>OY970304.1:0-2867974 GCA_963716345.1 uncultured Solirubrobacterales bacterium
TTGGTCACGGCGACCGGTTCGAGGATCGCCGAGGGGACTTCGACCTTGCCGTTGTTGATTTCTTCTGTGACTTTGCTCTGCGGCAGTTCTTTGCCTTCGGCGAGGGCGATGGCAAATTCGGCGCTGATTGTGGCCTCTGGCTCGATTTCCTTGTAGACCGTCATGAACTGTTCGCCGCTGAGGATGCGCTGCAGCCCGGCCACCGTCGCGTCCTGACCGGTGACGGGCTTTTCTTCCGGCTTGATCCCGGCGCCCTTCATCGCCGCGATCGCGCCACCGCCGGTTTCGTCGTTGGCGGCGTAGATAGCGGCGAACCCGTTGTTGCCGAGCGCGGTGATCGCCTGCTGGGCCTCGCGCTGGGCGTTTTCCGCGCTCCAGCCGGGCGTGTCGTATTCCTTCGCGATCTTCACCCCGGCAGCTTCGAACCCCTTATGAGCGCCGGCCTTGAACCCGGCGGCGTTGGGGTCGGCCGGATCGCCGTTGATCATGATGATCGGGCCACTGGCACTGCCGTCTTCTTTCAGCTTTTTCGCCAGCGTTTCGGCCTGAAGTTCACCGACTCTTTCGTTGTCGAAGGAGACGTAGGCATCGACTTCGCTGTTTTCGATCAGGCGGTCGTAGCTGACGACCGGAACGCCCTGGGCCTGCGCCTTTTCGGCGATCGCCGCCGCCGCTTTCGAGTCCATCGGATCGACGACGAGGACTTCGGCTCCCTGGGTCAGGGCCGCTTCGGCCTGGCTCTGCTGCTTTTGGGCGTCGCCTCCGGCGTTGCTGTAGAGGACTTCGCAGTCTTTACACAGTTTTTCGACCGCTTTTTCGAAGTCGGGTCGATCGTTTGTTTCGTAGCGGGGCGTCTCGTTTTCCGGCAGCAGCAGGGCGATCTTGGTGCCACCACCCCCACCACTCCCACCACAACCCGCGGCAACCACAACGACCGCAACTAGAGAGACAGCCGCGATCAAAAATCTCCTCAAAGGCGATTTGGACATGAGCACCTCCTTTCGCCGGCCTGCCCATTACCCGCTTGCCGCAAATACCACTCCCACCGTAGCGCCCACGAGACCGCCGGCGCCACAGGTTTTCTCCCAGAAGTGTGTGGCCCTACGCTGCGACCGGCTCGCGCCGCTTGCGCGTTGCACGCTTCGGCTTGGCCGGCTCAACCAGCTCGGCGAGGAAACGGCCGGTGTAGGAGCCCGCGACCGCGGCGACCTCCTCGGGGGTGCCGGTGGCGACGATCTCTCCGCCCTCTTCGCCACCCTCGGGACCGAGGTCGATCAGGCAGTCGGCGGTCTTGATCACGTCGAGGTTGTGCTCGATCACGACCACCGTGTTGCCGGCGTCGACGAGGCGTCCGAGCACCTCGAGCAGGCGCTGGACGTCGGCGAAGTGCAGGCCGGTGGTCGGCTCGTCGAGGATGTAGAGGGTGTCGCCGGTGGCGACCTTGGAGAGCTCGGTGGCGAGCTTGATCCGCTGCGCCTCGCCGCCGGAGAGCGTCGTCGCCGGCTGGCCGAGGCGGATGTAGTCGAGGCCGACGTCGTGCAGGGTGCGTAGCCGACGGGCGATCTTCGGCACGTTCTCGAAGAAGTCAACCGCCTCCTCGACCGACATCTCCAGCACGTCGGCGATGTTCTTGCCCTTGAAGCGGACCTCGAGCGTCTCACGGTTGTAGCGCTTGCCGTGGCACTGCTCGCAGGGCACGTAGACGTCGGGCAGGAAGTGCATCTCGATCTTGATCTGACCGTCACCACGGCAGACCTCACAGCGCCCACCCTTGACGTTGAAGCTAAAGCGGCCCGGCTTGTAGCCGCGCGCCCGCGACTCCTGGGTCTGGGTAAAGAGCTGGCGGATGTGGTCGAAGACGCCGGTGTAGGTGGCCGGGTTGGAGCGCGGCGTGCGCCCGATCGGCGACTGGTCGATGTTGATGATCTTGTCGATCTGGCTGAGTCCGTCGACCCCGTCGTGGGCGCCGGGGCGCAGCTTCGCCTGGTGCAGGCGGTTGGCGACCGAGTGGTGCAGGGTCTCGTTGACCAGGGTCGACTTGCCCGAGCCCGAGACGCCGGTGACGCAGCAGAAGACGCCGAGCGGGATCGCGACGTCGACGTCCTTGAGGTTGTGTTCGCGGGCGCCGCGAACGCGAAGGGCGCCGCGCGGACTGCGTCGCTCCTCCGGCACGGCGATTTTGCGCTTGCCGGAGAGGTACTGGCCGGTCAGCGAGGCCGGATCCTTGGCGACCTTGGCCGGAGTGCCGGCGGCGATCACGTGGCCGCCGTGTTCGCCGGCACCGGGGCCGAGGTCGACGAGATGGTCAGCGGCCATCATCGTGCCCTCGTCGTGCTCGACCACGATCACCGTGTTGCCGAGGTCACGGAGGCGGTCGAGGGTGCCGATCAGCTTCTCGTTGTCGCGCTGATGCAGGCCGATTGAGGGCTCGTCGAGCACGTACATCACGCCGACCAGACTGGAGCCGATCTGGGTCGCGAGGCGGATCCGCTGCGCCTCGCCGCCGGAGAGCGAGCGGGCCGAGCGGCCGAGCGAGAGGTAGCCGATGCCGACGTTCTCGAGGAAGGCGAGCCGTTCGGTGATCTCGCGCACGATCAGCCGCGCGATCGCCTGCTCGGTCTCGGTCAGGTCAAGGGTGTCGATCCACTCTGCAGCGACCCGCGCCGACAGCACGCTGTACTCGGCGATGCTGATCCCGCCGATCTTGACCGCCAGGCTCTCGGGTCGCAGGCGCGCGCCCTTGCAGCTCGGGCAGGGCTGCTCGGCCATGTAGCTCTCGATCCGCTCGCGGTTGGTCTCCGAGTCGGTCTCTTCGTAGCGACGCTCGAGGTTGTTGACGATCCCCTCGAACCGGACCTTGTAAGAGCGGCGGCGGCCGAAGCGGTTGGTGTAGGAGACCTGATGGCGCTCGGCGCCGGTGCCGTAGAGAAAGATCTCCTGGTCGGATTTCTTCAGCTTCGACCAGGGCTTGTCGGCGTCGACGCCGTAGGCCTCGGCGACGGAGGCGATCAGGCGCTTCCAGTAGGCGGTGATGCCGCGATTCCAAGGCTGCAGGGCGCCCTCGGCGAGCGAGAGCGTCGGGTCGGGCACGACCAGCTCGGGGTCGATCACGCGCTGGAAGCCGAGTCCGTGGCAGCGCTCACAGGCGCCGTGGGGCGAGTTGAAGGAGAAGATCCGCGGCTCCAGCTCCGGGATCGAGGTACCGCAGTTGAGGCAGGCAAACTGCTCGGAGAAGAGCAGCGGCTCGACGTCCCCGTCGACCATCTCGACTTCGACCAGGCCCGCGGCGAGCCCGGCGGCGGCCTCGACCGACTCCGAGAGGCGCCGGCGCAGGTCGGTCTTCATCACCAGCCGGTCGACCACGACAGCGATGTCGTGTTTGTATTTCTTGTCGAGGACGATGTTCTCGTCGAGCCGCCGCAGCTCACCGTCGATTTTCACCCGCGAGTAACCCTCGAGCCGCATCTGCTCAAAAAGCTTTCCGTACTCGCCTTTGCGCCCGCGCACGACCGGCGCCATCACGATGAATTTGACGCCCTCCTCGAGCGTCATCAGCCGATCGACGATCTGCTCCTGGGTCTGGCCGGTGATCTCGGCCCCGCACTCGGGACAATGCGGAATCCCGATCCGCGCCCAGAGCAGCCGCAGGTAGTCGTGGATCTCGGTCACCGTGCCGACGGTCGAGCGCGGGTTGCGCGAGGTCGTCTTCTGGTCGATCGAGATCGCCGGCGAGAGCCCCTCGATCGAGTCGACGTCGGGCTTCTCCATCAGGCCGAGGAACTGACGGGCGTAAGCCGAGAGCGACTCGACATAGCGCCGCTGCCCCTCGGCGTAGATCGTGTCGAAGGCAAGGCTCGACTTACCGGAGCCGGAAAGCCCGGTGATCACGATCAGCGCGTCGCGCGGCAGCTCAACGTCAATGTCCTTGAGGTTGTGCTCCCGCGCTCCCGAGATGACGATTCGCTCAGAAGCGGCCACTGCGAACCGATTCTACGCAGACGAACAGATGTTCCCCTTGACTTCCCGCAATGTCCGCACTTCCGACCGCTAGCTGGACAGGACAGATTGGAGGGAGCTCACGTCCCGGACGAGACCAGAGCGTCGAGAATCGCGCCATAGCCTCCGGCAACAAGAGAGATGTGCCCCACGCCGGGAACCAGACGGAAATCGGCCCTCGGGAGGCTCTTCGCCAGCCATCGACCATGGGAAAAGGGAACCATTCGATCACTGGCGCCTTGCCAAACGGTGACTGGAGCGATGGCCTGATCTAGCTCGAAACCCCAATTTCCGTACAACGCCAGGTCGTCGTCGAGCCAGCCCCAGATTCCGTCTTCGGCGATCTGCCTCCAGGCCTTCAGCAGAAATACCCCGTAGCCGCCGTCGAACACAACGAGATCGGATTCACTTAGGTGTTTGTCGAGCGCAGCGCGTAGCTGAACCACGGTCTCGACCGAGCGCAACCCTCGGATCTCGTCTTCCAGATACTCCCGCAGCGCACCGGACCCCTTTCGCGCTGCACTGAACTCCTTGATGTTGCCCTCGCCCATGCCCTCCTCCCAATCCAGCCCTACTGCGTCGATTGGCGCAACCGCGGCAAGGAGCGCGACAGCGCGAACTCGATCGGGCAGCAAGGCTGCGCAGGCCAAAGCGTGCGGTCCGCCCCCAGATTCGCCAATTACGTAGAACCTCTCGGCGCCGATCTGATCTGCGATTGCACCGACATCCGAAACGCAATCCACGATCGACCTTCCGGGCTGACGATCCGACCCTCCATAGCCGGGCCGCGAGTACGCGACGTATCGCAGGTCGCGGTGGGCGCCTACTTCCAGTTCAGGCCCGAACATTTCTCGCACACCGGGTGTCCCATGTAGAACGAAGACGTGGTCGTCCTTGGGCTCCCCCGCGGTGAAAACCGAAAGCAAGCGTCCATCAGCAGCATGAATCACGCGCTCGACGCATCGCACCTACTCAACCTAGCGTCAGTAGAGCGCGGTGGCCAGGCGGCGGCGGTAGCGAACCGCGACTGGGTCGCCGGGGTCGAGTTCGCTGAGGATGCCGACGACGGCGCGGCGGAGTTGCTCGCGGGTGTCCTCGTCGGCGGCGGCGAACTCGTCAAGGAGATGATCGAGCCCGGCCTCGCGGTCGCCGCGGTCGAGCGCCGCAAACGCATCGCCGGCGATCCCGCTCTTGGCCAGACCTATGCGTGCCGCAATGCCGGCGGCAGCGAAGTCGTTCTCGTGCCCCTCCACGGCGCCAAGCGCATCGTCCTCCGCCCCGCGTTCGAGCCGCTTGCGCGCCAGAGCAACGGCGATGTCGGCGCGGCGCGGCTCCAATTCGGCCGCCTCGCGCAGGGAGAGCTCATCGCCGGCCGCCAGCAGATCGTCGGCGCGCGAGGGAACGAGCGAATCAAACAGCTCTTCGACCTTCGCTTTCGGCACGGCGCCAACGAATTCATTGACGACGGAGCCGTCGCGAAACGCCTTTACCGCGGGGATGCCCTGCACATCGAAGCGCGCCGCCAGCGCCTGGTTGGCGTCGACGTCGATCTTGGCCAGGACCACCTGACCGTCCCGGGCCACCTCCGCAGCCTCCAGGGCCGGCGTCAGCGTGCGGCAGGGCCCGCACCACTCGGCCCAGAAGTCGACGACGACCGGCACGCTGCGCGAGCGCTCGATCACCTCGCTCTCGAAGGTCGCCTCGCTGACGTCGATGGCCATGCGGGCAGGATATGCGGGACCCCTATGGCAGCTCACGCCTGGGTTGGTTAAGCCGCCTTGCGTAATGCGCAGACAGCGGTAGCGTCGTCTATTGGGCGGGGTCAGCAACACGAGGAGGAGAAATGTCCAACGTCGATACCGCCCGGGCCAGCTATGAGGCCTTTGGTCGCGGTGATCTGGAAGCGCTGAAGGAAATGCTGTCCGAGAACAGCACCTGGCTAACGTCTGACGAGTTGCCGCTTGGCGGCGAAACTCAGGGCCGCGATGCGATTCTCGGCAACTTCACCCAGATCCCCAACTACTGGTCGTCATTCAGCGTCGAACCGGAGGAGTTCATCGACGCCGGCGAGTGGGTGGTGGTGAGAGGAACACAGAAGGCCGGGCACGACGGCGACAGCTTCGAGGCGCCGTTTGCCCACCTGATGAAGTTCGCCGACGGCAAGATCGTTCGCGGCGAGTTCTACGCCGACAGCGCCAAGGCGGCCAAGGTCCTGGCCTAGGAAAACAGCGGGGCACCGCGCCTACTCTCGGAGGAGGCGCGGGCCTACGCCCCGGCGCGCATGCCGTCGAGATCGCGGCGCAGCTCCTTGAGCTCATCGCGGAGGCGCCCGGCCTCCTCGAAGCGCAGATCATCGGCAGCGGCAAGCATCTCCTCCTCGAGGGTGACGATCGTGCGCTCGAGCTCGTCCGGATCGGCGTATTCGCCAGCGGGCTTGCCGCGACGCTTGCGCGGTGCCCGGTCCTCCATCGCCAGGAACTCGCTCATCTCGGAGATGCCCTTGCGCACGGTCGCCGGCGTGATCCCGTGCTCCTCGTTGTAGGCGAGCTGGATCGCCCGGCGGCGGTCGGTCTCACGCATCGCCGCCCGCATCGAATCGGTCTCCTTGTCGGCGTACATCAGCACCCGCCCGTTGACGTTTCGCGCCGCCCGGCCGATCGTCTGCACGAGGCTGGTCTCGCCGCGCAGGAAGCCCTCCTTGTCGGCGTCGAGGATCGCCACCAGCGAGACCTCGGGAAGGTCAAGCCCCTCGCGCAGCAGATTGACCCCGACCAACACGTCGTACTCGCCGAGGCGCAGGTCGCGGATGATCTGGATCCGTTCCAGGGTGTCGATCTCGGAGTGCAGGTAGCGCACCCGAACCCCGTACTCGAGCAGGTAGTTGGTCAGGTCCTCGGCCATCTTCTTGGTCAGGGTCGTGACCAGGACCCGGTCACCGGTCTCGGCGACCGCCTTGATCTCGTTCATCAGGTCGTCGATCTGGTTGCGCGTCTCGCGCAGCTCGATATCGGGATCGATAATTCCGGTCGGACGCACGATCTGCTCAACCGTCCGCGTCGATTCAGCCCGCTCGAAGGGTCCCGGCGTGGCCGAGACCATCACCAGTTGTGGCACCCGCTCGAGGAACTCTTCGAATTTGAGCGGGCGGTTGTCGATCGCCGAGGGCAGCCGAAAGCCATAGTCGATCAGGGTCTGCTTGCGCGAGCGGTCCCCCTCGTACATGCCGCCGATCTGCGGCATCGTCTGGTGGGACTCGTCGACGAAGACAACGAAGTCGTCGGGGAAGTAGTCGATCAGCGTGTGCGGCGGGCTGCCCTCTGGCCGGCCGTCGAGGATGCGCGAGTAGTTCTCGATCCCCGAGGTGAAGCCGATCTCTTTCAGCATCTCGATGTCGTAGGCGGTGCGCTGGCGCAACCGGTGCGCCTCCAGCTGCTTGCCCTCGGCCTCGAGCTCGGCCGTGCGCGAGTTCGAGTTCGTTGCGGATTTCATCAACCGCCCGCTCCAGCGTCTCGTCGCGGGTGACGTAGTGGGAAGCGGGCCAGACCGAGACGTGATCGATCGTGTCGAGGATCTCACCTGTTAGCGGGTCAAAGTGCTGGATCCCCTCGATCTCGTCGCCGAAGAGGGCGATCCGGTAGGCCGACTCGGCGTAGGAGGGCATGATCTCCAGCACCTCGCCGCGCACCCGAAAAGCGCCGCGACCGAGCACCGAGTCGTTGCGCTGGTATTGCATTTTCACCAGCTTGCGCAGCACCTCGTCGCGATCGATCTCAGCGCCTACTTTGAACAGCTGCATTTTTTCGTTGTAGACCTGGGGCGAGCCGATCCCGTAGATACAGGAGACCGAGGCGACGATGATCACGTCACGACGGGCGAAGAGAGACGCCGTGGCGGCGTGGCGCAGGCGGTCGATCTCGTCGTTGATCGAGGAGTCCTTCTCGATGTAGAGGTCCTGGGCCGGGACGTAGGCCTCGGGCTGGTAGTAGTCGTAGTAGGAGACGAAGTACTCGACCGAGTTGTCGGGGAAGAACTCGCGGAACTCGTTACAGAGCTGCGCTGCCAGCGTCTTGTTGTGCGCGATCACCAGCGCGGGCCGCTGGACCGCGGCGATCGTCGCCGCCATCGTGAAGGTCTTGCCGGTGCCGGTGGCGCCGAGCAGCGTCTGAAAGCGATCGCCCTCCCCCAGCCCCTCGGCGAGTCCGGCGATCGCCTTCGGTTGGTCCGCAGTCGGCGTGTAGGCGGGGTTAAGCTCGAACTCGGGCACGCGCTGACGATAGCGAGCGCACTACACTGCCCCGCCGATGACACGATCACAGCGGGCCCTCGCCGGATTCTTCGCCTTCACTGGGACGATGCACTTCGTCATCCCGCGCAGCTACAAGGCGATGATGCCGCCCTCGCTGCCGCGCCACCACGAGGCGGTGATCGTCAGTGGTATCGCTGAGATCGTCGGGGGAGCAGCCGTGCTGGCCCCTTCGACCCGGCGCTTCGCCCGCTGGTGGCTGCTTGCCCTGCTCATCGCCGTCTTTCCCGCCAACGTGCACATGGCAGTCAACCCCGAGCAGGTGCGGGGGCTCGACTTGAAGCGGATTCCGCGCTGGGCACTGTGGGCGCGACTGCCTTTGCAGCCGCTGGCGATGCTCTGGGTCTGGCGCGCCACGCGCAACTAATACCTATATAAACGTCTGGTTTTGTCTGCGAATGTTTTTGGCTGTAGCCCTTCTGTCTTCGCAGACAGAGAATCGCCCAGTGATGAAACCACGCGAACGTTTCGCAATTAATCTGCGTAAAGCGCGCAAGAAGAAGGCGATCTCGCAGGAGGAGTTGGGTTTCCGCTGCGATCTGCATCGCACCGAGATCTCGCTACTCGAGCGCGGTGGCCGCGAGCCCCGGCTGGGCACGATCGTCAAGCTCGCTGGCTCCCTCGACACCACCCCGGAACAGCTCTGCGAAGGCGTCACCTGGCTGCCCGGCAAGAGCAAATTCCAGATCAAGAAGTAGCTACGGCAGGAATCCTTCGAGGAGTTCCTGGGCCGGGCCGAGGAAGCCCTGGGCGTTGTTGAGCAGGGATTCGGCGTTGTTGATCAGTTCAATCGCCTGGTCGAGCGGGATGCTCCTCAGCGTTTCGCGCAGCGGCGCTGCCAGTACCGGATTCAGGGCGCCAGCTTCTTCGGCGTCATCGACGGCGCGCAGCAGACCGGCCCTCATCGCCTTCGCCAACTTGGCGTCGCTGATGTTGTAGCGCTGCGTAAATTGTTCGCGCGACTCCGGCGTGGCCAAGGCTCGGGCAAGGGTCTCGCGACTGACCCCGAGCTGACAGGCCGCACCGTCAAGCGCCGAGAGGGTGAACTGCTCGGCGATCTGCTGCAGGCCTTCCGGGTTGCGCCAGGCGCGGTGCTTGCAGGGGTCCTGGGTCTTCTCCGGCGTGTAAGAGGCTCCACCCGCCGCCAAGTAGATGCCGACCAGGGCAACGGCAGCGACAATCGCACCGCCGACCAGGAATAGCGATCGCCGATCGCCGCCGTTCATAGCTCCACTTTCCTGGCCAGGCCGATCGGAATCAGCGCGAGCAGGCCAATCAGGGCGGCGAGGCCAAATGACGGGCTGAAGGCATGGGTGGCACCGCGGTTGAGCTGGTCCTGCAGTTCTTCGCGCAGCTGAACCACTTGGTCGTGTTCTTCGGGATCGGTGGGCAACGGTTCGAAGGCCGGGCCGATCGTCGGCACCTTGCCCTTCTCGTCTTCCAGGCGACTCTCGATTTTCTGCGCCAGATCGAGCTTGAGCAACGGTGGGGCATTTGAGTCAAGAATTACCGCCGTGCCAGCATTGATTGCGTCGTGACGCTGCTGGGCGATGTCGTGGGTAAAGATCGGCGTCACCGCCAGGATGCCGATAACGACGCCGGCATGGCGGGCGGAGATCGTCCAGCCGCCGTGGATCGCCTGCGGCGCCCTCCCGTTCAGCGCCGTCTCGGTCAGCGCCGAGAGCACCAGGGCAAGACCGATCCCGATCATCACCTGCGGCGGCACTGTGAGCGCAACCTCCGCCTTCGGCAGCAGCGCAAGGCCGCCGAGACCGCCAGAGACGAGGATCGCGCCGGCGGCGGCACGCGCCCGGGCGCTCGGCACGAGCCGGTCGAGGCGACTGCCGAGCAGTGCTGCCAGCGGCATCACGCTGACCACGATCGCGGCACCAATCGGGCTCAGGCGCCAGCCTTCGATCAACAGCAGCACGAGCAGGAAGAGGGCGCCAGCAATCGCCGCCGAGACCAGCGCCAAAGCCAGGTTGGCGAGGAAATGCGGTCTGCCTGTCTGCCGCAACTCGGTGGAGAGCACCCCGGTTGCGGCCTCGTGCCGGGCTACGGCCAGGATCGGCACCGCGGCGGCGATCGCGATCGGTACCTGGATCAGGAAGATCGATTGCCAGGAGACCAGCTCGGTGAGAAGGCCGCCAATCGCTGGCCCCAGCGCCGCCCCGGTCGCTCCCGCGGTCGCCCACAGCGCCGCGGCGCGGCGCTCAGAGCCGACTGTCGCCGGCATCAGCTCCAATACGGCGGTTACCGCTAGGGCGCCGCCAAGCGCCTGCACGCAGCGGGCCGCGATCAGCGTGCTGAGCTGATCCGAGGCGGCACAGGCAAGCCCGGCGCCGGCAAACACGGCGAGGCCAACGGCGGCGGCGCGCCCGGGGCCAACGCGGCGTGCGAGGTGCGCAGCAGGCACGGCGGCAAGCGCCATCACCAGGTTGAAGGAAATGAGGACCCAGCTGACGCCGGCGACACTCGTGTCGAGCTGGCGGTAGATCTCCGGCAGCGCCAGAACGACGATCGAGGAGTCGGCCAGGACCAGGCCAACGGCCAAGGCCAGTGCCGCGACGCGGGGTCGGGGGGCTTCGGGATTCAGTAGCCCAACTCCCGCGGGTACTTGTCCCGATAGGCGCGCTGCTTGTCGAGCACCTCTTCGACGTAAGCACGGGTTTCGGGGAACGGAATTCCTTCCACGCTCAATTCGCTGCCCCCCCACTTGTCGACGTTGCCAGGCCCTGCGTTGTAGGCCGCAAGCGCGGCAACCACGTCGCCGTTGTAGCGATCAAGCAGTTCGCGCAGCAGATAGGTGCCGTAGCGGATGTTGATTTCGGGATCGCTCAAGTCTTTAAGTCTGAAGGTCGTGCCGCCGCTGTGTCGCTCGATTTCGTTTGCGGCTTCCGGTGTGATCTGCATCAGGCCTCGAGCGCCGGCGCTCGAGGTGCGGTCGCTGAACTTCGACTCGGAGTAGATGACGGCGGCGATCAAGGCGGCATCGACGTTCTTTTCGTGTGCCTGCTGGCGAATCACGTCCTCGTGGTGCAGGGGTAGGGTGAGCTCTTGGATAGCCCTGTCGATCGTCCCCCTCGCCAGCAACACGCCGGCGACGATACCGGCGCAAACCACCGCCGCGCCAATCGCCAGACGGCGCCTTCTCCGTTTCGTAATGGCGCGGTTTCGCCCTGAGCTCATCCAGCCAGCTTCGCGATGAGAGCGGACAGCCGCTGCTCGAGCTGCTCGAGCGTGCCGTCGTTCTCGATCACGTGCTCGGCGCGGGCCGCCTTTTCCTCCTGAGCCAGCTGGCGTGCGTCGCGCTCTCCGACCAGCGCGTGGCCGCGCGCCTCGGCACGGGCACGGCGAACCTCGTCGGGAGTGACAACGGCAACGGTGGTGTCGAAGACGGGCTCCATCTCGGACTCAAAGAGCAGCGGCACCTCGACGACGGCAATCTCGACCTCGGTGTCCAGCGAAGCGAGCCAGCTGCCGATCCGTTCGCCGACCAGCGGGTGGATCTGCGCCTCCAACCACTTCAACTGCTCTGGATCCGCAAACACGACTTCGCCGATCTTGCTGCGGTCAACTCGTCCCTGCGGTGCAACGTCGGGCCCCCAACGCTCGACTAGGCGGCCCAGCAGTGGCTCGGAGTCGAGCAGTTCGTGCACCACCACATCGCTGGAGATCGTCGCTGCCCCGAGCCGCTCGAAAGCAGCGAGGGACTCAGACTTCCCAGCCGCAATACCACCGGTCAAGCCGATAGTCAGCGGCACAGCGAGCTAAGACTCGGAGGGTTCCTCAGCAGGCGACTCGGCCTCGCTGGACTCATCAGCGGCCTCGTCAGTGTCATCGGGCGAATCCGGCCGCTCCTGCACCGATTCCCCCTCCTGCTCCTCAGATTCCTCAGCAACCGGCTCTTCAGCAACCTCAGCGGGTACCTCCTCGGCCGCGGGCTCCTGCTCCTCTGCGGCGGCAGGCTCAGCCTCCTCCACAGCGGGCTCCTCAACCTCAGGAGTCGAGGCCTCCTCGGCAACAGGCTCAGTCTCTTCGGCGGCGGGCTCCTCGGCGACCTCAGCCGCCTCGTCAGCTGAACCCTCTGACGCTTCCTGAATCTGCGCCCCGAGGTCGCCCATCGGCATCTTCTGCTCCTCGACCTGCTTGATGCTGAGCGAGAGCCGCCTGCGCTCCTCGTCGATCTCAAGGATCTTGACGTCAAGCGTGGCACCTGGCTCGACAACCTCACTCGGGCTCTCGACGTGATGGTCGGCTAGCTCGGAGATGTGGACCAGGCCCTCGACGCCGGGCAGGATCTCAACAAAAGCACCGAAGGCGACTACCTTGGTCACCGTGCCGCCGAGCACGTCGCCGGGGCGGTGGGCGCTGATAACGCGCTGCCAAGGGTCCTCCTGGGTCTGCTTCAGACCCAGTGAGATGCGCTGGCGGTCGCGGTCGATGTCAAGCACCTTGATCCGCACGGTGTCGCCGATCGCCACCACCTCGGACGGGTGGTTGACGTGGCTCCAGGAAAGCTCGGAGATATGGATTAGGCCGTCGATGCCGTCGAGATCGACGAAGGCGCCGAAGTCGACGATGTTGGAGATCTTGCCCTCGACGACCTGGCCGGGCTCGAGGCGGCCGAGGATCTGCTCGCGCACCTCCTTGCGCTCTTCCTCGAGCACGGCGCGCCGCGAGAGCACCACGTTGTTGCGGCTGCGGTTGAGCTCGATCACTTTGCACTCGAGCGTCTGACCCATGAACTCATCGAGGTTGTGGACGCGGCGAATGTCGACCAGCGAGGCGGGCAGGAAGCCGCGCACCCCGAGGTCGAGAATGAGACCACCCTTGACGACCTCGATCACGTTGCCTTCGACCGGTTCGCCCGACTCGGCGGCGGCCTCGATGCGGCGCCAGGCCTTCTCGAAGCGGGCACGCTTCTTGGAGAGGATGAGCTGACCGTCAGCGTCTTCCTTGGTTAGGACGAGGGCGTCGACCTCCTCGCCCTGCTCGACCTCATCCGCCGGGTTGACCGACTTGCGGATCGAGAGCTCGTGCGAGGGGATGACTCCCTCCGACTTGTAGCCGATGTCGACCAGGACCTCGTCCTTGTCGATCCGCACCACCTTGCCCTTGACGACATCGCCCTCCTCGAAGGAGACCATCGTCGCCGCGTAGTTAGGGACGATCTTGCCGTCGATTTCGAGCAGCAAGCCGCCCGAGCCCTCTACCGGCGAGCCGGTGGGAGCGTCAGCAGCAGGGGTCAAGGTCGTATCGGTCACGGACACAGCGGCGCATGATTG
This sequence comes from uncultured Solirubrobacterales bacterium, assembly GCA_963716345.1. Lineage (GTDB taxonomy): Bacteria > Actinomycetota > Thermoleophilia > Solirubrobacterales > 70-9 > VRUE01. Next base: position 13,588 of record OY970304.1, read on the forward strand.
CAGAAATCAATCCGGCCACCTCCTCTGCTCGGAGCCAGTCGCGCTAGTCATGACCGGCGATCTCGCGACTGGCTCCTCCGCGTCCGGGGGTGCCGGCCATGGGCACCGTAGGCGGACCTCCCACGTCCGGGGCGGCGGGGGAAAACCTTGGACAACCTCCGATACCCTCGGCGACATGCCGGTACGAGCGACCAAGCGTGGCGTGGAGCGAACTCCACTGGATGGCAGCCATGACGTGCTGATCTGCGGAGCGAGCTTTGCCGGTCTCGCGGTCGCCCGCGAGCTGGCCGGGTCCGGGGCCGACGTGCTGATCATCGATCGCTACGAGATCGGCGAGCGCCAGACCTCGGCCTGCGGCATCCCCACTAGTGGATGGAAGCGCTGGGCCTGATGGACGCCGAGCGCCAGCGCTTCGACTCGCTGCTGATGCACACCCCCCACGGCGATTCCCGCTACCGCCTGCCCTTCACCTTCTCCACCTTCGACTACCGCGAGCTCTGCGCCCTGCTCTGGCGCGACTGCGATGCCCGCTTCGAGACCGCCAAGGTGAACGGGCGGGCGCGATCGGCAGACGGCGATGGCGCGATCGCGATTGACACTGACCGCGGCGTGATCTCGGCCCCGCTCGTCGTCGACGCCCTCGGCTGGCGCCGCATGCTGGCCAACGGCGACGGCTACCAGCCGCCCGAGGCGCCGCTCTCGCGCGGCCTCGAGGTCCACCCCGGGGGCAAGGGCGAGGACCTGGAGATCTGGATCGACCGCCGTTACGTGCCGGAGGGCTACGGCTGGAGCTTCCCCGCCCGCGACGAGCTGCGCATCGGCGTCGGCTCCTTCGACCCACGCTTCCACGTGCGCGAGACGACCGAGCTGCTGGCCGAGGACCTCAACGCCGAGCGGGTCCGCTATCAGGGCAACTGGATCCCGCACAAGCTGCGCAAGGGCACCGAGGGCGGCATCTTCTTCGCCGGCGACTCGGCCGGGCACTGCCTGCCGCTCAGCGCCGAGGGCATCCGCACCGCGCTCTACTTCGGCATCGCCCTGGGCCGCGAGCTGCGCGGCGTCCTCGACGGCTGGCAGGACCGCGAGACGGCGGCGGTGCGCTACGCCGAGTTCAACGACTCGCACGAGTGGAAGTTCCGCTGGATGCTGCGCGTGCAGAAGCTGGTGCCGAAGATTCCGCCGCGGCTGCTCGGACCCCTGGTCCGCCTGCTCGGCAACAAGCGCTTTATCGAGTGGTCCTTCAGCCACTACCTGCAGATCGCGCCGCCAGAGTTCGCGCGCGGCTCAGCGAACGACCAGAACGGTGCCGGCAAGCAAAAGCACGACGCCGGCGACGCGCTCCGGGGTGAGCGCGACCTGGTCGAGGCCGAATAGGCCGAGCCGGTCGATCACGATCGAGGCCGTGAGCTGGCCGGTGATCGTCGCCGCCGCTACGCCCCCCGCTCCGACTACCGAGACCGCGATCAGCGCGTTGGTGACATAGATCGCGCCGAGGAAGCCACCGAGCAGGTAGTACCAGCTGACGTCGAAGGTCGAGCCGAGCCCGCCGGCCTTGCCGGCGAGGACGACGATCGAGGCGAGCGCGATCGTGCCGATGGCGAAGGAGACGAGAGCGGCAGGCAGGCTGCCGGTCGAGCGTCCCAGCCCGGCGTTGATCGGCGCCTGCAAGGCGATCAGCCCGCCGGCGACGGCCGTCAGCAGGATCGCGAGCCCCTTATCCACGTCTACACCACCCGTTCGCTAGGCGCAACGTGATCTTCGTCTCTGGCTCGGGTTGCATCGGTGAGGAAGGGCGGTTGAACCGTCCTGCTGTCATATCAGTAAGCCGAAGGGACCATCGAACCGCAGATGCCACCACCAGCCGAGGGATTCGCCGCCCGCTTCGTCATCGGTCCCGCCCTGCGCACGCAGCCGGACCGCCGCCTGGTCACGCTCGTCCGCGAGGGTTACGAGAACGCCTTCGAGGAGATCGTCCGGCGCTACGGCAAGCCCTTGACTCGCTACGCGGCGGCGATCGTCGGGGGCCGCGCCGAGGACGTCACTCAAGATGCTTTCTCAAAGGCGCTACTGGCACTGCGTCGCGACGGTGCCGAGATCGAGCTGCGGCCCTGGCTCTTTCGCATCGTTCGCAACACCGCGCTCAATGACCTGCGTGACAGCCCGCCCTCAGCCGAGGCGCTGGCCGAGGTGATTGCCAGCGGCGCCAGCCCGGCGGAGGAGCTGGAGCGCCGAGAAGAGCTGGCCGACCTGATGCGGCGGCTGCAATCGCTGCCCGAGGCACAGCGGGCGGCGATTGTGATGCGCGAGCTCGAAGGCCTCAGCCACGAGGAGATCGCCAGCGCTCTCGGCCTCAGCGACGGCGGCGCTCGCCAGGCGATCTACCGGGCGCGGCGCGCCCTGCGCGACGGCGCCGGCATCTTGCTGCCGCTGCCGCTGCTGAAGGCACTGCTGGCCGGCGCCACCAGCGCCCCGATCGAGGCGACGGCCGGGGCTGCCGGCGTTGGTAGTGCGGCTGGCGCTGGCGTTGCGCTGAAGGCGGCGGCCGCGACGGTCCTGGTTGTCGGCGCAGTGGGCGCCGGGGTCGCGATCGACCACAGCCGCCACCCCAACCACCTTCAGCGAGCAGATTCAGCCGGGGTTGTCGCCGATGATCCGCTGACGCCCGCAGCCGCAACGACGGGCGGTAGTTCCAGCAAGGCAGAAGGAGACGACTCATCACGCAACGCCAGCCGCAATAGCGAGCGCGAGCGCGGTGATGACCGCGACGGCCACGATAAGTCAAAGGTGTCCGGTAGGCGCGATGACCAGGGCAGTCACGGCAGCGGTTCGGCCGACGATCCCGTGCCACCCGGCGATGACGGGAACCGCGGACCCGGTGGGCACGGAGGAGGAGATCACCACTCCGGGCGGAGCGACGACCACGCCGGGGGCTCCTCAGGCAACAGTGGCCCCGGCGGTGACGACGGTGGCGGTCACCACTCCGGGCGGAGCCCAGGCGGCTCATCGGGCTCAAGCAGTTCGCCAGGCTCCGGAAGCGGATCTTCAGGCAAAGGTAGTGGTTCGTCAGGTGGCGGCGGATCCGGGGACAGCTCGGGCCCTGGCTCAGGGTCAGAACCGTCGGGCGGTGAACTCAGCGGCGACTCCGAGGGCGAATCGGGGTCAAGCGGCGGCTCGGGGTCAGGCAGCGGAGGGGGTGGCTCAGATGAGAGCGGGGGCAGCAATTCGTCGGGTTCGGAAGATTCGCGTGATTCTCACGGCGGCGACGGGTTCTCAGTGCAGAAGGAACCCCAAACCGAGGAGGAACCATGAGACTCGCCCGCCGACTAACGACCTGCGCAGCCGCCGCGCTCGGCGCACTCGCGCTGCTCGCCCTGCCGGGGGCAGCCGCGGCAAAGGACGGCAATCACGACCGTATCCCCGATCGCTGGGAGAAGCACCACCATCTCTCAACCGCGGTCGACCAAGCCGGCCGCGACCAGGACCATGACCACCTGCGCAACCGGGCCGAGTTCCTTGCCGGAGACAACCCGCGCGATCGCGACAGCGACGACGACGGGGTCATGGACGGCAACGAGAACGCCGGCACGATCACCTCGTTCGACGCTACGACCGGCAAACTCGTGATCGGCCTTTTCAACGGCGACTCGATCAGCGGCCTGGTCACCGACCGGACCAAGATCAAGTGCGAGGACGAGCACTCCCCCGATGTCACCACCCGCGCCCGCCACGGCGAGGAAGAGCCGGGCGACGACAACGGCGGCCACGGCGAAGAGCCCGGCGATGACAACGGAGGCCATGGTGAAGAGCCCGGTGACGACAACGGCGGCCAAGCCGGTGACGACAATTCCGGTCCGGGCAACGGCGGGGACGACAACTCGGGCCCCGGCTCATCGCATTCCGGCCGTGGTCCGAGTGGCCACGACGACAGCGGCACCGGCGCCAACTGCACCACCTCCGACCTGGTCGTCGGCGCGACCGTCGAGGAGGCCGAGCTGGAGCTCGAGCACGGCACCGCCACCTTCGAGGAGGTCGAGCTGGCCGGCTGAGGGTCCGGCTACTTGGCGTCGAGCCAGTCCTGGCCGACGCCGACGTCCACCTCGAGCGGTGGGTCGAGCTGGTAGGCGGCGCACATCTCACGCCGCACCAGCTCGACCGCACCGTCCATCTCCTCCGGCGGGCCCTCGAAGAGCAGCTCGTCGTGGATCTGCAGGACCAGGCGGGTCTTGGTTCCGGCCTCACGCAGGGCACGCTGGCAGCGCACCATCGCGATCTTGATGATGTCCGCCGCGGTGCCCTGGATCACGGTGTTGACAGCGAGGCGCTCGCCGAGACGACGGGTGTTCGGGTTGCCGGAGCGCAGCTCGGGGATCGGGCGACGCCGGCCCATCAACGTGGTGACGTAGCCCTTCTCCTGCGCCCGCTCGACCACCTGCTCGCGGAAGGCACGCACGGCCGGGAAGCGCTCCAGGTAGCGGGAGACAAATTCCTCGCCCTCTTTGCGCGGGATGTTGAGCCGGTCGGCAAGACCAAAGCCGGTGAGGCCGTAGACGATGCCAAAGTTGACCATCTTGGCCTTCGAGCGCTGGCCGACGTCGACGTCGTCGCGCGAGATGTCGAATACCTCGGCGGCGGTGGCGGCATGGACGTCATCGCCGGCGCGGAAGATCTCTTTCAGGACCTCCTCCTCGGCGACGTGGGCGAGCACCCTCAGCTCGACCTGGCTGTAGTCGGCGGAGAGCAGGCGGGCGCCCTCTTCGGCGACGAAGCAGGCCCGCACCGGGCGACCGATCTCGGTGCGGATCGGAATGTTCTGCAGGTTGGGGTTGGTGCTGGAGAGGCGCCCGGTGGTGGTCGCCGCCTGGTTGAAGGTGGTGTGGACGCGGCCGGTGTCAGGATCGATCAGGTCAGGCAGCGAGTCGAGGTAGGTGTTCTTCAACTTGGTCAGCTCGCGCCAGGACTCGATCTTCTCGACGATCGGGTGCTCGTCGCGGATCTGGGCGAGCACGCGAGCATCAGTCGAGAAACCGGTTTTGCCGCGGCGCTTGCGGGTCAAGCCGAGCTTCTCGAAGAGCACCCGGCCGACCTGCTGCGGCGAGCCGATCGTGAACTCTTCATCGGCCAGTTCGAAGATCTCCTCCTCCAGCGTCGCGATGCGCTCGCCGAAACCGGCACCGACCTCGGCCAGGCGTTCGGCATCGAGCTTCAGCCCCTCGCGTTCCATCGCCGCCAGCACGTGGACCAGTGGCAGCTCGATCTCGCGCAGCAGCGGCTCAAGGCCGAGCTCTTCAACGCGGGGACGCTGCGCCTCGGCCAGCGCCGCAACCAGACGTGCCTCCTCCGCCGGCTCCAGACCGGCCTCGCCATCGCCGTCGAGTGAGAGCTGGCCATCGTCCTCGTCCTTGGCTGGCGTTGCCTCAGCGGCGAGGCCGATGCCAGCGTCGGCCGCAAGCTCGGTTAGCTCGTAAGTACGGCGCTGCGGCTCGAGCAGGTAGGCGGCCAGCATCGTGTCGTGGTCGAGCGCCAGCTCGACACCCTCGCGCGCCGCCGCGGCAAGCAGGCCGTGGCGGCCACCACCGAGCGACTTGAAGTCGTGGGCGACGAGGCCACGGCCTGGCAGCGCCACCGCGAGCTCATCCTGGGTGGAAGAACCGGTGAGCGTGCGTTGAACTTCCGCGGCGGCCCAGCGATCGCCATCGATTGCCAGGGCGACCGAGCCCTCGCCCTTGCTCAGATCCTCCGGTCCACCCTCCTCGGACTCGACCGCGAGCTCGGTCTCGACGCTGCGACCCGGAACGGCCTCGCCTTCAGGCAGTGCCTCTTCGAGGCGCTCCATGATCGCCCGCAGCTCGAACTCGCGCATGAAGTCGCGCAGGGCGCCGCGATCAGGCTGCGAGGACATCGCCGCGCCCAGGTCGACCCCGGTCTCGATCTCGTACTGGAGCGTCGCCAATTGCTTCGACATGCGGGCGTCCTCAGCGTGCTCGACCAGGTTCTGCTTGCGCTTGGCGCCGGAGATCTCCTCGACACTCGCCAGGACGTTCTCCAGCGTGCCGAACTGCTGCAGCAGCTGGGTCGCCGTCTTCTCGCCGATCCCAGGAACACCGGGAATGTTGTCCGAGGTATCGCCGCGCAGCCCCATCAGGTCGGTGATCAGTTCCGGCGGCACGCCGTAGCGCTCCTCGACCGCAGCGCTGTCGTAGATCTTGGTCTCGGTGATCCCGCGCGAGGTGCTCATCACCCTGATCCCCTCGCCGACCATTTGGTAGGCGTCACGGTCTCCGGTGACGACCATCACCGCGATCCCCTCTTCGCGAGCCTGGCGGGCAATCGAAGCGATTACGTCGTCGGCCTCGTAGCCTTCGACCTTGACGTTGGTGTAGCCGAAAGCCTCGACCAGCGGCATCAGGTGGGGCCACTGCTCGCGCAGCAGATCGGGCCGCGGTTTGCGCTGAGCCTTGTAGAGGTCATAGGTGACCTCGCGCCCCGACATCCCCGCGTCCCAAGCGACGATCACCCCAGCCGGGTGATGCTCGTCAATGCACTTGACCAGCATCGAGGCGAGCCCGTAGATCGCGTTGGTCGGCCGCCCGTCGCTGGTCCCGATCGACTCCGGCAGCGCGAAGAACGCCCGGTAGGCAAGCGAGTTGCCGTCGATCAGGAAGAGCTCGTGCTGAGGATCGTCGAGTTTCTTATCCGCCATCGGCGCCAACTCTATGGCGCTCGCAGGCGAGCAAACGCGCGCGGCCCCTCGGCAGGTCCCGCCTCAATTCAAGCTATGGCAACCGGGGGCCGACTTCATAGTCGTGACCAACCTCCCCGCCCAAGCCGGACCCGTACCGGACCGGATGACGATCTGGCCGATGGACGACGGCCGCTATGGCCTTGACGCAACCTTCCAGGGGGCCAGCGGCTACGAACGGGCCGAACGCCACAAAGCTGGCCTCGAGGCCAGCGGTGTGAGCCACTCCTTTCGCCAGGAGCTGGGCGGCGCCTGGACCCTTCGCTTCGGACCCCTGAGCGCTGCCGATATCAGTGTCGCGCTGATGGCCTTTGTCCAGTGACCGCAAGCGGCCCACCCGGGCGCTGCCCTCAGGCGCCGGAGTCTTTTCGCACGATGATCGTCCGCGACAGGACGGCGGCGGCGCCACCGTCCTGAGGAGCGAAGCCAAGGATGACCTTCAGCCGCAGCTGACCTTCGCTCAGGCGCCGCTTCGCCGCTTTCGAGAGCTGGCAGTGCAGGTTGGCGGCGAGCGTCACGGGCTTGTTTTCGACTGCGCAGACCCTGCGTCGGCCTTTGTCGGTGCGCATGCTGACGTTCTCGCTGACCCTGCCCGGCACCGAGAAGCCGAGTCGAGTCGTGAGAACGCCACGCGCGACGACGAAGCCGTTCACGGTCAGGAAGCCCGGCGGTGGGGTCTTCGCCGGCGCCGGCGGTGAGGTGGTTTTCGCTGATTTTTCCGGTTCGATCAGTTCGCCGGACGGGACGTTGGCCGCAAGCCACTCGTACGCTTCGGCGCTCCGGCCGGCGATGAACGCGAGCGTTTCATCGACGCCGTTGTCACCTTCCTTGATTTCGTCAGCGTCGTATTCGGGCCGGCCGTGTGCGATTTCCTCTGCCTGCCAGGGCGCCAGCAGGGCCGCTGAGCTTTCCGCCAGCGCAACCGGATTGAGGTTGCCAATCGCGACGCGAACATCCCGGACTGCTCGCCAGTAAGCGCGGAAGCATTGGTCGTCTTCGAGGCACTTGTTGAAGAGGACGCCGCCGTTGCCGTCAAAGGTGACTTCGCGCCCCGGCGTGCCGACCCCAATCGTGGGGATCCAGGTCTGATCGGCACCCCAAGGCATCATCAGGAAGCGGCCAGAGGGTTCGCTGAAGAGGTAGTAGTTGTTCGGTCGCAGGCCAGCTTCGGCGTGGCCCGAGTAGCCGTCCCAGTGATCGATGTACTTCTCGACCGCCCACATCTTGGTCATCTCCGCCAGGTCCGCGTAAGGGGCAACGCGCTGTGACCAAGGTTCGCTGCCGCTGCCGCCTACGGCCGCGATCAGATCTTCAAGGTCCGAGATGTCACCTTCTTCGCCTTCGTCAACTTCAAACGCCGTCGCTTCGCCAGGCTTGACGTCATGTCCGTCTTCGCCCTCGTAGAGGTGCTGGGTTTCGCCGTCAAACGAGCCGAAGATATGCGCCAGGCCGATGCTGTCGAGATTTTCAAGGTCGAGGTAGACGCCGAGGTCTTCGCCGTTGAGCCGCATGTAGGCGTAGCCAGTGCGCGAGGCCGGCACTCCGGCGGCGCGGAAAGCGGAGTAGGCCAGGGTCTCGTGAACCATTGAGGGGTCTTGGACCATGTTGTTGAGCGTCATCTTGCGCAGGCCGAGCACCGCTTCGGCTTTTTTGAACTTGAGCTTGAAGGCGGCCTTTTCGCTGAGGTCGCGGAAAGAGCCGCCGGTGTTGCCCTTGAGGCGGATTTCGGCCGCGCGGGAGGAGATGAATGGGACTTCCATACCACTCGGTGTCCCGTCGGCGGATTTCGCCATCGAGAAGGTCCCTTTGACGTATTCACCCGGTTCGGCTTCCAGTTTCGCCTTTTCGGTCGGCGAGAGGGTCAGGTCGACGATGAAGACCTGCCCCGGGTCGTAGATCTGCGCGGCTTCATCGGCGAGTGCCGCCCGCGCACAAACGCTCCCGAACAGAACAAGCGTTAGCGCTAGGCCGAACACGCGAGTCATCCGCATGTAAGTAGAACGTTACAAACGCCGATTTCTACCGCCCGTCCCAGAATTCCCCATCGCGACGCGCCTTCTCAACCAGGCGCGCCTAGGCGCGCAACCCGAATCTGATTCGATAGCCCCATGGCAGTCAGCGCCCAGTACAGCGTCACGATCCGCGTCGAGCTCGACGCGCGCCAGGAGCCGCTGGGCAAGTTGACCGCATCGATCGCCGAGGCCGGCGGCCAGCTGCAGGGCGTCGACCTCGTGCCGGGCGCCGGCGGCGAGGGCAAAAGGGTGCGCGAGTTCACGATCGACGCCCAGGATCGCGAGCACTGGGAGCGGATCCTGCGAGCTATCGGCTCGACCCGCGGCGCCCGCGTGCTCGACTACGTCGACCGCACGATGCAGATGCACCGCGGCGGCAAGATCTCAGTCGAGAACAAGTACCCGCTGAAGACCCGCGACGACCTCTCGATGGCCTACACGCCGGGCGTCGCCAGGGTCTGCCAGGACATCCACGACGATCGCTCCAAGGCCTTCGAGTTCACGATCAAGAAGAACACGGTTGCCGTTGTCTCCGACGGCAGCGCCGTGCTCGGGCTCGGCAACATCGGTCCCGAGGCGGCGATGCCGGTGATGGAGGGCAAGGCGATGCTGTTCAAGGAGTTCGCCCAGGTCGACGCCTTCCCGATCTGCCTCGACACCCAGGATGCCGAGGAGATCATCAAGGCGGTCGAACTGATCGCGCCGACCTTCGGTGGCATCAACCTCGAGGACATCTCCGCCCCGCGCTGCTTCGAAATCGAGGACCGGCTGAAGGAAACGCTCGACATCCCGGTCTTTCACGACGACCAGCACGGCACCGCGATCGTGACGATGGCAGCGCTCTTCAACGCGCTGAAGATCGTCGGAAAGCCGATCGAGGAGCTGCGGGTGCTGATGGTGGGACTGGGCGCCGCAGGGGTAGCGGTAACCAAGATGATGCTTGCCAGCGGCGTCACCCATATCGTCGGTTGCGACCGCCAGGGCGCCCTCTCGACAACCCGCGTCGACTACGAGTCGGGCGAGATGAGCGGGATCAAGCGCTGGTACGCGGAGAACTCGAACCCCGAACAGCTCAGCGGCGGGCCCAACGAGGTGATCGAGGGCACGGACCTCTTTATCGGCCTCTCCGGCCCCGGCCTGATCGAGGCCTCCTCGCTGGCCAAGATGAACGACGACGCGATCGTCTTCGCGATGGCCAACCCGACGCCCGAGGTGATGCCCGAGGACGCCGCCCCCTACGTGCGGATCATGGCCACCGGCCGCTCGGACTACCCGAACCAGATCAACAACGTGCTCGCCTTTCCCGGCATCTTCCGCGGCGCTCTCGACGCCGGCTCGCCCAGCATCACCGAGGAGATGAAGCTTGCCGCCGCCAAGGGCATCGCGATGGCCGTCACCGAGGAAGACCTCTCCGAGGACTACATCATCCCCAGCGTCTTCAACCGCGAAGTTGCGCCGAAGGTGGCCCAGGCCGTGGTCGAGGAGGCCAAGCGCGAGGGAATCGCCCGCTTCAACGAGGAGACCGGCACCTTCTCGACGGTGGGGGCCACCTAAGACTGTGAAGGTCCTCGTCACCGGAGCCAGCGGTTTCATCGGGTCGGCACTCTGCGACTCGCTGCTGATCCGGGGCGACACGGTCGTCGGTCTCACCCGTGACCCGGGCCAGGCGCGAGGCACCAACCCCAGCGTCACCTGGCACCCCTGGGAGCCGACCCTGGAACGGCCGCCCGAGGCAGCCTTCGAGGGCGTTGACGGAGTGATCCACCTGCTCGGCGAGAAGATCAACCAGCGCTGGACCGAGGAGGCCAAAGAGCGGATCATGGAGAGCCGCCGCACCGGCACCCACAACCTCGTCGGCACAATCTCGGCTCTGCCGCAGAAGCCGAAGGTGCTGGTCAGCCAGTCGGCGATCGGCTACTACGGCAACCGCGGTGATGCGATCGTGGACGAGTCGACCGAGCCGGCCGACAGCTTCGACGCCGAGGTGACCGTCGAGTGGGAGAAGGCGGCGCATGAGATCGACCCCACCGGCGTGCGCCTGGCGATCGTCCGCACCGGTCACGTGCTCGACCCCCGCGGCGGCTTCCTCGGACCGCAGCTGACCCCGTTCAAGCTAGGCGTCGGTGGCCCGCTCGCCGGTGGCAACCAGTACGTCTCCTGGATCCACGTCGAGGACGAGGTCGGCATCCTGCTCTGGGCGCTCGACAACGGGAAAGTGAGCGGGGTGGTAAATGCGACGGCCCCCAACCCGGTGACCAACAAGGTCTTCTCGAAGGCGCTGGGCAAGGCGCTCGGTAGGCCCGCCGTGATTCCGGTTCCTGGACTTACCGTTGACCTGATGTACGGCAAAGAGTTCGGGCGGGTTCTGCGGGGCGGGCAAAGGGTCATGCCCCGGCGGGCGTTGGACCTCGGGTACGTCTTTAGGCACCCTGACGTGGACGAGGCGCTGGCAGGCCTGTTCTAGGAATTGAGAGGGTCATCTGACCCTCCCTACGTCTCGTTCAGTTCTTCGCGAAGCGATTCGCGTAGGGAGCCCGAATCGGCATTCGGGAGCAGGGTGAGCAGGCGGGACATGGCAGCTGAGCCTGAGCTCGCTGAGATCCAGGGAACTTCGGCGGTTTCGAGGATCGGGTGGACGAAGCGGGAGGCCTTGGGGTCGGGAGCTTCCAGGTAAGCGACGCTGGTCGAGTCCTCTGTGGCACGCCGAGCATTGGCTCCCAACGTTGCCAAGCTGAGCTTCTTTGCTTTGTGGGGGCTGGTCAGGCAGATTGCTTGCACTCGAAGGTCGCCGGCGCGGCCGCCGTGCATCGCAAGCTCCTGCTTTGCAGCGACGCAGAGTGGCGCTTCAACGTAGGCAGTGACGATCGCGCCCTTGCTCACACCTCCGCCGCCGCAACCAACCAGTCCGATGAGCAGTCCGCAGGCGACAGCTATTGCCGCCACCTTGCCGCTAGCCAAAGAAGACCTCAGCCTCTGAGTAGAGCGACGCGGGAACCGCCTTCAGCTCCGCCGTCGCTTCGCTTAGGTCGACCAGCTGAATATCCGTGCCCCGCAGCGCGGTCATCTTGCCCCAGTCCCCGGCATCGGCTGCGTCGATCGCGTGCAGTCCGAACCTTGTGGCGAGCACTCGGTCGAAGGCCGTCGGCGTCCCACCCCGCTGCACGTGACCCAGCACCGTCGCTCGGGCCTCCTTGCCGGTGCGCTGCTCGATCTCGCCCTCGAGCCAGTGGGCGATGCCACCGAGGGCGACGTGGCCGAACTGGTCGAGCTTCTCGTTCTTAGTCTCGGGCATGCCGCCAACCGGTTGGGCGCCCTCGGCGACGACGAGGATCGGCGCGTAGTGATGCTCAAAGCGGCGGCCGACGAACTCGCAGACGCGGTCGAGGTCGAAAGGGAGCTCGGGGATCAGGATCACGTTGGCGCCGCCCGCGAGGCCTGCGTGGAAGGCGATCCAGCCGGCGTGGCGGCCCATCACCTCGACGATCAGCACCCGGTGGTGGCTATCTGCCGTCGTGTGCAGGCGGTCGATCGCCTCCATCGCGATGTTGACCGCGGTGTCGAAGCCGAAGGTGTAATCGGTGGCGCCGAGGTCGTTGTCGATCGTCTTCGGCACGCCGACGACCGGAACCCGGTGCTCGGAGAAGAGCCGCGAGGCGGCACCGAGGGTGTCCTCACCGCCAATCGCGATCAGGCCATCGATCCCATCGGCCTCAAGGTTCCGGGCCAGGCGCTCAGGCCCGCCCTCCTCCTTGAACGGATTGGTCCGCGAGGCACCAAGGATCGTGCCGCCACGAGGCAAGATGCCCCGTACCTCTGGCACCCCCAGCGCCAGGCTGTCACGTTCCAATGGACCGCGCCAGCCGTCGCGGTAGCCAACGAACTCGTGGCCGCAATGTTCGACGCCCTTGCGCACGATCGCCCGAATCACAGCGTTGAGGCCCGGGCAATCGCCCCCGCCAGTGAGCACGCCAATCCGCATCGACCTCAGATTAGCCGTGACGAACCCGCGACCAAGCGCTAGGTTCGACCAAGCCACTGCATCAACTTCTCTATCCGGTAGGTGGACGAGTTGATGCAGTTCGGATGAAGTCGGAGAAAGGAACGAGATGAGCGACGCCGTAGACATGCAAGCGCTGCGTGAGGCGGGACAGAAGACTTGGTCGGAGGGGGACTTCGCCGTGGTCGCTGCAATCGTGATGATGGTCTCCGAGGATTTGGTCGAAGCGCTCGAGGTCATCCCCGGCGAGCGGGTGCTTGACGTGGCCACCGGCAGCGGCAACGCGGCGATCGCCGCGGCGCGGCGTACCTGGGGAAACGTGGTCGGCGCCGACTTCGTTCCCGCTCTGCTAAAGCGCGCCCGCGAGCGCGCCATCGCCGAGCGGCTCGAGATCGAATTCGTCGAGGGCGATGCGGCTGAGCTTCCCTTCGGGAACGGCGAGTTCGACGTTGTCGCCTCCGTTTTCGGTGCAATGTTTGCGCCCGACCAGCAGCAGGCCGCAAACGAGCTTCTGCGCGTCTGCAAGCCGGGTGGCCGCATCGGCATGGCGAACTGGGTCCCCGACGGCCCCGTCAGCCAGCTCTTCGGCATCGTCGCCAAACACGTTCCACCACCACCGGGCTTCACACCGCCGGTGCTCTGGGGGGTCGAGAACCACGTGCGCGAGCTCTTCGGCGACGGCGTCACCGACCTGCGCTTCGAGCGCAAGGCCTCACGGCAACCATTCCGCTCGATCGACCACTATCTCGAGATCTTCCGCAACTATTTCGGCCCGATCAAGCTCGCCTTCGACCGAGTCGGCCCCGACGGCGAAGCCGCCCTCGAGGCAGACCTCCGCGAGCAACTGGGCAAATGCAACACGGCCGGCGACCGCGCCTTCGTGATTGAACCCGAGTACCTGCAAGTGACCGCGGTGCGGTCGAGCTAGCCAAGCAGATCAAGGACGCAGGGAGCGCGGCGTGCTCCGCACGCCCAAACTGCCGAGGACGCCGATGTGCGCCGGCTAGCTCGGACGCAGGACGCGGATCGAGGCGCCGATGATCAGGATGCCAAAGAAGATCAGGCCGGCGACGCCGCCGCCCTGACCGAGCACGCTGTAGACAGTAGCCGTGGTCGCGAGGGCAAGAAAGAGTGTGATCACCATTCCCATGCGGCGCGCATCTTATCCGTTCGAGCGGCTGCGGTCTCAGCCCGCGAGCGGCGTGCGGGCCTCCCGCAAAAAGTTGCCGACCGCCTCGGCGGCGGCATCGGGCGCGCCCGCTTCACCCGCAGCGCGAACGAGGCGACTGCCGACGATGACGCCATCGGCAACCTCGCCTACCCGAGCCGCCTGATCCGGCGTGCCAATACCGAAACCTACGGCGACGGGAACCGCCGCCTCGGCCTTGGTGGCCTCGACCAGCTCACTGAGCTGGGCTGGGATCTCGTTGCGCTCACCGGTAGTGCCCACCGTGGAGACGACGTAGACGAACCCTTGCGCCACAGCGCAGATCCGATTCCGCCGCTCGGCCGGCGTCGTCGGCGCCACCAACGGCACCAGCGCCAGGCCGACGGCGGCGAACGCCTCACGCACCGGCTCGGCTTCCTCCAACGGCAGATCAGGCACGATCGCTCCCGCGGCCCCGACCGCAAGCGCCCGCTCAGCGAACGCCTCCGCGCCGCCGTGCGCAAGCACCATGTTGGCGTAGACCATGAAGACAACCGGAACCCGCCCCGAGATCGCCTCACAAAGCTCCAGTGCGGTCTCGAGGGTCGCCCCCGCCTCGAGCGCAGCAGTTCCGGCAGCGTGAATCGTCGGCCCATCCGCAAGCGGGTCGGAGAAGGGAACCCCGAGCTCCACCAAATCGGCTGACTCCGCATAAGCCTCAGCGACAGCGCGCGACGTCTCCCGGTCGGGATACCCGGCCATCATGTAAGGCATCAACGCTGCGCGTTCCTCGTCCTTCGCTGCCTGGAACGCTGCGGCAATTCGCTCGGCACCGGCGATCGTTACCTCAGCCACCGCCGCGCTCCAAGACCTCGGCCAGATCCTTGTCGCCGCGCCCCGAGAGACAAAGCACGTCATACCCGCCGTCGCTCGCCCCATTCTCGAGGAACCAAGCGATCGCGTGCGATGACTCCAGCGCCGGAATGATCCCCTCCAGCTTGCAGAGCTCGGCAAAGGCCGCAAGCGCCTGCGCATCGGTGACGGCGAAGTAGCTGGCCCGGCCGGTATCGCGCAGGTAAGCGTGCTCAGGGCCAACACCGGGATAGTCGAGCCCGGCCGAGATCGAGTGCGCCTCAAGGATCTGACCCTCGGGATCGGCGATTACTGAGGAGAGCGAGCCGTGCAGGACGCCGGTGCTGCCCTTGCCGAGGGAAGCGCCGTGGCGATCGGTGTCCAGCCCCTCCCCCGCCGCCTCGACCCCGACCAGGGCGACCTCGGGGTCATTGACGAACGGCGTGAAGATTCCGATTGAGTTTGAGCCGCCGCCAACGCAGGCGATCACCCGTGCCGGCAGCGTGCCCTCGGCGGCAAGCGCCTGCTCGCGGGCCTCCTCACCGATCACGCACTGGAGATCGCGCACCAGGGCCGGGTAGGGCGCCGGGCCGACGGCGGAGCCGATCACGTAGTGCGTGGTCTCGACGTTGGCGACCCAGTCACGAATCGCGGCGCTGACCGCCTCCTTTAGCGTCCGCGCACCGGCCTCGACAGGGACCACCTCGGCACCGAGCAGCCCCATCCGCTCGACGTTGGGACGCTGGCGGCGGATGTCCTCCGAGCCCATGTAGACAACGCACTCGAGCCCGAATAGGGCACAGGCGGTGGCGGTGGCGACGCCGTGCTGGCCGGCGCCGGTCTCGGCAATCACCCGCGGCTTGCCCATCCGCTCGGCGAGCAGTGCCTGGCCGATCGCGTTGTTGATCTTGTGGGCGCCGGTGTGGGCGAGGTCCTCGCGCTTGAGGTAGACGCGCCGGCCCGCCCGCGCCGAGAGGCGATCGGCGAGGTAGAGCGGCGTCGGGCGGCCGATGAAATCGCGGTGCAAATGCTGGAGACGCTGGTTGAAGGCCGGGTCCTCGCGCGCCTCCGCCCAGGCCGCGCTCAGCTCATCGAGCGCCGCGATCAGGGTCTCAGGCACGTAGCGGCCCCCATAGGGGCCGAATCTCTGCTCGACAGCGCTCATGCCGAGGGAACGCTAGCTACACCGGCCGCCTCGAAGAAGGCAGCCATCGCCGCATGATCCTTGCGTCCGGGCTCAGCCTCGACCCCGCTCGCGACGTCGACCGCGAACGGATGCGTGACCGCGATCGCTTCGGCGACGTTGTCGGGCCGCAGCCCGCCGGCGACGATCGCTGGAATCTGGGAGCGGCGCTCGCGCAGCAGCCCCCAGTCGAAGCTTTCGCCTGTCCCGCCCCAGAGTCCCCTGCCGCGCCGGTCGAAGAGATGGAAATCGGTCCGGAACGCCTCCGCCCCATGCACCTCAGCACCACTGGCAACGTGAATCGCCTTGATCACCTTGACGCCCGTGCGACGCGCGACCTCGGCGCAGAACTGCGGCCCCTCGGCCCCGTTGAGCTGCACCATCGTCAACCCGGCCCCCTCAACGGCCTTCGCGACTTCCTCCAGCTCGGGATTGACGAAGACCCCCACAACCTCGCACTTGCGCCGGAAAGCGGCACAAATCGCCGCCGCTTCATCAGCAGGACACGCCCGCGGGCTCTTGTCGTAATGAATCAGCCCAATCGCCCAAGCCCCGAGCAACACGGCCTCGGCGGCGTCATCCAGATTGGTGATCCCACAAATCTTCACGCGCATACAGCTCAGAGTACGCGAGCAGACCCAGCGGCATCTCTTGGGGTTAGACCTTGGCGAGAGTCATCGCGCGCGAGTCAGGAGAGCGTCGGGCGGCACTTCCCAAAACACTCCAGCGAGGCTCCTGCCGAGCGTTTTGGGAAGTGCCGCCCGACGCTCTGCCGGCCCGCCCGATGCTCTATTCGGCCGATTTAGGCCGAACCCCGAGAGTGACGGTGACGTGCTTGGTTTCGTTGTCCCCCCGCAGCAGGGTCAATTCCATCTTTTCGCCCGGGTGGGCGCTGTTGACGGCGTTGATCACGTCTTCCATCGAGCTGATCGGCTTGCCGTCAACTTCGGTGATGATGTCGCCGCCAAGAGTGACTTTGGCGCCTTCGATCGTCGCTTCAGTATTGCCGCCTTCGATCCCCGCCTTGTCGGCTGGGCTGCCTTTGGTCACTTCGTTGACAAGCACGCCCTCTTCGACCGGCAGTTTCAGTGCCTTGGCGAGGGCGGGAGTGATGCTGCCACCGTTGATGCCGATGAAGGCGTGTTCGACCTTGCCGTGCTTTTCAATCTGTTCGACCACTTCGCGGGCGGTGTTGATCGGCACCGCGAAGCCGATGCCGACGTTGCCGTCGCCGCTGCCGCCGGTCTGGATCTGCGAGTTGATCCCGATCACCTTGCCTTCGGCGTCAATTAGCGGTCCGCCGGAATTGCCGGGATTGATCGCTGCGTCGGTCTGGATCACGTGCGAGATCGAGAAGCCGTTGGGGGCCTGGATCTGGCGCTGCAGGGCGGAGACGATGCCGGCGGTCACCGTGCGGTCGAGCCCGAAGGGGTTGCCGATCGCGACCACCGGGTCGCCGACTTCGACCTTGGCTGAGTTGCCGAGCGTAAGCGGGTGCTGCTGGTCGGCGGGCACGTCGATCTTTAGTAGGGCGACATCGGTCGCTGGATCGGCCCCCACCACTTCGGCTTCATGCTCGGTGTCCGAGGAGCCGAGCCTGACCTCGACCTTGGTCGCGCCTTCGACCACGTGGTTGTTAGTGACGATGTGGCCTTCGTTGTCGATCAGGAAGCCCGAGCCGGTGGCGATCCCACCTCCATGCGATTCTTCTTCTTCGCCGAACGGGTTGAACGGCGTCGACGATTCTTCAGCCGGCTCGGTCGATTCGATGAAGGCAACCCCCGGCCCGTCGCTGCGGTAGATCTGGTTCACCGTGTCGGAGGCGTTGTTGCTCTCGGTGTTGGAGACCGGAGCACTGCTAAGCGGCGCCGTGATCGTCGTCGTGGTGTTGTGGCCGGTATCGAGCAAACCGGCCGCAACGGCTATCCCACCAAGGATTGCGACCACGGCGCCGCCGAGCAGTGCCGACCCAAACGATGTGCGAAAGAAGCGACTCATTGGAGGGCACTGTAGGAGGCCTCCCTCAGCGGTTCCTAAACGAACCGCAAACCGAGCTTAAATTCTGCGCCGCTCAGGGCAGGCGGTGCTCGCGGGTGGCATCGTCGGCCCCGGTCAGCTCACGCGTCTTCGCCTCGGGGTCGGGCGCGGTCATCAGGGCGCCGCCGATCAGCACCGCGTCGACCCCGACCCGGTCGAGCTCCTCGAGCTCCTCGCGCGAGGAGATGCCGCTCTCGGCAACGACGGTCTTACCCGCCGGCACGTCGGTAATCAGCTCATAGGTGGTCGAGACATCGACGCTGCCCGTGTCGAGATCGCGGTTGTTGATCCCGATCACGTCGGCATCGAGCTCGAGTGCCCGCTGCAGCTCCTCGGCGTTGTGGACCTCGACCAGGCAGTCAAGGTCAAGCCCACGCGCCATCTCATACATCTCGCTCAGCTCACGGTCGGAGAGCGCGCGGACGATCAGCAGCACCGCGTCGGCACCGTTCACGGCGGCCTCGTAGAGCTGGTAGGGATCGACGATGAAGTCCTTGCGCAGAATCGGCAGGTCACAGGCGGCCATCGCCGCTCGCAGATCATCCAGGGTGCCGCCGAAGTGGCGCTCGTCGGTAAGCACGGAGAGCGCCGCCGCACCGCCGCGCTCGTAGGCCTGAACCTGCTCGGTCACGTCGGCGTCGGCGGAGATCTCACCGGCGCTGGGCGAGCGGCGCTTGAACTCGGCGATCAGCGAGAGGCCAGGGCGCACCAGCGCCTCACTGAAGGGGCGGTCCTCGCCGCGCGCGGAAAGGCGCGATTCGAGGTCCGCCTGCGGAACCTGCCCGCGGCGATTCTGGACCCCTTCCCGTGCTACCGAAATCAGCTGCTCGATCATTGCCACTTGACTGGCCAAGCCTAGACGGCGGCGGAGCTGGTCGCCTCGATCAACCGCCCGAGCAACTCTGCTGCCGCGCCGGAGTCGATTGCCGCGCCGGCCTTCTCCACTCCCGCGGCAAGGGTCTCGGCGCCATCACCGAGGTAAATCGCGGCACCGGCGTTGAGCAGGACGAGGTCGCGACGGGGGCCAAGCTCGCCCGCCAGCACGCCGCGCGCGACGGCGGCGTTCTGCTCCGGGGTACCTCCTGCGACATCGCTCAGCTCGGCGCTGGCCAAGCCGAAGTCGCTCGCCTCGACGTAGTGCTCCTCGGTGCGCCCGTCGCGAACCTCGATCACCCGGGTGCGAGCGGAGATCGAGAGCTCGTCCAACCCGTCCTCGGCGGCAACGACCATCGCTCGCTCACTGCCAAGCCCGACCAGCGCCTCGGCGATGGTCTCCTGGTAGTGGCGGTCGGAGACGCCGACCAGCTGGCGCTGCGCCCCCGCCGGGTTGGTCAGCGGCCCGAGGAAGTTGAAGATCGTGCGCACGCCGAGCTGCTTGCGCACCGGCACGACGTGAGCCATCGCCTTGTGGTGGCGGGGAGCAAACATGAAGCCGAAGCCAACCTCATCGATGCAGTGGCCAACCTGCTCCGGCTCAAGCTCGATGTTGACGCCGAGCGCCTCGAGCAGGTCGGCGGCGCCGCTCTTGCTCGTGTAGGAGCGGTTTCCGTGCTTGGCGACGGCGCAGCCAGCGGCAGCCGCGACCAGCGCCGCCGTTGTCGAGACGTTGAAGGTCGAGGGCCCGCCGCCCGTGCCAGCGGTGTCAACGAGATTGCTGCGAGCCGTGGTGACCGGGATCGCAAGGGCGCGCATCGTGCGAGCCAGGCCGACCAGCTCCGGCACCGTCTCGCCCTTGGCCCGCAGCGCGACTAGGAAGGCCGCGATCTGCACCTCGCCGGTCCGCCCTTCCATGATCTCGGCGAGCACGGTGGCGGCGTGGTCGGTGGTGAGGTGGTCACCAGCGCAAACGGCGTCGATCGCCCGGGTGACCACGTCATTTGTCATGAGCGACCGTTCCGGTGCGCTTTATGCGTCCTATCGCCAGAAAAAGCGCACCGGAAGCTCATTGTCGGTCCGCCAGGAAGTTCGCAAGGAGATGCTTGCCTTGGGGAGTGAGGACCGACTCGGGGTGGAACTGGACTCCCTCGGCGGGCAGTTCGCGGTGGCGAGCGCCCATCACGACGCCGCCGAGGCGGGCGCTGGTCTCGAGCACATCGGGCAAGTCGGGGTCGGCCACCAGCGAGTGGTAGCGGCCGGCAACAAATGGACTCGGCAAGCCAGCGAAGATTGTGCGGCCGTCGTGCTCGATCTCGGCATCCTTGCCGTGAATCGGCTCGCCCTGCACGGTGCGGCCGCCGAAGGCCTCGACCAGCGACTGGTGGCCAAGGCAGACGCCGAGCACCGGCGTGCCAGCCTCGGCGAAACGGCGGATCGCCTCTTTGGAGATCCCCGCCTCGGCCGGCGTGCAGGGGCCAGGCGAGACGACGAGGCGCTCGGCCTCGCGTTCAAGCAGCTCCTCGACCGTGGCCTTGTCATTGCGCACGACTTCGAGCTCGGCGCCGAGCTCACCCAGGTACTGGACCAGGTTGTAGGTGAAGGAGTCGTAGTTGTCGATTACCAGTACGCGCATATTCAAGCCCAATCCGGCTGTTCGCAGGCGAGCTCGACCGCGCGGAAGACCGCCCTCGCCTTGTTGACCGACTCGTTGTACTCGTAGGCGGGCTTGGCATCGGCGACGGTGCCGCCGCCCGCCTGCACGTGGATCTGGCCGTCCTTGACGACGACGGTGCGGATGTGAATCGCGGTGTCGAGATCGCCATTCCAGGAGAGGTAGCCAATCGCGCCGCCGTAGGAGCAGCGCTTGACCTTCTCCAACTCGTCGATGATTTGCATCGCCCGCACCTTCGGTGCGCCAGAGAGGGTGCCGGCGGGCAGCGCCGAGCGCAGCACATCCATCGCGTCGACGTCCTCGCGCAGGGTTCCGGAGACCTGGCTGACGATGTGCAGCACGTGCGAGTAGGTCTCGACCACCATCAGCTCGTCGACCGAGACCGAGCCGTACTCGCAGACCCGGCCGAGGTCGTTGCGGCCGAGGTCGACCAGCATCACGTGCTCGGCGCGCTCCTTGGGATCGTTGACGAGGCGCTCGGCGAGCCGGCGGTCCTCCTCCTCGTCGGAGCCGCGCGGGTAGGTGCCGGCGATCGGCCGCGTCTCAACCGTGCGGCCGCTGACTTTGACCAGCGGCTCCGGCGAGGCGCCGGCGATCTGGAAGTCGCCGAACTCGAGGAAGTACATGTAGGGAGAGGGATTGACCGCGCGCAGGCCTCGGTAGATCGAGAAAGCCTCGACCGGGGCCGACGCCGAGAAGCGCTGCGAGGGAACCACCTGGAAGGCGTCGCCAGCGTGGACGTACTCAACGATCCGCGCGACCGCCGCTTCGAACTCCTCGCGCCCCATGTTGGAGCTGAACTCAGGGGCCTCGGCAATGGCCGGGCCCTCGGGCGCCGGCACCGCCCCGCGCAGGCGCCGCCTCGCCTCGGCGATCTCGGCCGCGGCGCGCTCGTAGGCAGCGTCGATGCCCCCCTCATCGTCGGCGAACGCGCAAGCCATGATCGTCAGCTCGTGGCGCAGGTGGTCGAAGGCGAGCAGCAGGTCGGTGACCATCAGCGCCATGTCGGGCAGCCCGAGCGTGTCCGGGTTGGGCGCGCCGAGCGGCTCGACCGTGCGCACCAGGTCGTAGCCAAAGAAGCCGACGGCGCCGCCACTGAAGGGCGGCAGCCCCTCTACCGGCGCCGGCTGGAACCGCGAGAGATGCTCGGCTACCGCCGCATAGGGATCGGCAACCTCGCGCTCCTCCCCCTCGCTCTGCGAGAGAACGCCGTCGCTCCAGCGCAGCACTGAGCGGGGACGGAAGCCGACAAAGGAGTAGCGGCCGACCTGGCCCTGCTCAGCCGACTCGAGCAGGAAGCAGGGCGCGCCCTCGGGCTCGCCCGCCCGCAGCTTGAGAAAGGCAGAGACCGGCGTCTCCGTGTCGTCGAGGAAGCGAGCGCAGACCGGCACAACATTGCCCTGCTCGGCAAGCTCGCGCGCCTGCTCGAGGCTCGGCTCGAGCCGCAGTTCGGAATCAGCGGCGACGGCCATTGAGCACTTCCATCGCCGCGGACTGCGGAACTTTGCGCGAGGCCATCAGCACGGCCAGGTGGTAAAGCAGGTCGGCGGCCTCTTCGGCAACGCGCTCGTCACTCTCCTCGCGGGCGGCGCGGACAACCTCCTCGGCCTCCTCCTCGACCTTCTCGCCGATCAACTTGGGATTGTCGAGCAGCTCAACCGTGTAGCTGCCCTCGGGCCGCTCAGCGGCCCGGCTGCGCAGCGTTCGCTCCAGCGTCGCCAGCGCCTCGTGCACAACCGGCGCCGGCTCTCCCGCAACGGGAGGTGCGTCCTTTTCGGTTGCAGCTGAGCCACCGAGCTCGCGGTAGAAGCAGCTGCGCTCGCCCGTGTGACAGGCCGGCCCCGTCGGCTCGACCAAGGCAATGAGAGCGTCCCCGTCGCAGTCGTAGCGCAGCTGCCGCAGCTTCAACACGTTGCCCGACTCTTCGCCCTTGCGCCAGAGCTTTTTGCGCGAGCGACTGTAGAAATGGAGCTCGCCCGTTTCCACGGAGAGCCGCAACGCCTCCTCGTTCGCGTAGGCAAGCGTCAGCACCTCGCCGCTGGCATGGTCCTGGGCAATCACGGGAATCAGACCCCGTTCGTCAAATGTCAGCTCACTGAACATCGACCCCAATCGTATGCGAGGGAATGGGGACACCCCCGAACGGGCGGATACTCAAAGTGTCGAGCTAATTAGCTCGACACTTGGACGGGCGGGGGTGTCCCCATTCCCTCTCACTCGATTCCGAGCCGATCCAGAAGATCCTCATCTCTGCGCCAATGGCTGCGAACCCGGATCTTGAGGTCGAGGTGAATCTTGGCGCCGAGCTCGGCCTCGAGTGAGCGACGGGCGGCGGTGCCGATCTCGCCGACCTTGGCACCACCTTTGCCGATCAGGATGCGCTTCTGGGACTCGGTCTCGACCCAAACCTCGGCGTTGACCGTGACCAGGCCATCATCGCGCTCACTGACCTCTTTGACCTTGACCTCCACCGAGTGGGGAATCTCCTGGCGAGTGCGGTTGAGGACCTGCTCGCGGATCAGCTCGGCGAGCAGCAGCTCGCTCGACTGGTCACTGTGGTCCTCGGGCGGATAGAGATACGGGCCCTCGGGCATCAGCTCGCAGAGCCGCTCGATCAGCACCTCGAGCCCCTCGCCATCGCGGGCGCTGATCGGGAAGACCTCATCGACGCCATCCAGCTCGGCAGCCGCGGCCAGCACCGGCACCAGCTCGTTGGGGCCGAGCTGGTCGACCTTGTTGACCGCACAGATTGTCGGCAGCTTGGTGCCGGTACCGATCAGGGCGCGGGCGATGAAGCGATCGCCGGGGCCCACCCCCTCCTCCCCGTTGATCACGATCAGCGCCAGGTCGGAGTCAGCGAGCTCGCGCTCTACCCGTTTCTGCATGCGCTCGGTGAGAATGTCGCGCGGGCGCTGCACGCCCGGCAGGTCGACGAGGACGAGCTGGCGCTCGGCCTTTACATCGGTGTGGATGCCGCGAATCGCCCGCCGGGTTGTCTGCGGCCGCATCGAGACGATCGCGACGCGGCTGCCGACGATCGCGTTGACCAGGGTCGACTTGCCGACGTTGGGCCGGCCGGCGAGGCCGATAAAGCCGGAGCGACTCACGCCAGCTCCTCGAGCACGCTCGTTTGCAGGGCGAGCATCTCGCCTGCGTCGGTCTCGTGGTCATAGCCACAGAGGTGGAGGACGCCGTGAACGGCGGCTTCGGTTACGTCGGAGCAGTGCTCGGGGCAGATCGCAACGTCGCCGAGCTCGCGCGGGCCGACCGTCGGACCGGTTTCGTCGATCGGAAAGGCAAGCACGTCAGTTGGTGCGTCCTTTTCCCGGTGCTCGCGATTGAGCTCTTGGATACGTGCAGCATCGACCAGCTCGACCGCGAGGTGGCCGTCGTCGACGCCCGCGGCAGCAAGCGCGGCGGCAACCGGCTCTTGCAGATCAGCCGGCACGTCGGCGAGGTCGAGGCTCAAGAGCGCGGCGTCGGCCCGTGTTCAGCCCGCGCCGCGCGCTCGCTGCTGCCGTGCTCGTCGTAAGCGGCGACAATGCGCTGGACCAACTTGTGGCGAACGACGTCCTCACCACCGAAGTTGACGAAGCCGATGTCTTTGACGTCATCGAGGATGTCGCGCACGACAACCAGGCCGGAGCGCTGGTCAGTCGGCAGGTCGATCTGGGTCACGTCCCCCGTCACCACCATGCGCGAGTTGAAGCCGAGCCGGGTGAGGAACATCTTCATCTGCTCGGGGCTGGTGTTCTGCGCCTCGTCGAGGATCACGAAAGAATCGTTCAGGGTGCGGCCGCGCATGAAGGCAAGTGGCGCCACCTCGATCACGCCGCGCTCGAAGTAGCCGTTGACCCGATCGGGATCGAGCATGTCGAAAAGCGCGTCGAAGAGCGGCCGCAAGTAGGGGTCGACCTTGGCCTGGATGTCGCCGGGCAGGAATCCGAGCCGCTCGCCGGCCTCAACTGCGGGACGAGTGAGGATAATTCGCTGCACCTGGCGTTCGGCCAGTGCCGCGGCGGCCATCGCCACGGCGAGGAAGGTCTTGCCGGTACCGGCCGGACCGACGCCGAAGGTGATCGTCTCGTGGCGGATCGCATCGACGTAGCGCTTCTGGTTGAGAGTCTTTGGCGCCACCTTGGTGTTGCGATGGCGCCAGACCACGTCGTCGAGGATCTCCGCCGGGCTCTCCTCGGCATCGAGCGCGCCGGTCACCGCTTCGATCGTCCCCGGCGCCACTTCGTGGCCCTGCTCGATCAGCTCGACCAGCTCGTCGACGACCGTCGCCGCCGCCTGCACGTCATCCGGTTCGCCGTCGAGGGTGAGCACGTTGCCGCGCAGGTGGAAGTCGCAGGAGAGATGCCCGCGCAGCTCGCGCAGCACCGCGTCCTCGGAGCCCGCAAGCTCGGCGGCGACCGTGTTGTCGAGGGTCAGCTGCCTACGCGCCAAGCCGCTCACGCACCGCTGCGCTGACCCGCTTGCCATCGGCGCGCCCGCCCAGCTTCGGCATCAGGGCCGACATCACCTGTCCCATCTGCTTCTGCTCGCTGGCGCCTGTCTCGCTTACCGCGGCATCGACCAGCTCGCTTAGCTCCTGATCGGAGAGCTGCTGCGGCAGGTAGGCCTCGATCAGCTCCGCCTCAAAGCGCTCGGCGCTCGCCTGCTCGTCTCGGCCAGCCTCGGCGAAGGCATCGGCCGCCTCGGCCCGCTTCTTGCGCTCGCGCTGCAGCACCGCGACCTCGTCGCCATCGCCGAGCTTGACGTCCTTCTGTAGGGCGTCGACGATCATCCGCAGGGCGCCTGTGCGCTCGCGGTCGCCCGCCTTCATCGCGGTCCGCACGTCTGCCTGCACCTGCTCGAGAACGCTCATCCGGTCTAAGGGTAGTCGGCGGCGCCAGGCTCCACGGCGAGGCCCTTGGAGACCAAATCGGCGATGTCGGTGCTGACCAGGGTCCAGCCGTGACGACGCGCTGCGGCGACATATGCCGCGTCATAGGCCGTGAGCTGGTGCTCGGCTGCAATTTCGAGCGCAGAGTCGACCAGATCGGAGTCAACCGCGATCACGTTCTCTCCACACCGCTTCGCAATCAGCCTCGATAGGACGCGCCCCTCTCGCGGCTGGCCCTTCTTCGGACCCATGACGCTGGCCACCTCGTAAAAGGTCAGATCGAGCGCCGCGAGCGGTCCCTCGATATCGGCCACGATCGAGTGGGCGATGGCGTGATATCTGTCATCTGGATCGGCGATTGCGACCCAAACTCCGGCATCAACCAGGCGTACCTCAGTGCGATTCACGGTCTTCGCGGATCAATCGGGCCGCATCCCCGCCCATGCCCCCGCGCACGGTGGCCTTATTCAAGAGCTCTTCGACTTCCTCGCGCCGCCGAACCAAGTCGGCTTCCAAATCCTGCTCAACCAGGCGCTGCAGGAGGCCGCTTCGCGTCTCGCGATTAGCACGAGCCTGGGCATCGAGGCGCCCAAGCAGGTCGTCGGGAATGGAGATCATGACCTTTGCCACGGGGTGAGTGTATACGGTATTGCCATGGGCGATTGTCGTCACTGGGTGGACCGTCGCAGGCCGGATGACATGCGTGTGTCACGCATGTGCCGGGAGTGAGAAATCGGCCGCGCGGAACTAGCGATGCCCGGGAATGTCGACCCGCTCAATCTCGCCCAACGGCATCTGCAGAAAGCGAGTGCCGAGCTCGCGGAATGAGGCGATGTCACCCGTGCAGAGGAAGCGGTAGGCGCCCTCGCCGTCAGGCTCGCGAGCGATACCGGCGCCAACCAGGGTGCGCTGAACCGCGGCAGCGACCGCGTGGCCGCCGCTGACTAGGCGCACGTCGCGGCCGAGAATGCGCTGCAGCATCGGCGCCACCAAGGGGTAGTGGGTGCAGCCGAGGATCAAGGTGTCGACCTCGGCCCGTCTCAGCGGCGCGCAGTAGGCACGAGCCATCTCGAGCACGCTCTCGTCGAAGGGCGAGCCGTCCTGGATGAACGGCGCCAGGTCTGGCGCCTCGACTTCGGTCACCTCCAGCGCGCGTCCTTGGCCTTCCAGCGCGCGACGGTAGGAGCCGCTGCCAACCGTGTTCGGTGTCGCCAGCACGCCAACCTTGCCGCTGTCGGTGATCGCGGCGGCGATCTCCGCCTGGGGCTCGACCACGGGCACCACCTCCACCCCGTGCTCACCTGCAACCTCCCTGACCACATTGGCGCCGATCGCCGTCGCCGTGTTGCAGGCGATCACCAGCAACTTGGCGCGTCCCCCCAGCAGCATCTCCGCGATCGCGCGAATTCGCATCCGCAGCTCGGCCGGGTCCTTGGTGCCGTAGGGAAACCAAGCCGTGTCGCCGAGATAGACGTAGTCCTCCTCCGGCAGCGAAACCAGACACTCATGGAGGACGGTGAGGCCACCGACGCCCGAATCAAACATCGCGATCGGCAGCGATGCGTCGAGCGCGCTTCCGCTTGCGAGCTGGTCCGTCAGGACTACAGGAAGGGCTTGTAGGCCATGAAGAAGACCGTCACGACCACGATCAGTCCGGCGATCGTGCCGACCTGGCCGATGCGAGCACTCAGCGTCGTGAACTCCTCGCTGAGAACGTCACCCGACTTCAAATCGCGTTCGGCCAACGCCCGTGCCTGCCTCACCTTCGGCTGGAAGAACCCGTGCTGAAGGCCGAAGAGCACGATGATCGCGAGAAGGCCGACACCGATGAAGGCATCGCCTGCTTTCCAGGGTCCGTCGGAGAGTAGGTAGAGGCCAGCGAGCAGAAGCACGATCATGCCGGGATTGACCAGGTAACGATCGGTCTTCTGGATCCCGGCCAGGATCGCCGGCGTGGCGCGCGGGTGCTGCGGCAAGATCGAGAAGAAGATCGCGTAGCCGAAGGTAGGGCCGAAGGCGAGTACCACGGCGAGGATGTGGAGGAAGAGCGCGAACTTGTAGCCGGGGCTGACGATCGTCGCGAGCTGCATCGGCGAGAACATACAGCTAGGCGCGGAGCAGGAGCGCGGCCCAGTCGCCCTGCAAGCGGCGGTCCGCCTCCGCAAGGCCCAGTGGCGCGAAGGAGGCTGCGGTCTCATCAAGCTCGGTCGGAAGGAGGCCGGAGAGGATGAGTGTCGTGGGAATCCGGGGAGGGTCTCCCGGAGCAACAGCGGGGAGGCTCCGGGAGACCCTCCCCGGACTCCCTTCACCGCTGAGCTGCTCGGCAACCACCCTCAGGACCGGCGCGGTCATATTTGCCACGACCGTCGGGGGCAGCCCGGGCAGGCCCTCGCGAAGGTTGCGGCGCTCGAGCTGGAGGCTGACGCCGTTGGCGGCGGCGTTGGCTCCGGAAGCCTCGATCGAGGGCTGCTCATGGTCGTAGCCGCTCACCGGGTCCCAGCCGAGCTTTGCTGCCGCAATGGCAAGAACGCCTGAGCCCGTGCCGAGGTCGGTGAGCGGGCCTCGCGCCTCACCCGCCTCCTCCAGCTCCAGCAGCAGTTCTAGGCAGAGCCGCGTGGTTGGGTGGGCGCCGGTGCCGAAGGCTTGCCCTGGGTCAACTACGAGGTCGATCGTGCCCTCGCGCGGCTCCTCCCAGGATGGACGCAGCCAGAGGCGTTCGCCGACCAGAAGCGGTTTGTGGAAATCCTGCCAGCGATCGGCCCAGTCGTCGGGGACCTCGGTCGAGACCACCTCGACCAGACCGTCACCGGCCGCGACTTCGATTTCACCGAGCTCCGGCAGCTCCCCCTCGCCACCGTAGATCGCGTACTCGACGTAGCCTGGCCCGCGCTCCTCCTCGACCCCGTTGGGCGCCAGCACGGTCAGCTCGGCGAGAACGATCTCGGCCTGCTCGGGCGAGCAGCGCACGGCGAGGCGGATCAACCGAATGCTCTGCGCATGCGCGAGAGGAAGCCCTCGTCGCCCTGATCGGAGCGCAGGTTGCGCGGCTCCAGAGACTGCTCGAGCTTCTCGGCGAGCTCACGCTGCTCGTCGGAGAGGTCGCTGGGAATGATCACGTGGATGATGATTCGAAGGTCACCCGGAGGGCCACCGTTGGCACCAGGTAGCCCGTGGCCGCGGAGAGCGAACTGGGTACCGTGCTGGATACCGGAGGGCAGCTCAATCTCGCGCTCGCCCTCGTGGCTGGGGATCTTTGCGGTCCCCCCCAACATGGCCTGCAGCGCCGTGATCTCGACCGCGTGCATCAGGTCCTGGCCACGCATCGGCCCTCGTCGCACCTCAAAGCCAAAGGCGCCGCCAAAGACCGCACCCAGCAGATCCTCGATCGAGCCGAAGCCGGCGCCACCCCCCGGCGGGAAGCCCCCCGAGCGCAGCCCCTCCTGGCCATAGCGATCGTAGACCTGGCGCTGCTCGGGATCGGAGAGCACCTCGTAAGCCTCTGCCGCGGCCTTGAACTTCTCCTCGGCTTCGGGGTCGTGCGCGTTGACGTCGGGGTGCAGCTCGCGGGCGACTTTGCGGAAGGCGCGCTTGACCTCTGCATCGGAGGCGCCGCGCTCGACCCCGAGCAGCTCGTAGTAGTCGCCTGCCATCGCTAGCCGTCGTAAACCGTCTCGCAGTAGCGCGAGAGCTCGCGGGCGGCACCACGGACCGAGGCGATCGCGGTGGCGTAGTCCATGCGCAGCGGCCCAACCACGCCGACAGCGCCGAGGTTGCGGTGGGCAAGGCCGTAGTTGGCGCCGACGACGCTGACCGAGCGCAGCTCGGGCCGCGGGTTCTCGCCGCCGATCCAGAGGAAGACCGAGCGCTGACCGAGGGCGGAGCGCAGCATGCCCAGCAGCGTTGCCCGCTCCTCCAGCGCCGTCATCAGCATGTCGGCCCGGGGCAAGTCGGCGGAGTGCGCTTCGGAGAGCAGGCGCGAGGCGCCCTCGGTGTAGAGGGTGTCGGCGGACTCCTCCTGCTCAAGCTCGATGAAGGCAGCGCCGAGCGTGGCGATGAACTCAGCCTCGACCGGACCCAGCTCCGGATCGGCGAGGCGGCTGGCGATCATCCGCGCTCCGAGCCCCAGCCCAGTCAGCGACTCGTTCAGGTAGCTCGAAGCCCACTCGACAAGACCCGGATCGACCGGCCCGGGGAAGTCGAAGACGCGCTTTGCCACGGCGCCGTTGGAAGCAATCGCCACCACCATCACGCGGGTCGACTGCAGGCGCAGCACCTCGACCCGGTGGATCGTCGCCGCAACCGTCTCGGGCGGCGCAGTCACCAGCGCCATCAGGTCGGTCACCTGGGCCAGCGCCGCGGTCGTCTCCCGCATCGCCGCATCGATCTCCCGCCGCAGCTCGAGCTCGACCGAGCTCTCCGCCGGCGGCCCCCCCGTAGCCATCATCGCGTCGACGTGCCGCCGATACCCCAGCTCCGTCGGCACCCGCCCAGCCGAGGTATGCGGATGGGTGAGATACCCAGCCGCCTCAAGCGCCGCAAGCTCAGCTCGCACCGTCGAGGACCCCCACTCAACCTGTCGCCGCTCAGCGATCTCTTTCGAAGGCACGGGCTTGCCCGACGTGAGGTACGCGTCAACGACCAGCTTGAGAATCAACTCCTGTCGCGAGGAGAGCATGTTCGAAGTCTAGAAGCGCACGCGGGTGGCCTCCGCCGGAGGCTTTGGGAGCGATACGAATTCGGACCCGCGGGCGTGCCAGCCGGACGGCCTCCGGCGAGAGGCCACCCGCGTGCGCCCTACGCTGCGAGCTGAACTTCCGCCTCAGCGTTCCGAATCGTCTGGTTCTCGCCCTGGGCCGCAACCGTGTCGATCACGACTGTGTCGCCATCGACGCTCTTGACTGTGCCGCTGACGACGATCTCGGTCTCCGGAGCACCCATGCCGCGGAACTGCACCGAAAGCCTTTTGAGCGCGCGTGGATCGCCCCCCGCAAGGCCAGCGTTGGCGCGGGCGACCAGGCCCATCATGTAGAGCCCGTGCAAGATCGTGCCGGGTAGGCCGACCGTCTTGGCGAACTCGGGATCGATGTGGATCGGGTTGAAATCCCCCGAGGCGCCGGCGTAGCGGTGGGTCAGATACTTGTCGGGCGTGACCTTCAGCCCGGGGATCGCGTCGCCAACGTTCAGATCGGCCATCTCAGACTCCTCTCACGATGCAGGTCCAGGTGCCCTTGACGACCTGGTCCCCATTCTGGTTGACCGCGTTCGTCTCGAAGATGTAAAAGCCCTTGCCGTCCTTCTCGGAGATGTCCAGGCACTTGGCCGTGGTCGTGATCTCATCGCCAGAACAGGCCGGCTCGCTCCACTCAAACTCCTGGCCGCCGTGCACCATCGCGGCAAAGTTCATCCCCACCTCGGGGTCGAACATCGCCGGGCCGACAGCTGGTGAGCTGTAGACGACGGCGAACATCGGTGGCGCGACGACGTCGCGGAAGCCGGCTGCCTTGGCCGCCTCGCGGTCGAAGTGCACCGGGTTATCGATCCCCAGCACTCGCGCGTACTCGCCGATCTTCTCCTTACCCAGCTCGTACTTCGTCGCGGGCCACTCCTTGCCTATTGCCTCGGTCTTGATAGCCATGGCGCGGGACCCTACCTACTCACCTATCTCCAACACCGCGAGGAAGGCCTCCTGCGGCACTTCCACTCTCCCGACCGACTTCATCCGCTTCTTGCCCGCCTTCTGCTTCTTCAGCAGCTTCTGCTTGCGAGTGACGTCACCGCCGTAGAGCTTTGCGGTGACGTCCTTGCGCAGCGCCTTGACCGTCTCGCGGGCGAGGATGTTGGAGCCGATCGCGGCCTGCACCGGCACGTCGAAGAGCTGACGCGGGATCGTCTTGCGCAGTCGCTCGACCAGTTTCTTGCCCTGCTCATAGGAGAAGTCGCGGTGGACGATGATCGAGAGCGCGTCGACCTTTTCACCGGCGAGCAGGATGTCGACCTTGACCAGGTCAGAGGCCCGGTTGCCGATCGGCTCGTAGTCGAGCGAGGCGTAGCCGCGGGTCGAGGACTTGAGTAGGTCGAAGAAGTCGAGAACGATCTCGGCCAGCGGCATGTCGTAGCGAATCTGCACCCGCACCGGGCTCAGGTAGTGCATGTCGACGTGGGTTCCCCGTCGCCCCTGGCAAAGCTCCATCACGGCGCCTACCTGCTCGGACGGGCAAATGATCGTGGCCCGGATGAAGGGCTCTTCGATCGCCTCGATCGAGGCCGGGTCGGGCAGGTCGGTCGGGCTACGAACCTCCCTCGACTCGCCGTTGGTGAGGTGGACCTCGTAGCGCACGTTGGGGGTTGTCGAGAGCAGGTCGAGGCCGTACTCGCGTTCCAGCCGCTCACGCACGATCTCCATGTGGAGCAGGCCGAGGAAGCCGCTGCGGAAGCCGAAGCCGAGCGCCTCCGAGGTCTCCGGCTCCCAGGAGAGCGCGGCATCGTTGAGGGCCAGCTTCTCGAGTGCGTCGCGCAGGTCTTCGTAACGATCTGTGTCGATCGGGAAGAGGCCGCAGAAGACCATCGGCCTGACCTCGCGGTAGCCCTCCAGCGGCTCGCTGGCCGGACGATCCAGGGCCGTCAGCGTGTCGCCGACCCGCAGCTTGGCGACGTCCTTGATGCCGGTGATCAGGTAGCCGACGTCGCCGGCGTCCATTCCTCCGACAGCGGTCATCGCCGGCCGGAAGAAGCCGATGTCGTCGATGTCGGCCTCGGTGCCGTTCTGCATCGCGAGAATCTGCCCGTGCTTGCGGAAGGAACCGTCGACGACCCGCACGTAGGCGATCACGCCGCGGTACTGATCGAACTCGGAGTCGAAGATCAGCGCCCGCGGCGGCGCCTCCGGCTCGCCCTTCGGCGCCGGCACCCGCTCGACGATCGCCTCCAGCACCTCGGGCACGCCCTCCCCCGTCTTGGCCGAGATCCAGAGTGCTTCCTCGGGGTCGCCGCCGGTGAGGTCAGCGATTTCCGCCGCGACCCGGTCCGGTTCGGCGCCGGGCAGGTCAACCTTGTTGATCACCGGGATCAGCTCCAACCCGCTCTCGATCGCCAGGTAGGTGTTGGCGACGGTCTGCGCCTCGACCCCTTGGGCGGCGTCAACGACGAGTAGGGCGCCCTCGCAGGCGGCGAGGCTGCGCGAGACCTCGTAGGAGAAGTCGACGTGGCCGGGAGTGTCGATCAGGTGCAGGTGGTAGGTCTCACCGCTCGATGCTGCGTACTCGACCCGCACCGCCTGCGCCTTGATCGTGATCCCACGCTCACGCTCGAGGTCCATCGAGTCGAGCATCTGGGCTTGCATTTTCTTCGGGTCGACGGCGCCGGTGACCTCGAGGATGCGGTCGGCCAGGGTCGACTTGCCGTGGTCGATGTGGGCGATGATTGAGAAGTTGCGGATGTGGTCCATGGGCGGGTCGCCAGTATGGCGATTGGTCGATGAATCCAGCGAAACGCCGTGGGCCGCGGGTCCTGTCGCCGCAGGGGACCCACCACCCCCTGCGGTCGCTAAAGCGTCCTCGGGGGCGGTCCGCCCCTACGGCGCCACCCGCGGCAGACGCCCTTCGGTGAATCCCGCAGTAAGCCGCTCGGCACTATCGACACGCCGATGGAGCCAGCGGCCCCCTCAGCTCGTAGATCACGGTCGGTGGCTTGCGCAAGACCACGCTGGCGCCCGGAGCTTCTGTCCAGCGAGCCGTGGCTGGATATGTGGGCTTGTTGGGTTCGATGCGGTCGCGGGAGGTGACTACATAGTCGTAGTTGCCTTCGTTGAGGAGGCGGCGCCAAGCGCGACACGTTGTTGGGGCGGTGAAGCCACCGTGGGGTTGTTCGCTGCCGATATAGGCGACTTCGTTGCTGAGGTCGCGGCCGTAGAGGGGGTACTGGCGGGTGCTGGTGGTGGCGATGCGGGCGTCGGTGATTCCCTGCGCCCACTTGAAGGCGGCGTTGAGGCCGGGAGTCGTGAACGAGGGGTCGGCGTAGCGGTGCTGCAAGTAGTGGCGCTGAATCGGGTATCCCAACGCCACCACTACAAGGGTGACCGCCAGGGCTAGGCCGACGCGGGGAGCCCCTCGCCCGGACAAGAGCCGAGCCAGTTGGCTCGGCTCTTTGAGTATCCGCCCATTCGAGGGGCTCCCCGCGTCGGCCCAACGAAGCTGCTCGCGCAATGCGACCGGAAACAGAGCGAAGCCGAGAATCAGAGCGGGAGCGAGATAGCGAAGGCCGGATTCGAAGCCGTGGGGCATGCCATCGGGACCGGAGGCGGAAGTCGGGGCGATCAGCCAGGCCAAACCCGCGGCGAGACCAGCGACTGCGACGACCCGGAGGACCGGATCGGATCGGCGGCCGAGGCAGAGCAAGAGACCAACAAGGGGGGCGACTACCAGCAGCGGCCAGAAAATGGTGATGCCGTGGTGGAGGCCAGGCAGGAACCAGTCCGACCAGACCGAGCCGTTGGTTAGGTAGCCGAACACGCTGTGGTCTTCGCGCCCGCCCAACGCCTGCTCCGGCGCCGGCAGTGCGATCGGGCCCAGGTGTTTGACCCAAGGGAGTGGGTTGCCGGTGTGGACGAGATTGCGCAGGTACCAGTAGCCACCGCCCGCCAAGGCGGCGAGCCCGCCAGCGACGAGAGCCCGCCAGCGACGCCCACGGGGAGCAACGAGCGCGATGCCCACCACTATGACCGCAGTAGGTAGCAAAAAGTTGAGCTTCGTCCCAGCCGCCATTCCGGCCGCGAGCCCCACAACTACCACCGGGCCCAGCGCGAACGCAGTCTCACCTTCCTGTCGATTGGAACTGCGTTCGCGCTGGGCCAAGACCACCGCAACAGCAGCAAGTAGGAAGAAGATTCCGACGATGTCGTTCCGCGCCTCCCCCGCCTGATCATGGAGCGCCGGAATGCTGAGAGCGATCGCAGCAAGGGCAAGCGACCACGGGGCTACGCGATACGGCCGCCCAATGCACCAAGCAGCCACCAGGCACCCCATGAACCACCCAAGGTTCAGCAGCGGCGACAGGATGTCCCGCCCGAACGCCACCATCCCGACCGCATGCAGCACTTCCGAATTCGCCGGGTAGAACCAAGCCAAGAACTGCGGCGCGATGAAATGCAAGCTCCACGTGTCCCCGCTCTGAAAGAACCCGGCCGCGAACGGCCCGTGGTACCAGGTCGAATCGAAGCCGGTCATCCCCGTCGACAACCGCAGCCTCACCCCTACGGCGAAATGGATCACGGCCACGCCGGCAATCACCAGAGCCATCAGCGTCGCCCACGGAGGGAGGCGGGTGGGTCCCTCCGTCTTGCTGGGTTTTTCGCCTCTAAGTTGGCGGCTCTCGCTGAGTGATCTGTGCGAAAAACGAGACGCCGCTGCGTCGGAGGGACCCCCCCGCCTCCCTCCCAAGCCGAGTCTTAGCCCGAGGCCGAGAACAGTCACCGCGACGAGATAAGAGAACGGCTTGAACCAGCCGAACGATCCGAGCAGCTCGGCGGTCCAGAGCAATCCTGCGATCGCCAGGACCGCCGAGGCGAGCAGCGCCGGCAATCCCGACAGGTCGGGGACCAGCCGCCGGCGAAGGGAGCCGGCCCCGAGCCAGGCGAACCCGACGAGCACCCCGAGCTCGGCGACGCCCAGCAGGTAGCGCCCGACGCCGAGCATCTAGCGCCGCCGCAGCAACCGCATGATCTGCTCCAGCTCGGCGATGCGAAGTAGCCTCGCCATTCCCAGATAGACCAGACCGCCTAGGCCCAGTCCAACGCCCAGCGAGACGACCTGGCCGAGGAGGCCACGGCCGAGCGCGTTGTCGAGCAGGTTCCAGACGCCGTAGGAAACCGCGGCGAGGGCCGCTGCGGCAACCGTGATCTTTGCGGTCGTAATCGCCAACCTCCTCAACTCGAGTCCTTCGAACTCGCGGCGCAGTACCACTGCCTGCGCAATCACCGCGGCGGTCGTGCCGATCCCGGTGCCCGCAACGATGCCGCCGGTGCCAAAGGGCTTGTAAAGAGCCCACGCCGCCAGCGCTGAGATCGCCAGGTCGAGCGCGGCGAGGCCAGTGGCCATCCACGGCCGCTGCAGACTGAAGAAGGTGCGGGTCTGCAGCAGGTAGACGCCGTTTGTGGGCAATGAGAAAGCGAACCAGAACAGGGCGGTGGCGACGAGGGTCGTCTGCTCGGGGGTGAACTCACCGCGCTGGTAGACGAGGCGGATCATCGGGGTGGCAAGGACGAGGATGGCCGCCGTAGCCGGCAGGAGGACAAAGAGGATCTGGCGCATCCCATTTGCCATCGTCGCCCGCAGGTTCTCCATCTCCCCCCGCGAGGCAAAGCGGGCCAGGGTCGGAAAGAGCACGGTCGCGATCGCCACCGAGAAGATCCCCTGTGGCAGCTGGTAGAGGCGAAAGGCCTTGTCGATCGCCGCCGGCGCCTCGTCGCTGACCAGGCTGCCGAAGAGGCTGTTGACCAGCATGTTGAAATTGATCAGGCCGAGGCTGATCGTCACCGGCAGCATCAGCAGCAGTACCCGCCGCACATCGGGATTGCGCCATTCGAAGCTCCATTCGAATTTAAACGGCGTGTTGCGCAGGTCGAAGACCGGGATCAGCAGCTGAACCAGGGTGCCGGCGAGGATGCCGATCGAGTAGGCGTAGATCCGGTTCTGGCCGTGGAAGTAGGGCGTCAGGAAGACGGTGAAGGCGATGATCGTCAAGTTCCAGAAGAACGGCGAGATCGCGAAGGCGCCGAAGCGGTCGTAGCTGTTGAGGATGCCGACGACGACCCCACTGACCCCGAGCAGGATCAGGATCGGGAAGAGCACCTGCGAGAGGGTGATTGTCAGCTGCAGGATCTCGCCTTCGAAGCCGGGAGCGAAAAGCGGCATCAAGACCGGGGCGACGAGGACGAAGAGCGCCGTGATCGCGCCGAGGACGAGGGTGACGAGCAGCAGCAGAGTCGAGGCCATCCGGAACGCCTCGCGGTAATTTTTCTGCTCTAGCTGCTCGGTGAAGATCGGCACGAAGGCCGGCTGCAGGGCCGCGTCGGCGAAGAGGGCACGGACCAGGTTGGGAACCTGGAAGGCGATCGTGAACGCAGACATCGGGCCGTAGATGCCGTAGTAGGAGGCGGCGACTACCTCGCGCACAAGGCCGGCAATCCGCGAGGCCGCGGTGGCGACCGAGAAAAAGGCCGTGGAGCGAGCGATACGCCCGGCCTGGCGGCCTGGAGCGGCGTTTCCGCTCGGTTCCTCGCCCGGTGAAAAGGCCTCCGCCTCACGCACGGCAACGTCGTCGGCAAGCGCCTCTGCGTCGCGTTCGGGACTGTCGGGTGCCGTGGGCGTCTCCAAGCTTGTTCTCAGTCGCTATAGTCGGCGGCCGCCCGGAGGGGGCTCGGAGCCCACTCAGGCACATGACTCATGGCCAACATAGCCTCACAGAAGAAGCGGATCCTACGCAGCGAGCGCGAGCGTACTGAGAACCGCCTGCTCACAAGCACGGTGAAGACCTATTTCCGCCGGCTCGAGGCCGCCGTGGAGGCGGGCGATACGGGCAAAATCGAGGCCGAGCAAAAAGCCCTGATCTCGAAGATCGACAAGGCCGTCCAGAAGGGCGCCATGCACAAGAACACCGGTGCCCGCAAGAAGTCCCGCGCGACCCGCATCGTCGCCAGCCCCACCGCCAAGTAGCTACGCCGGTGCTCCCGCGGCTTGCCTGACGGCCAGCGTCAGCGCCAGCTCATCGCCGTAATCGGCGCCGCCGCGGCACCAGACCTCGAGGTCGGCAAGCGTCATGGTCGCCTGCTGTAGCTGCTCGAGGTTGGTTCGGCTCAGTCGCGCAACCAGCTGCTTGGCCGCGTAGGGGTGCATGCCAAGGCCAGACTCCACCTGCTTCGCCGGTATGCCCTGCTCGAGCTGGGCGGCCGCGACGCAGGCCTTGCGCAATCGCGAGGTGAGACCGTAGATCAAGCCGGTGACGTTCTCGCCCTGGGCGATCAGCCGCTCGGCCAGTGAGGCTGCCTTCGCCGGGTTGCGTTCGAGCATGGCGTCCGAGAGCGCCCAGACCGCCGCCTCGGATGTGTCGGAAACCATCGCTTCGAGGTCTGCGGCCGAGACTGTGCCCCCCTCCCCCGCCCACAACGCCAGGCGCTCAAGCTCGTTGCGAAGCCGGACCGGACTTGCGCCCATGCGATCGACGAGCAGGCGGGCCGCCACGGGGTCGAGCGAGAAGCCGAGGCGCTTTGCGTCGCCGACCAGGATGCGCGGCATCTCGCGCGGCTTTGGCGCCTCGAATTCGTGGATCTCCCCCGCCGCCGCCTTGACCGCCTTCGCCAGCTTTGCCGGCGCTTTGGCGCGGGAAATAAGCACCACGGTCAGGTCGGGGGGCAAAGTGCCAATCGCATCGGCCACCGCAGTGAGCTGGCGATCGCGCCAGCGATCGACCCCATCGGCGAGCAAGTAGCGACGCGTCTCGGTCAGCGACATTGCCGGAATTGCCATCAGCAGCGCCTCGTGATCGGGCGAGCCCTTGCCCTCGCTGGCCTCGAATACCTCAAGCGCGCCGGCACCGCCGTCGCCTTCGGCGCGACCGCGCAGACGCGCGCGCGTCGCGTCGATCTTCGCCTGATCGGTACCGGCGATCAGGTACAGGGATGCCAGGGCCACGGCCATCGCGGCCGAGTCTAGTGAGCAGCCTGGTTGGCTTTCGCCGCGTCGGCGGCTTCCTTCGCCGTCGCGGGACTCGACGGCGGTGCGCTCTTTTCCGGCGCGGCAACGGGTGGCGGCGCTTTCGCTTTGGTTTTGGCGACGCTTTCGTCGCGATGGGCCTTGGCGCTCAATGCTTCGCTCGACTTCGTTGAACCCGACGAGGAGCTCTGTTCCTTAGTCGACTTCTGACCTTGCGACTTCGCCGCTGCCGACTTGCTGCTGTCGCCGACGGCCTTGGCCACCGCGGCTTCGCTCGTCTTGGAGCTCGAGCTTGTCTTGACCGATTCGCTCGTGCTCGGCGCCGGTGAGCTTTCAACCGTCGGGGTTGCCGAAGGAGCGGGCGTCGGCGGCGTTTCTGGCGCCGGTTCGACCACTGGCTGGGAGGGCGTGGGCTGACCGGTTCCCTGTCCAGGGTGCACTCCGGTTGTGTCAGTCAGCTTCTTGGAGTGGCCGAGCTGGGAACCGCGTGAAGAGCCCGCTCCGAGCTGCGCCGAGCTGCCCGCGCCCTGTCCGGCACCTACGGCCGCCGGCCTCGCGGCCGCAATCGCCGGCCCAGGGTGCGTCAGGGCGATCGCATCGTGGACGGTGCCTACACGGGTCGGGATTCCCGGCAACGGCCCACTGAAAACTCCCGGCCAACCGATCTGCGAGATGAAGAAGACCAGGCCGAGGCCGACGGCGCCGACCAGGCCGAGGAGTGCGATTGAGGCACGGCGCAGGCGCAACAGCATGCTGCCCTCCGCCAGGCTGAGTCCACCCAGCGGGCGCGTCAATGCTTGTCCAAGTTTGGAGGCCACCGTTACGTCCATCGGCCCCGGCTTTGGTGGGCAAGAGAGTCACGGCGACGAAACCCCAGTTTTGCCTCGACCATCCGTTGAGACGGCTTAGCGGTCACCCGCTCGGACCACGAAAGAATTCCGATCCACATCCAGCTCTATGGTGCCACGTCTGTCAGTTCGCAGGGTTTGCACCCCGTGCTGAGCGAGCTCGGTAAGCGTGCTTGCGGTCGGATGGCCATAGGGGTTGCCAGCGCCGACCGAGATCACGGCAAGGCGTGGCGTAGTGCGAGCGAGCAGGGCATCAAGACCGGTGTCTTCGCTGCCGTGGTGGGCAACCTTGAGGACATCCACCGGCCCTGGGTCGATCGGTACTTCTCCCGCCTCGGCGTCGGCGGTGAGCAGCATCGAAAACCACCTCCAGCGAGCCAGCAGGACGACCGCCTGGGCGTTGGGGTCGGCGCCCGCCAGCGGCTGGTCGAGCAACTCGGGTGGTGGCCAGAGGACGCTGAGCCGTAGGCGCCCAGCGCCGATGGTGTCGCCGGCTGCAACCCGAACGGGACCGGCACCGGCGGCCTGGGCCTCCCCTCGCAAGCGACGACCGAGGCGTGCGTAGAGCAGCCTGCCGATCGGGAAATGCCGCTCGAGCAGTTCCTGGATGCCGCCGGCATGATCGGATTGTTCGTGGGTGACGAAGGCGACACCAAGGGACTTGACGCCGGCATCGTCGAGCTTGGCAAGGAGGCCGCCTCCCGGCGGCCCCCCGTCGATCAGGATCGGCGCCGCCGTCGCCGGCCGCAGGAGGATCGCATCGCCCTGGCCGACATCGAGCACCTCAACGCGCAGGGCGGCGACCGGCGGCGCCGGTGACCCACCGGCGGTGGCGCCCACGTACACCAGCGCGACCGCGATGGTGGCCCCCGCAGCCGCCGGTCCCCAACGCCAGTGCAATGTTTTACGGCTCTGAGGCGGCCGAAAAACGTCGCACCCCGGGTTGCCGGGGCTTCGAGCACGGCGAAGTGCCGCGATGTGACGCCGGCGCAGCAGCACTGGGACGGCAATCACTGTCCCTATAAGAGCGACGTAGGAAGCGACCAGGCCGCGAACTCCCATCTCCACTTCCAGATACGCCCAGTGCGGTCGCCCGCACCAGCTCGCCACGGTGGCGATGTAGGCGAGCAGGGGCGCGGCGATCGCGTTTGGAATCGCCGCCGGGAAGCCGGGCACCTGAGCGCCGATCGAGCTGAGCATGCCGAGCCACATCGCCGGCGCAACCGCCGGCAGCGCCAGCAGGTTGGCAAACAGGCTCACGGTCGAGAGCTCACCAAAGTGAAAGGCGATCAGCGGCGCGGTGGCGAGCGTCGCCGCAACCGTCACGGCCATGCCCTCGGCCAGCGCTCCGCGCAGGCCACCTGACCCGAGCCGGCCCGAGATCGCCCTCTGCAGCGGACGTGCAATCACGAGGATGCCGAGCACGGCGGCGAAGCTGAGCTGCCAACCGACATCGGCGCCGATCCGCGGATCGATCGCCAGGGTAACGATGGCGGCGATCGCCAGGGCATAAATGCGCGAGGCGCGACGCCCGGCAAACGTTGCCAGCAGGGTCAGCGCGCCCATCACCCCAGCCCGCACTATCGAGGGACCGCCGCCGGCGAGCGGGACGTAAACCGCGATCGCGGCGACGATCCAGAGCAGGCGGGTGCGTAGGGGCATGCCGAGGAGTGCCAGCAGCGGCATAGTCAGCAGGGCGAGCAGCGCCACGTTCTGCCCGGAGACCGCCAGCAGGTGGCTGAGGCCGGCGCGGCGGAAGTCTTCGACCGTGGCCGCATCGATGTCTTCGTCCTCGCCGAGGACGAAGCCGCGGGCCAGGGCCGCCTCACGGCCTGGCATGCCACTGCCCAGAGCCCGCTCAGCGCGAGTGCGGATCTGGTCGCGATGGCCGAGAGCAAGAGCGACCACGAGGAGCATCCCGAGCAGGACGAGCGCGCTCGGCCGCCTAGCTCGCATCGCCGCTCAAGGCTGCAAGCGGGCGCGCAGCGACTCCATTGTCGCCGGGCCGATCCCGCTCACCTGGTCGAGCTGGTCGATCGAGGAGAGGCCACCGTGTTCGTCGCGGAACTCGACGATGTCCTGCGCGGTCACCGGCCCGATGCCGTCGATCGTGTCGAGCTGCTCGACGGTCGCCGAACCAAGGCTGATCGGCCCTTCTTCGCCAGCGGCGGTCGCAAGCGGTGCGCCAGCCGGCCCCCGCTTCGGCACCACCACCTGCTGCCCGTCGGCCAAGCGTGCGGCAAGGTTGATCGCTTCCACCAGGGCACCACCGCTCGCTCCCCCCGCCCGCTCAACCGCATCGGTCACTCGCGCCCCCGCCGGCAGTCGGTAGACGCCAGGCCGCGCCACCGCACCCGTTACGTCGACTACGACATCGCCGCCCGAGCCGTTGCTGTGGACGGTGAATTCCTTGCCGCCGTCCGACGAGTAGGACGAGTACGAAGAACTGGCTTCATCACCGCTACTCCCCTCTGCCCGAATCGCCCGCGCGCCGAGCAACAGCAAGGCGACGGCGATGGCGCCGTAGACAGCCAGTTGGGAGCGGGATAGCTCAGGCATCCACCCGACCCTTGCCGGTCCCGACGCACCCGTGGCGCGCTATCTCAAAACAAATTCAAACGTGACTGAGCGGCGAGAGGCAAGCAGCTCAAGGACGCAGGAAGCGTGGCGTGCGCCGCACGCGAGCGACCGAGGACGCCGAGATGCACCGTCTCTCGCCGCTCATTCCTCTTCGTCGTAGCCGGCGACCTCAGCGAGCTGGTCCGAGTAGAGCTCGGCGGCCGCAACCGGAGGCGACTGCACCGAGATACAGGCGAGCTCGGCGTCGCCGTTGTTGGCGATCGCGTGCTCAGTCGCCGGCGGTACCAGGATCAGGTCGCCTTCGGCCACCTGCTGCGTGTCCCCCGCAACCGACATCGTGCCGGCGCCGCGCACGACCACATAAGCCTGCTCAGCCTGCTCATCCGAGCGCAATGTTTGCTCAGCGCCGGACGGAAGCTCGATCCAGGTCACCGAGAGATTGCGCGAGCCGAGTTCGCCCGCGTCCATCAGCACGCGGGTGCGCAGCCGGTGCCATTCCTCCACCGAGGCCTCGGAGTGTCTCCTGACCAACACGCGCGCTTTGTACCAGATAAGTGGAGTGGAACCGCGAGCGCTCAGCGAACCACCAGGTTGACCAGCTTGCCCGGAACGACGACCTCCTTGACGACCTCCTTGCCGTCGAGGAAGCGGGCGACCTTCTCGCTGGCGTGGGCGAGGCGCAGCAGCTCGTCCTTGGGAGCATCGCTGGCGGCCTCAATGCGATCGCGCAACTTGCCGTTGACCTGGACGACCAGCGTCACGGTCTCGCTGCTGAGCAGAGCCGGGTCGGCTTCGGGCCAGGGCTGCTCCCAGATCCGGCCGCCCTGCAGGCGCTCCCAGATCTCGGCGCCCAGGTGCGGCGCGAAGGGGAAGATCAACGACGCCGCCGTCGCCGTCGCAAAACGGACCGTCGCCGCACCCTCCGAATCGCCGTAGAGATTGTCCTTGAGCCGATAGGTGTCATTGACCAGCTCCATCACTGCCGCGATCACGGTGTTGAACTGGAAGCCCCGTTGGAAGTCACGGGTCACCTTGTCGATCGCCCAGTGGGCCTTGGCGAGCAGCGTCCGCGCGTCGCCGTCGAGATCGAGCGCGCCCACGTCTACCCCCGCTCCCTTGTCTTCGACCTCCTCGCAGAGGCGCCAGAGACGAGAGAGAAAGCGGTTGACCCCCTCGACGCCCTCGTCGGCCCAGTCGGCGTCGCGCTCGGGCGGGCCCATGAAGCAGATGTAGGTGCGGGCGGTGTCGGCGCCGTAGCGCTCGACGTACTCGGCGGGGCTGACCG
Organism: uncultured Solirubrobacterales bacterium; assembly: GCA_963716345.1. Lineage (GTDB taxonomy): Bacteria > Actinomycetota > Thermoleophilia > Solirubrobacterales > 70-9 > VRUE01. Next base: position 56,408 of record OY970304.1, read on the forward strand.
TGTTGCCGCGTGACTTCGACATCTTCGCCCCGTCGCGGGTGATCATTCCCTGGGCGAAGAGGTTGGCAAAGGGCTCCTGCACGTCGAGCTGACCGGTATCGGCGAGCGCCTTGGTGAAAAAGCGCGCATACATCAGGTGCAGAATCGCGTGCTCGACCCCGCCGATGTATTGGTCGACCGGCAGCCAGTGCTCGGCGGCGGCGCGGTCCCAGGCGGCATCGGTATTGCCCGGATCGAGATAGCGGATGAAGTACCAGGAGGAGTCGACGAAGGTGTCCATCGTGTCGGTCTCGCGACGGGCCGGCTTACCGCAGCGTGGGCACTCGGTGGCGACCCAGTCCTCGGCGGCGGCCAGCGGGCTCTTGCCCTTGGGCGCGTAGTCGTCGATCTCGGGCAGCTCGACCGGCAGCTGCTCGTCGGGCACCGGTACGGTCCCGCACTCCTCGCAGTAGACGACCGGGATCGGCGCGCCCCAGTAGCGCTGGCGCGAGACCAGCCAGTCGCGCAGGCGGTAGTTGACGGCCGATTCGCCGCGGCCCTCCTCCTTCAGCCAAGCGACGATCTCGGCGTAGGCGTCGCGGTTACCCTTGCCGTCGAAGCGGCCCGAGCCGCTCATCGGCCCGTCGCCGGGATAAGGCAGGCCCTCATCGTCGCTGGCGCTCTCAGGATCGCTGCCCTCAATTACACGGCGGATCGGCAGCTCGAAGGCCTTGGCGAAGGCGTAGTCGCGCTCGTCGTGGCCCGGCACCGCCATGATCGCGCCGGTGCCGTACTCCATCAGCACGTAGTCGGCGACGAACATCGGGATCTCCTCGCCGTTGACCGGGTTGACCACGCTGCGGCCGAGCGGCACCCCGGTCTTCTCGCGGTCCTCGGCGCCGCGGTCCTCGCTCGACTCGCGCCCGGCCCGGTCGACGTACTCGCGCACCGCCGCCTCGGCCTCGGTACCGGCGACGAGTCGCTCCAGCTCGGGGTGCTCCGGCGCGAGGACGAAGAAGGTGGCACCGAAGAGCGTGTCGGGGCGGGTGGTGAAGACGGGGAAGTCGACGCCCAACTCTTCGCAGCGGAAGACGACCTCTGCCCCTTCGGAGCGGCCGATCCAGTTGCGCTGCATCGTGATCACGTGCTCGGGCCAGGACTCGAGCTGCTCGAAGTCGGCCAGCAGGCGCTCGGCGTAATCGGTGGTCTTGAAGAACCACTGCTCGAGCTTGCGCTGCACGACCTCGGTGCCACAGCGCTCGCAGCGGCCGTCGACGACCTGCTCGTTGGCGAGCACGGTGGCGTCCTTGGGGCACCACTGCACCGCTGCCTCGGTCCGATAGGCGAGGCCGTGCTCGAAGAGGCGCAGGAAGATCCACTGGGTCCAGCGGTAGTACTCGGGCGTGTGGGTCGCCAGTTCGCGCGACCAGTCGATCGAGATCCCCCACTCGCGGAACTGGCGCTGGAAGGAAGCGATCGAGCGCTCAGTGGCAACCCGCGGTGGCTCACCGGTTTTGATCGCGTTGTTCTCCGCCGGCAGGCCGAAGGAGTCATAGCCCATCGGGTGGATCACCTCAAAGCCATGGCGACGGCGGAAATGGGCGATCGCGTCGCCGACGGCGTAGCACTTGAGGTGTCCGACGTGGGGTTCGCCCGAGGGGTAGGGCAGCATCTCCAGCACGTAGGACTTCGGCTTCGAATCATCGAAGCCAGGCTGGCCGGGATTGGCGACCTCCCAGGTCTTCTCCTCAGCCCAAACCCGCTGCCACTTGCGCTCGATTGCCTTGGGGTCGTAGGAGCCGCTCATGAGAGCGGCGATCTTCTCAGACGACCGGCGAGAGGGCTTCGAGGATGTGGGGCCAGACGTAGACCTCGATTGTCGCTGCAACGACGAGGGCGGGAATCGCGATCAGCACCGTGACCAGGGTGGCGGCAAGCAGCTGGTTCCACTTGCCGCGGCGGCTGGCGATCAGCCAGGCAGCCAGGGGAAGGAAGAGCGCGGTCAGCTCGAGCAGTGCGTGCGGGAGGACGCTGAGCAGCAGGGTCGCGATCGAGATGTGCATCTGGTAGGCGATCGTCGAGCCCTGAAAGCCGAGGTAGAGGGCCTGGGTGGAGAGCGAGAAGAGGGTGACGGCGCAGACGAAGAGGATCGCCAGCTCGCCGGCCTTGACGTGGATCCAGCGCGAGATGCCGCTGCGCTGAGCGGCGGCGATCGGCATCGAGGAGCCGGCGATGAAACCGGCGATGCAGGCGGTCGCGTGCAGGGCGAGGACCAGCGAGTTGCGCCAGAGGATCGGCACTAGGTCGCTCGCTTCCGAGGGTTCGGTCAGGCCGGGCAGGTGGATCGGCGTGATGTCCGGCGTCAGCAGCCCAGCGACAACCCAGACCGCCCCCAGCAGCGCAAGCGCGATCGCAAAGCTGAGAGCCAGCCAGGCACGCAGCACCACCCAGTTGTCCTCTCGCCAGGTCTCGAGCGCCGCGCGGGTGTCTTGCATCCCGTGCGAGAAGACGTGCGAGTTCGCCGTGTCCATCGCTGCTGCATCGGCAGTAGAGAGCGATGAATTGAGCAGTGGAGCTGAGGGGGCTCGAACCCCTGACCTTCGCGCTGCCAGCGCGACGCTCTTCCAGCTGAGCTACAGCCCCGGGAACCTTCGCTCGCCAGTTTAGCGACGGGGAACGCCTAGGCAGAGGCCGGCTCGACCACCTGAAAGGCAATCCCCGCGGCCTGCAGGCGCGACTGCAGGGCATCGCCCATCGCCGCCGCGGTCGTTACTTGGCCGGCGGTCTCAGGCAGCTCGTCAAAGGCGAGGCAGAGGCCGGACTCGGCCAGCATCTTCGAGGTCTCGCCGTAACCTGGGTCTCCCCCGCTGACCTCGGCTACCACCCGCTTGCCACCTCCCTCGCCGACGAAGGTGACCTTGAACCAACTCTTGGCGCGGACCTCCTCGCTGGGCCCCTCGCCCGGCGAGCGCGAGGCCTTGAGCAAGAGCTTGCGGGTCGGCGGCAGCTGCGCCAGGACCAGCGCCACCCCAACCCCACCCGCCGTGAGCGCAACCGAAGAAAGGTGCTCGGCGACGACGTTGTGGCCATAACTGAAGTCCGGCCCGTAGCGCTCGAGCGCAGCCGCCGAACGGCGTACGACCGGTCCGTCGATCGTCGGCAGCGGCACCACCCAGCCGCCGAGATCAGGGTCGCGATGCGGTCGCGGGGTTGCGGAATGGATCTTCCGTCCCGCCGGGCGCTGCTCTGCCTGTCGGCGTTGACGCGCGACGCCAACGGTCTGGCGCGCACGGCCGAAGCCGTTGATCGCCGAGGCAAAGGTGCCGCCGGAGAACTGCGCGTCGCTGCGCACGTAGCCGTTGAGCGCCAGCGGCACCCCTTCGGGCAACTGCTTGACCGTGAAGTAGGCGCCGAGGTCGTGAGGGATCGAGTCGAATCCGCAGCAGTGCACCAAGCGCGCGCCACTGCGGCGAGCCTTCTCGTGGTACCGAAGCCACATCCGGTCGACGAACTCGGGCTCGCCGGTGAGGTCGACGTAGTCGGTGCCGGCCGTGGCGCAGGCGGCGACCAGCGGCTCGCCGTAGAGCGCATAGGGGCCAACCGTGGTGATGACGACCTTCGCCGCCTCGGCGACATCCTTCAGGGCCGCGACATCAGCGGCATCGGCAACCAAGAGTTCAGGAGCCGGAACGCCCGGCCTAAGCAGGGGCTCCAGGGAAGATCGAACCCCCTCGAGCTTGCCTCGGTTGCGCCCGACGAGAGCCCAGCGCAGACTTTCGGGGCCACTAGCGGCGAGGTAGCGCGCCGTCAGGCCACCGGTGAATCCAGTCGCCCCGAAGAGCGCCAGGTCATATTGCCGCTCTGAAGCCACGGCGTCATTGTGTCGCAAGAGTGTCGCTAACGATCTTCGGTGGCACGAAGCTCGCGCAGGTGGTCGCGCAGGCCAATCCCGAACGCGGTCGGGGCGCCGGCGTAGTTCTTGATCAAGGTCGGGCCTTCCTCACAGGTGAGACCAGGTGCAATGAACCAGCCCCAGCCAAGGTAGGAGATGCCGTGGCGATCGGCCCAGTTCATGTAGGGATCGATGTAGATGTGACGGCAGTCGCCCTCCCCCAGCTCACCGGTGACGACCGGGAAGCGCTTGGCGATCCGGGCCAGGGCGTCACGGCAGGTCCGGTAGCAGGGGGTGAAATCGTAGGTGTGGTTGGAGGCAACCAGGGCGTGAGCCGGATCGGCAGGACGGTGAGCGAGCCAGCCGCGCGGGTCGCTGGCCCAGTTGAGACCGCCCAGCATCAGCGGCTGGCGGGCACCGGTCGAGCGCACCGTTTCGACCAACTCGCGCATGCCAACCGCGGGGTATTCGCCGAAGTACTTGTCGTTTGCCTCACAACCGGACTCCCAGCATTCCCAGCTGATGTCGTGCGGCTCGTTGTAGAGGTCGAAGAGCACGCCGCGGTCGTCGCGGTATTCGGTGGCAAGGCTGCGCCAGAAATCCGGCGCGTGTTCGGCGTCGGGCATCGGGATGATCCCGGTCGCTTCGTGATCACCCGGTGCAGCCCACTGCAGCTCGAGGATCACGTAGAGCCCGGCGCTCTCGAGTCGGCTCACGTAAGCGCGGATCGTTTGGCGATATGCCGCACCACTGAGGTCTTCTGGAACGCCGTTGATGCCGAGCCAGCAGCTCTCGTTGAGCGGCACCCGCACCGCGTTGATGTCCCAGCTCTTCATCGCCTCAATCGAGGCTCGATCGCTGGGTCCCTGGAAGAATTCGCCGCCTTCGACGCACTGATACTCGGTGCCGGGCCGATTCACCCCGAGCAGGCGAATCGGCTTGCCATCGCCGTCGACGAGATGGTTGCCCTTGACTCCGACCCAGAGATCAGCTGCCTTGCTCGACGAGGTCAAGCCGAGGACGAGGAAGACAACGGCAAAGACAGCAACGATGGCTAGGGCGAGCGGCGCTCGAAAGAGCCGAGGACGGATCGCACTCATCCCGGGAGTATGCCCTCCAACGGGTTTCGGGCCTAGTTTCGATAATTGATTCAGTAGCCAACTGAAATAATCGAAGAAACTTTTGTATATTCCTTAACTTGCTGACGGTGCCGCTTACTAATCCAATCCAAAACATCCGAGTCGGGCAGATCGGATGACGGCAGCCCGCGATCTTTCACTCGAGACGCTCCAGCTCGAGCAGGATGGCCGCGTCCTCACAGCGCGCTTCTCGAACCCGCCGCACAATTTCGTGACGACGGTCTTCATCCGGGACCTCGACCAGCTCACGCGCACGGTCGATCGGGATCCAACCGTGGGTTCGGTGGTACTCACCGGTGGCGTCGAAGGGCGCTTCCTTACCCACGCGGACCCACTCGAGCTTGGCGGAATGCAGAACCTGCCACATCCGCAGCTGCCGATGAGATTGGTGGAGCTTTTCGTGCCGGTGCTCAACACCGTGCTGCGCCTGCCGGGGCTGGTGGGAATACTCGAGCGGTTCGGTGGAGCTCCTGGCAAGGGAATCGTCATGGGCTATCGCTGGAAACGGACGATCCTGCGGATGAATCGCTCCAGCGTCGTCTACCTCGCGGCGATCAACGGCCCGGTATTGGGCGGGGGCCAAGAGATAGTGCTCGCTTGCGACCTGCGCTACGCCACCGACGCCTCGCACCTGCGCATGGGTCAGATCGAGACGCTCGTGGGCGTCATACCGGGAGGTGGCGGCAGTCAGCGGCTACTGCGCATGCTTGGCACAGCGCGCTCTCTCGAGCACATCCTTGAGTGCGCTCCGCTGACGGCGGCCGAGGCCCTCCAGTTCGGGCTGGTTCATCGACTCGTGTCCGAGGAGCGACTTCTCGGCGAGACGCAGGCGACCGCCGCTCGACTCGCCCGCCGATCGCCGGTCGCAGTCGCCGCGCTCAAGCGATGTCTCTACTTCGGGCTGGATCGTCGGTTCAGCCGCGCACTCGACCTGGAGGTCGCCGGGTTCCTGGCGACTGGATCGACGCGGGCGGCGGGCGGCGCCCAGCAGCCGTTCCTCGCGGACTTGAAACGTCTTGGCGATACGCCGTTCCTTGCCGATCCGCAGCCATGGATCGAAGGGACAAGATTTGATCAGGTCTCATGAGTTGACTCGAGGAGCGTGAAAAGAAATGGACCAGCCCATCGGCCAAAGTCGTTGGTCCGCCCTGGCGACCTACCTGGTCTACCAGGACGGGGGAATCGGTGATTCGCAGCCGCAGAACATGCCCGGCACGGAATGGAGGACGCAGGAGCTGAAGAGCTTTGCCTGGGGCCTTTGGCGCCAAGATCTGCCCATCACCAACTGTCGCCTCGCCAACGGCCAGCGGCTCGGCATCGAGGAGATCAGGTTCGGGCGCAGCCTGCGCCAGACGCTGATCGCCGTGCTGACGCTCGGCCTCGTCGCGCCGACGCAGGTCAGCTGGCGCTGCTGCCGCCCGCCGTCGCAGTCCGGAACGCTGGGCTGAGGTTCGAGGCATGGTTCACCGCGACGGCCTTGGTCCGCAATCCTGGAACGGCGTTCACGTCACCCACCCGACGACGGTCGCCGAGATCGTCGAGGTCGACAACGTCGGTCCCGACGGCACGCTGCTCGCCGGGCTCGAGATGTTCCGATACGCCGGCGAGTCCATCGATGGACTGATCCGCGAAGCCCGCGACGCCGGCGAGCGCATCCTCCCGGTCGGCGCGGGCTGGGCACTGTCGAAGATCAATGTCACCGACGGCTGGCTGGTGAACACCAAGCTGCTGAACGGCTGCTATGACGTCGGCGAGCGGCACTTCGATGACGCCTACCCCGCCACGGAGCGCCGCAATGTCGTCCTCGCCCAGACCGGCATGCAGATCGCGGAGCTCAACGCCTACCTCGAGCTGGTTCCGCGAAAAGACGCCGACCGCAGGGCGATCAAGGCCGCCGGGATCGGCAATGGTCAGACCATCGCCGGCTCAGTCTCCGGGAATACTCACGGCGCCCAGATCACCTTCGGGGCGATGCCCGACTTCGTCGCCGGTCTGCATATAGCTACGGGCAGCGGCCGGACACTGTGGATAGAGAGAGCGTCGAAACCAGTACTGAGCAAAGAGTTCGCGGCAAAGATCGGAGCCGAACTAATTCGCGACGACGACATCTTCAACGCGGCCGTGGTCAGCTTCGGCACCTTCGGCATCATCGTTGCGATGGCGGTGGAGACAGCCCCGATTTACCAGCTCGAGTTCCCACCGATCGCCGACATTCACCATGACGACCTGAAGGCGAAGCTCAGTCAATTCGCGCAGACGCCACCGGAGGACCTCTACCACTACGAGTTCATCTTCGACCCTTACAGCCGCAAGCAGATTGCGATGGAGGCGAGCGCACCAAAGGTTCCTTACGAGCCCGGCGTGCCGACGCCGAAGCCTCGCTGGATAGTCCGCGACAAGAACGGTTACGCCCCCGGCATCAACCTGCTGCGCTTCGTGGGCTTGTTTCGGCCCCTAGTGCCACCCCGCATCATCACCGGCTTCGAGTTCAAGCAGTACCGCAAAGTCGCCCTGCTGGACGGCGTCCGCGGCAGCCCCGGCCAGATCTATACCTCGTCTATCTACTACCTCGAGGGCTACATCGAGAGCGCCTACGCCGTCGCGGTGAAGGACGCGCCGGCGACAATTGACATCTCCTCGGAAGTCGCCCAGGAAATAGGCCTGCCCTCGATCAGCCAGGTGAGGCTCTGCCGCGCCTCACAGGCAACGCTGAGCTTCACCCAACATGAGCCGATAACGGCGGTCTTTGAGTACGGGATGATCCACGACGAGCGGTTCTACGAGTTCGAGCGCCAGCTTGATGCGGCGTTCCGAAAGGCCGGCATCAACTACACGATGCACTGGTCCAAGAACTCCGGCATCGACCCGGACAAACTCGAGTACATGTACGGCGCGGCAAAGATCGCGAGTTGGAAGGCGGCGAGGGAGAAGGTCTTCGGCAGCGACGCGAGCCTGATGAAAATGTTCGAGACCGACGCGATGGTTGAAGCCGGGCTCGCCTGATTCCCTACCATCGAGCGGATGACGATCCAGCGGATGGACCACGTCGGCATCGTGGTCGATGACCTCGCAGCCGCAACCGAGTTCTTCATCGAGCTCGGACTCGAGCTGCGGGGCGAGGGGCCGGTCGAGGGTCGCTGGGTGGACCGCGTCGTCGGGCTCGACGGCGTCCGGGCAGAGATCGCGATGCTGCAGACCCCGGACGGCCACGGACGAGTCGAGCTGGCGAAATTTCACTCGCCGTCGAGTCAGGGCGGCAACCAGCACGAGCCGGCCAACGCACCGGGCATCCGCCACCTCGCGTTCGCCGTCGAAGACATCGACGCCGTCATCGCCGGCCTGCGAGCCCGCGGCACTGAGCTGATCGGCGAGATGGAGCGCTACAAGGACAGCTACCGGCTCTGTTACGTCCGCGGCCCCGAGGGGATCATCATCGAGCTGGCAGAAGAGATCAGCTGACAGATCCAGTCCCCGGCTACTTCCGGGGAGCCTCGAGCGCCGAGGGTTCAACGATCCCGAGGATGATCGTTTCCCGCGCCCGGTTCAGCACTTGCTCAAAATCTTCATCGCTGAGCGCCATGTTTGCCGGCCCAAGGTGGGAGGCGATAACGCCGTCCCAGGCGGCCCACAGAAAGCGGGCGGTAGCGAGCGGGCCTACCTTGCGCACCACGCCTTCGGCGATCGCTTCTTCCAACAGCCCCGCCATGCGCAAGGTTTCCTCGCCGATCCGCTCCGCCACCTTTGCCTCCGGTCGGTGGGCATCGTCGCCGCCGGGGCGGTCATGGGGTGGAAAGCGAAAAAGCCGAAAGTAGCCTGGGTGCTCGCGGGCGAAACGCAAGTAGCCCTCGCCCAGGCCGACCAAGCGCTCAAGTGGCAAGTCGCCCTCTTTGAAACCGCTCTCGCTGTAGTGGCGGTCGAGCTCCAGAGCGCGGTCGATCAACCCGGCGTAGACGCCCTCCTTGTCACCGAAGTGGGCATAGATAGATCCGAGCGCGACATCGGCCGCCTGGGATAGATCCTCCATCCTCGTTGCGGCAAAACCACGCCCCAGGAAAAGGCGCTCAGCGGCATCGAGGATCGCCATCGCGATCCGCGCTTTACGCCGCTCGCTTCGCGAACCCGGAGATGGCGAGGTTGACCCTGGTGACTCAGGCATTGCTAGATCCTATCGAAGGTGTAATGATATTCAGAAATAGAATTCTCTTCTAGTTAGGAGCAAAGTCGATGCCACTTCTCTCACAATTGGGGATTTACGAGCTGGCCGTCGGGGTTCTCTCCGGCTGGGCCATGGTGATGACGATTGAGAGCCCGGAGCTTTTGCGGCGCCTGGGCGCACGCCACCTGGGTCGAATCCGCCAGGCTCACCTCGACCTTCTCTTCCAGGGGGTGATCCTGGTCGCGGTAGGCCTAGCGATCGATCCGGTGCCGACCTGGATCGGCGCTCTGCTCGTCCTTGGCGCCTTTCTCGCGCCGCTGCTGCTTGGCATTCTCGCTTTCAACGCCGAGCTACAAAAGGGCTCAACCACATACCGGGCTATCAACATGGTGGTGCTGGTCGGCTTCAGCGTCGGCTGGGTAGCGCTGGGTATCACCGCGGCGGGCCGTTGAGGTCAGCCGTCCTCCGACCGCGGGCGACCCTATTGTTGCCGCCCTTGTACGACGCCTCTCAGCACCTGATCGGCGACGGGGCGCGTGCCGGATCGCTTCCGGATTGGCCCGATGCCCGGCCCCTCCGCTCGTGGCAGGAGGAGGCGACCAAGGCCGTGCGGGCGCACTCGGCCACCAGCTTCTTGGCCTCGGCTACGCCGGCGTCCGGCAAGACCACCTTCGGCCTGCACATCGCCCACCGCATGCTGGGAGCGCGGTTCGTCTCGCGCGTTGTCGTAGCCGGCCCGACCACCCACATCTGCCGCCAGTGGGCTGCCGACGCGGGCCGCTACGGCATCGACCTCGAGCCGAACAGGCCAAACTCGGATGGGCCGGAGTCGGCCGACTTTCATGGCGTCGCCGTCACATACCAGACGATCGCGGCAGGGTCGGATACGCACCGGTCGGCCGCCGCCCGTCGGCCGACCCTGCTGATCGCCGACGAGCCACACCACATGGGCGATGAAGCCGCCTGGGGCCTGCAAACCCGCAGGGCCTTCGACGGTGCCCGCTTCCGGCTGCTTCTCTCGGGCACGCCCTTTCGCTCCGACAACTCGGCCATTCCCTGGGTCACCTACGACGAGGACGGCATCAGCCAAGCCGACTACGTCTACGGCTATCCGCAGGCGTTGGTCGACCGAGTATGCCGCCCGATCACCTTCCTGCCCTATGACGGCGAGATGGAGTGGGTCTCGGACGGCCGGCTGCGCAGCGCCGACTTCGACCTTGCCTTGCCGGCGGCGGAGGCGGCCCGGCGCCTGCGGACGGCGCTTAGCCCGGAGGGCGAGTGGATGGGCGAGGTGCTGCGCGACGGCGATGCCAGGCTGAGCGAGGTGCGCGGCGACGGGCACCCTGACGCGGGTGGCCTGGTCATCGCCTCCGATCAGGACCACGCGCGGGCAATTGCGGCGCGGCTCGGATCGATCTCGGGGGAGCAACCCGAGCTGGTGATGAGCGACGAGCCCGGTGCCAGCCGGCGCATCGCCGATTTCGCCTCCTCCGATCGACGCTGGCTGGTCTCGGTCCTGATGGTCTCAGAGGGCGTCGACATCCCCCGCCTGCGGGTCGGTGTCTATGCGACGGCGGCCCGGACCGAGCTCTTCTTCCGCCAGGTGGTCGGTCGCTTCATCCGGACCACCCCGCAGCCGCGCCGCCAGATGAGCTACCTCCTGATGCCGGCCGACTCGAGGCTGAAGGCACTCGCCCACGAGATCGAGCTGGAGCGCCGTCACGCACTCGACCTCTCGCCGGACGCCGAGGAGGAAGAGGTCGAGTTGGACGACTTCGAGCCGGAGCGGCCCGAGCCGGGTGGCGGCTTTGCCGCCCTGAGCTCGGGTGACGCCGAACTGGACGAGGCGATCATGAGCGAGACCGCGCTTCAGCTCTTCCCAACCGATGACCCGAAGCCGCGGACGAAGAAGGCGACCGCCCTCGCCAGGCCCGAAGCCGCCTCGGAGGACCTCGAACCCGAGCGAGAGTCGGCCTACGCGACCCGAGAGCGGCTGCGCGGCGAGCGTAGCCGCCTGGTTGCCAACGTCGCCCGTCGTACAAGCAAATCGCACCGGGAGGTCCAAGCCCGCATCAATCGCGCCACCCGGGTGCGCTCGGTCGCCAGCGCCACCATCGAGCAGCTCGAGCGCGGCAATGCGATGTTGCGCCGCGAGCTGTGACGGCGAGACTTTGACTCGCGCTAGAAGCTCAAGGCTCGATCACGTTTGCCGGGTCCGGCTTCTCCGAAGGGTCGGCCTGGCTGTAGTCGCCGAACGGGCCGTCGCGCTCGACGACGGCGGCCGGGACGCCCTCCTCCGCGGCGAGCTCGATGAAGCGCTTGGCCTCGGGGGTGTTCCGCATCAGGCCATCGAGAATCGGGCCCAGGGTCTGGGTCGAGGCGAGCCCCATGTTCTCGTAGGCGTGATTGACGACGAGCTTCATCGCGGCGAGCTGTGAGGCGGGGATCGAGACCAGCTGTCGGGCCGTCGAGGCGACCTCCTCCTCGAGGCGCTCGAAGGGCACCGCGCGGTTGATCAGCTCGACCTCCGCCGCTTCGACCCCGGAGAGCGGCTTGCCGGTCAGGGCGTACTCCTTTGCCTTGGCCAGGCCGAGGCGATAGAGCCACATCCCCGAGAGGTAGGCGCCCCACATGCGCGAGTAAGGGGTCCCTATCCGAGCGTCCTCGCTGGCGATCACCAGGTCCGCGCAGAGCGCGAAGTCGCTGCCACCGCCAACGCACCAACCGTGCACCTGAGCGATCACCGGCTTCGGCGAGCGCCAGATGCTCATCAGCTTCTGCGTCGGCGCCATGGCCGGCGCTGTGGCGCCGACGAAGTCCTTGCCAGGATCCCACTGCCCATCGGTGGTCAGCTGCTGGTCCCAGTGATGAAAGCCGCCCCCGAAGTCATAGCCGGCGCAGAATGCCCGGCCCGCTCCGCGCAGGACGATCACCTTCACCGCCGGATCCTCGACCGCGAGATGAACCGCCGCCTCCACCTCTTCGGGCATCGGCGGGACGATCGTGTTGAGCGCATCCGGGCGGTTGAGGGTGATCGTCGCGACCCTGTCTGCGACGTCGTAGAGGACGGTCTCGAAACTAGGCGCGCCACCGTCGATCTCGGGCTCCATAGTCATTGAGCCGATCCTTCCACAATCCATTCAGTACTGGGATCATCCAGGCGCGCCGCGATTCGTTCCCGATCGATCGTTTCGTAGAAGATCGAGGCCCGGGTGCGGCCATTGCCATCGACCGGTTTCCAAAAGACATCCTCCTCGGCGGCCGTCCCGGTGCTCGATCTCCGAGAGCACTCGGCCTGAGCGTCGCTCGGCGGCTTCAAGTCACACGCCCCTCACTGGCGAAGAGCCGCTCCAGTGGCCTTTTCAGTGGCCGACCACTTCGCCGTCAAACAGAGGGCCACTCCACTCGACCACCACGTCGTGTTTGGACAGCGAGAGGACGCCGCTACCCAAACGGGTGAGCACCGAATGGCTTCGTCGAGCTGGCAGAGCAGATTGACTGACGGCTCCGGTCCGCCGCCGACCCCCGACCAACCGAGCACCCGGCTAGCGCGAGACGAAGCTCATGCGGGCGATCGGTGCCAATCGCATCGGGGGCGAACTTGAGCACCCGGCTGAGAACCTCCAGGTGATTCACGGTGCCGGTGTTGACGCTCAATCCGGCGTCCCGAAGGACCCCGACCAACCGCTCGGAAAGTAGGAAGTGCTCGACGGAGACCCCCTTCACCCCCGCCCGCCGAGCCCAGGAGGCAAGCGCCTCGGGCGCATAGTCGGCCCAGATGACCAACCGCGCCGAGACTCCGTTCGCAGAGGCGACAGCGCACGCCTCCGCGTGGAAGCTCAGCACCTCGGCTCGCTCGCAGAGCGAGTCCCTTCGAAGCCGCTCGCAGAGCACCTCGGCGGTACGGCCGGCGAGGACCGGGTCGGCGTGCGACTTGACCTCGAGCTGGAGTCCGACCGCTTCCGGCAGCAGCTCGAGCAGTTCCTCCAGTAGGAGCGGGTGCTCGGTCGTCGGCTCGCCTGTGGAGTCGCGGATCAGCGCTGAGCGGATCTCATCGGCAGTCCTCTGGCGGGCCCACCCCTCGAGCGTGGTGCCGAGCGTGAGCAGCGGATCGTGCAGCAGGACCAGCTGATCATCAGCGGTCAGGCATACGTCCGTCTCGACGCCCTCGACCGGGTCGGACAGGGTGTGACGAAGGGCGGCCGCCGAGGAATCCGGACCGTAGTGCCGGCCGAGCCGATGGGCGTATAGCCAGGGAAGGGTCGCATCCATCTCCAGCGCATGGGAACACCAAACCGCTCCGGGGTTGTAAAGGCCCTGGAAAGCGGGTGTTTCTTTGCTGTGAATCAGGGCCAGCCGCCGCCCTCACCGATGATCAGTCGAGTTGAGATGCGCAGAGCGACCCGATCACCCGTGGATGGCCATCGATGACCGGGGAGTCGATCAGCTCAAAGCCCTCGAATCCCGCGTGGCGAGCCATGGCGTCGAGGCTCGCCGGGGTGAATCCCCAGTAGACAAAGTCATCGTGGGCGTAGACCGCTCCCGGCGAGGGGATGTGGACCGCCGCGGAGTCGAGCGTCCGATCCGCTGCCCCGTGAGTCTCGAGCATCACCCTTCCGCCCGCGGCCAGGCGCCGCCGCATGACTTTCAGCAGTCCTAGCGGATTCTCGACCCGGTGCAGGATCCCAAAGCAGAGGACGAGGTCGAATGCCTCATCGAGATGGTCGAGCTCGAATGCGTCGAGGTGCCGGTATTCGACTTCTGAGCCGAGCGCTTGCCGAATTGCGGCGAACCCCTCTCCACCGTCGAGCTCGACACCCCAACGCGAGCTGATCCACTCCTTGTACTGCTCGTTGTCGACCGCAACTACCCGGGCCGCGCCACGCACCTCCGCGAGGAAGGCGTAGAAGCCGTCGAAAGTGCCGATGTCGAGCACCCTCAGTCCGCTGAAATCCTCGGGCAAGGCCGGAAGCCGATAACGGTGATCGCGGGCAACGCCGTGGGTGTAGATCCCCTGGGAGCGGTTCAACGCGAACGTGTGGAACCAGATCGGCACCCGCTCGAGGATATCCGCGGCGGTCTCCGGATCCGTGTCGATCGGGATCAAATCGGCCACCTGCCGCTCGGCGTCGGTTGGCTCGGGAGGGGTTTCCAGAGCTACGCGATCCTGGGCTCTCAAAGCGTTGCTTATCGTGATGGTGTCTCCTATGGAGTGGGAAGCGGTCACCCGCTCAGTCAGTGTGGCCGATGCGGTCGGCCTCCGGATTCGCGCGTCGGGTGGAACTGAGTCGACCAGCTGCCCGAGTACGGGCAGCTGAGGCGCGTTGTGGACGGCTCGCTCGCGCCAAAGTAGACGGCGCGAGCAAGGAGCCGGGATGTTCGCGCGCGGCGGGCCTAGTGCCGCGCGCCGAGGCGGCTAACACTTGCCGCCGCAACAGCTCAGCTGAGCTGTTGCACGTTCACTGCTTTAGGTCCTTTGTCGCCGCTCTCGGCCTCGTAGGTGACCTTGGCGCCTTCGGTGAGGGACTTGAAGCCCTCGCCGTCGATGTCGTTGTGATGGACGAACAGATCCTTATCCCCCTCGTCGGGGGTGACGAAGCCGTAGCCCTTGTCGTCGCTGAACCACTTCACGGTTCCGGTTGCCATTTGGCATACCTCCATTATTTATGTGCTGCGTACGCGGAGGGATGCTGCGAAGCAAACGACTACGGGCGCCAACACTGCCTTGCCGGGAGATCCGGCTCGAATGACGATCACCGTAGCAGGCCGGTTCGAGGGCTCTGAGCCCTGACGTTGATCCGCCGCGCACCTATAGATATTTCAATGCGGACGGACCGTGCTCCGCCGGCGGCCCCAAAGCGAGTCGGGAATCGCCCGTAATCGCCGCGTATCAGGGGCGTCTTGGGCAGCATCCTGGATGCACAGACCCACTATCGTCGGGAGCCCACAACCTCTAGGAGGCTGCTATGTACATGCGTGCCGTCAGGTTCACCGACGTATCTGCCGAGCGGATGCAAGAGCTTGTTGCTCGCATCGAGGAGTCCGACGGGCCACCCCCGGGCGTGCCCGCAACTGGTCTCAAAGTCTTGTTCGACAGCGCACAGGGAACTGCGTTGGTCCTTCAGCAGTTCGAGAGCGCGGAGGACATGGAGGCGGGAGGACAGGTGTTCAGCGCGATGGACTCGTCTGAGACGCCGGGCACGCGCGCATCGGTGGACATGTGCGAGTTGAAGCTCGAGCGAACGCTCACCTGAATCGTTCGCGGCTCAGGCGTTTCCTGGGGAAGTACCCAAATTTGAAACGGATGCCGATGGGCGCCGCCAGCGTCCTCGCCCCGGCGCGCGAGGAGTGCCCGTCACCCTGTTCGTCTTTCAGCCCGCGGAGGAGGGTCCGCCGATCGACGAGTCCGTGAGGTCAATCGCGCCAGTCGACCTCAAAGTGCCCGATTGGCTCATCGAAGCCCTTCGCGTCGAGGGGTCCCGCGTCGAAGAAACGGATTCCCTTTCCGCGGCAGAGGTCGTGCACCCCGGATGAGACGACAATGCAATCTGGCTGTGCGCATGCGCACAGCCGTGCGGCCTGCTGCACAGTCGCTCCGAAGAGATCGTCTTGCTCGGTTACGGGCTCCCCCGCGGCCACCCCGATGCGCACCCGCAGTCCTGACTGCCCACCGGCATTGAACTCTCCAAGCGCCTGCTGGATTTGTACCCCCGCTCCGACCGCTCGGGACGCCGCATCGAACGCCGCCATGATCCCATCTCCAGTGTGCTTGACTTCGCTGCCGCCGAACTGCGCCAAGCCAGAGCGCACTATCGAGTCGTGTTGGTGAACTAGCTGCATGGCCTCGCGATCACCCAACTGCTGGGTGAGACGAGTGGAGTCGACCATGTCGGTGAAAAGGATCGCTCGGAAGGCGCTTTCTACGTACGGCTCGCCCGGGGGGTGAGTGTTGAGCCGTCCAAAGAACCCTCGAATGCTCGCCTCGTCGACCTCGACCACGTTCAGCGGAAGCATCCCGTGCGAGGCGCTGTGGGCTTCCTCGACGGACTCCTTATCGGGACCCTCGACGAGGCAAAATGCGCTGCCGGCCTCCTCTTCGAACCAGTAGGTGATGAAGCGCACGCCGAAGCGCTCTTGCACCTCGAGATCGCGCAGGTGCGCATCTGCGATATCGGCAGCCGTCGCATCCGGAAGGTCGTGGCGATCCATGTAAAGCGGCATCGCGATCAAACTGTACTCCGCCACGGCGCACGGATAGCCTTAGAAAGGCTCCAGCGGGTCGCCGGGAGTTTGTGCGACAGCCACCCGCGCAAAGCGGGAGCGCGTGCGGCATAGGATGCGGACCTAGTCAACTCGTACGTCAGAGAGGAAGAGGCCGATGAATGCGAACAAGGCGCTATGGGAGAAGGGTGACTTCACTCGAATTGCGGAATGCGTGCGAGAGAGCGGGGAATCTCTCGTCAAGGAGTTGGACATCACCGACGGGCTCCAGGTGCTGGACCTCGGTTGCGGCGACGGGACCACCGCCTTGCCGGCAGCTCAGCTGGGGGCCGAGGTTCTGGGCGTCGACATCGCCGCCAATCTGGTCGCGGCGGGTAACGCCCGCGCCCAGGCCCTCGGCCTGACCAACTGCACCTTCCAGGAGGGCGATGCATCGGATCTGCATGAGCTCGATGACGAGCGCTTCGACCTCGTCGTCAGCTTCTTCGGGGCAATGTTTGCTCCCAGGCCGCTCGATGTGGCCAAGGAGATGGTCCGGGTGGCCAGGCCGGGTGGCCGAATCGTGATGGGAAACTGGATCCTGAACGATCCGACCCTGGTGGCGCAGATCCTGAGGATCGCCTCCTCCTACTCACCCCCTCCCCCGGAGGGCTTCGTCAGTCCGATGACCTGGGGCGTGGAGAACGAGGTGATCGAGCGGTTCACGGCAGCCGGGATCGCCGCGGAGCGGATCTCGTTCGCAAGGGACACCTGGACCTTCAACTACCCCGGTCCGCCCTCAGAGCTGGTGAGTGCCTTCAGGACCTACTACGGGCCCACGATGAACGCGTTCGAGGCGGCGACGGCGAACGGCAGCCAGGCTGACCTCCAGGCTGAGTTGGAGGCCCTGTTCAACGAACAGAACACCAGCGATGACGCCACCTCGATCCCGGCGACCTATCTGCGGGTGACGGTAGAGCGGTAGGGCGACTTACTGTCCCGGCTCCCGCGTTGGACGAGGAGCGACAATTCGCTCGACTCCCCCATCGCTTTCGTATCCGTGTGAGCGGAAGCGTCCAACCCGTGACGCCTGTGGGTATCGATTCGCGCCTCCAGGGTCGCGGCGACGCAAGAAAAGTCGCCGCCTTTTCCGAGGGGAATGGCCCAGCCGCCTGGAAGTTCGCCGCACTGAGAGGCGCGGACCTCGGCGAGCCTGTCGAAATACGCTGGCCTCAAGTCAAGCCAATTGAACAGGCAAGGCCGCGATCCCCTGCAAGGTGTTGTTGCGGATCCGCGGCGGGTCCTCAACGGTCTCGATCGTCTCGACGCGTGCCACCAGCGCTCGGAGCAGCGCCTGCATCTCCAGCTTCGCAAGGTGGATACCGATGCAGGTGTGCGGCCCGTTGCCCCAGCCGAGATTGCCTCCGGGCGGGCGATCGAGGTCGAAACGGGTGGGGTCTGGGTAGCGGCGCTCGTCCATGTTCGCCGACCCGAAGAGCATCGCGACACGATTGCCGGCGCGAAGGCGGACTCCGCCGACCTCGGCGTCGTGCCTAACGCGTCGGGTGAAACAGCGAACCGGAGAGGACATGCGCACCGCCTCTACGACCGCCGCCGGGATCAGCGTGGGCTCCTGGCGGAGGCGCCGCCAGGCGGCGGGATTGCGGCCGAGCAGCCAGAGCATGTGGGTGGTGGAGAGAATCGTCGTGTCAAGGCCCGGGGCAACGAAGTCCATGATCATCATCCGCGCTTCGAATTTCCCGATCTCACCGCGGTCAGCGGCGTCGAACACGCTCGCCGCCCAGCTTCCGGGTACAAGACGTGCGCGTTTCAGCCGCAGCATGTGGACGAAAAGGCCGATCGAGTTCCAACCGGCACGCCACCAGCGACGGTTGAACGGGCCAAGCTGGTCGAAGGCCGCTGCGGCCCACTCCAGCAGTTGATCGCTGGAGACGCGGAGGCCGATCAAGTCGGCCACGACCCGGACGGGCAGGCCGCTGGAGAAGTCCCGTACGGCGTCAAACTCGCCGACGCCGATCAGGCCCTTGACGATCGCGTCAGCCTCTTCATCGAGGCGGTCGATGGTTGGAGCGAGCGCTTTCGCGCCGAGGGATCGCATCTGCACCTGGCGGCGAATGGCGTGCGTCTCGCCGTTGCTGAAGAGAATGGACTTGCGCCCGGTGAAGTTGATGAGCGAGTTCGCGGCAACGCCGCGATCGCTGGTGAAAAGCTCCTCGTCCCGCAGCGCCGCGCGCACGTCCTCATACCGTCCCATCGCCCACATCCGGTTGCGGGGCAGCCGCACGACCGGGCCGGCGTCCCGGATCGTTTGGAACGCGGCCGTTGAATCCTCAACGACGTCATCCGCATAGAGATCGACATCGACCGTCGGCGCCCTCATCGCCTCGCCTCAGTCGGTCGGGTCTTGGGTACTAGCAAGCCTTCAAGCGCCGACGCCGCAGCCTCGGCGCCCCCGGCCCGGGCGAAGGCATCGCGAACCCGCTCGGCGCCCTTTCGGCAGGCGATCGCCCCCTCGACCGCCGTGCGCAACCGGTCGGGGCGGAGGCGCTTGGCCGGCAGGAGCGTGCCGCCGCCGCAGTGCTCGACCCGACGCGCCACCTCGAACTGGTCGCGCATGAAGGGCACCGCGCAGACCGGCACACCCGCGGACAGGGCCTTCTGGGTGGTGCCCATGCCGCCGTGGGAGATCACGGCAGCGGCTCGGCGCAGGATCGGCCCGTGTGGCAGGAAGCGCTCAACCCTGGCGTTCGGCGGGACGTCGAAGTCACCTGGATCATGCGCGGCAGTGGTGGCGAGGATCGCGTAGGGCCGGCCGGCGAAAGCCTCGAGCGCGCTTCGAATCAGCTTCGCGTCATCCTGGAACTCGGTCGAGGCCGTGACCAGGACGATCGGGCGCTGCTCGGCTCCAAGCCACTCGGGCTCAGGGCCAGGCGGCTCCCAAAGGGCGGGGCCGACGAGCCGCACATTCTCGGGCCACTCGCGCGAGTATTCAAAGGGCTCTGCCGAGAACTCGATCAGCAGCGGTGCCACGAGGGCAAAGTCATAGACGCTCTCGAGTGGCGGCAGGCCGAGAGCCACCCGGCGAGAGTTATGGCTGCGCACCATCGGGCGGAAGGCGGGTCTCTTGAACGCCTCCAGCCCAGCGTCGCGAAGGCGCGCAAGCGGACTCGTCGATGGAGCGAAGCCCGGGCCGAAGCTGGGAACGCCCGGGGCCGGCAATGGATACGGATAAGGCATGTAGTGGGCCCACGGCAGTCCCGATGCCTCTGCCACCGCTGCTGCGCCGGGGGCGTTGGCGTCGACCCAGATCAGCTCCGGGCGCTCGACCTCGATCGTGGCCTGCAGGTCGGGAACCTCGTAGTGCGCCCGCCTTACAAAGGTCCTACCCGCTGACACGAGAGCACCGATCGGCGTACGTGCTTTCCAATCCTCGAGTGGTATCGCCTCGATGCGCGGATCGATCGGTGCGGCGCTAAAGCCGAGCCGCTCGATCGCCTCCACACTGCCGCTCGCGGTACGGATCGTGACCTCATGTCCGCGCTCGCGCAGGGCGAGTGCAGTGGCGATCGGGGGGTAGGCATGACCCGACCCGGGCGCGGTGTAGACCAGCACGCGTGCCATCAGCCATCTCCGGTCAGCGCGTCGACCATTTGCACGATCGCCCCTTCGGCCCGGCGGCGTGAGAGCTTCATGTCGAGGCGCATCAGCTTCCAGCTCAGGAGGTCGGTGGCGACGATCAGCTGGATCACGAGCTGTTCCCTGGGCGCTCCCCGGAGCGATTTCAGGCTCGGCTCGAAGATCCGCTCGACCCATTCCCGGTGAAATTTCCGCCCCTCGTCGGTCATCGCGCGGACGGCCGGGAACCGATCCTCCTCGGCGAGGAGGTGAAGGATGCGATTGCCTTCGGTGTCGTAATGCTCGAGCAGGTTGTGGATCGCGCCCGTGTGATCGCCGACCGGGGCCTCGTCGCGCAACTCGACCATGCGACCGCCCCAGTCTTCCAGCACGGCCGCAAACAGATCCTCCTTGCGGCCGAAATGCGCGATCAGGGTGGGGACGGTCACTCTGGCCGCCTCGGCGACCTCGGCAAGCGTCACCTCATCGTAGGACTGCGACAGGAAGTGCTCTAACGCGACCTCGCGAATCCGCTGTGCCGTCTCCTTCGAGCGTCGCGCCCGCACGTCCATTCGGTATTGCCGCTTGCCTGTTGCTGCTGTCCTCGTCATTTCGCTTATATATCAATATAGCGAAAATACGCGCGAAATCACCCTGCTCGATCACCAGGAAGACGTCGCCGATCCCGCTGATGTGCTGCGTGACCAGCCGGTGGAGTGGCTGGCGCTGCTCACGGCTGATCTCGATGGTGGTGCTGGGCATCGCCCCTTTTGGTTAGGGCACCGAAGTCGGCCACGATGCTGCCCCGGTGGGGGCTACGGCGAGTACCTTCTTTCGCGCATCGAAGTGCAAGGCTTCGGTGCCAGAGATCATGTCGCTAGAAGTGGTGTAACCGCCTTGTAGGGGTCGGACGAAGGCCCGGCCACCGCGGGCCCGGGGCGTTTGCGCGCCGCCGGGGGCCGCGATCAGCTCGCAATGAAGCTTCGCTACTTCTCCCGCCTAAGCGTGTATTAGTCAGGGGAATGGGCAGGGAGACTCCTCCGCAGCCGAACATCGGCCTGACGGCCGCAGTGTGCGCGGCGCTGCTGGTCGTCGGCTTGCTCGCCGCTGTCCCAACCGCGCTCGCGAAGCCTCTCCGCGGCGGCCGTTCCTTCGGCAGTGCAGGCATCGTCCGCACTCAACTCGGTCCGCACTACGAACGGACCGCCTTCGGCAAGGTCGTGCCCCAGGCCGACGGTGGCCTCCTCGCCACCCGCGAAACTCCGGGCGCGCCCTCACCCCGCGAGCGCAGCCTGATCCACCGCTACAACCCCGACGGCAGCCTCGATCCGACCTTCCCCGCCCAAAGTCCGCCACCCTCGCGCACCGAAGCCACCGAAGCCGACGGCAAGCTTCTGGTTGCCAAAGAGGTGGGGTCGCAGGTCCCTGGCGGGCAAACTCAGCTGCAGCGACTCAATCTGGACGGGACCCCTGACGGCACCTTCGGCAGCGGCGGAGCCAGCGAAGCGGTCCCGTTCGCGATCGAGGAAATCGTCCCTCTGCCCTCGGGCAAGATCCTCGTTGCCGGCGACGCGTTCTACGAACAGCAGCGCGACCTGCAGCCGGTCGATCAGATCGCGGTCGCCCGCTTCGGCCCCGAAGGCAAGCTCGACTCCAGCTTCGGCAGCGCTGGCGTCGTCAAGCTGCGCAGCAGCTACGGTCTCGTCGGAGAAACGCTGAAAGGGCTCCTGCCCCGCCAGGGCGAAGGCGCCTTGGTCCTGGTCAACTCCCTGGCGACTGAAGCCAACGGCGGTGGCGCCTTCCTGGCCGGGCTAACAGAGGCCGGGACGCTCGACCCCAGCTACGCCAGCGCCGGGACGGTGAAGCTAAACGGGTCGATCGTCGGCGGCCACGCCCTCCCCGACGGCAGCGCCCTCGTCGCCGGCAGCCGCCGCGGCGCCGAATTCGGCTGTTGCAACCACGAAAGCGACTTCTTCCTCGCCCGTTACACCCCTGCCGGCCAGCCGGACCCCACTTTCGCCGCTAGCGAAGGTACTGCCGTTGCCGACTTTGGCGGCATTGACGTCGCCAAAGCGGTGCTCTGGGAAGGCGATGGCTCGGTCCTCGTCGGCGGCTCGACCTTGGCGGCCTCGGCCGATTGCCGGCGCTTTCAGCTCTGCACCGAAACCCCGGCCCTCGCCCGCTTCACCCCGGAAGGGAGGCTGGACCCGAGCTTCGCTGACGACGGGATGCTGCGGCTGAGGTCTCTCTCGGGCCTCGCCGAATTCAACACGGGCCAGGGGGCGATCGCCCTCGCAACCCGCCCCGGTGGCGGCACGTTCATCGGCGGCGGCTCGGGCACTGTCGCCTTCCTGGCGGCCCTGGGTCCGAGTGGCGGCCTCGACCCGAGCTTCGCCGCCGCCGGCATCCTCACCGCACAGACTCCGTCGGCCAGCTCGACCGCCGTCAGCGCCATCGCAGTCGACCGCGCCGATCGCATCCTCGTCGGCGGCGACAGCGACGTCGGCGCTGTTGGCACCATCGGTAGCGGCTCCGTTGTCTCCCGTTATCGGCCGAGCGGCGCGCTTGATCGCAGCTTCGGCGAAGGTGCCGGCTTCGTCAGGGTGCCGAACTCCGCCAAGGCGATCGCCGTCGAGCCGGACGGCAGCTCCCTCGTGCTCGCGAGCGAATTCGAGACCTCGACGCTGACGCGGATCAGCGCCGACGGGGAGATCGACACCTCCTTCGGCGAAGAAGGATCGACGCAGCTCGACCCCCAGCACAAGCTCAACCCCAGCCTCAATTCGATCGCCTTGCTGCCGGGCGGCGGAGTCCTGGCGGCCGGTGAAACCCGTGGCAAGCGCATCGTCGTCTATCGCCTGCGGGGGGACGGCAGCCTCGATCCCTCTTTCGGCGACAACGGGGCGCTCGTCCTGGGCTTCGGAAAAGGGCGGCCCTGCGCTGCCAATCAGATTGCCCTGCAGCCCGACGGCGCCATCCTCCTCGCGGGCTATGCCGGCTCCCCGAAGGGCCGTTCTTCCCTCCGGTCCGGCCCGACCTTGGCGCTAGCGCGCCTCTTGCCAAGCGGTGCCCTGGACCGGAGCTTCGGCCACAACGGGCGGGTCATCGCCGGGCTCGGCCAAAGGAGCGACGCCCTGGGGATCGCCGTGCAGGGCGGCAAGATCCTCGTTGCCGGCTGGCTGCGGCGAGCCGGCCACTACAGCGACCTCCTGCTCCGTTACGACCCCAACGGCCGCCTCGACCGACACTTCGCCAAGCAGGGGATCTCCCTCGTCCCCACCCAGCCGCCCCGCGGCACCGGCAGCTACGACGAAGTCGTCGAGCTTCTGCCGACCGCCCGCCGCATCGTCGTCGTCACCAACAACCCCGGGCCGCCGGTGCTCGCCTATCGCCGCAACGGCCGCCGCGAGCACCCCTTTGCCCGCGGCATCAAGGTCGCGCCGAATCGCTTTACTGTCCCAGGACCCTTCCCAGGCCCCTTCGGCGCACTCCAGAAGGGCAATCTGATTCTCGCTTGGTCGATCGGACTAAAGCAACTGGGGTGGGCGGTCGATCTGCAGCGTCTGCGCGGTAGCTGAGCTAATCGCCATTCCTGCAATGTGATTCTGCGCGACGGCTCCTGCTGCACCGCGCCTCCGAGCATCCTCAGTCGAGCAGCTCGTAGGCAACCTCGGTCAGGAAGTCGGGGAGCTCGTCGTCGAGCGCGACCTCCTCGAAGACCTTCCGCGTGTCCTCGGGCCGGCCCGCCTCCCAGATCTCCTCGCCGACCTCAGCGCGGATCCGCCCGAGCTCCTCGGCGAGCAACTTCGAGACCAGCTCGCGGTCGATCACAGTGCCGTCCTCGAGCTTCGTACCGTTCTGTACCCACTGCCAGATCTGGCTGCGGGAGACCTCCGCCGTGGCGGCGTCCTCCAACTGGTTGTTGAGGCCAACGGCGCCGCGGCCGCAAAGCCAAAAGGAGAGGTACTGAAAGCCGACGCTGATGTTGCTCCGCAGGCCCGCCTCGGTCACCGCGCCCGGGGTAGCGACGAGATCAGTGAGGGCGTCCGCGTCAGGGGTCACATCGTCGCGCTTGCGGTCGATCTGGTTGGGCCGCTCGCCGAGCACCGCGTCGAAGGCCTCGGTCGCCGCCTCGACCACGTCGGGGTGGGCGACCCAGGTGCCGTCGAAGCCGTCGCCGGCCTCGCGCTGCTTGTCGGCGCGGACCGCGGCGATCGCCCGCTCGGTGGCCGCGGCGTCGGTCAGGCTCGGGATCAGCGCCGCCAACCCGCCCATCGCGAAGGTGCCGCGACCGTGGCAGGTGCGGACCAGAAGCTCGGTGTAGGCGCGCATGAACGGCACCGTCATCTTCACCTCGGCGCGGTCCGGGAGTACGGCCTTGGGAAAGGTCTTGATCGCCGAGAAGATGTAGTCCCAGCGACCGGCGTTCATCCCGTAGGAGTGCTCGCGCAGCTCCCACAGCATCTCCTCCATCTGGAAGGCGGCGGGCAGTGTCTCGATCAGGACCGTCGCGCGGAAGGTGCCGCGGTCGAGGCCGAGGCTGTCCTCGGCGAAGGTCAGCACCTCGTTCCAGAGACGCGCCTCCAGATGGTGCTCCAGCTTCGGCAGGTAGAGGTAGGCGCCGAGGCCCTTGGCAGCGAGCCGCGGCGCGCCGTGGAAGGCGAAGAGGCCGAAGTCGACCAGCGCACCGGAGCCGAGCGTGCCGTCGAAGGAGATGTGGCGCTCGGGCAGATGGAGGCCGCGCAGGCGGACCTGGAGCGTCGCCGTGTTCTGGTTCAGCTCGTAGTGGTGCCCGTCGGAGCCCTCGTAGGTGATCGTCCCTTCGATTGCATCGATCAGGTTGGCCTGGCCGGAGACCTGGTTGGCCCAGGTCGGCGAGTTGGCGTCCTCGAAGTCGGCCATGAAGCCCCTGGCGCCGGAGTTCAGTGCCTGGATAACGAGCTTGCGGTCGGTCGGCCCGATGATCTCGACCCGCCGGTCGGCGTAGTCAGCGCGCGGCGGGGCGGTCTGCCAGGAAGGGTCCTCGCGGATCTCGCGGGTCTCGGGGAGGAAGTCGAGATCGCCGCCGGCGGCGATCTCGGCGCGACGCTCGCGGCGGGCGCCCAACAGCTCAAGCCGGCGGGCGTCGAAACGGCCGTGCAGCTCGGCGAGGAAGGCGAGCGCCTCGGGCGAGAGGATCTCGGAGCGAAAGCGATCATCGAGCGCGAGGTCGGAGATCGAGATGTCGGGCATGTGAGGGCTTCGCTCCTTAAGGGTTCGTGAGTAGACGCGGTCGAGGACCTGGACGGTGTGCAGCGCGGGATCGGGCGGCTCAGCGTAGCTCTTCACAGTGAAGGCAATAAATTGGCCTCACTGTGAAAGGACAGGCCGTCGTGTCCAATACATCCGAGACGGGCCAGCCCTCGTCGTGGCTCGCCGGCATTGGCGCTTGCTGATCCTCGCCGCCATCGCGCTCTTCGTCCCGATCGCTGCGGGAGCCGCGCTCGCCTGGCACTTCTTCTCGGCGGTTGTGGTGCCCGATCGCTCGGGCTGGCCGGTAGACGCCACCGTGCAGGGAGTCGCTCCCGGTCGCATCGTTCTCGAGCGCAACGACGCGACAGAACGCCCCTGCGTCACGGCCTCGCGTGGCCGGCCGGCCACGCGATTCTCGGCGAAGTGCTCAAACGTGCCTCCGGCTCGGTGACGCGACGGCTGCGTGCGCGATACAAGCGATTTTTCTTCCAGTCTTTGGAACGGAGACTCGGCTTGAACTAGCTCGCAATTTTTTCGCGCTTTGTGTAGCCGGCGGCGGGGTTTGAGGCCCAGTGGTTTCGAGCGTGAGTGGCGCAACCAGTCGTAGAGACACATAGCGCGGTACCACGCGTTCCTCGTATAAATGTCATCAGCAGCGGGCTCGTTGTCTTTCAGAACCGTCGGGAGCGCACCGACCACTTGAAGCACCTCGACCGGATCGTGCCCAGTAACGAGGATTTTGAGGGGGTTGCCAAGGCGGTCCATGGCGCGGCCCCATACACTCGGCCATCCATGAACAGCATCGGCGGGATCAGCGCAGGGGAGTTGCTGCTGTACCGTTTCAAGGGGCGTGCGCTGAAGCTGTGCGTGAGCCTCGGTATTGCACTGTCGTCTCTCGCCCTCGTGCCGGCCTCTGTCAGCAGCGAGGACCGTGGACGACGCATCGCCGCGGTTGCCTTGCTTTTGGTGTGTTGGCTTTTGACTGACTATTACCGTAAGCGGAGCAGCTGGGTTCCGGACGTGCTCGCAGATCGACGCTGGGTGTTGGCAGCTGCCGCACTGACCGCGGTGCCTTACGCAATCGATGGCCATGCCCAGTCCGATGCCTTCATGGGCTTGGCGCCGCTGGCCGGTATCGCAGCGACCACGTGCCGGCGGCGAGAGGTGATTGCCTTCGCTGGCATCTCTGTTGTCGCCTACACCGTCGGGGTGACCCTTGGTGGCGGCAGCTTCGAGGTGCTCACTGCCGCAGAGCACCCATTCGACGGCGTCCAGCAGATCGCAGCGATCGTCGCCTGTTGTGGCCTCTTCGCCTTCGCTGTCCTTGGATTTCGCCGCTTCATCGAAGAGATCCCCAACACCGTCGTCGCAGACAGCACCAATGTGTCGCCCGTGGCCGGAGGCGACCTCGCAACCCAGGATGTTCAAGGCAGGAGGAGTTCCAAGCAGCAACCCAGATTGACCGATCGTGAGCGGGAGGTGATCGGGCTGCTCGCCAAAGACAAAAGTCGGCGGGAAATTGCTGAAACCCTCGTCATCGATCCGAAGACGGTCAAGAGTCACATCGACAGTGCCAAGTCGAAGCTCGGAGTCTCTCGACAGGAGGAAGCCGTCGCGGCCTACATGGAGAACCACCCCGAAGGTGGCTGAGACGCCGGGTGTCTCATTGCCCTATAGCGGAGAGCAATTGTGGGGCCTTACCGAGCGACTCCGGCTGCAGATCTTCAAAGCCACCCTGTTGCTAGCGACGCTACTCGTCCTGCCCGCGGCAGTAATGATCGTCCTGGTCGGCAGGGATATCGGTGTCCGGCTCGCCCTACTTGCGGTCCTGGGCACCTTCTGCGCCCTTGGAGCGGCCCATTCCGGCTGGTGCACGGACCGCCTTCGTAAGCACCAATGGCTGGTTTTCCTGACGGCCCTTCTAGCCGGAAGCGTACTGGTGCTCGGCGGGGCGCGTCAGAACGCGACCTTCCTGGTCATCTCCGTCGCTGCGGTGGGAACTCCCGCCATCGTTGAGGTCTCAAGCGCGATGATCGTCGGCTGGATCGTTGCTTTCGCTTACGTGATCAGCATCCTGGTGCGCGGAGAACCGCTGCTCCTCGAAGGCTCAGCCGGCGATCTCGCCGCTTTGATCTCGGTGCTGGTGGCGATATATGCTGCTTACCGGGCGGCGGAGCTGATGACGATGATCGTCGCCGACGTCAATCGAGATGCTAAGGAGGCCTCCGAGGAGGTCGGAGAGGTGATGTCTCCCTCACGGAGCGGACCCTTCGTGAGAACGAGCAGCCCGGCGACCTCCGTATCCGCGCGAGTGATTACCGAGGAAGCGACCGACCAAGCGCCAGACGAGGCGCTCAGGCGGCTTTCGGAGTACGACCTGACACCGGCCGAGCGAGAGGTCGCCTACCTTGCCGGGGATGGTCTACAGCAGAAGCGGATCGCCGAGCGGCTGGGAAAGTCGACAAAGACCGTCGAGCATCAACTGAGCTCGGTCAAGGCCAAGCTCGAGGTGAAAAGCCACGCTGCGCTAACGGCCAAAGTCCGGCGGGTACTCGCCCTACCACCCGGGCGGAGGACCGATGTCGCGACTACGCCGCAGGGGGACGGGCGAGAGCCCGGCCCAAAGACATAGGGCAACGGGGGGGGATCTTCTACGAATCCTCCCGTTGCCCTATAGACAGCGCGCTGTCCCCGATCCAGAATCGCTGTCGTCGATTGGCTACGGCAATCGGATGCCTGAGCCGAGCAGGGCCCGCCGGACGCAAGGGTTCGCCGGGGAAATCCACCGAAGGAGAAAGACATGGGAATTTTTGATGTGCCTAAGCAACCACCGATGCCACCGCAACCCGACCAGTCACAGGTTTCGCCAGTCAGCCCGGACGCAGCGGAGTGGTTCCAAGGCGCCGGGATCGCGAAAGGAATAGCCCAAGGAGAGGCGGAGGCACTCCGCCGTCGACAGCAGACAGGCGGCAATCCGGTTCCACCGCCACCGCCGGGTGAGTATCGCCCACGCTAGTCGGAGAGCCCGGCGAGGACGTGGGGTAGTCGATCCGACCGCCCCACGTCCTCGCCGCGCGAGGAGGACCGCTCAAAGCGGAGTCTTCTGCCAACTCAGGGCCGAATTGCTCGTCCTCCCCGTGATCCTTCTCGCATTCCAGCGTGTCGAACCCTCGCCCAAGCATGAGAGCCACTTTGCTGGGTCGGCGCGGCGATCGTAGCTCCGGCGCGGGCGAAGGCGAGAGGCGTAATCGGCCGAAACCCCCGCTAATCCCCGCGCATTCGGGCCATCTTTGGCACTAGTGGCCGAAATGGAGGCGATATGCGGGGATGGTTCCATTTGATTTCGGCGCCCAGCGCCGAACCCAACCCGCCATGTGCAGGGCATTCCCGAAAAAGCGGCTGAAGGGATTCGAACCCTCGACCTTCTGCATGGCAATTAGGCCGGGCGCCTGAAGGCGCGCTCCGCGAATGTGGCGACTTGCAGGGGCTTCGCACTGGCATGGCGGAAAGCGCCGATCGCGAATACGCGCGGATATGCGCCGATATGCCGCGTTTCGGGCACTCGTGCGCGTGAGTGCCCGAAATCCGAGGTGGCGGTTTGATTCCGCTTTCTCCGACGACCAACCTCCCGCGCAGGAAGTAGGTTCAGTGGCGCAGCTCGGCTCCCAGCCTGGTGGCCAGCCGCACCGAGGCTTCGATCTCGGCCTTGCGGATCGAGACGCTCTCGACGTTGAGCCCGAACGGGGTCCCCAGCCTCCGGCAGAACGCGATCAGGTCGACGGCCGTCGCGACCGCCTGCTCGTAGGAGGCGTCGAGGGTGTCGTCGGCATGGCGCAGCTCATTCTCGATCCAGCGCGGGACGGTGACGCCGAGCCACTGGAGGAACTCCAGGGTCTTGAGCGAACCGCAGACCGAGAAGCTGAACACGATCGGCACCGGCTTGAGGCTCTGGGCGGCGCACTCGTGGTGGTAGTCGGAGATCAGGTTCTTGGCCGCGTTGACGTCGTAGACGATCTGGGTGATGAAGAAGGAACAGCCCGCGGCCTGCTTCGCGATCAGCCGCAGGTGCTCGTCGCCCTGGCGGGCGTGGCGCTCGGCGATCGCGACCCCGCCGAGCGGCAGCTCCGGCTGCACCTCGTCGCGCAGCTCGTAGGCTCGGGCGAGCGAGGTGAGAACGGCCTTCTCGCGCGAGGAGGACCCGACGAATACCGTGAGCGCTTGGGACGGATCCTGCTCCTCCAACCAGGAGCGGAAACGATCCTCTCGGTACTTGCCCACCGCGCGGTAGACGATCGCGGGGACCTCCAGCCGGCCAAGATCACGGATGAGATAGTCGGCGGGGTCCATCGTCGGCAGGAACGGAAACGGGCGCTCGTCGGGATTGCGATCGCTTTCGTCGTCGATGTCGTAGAGGACGAGGCCGTCGATTGCCAACGGCCGCAGCCGCTCCAGGGTGACCCGGCCGATCTCGGCGGCCTCCTGCGGGCTCGTCGTCAGTCGCGGCGGCGTCACCGCGAAGAGCAGGAACTCGCCCGACCCGGCGGCGATGTGACGCGGCAGATTCACGCGCGGAACCGTAGTCGAGGGCCTTGACTCACTGGAGACAGATGGCTTCGACCCGGATCAGCGACTTGATCCGGTTCAAACGCAGTCCAGTTAGGACGCGCTCGGCCACGCCGTTGAACCGTGCGAAGGCGGGTAAGCTGAACCGATGTCCACCTCCCGCGAGTACGAGGTCGTGCTGACGCCCGAGATGCTGACACCCGAGGCCGGGGGTGGATACAGCGTGGCCGTCCCTGCTCTCCCCGGCTGCACGAGCCAAGGCGAGACCCGCGAGGAGGCCCTTTCGATGATCCGCGAGGCGATCGAGGTCCACATCGAATCGCTCGTTGCACACGGCGACCCCATTCCCGGGCCGGTCGAGATCGAGCGAGTCACCGTCGCCGCGTGACGCCGCGGCTCGCGGTCGTCACGCCACGGAAGGCGCCAATCCGACGCTCGGCCAACCGCCTTTCCCACAGCAAGCCGGCTTCTCCTTGCGCTCCTGCCCCACGGCGCCGACCGCGAACGTCTTCGAAAGCTCGGCATAGAAGGCGCGACTATCGTGACGGCCAACTGCGACGACGATGGCGACGCCGGGTTCGAAGGTGGTGATCACGCGCCAGTCATCAACCAGTCGCTTGCAGCAGAACTCCGAGTAACCACCGTCCTCGGCGCCCAGCAGTCGATAGCCGGCGACCCTGCAGCCCTGCTTTCGCAGTTCGGCCTCAAACGCCGCGTAGCTCTTGCGTGCCCTGCCCCGGAGACGATCGATCGCGGCCGCAGCCGCTGGCGTCGCCCGCAGCGTGAAGTCCCTGGCCGCCATCGCGGCGGACCATATTCAGCGCTCGATCAGCTCGCCCTGCCGCAACTGCTCAACGCCCTCGCGAGCCCACTCCTGTCCCAGCAGGTCGCGGTCGTGAAGGAAGGCGGCAAGCGCCTCGCTCCAGCTCCTCGCCGGATAGCTCTCGCGAACCGTGCCCAACACCCGCTCGACCTCGATCACGCTGCGCTGGGTGACCTCCACCGGCTTGTGGCCCTCGACCCGCTCCAGGAGGCCCTCGGCGAGCCACTTGCGAACCGTCGGCTCGCTGACCTCTAGCCGCTCAGCCGCCTGGGCAACCGACAGGCCGCCGGGCAAATCGAGCGCCTTCTGGACCCGTGCGCTCAGCGCCTCCACCCGCTTGAGCGCACGCTCAAGCTCTGTCTTCGAGAGTGAGGCGGTACGCAGTTCGGAGACCGCGTCGGCAAGCTCTTCGGCCTCCAACCGCGCAAGCGCGGCGCGTCGTCGTAGCTGCGTGGGAGCGGCACTGGAAGACATGAGCGCAGGCTAGCAGATCGTTTCGGGAAATAGCTACGTTTCCGAAACGATGTTCGAACCCGCTTTGGATCGGTACGTACCGGGTGCCGAGGCTAGGCTGCAGTCGTATGCGCCGCATCTCAGGCCTGCTGAAAGACAAGGCGATCTCATCGCTGCGGCGAGCGACGGCCGCATTCAACGGTGTCGACGATGACGGGCGGCAAACGACCGTCCTCCTTCATCTCCAGCACTGTTTCGAGATGCTGCTGAAGGCCGCACTGCTCGAGAAGGGGGTCGCGGTATTCGATCGACGAAAAGGACGCGCAATCGGCTTTGAGAAGTGCCTCAATCTCTCTGGCCAGCACCTAGGCCTCGCCGAGGCCGAGGTAGGCATCTTGCGGGCAATAGACGCGCTGCGCGACGACGAGCAGCACTACCTGGCCGAGGTCAGCGAGGACCTGCTTTACGTTCATGCTCGCGGCGCGGTGACCCTCTTCGACGAGATCCTGACGGCGAACTTTTCAGAGCGCCTCGCCGACAGCCTGCCTGAACGCGTGCTGCCGATCTCCACCTCCCCGCCGCGCGACATTCAGATTCTGATCGACGAGCAATTCCACCAGGTCGAGGAGCTGTTGAAGCCAGGCAAGCGGCGACGGGCCGAGGCGCGGGCAAAGATTAGGGGACTACTGGCGCTGGAGGGCCACGTTTCCGAGGAAGCCCAGGTCAGCGAGCGTGACGTCAATCGGGTCGAGCGCGGGATCCGAGAGGGCAAAGACATCACCAACGTTTTTCCGCGCCTCGGACAGGTCGGCACCGAGTTCTCCCAGGACGGGCCGACCTTGAAGGTCCACTTCACGCGAGGCGGTGGCGGCGCGCCGGTCGAATACATCGCGGCGGATGACCCGCGTGAGGCAGCAGCAGTGCGAGAGGTCGACCTGCAACGCAAGTACTACATCTCCAAGCCCGACCTGGCCCATCGCCTGGAGCTGACGCCGCCGAAGGCACTAGCGCTGCGCCGCCACCTCGGAATCGACGAGGACGAGGATTGCGTCCACGTCTTCGATTTCGACTCCCAGAAGCACTACCGCTACTCCGACAACGCGCTGCGAAGAATGCAAGAGGCACGAGAGACAGTGGATATGGACGAGGTCTGGGAAGCTAATCGACCGCGGCGAGGCGGCGTGGGGTGAGGTCGGTGGAGAAGGTGTGGAAATGGATGCTGCGGCTGCCGGCCTGATTGGAGCACTTGGCGGTGCCGGGCTCGGCTTCGCAGGTGCACTGAAGATCAACAGCGATCAGCGCAAAGAAGCCCAGCGCAGTGAGAGGCGGCGCGCTTTCGGGGTCTACCTGGGGGCTCTCTACCCCGTTATCTCTGAACTTAGAGAAATGCCTCCCAATAGTGAGCCCGATGCCCTCACCCGGCTGATTGATCACCTCCAGGGGGAGCAGGCTGCTTGGGTGCGGACTCGCAGAGGGGTCGTGGCGACGTTCCCCCACGCGTTCGGACGCATGGACCGACTGAGCGGAGCGATGGCAGTGGTTCAGATCCTGGAGATGCCGGCAGCTGTTCTGGAGATCGTCGAAAAGGCCAACAACTACGCGGCGGAACTGGGCGAAGAACGGACCGAAGAACTCGTCGAGAAATGGCCCGAGATACAGAAGAAGCTGTTGGCGGCGGCCAAGTTGCTCTAGCGGGTCCGCCGCCACGTAGCTCTTATGGTGTGTAGCCCGTTCCATTCCTAACGAGCAGTTGTCTTTGCGGGCTTGGTGACCAGTTGATCAAGCCCGCGCCCCGAGGCGCAGTTCGATCTCACCAGCTACATCGGAGCTCTCGCGTATCCGAAGGCCCGCATCGGTCAGGATCCACCATTCCGCGCTTTGGTCGAGATCGCGGCAGATCAGACGAGTTTGCTCGAGCACCTGCCACGCTTCCGCTACCCGCCGGAGGATCTGAGCTCGCGAAGGTCCCGAGCGGCTTCCAACTTGGAAGGTCTGCTCCGATTCGGCGATCAGCCCCGCGACGTTTCTGGGGCTGGCCGATGCTCGCGAGCTGGAGAACTCATCGATCAAGAGGGCTACTGCTCGATCGATGAGTGGTGCTGTCAAGAACTCCGCGGCTGCGATAGTGGCCTCCTGTTCCGTCCGCATCCCTAGTTAGAAGTCGCGCCGTCAATCATCATTTCGCGGCAGCGGAGTCGAGTGCTCGTCACATTCGGGTCCGCTGCCGCCAAAGTCTCTCATTCCGACCGATCCACTTGTCAACTTGATGCGGTCGGAGTGGGTGACTCCCACGGCTTGTCCGGCGTTCGATGATTGACAACAACGGAGGTTGGGCATGTCCATCTTTTCTTTGACCTGCCAGGTCGGCGGGGTCGAATACAGCGCCCGAGTTGAGCCGCAGGGACATGGACTTGTTGTATTGAGCGACGACGGCGTCCATTACGCCCGTAGCCTTGAGCGCGCAACCCGCTATGCCGGGGAGGCTCTCGGTCCGCACCTCGAGCGGGCTCGTCGCGGGGGGCTGCCGTGGGGGCTAATGGTCGAGGTCGACGGCAAGCGTGCTGTCTACGGCGAGTGGCCACTCCTGCCGGGACCCCCCGACCCCAGACGGCGTCACCGCCCGAGCACCTTGAGCAAGCTCCGTGCTCTCTGGCGCGAGGAGGACGGCGCCCTCGCCGCGTTGAACAACGCGCTGCGCATCGTTGAGGAGTTCGGCAGGCCGCAGAGGGTGGCCGCGTAGGCTTCGCACATGTCGGTCAGATCAGTGTTCATCAGCTCGGTGATCTCCGGGTTCGAGGAAGTGCGCGGTCAGGCGGCCAGCGCGGTCGAGAAGGCTCAGATGCACCCGGTCCTCGCCGAGCGCCACCCCGCCGACCCACAGGCATCACGCCGGGCGATGTTTGACGCGATAGGCGATGCCGACTACTTCTTGCTGCTGATCGGCGCCCGCTACGGCGATGCCGACAAGTCGGGCAAGAGCCCGACTGAGGAAGAGTTCGAAGAGGCGGCGCGCCTCTCGAAGCCAGCCTTGGTCTTGGTCCAAGAGAATGTCGAGATGGAGCCGCCACAGCGCAAGTTCCTCGAGCGGGTGCGAGGGACGTGGGGCGCCGGCGTCTTTCATGACCGCTTCATGGGTTCCGAGGATGTCGGCTTGGGGGTGCTGGCCGCACTGAGTGTCCAGGCCTCAAAGGGTCGTGACGATATTCCCGGCGCACAGGAGCGAGTCAGAGAACTCATCGCGCCCAAGCAAAGCGGAGGAAGCAGCGGAATCGAGGTCAGAATCGGGTTTACGCCGGCGCGCGAGGTGAAGCTGATCGACGCATTGGTATTGGAGGACGCTGAGCTCCCCGGGCAGATCGCAGGGGATACGCGTGAGGCAAGGCTGGTCCCCCAAAGCATCGGGCTTGGCTCGAGCACAACTGCCGAGGGCATCGAGGTCACCGGGACCAATTCCGAGGACTGGACTACGCCGCAAGTCCTAGTGAAGCCCGACGGCTCTGTCTTGGCGGTTTCCTC
Organism: uncultured Solirubrobacterales bacterium; assembly: GCA_963716345.1. Classification (GTDB taxonomy): domain Bacteria; phylum Actinomycetota; class Thermoleophilia; order Solirubrobacterales; family 70-9; genus VRUE01. The sequence goes on from OY970304.1 coordinate 90,997, forward strand.
GATTCGAGCTGAGTCTAATTTCATGGGCACGATCGACCCAGGCCGTCTTGAGCACAACATCGAGGCCGCGGGAGACCTTGCACAGAAGATCTGGCAGAGGCTTGACCCTCATGGCCAGGTGGCCCAGGTGGCGACGACCGCAGCAATCCCCGACGCTCAATACAAGGTCTTCGGCCTGCCGTCGGGCAACTCGACCAGCATGTCTATGAACCTACCTGCAGTTGTGGTCGCTCCTGAGCCGGCCCTGATCGTGCCGCGCGGCCAGCTGAGCGCCAAGAGCCACGTAGGGCGGATGCTCGCCGAGCTGCGGCGAGTGTTTCAGGACGCAGGCGCCGTGACCGACTAGAAGCCGAATCAATCGAAGTCGACGGCAGGTCAGCACATCCTGGTCAAGCCGAAGGGCGCGAACCGGGCGCGCAGACAGCGATCCCGGAATGGATGGGGAGTGCCTTGCCCTATCTCGCCTGATTCGCAGTCTAAATTGCCATTGCTGGCACGGGGAGCGCTCTCTCGCTGTTGCGCACGCGCGCCATGCTGCCGCGACGAGAAGTTCGCGTCGAGGAGGAGCTTCACGCCGCCGGAGCTACCACTGCCAACTCGCGCTCTTGCGCAGCGGCTGCGGCGTATTCGAGCGCAGCGAGGACATCCTCGCGTTCCAGGTAGGGGTAGTCGGCGAGCAGCTCGTCGATGCTCGCGCCGGCGGCAAGCTGACCGAGCACCGCGCTCACGGTCACGCGGGTGTCGCGGATGCTGGGCAGGCCGCGCATTCGGTTTGGATCGACCGTGATTCGCTCCCGGGCCATGTGGCAACGGTACCTCGCCGCCCGCCCGCTACCTCGTCTGCGAGACCAATGCAAGGCGGAATCGGCCGAAATCGGCGCTAATCCGAACGCATCCATGCCATTTCAGGCACTAGTGCCTGAAATGGAGGCGATATGCGGGGATGGTTTGATTTGGCTTCGGCCTGCTGCGCCGGAACCAACCCGCCCACGTGCAGGGCATTCCCGAAAAAGCGGCTGAAGGGATTCGAACCCTCGACCTTCTGCATGGCAAGCAGACGCTCTAGCCAGCTGAGCTACAGCCGCACGAAGCGGCCAGTATAGCTGCGGGTTGGCGACGGCTCATGACTGGGTCTTGCGGCCTACTACTTAGTATTTGGTAGACTGCCTTCTTGATCGTGTCGCCTTTGGGTCGCGGCGAAGACTCCCTCCCTCGTCGCGGCCCAGGGCGCGATTACTGAAGCTCGGCGAGCAGGTCGTGCAGATCGAGTGGCCGCGTGTACATCGCCACCTTGTCCCCTGGCGCCGGCTGCGGCCACTCATCTTTGGGCCTGTCCCAATACAACTCAATCCCGTTCTGGTCGGGGTCGCTGAGGTAGAGCGCCTCGCTGACGCCGTGGTCGGAAGCGCCGTCGAGGGCGATCCCATTGTCGATCAGGCGCTGCAAAGCGTCGGCGAGGGCGCGGCGAGTTGGGTAGCGGATCGCCAGGTGGAAGAGGCCGGTGCTTCCCGGCGGCGACGGGCTGCCTCCCTTCGACTGCCAGGTGTTGAGACCGATGTGGTGGTGGTAGTCGCCGGCTGAGACGAAGGCGGCTTCATCGCCGAAGCGCTGTTGCAGCTCGAAGCCGAGCACGTCGCAATAGAAGGTGAGGGCACGGTCTAGATCGGCGACCTTGAGGTGGACGTGGCCGATGTCGACGCCGGGATCGATCGGCTCAGCCATCGAGCGCCTCGTTGACGAGGCGGTCGGCCTCGGCGTTGTACTCGCGGCGCACGTGGCGGATCGACCAGTTGTCGAAATCCCGCAGCGCCTTCTTCACCTCCGAGTGCAATTCGCGCATCGTCGCGTCCTTGACCTTGTATTCCCCTTTGACCTGCTTAACGACCAGCTCGGAATCGCCGATCAGCTCGAGCTCATCGGCACCCAGGGCCGCGGCGCGCTCAATCCCAAGCAGCAGCGCTTTGTACTCGGCGACGTTGTTGGTCGCCCGCCCGATCCGCTCGCCGCGCTCCTCGAGCACCCCGCCATCGGGGCCCTGGATGACCGCGGCAATCGCCGCCGGTCCCGGGTTGCCGCGAGCGCCACCGTCGACATTGACGACGACCTTCACCGGCGCCTCAGCCAAAAAGCCCGGCGGGCTGGCTGGCGGCCGGCGGCACCGAAGACGAGCTGCCCTGCCTTGCCCACGCCGGCGTTCCACTGGCGGGCGGAGCGGTCGAGCTGCTCGACATCCTCGCCCTTGCCGATCTCGAAGACTCTCCCCCGCTCGTCGCCGAGATCGACACCCCACTGGTACCAGCAGAGCTCCCAGGCGACGGTGATCCGCACCTCGTTTGACGATCCGGCCGCCGCCCCTACCGAGACGGTGGGTCGTCCGAGGCTGCGCGTCAATCCGGCCGCCGTGTGACCGGCGGGACTCTCGTTGAAACGAACGACGGCGTGCTCGAGCCGGCCGGCCGGCGCTTCTGCCTGCCGCCGCCTGATGTTCGCTCCGGGGGCGGCTGGATCGCGCTGGTAGATGCTCACGCCCCAAAGCTAGTTCACCGCGGGCCAGGCGACCCGATTCAGCCAATGGCTGCGACGACTTTCTCAGCCAGGTGGCTCGGGACCTCCTCATAGCGATCAAAGTCGACCTCGAAATCGGCCCGGCCGCCGCTAATCGAACGCAGGTCCGGCGCGTAGTCGAGCACCTCCGCCATCGGCACCTCAGCCCGCACTTCGGTCACCGAGCCCTTTGGCTCCATCCCCAGGGGATGGCCGCGGCGCGAGTTGAGATCGCCGATCACATCGCCCACCACCTCCTCGGGGCAACTCACCACAAGCCGCACGATCGGCTCCAATAGCACCGGGTCGGCCGCTTCCATCGCCTCCTTGAAGGCCATCGCGCCGGCGATCTTGAAGGCCATCTCGGAGGAGTCGACGTCGTGATGCTTACCGTCGGTGAGGCGAACCCGCACACCATTGACCGGGTAGCCGGCAACGGTGCCGTGCGCCATCGCTTCTTCGACCCCCTTCTCGACCGCGGGAATGAAGCTGCCGGGAATCGCCGCACCCTTGATCTTGTTGACAAACTCCAGGCCGGCGCCGTTATCGCTCGGCTCGATCTCAATCTGGCAATCGGCGAACTGGCCGCGGCCGCCCGACTGCTTCTTGTAGCGGGCGTGGGCGCTGGCGGACTGGCGAATCGACTCCTGGTAAGGCACGCGCGGCGGGTGCAGCTCGATCTCGACCCCGAAGCGACGCTTCATCCGCGCCACGATCACCTCGACGTGAATCTGAGTGAGGCCGGCAATGATCTGCTCGCCGGTCTGCGCATCGCGGTGCACGTCGAGAGTCGGGTCTTCCTCAGTGAGGCGTCGCACGGCTGCGGCGGCCTTCTCCTCATCGCCCTTCGACTTCGGCTCATAAGCGAAGGCCATCACCGGCTTGGGCAGGTCAAGTGGCTCGAAGCCGATCACCTCCGACCCAGCGCAGAGAACGTCGCCGGCGCGCGTCTCCTTCAGCTTGGCGACGGCGCCGATATCCCCGGCGCCGAGCTCCGGGCACGGGCGCAGCTCCTTACCCAGCGGCTGGCCGAGCTGGCCAATCCGCTCTTTCTGGCCACGGCTGACGTTGAACGCCTGCGAGTCCGAAGCGAGCGTGCCGCGGTAGACGCGGAAGAGGTTGACGCGGCCGGTGTAGGGGTCGGCGAGGGTCTTGAAGACGTAGGCAACGAGCGGCCCCTCCTCGTCAGGCTCGATCTCGATCGCCTCGCCATCGGATCCGCTTGCGGCGAGGGCACCGCGCATTGCTGGCGAAGGCAGGTCCTCGACCAACGCCTCAAGCAGGCGGCCGGTGCCGAGGTTGGCCGTAGCGACCCCGCAGGTGACGGGAAAAATCTGCCCAGCAGTAACACCCTGCTTGAGCACGCGCACGATCTCGTCGTGGTCGATCTCCTCGCCGTCGAGATAGCGCTCCATCAACGCGTCGGAGTTCTCCGCCACCTCGTCCATCAGCCGCTCGCGGTACTCCTCGGCCCGCTCGCGCAGCTCCTCGGGGATCGCGACCTCGCGCGCGGCTCCCGGCCCGATCTCGTCGTAGAGGAACGCCTTCTGGTCGATCAGGTCGATCACGCCGCGCACCTCTTGCTCTGAGCCGATCGGAATCTCGGTGGCAACGACGTGAGCACCAAAGGCGGCCTTCAGCGAGTCGAGAGCGCGGTAGAAATCGGCCCGCTCGCGATCGAGCATGTTGACGAAGACGAGCCGGGCCAGACCCTCGACATCGGCGCGCCGCCAGAGGCGCTCGGTGTGGACCTCGACGCCCGCCACGCCGTTGACAACGACAACCGCTGCGTCGGCGACGCGCAGGGCGGCAATCGCATCGGCGACGAAGCTTGGCTCACCCGGGGTATCAATCAGGTTGATCTCGCGGCCGCCGTGCTCGAAGCAGGCCAGCGAGGCGTTGATCGATAGCGAGCGCTCCTGCTCATCGGGCTCGTGGTCGGAAACGGTGGTGCCGTCAGCCACCGTGCCCAACCGCTTGACCGCACCAGCCTCGAACAGCATCGCCTCGTACAGGCTCGTCTTACCGCAACCCCGGTGCCCAACCAGGGCCACATTGCGAATCCGGTCTGCGGCCTTGTGAGCCACGCATCTGAAGGTACCCGCCGCGCGGCAGAACTCAACCGGGATAAGTACGGGTCAGGCGGCTTGGAGCCCGGACTTCAGGCGCATCACGGCCTTGGTGTGGAGCTGCGAGACGCGCGACTCGGTGACGCCCAGAACCTCGCCGATCTCGCGCAGGGTGAGATTCTCGTAGTAGTAGAGCGCGACGACGAGCTGCTCGCGCTCGGGCAGCGAGGAAATCGCCTCGGTGAGGCGATCCTTGACCTCGCTACTGGCGAGGGACTCCTGCGGGTCATCGGCGCGCGGGTCGGAGATCGTGTCGAGCAGCGAGACCTGGTCGCCGGAAGAGTCCGAGACGGTCCAGAGCTCATCCAGTGCGTAGACCGAGGAGTTGGCGATCTCCAGCAGCGAGGTCTGCAGTTCTTCCTCGCTGATTTCGAGTCGGGCGGCGAGCTCGGCCTCGCTCGGGGCCCGTTGCAGCTCGTGCTCGAGCTTGGCTTGGGCGGCCTCGATTTCACGGGCGCGGGAGCGGACCGAGCGCGGCACCCAGTCGAGCGAGCGCAGCTCGTCGATGATCGCGCCGCGGATCCGGGTCATCGCGAAGGTCTCAAATTTAATCCCGCGCTCGGGCTCGAAGCGCTCGATCGCGCCGATCAGGCCCATCAGGCCGTAGGAGATCAGGTCGGCGTCATCGACGTGCGAAGGCAAGCCCGCACCAAGACGGCCGGCGACGAACTTGACCATCGGCGAGTAGGCCACGACCAGGCGCTCACGGGCGCTGGCATCGCCTTCCTCCTTGTAGCGGCGCCAAAGATCGCGCAGCTCCACCTCTTTTACGCCGGTTTCCATCTAATTCCCCTGCATCCTAAGTCGCTGACAAGTTCTTGCCGCTCATGCGCGCGGATGGGTGGCCGCATACGCGTCGCGGAGGCGAGCCGCATCGACCCGAGTGTAAACCTGTGTGGTCGAGATCGAAGCGTGACCCAACAGCTCCTGGATCGTGCGCAGATCGGCGCCGCCTTCAAGCAGGTGCGTGGCGAAGCTGTGGCGCAGCGAGTGCGGCGAGACCCCAGCGGCCAGCGCGGCTTCCCGAACCCAGAGTCCGAGTCTCCGGGTCACATCGGAGCTGGAGAGTCGCCTGCCGCTCTTGGAGAGGAAGAGAGCCTGCTCGCGCGGATCTGCGGTCAGGGCATGGCGGCCGCGTTCGCTGTAGCGGCGCAGGGCCTGCTGGGCCGGCTCACCGACCGGCAACAGCCGTTCCTTCGAGCCCTTGCCGAGGACGCGCAGCTGCTCGGTCTCAAAGTCGAGCGCCCCCACGTTGAGGGTGACGATCTCCTCGCAGCGCAGACCGCAGGAGTAGGCGAGCTCGAGCATCGCCCGGTCGCGCAGCTCCAGCGGCGTGCGAGCGGGGATCCGCTCGAGCAGTTCGCGCACCTGTTCGACCGTGAGCACCCGCGGCAGCTTTTCCTCCCGCTTGGGACTAGAGACGAGGTCGGCCGGATTCTGCCCAACCCGCTCGGTTCGAACCAGGAAGTCGAAGAGACCTCGAACCGCCGCCAGCTTGCGCGCCACCGTCGCCGGCGCCGCTCCGTCCGACGAGAGTCCGGCGGCGAAGCGTCGCACGTCACGATGGCGGATCTCACCGGGCGCCCGCTCAACGGCCCACTCGACAAACTGCCCGAGATCCACTCCATAGGCCTTGCGGGTGCGCTCGGCGGCACCGCGACCCCTCAGGTCCCGGTCATACAAGGTCAGTGCATTCCCCCAGTCCATGGAGAGAGTTTCGCCACCGGCCCGCGCGAGCCTCTTAGCCGATGTAAATCGGGGTTCCGACTTCGACCTGGGGATACAGGTCGATCACGTCGGGAATCGACATCCGCACGCAGCCGTGGGAAGCAGCGGAGCCGAGTGATTCGGTCTCTTCGGTGCCGTGGATCCCGGCGCCTTCGAAGATCGCCATCCAGCGCGCCTTGATCGGATCCTCCGGGCCCGGAGGGATCACCTGGCCGGCGAGATCGCCCGCCCAGGCGGAGTCGGGAACGTGCCAGGAAGGGTTCACTTGCTTTTCCTGGATGTGGTACAGCCCAGCGGGTGTTTCAAGGCCTTCCTGGCCCACCGCCACGGTGTACGTTTTCGCCAGCTTCAGGTGCTTCCAGAGCCGCAGGGTGAAGGTCGAGCGGTCGAGGGTGAGGTAGGACGGGTAAGCGGAGGCGACTTCCTTCGTCGTCACTTCCGGATTCGTCGCGTGAGTGCGGGCGGCAATCGTATGGTCAGCGCCGGCGTTGAGCACCGCCGCCTTGAGCTGGCGGGTAAGCAGGTTGTCGCGCAGCTTGCGCCCGTTCTTCGCTGCCACCACTTCGAGCGAGTCGGGGCTCGGTTCGACCGTGGCGTCCTGCGCTTTGCGTTCGACCTGGGAGGCGACCCTGCGGACGAAGCGGTTGACTGCTGGCTGCGAGTAGCTGACCTCGGCGGCTATCTGCTTGTCGAGGCTGCCACCAGTGACGTAGCGAACCAGACGACCGGGGAAGCCCCCGTCACGACTTTCGGCAACCGCTTCTTCGATCGCCGCATCGATGTCAGCGTGGACCTTGAGGCTCTTGCCCGGCAGCGTCCAATTCTTGCCGTCATAGCCGACCCACAGCGAGTGCTTCAGCGGCCCAAGCAGCTGGCGACTGACCGCCTGCCTGGCTTCCGCTTCATCCATGCCGCCGACATCAACGCCGCCGACGGTGACGCCGTCGGCGATCTTGTCCTTCTCCGAGCTGTCGTAGGCGTAGCCCGCTGCGACGCCAAGAAGCAGCAGAGCCACGAGGGCGAGAATCGCGATTTGAGTCTTGCGCCCCATCACCTTTCCCCAACGATCGGCATATATCCAGCCAAACCTGACCTACGCAAAAGTTTAGGCAGACGGATCATTCGGCTCAAATACTCAGATCACCTGCAAATCCGCATCCGGCAGGGTGACGGGCACTGCGGATATCTTTCCTGTCATGCCGCCGAAAGCCAGCAAGGACACCGTTCGCAAAGAAGTCTGGAAGGCGATGGACCGCGAGGGAGTTTCTCGCTTCCCGGGTGCCGAGGGCCGGATTCCGAATTTCGCCGGCGCGAAAATGGCGGCGGAAAAGCTCGCTGGACAGCGCCTCTGGCGACGGGCTCGGGTGATCAAGGCGAATCCCGACTCGCCGCAAACTTACGCGCGACGCATCGCCCTCGAGGAGGGCAAGATCGTGATCATGGCGGTTCCGCGCCTCCGCGACCCGCATCCCTTTCGCGTCCTCGATCCCAAAGAGCTCTCCAAACGGGCGGTCAAAGAGGCGGCGACGATCAAGGGCGCGCTCAAACACGGCCGCGTCGTCGCCCTCGACGAGCTGCCCGAGATCGACTTCGTTCTCTGCGGCTCGGTCGCGGTCAACCTCAGCGGCGCCCGGGTCGGCAAGGGTGGCGGCTACTCCGACCTTGAGTACGGGGTGCTGATCGACGCTGGCAAGATCGACAGCCACACGACGGTGGCGACCACGGTGCACCCGACCCAGGTTCTGCGCCGCCACCTGATGATGACCGCTCACGACCTACCGGTCGACGTGATCGCCACACCGCGCGCCGTGATCGAGGTCGAGCGCCAGTACGAGCGGCCGCGGGGAATTCTCTGGGACCACCTGCAGCCGCCGCAGATTCGCGAAATACCCATACTCGAACGTATGGGCTATGCGTGACGACTACGGCAACCCAGATCCTGACTGGCTGAAGCTCGACTGGCGGCCGCATGTCCACCGGCTTGAGCTGCCGGGGGCGACGGTCAACTATGCCGAGATCGGTGAGGGCGAGCCGATCGTCTTCATCCACGGCCTAACCAGCTCCTGGCAGGCTTGGCTGGAAAACCTCCCCCACGCCAGCCGCTCCCACCGCGCCATCGCCCTCGACCTGCCCGGCTTCGGCGCCAGCCCGATGCCCTCCTGGCCAATCGACATGCCCGCCTACGGGCGCATGTTGCATGACTTCTGCGAGAAGCTGGACATCGGTCGGGACGCCACGCTGGTCGGCAACTCGATGGGTGGGCTGGTCGCAGCCGAGGCAGTGCTGACGGAGCCAAGCCGCTTCGCCCACCTGGTCCTGGTCTCCGCCGCGGGCTTCATCAACACCTGGCTCCCGCACGAGCGCGGCCAGGCGACATCACAGGCATGGGATACCTTCGGCCGTCCCTTCGGCGCAGCGGCGCGCTTCTTCGTCACCCACCCCCGTGCCCGCTACCTGATGTTCCGCTTTGCGATCCGCTATCCGGGTCGCCTAAGCAAGGAGCTGCTCTGGGAGCAGATGGCATCGGGTGTGCCCTGCCCAGGCTTCGCCGATGCGCTCGACGCCGTGATCGAATACGACGCGCGGGATCGTCTGGAAGAAATCGAGATCCCGACGATGATCGTTTGGGGCACCGACGACTGGGTCATCCCCTCCGCCGCCGCGCTTAGCTACAACCGCCGCATCCCCAACTCCCGCCTGGAGATCTTCGAGGACACCGGCCACGTTCCCCAGCTCGAGCGGCCGGGGCGCTTCAACGCCGTGCTCGACGAGTTCCTGGCAGCTTAGTCGCAATATTTGCGACTAAGGCGCCAACGCTCAGGTGGTCACCGCACCCCGGGAGGCGGAGGACACGGTGGCCGCGTACTTCGCCATCACGCCGCTTGCCGAAGGGCGACGGTGGCGACTCGTACTCGGCGACCCGCTTGGCGATCTCCTCGTCGGAGAGGTCGACGTCGATGCGGCGGTTGTCGATGTCGACGGTGATCTCATCGCCCTCCCGGATCGCCGCGATCGGGCCGCCCTTGGCCGCCTCGGGGGCGACGTGGCCGATCATCAGGCCGCGGGTGGCGCCGGAGAAGCGGCCGTCGGTGACCATCGCGACGCTCTCACCCAGGCCCTCGCCGACGATCGCCGCGGTGACCTGAAGCATCTCGCGCATGCCGGGGCCGCCGACGGGGCCCTCGTTGCGGATCACGACGACGTCACCGGGATTGATCTGCTGATCCTTGACCGCGCGGAAGCAATCCTCTTCTGAGTCGAAGACGCGGGCTGGACCGGTCTGCTGGCGGCGCTCGGTGCCGGCGAGCTTCACCACCGAGCCCTCGGGGGCAAGGTTGCCGCGAGGATCGCCAGGCCGCCCTTCGGGCTCTTAGCGGGTCGTCGAGCGGGCGCACGACTTCCTGTCCAGGCGCCTCGCTCGCCTCTGCCGCAACCTCGCCGATCGTCTTGCCGGTGACGGTGATCGCGTCCTCGTGCAGGATGCCGGCTTCGGCCAGGCGCTTGAGGATCACCGGCACACCACCGGCGGCGTAGAGATCGGTGGCGACGAAGCGCCCGCCCGGCTTGAGGTCGGCGAAGAGCGGCGTGGCGCGGGAGATCCGCTCGAAGTCGTCCATCGTCAGCTCGATATCGAGCTCCTGGGCGAGCGCGATCAGGTGCAGGACCGCGTTGGTCGAGCCGCCCGAGGCGCAGACGCAGGCGATCGCGTTCTCCAGCGAGTCACGGGTGATCACCTTGCTCGGCCTGATGTCCTCGACCAGGACGTTGAGGACCAGCTCGCCGATCCGCTCGGCCACCGTGCCCTTCTCGTCGTCTTCGGCCGGGACCATCGCCGAGCCGCCGGCGCTGACCCCGAGCGCCTCGAAGGCGCAGGCCATCGTGTTGGCGGTGAACTGACCGCCGCAGGCCCCGGCGCCGGGGCTGGCGACGCCCTCCAGCTCGTTCAGTTCCTCGTCGCTCATGTCGCCGGCGTTGTGGGCACCGATCGCCTCGAAGATGTCGAGGATGGTCACGTCGCGCCCGTGCCAGTGGCCGGGGACGATCGAGCCGCCGTAGAGCAGGACCGAGGGGACGTCGAGGCGAGCGAGCGCCATCGCGCAGCCCGGGATCGTCTTGTCGCAGGCGCAGAGGGCGACGATCGCGTCGAACTGGTAGCCGCGGGCCATCAGCTCGATCGAGTCGGCGATCACCTCGCGACTGACCAGCGAGGCCTTCATCCCCTGGGTCCCCATCGTGATCCCGTCGGAGATCGCGACGGTGTTGAACTCCATCGGCGTGCCGCCGGCGGCGCGGACGCCCTCCTTGACGTGCTCGGCGAGCCCGCGTAGGTGGAAGTTGCACGAGCATCGCCTCGGTCCAGGTGTTGGCGATGCCGATCGTCGGCCGACTCAGCGCCTCGTCGTCGAAGCCGACGCCCTTCATGTAGGCGCGCGAGTGGGCCCGGTCGGGACCGTCGAAGAGGGCACCGAGCGGGGGCGGGGAAGCTTGGTCGTGGTTGCGCCGTTTGAGCTCATGGCCAAAATCTACTGAGGCCGTCCAGAGGTCAGGTCGAAGACGTCAACCGGCCCCGGCCCCTCGCCGATCTCGCGCAGGCCAGAGGCCACGGCGGCGGCGGCGACTTGACGCGCCTTTCGCGCCGCTTCCAGCGGCGACTCGCCGAGCGCCAGGTGGGCAGCCAGCGCCGAGGAATGCGTGCAACCGGACCCGTGCGCGGCGCCATCGGTGTGCCGCTCGCCGGGGATCTCGGCCGATTCGCGACCGTCGAAGAAGAGATCGACGAGGCGCTCGCTGTGACCACCGGTCACGACGACCGCGTGGGGGCCGAGCGCCCGCACCTCGCGGGCCAGGTCCTCCTGGGAATCCTGCTCGCTGCCGCCGCTGAGCACGCGCGCCTCGGGGATGTTGGGTGTGACCACCGTCGCCAACGGCAACAGGCGCTCGACCAGCGCCGAGCGCGCCTCCTCGTCGAGCAGCACCGCACCGCTCTCGGCGACCATCACCGGGTCGATTACCACGGGGGCGTCGCCGACGAAGCGCAGCGCCTCGACCACCGCGTCAACCGTCGCGGCGGTGCCGAGCATCCCGATCTTCACCGCGCGACGCCGATGTCTTCGGCAACGGCGCCAACCTGGGCGACGATCATCTCCGGCGAAACCGCTTCGATCGCCTCGACCCCGACTGTGTTCTGGGCCGTGATCGCGGTTATCGCGGTCATCCCGTGTACGCCGCAGCGGGCAAATGCCTTCAGGTCAGCCTGGATCCCGGCGCCACCGCCGGAGTCCGACCCGGCAATCGAGAGTACGGCTGGAATCGAGGTCGAGGACACGATCGCAGCCTAGATGGCGGGCGCCGAGAGCAGGGTTCGTGAGTAGATGCCGACGAGGGAGCAGGAGACGTAGCCGAGCGCCTCGAGCGTGGCCAGGGCCGAGGCTGCGTCGGCGCCATCGAAGTCCAGTGCTGCAGCGATCGCATCGCTGGTCTCCGCCCCACGCTCCAAGACCGCCAGCACGTCGCGGAGTCGCGCGTCGAGATCGGCGCCGACCCGCTCGGCCTTGCGAACTCCGGGTCCGAGCATCGCGTCGAGCACGTCCTGACCGTCGCGAATCAGGCAGGCACCACCTGCCAGCAGGTCGTTTGTGCCAGCCGAGGCGCGCGAGTTGACGGGCCCCGGCACGGCGCCGAGGTCACGGCCCAGATCAGCGGCGAGGTCGGCCGTGATCAGCGAGCCGGAGCGCTGCGCCGCCTCGACGACCACGGTCATCCCGGCCAGGGCGGCCATGATCCGGTTGCGAGCCGGGAAGGTCCAGCGCCAGGCGCCCGTTCCCGGCGGCAGCTCAGAGAGAACGAGGCCGCGCTCGCAGATCCGTCGCCAGAGCGATCGGTGCGAGGCCGGATAGGCGACGTCGGCGCCGCAACCGAGCACGGCGACGGTCGTGCCAGCATCGAGCGCGCCGCGATGCGCGCAGGCGTCGATACCGAAGGCGAGACCACTGATCACCAGCAGGCCCGCGGCGGAAAGTTCGCGACCGAGCTCGCGCGCCATCTCGCGGCCGTAGGTGCTGGCACGGCGGGCACCGACGATCGTCACCGTTTCCTGCGGCTCGAGCCGCAGGAGCAAACCAGGATCGCCACGCCCGATCAGCGCCCAGGGAGCGTCGGCCGCATCGGCAAGCCCCGCAGGAAAGGCTGGGTCGTGGCGGCAGCAGGCCCAGCACTGGGCGGCAAGCAGGTCGGCGCGGAGCCGCTGCTCCGACACGGCATCGACCTCGGCAAGCACCCGGGGCGCGATCTTGGGGGCCGAGACGGCAAGCCAGGTCCTCGTTGGAGAGCCGCAGGAGCTCCGGCGAGCGCGAGCCAGGAGCAGCGCTGGCGATCTTTTCGATGTAGGGGGCCAGGTGAGCGAGCAACCGTGCTCGACGCAAGCAGTCGAGGCAGGCGTTCGGCGCTTTCACTCGCTGTCCCTCCGCCGCAGCTGCAGGGCCTGGGCCATCTGCTCACGACCGATCGCGTCGCTGCCGGCGAGATCGGCGACCGTCCGGGCCAGACGCAGAACGCGATCGTGGGCGCGCCCGCTGAGGCGTCGGCGCGCGTAGGACTCGGCAAGCAGCGTGGCGGCACTCTCCTCGAGCGCGCAGTCACGCACCTCGGCGGCTGTCATCTCGGCGTTGCTACGGCCGGCTCCAAGTCTGCCTTCCTGACGCTCGCGCGCAGCGATGACTCGCTCGCGAACCGCGGCCGAGGACTCACCCGGCCGGTCCGCCGATCTCCTCTGCGCTGGGCTGGCGGATCGCGGCAAGCATGTCGATCCGGTCGGCGAGGGCGCCGCTCAGCCTGCGCCTGGTAGCGGCGTACCGCGAGCGGCGCGCAGTTGCACTCGGGATCGCTCTCGCCACGACCGCAGGGACAGGGGTTGGCCGCGGCGACGAGCATGAAGCGGCAGGGCAGTTGCCGCCAGGCACCCGCCCGCGCAACCTCAACCCAGCCGCTCTCGAGCGGGGCCCGCAGCGCCTCCAGCGTGTCGCGACGAAACTCGCAGAGCTCGTCGAGAAAGAGCACACCGCAGTGCGCCCAGCGTCGCCTCGCCCGGACCGGGCGGGTTGCCGCCGCCGATCAGCCCGGCCGGGCTGATCGTGTGGTGAGGGGAGCGAAACGGCCTGCCGCTCGCACCGCCCGTCGCCGAGCCGGCCGCAGACGCTGGCGATCCGCGCCACCTCGAGCGCCTCGCCCGCCGCCAGCGGCGGCAGGATCGAGGGCAGACGACTTGCCGCCAGCGACTTGCCAGCGCCCGGGCGGACCGACCATCAGCAGGCTGTGCCCGCCCGCCGCGGCGACCTCGAGCGCGTGGCGCAGGTGGCGCTGGCCGCGCAGGTCGGCGAGATCCGGCATCGCCTTTACCTCACAGCGATCGAGTGACATCGGCTGCGGCCACGGCGACTTCCACTCCCCCGCGGCGAGAGCCGCAAGCTGGCCGAGACTCTCGAGGCAGATCACCTCGAGGCCCTCGACCAGGGCCGCCTCGGCGCCGTTCTCCGCCGGTACGACGATCGCCTCAGCAGCCGTGCTCGCGCGCCGCCTCGGCGATCGCCAGGACGCCGGGCACCGGCCGCACCGATCCGTCAAGGGCGAGCTCACCGACCATCGCGGTCGAGCTCCTCCCAAGCTCGAGCTGCTCCGATGCGGTGAGCAGAGCAACCGCGATCGCCAGGTCGAGACCGGGCCCCGCCTTGCGCAGGCTGGCCGGCGCCAGGTTGACGACGATCCGCCGCAGCGGGAACTCGAAGCCGCAGTTGACCAGCGCCGCCCGCACCCGCTCGCGCGCCTCGCGCACCGCCGCGTCGGGTAGGCCGACGATCGAGAAAGCGGGCAGGCCGCGGTGGACGTCGACCTCGACCCGCACCGGCCGGGCCGAGATGCCGTCGAGGGTGAAGGTCTGCGCCGTGGCGAGCATGGCGGCGACGCTATGGAGACGAATCCGACGCGTGGCGCGCAATTTGTGCCGCCTCTGACAATTCGTCCGCGCCGATGCCGCGACCGGAACCTGGGTCCTCGAATGCGCCCCTATCGTCGGCGTCGATGACCGTTCAGCGACAGCGACTCGGGCGCCTGGCCGAGGATCTCGTCGCCGCTCGCCTCGCGACCGCTCACTGGGAGATTCTCGAGCGCAACGCCCGCACCCGCTACGGCGAGCTCGACATCGTCGCGCTCGACGGCCGCACCCTCGTCTTCGTCGAGGTCAAGGCCGGCAGAGCCAACTCCGCCTACGGCCCAGAGCGCCCCGTCCTCGCCGTCGACCGCCGCAAGCAGCAACGCATCCGCCGCCTCGCCACCGCCTGGCTGGCCGAACGCCGCGGTCTGCCCTACTACGCCGAGATCCGCTTCGACGCCGTCGGCGTCACCTTCGACCGCGCTGGTCGCGCGCTCGACGTCGAGCACATCGAGGGCGCGTTCTAGCCGGCCAGCTCGAGCTGGCTGTACGCCACCGACTGAAAGGAACGGCGGTGCAGTGGTGAGATGCCGATGCGCTCGATCGCCTCGCGGTGCTCGGGAGTCGAGTAGCCGACGTGCTCCTCGAAACCCCAGCCGGGGTGCTCGGCAGCAGCGCGCTGCATGTAGCGGTCGCGGGTGACCTTGGCAATCACCGAGGCGGCGGCGATCGCGGCGCTGGTGCCGTCGCCTTCGATCACGGCTCGGTGCGGGACCCTGCACTCACGCAGCGAGAAACCGTCGACGAGGCAGGTGGCCTCAGCGTCGGGCTGCAGTCGTTCGAGCGCGTTGGAGAGCGCTTCGATGTTGGTCACATGCAGGCCGCGCGCGTCGATGCCGCGAGCACAGCGCACCACGACGCTGACCCGCTCGGCTGCCCTCAGCACGCAGGGAAAGAGCTCGGCCCGCTTCTCGGCGTCATCTGCTTGGAGTCGTGCAGGCCGGCGAGGGCGCGGCGGTCGGCGTGTGAGAGCGTCTCGTAGTCGATCAGCACCGCCGCCGCGACCAGCGGACCGGCGAGGCAACCACGGCCGGCCTCGTCAGCGCCGGCGACCCAGCGGCTGTCGAGACCACGGTCGAAGGCAAACAGACGACGCGTACGCGCCAGGCGACGCTGGTGGAGCTTGCCTTTGGCCGCGGGCCTAGAGGGTGCCGATGCGGTCAGGTGGCCAGTAGGTGGCAAAGGCCTCACCGATGATCCAGTCCGCGCGGGACGGGACCCCAGAAGCGGCTGTCATCGCTTTCGCCACGGTTGTCGCCCATCATGAAGTAGTAGCCGGGTGGAATCTTGATCGGTTTGCGGCAAATTGCAGGAAGGCGCGGCGCCACAGGGCCTGATGTAGGACTCTTCGGTCTTCTCGACCCCGTTGACGACAGGGTGGCCGTTGCGAACGCTGAGCGTGTCGCCGGGACCGGCGACGATCCGCTTGATGAAGTTCTGGCTCGACTCTTCCGAGGTCGGCTTCGGACAGGGCATGCCGACTTCAACTGGCTCCTGGCCTTTGACCGTGACCCCGCATTCGGTGCCGGTATCGGCTCCCTTGGGCGGGTGGAAGACGACGATGTCACCGGGCTCGGGGTCGGTGAAGTGGTAGAGGAAGCGGTTGACGAGAACCCGCTGGCCGACGTCGAGGGTCGGTTCCATCGACTGCGAGGGGATCTGGTAGGGCTTGATCAGCCAAGCCTGGATCGCCAGCGCCAGCCCCAGGGCCAGGGCGACGATGACGACCAGCTCGACGAACCCGCCGCCTCGACTCTTCGGCTTCGGGATCGCGAGTTTCAGGCCGAGTCCCCGCCGGAGTCGTCGGATTTCTCGTCCGGCGCCTCGTCCTCGGCATCCTCAGCCGCGGCGTTGTCCTCGGTCTCCCCCGCCTCAGGCGCCTCAGCGTCTGTCTCTGCCGCTGTCTCACTTGAAGTCTCTGGCTCTGGCTCGACCTCCGCTACCGGCTCGGCCTTAGTCTCCGCTGCTGCTGAATCGGTCGCCTCAGCCTCAGGAGCATCTGCCTCAGCCTTGACACCCTCAGCCTCGGAGGCATCTGCCTCGGTCTCGGCACCCTCAACCTGGGCGTCTTCCTCTGCTGGCTGACCCCCTCGGCATCCACCGCTTCGGGCTCAGCCGCCGCAGTCGGGGCCGAGATCAGCTCCTCGTCGATGCCCCAGCGACGCTCGGCGACGCGAGCCGCCTTGCCGATGCGACCACGCAGGTAGTAGAGCTTGGCCCGGCGCACGTCGCCGCGAGCGGCGATCTCGAGTTTCTCGATCTTCGGCGAGTGCAGCGGAAAGGTCCGCTCGACGCCGACGCCGAAGGACTGCTTGCGGACGGTGAACGTCTCGCGCACTCCCGAGCCCTGGCGTCGCAGGACGATTCCCTCGAAGACCTGGGTGCGGCGACGGGTGCCCTCGACGACCTGGAAGTGGACGCGAACGCGATCGCCTGGATCGAAGGAAGGGAGACCCTTCCTCAGCTGACCGCGCTCGATGCGTCGATGACGCTGCTCATTGGCGAGAAAAAGACCGCCGGGCCCGGACCGGGCGCCGCGCGGTGGCGGAATGGTAGCTACTCGGGGCTTTTTTCGGACTGCTCGCCCCGCGCCCTGCTCTGCTCCAAGCGCCAGAGCCGCACCCGCTCGTGGTCACCGGAGAGCAGCACCTCGGGCACCTCCCAGCCGCGGTAGTTGGCCGGCCGCGTGTAGTGCGGGTACTCGGGCATCCCCTCGAGCACCTGGCTGAACGACTCCTCGACTGCGCTGCGCTCATGACCGAGGGCGCCGGGAAGCTTGCGCATCACCACGTCGGCGACGACCATCGCCGGCAGCTCGCCGCCGGCGAGCACGTAGCGGCCGATCGAGACCTCGTCATCGGCGAAGTGCTGGTGGACGCGGTCGTCGAAGCCCTCGTAGCGGCCGCAGAGCAGCGCGACGTGCGGCTCCTGCGTCAGCTCGTCGGCGAGCTCGTCGTCGAGCAGCCGTCCGGTCGGCGAGAGCAAGATCGTGCGGGGCTTTTCCCCATGTGGATAGGCGGCCTGCAGCGCTGCGTCGACCACGTCGACCCGCAGGACCATCCCCGCCCCGCCCCCGTAGGGCGCGTCGTCGACCTGCCCGGCGCTGAGCGGCGTCGTGTCGCGGTAGTTGAGCAGTCGCAGCTCGTTGCCTTCGCCAATCGCGTTCTGCACCGAGCGCTGCGACTGAAACCAGTCGAACGCCTCCGGGAAGAGCGTGAAGATGTCGAGCTTCATGAGCGGCTTACCGCTCAGTCGAGGATGTCGACAATGACTCGTCGGTCGAACCGCACCGCGGCGGCCTTCGCGATCGTCCGGATCGCGTTGGCGACCCGGCCGCCCTTGCCGATCACGCGGCCGAGATCATCCTCGGCGACGCTGATCTCGTAGACCAGGTCACCGTCCTCTTCGAGCTCCTCGACGACGACCGCGCTCGGGTCCTCGACCAGCGACCGGACCAGGAACTCCAGCAGCTCGGTCACGTCAGGCCTCAGCTGCCGGAGGCGGGGATGCCCTTGGTGCGCAGCAGCGTGGCGACGGTCTCCGACGGCTGAGCGCCGTGCTCGAGCCAGTGGCGGGCGCGGTCCTCGTCGAGCTCGATCGTCGAAGGCTCGGTCTGCGGGTTGTACTGCCCGATCGTCTCGATCGTGCGCCCATCACGCGGCGAGCGCTTGTCGGCGACGACGATCCGCCAGATCGGGTTCTTCTTGGAACCCGACTCGTCTCAGTCTTATTCGAACAGCCATCGATCGAGCAGGGTACAGGCTCAGGCCACTCCAACGCGTGCCGGACGCAAAGCGGAGGACACGCGGCCTGATTTCGGTTAGCGCCTTCGGACCTTTGGGCGCGGTGCTCCTCCGGTCATCTGTGCCAGCTGTTGCGGGTCAGGCATCTTGCCGGAGGCGACGTGGCGTCATCACCTTGCGCATCTGGTCGAACTGCTTGACCAGCTGGTTGACGTGCTGGACCCGCGTTCCCGAGCCGTTGGCGATGCGTTTGCGGCGCGAGCCCTTGATCAACCCCGGGTTGGCCCGCTCTTCGGGTGTCATCGAGAGGATGATCGCCTCGACCCGGTCGAGCTGGCCCTCGTCGACATCAGCGTTCTTCAGCTGCTTCATCGCCCCCATGCCCGGCAGCATCCCGAGAATGCCGCTGAGCGGGCCCATTTTGCGCACCTGGCGCATCTGCTGAAGGAAGTCCTCGAGCGTGAACTGGTTCTTCTTCAGTTTCTGCTGCGAGGTCCGAGCGCCTGCTTCTCGTCGACCTGCTGCTCGGCTTTCTCGATCAGGCTGAGGACGTCGCCCATGCCGAGGATGCGCGAGGCCATGCGGTCGGGGTGGAAGCGATCGAAGTCCTCGAGCTTCTCGCCGGTCGAGGCGAAGAGGATCGGCTTGCCGGTGACGGCCTTGACCGAGAGCGCGGCGCCGCCGCGGGCGTCGCCGTCGAGCTTCGTCATCACCACGCCGTCGAACTCGGCCGCCTCGGCGAAGGACTCGGCGACGCCGACGGCGTCCTGGCCGGTCATCGCGTCGACGACGAGCAGCACGTCGTGGGGCTTGACCCGCTTGCGGATCTGCGCCAGCTCCTCCATCAGCTCCTGGTCGACGTGGAGGCGGCCGGCGGTGTCGACGATCAGCACGTCGCGGCGCTCCGCCCGGGCCTGCTCAAGCGCCCACGCGGCGATCTCGACCGGGTCGGCGTCGGTGCCCTTCTCGTAGACGTGGGCGCCGACGCGGCTCGCCGACCGTGACCAGCTGCTCGACCGCGGCGGGCCGGTAGACGTCGCAGGCGGCGAGGGCGACGTCCTTGCTCGCCTTCTCGCGAGGAGCGGGCGAGCTTGGCGCAGGCGGTCGTCTTGCCCGAGCCCTGCAGGCCGGCCATCAGGATCACGGTCGGGCCGCTGGAGGCGAAGGCGAGCTCGCTGCCGGTGCCGCCCATCAGCGCCGCTCAGCTCCTCGTTGACGATCTTGATCACCTGCTGACCGGGGTCGAGGCTGTCCGAGCACGTCGGCGCCGAGGCAGCGCTCCTTCAGCGTCGCGGTGAAGGTTTTGACGACTTTGAAGTTGACGTCGGCCTCAAGCAGGGCGAGGCGAATCTCGCGCATCGCCGCGTCGACATCGGACTCGCTCAGCTTGCCGCGCGAGCGGACGTCGGAGAGCGTCGCCTGCAGCCGGTCTGAGAGCTGGTCGAACACTGCTCGCAGCTTAGAGGGCGCTACTCGCTGAGCAGGGCGTTGGCGAAATCGGCGGGATCGAAGGGGCGCAGGTCCTCGAGCGTCTCGCCGGTGCCGATCAGCTTCACCGGGATGCCGAGCTCATCGGCGATCGCTAGGACGATGCCGCCCTTGGCGGTGCCGTCGAGCTTGGTCAGGACGACGCCGTCGACCTCGGCCGCCTCGGCAGAAGATCTTGGCCTGGCGCAGGCCGTTCTGGCCGGTCGTCGCGTCGATCGAGATCAGCGTCTCGTGCGGGGCACCGGGCATCTGCTTGGCGATCACCCGCCGCACCTTTGTCAGCTCGTCCATCAGGTCGGTCTGCGTGTGCAGACGACCGGCGGTGTCGACGATGACCACGTCGGCGCCGCGGGCGCGAGCGGCCTCGACCGCGTCGAAGGCGACCGCACCGGGATCGGCGCCCTCCTCGGAGCGAACCAGTTCGGCGCCGGCGCGCTCGGCCCACTCGGCCAGCTGCTCGGCGGCGGCGGCCCGGTAGGTGTCGCCGGCGGCAAGCACGACGGAGAGGCCGAATTCCTTCGAGAGGTGCCAGGCGATCTTGCCGATCGTCGTCGTCTTGCCGGTGCCGTTGACGCCGACCATCAAGAGCACCGCCGGCTCGCCGCTGAGGTCGATTGGCGCACGCGCCGTACCGGCGACCTCGGCGAGGATCTCGACCAGCCGCGCCGCACTGCCTCGCCGTCGGCCGGCACGGTGCCAGCCTCGACCTCGTGCTCGAGCCGCTCGACCACCTTGGCGGTGGTCGGCGCCCCGGCGTCGGCAAGGATCAGCGCCTCCTCGAGCCGCTCCCAGGTCTCATCATCGATGCGATCGAAAAAGCTGGCCGAGAGCTCCTCGGTGAGGGCTTTGCGACTTTTGGAGAGGCTCTGGCGCAGGCGGCGGAAGACCCCGCGGCGCTCGTCGGGTCCTTCCTGAGACGGCTCCACCGTCGGTGATCGCTCGCCCAAATCAAAGATGTCACGCCAACCAGTTGCCATCAGCGGAACCGTACTCGGAGAGCAAGGCGATGCCACGGCTGCCCAAGCGCACGGATCAAATTCGTCTAATCCCGTGCTTAATGAATGTATTTTTCCTACTTTTAAGTATTGTTTGAGCATTATCGGGCTGTTAGGTCTGATGACCTGACCACTCTGCAGATGGACCATTGCGCGACATTTCCGTCGCGCTCCACCAAGCGGCCCACGAGGGGATAGTGACCTTGCCTACGTGGGCAGTGCCGCTCGTCTCGGTTCTTTTCGGAAGCCTTCTCACCGCCTGGATCGGCTACTTGATTCGGCGCGCTCGCCCCGTGGTGATCATCGACGAGATCACACTCTCAGCCAGTCCGGCGCCAAAGGGCACGGTGGCGATTCCGAATCTCCGACTGGCGGCGCGCTGCGAGGACAGCGAGTTCATCACGGTGGAACTGGGTCCGCGGGACGCCATCACCGAGACTGAGTACGTCGATCGTCTTCGCAAGGCCCTCGCCGAGGTGAAGACCGCGGGTGGAGACCTGCCGGCGCTCCACCAGGTTGCGATCGAGCTGAACGACTGCCTGCAGCGTGGTGACTACATAGAATATGCCGAGGTTTTCAGCCGCGAGTCCCCTCGCATCTGGCCCTCCCTGATCAGCGCCCGTGCACGCGGCGAATTCGGGTACCACGGCAAAGGTCCACCGCCGATCAACTGGAAACAAGCCTCGCGCGCTGCCGTGAACGGGGCAAACGAACCGATCGATCCTTATGACCTAACCATCCACAGCAAGGTGGCGGTCGAGAAGACGCCGTTAAGGGACAGGGTGCTCCGACACGAAAACTGGACCAACGACATCTTGATAGACGCCGACGGCGAGTTCGTGATGCCGATCGATGGTCCGCGAGACCTATTCTTTCCGTGGACTGACGTGCCATCCGGCCAACGAGCCAAGGCTTACGTATTCGCCCTGAGGACCGCCGTGGCCGTTGCCGCCAAATGTGACAACGATCTTCAGCAGGTCACCTCTTTCCTGCTCAAGGTCAACAAACAGCACGCTTCGACCCTGAAAGACCTCCGCACCAGAATCGAGAAAGAGCTAGATCGCTACGACCGTTTGGTCGTCAAGGGCATCATCGCCAACATGGGCGGTTCGCCGGTTTCGGTCACCAACACGGCCAAACTGTTCGTTGCCCTCTCAGGGCAGACGTTCACCGAAAACCTGGACGGTGAAAAATCGATCACTCAAAAGCATCCTGGCGACGAGGCGATAAAGATGTGCCTCGGCTCGGAAGGGGCCAACAAGACGTTTGACTTCGAGTCTTCGCTTACCGTAGAAGGCAAGACGGTTACCCGCTTCATCGCGAGCTCGACCGAGTCGGTCATGCACCTCAACTCCGCCCCTGCGCTGCTCCCAGCGATGACAGGCGGCAATCGCAAGTGCTACTTGGGGGTAATGATCGTCTCACCCCGCAGGCTGATCGACAGACTGCTGCGCGACCAAACCAATTTCACCCCTTGCTACAGCTCCTCGCTCGACTTCAGCAACTCCGAATCCGAACTACATGTCCTGGATCGCGAGGCGCGCCGCTGGCGGAACAGAGCCCGAGCGCGCATCACCCGCGAACACTCAAATGGATCGAGCCGGCGCCATGCCTAGGTCTATCCCGGCGGCAACCCGAAGCTCATCCACGGCAGCCTCGATGTAAGTGCCGATCTTTTCCAAGTCGACCGTCGACTCGGGATCGCCAAGCAGGCCGAAGCCGATCGCGCCGTTGTAGCTGATGATCGCGATCGCCAGTGCGTGGCGGCGGGCGAGGAAGCCGACCGGGTAAACCTCGACCAGCTCGCGTCCACGTACGTAGAAGGGGATCTGCGGGCCAGGGAAGTTGGTGACGAGCAGGTTGAAGAGCCGGGTCGAGAAGTTGATCGCCGCGGTCGGGCCGAGCAGCAGCGGCGGCGCGAAGTCGCGGAACCAGTCGTTGAGTCCCCAGATCGCCTCGGCGCCGAGCGGCTGCTTTGAGGCCTTGAGGTCGTCCATCGCCTTGGAGACGAAGCGCACCCGCTCGACCGGATCGGCGATGCCGACCGGCAGCGGCCCGCGCATCGCCGTCAGCTTGTTTCCGAGCTCGCCATGCTGGTCTTCGGTGCGGATCGAGACCGGCACCAGGGCCTGCAGCTCGACCCCATCGGTCTCCAACTCGCGATCGAGCATCCAGCGGCGCAGGGCGCCGGCGGTGACCGCCAGGGTGACGTCGTTGACGGTGGCGCCGAGGACATTCTTGAGCTCTTTGAACTCGTCGAGGTCACAGCGAGCGCCGTAGAAGCTGCGCTGCGGCGAGATCTCGACGTTGAGCGGCACTTTCGGCGCCGGCTTGGTGAGGTTCCAGGTGACCTCCCAGAGGCCGGCGATGCCGTCCGAGGCGCGCTTGCCGGCGAAGCGAGGATGCCGGAGCGCGGCGGCGAGCCAGCGCCCGGCCCGGACGAACATCTGCCCAAAGCCCCGCACTGCTTGCCCGACCAGTCCCGTGCTCGAGGGCGACTGCTTCGGCTCCCAGGGGGCCGGCTCGGGCACCGGCTCGGTGGTCGGCTCGACGTCGAAGAGCAACACGCCGATGTCGACCGCGGAGATGCCGTCGGCCATCGCGTGGTGGGTCTTGTAGACGATCGCGAAGCGGTCGTTCTCCATGCCCTCGACCAGGCAGAGTTCCCAAAGCGGTCGCGAGCGGTCGAGCGGCGGGGCGAAGGTCTCGGCGACGGCGGTGCGGAACTGCTCGTCACTACCCGGAGGGGCAAGCTTCTTGCGGCTGACGTGCTCGTGCACATCGAAGCCGGCGTGGTCGACCCAGAACGGACGACCGAGGCCGAGCGGCGGGTAGGAGAGGCGCTGGCGCAGCCGCGGCAGTAGGTGCAGGCGACTGCGGATGCTGGCGAGAAATTCCTCGTGACTGGGCGGCGTGCCCTCGCAGACCAACACGGCGCCGATCGCCATGTGTCCGTTGGCCTTCTCGTTAGCCAGAAACGACGTGTCGAACGACGTCAACCTGTCCATGTGGCGCTGCGCCAAGGTCCCTCCTTTCCTTCCCCGCGGACAGCGTAGCGTGGTCCCCGATCCGGGAACGTTCTGTTTCCTTTAAGCGCTTGGACTCAACGACGAAGCGTGCATTTGCCACTTCTATCGTGGTAAATGCACGTCTGGCGCTGGCTAAGCCGCTTCGACGGACTTGCGTGGAGCGGAGGGTGGCTGCTCGCCGATCAGACCCGGGGGCTCGGGCTCCTCGCCCGCATCCTCGCTGGCCTCGTCCTCGGCCATGCCGGCGAAAGGCGGTGGCGCCGCGGCCTCTGTCTCAGCTCCTGCGTCCATCTCCGCTTCGACCTCACCCCCGTCTTCCGCAACTTCGCGCGGCAGACGGCGGGAGACGACCTTGGTGATCCCGTCGCCGCCCATGCTGACCCCATAGAGCACGTCGGCGGCGTCCATGGTGCGTTTCTGGTGGGTGACGATGACGAACTGGGCGCGGTCGGAAAAGCGCCGGACCAGCTGCAGGAAGCGGTCGATGTTGGCGTCATCGAGGGCGGCCTCGACCTCGTCGAGGATGTAGAAGGGGCACGGCCTCGCCAGGAAGACGGCGAAAACGAAGGCGATCGCGACCAGCGACTTCTCACCGCCGGAGAGCAGCGAGAGCTTGCGGGTCGACTTGCCGGCCGGGGTGACCTCGATCTCGACGCCGAACTCCTCGCGCTGTTCCTCGGCCTCCTCATCGTCACCGACCTCATTCTCGGCTCCCGCCTCCCCCTCCGCCTCGGCGTCGGGAACGGCGCGCAGGGTGACTCGGCGCAGGCGGCCGCGGCCACCGGGGAAGAGGTGCTCGACCATCTCCTCGAAGTTCTTTGCGGTGGCCTCAAAGGTCTGCTCGAAGGCACGCTCGATCTCGCAGTCGATGTCGCGAATCAGCGCCTCCAGCTCGCGCATGCCGCGCTCGGTGTCCTCGCGCTGAGCTTGCAGCGACTCGACGTGCTCGCGCGCCTCCTCGTACTCCTGCTCGGCGAGCGGGTTGACCGGGCCGATCTGGGCGCGGCGGCGCTCCAGCCGCTCGAGCCGGCGGTCGATCTCGGCCCGTTCCTCGTCGCCGAGGGCCTCGGTCGCTGGCTCGACCGCCTCCCCCAGGCGCTCGGCAATCGACGCCAGCTCTTTGGCGGCCTCGGTACGGCGGTCGCCGAGGTGGGCGGCCTCGACCTCGACTTCGGTGAGGCGGTCGGAAGCTCTCGTCATCTCGGCCTGCAGCTCGTACTCGCGCTGCGAGCAGGCGCGCATCTCCTCGGCGATCTCGTCGCTGTCGCCCTCGCCGCCGACGACGCGGCCCTCGATCCGCTCGACCCGGGTCCGGATTGCCGCCTCGGCCACGGTCGCGGCGGCCGCGGCGGCGCGAACGTCGTCCAGCAGTTCCTCGCCGCCGGCGAGGCGATTGCGCAGGACCTCGCGGGCGCGCTCCCCGAGCAGGGCCTCGGCTCGACGAGCGTGGCGCGAGGCGCGCTCGGCACCGCCCTGGACCGCCCCCAGAGCGGTCTCGCGAGCCGACTCGCTGGCGTCGGCCAAGCGTGCCCGGCCGAGCCCCTCGGCCGCGCTGGACAGGCCGGCGTCGATCTCGTTCAGCTCCTCCTCCAGCTTGCGCGCCCGTTCGCCGGGCGCCGCGGTGGCACCTACATCGAGTGTCAGCGGGCCAAGCTCGCTGCGCAGCGAATCGAGGCGAGCAGAGATATCGCCCTCTCGGTCCGCCAGGCCGGTGGCGCGGATCGCGATCCGCTGCTGCTCGCCGCGTAGTTTGGTCAGCAGCCCCCAGGCCTGGGTGCGCTCGCGGTCGCGGGCGGCAAAGCGCTCCTCGGCGGCGCGGCGCTTGGCGCTCACCTCGGCAAGGTTCTTCTCCAGCACGGCACGCTGGGCCCGTGCCTCGGCCGCCGCTTTCTCCGCCGCGGCGGCGCGGTCGGCACCGAAGCGCAGTTCCTCTGCAACCAGCTGTCCGCGCAGGCCGAGTTCCTCACGCTCGATCCTGGCGCCCAGCTCGGCCGCCTGCGCCTGTCGCTTCAGCGGTCGCAGGCGGGCCCGCGCCTCGCGCTCGAGGTCAAGGGCGCGGTCAAGGTTGTCGCGGGCGGCGCGCAACTTCAGCTCGGCGCGGCGACGGCGCTTGCGGTGCTTGCCGAGACCGGCGGCCTCCTCGATCAAGAGGCGCCGTTCGCGCGGCTTGGAGTGAATGATCGACTCGACTCGACCCTGGCTGATCACCGAGTGCATCTCGCGGCCGAGGTTGGTGTCGGAGAGCACCTCGGTGACGTCGACGAGGCGGCAACGGGCGCCGTTGAGGCGGTAGCCACCGTCGCCGGAGCGGTCGAGCGTGCGCTTGACAGCGATCTCGGAGAGCTCGGTGGCGGCGCGCCCTTCGGAGTTGTCAATCGTCACCTCGACTTCAGCGAGGCGGCGCTGGCCAACGCCTTTGCCGCCGGCCGAGATCACGTCCTGCATCGAGGCACCGCGAATCGCCCCCGGGCTCTGCTCACCAAGCGCCCAGAGCACCGCGTCGGTGATGTTCGACTTGCCGGAGCCGTTGGGGCCGACGATCACGCTGACGCCGGGCGAGAACTCGAGCCTCGCCCGCTCGGGGAACGACTTGAACCCCTTCATCTCGATTGATCTCAGATACATGCGTTATCTCTCCGGAACTGGTCCCTGGACCCTCGGCGGCCTAGCCTCGCGAGCGCATCGGACGCAAATCCTCAAACTCAGTCCCCAAGCCGTTTTAGCGCCTGCTCGGCGGCGGCTTGCTCGGCTGCCTTCTTGCTCCGCCCCTCGCCTTCGCCAACTCGCTCGGAGTCGACGATCGCCGCCACCTCGAACTTGCGCCGGTGCGGCGGCCCGGATTCCGCGGTCACTTCGTAGCTTACGACCGAGTGACGCCGCGCCAGTAACTCCTGCAGCGCCGACTTGAAGTCGATCCGCGTCTCGGCGGCGTGCTCGACCCGGGGTTCGAAGGCCAGGGCCACGGCGGCGGCGACCCGGTCGAAGCCGAAGGCGAGAAAGCAGGCGCCGATCAGCGCCTCGGTCGCCTCCGGCAGCGGCCGCTCTCCGTCGAGCAGAACCTCGGCGGGAATCCCCACTGGCATGTCGTCAGGCTCGTTGGCGCGCAGCATCTCGGGCACGCCGAGCTCACGTCCGACCTCGGCGCAGGAGACGCCGCTGACCGCCTGGTTGTGGATCTTGGTCAGGCCGCCGGCATCGACGTCGGGAAAGCGCTCGACCAGGCCGCGGGCAACGGCCAGGGCAAGGACGCTGTCGCCGAGATAGGCGAAGCGCTCGTAGGAATCGGTGCGGACCTCACTCCAGGAGGAGTGGGTCAATGCCTGGCGACGCAAGTCGTCCGGCAGCGCCGCGATCAGGTCGGCGAGGGTCTCGTCGCTCACGCCGGCGCGTGCTCGAGCACGAAGTCGACGGCGTCGCCAACGGTTGCGATCTTGGCCGCCTGCTCCTCGGAGACAGAGATGGCATAGGTGTCCTCAAGCTCCATCACCAGCTCGTAGAGATCGAGCGAGTCGGCGTCGAGATCCTCCTTGAAGCGACTCCCCTCACCGATCTTGGCCGCTTCCAGCTCGAGCTCCTCGGCGAGGTGGTTGCGGACCAGGGTGAGGACTTCCTCGCGGCTCATCGCCAGTTTCCTATCACGCTCCGTCGGCCCCGTCACCTTTGGCGAGCTCGCCGCGGCCGGCGCCGCCCTCGCGCAACAGCGCCGCCGTGCGCCCGAGGGCATCGACCTCGACGCAGCGGGCGGCGAGGCGGATCGCGTTGGCGATCCCCTCCGCACCGGCGCTGCCGTGGCCGACGACCGCGATCCCGCGCAGCCCGAGCAGGATCGCACCGCCAGTGCTGTCCGGGTGAAGCTTGCGCCGCAGGCCACCCAGGGCCGGGCGCATCAGCAGGCCCCCGATCGAGGTCAGCGGATTGGAGCGGGCGGCCTCGCGGATCGCACCGCTCACCGCCTTCGCCGTCCCCTCCATCAGCTTCAGCGAGACGTTGCCGGTGAAGCCGTCGGTTACGACCACATCAGCCGCGTCGGCCGGCAGGTCGCGGCCCTCGACGTTGCCGACGAAATCAATCCCCGTGGCAGTAGAGAGGATGTCATTGGCCGCCACAACCTCCTCGCGCCCCTTACCCGCCTCCTCGCCGACCGATAGCAGGCCGACCCGCGGCCGCTCGATGCCGAGCACCGCCTCACTGAAGGCGGCGCCGAGGAAGGCGAACTGGACCAGGTGCTGGGCCCGCACCTCGACGTTGGCGCCGACGTCGAGGAAAAGAACTGGTTTGCCCGGCACCGGCAGCTGCACTGCCAGGGCGGGACGCTGCACGCCCTTGAGCCGTCGCAGGCCGAAGGTGGCGGCAGCCATCGTCGCCCCGGTCGAGCCAGAGCTGACCATTGCCGCCGAACGGCCGGCGGCGACGTCGGCGGCGGCGAGCACGACCGAGGCCTGCTTCTTCGCTCGCACCGCGGTGACCGCGTCCTCGTCATTGGCGATCCGCTCACTGGTCGGCACCACCTCAACCCCCGCAACATCATCGAGGCCGAGCTCCTCCGGCGGCCCAAAGACCCGCAGGAGGATTCCATCAGCCACAGCGGCACGCGCCCCCTGCGCAAGCACCTCGAACCCCTGCTCCGCCCCGAACCCGTCCAGAGCAACCGTGATGCCCTCAGGCATCGCTACTCAGCGGCGTCAGGCGATGGCGCAGTCGGCTCGGCGATCGGGTGTTTGATCACCTCGCGCCCGGCGTAAGTCCCACATGTGGGACAAACCCGATGCGGCAGACGCGGGCTGTGACAACGCGGGCAACGATTCAACCGCGCCTTCCCAGCCTTGTGGTTGGCCCGCCGCTTATCGCGCCGCGCACTAGAAGTTCTCTTCTTAGGGACAGCCATGAGCGTGGCGCATGGTAGCGGTTAGAGCCCGGGATGCCCCTCCCCGGAAGGCTTTGGGAGCGGAACGACTCCGACCCAGCAGCCACTGCAAGCCGGACGGTCTTCCGGGGAGGGGCATCCCGGGCTCCTTCCCTTGCCAGCTACTCCAGCTTCAGCTCGCCGAGCTTTGCCCAGCGAGGGTCGGGACCGGTGTCATGCTCGTGGTCCGCAGGATTGGAGTCGTTCAGCGACTCGCCGCAAATAGGGCATAGGCCTGCGCAGTCTGGGCGACAGAGGAACTGGGTGGGGATTGCCAGCACGGCGGCGTCGTGGACCCAGCGGCCCAGGTCGAGCTCGTCGTCGACCACGTAGGGACTGAGCAGCTCCTCGTCGTCGGTGTTTTCCTGGGCCACCTCGCGCGAGTCGACCTCAGCCTCGAGCACGGCGCCCTCAAGGCAGCGCATACAAGGGCCCTCGATCAGGACAGGGAAGCGCAGACGGAAGGCGTAGCCGCTGCTGGGGCGCGAGACGTCGAGGCGGATCGGAACTGAGTCGGGCGAAACGTATGCCTGGCCCGCCAGCTCCAGCGGCGCGAGCGCCACCGGCACTTCAAGTCGGCGCCCCTCGCCGTGGGATAGCGACAGCCGTGCGAGATCGATGATCGTTGACCCTTGCGCCATGAAATGGTCCTCCGCTTCAGCCGGCCGTACGATGAGCCTTCCCGACGAGATTACGGAATGGGTCAATTGGACTGGACACCCGAGGTCTACCTGGAGCGGATCCGCACGCAGATCCCCCGCTATGACGAGCTGCAAGAGCAGGCGATCGCCGCGATCCCCTTCCCGCCCGAGCGCGTGCTCGAGCTCGGCATGGGCACCGGCGAGACCACCCGCCGCCTGATCGAGGCCCACCCCGACGCCTGGGTAGTCGGCCTCGACTCGAGCCCCGACATGGTCTTCCGCGCCCGCCAGTCCTACGACGACGTCCAACTGGCCCGCATGGAGGACCCCCTCCCCGACGGCCCCTGGGACCTAGTCATCTCCGTCCTCGCCACCGCCGAGCTAACCGACGACCAACTAGCCGCCCTCTGCCGCCGAGTAAAAGAGCACTCCCGCTCCTTCGTAATCGCAGACGCCTTCGACCAGGAGCAGCTCGAGAAACTCATCGAGTGGACCGACGGCCAAATCACCTGGCAGACCGACGACCTAGCTGTAGTAGCGGCCCAGTACTGAGACAAACTGGACTACGTACTGGGAGGGTCGGGTGCCCCTCCTCGGGAGGCTTTGGGAGCGGAACGACTGCGACCCGCCACCTCGTGCAAGCCGTACGGTCTCCGGAGGAGGGGCGCCCGACCCTCCCTGAGCGCTACTCCTGCTCGTCTAGATCCGGCACTGGCTGCTGCTCTTCATCGCGCCCAGCCAGGCGATCCCGGCCCCGCTGCACCGCAGCAAGGAACTTCTGAAGATTGACCTCAAGCGTGTTGAGAATCTCGTCGGCGTAGTCCTCAGCGCCAAGACGAATCTCCCGCTCACGCGCCCGCGCATCCTCAACGATCTCATCAGCAGCCCGCTCGGCCTGCTTGGTGACCTCCTCGTCAGAGATCAGGCGGGCCTGCTGCTCGCGCGCCTCGCGCACGATCCGCTCGGCCTCGCGCTTGGCCTCGGCGAGCATCTCCTGGCGCTCCTTGACGATCCAGCGCGCCTGCTTGATCTCCTCGGGGATCGTCGCCCGCATCTGGTCAAGCAGGTCGTAGATCTCCTCGCGGTCGACACGAACCTGGTCGGTGAGTGGCACCGGCCTGGCGTTGTGCACGACATCGTCGAGCTTGTCTATTAGAACGAGAACGTCCATCAGAGGTTCGTAAGCCTACGTGTCAGAGGCATCTTCGGTGAAGAAGCGGTTATTTCCTCGGCTTTTTGCAAGCTCTCGCCCACTCTGTGCCGCGTTGGGACAGCCTACCTGTCGCCCAGGCGTTGCGTCATCGCGGCCGAGACGGGGCCGGGCACCAGGTCGGATACGTCGCCACCGAAGGTCGCCATTTCCTTCACCCCGGTCGAGGAAAGGAAGCTGTACTGCGGCGAAGCGATCATGTAGATGCTCTCGATCCCCGGGTCGAGCTTGCGGTTGAGCTGGGCCATCTCGAACTCGTACTCGAAGTCGGAGATCGCGCGCAGGCCCTTGACGATCGCCCGCGCACCCGATTCGCGGGCGAACTCGACCAGCAGATTGGAGAAGATCTTTGCCTCGACGTTGCCGAGGTCGGCGGTCACCTCTTCGATCAGCCCCCTGCGCTCCTCGGCGGTGAAGAGGGTCTTGTCCTTGCGCATCGGGTTGTTGACGATGCCGACGACGACGCGCTCGAAGACCGCGGAGGCGCGGGTGATGATGTCGATGTGCCCGTTGGTGACCGGGTCATAGCTGCCCGGACAGACGACGGTGCCGTCACGCTGCTCGGCCACTACTCCTCGCTCCCGTAGATCGAGACGTCGGCGGCGCCGTAGCGGCGCTGGCGCAAGCGCGGCAGCGAGTCGATGCGGAGCGGGCGGCGTGCACCGCTCTCGACTATCGCCCGGCCACCCTCGCCAAGGAGGCCCGGCAGCTGGCTATCGAGTTCCTGCCCCACGCGGTCGGCGAGTCTATAAGGGGCGTCGATGAAGACGAGATCGAAGATCGACTGATCGTTCCCGCCCCCACGGTTTTCCAACCAGCGCGAGACGTCGGCGCGGACCAGCTCGACCCGTTCGGCGAGGCCGAGCCGCTCGATGTTGCCGACGGCCGCGCGGGTGTCGCGGTCAACCAGGATCGCCCCGGCGGCACCGCGCGAGAGCGCCTCGATCGCCAGGGCGCCGGTGCCGCAGTAGAGGTCGAGCACGCGGGCACCGATAACCCGCTCACCGAGTACGGAGAAGATCGCCTCGCGAGCACGATCGGAAGTCGGCCGTACCTTCCAGCCGCGCGGCGCGACCAGTTGCTGGCCACCCAAGTCTCCGGCGATGACTCTCATCCTCAGAGTGGTATCGGGTCGGCGGCGCCGGCGCCGAAGCGGCGGCGGGCCGCCTCGAGCAGGGGGCCGAGCTCGGGTGCGTCGAGCGAGCCGTGCTCGCGCAGCAGGGCGAGCACCTCTTCACGGGCGGCTTCCAGGGCCGGTGCGTCCTCGGGCAGCTCGGCGACGGCGAAACGGGGCAAGCCGTGCTGGCGCGTGCCCAGCACCTCACCCTCGCCGCGCAGACTGAGGTCGACCTCGGCGAGCTTGAAACCGTCGCTCTCGCGCTCGACCGCTTTCAGCCGCTGGCGGGCCAGCGCTCCGGCGTCTTCAGGGAAGAGCAGGCAGCAGGAGGCGTGCTCGCCACGGCCAACCCGGCCGCGTAGCTGGTGCAGCTGCGAGATCCCGTAGCGCTCCGCTCCCTCGATCACCATCACGGTCGCGTTGGCCACGTCGATGCCGACCTCGATCACCGTCGTCGCGACGAGCACGTCGGTGGCGCCGGTGGCGAAGGCCTCCATCGCCGCGGCCTTGTCGAACGAGCGCATCTGGCCGTGGATCACGCCGATGCGGAAATCACGCAGCTCACCAGCCGCGAGCCGCTCGGCCTCGACCTCGGCGGCCCGGCCCTGCATTTTCTCCGACTCTTCAACCAGCGGGCAGACGACGAAGGCCTGCCTGCCCTCGCGCAGCTGGCCGCGGATGAATTCATAGGCGCCGCTGCGCTCGTCCTCCTCGACAATGCGCGTCTGCACCGGCTTGCGCCCCGAGGGCAGCTGGTGCAGGGCGGTCGTATCGAGGTCGCCGTAGGCGGTGAGCGAGAGCGTGCGCGGGATCGGCGTCGCGGTCATGTGGAGGATGTGCGGCGCCATCCCCTCTACCCCCTTGGCATCCAGCGCCTTGCGCTGGGCGACGCCGAAGCGGTGCTGCTCGTCGACCACGCAGAGGCCGAGGCGGGCGAAGCGAACCTCGGGCTCGATCAGGGCGTGGGTGCCGACAATCAGGCTGAGCTCACCGCTTACAAGGCGCTCCAACGCCTCGCGGCGGCGCGCCGCGGGAGTGGCGCCGGTAAGCAGCGCAAACGGGGTTGCCTCTTCGGCAAGGAGCTTGCCCAGGGTCACAGCATGCTGCTCGGCAAGCGTCTCGGTCGGCGCCATCAGCACCGCCTGGAAGCCGGCTTCGAACGCTCGCAGCATCGAGTAGAGCGCGACCACGGTCTTGCCCGAACCGACCTCGCCCATCAGCAATCGCTGCATCGGCTCGCCCGAGTCGAGGTCGGCGTCGATCTGATCGAAGGCACGCAGCTGATCACGGGTGGGCTCAAAGGGCAGCGACTCGACCCAGCGCCCGACGCTCTCCCCCGGCTTGCCCAGGCGCGGCGCCGGTCGCGCCATCCGGTGCGAGCGCTTGCGCGTCGCCAGGATCGCCTGATAGAGGAAGAGCTCCTCGAAGCGCAGCCGCTCGCGCGCGGCCTCGACTTCCTCGCTGGTCTCCGGGAAGTGCACGGCGCAGATCGCGTCGGCGGCGCCGGCCAGCCCGCGGCGGGCGCGCAGCTCCGCCGGCAGCGGCTCGAGCACGTTGCCGACCCAGCGGATCGCCTGCTCCATCCACTGCCGCAGGCGCTGGGCTTTGAGCTGCTCGGTCCCCGGGTGGACCGGTACAAGGCCTTCGCTGGCGTCGCCGCTGAACTCGTACTCGGCGACGCGGAAGCCGCGTTTGTCGGCTGAACCGGTGAGCAGCATCTGCGTGCCTTCGGTCAGCTTCGAGGCCAGCCAGGGCTGGTTGAACCAGGTCGCCCGGGTGGTCCCGCTCTCATCGCCCACCTTGACGCTGAGGATCGAGAGGCTGCCACGACGAAAGGGGCGCCCCGCGTTGCCAAGCACCTCGACCGCGATGCTCGCCTGCTGTTTCGGCTCGAGGCTTGCCACCGAGACGATCTGGCGATCACGATGGCGGTGGGGAAAGCGGGTGAGCAGGTCGCCGACCGTGGCGATGCCGGCCTCAGCCGCGGTCTCGGCCAGCTTTGGCCCAACCCCCTCCAGCGCCTGCAGCGAGACATCGAGGGCGCTGAGCCGCGGCCAGCGAAGCGAGGCATCGCGCAGCTGCGCCTTGGTTAGCTCGGAGGTACTGGCGAAGGCGCGCACTACTGGGCGGCGAGCAGCCACCACCAGCTCGGCTGACCGCCGTCCTGGGTCTCGAACTCGACCCCTTCTGGCACGTGTGGATCGAGCTCATCGAGGGCGATCGGAGCGTCCTGGCCGCCGATCACGGTGACGATCTCGGCCCCCGCGGCAAGTTTCTCGATCGTCGCCGCCAGGGTCGTGCCGGCCCCACCCCAAGCGACGATCTCCTCGCCGACGAAGCCGACCGCGTCACCCTTGCGGAAGCGCCCCTGGGCGTCGTCGCGGGCAGCTGGGGCGACTCCGCCAGCGGCAACCGTCGCCAACGCCGCCTCGAGCCGCTCGGCGTTCTCGGCCAGCGTCGCCTCCGGGTCGAGCTCGACCAGGGCCAGCAGGCTGGCCTGCTGCGAGGTCGCCGAGACCACCCGGGCTGGCTTCTCGGAGAGCTCGCAGGCGCGCTCGGCAGCCATGATCACGTTCGAGGAGCTGGGGAAGACGAGGACTTCCTCGGCCGGCACCTGGTGGATGCCGGCCAGGAGCTCATACGTGGAGGGGTTGAGCGTCTCGCCACCGGGAACGACGTGGGCGCCGAGCTCGGCGAAGAGCCGCTCAATGCCCTCGCCAGCGGCCACGGCAAGGACGCCGCTGCGGCTGCCCTCGAGGCGGGCACGGCGCTCGGCGATCTGCTCACGCATGTCGGCGACGTCGAGGTTGGTCACCTCGCCCGCGTTCTCGAAGAGCGCAACCGCGTCCTCCGGAGTGTCGGTGTGGACGTGGACCTTGAGCGTCACCTCGTCGCCGACGACGAGCACCGAGTCGCCCAGACCCTCCAGCCGCGGCAGGAAGTCGCGGCTGCTCAAGCCACTGCCGGAGACGATGAAGTTGGTGCAGTAGCGGAAGCGACTGTCCTCGTGATGAGGCTGGCTCAGCCGCGGCGCCTCGTGATGGGAGATCTCGGGCACGGCGTCCTCGTCCCCGCGCAGGCCGGCGACGACGCCGGCGAGGATCAGGACCAAGCCGTAGCCGCCGGCGTCGACGACCCCTGATTCGCGCAGGACGTCGAGCTGCTCGGGGGTGCGCTCAACGGCGCGCTGGCCGTCGGCGATCGCCCGCTCCAGCACCTCGGCCAAAACCGCGTCCTGCATCTCGTCGGACACCCCCTGCTCGAGCCGCTGCTTCTCGGCGTCGAGATGGGCGAGCTGGCGGGCGATCGAGTGCGCCATCTCGCGAAAGACGGTCAGCATCGTCCCCTCGGCTGGGTCGCGCACCGAGTCATAAGCGGCGTCGGCGGCACTGGCGAAAGCGGAAGCGACCAGCACCGGGTCGATCAGCTCTCCAGGCCGGCTGGCCAACTCCTCAGCGGCACCGCGGACGATCTGACTAAGGATCACGCCGGAGTTGCCACGGGCGCCCATCAGCGCCGCCCGGGCCAGGGCCTGGACCAGTTGCGTACGGCCGACCTCGTCCACCTCCATCCCGTCGAGCCGGTCGAGCTCCTCCATCACGGCGCGCATCGTCATCGCCATGTTGTCGCCGGTATCGCCGTCGGCGACAGGGAAGACGTTGAGGTCGTTTACCTCCTGGCGGCGTGCCTCCAGATGAGCATAGGCAGAGCTGACGACGCGCCGGAAGCGCACGATGCTGGGGTCGGGCATCAGCCGAAATCTAGCTGTCGGACTGGAGGACGCGAACCGGGCCGTCGCATTCGCTACGGTGCGACGCTCGATGCGACGTTTTGCCACTTGGACCACCGGCCACCGCAAGACCGTGATCATCGGCTGGATCGTGGCGCTGTTCGGGGTCGGAATCATCTCCGGCTCGGCGGGCGCCGAATACACCGAAGAATTCAACCTGCCCTCCTCCGACTCGGTGGAAGCGCTCCACCTGCTTGAAGACCGTTTCCCCCAACAGGCTGGCGAGAGCGCGACGATCGTCTTCAAGGCCCCCGCCGGGGTCTCCTCCGAACCGGTCCAGGGCAAGATGGAAGGCGTCTTCGCCAAGGTCGCGAAGTTCCCACACGTCAGCGAAGTGAAGAGCCCCTACGCCAAAGGCTCTGGCGCGATCAGCAAGGACGGCAAGATCGCTTACGCCACGGTGCAGTTCGGCGTCACCAACGACAAGCTCGACAAAGCCAAGACGAAAGAAATCATCGCCACCGCCCAGTCGGTCGCGGGCGATGGCCTGCAGGTCGAGCTCGGCGGTCAGCTGATTCAGGAAGCGACCCAGGAAGAAGGCGGAGACTCCTCCTTCGCGATCGGGCTGGCGGCGGCGGTCGTCGTCCTGCTCCTCACCTTCGGCTCGGTCGTGGCGATGGGCCTGCCGATCCTCACCGCCCTGTTCGCGCTCGGCGTCGGCATCGGCCTCGTCACCCTTGGCACCCACCTCTTCGACATGGCCAACTTCGCCCCGGTGCTGGCGGCAATGATCGGGCTCGGTGTCGGCATCGACTACGCGCTCTTCATCCTCACCCGCTTCCGCAACGGGCTCGACGAAGACCTGGAGCCGCGCGCGGCGGCGATCGCGGCCGTCGACACGGCGGGCCGGGCCGTTCTCTTCGCCGGCATCACGGTGATCATCTCGCTGATGGGGATGCTGCTGCTCGGCATCAGCTTCCTGGTCGGGGTCGCGATCGCCGCCGCCACCGCCGTGCTCTTCACGATGATCGCCGCGCTGACCCTGCTGCCGGCGCTGCTGACGATCGTCGGCCGCCGCGTCGACCGACTCCGCATCCCGGGCCTCGGCAGTCGTTCCAATAGCATCGCCGAAGACAGCCGCTGGTTCCGCTGGAGCCGCGAGATCCAGCGCCGCCCGGTGCTCTCAGCGCTGC
This sequence comes from uncultured Solirubrobacterales bacterium, assembly GCA_963716345.1. Taxonomy (GTDB): domain Bacteria; phylum Actinomycetota; class Thermoleophilia; order Solirubrobacterales; family 70-9; genus VRUE01. The sequence continues at coordinate 127,431 of OY970304.1, forward strand.
TCTCCGGTGGGTTGTTGCTGCTGCTCTGCGTGCCGACGCTGTCGCTGCGGCTCGGCTCCAACGATGCCGGAACCGACACCGCCGGCACAACCACGAGGGAAGCCTACGATCTGCTTGCCGAAGGCTTCGGGCCCGGCTTCAACGGTCCCTTCCAGATCGTCGCGGCACTCCCCCATAAGGGCGACGACGCCGCCCTGGTCCAGCTCAGCAAACAGTTGGAAGGCGAAGAAGGCGTTGCCGAAACGACCCCGGTGGCGCTCAATCCAGCCAAGAACACGGGGGTCTTCCAGGTCTACCCGACGACCTCGCCGCAGAGCGTCGAGACCACCGCGCTGCTCAACCACATACGCGACGACATGATTCCGCCGATCGAGCAGCAGACAGGCGCGCATGTCCACGTCGGTGGCATCACCGCGATCTTCGAGGACTTCGGCGACGCGATCTCCGAAAAGCTGCCGCTCTTCATCGGCGTCGTCGTACTGCTCTCGGCACTGCTGCTGATGATCGTCTTCCGCTCCGTGTTGGTGCCGCTGAAGGCGATGGTGATGAACCTGCTTAGCATCGGTGCCGCCTTCGGCATCATCGTCGCCGTCTTCCAGTGGGGCTGGGGCGCCAGCATCATCGGCGTCGACGGCACCGGGCCGATCATCTCCTTCTTCCCGGTATTCCTCTTTGCGATCGTCTTCGGGCTCTCGATGGACTACGAGGTCTTCCTGATGTCGCGCATCCACGAGGAGTGGGAGGACAAGCGCGACGCGACGCTCGCCGTCACCCGCGGCCTCGCCCTGACCGGCCGCGTGATCACTGCCGCGGCCGCGATCATGATCACTGTCTTCGCCTCCTTCATGCTGGGCGAAGAACGGATCATCAAGCTCTTCGGCCTCGGCCTCGCCTCCGCCGTCCTCATCGACGCCGTGATCATCCGCTCAGTCCTGGTGCCGGCGATCATGCAGCTCTTCGGCAAGCGCGCCTGGTGGATCCCCGGCTGGCTGGACCGCATCCTGCCCCACCTGCACGTAGAGCCGGCAGAGGGCGATCCGTCGCCGACCGGCGAGCACCCGGTCGTCGAGAGCGCTTAGCTACAAATCTCCAACTAGGGTCGACGCGTAGCCTCAGCCGCGAACAGCCTAGGCACCTGGGACTTTGGCTGGGATGCACTCGTCGCCATCGGAACGCTTTCGCTGGCACTAGTAACCGGAGCCTTGGCTTATATGACATGGAGCCTCGCGCGTTCGACTGCTGCCGAGGCCCGCTCACAAGCTCGACCCGCGTTGATCCCCGCGCTGGATTCGAATCGCCCGAGGGATCTCCCTACGCTTGAGTATCGACCGGCCACACAGGAACTGCACGCCGTGATTCGCAATGCTGGGCAAGGCCCGGCTCTGTTCGTTCGTTGCTCCCTGGAGCCGACCGGAGGAAGTCCAAGCATCGGCGCGCTCGCGGCAATGGCGCCTGGGGATGAGGTGCGATTGATCTTTGACGGCGAGTACCAGCTACTCGCTCGCTGGCAAGTCCTATTGGACTACCGCGACCTGGCAGGAGGGACCTACTCGACCGCATTCACGATCGAGTCAACGCCCGATTTGCGGTTCTACGACGTCCGAACCTACGAGGACCGAAAAATCACCCCGCACGGAGATGCCATGCCGCAAGCCGGAATTACAGACTTCACCTCGTAGAGCCTGCATTCCGCATCGCCCGCGGACGCGGACGCTAAGCGGCCTTGGTGACCTTGTTGGCCTTGAGGCACCTAGTGCAGACGTAGGTGCGCAGCCGGCGGCCGTTCTCGACGATCCGCACCTTTTGCAGGTTCGGATCGAAGCGCCGCTTGGTCGCGACCATCGAGTGGCTTCTGGACTGGCCGAACGCCGGTCCCTTGCCGCAGCTGTGGCATACCTTGGCCATCGGGGTCGGGGATGGTACAGGTCGCCGCTAGGCGTCGCGGACTTGCCAGCGATAGGGGTTGATGTCTTGTTTGAGCAGGGCCATGCGGGCGACGGTCAGAGCGGCGTTGCGGCCCTGGTCGCGCTTGCCGCCGCCGGCCCGGGCGAGGGCCTGTTCCATCGTGTCGCAGGTGATCACGCCGAAGGCGCAGGGCACCCCGGTCTCCAGCTGCACGTCCTGGATTCCCCGGGCGGCCTCGGCGCAGACGAAGTCGTAGTGGTCGGTCTCGCCGCGGATGACGACGCCGAGGCAGGCGACGCCGGCGAAGCGCCCGGTCGTCGCGTGCAACTTGGCTGCAAAGGGAAGCTCATAGGCACCGGGCACCGAGACCTCGCCGACCGAAGAGGCGGACACGCCGGCTATGTCGAAGCCTTCGCGCGCTCCCGCCAGCAGCCGTTCGGCCAGGTCCTCGTAGAAGCGGCCGACGCAGACCGCGAACTCGCGGCCGGCGAGCTGCTCGCGCTCCTCGTCGGTGAAGTCCTCGAGGAAGGCGGTCGACTCAGCCATCTCGCCCTGCCATCCTCGGCGGCGGCGTCGCGCTCGTCCTCGTCGCGAATCATCTCCTCGTCGAAAGCCAGGCCCTGATGGTGCAGCGAGTGGCCCATCTTGTCGCGCTTGGCGCGCAGGTAGGCCTCGTTGTGGACGTTGGGCGCGGATTCGATCGGCACCTGCTCGCTGACCGAGAGCCCGTAGCCCTCGAGGCCGACGATCTTCTTCGGGTTGTTGGTGAGGATGCGGATGCTGGTCAGGCCGAGGTCGCCGAGGATCTGGGCGCCGATGCCGTAGTCGCGCAGGTCGGCGGGCAGACCGAGCTTGAGGTTGGCCTCGACCGTGTCCGCCCCCTCCTCCTGCAGCTTGTAGGCCCGCAGCTTGTTGAGCAGGCCGATTCCGCGTCCCTCCTGCGAGAGGTAGAGGAGCACGCCGCGGCCCTCCTGCTCGATCTTGGGTCAGCGCCGCGACCAGCTGCTCGCCGCAGTCGCAGCGCATGCTGTGGAAGACGTCACCGGTGAGGCACTCGCTGTGGACGCGGACGAGCACGTCCTCGACCCCGTCGACCTCGCCCTTGACCATCGCCACGTGGTGCTTGTCGTCGACCAGCGAGCGGTAGCCGACCGCGGTGAAGTCGCCGAACTCGGTCGGCAGCGCGGTGGCGACGACCCGCTCGACCAGCTTCTCGGTGCGGCGCCGGTAGGCGATCAGGTCGGCGACGGTGATCATCTTCAGCCCGTGGCGCTCGCAGTAGGGGATCAGGTCGGGGACGCGCGCCATCGTGCCGTCGTCGTTCATCACCTCGCAGATCACGCCGGCCGGGGTGAGGCCGGCGAGGCGGGCGAGGTCGACGCTGGCCTCGGTGTGGCCGGTGCGCTCTAGCACGCCGCCCTCCTTGGCCCGCAGCGGGAACATGTGGCCGGGGACGACGATGTCGCGCGGCCCCGAGTTGGGGTCGATCGCGACCTGGATCGTGTGGGCGCGGTCGTGGGCGGAGATGCCGGTGCTGACCCCGCCGGCAGCCTCGATCGTGACCGTGAAGGCGGTCTGCAGCGGCGCCTCGTTCTTTGCCGCCATCAGCTTCAGGCCGAGCTTCTCGCAGCGCTCCGCGGTCAGCGCCAGGCAGATCAGCCCGCGCGCCTCCTTGGCCATGAAGTTGACCGCCTCCGGGGTGGCGAACTGCGCCGCCATCACCAGGTCGCCCTCGTTCTCGCGGTCCTCGCCGTCGCAGACGACGACCATGCGGCCGGCGCGGATCTCCTCGATCGCCTTCCTCGATCGTCGAGAACGGGCTCTCCCCCGTCTCGTCAACCACCCCGTCTGTCTTCTGCGTCTCGGTCATCTGGCTCACGCCTACTCCTTTCCGGCGAATGGTGGCACCAAACGCTCGACGTACTTCGCAACCACGTCGCACTCGACGTTCAACTTGTCTCCGGCCATTGCCTCGCCCAGGTTCGTCCGCTCCAGCGTCTCGGGGATCAGCGAGACCTCAGCCCAGTCTTCGCCCAGGGCCGCGACCGTGAGGCTGACGCCGTTGAGGCGTGATCGAGCCCTTGCTCGACCACGTAGCGGATCAGCTCGGACCGAGACCGACGCGGAGGCGACGGGCGAAGCCGTCGTCCTCGATCGAGATGACCGCGCCGACCCCGTCGACGTGGCCCTGGACGATGTGGCCGCCGAGCCGGTCCGATGCCTTCATCGCCAGCTCGAGGTTGACGCTATCGCCGTGTCGAGGTCGCCGAGGGCGGTGACGGTCAGGGTCTGGTTCATCGCCTCGGTCTCGAAGCCGTCGGCGTCGACCGCGGTCGCGGTCAGACAGACACCGTTGACCGCGACCGAGTCGCCGTTGGCGATCTCCGCCGCCAGATTGGTGGCGATGTGGACGCGAGCCCCATCGTCGCCATTCTGCAGCGACTCGATCTTGCCGATGTCCTCAATCAGTCCGGTGAACATCACCACTCCTTGAAGCGGGCCGAGATTAGAAGGTCGTCGCCACTGGGTTCAGCGGCGTGGGACAGGGGGGTTAGGCGCGCGGGTCCTGTCGCCGCAGGGGACCCCCCACCGCCTCCGGTAGCTAAAGCTTCCTCGGCGGCGGGCCCCCCTACGGCGCCACCCGCGCGAGTAACCGCCCGGGTCTCACCCAGAAGGATCGGGGCGACGAAGGTTCGTGCTTCGTCGAGTCTGGCCGGCGGCCTGGAAGGCAGCGGCGAGGGTTCGGCCGCCCTCGAGGAAGAGGGATGGTGATGCCGCGGCGCCCGAGGTCGGCGAGGGCCGGCATCGATCGCCGTCGGCGACGAGCACCTCGGCGCCGGCATCTCGCAGAGCGCGATGCGTCGCGCTTCCGGAGCGACGACCACCAAGACCGGCGACTGATCGAGAGTGTCGAGCAGCTGGGAGTCGAGCGGAAGGCGCGCCTGGCGAGTCGAAGACGATGCGAAGCGGCTGGCGAGCGTCAGGGACGCGCGCGGTGAGCAACGGATCGTCGGCGAGGACGGTGCCGATGCCGACCGCGATCGCGTCGGATTCAGCGCGCCAGCGGTGGACGAGCTCGCGGCTCTGCTCGACCGGAGATCCACGGCGAGGCGCCGGCCGGCGTCGCGGTCTGGCCGTCGAGCGACATCGCCAGCTTCAGCGTCACCAAGCGGCAGCCCGGTGCGGGCGTGCTTGCGGAAGGGCTGGTTGAGCAGGCGCGCCGCGCTCGCCTCCTCGCCGGCGGCGTAGCTCGACCTCGACGCCGCCGTCGCGCAGGATGCCGGGGCCGCGACCGGAGGCCTTCTCGCTGGGATCGTCGGAGGCGATCACGACCCGGGCGATCCCCGCCTCGAGAATCGCCTCGACGCAGGGCGGCTGGCGCCCTGGTGCGCACATGGCTCGAGCGTCACGTACATCGTCGCCCCAGCGGGATCGTCGCCGCGCTCGGCACAATCGGCCAGCGCCGCCCGCTCCGCGTGCAGATCGCCCAGCTCGGCATGCAATCCCTCGCCGATCACCTCCCCGTCGCGCACGACGACAGCTCCGACGAGCGGATTCGGGCTGACTCGTCCCCGCCCGCGCTCTGCAAGCTCAAGCGCCCGCCGCAAGTGAGCCTTGTCCGTGCCTGTGAGCTGGGATTTCATGAGACCGATTGACTGGTCAATCAACTCATCGTACAGCGCCTGATCGGGGAGTCTGTGACGTTCCTCGCGCGGGTGGCGTGGTGGCGGGGGTCCCCCATAGCGCAGGGCGCCGTAAAGCGGTGTCCGAGCACATGGGGGAGGGCCGCCGCGACAGGACCGGCGCGCCGACCCCGTAGATACCCTGACCGCGCGCCCGTGAAGCTGATCGTCCAGATCCCCTGCCTGAACGAGGAAGCGACGCTGCCGGCGACGATCGCCGACCTCCCGCGCCAGATCGACGGGATCGACAGCGTCGAGCTGCTGGTGATCGACGACGGCTCGACCGATCGCACGGTCGAGGTCGCCCGCGAGCACGGGCGTCGAGCACATCGTCCGGCTGACCAACAACAAGGGCCTCGCCGCCGGCTTCCAGGCCGGGCTCGACGCCTGTCTGAAGCTCGGCGCCGACGTGATCGTCAACACCGACGCCGACAACCAGTACAGCGGCGCCGACATTCCCAAGCTGGTGGCGCCGATCCTCGCCGGCGAGGCCGACATGGTCGTCGGCGATCGCCAGGTCGCCCAGATCGAGCACTTCTCCGGCTCGAAGAAGGGGCTGCAGCGCCTCGGCAGCTGGGTCGTGCAGCCGCCTCGCCGGGACCGAGATCACCGACACGACCTCGGGCTTCCGCGCCTACAACCGCGAGGCGGCGCTGCGGCTGCTCGTCGTCGACAACTTCACCTACACGCTGGAGAGCCTGATCCAGGCCGGCAAGATGCTGGTCGCAGTCGACCAGGTCGAGGTCGCGACCAACCCGCAGACGCGCGAGTCGCGACTGTTCGACTCGACCGGCGGCTACGTGCGCCGCAACACGCTCTCGATCCTGCGTATCTACGCCCGCTACGAGCCGCTGCGGGTCTTCGCCACCGCCGGCGCTGGTGGTGGCGATCCTGGCGCTCGCCGCCTGGCTGCCCTTCCTGATCGACTGGATCTTCAACGGCGATAGCGCCGGCCACATCCAGTCGCTGATCCTCGGCGCCGTCCTCTTCATCGCCGCGATCCAGCTGTTCGCGCTCGGCGTGATCGGCGATCTGCTGGCCGGGCAGCGGGTGATGACCCAGCGCGTCTTCGAGCGCGTGCGCCGGGTCGAGCTGGCGCTCGGGGTCCCGCCCTCCCACTACGAGCCGGCGGCGGCGAGCGATGAGCTCCAGTTCGGCAAATGGCGGCCCGTCAAGCGCGAGCCGGGGAACCGAGAGCACGGCCGACTACGGCAAGACGGCGAGCTTCCTCGCGATCGGCGTCGGCCTCACCGGCGTCATCACCTACGTCTACTTCTTCATCGCCTCGCACGTGCTCTCCAAGCCCGACTACGGGCAGATCACGGTGCTCTGGTCGGCGGTCTTCATCACGATCTCGACCCTCTACCGACCGATCGAACAGCTGCTCTCGCGCCATATCTCCGAACACACGGTCAAGGGCGAGTCGATCAGCGGCACGATGCGGGTCGCCTCGACGATCCAGCTCGGCCTCTCGCTCACTCTTCGCCGTCGTCGCCCTGGCACTGCGCGGCCCGATCCAGAACGGCCTGCTCGAGGGCAACGAAACGCTCTACTGGGTCTTCTTCTCGGCGGTCCTCTTCTACGCCGCCAGCTACTTCGCCCGCGGCTTCCTCGCCGGCAGCAAGCGCTTCGGCCTCTTCGTCGCGCTGATCCTCTCCGAATCGTGCTTCCGCACGATCTTCGCCGTGCTGGTCGCGGTCAGCGTGCTCAGCGGCCAGTCGGCGGTCGCGATCGGGATCGTCGCTGCGCCGGCGCTCAGCCTGATGGTCGTCCCCTTCGCCTTTGCCCGCCGCGCCAAGCGCGAGCAGGCAGCGACGCCATCGCAGGCCGCGAGCGAGGAGAGTGACTCATCCGTCTCGATGGTCAAGGGCGGCGGCTTCGCCGCGGCAGTGCTGGTGATCATGTTCAGCGAACAGGCCTTCCTCAACGCCGGGCCGCTGGTCATCCGCGCCTCGCAGGGCGCCGCCGCCGCCGGCTTCATCTTCAACGTGCTGATGATCGCGCGGGCGCCGCTGCAGCTCTTCCAGGCGATCTCGACCAGCATCCTCCCCCACCTGACCAGCCTCCACACCAGCGAAGAGCCGGGCAGCGAGGATGAGTTCCACCGCTCGGTGCGAATGGTGCTGCTCGGGCATCGTCGCCTTCACCGGCGCTCGCCCTCGTCTTCATGGCCGCCGCGGTCCGAACCGCGATGCAGATCGCCTTCAGCAAGAAGTTCACCTACGACCGCGACGGGCCTGCTGCTGGTCACGCTCGGCATGGGGCTCTACCTGGGCTCGGTCACGGTCAACCAGGCCTGCATCGCCCAGGGCCAGGTGCGCCGCGCCGCGGCCCGCTGGATCACCTGCGCCGCCCTCTTCATCGGCTGGAACTTCGTGCCGCTGGTGAGCAATGAGTTCCGCCGGGTCGAGATCGGCTTCCTGCTCGCCGCCGGTGTCCTCTTCGTCGCTCCTCTACTACGTCTATCGCCGCCCCCACGAACGAGCCGAGGACGTGCCGAGCCGGGCTCGCCGGAGGAGCTGGAGGCGCGAGCTGGCGTGATCGACGAGAACGTCTGACGGCCGCCCGCGGGCGGACGTTCACTAGGGTCCGTCGATGGGTGGACACGACGCCGAGCTGATTCTTGTCGCCGGCGCCCTGCTCGCTGCCGGCATCCTCGGCGCCCTGCTCGCCGACCGCATCCGCATCCCCGGCCTGCTGCTCTTCCTCGGCCTCGGCATGCTGGCCGGCTCGGAGGGGATCGGCGGAATCGAGTTCGACAACGTCGAGCTGGCCCGCACCCTGGGCACGATCGCCCTCGTCCTGATCCTCTTCGAGGGTGGCCTGACCGCCGGCTGGGGGGAGATCCGCCCGGTGCTCGGCACTGCCGCCTCGCTGGCGACGATCGGGACCGCGATCACCGCCTGCGTCGGCGGGGCTTGCCGCGAAGCTGGATCTTCGGCCTCAGCGTGCTGGAAGGGATGATCGTCGGCGCCGCGATCGCCGCCACCGACTCGGCGGCGATCTTCGCCGTGCTGCGCCGCTCGACCCTGGAGAAGCGCCTGGCGCGCTCGCTCGAGGGCGAGTCGGGGATGAACGACCCGGTCGCCCTGCTGCTGGTGATCGGCTTCATCGAATGGATCCAGCAGCCCGGCTTCGGGCTCGCCGACATGGTCGGCCTGCTGGCGCTCAAACTGGCGATCGGCATCGTGATCGGCGTGGCCCTGGGCCGCCTGGCAACCATTGCCCTCGACCGGGCGCAGCTGCCGACTGACGGGATCTACCCGGTGGCGACGATCGCGATCGCCGCGCTCGCCTACGGCCTCGCCGAGGTCGCCCACGGCTCGGGCTTGCTCGCCGTCTACCTGACCGCGCTCGCGCTCGGCGCCGCCCGCATTCCGGCCCGGCGCACGATCGTCTCCTTCCACGAGGGGCTCGGCTGGGTCGCCCAGATCGGCCTCTTCATCCTGCTCGGCCTGCTCGTCTTCCCCAGCGCGCTCGGCGACGTCGCCTGAAGGGCCTGGCGCTCTCGGCCGTGCTGATCTTCGTCGCCCGACCCGTGGCCGCCTTCGTCGCCACCGCCTTCTCGCCGCTCGACCTGCGCGAGCGGGCGATGCTCGGCTGGGCCGGACTGCGCGGGGCGACGCCGATCTGGCTCGCGACCTTCCCGGTCGTCGCCGGGATCGGCGACGGCCAGCGAAGATCTTCGCGATCGTCTTCTTCGTCGTCGTCAGCTCGACCCTGGTCCAGGGAGCGAGCTTCGAGCCGCTGGCGAGGCGGCTGCGGACTGACCACCGACGAGCCGGCGCTGCCGCGACGACTGCTCGAGTCGGGGCGGATCCGCCGCCTCGGCGGCGACGTGATCTCCTACCGGCTGCGCCCTGGCGCTGCCGCCGCCGGGCACCTGGTACGCGAACTCGAGCCTGCCGCGCGAGGCGCTGGTCAACGTGATCGTCCGCGACGGCCACGCGATCCCGCCGCGCGGCTCGACCGAGGTGCGCGAGGGCGACGAGCTCCACATCCTCGTCCGCGGCGAGCTGCGCGAGGAGGTCGAGGAGCTGACCAAGCGCTGGCAGGACGGGCCGGTCGGGAACGCCAGCCCCGCCGCCGCCTGCCCCCCGCGGCGCCTCGCAGATCTTCTCGGTCGGCCCCGGTGGCGAAATCGAGGACCCGATCGGCGCCCACCGAGGTCGACGGCATCGCGGTGGTCTCGGTTCTGCGCAGCCGCCGCGACAGCGTCCAGCGCCCTGGTGGCGCTCGCCGACGGCCGCTACGCGGTCGACTCGCGAGGACGTGGTCGCGGTCGGCGGATCGGCGCGCCCTGGCGAATTGGTGCGAGCGCCGCGCCCAGAGCGGCTAGCGCAGACGAACCCGCAGAGCGAGCCTGGTGGCAGGAGACGATCGGCGCCCTGATCGCGCGCGGCTAGTGACCTGAGTCGTCAGTTCGCGGGCAGATTGGGAACATGCGGGGGGCGTCGCTCACGGGCGAGCGCGACGCGCACATCCGACTTGCCCACCAGAGCGGGGTCAATGTCGGATGCGCGGATCACTCCTGAGATGGTCGTCGTTTGGACGCGATCAGACTCAGGCCGGCTGCGCCGGCGGCTATGCTCGCGCGTAGGCGGCCGCCGGGTCGTCGGCACCGAAGACTGCGGAGCCGGCGACGAAGAGGGAGGCGCCGGCCGCGGCGACCGAGCCGGCGGTGGCGGTGTCGATGCCGCCGTCGACCTCGATCTTGGCCTCGCCGACCAGCGGCTTCAGGCGCGCGACCTTGTCGGGCGAGCCGGCGATGAAGGCCTGGCCGCCCCAGCCGGGGTTGACGGTCATGCAGAGGACGATGTCGGCGAGGTCGCGCAGCTCGGCGACCGCCTCGGCCGGGGTGCCGGGGTTGAGCGCGATCCCGGCGAGGCAGCCGAGCTCGCGGATCGCGGCGAGGGTGCGGTTGGCGTGCGCGGTCGCCTCGACGTGGAAGGTGATCGAGTCGGCGCCGGCCTCGGCGAAGTCCTCGATCTGGCGCTCGGGCTGCCTCGATCATCAGGTGGACGTCGATCGCGCCGCCGGCGGCGTGGACCTGGTCGGCGATCGAGCTGGCGACCAGCGGCCCGATCGTGATCGGCGGCACGAAATGGCCGTCCATCACGTCGACGTGGATCACCCGCGCACCGGCGTCCATCACCTCGTCGACCTGGGAGCCGAGCTTGGCGAAGTCGGCCGAGAGGATCGACGGCGCGACCCGCGGCGAGGCGATCAGCTCCCGCATCCGCTCGCTCATACCGGCCTCAGCATCGAGTCGCCGCACATCTGGCAGGTCATGTCCTCGGTGTGCTCATCCGGGCGATCGTCTGGTGTTCACCGCAGTTGGGGCACTGGGAGACGAGCTCGAAGCGGCTGCAGACAGTAGACGCAGCGAAAGCGGCCCGGCAGCTGCGTCGGGCGCAGCCAGGGCTCGCCGCAGTTCGGGCAGGCGGCGCGGTCGCAGGATGCTCTCCGCCGCCGGCCGGCGTCTCGGATCGCTCATCGCCTAATCATCGCGCTTCAGCCGGGCGATGAAGAATCCGGTGGTGCGATCGCGGTCGGGACGCAGCTGCAGGCAGCGCGGCTCGAGCGGCGAGGCGAGGCCGGGGCGCGGGCGCCGAGGTCGTCGAGCTCGAGCGCCGGCACCTCGCCGGCGCCGGCTGCGGCGAGCAGCGCCGCGACCCGCTCCTCGTTCTCGCGGCGGGAGATCGTGCAGGTCGAGTAGACCAGCGTGCCGCCCGGCCGCAGCGCCTCGCGGCGCCTGCGCAGCGCCCGCGCCTGCACCCCGACCAGGCGCTCGATCGTCGCCGGCGACTTGCGCCAGCGCGCGTCGGGGCGGGAGGCGAGGGCGCCGAGGTCCGAGCAGGGGGCGTCGAGCAGGACGCGGTCGAAGCCCGGCGCCATGCCCAGCCTCAGTGGCGTCGGCCTCGATCACGGTGACGCTGCGCAGGCCCAGGCGGCGTCGCCTGGGCGGCGACTTCAGCGGCCCGCTCAGGATCGATCTCGACCGAGATCACCTCGCCGCGATCGCCCATCCGGGCGGCGATCTGGCCGGTCTTGATGCCGGGCCCGGCGCAGAGGTCGAGGATGTGCTCGCCCGGGCTGCGGGATCGAGCACCTCGACCACGGCGGCCGAGCCGCGGCTCTGCGGCGTCAGCTCGCCCGCCGCGATCAGCTCCGGCACCAAGTCCCCGGTCTGCCCGCTCGACCACGATCATCTCGGCGGCAGCCAGCGGCCAGCCGCTTGCGGTGCGCTTTATGTGGTCCATAGCCGGATCAGGCGCACCGGAAGCCTTGACGCCAGCGTCAGCAGGCGGGCGAGCACGGACTCGGCGTCAGTGCGCAGGGTGTTGACGCGGAAGGCGACCTCGGCGGGCTCGTTGCAGGCGGCGAGCAGCGAGCGGGCATCCTCGGGGCCCAGCTCCTCGCCACCACATCTGCGCCAGCCAGAGCGGCGCCGAGTGGGCGATCGCGGCGCTCTCCGGGGTCGAGTCGTCGCTCGAGCAGCGCCTCGCTCAGCGCTTCGCGCTCGCGGCCGACCCGCCGCAGCACCGCGTTGACGAAGCCGGAGGCGTGCGCCGCCCCCGCCCGCTTGACCAGCTCGACCGCCTGGTCGACGGCGGCGTGGTCTGGCGTGCCGTCGGCGAAGAGGAGCTCGTAGAGGCCGAGGCGCAGAGCCGCCAGCACCGGCGGGTCGAGCAGTCGCGTCGAGCGGCCGGTCGACGAGCCGCTCGATCGCCGCGTCGATCGTGCCGCGGCGCTGCACGGCGCCGTAGGCTGAGCCGCTGCGCCTGGGCACGCTCGCGACCGTCGAGCCCGGCGGCGTCCGCTGCCTCGCGGAAGGCGCAGCTCGGTGTGCGCCTCGCGCTCGAAGGTGGCCCGGATCGTCTCGAAGGCGAGCTGACGGGCAGGCGAGATCACGGCGGTCGAGCGTGACGCGCTCACAGCTTCGGCAGCGAGTGGCCGCGCAGGTAGGCGTCGAGCGGCCATCGGCTTGCCACCCGGCGGCTGCACCACCTCGAGCCGCAGGGCACCGCGGCCGCAGCCGAGCAGCAGCGCCCCCCACTCGGCCTTGACCGCACCTGTCTTGACGCCGACGTCGACGGCGCGAGCCCGCCTCACGCCGAGGCGCTCGCCGTCGCTCATCTCCAGATAGGCGCCGATGTGCGGGGTGAGGGCACGCACGGTGCGCGGCCAGCTCAGCCGCCGGCCGGGCTGGGTCGAGGCGCCGCTCCTCGCCGGCGATCTTCTCGGCGTAGGTCACTGCTTCCTCGTCCTGCTCGGCGAACTCGAGTCGAGCCTCGGCCAGTAGATCGAGCGCCTGAACCAGCAGGTCGCCGCCGAGACTCGCCAGCCTCGAGGAGAGCGCCGCGAAGTCGTCCTCGGACCCGATCGCCACCTCCTCGCGCAGGGCGACCGGGCCGGCGTCGAGCCCCTCGGTCAGCTGCATCACGCAGACGCCGGTGCGCTGCTCGCCGGCCATGATCGCCCGCTCGATCGGCGCCGCCCCGCGCCAGCGCGGCAGCAGCGAGGGATGGATGTTGAGCAGCGGCCACTCGGAGAGCAGCGGCTCGCGGATCAGCTGGCCGAAGGCGCAGACGATGGCGGCCTCGGGACGCAGCGCCCGGATCCGCTCCAGCGACTCCTCGTCGTTGACGCTCGCCGTCTGCAGCAGCTCGATGCCAAGCTCGTTGGCGACCTCGGCTGCCGGCGGCGGCGACTGCATGCGGCGACCACGACCCTTGGGGCGGTCGGGCGGGGTGACGACGAGCAGCGGCCGGTGCGGCGAGGCGGCCAGCCGGCGCAGCACCGTCGCCGGCGAACTCCGATGTGCCGAGGTAACCGTCCTCAAGGTAGACCGAGCGCGTCGATCGACACGGTGACAACCGGGGCTTCGAATCCGTGGCGATCGCCGCTCGCTGTGCTCTTCGGCTCGCGGTGCTCGCCCTCGTCGAGGGCGTCCTGTTCAGCCAGCGGCGGGCTGTAGCTCTCGCCCTCGCGCAGGGCGCGCAGGGCGCCCTTGCGCTGTGCGCGCGGCGTGCGGTCGAGGATCAGCACCCCGTCGAGGTGATCGATCTCGTGCTGGAGCACCCGCGCCTCCAGGCCCGATGCCTCGAGGCGGATCGGCTCACCGTCGACGTCGAGCCCGCTGAAGCGAGCGTGCAGGGGGCGCTCGACGTCCATCGAGACCCGCGGCAGGCTGAGGCAGCCCTCCTCGGCGACAACGACCTCGTCCGAGAGCCACTCGACCTCGGGGTTGATCAGCGCGGTCGGCTCGCTGTCGGGACCGGCCTGGAAGACGAGCAGGCGGCGCAGCACACCAAGCTGAGTGGCGGCGAGGCCGACGCCCATGCCGTCGCGCATGATCGAGACCATCCGCTCGACCTCGACGCGCAGCTCGGGACCGAACTCGCCGCACCGGCGAGGCCTTGCTCTTCAGCACCGGATCGCCGAACTTGACTACGTGCGCCAGCGCCGCCTCGCGGCGCTCGAGCAGCTCGGCCTCGAGCTCGTTCTCCTCGTGCTCGCCGGTCTCCGCTTCGGCAGGTTCGCTCATCGAATTCCGAGTCTAAGGACTGCGGCCCTGCTATTGCGGATCGACGTCGACCGCAGATCGCCACGTCGCGCAGGGTGCGATCGGCGGCGAGGCGTTCGACCGTGGCGCGAACCGCAGCGACGGTGGCCTCGCGCTCGCTTGCCTTGAGCAGCAGGCGGCGGCGGTGGCGATTGCGGACGCGGAACATCGGCGCCGGGCCGAGCAGATCGGTGTCCTCTGGCAGCGCCGCGGCGAGGCCTTCGGCGAGCAGGGCTGCGGCGCGGTCGAGGTGGCGCCTCAGACTCGGCCTTGAGCACGATCCGAGTCAGGTGGGAGAAAGGCGGGTAGCGCAGGATCCGCCGGCGCTCAACCTCTTCGGCCAGGAACCGGTCGCGTCGTGCTCGGCGGCGTGAGCGATGCTGGGCGCGGTCGGGGCCAGGGTCTGCACGATCACCTCGCCGCCAGCCGCGCCGCGGCCACTGCGGCCGGCGAGCTGGGCGACCATCGCGAAGGTCCGCTCTCCGGCGCGGAAGTCGGGGAAACGCAGGGTGGCGTCGGCGTCGAGGATCGCGCTCAGCGTCACCTCGGGGAAGTCGTGGCCCTTGGCGACCATCTGGGTGCCGACGAGGACGGCGCTCTCGGCCTCGCCGAAGGCGGCGAGGATGCGGGCGTGGGCGCCGCGCCCGGCGGCGGTGTCGGCGTCGAGCCGGAAGACCGGCATCGGCGCCAGTCGCTCGGCCAGCAGCGCCTCGATCTGCTCGGTACCGGCGCCAGCGCGCGAGAGCGTGGTCGAGTCGCAAACGCCGACAGGCGCGCGGCAGCGGTTCGCGATGAGCGCAGTGATGGCAGACGAGGCGGCCGCTGTGGCGGTGGACGATCAGCGAGACGTCGCAGTTGGGGCAGTTCCAGTGGTGACCGCAGGAGCGGCAGGTGAGCCAGGGGGCGAAGCCGCGCCGGTTGACCATCACGATCGCCTTCGTGCCAGCGGCGCGGACGCTCTCCAGCGCCGCCCAGGTCTCGGGGTGCAGCGGCGCCGGAGCGCGGATCGGCCTCGCGCATGTCGAGAACCCGCACCGGCGGCATCGCGGCCGTCGACCCGGCGCGGCAGCTCCAGCCGCGGCAGCTCCAGCCAGGACTCGGGCCGCGGCGTCGCGGTGCCGGCGACAAGCACCGCGCCGTTCTCAGCCGCGCGGCGGCGGGCGACCGCGCGAGCGTCGTAGCAGGGGTCGCCCTCCTGCTTGTAGGAGGCGTCGTGCTCCTCGTCGATGACGATCAGGCCGAGGTCGCGCACGCGGCGCGAAGACCGCCGAGCGCGGCCCGACGCAGACGCTCGCCTCGCCGCTGCGCAGGCGCTGCCACTCGTCGTAGCGCTCGCCGTCGGAGAGGGCCGAGTGGAGGACGGCGAAGCGGTCGCCGAGCCGGGCCCGGAAGCGCGCCACCGCCTGCGGCGCGAGGCCGATCTCCGGGACGAGCACGATCGCGCCCCTGCCCGCGTGCCAGCGCCGCCTCGACCGCGGCGAGGTAGACCTCGGTCTTGCCGGAGCCGGTGACGCCGTGCAGCAGCTGCTCGCGCGGCGCCCCGGCCTCGCCGTCGAGCGCGGCGACGATGCCCTCGACCGCGGCCCGCTGCTCGGGCAGAAGCTCCGGCCGGCTCGCCGCTGGCGCCGAGCTCCGGGTGCGCCGGGGCGCGTCGCAGCCGCGAGCTGCGGGTCGCGATCAGGCCGCGCTGCTCGAGCCGGCGCAGCACGCTGCGGTCAGAGCCGACCGCCGTCGGCCAGCTTCGGCGCCGACATCTCGCCGCCGCGCAGCGCCTCGAGCACCGCCCGCTGCTTGACGCCAAGTCGCTCGCCGCCGCTCAGCGCCTCCTCCCCCGCCACGGTATCTCGGCCCGCAGCTCCTGCCGCGAGCGCACCCGCTGGCCCGCCGCCCCAGTTCCCGGTGGCAGTACCAGCTGCAGCCCGCGCGAGGGGGTCGAGCAGTACTCGCGCGGCGATCCAGAGACCGAGCCCGACCAGCTCCGGCGACGCGCCGGCCTCGAGCGCTTCGATCGGCTCAGCCAGTCGCTCCGCCGGCAGTCCGAGGCGTCGGCGAGCTCGACGACGACGCCGAGGATGCGTCGCCGGCCGAAGGGAACCCGGACAACGCTGCCGACCTCGAGATCCTCCATCGCATCGGGCAGGCGGTAGTCGAAGGGTCCGCGCAGCGCGCGGGCGGTGGTCAGCGGCTCGACCTTAGCTATTGACACTCGCTCACGTTATGGAGGGACGGCGGACGGCGCGCGGCTATGCTGCGCGGCGATGGCCTCAACCTCAGCCCCGGGGAGCAGGTGATCTTCGAGGGCCACCCCTCCTGGCGAGCGATCCTCGGCTTCTACCTGAAGGGAATCCTCGTCGCCGCGATCGTTGGCGTCATCTCAAGCTCTTCGGCTCAAGCAGCGCAACCGTCTTCCTCGTCGTCCTCGTGATCGTCGCCGCTGACCGTCCTGATCGGCTTCGTCAAGCGCGTCGCGACCACCTACACGATCACCAACCGCCGCCTCAACATCAAACGCGGCATCGTCTCGCGCGAGATCCAGGAGACCCGCCTGGAGCGGGTCCAGAACGTCAACTACAAGCAGTCCGTCTACCAGCGGGCTGATGCAGATCGGCGACGTCGACTTCGACACCGCGGCAGGCGACGACTACAACTTCGTCTTCTACGGCGTCGCCGATCCGCAGCAAGTCGTCCACAGCGTGGACCAGGCGACGGGAGCGAACGTCGCCGGCTCACACGGTCTGGGCGAACCCCAGCCGCCTGTCTCTGGCTGACGCCGGCGGTGGGCGGGGTCCGGGTGCTGTCTTACGCGGGCGCTGCGGCGGAACCCGCCGCCGCCTTCAAAGACTCGGCCCGGTCCGTGCGCTCCCAGGTGAAAGCGTCACCTTCGCGGCCGAAGTGCCCGTAGGCGGCCGTCTGTCTGAAGACGGGACGGTGCAGGTCGAGGTAGCCGCGGAAGGCGCCCGGGCGCAGGTCGAACTCCGCTTCGACCAGGCGGGAGATCTGTGAGTCGGGAAGCGTGCCGGTGCCAAAGGTCTCGACCATCAGCGAGACCGGGTGGGCGACGCCGATCGCGTAGGCGACCTGGACCTCGCAGCGCTCGGCGAGGCCGGCGGCGACGACGTTCTTGGCGACGTGGCGGGCGGCGTAGGCAGCCGAGCGGTCGACCTTGGACGGGTCCTTGCCGGAGAAGGCACCGCCACCGTGACGGGCCATGCCGCCGTAGGTGTCGACGATGATCTTGCGGCCGGTGAGGCCGGCGTCGCCGACCGGACCGCCGATTACGAACTTGCCGGTCGGGTTGACGAGGAAGTCGCTCGTGCAGCTCGTTCTCGTCGAAGAGGCCAGGAGCCTCGGCGCCCAGCACCGGCAGCACCACGTGCTCCCAGAGGTCGGGCTTGATCTTCGACTCCGAGTCGACGCCCTCGGCGTGCTGGGTCGAGATCAGGAGCTTCTCGACCCGCGACCGGGCGGCCGTCGGCGTAACGGACGGTGACCTGGGTCTTGCCGTCGGGGCCGAGGTAGCTCAAGCGTGCCGTCCTTACGCACCGCGGCGAGCCGTTCGGCCAGCCGATGGGCGAGGTGGATCGGCATCGGCATCAGCGCCTCGGTCTCGTCGGTGGCGTAGCCGAACATCATTCCCTGGTCGCCAGCACCGGCGACCAGGAGCTCGTCCTCGGTCGACTCAGTGCGCGTCTCGTAAGCCTTGTCGACGCCCTGAGCGATGTCGGGCGATTGCTTGTCGAGCGAGACCAGGACCGAGATGTGGTCGCAGTGGTAACCGTAATCGCCGTGGTCGTAGCCGATCTCGCGGATCGTCTCGCGGACGATCTCCGGCACGTCGAGGTGGACGTCGGTCGAGATCTCACCCGAGACCACCGCCATGCCGGTGTTGACCAGCGTCTCGCAGGCCACGCGGCCCTCCGGATCGCCCGCCATGACCGCGTCGAGAACCGCGTCTGAGATCGCGTCGGCGACCTTGTCTGGGTGTCCCTCGGTGACGGACTCGGACGTGAAGAGGTACTCGCCCTCAGCGAGTGGCTGGATATCGCTCATGGGAGAAGCCTAAATGGTTGTTTCGAGCGATGGCTCAGCGACCACGACGGGTGCCGCTGTGGGGCACGAAATCGATGACCAGCGGGACGCCCTCGAGCCCGTAGGTCTCGCGCAGGCGGTTCTCCAGGTGATAGGCCCATTCGCGGTTGATCAGTTTGCGGTCGTTGACCTGAATCGCGATCCGCGGCGGTCGCTCGCCGACCTGGGCGGCGTAGTAGAGGCGCAGACGGCGGCCACGGCGCGAGGGCGGCGGGGTCTTGGCGACGACGTCGGCGACGAAACGGTTGAGCTCTGGAGTCGGAATCCGCTCGGCGGCGCGGTCGGCCAGCGCCAGCGCCTTGGGCAGCAGGTTGGCGACGTTGCGGCCGCGGGTCGCCGAGCAAGTGATCACGTCTGGGCGCAAGCGCAGCTTGCGGGTGACACGGGCACGGGCGTCGTCGATGTCGGTGCGAGTCACGTCCCACTTGTTGAGCACCAGCAGGGTCGCGCAGCCGGCCTTCATCGCCATCTCGGCGACGCGCAGGTCCTCGGCGGTGACCCCGTCGCCGGCGTCGCAGACGACGAGCGCGACGTCGGCGCGCTCGACCGCGTGTTCGGAGCGCAGCTGCGCGTAGTAGTCGACCGTGCCCGCAACCTTCGAACGGCGGCGCAGGCCGGCAGTGTCGACCAGGATCACCCGGCGGCCGTCGACCTCGAGCTCGGTGTCGATCGAGTCGCGAGTGGTTCCGGCGCGATCGGAGACGATCACCCGCTCGGAGCCGAGGAAGGCGTTGACCAGCGAGGACTTGCCGGCGTTGGGGCGGCCGATCACCGCCACCCGCACGGCGTCGGAATCGTCGCTCTCCTGAGCGTGCTCACCGAGCAGCTCAACTGCGCGTCGAGCAGGTCGCCGGTGCCGAGGCCGTGACTGGCGGAGACCGGCAGCGGCTCACCGAGGCCGAGCTGGTGGAACTCGGCGGTCAGGTGCTCGTCCTCGGGCCGGTCGACCTTGTTGGCGACGACGATCACCGGCACCTCCGCCCCGCGCAGCGTCTTGGCCAACTCGACGTCGCCGGCGCGAACGCCGGCGCGGGCGTCGACGATCAGCATCACCACGTCCGCCTCGGCGATCCCGAGCCGGGCCTGGCGCTGGATGTCGCGGGCCAGCTCGGCCTCGTCTTCGAGGTCGATGCCGCCGGTGTCGAGCAGCGTCGAAGGCAAGCCCGTTCCACTCGCAGCGCACCCGCTTACGGTCGCGGGTCACCCCCGGCTCGAGCGTCGGTGACCGCCTCGCGGCCGCCGGCGAGCCGGTTGACCAGGGTGCTCTTGCCGACGTTGGGGAAGCCGACGATGGCGACGGTCGGCAGGCTCATGCGGCGACCAGGCCCCGCTCGCGGGCGAGTGCGACGATGCGGGCCACGACCTCGTCCTGGCCGAGCCCGGTGGTGTCGATCTCGACCGCGTCGGCGGCCGCGCGCAGGGCACCGTGCTCGCGGGTCTCATCGCGGCGCGTCGCGCTCGCGCTGGGCGGCGAGAACCGTGGCGGCGTCCTCTCCCGTCTGCTGCAGCACGGCGCCGGGCGCGCTCCTCGGCGGAGGCGGTGAGGAAGACCTTGAGCGGCGAGTCTGGGCTGACCACGGTGCCGATGTCACGGCCCTCGGCGACGTAGCAACCAGCGGCGATCAGCTCGCGTTGGCGCGCGACCATCGCCTCGCGCACGCCCGAGTGGACGGAGACGCGCGAGGAGGCCTCGGTCACCTCGGGCTCGCGGATCGCGGCGCTGACGTCCTCGCCGTCGAGCCCGACGTCCTCGCCGTCGAGCGAGATCGCGATCGAGTCCGCCAGCGCGGCGACCGCAGCGGGATCGTCGAGGTCGATCCCGCGCCGCAGCGCCGCCAGCGCCACGCAGCGATACATCGCCCCGGAGTCGAGGTAGGTGAAGCCGAGCTCGGCGGCAACGACCGTGCGCCACGGTGGACTTGCCGGCCCCGGCGGGTCCGTCGATGGCGATGACCATGGGCGGCAGCGTAGAGACGGCAGCCGCTCGCGGCGTTGCGCGCTCAGCCTCTCCCCTGGGCGAGCGAGGCGAGGTCGGCCTCGAAGCCGGGGTAGCTGACCGCGGCGGCGTCCATCCCCTCGACCGTCGACGCCCTCGCGCGAGGTGAGGCCGGCGACGGCGCCCAGCATCGCGATCCGGTGGTCGCCGTGCGAGGCGATCGTGCCGCCGCGCAGACCGCCGCCGCCCTCGATCCGCATCCCGTCCTCGCGGGCCTCGACCGTGGCCGCCAAGCGACGTCCAGCGCCGCGCAAGCGGTGGCGACCCGGTCGGACTCCTTGCGGCGCAGCTCGGCCGCGTCGCGAATCGTCGTCTCCCCTTCGGCGAAGCAGGCGGCGAGGGCAAGCAGGGGCAGCTCGTCGATCGCCAGCGGGATCTCATCGCCGCCAACCTCGGTGCCCTGCAGCGCCGAGGCACGAACCCGGAGGGTGCCGATCGGCTCGCCGCCGCGCTCGCCCACCGGCTCGAGCTCGATCTCGGCTCCCATCCGCTCGAGGATCGCCAGCAGGCCGGTCCGGGTCGGATTGTTCCCGACCCCCTCCAGCGTCAACTCACTGCCCGGCACGAGCAGGGCGGCAACGAGGAAGAAGGCCGCTGAGGAGAAGTCGGCGGGCACGGCGAGCTCGCTCGGTTCGAGGCGCTTGGCCGGGCGCACCGCGATGCCACCGCGCAGCCAGGCGACGTCGGCCCCGGCAGCGGCGAGCATGCGCTCGGTGTGATCGCGGCTGCGCGAGCGGCTCGACGCAGCCGGGTCTCGCCCTCGGCCAGCAGGCCGGCGAAGAGCAGGCATGACTTGACCTGGGCGCTGGCGATCGGCAGCTCGTACTCGATGCCCTGCAGCGGCGCCGCCTCGATCTCGAGCGGCGGCAGGCGCTGCTCGCGGCAACTCAGCTGGGCGCCCATCTGGCGCAGCGGCGCGACGATCCGGTCGACCGGGCGACGCCGGATCGAGTCGTCGCCGTCGAGCCTCCACTTGCCACTGGGCTGTCCGGCAAGCCAGCCCGGCAGCAGGCGCAGCAGGGTGCCAGCGTTGCCGACGTCGATCGCGGTGCTGCGGGCGCTGCGCAGGCCGACGCCCTGGATGCGGATTACGGGCTCGATGCGGCTGGGCGTCACGCCCTCGATTTCGGCGCCGAGCACCTGCACCGCTGTAAGGGTCGAGCGGGTGTCGGCGGCGTCGAGGTAGCCCTCGATCTCGGTCTCGCCCTCGCCCATCGCCGCGATCAGCGCGGCGCGGTGGGAGATCGACTTGTCGGCCGGCGGGCGCAGGCTGCCGGCCAGGGGCCCAGTCGGGTCGAAGCGGGTCGCCATTGAGCTAGGCGCCGTCGCCGACGGCGCTGACGCTGTGGCCGAGCTCGCGGACCAGGGCAGCGGCGCGCTCGGCCTGCTCGTCGCCCGAGACCCAGAGCGAGACCGCGCCCGAGGTCATGTCGGGCGCCGGGTAGAGCGCCATGTCCTCGATGTTGACCCCGGCCTCGCCGAGCGCCAGCGCCAGCTCGGCGATCGTGCCCGGCCGGTTGGCGACGACAACGCGCAGCTCGCGCAGCGGGCCGCCGGCGAGCTCGGTCTCGAGCAGGCGGCGACGGTCCTCGCCGGCCTCGGCGTGCCAGGCGGCGACGGCGTCGCGCTCGCCCTCGCGGATCAGCGCCGCCGCCTCGTGCAGGCGCCCGGCGACCGCCTCGACCGCGTCGGCGACCGCCTCGCGGTTGCTGGCGAAGATGTCGCCCCAGATCGCCGGGTTGGCGCCGGCGACCCGGGTCGTGTCGCGGAAGCTCGGACCGACCTCGGGCATCCGCTCGGAGTCCCGCGTCAGCTCCGTCGACCGCCTCGGCCGACGAGAACGTTGGCGACGACGTGCGGTAGGTGGCTGACCGTCGCCATCAGGCGGTCGTGCGCCTCGGCGTCGATCGCCTGCGGCGCGGGCACCGAGGCCGGCGACGGTGCGCTGCAGGCGGTCGTAGAGGACGCCGCTGGAGCGCGCCGTGTCGGCGTCAGGTACCAGCGGGCGCCCTCGAAGAGGTCGGCGCGGGCGTTCTCGACGCCGGCGGTCTCGGCGCCGGCCAGCGGGTGGCCGCCGATGAAGCGCTCGTCGCCGCCGAGCGCGGCGACGATGCTCGCGCTTGGTCGAGCCGACGTCGGTGACGACCGTCTCGGGGCCGCAGGCCGCCAGCGCGGCCGCGGCCAGCTCGGCCAGACCGGCGACCGGCGCGGCGCAGAAGACGACCTCGGCGCCCTCGCAGGCATCGGCCACGGTGGCCGCGGCGCGATCGATGACACCAGCCTCGACGCGCCCTCTCAAGGCGTCCCGGGCTCGGGGTCGAACCCGACCACCTCGGCGTCAAGCCGCTGTCGCGCGGCCAGCCCGATCGAGCCGCCGATCAGGCCGACGCCGAGGATGGCGATCCTCATCCGCCGCGCCGCGCCCTTGCCGCCGAGGCAAGCTGGTCCAGGACCGAGACGGTGTGCTCCCAGTCGAGGCAGGGATCGGTGATCGACTGCCCGTAGACGAGCGCTCGCCGTCGCCGAGGTCCTGGCGGCCCTCGACCAGGAACGACTCGAGCATCACGCCGACGATCGCGCGCGTTGCCGTCGGCGACCTGGTCGGCGATCTCACCGGCGGCAATCAGCTGCCGGGCGGGGTCCTTGCCGCTGTTGTCGTGCGAGGCATCGATCACCAACCGCTCGGGCAGGCCGGCGACTCCGCAGCGCGCCCAGGGCCTCGGATACGACCCTCGGCTCGGTGTAGTTGGGAGCGCCGTGACCGCCGCGCAGGATGACGTGGCCGTCGGGGTTGCCGCTGGTGTGGAGGATCGCCGGGGCGCCGGCGTCGTCGATGCCGGCGAAGGCGTGCGAGGCGGCGGCGGCGCGGACGGCGTCGACCGCGACCTGGACGTCGCCGTCGGTGCGGTTCTTGAAGCCGACCGGCATCGAGAGGCCGGAAGCCGAGCTGGCGGTGAGTCTGGCTCTCGGTCGTGCGGGCGCCGATCGCCCCCCAGGCGACCGCGTCGGCGATGTACTGCGGCGTGATCGGGTCGAGGAACTCGCAGCCGACCGGCAGGCCGAAGTCGAGCACTTCGAGCAGCAGCTGGCGGGCCACCGTTCAGGCCGGCGTTGACGTCGGCGGAGCCGTCGAGATGGGGATCGTTGATCAGCCCCTTCCAGCCCGTCGTCGTGCGCGGCTTCTCGAAGTAGACGCGCATCACGATCAGCAGATCGCTCGCTCAACTTGTTCGCTTGCTCGGCCAGGCGGCCGGCGTACTCGAGCGCCGCCGCCGGGTCGTGGACGCTGCACGGCCCGACCACGACCAGCAGCGCGATCGTCACTGCCGTCGAGCACATCGCCGACTTCGCCGCGACCGCGCACCACCGCGCTTTCGCGATCGTCGCCCAGCGGCAGCTCCGTCGAGCAGCGCCTCGGGCGAGACCAACTCGACGATTCGCTCGATTCGTTGGTCGCGGACTCGGTCTCGAGTCTCCCCCTTCATCCCGATCATCATCTTGCCTTCACCTTCCTCCACGTTCACAAGCCTACTTCCGGTTTCCGCGCCACAGCGACGCGAACGAATCGAGTGGTTCCGGCGCCCGGGCCAGTTGCTTATCGAGATGCGGCAGAGCCGCGAGGCCGGACGCCTAGCTAAATCGCCAGAAATAGGAGAAGCGCGCGTGGACGAGCGTGGCGCCGGAGGCGCTGGTGACGCTCGTCGTGTCGGCTGATTGCTTCACCTTCCCTGACTTTGTAGCAGGTGCGGTGGAGTTAGTCGAGCAGTTCGCCCAGGGCGGCGAGAAAACGGCTCGTTCTCCGCGGCGGTGCCGTAGGAGACGCGGATGTGGCCGGGGTCGCCGAGCGGCGTGCCGGGACGAACGGCGATCTGGCGCTCAGCCAGGCCGGCGACGACGTCGGCCTCCTCGGCGTCGCCGAGGTCGATCCAGGAGAAGTTGGCCTGGGTCTCGGCGGTCGCAAGGCCGAGCTCGCGCAGGCCTTCCTCGACCCGGAGGCGCTCGGCGATCGTGCTCTCGACCCGCGTCGGCACGTCGTCCTGGTGCAGGATCGCCTCGGCCCCCGCGGCCTGGGCGAGGGCGTTGACGCTGAAGGGCTGACGCACAGCGTCGATCGCGGCGCGGAACTCGGGTGAGCCGAGCGCGTAGCCGACCCGCAGACCGGCCAGGCCGTAGCACTTGCTGAAGGTGCGCAGGACGACCAGGTTGGGGAAGATCGGCCAGCAGGTCGACGCTGGCGTCGGGGTCGTCGTCGGTCTGGAACTCGACGTAGGCCTCGTCGAGGATCACCGTCACGTGGGCGGGCACGCCGCTCGCAGAAGGCGGCGATCTCGGCGGCCGGGACGTGGGTGCCGGTCGGGTTGTTCGGGTTGCAGACGAGCAGCAGCTGGGTCGCCGCGGTCACCTCGGCCGCCATCGCCTCGAGATCGTGGACGTCGCCCCCGCCGAGCGGCACGCGGATCTCACGGGCGCCGGTCAGCGCCGGCAGGTACGGGTACATCGAGAAGGCCGGCCAGGCGTAGAGGATCTCGGCGCCGGGCTCGCAGAGCGCCTCGGCGGCGGCGAGCAGGATCTCGCAGGAGCCGTTGCCGACCGCGACCCGGCCGGGCTCGGTCTCGTAGCGCTCGGCGATGCGGCGGCGCAGCAGCGTCGCGTCGGGGTCCGGGTAGCGGTTCATCGCCCCGGCCGCGCGCGGCGATCGCCTCGATCACCTTGCGGGTGCGGCGGAAGCGGCGACTCGTTGGAGGCGAGCTGGGCGATGTCGCCAGCGGCGATCGCCTCCGGCGCCTGGCCGGTCGGCACGCCGGCCTGGTAGCCCGGCATGCGGGCGAGCTTCTCGGCGAAGGTGACGGTCATCGCACCATTGTGCCGAGCCGCTCTACTGCGCGGCGTGAAGGTCGGCGCGCAGCTCTTGCGTCGCGCCGATGTAGACGTGCTCGGACTTGTGGCCGACCGGGGCGTAGTAGTGGAGCATCACCCGGATCACCCGCGGCATCGCGCCGGGAACGTCGATCT
Organism: uncultured Solirubrobacterales bacterium; assembly: GCA_963716345.1. Lineage (GTDB taxonomy): Bacteria > Actinomycetota > Thermoleophilia > Solirubrobacterales > 70-9 > VRUE01. Next base: position 152,686 of record OY970304.1, read on the forward strand.
CGCGGGCGCAGAGCAGCGGCACCGTGTCGAGGCCGAGGCGGCGCGCGGCGACGGCCGGGAACTCGGCGTCGAGGTCCTCCGTCGTGGTGAAGAGGCAGCTGACCATCGCCTCGGCGCTCGAGCTCGTTGCGCTCGATCAGCTCGCGCATCAGCTCCTCGGTCGCGCCGAGGATCGCCTCCGCCTCGTTGGCCACAGCCTGCACGGCCCCGCGGACCGCGAAGAGTCGTTCGTGCGTTCATCGGCTCGACATCTTCCCAGAGCCGGGCGATCTCATCCTCGCCGAGGCGCCGAGCCCCGCCCTCGGCGAGCCGGCCGAGCTGGATCGGCCCGAAGCCGCACCCGTCGCAGCGCGACCACCCGGTTGCCGATCGCCTCGACCATGCGCCGCACCTGACGGTTGCGGCCCTCGCGCAGGACGATCTCGATCTCGCGCTCGCCGAGCCGCTGAACCTCCGCCGGCGCGGTCGGCCCGTCCTCGAGCTGCGAGGCCACGCTGGAGCCGACCCAGGTCGCGCTCGGATGGCGGCCGCCGCAGCTCCGCCCGGTAGGTCTTGCGACCCCGTAGCGGGGATGCGTCAGCCGGTTCGCCAGCTCGCCGTCGTTGGTCAGCAGCAGCAGCCCGGTCGAGTCGGCGTCGAGGCGCCCGACCGGGTAAAGACGCGCAGTCGTGTCGACCAGTTCGACCACCGCGGGCCGCCCTCCCGGCTCCCGCGCGGTCGAGACCACCCCGGCCGGCTTGTTCACCGCCCAGACCTCGCGCGCCTCCGTCCCGACCGGGCTCCCATCGACTCGCACGTCGTCGCCATCGTCGACGTCCCGCGCCGGATCCGTGACTACCTCGCCGCCGACCGTGACCCTTCCCTTGGAGATGATCACCTCGGCTTTGCGCCGCGAGGCGACTCCTCCGTGGGCGAGGAACTTGGCGAGCCTCACGAGGTCTCGGCTGCGCTGCTCGCCGGCCTTGAGCAGCCGCTCGCGCAGCTCCCGCTCGTCCTCCGGCGTCGGGTCGAACTTCGACGGATCAGGCAGCTGATCGAGCCCGGAGAGGCCGAAGAGCCGCTCGAAGAGCTCCGTCGTCTTGAAGATCGCCGCGCCGAACTGCGAGCGCCCCGACTCCTCGATCAGGCCGCGCTCGGCCAGGGTCTGCACCGCCGACTCGGAGGTGACGCCGCGGATGCGCGCGATCTCGGGCCGGGAGACCGGCTGCAGGTAGGCGACGATCGCCAGCGTCTCCGCCTGGGCCTGGGTCAGCGGCGGCGTGCGCGGCTTGGCCAGCAGGCGGCGGGCGGCCACCTCGCTGGCGGGGTCGCTCGCCAGGGCGAAGCCGCCGCCGACCTCGCGCAGGACGACGCCGCGCTTGCCCTCGGCGAGGTCCTCGCGCAGCAGCCCGATCGCCTCTTCGATCTGGCCCTCGGTGGCCTCGGTCGCCTCCGCCAGGTCGCGAGCGTTTACCGGTTGCGGCGAGAGGAAGAGCAGCGCCTCGATCGTCCGGGTCAGGTCACTCATTGGGCGCGGCCTCCTTCTTGCGGATCTGGATCGGGCCGAAGGGCTTGGACTGCTCCCAGGTCGCCTCGCCCTTGCGGTAGAGCTCGAGCAGGGCGAAGAGCGTGACCGCCTGGGTCAGCCGGTCCTCCTCGCCGAACTCCTCGTCGAAGTCGATGCTGGCGCGGCCGCGCGAGCGCCTCGCGCAGGGCGCGCAGCCGGCGCTCCAGCGAGACGGTCGGGCGGATGTGGTCGAGGTTCGAGCTCCGGGCGGAATCAGCCAGCAGGTCGCCGAGGGCGGCACCGAGCCGCTCCGGGTCATAGACGGCGGTGGCCGCGTCGAGCGCGACCTTGCGCAGCTCCGGCGGCAGCGGCGCCGAGCGATAGAGGTAGCCTCGCGCCGCCTCGAAGCGCTGTCCAGCACCGCGGCGGCGTCGCGGTAGCGGCGGTACTCGAGCATCCGCGCGAGCAGCTCCTCGACCGCCTCCTCGGGGCTGAGGTCCTCGAGCTCCTCCTCTGCGCCCGGCAGCAGCAGGCGCGACTTCAGCTCCAGCAGCGAGGCGATCAGGACGAGGAACTCGGTCGCGACCTCGAGCTCGAGCTCCTCGGTCGCGCTCGAGGTGCTCGACGTAGGCGACGACGACCTCGCCCAGCTCGACCTCGAGCAGGCTGACCTCCTCGCGCAGGACGACCGCCATCAGCAGGTCGAACGGACCGGCGAAGACGTCGAGGTCGAGGTCCAGCTCGGCGACGGTCATCGCTGGACCGTAACGCCCCGAAGTGACGGCGAACTAGGCAGGCCCAAATCCCATGCGCTCGCGGACGTCGGCCACGGTCGGCGCTGCGATCACGCGGGCCTTCTCGGCACCGGCGGCGAGGATCGTCTCCAGCGCCGCCTCGTCCGGGCGCAGCTCGGCGTAGCGCTCGCGGACCGGGGCCAGGTAGCTCGACCACGGCCTCGGCCACGGCCTTCTTGAAGTCGCCGTAGCCGGCGTCCTCGAACTCGGCTTCGACCTCGGCCGGATCGCTGCCGCGGGCGACGGCGAGGATGTCGATCAGGTTGGTGATCCCGGCCTTGTCGGTCGCCGCGGCGCACCTCGCGGCCCGGAGTCGGTGACAGCGCTGCCGACCTTCTTGCGGATCGCACCGGGCTCGTCGAGGACGAGCACGGTGCCGGCTCTCGGTGCCGCCGGTGGTCGACATCTTCCGCTCGGGCTCCTGCAGGTCCATGATCCGCGCCCCGACCTCGGGGATGAGCATCTCTGGCACGACCAGGGTCTCGCCGAAGCGCTCGTTGAAGCGACGGGCGATCTCGCGCATCAGCTCGACGTGCTGGCGCTGGTCGTCGCCGACCGGCACCTCGGTCGCCCGGTAGGCGAGCACGTCGGCCGCCATCAGCACCGGGTAGAAGAAGAGCGCTGCCGAGACCAGCTCGCGCTGCTTCGCCGACTTGTCCTTGAACTGGGTCATGCGGTTGAGGTCGCCGTGGGCGGTGACCGCCGAGAGCAGCCAGGTCAGCTCGGTGTGCTCGCGCACGTCGGACTGGCGGAAGAAGATGCAGCGCTCTGGGTCGAGGCCGGCGGCGAGCAGGATCGCGGCCGTGTCGTAGAGCCGCTCGCGCAGCTCGACCGGGTCGTAGGCGACCGAGATCGCGTGCAGGTCGACGATGCAGAAGATCGCCGGGTCGCCGCGGTCCTGCCCCTCGACGTACTGGCGGATCGCACCGATGTAGTTGCCGAGGTGCTTGCGCCCGGTCGGCTGGATGCCGGAGAAGATGATTGGTGCGCTCACTCTGCTGAGCCTATTCGGGGACCAGGGACGGGACCCCTCGCCCGGACAAGTAGTCGCGCTAATTAGCGCGACTACTTTGAGTATCCGCCCGTTCGAGAGGGGTCCCGTCCCTGGCTCTCAAACCGGTTCGGCAGACGGGGCATCCGGGTGAAGCTGCGACTCAGCGCAGTCGGCGTCGGCTCCGTGGCCACACTCGCCTGCTTGCGCGGAACCCCGACTGGGGACAGCTTCTACTTTGCGGCGAGGGTTCTCGATGCCGAAGCCGGAGACGATGCCGCCGATGATCATCAGGACGCCGGCGATGCCAATGCCGAGGTGGAAGGCGGAGGTCGAGGCGTCGGCGGAGGCTGTGCTCACCCGCACCGCCTCGGGATGCCGGCAGCTTGCCGGTTTTCGGCACCGCCAGCGGCTGGGCCTTGGCGTCGGAGACGATGTGCTCAGCGCGGGGCCCAAGCGGGCGATCGCCGAGGTTGTTGTCGAGGGTCGAGCCGAAGTAGGCCGAGATCACCGCGCCGAGCACGGCGATCGCCAGCAGGCCGGCGACGCGGGAGACGCCGTTGTTGACGCCGGAGGCGATGCCGACGTGGCGTTCCTCGACCGAGTCGAGCACGGTCGCGGTCAGCGGCGCGACCGTCGCCGAGAGGCCAAGGCCGAAGACGAGGATCGCCGGCAGCACGTCGGTGACGTAGTCGGCGTTGGCGCCGACGCGGAGAAGCAGCAGCAGGCCGACCCCGCCGACGATCGGGCCGATCGTCATCGGCAGCCGCGGACCGGTGCCGGAGGCGAGTTTGCCCCAGCGCGGCGAGAGGAAGAAGAGGATCAGCGAGATCGGCGTCGTCGCCAGCCCGGCCTGGATCGGCGTGTAGCCGGCCACCTGCTGGAGGAAGAGACCGACGAAGAAGAGGCCGCCGATCAGGCCGGCGTAGGTCGCGAGCGTGGTCAGGTTGGCGACGGCGAAGTTGCGGATCCTGAACAGGCCGAGGTCGAGCATCGGGTGGCGGGCCCGCATCTCGTGCAGGACGAAGAGAACAAAGCAGACGATCCCGGCGATGAAGCGGGAACCAGACGAGCGGGTCGCCCCAGCCGCGGGTCGGCTGCTCGATCAGGGCGAAGACGGGGCCGCCGAGACCGGCGGCCGAGAGCGCGATCCCGGTCCAGTCGATGCCGCGGAAGGCGTCGGGGTCGCGGCTCTCCTCGACCGAGTGCAGGGTCAGCGCCACCGTCGCCGCGATCAGCGGCAGGTTGACCCAGAAGATCGCCCGCCAGGAGAGCGCCCGACCAGCGCCCCGCCCCCGGCCGGTCCGAGCCACGGTCGCGATCCCGGTCCAGGCGGTCCAGGTGCCGACCGCCTTGCCGCGCTCGGCCCCCTCGAAGGTGGCGGCAACGATCGCCAGCGAGCCCGGCACCAGCAGCGCTCCGGCGATTCCCTGCAGGGCGCGGGCGGCGATCAGGAACTCGACCGTCGGCGCGATCGCGCAGAGCGCCGAGGCAGGCGCCGAAGGCGATCAGGCCGATGACGAACATCCGCCGCCGGCCGAACTGATCGCCGAGCGAGCCGCCGACCAGAAGCAGCGAGACCAGGGTGAGCATGTAGGCCTCGACGACCCATTGCTGTCCGGCAAGGCCCGCGTTGAGCCCGTCGGCGATCGCCGGCAGGGCGACGTTGACCACGGTCGAGTCGAGGAAGACGACGGTCGAGCCGAGGATCGTCGCGACCAGGGTCAGGCGTTGCCGACGGGACACTCAAGTCAGTGTAGGTCGTTGGACCGGAGAACTAATCTGGGCTTCTAACCGAGAGGCCCGCATAGTCGCTCCATCGCATCACTCGCGATGGCCTATGAGCCTATGGTCAGCTCAAGCTCTTCGCGATCCCCGCAACGGGACACACCTTTCGGCTGGGATTGCAAGGAAGTCAAGTACTCCAAGAGAGCATCGCGGAGCATCTCCTTGGCCTCTGCCAGCGTCGGCGCAGCTGTAATCACTGGCGGAAGCTCTTCGATTCTCCCCTGAACCCAGCCGTTCTCAACTTCTTCGTAAGTCGCAGTGAGTTTGATCGACACCGCCATCTCAGACATAGCGTAGTCCGCGCTGGCAAAGCGGATGCCACAGGACGCTGATGGTCGCGCAGATGGTTGACAAGGAACTGCCCCCGACGCGGCGAGAGCCGTCCTGGTCAATACCAATCCACTCCTGTTCTGAGCATTAGCACTTGCAGTTGCACTCCCATAGCACTAGCAAATGATCTGGCATAGCCCCGTGCGCCGTGATGATTCGTATTGATCGTCAGCGATGACGATCGTCGCGGCGACATGCAATTCTGTGCCGAGTGTCAAGTAATCGAGCAACCCCGCAAAGCACGATCGAGGCCTTGCTGCAGCAGTCAAAACGCGAGCACCTGCCTCTCGCGAAAAGCTTCGTGCAGCACAGGAACGCGAAAGGCAAAGGCTGTCCCGGCCCGCTGTCTCAATTCATATCTCAGCACCATGAGCGCGCCCTGAGACAGTACCTCTTGCTGCACGCGGTGGCCAGCGGTGGGGATTGGGGAGCGGCCTATCCATCGCAGGTCTGGGCGCGAGGACTGAGGCTCGACGACCGGCAGATCAGCTCGCGGAACTCCGTTTCGCGAAATTGGTCCTGGCTGGAGCGCGCTCAACTGATCCGACGAGAACGACGTGGTCGCGATGCGAAGGTATTGCTCCTCTACGACGACGGATCGGGGGAGCCGTACTGCCATCCGCACGACAGAGAACCTCGAGAGCGGTTCCTAACCTTGCCTTACGCATTTTGGCGTCAAGGTTGGGACGGAAAGCTCGACCTGGCAGCCATAGCCGTCCTGCTCATCTTGCTCCACGAGAAACCTGGCTATGTGCCACTAATCGCAGAGCGTGTGCCGGAGTGGTATGGCATCTCTACTACGACTTTTGAAAAAGGCGTTCAATCGCTTCGGCGAAATGACCTGCTAGAGCGCAAGCGCGACCGAGTTGAGGCTCCGCTCTCTGACATTGGCTTCACGTTCGTCTACCGATATCGCCTACTGGACGCCTTCGAACGCAAGCCAAACAAAACCAAATCGTGATCAAGCGCATCGACCTCGAAAGGCATATGCGCCATCACGGGTGCTCACTCGACCGTGAGGGCGGAAAGCATTCGGTCTGGCGCGGACCGACCAGATTTTCAAGCACAGTCCCTCGCCATCGGGAGATTCCCGCCGGCACCGCTCGAAGCATCTGCGAGCGCTTGAAGATCCCCGATATTCGTGAATCATGAAGCGAGGCAGCATCGGGGCTCAAGCCGATGAGTTGCCTGGTCCGTCAAGCTCGCGCAACTGATGGGCGGGTGTGAAGAAATTGCGGTAGGCCAAGGCCGTAGCGACCAAGCCGGCGATCGCGACGCTGCCTAGCAGGGCGTAGAGCAGGATCAGTTGCAGGCGGACGGCGTCGGTCGGGCTGGCGCCGGCGAGCAGCATGCCGACCATCGTGCCAGGGAAGAAGATCAGGCCGGTGGTCTTGGTCGAGTCGACCAGGGTGATCATCCCCGAGCGCAGAGCGCGGCGGACAAACGGGGCGGCGGCATCCTGGGCCGTAGCGCCGAGAGCCAAGGTCGCCTCGATCTTGGCTCGCGAGTCGGTCATCTCGTCGCCAAGGCGATTCAGCGCCACCGCCGAGGCGGTCATCGCGTTGCCGATCACCATGCCGCCGACCGGAACGAGGTAGCGGGCAGTCGGTTCGAAGACGCCGAGGGCGACGACGAGGCCGAGCGTCGTGCCGCCGGCCAGTGCCAGGGCGATCAGCAACGGCCAGAAAGCACCCGGCACCTTCTTCGCTCGGCTGCGCGCGGTGAGCGCACCGAAGACCACCATCACCGCAAGCAGGCCGAAGACGAGCCAGAGCGTGTTGGCTTCGAAGATCAGCTTGATCGCGTAGCCGATCGCGGTCAGCTGGACAAAGGAGCGCACGGTGGCGATGCCGATGTCGCGCTCGAGGTCGGCCTTCTGCCAGTAGGAGATAGCCGCGGCGAGCGCGACCAAGGCGAGCGAGGCCGCGACCTGGCCGGGGCTCGAGGTGGATCGAGGTATTCAGGCCATCACCTCCTCGACGAGCCCAGCCTCGATCGCGCGGCCCTGCTCGAGCCGCACCACCCAGTCACCCAAGCGACGCGCCTGCTCGGGATCGTGACTGACCAGGACGATCGAGATCTCGAGCTCGCGGCGCAGCTCGGCGAGCGTCGCCTCGATCGCGTCCCGGGTGGCGTGATCGAGGGCCGAGGTCGGCTCGTCGAGCAACAGGACCGCCGGTTCCTGCGACAGCGAGCGCGCCAACATCGCTCGCTGCTGCTCGCCGACCGAGAGCTTGACGACGTCGCGACCAGCGAAGTCTGGGTCGAGCCCGGCGAGGCTCAGGCAGCGCTCGGCATCGAGCTCCTTGCCGGCAGATCGGCCGCGTAGCGCAGGTTCGACTCGACGGTTCCCTCCAGCAGGGCCGGCAACTGTGGCACCAGCGAGACCTCGCGGCGCAGCGCCAGCGGTTCGTACTCCGTCAGCGACTTGCCTCGGTAGGCGATCGTCCCGGCCTCTGGATCGGCCAGCCGATTGAGCAGCCGCAGCAGGGTCGACTTGCCAGCCCCCGAGGGTCCGACGATCGCGGTCGCCCCGGCCGGGATCGAGGCACTGACCGAGTCGAGGACGCGACGATCGCCGCGGGTCAGGCTGACCTCGCTCAACTCGAACAACACCGGCGGATGATCCCACCGCGGCGGGCGCAAGATGCCTCTCGCCGCCGTTCCCTGTTTTGCCACCCGCGCGAGCGGCTGGAACAATCGGGTAGGTGAAGGCCAATGGCTAGAGCAATCTGGAGCGGCTCGATCAGCTTCGGGCTGCTCAACGTGCCCGTCAAGCTGTACAGCGCGGTTGCCCGCCGCAGCATCGCGCTGCGCGAGATCCGCGAGTCCGACAGCGCTCGGATCAAACATCGCCGCGTCGCCGAGGGAACCGACGAAGAGGTTCCCTACGACAAGATCATCAAGGCCTTCGAGATCACCCCAGACCGCTACGTGCCGATCACCAAGGACGAGCTGGCCTCGCTCGACCCGAAGAAGACGCGGGCGATCGAGGTCCAGGACTTCGTCGAGATCGCCGAGATCGACCCGATCTACTTCGACAGCCCCTACTACCTGGGCCCCGCCGATGGCGCCGAGAAGGCGTACTCGCTGCTGGCCGCAGGCGATGGAGACGTCGGGCAAGGTGGCGATCGCCCGCTTCGTCTTCCGCAACAAGGAGCATCTGGCGGCGATCCGCCCCGGCGACGGCGTGCTGACGCTGACCACGATGCGCTTCGCCGACGAGGTCGTGCCGCCGGCCGAGCTCGACGACGTGCTGCCTTCCGAGACGCCGAAGATCGGCAAGAGCGAGGTCGAGATGGCCGAGCAGCTGATCGATTCGCTGACCCGCGACTTCGACCCATCGATCTACCGCGACGAGTACCGCGAGGAACTGCTGGCGCTGATCGAACGCAAGGCGGACGGCAAGGAGTCGTCGCGGCGCCGCAGGAGGATCGCGAGGCGACCAAGGCCCCCGACCTGATGGCGGCGCTGGAGGAGAGCATCGCCGACGTGCAGAGCAAGCGCGAGGGCAAGAGCAAGCCGGCGAAGAAACCGGCAGCGAAGAAACGCAGCGCGGCGAAAGCGAAGAAGCCAGCGGCGAAAACTGCCACCAAGACCAGCGCGAAAAAAAGACCAACTCGCGCGCCAAGGCCAAGTCCGCCAAGTAGGCAGTGGCCACCAGCAGCCAGGTCGAGGTCGACGGACGTGAGCTGAAGCTCACCAACCTCGACAAGGTCCTCTACCCAAAGGCCGGCTTCACGAAGGGCGAGGTGGTCGACTACTACGCCAAGGTTGCGGCGGCGATGGTTCCCCACCTGAGTGGGCGCGCGGTGACGCTGCGCCGCTTCCCCGAAGGGGTCGATGACACCGACGCCGCCTTCTTCGAGAAGCGCTGCCCCAAGCACCGGCCCGAGTGGGTGAAGACCACGCCGGTCGCCGGGCCGAGCACCGGCAAGATCGACTTCTGCGTCTGCGACGACCGCCCGACGCTGGTCTGGATGGCACAGCTGGCGGCGATCGAGCTGCACCCCTCGCTCTCGCTGGCACCCGAGCCCGACCGACCGACGGTGCTCGCCTTCGACCTCGACCCCGGCCCGCCGGCCGACGTCCTCTCCTGCTGCCGGGTGGCGCTGCGCCTGCGTGAGCTCTTCGCCCACTTCGGCCTCGAGTGCTTCCCCAAGACCTCGGGCTCGAAGGGCCTGCAGGTCTACGTACCGCTCAACATCGACAAGAAGGGGCAACAACGACGGCGGACCAAACCGTTCGCCCACGCGATCGCCCAGTTGCTGGAGAAGCAGACCCCCGACCTGGTCGTCTCGAAAATGAAGAAGGTCGAACGCAAGGACAAGGTCTTCGTCGACTGGTCGCAGAACCACCGCCGCAAGACGACGATCGCGGTCTACTCGCTGCGCGCCCGCGAACAGCCCGACCGTCTCGACGCCCGTGACCTGGGATGAGGTCGAAGCGGGCGGTCGAGAAGGAGGACGCCGACTCACTCGTCTTCAAGGCCGGCGACGTGCTGAAGCGAATCGAGCAACACGGCGACCTCTTCGCCCCGGTGCTCGAACTGCAACAGCAGCTGCCCGAGCTCTAGGGCGAGGCCCTAAAGCAGTGGGGCTTGCCGTAGTTCTTTAGTTCGACGGCGCCACTGTGGCCGACGCCCCAGTGGAGGGTGATGTTGCACTCCGTTTCTTCTCCTGGTTCGGGCTCTTCGGCGTAAAAGAGCCCCACTTCGCAGTCGAAACGGCTTTCGGACGCGCGCAGGCACTGTCCCACTCCGTAGCCGCTGCATTTGTGATCTTGATGACAGGCCACTTCGGCGAATTCCCTGCTCAGGTGCTTTGCCTGTCCGTGGCTCATGTGCCACTGGAAAGCCTGTGCACTGGCGGCGAGCAAAAAGAACGCAGCCAACACTGACACGACCAACTTAACTCTCAATCGATCCTCCCCAAATCGTTTTTGGCAACGTATAGGAACGATCGGAGTGCTCACAAGCTTCTGCGCGTTCGGGGGCGACGGACGAGGTCCGCCGGACACTCAGCGCGAAGCGCGTCCGGCGGACCAGTACCCATGACCCCCAGCGTCTACGAAATGTCCTGGCGAACGACCGGGTGCCGCGTCGCCTTGACCTCGTCGAGGCGGCGGACCGGGGTCGTGTAGGGAGCCTGCTTGGCCAGCTCGGGGTCGGTCTCGGCCTCGGCGAGGATCTCCTCGATCGCCTCGGCGAAGCCGTCGAGGCTCTCCTTGGTCTCGGTCTCGGTCGGCTCGATCATCAGCGCCTCCTCGACCAGCAGCGGGAAGTAGACGGTCGGCGGGTGGAAGCCGAAGTCGAGCAGGCGCTTGGCGAGGTCGAGCGTCGCCAGGCCGAGCTCCTTCTTCATCGGCTTGCCGGAGAGGACGAACTCGTGCATGCAGTGACGGTCGAAGGCGACCGGCAGGCGCTCTCCCGCGCGACCCTCGGCGAGCCGCGCCTTCAGGTAGTTGGCGTTCAGCACCGCGGTCTCCGAGGCCTCGGCGAGGCCGTCGCCACCGAGGCTGAGGATGTAGGCGTAGGAGCGGACGAAGACGCCGAAGTTGCCCTGGAAGCCGCGCAGGCGGCCGATCGACTTGGGTCGCTCGTGGTCGAGGTCGAAGCTCGGGCCACCACCGTTGTCGCTCTCGCGACGCACCACCTGCGGCCGCGGCAGGAAGGGCTCGATCCGCTCGGAGACCGCGATCGGGCCGGCGCCGGGACCGCCGCCGCCGTGCGGCTGGCTGAAGGACTTGTGCAGGTTGACGTGGACGATGTCGAAGCCCATGTCGCCAGGCCGCGAGTGGCCCATCACCGCGTTGAGGTTGGCGCCGTCGTAGTAGAGCGTCCCCCCCGCCGCGTGGATCAGGGCGGCGATCTCGGCGATGTTCTCGTCGAAGAGCCCGAGCGTGTTGGGGTTGGTCAGCATCAGGCAGGCGACCTGATCGGGGTCCTCGTCGATCTTTGCCCGCAGGTCGTCCATCTCGACCCCGCCGCGCTCGTTGGTCGCGACCTTGACCACCTCGTAGCCGGCCATCGTCACCGAGGCCGGGTTGGTGCCGTGCGAGGTGTCGGGCGCCAGCACCTTGGTCCGCACTTCGCCGCGATCGGCGTGGAAGGCACGGGTCAGCAGCAGGCCGGCGAGCTCGCCGTGCGAGCCGGCGGAGGGCTGCAGGCTGACGTGGGGCAGGCCGCAGATCTCGCCGAGGCTCTCCTGCAGCAGCCACATCAGCTCCAGCGCCCCCTGGGCGCGGCGCGGGATCCTGCGCCGGGTGCAGGCGGGCGTGGCCGGGCAGCGCCGCGACCCGCTCGTTCGAGCCGCGGGTTGTGCTTCATCGTGCAGGAGCCGAGCGGATAGAAGCCGCTGTCGAGGTCGAAGTTGCGCCGCGAGAGCTGGTTGTAGTGGCGGACGATCTCCGGCTCGGCGATCTCGGGCAGGCGCGGCGGCTCGGCGCGGAGGAGATCGGCCGGGATCAGCTCCTCGAGCGGCGGCTCGGGCACTTCGGCCGCGGGCAGAACGGCGGCACGCCGTCCCGGCTTCGACTTCTCGTAGATCGTCTGCGCACGTTCGCGCTGCATCGGCGTCTCGGCCAATTCCGCCCGCGTGCTCTGCTCTCGCTCGTTCGCGCTCATCATCACCGGCGATCTCGCTCTCTCGCTTCCGCGTCCGCCGCGGGCGGGCGCACCTTCATCCGACCACCTGCGTCTCAACGGCGACCGCGGCGCCGAGTGCCTCGGCGAGGTCGTCGATCTGCGCCTTGGTGCGACGCTCGGTGATCGCGACGAGCAGGCCGTCCCCGTACTCGGGGTACTCGCGGCCGAGCGGGTAGCCGGCGGCGATGCCGCGCTCGGCGCAACGCGGTCGAGCACGCGCTCGACCGGAGCATCGAGGCGGATCGCGAACTCGCGCGCGACCGGGGCGTCGTGCAGCAGCTCGACCCCCTCGACGGCGGCCAGCCGCTCGCGGGCGTAGGCAGTGCGGCGGACCAGCAGCTCGCCGAGCTCGCGGAAGCCCTCGCGGCCGAGCCAGGCGAGGTGGACCATCGCGCCGAGCGCATTCAGCGCCTGCGCGGTGCAGATGTTGTTGGTCGCCTTCTCGCGGCGGATGTGCTGCTCGCGTGTCTGCAGGGCGAGGACGAAGCCGCGACGCCCGTCGACGTCCTCGGTTTCGCCGGCGATCCGGCCCGGCATGCGGCGGATCTGCTCCTCGGTCGCGCAGAAGAAGCCGAAGGAGGGACCGCCGAAGTCGAGCCGGTTGCCGAGCGGCTGTCCCTCGCCGAGGGCGATGTCGGCGCCGCACTCGCCGGGCGGCTTGAGCACGCCGAGGGTCATCGGGTCGGTGGCGACGACTAGCAGGGCGCCGTGCTCCTTCGCCGCCACGCCGAGCGCCTCGACGTCCTCGACCGCGCCGAGGAAGTTGGGGCTCTGCAGGAAGACCGCGGCGGTCTCGCTCGTCGACGGCGGCGGCCAGAGCTGCCGCATCGGTCACGCCGTCGCGCGAGCTCCGACTTCGACCAGCTCGGCGCCGTAGCCGACCGCGTAGGTCGCCAGCGTCTCGCGGCTGTGCGGGTGGACGCCCGCGGGAGACGACGAAGCGCTTGCGTTTGGTCGCCGCCATCGCCAGGTAACCGGCCGAGGCGACCGAGGAGGGGCCCTCGTAGAGGCCGGCGTTGGAGACCGGCAAGCCGGTCAGCTCCGACATCGCGGTCTGGAACTCGAACATCACCTGCAGGCCGCCCTGGGAGATCTCGGGCTGGTAGGGCGTGTAGGGGGTGAGGAACTCGGAGCGCTGGGTGATCGCGTCGACGATCGCCGGCACGTAGTGGTCGTACATCCCGGCGCCGACGAAGCAGACCTGGCTCTCGGCGTCCTCGTTGCGCGCCGCCAGCCCCGCCAGCCGCTCGAAGACCTCGGCCTCGCTCAGCCCCTCCGGCAGCGCCAGCGGGCGGCCGAGGCGCAGCGGCGCCGGGAATCTGCTCGAAGAGGTCATCGACCGAATCGACCCCGATCGCGGCGAGCATCTCCGCCCGGTCGGCGTCGGTGGCTGAGGTGTAGCGGGTCACGCGCTGAAGGCTACGGAAACCAGAGGGCGGGTCTCCCTAGGCCTTTTCCAGCATCTTGCGATATTCATCGGCGCCGAGCAATGACCCGCGCTCCTCGGGATGGCTCAGCTTGACCTTGACCAGCCAGCCCTCGCCGTAGGGGTCCTCGTTGATCTTCTCCGGGGTGTCTTCGAGCGAGTCATTGACCTCGACGATCTCGCCGGAGAGCGGCGCAATCACGTCGGAGACCGCCTTGACCGACTCGACCTCGGCGTAGGAAGCGTCTTTGGAGATCGTCGCGCCGACCTCGGGCGGGTCGTAGAAGACGACCTCGCCGAGGCTGTCCTGGGCGTACCAGGTGATCCCGAAGACAGCGTGATCGTCGCCGTCGAGCCGCGCCCAGTCGTGCTGGTCGTGGTAGCGCAGATCGTCGGGGTAGCTCGCGTCGGCCAACGTCACTTCTCCTTCCGGTAGAGGGGCTTGGAAGCTATCCGGGCCGCGGCGATGCTTGCCGCGCACGTCGATCTCGACCTCGTTGCCGGGCTCGGCGAGGTCGGTGCGCAGGTAGGCCATGCCGATGCCGACCTCGAGCGAGGGCGAGAAGGTGCCCGTGGTGACGCTGCCGACTCGCTCCTCGGCGGCGAGTACGGGGTTGCCTTCGCGTGGGATGCCGGCGCCCTCGATCTTGAACGGCGCCAGCTTCTCGGCGGTGCCCTCGCGGCGCGCCCGGGCGACGGCGTCGGCGCCGAGGAAACCGGTCGCCTCGGCACAGCACCAGCCGAGGCCGGCCTCGATCGGGTTGCGCTCAGAGGTCAGGTCGTTGCCGTGGAGGTGGAAGCAGACCTCGAGCCGCAGCGTGTCGCGGGCGCCGAGCCCGCAGGGGACGACGCCGGCGTCGAGCAGCTCGACCCAGATCGCCGGCGCGACCTCGGGGTCGATCAGCATCTCGACCCCGTCCTCGCCGGTGTAGCCGGTGCCGCAGACGAGGGCCGGCCGGCTGCCGATCCGCACCGTCGCGACCCGCATCCGGGCCGGCAGGTCGATGCCGAGCGCCCCGGTGAGGATCGCGCGAGCGTGCGGGCCCTGGACGGCGAGCATCGCGTAGCGATCGGCGACGTCGCGCACGGCGACGTCAAAGCCGCGGCTCCAGCGGCCGAGCCAGGCGAGGTCGGCGTCGTGGTTGGCCGAGTTGGTGACGATCAGGTAGCGGTCGCCGCCGAGCCGGTAGGTGAAGAGATCGTCGAGCACGCCGCCCTCCTCGTTGCAGAGGCAGGAGTACTGGGCGCCGCCGATCTCGATCTCGGCGACGTCGTTGGAGAGCACCCGCTGCAGGAAGGCAAGCGCCCCGGGCCCCTCGACCTCGACCTCGCCCATGTGCGAGACGTCGAACATGCCGGCGTGCGTACGCACCGCCGCGTGCTCCTCGCGAATCCCCTCATAGGTGACCGGCATCTCCCAGCCGGCGAAGGGAACAAGCTTGGCGCCGAGCTCGGCGTGCTGCCTGTAGAGAGGAGTGCGTCGAAGCGCGTCGTCAGCCACGGCGGCAGCGTATTGGAGAGCTGTGGCAAGCTCGTTCGCGGCAAATGAGCAAGCAACCAAGCAGCGAGATCCGCCTGGCAGGCGAGGCCGACGCCGCCGCCATCGCCCAGCTCCTGCACGCCTTCAACAGCGAATACGAGGACTTCACCCCCGGCGTCCCGATCCTCACCGAGCGCATCGGCGAACTGCTCGCCGAGGAGGCAATCGTTGTCCTACTTGCCGGTAATCCCACAGCGGGCTTCGCCCTCTTCCGCCTCCGCCCCTCCCTCTGGGCCAAAGCCGCCGACGCCTACCTAGAAGAGCTCTACGTCATCCCCACCCGCCGCCGCCAAGGCATCGGCCGAGCCCTGCTGGAGGCCTCAATCGAAGCCGCCCGCAAAGCCGGCGCCAACCACTTCGAGCTAACCACCGGCGAATCCGACACCGAAGCAAGAGCCCTCTACGAGAGCCGCGGCTTCACCAATCACGAAGGCACCCCCGACGGTCCCCGCATGTTCTATTACGAGCTGGACCTCTGAAGCTGAGAACGGGGCGGCGCGGGCCGTCGATTGCCCCTCCAGCAGAGGCTCAGCGACCACACCTCGAAGCTAGGCCCACGACCTGCTGCGCAACGGCCTCTGAGGGAGGGGCAATCGACGGCCCTCCCACCTGGCTCATTCTTTGAGGAACCCTGGCACGTCGATGTCGTCGTCGCTCACCCGCAATTTGCGAATGTCGGTGTCCTCGGCGGAGATCCGCGGACGCGCACTCGTAGCGACGCCGCACCCGCTGCGGCGAGCGAGCGAGGAGCTCGAAGCCCTCGAAGCCGGTGGCGATCACTGTCACCCGGACCTCGTCTTTCATCGACTGGTCGACGACCGAGCCGAAGATGATGTTGGCGTTGTCGTCGGCCTCGGCCTGGACCAGCTGGGCCGCCTCGTTGACCTCGAAGAGGCCGAGGTCCTCGGGGCCGGTGATGTTGAGCAGCATCCCGGTCGCGCCCTTGATCGACTCCTCGATCAGCGGCGAGGTGATCGCCGCCTTGGCGGCGTCGAGGGCGCGGGCCTCGCCGGAGGCGGAGCCGACGCCCATCAGGGCCGAGCCGGCGTCGCGCATGATCGTGCGCACGTCGGCGAAGTCGAGGTTGATCAGGCCGGGGATCGTGATCAGGTCGGTGATGCCCTGGACGCCCTGGCGCAGGATGTCGTCGGCCTGGCGGAATGCCTCGAGCACGCTGGTACGCCGCTCGACCGCCTGCAGCAGCTTCTCGTTGGGGACGATGATCAGGGTGTCGACGTTGTTGCGCAGCTTCTCGATCCCCTCGAGCGCCTGCTGCATGCGTCGCTTGCCCTCGAACTCGAAGGGCTTGGTCACCGCGCCGACTGTCAGTGCGCCGATCTCTTCCTTGGCGATCTCGGCGATCACCGGCGCCGAGCCGGTGCCGGTGCCGCCGCCCTCGCCGGCGGTGACGAAGACCATGTCGGCGCCCTTCAGCGCCTCCTTGATCTCGTCGCGACTCTCCGCCGCCGCGCCGGCACCGACCTCGGGGTTACCGCCGGCACCGAGGCCGCGGGTCAGCTCCTGGCCGATCGAGAGCTTGATGTCGGCGTCACAGGCCTGCAGCGCCTGAGCGTCGGTGTTGACGGCGACGAACTCGACGCCGCGAATGCCGGCGTCGACCATGCGACTGACGGCGTTCGTACCGCCGCCGCCGGCGCCGACGACCTTGATCACCGCTAGGTATGTGGATTCCATCTCCCGATTTCTCCAAGCCCAGTCCCGATTGGGGCTGGATATGTCCCGGTCCAGCAGGACTGGGTATTGAGTTGAGCCTTCGTTCTGTCCGACCTACAGCAATGCTTGAGGGTTCAAGGGTACGCTGTAACTGCGGAAATTGCGCTCAACGTAGGGTATTGGGCGGGGTCTGTCAAACGGCCGGGCGACATCCTGCACGGCCAATATCTCAAGTCTTACTTGAGGGTTGAACAGACCTAACCCTGCGGTCGAGGGTTCATTCGATGGGCGGAAGTGTATGCCCAGAGCCACCTACCGTGGGACGTCCGGGGGCAAGCAGGTTTACATAATCGAGCGCTGTAATTGACGGGTCGGCAAGCACTGCCGCTGCGGCTCGCCACTTGCGCGCAGCCTCGCGTCGCACTGCCGAAGATCAATTCGATTCCCGAGGTCAGTTCAACGTCCACCCCACTTTCACCGAAATGGCTGCCGGCGACGTAGGGGCGAAGGGCCGGTGGGGCGGCAGCAAGGACGTGGACCTGTTCGAGCACGGGGCCCTGCACGCGACGGCCTTTCGGTGGCGTATCTAGCGCCAAGCTGGGCAAGCCCGATTTTTCGGGAACGGCGAGCCAGGTGAGGATCGTGCCGTCATCGGCCACCGCCACCGCTTCGCCGCCGCTGCCGATCACCGCCACGGGTTCCGAAGAGACGAGATGCGGCTCCACCGTGGCACCCCCAAAGACACGCTGGTAGACGAAAGCGATGACGATCACCAAGACGATTAGCCCGAGCGCCCTGAGCAGTCGTCGCCTCACAGCTCCCAGCCCTCGGACCAATCGACCTCGCCCAGGACCTGGACCTCCGGCTCGAGCACGACGCCGAAGCGCTCGTGCACCCGTCGGCGTCCCTCGGCCATCAGCTCGAGGATCGTCAGCCGTCGTCGCCGTGCCGGTGTTCTCGACGAAGTTGGCGTGCTTCTCGGAGAAGCGGGCGCCGCCGTGGCGAAGGCCGCGACAGCCGGCCGCCTCGAGCAGCTGACCGGCGCGTGCGTCCCTCGGCGCGCTGCGTCCTCCGGGTTCTTGAAGGTCGAGCCGAAGGTCTTGATCCCGGAAGGCTGGGCCTCGCGGCGCGCCCCGCATCTCCGCCAGCGTCGCCCGGATCGCCGCCGGCTCGCCGGCGCGCAGGCGGAATGAGACGCGCGAGACGACCTCGCCAGGGCCGAGGTTCGAGCTGCGGTAGGAGAAGCCGAGCGCGGCCGGGCCGCGCCGCTCGCACCCCGCCGCGGTGCAGACATCGACCCACTCGAGCACCCGGGCGAGCTGGCCGCCGTAGGCGTTGGCGTTCATCCGCACCGCACCGCCCGCGGTGCCGGGGATGTTGACGCCGAACTCGAGCCCGGCGAGGCCCCAGCCGGCGGCCTTCGCGGAGGCCGAGGGGAAGCGGGCGCCGCCGCCGCAGAGCATCCCGCTCGTCCATCGCGCTCGATCGTCGCGAGCGCGCCGTCGAGCTTCAGCGACCAGACCGCGGAAACCGTCGTCGGCGACCAGCAGGTTCGAGCCCGAGCCGATCACGCCGACGGCAAGATCTTCCGCCGCAGCCCAGCGCGAGCAACTCGAGCAGCTCGTCCTCGCTCTGCGGCCGGGCGAAGAAGTCGGCGGCGCCGCCGGTGCGCACGGTCGTCAGCCGGGCCAGGGGGAAGTCGCGCTCCAGGCCCGCCGGCTCTGCACTCACTGCTCTCCCTCCGCGACCAGCGCCTCGCCCAGCTTGAAGACATCACCAGCACCAATCGTGACCAGCACCTGGTCGGCGATGCCGACCGCCTGGTTGTGGTCGAGGAGGTCAGCGAGAACACGGTCCGCGCCCGCTACATCGGGCAGCCAGCGCACCTTCCGCCCCCCCATCCGCTCGGCCGCGGCCTGCGCCACTTGCAGGCCACTCACCCCGGCGAGCTCGCCGACGGGCTGCTCACGGGCCGGGTAGACATCGAGCACGACGACTTCGTCGGCAAGCGCCAGCGCCGCGCCGAACTCCTCGGCGAAGGCCTTGGTGCGCGAGTAGAGGTGGGGCTGGAAGACGGCGATCAGGCGACCGGGCCGAGTTCACGCAGGGCCGAGAGGGCGGCGCGGACCTCGGTCGGGTGGTGAGCGTAGTCGTCATATATGCGGGCGCCGGCGCGGGTGCCCTTGAGCTCGAGCCGACGCTTCACCCCGGGGAAGCTGGCGAGAGCAGCGGCCGCTGCGTCGAGCTCGAAGCCAGCCTCACCGAGCGCAGCGAGGGCAGCACGGGCGTTGAGCCGGTTGTGCTGACCGGGAACGGCAAGCTCCAGCTGCTCGGGACCGGGGTGCCCAAGATCGAAGTCACTCACCTTCGAGCCGCCGGTGACCTCGCCGAGGCTCCCATCCGACGGGGCGACGAGCGCCGTGGCGGGGGCGACGAACTCCCCGAAGGCCCGGCGCAGCTCGGCCACCGAGCCCCAGCGGCTGTGGTGGTCCATCTCGACGTTGGTGACCACGGCGATCTCCGGCTTCAGCTCGAGAAAGCTGCCGTCGCTCTCGTCGGCCTCGGCGACGACCCACTCGCCGCTCCCCCAGCCAGCGTTGGCGGCCGCCGTCTCGGCACCCAGGCCGGGCACCTCGCCGCCGACGAAGAAGGCCGGATCGGCACCGAGCGCCACGCAGCGCCCAGACCAGCATCGCGGTCGTCGTCGTCTTGCCGTGGGTGCCGGCGACGGCGATCAGACGCTTCTCGGCGCAGAGCTCGGCCAGAAGAGCGCCGCGGTGGATCGGTTCGATACCGCGCTCGCGGGCCAGCGCCAGCTCCGGATTGTCGTCGCCGATCGCGGTCGAGACGACGACCTCAGCGCCGTCGGGCAGGTTCGCCGCGTCGTGGCCGACGATCGGATCGAGGCCCGCGCCACGCAGTCGCTCCGTATAAGAGGAGTCGCTGCGGTCGCTGCCGGTGACGCTCGCGCCGAGCTCAGCGCAGACCAGCGCCAGTCCGCTCATCCCAGCGCCGCCGATGCCGATGAAGTGCAGCCGCCGTGAGGCCCAGTCGCTCACGTTGCGGTGCGCCTTTTGTGGTCTATGTCCGTATAAGGCGCACCGGAAGCGGCGGCCAGGACCTGATCGGCGATTGCACGGGCAGCGTCGGGGCGGGCGAGCGTGGTTGAGGCGGCCGACATCGCGGCGAGCCGCTCCACGTCGTCGAGCAGGTCGCCGATGCTCCGGTCCAGCAGCTCAGCGCTGAGCGCGGCGTCTTCGATCACCTCCGCCGCACCGGCCTCGGCCATCCAGGCGGCGTTGGCGCTCTGGTGGTCGGCGGTGGCGTAGGGATAGGGAACGAGGATCGCCGGGCGGCCGGCGGCGGTGATCTCGAAGATCGAGCCGCCGGAGCGGGCCAGGACCAGGTCACAGGCGGCGAGCACGTCGCCGAGGTCCGGCTCGTAGGCGATCAGCGTGTAGCCCTCGGCGTGGGAAGCAGCGGCGAGGCGCTGCGCAGAGCTCGTCGTAGTCGCGGCGGCCAGCCAGGTGGATGACGTGGAAGTCGCGCGCCCTCGCGCTCGGCGAAGGCCTCGATCGCGGCGAGGTTGACCGAGCGGGCGCCCTGGCTGCCGCCCATGACCAGCAGGCAGCGCGCGCCCGACGGGATCCCGAAGCGCTCCCGTGCCGCAGCGCGATCGCCGCCCAGCACCGCGGCGGGAACCGGGCGGCCGGTGACGCAGGTAGCGGTCCCCCTCCCGGCCCGCGATCGGGAAGGCGAGGCAGACGCGCCGGGCCCGGCCTGCCAGCAGTCGGTTGGCGAGGCCGAGATGGCTGTCGGCCTCGGTCAGGACCAGCGGCGTCCGCGCGGTGACCGCGGCAAGCCCGGCAGGGCCGGCGACGAATCCGCCGCCGCCCATCACCACGTCGGCGCGCGCTGCTCGCAGGGCCCGCCGGGCGACCACGACCGCACCAGCGCCTCGGCGCCGGCGACGGCCGCGCGCAGCGGGTTGCGGCGGTCGATCCCGCGCACCTTGAGGAAGTCGATCTCGTAGCCGGCGGCGGGCACGAGTTCGGCCTCGATCCGCTCCCGGGTACCGAGGAAGGAGACGACGGCGCCGCTAGCCCGAAGCTCGTCGGCGACCGCCATCGCTGGCACGACGTGGCCTGCGGTTCCCCCCGCTGCCACCACGACTCTTGGCGCTTTTTGCACGGCTCGTTCGGCTCCTTTCGCGGGCCGGGCGGACGCCCGCCCTCGACGACGCGCAGTTTGCCAGCGCGAGAGGCGCGACCCGGCCGCGCCGCGGCGGTCGCTCGTCCGCCACGGGCGACGTTGAGGATCAGCCCGACCGCGAACAAGCGTCGCCAGCAGGCTGCTGTTGCCGTAGGAGACGAAGGGCAGCGGCACCCCGGTCAGCGGCGCCAGCCCCATCACGGCGAAGAGGTTGATCGTCGCCTGGACCAGGATCAGCGAGGTGAGCCCGGCGACGAGCAGCTTGCCGTAGCGGTCCTTGGCTTTCTGCGCGACCCGCAGGCCGGCGTAGCCGAACATCCCGAAGAGACCGACGACGCCGACGATGCCGACCATGCCGAGCTCCTCGCCGATCACGGCCGAGATCATGTCGGTGTGGGCCTCGGGCAGGTAGAAGGCCTTCTGCACGCCGTTGCCGATGCCGACCCCGAAGATGCCGCCGGAGCCGAGCGCGATCTTCGCCTGGGCCGCCTGGAAGCCGGCACCGGCGGCGTCGGCGCCCGGGTTGAGGAAGCCGGTCAGACGGGCCATCCGGTAGGGCTCGACCACGGTCAGCAGCAGGGCGAGGCCGCCAAGGACGAGGGCGATCTTGCCGAGGTCGCGCGGGCGGGCGCCGGCGGCGATCAGGGTGGCGGCGACGGCGAAGGCGATGACCATCGTCGTGCCCATGTCGGGCTCGACCATGATCAGCAGGCAGGCGGCGCCGACGACGAGCAGGAAGGGCATCAGCCCTTGCAGCGAGCGCACCCGCTTCGGTTCGCGGGCGAGCAGGTCGGCGCCGTAGAGGACCAGCGCCACCTTGGCCAGCTCCGAGGGCTGGATCTGCAGCGAGCCCGGCGCCGATCCAGCGGCTGGCGCCGTTGACGCTGGAGCCGGCGCCGAGCACGACGACGCAGGAGGAAGAGCGAGGCGACGAGCAGGCCGGGCGTCAGGCGGCGGATCGCGGTCAGTCCGTGGCGGGCGACTGAGGTGCATGACCACGAGGCCGACGGCGCCGAAGATCAGCGTGCGCTTCAGGTAGAAGGCGCTGTTCGGAGAGGCTGCCGTTGCTGAGGATCTGGGTGGTCGAGCTGGCCGAGAAGACCATCACCGCGCCGAGCGCGAGCAGGCAGAGGGTCGCGGTGAGCAGCAGGTTGTACTCGGTCGAGGGCGAGGCGGCGCGCGAGCGCTTCTTCTTGCCCTTGGCCTCCTTGGTCTTCTTGCCAGCGACGAAGCCGCCGAGCGCGAGGGCGCGAGCGCTCACGCCAGCTCCTCGACGATCTCGCGGAAGCGCTCGCCGCGCTGCTCGAAGTTCTCGAAGGCGTCGAAGCTGGCGCAGGCGGGCGAGAGCAGGACGACCTCGCCGGGCTGCGCCGCGGCGGCGGCGCGGCGCACCGCGTCTTCGAGGTCCTCGCAGCGATGCAGCTCGACCCCGGCCGCGATCGCCGGGCGCCAGCGCCTCGGCCAGGCGCCCGGCGGTGTCGCCGATCAGGTAGCAGGCGACGCAGCGCTCGCGGACCGGCGTCGAGCAGCGGCGCGAAGGACTCGCCCTTCTCGCTGCCGCCGAGGATCGCGTGGACGCCGCCGTCGAAGGCGCGTAGGCCGACGCTGGCGGAGGCGACGTTGGTCGCCTTGGAGTCGTTGACGAAGCGGACGCCGTCGATCTCGGCGACCCGCTCGAGCCGGTGCGGCGACGCCGGCGAAGCTGCGCAGGCCCTCGCGCACCGCTTCGCGGTCGAGCCCCATCGAGAGCGCCGCCGCGGCGGCGGCCATCGCGTTGTCGACGTTGTGCTCGCCGAAGAGGCCGAGCTCGGCGACCGCGAGCAGCGGCTCGCCGTCGTAGAAGATCGTTCCCTCGGCGACGGCGACCTCGCAGTCGGGCGCGGCGCCGTGGCAGAAGGCGATGCGGCGCCCGCAGCCGCCGAGGTCGACGCCGGCCAGCTCGGGGTCGTCGGCGTTGTAGACGGCGACGTCGTCGTTGCCCTGGTTGGCGAAGATCCGCAGCTTCGCCGCCAGGTAGGCCTCGAGGTCGCCGTGGCGATCGAGGTGGTCCGGCGCGAGGTTGAGGAAGACCGCGCACTCGGGCGCGAAGGCAGCTGGTGTCCTCGAGCTGGAAGCTCGAGGCCTCGCAGACCACCGTCGCGTCCGGCTCGATCTCCCCGACCAGCGCGGAGAGCGGCGTGCCGACGTTGCCGGCCACCGCGACCGGCTCGCCGGCGGCGCGGTAGATGTGCCCGAGCAGCTCGACCGTGGTCGTCTTGCCGTTGGTCCCGGTCACGGCGACGAAGCGATTCGGCAGCGCCCGCCAGGCAAGCTCCAGCTCCCCGACCACCTCGATCCCCCGCTCCAGAGCGGCCGCGATCACCGGCGCCTCCCGGGGAACACCCGGGCTCTTGACGACAGTCCGCACCCCCTCGAGGAGCGCAATTCCATCCGTATCCAGGACGACTTCGACGCCAACCCCCCGAAGCCCTGCCGCCCCATCCGGATGTCCAGAATCGACAGCAACCACATCCTCGCCCCGCCCGACGAGCAGCCGCGCCGCCGCCTGCCCCGACCGAGCCAGTCCGACCACCAGAAACGGCCCCTTCGGCAACGGCGGACGCGGCTTCCTGGACGGTGGCACAGTCATCAGAGATAGCTTCGCCCTATAGCTCGTCGACCCTGTACGCAGCTCGTCGGGGAGGATCGAGTGCCCCTCCCCGAAAGGCTTTGGGAGCGACCACGCTACGCACGACGGCTACTGCGAGACGGACGGTCTTTCGGGGAGGGGTACTCGATCCTCTTGGGCGACTACCGCCCGATCGACTGCTGGTACAGCGTGAACCCGATCCCCGAGCAGACCGCGGCGATGATCCAGAAGCGCAGCATGATCTTGGTCTCCGACCAGGCCATCATCTCGAAGTGGTGGTGCAGCGGCGCCATCAGGAGGACGCGGCGGCGGAAGGTCTTGAAGGAGAAGACCTGGATCGCGACCGAGAGCGCCTCGATCACGAAGATGCCGCCGATGATCAGCAGCAGCACCTCGGTCTGGGTCATCACCGCGAGGGCGCCGATCGCGCCGCCCAAGCCCGAGCGAGCCGGTGTCGCCCATGAAGATCGAGGCCGGGAAGGCGTTGAACCAGAGGAAGCCGATGCAGGCGCCGACCAGGCAGGCCGAGAGCAGGGCGAGGTTCTGCTGCTCGTTGGTGACGAAGGCGATCGCGGTGTAGGCGAGCAGGACGATCGCGCAGGAGCCGGCGGCGAGGCCGTCGAGGCCGTCGGTGAGGTTGACCCCGTTGGAGGTGCCGGCGATGACGAGGAAGACGAGGACGAAGTAGAGGACCGGGCCGAGGTCGACGCTGGCGCCGCCGATGCGGAAGTAGAGGATCGGCTCGAGGCCGACCTCGTGGCGGGCGACCCACCAGAGGGCCGAGCGCGAGGAAGCAGCTGGCAGGAGGATCTTCCAGCGGGCCGAGAGGCCGAGCGAGCGGCGCTTGACGATCTTGATGAAGTCGTCGGCGAAGCCGATCGCGGCGCAGCCGATCGCGACGCCGAAGACGGCCATGCTCTGCGCGTCGCGATCGGAGAGGACGAGGTAGGGCACGCAGATCGAGGCGAAGATGATCAGGCCGCCCATCGTCGGCGTGCCGGCCTTGGCGTGGTGCTCCTGCGGCCCGTCCTCGCGGATGTGCTGGCCGAACTCCCGACCCGCAGGTACTCGATGAACTTGGGGCCGAGGAAGATGCAGATCAGCATCGCCGCCATGCCGGCGATCAGGACTTCACCCATGACCGGGCGCGTCCTCGTCGCCCCCCGAAGACCCCAGCAGCTCCCCGAGTGTCTCGGCCACGGCCTCGAGGCCGGCCGAGCGCGAGCCCTTGACCAGGATCGCGTCGCCGGGCTCGGCCTGAGCGGCGAGCAGCTCGGCCGCCTCCTCAGGCGTGCGCCAGCAGCTCGTCCGGCCCGTACTCGCGGGCCGGCTCACCGACGCCGATCAGCAGGTCAACGCCGCCGGCGCGGGCGCTGCTCGCCGATCTCGCGGTGATAGGCGGCCGCCTCCGGTCCGAGCTCGGCCATCTCACCCAGAACCGCGATCCGCCGCGTCGCCCCGAGCGAGGCGAGGTGGTCGAGCGCGGCGCGCATCGAGACCGGGTTGGCGTTGTAGCAGTCGTTCACGAGGACGATCCCGTCGCCCAGCTCGAGGCGCTCGCCCCGAAAGCGGGAGAAGCCTATGTTCGCAGCGCGATCGGCCATCTCCGCGAGGGGCGCGCCCAGCGCCACGCCGGCGGCGACGGCCGCCAGCGCGTTATCGAGGTTGTGCGCCTCGGCGAAGGGAAACTGGAAGGGCTGACGCCCTGCCGGCGTCTCGATCAGCGCCTCGGTGACGCCATCCGCGACCCTCGCTCTCGACCGCCTCGACGTCGCCGCCGGGGCCGAAGCGCAGCAGCCGCGGCGCCGCGCGCCAGGTGCGGCTCCAGCTCGCCAGCGTCGAGCCGGCACGACCGCCGTCCCGTCGGCCGGCAGCGCCGCCGAGGACCTCGGCCTTGGCCGCCGCGATCGCCTCGACCGAGCCGAGCAGCTCGACGTGGACCGGGCCGACGTTGGTGATCACCGCGACTTCGGGCTCGGCGATCGCGGCCAGCTCGGCGATCTGGCCGGCCCCGCGCATCGCCATCTCCAGCACCAGGACGTCGGTGTCCTCGGGGGCTTCGAGCACGGTCAGCGGCAGCCCGATCTCGGTGTTGAGGTTCTCGCGGTTGGCGTGCACACGCCCCGGCAGCAGCGCCCGGGCGATGTCCTTGACCGAGGTCTTGCCGACCGAGCCGGTGACGCCGAGGACGCGCGGCGCCGAGCGCACGTCGCCAGGCCGGGCGAGCGCCTGCATCGCCGCAAGCGGATCGGCGACGGCGAAGACCCAGGCGCCGGGCGTGGAGTCGTCTCCAGCCGGCGAAGAAGGCAACTTCGACGCCATCGCCGGGTCGACTACGACGCCCCAGGCGCCGGCCTCGATCGCCGCGGCGGCGAACTCGCCACCGTCGACGCGCTCGCCGCGCAGGCCGAAGAAGAGGTCACCGGGCCCGGTCTCGCCGCGAGTCGATCGTCGCCCGCGCCGGCGCGCCGGCCTCGCCCTCGGCGAGGATCTCGGCCCCGCATCGCCGCGGCGATCTCGCTCGGCGCCGAGCTTCACGCCGGGCTGCCCAGCTTCCGCAGCTCCTCGCGGGCGACCTCGCGGTCGTCGAAGGGGATCTTGCGGCCGTCCTCGAACTCCTGGCCCTGCTCGTGTCCCTTGCCGGCGATCACGACCGTGTCGCCGGGCTGCGGCCCGGCCGAGCGCCAGCGCGATCGCCGCGCGGCGGTCGACCTCGACCTCGACGTTGGCGCCGTTCTCGACCCCGGCCGACGACCTCGGCGACGATCGCCTCGGGGTCCTCGGAGCGCGGGTTGTCGGAGGTGACGATCGCCAGGTCGGAGAGCTCGGCCCCGGCCCGTCCCATCTTCGGCCGCTTGTCGCGGTCGCGGTCGCCGCCGGCGCCGAAGACCGCGATCAGCCGGCCCTCGGTCAGCCGCCGCGCCGCCCGCAGCACGTTCTCCAGCGAGTCGGGCGTGTGCGCGTAGTCGACCAGGACGGCGAAGGCCTGCCCCTCGTCGATCGGCTCGAAGCGCCCCGGCACCCGCGCCGCCCGCGCCAGCCCCGGCCGCCGCGGTCGCGCGGCCTCGACCCCGCAGTCGCCACGCGCCGCAGCAAACGCGCCGAGCGCATTGGCGACGTTGAAGTGCCCCGGCAGACCGCGTTCGGATCGCGCCATCCCGCCGACCGAGAACTCGGCCCCGCCGGCGTCGAAGCTCGACCCCGCTGGCGCTACGTAGTCGGCCTCGACGCCCTCGGCGGAGAAGGTGACGCAGTCGAATTCCGTCGGCCAGGCGCCGCCCGTACGGGTCGTCGACGTTGACGATCGCGGCACCCGGCCCGATCTCGAAGAGCAGCCGCTTGGCCCGGAAGTAGTCCTCCATGTCGGCGTGGAAGTCGAGGTGGTCCTGGGTCAGGTTCGTGAAGAGCGCCAGCTCGAAGTGGATCGCGTCGGCCCGGTGCAGCGCCAGCGCGTGCGAGGAGACCTCCATCACGCAGGCCTTGTCGCCGGCCTCGAGCATCCGTCGAAACGTCGCCTGCAGGTCGATCGCCTCCGGCGTGGTCCGCTCAACCTCCTCCTCCACCCCACCGACCACCTGCTTGCACGGTCCCCAGCAGCCCGCACTGAACCCCGGCGGCCTCGAGGATCTCCCGCAGCAGGAACGCCGTCGTCGTCTTCCCGTTGGTCCCCGTCACCCCAACGACTCGCAGCTCCGCCGTCGGATCCCCCCAAAACCGAGCCGCCAAGCGGCGCCATCGCCGCCCGCGCATCGGCGACCACCACCTGCGCCACGTCCAAATCCAGCTCCCGCTCGACAACCAGCGCCACGGCCCCAGCCTCGACAGCCGCCGCGCGCAAACTCATGCCCATCGCTCTTTTCCCCGGGCACGCAGAAGAACAGCGTCCCCGGCCCAACTTTTCGGCTGTCGTAAGCGAGAGACGCCACCTCAACGGCGGATTCCCCGGCAATCCGGGCTCCCGCAATCTCCGCAGCGAGCGCGTCCAATCTCATGCCTGTCGATTCTAGGAAGGTCGTCGGGTGCCCCTGCCCGGAAGGCTTTGGGAGCGACCACCCTACGCATCAGCGTTACTGCCAGCCGGACGGTCTTCCGGGCAGGGGCACCCGACGACCTCTCGTTATTCCGACGGCACCCCGAGATAAGGCAACGCAAACGCCGCGATCTTGCCAAACGCCGGCGCCGCCACCGACCCACCGTAGATTTCCCCCTGCGGCTGGTCCACGATCACCGCAACCAGCAACTGCGGGTCCTGAGCCGGCGCGAAGCCGATGAACGAGGCCACGTACTTCGTTTTCGGAGTAAGTCCCGTTTTCGGCCACCTGCGCGGTGCCGGTCTTGCCGGCCAGCGTGTAGCCGGGCACGCTCACCTCCGAGGCGGTGCCGCCAGCTGCCAGCACCCCCTCGAGCATTTCGCGCACCTGCGCTGCCACAGCGGCGTTGATCACGCGGTGGCCCTTCGGCTCGTGCACCTTTTCTTCGCCGACCTTCTCGATCAGCTGCGGCCGCTTGAGGATGCCGCCGTCGGCGATCGCCGTGGTAGCCGGCAATCATCTGCATCGGCGTCACCGAGAGTCCCTGTCCCATCGGCAGGTTGCCCATCGTCGAGCCGGAGTATTCGTCCAGCTTCGGCACGAGCCCAATTTCCTCGTCGGGATACTGGACCCCAGTCCGGCGGCCGAAGCCGAAGCGGTCGATCCACTTGCTGAAGCGCTCGGCGCCCAGCTTCAGCCCGATCGTCACCGCGCCGACGTTCGAGGACTGGGCGAGGATCTGACCGACGGTCAGCGTCACCGGCGGCGCGTGCCTCGGCGTCTTCGATCGACACGGTCGGCGACCTGGAGCTGCGGCGGCAGGTAGAAGGAGGTTTCCGGCGTCACCAGCCTTCTTCGAGCGCCGCGGCGACCGTGAACGCCTTGAAGGTCGAGCCCGGCTCGTAGTTGAAGCCGGTCGCCCGGTTCATCAGGTCTTCGGGGCTGGCGCTGGAGAGGTCGGATGGGTCGACCGGCGGCCAGTTCGCCATCGCCAGGATCTGCGAGTTGCGCGGGTCCATCACGATCGCGGTCGCGCCCTTCGGGGCGTAGGTTTCGCCGACTTCGCCCAGCACTTCCTCGGTCTTCTGCTGGATCGCCGGGTCGAGCGTGAGCTGGACGTCTTCGCCGTCTTCGGCTTCGCTGGACCGTTTCCAGCCGGATCGGTTCGCCGAGCGCGTCGGTGACGATGCGGCGTTCGCCGTCGGTCCCGTGCAGCACCGATTCCTCGCCCTCCTCGAGTCCGGTCAGGCCCTGGTTTTCGGAGCCGACGGCACCGATCACCTGCGACGGCCAGGTCGCCCTGCGGGTAGGTGCGGCGGCTGTCGGGGTCCTGCCCGATGCCCTGCAGATGAAGGCGTTCGATCCGCTTGGCCGTCGGCAAGGCGACTTCTTTGGCGAGCACGGAGAAGGCCGTTTCCGCGGTCACCGCACTCAGTACCTTGCGCTGGTCCAACCCGAGGATCGGCGCCAGTTTTTCCGCCGCCAGGGCGGGCTTGTTGATTTGGTACGGCATCGCGAAGATCGTCGCCGCGTCTTCGGAGGCGGCGAGGGCGTTGCCGCGGCGATCGAGCAGGCTGCCGCGCAGACTGGGCACGGCGATCGCTTCGGTCTGCTGGCTGACGGCCTCGGAGGCGAGCTTCGCGCCCTGCACTCCCTGCAGCCAGAAGGCGCGGCCGACGATCACGCAGGAAGCAGAGGAGGAAGCCGGCGAAGAGGAGGCCGATCCGTCGCTCGATCAAGCCGCATCGCGGCCGGCCCCTAGTAGCCCGGGCCGGCGGCGGCGAGTCGCTGGGCGGCCATCGCGACGTCTTTACTGGAGGCCTGCACGTAAGTGAGTTGGTCGGTGGGCGCGGCGGCGAGGCCAAGGGCCGCGGCTTCGTGGCGGATGCGGGCCGAGCCGTAGAGGCGATCGTTATTCGCACGCAACAGCGGGTTCTCCTCTTCCAGGGCGGTGATGTTGCGTCGATATGACCGGCAGTCGAGGAGAGACTGAGGGTGACCACGTTGAGCGCGACGATCCCGACCAGCAGCACGCCGAGCACGCCGATCCAGGCGCGGCCGCGGGTCATCCGCACCATCAGGCCCGAGTCGGGCAGCTGGCGGACCGCGGTGGCGGCGCCGACGGCGATCGGGATCAGCTGGCCACCGGGGCGGCGGGCTGGGACGCGAGCGTTTGCGGGCGGGAGTACGGCGCTTGGTACGGGCCGGCGCGAGCGGTTTGCGCGGCCGGAGCGCGCTTTCGAGTGCCGGAGCGGCTTCCTGCGCGACCGGCGCTTTGCGCGCTGGCGCCGGGGCGGCGCGCGCTGCGAGCGGTCGCGGCGACGGCCATCAGCGGCCTCCGACCGCGGCCGGTTCTCGGCGATCTTCACCGCGACGCGCAGGTGGGCGGAGCGCGAGCGCGGGTTGGTCTCGACCTCCTCGGGGCCGGGCGCGACGGCGCGGCGGGTCAGCAGCTCGGCTTCGGGCTCGCGGCCGCAGACGCAGACCGGCAGCTCGGGCGGGCAGACGCAGCCCGGCGCGCTCGGCGAGGAACTGCTTGACCGGCCGATCCTCGAGCGAGTGGAAGGAGATCGCGCCGAGGCGACCGCCGAGCGGAAGCATGTCCCAGGCCGTCGGCAGCGCGTCCTCGAGCGAGTCGAGCTCGCCGTTGACGGCGATCCGGATCGCCTGGAAGGTGCGCTTGGCCGGGTGGCCGCCGCCGAAGCGGGCCGAGGCCGGCATCCCGGCCTTGATCGCGTCGACCAGCTCGGAGGTGGTCGAGAGCGGCCGGCGGCGGACGATCTCGCGGGCGATCCCGCCGGCGTAGCGCTCCTCGCCGAAGCGACGCAGCGACCTGCGCGATCCGCGACTCCGGCCACTCGTTGACGAGGTCGGCGGCGCTCGAGTTGCTGGCGCGTGTCCATGCGCATGTCGAGCGGCGCGTCGTAGGAATAGGAGAAGCCCCGCTCCCAGGCGTCGATCTGCATCGAGGACATTCCAAGGTCCATGTAGATCATCTCTGGGCGCATGCCTTCGCCGTACAGGGCACGAAGACCTGCCGCGAAGTCGCTGGAAATGAAGCGAGTTGAGCAGGGGACCTCGACGGCGAAGGCTTGGCGAAGCGGGCCGCGCGCGCCGGGGTCGCGGTCGATGCAGATCAGCGTCCCGTCGGGACCCAAGGCCTCGGCGACGAGGCGCGCGTGGCCGCCGGCGCCGAAGGTGCAGTCGACCGCGGTCTGGCCCGGCTCGGGGCGCCAGCAGGTCGAACTAGCTCCGCGGCGAGGACGGGTTCGTGTTCGGTCGGCATATAGACAAGGTTTGCGCGAGTTAAGTCTCGACGGGACAGGGTCGGGGTTGAGTAGGCACGGGTCGCCATCTCACTCAGGCGCTCCGTCCGCGGCCAGGCCCTCGGCGATCTCCGGCGCCGCGGCGTCGAGCTCGGCCTCCTGCTTGGCCCAGGCCTCGGCGTTCCAGATCTCCAGGTACTCCCCCGCGCCGACGACGACGCAGTGGCCGTCGAGACCGGCGTGCTCGATCAGCGGCTTGGGCACGCGGATGCGGCCGGCGGAGTCGAGCTTCTCGTCGAAGGAGCCGCCGTGGAAGCGGCGGCGCAGCTGGCGCGCGTCGCGGCCGAAGGGGCTGTGCGGCGAGAGGAAGCGGTCGGAGAGCTGCTCGAACTCGGCGGTCGTGTGCACCCAGACGCAGGGGTCGAAGCCCTTGGAGAGAACGATGCCATCGGAGAGGGCGGCGCGGAACCGCGAGGGAACCGTGAGGCGATCCTTGGAATCGAGACTGTGCTCGTAGAGACCCCGAAATGCCACCTCGGCGGTTCCTTTCTGAGCGGGAGGACCAGGAAAAGAGTTAGGACCGGAGTGATGAGGTGGGAGGAGCCTCACCACCCCGGTCCTGGGCTTCAACTCGATCGCCACAGTAACCCACTCTCCCCCACTTTGCAACACGACCCCCCATTGCAAGCCCATTTGCAACCGCCTGCGCTGTAGGTTGCCGGCGTGAGCGAGGAGCAGACCGCACCGCCTCCCCAGGCGCCCGCCGGAGGGCCTCCCGGACGACGCCAACGACCTGCGCGGCTTCCACTTCCGGCGGCTGCTCGGGCAGGCCCGCTGACCTGGATCGCTGATCGACGGTCTTCGTCGCTCGCCGCCGGCGTTGCTGCCGCCGTCTACCTCGGCGCCGCGATCGGCGCGGGCGCCGCCGGCGCGGCGCTGGTCCTGTCTCGCTGCTGATCGTCTTCGCGATCGCCGACTCGCGCGCCGACGACGCCTTCTTCGCAGGTCTACGCCCAGCCAGCACGGCCTGACCCTCGGCGGCCGCGGCGCCGCTGCCGCCGACGACGCCGCTGCTGCGCAAGGGCGACGACCGCTACGCCGAGCGCACTCCTTCGCTGGCCCGCTGGCCGACGGCGTCGACGGCATCCTCGCCCTCTACACCTATGAGGAAGAGACCAGCGACAGCAAAGGCAACCGCGAGACCAACTACTACCGCTACACGGTCGGCCTGGTCGAGGTGCCCGAGTGCGCCGCCCAGCGTTCCCGAGCTCTACTGCCAGCGCAAGTTCGGCCTGCGGGCGCTGGAGAAGTTCGAGGACGTCTTCCGCCGCTCCAAGCAGCGGGTCAAGCTGGAGAGCGAGGCGCTCGACGAGCGCTACGAGATCTTCTCCGGCAAGGACCAGGACCCGGTCTGGCTGCGCCGGCTCTTCTCCCCCACCTTCATCGTCTGGCTCGACCGAAGCGGCGCCGAAGAAGTTCGCCTTCGAGCTCGTCGACGGCACCCTCTGCTGCTACGTCAACGGCCACAAGAAGACGCCGCCGATCTCGACATCGATCCGCGCCGCCACGGCCACCGTTGCCAAGCGCCTGCGCGAGGAGGCCTGGAGACAAGCGCCGCCTCCTCTGCTCCCGGACAGCCGCGCTAGTCACACCCGGCGATCTCGCGGCTGTCCTCCGCGTCCGGGCGGCTCAGAAACCCTGAGAGCAGGACGTCGGCGTTGGCGATCAGGCCGGCGGCGATCATCAGCAGGACCGAGGGGACG
The DNA here is from genome assembly GCA_963716345.1 of uncultured Solirubrobacterales bacterium. Classification (GTDB taxonomy): domain Bacteria; phylum Actinomycetota; class Thermoleophilia; order Solirubrobacterales; family 70-9; genus VRUE01. The sequence goes on from OY970304.1 coordinate 185,262, forward strand.
AGGACGAGGGCGACGACGAGCTGGATCTTCGGCGCGGCGCGGGCGGCGTGCTCCTCGACCGCGCGGCGCTGATCGCGGCGCAGGGCGCTCGGCCTGGCGGCGCAGCTGCTCGGCCAGCGGCGAGCCGAAGCGGCGCGAGCGCTCGATCGCAGCGCAGAGCGTCGCGATCTCGCTACCGGGAACGCGGCCGCGCAGCGAGCGCAGCGCCGCCGGCAAGCGGGCGACCGCAGGAGAGCTCGGCGACCGTCATCCGCAGCTCCTCGGCCAGCGGCCCGTCGCCTGCCCGCGCGAGCTCGGCGAAACCCGCAGCCGGACCGCGGCCGGCAGTGGCGCGACCGCGAGCAGATCGAGGCGTCGGGCAGTGCGCCGACGAGGCGACGCTTGCGCCGCCGCGTCCGGCGCTCGAGCAGCGCGTCGGGGGCGAGGAAGCCGGCCGCGGGCAAGCCAGCCGCGACCAGCAATGAGAGATCGCCCTGGCGCCGCCGGCGCGGCCGCCAGGGCGACGAGGCCGCCGCTGGCGGCACCGGCGAGCTTGCCGCAGGAGGACCGCGGCCAGCGGCAGGCGCGCCTCGAGGCCAGAGCGGCGATGCGCGCGGGCAGGCCGAGACGAAACGCGGCCTTCGCCAAGCGCCCGCCGCGGGCCGAAGTCGCGAGACGGCGGGTCGGGGCGTCTGCGCCCAGCTCACGCAGTCCCGCCCAGACGAGCAGGACTGCCACGGCTGACCAGGAGTCCCGCCGGGCTCACGCGGGCCTCCGAGCCGCGACTCACTCGACCACCTGCGAGAGGCGTCGGATCGCGACGAACCCTGCGAGCTGGAGCAGGGCGGCGAGCACGAGCAGCAGCGCCGAAGCAGGCGAGCCCAGCACCTTGGCGAGGAATCCTGGCTGGAGCAGCTCGGCGAAGAGAGCGCCGCCGGTCGGCATCGCAACCACAAGCAGGCCGGTGAAGCGAGCCTGGGCGGTCGCTGCCTTGGCGTCTTCGGCGACCCGGTCGCGCTCCGCCGCCCCGTCGGCGAAGCGGCGCAGCAGACCGGCCAGATCTCCGCCCGCGAGCCGCTGACTGAGCAGTGCCGCGGCGAAGGCATCGACCCGCGCCGAGCGCATCCGCCGACGCCAGGCGGCGACGGCCTCGACCGGTCGCGGCGCCGAGCTCGAGCTCGGCGCCGAGCCGCGCCAGCTCAGCCGCCGGCGGCCCGTCGAGCGAGGCGGCGGCCGCCGGCAGCGAGGCCCGCAGCGAGCGCCCGGCCGTCGAGCGAGTCGGCGACCGCGAGTCGCCACGTCGGGCAGCGCCCGCTCGACCGCGCAGCGGTAGCGCCGGCGCCGTGCCGCCAGATCGACCCAGGCCGGCGAGCGCCGGACCGGCGACCGCGAGCGGCAGCGCCAGCGGCACGCCGCCGACGAACCAGCCGCCGGCCACGGTCGCGGCGCTGCCGAGCACGGCGAGCCGCCGGCGCTCGGGGCTCGAGGGCGAGTAGCCCTCGCGACCAGCCCGCCGCAGCGGCTCCAACGCACGGCGCACCCACCGCGCGACGGCGGGGCTGGCGAGCAGCGCCTCACGCGCCGCGACAGCGAGCAGACCACCCGCGGCCGCACCGACGAGCGAACGACGAGCCCGGAGCCGCCGCTCACCGCTTCCCGCCGGCGTCGAGGGCCCTGACGGCCGTGGCCCCCGCGACCCGAAGCACTTCGGCGATCTCGGCGACGCCGCGCGAGCCGTCGGGGCGGCGCTCGACCTGGACGACGAGGTCGACGCCGCGCTGCACCTGCTCGGCGATCGCCTCGTGCGGCAGCCCGACCCCCGCCATCAGCGCCAGCGTCTCGAGACGGCTGAGCGCGTCGGCGGGCGAGTTGGCGTGCACGGTCGAGAGCGCACCCTCGTGCCCGGTGTTGAGCGCGGTCAGCAGGTCGAGCGCCTCGGGCCCGCGCACCTCGCCGATCACGATCCGGTCGGGGCGCATCCGCAGGGCGTTGCGCAGCAGGTCGCGGATCGTCACCTCGCCCCTTGCCCTCGACGCTCGGCCGGCCGGCTCTCCAGCCGGACCACGTGGGGCTGCTGCAGACGCAGCTCGGCCGCATCCTCGATCGTCACGACCCGCTCGCCGGAGTCGATGAAGCTCGAGAGCGCGTTGAGCAGGGTCGTCTTGCCGGAGCCGGTACCGCCGCTGACGAGGATGCTGCGCCGCTCCGCGACCGCCTGCTCGAGCAGCTCGCGCTGAGCAGCGCTGAGGCGTCCCGAGCTCGACCAGCTCCTGCGGGCCGGGCCGAGCGGCGCCGAAGCGCCGGATCGAGAGCGCCGGCCCGTCGATCGCCAGCGGCGGGATCACGACGTTGACGCGCGAGCCGTCGGCGAGGCGGGCGTCGACCATCGGGCTGAGCTCGTCGATCCGCCGTCCCAGCGGCGCGAGGATGCGCTCGATCGTGTTGCGCAGCTCCTCCTCGTCGGCGAAAGCGGACATCGGTCGGCCTCGATCCGCCCGCCCGCTCGACGTAGACGTCGTCGGGCCCGTTGACCATCACCTCCTCGACCGCCGGGTCGGCGAGCAGGTCCTCGAGCGGGCCGAGGCCGACGGTGTCGCGGACGATCCTCTCCGCGACCGCGGCCCGCGGTCGGCGGGCCCGAGCAGACGCGGCCTCCTTCGTCGACCAGGGCATGCACCTCATCGGCGAGGTCCACCGTGGCGGCGCCTCCACCCGCGGCCTCGACCCGACGCCGCTCGATCAGGCGAAAGCGGAGCTCATCGGCGAGACCGGCCATGTGGTGCTCCCGCGTCGCCACCGCTCATACCTCCGGCAGCAATGTCAGCTTGCGGGCGAAGCTCTCGGCGGCGATCAGGCGCAGGGCCTGCTGCTGGGTCAACGCCAGGATCGCTGCGGCCGTGCCACCCGGACCTGGCCCATCGGCTCCTGGGCCGAGTGCCAGCAGCGGCACCGCGGCGGCCGCCACGTAGGTGCGACCCGGACCGCTGCCACTCGGCTCGGTAGTGACGACGACATCGACCTTTGTGCCGGCCACACCCGCCCCCGTCGCCAGCAGGGCTTCGGCGCCACTGACCGCGATTTCGACCGGACGGCGGCTCGGCCCGAGTGTGCCGGTCGACCCACTCTGCGACTGTCGCACTTGCAATTGGCTTGCAACTAGATAGGAGCCCGGCTCCAGCTCAACGGCAGGCGCCAGGCCGAGCGCTTCGCGCGGGTCGTGCAGGGCGCCCGGGGGCGCAAACCGAGCCGGCACCCGGCGCACCTCGAACCCGCTGGCGACATCTGCGGGCCGCAGAGCGCTCTTCGCCTCGAAGCCCTTCGTCGCAACCACGACCTGGCGCAAGGGGCCGTAGCCGCTCGCTACCCGCGAGCCATAGCTGTCGGCGATCCCGGCCGCCAAGATGGCGGTGATCAAAGCAAGCCCAAGGAAGGCCAACGCCCGGGTGCGCCGGCTCACGCCGCCCGCCCGGTCTCCGCCTCGGCCAACGGCAGCTCGAGCACAGCGAGCGACCCCCGTTCCGCGCGACGAAGGGCGAACCGACCGTCATGATCGGCTGCGACCCGCCGAACCACGCCAAGGCCGTGGCCGCGGTGGTGCCGGCCCGAGAGCCGGGCGATCACCTGGGCAGGGCTGTTGCGCCGCGAGCGCGGCCGCTTCGCGCAACCAGAGTCGACGACGGCAATGCGCAGGCGTCCCTCGAGCACCCTGCCGGCGACGACAATCGTCGGGCCGCCATGCTCGATCGCGTTGACGATCAGGTTGTCGAGCGCCTGGGCGAGTGCACTGCGATCGCCGCTGAGGAGTGCCTCGCCAGCGTTCCAGCGCAGCTCAAGCGAGCCTTCCATGATCTGCACTCGTGCCTGCCAACGCGCAACGGCCGAGCGCGCAAGCGCGGCGGCATCGATCGAGCCCAATGCGGGCACCAATGGACCGCCGTTGATCTCGCGGTCGAGGCGTTCGAGCGCCGCCGCGGCAAGCTCAATCGGCTCCCCGGCGCCAGCCGAGCCTTCGAATTGCGGACCAGTCGCCAGGGCCACTGCTTGAAGTGGGCGGCGCAGCTCGTGCAGCGCCTCGTTGAGGGCGCTACGCCGCCTGCCCGCACGCAGGGTTTGCGCCGCCACGGCAGCGGCCATCGAGAGGACGACGGGCCAGCCGGCAAAGATCTGAGCCAACTCGGTCATCCGTCAATCAAGCGGTAGCCGTAACCCCAGCAGTTGATCACGTAGCGGCCGCCCTCCGGATCGAGTTTGCGCCGCAGCCGGCTGGCGTGGGAATCGAGCGTTCGCGTCCGCGCTGGGCTGCGATACCCCCAGACAGCCTCGAGCAACTCGCGCTTGGTGAAGACCCGCGAGGGCTCGCCGGCAAGCACGCGCAGCAGGCCGAACTCCTTGTTCGAAAGCACGACCTCGTGCTCGCCGACCCAGGCCTTGCGCCGTGCCGGGTCAACGACGATGTCGCCGACGCGGAGTGGCCCCTGGCGCGCACCCGATCCGCGCCGCAGGACCGCGCCGATGCGGGCACGAAGCTCTGGGTAGAAGAGCGGCTTGACGAGAAAGTCGTCGGCTCCCGTCTCCAGCCCGCGCACTCGGTCATCGTCGGAGCCGTGGCCGGTGAGGACGATCACCGGCAGGCCGGGATCGAAGCGCGAGGTGACCCCGTCGGCCTCGCGAATCTCACGCAACACGTCGAGCCCTGAGGCGTCGGGCAGCGATAGATCAAGCAGCAGCAGATCGGGGTGGTTGTAGCGGCAGAGCCGCAGGGCATCGGAGGCATTCGGGGCCGGCAGCACCCCGAAACGATCAGCGACCAGGTTGTCGCAGAGCAGCTCGAGCGTTTGGGCATCGTCCTCGCAGACGACAAGGTTGGCGATCTCACGGCGCTGGGGAAGCATTGGCCGGTCTAAGAGATGACGGTGAGGATTTCTCCCCCCTCCGCCGCCGGCAGCTCCAAGACCGCCCTGGCCCGCCTGCAAATTACGAGGCGCCGGGCCGGCAGCAGCCGGCGAGTGGCGAGCACCTCCCCACGCTCGTCGAGGAAATAGAGGTCAAGTGAGAAGCGCATGCCAAAGGTGTGGACACTCGAACAGCGCGGGATCAGCAGGCCCGAGCCGGCCTGCTCACGATCGAGGTGAGCCAGACCGAGCAACCGTGAGCGCGGCCCCCGGGCGACGCGGACCTCGCGGCCGAGCACGCTCACGACAGGCAGGCGACGAAGACGCTGGGCAAGGAGCTCCTCTGACATCTGGCCCTGTCAATGCCCGCCGGCAACAAAGTCGCCCCGTCATCGGTGCAAACAGCGTTTCAGGCAGGGGCCCACGCGGGCACGAGACTACGATGATCGGCATGATCCATGCACCTGCTCCCGCTGGGCTTGCGCGAGCAGTTGGCTTCAACTCATGGATAAGAAAACGACCCGCCGAGGGAACTACGAGTCTGGCTCCGATTACGTACTTGAGTACGGGGAGCTCCGCTTCGCCTTCAACGAGGGGGACTTCGGCCAGCGGGTCGAGCAGGCCGCGGTCAAACTCGGCTTCGTCGACCAGGGACTGAGCCAGGAGGAGCTCGACGACCTGCTCGACCTCGCCGTCAGCGGCGAGATCGCCGAGCCCAGCTCGCGCCTCGGTGAGCACATCAACGAGAACTGGGAGGACCTGGTCGGTCCCGCCAACCGCAGCCTCGTGCACTGGCTGCGCCGCCTCGTCTTCCGCGGCGCCTGGCTCGACCAGCGGGTCAAGGAGGGTGAGCTCGACGTCGTCTTCGACGAGCGCACCCAGACCTTCGGCTACGTGCAGCCGGATCGCAGCTCCGAGCTGATCGAGCTCTCCAAAGAGCCGTCCTGGCGGCGTATCGCGTATCGGCGTTAGCCCCGTTCGGGTCAGGGGTTTCGCTTAACTTTTTCGATGGTACGTCAGCTAGCTGACGCCGCAAGGTCCGCGCCGAAAAAGTGCAAGACGCTCCACCCCTGACCCGAACGGGGCTACGAGGATGCGCGCTCTAGGGCCGCGACGACGGTCAGTGAGCCGGAGCTTGATAGGCCGAGGCCACCATCGAAGATTTCTCTCGCGGTGTCGGCGTCCTCTAGCCGGGTCAGGGAGTCGACCAGGAGGATCACATCTTCGCCCTCTCCGGCACGACGCACGGCCTGGGCGAGGGCGTCACCGGCGTGGCGCGCCTGGGCGGCGACGACGATCTCGGCCTCGGGCGCCTCGCGCTTCCAGTCGGCCAGCTCCTCGGGGCTGGGATCGATCAGCAGGGCGATCGGGTCGGGGCCCTCAGAGGCACCGCCCAACTCGGCGGCGATCTCGCGCAGCAGCGACGGTGCAGGTGTCGCGACTCTCGCCGTAGACCAGCGCCTGGCGACCGGGCGGCGGCAGCAGCAGATCCTGAGGGCGCAGGCTCTTGCTGCTCGACGGCCGAAGCGACGGCGGCGGCGGCGTTTGGGGCGCGTCGCATCTCCGGCCGCGGCGGCGGGCTCCCGGGACGGCTGCGACGGCTCGGGCGCGCGCTCGGGCTCGGCGGCGGGCTTTGGCGCGGCAGGCTCGGCGCTCGTCTCTTTGCGGGCGGGGCGCTCGCGGCCGGCGGTCTCGCGACCCTCGGAACGCTCGCGGCGCTGGCGCGGCGGGCGATCGCGAGACGAGCGCTCGCGGCGCGGCGGGCGATCTCCTCGAGGTTTCTCGCTCTTCTCGGCTTCGCCACCGCTCAGCTTCTCGATCAGCTCGCGCGCGGGGCAGCATGCGGTAACGCGGCGACGCCGGCCTCGGCGGCGAGCGAGTGCAGCTCGGCGAGGTGCTTGGACTCAAGTTCTGTCTTGTTCATCGGAGCGGCAGGTTATTGCAGCGACTCGACGGGTGAGCCGGCGGGGTCGATGCCGGCCTCCGCTGCCGCGGCCGGCCAGGCCTCGGCGGCCCGCTTGACCTCGCGCCGCGACCAGCCCAGCTCAGCTGCCCAGCGCCTCGGCCACGGCGCGGACCGGGCCAGCGTCACGCAGCTGCGGCGCGGCGAGCAGGCCAAGGCGGGTGCGGCGCAGCAGCACGTCGGCGACCGTGCGGGCCTGCTCGTGGCGGGCGGCGATCACGACCTCGGCGAGCAGGTCGGGGCGACCGGCGACGATCGGCGCGGCCAGCTTCGGGTCCTCGCGCGCCAGGGCGAGGACTTTGCGAGCGGCGTGGCCGTAGCGGAAGGCGAGCTGCTCGAGCGCCTCCTCCCCCACCCCCTCGGGCGCCTTCGAGGTCCTCGGGCCGCGCCTCCATGCCGAGCGGGATCTCGGCCGTGTGGCAGGGCGCCTCGCGGCCCTCGCGCTCGACCAGGCGGTCGACCGTCTGCTTCGCCATCCGCCGCCAGGTGGTGAGCTTGCCGCCGGTGATCGTCAGCATCCCCGAGGAGGTCTCATAGAGCTCCGCCTTGCGCGAGATGTCGACCGACTTGCTTCGGGTCGCCGGTGGCAGATCAGCGGCCGCACACCGGCGTAGGCACCGACCAGGTCGGCGAGGCCGAGCGAGATACCGAAGAACTCGTTGACCGCATCGAGCAGGTAGTCGACGTCCTCACCGCCGGGGCGCGGGTGGTCGATGTCGCCCTCGAAGTCGTTGTCGGTGGTGCCGATCAGGGTGCGCCCGTACCAGGGCAGGGCGAAGATCATCCGGCCCTCGCCGGCCGGGACGATGCAGGCGGCGGAGCCGATCGGAGGTCGGCGCGATCGACCAGCAGGTGGGTGCCGCGACTGGGCGCGATCCGCGGCACGTCCTCCTCCTCGATCGTCTCCTCCGGCCGGATGCGGTCGGCGAAGACGCCGGTGGCGTTGACCACGTTGTCGGCCGTCGACCTCGATCCGCTCGCCCGAGCCGGCCTCGACGAAGGCGACACCGGCGGCACGGCCGCTCGCGCTCCAGTACCTCGACCACCTCGGCACCGTTCAGCATCACCGCGCCGAAGCGCTCGGCCTCGCCGAGCACGGTCAGGACGAGGCGCACGTCGTCGGTCTGGCAGTCGTAGAAGAGGTAGGCGTTCTTGGGATCGCGCGGCTCCAGCGCCGGGACCAGCTCCAGCACCTCGTCGCGGTCGATCGTGCGGTGGCGGTCGGGCGACCAGTAGTAGTCCTCGTCGGCCTCCTTGGAGGAGCGCATCTCGCGGCGGCTGCGACCGACCCGCGTCGTCGCCATCACGTCGTACATGTTGAGCCCGATCCCGAGCCTGCGGTCGCGGCGCTCGTCGCCGAAGGAGGGGACCAGGAACGGCGTCGGGTAGACCAGGTGCGGCGCCAGCTGAACCATCAGCTGGCGCTCGAGCAGCGCCTCGCGGACCAGGCCGAGGTCGAGGTTCTGCAGGTAGCGCAGGCCGCCGTGGACCATCTTCGAGGAGCGGCTGGAGGTGCCGATCGGCGTAGTCGCCACGCTCCAGCAGCGCCACCGAGTAGCCGCGCGAGGCAGCGTCGAGGGCGACGCCGGCGCCGGTGATGCCGCCGCCGATCACGACGACCTCGAAGTGCTGGCCGGCGATCGCCTCGATTGCTGTGGCACGGGAGAGCATCAGGCGAGGAACTCGGTCGACTGCTCGATCGGTGGCCGCTCGGGGGCCTCCTTCTCCTGGCGCGGGTGGCCGAGATGGAGGAGCCCGACAAAGCGCTCGCTGCCGGGCAGCCCGACGGCGCCGAGGCCCTCCGGCGAGCGCAGCAGACCAGGAGTGCGCCAGTAGCCGGCGTAGCCGCGGGCGTGGGCGGCAAGCAGGACGATGTAGGAGGCGACGGCGGTCGTGTGCAGGTCCTCCTCGTTTTGAACCGGGTCGCCACCGAGGACGCAGGAGGCGAGAATCAGGGTCGGAGCGCGATCGAGCTTTGCCGCTCCCTCGGGGCCGGCCGCCTGCTTCAGCCGCGCCAGCGTGTCCGGGCCGACCACGCGAAAGCGCCAGGGCACCGTGAGGTGGTGGTTGGGCGCCCAGCGCGCGAGCTCGAGCAGCGCGAGGATCTCCTCGCGCCCGAGCGGCTCAGGCCCGAAGGCCTTGTGCGTGCGGCGGCTCCGAATCGCGGTCTCTACCTCCACGCTTGCAACATAGCCACCTGCCATGGTCAAACGTGCATTTACCACGCTATACGGGGTCAAATGCACTCTTCGCCGGCTACCAGGCGAAGCGACGACCGAGCCACCAGGGCAGGCCGATGGCCAGGGCGGTGGCGGCGAGGCCGACGCCGATCGGGACCCACGGAGAGGGGCCCGAGCCGGAAACGGTGACGGGCTGGGACGCCGTGGCCGAGGTCGGCTGGACGGCTTCGGATTCGGCTTCTTCGGGCGTTCCCGTCTGGGCCGGCGGCGAGGCCGGGATGGCGCCAGCCGACGCCGGCGGCGCGGTCGCCGCCCCGTTGCCGCTGGCGCTTGGAGCGCCCGACACCGGAGGCACCGATTCGAATTCCTCGGGCGGGCTCGTGCCGCCGGCAGGTGGTGGCGGAGCCGCCTTTGATGGCGACACAGTCGTCGGGGTCGGCTGGCGCGGCGGCGGTTCGATTGGCAGTGCGTCGCCGGCAACCGCGACCAGCACCTGGCCCGTCACCCAGACTGGCGTTTGATCGCTGGATTCAGAGTAGCGATAGTGCCCGTCGCTGGCCTGCCTGGCGGCGAGGTAGTCGAGGGCACTGTTGCCACCGTCGCTGACCTTGGCCGGGTCGGCGCCGACGGCGATCATCCCTTGCACCGCCCAGGCGGTCGACTGGGCGTTGACGCCGCCGCCCGCGCCGAGGGCGAAGCCGCCGTTGGGCCGCTGATGCTTGCGCAGGTAGGAAAGGCCGGCCTGGGCCGCCTTCGTTTCGGGAAGCGACTGCATCACCGAGCCGGTGACGTCGGCGTTGCTTGGCTGTCCCGGCACGTCGCCCCAGCCGCCGTCGTCGTTTTGCACTTTGTTCAGCCACGAGACAGTCGCATCGAGGCCTTCGTCGGCGCCCGCGGTGCGCAGAGCGATCAGGCTGAAAGACGTGGTCCCGGGCCAGCCAACGTAGGAGCCATTGGCGGCGCGGCGCTTGAGCAGGGCGCTGACCAGGTCGCGGCCGGCGAATGAGCGCGGGTCAGCGCCGGCGCCCTGGAGCGCGACGATCGTGCGGGCGAGGTCGCCAGGACTGCTCACTTCTTCGAGGTGACCGCGGAGGAAGTCGATCGGGCTCCTACCGGCGGCACTGGTCACGTCAAAAGGGTTGCGCCCAGTGGCCTCGAGGCCGAGCATCGCCCAGGTGGTCAGCGCGGCGCTCGATTCGGAGGAGGCCGATGAGCCAAAGCCACCGTCGGAGTTCTGAGCCGCTTCGAGCCAGTTCGCCGCCTCGTCGGTTCCGGCGGCCCTGGCCGTTCCCGGCACCAAAGTGGGAAGCAGAAGGACGGCCAGAATCGCCGTCGCAACGGCGGGCGTGCGCCACTGGAAACGCTGACGAAAGCGGACCAGCATCCGCACCATCGCCGGGCCGGCAAGCAGGGCGAAGGCGACGTTGCCGACCACGTGCGCCACTTCGAAGGGGATCGCGCGCGCCTCCAGGGTGAGGAAGTACTGGATCGAGTGATCTTGGCCGTAGGTCGCCATCAGCGAGAAGTTCTGAAGCGCACCGTAAGCGATGGCAGCGAAGCCGCAAAGTGCCGCGAGGGTGTAGCGACTGACGTTGCGGACCCAGAGAGCCAGCCCCGCGCCCATCACCCCGCACATCCCCCAGCCCGCCATCTGCCAGGGAGTCCACGGCCCCTGGCCGAACCAGAAGTTGGAGACGAGGGCCGCCAGGGCGCCGACCGCGAAGCCGGGCGCCGGGCCGAGCGCGTAGCCGGCGAAGATGACGATGTCGGTGGTCGGCTTGACGTTGGGGAAGGCGGCGAAGGCGATCCGGCCGGCGATCGCCAGGGCGGCCAGGGCGGCGACCAGGGCGACCACCTGCGAGGGCGGGCGCGAGCGCTCATACCAGGCGAAGCCGCCGAACAGGATGACGGCGAGGATGATGAAGCTGGTCAGCTGCCAGGACATCAGTGCTCCGTCCGCGGCTGTTGTCGCAGCGCCTCGGCACCCTGCTCCGGGGTGACGACCCCAGGCAAGTCGAGCACGCGCGCGACCTCGGTGGCGAAGTACCAGCCGCCGGAGAGGATCTCCGCGGCGGGACCGTCGGCGATCACAACTCCGTCGCCGAGCAGGACGACGCGCTCGGCAAAGGCGGCGGCGAACTCGACGTCGTGGGTGGCGACGAGGAGCCCCGCGCCCCGTCCGGCGAGATCGCCGATCAGGTCGACGAGGTCATCCTTGCGGGCACGGTCCATGCCGCGTGTGGGCTCATCGAGGGCAACGAGGGCAGGCAACGCATCGCCGTCCATGCGGCCGGCGAGTGCGATCGCCAGGGCCAGGCGCTGGCGCTCGCCGCCGGAGAGATCGCGCGGATCCGCGTCGATCGCGTGCTCGAGGCCGACGAGTCGCAGGGCCGCCAGGCCGGCATCGCCGGGAAGCTCGTCACCGACACGCTCGCGGACCAGGTAGTCGCTCGGGTTCTGGGTCAGCAGGGCGATCTCACCCGGGACCTCGATCTTGCCGCGGACGGGGTCCTGCAGGTCGGCGGCGGTTCGCAGCAGAGTGCTCTTGCCGGCGCCGTTGCGACCCATCAGGGCTACGCGTTCGCCGCCATCGACTCTCAGGTCGATACCCCGGAGGACGTCGTGGGGCGTATCGGCGCGCGTTAGCTCGACCCAAAGGTCTTTTGCCTTGAGTGCTGTGGTCGAGGGGAGTCGGACCTCCTCCGTTCTCAACTTTTTCAGTGCGACAGCTGTCGAGGCGAGAGTTCGGCGCGCGTCTCGGACTCCGACGGGAAGAGGCTCAATGCCGGCGAGCGAGAACAGCTTGGCGGCGGGAGTCTCCAGGGCTGGGTCAGCTCCCTGCGCCCAGGCCAGGAAGCTGCCGGGCAGGCCATCGAAGGCAATAGCGCCAGCGGTCATTGCGATGACCCGGTCGGCCGCCGCCAGGCAGCGCTCGAGGCGGTGCTCAGCCAGGAGGACGGTCACCCCCCACTCCTCATTGAGGCGGCGCAGGAGCCAGATCAGCTCATCGCCGGCGACAGGGTCGAGCTGGGATGTCGGCTCGTCAAGGAGGACGAGGCGGGGACGGGTGACCAAGGCAGCAGCCAGGGCAACCCGCTGGAGCTCGCCGCCAGAGAGGGTGTCGACGGCACGGTCGAGCAGGTGCGGAATCGCCAGTGCCAGAGCGACCTCCTCGACGGCCCGTGCGCGGGAGGCCGGCGGGTCACCGCGCATCTCGAGCGGCAACTCGATCTCGGCGGCCACGGTGGTCGAGACGACCTGGGTCTCGGGATCCTGGGCGACGTAGCCGACCACCGCTGCCAGCTCGCCGGGACCGGCGGCGATCGCATCGATGCCGGCGACCTCGATCCGGCCCTCGATCTCGCCGCCGTGGAAGTGCGGGACGAGGCCGCAGGCGGCACGGAGGAGCGTCGACTTGCCCGAGGCGGAGCGCCCGGCGAGCAGGGTGAACTCACCTGGAGGCAAGTCGAGCGAGACGTCACGCAGGGCCGCGGAGTCCGCGGTCGGATAGGCGTAGGTCACGCCCGTCAGCGCCAGGGCCGACGCGGCCCGCGGTTCCGTTGCCAGCTCAGACACCCGAAGCCCCTCGGCCAAGCTCCGTTGTATGCGCATTGCGCACCCAACGGAGTTCGCGCTGTGAGCTGCGCGGCTTACGGCGCAGGGGCGCAAGACCGCTGAGGGCAACAGCGGCGGCAACCGCAAGGGTTGTGGCGCCGGTGCCGATCTCGGTGGCGGGGTATTCGCTGAAGCTGTCGGCACCCAGGGCCTTACCGACGATCGCAACCACCAAGACGGCGAGGCCGACCGCGTAGAAGCGGCGGTCATAACGCGAGCGGGCGCGGCGATTCTTGGCCCGTGGCGCATCGAGCGAGTAGCCACGCAGCTCAAGGGTCGCGGCGACGTCGACGGCGCGGTCGAGCGAGCCGGCGAGCAGTCGGCGGGCCAGCGGGCCCTGCCGACCGGGGCGGCGCCTGGTCCGCGCAGGCGGGCGGCGTCGCGCAGGCGGGCGGCGTCGGCGGCGGCGACCGGGACCAGGCGCGAGACCAGCGTCGCGGTCAGCGCCGAGCGGCCGGCGAGGGGACGAAGCGCTCGCAGCACGCGGTCGGGATCGACGCAGGCCGAGTAGACGGCGAAGGCGACCATCACCACCGCGGCGCGCAGGCCGAGGACGAGGCCGGCGACGATCGCCTCGAGCGGTGACGTCGACCTGGCCGAAAAGCGGCCAGTCGCCGAGCCGGGCGAGGACCGTCTCGCCGCGGCTGACGACCAGGGCGTTGACTACGACGATCAGCAGCGGCCAGGGTAAGGCCCATCCGAAGCGCCGCGCGGACCGCGGTGCGTGCCCCGGCCAGGCGACCGGCGATGACAACCGCGAGCCCGACCGCGAGCAGCACGATCGGGTTCGAGTAGAGGAAGGCGACGACGACGAGCGAGCCGAGGTAGGTGACGGCGGCCCCCGGCGAGGCCGACTGCAGCGGCCGTGGCCGCGGCATGTAGGCAAACGGCGATCTCATCGCAGCGGCAGCGGCGTCTGCTTGCCCGCCTTCGACAGCCACCGCGTAGTGGTCGCGCAGGTCGTCGGCGTCGAGCAGGCCGGCGGCGGCGCGCACCCCCGCCGCGCGTCGCCCCGGTCACGACCCAGACGGGCGGTTCTTCGTAGCGCCGCGTGGCGGCGACGAGGCCGACGTCGGGACCGAAATTGCCGGCGACGTCACCAGCTTCGTCGAGCCCGGCGAGGCGGTAGTCATTTCCTTCACGGTGAAAGTCAGCGAAGACCCCACTCACTTGCGGGCCACGCTCGACCTGAGCCGCAGCCGGGTCACCCCGCACTCGGGACCAGGGACCGACCAGGACTCGGATCGCCCCGCCCGGCGACCGCGAGGACACGTCCACCCCCGCCCCCGCCAGCCGTTCGTCGACCTCCTCGCAGGCGCTGCCCCCACCGAGGCATTCGACCGCCACCGGCCGCTGTTTGCCGTCGTAGCCGCCGAGGAAGGGTTGCGGCCAGGAGCCGACCACGGCCGGCACGCGCATCGCTGCCGATCCCAGTCGCGGTAGTCCCACCAGATCGACTCGCCGCCGTGCAGTGAGTAGTCGGCGGCGCCGATCGTCGACTCGACCCCGTTGACGTAGAAGAACCAGTCGAACGAGCCGTCAGCGCTCTCTTCCGCTTCCAGTCCTTCGATCGACTGGACGAAGCCACCGCCGTAGCGAGTGGTGATGTCGGCGTTGCGTTCGAGCACTCGAATCACCGTGTCGGATTCGGTCAGATCGCCAAGCTGGCGGTGCAGCACGGGCACGGTCCCGTAGTCCCGCGTCACCGTCAGCTCGGCGTCTCCGACCTTGCTGCCGGGGCCGAGGCCGCAACCGGCGGCCGCGAGCGCTGCAAAGAGCAGCGCAAACGCGACCGCCGTGCGGGTGGCCCTCACTTGGGATCAGCCCCCGGAGCAGGCCCCGTTGAGGCAGACCGCGACCTGATTGGACGGGATGTCCTTGCCGCCGGTGGCGGTCAACACGCCCGGCGTCGAGAGCGTTACCGTGCGCCGTGCCGTCAGCGCCTGTGGGAGCACTGGAACCGGTCACCGTGACGCCGGCAGCGGGGGTGCTTCTTCCCCTTGTCGTCATAGGAGAAGACGCTGACCGTGAACGGCTTGTCCGGTTCGCACTTCGTGCGGCGCAATCAGCGAGAGCTCGTCGGGATAGGGGTAGGGCTCCAGGGCCCAGAGCACTTCGTCCCCTTTGTGCAGCTTGACTTTTTCGCCGCCCTTGTTGGGGTTCTTGTGGTTGACCTTGAGGTACCAGGAGAGCTTCTTGGTCGTCTGGCGACTTGCCGATTCCGCAGCAGCCCGAGGCCGAATTCGGAAAGGAAGTGGTCGGTGACCAACAGCGGGCGCAGGGACGGCGTCAGCTTCGAAGCCTGGCTCAGCGCGCCCAGCGCGGTCGCCCCTTTCACCTGCACCGACTTGCCGCTGCCGCCGGTACCGCCGCCAAGGCAGGTTGCCTTTGGGCTGGTCTTGATCGAGGTCGTCTTGGCGTTGACGAACTCTTCGGCCAGCGCTTTGCCGCCGCTGCCCACCACGCGCACTTCAACGCGAGTCCCCTTGCCCGCGGCAAGCGCGGCGGTCGAAAGCAACAGCAGAAGGGCTAGTGCGCACGCAGCGACCAGCCGGAACGGAACGAGTCTTGGCATTTAAGCCACCCTTTCCTCGAGGGTTGTCATGGCTGGCCGGGGACAGGTCTCCTGGCTTCCGGGGTTCCTCCGCCGCGCCTTCCCGGGGATTCAGTGTCTTCCCCAGTGGCTGGCGCCCATTGGGCGCCCGCGACGTTCTTGACCCGGTCACAGTGGCGGGACCGCGCCGGTTTCGCACCGGACTTCCCTTGACCACCGACCGATTACGCCGGCGAGTCTAGTGGGGATTGGCGAAACCCGCGTGTGCGACTGGCGCGTGCCGGACCAAGCGGGACAAGAACGCAGGGAGGTCGAATAGCAGAGCTATTTGGCCGACCGAGGACGCCGTACCGCGCAGCGTCCGCCGCCGCCAGACGTGCGCGGGGGTTTCGCCAATCCCCACCGACCGCTGAACTTTCGTCCAGCGGTCTTGGTCCTCGAGCCGGCGCCTGACTATGGTCGCGTTCGCATCGTTTCTCGGACCACGGAAGGGGAGATATGAGACGGGGAATGCGGCTGCCATCACCGGCACTGGTCGTTGCGGCGTTAGCGTTGTTCGTAGCATTGGGTGGAACCGTTTACGCGGCCAAGAAGGCGCGGATCGACGGCAAGGCGGTAAAGGTGAAGTCGCTGCCAGGCAATCGACTCAAACTACGGTCAATCCCAGCCAACCGGCTCAAGCCGGGGGTACTCAAGGGTGTACTGGCGGCGCAGTCCGGCCCGATCACGGGTGCGGAAATCGACGAGCTAACCCTGGGCCAGGTGCCCGAGGCGGCACACGCAATCAGCGCTGACACGGCGCAGAGTGCCGTCGACGCGCAGACCGCTGTCAACGCGGTCAATGCGGTGAACGCGCAGACCGTCAACGGCCACGGCGCCGGCTGCCTGCCTGGCACCCAACAGTTCGCCGGTTCCTGCTGGCAGAGCTTCAGCAGCGAAACTGCCGTAAGCGCGACGGCGGCGGCAAATGCGTGCGCGGTTCAGGGCGGCACGCTGCCGGAGGCACTCCAACTGGCGGCGTTCTCACAACAGCCAGGTGTGGTTTTGGATAGCGGGACAGAATGGAGTAGTGACATTACGAGCTACACCGCCCCTGATCTGTACAGCGTCGGCACAGTTTCACCATCTGCCGTCGTCGCCTCGACTGCCTCAACCAACACACGTAAGTACCGCTGCGTGATCCCACTGCTTCGCTAGCGTTCCCGGGGCAGGGGTGGAGCGTCTTGCACTTTTTTGCGTTATTGGAGCGCGGTCCGCAGGGCCGCGTCCTCGCAAAAAAGTTAAGCGAAACCCCTGCCCCGGGAACGCTCGGGATCAGGTTTCGATCAGGCCGCGCTCGAGCGCGTAGCGAACAAGCTCGGCGCGACTCGAGAGGCTCAGCTTCTGCTGGATGTGGGCGCGGTGGCTCTCCACCGTGCGGATGCTGATGTAGAGCTGCTCGGCAACCTCGGCGTTGGTGTGGCCGAGGGCGATCAAGCGCAGGACGTCGCGCTCGCGCTCGCTCAGCTCATCGTCGTTGTCGCCGCTATCTCCCGCGGCAAGGCGAGCGCCGAGCGCCGGCTGCAAGTAAGTGTCACCGGCGGCGGCGCTGCGCACCGCCTGGACCAGCTCCGCATCGGCAGCCTCCTTGAGCACGTAGCCGCGCACACCCGCCTGCAGGGCCCGGCGAGCGAAGGCAGGCTCGTTTTGCATCGTCAGCACCACGATCTCGGTCTGCGGCGAAGCCGCACGGATGTCGGGCACCGCGTCGAGGCTGGAGCGCCCCGGCATGTTGAGATCGAGGATCAGGACGGTCGGTTTGTGGCCTCGCACATAGCGCACGGCCGTGTCGACGTCGCCAGCCTCGGCGACCACCTCAAAGCCCGGCTCAGCATCGAGCAATAGCCGCAATGCGTTACGGACAACCGTGTGGTCATCGGCAAGGACGATCGTGGTCACCCTAGTTTCACCCTCTCCTCGGTTTAACCCGCGAGCACTGGTACTCAGCGTACTTTGAATATTGGACCGTTGCCCAGATAGGATGGAGCTATTCATAGGTCCGTGGGTTGGAGGGATGGAATAGCGCTGAGATGACACAGGGGTCTGACAGCGGCGCTCTGGACGAGCCCCGTCTGCGGGAGCTGATCGACGTTGGGCGCAGCCTTGTCGCCGAGCTCGATCCGGAGGTGATCTTCCAGCAGGTGCTCGAGGTTGCCTGCGATCTGACCGGGGCCCGCTACGCCGCCCTTGGCGTGCTCGGCGAGGACCGCCACGAACTGGAGCGCTTCATCACCCGCGGCATCGGCGAGGAGACCCGACACACGATCGGCAATCTGCCGCGCGGTCGCGGGGTGCTGGGCTTGCTAATCGAGCAGCCACGACCGCTGCGCCTGACTGAAGTCAGCCATCACCCCCGCTCCTACGGCTTCCCCCCCGGCCACCCACCGATGACGAACTTCCTCGGCGTGCCGGTGATGATCCGAGGCCATCCCTGGGGCAACCTCTACCTGACCGAGAAGGGCAGTGGCGATTTCGACGAGGCCGACCAGCAGTCGGCGATGATCCTCGCCGAGTGGGCGGCGATCGCAGTTGAGAACGCCCGCCTCTACGCCAGCGTGCAAAGCCGCGGCGATGAGATGGAGCACGCCGTGCACCGGCTTGAAGCGACGACTGAGATCGCCCGCGCGGTTGGCGGCGAGACCAATCTCGATCGCATCCTCGAGATCGTGGTCAAGCGCGGTCGCACCCTGGTCGAGGCTCGCTCGCTGCTGATCCTGCTCGCCGCTGGCGAACATCTGGTCACCGCCTCGATCGCCGGCGAGCACGAACGAGACACGGCCAAAACGCGCATCCCGATCTCCGGCTCGGTCCCCGGACAGGTGCTGGAAGAGCGCACGCCGCGCCGCGTCCACGACCTCCACCCCAGCCTGATGGCTCGCCCAGGGGATCACGACCCCGGCGTTACCGCGCTGCTCGCACCTCTCCTTTATCGCGGCCGCGCCCTCGGGGTACTCGTCGCGCTCGATCCGCTCGGTCGCACCACGGGCTTCAGCGACGAAGACGAGAGCGTGCTGCTCTCGTTCGCCGCCAGCGCCGCCACCGCCGTCGCCACCGCGCAATCGGTCGCCGAAGACCGCACCCGCGAAACCATCGCCGCGACCGAGCGCGAGCGCGGTCGCTGGGCCCGCGAGCTGCACGACGAGTCGCTGCAGAGCCTCGCCGGACTGCGGGTGCTGCTCTCGGCGGCAAGGCGCAGCGACCAGGGGGAGCTCGACGAGCTGCTCCTTCAGGGCATCGAGCAGATCGATACCGCAATCGCCGAGATGCGCCGCCTGATCGCTGATCTGCGCCCCAGCACGCTCGACCAGCTCGGCCTCGGCGCCGCCCTGGAAGCCCTAGGCGAACGCACCGCCAGCAGTTGGGGAATCGAGGTGAAAATCAAGCTCGACCTCAATTTCGAGGCCGGGCGCAGCGACAACCGCCTGGTTGGCGAGCTCGAGGACACCGTCTACCGCCTCGTCCAGGAGGCGCTCAGCAACACGGTCCACCACGGTGAGGCGAAATGCGTGCGCGTCGATGTCCGCGAGGACGACAAATCGGTGCAAATTCGCGTCTCAGACGACGGCAAAGGCTTCGACCCCAATATGCGAACCGAAGGCTTCGGCCTCCTCGGCATGCGCGAAAGGGCGGAACTCGCCGGCGGCACCCTGGAACTGCGCAGCACGCCCGGCGAAGGCACCACGATCGTCGCCGCGATCCCGACGGCCTATCGCGACGGCAAAGCCGAAAAAACGGCCTAGAGCATCGCCAGGTAGAAGCTGTAGTCGCGCCGGTCCGGGCGCAGGTTGCAAGCCAGCGCCAGGTGGTGGCGAGCACGCTCGGTCTCCCCCGTCTTGGCCAGAGCCCGGCCGAGGCAGAAGTGAGCGTAGTCGTTGACCTGGTGGCGCTCGACCACCGCCTTGAACTCGATCGCAGCGGCGGCGAAGCGGCCGGAGCGGAAGTAAGCCCGGCCGAGCGCCTCGCGCACCGAGGACTTCTCCGGGGCGCGGCGCGCAGCCTCCTCAAGCGGAGCCGCCGCCTCGACGAAGTCCTCCTCCTCGAGCAGCTCGATGCCGCGACGGTAAAGGGTGAAAGTGGAGTCGGCCTGTGACTCAGCGGGCATCGGTCAAGTGTAGGAGGCGCGCCGGCTCGGCCCAAACCGTCCGGACTCGTTCGTAGGGTCGCCGCTGGGATGGGAATGCGCGAGCGGTGAAACTCGTAATCGGCATCGTGCGCCCGGAGAAGGCAAACGACGTGCTCGAGGCGCTCTACCGAGCGCAGGTGAGCGGCGTCTCGATGAGCCGCGTGCAGGGTCACGGTGGCGAGCTGGAGCGGGTCGAGACCTATCGCGGCACGACGGTGAAGATCGGCCTGGCGGAAAAGGTCCGCTTCGAGATCGCGGTCTCAGACGAGTTCGTCCAGCCAACCATCGACGCGCTCTGTGAGGGGGCGCGCACGGGCGAGGTTGGCGACGGCAAGATCTTCGTCGTGCCGCTTGACCAGGCGGTGCGCATTCGCACCGGTGAGACCGACCACGGCGCGGTGACGCCGGTGGACAAGTGAGCCGATGAGCGTCCTCGCCGCCGCCGGCCAGATCGATACCGGCGACACCGCCTGGATGCTGATCGCGACGGCGTTGGTGCTGATGATGACCCCGGCGCTGGGGCTCTTCTACGCCGGCCTGGTGCGCTCGAAGAACACGCTCAACACCTTCATGATGTGCATCGGGGCGATCGCGGTGGCGATGGTCACCTGGGCCCTAGTCGGCTACTCGCTTGCCTTCGATGGGACCGGCGCGCTGATCGGCGGCCTCGGCTACGTCGGCCTGCACGGGGTCGACTTCGCCCCACGCGAAGGGACGATGATCCCCCACCTCGTCTTCATGGCCTTTCAGGCCACCTTCTGCATCATCACCGTGGCCCTGGTCTCGGGCGCGGTGGTCGAGCGCATGCGCTTCGGCGCCTTCCTCGTCTTCGCCGCGCTCTGGTCGGTTTGCGTCTACGCCGTGCTCGCCCACTGGGCCTTCGGCGGCGGCTGGCTGCAGGCGAACGGCACGCTCGACTTCGCCGGTGGCGTGCCGGTCGAGATGGGCTCGGGCTTCTCCGCCCTGGCGGCGGCGCTGGTCGTCGGCGCCCGCAAGGACTACGGCCGCCAGGCGCTACTCCCCCACAACGCTGTCTACGTCCTGCTCGGCGCCGGCCTGCTCTGGTTCGGCTGGTTCGGCTTCAACGGCGGCAGCGGCTTCTCGACCGGCAATCCCAGCGTGCTCGCCTTCACCAACACCCTGCTGACCCCGGCCTGCACCCTGGTCGTCTGGTTCGGGTTGGATCTGCTGCGCGGCCGCAAGGTAACCGCGATCGGCGCCGCCACCGCGATCGTCGTCGGCTGCGTCGCGATCACCCCGGCCGGCGGCTTCATCAGTCCCGGCTGGGCGATGCTGCTCGGCGGCCTCGCCGCCCTGCCCAGCTACGCGATCATCGTCTGGCGCACCCGCACCCGGGTCGACGAGACGCTCGACGTGCTCGCCGCCCACGGCACCGCAGGCTTCTTCGGCATCATCTTCATCGGCTTCTTCGCCGAGCTCTCCTGGAACGGCGTCTCCAACGGCCTCTTCTACGGCAACGCCGCCCAGCTCGGCGACCAGGCACTGGCTGCCCTGGCCGGCCCCACTTACGCCTTCATCGCCACCTTCGTTCTGCTCAAGCTGATCGGCGCGGTGATGCCACTGCGAGCGTCAGAGCACGAGGAGGCGATCGGCATGGATGTCGTCCAGCACGGCGAGGAGGCCTACGTCACCGGCGAGGGCGCAATCCTCGTCTTCCCCGAGGACGGCGGCACGGTGCCAGTCCCGGTCGCCGACCCGGGTTAGACAAGCAGGGCAACACCAAACGTCAATTTGGTGGCACCATTTCCTCGATGACCAGCTTCATCGTCGGCTTCGACGGCAAATGGCAGGAAAAGTTCGACTTCGAAGATGACGCGGTCGAGTGGGCGCGCGAAGTGGCCGCCACCGGCCGCACAGTCGAGGTGGCCAGGCGTCGACTCGGCTTTTGCAAATTCCTCACGGGCTTTCCAGAGTCAGAGCGGGATGCCCTAGCGGCGCGCTGGAAACGCCCACCGATCGGCCTTTTTGGCAATGGTGGCGCTTATGGCAGCAACGCGGCAGGGCACCACTACGGTCATGCTCACGGCGGCCACGGTGGCGGTGGCGGTCATGGACACGGCGGCGGCCACTGAGACCAAGCTAGAGAGCGGACGTCACGTCGGGTTCCGCCGCCACCGCTTTGCCGTGGCGGATCAGGTCGGCGGCGCGCTCGGCGAGGGCGATCGTCGGGGCGTTGGTATTGCCGCGCGGCACGGTGGGCATCACTGAGGCGTCGACGACGCGCAGCGACTCGGTGCCCTCGACCCGCAGCTCGGCGTCAACGACGGAGCCGATCGCGCAGGTGCCGACCGGGTGGTAGACCTCGTACGTGGTCGCGGCGATGTGGGCGCGCAGGGCGTCCTCGGAGTCGTCGCTCGGCCCGGTGAAGGGCTCGGCGGCGTAGGGCTTGAAGGACGGCTGGGCGCAGATCTCCGCCGCCAGGCGCACGGCCGAGATCATCCGCGCCAGGTCGGCCTCCCGCTCGTAGAAGTTGTTGCGGATGATCGGCTTCGCCGTCGGGTCTGCCGAGGCAAGGCGCACCGATCCGCGGCTCTCGGCGGTCAGCAAGCAGGGCGAGACCCAGACGCCGTGCGCCTGTGGGTCGGCCATCCCCTCATCGACGATGTGGACCGGGGCGACGTGGAACTGGACGTCGGGCGCCTCAGCACCGTCGCCGACCCGGGCGAAACCGCCTGACTCCGCCAGGTTGGAGGCGAAAGGCCCGGTCTGGGAAGCCTCGAACTCGGCCATCGCCGCCGGCTCCAGCGCCGCCAGCAGGCTCTCTGGCTCCGGCGTAGTGAAGACGGTGTAGGTGGCGGGATGGTCGCCGAGGTTCTCGCCCACCGCAGGATGGTCGAGCAGCGGGTCGATTTCGCGCATCGCCAGATGCTCGGCGGGGCCGATGCCGGAGAGCATCAGCAGCTGCGGTGAGTTGTAGGCACCGCCACAGAGGATCACCTCGCGCTCGGCGCGCAGCTCCTGCACCTCGCCCAGCCGGCTGGCCTCAACGCCGATCGCCCGCTTGCCGTCGAAGAGGACGCGGTTGACGTAGGTGTAGGGCATCACGGTCAGGTTGGGGCGCTCACCCGCCGGGTGCAGGTAGGAGACGGCGGCGCTAGCGCGCATGCCGCCGCGCTGGGTGACTTGGTACATGCCGACGCCGTCCTGCTCGTCGCCATTGAAGTCATCGTTGCGGGCCAGCCCCGCTTCCGCCCCAGCCTCGACGAAGGCCGGCGAGATCTTGTTGCCGGAGCGCTGGTCGGAGACCGGCAGCGGGCCGCCAACCGCGTGCCAATCGGAGGCGCCGCGCTCGTTGTCCTCGGCCTTGAGGAAGTAGGGGAAGAGGTCATCCCAGCTCCAGCCGGGGGCGCCCCAATCGTCGTAGTCGCGGCGGTTGCCGCGGATATAGATCATCGCGTTAATCGAGGAGGAGCCGCCGAGCACGCGGCCCCGCGGCAGCGAGATCTGACGGCCGTTGCAGTTCGGCTCGGGCGCCGAGTGGAAGTCCCAATCGACCTCGGTCCGGGCGAGCTGCAGGTAGCCGAGCGGAACGTGGATGTTCTGGTTGGAATCCGGCGGCCCGGCCTCGAGCAGGAGGACGCTGACGTCCGGGTCCTCAGAGAGCCGCGCCGCCAAGACGCAACCTGCCGATCCGGCACCCACGATCACGTAGTCGTACATCAAGCCGCTCCTTCCCGTTGGCACTGCAACGCGTTGACCCCCATGAAGGTGTCTACGCGTTTCACCGGCACCCGGTCCGGTCTGGCGAGTGTACGCCCGAAATCGCCGATTGCGGGAGATTTCCTCTCCTACTGCTACGGTTAATGGGTCGGGTTTGGCCGAACCGCCGCCCGAGAGGTTCCGTTCCCTCCTTGCTTTGCTTTGCATTTAGGGGTCGCTGGATCTCCCTGAATCGCCCAAAATAAGGAGTCATTACATCGTGTCATTTGCCGACCTCGGCATTTCTAAAGCTGTGGTGCGCGCGCTCGCCGAGCGCGACATCACTCAGCCGTTCCCCGTCCAGCAACTGGTCGTCCGCGACGCGCTCGCCGGCCACGACCTGCTGGTCCAGTCCCCGACCGGATCGGGCAAGACGCTCGCCTTCGGCATCCCGCTGGTCGACCGGGTCGATGCGGGCGCCAAGCGCCCCTCCGCCCTGGTCCTGGCGCCAACCCGCGAGCTGGCCGGGCAGATCGTCGACGAGCTCGACGGGATCGCCCGCGCCCGCAACCTGCACGTCGCTGCCGTCTACGGCGGCGTCGGCTTCGGCCCCCAGGTAAAGGCCGCGCAGCGCGCCGACATCGTCGTCGCCACCCCGGGCCGGCTCGAGGACCTGATCGCCCGCGGCGCGATCAGCCTCCGCAACGTCCGCGTGCTCGTCCTCGATGAGGCCGACCGGATGCTCGACATGGGCTTCAAACCGGCCGTCAGCCGCATCGTCGGCCAGACGCCGACGGATCGCCAGACGCTCTTCTTCTCGGCGACGCTGGAGGGGGCGACCGGCAAGCTCGCTGCCGCCTACACCCGCGATCCGCGCCACCACACCCACGCTGCGCCCGAGGATCAAGAGGCCGAGATCGAACACCGCTTCATCCACGTCGATTCCCAGGCAGCCAAGCTCGACCACCTGGCCGGCGAGCTGCGCGGGCCCGACGGCGGCCGCACCCTGGTCTTCGTCCGCACCAAGCGCGGTGCCGACCGCCTGGTCAAACGCCTGCGCAGCCGCGAACTCGAGGCCGTCGCCATGCACGGCGACAAGAGCCAGGGACAGCGCGAACGCGCACTGTCGCGCTTCGAGCGCGGCGACGTCGAAGTGCTGGTCGCCACCGACGTGGCCGCCCGCGGGATAGACGTCGCCGACATCGCCCACGTGATCAACTTCGACGCCCCCGGCGATCGCGACTCCTACGTGCACCGGGTCGGCCGCACCGGCCGCGCTGGTGCCCGCGGTGCCGGCACCAGCTTCGTCCTCACCGATCAGGCAGCCGAGATGCGGCGCATCGCCCGCGACCTCGGGCTGAGTGCGGAGTTCGAGCAGAACCTCGGACACGTCGCCAAGTCCGAGCGGTCGTCCAATGGAAAGTCCGGTTCAGGCCAGAAGCCGAGGTCAGGGTCGGGTTCGGGCCAGCGCTCACGGCGCCGGCGCAATCGCCGCCCCAAGGTGTCCGCATGAGCCCGGCGACGGTAGCGGCGAAGAAGTGGACCTGTGAGGGCTGCGGCGTCAGCGCCGGCCGCATGGACGGCGAACCAGTGCCGATGCCGGAAACCTGGGCAAGCTCGGCTGAGGGTGTCTTCTGCCTGATCTGCCGGCGCGAGCGAGCCGCTGAAGCAGCTCTCGACGCGGCGCCAAGCGACAGCCCAATAGCGGAGCGGGCGAAACTGCGCCGTGCCGCCCTGATCGAGTTCGAGGTCAGCCGCACCCCGGAGCAAACCGACGGGATCATTGCCCGGGCCTGTCGCACCTCGGTCGCCGCGGTCACCCGTGCCCGGCGCCGGCTCGAGCTTCCCGACCCGCCGCCCACGTCGGAGGAGTCGCGGGCCAAGCGTCGGGCGATCAGCCGCCGCTAGTAGGTAGCGCCTAAACAAACGGCGCGACGGGCCCGAAAGCCCGCCGCGCCGTAGGTGAGGCGTCCTCTACCGCCGTCCGTTCAGCAGCCGCTCACCTTCAGCGGCAGCTTGTTGTTCTTGACCTTCTTGCCGTTCTGCCCCTTGATGTTCAGCACCGAGGAGAGCGGGCCTTTGCAGAGGTTCCTGGAGTTGACCAGGAGACCCTTCTTCTTGCCGCCTTCCATGCGCAGGATGAACTTGCTCACCGGGACATCCGGCGTGTTGTTGAACACGGTCTTGATCCCTCCGTGCTTGGAGCTGATCACGCCGCGCAGCTGGATGTTCACCTGACCGCGCAGATCGACGAGCAGGTCTGGCAATTCATGACTGGAGGAGACCAGGTACACCGGCCCCTTCAAGGCATGGCCAAGCAGCGGGCTCTTCGCCTGCGCGTGGCCGTAAACAGCCGCCTTCGGACACGTCCCGGAGGCCAGCTGTGGCCTCGTGCAGACGGTCCTAATGTTCCCCTGATCGAGGAATAGCGCGTGCGGCAGCGCCAGGGCTGTACGCAGCACGTTGGCGTCCTTGCTGTTGCCTTCCAGAATGGCCCGCAGCTTTGGATGCTTGCCGCGGGTGGTTGTGCCCTTCCCACCAAACAGGCGGGTGTGCAGCTTCGGCTTGAAGCTCAGCTGCTTGCACCCGGTCGCCTGGAATGGCGAGGAGACCGCGTAAGAGCTCCACGCCGCCGGGTCAGTCGGATTTGCGCCACCACCGTTGATGAAGCCAGTAGTGGCCTGGGCGGCACAATTGGTTGGGTTATGCATGAACTTGGTTCGATCGACGTTGACGTCGATCGAACGGATGTCCAGCTTGACACCGCCGTAGACATCCGGGATTTCGTCTGAGACCGCGTGGACCTGAGCCGTTTCCGGTTCGACGAACAGGGCGACCCTGACCACGACGGTGCCGAGATCGAACGGGCCCGCCAGGGCAGGAGTGACCGTCACCAGGGACAGCGGTGCCCCCTGGTAAGGGCCGGCCAGATAGGCCTTTCCGCCGAGAGTCAGCGGTTTGGACCCGGTGCCGCTCGTCGTTGAGGTGGTCCCAATCTGACTTGCACTCGGGCAGCTCGGGCTGGCCTGCTCGGACGAGCCGCTGCTCGTCGCTGCGGCGACGATGGCCGACTCGGGACAGTAAGGAATGCCGCTGAGATTGCCGGCATGACCTTTGGGCAGCGTCACGTCGACCTTCTTCAACTCCTGCTGTCCGTCCGTCCGGCTGATGTTGACCCGGAACGGGCTGTAGGCGTTGGCTTTGGTGCTGTCCGATTTAGCCGTGTAGCCGGGCACGAATTTGCGTCCGGCGAGTGTCGTCGGGCAGGTACCGCCGCCCGGGGCGCTGGCTAGGGTGAAGCTGCTCGACGATTCTTCGGTCGAGGCCGGTGTTGACCACGGTTCAAACGTGCCTGTCGAGGTCGCCGGCGAACAGGTCGGCGGGCTGGTCAGCACGTTCTTGGAGCCGTCGAAATGCAGCTTCACCGATTCGAAGGGCACTTGTGGGTTTTCTTCGAAGAACGTGGTCAGCTGTCCGGTTTTCGGATCGGCAGCCGTGAACCCGGTCAGGCGTGCGTCGATTCCATACCGTTTCGATTTGGCTTCGACGAAGAAGCGGAACTCTTCGCCGGAGGTCGGATCGCGGCTGAGCTGTTGCCCGAGGTACACGGAGCCTTTCAGCGAGCCGGGCGGCAGCGGTGGTGTTTCGACTTCGGCCGTGCCGATTATCGACGCCGGCGGGCAGCCGCTTGCTTCATCGCGCCTGCCTTCGCCGAACTGATCGTTCGTACAGGACTGCAGGCCATTGGCCCCGGAGGGGTTGAGACCCATGCCCTGAGGAAGCGAGACTTCGGCGTTGCGCAGCTGCGACTCGGCTTGGCTTCCCGATTTTTCCGGTTCTTCCGGTTCGAGGAAGGGCAGTTCGGTGTTCACCGTCGGCCCAGCCGGAGAGTCGACTTCCGTCGCCCCCGGCGAGACTTCGAGTTCGGGATCGAAGGGAACTTTGGCGCAGCCGGTGTGCACACTGCCCGGTGGCAGCGTGGTCGTCGCTTCCACTTTGGTCAGACCATTGGGAAAGTCCGGCCGTTCTTCTCCCCGTTCCTCGGCGCGGAAGAAGGTCGTGTATGCACCTTCGTGAGGTGGCAGTTCAGTGTTGAAGCAGGTGGTCGAGAGGGTGAGGTAGGTGCCGTTGCCAGACCGGCCGAAGCTGACCAAGCGACTCTTCAGAGTCTTGAAGAGCGGCGATGCATCCGGCGTTTTGATCGTGAAGCTCTCGTGATAGTTGCCCTCCCATTCGACTTCCGTTTCGAGGTAGACCGGCTCCTTTTCGGCGCCGCTGCCAACCTTGAAGCCCAGAAGTGCAGGTTCGCCTTCTTTGGACACGAGGTTGTAGAGGGGTACCAGCGTTCCGAGTGCCGGGTTTGGGGCAACCACGAAGTTTTTCGGCAGGGTCGCGGGCGGCGCCGGGAAAGGGTTGGGGATTTCGAGATTCAGTGCGACCGTGACTTCCTCCTGGCCGACTTTCGATTTGGCCGGGCACGCCGTCTCATCCACTTCGAACGTTTCGAGCGAGCATTGAACCGTCGCCCGCGGGTTGACACTGAAGCCGGGCTCGATGTCGACGCGAAGTTTTTCGATTTCCTTTTCCGGTTCTTCGAGCGTGTCCGGGACGATTACTTTGTGTTTGAGGATGTACTGCGTGAAGCCGAACTGCGGGTGTCCACCGGCCAGCGTGAAGAACCTGCCGGGCGTTTCCGGCGAGCACTTCGTTGCCCCTTCTTCGGTGCAGTTACCCGCCTGCCAGCCGTCTGTGGCGGTGGGCGGTTCATTTTGCGGTTCGATGAGGTCTTGGGTGTCGGCCTGTGCAACCGACACCGCAGCTACAAGCCACAGGGCCATCACCGCACAAGCGATCAAGCGCCTTACCATTCGTCTCTCCTCTGGTCGCATTGACGATCCCATTACGTCCCTGCGTATGGCGCTAAATCTCTCCGCGCCCCTACGGTAGCTGTCACTACCCGTCGGCATCAAGGGGGAAAACCCGCAGAGCGCTTTGAACTGCACGGATCGGTGTAACCCTCGACCTCTTTTGGCTCCAAAAGCCAAAACGCAGCAAAAGTGCCTCTCAATAGGATGTTCAAGTAATGACGACCCCATCCGGTCTCCCCTACGTCGATGAGCTGCAAATCGAGATCGGCGCGGACCGAAAGGCGACCTGGGCAGCGTTGCTGCGGGTGGTCGAGGGTTCGTTCACGTCCCCCCGCGGTCGCGGGCCGGCGCGACTGCTCGCCTGTGAAGACACCGAGCTCTCGGGGCCGCGCCCGCTGGCACCGGGCTCCGTCTTCCCGGGCTTCCACGTCGAGACCGCCGGGCCGCCGAGCGAGCTCGGGCTTGCCGGCCGCCATCGCTTCTCCACCTACCTGCTGAACTTCCGCCTCGAGGACGCGAGTGGCGGGCGCACCATGCTGGTCGCCGAAACGCGCGCCGCCTTCCCCGGTCTGAAGGGAAGCATCTACCAGGCCCTCGTGATCGGCACGCGGATGCACGTCCTCGTCACCCGCCGCTTGCTCACCACGACCAAGCGCCACGCGGAGCGCAGCTGACCGGCTGGTCGGCAATCCGGCCGGTGCTTACCGGCTTCCTGCTCGCCGCCGACGCCTTCGTCGTTGCCGCTCTCCTGATTTCCCGCCGCCACGGGTGGCTGCCGCCGTTCATCGCCTTCGGGGCGCTGCTGATCGGGCTGATCGCCTTCGAGGTCTGGGCGGTGCGCCATCGGCACGACGACGACTAGCGCCGATCGCTTCGGCACCCGCCTCGACTCAGCCGTTGCGGCCGATCAGCATGATGCCGGCAATCGACGCGGTGGCAAGCAGTGCCAGGGCGATATCGGTCCGACGCTCGCTGTCTCTCATCCCACACTTAGAACACTTCCCTGCGCGGGAAGATGCTCTGTGTGCTGGGCTCAGCCGCCTTCTTCGACGAAGGCCCGGCGTAGGGCCTCATCGAAGGACTCGGGTGAGATCCCGAACGGCTCGGCGCCGCTGGGGTCGGTAACCACCGTCGCGCTGGTCAGCCCCTCGATCAGGGGACGGGCCACGTTGGTGTCGACCGGCGTCACCAGGCCGAGCCAGAGCGAGGAGAGCCAGGGGGTGATTAGCGGCACCGGGATCTGGCGGCGCGGCTCCTTGCCCATCGCGATCGCCATATGGTCGAGCATGTCGGCGTAGCTGAGGATGTCGGGACCGCCGATCTGGACCTCGCGGCCCTCGGACTCGGGCACCTCGGGAGCCCGCCGCAGGTACTCGACCGTCGCATCGATCCCGATCGGCTGGGTCTCGGTGCGCAGCCATCCGGGGGTGATCATCACCGGCAGGCGACCAACCAGGTAGCGCAGTGTCTTGTAGGACTCACTGCCGGCACCGACCACCATCGCGGCGCGGAAGTAGGTCAGCGGCGGCCCCTCCGCGGTGAGCACGCGCGCGGTCTGGTGGCGGCTCTGCAGATGCTCGGAGGCGTTGTCCCCACCGAGGCCACCAAGGTAGATGACCCGCTCGATACCTTCCCGCTTCGCCATGCGACCGAAGTTGGTCGCGCCGATGCGCTCGCGCTCGGCGTAGCCCCCTCCCCCGCCCATCGCGTGGACGAGGTAGTAGGCAACCTCGACGTCGGCGCCCGCGCCGGCGAGGGCCTCCGCGTCGGTGATGTCGCCCTCCTGCAGCTCCATCCCGGCCGCTTCCAGGTGACGCCCTTTGGCGCGATCGCGGACGAGACAGCGAACTGCAGTATCTGATTCGGCAAGCGCCATCGCCAGCCTGCCGCCGACGAAACCGGTTGCTCCAGCGATGAGGACGCGACCCGCGATACATCCAAGCTACCCGGCCGGGCTGCGAAGCTACACCGGTGCGCATCCACCTTCTCGAACGGAGCCAACGCGTCGAGGTTCCGATCGACCGGGCCTTCGCCTTCTATGGCGACGAGCGCAACCTCGAGCCGCTTACCCCACCCTGGCTCCATTTCGAGGTGACGACCCCCCGTCCGATCTCGATGGCGGCCGGCTCCCTGCTCGAGTACCGGCTCAAGCTGCACGGCGTGCCGATCCGCTGGCGGACCAGGATCGACGCCTGGGAACCACCCTCCCGATTCACCGACTTCCAGGAGAAAGGCCCCTACTCACTCTGGGAGCACACCCACACCTTCGAGCCCGACGGCGACGACGCCACGCTCATCCGCGACCACGTCCGCTACGCAATCCCCTTCGGCCCGCTCGGCTCTCTTGCGCACCGGCTCTTCGTGCGTCGGGACCTGGAACGGATCTTCGACTACCGGCGCGACGCGGTAGCGGCAAGCCTCACCGGCAAGAGCTGAGCCCACAGGCAAAATTGTCGATCAGGGCGAAGGCCGCACGTCGGGTGCGTCCAACGGTGCCACCGCCTGCCCCGGGTTTCACCACATCCACTCCGTAGACGCGCCGACCACGCTGGAGATAGACATCCTCCTGTGCGAGGCCGAGCGGGTTACGCCACTGGAGGTTGTGGGCAGCCTCGGGAGCAGGAGCAGCAGACACCACTCTTCTTGACGATCCGCATCGCGGCCGCTGAATGAGCACTGAGAAGTTACGCGCCTGCCTCGAGTCCCTAAAGAGGAAAACATCGGCAACCAGATCATCGCCGCCCTCGAGCCACCAGCGCATCTCATAGCCGGCGGGCCAGAGCGCCGTTGTGGCCTGCGATTCCCCCGCGACCGGTTCAGCGTCGGTCCAGGCCGACGCCGGCGACACCAAGCCCTCTTCATAGGGTCGAAGGCCCGGTTCGAAGCCGGCCATCGTGCGATCGAGGTGGGATCGAAGCGCCAGCAGCCGAGTCAGGCTGACCGAGGCAAGGGCCGGCGCTTCCTCGGCTGCGCAGCCGCCCGTCGCCTGGCCGGTTGCCGAGCCATCGCCGATTCCGAGGGGCCCAGGCTGAACCATGAAGGCATAGACGACAAGCAAAGCAAGCACTGCCAAGAGCAGAACGAGCCGAACACGCTCGTTGGTCAGCCAGGCGAGCTCACGACGCACATATGACCATCGGATGATTCAAGAGTTGGCTTGAGGACTGGCAAGTGGACAAACCACGGCACTCCGACGAATCCGCCATTTCGTCCTCGGTATCGGCCTCAACACGGTCTAGTCAAGCGCCGGCTGATCCGCTCAGGAAGATGGCCGCCTCGACATGAACACCACGGCTGTGATCGCAGAAAGGGCGGCGAGGGCGGCGTGCATCAACCTTTCATTCGCCCCAAAGGTCGCGAAAGCCGCATAGCCGAGGCCCATGAAGAGGTAAAGGCAAATGCAGAGCCTTCTCATCTGCGGCGAAAGCTGATTGCGCCTTTGTCCACCGGCGTAGAGCTCCGTCGCGATAGTCGTAGCCCCCGAGGCCTTCTCGTACCGCGGCAGCCAGCTTCGCGTGACATCCGAGAGATTGCGTCGCAGGCCCACCCCAACGACGACGATGCCAAGCGCAGTACCGATAACTCCGGCGATGAGGTTGCTACTCACCGGTTCAACATATCGGCAGCCGACGAGTACCGCTACAGCGTTTCGTCCCTAACGGAGAGATCATCGTGCCGGTAGAAGCGGCGCTGGATTTGGCTCCACAGGCGAGAAAGAAGCCCCGTACCTACGGGCAAATCAGGATACCCCGAAGGGACATCTGAAAAAGTCACCTTGACTTCGGCCTCAGCGGAGCTACCTTCGCCGACGCCAAAGACATAAGTGGCCCCGGCGGCGCGCTAACGCCCCGGGGCCTGGCACCGAAGAAAACACCTTCGATGCGCGACCGAGTCTCCCAGGGCAGCTTGGGTATTGAGGAGATCGGCGGCCACTGAAAGAGGCGGCTCTTCGGTGCCCTACCGAGAGGAGGGCACCATGCCCAGCACCACCTGCACGATCGACGGCGACCAGCGCGACGGGCTTTACGAACTGGTGCGCAATCACCTGGGCGCTGTCGGCGATCTATTGATCGCGCTGGAGATCAACAAGGACTTCGCCACCGCCGAGCGGCTCGGTCTGGAGTTCGGCGAAGACTTCCGGCTGCTGGAGGACATCGGCTGGAACGGCCGCGACGGACGCAAAGCGTTCGAGCTGACCATGCCACCGGAGGATCTAATGGAACTGCTCCAACGACTTCACGGCGAAGCCGAACGGGTCCTCCTCGAATCCGTCACCGAGCGCGAGTCAAGGGAAGAAGACGCCGCGACCAACGAGCTATTCCGGCTCGGCTTCGACGCCTGCGAGGAACTGCTGGCCGACCTCGACCCACGGGAGGCGGCCTAACGATTCGCCACGAACCAGTGCGGCTTCTCGGGGGCCGAGGCGCAGGCCACAGGGAGGTTGCGGAACCGCTCGCTCGGGCGGCCCGCACCCTGCCTCGGCCCCCGAGAAGCCGCACGGCCGTCGCTATGAAGGCTTGTCGTGAAATCGCCGGTCGGCGATTTCGTAGACGGTCGGCGCGTTCGAGTCGCGAGGGTGGTGTCGGACACCGAAAGCGAGATAGCGAAGGGCGAGGCCCTCACCGTCGCGAATGAAGCGCAGGACCATGCCGAACTTGCCATTCGGCGCTGGCAGATAGACCTTGAAGCAAGCCGGGAGTTTCGTGCCGTCGCGTCCTTCGGGATCACAGCGGCGAAGGGTCTTGATCTCGACGCCCTCCCGCTCGAACTGGCCGCGAGCCTCACGAAGCGCCTCCGCCCCCGCGCGACCGCTTCGCATCGTGTCCTCGGCGAAGGCGCCCTCATCGAAGAGGACGCGGGCATGACCCCGCCGGATGGACAAGGACTACCCCTCGCCGTCTGCGGGCTGGAATGGCCCGTGCTCGGCCTCTAGGGCTGCGATCTCCTCCTCGGTAGCGTCGCGCTCATCCTTGCCGAGCATCGCCTTCCAAGAGGTATCGCGAGTGATCACGAACTCGCTGGCGCTGCGCTCCTCGATGACGATGAACTCGCCCTCCAGAGCGCCGCTGACCTTGATGTGGGCGGGCTGCTCCATCGCCAGAAATCATGGCAGACCCAGCGGCCGAGACAGATGAGCTTCCCTACGGGTTCGACCGAGGAGCGCCCTAGCCTCGTAGTCCATGCCAGCGAGCGACCCAGCAATCCAAGAAGGCGGCGGTCCATTCACGGTGTGCTTGGAGTTTCTCGCTGAGTGCTGCCCACAATGCGACGAACCGCGCGAGCCGGGTCCCTGCCCTCAATGTGGAGTCGAGGTCGGTGAGAGCGAGGAGGTGGCTGAGATCGCCAAAGCCCGGGGGAAGGCACTTGAGTCTGTTGACCGGCGCCTACAGGAACTGATCGAGCGCTTCAGTGCATTGCCTGACGGCAACATCGTCGTTTCCAACGATCAGTTCGCTACCGCAGTCAGCGACGCCAAGATCTTTGAGCAGGTCGGCGAAATGACCAGCCTCGGGAGCGAACTTGAAGCGCTTGACGTCAATGACCGAGCAGTCGTCGGCGGCGAGCTGAGGAAGGCGATGGAAGGGCGCATCGCGCAGGTAGAGGCACTACTTGCTGCCTGCGAGGAGCTGTCCCTCTTCGACCCCCAAGGTCCGGCGCAAGAGCTTCGCACGGTGGCAGCCGAGAGTGGGCGCTATGGAGCGAGGCTGACTCAAGCGTTCATGAAAATCCTCGTCGCTGAAACGATCCCTGTCGCCCGCGAAGCAGGGGCGGAAATGCAGGAGTTGCTCGACGGCTTCCCATAGGGGGACCGCATCGGTGAACTGCTAAGAGAGATGGAAGCTTGGATCGTCCCTGACTTTGATGCTCGGGCGGCACTGGTCCTGGGAAGGCCGGGGCACTACAGCGACGATCATGGCTTCCTTGACGCAGGTGCTGTGTTCGGCGCATTTGCAGACCAGGAGGCGCCTTTTGAGGCCCTCGCCGAATGCGCACGCCGTTACTTTTCCCACCTCATCGGAGCAGGGCCGGTACGCGAGGTAGGGATCGAGAGTTTTCTGATAATTCCGGCAGTCGGCCTAGCGACCCTTGATCGACCGCTCGGCGCCCACCGCATCTCTCGCTCGATATATGGCCTCCTCGACAGCTCGGCGACGGCGGATGCCGAGGCGGTGCAGCGTTTGGTCAACCGAACGATCACCGAAAGCGAGCTGATCTTTCACGCTGTTGAACAGATCCAGCGCGGCTTCAAGCTGCTGGCCGCTGGAGAAGAAGCCGGGCTGGCAGACGACGCGGCGATCCTCAAGACCATCATGGACTCCTACAAGGAGCTTGCCGAGACCAGCTTTCGCACCTACGGCTGGCTCGTAATCGATTTGGAGAAGGTGAAGAATGGCGAGACCCCTAGCCAAGCGTCAGCTCCACCGACGATGGGAACCCTCACGGCACAACTCGAGGCGTCGCAGGAGCCTGCCGCCCACCAACTTGCCGCATGCAGCGACAGCGCCCTTCGCAACGCCTGCGGTCATGCCCAATATCGCTGGGATGCTGTCGCCGAGGAGGTACACGACATGCGTACCGACCAGCGATGGTCGTTGGAAGACCTCGAACTCAGCGTGGAATCGATGGGGGCCGCAATCGCCGGCGCAGATGCCGGATATACCTGCTTCCTAGCCAACGGCACGGCAGAGCTTAGGAAGCCCGAGTGGGCAGGGAAGGGGCCGCCTGGCCTTTCGGGGCTCGTAGCCGAGGCCACCTTCAGCGCGCGTGGATTCCGGGTGATCGAACTGCGAGATCAGGGGCGCACTGTGCTGATTGACTACGGCGACACTCCCGACATGCTCGCCTTGATGTCAACCCTGGGTGGAATGACGACTCTCGCGGGAGATGACGATGTGGTCAAGGTGTTGGATCAGGCGGGCCAAACCCTGCTCGACGTTGAGGTAAAAGCATTTAGAGAAGCCTCAGAGGCGCTGCCAAAGTTCAAGGATCTGGCAATCCTGGCGCCCTTTTTCAGCAATGCCGCCAGGACCACGGAAGATCGAGACCGCGCTTTGCTCGAATGGCTCACCGTTATGGCCAACCAAGTCATGATGACTGCCCTAGAGGATGCTGAGCGGGGTGATTTCGGCGCGCCTTCGATGCTAAAAACCGCAGATCGACTTGGCTATGTGATCGATTTTGCTCGGGCGCGTGGTGGCGCACATGACGGAGAGGCCGAGGGGCTATTGCGGCGATTGGCGCGCTGCCGCTCCTTCGCCTTTGGAGCAGCACGGGGAGATGGAAACGCAGCAACACAATTCATAGATGAGTTCCGGACCCTCAGCGACTGGATTTCTACTCGCGGGATAGTTTGGCCGCCACAGCTTTAGGCAACATCCGCATCAGCAGTACTTCACCCCCACCGAGCCTGCCGTAGCGCTTGACAGAGAAAGCGCCCGAGAGGAGTCACTGGCGGCGCTATGCCGCGCACAGTGCTCGCAGCCAGTCGTCGAGAGCGGCGAGGTCAACCGTCGCCGAATCGTTCTCCGCAACCCAAATGGTCAGCGAGGATATGCCGCTGTCCCTCTTGGTTACGGCTACAAAGGATAGAACCATCATTTGGACAAGCCAGGTGTGGGAGAGGCCAAGGCGGGCCAGGTGCGAACCGACGATTGGAGCGTGAACTGGATCTCGCTGTCCGGCTCGACCGACCGCCTCCCAAGCCTTCGTGAGTGCCATCTGCACCCCCTCTACAGATGCTCGCGTATGGGGTGGAGTGCCCGCCGACATCTTGGCGATTGCGGGGAGGAAGTACCGAGCGTTCCCCTCTACCGCGATCGCCACGGTGCCGATCGGGTAGCGATCGGTCTTGCCGAATGTCTTGTCGGGATCAGCGGTTGGCGTTACTTCCGTAAGCGAAGTTGCTATCTGGCTGTCGAGAGCACCAACGTCGCCCCCGAAGGTCCGCTGTAGGAGTTGCCCTTGGACGCTCTTCGGACTGATGATGCCGTCCGAAAGGGAAGTATCGAAAGTGTCGTTGGACCCGAGCACGACATTTCCGTCCTGAGAGAGCACGTCGCCGACGGCGATGTTGATCGTCAAGTCAGATGGGGGCAGTTTAAATTCAAGACGTTCCCTGGGGCGGGAACGCCACAGCCCCCCGACCAGGCTGACGACGACGAGGAAGGCAAGCACACCCCAGCTGCGTTCGAAGAGATCCGGAAAGATCAATGAAACCGGCTCTAGAAAGAGCCAGAGCGCTCCAAAGATTATTGCGAAGGACGAGGCGAGACGCCGATAGCCGGAACGTCGTCGCCAATGGGCCTTAGCTCGCCCTATCCACGCCACGGATCAAAGACCAAGACTGGTGTAGACGCTTGCCTTATAGGAGTAGGGGCCGGACTTGCTGAGCTTTTCACTGGAGTAACGCTCCACCCAGTCGTCAAGGGCCTTCTTAATGATCGCCGGCTGGAACGACACGGAGAGCGTGTAGGCAGATTCGAGCACTGCAGGCATCCGATGGGTCTGAGAATCGCGCGACTTATTCAGATTGGCGAATACGACTGGCAGTCCTAGCTTCGAAATAACTTCGACCTCGTAGTAGAGGAAACGGGCCGAGCTGCCCGCCACCCGTCGCGTGTCATCTCCCAGAAGCATCACCACCTGCTTGGTATTCGACAGGCGTTCCCCGAGGCGTCGACGGATCGTTTCCGGCTGGCTGGTATCGAGCGCGTTGTTGAGATCGTGGGCGTCGTGAAAGGAGAAGTCGATGTGCTGGTTCTCTCGCCAGGCAGTCATCAGGCGATAGGACGTGATGTCCTCGCTAGCGAAGCTCACGAAGGTCTTGTTTCGGTATGCCATAGGTCGAGCTTATCCAGAATGGCGGCAAGCCAATTCGGCGATTTATCAAAAGATTTTGGAAAGTGGTGCTACGGATCTCCTGGCTTGTGCGCTGTCCACGGTCCCTCTGAAGGGCTCGAACAGCGTTCCAGTTGGGCGGATTCGTCACACAAGGGGGTCCACTCTCCCGGCTCGTTGCTCCGTAGAAGTAGATGGCACCAGAACTACGACCGGACGCAGGGTGCGAGTTCGGCTCGCCGGTCTCGCAGTGCTCAAAAGTTGCCGGATTTGGCTGGCTCGTTCGACAGGTAGGTAGATGACGAGTCAGTCGAATGCCTGTTTGCGCCCGCCCGGCTTTGCCAATCGCCCTGACCCCGACTGGCAAGGTCCGGCAGCGCTCATTCCCCGCCGTAGCGCGGAATCCGCACTCCTCCCCCGCGCCCGAGTCTCTACCACCATGTTCGGCGCTCGGTGATGGCTGGTCGTTCTTCCTCTGGCACCGGGCGCCGTGCTGGGGCGCGTTCCTCGGCGGGGAACCCCTCGCTCTCCGATCTCGACCATCGCATCCTCAGCCTTCTCTCCTCTCTCCGGGTTCTGACCCTTCCTCAGCTCGCCACTATCTCGCCCGAGATCCCCTCACGAACCTTGCGCTATCGAACCGCCCGCCTCGCCAAGCATGGCTTCGTCGGTCGGACTCGGCCTTACCGCGAACGCGGCTCAGCGCCGCATCACCTGTGGCCGACGCGTAAGGGCGAGGCGATCGCCAAAGGCGAGGCGCCACCGCGCGGCGGCGAGCGGCGCGAGCCGAACCCGCTGTTCCTCGCTCACGCCGCTGGGCTGAGCGAGCTGTACGTGGTGCTGAAGACCGAGCTGCCCGAGGGCATCGAGCTTTCGGGCTTCGAGCGCGAGGCCGAAGCGCGCGAGCCGTTCACCACGCTCGGCCGAGAGGAGCGGGCCATCGCGCCCGATGCCTGTATCCAGATCGCCGACGCGCATGGCCGCAGGCTGATCGGCTTCGTCGAGCTGGACCTCGGGACGATGTCGCACCGCCAACTCAAAGCCAAGGCGGCAGGCTACGGCGAGTACGCCCGGCTCGAAGCCTGGCGCCACCGCAACGCCTATTGCCCGGCGCTGCTGTTCATCACCACCAGCGAGAAGCGGGCGCGGTCCTTCTTCGCCATGAGCAGAAGGGAGATCGATAACGCGCGGATGCCGGTCGCCTGCGTCGGGCTGGCCCGCGACCTTCGCCGCTGTGTCGTCTCGCGGGAGTGGCTGGTCGGTACCGAGCAGACCGTCGACCTGCTCGGCATCCTGCACGCCGCGCGTCGGCCCTACGACGAAGCGAAGGCGCGCGAGGAGGCCGAGGAACGAGAGGATGAGGCCGAGCGCGAGCGGCTGCGCTCTGACCCCGAGGCCCTCGCCGAGTGCCTGCGCGGCGAGCTTCGCTACGGCTGGGGGGACGACCAGCTCGGACAACCGACGACTGACGCCCTCCGCCTCTCGCTCGATGGCAAGAGGACGCTGAGCGAGGTCGAGCGGCGGGCGCTGGAGGCGGTCGGCGAGATGCTGGCCGAACCCCTCGCGCTTCGCCTCGCCGATCGCGAGCCGATGCCTTCTGAGCGCGAGGCGCTGGCGGCGTTGGTCGCCCAT
Source organism: uncultured Solirubrobacterales bacterium (assembly GCA_963716345.1). GTDB lineage: Bacteria > Actinomycetota > Thermoleophilia > Solirubrobacterales > 70-9 > VRUE01. The sequence continues at coordinate 223,605 of OY970304.1, forward strand.
CACCGCGCGGCCCAGATCAAGTGCCTGGATGAGGCGGCAGAGCGATTCGGCGAAGGGCCAGCGCTGCGCCGCAGGCGCCGCTGCCTCGAGGGCGGCGACCTCCCCCGCCCCGACTCGCTGGCGGGCCTTACCCACGATGCCGAACAGGACCGCGAGAACGCCGCCGAGCAGGAGTGCCTGCGGCAGAACTATCTGCGCTGGCGTGAGCAGAAGGCCAAGCGGCTGGCCAAGATGGAGGGCTTCATCGCCCGGCGCCGCACCGGCCACGACGCCTTCCTCGCCGAGGTCGAGCAGCGCGCGTTGCGGTACTGCTCACGCTGCGAGGAGATCGCCTATCCCGACCCCGAGCGAAAGCCCCGCCCTGGCGGTCAGCGCGACGTTGCCGGGTGCTGCCATTTCTGCGGGGCGGGGACGCTGAGCGAGCTTCCGGACGAGGGGGTCGGGCCGACTTGAGATCCCGGCGCGACGGAGCTAAACCTAGTGGGCGGATCGCGGCCCGACGCCGCCCTCCTCACGAAGGCAGGCAGCACAAGGCGACGGCGGTCGGCGACCTGAAGGCCACCATGTCGATTGAACAGACCAAGCCCGGATCAGCGCTGGACGCGCAGCTTCGCCGCGAGCAGGCCAGGGCGATCTTCGATTTGCTCGCTTCCCAGCGCCGCAAGACTGAGTGCGAAGGCCAATGACCAGCGCGGCTTGCCTGCTAGTCGGCCCCTCCGAGCGACAGCTCGATCGCCTAGCTCGCGTCTACGACCAGCACGCTCAGTGCGACTCGCGGGAGCGCCGCACGGCGGCCGCAACATTCGGCATCGGCTCGCCGGTCAGGGTCTCGCCCCAGCCCGCGGGCAACGCAGCCATCTCCGGCTCGTCGGGGACGACGATCCGCGCTCGGGCCGCCCTGGCCTCATCGAGTTCAAGCACCTCTCGCAACAGCTTCTCCTTCGCGGTCACAGTTCGAGCGTACTGGCCGCCCCCGTGTAATTCCGAGGAAAGGAACCCATGATGCGACGCTTCGCCTGGTACGGACGGCTCTCGACCAAGGACAAGCAGGACCCGACGCTCTCCTTTCCCTCCCAGCGCGAGATATGCGCGACGAAAGCCGCTGAGCTGGACGGAGAGATCGTCTGCGAGTTCACCGATCAGGAGGCCGGTCGCCGCGACGACCGCGCCGGTTGGTCCGATCTGCTGCGCGAGGCGAAGGAGCCGGATTGCCCGCCGCTTCGACGCGGTAATCATCTACTCGACCTCACGCCTCAGCCGCGACCTGTTCCACGCGCTCACCTACGAGCGCGAGATGACTCGGGCCGGGGTCGAGGTCTTCTATGCGCTCACCGCAGGCGATCAGACCAGTCCGGAGGGGCGACTGATCCGACATATGTTCCAGGCGCTCGACCAGTTCGAGGTCGAGAAGCTCGGCCGCGAAGTCCGGCGCGGCCAGAAGGAGAACACGCGCCAGGGCTACCGCAACGGCGGGCGGGCACCCTACGGGTATCGCTTGCAGCATGAGGCGCATCCCGACCCGGCGCGAGCGAAGGCGGGCGACACGAAGTCGCGTCTCGTACCCGACCCCGAGCGGGCACCGGTGATCGCTGAGATTTTCGAGCGCTTCCTTTCCGGCTCTGGCTACAAGGAGGTCGCCAACCACCTGAACCGGCCCGGTGGACCACCGCCGCCCAACCACGTCGATTCCAAGCGCAACACCTCCGGCAAGTGGGCGAAGACGACGATCAAGTCGATGCTCGAAAACCCGACCTACACCGGCCGCCTCTATTGGAATCGGCTCGACTCACGCGCCCACAAGCAGGGCGTCGGGCCGGTCGTTCGGCGCAGCCCCGAGGAATGGGTCGAGGCAGACGAGCGCCACGAGGCCCTGGTCACCGACGATCTGTTCGAGCGCGTGCAAACGGAGATGAAGCACCGCAGCAACGGCCACGGCAGTCGCCGCCGTCGCCCGCAGCAGCGGCCCTTCCTCCTGCGCGGCATCGTCCACTGCGCCACTGGGCACAACCCGCTCCGCATGCAGGGTCGCGGTCGAAAAGAGGAGCCGACCTATTACACCTGCGGCTACCGAACCTCCTACGGCGACAGGGCAGCGGAGGCAGTCGGCCACGGCAAATGGCAGTACGTCCGTGAGGACAGCCTCGTCAGGCTGATCGACAGCTTCTTCGCCACGCGGATCTTCGGCGCTGACCGCCTGGATCACTTCCGCGCTCAGAGTTCGACCTTGGCGAGCGACCTACAAAACCGCAACGGCGACAAACGCAAGCGGATCGCCAAGCAGCTCGGCGAGGTCGACCAGCGAATCGAGCGGCAGCTTGCCGCAATCGAGGCGGGCGTCGATCCGATGCTGGTCGGCAAACGAATCGGCGCCCTCAAAACCGAGCGTGAGGAAGCGGAGGTGGTCCTTACCCAACTCGAAGATTCGCGCCGTGACAGCACCACCGCAGACCCCGATGACGCCCTTGCCGTCCTCGGCGCTCTACCTGACTTCGGCAAGCGGCTGGCCGCCGCCGATCCCGAGGTGCGGCGCGCTGTTTTCGACGCCTTCCGCCTGCGAGTCGAGATCGATCGCAATGCCGGTCAGATACGCCTGAAAGCGCTCGTTTCCAGCGCATTCGGCGAGGCAACAGACCTAAGTGACCTGGGAGAGGCGGGTGATCCGGCTCTCTCCGATAAGGCCATACCGCTACGGGGATTCGAACCCCGGTTTCTGGCATGAGAAGCCAGCGTCCTAGTCCCCTAGACGATAGCGGCGCAGGTTGGGCATTCTAGCGGGCAATGCGGGTGGGTCGTCGTGCGGGGCGGTGGGAGTTTGGGGCTGCGAATCGGTAGATTGCCTGGCCTCGCGGCTGTGGCGGAACTGGTAGACGCGCACGGTTCAGATCCGTGTGGAGGAAACTCCGTGGAGGTTCGACTCCTCTCAGCCGCACTCAGGCGGGCTGGTGGGCGAGGGTTTGCCAGCCAGCCTTAGTGGCAGTGCCGGCGAACTCATCGGCGAAGATCGGCCAGAGCTCGCGGGGCAGGTCGTGGCCCATGCCCTCGATCAGGTGCAGGCGGGCGCCGGGGATGGCGCGGGCGGTGGCGCGGCCGCCGCTCTGGCCAATCAAGGTGTCACGGGTGCCGTGGATCGCGGTCACCGGCAGGTCCAGCTTACGCAGTGCCGCGCTGCAGTCACCGGAAGCGACGATCGCGTGCAGCTGGCGCAGCACGCCGCGGGGGTTGTGCCCCCGGTCCCAGGAGCCTTCTGCCACACGGCGCAGGCGCTCCTGGTCGGTCGGGTAGGCAGGCGAACCGATCAACTTGTAGGTCTGCTGGATGCGCCGGATGAAGGCGTCGCGATCGCGCGGGGCGTCGGCCAGCATGTGCGCGAAGACTTTCATCGTCGGCTGGCCGACCCAACGATTACCTGTGGTCGAGCACATCGAGACCAACGAGCGGATCCGGTCGGGGTGCTCGATCGCGATCGTCTGGCCGATCATCCCGCCCATCGAGATGCCGACCACATGGGCCGACTCGATATCCAGGTGATCCATCAGGCCGACGGTGTCGGCGGCCATGTCGGAGAGCAGATAGGCCGCCGTCTGCACGCCGGCGCAAAAGCAGGTCGAGGCGGCCCGGCACGTGCGACCCGTCGAGCCAGGTCGTGTGGCCAATATCGCGGTTGTCGAAGCGAACGACGCGGAAGCCCTTATCGGCCAAGATCGAACAGAAGTCGTCGTCCCAGGCGATCATCTGGGTGGCCAGGCCCATCACCAGGACCAGCGGCTCGCCATCGGGGTCGCCCATCTCCTGGTAGGCGATCTCGATGCCGTTGCTAGATGCCAGGCGCTCCTCGCTGAACTCGGCCATCGGGCAAGTCTAGCCAGATAACTGGCTGAGTAGCCAGACCTGCTGCAACGCGTAGCTCACCCGATGGGACACGACGCCGCAGCGCTAGGTTGACGCGATGCGCACCGCGATCGTCTCCGACCTGCACCTCGGCAGCGGCACCGGCGAGGACCTGGTCAGCGACCCAGCGATCCGCGCCGCCCTGCTCAAGCAAATCGCCTCGCCGACCGCCTCGTCCTACTCGGCGACGTGCTCGAGCTGCGCGACTTCCCGCTGGCGCGGGTGCTCGAGCTGACCCAGCCGTTCTTCGTCGAGCTCGGCGAAGCGATGGCGGGACGGCGCAGTAGTCCTCGTCCCCGGCAACCACGACCATCGCCTGGCCGAACCATTGCTGGAAGAGCTCGCCCTGAGTGGCGGCTCGCTTGGGCTCGAGCACCGCGCCCTCCCGACCGGCGAGGCGCTTACTCGGGTCGGCTCGTGGCTCGGCGCCGCTGAGCTCAGCATCGCCTACCCCGGGGTCTGGCTGCGCGACGACGTCTACGCCACCCACGGCCACTACATGGACTGCCACATGACGTTGCCGCGACTGGAGTGCGTCGCCGCGGCAGCGGTCATGCGCGGCGGCCGGCGGCCGCCCGAGGCAGCCGCGCCCGGCGACTATGAGCGCGTCCTGCGCCCGCTCTACGGCTTTGCCTTTGGCCTCGCCGACGGCGGCCTGGCAAGCAAAGCCAACCGGCCCTCCGAGCGCGCCTGGCGCTTGGTCTCCAACCGCAACGCCAATGCGATCACCAAGGCCGCTCGCAAAGCCGCGATCGGCGCCGGCGTTCCGGCAGGCATCTGGGCGATTAACCGGCTGCTGCGCGCTGACTTCGCGCCCGACGTCTCCGCCGCGGCGATCACCCGCGACGGCATCGCCGCGGCGACCGAGCTGATGCGGCGCCTGCGAGTCGACGCCGCCCACGTGATCACCGGCCACACCCACCGCGCCGGCCCGGAAGAGGGCGACGCCCAGTGGCCGCTGGCGGACGGCGGCCAGCTCCACAACACCGGCAGCTGGGTCTACGCCGATGTCTTCCACCACCCCGGCAGGCCGCCCGGGCCCTACTGGCCGGGAACCGTCACCTGGCTCGAGGACGACGGCCCGCCCCAGCGTGAACGCCTGCTGATCGAGCGGCCGAGGGACGAGCTGCGAGGCGCGGTTCAGCGCACCGCCGGGAGACTCAGAGCCACTCGGCGATGATCCGGCCGATCTCCGGCCCGGCGTCCTCCTGCAGGAAGTGCCCGGCGTTCTCGACCGGTCGCGGCGGCGGGTAGTTGAGCTGCTCGGAGACCCGTTCACCGACGGAGAGTGGAAGCACCATGTCCGAGTCTGCCCAAAGCACCAAGGTCGGCCGCTCGTCCTCGCGCAAGGCGTCGGCAACCGCCTTGCCTTCGGCCGCACCCGGGGCCTCGGGCTCGGTCGGCAGGATCAGTGGAAAGGCGCGCGCGCCCGCCTTCGACTCGGGAGTCGGGAAAGGCGCTTCGTAGGCGGCAATCACCTCGTCGCCGGGGTCCTCCTTGCAGCCGCCGCGGACCAGCATCCCGATCGGCACGTCGGCGTTGTCGCGGACGAACTCGCGGAACATCAGCCAGGCCTCGCTCATCCGCTGGTGTCCGGTGAAGGGGCCGGTCTCCATGATCACGATGCGCGAGAAGCGATCGGGGTGCTCGACCGCCAGGCGCAATCCGATCGGACCGCCCCAGTCGTGGACGACGGCGGTGGCGTCGCGGACGTCGAGCTCCTCCAGCAGCTTCGAGATCAGACCGACGTGGCGGTCGTAGGTGTACCAATCGAGATCGGTGGGCTTGTCGGAGCGGCCGAAGCCGGCGTAGTCGGGCGCGATACAGCGAAAGCCGGCGTCGCGCACCGGCGGGATCACCTTGCGCCAGAGAAATGACCAGGTCGGCTCACCGTGGAAGAAGACAACGGGCTTGCCCTCCCCCTCGTCGAGATAGGCCAACCGCAGGCCGTCGATCTCCGTGTATTTCGACTCGAAGGGAAAGTCGGGCAGGCCCTGGAGACTCTCCGCTGGTGTACGCACTACGTCCACCGCCGGGACCCTACGACAGATCTCGCTCTAGAGCAGGAGATGCGCGTAACCCCTTGAAATACCTCGCGCATAATTTTTCTGTGCCGATTGCAACGAAAGGGTTACGCATGAAAGACGAGATCGTCACACCCAGCGGTTGGTGGGTGTTCGCGGGCGTACTGCTTTTGGTCGCAGGCGTCCTCAACATCATCTACGGCATCGCCGCGATCGGCGACTCGAAGTTCTTCACCGAGAACGCCACCTACATCATTAGTGGCCTGCACACCTGGGGCTGGGTCATGCTGATCATCGGCGTGCTCGAGCTCGTCGCCGCCTTCTCGCTCTTCTCCGGTGGAGAGTTCGGGCGCTGGTTCGGCATCTTCGTCGGCTCGCTGAACGCAATGGCCGCGCTGCTTTCGATCCCGGCCTACCCGTTCTGGTCGCTGGCGATCTTCGCCCTCTCGATCATCATCATCTACAAGCTGGCCGAGGGCCCGGAAGGCTCCGTCAGCTAGGCGAAGAGCCGGCAACGCGCTGTGACTGAAGGCCCCGGGGATCCGGGGCCTTCGTCTTACCGGGCTCGGCGACGAGGGGTGGTTCGGCGATCGCCAGCCGCGACCAGGGCGCCGGCGTGCGCTCGTTGCCCTCGTAGACGACGTCGACACCGCTAAGGCGATCGTCCCAGGCGCGGCGACGCTCGTCGAAGAGGATGCCAAGGAAGCCGAGGCCGAACACCATCGCCGCCAGCCCCATGCCGATCAGGCGCTTGATCGAGCGCCGCAGGGGCAGGCCACGCGTATCGAGATCGAGCCGGACGCCGAGGAAGCGCATGCCCAGCGTTTGGCCGGCGAGCGACCAGAAGCTGACCAGATAAAGGCTGCCGAACCCGAACCAGAGCGCCGTCCCGGCCGCGAGGGCGAAGTTGGAGACACCGTTGCCGTTGCCGGTGAAAGCCGAGGCGATCAGAGCCGCAACCGCGGCCAGACCCGAGAAGCCGAGGTTGACGATCAACACGTCAAGGGCGAAGGCGAGACCGCGCGTGACCGCGCCGGCGCGGTCGGTCGGCGTATGCCGACGCTTGCGGAAGAAGATCCTGCGCGCGATTCGCTCCACCACGCTGTCGAGGCGCCGGGTGCCGTTGCCGATCGTGTGGCCAACGTCCTCGATCATGCCGACGCTCTGGGCGCTGATCGCGGCGCGGATCTCCGGCGCCTCGGCGATCCGCTCGACCAGGCGCTGCGCCTCCTCGCTGGCCAGCAGGCGGCGCCAAACCTCGTCGACCAGCTCGCTGTCGAGCGCCTCGACCAGGGCGTTCTTGACGGCGTCGCTCTCGAGCGCGCTGTTCATCGCCTCCTCGACGATCGGGCCCTTGAGGACTCGCGCAATCGCTCGTTCGACCGCTTCGCTCTCAACCGCGGCGACCATCGCCTCCTCGGCTGCAGCCTCAATCGCCTGGTCGAGCCCGGTCGCCTTGCCGACGTCGCGGGCGCCGCGCACGCCAGCGGCGAGCAGGCGGACGGAGAGCGGCAGCGGCTTGCCGGCGGGCTCGCCCTCGGGCGGAGTCGAGTTCGCGTTCGAGCCGTCTGCCATCGCCCGGCGAGTATAGGGCGGCAATTGCCGAGCGCGGGCGGCTAAGGAAGCTGGTCGGCGGTGCTCATCGGGTGCAGCTCGCCGTGCTCCAGCGCCTCGGTGCGCAGGTAGCCGATCGCCTCGTACTCAGCCGAGGTGATCATCTCGAGGAAGGCCTGGCCAGTCGGATATTCGACCAGCAGAACCGAGTCCCAGCGCCCCTCACCGAGCAGTGGCAGCGCCGACTTGCCGAGGAAGACGGCACGGCCGCCGGCCTTCTCCAGCAGCGGCGTGACCGCCGCCCCGTACTCGGCGTAGCGCTCCTCGCCGCCGTCGGGCTTGAAGCGCAAGAGGTTGAGCATCACTACCGGAACGTCCTCGCTGGCCCGCGCCGCAAATGCCGCAAACCCCTCTTGATTCAGTCGCTCCGGCTCGGGGGTCTCGGTCATTGCGCAAGCAACCTATCGATGAACGCCGCCTGGGCGGGATTGATCTTCAGCCGCGCCTGCTCGGGAGCAAACCACTCGGCCCGGTCCACCTCGGGGAACTCGCCCTCCTTCCCCGAGCGCGGCGGCCACTCCATCGTGAAGGTGTTGCTGCGCAGGGTCACGGGGTCGAAATCACCCTCGGCGGCCCAGCCTAAGACGATCTTGCCGCTCTTCTGACGCACCTCGCCCAGCCCGGCAAGCCGCTCCGCGGTCAGGCCCAATGACGAGCCGATCTCCTCCTCCAGCTCGCGCAGGGCACAGACCCGCGGCTCCTCCCCATCCTCCAGCTCGCCCTTGGGAATTGACCAGGCGCCCTCATCCTTCTTCGCCCAGAAGGGACCACCGGGATGAACCAGGAGGACCTCCAGGGAATCCCCGTCACCGCGGTAGATCAAGATGCCGGCGCTGGTCTTTGCCACTTCCGAGACGGTAGTGGACCGCGCATCCGACATCGACAACACCGGAGGGGGTCAATATCGGATGCGCGTCACGCCACTCGCCTCAGCTCGCCGCGCTGGCTGCCGGCCGCGGCGAGGGCAAGGCGCCCAGCCTCGGCGCCGCTCGCCCAGGAAACCTCGGAGAGCAGGCCGGGAGCGGCGACCATGTCACCGGCCAGAAAGACGCCATCGCCGCGGTCGACGGAGGGACGGTCGCGCCAGTTCTTACCGGGATGATCGAGCGGGCCGCTGCGGCCGTCCATCACTTGGCGCCGGCGCCAGTTCTCGCGCTCGGCCAGGCCAGGGAAGGCGGCCTCGAGCAGGCGCTCGAGCCGTAGTGCCGCCGCCTCGGTGCTCTCTCCCGGCCGCACCGGCATCTGCGCCTGCACCAGCTCCTCGCCCGCGGGCGCCAGCGAAGGATCGGCGGCACTGAAGCGCTCGACCCAGCCCGACTCATCGAGGTCGGAGACGATGAAGGGGTCGCCGCGGCGGTGCTTGAGGCCGAGGTCGATGCAGACCGTGTGCCCGCCGGGCCAGCTCAACGAGTTATCGCCGAGCAGCTCCCCCGCCCGGGCCAGCTCGGTGGCGACAACCAGTGGCAACTCGGGCGGCGACTCGACCGCGTGCCCGGTCTCGACCTCGACCCCGAGACGTCGCATCCGGTTCTCCAGGGCTTCGATCAGCGAGCTCCAGCCGCCGTGCAAATAGCGCGCCGTCGGTGGCGGGCTGAGCAGGACGCGCACCGAGTGCTTCCAGACGAAGGCGGCGGAGAGCTCGCCGGGGTCATGGTGGAAGGTGTAGACGCCGGCGGCAGCGGAGAGCATCGCCGCGGTTCGCTCGTCGGAGTGGCTGGCGACCCAGCCGCGAAAGTCCTGATCCACGGGTGCTTCGCGGCCGCGCAGGCGCAGCACAGCCGGGACCGTCCCCAGCGGCGGCGTGCGACGGATCTCGCCCTGCCAGCGAAAGCGAATCCCGGCCAGCGGCGGGCCCGAGTAGTGCGGCAGCAGCTCGCGCTCGGCCAGCCAAGCCCAGAACGGGCCGTCCTTATAGATGACGTGGGGCCCGAAGTTCGCCTTATAGGGTCCGGCCATGCTGCGGGCGCGGCCGCCGAGGGAATCGTGCGCCTCCAGCAGCCGCACCGACGCGCCCCCTTCGGCCGCGGTGATCGCGGCGGTAAGCCCAGCGATCCCGCCTCCCACAACCGTGATCCGACTCATCTCATCCTCTCCTTCTCGCTGAGTTTGAGCTTTGTTGCCTCTGCGGGGGACAAAACTCAAACTCAGCGGCTGGCCATCGTGTTGAGCGATGGTACGGAGAGACTGGTCCGCTATACAGTGCCAGTAATGCCACGCTCTAATGGACCAGTTAGCCCAACCCTTCTGGTCGAGATGGACCGCGAGCTGGACCTGCCGCTGCACGAACAGATCGAGCGCTCGATCCGCGAGGGCGTCCGCAGCGGTCGCCTCGGCGCCGGGTCGCAGCTCCCTTCCACCCGCGGCCTCGCCGCTGAGCTGGGGATCTCACGTGGCGTCGTCAGCGAGGCCTACGGCCAGCTCGCCGCGGAGGGCTACCTGCTCGCCCGCCAGGGCGCCCCGGTGCGGGTGGCGCCGACCGTTCGAGCCACGGCAGCGCCTGCCCCCTCCCCCTCGCTTCGACCCAGCTTCACCCATCGCCTCGACCCCGGCCTCCCCGATCTCGCCGGCTTCCCCCGCGACCGCTGGTTGCGCTCGCTGCGCGCCGCCTGGCAGCAGGCGCCGATCGACGCGGTCGACTATCCCGACCCACGCGGCGTGCCCGCCCTGCGCGAGACGCTCGCCGAGTACCTCGGGCGCGTGCGCGGCGCCGCCGCCGACCCCGAGCAGCTGCTCGTCTGCACCGGCTTCAGCCAAGGTCTCTCGCTGATCGCCCGTTGGCTGGCCAGCCGCGGGGTCACCAGCGTCGCGCTCGAGGACCCGGGCTGGCATAGCCACCGGTTGATCGTCGAACAGGCCGGCTTGGCGGTCGAGCCGATTCCGGTCGATGCCGAGGGGATACGGGTCGACCTGCTTGAGCTAAGTGAGGCGGCGGCGGTCATCGTCACCCCCGCCCACCAGTTCCCCACCGGCGCGGTGCTGAGCAGCGAGCGGCGGGCCGCCCTGATCGAGTGGGCCGAGGAAGGCGAGCGGCTGATTGTCGAGGACGATTTCGACGCCGAGCTGCGCTACGACCGCGCCGGGGTCGGCGCCCTGCAGGGCCTCGCCCCCGAGCGCGTCGCCTACATCGGCTCGGCTAGCAAGCGGCTGGTGCCGGGGATGCGGCTGGGCTGGATGCTGACCCCGTCCTGGCTGGGCTGGCCGCTGATCTCGGTCAAGGCAATCGAGGATCGCGGCTCGGAGGCGATCGGCCAACTCGCCCTGCACGACTTCATCGAGCGCGGCGAGCTCGACCGCCACCTGCGGCGAATGCGGCTGCGCTACCAGCGCCGTCGCCAGGCGCTGATGGAGTCGCTGAGGCGACACCTGCCCCAGATGAGGGTCGAGGAGGGTGCCGCCGGCCTCTACGAGCTGGCCGAGCTAGCCGATGGAGTTGGCGAGGCTGCCCTGGTCAGTGCCGCCGCCGCTCGCGGCGTCGGGGTCGAGGGCCTGGCGCTGCATCGCTTCCGGCCCGGCGGAGCGCCCGGCCTCGTGCTCGGCTTCGCCGCCATGCCGGAGCCGGCGATCGAGCAGAGCGTGCGCCTGCTGGCCGAGGCGCTGACTGAAGTAGAGCGCTAAGCCGCCGCGACCGCAGGTGCGAGGCGCACGGCCCAGGGCCGTGCCGCTTCGAGCTGGGCACCGAGCCGGATCAGCCTCGCCTCCTCAAAGGGACCGCCGGTGATCATCGTGCCGACCGGGATGCCGTCGTCGTTCCAGTGCAGCGGCAGCGAGATCGCGGGCAGGCCGGTGATGTTGCCGAAGGCGCTGAAACAGACCGAGGCGATCGTCTCGAAGACCGGCTGGTCGGGCGCCGCGTGCTGGGCGGCCAAGACCTGTCCACTCGGTGGCGGCAGGATGCCCGAGGTTGGGGTCAGCAGCAGGTCGAAATCGCCGCTCCAGCGGGCGACTTCGCGGCGCGAGAGCCGCTCCAGCTTCTGCACGGCGACGACGTACTCATAGGCGCTGACCCGATCGGTCGCGGCCTCGTAAGCGTGGCGGTTGTGCGGCTCGACCTTTGACCAGTCGACGCCGTCGTAGTCGGCGATGCCGCCGATCGTCATCGTCACAAAGTCCGGCGTCAGCTCCTCGGAAATCGTCGCCACCTCGACCTCGACCACCTCGTGGCCAAGCTCCTCGAGCAGCGCGGCGACCTCGCGAGCGGCCTGGGTGCAATCGGGGTCGGTCGGCAAGCCGAGCGGCGCCTCAGCCATCAGGCCGATCCGCAGCTTCTCGACCGCTGCGCCCACCTCCTCGGCAAAGGGACGTTGCGGCGCCGGCGCGTTGAACCAGGCGAGCGGATCGGGACCGGCCATGGCGTCGAGCGAAGCGGCCGCGTCGGCGATCGTGCGCGTGATTGCGCCCTCGACCACGGCACCCATCCAGGTCTGGGCGCGGCGCGGGATACGGCCACGGCTGCTCTTTAGGCCGACCAGACCGGTGTAGGCGGCGGGAATCCGGATTGAGCCGCCGCCGTCGTTGGCGTGGGCGATCGGGAACATCCCGCCGGCCACGGCAGCCGATGCGCCCCCGGAGGATCCTCCCGAGGCGCGAGCCGTGTCCCAGGGGTTGACGGTGTTGCCGTAGCGCGAGTTCTCGGCCACGGTGAGCGGGCCGAACTCGGGCGTGTTGGTGCGACCGCAGAGGACGAAGCCCGCCCGCTGAAGCGCTTCGACAACGAGCTCACTCTCCTCGCCAGGCCCATCCGGGGCTCCGTTGGAGCCGTAGGTGAGCGGCCAGCCCGCCACCGCGGTCAGGTCCTTGATCGGGATCGGCACGCCGAGGAAGGGCGCCTCCTCCCCCGCCGCGAGTCGCGCGTCAGCGTCGCGAGCGGCAGCGCGGGCGGCCTCGTCATCACGCCAGATCACCGCGTTCAGCTCGGGGTTGCGCGCATCGACCGCCGCAAGGCAAGCGTCGAGCAACTCGACCGCGGTGAGCTCGCGTGCGCGCAGCGCAGCAGCCAGCTCAACTGCGGACGAAGTCGGTCCGAGGCTCCCCATGTCGATGATCGTAACCGCCTATTGCTCCTTGGCGCTCGCCTCGAGCGCCTGCTTCACGTTCTCGACCCCACGCTCCATCATTTCCCCAGTCATCTCCGCGATCTCGTTCGGAAGCAGATCGGCGATCCAGACGAAGCGCGTTGTGCCGTCATCGTTGGCGACCACCTGCGCGGCGCCGTTGTGGTGTGTGTAGGGACCGTCGACGATCGACCAGACCAGCCTGCGTTCCTCCTCGTTGCGCTCGATCAGCCGCTCACGGGCGACCGCGCCGTTGAAGAAAGTGACGATGCGATCCTCGCCGTCGATCTGGGTGTCCACCAGGAATCCCGGCACGAGCCGCTCGTGCGGCGCGGCCCAGTCACCCAGCGCCGCCCAGGCTTGCTCCGGACTCACCTCGATCGTCCGTTCCTTGCGAATCGATGCCACCTTGCCTCCTCCTCTAGCGATGCGCGTATTTCGATAGCGGCAGCCTAAACTCGGCCACCTCCCATGACCACCGCCTCGATCATCTCCAACTTCTGGGACGGGCTCGAAGACAACCACGAGCAGGCGATCTTCCTCGTCCTCGTCGGCTTCATCGGCTCCTTTGCCTTCATCCGCATGAGCACGCGGATCATTCGCAGCGAAAGCGTCTCGTGGTGGCCGGGAAACGTCGAAAGCGAGAGCGGCGTCCATGTGCACCACCTCGTCTTCGGGATCGTGACGATGATGGTCGCCGGCACCCTCACCTTCGTCGCCGACGGTCGCACCCCGCTGACCGAGATCTTCGCCCTCTTCTTCGGCATCGGCGTTGGCCTGACGATCGACGAGTTCGCGCTCTGGGTTCACCTCGAGGACGTCTACTGGGAGAAAGAGGGGCGCAGCTCGATCGACGCCACCGTGATCGCTGCCGCGGCGATGCTGCTGGTCGTCCTCGGCGCCAATCCACTGACCATCGATGCCGGCTCGCCGCTGGCGGTGGCCCTGAGTCTCCTCGCCACCACGTTCGTCTTCCTGATGGTCGCAATCTGCTTTCTCAAGGGCCGGGTCATGCACGGCGTCGTCGGCTTCTTCGTCTTCCCGATCGCGATCTACGGCGCCAGCCGGATCGGCAAGCCAAGCTCCGCCTGGGCTCGGCGTCGCTACGGTGAGCGCCGGCCGAAGAAACAGGCAAAGGCCGAAGATCGCTTCCAACCCGAACGCCGTACCGAGCGCTTCAAGGAAGCCTTCCGCGACATCGTCGGCGGCAAACCGAGCGAGGGCTTGGCGGCCGTGGGCGACGAGACGATTGCAGCGACCCGGGAGGCAGGCGTCGAAGTCCGCGAAGGGGCGGAAAGGCTCGCCCACGCCGCGGATCCCACCAGCCGAAAGAAGAACGAGAGCGATTGACCGTGTGGGCGCCTTGGTGGGCTAGCGCGGACTGAGCTGGACGACCGGAATCGTCCGGTTCGCCTTCGCGGCACGGCGGCGATAGGCGGCATAGGGAGCGAAGACCCGATCGGCAAGTGTCCACAGCCGCTCGCGCTCGGCTTCGTCGCTGATCACGAGCGCCAGCATCGGGACGCCGCCCAGCCTGACCTCAGGATTCGCCCGCAGGTTGTGGAACCAAGCCGGGTGCTTCTCGAGACCAAGTTTTGAGGCGATGATCGTGACCCGGTCCCCATCGTGGAAGTAGATGACCACGTTGCGACGCAGCACCCCACTCTTGGCGCCACGGGTCTCGAGCAGCGCAGTGGGAATAACGAGGTCCAGGCCAAAACGGCCGCCGGTCATCCGCATCAGGAAGGGATCGACCCGCCAAACAACCTTGACCGAGAGAAACCTCCCCAGGCGGGTGTTCGAAAATGCCGCGTAGGTACGACTGAACCAGCCGGGCGACTTGGTTGGGTCTACGTACTTGAGCCGGGCAGGCACTTGGGCGAGACGGTAGTTGAACCGTGAAAGCACTTGCCTCACTCCCCATATGCTCACACCATCCGACGCGACCTCAAGATCCGCGGCTACACGGTGGGGCAATTTCCCAACCCGCCGCTCTGGACCGCGCTTGCCGCGGTCGTCGTCGCGCAGCTGACCAGCGGCGGCCCGATCCACGAGCTCGCCCGCGCGATCTTCTACGTCGCTCTAACAGTGTGGGCCTACGAGGAGGCCGCCCACGGCGTCAACGGCTTCCGCAAAACGCTGGGAGTGATCGCGTTGGGGCTGATTGCCGTCTCGATCGCCAAAGCAGTCCAGTAATCCTCTATCGCTCAGCCGGCGCCTCGCCGGCGAGGACTGGATCTGCGGTCGGGTCGAGGCGCCGGATGGCGATCTCGGCCGCGTCGATGCCGCCGGGCAGCAGCGGGCCGAACCCCTTGCGGGTCATCTCGCCCCAGTGCTGCTTGCGGCGCGCCAGCGTGTACCAGGAGCGCATGCGCACGACCGCGAGCAGCTGCCGGTAGCCGATGTTCTCGACCACCGCACAGAAGGTCAGTCGGGTCAGGTCCCGCCAGCCGGGATAGCGACGGAAGGCGCGCTCCTCCATCAGGATCACGACGAAGCTGAGGACGAGGCTGTAGGTGAGCGAGACGGCGAAGAAGACCAGCGCGAACGGCAGCGAGACGATTCCGAGGATCAGCGCCAGCACGAACAGCGTGTAGCCGAGGCACTCGATCGTCGGGCCGAGCAGCTCGAAGAGGATGAAGTAGGGCATTGCCACGCTGCCGATCCGGCCGAACTGGGGCCGGAACAGCATCTTGCGGTGGCGGGCGATCATCTCGATCAGGCCGCGCTGCCAGCGGTCGCGCTGGCGCACCAGCGTGCGCAAATCCTCCGGGCACTCAGTCCAGCAGATCGGGTCGGGGAAGAAGGTGATCCGGCAGGGCCGCTGGTGTTCGCGCTGGTGGCGATGCAGGCGCAGCACCAGCTCGGCGTCCTCGCCGACCGTGGTCGGGTCATAGCCACCGACCTCGACGCAGACGTCACGCCGAAAGAGCCCGAAGGCGCCGGAGATGATCATCAACATGCCGCTCTTCGACCAGCCGATGCGACCGCCGAGGAAGGCCCGCAGGTACTCGATGATCTGCAGGTTGGCGAGCAGGTTGCGCGGCGTGCGCACCTGCGCCAGGCGCCCGTCCTCGAACTCCGATCCGTTGACGATGCGAACGATCCCGCCAACCGCGACCGTCTCCGGCGCCGCCTGGAACTCCCAGACGAGACGCGACAGCGCGTCGGTGTCGAGCATCGTGTCGGCGTCGATCGCGCAGAAGAGCGGGTAGACCGCGTGGTTGACGCCGGCGTTCAGCGCGTCCGCCTTGCCACCGTTCTCCTTGTCGATGACGACGACGCGCGGCTCCAGCGGGCTCGTGTAGATGCCGCGGACCAGTTGGGTCGGGATGTTCGAGCGCGGCACGCGACCGACCTTGACCAGGCCGAAAGCCTCGGTCAGCTCGGCCAGCGTCGTGTCGGTCGAGCCGTCGTTGATCACGACGACCTCGAACTCGACGAACTGCGAGGTGAGCAGCGAGCGCAGCGAGGCGACGATCGAGGGCGCCTCGTTGTAGGCGGGCACGAGGATCGAGACCGGCATGCTCATCTCCGATTCGGCGACCGCCTGGTAATCGCGCATCGGCCGCCGCTCTACGTAGTCCTCGATCGCTCGCCAACCGACGATCGCAAGCACTGTGTAGATCAGCTGCAGGACGATGAAGTAGGCGAGGGTGAAGACGTTGAAGCCATGCAGGGTCTGTTCGAGGAAGGCCGTCATAGCGCCGCGTGCTCCTCGATCACCGCGTGCAGGGCGAGCTGCTCGCGCGCCCGATCGGCGGCGTAGCGATCGTCGTGCTCGAGCGCTCGGCGCAGCGCCTCGAGCCCCGGCTCGTTGAGCTCGCGCAGGGCGCGCGCAGCGTTTGCCCGCACCCACCAAGCCCGGTCGGAGAGACAGTGTTCGAGCGGCACCAGAGCATCGACGGCACGGAGTGCGCCGAGCGACTTGGCCGCCTGGGCACGAACCGGCCAGTCTTCCGATGCAAGGGCGGCAATCAGGGCCGGCACGCACGCACGCCCCTCAAGCCGCCCGAGGGCGCGGGCGGCGGAGATCCGCACCTCCATCGAGTCGCTGCGCAGCAGCCCGGAGAGCGCGGTTGCGGCGCGCGAGTCGCGAGCGAGGCCCAGGGCCCGCGCGAGGCTGGCGTCGAGCTCAACCTTGGGACCGGTGGGCGCGATGCCGGCCAGAACCCCAGCGACCGGAGACGGTCCCTGCCTCAGCGTCAAGAGGATCGTTTCCACCGCCCACGGCGCTCCCAGCCGCTCGATGATGCGCTCCGGTGGCAGCACGTGGGCGACCAGGCCCCAGATCAACACCTCGGCGGCGCGCGGAGTCGCGGCGCGGGCGAGCCCCGAACAGGCGACGAGGCGGACGTCGGGGTCAGGGTCAGCCAGCAGCGGCACGATCTGCTCGACGACCGCCGGAATGCCGGGCCGCGTCAGCAGCAGCGCGGCCCGGGCGCGGTCGGTCGGACGGCGAGATCCGAGCCCAGTAGCGAGACGGGGAAGCAGGCCAGAAGCCTCCATCGCCTCGCCGATCGCGGCGAACTCCACCGGTGAAAGCTCCGAGTGCACGGCGTCGATCGCAACTGCGAGGTCGACCTGAGACGCGACGCTGCGGACGTCGTCACAGAGGGTCGTGACTGCGGCTACGTCACCAGTGCGAAGCGTCGCCTGGAAAGCGGCTCGGCGCTCGATTGATCGCAGCTCGCGGCGATCGCGGCGCAGCTTGCGGGTGACGGCGAGACCGACAAGCGCCAGCCACAACAGCAGGCTCGATCCCACCAGCACGACGAGATCAGTAAGGGAAGTCATCGTGCCCAGGCATCGACGTTCTTAGCGTCCACCTAAAGAGTGCAAGCCGAACCACGCCTCAAGTCCCGGCAAAAATGGTCGATGAGCAGGCAGGTCGTATTCCGTCCACCGACACAAGGACTGCCCAATGCCCCGTCGCTCTCGTCGCTTGCTCACCGCCCTAATCCTTTCGGCCGCGTTCGCCGCAGTCGCCGTTGCTCCCGCCGCGAACGGCGCGACGAACACTCGCCACTCCGGTGGGCACGTGCGCCGCGCCTGGCCGGCGAAGAAGGCACATCGCCCGAAGACTCCGATCACCCGCTGGCTGGCCCGCCAGGTCGGCCCGAGCAAACCGGTCCCGTGCTCGAAGCGCGCCAAGGGCGCGCGCGCCAGCTGCGCCGCCGCCCGCCATCGCAAGGGCCGTGCGTCCACTTCGGTCGCGAAGCCGGTCGCGATGCGCGCCGCTGCGGCAAGGCCGGGAGCAAAGTCCTCCCAGACTGAAGCGGTGACGCTGCAGCGCTTGAGCAGCGGTCTGCGCATCGTCTCCCCTCCACTGCAGTTGATCCGCTCCTTCGACATCCCAACCGACGACCCGTCCTACGAACGACTGCTCAACTGGTCGTGGACGTATGACTCCGCGGTTGCGGCGACCGCCTTCGCCTCGGTCGGCCTCCAGGATCAGGCCGGTCGCCTACTCGATCAGCTGGCAGCGCTGCAGCGCAAGGACGGCTCGATCGAATTCGCCTTCAACGTCGAAACCGCTGAAGGCAGCGGCACCGTTCGCGCCGGCTCGGTCGCCTTCAGCGCGATCGCCTTCAGCGACTACGACTCCACCTTCGGCAGCACCCTCTACCTCGACGACGCCCGCCGCGCGGCCGACTACCTACTCTCACTGCGCAACGAAGAAGGCCTCGTTCGCGGCGGCCCGGACGTTCAGTGGGTTTCGACCCAACACAACATCCTCACCATGATCGCGCTTACGACCCTCTCCCAGCAGCTGCAGGAACAGGGTGACGAAGGCGGTGCCGCCTACTACCGCGAAGCCGCCGCGGTGATCGCCAAGGGCATCGACACAGAGATGGTCGTCCGCAACGGCGGTCTCGAGCACTTCCGCGAGGGCGTCGGCGACGAAATCGTCCCGCTCGACACGCAGGCGCTCGGCGTCATCTACGCCCGCTTCCTCGGCGACGACGAACTCGCCAAGCAGGTCTATGAGTACGCCCAGAAGAACTTCGCCATCGGCGGGCGCTCGATCTCGCTGTCGAGCAAAAAGGCGAGTTACAACATGACCTACGAAGCAACGGGGCCCTTCAGTGGTTATCGCCCCTACATCGGCAAGGGCTCACCGGACGTCCTCTGGTTCGAGGGCACAGCCGAGATGCGCTTCGTCTCCACCTTCCTCGGCCAGTCGACCGAAGCGCTCGACGCGAGCATGAACTCCTGGTGGGACATCACCCGCAAGCAGGGCCTCGCCCCGCTCGGCGCCGACCGCACCATCACCAAGAACCCCTACAACGAATACCACGTCTGGCCAACCGCGGCCGCCGGTGCCTGGACCGTTCTCAGCGGCGCCTCGAACGACACCGAATGGGCAAACCCACCACTAGAACAGGCACAACAGGAACTGCAGCAGGTGCTGGAACTGCTGCGGTAACCCAGTAGCCAGTCGCTAGCCGGCCAGGCCGCCGAGGAAGGCGAACGGGTTTGGCGGGCGCTCGGCGTAGGCCAGCTTCCAGGTTCCCTCGACGGCAATCTTGCCGTCGAGCGGAGCCTCGCTGCGAATCCGCTCGGCCAAGGCTTTCGCGGCGTCCTCGTCGCGGGCTCCCACCAACAGGTACCTCCAGCGGTGAACGGTTGGTATTCCCTCGCCTTTGAGTTGTTCGGCGAAACGGGCCGCCTCATGTCGAGAGCCGAGGTCAACCCTTACCTCGAATTCGGGCTCACCACGCTCGTCGGTCTCTTCGTCCTCGACGTGCATCAGCTCTTCGCGCTCGACTGACTTTGCGCTGTCGGAAGTGGGCAACGGCTTGTCGGGGTCCTCCCACTCCTCGGCCATCGGGTGCCAGCGCTTGAGGTCGACATCGAAGGACCAACCATGTTCCTGCCCCAACGAGAGCAGGAGGTCGCGAGCGCGTTCGATCTGCTCTTGCGAGCCGGCGTAGAGAAAGATCCGGTCGTCATTGCGGCTGACGATCACCCTGTCGCGAAAGGCATTGCTGAGGTCATGTTCCAACTCGGTGGCTCGCACGTGCTTGATCAGAGCGTGACCGTGGCTCGAATCGTGAAGATCGACCTGGAGGCGCCATTCGTCGTTCATGCGCAACGCAGCGTAGCCCTGACCGCTCGGACTACTAACGGCGCTCCAGCACAACGACCGGGATCTGGCGATCGGTCTTGCGCTGGTACTCGTCGTAGCTCGGCCACTCGGCGACCATCTTCTCCCAGAGCGCGGGCTTCTCCTCGGCGCTCGCGGTGCGGGCACGCGCCTTGAAGCGATCACCCTTCACCTGCACCTCGACCTCGGGTTCGGCGGAGAGGTTCAGGTACCAGGCGGGCGGCTCGTCAGAGCCGCCCTTGGAGGCGACGATCGCGTAGGAGTCACCCTCCGGCGCGTAGATCAGCGGCGTCGTCCGCGGCTCGCCTGATTTGCGTCCGGTGGTTGTCAACAGCAGCGTCTGCGTGCCCTGCCACTCGTGGCCCTCGGCGCCATCCGTCGCCCGGTAGCGCTCAACGTGTTCCTGGCCGAAAAGCATCGTCGCTGGATGGTAGTCAGTCCGTGCCCCGGGCTTCAGCGTGCCATGGGTAGGAAATAAGTTGGAGCTCGAGGAAAGCCAGTGCGCAATCTCTTCGCAATTCCTTATCAGGTAGTTCACATAGGTCGTTCCGCAAACAGAAAGGGTGCCTTAGCTACCGAACCGCAAAGGCGGCCTTTCACCTTGTCGAACCCTCGTCTCGCACAGAAAAAGACCAACCCCTTCCTGCAACGGGCTCGCGACATCCTCTCAGGGGTGGGCCGCTTGTTCAGCAGCGACCCGCTCTCGACCTTTCTGCTGGTCGCTTCGCTGGTCATCCTGATCCTCTTCTTCTCTCTGCTCGGCTCGCTTGGCTCGGAAGGCAGCGGTCAAAAGGTGCCGCTCTCGACCGTCAGCCGCCTGGCCAAGGGGGAACAGGTCCGCACCGCCACCCTGCTCGACTACGACCACCAAGTCGTGGTTGAAACTAAGCAGGGCCTGCAGCTCTACGCCGACTACCCATCCTCGGACGCGGCGACCCAGGAGCTCGTCTCCCAGCTCAGCGCCGGTGACGCCAGGGTCTCGGTCGATCCTCAGTCGGGCAAGTCCGAACGGGTCATCGTCGTCCAGTTCCTGCTGCCGATCCTGCTGCTGGTCTGCCTCTTCTCCTTCTTCATGCGCAAGGCCTCTGGCGACGGCTCGGGCGGCATCGGCGCCTTCTCGGCCTTCGGCGGCAAGGGTAAAAAACGCAAGAAAGGCCAGAAAGCGGCGATCACCTTCGACTCCGTGGCCGGTGCCGGGGAGGCGCTGGCCGAGCTGCGCGAGATCCGCGACTTCCTCGAGGACCCGAGCAAATACCTGGATGCGGGAGCCGCCGCCCCCAAGGGCGTGCTCCTGGTCGGACCCCCGGGGACCGGTAAGACGCTCTTGGCCCGGGCCACAGCCGGTGAGGCCGACGCCGCTTTCTTCTCGGCCTCCGGGGCGGAGTTCGTCGAGTCGCTGGTCGGGGTCGGCGCGGCGCGGATCCGCGACCTCTTCGCCAAGGCCCGCAAGGCAGCGCCGGCGATCGTCTTCATCGACGAGCTCGATGCCGCCGGGCGCAAGCGCGGCGCCGGCGTCGGCCAGGGCAACGACGAGCGCGAGCAGACGCTGAACCAGCTGCTGGTCGAGATGGACGGCTTCGGCGGTGACGCCGGGGTCTGCGTGATGGGAGCGACCAACCGCCCCGACATCCTCGACCCCGCCCTACTGCGGCCGGGCCGCTTCGATCGTCAAGTGGTGGTCGATGTTCCCGACGTGCACGGCCGCTACGAAATCCTCCAGCTGCACGCCAAAGGGCGCAACTTTGCCCCCGGCGTCGACCTCTCCGAAATCGCCAAGCTCTGTCCCGGCTTCTCCGGTGCCGAGCTCGCCAACCTGGTCAACGAGGCGGCGCTGCTCTCGGTCCGCGAAGGCTTCTCGGAAATCGACCAGGCCACCCTGGAGGAGGCGATCGACCGGGTCGTCGCCGGGCCGGCCAAGAAGCACGTCCTCGGCGAGGACGAGCGCTGGACGATCGCGATCCACGAGGCCGGCCACGCCGTCGCCACCCGCGCGATTGGCCAGGTGGTATCAGCCCAGAAGCTCTCGATCGTCGCCCGCGGACGCCAGCTCGGCACCGCCGCCCACATGCTCACCGACCGCGACGCGGTCATGCACGGGCAGTCGGACCTGGAGCGTCAGCTGGTCGCGATCCTCTCCGGCACCGCAGCGGAGTGGACCGAGTTCGGCGAGGGCTCGACCGGGGCCTCTGACGACCTGCACGCAGCTACGAAACTGGCGCGCCAGATGGTCACCTCCTTCGGCATGAGCCCGGCGCTGGGCTCGGTGACGATCGGCGAGGCCGGCGGCGAGGTCTTCCTCGGCAACTCGCTGCAAGACATGGGCTCAATCGGACCGCACACGCTCGATGTGATCGACGAAGAGACCGAGCGCATCGTCGAGGAGGCCAAGTCGCGGGCGATCCACGTGCTGGGCATCAACTGGGAGACGGTGCAGGAGACCGCACGAGCGCTGCTCGAGCACGAGACGCTCTCGGGAGTCGCCCTCGACGCCGTGCTCTCAACGGTGACGGAGATCCAGATCAAGGAGATCCCGTTGCCTTCCCCTCGGGGCGAGCGCGAGCCCAACGCCTAGCACTGGGCCGCTACGCGCCTACTCCTCGTCTTCACGCACCCTGAACCCGACCGGGCGCTTCGGCCGGTCGGGCGGTGAGATCAGCTGCCTCAGCGTCATAAAGATCTGGTTCAGCTGCTCATCATGCCCACCCAACTCCCGCTCGATCTCTTCAAGTCTCTTCTCAATCGCGACATAAGAACTCGCGGCCCGACGCAGCTCGACGAAGGCCCGCATGATCTCGATATTCACGGCGATGGCTCGGTCGCTGTGAAGGACACTGGAGAGCATTGCCACCCCCTGCTCAGTGAAGACATATGGCGCATAGCGGCGTCCGCCGCGGCCAACGTTTGAGGTTGCAATTTGTGACCTCAAAGCTTCCGCCTCGGATTTATTCAGCTGGAACATGAAGTCTTTCGGGAAGCGCTCCAGATTTCGTTTGACCTGCTGGACAAGGCGTTTCGTCTCCACGCCATAGAGGTCTGCCAGGTCTTCGTCGAGCATCACTTGGCGCTCTCGGACGACGAAGATTCGCTTTTCGAGCGCAGGAGCCGCCTTCTCCGCCAAATCGACCATTCGAGCAGAATGGCAAATCTGCCGGATGCTTTTGTCTACATTCTCAACACTTCAAGACGATGGATCCATCTACCCCGTCTTCGAAGCCCGCGGGTGGCGCTGCGATCCGGTTGCGTAGGCGCAACGGAAGCTCTCGGGCTTGCTGACGGGCTCGCCGCCGGCGAAGCCGCCTTGGTTGTGGTTGTCGTAGACGGTGACGTAGTCGAGCGTTTCCGGTTCGGGGTTGGCTGGTGCCGGGGTCGGGTCGGGTTCGCCGGTTGAGGTGTTGCCGCGGGAACCGGTGGTGACGCCCTCCGAGCCTGCCGCTTCAGCTCCTGCCGTCGTGGTGAAGAGGTCGCCACTCATCTCCCGCTTGTCGAGGATGCCGCGGTTGGGATTGGGGAGTTCTTCGGCGCCGGAGGTGCCCGGGTTATCGTCGATCGTGCTCTGCAGGGGCGCCTTGGCGGCGGCGCCGATCAGCTGCGCGGCGCTCGGCAGCCAGCCACCTTCCTTGGCGCAGGTCTGGGCGGCGTAGAAGTAGTCGTTCTTGCCGACGTTGCGGGGCGGAATCGCGTGGGGTGTCGATTCGAGGCACCAGGTGCCGAAGTTGACGGCGTTGGAGATCGGACACTGGACTTTCAGCTTGGCGAGGGTGCGGCCGGCGCCTTTGCCACCGGAGTGAGCCCGGGCATCCGGCTTGGCGGGGGCGTCGCCCCCGCGCGAGGAGACCAGCGCGATCATCGCGACCAGCAGCGCCAGGTAGGCGATCGGGTCGCGCTTGGCTCTGGCCGTTGAAAGGGGGCTCATCGATACCTCCGTGAAGTCGTCGTGTCTTGATAGGCAAAGCGTCGGCGTGAGCGGGGACGACGCGACCCCGCCGCGATCCCGAGCGCCGCTAGCAGCACCAGCGCCGGCAACAGCGCCGGCAGTCCTCCCCCGCCGCCCTTGAGGGCGATCCCTCGCGCGGCGGCAGGCCGCACGGCGGTCATGTTGTTGACCATGTCGTAGGCCTCCTCCTCTTCTTCGTCGGTTTCAGTCGAGGACACCGGGGAAGTTCCACTTGGCGGCGTCGGCGGGAGCGCCGGCGCAGCAGGCGGCGGCACGATCGGGACCAGCGGCGTCGGCGCGGGTGGCGGCACCAGGAACGTTGCCGGGGGAATAGCCGCGGGAGCGGGCTTGGGCGTGATCGGGTGCGGCGTCGGCACCGAGACCGGCGTCGGCGGAGGCGGCAGCGGCAGCGGCGTCGGCGCGACCGTTGGCGGAGCCGGCGCCGGGGCGGGCGGCGCGACCGGCGAGGGCGCGGCCCCGCGCACCGCCTGGTTGAGCAGGGGCGTGGTGCCACAGGGGCGCTGGACGCTGCCCGAGAGGACGGTTACCTTGGTCGAGTAGCTGAGTCCGCCGGTGCTGACGGTGACCGTGGTCGTGCCCGCGTTGAAGGCGCAGAGCAGGCCCGAAGTCGGGTCGAGTACTGGCTTTTCCCCAACCAACAGCAGGTTGCGCGGGTTGGGCGAGGCGGGATCGTGGGCGACGAAGTTGGCGACGTCGGGGCTCGAGGACTTGAAGCTGTATTCGGGGAAGACCCCGGTCGCGCACTTGCTGCCTTGACACTCGGTCGGGATCTGGATGTAGGGATCGGGGTTCATCACTTCGCACCCCTCGGGCGCGGCGTTGCCGCTGCACTCGCCGCCGCCCAAGGGTCTCCGCGCCAGTGCTTCGAAGAGGGCGGGGCGACTGCGGCGCAGGAGGGTCCCGTCGGTCGCGTCGAGCGCCAGCGAGCCGACGTTGGGGATCAGCCTGACGCCGACCGGCGCGACGTTGGTGGCCGCGTTGCGGGCGGCGACGTTGACGGCGGCGATCAGGAAGCCGCTGGCGCCGACGAAGTCGGTTTCCCGCTTCCTCGGCGGGTTGACGTAGCCGAGCGTGCCGGTGCCGAAGGCCGGGATCGAGCGGCCCGCTGAGGTCAGCGAGTACTGGCGGTTCTGTTCGGGGAAGTCGAAGAAATAGGCCGAGGCGCCCCACTGTTCGCCGCTGGGCGGCGGGCCGCATTCAGCCGGCCAGGCGCCGCGGACCAGGATCGGCAGCACCGCCGGTGCGTCGAGCGCCCGGGCGCTGCCGACCTGGTCGGCGAGGTCGCGCTGGCCGACGACGATCGCCGGGACCTGGGCAGCGCCGGCTTCATGCAACTGACCGGCGAGCCAGCAGCGCTGCGTCTGCCCCAGCGTTGTCTGGGAGTAGTCGAGCGTGATCACGCGTACCGTCCCGCCGCTGCCAGCCGAGGTGAACGAGTAGTACCCGTTGCCGGGCCCGCTTTCGGTGACGGGCACAGTCGCTTCGCTGGACGCGGCCTCGCCGAACGGCTTGGAGAAACCCGCAAAGGCATTCTGGAAGGACGCCAGCGAGCCGCCTCCGTCCAGATCCGATTGCCCCGGCGCAGCGAAGATCGGCAGCGAGCCCGCCGCGGCGGAGAGGCGTCGGGAGTAGGCCTGCTCCTCGCGGCCGAACGCCGAGGAGGAGAGCGTCGCGGCGGCGCCTTGGGCGACGCCGGCGCCGGTGTAGAGGAAAGCGCGCATACCTGAGATCCCGGCCGCCTTGCCGACCGCCGCCCGCAACCAACGGTCGGGGCCGATCCCGGTGCCGGCCAAATCGGCGCAGGGGCCCGCGCACTGAGCGCCGCCGCCGATCGCGAAGTTGGCGCTTTCCGGGGTCCGCTGGACGGAGACTTCCGCGGCGTTGGATGGCGGCGCCGCGCTGGCGCCGTAGCGCATCACCCCCGCCGTCTGCACCGCTTCGCCCTGGAACTGGACGAAGGTCCCGGTTTCGCCGCCGACCGCCCAGCCTTCGGACCCGTCCGGGCTGACCAGCAGCGCCAGCAGCGGATCGGGCCGCAGCGGCAGGTCGTAGGAGGCCTGGCCGTCGGCGCTCGGCAGCGGGAAGGCCTGGTGCTGTTCGTCGCGCCACCCGGTCGCCGTCTGGCGCAGCACTAGCCCGCTGCCGGGCAGCGGGTAGGGATCAGTCAGCAGCGGTGGTTGGCCTACCGTCGGCGGATTGAACACCTGTTCCTGGTCGGTGCCGAGGTCGCGGTCCTGTTGGCCTTTGGCGACGGAGACGATCGCCCGCACCTGGCCGCCTTCGCGAATCGCGGCGAGCGCGGCCGGGTAGCCGACGGCCCCGCCCGTGGCCCGTTCCCAGGTGCCCCCTTCTCCCTGGCGCTCGATCACCCCAGCGTCGCCGCCGCCTTCGGCAGAGGCGATCACGGCACCGCCGTCGGCCAGTCCCGCCACCCGCTGCGGCACCGCGCTGCCGAGCGCCGCCTCGGCTGGCAGGTCGACCTGCCAGCCGGAGCCGCTGTTGACCAGGACACCCCCGGTGTAGACGACGAGGCCGTTCCTCAGGAACGGGTACTTGTAGGTCACCAGGGCCTCATGCCCGGAGAAGGCGATCGAGGTGAGGTTCGCTTCAGCGGGGACGCCGGCGGGCAGCGGTTCGGGCGTCCAGGTCCTGCCGTAGGCGAGCAGCAGCCCCTGCTTGCCGATCGCGTAACCGCGGCTCGGACGGCCGGGGTCGAAGGCGATCCCGGTCAGGTTTGCGCGGATCAGGTTCGGCGGCATCGCGGGGTCGGGTTTCCACAGTTCGGCTTCCCGCTGCCACACCCACATCGCCGCGCCGTCGCCGACGGCGTAGGCCCGGTTCGGTTCAGGCCAGGCGACGCCGCGCAGGGTGGGCGTCGCCCGCTTGCCCGAGGAGGTGAACAGGTATTCCGGTTCCCAGCCCCTGCCGGGCCGGTAACGGGCGATCTCCCCGTCGTCACCGACCGCGAGGGCTTCTGAGGAGAGCCCACCGGCCGCCGTCCCGGGCTGGGGCGCGATCGCGGTCAGCGGCCGCCGGAACGAGACCGGCCACGCTTGCAGACGCGACGGTTCAGGGTTTCGGGTCAAGTGCAAGGGGGTGCTGGCGCCGAGCCAGCCGGAATCGGGCGCCGAGAGCGCCGCGCCCTGCGAGGCGCCGGCGGAGCCCCCGGAGAGGGTGATCCTGGCGAACTGGCTGCCTTCGAGGCTGAGGATCGCGCCCTGCCCCACCCCGGTTACGACCCGCTGCCCGAACGGCCCGCTGCCGCCGCCGGGCGGCCAGGCGAAGCTGCGGCCGTCGCCGGCGGGGAGTTCGACCCCCAGGCTGTGGCTGCAGAGCCCGGCCGGTTCGCTCAAGTCGCACCAGGAGCCGGTTACTTCGCCCTTGCCGATGTCGTAATAGACGGTGGCCTCGTAGTCGGTCCCGGCGGCTTTGAGGTCGGCGTCGACCCAGACTCCGGCGGCGCTGACGGTCAGCGGTTGGCCACCGGCACGAGCTGCGAGGGAGACCCCGAGCGGCGCTTCCTCTGCGAACAGCGCCCCCAGTGGGCCTCCCAGCTGCTGCTGGCGCCAGACCGGCGAGGGCGCGCCGCCTTCGCGGCGGAACAGCTCGATGCCTTCGCCGGGCGCCGCACCTTCGCCGAGCAGCCACGCCTCTCCCCCGGCTGCTTCGATCGCCAGCACGGTGAACCCAGCCGGGGGTGCTTCGCAGCCCGGCGCCGGGGCGAAGCCGACGCAGATCGGCTCTCTGGACCAGTTCCCGGAGACGAAGGACAGCACCGCTTCCGGGCTACCCGAGCCGTTGTCGACCAGCGGCACGATGAGGGCGCGGGTCGCCCCGCCGGAGCCTTCCGTCGCGCCGATCAGCGGCGCCCCGCCTTCGACTTCGAAGAGCGCCTCTTCGGACCCCAACACGGCGACCGGCGGTTCCGACGCGGCGCGCAGCTGCCCCCCGGGATCCGCCGTGATCAGCAGCGACTGCTGGCCTTCGGCCGCGGCGACGGCGACACCGCCGCCCGCCGTGGTCCTGCCGGCGTCGGGCCCCTGCACCCATTCCATTTCGGGCATCGGCGCGCCTTCGCTCGAGACCGGCGCCGGCACCGTCTCCCAGCCGCCGGAGTCGGTGTAGCGGGCGAGCGTGCCGGGTTCATTCGAGGTCGCCCAGACCTCACCGCTCGCCGCCGCTGGCGAGGCGCCGAGGAAGGTGTTGACGGGCGCCCCGAAGGAGGGCTGGGCGACGAGTTCGCCACTGCCCTGGGCGCCGCCGCTGACCCCGACCTTGAGCAGGACGAGGCAGAGCAGCGTCGCCCCGAAGGCGAGCGCGATGCGCGCCGGGTGGCGTCGAACCGGGAGCATCACTTAGCCCTCCTCTTTTGGATCGCGTGGACCTGCAGGTCGAGCTTGGTCGGCCAACGCTTCGGGTCCAAGGGCAGCCGCAAGCTCCGCTTCCCCCTGGCCATCGTGTAGCGCTTTGTCTTGGCGACTACCCGCGCCTTGCGCTTGGCGAGCAGCTGGACGTGGGCCTTGACCCGCAGCACGAAGCTGAGCTCGAGGACGTGGCCGCCGATCACTTTCTGCTGCAGCCCGCTGAAGATCGGCGGGCGGCGCTTCGGCAGTGGTTCAGCCAGGATTTCCGCGGCTTCTTCCCCGCTCGGGCTGCCGCTTGGCGTGCCGGAGTCGTCTTCGGGCAGCGAGGTCGGCGGCACGCTGGGAAGGCTGGCGTCGGGCGGCCTGTAGGTGACGAGGGCGTGCAGGAGCGGGTCTTCGTTGCGGGCCGGATCGGAGCCGAGATGGAACAGCCAACCGCCTTCGGTCGCCATCCAGCACTGTCCGGTCGCCGGGCAGGCGATCGGGCCGGCCGGGCCCTTTGGCCCGATCCCTTCCCCTTCGGCCGGCAGCAGGGTCGCCAGGCTGACGCTGCCGTCGGCGTGGATCTGGGCGATGCGAGCCTTGGAGAAGCCGAAGTCGGCGGGTTGGCGGAAGGAGACCCAGGCGCTGCCCGTGCCGGGTTCAGCGGCGACGCCATCGATTCCGTCACCGGGGCTGAAGACCGAGCCGGGGTCCTGCAGCGCCAGCGGTTCGAAGCCGCTTTCTCCGAGCCGCAGTGCGGTCACCGATTCCGGGGAACCTTCCTCGGCGCCGGCGACCGCCCACAGTTCCTCTTCGTCACCGCTCAGGTGGAGCCCTTCGAGCTTTTCGGGCTCCGCGGTCAGTTTCGCTTCCGTGTACAGCGGCAGGAAGGCGAGGAAGCCGGCGCCGGTGAAGATCTGATGCAGGAGGCTCGGTTCCGGCGCTTCTTCGGCGAGCGGTTCGTCTCCTGGGCGCACCGCGACGCTCTCGTAGAAGGCGCCTCGGTGGTAGGCGAGGCCGGTGACCGAGCGGCCCGGGCCTTCGATCTGGGCCTGGGGTTCGGTCAGCGAGGGAACTGCCGTGATCGCCGACCCGTCCCAGTGCAGGTGGAAGGCACCGACGTTGGTCGTGCCCGGCAGCCGCTTGCCGGCGAACCAGCAGTCGCTGGGCGAGGCGCAGGCAGCGGCGTCCATCGGCAGGTAGGACCCCGGCACGCCGAGCGGCTCGGCGTAGGAGGCGACCACCGCGCCATTGAGAAAGTGGCAGAGGGAGATGTGCTCGGCCGGGGGGCCTCCGGTTTCCTGACCGGACTGCTGATCGGAGATCGTCCAGAAGTCGTTCGGCCCGGCGTAGGCGATCCGCCCTTCGTGGCCACCGCAAACGGTCGCGTAGCGGTACCAGCCACTGCCGTCGTAGGCGAAGAGGCCGGGGGCGACCCCTTCGTTGCCGGCGGTGATCAGCATGCCGCGATTCGGCGCCCAGAACTCGATGTCGCCCACTTCCCCGATCGCGGTCGGCACCCCGATCCCGCTTGCGACCGGCTGCGCCGAGCGCCAGTCGGCTGCGGCGGGCGCGCTCAGCGCCGCGGGCAGCGCGAGCAGGAGGACGAGGATGGCCGCCCGCCTCATCGCCGTCCCCCCCGCGCCTTCGACCGATGGGCGTGGAAGCGGACCTGGAGCTCAGCGCGCAGAGGCCCGCCACTGCCGCGGAAGGAGACGCGCGCCGTCGCGTAGAGACCTTCGCGCGTGCGAGCCAAGTGCCTGAGCGAGCGGGGCAGCGCCAGGTTCATCGCCACCGGTCCGCCGCCCCCGGCCCGGCTGCGGGCGGTGGCCAGGCGCCGCGCCCTGTCGCCGACCGCGAGCGAGGAGGAAACTCGGGCGCGCAGCCTGCCGGCTTTCGGCACCACCGCGACCAGCCTCACGTCTCCGTCGGGGAGCGAGAAGGCGCTCAGCGCCAGCCTCCGGCCGCGCTTGACCCGCCGCCCGGGCGGCGGTGGCGAGATGCTCACCGGACCCACCCTGTTGTCCCCGCCTGTTTCGCGGACGAGGAAGACGTCGCTGGCGTCGTTGCCGTCGCCTTCGACCAGGTTGACGGCGGTCGAGGCGAAGGCGAGCAGGTGCCCGCTCGCGTCGAGACTGGGCGAGAGCGCCCCGTCGCCGCTGGCCCCCGCGCCGGGGCCGAGCGAGGCTTCGCCCGGGCCGCCGTCACCGTGACTGATCCGGCGTAGCGATTCGGTTTCCAGGTCCAACAGGTAGAGCTCGACCAGGCCCAGCTGCGAGGGCGGCTGGGTAACAAGATTCGGCGGCGCCAGCGGGAACTGCTGGCGCGCGGTGGCGAAGAGGATGCGCCCACCGCCGGCCGAGATCGCCAGGTCCCAGATGTGGCCGTTCAGCGGCACGAAGGGTTCGTGGTTGACGACGCTCCCTTCTTCCCCCGGCCTGACCGGGACCTGGCGGGTCAGCTGGCGCAGCGCCTGGACCCGGCTCAGGCCGGGTGCCATGTCGACGAGGAAGACGTTGGTCGCTTCGGTCGGATTGCCGATCAGCGCAACCTCGCGACCGTCGGCGCTGAGCTGGGGGACGCCGTCAATCGCGCCTTCGCTGCCCAGCCACCCTTCGGCGGCGTTCTGCGGGCCCTTGGTGAAGATGCCGGGGAACGGGCCCCGACAGGCAGGGTCGGCAAGGGTGCCGTTCTCCGGGCAGCCGGGGGCGAGCGGATCGCCACCGCCGACGATGCGGCGGGTCGGCGCACTCGGGCCGTCGGCGACGCGGCGCCAGAGCGGCTCGTCGTAGGGGAATTCCGTCGCGTCGTCTTTGGCGATCGCCGCCGCCTCGTCGCTCAGCAGCGGCACCTGGGCGGGCAGGTTCGTCCCCAGCCAGGCGACGGTGGTGCCGTCGGCGCTCAGCGCCGCCCCCTTCACCAGGGGCATGCTTGGCTTTTCAAGCACGGCCCCACCTGGCACGGGGACGCCGGGCTCCATCGCGCCGCTCGCCGAGTTGCGGACGACGCTGACCAGCGTCGTGACGTCCGTGTCGAGGTCGCGCAGGTAGACCTGGCCGCCGTTGACGAAGACGACCTTGCGGCCGTCAGCGGAGAGGGCGACGCGGGGCGAGGCGATCGATTCGCCGCCGATCGATTGGGCGGAGCCGTCGAGCGCCGAGGCCAGTTCGTAGGTGGGGGACGGAGCGTCCATGTCGGCCACGTAGACGTCGCTCGAACCGACCTGGGAGTCGTCGACGGGATCGAGCTGGGCCGAGGTGGTGAAGCTGACGTAGCGCCCGCCAGCCGAGATCGAGGGCGCCGAAGCATCGGCGCCGGCCCCGGGTGGAAAGGTCGTGCCTGCCGCGACTGGCGCCAGCGCTCCGCTCGTCAGGTCCTCGCGGAAGACACCGGAGAGGCCGTCGATCGTGCCCTGAAAGGCCAGGTAGTGTCCGTCGGCGCTGAGCGCCGGGGCGGCGCCGACGTCAGCCTGCTCGGTGCCGCTCTTGGAGACGAGCTGGATCGGCCCGGGTTCGGCCCACACCAGGGGCGCGGAGAGCAGTCCGAACGCCACAATCGCGATCCCCAGCAGCGAGATCCCCGCCTTCATCGGACCCTCACCTCCAGCCGGCGCCAGAGCCGGTTGCCGACCTTGTCGCGAGCGCTGACGACGACCGTGTGGCGACCCGGCCGAGCGTAAGTGTGGATGAACTTGGCGCCGCCGCGTTCGCGATCGCCGTCGCCGAAGTTGACCCGGCTGGCCTTGAGGGCGAGCCCCGAGTCGGCGTCGCTAAGCCGGACGACGACGCCGTGCGCCTTGCCGAGCTTCACCTCGACCAGCGGCCGCTGGCCGTCGACGTGCAGCTTCGCCCGGTTGCTGAGCAGCTGCTGGCCGAGGCCGTCGCTGGCCTGCACCTGGACCGGCACCGTCCCATTGCCGAGCAAGGAAGCGCTGAGGTGAATTTTCCGCCGGCGCAGGTTGCGCTTGACCGGGCGACCGTCGACCAGGACCGTGTACCGCACTTCGCCTGCGGTGCTCTGGGCCGCCTGCCATTTCAGCTTCACCGCGTTCGGCCTCTGCCACCCTTTCGGCGGCTTGATCTTGAAGGCGGCCGGCGGCGCGCTGGCCCGCTCGGCGACGATCGCGTAGCGCCCGGCTTCGCCCTGGCGAAAGGCGATCAGCCCGTCGCCGGCACCCGAACGGCCGATTGAGAGCTCGGCGACCGGGCCGCCCCCGCCACCTGAGACGACCCCGGTCTGCGCCGCGCCCGAGCTGAATTCCTGCCTCACAGCGACCGCGGGCAGGCCGGCCGAGTCGAGCGCCGGGTAGGCGATCACGCCGCCCCCATCGGGATCTACCGCCGTGACCGGATCCCCCCCGGCCACGGCGGTCGGGCCCGGCGGCATCGTCAGCGGCGCCATTGCCCCGCCGCTGCCCTGCACCTGCCACAGCTGAGAACCAGAGAGAAAGCTGAGCCGGGTGACCGTGTTCTTGTCGCTGGTTTCGACCGCGGCGACGTCCGGCGGCCCCGCCGGCAGCGAGCCGCCGTCGGCTACCTGGGGCCCGTTCAGCGTGCCCGCCGTGGGCGAGAAGCTGGCCGGCAGCGAGTTGACCAGCAGCCGGCCGGCAAGCGCCGAGCCGGGCGCGGTGCCGATGCGAAAGCCGACCTGCGCCCCAGCGTAGGGAGTGACGGCGAGCGAGAAGGCTTCGGCGTCGGCGCTGACTGCGGCTTTTTCCCAGCTCGAGGGGCTCGCCTGCAACACCGGCCCAGGGGTGGTGCCGAAGATCCGCCGCATCCAGATCCGCGCCGTCCCCGTCTGGTCGGGCTCCTGCCAGGCGACGACGGCGCCCCCGTCGAGACCGCTGCCGACCTGGGGCCCGTTGACCGCGGTCGGCGGACGCATCGAGGCTTCCGAGTTGCGATTGATCGCGCCGAGGCGCGACCAGCGTTCGCCGCCCAGCCGGGCCACGCGGATGTCGGCCATCACGTCACCGGGGCGGAGCTGGACGGCGGTCGAGAAGGTGCCCGGTTTGAAGCTGTAGGTGACCGCCCGGTAAGCGACAATCGCCTTGCCCGGCGAGGCCGCCGAGAGCGAGGGATCGACCCCGATCCCTTCGCCGACGTTGGGGTCGACCACAAGCGAAGGCCCGAAGCCCGACCCTCCGCTGCCAATCCGGGCCGAGAAGAGGCCGTACTGGACGCTGCCGTGGACGGTTGCCACCGGCGCCACCCAGACCACTAGCAGCGCCCCCTTGGGCCCGGCGGCTATCTGCGGCTGGCCGCCCGCGTAGGGTTGGCCCCAGTTGACGCGGATCGGTTCGCTCCAGTGGTTGCCGACGTAGCGACAGGCGAACACGTGCGGTATCCCTTCCACCGCCTTGACGTAGACGAGGCCGCCCGTTCCATCGCCGGCCATCGAGACACCGCCGAAGTCGAGGATCTGGGAGGAGGGGCCATCGACCGTCACCGGCGGCGTGATCAGCGCTTGGGCCGGCACGGCGCCGGCGAGGATGAGAACGCCGACGAGCGCGCACGCAACCGTCGTCGCTGAGCGCAGCCGATTCAGCTCTTCCCCCCGTGGTGATGGGCTCTGCCCCGCTTGCCTTTCTTGGCGCCCGCCCTCTTCCCACAGTGGGCGCGCTTCTTGCCCTGCCGCTTGGCGCATTTCTTGCCCTGCTTCGGCTTCGGCTTCTTCGACGGCCGCGCCGCGGCTTCGGACAGCGACACCAGGCTGCCGCCCGTCAGCTCGGGGGCCGGCGGCAGAACCGCGTCGAAGGTGGCAGTCACCGACTTGGCGGTGTCCATCGTCACCCTGCAGATGCCGGTCCCGGCGCAGCCGCCCCCGCTCCAGCCGGCGAAGGTCGAGCCGCTCGCCGGGGTGGGGATCAACGTCACGTTTTCTTCGTCTTCATATTCCTTTTCGCATTTGCCGCCGCAGAAGATCCCCGCCCGCGAGCTGGCGACGGTGCCGGACCCGGTACCGGTCCTGAGAACCGTGAGCATGTAATGGGTCGGGGGCGGAGGCGGTTCGGGCTCGAAGCCAGCGCTGACCGAGCGCGCTTCGCTCATCGTCACCTGGCAGGCGCCGGTGCCCGAGCAGACGCCGCTCCAGCCGGTGAATTCCGAGCCGGCGGCAGCGGTTGGCGTGAGCGTGACGGCCGTCCCGGTGTTGAATTTCGTGACGCAGGTTTCGCCACAGGCAATGCCCGCCGGCGAGCTCGTGACCGTGCCCGAGCCGCTGCCGGTCGTGAAGGTGGTGAGCTGGAATTCGCTCGGCGGCGGCGTCCCTTCTTCGAGCTTGAAGCTCACCGTGACCGACCGCGCTTCGCTCATCATCACCTGACAGGCGCCGGTGCCCGAGCAGGCACCGCTCCAGCCGGTGAATTCCGAGCCGGCGGCAGCGGTTGGCGTGAGCGTGATGACTTTTCCCGCTTCAAATTCCGCCGCGCACGCTTCGCCGCAGGAGATGCCGGCCGGAGAGCTGGACACGGCGCCGGAGCCGGAGCCGGCCTTGAAGACGCTCAGCGCCGCCATCGGGTTCTTGACGATCAGTGTGCGATGAGCGGGCTGTGGGTTGCCGAAGATCGGTTCGAGCAGCTTGATCTGGAGGCTGACCGTGAATTCACCCGCCGCCGCGTATTCGTGGCTGATCGTCATCGCGGCTGGTTTGAGGCATTCCCCCGCTTCTTCTTCGCACCTCACGACCTCTTCCTGACCATCGCCAAAGTTCCAAGTCAACTCGGCCGGGAACGCCTCGTCCCCCAGTTCCGAAGCCGTCGCGTCGAAGCTGACCGTGTCGCCCTTACCGACGGTGACGCCGTCTTCGTCCGCTCCGTTGACAGAGAACCTCGCCGTCGAGGTGGGACAACCCGTACCGCCTTGCCCGAAACGCACGACCCTCGCCCCGTACGGCGGAGGCGACTGTTCAGGCCCGTAGTCGAAGACCAGGAGCTCTTCGCTCGCACCTTTGCCGGCGGCACCGATTCCCGCCCCCGGTGTTCGAATCGAGCAACGAGCTGCGCCGCCGCCGTACAGCGCCTTCGTCTTGCCTTCGGTCAGGGAATACGCGCGGACGAGCGCGCCTCCCGGGATGGTTTCCGTTCCGTCAAAGGCCTCCTTCCAGTACAGCGTCGAGCCGTCGGGAGAGACGGCGATGCCGGGACCTGCGTAGACGCCGGTCCCGCTGGTGCCTTCGAGGGGAAGCAGCCATTCCTCACCTTCAGCCGCCTCAGCGAACCCCGGCACGGCCCTGAACCCCGCCGCGCCCTGCGGCAGTTCCCAGGCGCGCGTCGAATTCGCCCCGGACGCCGCGGGCGATTGCCCACCGGTAAGCGCGTAGACCGTGCCGTCGGGACCGGCGGCAAGCGAGACCGCGTTCCCGGCCAGTACTCCCACCGGCCTCAGCAGGTTGGTTTCGTCGACGACCCGAGCAGCGGCAAGGCCCGTCGAGGTGATGCGTTGCACGACAGCGTGGCGCACTTTTTCGGTTTTCCCGCCGGGAACTTCCACGAGAGTGCCTTTGTCTTCGCCGAGGACGACGACGTCACCGTTTGATGGGTCGACCGCTATCGAGGTCGGGTTGTAGACCTCTTTTTCACCCAGCGGCATGGTGAAAGTACTTGCCAGTTCGAGATTGCTCCCACCGGGCGTCGTTTTGAAGGCTTTGAGCCGGTAGGCGACGAAATCGCCGGTCGCCAGCGAGCAGTTCGTGGAGCCTTCGCCGACACGGCAGGCTTCGAGGACGTAGAGCCGTTCCCTCACCGGGTCGACCGCGATTCCCACGAGGCGGATCAATTTGCCTGTCACTTCTTCTTTGCGTGGGATTTCGACCGCCGCCTGCAATTCCCCGGCCTTGGTGAACTTCTGGATCCTGTACACGGTCCCGGGGGAGTTCATGTCACCTGCGTAGACGTCGCCCGTCTGGGGGTCGACGCCGAAGGTGCCCGGCTTGAAGAACTGTCCTGCGCCGGTGCCGGCTTTTCCCCAGGCTTCGCCGAGTTCGCCGAAGGTCGCCGCGTGAGCCGACGCCCCCGCGGTGGCCAGCATCAGCCCTAACACGAGGATCACCGCCGGCAAGTTCCGGACTGCTGCGCGCGAAATCCTGCTCCCGTGGGCCATTCGGGCCTGAGGGTCGCAGCGAGGTAACCCGATCGTGTGAACATCGCGAAAAGTTGTGCGCCGAATGCGTAAACAGCGAGGGCCGGGCAGATGCCCGGCCCTCGCTGTAAGTACACAGCTTCTTTACGAAGCCGTTACACCTTTACTGACTGATCAGCGCCGCGGAGAACTTGGCAGCGGCGATGACATTGTTGCCGGCAAGCCCCGGAGTTTCCGGTAGCGGGGCGTAGTTGGTTTCCGTCGTGATCAGAGCCGTCTGGCCGCCGAAGACGACGTAGCCGTTGAGGAAGTCCCGGACCGTCTGGTACGGGGCGAATTTGAACCCGGCTTCTTTGTAGCCCTTGAAGGCCAGGTCGTAGGTCAGGGTGCACAGCGGGTAGGACGAACCGCCGATCGCCGGCAGAGCGCCGAAGACCTGCGACCAATCGACGTCGACCCCGGTGCCCGTGCGACGGCCTTCGGCCGGGACGGTGTACTTGGTCGCTGCGCAATTGGCAACGCCTTTACCTGCGGAGACCCCTGCAATCTGCGGGTTGCCGTAGGTGGCTTCTTCGGTCGAGACAAACCCGTTGTTCTGGACGCCAACGACTGTGCCGCTATTGGCCTCAGCGTCGGGCAGAGCCGCGTAGCCGATGGATCCTGGCGTTTTGTTCACCGTCTTGACCTCTTCGCCGCCGCCCTTGGCAGCCGGGCGAACGACCGGGCTGAGGACTTTTTTGCAGCTTTCTGGCCAGCTCGTGTTGGGAGCGCCGGTCGCCGAGTTTTCAATCGGCTGCAGCTGCTTCCAGGTTTTTTCGATGCAAGGCAGCGATGCCGTGTTGGCCAGGCCAAGGTAGTTCTTGAACTGATATGTGGTGCCCGAGCCATCGAAACGAACGACTCGCGTCAGCGGTGCTTCACAAGCTTCGCCACCAACGGCGTTTTCGAGTTCGGACCATTTGAGGATGATCCCGCGGAACGACTTCTCGAGTTCCTTGTTCGTCAGGTTTTCAACCGTGCAGCCCGCGGGCGGGTTGACGACGGGCGCAATCGAGGTCTGAGCGACCGGGATCACGAGCACGTGGGTGTTTTCGCCACCTGCTGCCGCCTTAATGTTGGCGATCTGGGTAGCGGTAGGAGCATCATCGGTGCCGATGAAGGCACGGGTGCGATTGATCGCGCCGCCGTTGGCACCCCAGGCGGTGAGGCCTGCGCCGCTGCCTTCCGGCTTGTAGGTGATCGTCGGGTGTGTGCCCGAGTTGCAAACTTCGTTCTGGAACGCTGGAATCCAGACGTTCTGCTGGGAGATTTTCTGCAGCGAAGAACCTTCGGCTTCGATGTTCCCGCCGTTACAAAGAACGGTCGCCGAGGCACTGCCGGCACCGAGTCCGCCAACCGCGAGTGCGGCAACGGTTGCGCCGGTGAAAAGCGCGGCGCGCAGCCCGGCCTTCCCCGACTTCCTGATCCCAAAGCGTGACATGGATCCTCCTTGGATCTCTTTGGAGCGTTGTCCCGCATCTTTTCCGCGGGAATGGGTGGATCGTCTTTGCAGGGGCCCAACCACATGTGAACCAGGAGGAAAATCGAGGTGAATAATTTGCGACGAATTACTTCTTCAACCCGTAATTTTGAACATCGAACTAGTACTTTTCTCGTTTCGAACTATTTTTTAAGTCTTATTCCAACTTTTCTAGTCCCAACTTTTCTACTCCTCGCAAAGATTCACCGAGTCCCTATAGTGCCGCCCGACCAGCGATGGCACTCCCGACCTTCTTTATCATCGGCGCTCCCAAGGCAGGAACCACCAGCCTTCACAACTACCTGAGCGAGCACCCTCAGATC
The DNA here is from genome assembly GCA_963716345.1 of uncultured Solirubrobacterales bacterium. GTDB lineage: Bacteria > Actinomycetota > Thermoleophilia > Solirubrobacterales > 70-9 > VRUE01. The sequence goes on from OY970304.1 coordinate 261,514, forward strand.
CAGATGTCGGCTGTGAAGGAGCCCAACTTCTTCGCTCCCCACCTCAACCCGGTGGACGAACAGCGGCGAATCACTCAGCTCGATCAGTACGAACAGCTCTTCGACCCGACGGTGTCCGTGCGCGGCGAGGCCTCGACTCCGTATGCCGAATACCCACTTCGCCAGGGGGTCCCCGAGCGCATCAAGGATCGGGTGCCGGAGGCGAAGTTCCTTTACGTGGTTCGCGACCCGGTCGAGCGCACGATCTCCCACTACAACCACATGGTCGCCTCCGAGGGCGAGACGCGAACGCTCGAGGAGGCGCTCGGCGACCTCTCCGACCCGCGCTCGCCGTCTATCTGCGCCAGCCTCTATGGCCTTCAGCTCGAGCTCTACCTGCGTCAGTTCCCGCGAGAACGGGTGATGGTGATCGACCAGGCGGATCTCCTCAACGACCGGCGCTCGACCCTGCGCCGGGTCTTCGGCTTCCTCGAGGTCGACGATGGCTTCGACTCACAGCGCTTCGACGACGAATTCCTCAAGACCAGCGAGCGCCACACCTACCCCCCGGGCTTCGCCAGCTTCGTCGAGCTGCACCTGATCCCCCGCCTGCGCTGGCTCCCCCCCAAGGTCCGCCGTACACTGCGCCTCTCCGTGGAAAAGACCATCTTTCCGCCCCTACAGACCTCCGAGCCCGACGATTGGATGCGCGACAACCTGCGGGAATACTTCGCCGCCGAAGCCCAGCGCCTGCGCGAGCTGACCGGAGAGACCTTCCCGACCTGGAGCGTCTGAGCACGGCCCGCGGCCGGCAGCAGGTGGGCATCCAACCGGTCTTCATCTTCTCGGTCTCCCGCAGCGGCTCAACCCTGGTGCAGCGGATCGTCGCCGCCCACGAGGGCGTCGCCACCGCGCCGGAGCCGTGGATCCTCCTCCCCCATGCCTACACCCTGCGCCGGGAAGGAGTCGACGCCGAGTACTTCCAGCACCTGCTCGCCACCGCGGTCGAGGACTTCGCGACTCGCCTTCCGCAGGGCGAAGCCGACTACCTGGAGGGGATTCGCGAGTTCGCGCTCAACCTCTACGAGCTCGCCGGCGACGAGGGGGCAACCCACTTCGTCGACAAGAGCCCTCCCTACTGCCTGGTGGCCGAGGAGATCATGCAGATCTTTCCCGAGGGGAAGTTCGTCTTCCTCTGGCGCAACCCGCTCAGCGTGATCGCCTCGATGATCGAGACCTGGGGACCGTGGCGCCCGACTTTCATGACCGCTGACCTCTTCGTCGGCATGCCTCGCCTCGTCGCGGCCCGTCAGGCACACCGCTCGTGCTCGCACGCGGTCCGCTTCGAGGACGCGGTATCGGGAGATCGCGGGACCTGGGCAGCGCTGATGGAGTACCTGGGGATCGAGTTCGATGAGACCGCCCTGAGCGGCTTCGCCGCGGTCGAGGTGGAGGGCCGCATGGGAGACCCAACCGGACGCAGGGCCTACAGCTCGCTCAGCTCCGACCCAGAGGGAAAGTGGCGGGCAATGCTGGGGAACCCGGTGCGACGCGAGTGGTGCCGGCGCTACCTCCGCTTCCTCGGCGAGGAGCGCCTCGCCGAGATGGGCTATGGCCTGAGGCAGCTGACTGCCGAGCTGAACGAGCTGCCGGCAAGCCGCGACGGGCTCGCGGGCGACCTCTTGCAGGCGGCCCGCGGAATTGCTCAGGAGCCCGTACGCGTGCGCACTCGCAATCGCCGCCTTGGCATGCCGAACGTCGTCCGGACCCTGCTGAGCGCCTAGCGGACGCTCGCCCGACCAACTTCTGATCAGCCAATCAAGGCCGACACCGGATCTGCCGACAAAGCACCCGCATGTGGACCACTCCTCGCCACCCCATGCACCACGCGACCCTGTCGGCGATGCTGGCGGTCGTCGTCTGCCTGACGGCCTTCGGCGCAACGCCTGCGGCGGCGGCCAGTGGCGAAGTGCCGTTCCGCTTCTTCGCCTCCGGCAGCCCCTGGAACCAGCCCGTGGCGAGCGCTGCTCCGCTGAGCGCCTCTTCCGGCGAACTCGTAGGGACGCTCTCTCGCGAAGTGGGCCGTGAGCTGGAAACCGATCAAGGGCCGTCTATCAGCACCACCTCCAGCAGCGTGCCGATCTACACCGTTCCAGCCGGCCAGGCGACGGTGCCGGTGCAACTGGTCAGCCAGTTCGCGGTGCCGGCTTTGAGCTCCGCCTGGAACGCCGTGCCGCTACCGCCGACGGCGGAACCCGCCGAAGGCAAGGACAGGCACCTGCTCCTCTGGCAGCCGAGCAGCGACCGCCTCTGGGAGTTCTGGCACCTACTCCGCACCAGCACCGGCTGGCAGGCCGGCTGGGGTGGCGGGATGCAGAACGTCTCCTCCAACTACGGCGTCTACGGAGGAGCGGCTTGGCCCGGTGCGACGTGGTCCTGGGGAGCCTCCGCCTCGTCGCTCTCCATTGCCGGCGGCCTGATCACGCTCGAAGACCTGCGCAGGGGAGAAATCAACCACGCTCTGGCAATCGGGGTGCCGAAGGTGCGGGCGGGCGAATACGCGGCGCCGGCCGAGCGCACCGACGGCGAATCGACCAGCCCGACGGCGCTGCCCGAGGGCGCCCACCTGCGGCTCGACCCCAGCCTCGAACTATGGAAGCTGCACCTTCCACCGCTGACCCTGATGCTCGCCAAAGCCGCCAAGCGCTACGGGATCTTCGTCCGCGACATCGCCGGCAACGTGACCTTCTACGGGCAGGACCCAACGCCGACGGGAAGCAACCCCTACGAAGGGCCGAACGGCTTCTTCGAAGGCACCTACCCGGCACGGTTGCTCGCCTCCTTCCCCTGGAAGCGCCTCCAGCTCTTGCAGATGCAGCTGACCAGCTCCAACTAGTCGCGACTTACTTTTAGCCGCGGCTTACTTTTCGCGCCGCAAGTTCTGCGCGACACATTCCGTTCACGGCCCTGATCACGACAGGAAGGCCGACCCATAACCATGAACGATGAAGACCGCTGACCCGCCAGAGCCGCCGCCGCCGATAAACGATCTGGTGCCGCCCGCCAATGACTCGGCACCGCTCGTGCGCGGCGTCTTCGAGCCCCCCGAAAGCCTGGTGCTGAGCGCGATCGGTTACCACAAGCGAATCATCATCATCCTCGCCGTCCTCGGTGCCCTCGCCGGCGCCGCCTTCGGTCTGCTGCGACCGGTGACCTACGAAGCGGCGGCAACGCTTCAGGTCGGCCAGGTCAACCCGAACTCACCCGGGTTTGCCAGCTACACGCAATCCTCCAGCTCCCTTGCCACCGCCTTCAGTCGCGCGATCGCCGCCGCCCCGGTCCTGAAGCAGGTCAACGACAAGCTCCACATCGCCAAAGCGAAGGCGAGCGCCAACCTCTCCTCTGAGGCGATCCCGCTCAGCCCAGCCTTCCGGGTGATCGCCACCGGGCCCTCGGCAGCGGAGGCCAAGCGCCTCGCCAACGTCGCCGCCGCTGGCGTGGTCACCTACGTGAACCACAGCAACAGCGCCAACCCCGAGGCAGCGTCCCTGCTTTCCGCCTACCGCCGGGCCTCGCTGGAACTGAGCAAGGCCGCAAACGAAGTAGGCCAGCTCGGCAGCCTGGAAGCGAAGGCCGCGCAGAGCGCCGCCAAGATCAAGCTGAAGGCAATCGCCAGCGCCTACATCGCCACCGTCGGCAGTCAACCGCCGCGGGAAGGCTTCATCTCGCTACTGGCCGGCGCGACCAGCGCGACCAGCGACCGCAAATCGCGGGTCGAGCTCTACGGCTTCCTCGGCCTCTTGCTCGGTGGCCTGATTGGGTGCTGCATCGCGGTCCTGCGCGAGAGACGGCTCGATGACCCGCCGAGCCAGTCCCAGAACCCCTCGCTGAGGCCGCGCCCGATCCCGTCCTGATGGCGGTTCACGCGGTCTGGCGCCCGCCGCGGTACGCGTGGCCGCTGCTCGGCTTCCTCGCCCTCCTGCTCACCTGGAAGCTCCTTCCCGAAAAGCTGGAAGGGCACTGGGAGCTGGTCACGCCGGTACTGATCGTGCTCGGGGTCCTCGCGATCCGTTACCTCTGGGAGCAACCGCCGGCGGTGACGATGTGCGGCGCGATCGCCCTCTCGGTCTTCTCCGGCGCCTGGTCCCAAATCGGACTGGGGAACATCCCCCTCAACCGCCTCCTCGCCGTGCTGGTGATCTGCCAGTGCCTGCTGCGCTCTCCCGGCACCGTTCACATGCCCCGCCTGCAGCTGCGAAACGTGCACTTGCTGATGGCGCTGACGATCGTCTACGCGCTTGGTTCGGCGGCCGCGGCGAACACTCTGACCACGGAAAAGGGATTCCTGGCGCTCTGGGACACGCTCGGGGTGATGCCCTACTTGCTCTTCCTGGTCGCCCCGGCGATCTTCTACGGCGCCCGCGAGCGGCGCATGCTGCTAGTCACCCTGATGGGCCTCGGCACCTACCTCGGGGTCACCGCGATCTTCGAGGTCCTCGGGCCGCACAGCCTGGTCTTCCCGCACTACATCGTCGAAAGCGACGCCGCGACGCCCGGCGTGCTGCGTGCCGGCGGGCCGTTCCAAGCCGCGATCGCCGAGGGCTGTGCCACCTTCGTCTGCGCCGTCGCCGCGGTGATCGCCTACGGGCTTTGGCGCGGAGAGCGAAAGCGCTGGTTGGCGGCGGCGGCGGGCCTGGCCTCGATTGCCGGCTGCTTCCTCACCCTCGAGCGCGGCGTCTGGCTGGCGGCGGCCCTGGGCAGCATCGCCGCCGCCCTGGCGACCCGCGCCGGCCGGCGCTGGCTCCTGCCCGGATTCGCCGTCGCCGCGATCGTCCTCGGCGGCGCCCTGGCGCTCTCCTCGACCCTCTCGAACAGCGCCTCCGAACGCGCCACCGACCAGCGCAGCGTCTGGGACCGCGAAAACCAGATCGCGGCGGGGACGCGAATGGTGCAGGACAAGCCCCTGTTCGGGTTCGGCCTCAACCGTTTCTCGAGCGACAGTCGCGACTACTTCCGCCAGCCATTCACCTTCCCCCAGACCGGCTACGTGCCGGGGATAGCGATCGGCGAACCGCCGGCGCCGCAGCCCCTGCATAGCGCCTACCTCGCCTACGCGGTCGAACTCGGCCTGATCGGCGCGACGCTTTGGCTCGCCTCGTTGCTCTGGGCGATCGGCGAAGGGATCTTTGCCCGCGGACCAGCGGAGATGCGGCCCTGGAAGCTCGGCCTGATCGCCGTCGCCACCTTCGTCCTCGTGGTGATTGCCGTCAACCCCCATGAACCACCGTTCGCGTTCGTGATCGTCTTCACCTGGGCGGGCGTGGCGCTGGCCAGGCGCAGCGAAGCGACGGCGTGAGCCACTGGCTCAACATCGGGGCGTTCTCGCTCCTTTGCGCGGCGATCTTCGGCTGCGGCGGCGCGGCTTCCTCGGCCACGGTCGTGAGCTCTCCGACCGCGAAACCCAGCGATGAAAAAGCTGCGCATTTTCGCTTCTTCTCACCTCGCAGCTTTTGGAACACACCGGTCGCCGCCGATGCCGCGGTGGACCCCAGCTCCCCAGACCTCGTCGCGACGCTCGCGGCGAGGGCCTTCACCGAGGCGCAGGCCAAGCTGGGGCCCTTCGTCACCACCAGCCCCTACGGGGTCCCTGTCTACCGGGTCCCGGCCGACCAGCCGACCGTGCCGGTCAAGCTCGTCGGGCATTCAGGCGAAACCGCCCTACGCGCCGCCTGGCGCGCTGTCCCACTGCCGGCGAATGCGCGGCCCGCGGCGGGCACCGACGGGCACCTGGTTGTCTGGCAGCCCCACTCTGATCGCCTCTGGGAGTTCTTCCGGCTGACCCGGGCGAGCACGGGATGGCAGGCCGTCTGGGGGGGAGCGATGCGCAACGTCTCTGCCGATCCCGGCGTCTACAACCGCCGGGTCTGGCCAGGGTCTGAGCCCTGGTGGGGCGCCTCGGCTTCCTCGCTCTCGATCGCCGGCGGTTTGATCACCTTCGAAGACCTCGAAGACGGGGAAATCAACCACGCCCTGGCGATCTCCTTGCCCGAAATCCGCGCTGGCGCCTACGCCTCGCCGGCCCGCCGCAGCGACGGCGCCTCGACCGATCCGCTGTCGCTGCCGGAGGGCGCCCACCTGCAGCTGGACCCCAATCTCGACCTGGCCTCGCTGCACCTTCCCTGGCTGACCCGGCTGATCGCCGAAGCCGCCCAGCGCTACGGCATCTTCGTCCGCGACGTGGCCGGCGACGTGACCTTCTACGCCCAAGACCCGACCCCAACCGGGGCCAACCCGTACAGCGGGCCCCGCGGTTACTACCGGGGCAAGTCGCCCACCGAACTGCTCTCCCACTTCCCCTGGCGCCACCTGCGGGTGTTGAAGATGCGACTGCACGGGACCGCACAAGGCCCGGCGACTGAAACGGAAGTCCGTTGAAGCATGCCGCCAGCGACGAGTTCGCGGCCGAGCGGGAGATGGCCCTGCTCAGCGCCGGCACCGAGGCACGCCGCGAAGCGAGCGGCGAGCGCCTCGACCGGCTGGCCGAGATCGTCGACTGGTCCCGGCTGGCGCAGTTGCTGGCAGGCGGACGCGTGCTTGGGGTTCTCGGGCCCCGCATTGCCGCGATCGCCGGCGGGCGGGCGGGCAGCGAGTTCAAGGCGGCGCTCGCCGCTTCACTGGAGTCCGGGCGACATCAGGAGGTGTTGCTGCAGTTGGCTGGCGCCCGCGCCATGGACGCATTTGCCGGCGCGGGGATCCGCGTCGCGGCGCTGAAGGGACCCTTGCTCGGCGAGGCGATCTACGCGGAGCCGGGACGGCGCCCGTCCAGCGACGTCGACCTGCTGGTCGCCGCGGAGGACCTCGCCGCCGCGGTCGGGATCGCGCGGGAACTGGGGTATGAAGAGCCAGAGGACCACGTCGCCGCGGACGGCCTCCCCCTCCTCCACTTCTCCCTCGCCCACGCGCACGGGCAACTGCCGCCGCTGGAGCTGCACTGGCGGATCCACTGGTACGAGCGCCGCTTTGCCCACGATCGCCTGCTGCCACCGAGCCCTGCCAGCCCCAATGACTGGCGAGCGGCACCAGCCGACGAGCTGGCGGCACTGCTCCTCTACTACGCCCGCGACGGCTTCACCGGCCTGAGACAAGCGAGCGATCTGGGAGCGTGGTGGGACCGGTTCGGGCTCGAGGTCGAAGATGGCGCGCTCGAGAAAATCGGCGGCGCCTACCCCGAGCTCCGCCCCGCCCTCGCGGTCGCGATGCGGCGGGCGCAGGTGACGGTCGGTTTGCCGCGATCCACAAGTCGCCGTGAGCTCGGAAGCCGCGAGCGAATCGCCGGGCGCCTCGCCGCCCGGGCGCCGGTCTACCACAGCAGCGAGCAGCTCTTCGCCGAGATCGGCTTGATCGACGGCCTGCTGACGCCCCCGGGCGGCCTGGAGGCGTTCGCGCGGCGGCAGGTCGTGCCCCCGCGCGAGGTGATCCGCGAACGCGCCCAAAAGAGCGGCAACGAACGGGTCGCCTCCACCGTCATGTACGGGCTCAGTGTGCTGGCCCGCTTCAGCCTCGCGCTCGTCCGCCTGCTCCGCCCCGCCAGATCTGAGGCGGTTCCCAAGTGACCGGCAAACGCGGCAGCTATCGCGCCGGGTTCTTCTTCGGGGCGCTCAGCTTCAGTGCCAGCGTCGGCCTCGGCTTCGTCTCGACGATCATTACCGCCCGCCTCTTCGGGATCGACGTGATCGGCGAATACGCCCTGGTCTGGGCGCCGGTCGCGGTGATGTGGATGCTCTCCACGATCAAGGAGCAGCAAGCCCTGATCAAGGAGATCACCGGGCTGCAGCCGCGCGAGCCGCGCGTCACCCAGCTCTTCGCCGCCGTCTTCACCTTTTCCGTCGGCCTCACCGTCGCGGTGGCGATCCTCGTCGCGGTGGCCTGCTGCTTCGTCTTCCCGGGGCCGCTGAACGCCCCTCAGCTGCTGGCCCCGACCCTGGTCTCGATCGCCGGCTACACCGTGATCCTCAACACCGGCTGGAACCTCGACTCGATCCTCTCGGCCTTCGTCGCCGGTCGCAAGCTGTTCTGGGTCCGACTCAACGAATCGGTCAGCTTCATCGTCATCGCCACCGTCCTCGGCCTGAGCTGGAAGTCGGTCTGGGCACTAGTGATCGCGACGATGGCCGGCTCGCTGCCGGCGCTCGTCCACCGCGCGATCGTCGCCCGCTCCTTCGCCCGTCCGCGGCTCAGCTGGGCCGAATACCGGCTGGGCCTACGCGCCCTGCCGGAGCTGCTGCGCTTCGGCCTCAAGGCTACCCCCGGGCAGATGGCCTCGGGAATCAGCCAGCAGGGCGGCATCTGGGCAATCGGAATGGTCGCCCCGGTTGCAGTGGTCGGCGCCTACAGCCGCGCCCTGATCATCCCCAAGAGCCTGCAGACGGCGAGCCTGCGGATCACCGAAGTGCTCTACCCGACCCTGGTCGGGCGCCACACCGAGGGCGACCGCCACGGTTTCGACCGGGCCCTGGTCGACTCGATCCGCTACGAAGTCATCGGCATGCTGCTCTTCGCGGCGGCGATCGGCGGCGCGGCGCACTGGGTCCTGAAGATCTTCGGGCCGGGCTTCGACGCCGCGGCGCCGGCGCTGGTCCTGCTGGCGCTCTACCCCGCCATGGCCTCAATCACCGTCACCCAGACGCAGGCGCTGTGGGCCGTCGACCGGCCGGGACTGACGAGCCTCGTCGCGATCGCCCGCCTGGTGGTGACGATCGCGCTGCTGGTCGTGCTCACCCCCCTGATGCACATGATCGGGCCCGCCCTTGCCCTGCTCGGCGGCTTCCTCGTCGTAATCGTGCTCTCGGGAGCGGCACTGCGCCATCACCTGGCCCGACCGCTGCGCGCCACCTGGCCGCTGCGCGAGCAGCTGGTTCTCCTGGTCAGCTACGCCGCCGGATTCGGCGCCGCGCACCTCGTCCAAGGCACTGCCGCGCCGCCTGTCGTCGGGCTGCCGCTGGCGCTGCTTGCCGGCTCGGCCGCCTTCGCCGCGGCTCTGGTCCTCTGCGGCGGCCTCAATCAGCGCGACCGGCGGCGGCTCGGCGAGCTAGTCGCCTGGGGGCGCAATCGCCTCGACCCCGCTATTTCGCTGCCACCATGACGAAGTCGGTGACGTCGCCGCTGACGCTGCCGAACGAAGCCGCCTCAACAACTCCAACCGCCGTGCGGAAGGCGCGACCGCCGAGCCCGGGTTTGCAGCGGAAGGCCCGCTGCTCCCAGCCCTCATACATCGTCAGCAGCTCGACCCTGAGCCCGGATGCGCTGAGGAACTGGACCAGCTTGTCGGGTGTGCCGACATCCGACATATGGGTGGGAAAGCGCTCCAGCGTCGGTTCCGAGCGCAGCAGGCGCTTCCAGGCCAGCTTGTGAACCCAAAACGGTGTCAGCTTCGTGACCGTGCCTTTGAAGCTGTGGGGATGGGGGCCCGCCAGCACCAGGACTCCGGGGCGCTTCAGCGAGCGCTCGAAGTTGAGCAGGGCGGCACGCGGGTCGTCGAGGTGCTCGAGCACGTTCCAGCAGACGATGACGTCAAAGCTCTCGGGCTCGAACTGGTGGCTCTGCACGTTGCCGACGATCCCCTCATCGACCTCGGGGTTCTTCGCCACCTGCGCCGGGCTGATGTCGATTCCGACAATGTGGCGGTCCTCAGCGATCGGGATCTGCAACTGCTTCCCACAGCCGGCATCGAGGATCCGCAGCGGACGGTCCACGCCGGCGAGCAGCTGGTCCAGCCGCTCCTGAACCGTTCTCAGCACCTCCGGCTCGGCGGCCTCGACCGATCCGCCAGCAGTCTCGCGGAGGCGGCCCTGCTGCCACAGCCCGAACTCGTGCTTCGCCGCGATCCCGCTTTCGGTGGCCACGTCCCCCATTGCTTTCCTCCTCGTTCTCGATCGCCGGTTGGTCCGTCCAAACGCAAGTCGGACCGAGTTCCTTTTGCCGCGAAAGTTCAGCGGCCGAATTTCCGTTGCGGGGGCGATCGAATGGCGCTTCCCAACCTGATCATCATCGGCGCGGCCAAGGCCGGCACGACGAGCCTCCACTACTACCTGGACCTCCACCCGGAAATCCAGATGTCGGCGGTGAAGGAGACGCATTTCTTCGCCGGCCCGGCGAACGGGCATCGCTACGAGCTCGGCCAAATCGAGAGCCTCGAGGCATACGAAGCGCTCTTTGACCCGGCGGTGCCGGTGCGCGGCGAGGCCTCCCCCAGCTACGCCAACGATCCGATCCGCGCCGGCGTGCCGGGCCGGATCAAGCAGCTCGTCCCGGAGGCGAAGATCATCTACCTGGTCCGCGACCCGATCGCCCGCACCCTCTCCCACTACCGCCATCGCGTCTCGGTCAGCGGCGAGCGCCGCTCCCTGCGCGAAGTGCTCGACGACTCTCCCGAGCCCTCGCAGCTGGGGGAGACCTGCATGAGCCTCTATTCCTCGCAGCTCGAGAACTACCTCAGCCACTTCCCGGCCGAGCAGATCATGGTCATCGACCAGGCCGACCTGCTCGCCAACCGCGATGCGGTCCTGCGCTCCGTGTTCGCCTTCCTCGCGGTGGATGAGACCTTCACCTCCCGGCACTTCAGCGCCGAGAAGCTGAAAAGCAGCGAACGGCGCACTTACCCGTCCGGCTACAACCGCTTCATGCGCCGGTTCGTCGCCCGCCCCGCGCGCCGGCTCCCAGTTCCACCCCACATCAAGCACGCATTGCGCCGAAAGGTCGAGAAGCGAGTCTTTCCGCCGCTGGAGGAGCCGCCGCTGGAGGACGACCTGCGCGCCAGGCTCGAGCAGCTCTACGGCGATGAGGTCGAGCGACTGCGGACCCTGACCGGCAAGGATTTCGCGACCTGGAGCATCTGAGGTGGCGCGGCGAGGGTTGCTCGCGCTGGAGGGCCTGCTGGCGCTCTCGACTCTCTATCTGCTCGCCTTGCTGGCAGCGGCGCGAAGCGCGGTGAGCAGGCCGCAGACAGCACCCCCCCTGCCCGACGCAAGCGATCGGCTGCCCCTGGTCGTGCTCGTCCCCGCCCACGACGAGGAGGCGGTGATCGGGCCCACCCTCGCGGCGCTGATCGCCACCAACTACCCGGACGACACCAGGCGCGTGATCGTGATCGCCGACAACTGCAGTGACCGGACCGCGGCTGTCGCCGACGCGGCGGGAGCGGAGGTGTGGGAGCGGACCGACCCCGACCGCCGCGGCAAGGGGTTTGCCCTGGCCTGGGCGCTGGAGCGGCTGCTTGCGCTCGAAGACCAGTTCGAGGCCGTCGTCTTCGTCGACGCCGACTGCCTCGCCTCGACCAACATCCTCGCCGCCGTCGAGCGGCGGCTGCGCTCCGGCACGAGGGCGATGCAGGTCGACTACGTCGCCGGCAATCCCGAGGCCTCCAGCGCCTCCGCCCTGCGCTTCGCCGGCTTTGCGGTCGGCGACACGGTGCGCTTTCTGGGCAAGGAGCGGCTGGGGCTCTCCTGCGGCTTGGTCGGAACCGGGATGGCGTTCAGCCGGGACCTGCTCGAACAGAACCCCTGGACAACTACGGGGCTGGTCGAGGACGGCGAATTTCACATGCGCCTGGTCCTCGCCGGCGAGCGAGTCGAGTTCGTGCCCGAGGCGCAGGTGAGTCAGGCCGTGCCGACTTCCCACCGGGCCGGCTCTAGCCAGCAGGCGCGTTGGGAAGCGGGCAAGCTGCAGCTGATCCGCCGTTGGAGCGGGCGGCTGCTCGTTTCCGGGCTGGCGAAGCGCGACCCGCTGCGCATCCACGCCGGCCTCGAGTGCCTGGTCCCGCCCCAGTCGGTAATCGCGATCGGCGGCGCCGGCGGGGCCTGTGCCGGCCTGGCGCTGGGCTCGCGGCGTCTGCTCGGGCTCTCCCTCCTCACCAGCCTTGCCCAGGCCACGTTCGTGCTCGGCGGCCTTCGCCTCGTCGGCGCGCCTGCCTACGTCTACCGCGCCCTGCTCTCAGCGCCGGCCTTGGTCGCCAACAAGATCGGCCTCTACGTTCGGTTGGCGAGTGGGCGCGGGCCGACCGCCTGGGTCAGGACCGAGCGCGAGGCGCCGTCGCCCAAGATCGCGAGGGTCAGGTGAGGATCGCCTACTTCTGCTCGGCATACCCGGCGATCTCGCACACCTTCATCCTGCGCGAGGTCGAAGCGCTGCGCCGGCTCGGGACCCAGATCACGACCTTCTCGATCAGGCGCACCCCGCCGGATCAGCTGCTTGCCGAGAGCGACCGGGCCGCCGCCGAGACCACGGTCACGATCCTGCCCTTTCGCTGGCGGCAGTTGCGAGCGCACCTGGCGCTGGCGCTGCGGGCGCCGCGGTCTTATCTCTCGACCCTGCGACTGGCGCTTGGGCTTGCGCCGCCGGGGGCCCGCGGCCGCCTCTGGCAGCTCTTCTACTTTCTCGAGGCGGTGGTGCTCTGGCGCGAGTGCAGGAAGCGCGGCATCCGCCACATCCACGTCCACCTCGCCAACGCCGCCGCAGACATCGCCATGCTGGCGAGCGAGATCGGCTCGGCGGTCGAGCCGCGCAAGCCGTGGAGCTGGAGCTTCACCATGCATGGGCCGACCGAGTTCTACGACCTCCGCCACTTTCGCCTCGCCGAGAAGGTGCGCAGCGCCAGCTTCGTCGTCTGCATCAGCGACTTCGCCCGCAGCCAGCTGATGGGCCTGAGCGATCCCGATACCTGGGAGCGACTGCACGTGGTTCACGTCGGCATCCCGGTCGAGCAGTTCACGCCCACGGGACCGGCGGCGAACGGCAATGGCAGCGCCCCCACCATCCTCTACATCGGGCGCCTGGTTCCCGAGAAGGGCCAAGCGGTACTACTGGAGGCGGTCGCCGAGCTCGCCGCCCGCGGCAGCGAGGTCGAGCTCGCCCTGGCCGGAGAAGGGCAACAGCGGGCGGGACTCGAGCGGGCGGCGGCACGGCTCGGCATCCAGGAGCGGGTCACCTTCCTCGGCGCGGTCGGCCAGGAGGACCTCCGCGGCCTCTACGAAGGAGCCTCGGTCTTCTGCCTGCCGAGCTTCGCCGAGGGGGTGCCGGTCGTGCTGATGGAGGCGATGGCGATGGGGCTTCCCGTCGTCACGACGAGGATCGCGGGGATCCCGGAGCTGATCGAGGACGGCCACAGCGGCATCCTCGTCGCGCCGGGGCGCGCCGACGAGCTCGCCGACTCGCTCGCCGGCCTGCTCGAGAACGACGAGCTGCATCGACGGCTTGCCGCCAACGGCAGGCAGGCGGTGGCCAGCGGCTTTGATTCCGAAGCCACCGCGGCCCAACTGCAAGCGCTCTTCGCCAGGGAATGCCCGCCGAGCTGACCGACACCTCGATCGAGATCCTCGAGATGCGCGTGGACTCGATCTCGCCGCCCGAGGCGGTGGAGCGCATCGTTGATTCGGCCGGCGGCGGTTGCGTGCTCACCCCCAACCTCCAGCACCTGCGGGCATACCGCCGCTCGCCGGCCGTGCGCGGCGCCTTCCAGCGCTGCGAGCTCGTCGTCGCCGACGGGATGCCGCTGGTCTGGGCAAGTCGCCTGCAGGGAACGCCCCTGCCGGGACGGGTTGCCGGCTCGGACTTGGTCTGGTCACTGGCGGATGCGGCCGCACGGCGGCAGCGCTCGATATTTCTGCTCGGCGGCACGCCCGGGACCGCCGTCGCCGCGAGCGAGGAGCTGCGACGGCGCTCCCCAGACCTGCGCATCGCCGGCACCCACTGCCCGCCGCTTGGCTTCGAACACTCGCCGGCCGCGATCGAGGAGATCGAGGCGGTGATCCGCGCCGCCAAGCCCGACATCGTCTACATCGGCCTCCCCCTGGAGAAGCAATTGGTGGTGATGGACACCCTGCGCGCCACGGTGCCGCAGGCCTGGCAGATCGGGCTCGGGATCAGTTTCAGCTTCGTCACGGGCGACGTCCGCCGCGCCCCTGTCTGGGCCCAGCGCAGCGGCCTCGAGTGGCTATTCCGCCTCAGCCAGGAGCCGCGGCGGCTCGGTCGGCGCTACCTGGTCGAGGGACTGCCGTTCTTCGCCGGCCTGATGGCGAACTCAGCTCGCTTGAGAGCCGCTTCGCCAAGCGGTCGGCAAAAGCGACCAGCATGAAGGTCGAGTTGGCCTGGCTCGAGGTCGGGAAGGTGGCGCTGCTGGCGATGAACAGGTCCTCGAAGCCGTGCACCGCGAGGTTGCCGTCGACGACCCCGTCCTCGGGCAGCGCCGACATCCGTGTCGTGCCCGCCTGGTGGTAGCCGCCAAAGAGCTGCTCCCGCACTGCCGCCTCGACATCTTTGTGCGACACCTCCACCCGCCCAAGCCCCTGCTCACGCAGCGAGCGATCGAGCTCCTCGTGGACGCGGGCGACGCTGCTCACGTCCTCGTCGCTGAAGGCGAGATTGGTGCGCAGCCTCGGCATCCCGAGGGCGTCGAGCTCGTCGGTCGGCGCAACGAAGCTGTGCCGGTGTGGAAGGTGCTCGCCGTGGTAGACGAGCGGGTACTCGTTGGCGGCGCTGGCGACGAAGAAGCCGGGGACCTTGCGACCGCGGCGGAGGAAGCGCCCATAGCCGAAAGCGAGCGCGAACTTGACCGTGGGGACGATGTCGCGCAGGACGTTGCGCAGGTGGGCGCGCAGGCTGGCCGGTCGGCTCGTCTCGAGGTGGGCCTGGCGGATCCCCTCGGCGACGCAATAGCGCCCCAGCGGGAAGGCCAGCATCAGGTAGACCAGGGAGAGGGTCCCGCTCCCGTGCGAGGCATCCCCGATCTCGGGATTGACCAGCCACAGCGCCGCGTTGGGCAAGTTGCGGCGGCGCTGAAGCTCCGGACTGAGGGTGAAGCGACGTCGCACGTAGACGCCGTCGCGATCACGCTCGTGCCCATAGATGGTCTGCTCGGGAGGCGTGTTGAAGACGACGCGGCCGACCCGGACCTCGACGTGGGCCATGTACCAGCGGCCGAGGTGACCGGAGTGGTTGCCGATGCCGCCGGGGTCATCGCGGGTCGAGGCAAACAGCAACCTCGTCGCCCCGAGACCGCCACCCGCGATCACATAGCGGCGGGCCCTGATCGAGACTGGGCTGCCGTCGGCGCGGCGTGCGAGCAGGTGGTCGACCTTCCTCGCACCGCCGGCCTCCCCCTCGCGGGGGACGATCTCGGTGCAGGTCAGGCCGGTCTCCAACCGCAGCGATCGCGAGCGCTCGAGCTCGGCGCGATAGACGCGGCCGAAGTTGGTCGGCAGGGACCAGCGCTCGAGCTCGGTGGCACGGATGTCACTGTCGGCGAACCCGGGCACGATCGAGCGTCCCGCCAACTCCGGCAGCGAGCCGGCGTCGAAAACCGGCTCGCCGCAGCAGCACCAGTCACAGGCCGGCTTCAGGTAGGGAGTGATCTCCTCATATGAGACCGGCCAGTCCGCGCCGGCGACGATCGGCCGCGGCTCGAAGTCGATCGGGTCGAAGGGCACGCAGCGGCCCCCCCAGAGGTTCGAGGAGCCACCAACCTGGCGGCGCATCGCAAGCTCCGCCTCGACGTGGTGGGGATCGCTGCCGACGTTGTCGCCGAGCCGCTGGGCCTCGGCGTCAAAGCGCGTTCCGCCGCTCTCCACCAAGACGACCCGGTGGCCGGCCCGGGCCAGCCCGAGCGCGACGACGATGCCAGCTGGGCCGGCGCCGACCACGGCGACCTCGGCCTCGATCGCCTCAGCCACCACCGCCCTCCGGCCGGCCGAGATCGCCGAGAACGCACGACCTGAAGGCGCGCAGTGCCTCTTCCGAGTCGGGTGAAGGAGGTGTCGCGGCCGCGGCCGCCTGCTCGATGCGCTCGCGCCGGGTCGTCGCGAACAGCACCCCGCCACCCCGGTTGCGCTCGAGCGCGTCTTGCAAGAGCAGCGACGCCAGCACCTCCACCCGGCCACAGTCCTGCCCCACCGCCGCACTCCAGCTGGCCCGGCGTGCCTCGCTGAGACCAAGGTGGCGCTGGATTCTCTCCAGCGCGCTGGAAAGCACGCCAAAGCCGATCGTCGCCGGCATGCGATCGAAACAGGGCTGAACCGGCTCAAAGATGTCGTCGCGGACCTGGAGCACGGAGGCGGTGCTGGACCGGGTCAGGGAAATGCACGGGTTTGGGTCGCCCGAGAACCCCCAGGCGCGGATCAGACCCCTCCCCTCGAGTTCCTCGCAGAGCTCGCCCAGCCCGTCGAGGTCAACCTGATCCTGCGGCCCCGGGTCGTGAACGAAGAAGAGATCGACGTAGTCGGTTCCGAGCTCCCCGAGGCTGGTCTCGAGGCTCTCCCTGGCAATCGCCGCGTTATATAGACGCGGGCCCCGTGCCCCCCCGCTCCGCCGCTTGATCGCCGCCCGCAGCGTCGGCAGGCGCGTCATCGCCATGCGCGCCGGCGCCTGCAGCGACGCCAGGCGAGGAGAGCCGGCGGCGATGCCGAACTTGGTTGCAATCGTGACCTCCTCCCTTCTGCGCCCGCGGGCGAAATGCCCAAGTTCGGCCTCCACCTTTCCCAGGCCATACATGCGGGCGACGTCGAAGTGGCTGAAGCCGTGATCGAAGGCCTCGCCCAACAGCCGCTGCCGAGCCCGCCGCGACGCCAGGCGCATCAGGCCAGCGCAACCGAACCCCAGTCGCGTCTCCTCATTATCGGGGTCAAGGAGCGCGACTCCGGGGCCGATAGAGGGTTCGAAGTTAACCGACATCGGTATGGAGGCATGGTTTAGTTGCCGGACCCAATGACCATCGTGATCGCAGTTGTCGCAGCCCTTTGGCTCGCGACCGTGGCCATCGTCGTCGCCGCCTGCCGAATGGCTGCCCGCAGCGACGCCGAAGAGGCGTCGGCCCGCTCATCTCAAAGCCCCCGCCGGGCCAGCACGTGGGGAATCGTGCGCAAGAGGATCTTGCAGTCCCCCCAGAGCGACCAGTTCGCGACGTACAAGTAGTCAATCGCGCCCATTTCACGCAGCGGCACGCGGGCGGGCCCAAGGATCTGCCAGGGCCCGGTCATCCCCGGCGTCAGCTCCAGGCGACGGCGGTACCAGCCGGTGACGTGCTGGTCCTCGTCGACGACAAGCGGCCGCGGACCGACCAGGCTCATCTCCCCCTTGAGGATGTTGATCAGCTGGGGCAGCTCGTCGAGCGCCGTTTTGCGCAGCAAGCTGCCAACCCGGGTGATGCGCGGGTCATCGGCGATCTTGAAGAGGCCGTCCTGGGCTTCATTGCGGCTGCGCAGCGACTCCTTCATCGCGTCGGCGCCCTCGACCATGGTGCGGAACTTGAGCACCTCGAAGTGCTCGCCGTGGCGACCGACGCGACGTTGACGGAAGAAGACCGGCCCCTTGCTGTCGAGCTTGATCGCGATCCAGATCGCAAGGAAGATCGGAGCCACGGCGACCAAGCCGATTAGGGTCGCAATCAAGTCGAAGCCGCGCTTGATCCGGGTCGAGGACCTGGTCAGCGCGAAGCGTTTCACCCCCATCACCGTGACCCCGTGCAGGTCGTCGAACTCGACCGAGGAGCCGACCACCTCGAGCAGCCGGGGCAGCACGCTGACCTTGATCCCAACCGCCTTCAGGGTGCAGATCAGGTCGGGCATCTTGTCGGAATCGACGCAGTCGGAGGCGATGATGGCGCGCTGGATGCCGAGCGAGCGCCCGAGCTCGTGGATTTCGGAGAGCCGCGGCGTCGAGGCAGCGTCGGTGGACCACTTCGCCACGTCGCCCGGGTCGAGGTGGGCGACCAGTTCGGCCTTGACGCCATGGTGGTCAGAGAACTTGGTGCGGATGGTCTTCGCCGCGTCGCTGTCGCCGACGAGCAGGCAGCGCTCCGCCGGCGCGGCTTTGAGCGCCAGAGCTCGGGCGACAGCGCGGGCAAGCACCAGGAACACGCTCAGCAGGCCCCAGAGCAGCAGCGCCTCGCCGCGGCTCAGCGGCGCCCCAGCAATCACGAACCCGCCTCCCAGCCAGGTGCAGAGCGCCCCCAGCGTGGCGACCTGGAAGAGCTTGGGGGCCTCGTCGAGGGTCGTCTTGCGCAGCACGGTCTCATCGCGGTCGTAGAGACCGAAGACCTTGGCCCCCGTGCAAAGCGCCAGCACCCCGAAGACCCCCACCCAGGTGATCTGGAGGGGCCGCCCGGAGGGAATCGACACCGCCACGATCGCCAGCGAGAAGGCGGTCACGTCGGCAACCAGGAGTGAGCGCCGCAGAAGCTGGTCGACAACGGCGCTTGCACCCGCGGCGGAAGACGCGACAGGCTCAGCTGAGGTGTGGGCGGACCGTGAAGACGGGCGATCCGCGGGAGTGACGGCGTAGCCGACAGCCGACTCGGACGGCGCGGCCTCAGGCTCGCTGCGCGTGCCGAGTTGACCGGTCATCCAGACGAAGCCTCAATCGTTTCGATCGGCTCGCCGCCGATGCCGAGGATCCCCATCCCCAAACCCCGCTCCGAATCGAGGATCAGGTCAACCGCTTCGTGGCGGGAGCGGACCCCGAGTTTCGCGAAGGCCGACGAGAGATGGCTCTTGACCGTGCTTTCGGCGACGACCAACTGCTCGGCGATCTCACCGTTCATATAACCCATCACCACCAAGCCGAGGATCTGCTTCTCCCGTGCTGAGAGTGACGCCGCTTCGACCTGCCGCGCCTGGACCTTCGGCACGCATACCTGCCCCGCACATACCGCCGCAGCACAAGAAGCCAGGCTCGAGGCAAGTGAGCCGGCGAGAACCACACCGGCGACTCCGGCGCCCAGGGCCAGGCGAAGTTCACCCGGGCGTATCGCCTCGCACACCACGATCACGGGGGGGCGCCCGGGGGCGGGCCCCAGGGTCTTGATCTGACGGGTGGCGGCGACCAGGCCCTGCTCGACGAGGACGACGAGGGCGGGGTCGCTCCCGTCCACAACGAAATCCCTTATCCCGTCACGGACCGCGATGTCCCACCCCTGGCTCTGGAGAATCTCCGCAACCAGTTGCCCCCTCGGCCCAGGGCCGACGATCACGGCGGGGGATGGACCAGCAGAGGCCGAGGGCCAAGGTTCAGGATGCCCGCTCTTCGCCGTCCTCGTCACGGCGCTGCAACGCCACGGCCTCCGCGTTTCTTTTGGCCCTTCACCGATATTTTTCGACTTACTGGTGAAAAAGAAGGACGCTGACCCAGGCCACCATTAATCCACAAAAAAATACGGCCGACAATAAGAATTGCCGACCGTAAAAGTCGCTAGGTACTGCCTATATGAAAGCGGAACTAGTGAATCAGGGGTTGGATTTACAACCCGCCGCGGGGTTGCTGATCCCTACGGAGTAGCCGCCGATGTGACCCGGATAACCCGCGTCACCACCGCTGCCTCCGACACATGCAGCAGTCAGCTCCTGCAGGTCTCCATAGTCCACGACAGTCGGCCCCTCATAGACCATCGATCTTTGGTTATTCATTGGCGCTAGCTCCTTTTCCCGATTGACGGTGTGTCAATCATCAGGTTGCGGAATCTTCGATGTTTTACCGGGCGCGGTCAAGTGGGAAAAAAGTTGTAGACCCGCCTGCTTCGTGACCAGATGACGCCTCTAAGCGGAGCCAGAGCTCCGCCGTCAACAGCCGCCAGACCAGCCACATCCAGTGGAAAGAGCCAAAGGCGATCTCCCCACCTTCCTCCAGCAACTCCCGTCGCAGCTTCTCCTGGTCGACGTAGGCGCGCAACTCCGCCGCTGGGTCGGTCAGGAGAGCGCGCACAGCCGGCATCTCGGTTTCGGCCAAGCAGCTGATGACCAGCGAGTCAAAGCGAGCCTTCGCGGGGCGAAGCCGCACCGAATCGGGCACCAGCCCGGCGACGCTTTGCCGCAGGACCGGGCGGCTGAAACGGGGGTCGAGGGTCGCCGCGGGCGGCTGCCTCAGGCAGAGCGAGACCAGGTCAAGGTCGAGCAGCGGGTGACGGGCCTCGATCCCGGCCATCTCGGCGCGGCGACGCTGGTGCTCGAAGACCCCCGACTCATCCAGCCCGTGAGCCAAGCTATAGGTGAGCTCGGCCCACCAGAGGGGCCCGTCGAGCCGCTTCCAGGCAACCGGGTCGTCTGACTCGTGGAGGGCACGGGCGGTCGACGGGCGCAACCAGTGCGGCTGCCGGCGCCTCGCTTGCCACCCCGCCAGAAAACGGTGCAGGCCAGATGGCAGTGCGACCTGCGCCTGAGAGGCCAACATCGCGCCGACCTGGCGCCGGGGAACGTGAGGGCCGGCGCCCGGCAGCCGGCCAGCGATCTCGATCGCCCGGCGCGGATGACCGCTTCGGAACGCCTCGGCGATCAGGTTCTGCCTGGGACCGAAGAGCTCATCGCCACCGTCGCCGCCCAGCATCGTGGAGACCCCTTCCGCGGCGGCGGCTCGCATCAACGGCAGCGTCCAGAAGTCGCCCCAGCTGAGCAGCGGAACGCCCCAGGCGGCAAGGTACTCCCGGGCGCTGTCAAGCAACCCCCCCGCCTTTACCTCGGCAACCGGACCCGACAAGCGAAAGCTGCTCCGCAACTCGGCGATCAGCTCGGCCTCATCGGCCTCGGGGTGGTCCGGAAACGAGGCGGAGCAGGCGCGCACCTGGTCCCCTCCCAGCTCAACCGCGATCGCGGCCACCGAGGCGGAATCAAGGCCGCCGCTGAGCAGGACACCGGTCGGGGAGCTAGGAGCAAGGCGCCGGCCGACCGCGACCCTCAGCCCCTCGTGAACTCGTTCCGCCAGCTCGTCGGCCGAGACGTCCAGCGGCTCCTCATAGCGTGGCTCCCAGTAACGCACGGTGCGAGCGCCGCCTCCTGGCTCGAGCACGATCATCTCAGCTGGACCGAGCCGCTCAACCCCGCTGTAGAGGGTTTTCGGGCCGGGCCGGCTGCTGGCGACGATCCAGTGGGCGACACTCGCCTGATCCGGTGCGGGCCGCCGTGGCAGCAGGGCCAAAAGCGCCCCCAGCTCGTTGGCGAAACGCACGACGCCAGCGGACCGCGAGATATAAGCGGGCCTGGCGCCCAACTGGTCGCGGGCAATCAGGCCTTCCCGCCTCTCCCGGTCCCAGAGGAGGAGCACGAAGTCGCCTCGCATTCGCGCCGGCAACCCCGCACCCCAGCGCTGATAGCCCGTCGCCAGGAGAGCCTCCGCGGCCGTTTCCCCGTCGGCGCCGAGCTCGGCCGCAATCTCCGCGGCGTTGTCGAGGTGTCCATCCAACACGCAGAGCAACTCCCCCGCTCGCGCCCGCGATCCGTCATAGGAAACGCGAAGCGGTTCGCGCGCCCCGGAATCAAAGATCGCGACGAGCCGACTCAACCGCCCACCCCGATCCGCTCCGCCAGCTCCTCGGCGAGGGCCGGGGCATCGCTGCCGGGGCCAATCACCACCTTTTCCACCCGTCCCGCGGCCGCCAGGGCGCAAACGTCCAGCAGCGCCTCCAGGCGGGGACGCTCGAGCAGCACCAGGTTGAAGGTCGCCGCCAGCAGCATCTGTGGCGCGACCACTGGCTCGAATCGCGGTCGCGACGGTCCTTCCGGGTCCCGCTCGAGGACGAAGATCGCCTTCAGCGGCAGCGGGGTCTCCTGCGGCCTCATCCGCACCATCGCCTCGCTTGAGTCCTCGGCGAGGACCGGGCCGCAAATGGTCGCCGGGCCCAGTCGCTCGACCTGATCGGGGTCGACGCCCACCAGCGGCGCCCCAGGATGACCGAGGAGGCGATCGCCGCGGCGCTCGACCGCGAGGACGTCATCGGCGAGGAACCCGGCGCCGAGGCGACAAAGCTCGATCGCCAGCGATGTCTTGCCCGCGCCAGAGTGGCCGAGGAAGGCGACCGCCTCGCCATCGACGGCGACCGCGCTGGCGTGCAGCACCTCGAGGCCGTGCAGGACGGCGGCGAAGGGAAGCACCTGGCCGATCAGGAGACGCTGCCAGTCGGTCAGCCCCCCCGTTCCCGGCGATCCCCTGACCAGTGATCCGTCCGGCGAGACGATCGCGATGCCATATTGCGGCCCGGCGATCCGGTAGCCGAGCTCAGATTGCGCGATCTGAAAGAGGACCCCCCCGTCCGCGGTTCGTTCATTGGAGATCCGCGCGGCGCCGGCCGGCCACTCCAGGTCGGCGCACGGCACCGACAGCTCGAGCCGTCGACCGGTCGCGGTCGCGGTGGCCCCGTCGAGGAAGGACAGGGGCCGAGGCAGGCCGACGTCGAGGCCGAACATCGTTGCCCGGGTCGAATCCGCCATCGCTCAGAGCTCGACCAAGCGTCCGAAGCTGCCGTCAAGCGGCGAGAGCACCGGTTCGCCGTCGTGCTCGACCCAGGCGTGGGCGAGGAAGTCGGGATCGGTGCGGGCGCCGATAACCAACCGCGCCGAGATTCCGCGCCGGGCCAAGAGCCGCACGACCACCAACGAGCGTCGCAGGCAGCGGGTGTCGCCGGGGAGAAAGCGCAGGGTGCGCACCACCGCCCTGCCCACCCGCCTCGCTTCCTCGAGCTCCGCGGCATCCGGCTCATCCGCCGGTGCCGGTTCCGCGGCGCGCAAGCGCGACACCACCTCCTCGATCGGCACCCGCCGCAGCTCCCGTTGAGCCTGTGCGTAGGCGACGACGATCTCGGTGGCGAGGCGAGCCCTCTCGCCCGGACCGAGGGGGCGATCGCGCGGCAGCGCCCTCACGCGTCGGCGTCGTCGAGACCGATCAGCCCCCGCTCGAGCAGGGCCTCACAGAGGCGACAGATGTCCTCTTCAACCAACTCCTCCGTGAGGTCGTACATATCGGCGACCTCGGCGCTCGCATCGACGATCGACCCCGTCTTCTCGAGCGCATCAAGCATTGCCCCGGCGGTCGGGTTGAGGCCGTGGTACTTCCCCGTCTGCAGGTTGAGAACCACCGTCTCGGTGGGGAAGCTGCGGTGAACCACATGTCTCGGCATCACCACCTTCGCCCCGCTGAACGACTCTCGCAGGGAAATCGCGTCTTTGCTCATCCGTGTCTCTCCTCCCTCTCAGTACTCGATGATGGTCCCGCGGCGTTGGCCCTCCTCGATCGCCCGCCGCAGAGCCCAAATGGAAACGGGCAAGAGGACAACGGCAAAAAGGGTGACCTTGACGATGGTCATCTGCGCTGAAGTGGTCTGGGGGCTGCCCACCAGGAGGTGGCGAAGCATTTCCGTCGCCGGCGTGAACGGCTGCAGCTCGGCCGCGGTCTGGGCCCATTCGGGCAGCAGGGTGATCGGGAAGTAGAGGCCGCCGACGATCGAGATCAGCGCGATCACCCAGCTGGTGCCGACGTTGCCCTGCTTCATCACCACGGTCAAAGCAGCGAAGCCGAGGCCAAAGGGCAGGAAGGCAAGCAGCGCCAGCCCCATCGCCGGTATGGCGAGCGGGACCGTCGACCAGTGCAGGTGCAGGCCGAAGGCGGCCCAGCCAACCAGCAGCGTGAAGGCAGCCATGGTGAACCCGTAGAGCAGCGGGAATACAGCCATGGCAATCACGCTTCTGACCGGGCCGAACGGCGAGAGCACCAGGCGTTCGAAGGTCCCGGCGACCAACTCCTGCCTCATCGTGTCGGCGACCGAGAAGCAGGAGTAAAGGACGCCGACGAGAGCGATGCCGACGATCACGAAGCCGAAGTAATCGCTGGGAGAGGCAAAGCCGCTGACGTGCACGAGCTGGGACACGTAGTAGAAGAGGGTGAGGCTGAAGACCGAGGTCAGGGCCTGGCTGAGCAGGCGGCTGCGGTAGGAGAGATAGACACGCAGATCGCGGGCGAGGACTTCGCGAAAAGCGCGCGCGGAACCGCGCATCTCGCTCACGCCCGCACCAGCTTTCCACCGTCGAGAATCCAGTCGTCATCGAATTGGTGCTCGGGGTGATCGCCGCTGGGCGAGCACCACAAGAGAGCGCCGCCGTGACTGATCAACCTCTCGATCGCGCGATCCAGCAGCGCTGCACCCTCGGCGTCGAGGCTGGTCAGCGGCTCGTCGAGGAGGACCACCTCGGGCTCGGAGAGGAAGGTCATCGCGATCCGCACCCTCTGCCTCTGCCCCATCGACATCCGATCCACCCTCTGCTCTGCAAGCTCGCCGAGATCAAAGAACTCGATCGCCTCCTCCACCCGCTGCTTGGCGACCCGCGGCTCGAGCATCGCCATACCGGCCCAGAAGCGCAGCTGGCGGCGAACCGTGAGCCGGGCGTAGAGGCCACGATCGCCGGCCGGCAGAAAGGCGACCAGGCGGTGATAGCGAGCACGCCGCTCACGCGGACCGGCCCCCCAAACCTGAACGGTGCCGCGATCGGGGTCGATCAGGCCCGCGGCGATGCGGAGCAAAGTTGTCTTGCCGGCCCCGTTGCGCCCGCCAATCCAGGTCTTGGTGCCAAGGTCCAGCATCAAGTCGACGCCATCGAGAACTGGGCTCGGGGCCTTGCGCCACTGCTTGTGGATCCCCGCCAGCGCCAAGGGGAGCGCCTCGAGGGGCGGGCTGCCGGGGGCAGACTGGACGCTCGCCAGCGCTATCCCGCCGACCTCGGCCGCAATCGGGGCTCGGGCAGGAGCCGCTCGCGTCATGCGACGTCCTCGGCCATCGCCCCGGAACTGAGACCGAGCGCCCCTTCAAGCGCTTCGGCCAGATCCGCGGGCGAGTGGCCGGTGTCAGCGGTGAGGCGCATCAACTGCGTTCTCTCGACCAGGTCGGCATAGAGGGCGAAGCGATCCGCGTCGCGACCCTCGTGGTCGGGCAGACCGAGCATGAACGGTGCTAGCGCCAGTGGGGACTCGCGCATCGGCCAGGCGCCCAAGGGCATTCCTGGTTCACGCTCGAGCAACACGATTGCCGCCACCGATCTCGGCGCCAGCGGGAAATCGGCCACCGCGACCCAGCGTTCCCCGTCGATGACGCCGAGATCGGTTCCAAGCGACCCCACGTCGCCGGCGGCCTCGGGCAAATTGACGAACGGGGCCGAGGGATGGGCCTCGACGACGTTGCCATTGCGACCCAGGACGACGGTGTCGTCGGCGAACAGGGGCCAGCCGCGCTCCATCAACTCGCGTGCCAAGGTCGACTTGCCGGCCCCACTGGCGGCCGCAAGCGCCACGATCCCGCGCTCGGTCGAGACCGCGCTGGCATGAAGCGCCTCGTATCCGTGCGCGATGCCCACGTTGGGCAGCACTCGGGTGAGCAGCACGCGCCGCCAGGCAACCGCTGCCGGGTCGCTCGGGGCGCAGCCGAGGTGGGCGCCCGTGGGATCGAGGCGGAACCGGGCTCGGGTGCCATAGCGAAAGAGCAGGTCTCCCTCGCGACCCCACTCGATCGCAAACTCTTGACCGTCGCCCAACCTCCCCTGCCACGCTTGCGGCGACACCGAGCCACTCCATTCCTGCTCGAGCCGCTGCGGCGATTCGATCTCGAGAACTACCTCCGGCAGCTTTGGTTCAGCCGTGAGCAGAGCTTCGCCGGGGATCGGAAATCTCGCCGTGATGGAGAGACCGAAGGCAGAGAAGCTCTCAACCATCAGCCGGCCTAGACGCCAACGGCCTCGGGCAGTCGCTCGATCAACCCCCGCGACTCCAGATACCCCAGCAGCTTCTGCGCCGACTCCTCAGGGCTCTCGTTCTCGGTGTCACAGACCCAAGCTGGGTTCTCGGGGATCTCATAGGGATCGCTGACGCCGGTGAATTCCTTGATCTCTCCGGAGAAGGCCTTGGCGTAGAGGCCCTTGACGTCGCGCTCAGCACAGGTGTCGACTGAGGCCTTGACGTAGACCTCGATGAAGCGATCGCCCATCAGCTCGTGGGCCTCATCGCGGATCTCCGCGTAGGGGGAGATCGCCGCGGTGATCACCGGCACGCCGTTACGGGAGAGCAAATCAGCGACGAAGGCGATGCGACGGATGTTGATGTCGCGATCCTCCTTGGAGAAGCCAAGGCCCTTGGAGAGGTTTTCGCGCACGACGTCGCCGTCGAGGATCTCAAGCTTTGAGCCGCGCTCGCGCAGTTGGGTCTCCAGCAGTCCGGAGATGGTCGTCTTGCCGGCACCGGAGAGTCCGGTGAACCAGAGGGTGAAGCCTTGCTCTTGGGCCATGCCTGCTCAGTCCTCCTTGTAAGCGTCGATAAGGATGTCGGCGACCTCGTCGCGCGAGAACTCACTCGGTGGGCGCTCGCCCTTGCCGAGCATTTCGCGGACCTTGGTTCCGGAGAGGAACAGGCGCGCCTCTTGGTCATGCGGACAGGTCTTGTTTGAGGCAAGGCCCTCGCACTCGTTACACCAGAAGGTGTGCTCGAACATCAAGGGCTCGATGCCGAGCTCATCGATGTCGATGTCATCGAAGATCTTTTGCGCGTCATAGGTGCCGTAGTAGTCCCCAGCACCGGCGTGATCGCGGCCGACGATGAAGTGGGTGGCGCCGTAGTTGCGGCGGACGATCGCGTGCAGGACCGCCTCGCGGGGGCCGGCGTAGTGCATCTTGGCCGGCTTTACGCCCAGAACTACCCTGTCTTGGGGGTAGTAGTTCTCCATCAGGACCTCATAGCAGCGCATGCGCACGTCAGCGGGGATGTCCCCGGCCTTGGTCTTGCCGATCAGGGGGTGGATGAAGAGGCCATCGCAGGTCTCTAGAGCGGCCTTGGTCAGGTACTCATGGGCGCGGTGGATCGGGTTGCGGGTCTGAAAGGCGACGATCTTCTTCCAGCCTCGCTCTTGGAAGTCTGCTTTGTGCTCGGCCGCGGTCTTGTAGCGGCGCATGAAGGCGTCCTCGTGGTCGGGCAGGGCGTCTACCTCCAGGGGGCCGGCGAGCATGCGGTTGCCCTCGGCGTAGATCGCCGCTACTCCTGGGTGGTTCTCATCGGTGGTGGCGTAGACCTGCTCTGCCTCGCGCTTGACATCGCGCTCCCAGATCTCAGAGACCTTGAGGCGGCCCAGCGCCTTGCCTTCATCGCTTGATAGGGAGATCGTGTCGCCTACCTCGCACTCCAGCTCTGAGGCCAGGGTGATCGGGATCGGCCAGTAATCGCCGTCGGTGGTACGCATCTCGGTGCAGACGCGCTCCCAATCGGCGGAGCCTTGGAAGCCCGCCAGGGGAGCGAAGCCGCCGTTGGCGATCATCTCGAAGTCGGCGGTGTGGCGCTCGTCGAGGGTTAGGGAGAGGTTGGTCATCGTGTTGCTCATGTTCATAGCGACCGCCCAACGCCGTGCCCGGTTCCGTTCTTTTGGCGGTGCTCGCCGGCCGCGCAGCGCTTGTAGCGGCGCTTGCCCGCCAGGTGCTGGCCAAGGACAGTCGTGAGCTGAACCCTCACCGTCACCACGTCGGATGGGAATCCACCCAGGTTCGCTATCGCGACCGCGCCGTTCTTCTCCCGCTTGACCTTTGCCTTGCGCGAGACGCCGCCGCCCGAGAGGGTGACGACAATCGTTTCGATCGGATCGTTCTTCGGATCGTGGATGTGGATTCGCAGCATCCGGCGCCCAAGGCAGCCCCTGCTCCTGGGGAAGGAGACGTAGCGCCCGAAATGCGCAGCAGAGAAATCCGGAACCGCGGAGACCAGTGACGAGTCGACGCAACCGAAAGTCGCGTTGGCGACCGTGCCATCCGGCGCGATCGTCGGCTGCAGGCTACTGCCGGGTTCACTGAAGCAGGCCCGCAGATAGCGGCCTCCGGCACTCTGCAGGACCCGCCACGCCGTTTGGCCGAGGGCAGGGTTGCGGACGCATTCGCTGGTTTCGAAGAACCACTGGTGCATGCCCCAGTAGGAGCCGTCCGGCTGCTTGGCCATCTGGGTCCAGATTTCTTCGCCCACCGGGTGGGTGCAAAGCGAAAACGTGGTCGGTGCGACCACGGTGCCGCTGAACACGCCGGGCTGGGTGCCCTGGACCGCGATCCTTCCCCCGTTGAATGACCAGACCCCTTCGACAGGGGGAGAGGCAGGCGCTACAGCGGCGGTTGCCCAGAGCAACGAGACCGCGATCAACATCGATGGCAGGAAGCAGCGTGTTTGTCTTTTTGACGACCGTGGCATGGCGCCCTAACGACTGCTGTCTCGAATTTCTTTCGATAGAGCACCGCTGATTTTCTTCCGATTGGGCGTCGCAAGGACGAATTTCTTCCGATAGAGCGGCTTTTTGTTGCAAAGGTGGATTTTTGGACTAGTTTTGGCCCTTCATTAACAAGGCGCAATGAAGATTGCGATCTGATGCGTTCCGTCGAGCAGGAATGTCGTCATCCACATAAGACGGGGGCCAATAGCACCTTGGGAACTAGTCGAAGCGAGCCAATCTCGACCGTCGAAGCCGATTGCGGTGCAAAGGAAGCAGGGGACGCCGATCTCGTCCGGGCAGCCATCTCGGGTGCCCAGCAGGGAGACATGGATGCGATCCGGTTCCTTTACACCTGCTACGCGGCAGAGGTCCTACTTTGCGTCAAGGGCGTGGTCAAGGATTCACACGAAGCCGAAGACATCGCCCAGGAAGTCTTCATCAAGCTGATCGCGGTCATTGACCAGTACACCCCGCGCGAGGAGGTCCCCTTTGGGGCATGGATCCGCCGCGTCGCCCGCAACTGCGCCTATGACTACCTCCGCTCTCGCCGGGCAGTGCCCTGCGAGGAGCTCTATCTCTACAGCGAGCACGGGCAGTTCGAGCACGAACGACGGCGCGACATCTGCTGCGCGCTCGACTCCCTGCCGAAGGAACAGCGCGACGTAATCGTCCTCAGGCACATTCGCGGCCTCTCACCGCCAGAGATCGCCAGCGTCCTTGGGAAAACCGAAAGCTCGATCCACGGCCTGCATCACCGCGGGCGGCTCAACCTCCGCAGATCCCTCGCAAAAGTCGGCGCTGCGCCGGTCGTCTCCCCACCGCCACCGGGGTCTTGATCGTGCGGTCCCCCGCCTCCGCTCTCCTCCGATGCAGCGGACGGAGGACGTTCGGCGGCCCAGAAGTACATCAGCGCATGCGCCACGGCGTCCTCGACGACAACGCCCTGGCCGTCGGCCTCGGCGGAGATGGCGCCCATGGCGCTGTCAGGTAGCTCGACCTCGAGCGTCGCCTGACCACCCCGATCGCAATCCCGCTCCGGCAGAGGCAGGCAGGCCCAGCCCGGCGGCCGCAATGTCCGATCATCGAGGTACGCCATGATCGCCCGCTCGACGGTCTCCTCGGGAGCCCAACCCTTTGTCAGCTCGGCCGCCTCGAGAACTTCGAGAGCGAAACCGCTCAGCATCACCGCAGGAGGCTCTGACTCGGTGCCGTGCTCACCCCTAAAGCAGGGCGAAGATTTTGGGGAGTTCTCCACGTCGGGTATGTACTTCTCTCCGCTGAGCCGTCCAGCCACCGAATCAGCTTGACTCGATCCTAGCAACGGGGATCTGCCTTACGGTCGGCTTGGCCGTTCGTCGGAGCAGCCACAAAGCGTTCAATATTTATTGACGTATTGATCATAGAGGGGTTAACGCAGGTAACAGCTTTAGTTCTCATTCGAACACAAGATTTCATCGGTCAGACCGGCTTTTATCGAGTCGGACACATTTGGCCGGGGGGCGCCGAGTTACAGTCGCGCCGAAGCTCTGAGCAGACAAGTCAACCGTTGGGGGGAAGACAATGTCAAGATCGATGGTGGCGAATCTGAGGCAGCGCCGGGTGGGATTCGTAGCGCTGGCGCTGCTGGCAACTCTGCTGCTGGCCCTGCCGGCAAGCGCCGCGGCCTGCGGCGAAGAAGGCACCGAGGACACCGGGCCGCTGATCTTGAGTGCGAAAGTCTCCCCCGCCAGCCTTCCCGCCGAAGGCGGCACCGTGACGATCTCCGCCAGGGTTGAAGACGATTGCGGCCTGCAGCAGGTCTACGCCGAAATTTACAGCGGCGAAGGCATTTACCAGAGCTTCCAAATGCTTCCCGCCGAAGACATCAACACCCATTCAGCCGTCTACCGTGCCGAATTCCAGGTGCTCGGCAACTCTCAGGAATCGCCGGTCAGCTACCAGGCTAACATCCTCGCCACGGACACCAACGGCGCCATCGCCGAAGCCTTCGCGGGCGAAGTCGAAGTCGCCGGGGTGCCGCAATTCGACGAAGCGCCATACGTCTCCGAACCGTTGGTGGCGCCGAGTGTCCTCGGCGGTTTCGGCGGCACGGCGAAGATCGGCGTCAGCGCCAGCGACAATCGCGGCGTCGCCAGCGCTTACGCCGTCGTCACCTTCCCCGATAACAGCGAGCAGGACGTCGCCCTCGAACCGATCAGCTTCTCCCGCTTCGAGGGCTCGCTCAAAGTGCCGGCGAACCCCAGCGGCGAACCCCAGACCTACTCGGTGGCGGTTTTCGCCGAAGACGACATCGGCCAGACCACCGGCGCCTACGCCGGCACGATCACGGTCGAACCGAAGGGCACCCCAAGTTCGGGCGTGCTCAGCCTGGTGGAACCAGGCGACCAGCACTTCGGACCGGTGATGATCGGTGAGGAAGGGTCGCGCGAGATCATCCTCACTAACACCGGCAAGGCCGGATCGCCGCCGGTCTCGGGCCTCCTCCACAGCTCGGGCCTGCCGTTCTACTTCCCCGGAGCCACTCTTGAAAGCGTCCCCTTCACGCTCAAGGCAGGCGAACAGCGGGTCCTTGAGGTGAGCTTCGGCCCGACGGCAAAAGGCCAGCAGATTGGCCGGGTAAACGTGATCCGAACCGATGGGCGCCAGCCGAAACTCGGCGTGTCGCTGTTCGGCTGGGGAGCGAAACAGGCTTAGCTGCCGGCCCTGCGCGTTCCCTCGCGTAGAGCTAGTGACTTTGCGGATGCACCATGGCGGATGAAGCCGAGGGCCTAATCGCCAACAAGTTTCGAGGCACCTACGGCATCCCCCGAATGCGCGCCCGCAGACAGTCTCGACGGCACCGGAGAATTTAACTTCGACTGCACGGCCGAGGACGAGCCGGCGGACGGGTTTCCTTCACACCCCGTCCGCCGGATTTACGCCGTTCTCAGCAGCTCACGCCTTTCGAGGTTTCGGGCAGTTTCGGCAAGAATCCGCCGAGCACCAGGTTGAGGGCGCCGGTGAGTTCGCTCACCCCACCGGTCAGTTGGTTCGTATGGTTGATGACTTCATTGAGGCCGGTGCACTGGCTGGTGATTTTGGTGCCGAGACCGGTCACCGTGGTGGTCACTTCACCGACTTTTTTGGTCGCCGTCGAGGCGGCTTCTTCGGCTGTTTTGGCAGTCCCCTGAACGGTGCCCACGGTGCCTTCGAGATTGGTTACCGCTTTGACCGTGTTGGTGACGACCTGGCCGAGGCCGCTGAGGGTGCCTTCGACATTGCCCAGTTCATTCACGGTTTTGTTCACCGTTGCTTCGAGACCGCCGACTTCACCCGCAACGTCATTGATCGATTTGACCGCGCCGCCGAGGCCGCTTTCGAGGCTGGCAATAGAGGAGAGCGTCCCGGTGAGGGTGCCTTCAACGCCTTCGACGGAGTCTTCGACGCCTTTCACCGAGTTTTTCACGCCTTCCACGGAGCCTTCGACGTCACCGACTGAACCTTCCACGCCGGTCAGGCCATCGACCGTTTCGCCAACGGTTTTTTCGATCCCGTCGACCGACTGGTTCAATCCGCCGACCGTACCCTGAACTCCTTCCAAGGTGCCTTCGAGGCTATCGACGTCCCCGGTCAGGCCGGTGACTTTGCTGGTCAGGCTTTCGATCTCTTTGGTTTGGGCGACGATCGTCTTGTTCAGTTCACCTTCGTCCGCGGCGGCCAGGCCTTTTTCGCCCGACGCCCCCTGCCCCCCGGTCGCCCCGACGGCGCCGCGAGGGCCACGCAGGCCCCTCAAGCTCCTCGCCGCTGACTGCGAAAGCTTTGCCGATGTAACCGCACCGTCCCTGATCTGGGCGCTGCCGACACTGTTCCGCGGCAAGCTCGTAGCAGCGTAGGCCGCACCTCCCAGCGCGATGAACAGCGCGAGCGTGGCAACGATTCCAGAATAGGTCGGTCGGGGTAGTCGGCGCATCACGTCTCCTCGGTCGGGTGATCTGACGAGGGTTGATCGACCGATGGGAATCCCGACTTGAGCGCGCCCAGCGAAGACCGGATGGCGTTGACTTCGAGTCCGGTTACTCGAAGGACCGGCGCCGCAGAAAGCGGGGCGCTCGGCGGATGCGAAACATCAAGCGCGCAGCGCCAGGCGCATGCTTGGCGAGCGCCAGCGCCGCGCGGTCAACCTGGGTCATTGTGTCCCGGGGGCCAGGAGTCAGTGCCGCCGTACGCCGGTCAACGCTGCTGGCCGGCCGGGCATCCCTTGGCTCGTCACCAATCGCGGCGTATAGGTGGAATCGGCCGAGAATCCCTTCGAGATTGTGCTCCCCGCGGTCGCGAAACTCAATGCCCGATCCTGCTATCAGGCTGCAGACCGTTTGCGAGACCAGCACTTCGGATGGCTCGGCAAGGGCACAGATCTGGGCGGCGACGTGAGCCGAGATTCCTTCGAGACCCTCGCCGACCGCGTTGCACTCCCCCGTGTGGATTCCCGCCCTTGCCTCGTACCCAAGATGTCCAAGCTCGGCGATGATTGCGCGCGCACAGCGAACCGCACGGCTGGGCCCGTCGAAGGCGGCCAGCAGACCCCGCCCCGGATTATCGATCGGGCGCCCGCCTAAGCGCACAAGTTCGCGTCGCGCAACCCGGCCGTGGTACTCACGCGCAGTCGCATCTGTGACGTCGGTACAGAGCAGCGTCTGAAGGAGGCGCCCGGCTTCCGTCTCGGGGAGCTCCCCGGTGAGGAACTCCTCGATCTCCGACATGATCGGCTTCCAGTCGCCGGCGAAGAAAATGTGGTCGACGCTGGGCACTTCGACGAATCTGGCACCGGGGATGCGTTGGGCGAGATCGCGGCCGAGATCGACCGCTACGAGCTTCTCCTCGGTCGCGTGGATCACCAGCGTTGGAGCGCTGATCGTCGGCAGAACCGATCGCGCGTCATGGTCGCGCAGTGCGTCGATCATCGCGCGCGCCATACCGGGGCTTGCGCAGGCGCGCTCGGCGATAGCGGCCGCTCGGCGACGCAGCTCGCTGCCCGCCCAGCTTGGTGCGAGCTCGAGGATGAACTCGCCCTCGCCCCAGCGCTTGGCGGCGATCTCGTCCAGAACTCGCCAAAAACGATCGTACGCTGCCGGAAACTCGGGGCCCCTTTGTGCCTTGGCGCCCGAGTTGAGCAGGACCAGTGCCGCGGCGCGCTCGGGGTAGGTAGCAGCGAACATCGCGCTCGGCATGCCGCCCTCCGAGTATCCGATCAGCGCAGCGCGCTGGGAGCCCGCGGCGTCCATCACCGCCCGGATGTCGTCCATCCGCTGCTCGAGCGACGGCGCTCCTGCCACCGGGTCCGACAGCCCGGTCCCCGGCTTGTCGAACAGTATGAGTCGAGAAAACGACGCGAGCCTGCGCAGGAATTCCGTCGAGTCAGGATCGGCCCAGAGTAGGTCCAGGTGGGCCGCCAGGCCGTTGACGAGAACCACGTCGATCGGGCCGTCTCCGACGACTTGGTAGGCAATGCTGACCTCGCCATTCTTTGCGTAGTGCGTGTCCGGCATTGACACACGGCGTGGGGCCCCGCCCGCCACGGGTCGCCTGCTGACGGTCCAGGCGACCGGCGATCGGCGATCTGGCCGGTACACGCACATGCGACCCGTATGCACGCAGGACGAAAGGTGCTCCCCTAGCGCCTTGTCGTGCTCGGACACCCGTGCGATCGCGCTGCGGATCGCCCGCGTGACGTTGAGACGCGCACGCTCCCCGGAAGTTCCCGCGCGGCGGTCGCGGCCACCGAGCCCAGTCGCCCCCGCCAGCTCCTTGGCGATCGCCGCATACTCTGCGCGGGCGTTAGCGGCACGCTCTGGATCATGAAAAGCGTCGGCCTCGTCGATCTCCTCCCGTAGACCCTCCAGGCGCTCTCGGTAGGCACGCTTCGCCTGCTCGTCCAGCAACGACTCCAGATCTGAACCCGTAGACACAGTGAGCCCTGCATCGGCAACCTCGGCCGCCGATGCTCGTTCGGTCGACCTGCCGCCAGCCAGGGCAAGGGCTTCGATCTCCTGCTCCGGATGGGAAAGAAGCTCTGCGAGGTAGCCCATCCCCTTCGAATCGCGTACTCGCATCTCACGCCCATCGAATGCCACCGTCCAGTACTCGCCCTCGCGGACGAGCTCCGCACCGGTGACCGCTCCACCCACTGCCATGCTCGCATTCAAGCATCCCGGATACGCGGTTCAGTGCACTTGAACCAACGGTTCAGCAGTGATTCACGCCTCCCTTGGTAACGACTATCTGCAAGGGAGCACCATTGGACACATCGAGCGGAGAGAGACGCCTACGCCATTTGCTGGAGTGCTATGGGGGCCCACACGTCGACCTTGCTGGGACCCTGTGCGATGAGCACCCCGCCGGAGATGTCGCGCTGAGAATCGTCGATGGGGACGTGAGCACAGATGAGGTGACCTTCGGCGAGCTGCGCGAGCGCTCCGAACGCTTCGCGTCCGGGCTTGCCGATCTCGACGTCGGGCCTGGAGACCGTGTCGCGACCCTGATGGGCAAGTCGCTGGACCTCGTGACCACTGTTCTCGGAATCTGGCGCCGTGGCGCGGTCCACGTCCCATTGTTCACGGCGCTTGCCCCACCGGCAATCGAGTTGCGCATGAGATCCAGCGCTACAAAGGTGGTCGTCGTCGATCCAAGTCAGCGCACGAAGCTCGACGCGGTTGGTGCCGACTGTCGGATCGTCACTGCGGGCGACCAGGCACGCGTAGGCGACCTCAGCGTCGTCGAGCTGCTGGACGCTCACCCTACCGGCCTCCCCGCCGAGACCATGACGGGAGACGACCCGTTCGTCATGATCTTCACCTCTGGCACAACCGGCACTCCAAAGGGAGTTCCGATCCCGGTGCAGTCGATCGCCGGCATGCGACTGTACCTCGAGTACGGCCTCGGCGTTACCGGGGACGACGTCTACTGGAACGTTGCCGATCCAGGCTGGGCCTACGGGCTCTGCGGCGCGATCGTCGCCCCACTGGCGGCTGGGTACACAACGACGCTCCTGTCGGCGCCGTTCGATCCTGCGCTCACGTGGCAGGTACTCGACCGGCTTCAGGTTACGAACCTTGCCGCCGCTCCCACTGTCTATCGCGCCCTGCGCGCGGCCGGTGCGGATATGCCCGGCGGCCTGGCCCTGCGCCGCCTGTCCAGCGCCGGAGAGCCGCTCGATCCGGACACGCTCGAGTGGGCCCAGGAGGCGCTCGGCATCGAGATCCGCGACCACTACGGCCAGACCGAGCTAGGCATGGTTGTAGCCAACGGCTGGCACCCCGACATCCGCCACCCGCTGAAGGCGAGTTCGATGGGCACACCGCTACCGGGCTGGACCGTCGAGGTACTGTGCGAGGACAGCGAGGAGATTGCGCCCACCGGCAAGCTCGGCCGCGTCGCGATCGAGATCCCGAACAGCCCGGCGATGCTGTTCACCGGCTACCACGAGGCACCCGAGAAGACTGCTGAGCGCATCACCCCGGATGGGCACTGGTACCTCACTGGCGACACCGCCAGCCGCGACGATGACGGCCACTTCTTCTTCTCGTCTCGAGACGACGACCTGATCATCATGAGCGGGTATCGGATCGGGCCCTTCGAGGTGGAGAGCGTTCTCGGCGAGCACCCAGATGTCGTTGAATCGGCTGTCGTCGGGGTGCCCGACGACCTGCGCGGCGAGGTGATCGAGGCATTCGTTGCCCTGCGCCCGGGTGCGGAGGCCTCCGACACGCTCGTCGCCGAGCTCCAACAGCACGTCAAGGCTCGATTTGCGGCCCATGCGTACCCGCGCGTCGTGCACTTCGTCGAGGCGCTCCCGCGCACACCCAGCGGCAAGGTCCAGAGATTCATCCTGCGCCAGCGCCGGCGAGCGAAACTGGCAGAAAACAGATAAAGCTCGCGGGCACCGACCGTCCTAGGATTTGAACCGAATCGGGGAGACAGGACAAACTTGGCTCTGGCAGACCGCTAGAGCGGTCCATATATCACGCTGATATCCCGAAATCGGGGGCGCCAGTTTGAGTGCCAGCACTACCGCTTTCACGCGAAGGGAGAAGCGCCATGCCGGCTCGAGGATACGCATCCATCTCGCTCTGAAAAGAACTACCCGAATTGCGTGCCGTCTGGATCGAACAATCGTGCGGATCAGCGGCGCTCGGCACGTGCGATCAGTTCGGCGCAGGCCTCAAGCGCTTCGAGGTGTGGCGTTTCGTCCTCGGAGACGCCGGCGAGGATCTCGACCTCGGCGCCCTCGAAGAGGCTGCCGATCAGCGCAGCTAGGGCGCGTGGCCGCATCGGCAGCTCGACGCCGTCCTCGGCCTGGAGGCGCTCGAGGCGCGCCTCAATGAGCTCGCGCCAGCTACGTTGAGTGGCACGCCAGCACTCTGCCAACTCGGGATCAGCGAGTCCGGCGGCCCACAGCTCCCAGAGGATCCGCACGTAGCCAGAGTGGATATCTTCGCGCAGGTAGTCGCAGGCGGTGCGCCACTGCTCGGCGAAAGACCGCTCGTCGCTGAACATCGCCCGCTGGCGGTCGAGCAGACGCTCGGTGAGATCCTCGAGAACGGCGAGAAGCAGGCCGCGCTTGGAACCGAAGTGGTAGTGGACCAGCGAGAGTCGCATTCCGGCGCGGTCGGCGACAGCGCGAGTCGAGGTCGCGGCATAACCCTCCTGGCCGAGCAGATCGCCAGCGGCGGCGAGCAGGAGGTCGCGGGTCGATTGCCCCCGCGCAACGCGGAGGTCCTCGTTCGCCGCCAGCATCTCACTCTCGTCTAGGTCGGGGGTTGGCATCGAGTTTCAGTCTACGATATACATTGGTTGGTCGCCCGACCAACTTTTATCACCGCCCACCAGACCCGTTGAGCAGAGAGGCCGTATGAGCGTCACCGAGCAGGTCACCAACGAGCGAGTCGATGCGGGTGAGCAGACCCGCGCTCGGTATCCCGACGAACAGGGCCACATCGAGCGCGACGGTGTGCGCGTCTTCTACGAGGTCTACGGCTCCGGATCGCCGACCATCCTCTTCTGCCCGACCTGGACGCTGGTGCCTTCCCGGGTATGGAAGATGCAGATCCCCTACCTCGCCCGTCATCACCGCGTAGTCGTCTTCGACCCGCGCGGCAACGGCAAGAGCGATCGACCCAGCGCTGGCGAGGCATATGCCGAGGCAGAGTTCGCCCGCGACGCGCTCGATGTTCTCGATGCGACGGGGACTGAGCAGGCGTTCGTCGTCGGCCTCTCGCGCGGCACTCAGCGTGCGCTCCTGCTCGCCGCCGAGCACCCCGAGCGGGTGCTCGGCCTGGTGTTGATCGGCCCCTGGTTCCCCGCCAGCCGCTCATTTGGCGGCCTGCGCTACCGGCTCATGGCACATCCGCGCGTGCAGCCGAGATTCGATCGCAAACCGATCACGACGCGCGGCTGGATGAAGTTCAACGGCGTGCACTTTCGTCGTGACTACCTTGATTTCGTCAAGTGGTTTGCCGCCATGGCGGCGAGTGAGGCCCACTCGACCAAGGGCTTTGACGACGTCGTCGGGTGGGGACTAGAGACCGACCCCGACACGCTGGCCCTGACCGTGCTCGCCACCGCGGCCGCGCCGGTAACCCGCCGCGACCAGCTGGCGCTCGCCCACCGTGTGCAGTGCCCCGTGCTCGTGATCAGCGGGACGAAGGACAAGGTGACCAGCCACGCCGACGCCAGGGTGCTGGCGAAGGCGACGGGCGGAAAGCTGATCGCGATCGAGGGCGGCGACCATCTTCCGGAGGGGCGGCGCTCCGTCGCCGTGAACCTCGCGATCCGCGAGTTCGTCGACCCCTCCTTCGATCGGAACCCAACGGTCGATCGCGCCGGCGGCTCACCGAGGGCGCTATACGTCTCCTCGCCGATTGGACTCGGCCATGTCCGCCGCGACGTCGCGATCGCGCGCGAGCTGCGTGCCCTCGTGCCGGGACTGCAGATCGACTGGCTCGCACAGCACCCGGTAACGCGAGTGCTGGAAGCGGAGGGCGAGTGCATTCATCCCGCGAGCGAGCATTTGGTCAACGAGTCGGCCCATATCGAATCGGAGTCCGCCGGGCATGACCTCCAGTGCTTCCAGGCGCTCCGGCGCATGGACGAGATCCTGACTGCGAACTACATGGTCTTCGACGACGTCGTCAGCGAGACGCCTTATGACCTTTGGATCGGCGATGAGGCGTGGGAGCTCGACTACCACCTGCACGAGAACCCGGACCGCAAGCGCGCGCCCTTCGTCTGGTTGACGGATTTCGTCGGCTGGCTGCCGATGCCCGAGAACGGCGATCGCGAGGCGTTCGTGGCGGCCGACTACAACGCCGAGATGGTCGAGCACGTCCGCGACCACCCGGAGATCCGCGACCGAGCGATCTTCGTTGGCAACCCTGACGACATCGTCGGCGATCGCCTCGGTCCGGACCTGCCGGGGATACGCGAGTGGACCGAGCAGAACTTCGACTTCTCCGGTTACGTCACCGGCTTCGACCAGGCTGAGTTGGGAGACCGTGAGCGCCTGCGCACCGAACTCGGCTACCAGCCACACGAGCGCATCTGTCTGGTCACGGTCGGCGGCTCAGGTCTGGGTGAGGATCTGCTGCGGCAGGTCATCGCGGCGTTCCCCGCCGCAACGAAGCTCGTTCCCGAGCTGCGGATGATCGTCGTCGCCGGGCCGCGCATCGATACCTCGGCGCTGCCCGCAGCCGAGGGCCTGGAGGTGCATGCCTTTGTCGAGGATCTCTATCGCCACCTCGCCGCCTGTGACCTCGCCGTCGTCCAGGGTGGGTTGACGACCACGATGGAGCTGACCACGGCGCAGCGACCGTTCCTCTACTTCCCTCTACGCCATCACTTCGAGCAGCGCTTTCACGTGGCCCACCGGCTCGACCGCTACCAGGCCGGCCGCCGGATGGACTTCGAGGAAGCCACCCCTGACTTCATCGCCCAGGCGATCGCCGAGGAGATCGGACGCGAGGTCAACTACCGCCCGGTGGAAACGAACGGCGCCCGCCTGGCGGCGCAGCGCATCGCAGAGCTACTCAACTAACAGGAGGAAGGCACCATGCAATCGATTCCACGCGAGGATGTCCCGGTCGTCATCGCCGACAACGGCGTCGAGGTCCGCTTGCGCGACGAGAACGGCCTCTCGGTCGGCTTCGTGCGGCTGCCGGCCGGCGCCGACCTGCGCCCCGCCACCAAGGGCCTGCCGGATGACCTCTGCCCTTGCCCTCACTGGGGGTACATGCTCAAGGGCCGGGTGCGGATGCACACGCTCGATGGGCATCAGGACTTCGCTGCCGGCGAGGCGTTCTACTGGGCTCCCGGTCATGCTCCTGAGGCGCTCGAGGACTCCGAATACGTTGACTTCTCACCGACCGAGGAGTTCCGGCGGGTGATTGAGCACATCACGTCAGGAGCGAGCGCCTCCGCATAACAGCAGGTCGACTAGTTGGATCGATATTTGACCGCCTCTACTTTCGCTTCGCCCTCCCAGGCCGGATTAGCTGCCGCGTAGACCACCCTCGCCAGCCGATTAATTCTAGGAATCTGGCGAGAAGGCGCCTGGATGGATCCGCTCTGGAAATCTCGGCAAGCCGTCATCCGGTACGGGCGCCCATGGCGCAGCGTAGTCCGTGAATTGGTGTGCACTCGGGCGAATGCCGGGGTCCTCGTCAAGGGCGCCCATGCGTATGGCGAGCAGTTCGGAATTGTCGGGGTGGTTGGTGCATAGCTGGCTGCCGCATTGGGAGCAAAAGACCTTGACGTACCCGCCATCGCCAGGGTCCCACGAGCGGATTAGGTCCTTGCCGGAGACGGTTCGGTAGGAACCGGGCGCGGTCAGAGCCGTCGTCGACACCCCCGTGCCAGTCCGCCGTTGGCAGCGCTTGCAGTGGCAGAAGAGGGCACCGAGCAGTGGCTCGGAAACCTCGAAGCGGACGCCGCCGCACATGCATCCCCCGGTCAGCGGCAGCGTCGGATCTGGCACTCGCGCAGCCTAACGTCCGCGGGCAGGGAAAGGGGGCGCTGTGCTCTCGCCGACCGCAGGCCTGCCGCTGCGAGCGTGGCATCACGGCCGTCGGTCCTCTGGCATCACCCCGGCATCACGTTCGCCTCGATGTCGGCCCGAATCGGCGACATGCGGGCTTATGCGTGGCTATGCGGAGCCATGCGAGGGCAACCGTTGTATCGGGGAGACAGGATTTGAACCTGCGACCGCTCGGCCCCCAGCCGAGTGCGCTACCAGACTGCGCCACTCCCCGTGGGGTCTTGCATTCTGACGAATCCGAGATTGGATGGCATGCCACTGGAGGAGAAGGAGGGCCGCGATGGCTATAGACGAACGTCTGTTCGCCTCTCTAGGCTGCGCCAATGCGACGGTGCGGACGCTGCCAGCTTGAGAAGCCCCTCGATGACTTTGCCTGGCGGCGCAAAGACCGACCCAGTCGTGCTCGAGTTCGACCATCTCCGCGACAAGAAATTCGGCATCGCCGCCGGACTTCGAGACCGTGAGTGGCAGAGCGTCCTCGACGAGATGGCAAAGTGCGAGGTCGTTTGTGCAAACTGT
Organism: uncultured Solirubrobacterales bacterium; assembly: GCA_963716345.1. Taxonomy (GTDB): domain Bacteria; phylum Actinomycetota; class Thermoleophilia; order Solirubrobacterales; family 70-9; genus VRUE01. Next base: position 302,100 of record OY970304.1, read on the forward strand.
CATCGACGCCGCACCGCCAAGCGGGGCGGCTTCACTCGTGCGGTGGTAGCTCAACGGTAGAGCCTCGCCCTTCCAAGGCGATGATGCGGGTTCGATTCCCGTCCGCCGCTCTCCCCCTCCTCACGGGACGAAGCTCAAGACTCAGGCGGCATGGTCGATGCAAGACCTGGTCATGCCCAAGCGATCGAGGAGAGCTCTTGCAGTGCTGCTCGCCATCGCGGCAGTACTCGGCGTGCTTGGCGGTTGCGGCGACTCCAGCGGGGAAGGCTCCTCATCGTCTTCCTCCAAGCAAACCGCCCTCGTCTCCTGGCCGCTCTTTGGCCGCGTGCCCGAGCGGACGCACTACCTGCCTGCCCACCAACGCTTCCTCGATCCACCCTTGAAGGAAGCGTGGTCGATCAATACGCACGCGCTGATCGAGTTCCCGCCAGCGATCGCGGATGGGGTCGCCTACGTAGTCAACAAGTACGGCAACGCCAAGGCGGTGCGACTGCGCGATCGCAAGATCCTCTGGGAACGGAACACCGACCCCAAGGACTCCGGCACGCCGACCGACGTGACCGCTCCGGTCTACCACGAAGGCAAGGTCTTCTTCGCCTACGTCGACGGCGATCTCGTCGCGGTCGACGCCAACAGCGGCAGGGAAGTCTGGAGGCGCAAGCTGGCCGGCCACCTCGAATCCTCGCCAATGGCCGTTGGCGGCACGCTCTACCTCGGCACCGACAAGACCAATGTGGTCGCGGTGCAAGCGTCAGACGGCAAGGTGCTCTGGCAGTTCAACTCGCCGGCGGCGATCAAAGCCAGTCCCAGCTTCCACGACGGCCGGCTCTACGTCGCCGACTATGAGAGCGGGATGTTCTGCCTCGACGCCAAGGACGGCAGGCTGATCTGGCGCACCAATACGTCGAAGGCGCCGCCGTTCGGCCAGGGCGGCTTCTACTCCTCCCCCGCGATCGCCTTCGGCCGCGTCTACGCCGCCCGCGACGACGGCACCGTCTTCGCCTTCGACCAAAAGAGCGGCAAGGTCGACTGGTCCTTCCCGACCAACAACTTCGTCTACGGCTCGCCGGCCGTCGCCCAGGTGCCCGGAACCCCGCCGAGCGTCTACATCGGCTCCTACGACGAGCACTTCTACGCGCTCGACGCGCGCAGCGGCAAGCAACGCTGGCGCTACGACGTCGGCGGCCCGGTGCCCGGCACGGCGACCGTGATCGGCCACACCGTCTACACCTCGAGCTTCAAGACCCGCGAGGCAATCGGCATCGACGTTCGCACCCACCGCAGAACCTTCGAGCTGAAGCAGGCCGGCTACACGCCGATGGTCTCCGACGGCCGCCGCCTCTACCTGATCGGCTACTACGAGCTGATCGGCCTGCAGCCGACTCGGCCTTAAGGCAAGCACCGAGTCTGAGTTTGGGCGCCACATAGACGCCTTTTTGCAGACTCGCCGTCTCAGTAGCCGGGCGGGTGGCGGGCGACAAAGCCGGCGGGCGGGGTACCAGCGACGTGCCAACGCGGGCCGCTGCCGCGGGCGTCGCCGACGGTGTCCCAGCGCAGGCCAGCGATCACGGCGTAGGCGTGGGTGGCGCTGGCGTAGACGGTGATCCAGCGGCCGGGGCCGGGGGCGCCCCAGCTCTCGAGTGGCCCCGAGGCGAGCGGCTCGGAGAGGAAGCCTCCGCCGGCGAGGGCGTAGCTGACCGCGCCGGAACAATCGTAGCCGCGGGAATACCAGGAGCCGTGCCCCCCGCCCCAGACGTATGGCTGACCGACGATCGCGTTGGCGGCGTTGATCACGCCAGCGACGCGTTCGGGCGCATCTGGTGGCGAGAGGGCGATGCCGCTGACGTAGGTCGCGGTCGGATCGCCGTACTTGTTGGGGGTGGCGGGAATACGGGCGACGAGCGGTTCGCCATGGCTCCCAGGCGGCGGCGGGACCGGCCCGTTGGTGCCGGCCGAGGCCGGCGGCAGTGGATCGCCCGGTTTGTAGTTACTGCCTTCACCTGAGTACACCGACGCCACGGCGGGCTCCGCGGCCACCTTCCTGGCGGTGGACGCACCTTCGTACTTGGCGCCCAGGTAGACGAGGCTGCCTTCGATCGCGTCGAGCACGCCGCTCGCCTTCGCCGCGGTCACCAGCGCCTGACCCAGCGGATCCGTGTCTTCTCCCCCAGCAGCCGATACCGGGGTCGCGAACCACAAGCCGGCCGCAAGCATCGTCGCGACCAGCAGCCGCAGCGCAGTCCCGGTTCGCAGCATGCCCATCGCTCAGAACTGTACCCTCGCGCGATGCGTATCCGGCGATCCTCCCTCGCCCTTATCTGTCTCGCAACACTCGGCGCCTGCGCGACCGCCGCGCCGCTGGCAGCCGCCGAACCGGCACCTTGGGGCGCTGGCTGCATGCCGACTCCCGCAGGCGCGAGCCGCACCAGCGCCAATTGCGGCGCCGAGCTTGCCAACGGGCGCGCAATCGTCCCCGCCGGGGCCCCGGACGCAGTCAAGCTAGCGATCGCCGCGGCCAATCAGATCGACGGCCGTCCCTACGTCTGGGGCGGCGGGCACGTCAGCTTCACCTCGCACGGCTATGACTGCTCCGGCGCGGTCAGCTACGTGCTGCACGCCGCCGGCCTACTCGATCAGACGATGGTCTCTGGACAGCTGGCCTACTGGGGCGAAAGCGGCCTCGGCCGCTGGATCACCGTCTACGCCAACAACGAGCACGTCTTCATGGTCATCGCCGGCCTGCGTTTCGACACCCGTGATGACCCGCCCGGCGTCAACGGGCCCCGCTGGCACCGGGCCAAAGTGGAACCGCCCGGCTTCGCCGCCCGCCACCCCAGCGCCCTTTAGCGCTTGACGTTGTAGCGAAGGTAGGCGAAGCCACTCTCGAAGCGGCGCTGCTCCAGCAGCTCGAGCCGGGCGAAGACCCCCTCGGGCAGCGATCGCTTGCCGGCGCCCACGATGACTGGGGCAAGGAACATCTGACACTCGTCGACCAGGCCTGCCCTGATTGCCTGAGCCGCGAGCTCGGCACCACCGATCGCGACGTCGCGGCTCGCCGCTGCAACCAGCTCGCGCACCGCCTCAGGCTCGAACTCTCGCTCGATCCGCGTCCGCGCACTGGCGGCCTGCTCGAGCGTGCGCGAGTAGACGACCTTGTCGGCCGCGCGCCAGATCTCGGCGAAGTCGCGCATGACCTGCGGCTCGGGCCCGGTGTCCACCGTCTCCCAAAAGACCATCGTGTCGTACATCCGCCGCCCGTAGAGGCAAGTCCCGACCGGTCGCTCGAGCTCATTGACGAAGGTGTGCACCTCCTCGTCCGGCGCTGCCCAGTCGAAGTTGCCCTTCCCGTCGGCGACGTAGCCGTCGAGCGAGGCGATCGTCGAGTAGATCAGGCGCGCCATGGTCTGAGCAGTACCTCTAGCGCGCTGCCCTACTCGACCAGGAAGCGGGTCGGCACGAAGGTCTGGGTATCGACCGGCGGCCGCACGTAGGCGCGCTCCTGACGCGGCGGCAGCTCGACCTTCTCCGCCGGGAGCGACTCGTAGGGAATCTGTTCGAGCAGGTGGCTGATCAGGTTGAGCCGGGCGGTGCGCTTGTCGTCGGCCTCGACCACGAACCACGGCGAGTCCTTGGTGTCGGTGTAGGCGAACATTTCGTCCTTGGCCTCGGCGTAGTCGACCCAGCGCGCCCGGGCCTCGAGGTCGATCGGGCTCAGCTTCCACTGCTTGATCGGGTCCTCGATGCGGGCGGTGAAGCGGCGCTCCTGCTCCTCGTCGGAGATCGAGAGCCAGTACTTGATCAGGGTCAACCCTGAGCGCATCAGGATCCGCTCGAAGCTCGGGGTCGAACGCATGAACTCCTGGTACTCCTCCTCGTCACAGAAGCCCATCACCCGCTCGACGCCGGCGCGGTTGTACCAGCTGCGATCGAAGAGGACCATCTCGCCGCCGGCCGGCAGGTGAGCGACGTAGCGCTGGAAGTACCACTCGCTTCGCTCCCGCTCGGTCGGCGTGCCCAGAGCGACCGTCCGCACCACCCGCGAGCTGGTCCGCTCGGTGATCCGCTTGATCACTCCACCCTTGCCGGCGGTATCGCGGCCCTCGAAGATGACCGCGACCCGCAGCCCGGCGTGGACGATCCACTCCTGCAGCCGCACCAACTCCTCCTGCAGACGGGCCAGCTCCTTCTCGTACTGCTTCTTGCTGAGGACTTGGGGCGAGTCGCCGTCGTGCGCCATGCCCCCCAGCCTAAGCCGAAGCCAAGACCACTTGACAAGAAAACATTAGGTACTTAACCTTTCGGTACCGAATGTCTGACGCAAAGCAAAGCACCGACAAGATCGAGCCCTACGTCTGGAAGATCGCCGGCGTCGTGATCCTCGGCATGATGATGTCGATCCTCGATACGACGATCGTCAACGTCGCCCTCGACACCCTCGGCCGCGACCTGCACAGCACAATCGCCCAGATCCAGTGGGTAGCGACTGGCTACCTGCTGGCGCTGGCAGCGGTGATCCCGTTGACCGGCTGGGCGGCACGCCGTTTCGGTGCCAAGCGCGTCTATCTCTCCTCGATCATCCTCTTCACGATCGGCTCGGCGCTCTGCGGGCTGGCCGAATCGAGCACCTCGCTGATCCTCTTCCGCGTCCTGCAGGGAGTCGGCGGCGGCATGATCATGCCGATCTCGCAGATGATCATGGCCGAGGTAGCCGGCCCGAAACGGATGGGCCGGGTGATGGGCGTCGTCGTGATGCCGGCGATGCTGGCGCCGATCCTCGGTCCCGTGGTCGGCGGCCTGATCCTGGAAAACCTGCACTGGTCCTGGATCTTCTTCGTCAACGTGCCGATCGGGATCGTCGCCGCGATCCTCGGCGCGCGGATGCTGCCGGACTCCAAGCTCGGCGAGGCGGGCAAGCTCGACGTCGTCGGCCTGGTGCTGCTGGTGACCGGGATGCCGCTGATCGTCTATGGCCTCGCGGAGATCGGCACCCAAGGGAGCTTCACCGCGCCGACCGTGGTCTGGCCGATCGTGGCCGGGATCGCAATGCTGCTCGCCTTCGGCCGGCACGCGCTGCGCACCGAGCGGCCGCTGCTCGACGTGCGCCTCTACGCCAACCGCATCTTCGCCGCCGCCTCGCTCACCACCTTCGGCCTCGGTGCGGCGCTCTTCGGGGCGATGATCCTGGTCCCCCTCTACTACCAGCAGGTGCGCGGCGAGAGCGTGATCGTGACGGGCCTCTTGGTCGGCCCGCAGGGTCTCGGCATGTTGATGGTCGCCCCCTTCACCGCCCGCCTCACCCAGCGCTTCGGCGGCGGCCGCGTCGCCATCGTCGGCGTCTCGATCCTCTGCCTCACCTCGCTGCCCTTCGCCTTCATCGGCGCCGACACCTCGATCCTCGGGATCTCGCTGCTGCTGCTGCTGCGTGGGGTCGGCATCGGCCTCTCCTTCATCCCCACCACCACCGTCGCCTTCGCCTCGCTGCGCACCGACCAGCTCTCCGACGCGACGCCGCAGATGAACGTCCTGCAGCGGGTCGGCGGCGCGATCGGCACCGCGGTGCTGGCAGTGGTGCTACAGCGGGCAAGTGCCGGCGCCAGCACGCCCACCGAGCTCGCCGGCGCCTTCGGCACCGCTTACTGGTGGGCCTTCGGAATCGCCACCCTTGCGTTCATTCCCTGCGTCGTGCTGCTGCGTGCCGAGCGCCAGGGACCACACCACGCGCCGACTGAGGCAGAGGAGATCGCCGAGGCGGAGCTGGAGCCACTCGGTGCCTAAGGGCGGCGTCAAAGCCCCGGGACCAGTCGCGAACGCGCGCGAGGAGCGCCTGACCGAACTAGGCCAAGCCTTCCGCCGCGCCTACCGCAGCCTGCGCCGCCTGCGCGGTCGCGACACCCATCTGCTGGGCGGCGAGATCAGCCACGCCCAGTTCGAGCTGCTGGCCGAGCTGCGCGAGCGCGGGCCCCTCCCCGCCGGAGAGCTGGCCCAGGTCGCCGGCCTCAGCGCCGCGACCGTCTCCCAGATGCTCGACCACCTGGCCACGGACGGTCACGTCAAACGGGTCCGCTCGGAGACCGACCGGCGCGTCGTCCTGATCGAGCTGACCGCCCTCGGCCGGCGCCGGGTCGAGGCAACCAAGGCACTCTGGCGCGAGCGTTGGGAGGAGGCGCTGGAGGGCGTCGACGAGGAGGAACTGCGAATCGCAAGCGACGTCCTGCAGCAGATCGGCGCCGTCTTCGAGGCCCCCCCACGCAACTAGCCTCGTGGCGAGTGGTCGATTTACCCCCGCATACGGGGGTAAATCGTTCAGTCCTTACATCTAGTCGAGCAGGACCAGCACAACGGTGAAAAGGCCGAGGATCACGCCCCCCACCGCCAAGGCTGTGTGGGCGAGGCGCGGCGCGATGGGAAAGCGACCCTCGATGAGAGCCGTCTCCACGGCGCGCCGTCGTGCGCTGCCGTAGGCGATCACCGCGATGCCATACAGCGCGAAGCAGACCCCTGCGATCACATATGGCCAGCGCTGAGGGCTGCCGTCGAGGCCAGGGACGATCCGGCCCACCGCCAGGGCAACCGCCAGGCCGGTCAGGCCGGTCCGCCACCAGGCCAGCTCGGTGCGTTCGCTGGCCAGCAGCGTGCGCCTGGTGGCATCGACGGCTTCCACCGGCTCCGGACCCGCCTGAGCTGACCTCTCACGGCTCTCCATCTCCCGGAAAGCTAGACCACTCCGGAGCCAGACACACCTCGCGACACCCCGGCTCTCAACCAGCAAGGATGGGCAGATGCCCAATCCCCACCGCGCCAAAAAACGCAGCGAACCCGAAGACCACGGCTGGGTGATCTCCTTCGGCTGCAAAACAGCCGGCAAGCTGATGCGGCTCAAGGTCGACACCGACCCAGCCAGCGACACGCGGCCGATCGAGGTCCCCTGCCCTTGCGGCGAAGCGCACCGCGTGATCGTCTCGCCGTACCGGCGACGGCGCTCGGCCGATGAGGCCTTCGACCTCGAGGTTGTCTCGCTCGACGAGCTGCGCTGATCGCCGGCAACAACCGGCGCCGAGCTCAGCCCTTCCGCTTGGCCATTCGCTCGAGCTGCTTGCCGAAGGCCTTCTCGACTTCGTCGGACATCGTCATCCGGTAGACGGCAACCAGCGCCTGCATCGAGAGCGGACGCAGCTGATCGAGCGCGGCGCGAACCTCCGGCCAGCGCTCTTCCGGGTAGCCCTCTTCTTCGAAGGGCTTCCAGATGTCGTTGAGGAAGAGTTTGACGAACTCGTGAGAGACGGAGCGACAGCGGCTCTGCACCTTGGCGATCACGACCAGGGCGTGATCGAGCGGGACCCCTGTAGCGACGACGCCCTCGGCGGCATCCAGAAGTGAGGGGAACGGCGCCTCGAAGCGGTCGTCGTCGATCGGGACGAGTGCGCCGGCATCGAGCGCTCGCTTCAGCGCGTCGTCGATCTCCGTCCCGAAGCGATCGGCCAACTCTTTGCGGGTGAAGGTCTCGGGCTGCTCATCATCGAACTCGTCGAGCGCCCGCTTGAAGGAGAGGAACTGCTCGGCCGGGCCCGGATTCTGGCTCAGCAGTCGCTCGATCCCCTTGAGGTTGAAGCCGTCGGTCTGCAGCTCCTGGATCATCCGCAGTCGATCGAGGTGCTCGGGCCCGTAATAGCCGACCCGGTCGCGCACCTCCGGGGCGGGCAGCAACCCCCGCGCGCGGTGCGAGCGGATGTTGCGGACGGTGATCCCCGTCTCCACGGCGAGCTGTTCGATCGTCAGATCGTTCTCGGACTTGGCGGCCTCCATCTGTGTGAAACCTATCACTGAAAACCGGCGCGCCGGTTGACGTGACGGCATTTGATGTTACGTTGTCTCCCGTCGCGGGTATTGGCTGCAAACACCCAGTGAAGAGGAGAGGCATGAGCGCAACCACCACAACCGCAGAACCCGCTCGGCGTCGCGGAATTTCCGCTCTGCGCCTGCTCGACGCAGTCGCCGGGCCGCACGGGATCGATCGCTACCTCGAGCAGATCAGCCCGACCCTTGTGATCGGCGAGTGCCGGGCCAAGGTGGTCACAGTCGAGCACGGCACCAAGGACAGCGTCACCCTGATTCTTCGCCCCAATCGGGCCTGGAAGGGCATCCGCGCCGGCCAGTTCGTGCAGGTCTCGGCTGAGATCGACGGTGTCCGTCACAGCCGCTGTTACTCCCCAGCCTCCCCTGAGGATTGCGGCCGGGAGCTGGAGATCACGGTAAAGCGCCACCCCGATGGCCTGGTCTCGAACTTCCTCGCGGACCATGCCCGGCCGGGCATGGTGCTCGGCCTCTCGCAGGCCGATGGCGACTTCCACCTTCCGGAATCACGCCCAGACTCGATCCTGCTGATCGGCGCCGGCAGCGGCATCACTCCCCTGATGGCGATCCTCCGCACCCTCTGCGCCGAGAAACCCCCGGGACAAATCGCGCTGATCCAGTACGCCCCCGACCCCAACCGCGCGATCTATCGCCAAGAGCTCGACCGCCTGGCAGCCGAGAACCCGAACTTCAAGCTGACCCGCTCCTACACGCGAGCGCCCGGCGTCGGCGAGCTCGATGGCCACTTCAGCCCGACCCACCTTCCCCAGTCCGACCCCTGCTTTACCACCGCGGAGACCTTTGCCTGCGGCCCCCCCGCCCTGCTCGACGCGGTGCGCGGCACCTGGGCCAACGGCCTCGAGCGACGGTTGCACGTCGAGAGCTTCGTCCCCCCCAGTCTGCTCCCCGCGGGAGAGCCCGGGACGGGTTCGATCCGCTTCGCCGGCTCAAATCTCGAGGTGGAGAACAGCGGCGCCTCGATCCTCGAGCAGGCCGAGCAAGCCGGCGTCCCGGCGCAGTCGGGATGCCGCATGGGGATCTGCCACACCTGCACCTGCCGCAAGCTGAGCGGCACCGTCAAGAACCTGCTCACGGAGGAGGTCTCCGCCGCGCCCGACGAGGAGATCCAGCTCTGTATTTCCGCCCCGCTCAGCGATCTCGTAATCGACCTTTGAACGACTTTCAACGAAAGGCTGTCCAATGAGCACCACAACCACAAGCCAGATCCCCCTCACACCGGAGCAGATCGAGAGCTTCGGCGAAGAGCTCGACGCGATCCGCCAGCGCGTGCTCGCCGATCGCGGCGAGCACGACGCCAACTACATCCGCAAGGTGATCCGCGCCCAGCGCGGGCTCGAGGTCGCCGGCCGCGGCCTGCTCTGGGCGGGCGTCTTCCCGCCGGCCTGGATTGCCGGCACGACCGCCCTCTCGCTCTCCAAGATCCTCGACAACATGGAGATCGGCCACAACGTGATGCACGGTCAGTACGACTGGATGAACGACCCGGCGCTCTCGGGCAAGCAGTTCGAGTGGGATAACGCCTGCCCAGCCGACCAGTGGCGCCACTCCCATAACTACATGCACCACACCCACACCAACATCGTCGGCAAGGACCGCGACATCGGCTACGGGGTGCTGCGCATGTCTGAGGACCAGAGCTGGAGGCCCTACTACCTGGGCAACCCGGTCTACGCGACCCTGCTCGCGCTCTTCTTCCAGTACGGAGTGGCCCTGCACGACCTCGAAGTCGAGCGCCTGACAACCGGGGAGGCGAAGCTCGCCGACAAGCGCAAGCTGATCAATGGGATCTGGAAGAAGGTCCGCCGCCAGACCCTCAAGGACTACGCCGTCTTCCCGGCGCTGTCAGGGCCTTTCTTCCTCTTTCCCCTGGCCGGCAACGCGACCGCCAACCTGGTTCGCAACGTCTGGTCGTTCACGATCATCTTCTGCGGGCACTTCCCGGAAGGCACCCACGAGTTCACCGAGGAGGAGACCGAGAACGAGAGCCGCGGCGCCTGGTACTACCGCCAGCTGCTCGGCTCGGCGAACCTCAGCGGCAGCCGGCCCTTCCACATCCTCGCCGGCAACCTCAGCTTCCAGATCGAGCACCATCTGTTCCCGGACCTGCCAGCCAATCGCTATGCGGAAATCTCGACCGAGGTGCGCGAGATCTGCGAGCGCTACGACATCCCCTACAACGTCGGCCCGCTGGGCAAGCAGTTCGGCAGCGTCGTCAAGAAGATCTGCCGCCTGGCCCTTCCCGACCGAAAGGGTCGCCGAGACGGTCAGTTGCCCGCGGCGGAGCCCGAAGGCCAGGGACAGCGAGTGCCGGTCGCCGCCTGAGGCTCCCAGCCGCGTCGCAGGGCACGCAAGTTAAAGTCGTCGCGATGGCTCGGACGGGAGATCGCTTCGAGATGCCGGACGGAAGCGTCTACGCGGTGACCGCGGCGGCGGCGGACAGCGGCGGCGAGTTCGTCGGTATGGACTTCACGCTGCCCTCCGGTTCGATCGCCCCTCCCTCGCATGTGCATCCGACTCCGGAGGAGTCCTTCGAGGTGGTCGAGGGAGAATTGGACCTGATGGTCGACGGCAAATGGAGCACCTTGGCCGTGGGCGAGTCGGCGTCGGTTCCCGCGCGGACGCTGCACACCTTCAAGAACCGAAGCGGAAAAACCGTCCGCGTTCGCAACGTCCACCGCCCCGCGGTGCGCTTCGAGGACTACATCGAACAGATCTGCCGGCTGATGGAGTCACGGGGGATCAAGGGCGTCAAGGATCCGCGGATTCCCCCTTATCTCGCGATGCTGATGCTGGAGTACCCCGAGACGATCCGCCCGGGGCGTGCACGGGAGCGAATCGGAATGAACGTCTTGGCGGGCCTGGGACGGCTCTTTCGGCTGCGGACCGCGCCCTGAGCCAACGAGGGATAGGCTCGTGACGATGGTGGAGGAGCAAAAGACGGTTCTCGTCACCGGTGGCTCCGGCTTCCTCGGGGGCTGGTGCGTGGCCGAGCTCCTGCGCCGCGGCTACTCGGTCAGGACCACGGTGCGGGATCTCTCGCGCGAGCCGGAGGTCAGGACCAGGGTGGGGGACCTCTCGAGCGAGCCGCAGGAGAGTGCTTCCGTCGACTCGCCCGAAGCCGATAACCGACTTTCCGTGCTCGCCGCGGACCTGCGGAGCGACACGGGCTGGGAGCAGGCGGCGGATGGCTGCGAGCACGTCCTGCACGTCGCCTCGCCGTTCCCCTTGGTTCAGCCGAAGGATCCCGACGAGCTGATCGTGCCCGCGCGCGAGGGCACACTGCGCGTACTGCGCGCCGCCTTGGCGGCCGGGGCCTCGCGGATAGTCGTCACCTCCTCGGTGGCGGCCGTCGGTGGCAGTGCCAAGGCCTCGACGCGGCGCCTCGACGAGTCGGAGTGGACCGACCTCGGCGATTCCACGCTCACGGCCTATGCGCGCTCCAAGACGATCGCCGAGCGCGCGGCCTGGGACCTGGTCGAGGAGATGGGCGAGACGAAGCGCCTCGCAGTCGTCAACCCCGGCGCCATCCTTGGGCCCGTATCGAGCACCGAGCGCTCTCCCTCGCTCGAAGTCGTACAGCGGCTTCTCTCGGGGATGCCGGGCGCGCCGCGGATCGGGTTCAACCTCGTCGACGTCCGCGACGTCGCCGACCTCCAGATTCGGGCAATGAGCGACCCCGATGCCGGCGGCAAGCGCCTGATCGCGGTCCGCTCCTTCGAGTGGATGGCTGACGTCGCCAGGGTCCTGCGCGACCGGCTGGGGCCAGACGCGGCGAAGGTGCCGAAGAGGTCTGTTCCCGACCTTCTCGTTCGTGCGATGGGCCTTTTCGATCCCAGCGTGCGCTCGATCGCCGGCCAGCTCGGCCGCAAGCAGGAGTACTCGAGCAAGCGGGCCGAAGAGCTGCTCGGATGGGCACCACGACCGATCGAGGAGACGATCGTCGAGTGCGCACGCAGCATGCTTGACAAGCCTTAGCCGGCTACGTCCTTCGACGAGACCGCGCGAGCGCCGTGCCGCCTGTCAGCAGGCCAAGAGCGCCGATAATCAGCGCGGCGATGCCGAGCCCCTTGCTGGCGCTGTCGCTCGATGACGAACTCGAGTTTGAGCTCGAGGAAGAAGCCGCTTCCGCTCCCGGCACCTCGCCGGGGGTCGGACCGGCCTCGCCGCCGGCGACGTCTTGGAGGACACCGCCCTTTGCGGTGATGTTGACGGTCGGCGCCGGGAATTCGGCGTTCGGGGCACCGATCCAGTGGATGACTTTTCCGTTGCTGTAGTACTCCAGCGTCTTGAACGCCAACGACTTGCCGGCGATGTCTTCGGGAATGGCAATCGAGAGCGGGAACTGCATGAACCGGCCGTTGTCGAGGCGCCCATCGGCTGATTTGTTCCCAGTCCAGATCACCTGCGAGACCTCTTCGGTGACCGGCCCGTCGTCTGTCTGGATCGGCTTGGCGAGCTTCTTGGTCACCACCTTGGCGCTCCAGTCGGGGACGTTTTGGATAGAGACGTCGGTGAACCCGGCCGGGAACAGGGTGGCGACCTTGTAGGCGTAGGCGTTTTCTTCCTCGCCCGGCACCCGGACGTTGAGCGTGGCAAAGGCGCCTTCCGGCACGGTGTTGGGATGGACGCTGACGTGCGCCTGGGCCGCTGCGGGCGCCAGCAGGGCAACGGCAGTCAGGCAAAAGAGCGCGGTTCGCTTCGGCATTTGGAGCCCTCCTAAGTCAAATTGGAAAGTGGTTCAGGTCACTGCGGCGAACCCCGGCGGCGCCCGCCCCGCCTCGGCAAAGGCCAGCAGGGGCGCTCGCCGGGCGCGGGGCTCGGCGAAGCCGGCTCGCAGCACCGGCGAGGGTCGGCACCGCTTGGGCGCCGCCCGGCGCGACGTCTTCCCGATCAGCCCCTCACCCGGATAGCGATCGGCGAGCAGGAGGCAGAGCAGGACCAGGAAGGGGACGAGGTAGGCGATCGCCACCCTTGCCTGGGGCGATCCCGCCACGAGCAGGATCGCCGGCAGGAGGCCGAAGAGGGCCGAGCGCAGGCGCGGCGATGCGAAAAGGCGGCTCATCCGATCGGCACCGTGACCGTCTTTGAGTACTGCTGGAAGGCGGAGACCCGGTCGGTGATCTCGACTTCCCAGCTGCCGCCGGGGCTGAACTCGGCGCCGCTCAGCACGTAGTGGCCGGGACCGGCGAGGTTCGCCTTTAGCGGCAATGGCCCGATCTGCTTGGCGGGTAGTTCGGCCGTGACGGTGAGCTGTTTGGTCGCTGTGAACTGGGAGCCGTCTTTGGCATTGATCAGGTAGAGGTGGATCGAGTTGAGTCCGACCTTCGCCGGTTCGACGGTCATCTCCAGCTCGGCCGGGCCGAGGGTCGTGTTGATCGAGACCGGCCCCTGCGCCGCGTCGATTGGAGGCGCGTAGGAGACCAGCGCCGCGGTGACGCCGAAGACGATCAGCATCAGCGACAGCTCACCGCGGAAGCTGTTGCGAGCCCAGGCGCCGACCCAACCGGGCGATGCCGCCTGCTCGACCAGCTCCTTCAGAGCAGGCAAGATGCGTTGCCGGTTGAGTGTGCCGAACCCGATCAGGAACACGAGCAGGAAAACCTTGGCAACGACCAGGAGCCCGTAAGTCGTGCCGAAAAGCGCGTGCACGCTGCGCACATCGATGTAGGCCTGGATCACGCCGGTGATCGCGATCGCGATCACCGCTCCCAGGGCAAAGGGCGAGAAGCGGGCCATCGTGCCCAGCAGCAGGCGGCTGCGATCCTCGGGAGCCAGCCTGCGGGTCGCGGCCGGCAGCGCAAAGAGGAAGCAGGCGATCCCGCCGACCCAGATGCTCGCCGCGGTGACGTGGATGACGTTGGTCGGGAAGAAGATCACCACGGGGCTCTGGATGCTGGGATGACCGGCAAGCGCCGGCGTCATCGCCAGATACAGCGCCCCGAGCCCGATCAGGACCGCTAGCCAGCGCCTCTGCCGCGGCAGCTTCCACGCCGCGATCAGCAGGGCGCCGAGCAGCGCCCAGTCGATCGCACGCAGTCCCCAGACCGTGCCGAAGCGGCTGTGCAGGGTGTCGTGGATGATCGGCCCCTTGAGTGAGGCCCAAAACGACACGCCGGCAGCGCTCGCTCCCTGCAGGAGGATGCCGAGGACGCCAACCGCGATACCGAGGATGACGGCGAAGGCGAGGAGGCGCCCAAAGCGGTGCCCGAACGCCTTCGTGGCGTTAGCGGCGCTCTCCCCGGCTCCGCTGAGGGCCGAGATCGCCGGTCGCCAAGCGAAGAAGAGAAAGATCAGGCCGCCAACCATCAGGGCGATCGAGAGGTAGTCGAGCGCGCGGACCGCGCCGAAGGCGAGTTTGGTCACCTCGCCCGTCTGGTTCTTGGAGATCAGGCCGGCGACCGTGTACTTCGGCGCCGGGCCGGCGTGCCCGATGCTGAAAACGAGACCGCCGTAGACGATGTGGGTATCGGCGGAGATCACCCGGTAGGTCGCGGTGTAGGTGCCGTCAGGGAGGTTCGGCTTCAGCCCCACCCCCATCCAGGATTGACGGCCGCCGGGGTGGGAGACATCGAGGTTGTCGACCTGATCGCCCTGGGCGTTGTAGACGCGAACCGCGCCCACAGTGCCGCCGACCGGCTGGTTGTATTTGAAGATGACCTCTTTGGGCTGGGTCTTCACGGTCGCCCCCGACTGCGGGCTGGTCCCGAGGAGCTGGGCATGGGCGAAAGCGCTCGCGGGGACGAGCAGGGCAAGACAAAGCGAAGCGAGGACGGCGAGTGCCGGCAGCGCACGTCGCATCGCTACCACGCTTCCTTTGCCGACCCGTCGTCGCGCGCCGAGCGCTCCCCATCTTCGTCTCCGTCGCCTTCGTCGCGGTCGCGACGCCGCCGCGCCAGCAGCACAAGTGCACCGCCGCCAAGGACGATGACAATGCCGGCCAGGATGAAGGGCAGCTTCGAGGTCTTGGGACTGCCGACCCAGTAGAGGGTGCCGTCAATCGCCCCCTTCCTGCCGTCGACTCGCAGCGGGATCGTGTAGTCGAAGATCTTCGTCTTGCGGCTCGTATCGGTGACCTGGGGCGGCGTCGCGGTCGAGCCGTAGTGCATGCGGTGGTCGTGCCAGAGGAAGGTGCCCGAGTCATCGACCGTTTTCCATTTCGGCGGCGCCTTCGGATTGGCGATCGGCGGCACCTGGGAGGTCGGGAAACGGGTGTCGTTGAGGTAGAGCGCCGGCGAGTGTTCGTTGACCTGAACCGTGCCGTCCTTGAGCACCCGCGCGTAGGGCTCGCCCTCATAGCCGTCGATCACGACTTCGTGGCCGTGCTGGTCGAGCAACTGCATGTAGCTGTCGTAGGAGAGGACTTCGAAGCTGACGCCGGGTACTTTCGGCGTCACCCGGTCGATCACCGAGCGGTAGTCGGGGTTCCCTTCATGGGCCAGCGCCGGGCTGGCGGAGACGCCAATGAGCAATGCGGTGGTGGCGACAAGTGTCGCCCAGTGCTTTCGCACGGTTTGTCCCTTCGGTCGCGCACGCGACGACCGAGGTCGATCTCAGGCGCCGGCGCTAGGTCTGTGGAAGGAGACCGAACGGCGGCGGGCGCTCGGCCCGCGAGAAGGCCAGCAGGCGAGTTCCCCGGGGCGACCACGCAGCGGGTGGTCGCGGAGCCGGCGCGGGCGCGAGGGCAGCGCGTCGAGGCGGCCGGCTCCTCTTGGCGACGAGCTTGGCGATCAGCTCCTCACCCAGGTAACGGCCGGCAATCAGCGGCGCCACGATCAGCAGGGCCGGCGCCAGGAAGAGCAGCGTGTCGGTCGAGCCCGAGAGGGCGAGCGCAAAGGCCCAGCAGACGGTGACCGTCAGCGCCAGTCCCGAGGTGAGACGACTCGCGAGTCGCATAGCTGAAGTTTAGACCGGCTCTTTAAGCTTCCCCTAATGCTTTCCGGCCTCGAGAGCCCGATGCACCTGCTGGTCTTGGCCGTGATCGCGGCAATCGTGCTCGGCCCCAAACGCCTGCCCGAGCTCGGCCGCTCGCTCGGGCAGGGCATCAGGGGCTTCAAGCAGTCGCTGGACGGCGAGGAGAAGCCCCCCGAGTAGGTTTCAGCGGTAGTCGGGGTTGGGGAAGTCGAAGCGACAACCCGCATCCCAGTCAGGACGCTGGTTGCCGTGGGCGGGGATGCCGCCGGCGTCCTTCAGCAGGCGCGCCAGGTGCAACATGTTCCAGGCGGCAAAGGTGGTGTTGCGGTTGGTGAAGTCGTTCTCGGGACCGCCCGAGCCCTCGTCCAGGTATGACGGGCCCGGCCCGGCCTCGCCGATCCAACCCGAGTCGGCCTGCGGCGGAATTACATAGCCAAGGTGCTGTAGCGAGTAGAGGGTGTTCATCGCGCAGTGCTTGACCCCGTCCTCGTTGCCGGTGACCAGGCAGCCACCGACGCGACCGTAGTAGGCGTACTGACCAGCGTCGTTGAGCAAGTGCGAGTTGCCGTAGAGCCGCTCGACGATCTGGGTTGCGACAGAGGACTTCTCCCCCAACCAGATCGACATGCCGAGCACGAGGATGTCGGCGGCCATCACCTGCTCGAAGATCGCCGGCCACTCGTCCACGTCCCAACCGTGTTCGCTCATGTCGGGCCAGACACCGGTGGCGATCTCGTGATCGACGGCGCGGATGCAATCGACTGACACCCCGTTGCGGCGCATGATCTCCATCGAGATGTCCATCAACCCCTGCGTGTTCGATACCTCGGGGCTGCGCTTCAGCGTGCAGTTGATGAAGAACGCCTTCAGGTCCGAGTAGTCCGTCTCATTGCTCTCGCACAACTCGGCCTGCTTGTCGGTCAGCTCGGTCACTTCGTCTCCCCGTTCGGTTGACTGGTCGTTAGTTGTATCGCCGCTAGGCGGACTTAAGCGTGAAGTGGACCCTGGTTCCGGGTGCGCCGTCTTCGAACCAGATCTTGCCGCCGTGGGCTTCGACGATCGCCCGCGAGATCGCCAGGCCGAGGCCGGCGCCCTCCTCGCCGCGGGCAGCATCGCCGCGATAGAAGGCCTCGAAGACCCGCTCGCCGTCTCCCGCCGGGATCCCCTCGCCGTTGTCGGCGACCTCGACCTCGACCCCGCCGGCGGCGGAGCGTGCGCGCACGGTGACGCTGCCGTCGGCCGGGGTATGACGGATCGCGTTCTGGATCAG
The DNA here is from genome assembly GCA_963716345.1 of uncultured Solirubrobacterales bacterium. Taxonomy (GTDB): domain Bacteria; phylum Actinomycetota; class Thermoleophilia; order Solirubrobacterales; family 70-9; genus VRUE01. The sequence continues at coordinate 319,153 of OY970304.1, forward strand.
GTTGAAGAGGACGCGCTGGACCTTCTCGGCGTTGGCGCTAGCGACGAGCTCCCCCGCAGGCAGCTCGGCGGCAAGGCTGACGCCGCGCTCGGCGGCCGGGGCCCGCATCGCCGCCACGGTGTCGCCGATCAGCTCGCGCAGCTTGACCTGGCGCATCGTCCAGGAGATGTCGCCGGCCTCGATCCGGGAGAGCTCGAAAAGATCGTCGATCAGGTCGCTGAGAACGCCGACGTGGGTGCGGATCTCCTTCAGGTAACGGTCCCGGGTCTCGCCGGTGGCAACGCCGTCGTCGATCGACTCGACCAGCAGTCGCAGCGAGGCCAGTGGCGTGCGCAGATCATGCGAGGCGGCGGCGACCAGCTGGCGGCGCGCCTCCTCGATCTCGCGGCGGGAGCGCTCCTCCATCGCCAAGCGGACCGCGAGCGCCGCGGCCAGCGCAGCGCCGGCGGCCGCCAGCAGCACCAGCAGGATCTGATCGGCCCCCATGTGGCTGGGGACCGCAACCGCGGCGGCGCCGGCCAGGAAGGCGGCGACAGCGATGACAACGGCGCGCTTCACGGTCGCAACCGGTAGCCGATTCCCCAGACCGTCTCGATGAAGCGCGGCGCGGCCGGATCGTCACCGAGCTTGGCGCGGAGGCGGCGGACGTGGACGGTGACGGTGCTGGTGTCCTCGAAGAAGGGCTCGCCCCAAACCGCTTCCATCAGCTGATCGCGCGAGTAGACCCGGCCGGGGTGCGCGGCCAGGTAGGCAAGCAGGTCGAACTCGCGCATCGTCAGCGAGAGCTCCTCGCCGTCGAGGAAGGCGCTGCGGGTCGCCGGCTCGATTCGCAGCGGCCCGTGCTCGATCGGCGGCGCCTCCTCATCGGGTGGCGAGACCCGGCGCAGTACCGCGTCCACCCGGGCGACCAGCTCAGCCGGCGAGAAGGGCTTGACGACGTAATCGTCTGCGCCCCGACGCAGGCCGACGAGGCGGTCGGACTCCTCGCCGCGGGCGGTCAACATGATCACCGCGATCCGCTGTCCCGGCTCCTCGTGCAGCTGGCGCATCACCTCAATCCCGTCGATCCCCGGCAGCATCAGGTCGAGCACAACCAGGTCGGGACGGTGCAGAGCGGCGAGGCGCAGCGCCTCGGGCCCGTCGGCGGCGCGGTGGGTCTCATAACCGGCCCGCTCCATATAGCGGCCGACGACGTCGAGGATCGTCGGCTCGTCGTCGACAACCAGCACGGTGCCCTGGGAGGAGTCGGCCATTGCCGCGATTGTCGCGCCTGGGCGGGCGACCTCGTGACTAGCCGAAGGTGAAGGCATAGCCCTCCACCCCCGCTTCCGGTTCCAGGGTGAGGACGTGCTGGCCGACCTTGGGCAAGTTGACGAGGTTGTAGAGGCGCTGGCCGGTCACGGTCACGGCGCCGCCGTGGACGTCGCTGCCGGCATCGGCGCTGGAGATCGGCTGCCCGTCAAGCATCACCCTGACCTTGCGGTCCCGGCCCGGCGAGCCGAGCACCAGGTAGACGCGCCGCGCGCCGAAGTTGAGGTCGAGCGACGCCCCGGCCCCAGCGGTCGCCGAGTCGAGGGCGATGCGCCAATTGCCGTGGTAGGCGAATTCGTTGGGCGGCAGGGCCTTCGGCGCGGTGAAGTCGTGCGAGCCAGGGGAAAGCATCGCGTTGGTGAAGCGTTCGGCGCGGGCGGCGCCGAGGTAGGTCTCCGGGGTGGTCACGGTCGCCGAGGGGGCAATCGCGTGCACCTTCGCATCCCCACCCTTGATCGACTTGCCCGTTTCGGCCAGGAGCTCGCGGATCACCTTCTCTTTCTCGCCGTATTCGCCCTCGCCGAAGTGCACGTAGCGGACCCGGCCCTGGGCGTCGATGAAGTACTCGGCAGGCCAGTACTGGTTGCCATAGGCGTTCCAGGTCGCCTGTTCGTTGTCCTGGACGACGGGATAGCGAATCCCGTTTTCCTCGATCGCGTTTTCGACGTTGCTCGCTTCGCGCTCGAAGGGGAACTCGGGCGTGTGCACGCCGACGATCGTCAGACCGTCCTTGCGGTACTTAGCGTCCCAGGCCTTCAGATAGGGCAGGGTGCGGATGCAGTTGATGCAGCTGTAGGTCCAGAAGTCGACGAGGACGACTTTCCCGCGCAGCCCGCTGATCGTGAGCGGTTTGTCGCCGGGGGTGTTGAACCATTTCTCGGTGCCGACGAATTCCGGCGCGACGCCGAGCACCGGCAGTTTCTTCAGCTTGCCATCGGCACCGGTTTCCGGGGCGGCGCCGCTAGCTTCGCTGCCGACTCCGTGGCCGCCGTCGGCGCGGATGTCGGCGAGCGCGGTCTTGGCCGAGGCGGTGTCCTCGAGGCCCTTTGTCGGGTTGACGAGGAAGCTGGGCAGGCTGCTGGCGATGTGGTTCTGGAAGCGGATGTCGTAGTTGCCGAGCATCGCCAGGGCGACGATCACCATCACCGCGCCCATCGCGATCTGCAGGCCAACGCCGCGTTGGGCCAGCGGCCGCACCACCTTGCGCCCGCCGAGCATGAGGAAGTAGAGGACCACGGCGGAGCCGATCCCATAGCTCAGCGCCACCGCCAGCCGGCCGGTGCTGAAGGACTGCGAGGCGGAGACGGTGATCACGCCGGCCAGGATCGGGCCGGCGCAGGGCGCGTAGACGAGGCCGAGGCTGGCGCCGACCGCGGTCCCCGACCAGAAGCCATCCCCTTTGCCCTGGGCGACGCCGGCCCGGCTCGCGAACTGGCTCATCCAGGCCTCCAGCCGGGCAGCCAGCGGCGGGATCATCAGCACGACCCCGAAGCCGAGCAGGACGGCGATCGCCAGCTTGCGCAGGAAGTCGTTGGGCAGGCCGAGGGCCGAGATGACGTAGACCAGCGCCACGGTGGCAAAGGTGAAGGAGAGCGCCAACCCGGCGACGATCCCGAGTGGCCGCCGCCGGCCGCCGGTCGCGCCCGCCGAGAGCGCGATCGGCAATACCGGCAGCACACAGGGCGACAACGCCGTGGCGGCGCCGGCGATGAATCCGAAAAGGATCAGCAGTGCCATCTCATAAGCCTTTCGCTCTCTGGACTACGAAGAGGCAGCCGCCTCGGCTCAGCCTTCCATGTGATCGTCGGAGGAGCCTTCATGGTGCATGGCCTTGCCCTCGTGCTTCATCGCTTCGCCTTCGTGCTTCATGTCCTCACCTTGGTGCTTCATCGCTTCGCCTTCTTGCTTCATGGCTTCACCGTCGTGCTTCATCGCTTCGTGGTGCATCGAGTCCGTCGTGGATCCATTGGTCGCCGCGTTGGAGTCGCTTCCGCAACCGCCAAACGCCACCGCCCCGCTCAGCGCAATCGCCGCCACCGCCGGAACCGTTGCTGCCTGCCTCAAACGCATTCACCGCTCCTCTTCGAATTGCCAAGAGTGGCCACCGTAAGAAGGAAATGTGACGCGGAGAGAAACTCGTAGATTCTTGTTCGTGGAGGCCCACCCCACCCGCAGGTCCCAGAGCGCCAATACGAGGCGGTACGACCGCATAGCCCGCTTCTACAGCACGCTGGAGCCGCTGTACCTGATCTTCCCGCCGGCCCGGCGCAGAGCCGTTGCCGCACTCGGACTGAAGGCGGGCGAGACCGTTCTGGAGATCGGTGCCGGCACCGGGCGCAACTTCCCCTATCTGGTCGAAGCGGTTGGCCCAAGCGGAACCGTCATCGGCGTCGATGCCTCGCCGGGGATGCTGGCCGAGGCACGCAAGCTGATCGAGCGGCGCGGCTGGTCGAATGTCCATCTGCTCCAACAGGACGCCACCCGGCTCGAGATCAGCGGTGACGTCGACGGAGTGCTGTTCAGCCTCAGCTACTCGGCCATGCCCGAACCCCGTCCCGCCTTGGCGCGGGCATGGGAGCGTCTGCGCCCCTCTTCGCGCGTCGTCGTCTTGGACATGGGCTTGACCCAGGGCGGCCCCTATCGCCTACTCGCTCCGATCGCCCGGCTCCTAGTCAAGTACGCCCCAGGCGACGCGTACTCCGATCCGTGGAGCGACCTCACCAAATACGGCCCAGTAGCAACCAAGCGCTTCTTGGCGGGCTTCTTCTACGTCAGCTCCGTCACCAAGCCGCGCCCAGGCTAAGCCCTCAATGCGTCGCTTGCCCAGACATGCCCTCTCCTGCTCGGCGCAGCTTGATCAAGAGCGGGGGAGCCGGGATTCGAACCCGGATTCACGGTTTTGGAGACCGTGCGCATAGCCGTTAACTCACTCCCCCAGGGCGGCGAAGTCTACGACTCTGCCATCTGGAAGCACTACGGGCGTTGCGTTCCCCGACCGCTTTGTTGGCACCAAAGAAATGAGTGCGGGCGGAGGGACTTGAACCCCCACGGGCCGAAGCCCACCAGGACCTAAACCTGGCGCGTATGCCAATTCCGCCACGCCCGCGTGGCAGCCCGGAGCACCGGGCTTAACGCGCGACCAATGCTGCGTCGCCCATTGATTCTATGATCGTTTGCGTGGCAGTAGGAGAGGTAAGGCCCGGCTACGAACTGTGGCGGCCAAATCGGGAAAAAGCTGGGTCGGTCACGACCAAGTTCGTGCTCGTCCTTTTGCTTGCGGCGACGGCGGCAATCGCGGCCCTGATCGCGATCACCGGCTTCTCGCTGATGACCGGCGGCGGTGGCATGGGAGTCATCTCCCTGATCTACGCCGCGCTTTACGCCTTCTTCGCCTTCCTCGTCCTCAGGTGGAACCGCGGCATCCTTCCCGTCACTGCCGCGCTCTCGATGATTCTGGCGATCCTCTGCGCGGTCGGCGCCAACAGCTGGTTCGCTCGCGACAAGGCCGGCTTTGACGAAGGGCTGCTCCCCTCCCCCGTGATCGGCACACTGGTCATCATCCTCGCCCTGCTGCAGCTGGTCGTAATCGCCGTTGCCCTTTACGGCTTCAACCAGAACTGGCACGTCGAGGAGGAGCGCCCGATCGGCTACGGCGAGGATTACGGCGCCGGCGCCTCGCCCGACGACAGCGCCCCGCTGCCGGCCTGAGCGAGACGGCGCCGTGTCCTCATACCGGAGGTGGGACTCGAACCCACAAGCCCGTAAGGGCAATCGATTTTGAGCCGATCGCGTATACCAATTCCGCCACTCCGGCGCGCCAAGAAAGATAGAGCGGTTTAGACTGCCGCGCCGGGATGAGGATTCACCACCTCAACTGCGGGACGCTCTGCCCCAACGGGGCACGATTGATCAACGGCGAGGGCGGCTTGCTCGAACAGGGCCGGATCGTCTGCCACTGCCTGCTGATCGAGACCGATGACGGCCTCGTCCTGCTCGACACCGGCTTCGGCACCGAGGACACGCGCAACCCGCGCCAGCTCGGGCCCGTCTTCGCGATCATGCGGCCGCGGGCTGAGCTCGGCGAGACGGCGCTGAAGCAGGTCGAGGATCTCGGCTTCGCCGCCGCTGACGTCAAGCAGATCGTCACCACCCACCTCGACCCCGATCACTCCGGCGGCCTGCCCGACTTCCCGGAGGCCGAGGTGCACGTCTTTGGTCGCGAGCTGGACGCGGCGATGGAACCGCGACTGCGTGACCGGCTGCGCTACTTGCCCGTGCACTGGAAGCACAACCCGAAGTGGGTCCGCCATGACGGCGAAGGCGACGAATGGTTCGGCTTCGGCGGCGTGCGCATCCTTCCCGACCTTGGCAGCGAGGTGCTGCTAATCCCGCTGGCCGGGCACTCGCTGGGCCACAGCGGGGTCGCGATCAAGACCGGCGAGGGCTGGTTGCTGCACTGCGGCGACGCCTACTTCCACCACGACGAACTCGCCTCTTCCCCCTCCTGTCCGCCGGGCCTGCGCTTCTTCCAGAACCTCAATAACGCCGACCGCCGCCAGCGCCTGGAAAACCAGGAGCGGCTGCGCGAGCTGGTCGCTCGGCACGGCGAAGAGGTGCGGCTGCTCTGCTCGCACGACCCGCGGGAGCTGGACCTGGCCCAGGCGGCCAGCAACGCGGCCGCGGCGTGAGCGGCGCGGCACCCGAGAAGCTCTGGGAGCCGCCCGCCGAGCTGGTCGAGCGCTCACGCTTGCGTGAGTTCATGCGCTGGCTGCAGGCCGAGCGCGGCCTCGACTTCACCACCTACGACGAGCTCTGGCAATGGTCGGTCGACGATCTCGAGGCCTTCTGGTCGGCGATCTGGGACTTCTTCGAGGTGCAGGCCGACGGCGAGCTATGAGCGGGCACTGGGCAGTCGCGAGATGCCGGGCGCCGAGTGGTTCGCCGGCACCAGCCTCAACTACGCCGAGCACGTCTTCGTCGGCAAGGACGACGGCGAGACGGCGATCCTGCACGCCTCCGAGCTGCGCGAGCTCGGCGAGCTGAGCTGGGGCGAGCTGCGTGCCCAGGTCGCCGCCACGGCCGCCGGCCTGCGCGCGCTCGGGGTCGAGCGCGGCGACCGCGTCGTCGCCTACCTGCCGAACATCCCCGAGGCGATCGTCGCCTTCCTCGCCACCGCCTCGCATCGGCGCGATCTGGTCGAGCTGCTCGCCCGACTTCGGCCCGGCCAGCGTGATCGACCGCTTCGCCCAGATCGAGCCCAAGGTCCTCTTCGCGGTCGACGGCTACCGCTACGGCGGCAAGGACTTCGACCGCCGCGAGACCCTCGCCAAGCTGCAGGCGGAGATGCCGAGCCTGCTGCGCACCATCGTCCTCCCCTACCTCGATCCCGACCCCGACCTGGCGCCGCTGCGCGACGCGATGCGCTGGGACGAGCTGCTCGCCTCCGGCGAGGGCAGCCGAGCTGAGCTTCGAGCGCGTCCCCTTCGACCACCCGCTCTGGGTCCTCTACTCCTCGGGCACCACTGGGCTGCCGAAGGCGATCGTGCAGGCGCAGGGCGGGATCCTGCTCGAGCACCTGAAGAAGCTCCACCTCCACGTCGACGCCCACCCCGGCGACCGCCTCTTCTGGTTCACCACGACCGGCTGGATGATGTGGAACTTCCTCGTCTCGGGGCTGCTGACCCGGGCCGCGATCGTGCTCTACGACGGCAATCCCGGCTACCCCGACATGGGCGTGCTCTGGGACCTGGCCGAGCAGGCCGAGATCACGATGTTCGGCACCAGCGCCTCCTACATCGCCGCCTGCATGAAGGCCGGAGTCGAGCCTGGCGCCGGCCGCGACCTCAGCCGCCTCAAAGCGGTCGGCTCGACCGGCTCACCGCTCTCGCCCGAGGGCTTCGACTGGATCTACGAGCACGCTCGGCAGCGACACCTGGCTCTTCTCGACCAGCGGCGGCACCGACCTCTGCACCGCCTTCGTCGGCGGCGTCGGCCCTGCTCCCGGTCTACCGCGGCGAGCTGCAGGCGCGCGCGCTCGGCGCCGCGGTCGAGGCCTGGGACGAAGACGGCAAGCCGGTGATCGACGAGGTCGGCGAGCTGGTCGTCACCGAGCCGATGCCGTCGATGCCGGTCTACTTCTGGGGCGATCCGGACGGCAGCCGCTACCGCGAGAGCTACTTCGAGATGTTCCCCGGGGTCTGGCGCCACGGCGACTGGATCGAAATCACCTCACGCGGCACCGCGGTCATCTACGGCCGCTCGGACTCGACCATCAACCGCTCCGGCATCCGCATGGGCACCAGCGAGATCTACCGCGCCGTGCTCAGCCTCGACCAGATCGTCGACGCGCTCGTCGTCGACATGCCCAGGCCCGGCACCGAGGGCTGGATGCCGCTCTTCGTCGTCCTGCGCGAGGGCGCCGAGCTCGAATCGACGAGCTGCGCAAGGAGATCGCCCGACGGGTGCGCGAGCGCAGTGCTCGCCGCGCCACGTCCCCGACGAGGTCTTCGCGATCGACGAGGTCCCGCGCACGCTCAGCGGCAAGGTGCTCGAGGTGCCGGTGAAGCGGATCCTGATGGGCACCCCAGCCGAGCAGGCGGCCAGCCGCGACTCGCTCGCCAATCCGGCGGCGCTCGACTACTTCACCGAGATGGCGGCGCGGCTGCCGAGCTGAAGCGACTGCCGGCGCGACTTGGAACGCGTCGCCCGCAGGCCCGCCAGCGCTGCAAAGCCCCAGCCCGCAGCGACGAGGATCCCGCCGAGCACATCGCTGGGGTAGTGCCAGTCGAGCACCATCACCGAGCAGCCGACCGCAACGACCAAGCCGACCCCGACCAGGGCCACCGCCGGGCGCCAGTCGCGCGGGACGACGAAGACGAAGGCGATCGCGAGCGAGGCGACCGCGGTCGTGTGGCCACTGGGGAAAGAGTTGGCGCCGATCTGTTCGTAACCGAGAAGCGCCTCGAAGCGGGGATGGGCAAGCAGGATCTTGAAGACCTGCGTGGTCAGGTTGGCGCCGGCGACGACGAAGAGGGCAGCGAGCGCGGCCCGAGGGCGGTGGCGCGCCAGGGCGACCCCACAGGCGATCGCCAGCAGCGGCAGTAGGGCGCCAAGATCGCCGAGCAAGACGATGCCTGCCGCAAGCGAACCGGTACGCGAGCCGCGTTCGGCAAAGTGGCCGAGCAGAACCGCGTCGAGGTGCTCGACTGAGCCGGACTTGTAGATCAGGATCGCGAGGATCACGAAGCCGACGGCACAGGCGAGGCAGCCGGCGAGCGGGGCTCTGACGTTGCGCGCCAAGCCCGAAACGGTAGCGATGGGCTCAGGCAGGCGTGACCGGGTTGCGGCGCGCGGCAAAGGAGCGGTCCTTGCCGGCGGCCATCGCGAAGCGCTTGATCAAGTCACTGCGCAACTTGGTCGGGTCGATCACCGCGTCGACGACCAGCTCGGAGGCGAGGTGGAGGATGTCGATGTCCTCGGCGTATTCCTCGCGCTTCTGGGCGACGAACGCCTCGCGCTCGGCCTCGTCGGAGATCGCCTGGATCTGGTTGTAAAAGACGGCGTTGACGGCTGCCTGCGGGCCCATCACGGCAATCGAGGCGCTGGGCAGGGCGATGCAGCAATCAGGCTCAAAGGCCGGCCCGGCCATCGCGTAGAGGCCGGCGCCGTAGGCCTTGCGCACCACCACCGAGATCTTCGGCACGGTCGCTTCGCAGACGGCGCTGATCATCTTCGCCCCGTGGCGGATGATCCCCTGGCGCTCGACCGCGGTGCCGATCATGAATCCCGGCACGTCGGCGAGGAAGAGCAAAGGCAGGTTGAAGGCGTTGCAGGTCTGGATGAAGCGAGCCGCCTTGTCGGCGGAGTCGACGAAGAGCACGCCGCCGGTATAACGCGGCTGGTTTGCGACGACGCCGACGACCCGGCCGTCGAGCCGACCGTAGCCGACGATCAGCTCCTTGGCCCAGCGTTTGTGCACGGGCAGGAAGCTCTCGGCGTCAAGCAGCGAGTCGAGCAGCAGGTTCATGTCGAAGGGCCGGTTCTCGTCCTCGGGCACGATCTCGGCGATTGGTGTCTGCGAAGCGGGCTCGGCCGGTGGTGCAAGCGGCGGCTGCTCGCGCCAATTGCCCGGCATAAAGGAGAGGTAGCGCTTGGCGAGGTCGATCGCCTCCTCGTCGGAGGAGACCAGGAAGTGGCCGCAGCCGGAGACGCCGGTGTGCATCTTCGCCCCGCCCATCTCCTCCAGGCCCACCGTTTCGCCGATCACCATCTCCGCCATCCGCGGCGAGCCCAGGTACATCGAGGCGTTGCCGTCGCGCATGATCACGACGTCGCAGAAGGCGGGGATGTAAGCGCCGCCGGCGGCGCTCGGGCCGAAGAGTAGGCAGACCTGCGGCACCTGACCGGAGAGCCGCACCTCGTTGTGGAAGATCCGCCCGGCGCCGCGGCGGCCGGGGAACATCTGCACCTGGTCGGTGATCCGCGCCCCGGCCGAGTCGACCAGGTAGACCATCGGCACCTGCAGGCTCAGTGCCCGTTCCTGGATGCGGAGGATCTTCTCCACCGTCTTCGGCCCCCAGGAGCCGGCCTTGACCGTGGGGTCGTTGGCCATCAGGGCGACCCGGCGACCGTCGATCGTGGCCAAGCCGGTGACCACTCCATCGGCACCCAGCCCCTCCTTGTCCCAGTTGGCCAGAGCCGCCTCCTCGGCGAAGGAACCGGCATCGACCAAGCGCTCGACCCGCTCGCGCACCGGCAGCTTGCCCTGTTCCTCGGTCTTCTCGTGGTGGCGCTGCGGCCCCCCGGCGAGGGCGGCCTCCAGCGCTTGGGCGAAATCGCTCACGGCCGGGAGCCTATTCGGACCGTTCGCATGATCCGACCTGCATCAAATTCTCTACCTATTGGAACGAGAACTTGATGCAGGTGGATGCCAATCGACCGGGCCCGCGGTGAGGACGTGGGAGCCAAGCGGGCGGCCCAGGGCCTCCTGAGCCTCCCACGAGGCCGCGACCAGAGCGGAGAGATCGATCCCCGTCTCGACCCCCATCTCGTGCAGCATCGAGACAAGGTCCTCGCTGGCGATGTTGCCGGTGGCACCGGGCGGCACCGGGCAGCCGCCAAGCTCGCCGAAACTCGACTCGAAGGAGTCGACGCCCTGCTCGAGCGCGGCGAGCACGTTGGCAAGCCCCTGTCCACGGGTGTTGTGGAAATGGGCGGTCAAGTCGACATCGGCGAGGCGCTGGCGCGCCGCGGTGAAGAACTCGCCGACCTGCCGCGGGTTGGCCATGCCGGTGGTGTCGCCAAAGCCGATCTCGGTGCAACCCGCCGCGGCGAGGCGCTCGGCGATCTCGAAGACGCGCTCGGGCGGCACCTCGCCCTCATAGGGACAGCCGAAGGAGGTCGAGATCACGCCCTCGCAACGCAGGTCCGCCCCGCGCGCCGTCGCAAGCGTCCGCTCCAGCCCTTCGAGCGACTCCTCGATCGAGCGGTTGACGTTCTTGCGGTTGTGGGTCTCCGAGGCGGAGACGAAGACGTTGATCTCGTCGAAGCGGTCACGCAGCGCCAGCGCCCGCTCCAGCCCGCGCTCATTGGGAATTAGCACCGAGAAGGCGACGCCCTCGCGCCGCTGCACCCCGGCCAGCACCTCCTCCGCGTCGGCAAGCTGAGGAATGACCTCGGGCCGCACGAATGAGGTCACCTCTAGCCGCTTCAGCCCGGTCGCCGAGAGCAGGTCGACGAGGCGAATCTTCTCCGCGGTCGGGATCGTCTCCGGCTCGTTCTGGAAGCCGTCGCGGGGGCCGACCTCACGGATGCGGACCTTGCTCGGCAGTGCGCTCATCGAAACCCGAGGCTACGCGGTCGGGGGGCCGGCCTGGCCGACCACACGCCGCTCATGGGTGCCGACGCCGATCGTGCGCTCGCCTTCGGTCACCTCGACGTCGAAGCGGAGCTTGCGCCCGTCGACGACCTCGCGCAGGGTCGAGCGCGTGCGGCAGATCGCCCCCTCCGCAGCCGCCGCCACGTGCTTGACGCAGACCTCGAAGCCGACCGTTGCCTGTCCCTTGGGCAGATGCTCGTAGACCAACATTGAGGAGCTGCCCTCCATCATCCCGATCATGCCCGGGGTCGAGAGCACGCCGCTGCCGATCGTGCCGCCGACATCGGTAACCAATGGTGGCGCGACCGTGAACTCGTCGCTGCGCTCGATACCGAGGACGAGCTCCTCGATCGACCCGGCCATCAGACCATGCCCAGGCCGCCGCTGACACCGAGGGTCTCGCCGGTGACGTAGGTGGCGTCATCGGAGACCAGGAAGGCGACCGCTGCCGCAACCTCGTCGGGCTGACCGAGGCGGCCCATCTGGGTAGAGGACTTCATCGTCTCGATGATTTTCTCGCCGATCTCGCCGAACTCCTTGGCGCCCATCAGTAGCGGGGTCTCGATCGGCCCGGGAGCGATCGAGTTGGCGGTGATGCCGTAGCGGGCATTCTCGCGGGCGATCGCCTTCATGAAGCCGACGATGCCGGCCTTTGCGGCGGAGTAGACGGCGGAGCCCTTGGAGCCGACCCGGCCGGCCTCGGAGGAGATGCTGAGGATGCGGCCGTACTTAGCCTGCTGCATGCCGGGCAGCGCCGCGTAGGTGCAGTTGAGCACGCCGACGAGGTTGATCGCAAGCACCTTCTGCCACTGCTCGGGCGTGGTGTAGGTGAAGAAGCCGAACTCGTCGGTGCCGGCGTTGTTGACGAGGATGTCGAGTGTGCCCGCCGCCTCGACCGCGGCCTTAGCCGACTCGAGGTCGGTCACGTCGAGCTCGATCGCGTGGCCGTTGACCTCGCCGGCGACCCGCTCGGCGCCCAAGGTGTCGATGTCGCCGACCCATACCTCAGCACCCTCGGCGGCGAGCCGAGCGGCGATCGCGGCGCCGATGCCACTGGCGCGCCGGTCACCAGAGCCTTTCTTCCCTCCAGCCTCATGCGCCGAGCAGCATAGACTGGCCGACCCGTGGCCGAGCTCCTCACCATCCCCATCGTCGGCGGCACCGGTGCGCTCGGCACCGGCCTCGCCCTGCGCTGGGCCAAGGTGGGAGCGCCGATCGTGCTTGGCTCGCGCTCGGCGGAGCGGGCTGAGGAGGCGGCGGCGAAGCTGCGCGAGAAGGTGCCCGGCGCCCAGATCGAGGGCGCGCTCAACGAGGATGCTGCCAAGCAGGGCGAGATCGTCTTCCTCACCGTCCCCTTCCGCGCCCAGTCGGAGAACCTCACCAACTTGCGCGAGGTGCTGCAGCCGGGACAGATCCTGGTCGACTGCACGGTGCCGCTGGCCGCAGCGGTGAGCGGCAAGGCAACGCGCTCACTCGGCGTCTGGCAGGGCTCCGCCGCCCAGCAGGCGCAGGAGATGGTGCCCGACGGCGTCACCGTGGTCTCCGCCCTGCACACCATCGGTGCCCCGACGCTCGCCGACCCAGAGGCCGAGCTCGACGAGGACGTGCTGGTCTGCGGCGACCGCAAGGTGGACAAGGCGAGGGTGGCACGGTTGATCGAGCTGATCGGAGGCCTGCGCCCGGTCAACGCCGGCGCCCTCGAGATGGCCCGCATCGTCGAGCAGTTGACGCCGATGCTGATCTCGATCAACACCCGCTACAAGGCCCACGCCGGGATCAAGCTGACCAACCTGCCCGACGCCGACCATTGGGCTTGAGCGGAGGCCGCAAACACAAGCGGCTGGCACCGCGATGAGGGTCGCCCTCCTCGCCGGCGGCACCGGCGGCGCCAAGCTCGCGGCCGGGATGCAGGAGGAGATCGGCTCCGACCTCTCGGTGATCGCCAACACCGGCGATGACGTCGAGGCCCTCGGCGTCCACGTCTCCCCCGACCCCGACCTCGTCACCTACTGGCTTAGCGGCGAAATCGACGAGGAGCGCGGCTGGGGTCTGCGCGATGACAGCTTCACCGTCTTCGAGCGCCTGACCAAGCTCGGCGCGCCGAGCTGGTTCGGGCTCTCCGACCGCGACCTCGCCACCTGCCTCTACCGCCGCCAGTTCACTCGCCGAGGGCGGCAGCCTCACCGCCGCCCAGGCGCAGATCGCCCGCTCGCTCGGGGTCGAGGCGCAGGTGCTGCCGATGTGCGAGGCGCCGGTGCGGACCAAGGTCCACACCGCGGCCGGGACGCGCGCGGCTGCAGGAGTACCTGATCGTCGACGGCGGCCAGCCCGAGGTGCACGGGGTCGAGCTCGACGGGATCGCCGAGGCCGAGCCGAGCCAAGAGGTGCTCGAGGCGCTGCGCTCGGCCGAGGCGATCGTGATCGGGCCCTCCAACCCGGTGATCAGCATCGGCCCAATCCTCGCGGTGCCGGGGATGCGCGAGGCGATCGCCGCAGCTCGGCGTGCCGGTCGTCGCGGTCAGCCCCTTCGTCGCCGGCCAGGTCGTCAAGGGCCCGACCGAGCGCTTCATGCAGGCCCTGGGTCGCCCGTCGCACCGCAGCTGGCGTCGCCTCTCTCTACGCGGGTCTGATCGACGCGATGGTCGTCGACGAGGGCGACCCCGACCCACCGCCGACGGAGATCCCGACCCTGGCCACGGCGACGCTGATGGATGGCGCCGCCGGCCGGGTGCGGCTGGGGCGCATCGTCCTCGACTACGCCGCTAGCCTGATCGAAGGTGACTGACTCCCCCTCGCCCCCAGCTTGAAGGCGACCGTCGTCCTGCCGGTCAAGCGCTTCGCCGCGGCCAAGCAGCGACTTGCCCCCGGCATCGGCAGCACAGCACCGCGCCGAACTAGCGGCGGCGATGCTGGAGGACGTGCTGGAAGCGATCAGCGCGGCCCGCTCGATCGAGCGCACGATCGTCGTCAGCAGCGAGCCGCGAGCGGTCGAGATTGCAAGCGCGCGCGGCGCTGAGGTCGCTCGCTGATCCGGATCGAGGGCGGCCACTCGGGCGCGGCGCTGGCCGGGATCGCCCTCGCTCAGCAGCTCGGCGCCGGGACGCGTCGTCCTGCTGCCAGGCGACTGCCCGCTGCTCGACACCGCGCGAGCTCGAGCGCCTGCTGACCGGGATGCCGGAGCGCTACGTCGCGATCGTCCCCGACCGCCACGGCACCGGCACCAACGCCCTCGCGCTCTCGCCTCCGGACGCGATCGAGCCCTCCTTCGGCGAGGGAAGCTGCGCCCGCCACGTCGCCGCGGCGCGCGCGGCCGTCATCCCGTTCAACGTCGAGGAGTTGCCCTCGCTGGCGCTCGACCTCGACACCCCGGCCGACATCGTCGCCCTGACGATGGCCCTGGAGCGGGATCGCGGCCGGGCAAAGCGGACGGCGAAGGCACTGGGCATATGAGCACCTCCGACCGTTCCGGTGCGCTTTTACGGCTATACGCCGGAAAAGGACCACCGGAATGAGGGAAATACGGGCGATCCCAGTAGTGGGATTGCCCGAGATCGAGGAGGGCGCACCGCTCGGCGAGCTGATCGCGGCGCGGGGAGAGATCGAGCCCGGGGACGTGCTCGTCGTCTGCCCAGAAGATCGTCTCCAAGGCAGAGGGACGACTGCGGGCACTCTCCTCCGTGATTCCACGAGCGCCGAAGCTCGCAAGCTCGCCGCAGTGCTCGGCAAGGAGCCGGCGCTGGTCGAGTTGATCCTTGAGGAGAGCAGCGAGGTCCTGCGAGCCGAGCGCGGCGTCCTCATCGTCGAGACGCACCACGGCTTCATCTGCGCCAACGCCGGAATCGACAGCTCCAACATTCCCGACGAGAACACCGTCTGCCTGCTGCCGGAGGACCCCGACGCCTCAGCTCGCAAGCTCAGAGCCGAAATCACCGCCGCCTTGATCGAGGAGTCGGGGCGGGCCCCTCCGGACAAAAGCGGGGAGTGTCCGGAGGGGCCCGCCCCGACTCCCCACCATCGCGGTAGTGATCTCCGACAGCTTCGGTAGGGCCTGGCGACTCGGACAGGCGGAGGTGGCGATCGGTTGTGCCGGATTGCAACCGCTTGATGATTGGCGAGGCCGTGCCGACGCGCATGGGCGCGAGCTGGAGGCGACCTTGATCGCCGTCGCCGACGAGGCAGCCGCG
This sequence comes from uncultured Solirubrobacterales bacterium, assembly GCA_963716345.1. Taxonomy (GTDB): domain Bacteria; phylum Actinomycetota; class Thermoleophilia; order Solirubrobacterales; family 70-9; genus VRUE01. Next base: position 334,525 of record OY970304.1, read on the forward strand.
GCAGCGGATCTGGTTCGTGGCAAGGACAGCAAGATCCCCGTGGTGATCCTGCGCGGCCTCGATCGCTTCGTCATTGCCGAGGACGGCCCCGGAGCCGCGGTGATTCAACGTCCAAAGTCAGAGGATCTGTTTCGCTGAACCCGCCCTGCGTGCATCACGGATGGGCGGAAATAGCCCCTAAACGTGATGCGCGCGAGTCAGGCGGCTCTCCTACATAGTCCAAGGTCAGGACCGCGGCGCCGCGGAGACTGCCGCTGCGGATCGAGTCGTCCTCGAGCGAGTGCGTAGCCGTCGTCGATGTCGTAGCCGTTGAAGCGGGCGCGATCACAGAGGTTCTCGCGCCCAGAGAGGCAGTAGCGACACTCACCACAGGTCCAGCCCAGCCAGGGCACGCCGACCCGCTGCCCGATCGCGAAGCGCTCGACTCCCTCACCCGCCCCGACCACCGTGCCAACAATCTGGTGTCCGGGCTCCCCGGCGCGCTCCAGGACCATCGCCCGCATCGGCGGGTCAGGGAGAACTTGGGACCGGGGATTCGGCGGGTTCAGCTACTTCTTCGCCTGATTCCGGCGCTTCTTCACTCGCGCCGGGGACTTCTTCCCCGCCTTCTTCCTCCTCGGGCTGCGCGATCTCAACCTGGACGCAGTTCCCTTCTGCCTCGAGCGTCGAGGCCAGGGCGCGAGCGTCGCTCAAGTCGCCTTCGAGCTGAAGTTCATCCCCAGTCGTTCCATCTTCATTGAGGCGCGCGAGCACGATGTCGACGGGGCTTTCGTCCCCAACCGGTTCTTCGTCGAGGAGCGTGATCGTGAGCAGGTATTCGTCACCTTCGCAGCTTTCTTTGAACCCGCCGCCGCCGGCCGAAACGGGGCCGCCGCCAGGTTTCGCGCCTTCCGCAGTCGTCGCGAGCGGTGCAGCAGCCGGCGTCGTTGCCGGTGCCGCGGGGGCGGTGGAAACCGGTTGCGCTTCAGGTGCTGCGGGGACGGTCACCCCCGGCGCGCCGGGGGCGGGCGCTGCTTCGCCTGGGGAGACAGCCACCGCCTGGCCAGGCGCGACCGCCAGCCTGGGACTTTTTTTGACCCCGCCGTCAGCCGGCCCATTGCTAGTCGACTCCGCCAGCCCGACCTTGGCTTTCGGCCCCGTCCGCACCACGGCCCCCGCGGCCACAGAAGCCACCGGCGCAGCGGACAGTGCGTTCCCATCTCCAACCGCCATTTCGATCCCCAAGGGGACCCTCTGGGGATCAGCCGAATTGTCCTCCCACGGCCGCAAGCCCCAGAGCACGAAGAGGGCAATCGCGACGGTCAGAGCGGGCAGCCCGAAGACCGCCAGCGCCGGAAATCGTCCCCCCAATGAAAACCACGAAGCGATCAGCCCAAGATAGGCGTTTGCCTAATAAGTCTCAACTATCTCGTAGAGCGTCGTGCGCTGGGCCGGCTCGCGGCCGCCGGCGCGGGCGGCGGCGATCAGCTGCTCGGGGTCGAGGCGGACGCCGTGCTGGGAGCCGGCCATGCGCGAGATGTTCTCCTCCATCAGCGTGCCGCCGAGGTCGTTGACGCCCCAGCGCAGCGCCTCGGTGGCGGCGTCCAGGCCCATCTTCACCCAGCTCGCCTGCAGGTTGGGGATCGTCTTGCCCAGCGCCAGGCGGAAGGCGGCGGTGTGCTTGAGGTTCTCCTCGTCGGAGATCTCCTCGATCCCGTGGGTGCGGCCGAGCATCGTGTTGAAGGGGATGAAGCTGAGCGGCACGAACTCGGTGATGCCGCCGGTGCGCTCCTGCAGGGCGCGCACGACGCGCATGTGGCGGGCCAGCTCGCGCGGCTCCTCGATGTGGCCGAACATCACGGTCGAGGTCGAGCGCAGGCCGGCGCGGTGCGAGGCCTCGATGATCTCCACCCAGCGCTCGGCCGGCAGCTTGTTCGGCGAGATCCGCTGCCGCACGCCGTCGTCGAGCACCTCCGCCGCGGTCCCCGGGGTCGAGCCCAGCCCGCACTCGATCAGGTACTCGAAGACCTCATCCGGCTCCTTGCCCGAGCGCTCGCACATGTAGTGGACCTCCATCGGCGAGTAGGCGTGCAGGTGCAGCTGCGGCGCCACGTCCTTGGCCAGGCGCAGCCACTTGCCGTACTCCTCCAGGGTCAGGTCGGGATGGATCCCGCCCTGCATGCAGAGCTCGGTGGCGCCGAACTCGACCGCTTCGCGCGATCCGCGCGGCGAAGTCCTCCTCGGAGACCTCGTAGGCATCCGGCGAGCGCTTCCCCTGCCCGAACCCGCAGAAGGCGCAGCCGACGACGCAGATGTTGGTGAAGTTGATGTTGCGGTTGACGACGAAGGTGACCCGGTCCCCGGCCAGCTCCTCCCGCAGCTCGTCGGCAGCGACCCGCATCTCCTCGATCACCTCCGGCCGCGTCTCGGCGAAGAGCGCCGTCAGCTCGTCCTCGGTGAGCTCCTGGCCCTCGCGCCCCTTCGCGATCGCCTCCGGCGCCAGAGCCGGCGTCGATCGACTCTTCCGTCCGCCGCCCCGAGCCACTGCGCGGAATGAAGCTCCAGTACTTCAGCTTGATCACGTCGAGAACCCCCTGCTCCATCCACTCGGGGTCCATGTACTGCGGGTAGACGCAAAGTCGCTCGGTCAGCGCAAACCCCTTCGGCGCCAGCTCCTTGCGCACCTGATGCGGGCTGGGAAACGGCGTGCTCCGGCGAGATGTGATCCCCGTTCGCTGACAGCCCACCGAGATCGGTCGCGCCGGCCTCGACCAGCTCGGCCCACCAGTCCGAGAGGTTCGGCGGCACCTGAATCCCCACATCCGGCATCAACCGCGGCACTCGGAGATCAGGCGCTTGATGTCGTCGACTGAAACCGGGTTCGCCCAGTCGGGAACTGGCAGTTCGTTCGATCGGGCATCCCTGGGCAGAGGCGCCGGGGGCTCCTCCGCTGGAGGCTTTGGGAGCGATGCGACGGCGGACCCAAGCTGCGTGCCAGCCGGACGGTCTCCAGCGGAGGAGTCCCCGGCGCCCCACCGCTCACGCGAAGCCCGATCAGCGATGTCCGCTACCTCTGCGCCCGTAGTACTTCGGGTGCGGCACGAAGTTCTGGAGGATGATCTCCTGAATGTGGCCGTAGCGCTCATGCAGCTCGGCCAGCGCTTCCAGCGATTCGACCCGCTCCTCCTCGGATCTCGCCGATGCCGACGAGGATCCCGCTCGTGAACGGGATCTTCAGCTCACCAGCGGCCTCGATCGTCGCCAGCCGCCGCGCCGGATGCTTGGTCGGCGATCCGGCGTGGACGGTCTCCATCAGCCGCTCCGAGACCGACTCCAGCATCAGTCCCTGCGATGCGGTGACCTCGCGCAGCCGGCTCAGGTCGTCGTGGTCGAGCACGCCGAGGTTCGTGTGCGGCAGCATCCCCCGCTCGAGCGCCCGTTCGCAGGCCCAGACGACGTAGGAGGTGAAGTCCTCGTGCCCCCACTCGGCCAGCTTCGCGGCGACGACTCGGGTTGACCTCAGGCCGCTCCCCGGTGAGCACCAGCAGCTCCTTGGCGTTGCGCTTCAGCGCCTCGTCGAGCAGCCCTTCGACCTCCTCCGGCGAGTGGATGTGCGCCTGGTGCGTGGCGAAGGCGCAGTACTTGCAGTAGCACTGGCAGGTCCGCGAGAGGGAGAGCGTGTAGTTCCGCGAGAAGGTGACCCGGCGCACCCTGCTCAAGCTACTGCAAGAAAGCACCGGGCCGGCATTGCCGGCCCGGTCTCAAGTCAGTCGAATCGGAGGCCCGAGGCCCCAGCTCTTAGCGGGCGCCCTCGGAGTACTTCTCGACCGGGGGTCGCACCGGCTCCGCCGGCTCGGTCGGCGGCAGGCCGCCCGCCTCGATCACGAAGCGGAAGACCGCGGCCGCAAGCAGCGAGCCGACGATCGGGCCGACCAGGTAGGGCCAGACGCCGCCCCACTCGTTGCCGACCAGGGCCGGGCCGAACCAGCGGGCCGGGTTGAAGGAGCCACCGGTCAGCGGGCCGCCGACCATGACGATGAAGCCCAGGGTGGTGCCGATCGCCAGCGGCGCCCACTCCTTGAAGCTCTTGCTCGGAGAAGACCGCGGCGAGGATCACGAGCACGAGAGCAGAAGGTGCCGATCGCCTCGACGATCGCGCCTGCGGAAGTTGCTGCCGAGAATGGGCTCACCGTGGCGGCGCCGTAGTGGGTCGCGCGGCCCTCGTCGAGCAGCAGCCCCTTGGTCAGAGCAGCGCGCCGAGCACGCCACCCGAGAGCTGGGCCAGCATGTAGATCAGCGCGTCGATCGACGAGATTCGCTTGATCACCCAGGCGGCAAGCGTCACCGCCGGGTTGAAATGCCCGCCGCTGACCACGCCGAACATGACGATCAGGCCGAAGAGCAGGAAGGCATGGACGAGTCCGATGACTGCGAAGTCCGAGCCGAACTGGGCCTGTTCGCCGGTCGAGACGAAAAGCACGACGACGCTGGTGATGAAGAACACCAGCAAGAAGGTGCCGATCAGCTCAGCAAGGTATGCCGGTAGTCCTCGTTCCTGCACTCTCTCTCCTCCTAGATCCCTGATTCGACTGGGGCGGGCGCCAGTCTACCCATATTGCTCGAATGAATTAGGTTCCCGGCTCTATGAAGTGGGTTGTCGCGCTGCTGGCGGCCGCCTCTCTGCTTGCCGGCCTCGCCGGCTGCGGCGGGAGCGGTGCTGAACCGGGCGCGCCTAGCGGCGCGAGCTTGGTGCTCGACTTCACGCCGAACGCGGTCCACTCCGGCATCTACGCGGCACAGCACGAAGGCTTCTACCGCGACGAGGGCATCGACCTAACGATTCGCCAGCCGGGCGAATCGACCGACGCGCCGAAGCTGCTCGCCGCCGGCCGCATCGACTTCGCGATCCTCGACATCCACGACCTCGGCATCGCCCGCGAGCGCGGCCTCGACCTGGTCGGCATGATGCCGCTGGTACAGCGGCCGCTGGCCGCGGTAATCGCCCACGGCGGTCGCGGCATCACCCGACCGAAAGATCTCGAAGGCCACACCGTCGGCGTCACCGGCCTGCCTTCCGACGAAGCCGTGGTCGACTCTGAGGTGAGCGCCGACGGCGGCGACCCGGCCAAGGTCAAGCGGGTGACGATCGGCTTCAACGCGATCTCCTCCCTCGCTGCCGGCAAGGTCGACGCGGCGACCGGCTTCTGGAACGCCGAGGGGGTTGCCCTGCGCCAACAGGGAGTGCCGATCCGGATCTTCAAGGTCAACCGCTACGGCGCCCCGCCCTACCCGGAGCTGGTGCTCGTCGCCTTGCGGAAAACGATCCAGCACGATCCCAAGCTGGTCGAATCGGTTCTCGCGGCGACCACACGGGGCTACGAACTGGCCGTTCACAGTCCCGAGCGCGCCCTCGACGACCTGCTCGCCGAAGTGCCCAGCCTCGAGCGCGGCGAACAGCAGGCCCAACTCAACGCGCTGCTCCCCGACCTCGACCCGAAGCCCTTCGATCCCACCGTGCTTAAGGCCTGGGCGAACTGGGACCTCGAACACGGCCTGCTCGAACGACCCCTCGATGTGAGCGCAGCGTTCGAGCTAGGCTTGCAGCCGTGAGCCTGGCAGCCGACTTCCAGCAGGTGCTCGAGGCGATGCCGCCCGACTGGACCGACCTCGAGCTCAACCTGCGCATCAGCGACGAGAGCCGCTACGTCGACTCCGCCGTGGCGCTGAGCCAGGTCAACGCCCAGCCCTACTCGAAGGCCGACTGGGACTGGCGGCTGATCGTCGCCCACAGCTTCGGCCACGCGGCCGCCGCCGAGACGGTCAAGGGTGTGCTGGCAAAGCTCGACGCCGAAGGCATCGGCGGCGAGATGCAGCTGCGCGAGGTGCGCGAGGGCCGAGCCGAGGTCGTGCAGATGTGGGGCCGGCCCGAGAGCGTTCGCGAGGAGTTCCGCGAACGCCGCTCGCTCTAGTGGCGCGCGTCATCGCGATTTCCTCGGACCTGCTGCTGGGCAGCAAGGTCGAGGCGATGCTGCGCGCGGCGGGGCACGATGTGACGATGACATCAGGCGTGAAGAGCGCCCCACTCGACAGCGCTGATCTCATCGTCGCCGACCTGGACGCCGAGGAAGCCACCGCCCTCGTAGGCCACGGCATCCCCGTCCTCGGCTACTACTCCCACGTCGATGTCGACACCAAGCAACGCGCCGAAGCCGCCGGCGTCGACCTAGTAGTCCCCCGCTCCCGCATGGCAAGGGAACTTCCCGATCTCGCGGCAAAGCTGATCGGCAGTTAACCGAAGAAGACCTGCTGCAGCAGGAAGACGTTCAAGCCGATGATCATCGCGGTGAGCACGCCCGCGACACCGGTCAGCCAGCGCGGGTTGACCAGCGCCCCCATCACCTTCCTGTTCGAGGTCAGCATCAGCAGGGGCACCAAGGCGAAGGGGATGCCGAAGGAGAGGACGACCTGACTAGCTGACCAGGGCGTCAGTGGGATCGACTCCGATCGCCAGCACGATTAGCGCCGGGGCCAGGGTGACCGCGCGGCGGACAAAGATCGGGATGCGGCGGCGGAGAAAGCCCTGCATCACCACCTGGCCGGCCATCGTCCCGACCGAGGAGGAGGCAAAGCCGGAGGCAAGCAGGGCGATACCGAAGACGGTCGCGGCGCGATCGGAGACGAGCGGTCTTGAAGCCTTCGAAGGCGCCGTCGATCGAGTCGACGCCGGTCAGACCGCTGCCGTGAAAGAGCGCCGCAGCGACGATCATCATCGAGAGGTTGACCACGCCGGCAAGCGAGAGTGCGATGACGACGTCGACGCGCTCGAAGCCGAGGATCTTGCGCCGCTCGGAGTCGTTGCGACCGACGACCCGCCTCTGGGTCAGCGCCGAGTGCAGGTAGATCACGTGCGGCATCACGGTCGCGCCGATGATCCCGGTGGCGAGCAGGATGCTCTCGGGGCCGGCGAAGCCGGGGACGATCAGGTGGCGGCCGATTTCGCCCGCGTCGGGGCTAGCGTCGAAGAGCTCGAAGGCAAAGGAGGCGACGACGACGCCGACCAGGACCGTGATCCCGGCCTCGAGCCGACGGAAGCCCTTCTGCTGCAGGGCGAGGATCGCGAAGGCGCCGGCGCCGGCGAGCACGCCGGCGGGGAAGAGCGGGATCCCGAAGAGGAGGTTGAGGCCGAGGGCGGCGCCGACGACCTCGGCGATGTCGCAGGCCATCGCCACCAGCTCGGCCTGCAGCCAGAGGCCGATCGAGGTGCGGCGGGAGAAACGCTCGCGGCAGAGCTCGGCGAGGTTCTTGCCGGTCGCGATCCCCAGCTTGGCCGACTGGGTCTGCACGACCATCGCGATCAGGTTCGCCGCGAGGACAACCCAGAGCAGCAGGTAGCCGAACTTGGCGCCGCCGGCGATGTTGGTGGCGAAGTTGCCGGGGTCGATGTAGGCGACGGCGGCGATGAAGGCGGGGCCGAGGAAGGGCCAGAAACGCGAAAAGCCCCGGGCGTGGCCGTCTAGCGAGCGGCGGGCAGCACGGCCACCGCGGCCTCGCCGGGAAGGACGCCCTCGAGTCCATTCCCGTTGGGAGGGGCGTCGGTGGCCTCGGGCGCGCTCACCGGGGGTGGCTTCATCCGTCCTCGCCCTCGACCGGCAAGGTCAAATCGGGCCCGGGGATCGGCGTGCCGTGCGGGTCGTGGCTCGGCTCACCGAGCTTGGCCGCGATCAGCAGCTCGAGCTCCTCGGAGATGTAGTGCTCGAGCACCTCGGCCTCCTCGTGCACGCGGTCCTCGGGCATGCCGAGCGCCTCGGAGAGGTAGGCCTCGATCAGGCGGTGGTGGCGGATCACCTCGAGCGCGACCTTCTCCCCCGCCGGGGTCAGGGTCACGCCCTTGTAGGGGAGGTAATCGACCAAGCCCAGCTCGCCGAGCTTCTTCAGCATCGAGGTCGCCGTGGCCGGGGTCACGCTCAAGCGTTGAGCAACCTCGCCGTTCAGCACCGGGCCCCGACGCTGCTGGGAGAGCGCGTAGATCGCCTTCGCGTAGTCCTCTATGGCCTCCGAAGTTTTAGACACGTCTAAAAGAGTTTGACAGATCTAAAAGACGGGTGACGAGAGCGACGGGGATGCCCTCGCCCGAGCAAAAGCGGGGAGGCTCGGTCGAGGGCATCCCCGTCGCCCACCCCAGCCGCTTCCTAGAATTGGCATATGCCCGAAGCCGTGACAGTTGAGATCGACGCTCAGTACCGGCAGCTGCGGGAGGAGTGCGGGGTGCTCGATCGCTCTGACCGGGGGAAGCTGCTGGTGACGGGGTCCGAAGCCGCGGAGTACCTGCAGGGACAGTTGACGAACGACATCGAGGCGCTTGCTCCTGGCGAGGGCTGTTATGCGGCGCTGCTCGATCGCAAGGGGCACATGCAGGCCGACATGCGGGTCCTCAACCTTTCCGCTGTGCCTTCGCCGGGAGCATCAGGGAAAAGGAACAGTGCAGCCATTTGGATCGACACCGAGCCCGAGGCGCTGGCGGCTGCTCGGCGGCATCTCGAGATGTACAAGATCGGCCGCGATGCAGACGTCGTGGATGCTGGTGCCGAGCGCGCAATCGTCTCGCTGATTGGGCCGCGCAGCGCCGAACTGGCCGGCTCCTCTCCCCTCCCCGAGTACTTCCATGAAGAGATCGCGGTCGAGGGCATCGAGTGCCACGCGGTTGGAACCGCGCTCGGCATAGACCTGATCGCGCCGGTGGTGGACCGCGAGCGTCTGATTGCCGCCTTGGCCGAGGCCGGCGCCCCCGCCGTCGACTTCGCCGCCGTCGAGATCATCCGCATCGAGAGCGGGACACCGCGCTTCGGCAGCGAGATGGACGCGGCGACGATGCCCGCCGAGGCCGGCATCGTCGCTTCCGCTGTCAGCTTCGAGAAGGGCTGCTACATCGGCCAGGAGACGGTCGCTCGCCTTCACTACAAGGGCAAGCCGAATCGCCACCTGCGCGGCCTCCGGCTCAGCGGGCCCGCGGGCCCCGGGACGACGCTCTCGCTTGGCGAAAAGAAGGTCGGCAAACTCGGCGGCAGCTGCGTCTCCCCCGCCCACGGACCGATCGGGCTGGCGATCGTGCGGCGCGAGGCCGAGCTCGGAGCCGAGCTGCTCGTAGGTGAAGATGGCGTTACGGCTCACGTAGTCGACTTGCCCTTCGGCTAGATTCCGCCCCGATGGGAAGTGGGAGAGGCAGAGCCTTCGCCGCAGGCTGCGTCGTCGTCGCGCTGGGACTGGTCGCGGCCGGTTGCGGCGCCGAGGAACATCCCAACGAACACCGGGCGCAACCGCCGACCCGGGTCAGCGTCACGGTGACGCCAAAAGCGATCACCGTGCAGCCGCCACGAATCGCGATCGGCCCGGAACCGAGCCAGCAGATTCCGCAGAACCAACATGCGGGTCAACCGCAGGTGCGATCCAAAGCGCCGGTCAACGTCGTCTTCGTCACCGCCAACTTGACCGACTTCAACTCCAAACTCGAAGTCCGCGGGCCGAAAAACGCCAAGTCGGGAGCGCTCGTCGCCAACGGCAACAACTCCCTGCTCGCCGCGCTGCCGACCGGCGTCTACGAAGTTAGCGCCGCCGACATTCCCAGCGCCAAACCGGTTCGCTTCACCGTCGGCCCGTACCGCAGCTCCTCCGAGAACGATCTGCTGCTGCCGTAAATAGCGGCCTTGCGGCGACGCCGCTACGTCTGCCCCACTCGTCAACATCACTGGGGTGACCATCGTGCTCGCAATTGCCGTGCTCGCGCTCGTCGCGGCACTCGTATATGTCGTCGCCCACCGACCCGAGGAGCAGGCGCCGCTCGACCACGGCCCAGCGATCCAGGAAGCGACCTCGAGGGCGGTTGCCGACCTGCTGCGGGTCAACGAGGAGTCGCGCAAGCTCGACACCCAAGCGGCGGAGGCAGCGCTGCAGAAGCGCGAGGCCGAGTTCCGCCGGCTGACCGAGCCGATCGGCAAAAACCTCGAGCGGATCGAAAAAGAGGTCTCGACGATGAGTCGCGACCGCCGCAGCGCCGACGGCGCGGTGCGCACGCTGCTCGATGAGATGAAGGTCGGGCTCGGCGACCTCGGCACCCAGACCGGGACGCTGGTCAAGGCGCTGCGCCAGCCGCAGACTCGCGGCCAGTGGGGCGAGGTGCAACTCAAGCGCTGCGTCGAGATCGCCGGCATGACCGAGCACGTCGACTTCGAGCTGCAGCAAACCTTCAACGACGGCGAGGGAATCCTTCGACCCGATGCCGTGGTGATGTTGCCGGCCGGACGCCGCGTCGTGATCGACTCCAAGGTGCCGCTCGACGCCTACCTCGAGGTGCTCGAGGCCGAGGACGACGCCAGTCGCAAGGGCGAGCTGATCCGCCACGCGCGCCAGGTCCGCGACCACATCACCAAACTCGCCTCGAAGCGCTACCAGGACCAGTTCGACAGCGGCGAGACGCCCGACTTCGTCGTCTGCTTCATGCCCTCCGAGGCCGCCCTGCACGCCGCCTTCGAGGCCGAGCCCTCGCTCTATGACTACGCGCTTGAGCAGAAGATCCTGATCGCGACGCCGACCACGCTGGTCGGCCTGCTGCGCACGGTCGAGCTTGGCTGGCGCCAGGAGCAGATCGCCGAGCAGGCCCAGGAGATCGCCTCGGCCGCACGCGAGCTGCACAGCCGCAGCGGCTCCTTCGTTGAGCACTTCGCCAAGGCGGGCCGCCAGCTCAGCTCAGCGACGAAATCCTTCGACGATGCCGTCGGCTCCTGGGATAGCCGAATCGTCCCCCAGTTGCGGCGGATCGAGGAGATGGGCGCCGCTTCAGGCAAGGAGATCGAGGAGCCCCGCCGCGTCGACCGCCCCGTGCGGCCGATTCTCACCGAGCTGAACGACAGCTCCAAGGCCGCCTGACCAAGCAGGCCAAGGACGCACCAAGCGCCGTGTGCTCTGCACACAAGCGAGGGAGGACGCAGGCGTGCGCCGCGTCAGGTGGCCTTGGGTAGGATTCGCCGCCCGTCCCTACCCAACCCGCGGAGGATCACAGTTGGCCGTTGACACGAGCACAGTCGCGAAGCTGGACGTAGAGCCCGGCACCTTGCCCGAGACGATGGCCGCCTGGGTGATCCGCCAGGAGCGCGAGGGCGAGCCCACCGACGCTTTCCAGCTCGAGCAGATCGAGGTTCCCGAGCCGGGCGCCTTCGAGGTGATCGTCCGCGTGATGGCCGCCGGGGTCAACTTCAACAACGTCTGGGCAGCACTGGGCAAGCCGGTCTCCGTCTTCGGCTACGGCGATCACCCCGAGTACGGCCACCACATCGGCGGCTCCGACGCGTCGGGGATCGTCTGGAAGGTCGGCGAGGGCGTCACCCGCTGGAAGCCGGGCGACGAGGTCGTCGTCCACTGCAACCAGGCCTCCTACGAGGACGTCGAGGTCCACGGGCTCGACCCGCTGGCCGCGCCGAGCCAGAGGATCTGGGGCTATGAGACCACCTGGGGCTCCTTCGCCCAGTTCACCAAGGTGCAGGCGCAGCAGCTCCTGCCCCGCCCCCAGAACCTCTCCTGGGTTGACTCCTCCTCCTACGGGCTCACCTACTTCACCGCCTACCGGATGCTGATCGACCAGTGCAAGCTGCAGCCCGGCCACAACGTGCTGATCTGGGGGGCCGCCGGCGGCCTCGGCGTCTTCGCCGTGCAGCTCTGCAAGGCGGCCGGGGCGAACGCGGTCGGCGTCGTCTCCTCCGACGAGAAGGGCGAGCTGGTCAAGCAGCTCGGCGCGGTCGACTACATCAACCGCAACGAGTTCAGCGAGATGATGCGCACCGACGCCAACCTCGCCGACCCCGCGGCTGACAAGGAGCGCTTCAAGGCCTCCCGCGGCTTCGCCAAGCGGGTCAAGGAGATCCTTGGCGACGCCCCCGACATCGTCTTCGAGCACGTCGGCCGGGCGACCTTCCCGACCTCGGTCTTCACGGTCAAGCCCTTCGGCAAAGTCGTCATCTGCGGCGCCACCTCGGGCTACCAGCTCGACTTCGACGTGCGCTACCTGTGGATGAAGCAGAAGCAGATTATCGGCTCGCACTTCGCCAACGCCTATGAGTGCATGAAGGCCAACCAGCTGATGGCCGAGGGCAAGGTCCGGCCGGTGATCTGGCAGACGATGGGCTTCGACGGCGTCGCCGAAGCGCACCAGCTGCTGCACGAAAACAAGCACCTCGGCAAGATCGCGATCCTGGTCGGGGCCGAGTCCGCGGACGCCGGCAAGAACGAGGACGGCCCGGGCGCGATCCGGGCGGAGGTGGGAGCCTGATGAGCGAGATTTGCGTACTGGACTGGCACATCGCCCCCTTCCGGGCCGATCGCTGGCTCGATCTCTGGGAACCGGCGGCGGCGCGGATGCCCGCCTACGGCGCCAAGAGCTGGTCGCTAACCCGAGCCGTGGACGACCCGCTTTCCTTCCGTCAGTCCTCGCTCTGGGAGAGCCGCTCGGACTTCGAGCGCTACTGGTTCTCCGAGGAAATCGAGAAGGCGCGTGCCTCCTGCATCGACCTCTACGACCTGCCGCTGCTGCCCAGCTGGCACACCCTGCTCGCCGCCGAGTAGCGCAGCGAGGCACGGCGCCGCGGCTAGCGGCCTTTCGGCCTCAGCACCTTCCAGCTGAACTTCGCCGGCTTGCTCTGTTTGCCGGCGACAATCGCGACCACGGCAAAGCTGTGCGAGCCGGGCTTCAGCTGCCTGTAGACATGCGGTGAGCGACAGGTCCTATAAGGGCCTTTGTCGAGCTTGCACTTGAAGCTGGCGCCGCTCTGGCCGGCCGAGAAGGCGAAGCGCGCCGTGCGGCTGCGGGTTGACCTGGGCGGATGGGAGCCGACTTTTGCCTTCGGCGATTCCTGCTGGACAGATGATTTTGGTTCGGGACCACCGCCAGACGTCTCCGCCGAAGGTTCCGGCACCCCGATGTAAGTGGCGGTGATTTCGCCGGACGATTGTGCAAGCACCGTGTGAATGCGTTCGCCGCCGTCCGACCAGCTTTTCCAGGTGTACGTCTTGCCACCGACCTGCGCGGTCTCCGGCGCCGAGAGCAGGACGTGGGAGCCTTCGATCGCGGTCAGCGGCAGCGGTGAGGGGCCCTGCAGGAGACCGGCGGTCAGCTCAATCCCCGGCGGTGAAGAGGCGACGGAGATGTTTACCCCCCGCGGTTCGAGTTTGATCGTCTTGCTCGCGGTCAGGCCGCGATCGTCGGCAACCCGCAGGGTGATTTCGATGTATGAGGGGTAGTCATGTTCGGGCGCGGTGAGTTCGCCTTCCCTGACGCCGGCGAAGATCTGCAGGGGGTGCGAGTGGCAATTGAGTGGCCCTGTCGGGCAGTGGAGCAACCGGGTGCTCCAGTAGTAGGAGAGCGGTTCCTCCATCGCCTGCCCTTTGGCGTCGGTCGCCGACCCTTCGAAATGGATCGCGTCACCAACCTTCCATTTCAGCGAAGGATCCGGGGTGTCGATTTTGGGCGTCGGTGGTTTGTCGCCGGGATAGACGGTGACCCGGGCGACGCTGGTATTGCCGTCTGGGTCTTCTACCCGCACGGCCACGACCTTGTTGAGGCTTTCTTTTTTCGCTTCCTCTTCTTCGAGCTTGGCCTTGGTGAATTCAAGCGTCTGGGTTTCGCCACCGCTGGTCTCAAAGGTGCCGTCGCCATTGAGATCCCACGCGTAGGAGAGCGCTTGGCCGTTAGGGTCCGAGGATTCGCCGGCGTCGAAGGTGACTTTGAGCGGGAGCGTCGTCCCGTATGGAGGATTGGCGGTGAGCTTCGCCGTCGGCGCCCCAGGGTTGTAGGTGATCCGGTGGATCGCGCCTTCGCCGAATTCTTCATCGCCGAAGAGATCGGCGTAATAGAGGCCGCCTTCCGGCCCTTCCTCGATGTCCACGGCGGGATAGATCCTGCTCTCGCGCATGAATCGCATCGTGGTCGAAGGATCAGGCTGGCCGTCCTCTCCACGGAACATCACCCAGACGCAGCCGCGCACGGTATCGGTGAAGAAGAGGGCGCCTTTGTACTCGGCGGGGAACTCGTTGCCCTCGTAGAAAGAGATGCCGCCGAGCGCCGAGCCATATTCGATTGGGCATTCGTCGTCAGGCACGACCGACTGACCGTGGCTGTAATAGAAGAATGGATCGGACGTCTTGTCTTCGCCGTTTTCTTCGGCTTCGTAGAGGCGTTTGCAGACGTTCAGTCCGAGACCATCGAATTGGAACTGGCGCTCGGGGCCCTCATAACAAGGCCAACCCGAGTTGTAGAGGCCACTCGGAGGTGTCGGAAAGTGGTCGATCTCCTCGATCTCGGAAGAGCCGACGTTGTCGGTGTAGAGCTCTCCCGTCTGCGGGTCAAAGGCGAAGCGGAATGGGTTGCGGAATCCCTCGGCGACGAGTCGAGCTTCGTTTTCCCCGGCCGCGCCGGAGCTCGCTTCTTTGCCGAAGAGTGGATTGCCGGGCAGGCCTTTGCCGCTGTCGGGATCGACCCGGATGATCTTGCCGTTGAGGACCTGCGGGTTTTGCGCCCGCAGCGATCCGCCTTCCGCCGTGGGGGGTGTGAGCGCGGTGCCTTTCGTTCCCGGTGGGTCTCCGCACGGGTTTGGTTCGTTGCCGAATTGCCCGTAGTCAGCCGAAGTGAAGCTGGCCCCGTCACCGCCACTGGCGAAGAGAGCGCCTTCGGGACCAAACTGCAAATCGCCGATCGAGTGGGAAGAGAACTGCTGGCACCAGCCTTCGGCAAGGACTGTCTGCACCGGTTCGCCGCCCAATTCCTTGGCGTGATTGCCAATCGCTTCCAGGCGCACCAAGCGCCCGCTGACCAGGCAGGCGTCGCCGCCGTTCTGGTCGGGGCAGGGATCGCCAGTTGTTTTCGGTTTCCCCCACTTCGGCGGTGGAGCTTCATCGCCGAGGACGTGATCGTAGGTGTAGAGGGCATAGACGTAGGGGCGGCCTTGATCAAATTTCGGATCGAGGGCAAGGCCGAGCAGGCCGCGGTCGCCGCTGTCGTAGACATCGGTACGCAGGTCGGCGAAGACTTCCGGCGTCGTGTCTTCGATGTTTTCGTAAACGAGGATCCTGCCCGGCTTCTCGGCGACGAATACCCGGCCGTCGGGAGCGAAGCGGAAGTTGGTCGGCTGTTCGAGATTGCCGAAGACGACGCTGTCCTGGAAGCCTTCTGGCAGGGCAGGCTCAGCGACAGCGGGAGCAGTGCCGAGGATGAGAAGACCGGCGACGAGCAGGCAGGCGCTGGCAGTGTGTCCGCGCGGCAGGAGCCTCAACAGCGTTCCAGCGGAGCCATCGTCAGGCCCGCCGCCTCGAGCTGCTCCCAGTAGTGCTCGGCAAGCTCGCGCGGGCCCGACCAGACGATCGCCTGGCCACTGTTGTGGATGCTGTCGGCGAACTGGTGACCCCGCTCCAGCGAGACTCCCGGCAGCACGCGCGCCAGGGTCTCGGCGACGTGATCGAAGGTGTTGTGGCTGTCGTTGCGGACGATCACGCGCCACTCACCGCCCAGATCCGAGCCGGGCCCCCCGCTGCGCGGCTTCTCCACCGTCGTGGTCGACATCGCCACGCATTATGCGGAAGTTCTGCTCAGCAGCGCCTTTTCTGGCCAGCGTCGTACGTCTGTCTACCTATAAGTTTACTTAACTACTCAAAATAGTTATGCTGAACAACCAACATCGCAAACCACTCGGGAGGCTGGATCGCGATGGCATCGAATCTTCACTCGCTCGACCCACGCTTAGCGAAAGCGCTTTCCAACGATGTGCGCGCATGTGCCCTCGAGCTGCTCACCGAAGGGGCGAAAAGCCCGAAGCTGATTGCCGCCGAGCTGGAGCTCGACCTGCGCAGCGTCGCTTACCACGTGCGGGTGCTGAAGAAACTCGGCTGCATCGAGCTGGTTGAGACGCTGCCCCGGCGCGGCGCCGTCGAGCACATCTACCGCGCCGCGGACTGGGTGCTGAAGGCCTAGTAGGGGCTGGGGACGCGAACGACCACGTCGTCGACGGTAGCCCCCGCTCCCTTGGCGACCTTGGCCGAGCCGAGTGAGAAGCCAGAGGCCCGCCCACTCAGTTCACCGGCGCCGGGATCGGTGGCTTCGGCAACCAGCTGCCCACCGACGTAGGCGAGC
This sequence comes from uncultured Solirubrobacterales bacterium, assembly GCA_963716345.1. GTDB lineage: Bacteria > Actinomycetota > Thermoleophilia > Solirubrobacterales > 70-9 > VRUE01. The sequence continues at coordinate 350,669 of OY970304.1, forward strand.
AACTGACAGCTCCCCTTTTCTTCGCCGCTGGTGACGTTGAAGGCGCGCAGGCGCAGCTGGTTCGGTTTTTCAGCGCCACCGACCCCCGCCACGTTCTTCTCGATATCGAGGTACTCGATCGTGCCGTCGGCGCGCACCTTGCGAATCTGCGCCTTGTCCTGCAGTGGGTAGACAGCGAGCTGGTAGCGCGCGCCGCCGCCCGAGCGCAGGTCGAGCGCCAGAAAGGCGGAGCGCTGGACCGATTTTGGCACCTGTGGCTTGCTGAGCAGACGCATCGTCGCGCCGATCTCGAGGTCGCGGCCGAGCACGGGGGTGCGGTAAGAGCACTCCTTGGTCGCTTTGCCGATCGTGATCGTGAAGGCGCCTTCGCTGCCGCCACGGGCGCAGCGCTCGCCAGAGAGCTTGACGATCTGGGCCAACTGGCCCTTGTTTTCCATGCTGTTGCGGTAAATGCCGATCAGGGTCGCCCCAGCGCCCGAGGCAAAGGCCAGCATTCCGACAAGCAGCAGGGCAAAAATGGCTGTGCGCAGCACTCTCACGGTTCGCAGCCTAAACACAGCCCGAGCGGAACGATGCGGCCCGGGAGCCGGTGAACGGCGTATTTCGGCCGCGGACAAATAAGATTGGAGCGTGAGCGAGCACCGCCTTCCCGAGCGCGACCGCCCCTGGGTGATGCGCACCTACGCCGGGCATTCCGATGCCAAGCGTTCCAACGAGCTCTACCGGGGCAACCTCGCCAAGGGCCAGACCGGGCTCTCGGTCGCCTTCGACCTGCCGACCCAGACCGGCTATGACCCCGACCACGTTCTCGCCCGCGGCGAGGTCGGCAAGGTCGGCGTCTCGGTTGCCCACAAGGGCGATATGCACCAGCTCTTCGACGGCATCCCGCTCGATGAGATGAACACCTCGATGACGATCAACGCAACGGCGGCCTGGTTGCTCGGCCTCTACGTCACCGTCGCCGAGGAGAACGGGGTCGAGCGGGCGGCGCTGACCGGCACGACCCAAAACGACATCATCAAGGAGTATCTCTCGCGCGGCACCTACGCCTTCCCGCCCGAGCCCTCGATGCGACTGATCGCCGACATGGTCGCCTTCACCGTCAACGAGGTGCCGCGCTGGAACCCGACCAACATCTGCAGCTACCACCTGCAGGAGGCGGGGGCGACACCGGTACAGGAGATCGCCTACGCGCTCTGCACCGGGATCGCCGTGCTCGACGAGGTCCAGGCGCGCGGCCAGGTCGCCGACGCTGATTTCCCCAAGGTCTTCGGACGCATCTCCTTTTTCGTCAACGCCGGCATCCGGCTGATCGAGGAGATCGGCAAGCTGCGGGCGATGGGTCGGCTCTGGAACGAGATCGGCCGCGAGCGCTACGGCGTCACCGACGAGAAGATGCTGCGCTTCCGCTACGGCGTCCAGGTCAACAGCCTCGGCCTGACCGAGGCCCAGCCGGAGAACAACATCCAGCGCATCGTGCTCGAGGCGCTTGCCGTCACGCTCAGCCGCGACGCCCGCGCCCGGGCGCTGCAACTGCCGGCCTGGAACGAGGCGATGGGCCTCCCCCGCCCCTGGGACCAGCAGTGGAGCCTGCGAATCCAGCAGGTGCTGGCCAACGAGACCGACCTGCTCGAGTACCCCGACATCTTCGAGGGCTCGGTGGTGATGGACGGCTTGGTCGACGAGCTGATCGCCGGCGCCCGCGCCGAGATGGCCGTGGTCGAGGAGCACGGTGGCGCCGTTGCCGCCGTCCCCTACATGAAGGCCCGCCTGGTCGAGTCCCACCGCGAGCGGGTGGCGCGGATCGAGTCCGGCGAACAGAAAGTGATCGGCCAGAACAGCTTCACTGAGAGCGAGGACTCGCCGCTGACCGCCGGCGCCGACGGCGGCATTCTCACCCCGGACCCCGAGGTCGAGCGCGAACGGGTCGAGGCACTGGAGGCCTGGAAGGCCGAGCGCGACGAGGATGCCGTGCAGGCTGCGTTGACCGAGCTCGGCCGCGTCGCCGCCGATGACGGCCAGAACATCATGCCGGCGACGATCGCCGCCGCCAAGGCCGGCGCCACCACCGGCGAGTGGGCCGAAGTGCTGCGCGAGGCGTTTGGCGCCTATCGCGGACCGACCGGGGTCAGCGGTGCCGCACCGGCCGCCGATCGTGAGCAGCTGGAGGCGATCCGCGCCAGGGTCGATGAGGTCTCCGAGCAGATTGGCCACCGGATCAAGATCCTGGTCGGCAAGCCCGGTCTCGACGGCCACTCCAACGGCTCCGAGCAGATCGCCCTGCGCGCCCGCGACGCCGGCATGGAGGTGATCTACCAGGGCATCCGCCTCACCCCTGAGGAGATCGCCGAGTCCGCCCTGCAGGAGGACGTCGATGTGATCGGCCTCTCGATCCTCTCCGGCTCCCACCTCGAGCTGGTGCCCGAGGTGGTGCGCCGCCTGCGCGACGAGCAGGTAGACGCGCCGGTGGTCGCCGGTGGCATCATTCCCCCGGCCGATGCCAAGCGCCTGCGCGAAGCCGGCGTCGACGGCGTCTACACCCCAAAGGACTTCGACATCAACAAGATCATGGGTGAGATCGTCGACTTGGTCGGCGAGCGCTCGAGCGGCAGCAACGGCCACTCCTGAGGTCAGCAAATCGCGCGGCAGACGCCCGTGCAGGTTGACTCGCAGCCGCCGACTGAGTGCGATCTCGTTGTCGTCGGCGCTGGCATCGTTGGCTTGGCAGTAGCGCGAGAGCTGCTCAATCGACAGCCGGGCGCCAGGCTGTGTGTGCTCGAGGCTGAACCGGCCATTGGCCGGCATCAGACCGGCCACTCCAGTGGCGTGGTCCACGCCGGCATCTACTACCGGCCGGAATCGCTGAAGGCGCGGCTCTGTGTCGAGGGCTCGCGAGCGCTCTATGAGTATTGCGACGAGCGCGACCTGCCCTACCGCAAGGACGGGAAGCTGATCGTTGCGACCGCGGAGCGGGAACTCGCCGGCCTCGGCGAGCTGGAACGGCGCGGTCTTGCCAACGGCGTGCCGGGCCTACGGAGGTTGACCGGCAACGAGATCGGTGAGGTCGAGCCCGCGGCCGTGGGCCTGGCCGGGCTGCACTCGCCCGAGACCGGCATCGTCGACTTCGGCCAAATCGCTGCCTCCTATGCGGCGGACGTGACCGAGGCGGGAGGCACCGTTCACCTCGGCGCGGCGGTCGCCGGCATCAGCCATACGCCGGGACGGATCGAGCTGCGCCACGGGCGCGGAACAACCCGAGCCGCCACGGCGGTCTTCTGCGCCGGACTCCGGGCTGACCGCCTCGCGGTCGCCTGCGGAGCGCCGAAGGACCCGCGCATCGTGCCCTTCCGCGGCGGCTATCTCGAGGCGATCGGCGACGCGGCCGCCGCCGTGCGGGCCAACGTCTACCCGGTGCCCGATCCCGACCTGCCCTTTCTCGGAGCCCACCTCACTCGCACGCTCGACGGCCGTCTGCTGGTCGGGCCAAGCGCCCTGCTGGCGCCGGCTCGCGACGCTTACCGGCTGCGCACGGTGCGACCACGCGACCTCGGCGAGACGCTTGCGTGGCCCGGGACCTGGCGCCTCGCCGGGCGGCATTGGCGAACCGGGTTCCGAGAGCTACAGCGCGCCGCCAGCCCCAGCGCCTTCCTGGCGGAGGCGGTGCGCATGGTCCCGGCGCTGCGCGGGGCCCGCACCAGGCCGGCGTCGGCCGGCATCCGCGCCCAGGCGCTGAGCCGCGACGGGTCCCTGGTCGACGACTTCGTCGTCCACCGCACCGAGCGGGCGATCCACTTGCGCAACGCACCCTCCCCCGCGGCGACATCTTCGCTCGCGCTTGCGCGCCTGATCGCCGATCAGCTGGCGACGCTCGACCCTGTTTGAGCATCGGCGCAGGCGACGCGCGACAATAGGGTCATGAGTGAGCTCAACGGGGACCGTTCGGCCTGGCTGCGCTGCTACCGCTGCTGGTCCCAAAACCTCGAGATCCAGATCCACTACGACGCGATCCGCCGGATTGATCCGGACAGCGGCATCCTCGCCGAGGGCATCGACGAGGTCCAGGAGGCGCTGGTCCAATGCGTCAACTGTATGCACGACCAGCCGCACCTGACCTTCCAGGACAACCAGGTGGTGCCGATCGAGGACCGCTGGGAACGAATGGTCGCCGGCACCCCTTGGGTCGCCTCCTGCACCGTGCGGGTCGACCAGGAGCGGATCGAGAGCTGCTCAGGCCCCGAAGCCGCCGAGTTCCTCACCTACGGTGCCTTCGGTGACCCCGGCGTGCGCGAGTTCTTCACCCACGTCCGCTTCCACAAGCATGACGACGACCAGGTCGTCGTCCACGCCCTGGTCGAGCTCTACGCCCGCTCCGCCGAAGAGGCGACCGACGTGCTCGAAGACGCCGCCCAGGGCCCGCTCGAGATCACCTCATTGGCCGAGGAGTCCCGCCCCCCCGCCCACGCCTCAGGCGAGGCTCACTAGCCCAGGTCGAAACAAGCATCGATGCGAATCAAGTTCTCGATGAAATGGCTGGAGAACTTGATTCGCGTCCACTGGTACGCCGAGACCGATCTAGCGAGGCACGGACGAGGTCGAGGAACGGCGCGGGGTCACGGGTGAGCATGCGGTAGGTGGCGCGATGCACTCGATATCCGCTCGCTTCGAGCTCTGCCGTACGGGTGTGATCACGCTCAAACGCAGGCCGGTCGGCGTGGAACGCATAGCCATCCGTCTCGACCACGACTCGCTCTACCGGCCAGAGAAAGTCGGCCAGGTGACCCTCGACCACAACGTTTACCTGCGGCAATGGAAGGCCAGCCCGTCGGCAGAGAGCGAGAAAATCGACCTCCAGAGGAGAAATGGCGTCGGTCGCCCTGGGATCAACTTGGAGCGCCGCCCTTCTCAGGCGACCCGCTCCCGGTCGCCGCGGTGTCCTTTCGACGAGTCGGCTCAGCTCCGACCATCGTAGGACCCCTGTCCGATCCGCTGCCACGAGAATCCGCTCGGTCTGACGGTCATCAAGTCGCGCAGTCATGTCGAGCAACACGCGCTCGACCGAGGTCGTAGGGATTCCATCCTTCTCGACGATCTCGGTGTCGTCGAGCATCCTTGTCTGGTGAAGGCGGATCCCCGCACGGGGGCTACCGCCAGAACGTCGCGTCACCTCGGGCATCGGTCCCGCTCGGCGGATGTTCCAGAGCTCGGCAGCGCTGCTATGAGATAGGACAGCTCCAGGCCCGCACGCGATGACCGCCGCCATCCACCTGGCGCGCCTGCTGATCATGCCGTGCCCGAGCGCGAAGACGCCCTGGTGAATGGGAATCAAACTGCCGTTTTCGATCCTGCTTCGGATTAGCCCATTCCCCAGCCCAAGCTCGGAGAGTTGTCGATGGGCAATGACTCCGTGCTGCTTCTCCGCCAGCGCGCGAAGCGCGAGCGTGGCCGGCCCACCCCGCCGATGTGAATCAAGCTCTCGAGCTATTTCATTGAGAACTTGATTCGCGTGAGGTACTCGGTTCGCCATTCCGCAAGGCTGGCGCAGCCAGACTCGCTTGGGACGCGCGAAACCTCGCGGCCTAGGGACAGCTATGTGACCTGATCCGCGCGGCAGCGCGGATCGGGGCTACTCGACGGCGCTCTCTGGAGCCGGGGCCTCGCCGGGGTTCTTGCGGGGGACGAGGACTAGGCGCTTGAACTCGGCGACGAGGACGCCGTCCTGGTTGAGCACGCGGGTGTGGACCTTGACCACGCCGCGGTCGGGCTTCGATTTCGAGGGCTTGACTTCGAGCACCTTGGTCTCGCAGAAGAGGGTGTCGCCGTGGAAGACCGGGTTGGGGTGGCTGAGGTCTTCGGTCGCCAGGTTGGCGATCGCCTTGCCGGAAACGTCGGAGACCGACATGCCGAGCGCCAGCGAGTAGACGAGCGGACCGACGACGACGTTCTGGCCTTGCTGCGAGCCCGCCGCGTAGATGTCGTTGAGATGCAGCGGGTGGTGGTTCATCGTGATCAGGCAGAAGAGGTGGTCATCTGACTCGGTCACCGTCTTGGCCGGCCAGTGCTTGTAGATGGCGCCGACCTCGAACTCCTCGAGGTAGCGGCCGTAGGCGTGCGCGCCTGACGCCTCACGCTCCGCCTGGTCGGTGGTCAGCTCGTAGCTCTGCTCGCTCATCTTCTTCTGGATCTCCTTGGGATTTGGACGGCGCGGGATGCTATCCGCGCGCCATGCTTCGGGGGTGGCGCGCTCAGTGGGCCTTTTTGAGCCGGGCGCGTTCCTCGTGGCGTTCTACTACCTGGGCGATCAGCTTCTTCACGTTGGAGTCGCCAGTCGCCTTGATATGGCCCGTCTCATAGGCCTTGCGGTAGCTGCGCACGGTGCCGTTCTCAGCCAGCTCGTTGAACTGCGGGCGATCGATCTGGACCAGCACCCGCTCGTCCTGGGAAAGGTCCTTCTTGATGATCGGACCCGGCACCTCGACCCGGTAGAGCTGGATGTCGTGTTTGGCCTTCAGTTCGAGGCCGAAAACCAGTTTCAGCTTCTGCAGCGCCGGGACCTCTGCCTGGAACCGCTCGACGGCGAGTTTGATCAGGTCCGGGGTGGACGCCATGCGCTTAGCGGCTCCCCATCTAGATCTTGTGCCTCTGCAGCAGCTTCTTGCCGATCACCATGCGCTGGATCTCCGAGGTTCCCTCGCCGATCAGCAGCAGCGGCGCGTCGCGGTAAAGGCGCTCGATCTCGTACTCCTTCGAGTAGCCGTAGCCGCCGTGGATGCGGAAGCACTCCTCGACGCACTCCTTGCCGGTCTCCGAGGCGAGCAGCTTGGCCATGCCGGCCTCCAGATCGGAGCGCGCGCCGGCATCCTTCATCCGCGCCGCCTTGCGGGTGACGAGGCGGGCGGCCTCGATCTTGGTTGCCATGTCGGCGAGCTTGAACTGGATCGCTTGGTGCTGAGCAATCGGCTTGCCGAAGGTCTTGCGCTCCTGGCTGTAGCGCAGGGCGAGCTCGAGGGCGCGCTGGGCAATGCCGACGCCGCGGGCGGCGACGTTGACGCGGCCGACCTCGAGGGCGTCCATCATCTGCACGAAGCCCTGACCGACACCCGCCTCCTCGCCACCGAGCACGCGCTCGGGCGGACAGCGGTAGCCGTCGTAGACGAGCTCGGTGGACTCGACGCCCTTGTAGCCCATCTTCTTGATCTTGGGCGGCACGTTGAGGCCCTTGAAGTCGCCCTCGTTAATTTCCTCCCAAGGCTTCTTCTCGGTGATGAAGCAGGTCATTCCCTTGTAGGCCGGTTCGGCCTTGGGGTCGGTCTTCATCAAGACGAAGACGACGGAGGAGCCGAGGCCGTTGGTGACCCACATCTTCTGGCCGTTGAGCTCCCAGTTGCCATCGTCGCCCTTCTTGGCGGTGGCCTTGATGCCTTGCACGTCGGAGCCAACCTCGGGCTCAGACAGCGAGAAGGCGGCGCGGATCTCGCCGGTCGCCATCTTCGGCAGGAAGTACTCCTTCTGCTCGTCAGTGCCGAACTTCATCAAGAGGTAGGAGCCGATGAAGTGGGTGTTGACGACGCCGGAGATCGAGATCCAGCCGCGCGAGAGCTCTTCGACGATCATCGCGTAGGTGGTCAGATCGAGGCCCATGCCGCCGTACTCTTCGGGAATCGTCACCCCGAAGAGGCCGAGCTCCTTCATTTCCTCGACGATCGGCTCCGGGTAGGAGTCCTCGTGGTCGTAGTGCTCGGCGTTGGGAATGATCTTCTCGTCGGCAAACTGGCGCACCATTTCGGTGATCGCCTGCTGCTCGTCGGTCTGCTCACGGAAGGCGGCGGTGTCTACGGCCATGGCTCCTAGCTCGGGTCGAGTGCGGTTGGGAGCGGAAGGATATCGGCGGCGAGCGGCCGGCCGCCGCGGGGTCGTCGCAGCCCCTTAACGAGTCCGACCGCAGCCACTAGTACATACGTCCAGGCTCGATAGATCTCTATCTCCGTCAACGAGGGAATCTGACGACAAGGAGACGATGACATCCAGGCTCGCTCACCCCGGGATCGCGATCGTGATCCTCCTCTGCCTAATCGCCGCGCCGAGCGCGGGCGCTTCGCTGATCGCCCCCGTGACGGCTTGCCCGAACCAAACCAATGCGACTTCTTCCGTGGCTCAAGAGCAGGCGATGCGCTGCATGACCGACTTTGCCCGTTCCGGCGCCGGCTTGGGCGTGCTCGCCGACTCGCCACAGCTCGACCTCTCCTCAGAAGACAAGGGAACCGACGTGCTGCGCTGCGACAGCTTCAGCCACAGCGCTTGCGGCCGCGAATTCACCTACTGGATGCAGCAGGCGGGCTACATGTCTGAAGCCTGTTGGCACGTGGGCGAGAACCTCGCCTGGGGAGTCGGGGCCTACGGCACGGTGCGCTCGATCTTCCGCGCCTGGATGCGATCTCCTGAGCACCGCCACAACATCCTCGGCGACTACGAAGTCCTCGGTCTGAACCGGCAGGTGGGCGAGCTCGAAGGGCAAGCCGACACCGTCGTCTGGACCGCGCACTTCGGTTCGCACTGTGGGGCGAGCATCTCGTGAGCCGTCCTACGGCGATCACGGTGACGGCGCTGAGCCTGGCCCTGCTGGGGGGTTGTGGCGGGTCGGACTCGAACACGAGCACCAGCACAAGCCAGACGACCAGCTCGGGCACCGCCGAGATCGTCAGTCCGGAATCCCTGCGCGAGACCGCCTCGAGCGCGATACCGATCTACTGGGCCGGCGAACAGGCCGGAACGGAACTGGAGCTGAGCCGGCCCGACAAGGACCGCACCTACGTGCGCTATCTGACCGGCGGCGCCGAAGCGGGCGACAAGAGAGCCGGCTTCCTCACGATCGGCACCTACGCACAACCGAATGCCGCCGCCTCCCTGCGCCGCCAGGCCAAGCGGTCCGACGGCACGATCGCTCGGGCGCCCGACAACGCCACCATCTATTACGACCGGGGTAATTCCCAGAGCATCTACCTTGCCTATCCAGGTGCCCCGGTCGAGGTCGAGGTCTTCGACCCGAGCTTCAAGCGGGCGCTGCGACTGGTCGAATCGGGCCAGATCGTCGCGGTCGAATGACCTACGAAACACCGCCGCCCATCGGATGGATGGGCGGCGGCACAGCGTCGATGTCCGGCTCGGCTACGGCTGGTAGTCGAGGCGGAAGAACATCGTGCTGGTTTCGGGGCTGTTGCTCTCGGTCGCGAGGACCGAGATCGCGTCCCCAGCAGCAAACGTCTGCGAGTTGACTTTGTCTTCGCAGCTCGATGCCGAGCTTTTGATCGTGCAGGTGATACTGGTGTTGACCGGACCGGCCACACCGGCCGGGTCCCTGCGCACGACAAACGTGTAGATGTCGGAGCTGCTGTCACCGGCGGGCTTAGTCAGGTAGACCCTGAGGTTGCTGACTTTTCCACCCGACGGCAGCACTTCCTGAATAGCGGTCTCCGTGGGGTAGCCCACGTCGATTGCGGGGCCGAAGAACCGGTTGCCCATGTTGTTTTCGACGGCACCGCCACCGCGGATCTCGCGAGCAGCAGCCGAGCCAGCGGGGCCCTGTTCACCCTGGAGACCCTTATCGCCAACGGGCCCCTTGTCGCCGGTCAGACCCTTATCGCCGGTCAGACCCTTGTCTCCGGTCAGACCCTTGTCTCCGGTCAGACCCTTGTCTCCGGTCAGACCCTTGTCTCCGGTCGGACCTTTGTCTCCGGTCAGGCCCTTGTCGCCGGTCAGACCCTTGTTGCCAGGATCGCCCTGGGGACCTTTGTCTCCGGTCAGACCCTTGTTTCCGGGATCGCCCTGGGGACCCTTGTCGCCGGTCGGTCCCTTGTCGCCTTCCGGACCTTTCGGCCCAATCGGGCCTTCGGTACCGGCGGGACCGGCCTCGCCCTGGGGGCCCTTGTCACCAACGGGGCCCTGCTCACCAGCGGCGCCCTTGTCGCCCGGCTCGCCCTGGGGACCTTTATCGCCGTCGGGGCCTTTCTCGCCTACCGGACCTTGCTCACCCGGGAGACCCTTTTCACCGGAATCGCCCTGAGGGCCTTTCTCGCCGTCGGGGCCTTTGTCGCCGGTGGGACCCTGCTCGCCAACCAGGCCTTTCTCGCCCTGCGGGCCCTTGTCACCGACGGAGCCCTGCTCACCAGCGGGACCTTTCTCACCAGCGGGACCCTGCTCGCCTACCGGACCTTTGTCACCGGGATCGCCCTGGGGGCCTTTGTCGCCGACAGGACCCTGCTCGCCAACAGCGCCCTTGTCGCCCGGCTCGCCCTGGAGACCCTTGTCTCCGGTCGGACCCTTGTTGCCGTCTGGGCCCTTGCTGCCGGCCTCGCCCTGCGGGCCCTTGTCGCCCGTTGCACCCTTGTCCCCGTTGAGACCTTTCTCACCGGTGGAACCCTGCTCGCCCTGGGGGCCTTTGTCGCCACGCGGGCCTTTTTCGCCCTGGGGGCCGGGTGCTCCGACCGGGCCAGTGGCGCCGGTGGCGCCGCTTTCGGCTTCGGCGCCAAGCACGCCCTGGCTGCCCGAGGCGGTCAGGAACGTGGCGCTGCGCTCGCTGCTCTTGCAGTGAGCTTTCGCCGAGATCAGGCGAACCGTGCCCTTGTGCGTCCCAGCTCGTTCGATGCAGAGGTTGAGTGCGTTGGAAGTTGCCGCCTGGGCGGACGTGGATGCCAGCGACAGGCCTGCGAGCAGGCACGCCATCAGGCAGAGCGCCGCGCCGCGCAAGCTAAGTGGTGAATTCGATCGAGCGGTCATATCCGGTGAATCTCCTTACTGGTAGGGCCCCTGCGGGTGCCCTCACAGAGGGCGAGTCAGGGCCGCGTCACCGGAAAGAACGGGTGAGGAGTCTGATTTTTGGACCAGACATTCGTCCAACTTTTATCTGGAGGCTTAAGTTCGGCCCAAAAGTGAGTTTTCGCACTTGAAAGCGGCGATCGGAGCGCGCGCCTTGAGCAACGTCTCCACGAGCTCCTCGTCGGGGTCGGAATCGATGACGATCGCCGCTCCCGCACCGACCGACGCCTTTTCGCCGTCGAGGACGATTGCCCGGATCGCGACGCTGAGATCGCAGGCGCCGCCGAGCCCGAACCAGCCGATCGCGCCCGAGTAAACGCCGCGCGCCGCGCCCTCAAGCTCGTCGATGATCTCCATCGTGCGCCGCTTCGGCGCCCCGGTCATCGAACCGGGCGGAAAACAGGCACGCACGGCATCCACCGGAGTCAGCTCCGGCCGCAGCCGTCCGCGCACGCAAGAGACGAGCTGATGCACGGTCTCATAGCTCTCGATTCGCATCAGCTCGGGTACCTCGACCGAGCCCAGCTCACAGACGCGGCCGAGGTCGTTTCGCAACAGGTCGACGATCGTCACGTTCTCGGCCCGCGACTTCTCACCGCTGCGCAGCTCGGCGGCGAGCCGGGCGTCCTCGGCGGGAGTGGCGCCGCGGCGGCTGGTGCCCTTGATCGGCCGCACTTCGGCACCACCGTCGCGGTCGACGGAGAGGAAGCGCTCCGGCGAGGAGCTCAGCACCGCGAGGTCACCGAAGCGTAAGTAGGCCGCGAAGGGTGCGGGGTTGGCGCAGCGCAGGGCTCGGTAGAGGTCGAGCGGATCGGCTTGGATCTCTGCCTCGAGCGTGTTAGTGAGGCAGATCTCGTAGCTGTGACCGGCAGTTAAGTAGCGCTGGCAGGCCTCGATGTCCTCGCGGTAGCGCCTGTACGAGCGACGGGGGACGAAATCCCCTCGCACCTCAACCGGCGGCGGCTCATCCAGCTCCGGAAGCGACGTAAGCCGCCGGCCCGTCGCCTCTAACCAGGCCTCCGGTGAATCAAGTTTGCCCTCCGGCAAGGGGCAATTTTGATGCAGCGGGGAAAGGGCGAGAAGGTAGGTGTGGCGCTCCTGGTGATCGAAGGCGATCAGGCGATCGGCTAGGACGAAGGCGGCGTCAGGAATCGTGGCCTGGTGGGTGGCGGCGCCGTCGCACTCGGCCTTGAGCTCGTAGCCGAGGTAGCCGGCGAAGCCACAGCCGAAGTCGAAGGGGAGGTCGGCGGCAAGCGGGCGCAACCGCTCCAGCTCGCGGCCGAGGTAATCGAAAATCGACTCGGCTCTCAGCTCAACCCGGCCGCTCCGCTCAACCCGAACCTCGGCCGCCTCAAGGTCGTAAGTGACGACCGCAGCAAGAGGGCCCTCGCTGTCTCCCATAAAAGAGAAGCGACCGCGCTCACCCGGGGCGCTGCTGTCAAGCCAGAAGGCGTTGCGGCTCTGCCCATAAAAATGGACAAAGGCTCGCTCGGGGTCGGGCATCGAGTCGAGACGGCGCAGAGCCAGGGGCGCGGTCCCGGGCTGGCGATCGGCCGGCATCCGGTGCAAGATATCCGGCAATGTCAGCACTCCCCCATGCCGATCCCGGCAGGGGCGTCTTCGAGACCATGCTCGTCGTCGCTGGACGAGCGGTCGAGCTCGATGCCCACATCGCGCGGCTGAGCGCCAGCGTCGAGACGCTCTACGGCAGCGACCTACCCGAGCAGGCGCGGAGCCTGGTGATCGACCGCGCCGGAGGAATCGAGCGCGGCAAACTGCGCCTCACGTTCATTCCCGTACCCAGGGGCCCCCGCTTGAGGGTCGATGCGGAGGAGGTCGAGGCTGGCACCGTCTTCCCCGGACCGGAGCGCGCAGCCGCCCTGCGCAGCACCGTCGTCGCGGGCGGCCTCGGCGAGCACAAGTGGGCCGATCGCGACCTGCTTGACCGGGCCACGGAAGCCTCGCCCGGAGAGCTGCCGCTTCTGCTCGACGCAGATGGGACCGTGCTCGAGGCGTCGCGGGCCAGCGTCTTCGTTATTCAGGAGGGAAGGCTGATGACTCCCCCCACCGACGGGCGCATCCTGCCCTCAATCGCCCGCCAGCAAGCAATCGGGGTGGCGAGAGCAGAGGGAATCGAGACCAGCGAAGAGCGCCTGGCCCTGGCCGATCTAGCCGCCCGCGAGGTCTTCCTCACCGGCTCGGTTCGTGGGATCGAGCCGGTGAGCTCGCTCAACGGCACCGAACTAGCACCGCCCGGCGAGATCAGTGAGCGGCTTGCGGCCGGCTTGCGCCGCCGCTGGCGGGTGCTGGTAGGGGAACCCGCTGCAGCTGTCGCAGCCGGGCCACCAGGCGGTCCGCCCGGGCGCTGAAGTCGCTGAGGCTGTCGTCCTTGTCTTCCTCCCCGGCCTCCGCTGGCGTCGGTGGCGCCGTGGGCGCAAACGTCATCGCGGCAACGCGATCCTGCGCCTCCAGCGCGGTCGCGCTGGCTTTCTCGGCCAGGCCAGCGGCGCGCTCGGCCTGCTCGGCGGCGCTGATCGCTGCGGCACCGACGGTCACTACGGCCGCCTCAGAGGCCCGCGCCATCGTCAATGCCAACTCCACCCGCCGCTCCAGCTCGCTGATCAAGGGCGGCCGCGAGTGCTCAGGGAGCAGCCAGTCCTGCGTGCTCTCACCTGTGGCATCTGACATCCCCTCAAGGTACGGCGGCGCCCGCGAAACTCCTCCGGTACGTCTTATGCGGCCATAGACCACATAAGGCGCACCGGAAGCCCGAGCACCCGAACGGGCGTTTGGGTAGATTCTCGGCCAACCCGGCGATACGAGCGAACTAGGAGCAGCGTGAGAAACCCCAGAGACTTCTTCCAGCCGCAGGCGATCGGTGCCCCCGAGCCGCTGCGCGAGATCCCCGTCAAGCCCTCGCGGATGATCCACTTCCTCGACTTCTCCAACGAGAAGATGGTCGAAAAGGCCGCCGGCATCGCGGAAAAGACCGACATCCTGCTCGGCAACCTCGAGGACGCGATCCCGGTCGACCGCAAGGAGGCCGCGCGAGCGGGCCTGGTCAAGGCGGCGATGGAGTCTGATTTCGGCCAGACCGCACTCTGGACCCGGGTCAACTCGCTGGAGAGCCCCTGGCTGCTCGACGACCTCACCACCCTGGTGACGGAGATCGGCGACAAGCTGGAGGTCGTGATGGTGCCCAAGGTCGAGGGCGCCTGGGACATCCACTACGTAGACCGGCTGCTGGCCCAGCTCGAGGCCAAGGCGAAGCTCAACCGGCCGATCCTGATCCACGCCCTGCTCGAGACCGCCCAGGGCGTGGTCAACGTCGAGGAGATCGCCGCTGCCAGCCCGCGCATGCAGGGAATGAGCTTCGGCCCCGCCGACCTCGCCGCCTCGCGGCGGATGAAGACGACCCGCGTCGGTGGCGGTCACCCCGGCTACCGGGTGATGGAGGACCCCGCTGACCCAGAGAACCCCGAGGCCGACCGGGTCAGCGCCCAGCAGGACCTCTGGCACTACTCGATCGCTCGCATGGTCGACGCCTGCGCCGCCACCGGCATCCTGCCCTTCTACGGCCCCTTTGGCGACATCAAGGACACGGCCGGCTGCGAGACCCAGTTCCGCGCCGCCTTCCTGATGGGCTGCGTCGGCGCCTGGTCACTGCACCCGGTGCAAATCGACATCGCCAAGAAAGTCTTCTCGCCGCCGCCCGAGGAGGTTAAATTCGCCAAGAAGGTCCTCGAGGCGATCCCCGACGGCGCCGGCGTGCACATGATCGACGGCAAGATGCAGGACGACGCTACCTGGAAGCAATGCAAGGTGATGGTCGAGCTGGCGGAGATGCTGGCGGCCAAGGATCCCGAGCTGGCCGAAACATACGGTTTGTAGCGCTGTTCCAGGGTGCGGTGTCACCGTCCCCCTTGGCGAGCTTGAACCAGTGCGGTCTTCTTGACCGTAGCCCCAGTTTCCCATGCATTTTTCGTTCCGCGCTAACGTGAATGGGCGGCTCTGCCGATAGGGGAGAGGAATCGGAAATTCACCCTTTCCAAGCCAAAAAAACACTAGTAAATCTCCCCAAAAAAAGGTAACTCTCCCTCCCATGCAAAGCTCGACCGACCTCTCCCTCGACGGCGCCTTTCCCGCCGCTGCTGAATCGCGTCGTGGCGCCCTGGTCCAGGACCGGCCCACTCTTGGCAGCCTCCCCCGCGCTCGTCGCGGCCTCGGTTGGTGGCTTCCCCCAGTAGTCGACCTCGTCTCCTCCTCGGTCGCGCTTGCAGCCGTCACCCTGATCGCCGGTGTCGCGGTCTTTCCAGCCTTCCCGATCGCCCCCCTGCTGCTGGTCACCGTCAACGCCATGCTCGGCGTCTACGGCGCCAACGCTCCGAAGAGCGCCTTCGGTGGCGAAGACGGCATGGCCTGGCCGGTGATCCGCCTGCTGATGGCCGCGGTCTTTGCCTGGGCAACCTCCTTGATCACGCCGCTCGACGGGGGCTCCCAGCTTGCCCTCTGGGTCAGCTTCGCCGTCCTCGATACCGCCGGTCGGGTATTGAGCGCACCGCTGCGCGGTCGCCTTGACACCATCGAGCGCTGGGTCCTGGTCGGCGACGAGGTAACTGCGGAAAGGCTGAAAAGCTACGAGCCGCTGCGCAGCTACGCCAGCGTCGTCTGCACCGTCGAGCCGTTCGAGGATCGCGCCAACCCGGCCGACCGTGTCGCCGCCCTGGAGATCGTCGACCGCTACCAGGCCGACCGCGTCGTGATCGGCACCCAGCACGCCGACGATGAGAGCCTGCTTGACCTGGTCCGCGCCTTCAAGTCGATCGGCGTGCCGGTCAGCATGCTGCCCCGCCCGCTCGACCTGCTCGAGGCGCCGGCGGCCAACCCGAACCAGGTCGGCGGTGTGCCGCTGATCGAGGTCGAGGCGCTCGCCGCCCGTCACACCACCCCTTACACCGGCCCCGACCGGCGCGACACCCGCAAGACCAAGGTCAGCGTCGTCGTGCCGGCGATGAACGAGGCGCAGAACATCGGCCACGTGCTCAAGCAGCTGCCCGCCGAGGGCCTGCACGAGGTGATCCTCGTCGACGGCAACTCCGAGGACGACACGATCGAGGCGGCCCGCTCGGCCTACCCCGAGATCCGCGTCCTCGTGCAGAGCGGCCGCGGCAAGGGCGACGCCTTCCGCACCGGCTTCGCCGCCGTCACCGGCAACCTCGTCGTCATGCTCGACGCCGACGGCTCCGCTGACCCGGCCGAGATTCCCCGCTTCGTCGAGGCGCTCGAGGCCGGCGCCGATTTCGCCAAGGGCTCGCGTTACCTGCCGGGTGGCGGCAGCACCGACATCACCGGCCTGCGCAGCCTTGGCAACAAGGTGCTCAGCGGCTCGGCCAACCTCCTGCACGGCACCCACTTCACCGACCTCTGTTACGGCTACAACGCCTTCTGGGCCCGCTGCCTGCCCTTCATCGCGCTCGACGTTCCAGGCTTCGAGGTGGAGACGCTGATCAACTTGCGGATCGCCGGCGCCGGGATGAAGATCACCGAGGTGCCGAGCTACGAGCTCGACCGCATCCACGGTGAAAGCAACCTCAACACCTTCCGCGACGGCTTCCGCGTCCTCGGCACGATCCTCAGCGAGGCTCGGCGCCGGCGCAGCATCCACCGTGAGCAGCCCGCCGTCGACCGGCGCGCCCAGGAAACAAAGGCCACGGTCAGCGCCTGACACGCGCCTGGCGGCTGCACGCTGCCGCCAAACTCCGCCATGGACACCGGTAGCGTGAACGCCATGCGGGTCGACTCGGCGCGGCTGCCCCGCCCGAAAACCACTGCCTCAGCCTCCCCTGCGCCGAAGAAGCGGCGCGGGGATCGCAGTCACCTGGCCCCGATCGTCCTCGTAGCGGGCGCCGGCCTGCTGCTTTGCTCGTTCGCCAACGCGCTCGCGCGGGAGACTCTGGCCCCCTCGCCGCTGCTCTACTGGGCCGGCGTCCTCGTCATCGCCCTGCCGATCTTCTACCGGCTGACCTCGCGCGAGGCCTCCGTCGGCGAGCGCCTCGGTCTCGTCTGCCTGCTCGGCATCTCCCTCTACATGGTCAAGGTGGTGCGCGACGCGCCGATCTTCAACTTCTCCGACGAGCTGGTCCACTCGTTCAACGCGAACCAGATAGTCGATCACCACCACCTCTTCCACCCCAACTCGATCATCTCGATCACGCCCCACTACCCGGGTTTGGAGGGGGCGACCTCGGCGTTGATGAGTCTGACCGGGCTCTCCAGCTTCTGGGCCGGGACGATCGTCGTCGGCGCCGCCCGGCTCTCGCTCGTCGTCGCGATGTTCTTCCTCTTCCAACGCCTCAGCGGCTCGGCCCGGGTGGCCGGGCTCGGCGTCGCGATCTACACCGGCAACTTCAACTTCCTCTTCTGGGGAGCCCAGTACTCCTACGAGTCGCTTGCCCTGCCCCTGCTGGTCGTGATCATGATGGCGCTCGCCGAGCGTGAATCCTCGCCGCGAACTTGGGCGCGCGAGTGGGCGCTGCCGATCGTCCTGGCCACGGTGGCGATCGTCATCACCCACCACCTCACTTCCTACGCCCTGGTCGTCTTCATCGCGGTGCTGGCACTCGGCCACTGGCTGTTGCGCAAATCTTGGAGCTGGCCTAACCCCTGGAAGTTCGCCGTGCTGGCGGCGGCGCTGGCGCTTGCCTGGCTGCTACTCGCCGCCGACTCCACCTTCGGCTACCTCTCATCGCCGTTGAGCGAAGCCTTCAAAGCGGTCTTCAACACCGCCTCGGGCGAGGCGCCGCCGCGCGGCCTCTTCCAGAGCCACGGCTCAGCGATTCCGCCGACACCTGTCCTGGCGCGGGGGGTGGCGCTGCTCGCCGTCCTCATCCTCACCGTGGGACTGCCCTTCGGCCTGCGCAAGATCTGGCCCCGCTACCGCTCCCAGCCCTTCGCCCTGCTGCTGAGCCTTGCGGGAATCGGCTTCTTCGGCACGCTGGCGCTGCGCCTAGCGCCGCAGGCATGGGAGACCGGCAACCGCCTCAGCGAGTTCCTCTTCATCGGCCTAGCTTTCGTGCTGGCGGGAGTCGGGCTGGAGAAGTGGCGGCCGAAGGGTTGGCCCTGGGTCGGCCGTGCCCTGCTTGCCGGCTGCCTCGGCGTGATCCTGGTCGGCGGCGCGATCTCGGGTTGGCCCTGGGACACCCAGCTGGCGCGGCCGTTGCGGGCAAGCGCGGAAGGGCACACGATCGTCTCGCCGCCGCTGGCGATGGCCGAATGGGCCAGGGACCAGGTCAGGAGCGGCCGCTTCGCCGCCCCGGTCGCCGACGCCCGCATGCTGCTAGATCCCGGCAACCACCTCTCCCTGGCCGGTGAGTCACCCGACATCGTCGACGTCGTCGAAAACACCTCGCTGGAAGGCTGGGAGGTGCCGCTACTACGCAAAAACAATCTGCGCTACGTGGTGATCGACCGGCGCGAACTCGCCTCGGACGGCATCCGCGGCTACTTCTTCACCACCGAAGGCGCCGGCTTCGACGAAACGCTGCTGCCCAAATCGGCGGCGACCAAGTTCGCCGCCGTCCCCGGCGCGGAGCGGATCTACGACAACGGGCCGATCACGGTCTACGACCTGGAAGGCAAACGATGAGGGGCCAGCGCGACCTCGCAATCGCCGCCTGGGGCTCCGTGCTCTGCGCGCTCCTGGCGCTGGTCGCCCCCTGGCCGGCGCTGAGCATCGTCTTCGCCGCCCCGCTCGCCCTGTTCGTGCCCGGCTACGCGATCGTCGCCGCGACCTTCGCCCGTCGCGATCTCGGCTGGCCGCGCACCGCCCTGCTCAGCCTCGCCCTCAGCCTCGCGACCCTGGTAATCGGCTCCTTCCTGCTCAACTACGCCCCCGGTGGTATCCGCGATACCTCCTGGGCGATCCTGTTGGTGCTGGTGACGATCGCCTGCTGCCGAGCGGCAGCGCTGCGGCGACCGAAATCCGGCGGCCCCGCCCTGCCAAGGCCGAGGATCGGTCGGCACGATGCCGTTTTCGTGCTCGGCGGGCTGGCTCTCGCGGTGGCGGCGGTGGTGCTGGCGATGACGACGCTGCCGGCCAGGAACGCCCGCGGCTTCACTGAGCTCTGGGCGACGCCGCAGGTGCACGGGACCAGGGGAAGCGCCGAGGTCGGAGTGGGCAGCGAGGAGCAGCACAAGACCTCATACGTCCTGCGCACGCGCGTCGGGAACGGCACGCCGGCCGTGCGCCGCTTCACCTTGCGGCCGGGAGAGGAACGCACGATCCGGCTCTACGCAGCGCCTTCCCTCGACGGAGCGCCGGTGCCGGTGAAAGCGCAGCTTGCCCTGGCGGCCCGTCCGGGCCAGGTCTACCGCCAGGTCTCCGCCTCGATCCCGGGGACCCCGCAGTGAGCGAGCCGCGGGCGGCGGCGGGCCTCGCGGTCGACATCGTGATCGACAACTACAACTACGCCGCCTTCCTCGGCGCGGCGATCGAGAGCGCCCTCGCCCAGACCCACGAGCGGGTCAAGACGATCGTCGTCGACGATGGCTCGACCGACGGCTCGCGCGAGCTTCTCACTACATATGGGGACAGGGTCGAGGTGGTGCTGAAGGAGAACGGCGGCCAGGCCTCTGCCTTCAACGCCGGCATGGAGCGCAGCCAGGGCGACGTCGTCGTCTTCCTCGATGCCGATGACCTGCTCCATCCCGAGGCCGCCGCGCGGGCCGCCGCGGCCTTCGCCGCCGACCCGGCCCTGGTCAAGTTGCAGTACCGAATGGACACGATCGATGCCGCCGGGCACAGCACCGGGACGATCAAGCCGCCCGCGCACCTGCCCCTGCCGAACGGCGACGCGCGGCGTGCCGAGCTGGCCTTTCCCTTCGACCTGACCTGGCTGGCGATGAGCGCCAACGCCTTCCGCGCCGGGCCGCTACGGCGGATCCTGCCGATCCCCGAGCAGAGCTACCGGATCTGCGCCGACTGGTACCTGGTCCACCTCACCGCCCTGCTCGGCTCGGTCGCTTCGCTGGAGCAGGTGGGCGCCTCCTACCGCGTACACGGCGCCAACAACTACGAACAGCAGGCTCCCCAGCTCGATCTAGAACACGTGCGCCAGACGATTGGCCTGACCGAGGCAACCGTGCGTGAACTGGAGCGCCTGGCCGACGAGGAGGGCCTGGCGCGCCCGCACCCGGTGCTCTCGCTCTGGGCCCTGGCCCACCGCCTGATATCGCTCAGGCTCGATCCGGGGCGCCATCCGGTCGCCGGCGACAGCCGGGTCGGGATCGTCCGCCTGGCAGCCGTCGCTGCTCGCCGCCGTTTCGACGTGGCCGCCGCCAAGAAGCTCGCCTTCGTCGCCTGGTTCGCGTTGACGGCGACGGTGCCGCGGCGCACTGTCCCCCAGCTGGCGGCGCTCTTTCTCTACGCCGAGCGACCGGAGCCGTTCAACCGCCTGCTCGCCCGCCTACAGCGCCGGCAAACCGGGGATGATCTGGCAGGCTTGGCCCGACGATGAGAATCCTGCTCGCAACCGACCATTTCCCGCCTTTCATCGGCGGCGCCCACCGCCAGGCACAGTTGCTTGCGCAGTCGATGGGCGAGCGTGGCCACGAGGTCGCGGTGGCAACTCCCTGGCACGGCGGACTGCCCCGGGTCGAAGAGCAGGACGGCTACACCGTGCACCGGGTGCGCCAGATGCGCACCCTGCTGCCGCTCTTCGTCCGCGATCGCGTCCAGCGCCACCAACCGCCCTTCCCCGACCCGGTATCGGTCCTCGCCCTGCGCCAGCTACTCGCCGAGTTCGAGCCCGAGCTGATCCACGCCTACGGCTGGCTCGCCTTCTCGGTGGCGGCGGCGCTGGGCCGGCGGCGGATCCCGATGCTGGTCTCCGCCCGCGACTACGGCTACTTCTGCGCCACCCGCACCCTGCTGCGCAAGGGCGTCCCCTGCGACGGCCCCGGTCCGCTCAAGTGCGTCTCCTGCGCCGGCGAGTACTACGGGCGGCCCAAGGGCTGGGTCGCCGCGGCCGGGGTCGCGATGTCAAAACCGCTGCTGGAGCGCAAGATGACCGGCCTGCACAGCGTCAGCTCCTACGTCGAGGAAGTCACCGTCCGCTACCTGCCCAAGGCAGGCGCGAGCGGTGACGGTGGCCTCTTCAAAGTGACGATCCCCAGCTTCCAGGCCGAGCCGCCGCCGATGCTCGGGGCGGCGGCGCCGGACGTCGAGGCTTGGCTCGCCAAGCTGCCAGCGGAGCCCTTCATCCTCTACGTCGGCGCCTTCCGCAAGGTCAAGGGGCTGGAGACCCTCTTTGCCGCCTACAACCGGCTCGACTCGCCGCCGCCGCTGGTCCTGATGGGGACCTTCGAGCGCGACTCGCCGCCCGACTTCCCGAAACAGGCGGTCGTCCTCACCGATGTTCCCCACCAAGTCGTGATGGCGGCCTGGGACCGGGCGATGTTCGGCGTCATGCCCTCGCTCTGGCCAGAGCCATTGGGGGCGACGGTGGCGGAGGGAATGAGCCGCGGCAAGCCGGTGATCGGCACCAAGCCCGGCGGGCACACCGACATGCTGACGGCGGAGACCGGAGTCCTCGTGCCGCAGGGTGACGTCGATCAGCTGACCGCGGCGATGAAGGCCCTGATCGAGGACCCGGCGCTGCGCGAGTCGATGGGCAGGGCCGCCGCCGAGCGGGCCCAGGGCTTCGCCGCCCCGGCGGTGCTGCCGCGCTTCGAGCAGGCCTACCAAGACGTCCTCACGAAGGGGGCCGGCAAGCCGAAAGGCTGACGGCCGCCGCACCCGACCCGAGCCACCATGAGGATCCTGCTCGTCCTGCCAATGGTGCCCCAGGCCGACGGCATCGGCGGCTTCCCAAAGCTGCTGCACGCCGAGTTGAGCGGCCTGCGCGAGCGCCACGAGCTGACCTTGGTCGGGACCTTCGGCGAGCTCCCCGGCCAGGCCGAAGCCGCCGCGGCGCTGATCGACTCCGGGCTCGACGCGCACTTCGTCGATCGCCGCCGCTCCGCTTCCGCGGCCCGGCGCTGGCGCGTCCGCCTCGAGCTGGCCTCGCGCTGGGCGACGAGCCGCTGGCCCTGGCGGGCGGTCAGCTCTGCCGGCGGCGTGCAGCCGGTGCTCGACCGGGTGACTGCCTCGCGCCGCTTCGACCTGATCGCGATCGAGGACAGCACGATGTCCGGGCTGCGCTTCCCAGCCGGCGTGCCGACGGTGTTGACCGAGCACGAGGCCTTCCGCGCCCCCTCCTCCGAGTGGCAGGCGCAGCGGCTCTCCGAGCAACCGATGGCCGCGCTGCGTCGCCGCGACTGGGCGCGCTGGGACGACTTCCAGCCCACTGCCTGGCAGCGGTTCGACCTGACCCAGGTCTTCTGCCCGAGCGACGCCGAGGCGATCCGCGCTCGCCGCCCGGAGCTGGCATCGCGCGTTCGCATCAACCCCTTCGGCATCGCCCTGCCCGAGCCCGTCGACCCCGCCGGGGAAACCAGCGACACCATCCTCTTCGTCGGCAACTTCACCCACCTGCCCAACCGCGACGCGGCGCTCTGGCTGGCGCGGGAGATCATGCCCGCCATTCGGGAGCGACAGCCGGGCGCGCGGCTGCGAATCGTCGGCAGCGCCCCCCCGCGCGAGGTCCGCGCCCTGGCGGGCAAGGGGGTCGAAGTGATTGCCGACGCGCCGAGCATCGAGGAGCACATCGAGGCCGCGGCGGTGGTGATGGCGCCGGTCCGCAGCGGCGGTGGCATGCGGATCAAGGTGCTCGAGGCCCTGGCCCGGTGCAAGGCGGTGGTGACGACAAGCCGCGGCGCCGAGGGCTACACCGAGTTTGGGCCGGAGCCGCCCCTGGTCATCGCCGACGACCCCGAGGCGATCGCTGAGGCAACCGCGAGCCTGCTCGCCGACGCGGCGCGGCGCCGCGAGCTCGGCGCCCGCGCGAGCGAGTTCGCCCGCCGCCACTACAGCCCGTCCGCCTGGGCTGGGCGCCTGGAGACGGTCTACGAGGAAGCGCGCCAACTTGGCTGAGTCAGGACGAGAGGAACGGCTCAACGAGCTGCTGCGCGAGGTCGACTGGCGCTTCCTGTTGCGCCGACAGGGCACGCCCCGCCTGCTCGACCTCAGCGGCGGGAGCCTGGCCGAGGCGCTGGAGCTGGTCGCCGAGCCCGCCCAGGATTCCGCGGACGAGGTCGATCTCGTCCTACTGGGATTCCCCAGCCGCGAGACGCTGAAGACGGCTCGATCCCGGCTTAGCGAGGGCGGCGAGCTGGTCTGCCTCTGGCAAAAGCGTCGCCCGCGAGGTGTGCAGCGGGCACGGGCGCTGCTCGAGCAGGCCGGGTTCGAGGACGTTCACTTCTACTGGCCCGGCCCCGAGCACTCCTCCCAGCCGGAGTTCTGGCTGCCGCTGGAGGCGCCCGCGGCGATCGAGCAGGTGTTCTCGCAGCGACCGACACACTCCCGACGCCAGCGCGCATCGCGCATCGCCTGGCGGGTCGCTGCTCGCTTCGGCGCGATCGCTCCACTCTGCGCGATCGCCCGCCTGTCGGGACCACCGACGGACCCCGTGGGCGAAGGCGACGAGATCGCTCTCGCCCTGCCGGCCCCCGAGCCCTGGCTGCTCCTCACCGGCGGCTCGAAAAGCGAGAACAAGGTCGTCGGCCTGCCGCACTCGCCGGGCCGCGACTCGGGACTGGCGGTCAAGTTCGCGCGGGTGGCGAAGGCCGGCACCGCACTCGAGCGCGAAGCCGAGATCCTGGACCAGCTCAAAGTCGAGCGACCCGCACTCACCGGCGTCCCTTGGCTGCGGGCGAGCGGCAAACGCGCCGGGCAGCGCGCGATCGTCCAGGACGCGATGGGCGGCATGCTGCTGAGCGCCGGCCTGAGCGATGCGGGCTTCGCCGAGGTGGCACCGAAGCTGACCCACTGGCTGATTGCCCTGGCCGGCGAACCGCAGGCGCAACCCGCATCAGCTTGGTCGCAGCGTCTCATCTTCGACCCCCTCGACCAGTTTGAGCGGGACCTCGGTGACCGGCTCCCGGCGGGACTGAGCGAGCGAGCCGGTCGGGCACTCGCTGATCTGGGCGAGCTCCCGCTGGTCTGGGAGCACCGCGACTTCGGGCCCTGGAACGTCGTGCTCGAAGCCGACGGCTCAGCCAGCGTGATCGACTGGGAGGACGCCGAGCCGCTCGGCCTGCCGGGACTCGACCTCATCTACGTCCTCGTCACCTCCTCGCTATTGATCGAAGGAGCGCTCGATGACACCGGCGACGTCGAGCGCATCGTCGCCGGTTACCGCCGCCTGCTCGATCCCGAGACCGCACGGGGCAAGATTGCCGCTGCTTGTGTCGCCGAGTACCGCCAGCAGCTCGGCGTCGGCGAACGGGACTTCGAGCGGCTGCGGCTCCTCTGCTGGATCGTGCAGGCGCTGATCGCCGGCGGCGACTACTTCGTCCACCTGGCCGCGGATGAGCTGGCGCGGATCGAGGTGGCCTCATGACCCCCTCCCCCGCTCTCAGCGTCCTGATCGCCAGCCACAACCGGCGCGAGCTGCTCGGCCGCTGCCTCGACGCGCTGGCGGCCCAGACTCAGGACCCGGGCGAGTTCGAGGTGATCGTCGCCGATGACGGCTCAACCGACGGCACCGCCGAGGTCTTGGAGAGCCTCGACACCCCCTTCGAGCTGCGTGTCTTGCGCCACCAAAAGGCGGGCAAGCCGGTCGTGCTCAACGCCGCGATCGAGGCGGCGCGGGGAGAGGTCTGCCTCTTTATTGACGACGACGTGATCGCCTCGCCGCAGCTCGTCGCCGAGCACCTCGCCGCCCACCGGCGCGAGCCCCGGACACTGGGGATCGGGGCCCTGGTGCAGCAGGCGCCCGACGACCACGACTGGTACGCGGAGACCTTCACCAGGGCCTGGAACGACCACTATGAGGAGCTCCGCCGCCGGCCGGCGCGCTGGACCGATTGCTACGGCGCCAACTTCTCGGCGCCGCGCTCGGTCCTCGGGGAGATCGGCGGCTTCGCCGGTGGAGTCGCGACGGTCGAGGACTTCGACATCGCCTACCGCCTCGTCGGCGCCGGGCTCACGGTCGAGTTCCTGCCCGCCGCCGACGCGGTGCACGACGACCAGAAGCCGCGCGCCCGCATGCTCGCCGACCTGCGGCGCGAGGGCGCCGCCTACGTCGAGTTCGTCGGGCGTCACCCCGACACGGCGCCCGAGCTACTCGACTGGTCCGCCGCGGCGGACCCGCTGGAGCTGGGCCTGCGTCGCCTGGCGATCGCGCTGCGGGTCTCGCCGGCACTGGTGGCGGCGCTGGGCAGGTTCGTGCCCGGTCCGGGGCGAAAGATGATCTGGCTCCACGTCGTCAGGCGGTTGGGGTTCTGGCGCTCAGTGCGCGAAGTGACCAGTCGCGAGCAGTGGCACAGGATCACCTCATGACCCCCTCCCCCGCTCTCAGCGTCCTGATCGCCAGCCACAACCGGCGCGAGCTGCTCGGCCGCTGCCTCGACGCGCTGGCGGCCCAGACTCAGGACCCGGGCGAGTTCGAGGTGATCGTCGCCGATGACGGCTCAACCGACGGCACCGCCGAGGTCTTGGAGAACCTCGACACCCCCTTCGAGCTGCGCGTCTTGCGCCACCAAAAGGCCGGTAAGCCGGTCGTGCTCAACGCCGCGATCGAGGCGGCGCGGGGAGAGGTCTGCCTCTTTATTGACGACGACGTGATCGCCTCGCCGCAGCTCGTCGCCGAGCACCTCACCGCCCACCGGCGCGAGCCCCGAACGCTGGGGATCGGGGCGCTGGTGCAGCAGGCGCCGGCTGGCGCCGACCCCTACGCGGAGGCCAACGCGCGGCAGTGGAACGGGCGCTACGAGGGCTTGGGAGAGCGGCCGCTGGATTGGGCCGATTGCTACGGCGCCAACTTCTCGGCGCCGCGCCCCCAGCTCAGCGAGGTCGGCGGTTTCGCCGACCTACCCGCGATCGAGGACATCGAGATCGCCTACCGGCTGAGCCAAGTCGGCTGCCAGCCTCGCTATCTGCCGCAGGCGGGCGCGGTCCATGACGACGACAAGCCGGGCAGTCGGATCCTTGCCGACGAGGAGCGCTACGGCGGCTTCTGCGCCAGCTTCGTCGCCCAGCACCCACAAACCCGCGGCAGGCTGCTGGGCTGGGTCAACGAGCCGACCCTGCGCGAGCTGGCGCTGCGGCGCGCGCTGATCGCACTGCGGGTGCCCGCCGCCACCCTCGTCGCCGCCGGCCGCCTCCTGCCCACCGACAGGCGCGACGTCTGGTTCGGCTTCGTTTCGCGCTACGCCTTCTGGCGTGGCGTCCGCGGCGGCATGGATCGCTCGCAATGGCTGCAGACCTCGCGCGGCGTGCCGGTGCTGATGTACCACGCCTTCAGCGCGAGCAACGAGGGCGAGCGCTTCGTCATGCCCCAGCGCTCCTTCGCCCGCCAGATGCGCCTGCTCGCCACCCTGCGCTACCGGGTGATCTCGCTCGAAGAGCTGGCCGCGGCGCTGCGCGAGGGCTGGTCGCTGCCGCGGCGTGCCGTAGTGATCACGATCGACGACGGCTACCGCGACAACGCCGATGTCGCCGCCCCGATCCTGCGCCACCGCGGCTTCGCCGCCTCGGTCTTCCTGGTCAGCGAACGGCTCGACGCCGGCAACGACTGGGACGCGGAGGGAGACGTCGCCGGGCGGCCGACGCTCTCCCCCGAGCAGGTCGAGCAGATGCGCGCGAGCGGCATCCGCTTCGGCGCCCACACCCGCACCCATTGCGCCCTGACCGAGGCCGACGAGGCAGAGCTGGCGACACAGTTGCGGGGCTCGCGCGAGGACCTCGAAGCGACGCTGGGCGAACCGGTCGAGACGCTCACCTATCCCTACGGCCTGCACGACGACCGCGTGGTCGAGGCGACCGGCGAAGCCGGCTTCAGCGCCGCCTGCACGGTCGAAGCGGTTCCCGCCCGCCCAGGTGACGATCCGCTGCGCATCCCGCGAATCGAAATCACCGGCCTCGACTCCTCCCTGCGCTTCCTGCGCAAGCTCTGGATCGGCGGCAATTGAGCCGCCCGTGCGGTCCCGGGGCGTTTGTAGGCTGAATCGATGAGCGATCGGCCCGCCATCCTCAGCGGCACGCCCGTGCGTGCCGGCAAGTCCTGGCCCGAGTGGCCGCAGTGGGACGAGAGCGAGCGCACGCGGCTCGGCGAGGTGCTCGCCTCAGGTGCCTGGTCGAACGCCCGTGGCGAACAGGCGCGGCTCTGGGCGGCGGAGTTCGCCGCGCTACAGGGCGCCCGTCACGGCCTGGCGCTGACCAACGGCACCCACACGCTGGAAGCCGCGCTGATCGCCTGTGGGGTCGGCGAGGGCGACGAGGTGATCGTGCCGGCGCTGACCTTCGTCGCCACCGCGACCGCGGCGCTGGCGGTCAACGCGACGCCGGTCCTGGTCGACGTCGAGGCCGACTCGCTCTGCATCGACGTCGCCGCCGCCGAAGCGGCGATCGGCGAGCGCACCCGCGCGGTCATGGCCGTCCACATCGGCGGCCGCCCCTGCGACATGGATGCCCTGGTCGAGCTCTGCGATAAGCACGGCCTGGTCCTGATCGAGGACTGCGCCCACGCCCACGGCAGCCGCTGGCGCGGCCGCGGCGCCGGCACTTTCGGCAGCTTCGGCAGCTTCTCCTTCGAGGCGAGCAAGCTGATCACCGCCGGCGAGGGCGGCGCCCTGATCACCGACGACGAGGCTCTGCGTGCCCGCGCCTGGGAATACGTCGACTGCGGCCGGGTCGAGGGCGAGCACTGGTACCACCACGCCAGCGCCGGCTCGAACCTGCGCATGACCGAGTGGCAGGGCGCGCTACTGCAGGCTCAGATGCAGCGCTTCCCCGAGCAGCACCGCCACCGCGAAGAGCGCGCCAAGCAGCTCGACGGTGCCCTGGAGCAGATCCCCGGCCTGCGTCCCCAGAGCGACGATCCGCGCATCGACAGCCGCGCTCGTTACTCCTACATCGTCCACTACGACCCCGCCGAGTTCGCCGACATGCCGCTCGCCGGCTTCGAAGCGGCGCTTGCCGCGGAGGGAATCGAGTTCGGCGTCTGCTACCCCAGCCTCAACCGCCTCGAGCTCTTCCGCGAGGGTCGCTTCGGCCCGCGCCACCGCGCCACCGCGCCGGCGATCGACTACGCGGCGCAGCGTCTGCCCCGCGCCGAAGCGGCGGCGACGAGCACGATCTGGCTCGACCACCGGATGCTGCTGGCCGAGCCTGAGGACGTGCTCGACATCGCCGGCGCGATGGAGCGGATCCGACTGCAGGCGGGCGAGGTGGCGACGCGGGTCGCCAAGCAGGCGACGGTCGCTGGCCGGATTGCCGGGCGGCTGCGCGGCCGACTCGCTGGGCGCCAGACCTAGAGCTCGCGCGCCTTCAACCTGGCGACGATGTCGTCGCAGGCGCGCACGGTCAGCGCCATCATCGTCAGGGTCGGGTTCTGCGAGCCGCCGGAGGTGAAGCTGGCGCCATCGGTGACATAGAGGTTGGGTACGTCC
The DNA here is from genome assembly GCA_963716345.1 of uncultured Solirubrobacterales bacterium. Lineage (GTDB taxonomy): Bacteria > Actinomycetota > Thermoleophilia > Solirubrobacterales > 70-9 > VRUE01. The sequence continues at coordinate 379,028 of OY970304.1, forward strand.
CAGGCCCGGTTGTGGGGATCGAGCACCGAGGTCGTCGGGTCACTGCCCATGCGGGCGCTGCCCATTTCGTGGATCGAGAGGCCCGGGGGCGCCAGCTCGGAGTGCTCGCGCTCGATCTGCAGGCCGGCGGCCTCGACCATCTCGCGCAGCGTGCGGCGCTGATCGGCAGCCATCTTCAGCTCGTTCTCGCCGTAGCTGCAGGCGATGTGGGCGACCGGGATGCCCCAGGCGTCGGTCTTGGCCGGGTCGACGGTGACCCGGTTCTCGAAGCGGGGCAGCACCTCGCCGAAGGTGCGCATCCAGAAGTAGCCCTGCGAGCGCCGGCCGCCGGCCCGCAACCGGCCCAGCGCGCCGGCGACGGGGGTGTAGATCTGCAGCTCGACCCCGTAGCTGCGGAGGAAGTCGAGGCCCTCCTCCCTGACGTTGCGGAAGGGCGCCACAGCGCAGCCGAACGACGAGCGCTTGGCCGATCCCTGGGTGCGCTGGGGCAGGCTGCCGTCGAAGCCAATCCCGTAGGTGTGGTCCATCAGGTAATGGCCGAGGGCGCCGGAGGAGTTGGCCAGCCCACCGCCGGCGGAGTTGAGCAGCAGCCTGGTCGACTCGATCGCCGAGGCGCAGAGGACGACGACGCGCCCGCTCAGCTCACGCTCGGCACCGCTCTCGCGCTCGACGTAGGCGACCCCGCTCGCCCGCTCGCCCTTGCCGGCGAGAACGCGACTGACGACGGCATCGGAGAAGAGGGTGAGGCGGCCAGTGCGGCCAGCGGCGGCAAGCGTTGCGTCATCAGCCGCCAGGGCAATGCGCCCACCGGTCACCCGGCGCTCGGGCCAGTGACCCTCCACCGCGGCCTTGAAGTGGCGCTCCCCAGCGGACATCTGCGGCGCTTGCTCGAACGGACCGTCGGGCAGCTGCGGCAGGCCCTCGGGAGTGCCGCAGACTTCGAGGAAGCGCTCAACCCGGTCGTAGAAGGGCGCCAGGTCGGCGTAGGAGATCGGCCAGTCCTCGCCGGCACCGTCGCGGCTGGCGGCCTTGAAATCGAGGTCGGACATGCGCAGGCACATCCGCCCCCAGAGGTGCATCCGCCCGCCCACCTGGCGGCTGCGGATCCACTCGAAGGGCATCCCCTCGGGGTGGGAGTAGGGGTTCTCGAGATCGTCGACGAAGAGCTGGCGGGTGTGCTCGTTGAAGGCGTAACAGCGGGCCTGGATCGACTGGTTCGGGAGCGGCGACAGCTCGCTCGACGCGTTCTTCTCGCGCAGGCTTTCGTCGAAGGGAAGCGAGGGCCCAGCCTCGAGCAGGGCAACGCTGAGGCCGGCCTCGGTCAGCTCCTTGGCGGCCCAGCCGCCGGTCGCCCCGGAGCCGACCACGATCGCGTCGAATGGAGCGTCCATCGTCGGCGGCACCGGCCTAGCCCGGCAGCCGCCAGGTGTGGGGAACGACCACGTCACCGTCGCCGCTGACCGTGTGCATCGGGCGCCCGTCGAGGATGCCGGGCTCGACGTCGAAGTAGGCGGCGCCGTCGAGGCCATCCTGGACCTGGTCGCCGGAGTTGACCCGGGCGTCGATCCGGTAGCGGCCCGGCATCAGCGGCAGCGGATCGATCTCGCACTCGATCGTCGTGCCCGGCGCGGGGTCGCGCACGTCGATCGGCGCCGAGACCTCGCTGTCGAGCCTGGTCACCGCCAGGCCGAGGCTGTTGACGATCAGGAGGCGGCAGTCGAGGCCGGCGACCGGCTCGGTCACCTCGATCGAGATCTTCGCCGGGTGGCCGCCAACAACGACGTCGCGCTGGCCGCTGGCGGTGTCAGCAATCGAGACCGCGCGAATCCGCGTGTCGCCCTGGCTGCGCGAGTCGCGATCACTGCGCTCGAGCAAGTCGTCGGAGGCCGCCCGCTCGAGCAGTTGCAGGTACTTTTCGATCGCCTCGCCGGCCGGCGCGTCGGCAACCACCGTGCCGCGCTCGAGCAGGATCCCGCGCTCGCAGAGTGAGCGGATCGTGCCCAGGTTGTGGGAAACGAAGATCACCGTCCGCCCTTCCCTGGAGACCTCGTTCATCTTCGCCAGCGAGCGCCGCTGGAAGGTCGCGTCGCCGACCGAGAGCACCTCGTCGACGAGCAGGATCTCGGGCTCGAGGTGGGCGGCGACGGCGAAGGCGAGGCGGACCGACATGCCGCTGGAGTAGCGCTTCACCGGCGTGTCGAGGAAGCGGCCGACTTCGGCGAAGTCGACGATCTCATCGAAGCGGCGGCGGATCTCGGCCCGGCGCATGCCGAGAATCGCGCCGTTGAGGTAGATGTTCTCGCGCCCGGTCAGCTCCGGGTGAAAGCCGGTGCCGACCTCGAGCAGCGAGCCGACCCGGCCGGTTACCTCGGCCCAGCCGGCGTTCGGCTCGGTGATCCGCGAGAGCAGCTTGAGCAGGGTGCTCTTGCCGGCCCCGTTGTGGCCGATCAGGCCGACGACTTCGCCGTCGGCGATCGTGATCGAGACATCGCGCAGGGCCCAGAGCGTGTCGGTCTCCTTGCGCGCCGCGCGGCGCCGGCCCAGGGTCTGCAGTGGCCGCCGTGCCGCCGCGCTCAGGGTCTCACGCAGGTTGCCGGTCTGGTGGAGGCCGAGCTGGTAGCTCTTGCCGAGCTCGTGGGTCTGGATCGCAATATCGGTCATGGCTAGATCAGGTCGGCGAAGCTGCGCTCGACCCGGTCGAAGTAGGCGAGGCCGCCGAAGAGGAAGACAAGCGAGGAGAGGGCGGAGACGCCGATCAGGGCCCAGGGAGGAGCGACCGGGCTGAGCGTCGCCCAGCGAAATCCTTCGACCACGCCGACCATCGGGTTGATCGCCGAGAGCGTCCGCCAGGGCTGGCTGATCGAGCTGCTCGCGTAAACGACCGGGGTGAGGAAGAGCCACATCTGGATCGCGAAGGGGACGACGTAGCGGATGTCGCGGTAGCGGACGTTGGCTGCCGAGAGCGCGGCGCTAGTGCCGAGCGCGGTCGCGAGCATGATCGCGACCAGGACCGGCAGCATCAGGATCGCGATCGTCGGCACGGTCCCGTAGATGAGCACGATGACCAACAGGATCACCAACGAGATGCCGAGGTCGACGAGGCCCGCGGCGACCACCCCGCCGGGGATGAAGATCCGCGGGAAGTAGATCTTGGAGACCAACGCCGTGTTGACGACGAGGCTGTCGGAGCCAAGCGTGAGCACGGTGGCAAAGACGGTCCAGGGCACCAGCGCGGCGAGGCTGAAGAGGGCGTAGGGCAGCCCGTCCGAGGAGACCCCGGCGACCTTGCCAAAGAAGAGCGAGAAGACGACCATGAAGCCAATCGGCTGCAGCACCGCCCAGGCGGCGCCGAGCGCGGTCTGGCGGTAGCGCACGGTGACGTCGCGGGCGGCGATCTGGAAGGCGAGGTCGCGGTAGCGCCAGAGCTCACGCGGGGCGAGCACGCGGCCGAAGCCGCGGGTCGGCTGCAGGCGCACGGTCTCGACCCGTGGGGTCGCCTCGCTGGGCAGCGCAGTCGAATCGGAGTTCATCGCTGCTCCATCGGCCGTCGCCTAGCCGGACTCAAGTCCTGGGTCGGACGGTGGCGAGAGCGGCGGCGATTGCAGCACCCCGCGCGAGCCACGCTGGGAGATCACCCGGGCCGGGATGCCGCCGACCGTGACCCGTTCGGGGACGTCCTCGATCACGACCGCGTTGGCCCCGATCGCGACTTCGTCGCCGATCACCACGCCGCCGAGAATGCGGGCCCCCGAACCGATATAGACGTCGTTGCCGATCCGCGGCGCCTTTCCCCTGACGTCGCCGATCGTGGTCTGGGTGTCGATGCGGCAGTTGTGGCCGACCACCGCCCCGCCGTTGACGGTGATCGTGCCGTGGTGGGCGATGCTGAGGCCGGGGCCGAAGACGCCGCGCGGGATCTCGAAGCCGAGCCGCTCTCCCATCACCCGCAGCCGTACCCGCAGCACCCCGAACCAGAACCGCCCGAGCGGATCGCGGCGGCCTTCGTAGTATTCGCCGATCCGCAGCAGGCGCTGGAAGTAGACGACGCGATTGCTGACCCGAAACCATGGCTGCCAGCGGTCCAGCCCGTGAGCCCAGAGGTCCTCCTGCAGGTAGTGGCGAAGCGTGGCGCGGTCCATCCGGGACGCTTTCTGCGCCGGCTGCCACACCCCTCGCCGCGGTAGCTCTATTGCGAGGACGGATCCAGCCGCACGCCCGCCAGAGTCAGCACGACATCGCGCAGTACGCCGGGGCGCCAGCCGGCTAGAGCCAGCTTCTGGCGCAGCTTGCGCGGGGTGTCGCTGGCGTGGACCTCGACCCGCGGCACAGTGAAGATGTCGGTGCCGGGACGGGGTTCCCCCCAAGCCGTGGTGAAGGCGATCGCGTAGCCCGCCTCGCGCACGGCCGTTGCTACCGCCGGGCTCCAGCGACCGTAGGGGTAGGAGAAGGCGCGCGGGCGCGGCACGCCGGCGGCCTCGATCCGCTCCGCGGTCTCGACCAGCTCGCGCTCGAGCTCCGCCTCCGGGACCTCTGGCAGCGGCCGGTGGCTGAACGCGTGCGAGCCGACCTCGATCCCGCACGCCGCCACCGCGTCGAGCTGCTCGGCGTCCAGCAGCCGCAGGCTCGCCGCCCCCTTGTGGTGATCCCAGTCGTTGGCGCCGCCGAGGTGGCCGGCAATGGCAAATACCAGGGCGGGGATCTCACGCTCGGCCAGCAGCGGCGCGGCGACCTCGAGCAGGTCGGTGTAGGCGTCATCGAAGCTGACCAGGATCGAGCGGCGCGGCAGCGTCCCTTCGCCGCGCAGCCAGGCCAGCGCCGCGTCAAGATCAACGAACTCCCAACCGTGCGCGGCAAGGGAATCGAGCTGGGCGGCGAAGAGCGATGGCGAGACCCCGTACTCAGACAGCACCGGGTCGTCGCGCAGGTCGGCGATCGCGTGGTAAGCGAGAATGCGCAGCCGCGAACGGCCACCGGCCGCGCTCGAGGAGCTCATATGTCAGATCCAGCCTTCAGCATCGTGATCACCACGTACAACCGGGCACGGATCGTATGCCGCTGCATAGACAGCGCCCTCGCCCAGACCTTCGAGGACTTCGAGGTCGTCGTCGTCGACGACGGCTCCGCCGACGACACGCAGGCCGTGCTCGCCGAACGCTACGACGACCCGCGCCTGCGCATCGTCGCCCACGAGTCCAACCGCGGCATCAACCCATCTCGCCACACCGGGGCCAGCAACGCGCGCGGCGAGTGGGTGGTCGTGGTCGACAGCGACGACGAGCTGAGACCGAACGCGCTGGCGCGCCTGCACGAGCTGATCGCGGGGCTGCCGGACGGCGTCCGCGTGCTGCGCAGCCGCCAGCTCCACGACGACGGCCACCTCACCCCCAGCTTCGTCCCCGACGGCCCCTACGGCTATGAGGGCCGCATCCGCTGGGCCGAGGCCGAGGGTGGCAACGACGCCGCCCGCTGCCTGCGGCGCTCCGTCTTTGCCGAGACCCCCTACATCGACCGCCGCCGCGGCGCGATGGAGTTCCTCTTCGAGCTCAACCTGGCCGAACGCGAGACCAGCCTCTGCGTCGAGGACGTGCTGACCGAGGTCCACGCCGACGCCCCCGACAGCTGGCTGCGCGCCGCCGGCGCCGCCGATGTCGTCCCCCGCCTGCAACGCGAGGCCGCCGACATGCTCTGGATGGCCGAGACCGCGCTCGAGCGCCACGGCGAGGCCCTGCGGCGCTGGGGCCCACGCCAGTACGTCACCGTTCTGCGCATCGGCGCCACCCAGGCCTTCATCCTCGGCAAGCGCCGTCTTGGCGCCCGTTACTCCCTGCGTGCCCTGCGCCGCAAGCCGTTCGCACCAGCCGCCTGGATCACCCTCCTCCTTGGCCTACTCGGCCCCGGCGCCACTGCCCGCGGCGCCGTCGCCTACCGCCGCCTCGCCGCCTGACCCAAACCCACCCACGCGAATCAAGTTCTCGATGAAATAGCTGGAGAACTTGATTCGCGTCAGGTGGTTTGTGGGCGGTTGAAGAGCAGCGGACGCAGCAGGGTTGCGAGCAGGACCAGTGCCAGCGCGGTCTGGCTGGCGGTCCAGACGTAGCCGACGGCGTCGATGCCGAGGCTGGGCAGGAGCAGGGCGCTGAAGACGAGGACGGCGATGCAGTGGGCGCCTTGGACGGCGACGACGATGCGGCCACGGTGTTCGATCCGGGCGACGCTGATGCCGAGGGTGACGATCGCGTTGGGGACCATCCCCAGTGCCAGCAGGCGCAGCAGCGAGGCGCCCTCGTCGGCGTACTCCTTGCCGAAGATCAGCAGCGCCCAGGGGGCGACGATCGCGGCCAGGGCGGCGATCGGAATCACCAGGCGCATCGTCTGTCGCAGCGCCCGCCGCGAGAGCTCGCGCAGGTGATCCATGTCGCTGGCGGCCTCGACCGTTAGCGAGGTCATCACGTTGAGCGCGACCAACTCGATCGCCAGCGAGACCATCCAGGGCACGAAGAAGTAGGCGGCGTCGGCGGCGCTGACCCGGTTGGCGACCAGGATCGGCATGTAGAGGTTGCCGGCGAGGGTGAAGAGCTTGCCGGCGTAGTTGCCGGTTGCCATCGAGAGCAGCTTGCCGCGGTCGAGCGTGCCCTCGTTGGAGACGCTCGGGATCAGCCGTTTGAAGATCAGGTAGTTGACGATGACGACGGCGAAGGCGAGCGGCGCGGTCCAGGCAACGAAGGGGCCGGAGCCGGTCAGCGTGCTCGCCAGCACGATCAGCAGCAGCAGCTTCGCCAGGGCGTAGAGCGAGTTCTCCAGCGGGATCCACTTGGCCGCTTTGAGCCCGGTGAGGACGCTGTCCTGGAGGGTGAAGATCGTCGTCGCGCCGGTGGCGAGGACGAAGCCGATCAGCCAACCACCGCCGCCGAGGAAGCCCAGCTTCGGCGACCAGACGCCGGTGGTCAGGGCAGCGAGAAGGCCGAAGACCAAGGCCAGTGAGATCGTCAGCGCGTAGCTGCGGCTGACCAGGCGCCGGGTCGAGCCACCGGCAACCGGCAGGTAGCGGACCAGCACCGCGGAGAGGCCGAGAGTGCAGGCTTCGGCGACCAGCGTCATCGCCGAGATCGCCGCCGCGTTGAGGCCGACGACGCGGGCGCTGTAGGAGTGGGCGGCGAGTGCCCAGAAGCCGACCCCGAGCAGGCTGGTTATCCCGGTGCCGAGGATCAGGTAGTAGCCGGTGCGGTAGAGCGGATCGCTGAGGTGCTCGCGCAGGCGCCCGCGACCATCCAGCGCGGATTCGGGAGTCGCCATGAGACCTATCCCCCGGCGCGAGCCCGGCGCGAGGAGAGCGCGACCTCGTATGCCTGCTCGAACTGGGGCACTACCTTGGCCGAGGAGAACTCGGTCGCGTGGGCACGGGCGGCCGAGCCGAGCCGCTCGCGCAGGCCGGGCTCGGCGACAAGTCGCTCGACCGCGGCGGCGAGCGCCCCGGCTTCGGCGGGCGGCACCAGCAGGCCGGTCTCACCGTCGACGACGACATCGCTGAGACCACCGATGTCGGAGGCGACAATCGGCTTGCCGGCCGCCGCCGTCTCCAGTGCCACCAGGCCAAAGGTCTCCGGCAGAATCGAGGGCACGACGGTGAAGAGCGAGCGCCGCAGCGCCTCGATCGCGTAGCGGTGTGGCATCGGCCCCAGCGCCACCACGCCAGGCAGGCTCGCCACCTCCTCGAGGAAGCAGCGGCCGACCAGCACCAGCGGCGGCGGGTTGCTCAGCGATCGATAGGCCTCGGCGAGAACGGCGGCGCCCTTGTCGATGGTGACGTCGCCGAAGTAGAGGATGAAGGGCTCGCTCGGCAGGCTGGCGAGGTGAGGGTCGCCCGCGGGCAAGGGCTCGGGCAGCTCGCGGATCAGGTTCGGCACCACGCGGCAACTCTCCGACGCCTCCAGCCCACAGTGCCGGCGAACCGCCTCGCTGACCGGCAGGAAGACGTCGACGTGGCGGCGCACCCAGGGCTCCGAGGCACGGGTAAGCAGGGCAACCCCGGTGCCCTTGAGCGGGCTGTAGTAGTCGGCCGCACAGCGAACGCACTTGGCCAGGCCAGGGCCGCTGCAGGGGGCGCCGCGGTTGAGGAAGCGCTTGGTCGCGCAGACGAGCCCGTAGTCGTGCATCGAGAGGGCGAGCGCCGGGCCGCCGCGGCGATCGAGCGGCAGGTAGGAGTTGAGCAGCCAGTTGTGGGCATGGACGACATCGGGGCGCTCGCGACGCAGCAGGCGACGCAGCGCCAGCATCGCCTCGGGATCCGGGGCCGGCGGCGCGTGGCGGCGCTCGTCGTCGAGGCCGATGCCCGGCAGCCGGTAGGTGGCGCTTTCGAGCGCGTGCACCGTGACTCCGTTCTCGTCTGGCGCGGCCCCAGCCCCGGGCTGGCGCAAGGTCGCGACCGAGACCTCGTGGCCACGGGCGACCAGCTCGACGCTGAGGTCCTCGACGACCCGCTCGACACCACCGACGATCGGTGCGTAGGACTGGGCGAGCATCAAGATCCGCATCGACCCTGCCGATCGTAGCGTCCACACCCGCGTGCCAGAATCGCCCCGTGCCCGACCCCTCTGCCCATCAAGTCGACTCCAGATCGCCTTCGATTTCGGTGCTGATCTGCGCCTACACGCTCGACCGGCTCGATGTACTCTCGCAGGCGATCGATTCGGTCCGAACGCAGTCGCTGGCCGCGCACGAGATCGTGCTCTGCGTTGACCACTCGCCCGAGCTGCTGGCCGAGGCCGAGCGGCGCTGGCCCGACCTGCGCCTGCTCGAGAACCACGAGGAACAGGGGCTCTCGGGCGCCCGCAACAGCGGCGTCGCCGCCTGCAGCGGCGAGGTCGTCGCCTTCCTTGATGATGACGCGGTCGCCGCCGAGGACTGGCTCGAGCGCCTCACTGAGGCCTATCGCGATCCCAGCGTGCTCGGTGCCGGCGGCACCGTACGACCGGCCTGGGTCGAGGGCAAGCCCAAGTGGTTCCCGCCCGAGTTCGACTGGGTCATCGGCTGCACCCACTCCGGCATGCCGCGCCAGCGCGAAGCGGTGCGCAACCTGGTCGGCGCCAACATGTCGCTGCGCCGCGCGGCTCTGCTCGAGGTCGGCGGCTTCCGCCACGAGCTCGGCCGGATCGGGACGATCCCGGCCGGTTGCGAGGAGACCGACCTCTGCATCCGCATCGGCAAGCGCTGGCCCGAGAGCAAGATCCTCTACGACCCCGCCGCCGCGGTTGACCACTTCGTCCCCGCCACTCGCGGCACCCGCGAGTACTTCACCTCGCGCTGTCGCGGCGAGGGACGCTCGAAGGCCGTCCTTGCCGGCCTGGTCGGCAGCGACTCGGGGCTGGAAGCCGAGCGCACCTACACCAGCCGCACCCTGCCGCTGGGCATCCTGCGTGGCATCGGCGACGCCTTCCGCGGCGACCTCGGCGGGCTCTCGCGGGCAGCGATGATCGTCACCGGCCTGCTCACCACGACGGCCGGCTACCTCTCCGGCGGTCGCGAGCGCAAGCGTCTGGAAAAGCGCCGCCTCGCCACGGACGAGCGGGAGGACGGCGCAGGCAGGCTCCGGGTGCTGATGGTGACCCCGCTCAGCCCGCTGCACCAGGGCGGCGTCGAGCGCCACGTGATGGAAGTGAGCAAGCGGGCGGCCGCGGCAGGAGCCGAGGTTGAGGTGCTCTGCACCGAACCGGGCGGGCCGAAGCTGCAGGAGGAGGAACGCGACGGGGTCAAGATCCGCACCGTGCGCGCCTGGCCCGCCGACCGCGACTGGTGCCTGGCGCCGCGGATCTGGCGCGAGATGTCGCGCCAGCCCTGGGACGTCGTCCACGTCCAGTCCTACCACACGTTCGTCGCCCCGCTGGCGATGTTGCGGGCGCTCACCCTCGGCATCCCCTACGTCGTCACCTTCCACGGCGGCGGCCACTCCTCGGAGGCTCGCAACAAGGTTCGCGGCCTGCACCGAGCACTGCTGCGGCCGCTGCTGAAGCGCGCCGAGCGCCTGGTCGCCGTCGCCCGCTTCGAGATCGACGAGTACGGCGGCGAGCTCGGCATCCCGGCCGAGAAGTTCGCGCTGATCCCCAACGGCACCGATCTCGCCTTCTCCGATGCAGGCAGCACCAATGGCAAGCCCGAGGGGCCGCCGGCGATCGCCTCGATCGGCAGGTTGGAGCGCTATAAGGGTCATCACCGCGTGATCGACGCCTTTCCCTTTGTCCTCAAGCACGAACCCGAGGCAAGGCTCGTGATCGTCGGCACCGGTCCTTATGAAGGGGAGCTGCGCAAGCAGGCGCAAGCGCTTGGGATAGCGGAAAAGGTCGAGTTCACCAGCACCCCGCCCGACCAGCCGACGGCGATGGCGGAGCTGCTGCAAGGAATTTCCCTAGTCGTCTTGCTCAGCGACTTTGAGACGCATCCGCTGGTCGCGCTCGAGGCCGCGGCGGCGGGCCGCCGCCTGCTGGTCGCCGACGCCAGCGGCCTCGGCGAGTTCGCCGCCGATGGCTTCGCCCGGCCGATCCCGCTCGACGAAAGCCCCGAAGGGGTGGCCGAAGCGGTGATCGAAGAGCTGGCCAAGCCACCGCAGACCAAGCGCCCGCAGCTGAGTTCCTGGGACGAGTGCGCCGCCGAGCTGCTGGCGCTCTACCGCTCGCTGGCCTGAGCGCGACCGGGACAAACGTCCAATCCGGGGCGTGATCGAGTGAGGAACCCGGCACGGGGGCCGATCACCCCTGTGCGTGGCCACGCTCGTCCTCCAGAAGCCCCTCCGCCTGACCCTGCTCGGCATCTTCGCTCTGCTCGGCTTGGCGCTCGCAGTCGAGGCGGTCGGCGCCGATGCCGCGCCGAGCGTCGCGCTCTGCAAGGACGCAGCCGCCGGCAAGAAGCAGCCGGGTGATGACTGCCGGCGCGCCTCGGCCTCGCGCGCCAGGAACATCCGCCACAACCGTCATCGCGGACACAGGCCCTCCCCGGCGCCCGCTCCGATTCAAGGCGCCACCTCCACCCCACAGCCCACGCCCGTCACCACTCCGACGCAGACTCCTGCGGCCAATCCCGAACCCGCCCAGACCCAGCCGGCAGAATCGGAACCCACAGGATCTGAGCCCGACCCCGAATCAAGCCCCGAAACCGTGCCCGACCCCGAACCGGAACCCGCTCCGTCGGCCGATGCCACCGCCGTCCCAAGCTCGATTTACTGGGGCGCCTGGATCGGCAAGCAGCTGACCGGCGAGCAGCCGCCCTGGGACATGGGGGCGGCGAGCAAATTCGAGGAAATGGCGGGCAAGAAGCTCTCGATCCTCAACTTCTCCGCCCCCTTCGCCAACTGCCCGGCCTCCGGCGGCTCCTGCAGCTTCTACAACTTCCCGGTCAACGAGATGAACGCGATCCGCTCGCACGGGGCGATCCCCTTCTACAGCTGGGCTTCGCAGTCGATTCCCTCGACCCGGACCGAGCCCGACTTCCAGCTCTCCGATGTGATTGCCGGCACCTATGACTCCTACATCCGCAAATTCGCCGAAGCCGCCAAGGCCTGGGGCCACCCCTTCTTCCTGCGCTTCAACTGGGAGATGAACGGTGGCTGGTTCCCCTGGTCAGAGGGTGTCAACGGCAATAAATCCGGCGAATACGTCGCCGCCTGGCGCCACGTGCACGACATCTTCACCGCCGTCGGCGCGACCAACGCGACCTGGGTCTGGTGCCCGAACATCGACCCGACCAACGACTTCCAGAACCTTGAATCGCTCTACCCCGGTGACAAATACGTCGACTGGACCGGCCTCGATGGCTACAACTGGGGCACCAACCCCGCCAAGCCCGATCGCTGGCGCAGCTTCGACCAGCTCTACAAATCGACCTACGACACGATCACCAACACGGTCGCCCCCTCGAAGCCGCTGATGATCAGTGAGATCGGCTCGACCGAGATCGGCGGCTCCAAGGCCAGCTGGATCCAGGACGCGCTGGCCAAAATCCCGACCAGCTACCCGAAGATCCGCGGCGTACTCTGGTTCGAGCAGTTCGACGACGGCATGGACTGGCCGATCGAGACCTCGAGTAGCGCCACCAGCGCCTTCGCCACTGGCATCCAGAACCCGGCCTACGCTGGCAATCAGTTCGGCTCGCTCGGGTTCGGCCCGGTCCTACCCAGCAACTGAGGCTGCCTACGAACCCTTCGCCCGCCGCCAATGGCCGACGGCACCCACGCCTTGTCAAGGGCAATCAAACAAACGTCCAGTTTGGGAGGGGTAGAACTGAATCCGTCGGTGAAGTCGCCGATGGCTGGGGGTGGCCATCACCCGCCGACACCCCTTCACCACTCTCTTCCTCTCGCTCGTAGCCCTGTTTCTCGCCGCGGCCGTAGCGCAGATGACCGCCCAGGCAAGCGCCGCCACGCCGCACACCGGCCTCGGCGCCGCCCGCAAGCTCTCCACGCAGAACCGCTGCGCGAAGCGCATCCCGGCCCGCCGCGCCCGCACGATGTCGCGCCAGCAGCGCCGGCAACTGGTCCGCCGGCGCACGCGCGGCTGCGGGGCGACGCAGTCGACCAGCCCTGGCGCGCCGCTCTACTGGGGGGCGACGATCGGCGAACAACTGACCGGCGAACAGGCCCCCTGGGACATGAGCGCGGTCTCCAAGTTCGAAGGCCTGGCCGGTAAGGGCGCCTCCATGGTCAACTTCTTCGGCCCCTTCGCCAACTGCGCCTCGAAGTGCAGCTTCTACAAATTCCCCACGGAGCCGATGGAAAGCATCCGCAAGCACGGTTCGATCCCGGTCTACAGCTGGAGCTCGCAGTCGATCCCCTCCAGCCTCAACGAGCCCGACTTCCAGCTCTCCGACGTAATCGCCGGGGACTTCGACTCCTACATCCGCGAATTTGCCGAAGACGCCAAGGCCTGGGGCCATCCCTTCTTCCTCCGCTTCGACTGGGAGATGAACGGCAACTGGTTCCCCTGGTCTGAGGGCGTCAACGGCAACCAATCGGGCGAATTCGTCGCCGCCTGGCGCCATGTGCACGACATCTTCACCTCGGTCGGCGCCAGCAACGTGACCTGGGTCTGGTGCCCAAACGTCGACTCTGGCAACAAACTGCCCAACAGCATCGCCTCCGACTACCCCGGCGACGAATACGTCGACTGGACCGGCCTCGATGGCTACAACTGGGGTCCCAGCAAGGGCGGTTGGACCAGCTTTTCCCACCTCTATGACTCCACCTACCACGCGATCACCAACTCGATCGCGCCGAGCAAGCCACTGCTGATCGGCGAGATGGGCTCGACCGAGAAAGGCGGCTCGAAGGCGAGCTGGATCAGCGAAGCGCTGGCCGAAATCCCCACCGCCTTTCCCAAGATCCGGGCGATGCTCTGGTTCGACACCTTCGACGACGGCATGGACTGGCCGATCGAGACCTCAAGCAGCGCCACCAGCGCCTTCGCCGCCGGGATCCAGGCACCGGCCTACCAGAGCAACTCCTACGCCAACCTCCCCCCCAGCGCGATCGCACCGCCCGCCTAGCCGACTGGACGTTTGTCCTAGACTGGCCTCTCCCGAGCAGGAGAGGATGATTTGCGCCTTCGGTCCCCAGCAAAGATCGCCGGCACCCTTATCGTCGCTTGCGCGCTCTGTCTGATGGGCGTCGCGCTGGCAGTGGGGGGAACCACCAAGACCCAGCGCCCGCGCCTGCGGAGCGTGGCGATCGACCAGCACAGCCTGCTGGTTCACCGTCATGCGACCCGGATCAGGGAACGCAGGGCTCTTGCCCTCAATCGGCGCCACCCCGGCGCTAGGCCACGTCTGGCCAGCTCTCAACCGGCTAAAGGCGCAATTGCGATAGCGAGGGGCGTTGCGATATCGGAAAGCACGGAAAGCACGGCTACACCGGCAGGTGCGCTTGGCACGCCAGGAGCGACCACGCCTGTCTCCGCGAGCATCCCTCGGCCGGTCGCTGACGAAGACCCGCCCGCCTCCGCGCCTGAACCCCCCGGCGAAAACCCGCCCGCGATCCCGCCGAGCGATCCGGTCGAAGAACCCACTCCGAGCCCTCCGATCGAAGAACCCACTCCGAACCCGCCGGTCGAAAGCGCCACCTCCGCCCTCTACTGGGGCGCCTCGATCGGCAGCCAGCTGACCGGAGAGCAGGCACCCTGGGACATGGGCGCCGTAACCAAATTCGAGCAGATCGCCGACAAGAAGGTCTCGCTGGTCAACTTCTTCTCCCCCTTTGCCAACTGCCCGGCCTCCGGCGGTTCCTGCAGCTTCTACAAGTTCCCCTCCGGGCCGATGGAAAGCATCCGCGAATACGGGGCGATCCCGGTCTTCAGCTGGAGCTCGCAGTCAATCCCCTCGAATGTCAGCGAGCCCAACTTCCAGCTCTCCGACGTAATCGCCGGCACCTACGACTCCTACATCCGCGAATTCGCCGAAAACGCGCGCGACTGGGGGCATCCCTTCTTCCTCCGCTTCGACTGGGAGATGAACGGCAACTGGTTCCCCTGGTCGGAGGGGGTCAACGGCAACCAGTCGGGTGAATTCGTCGCCGCCTGGCGCCATGTGCACGACATCTTCACCTCGGTCGGTGCCAGCAACGTGACCTGGGTCTGGTGCCCCAACGTCGACCCCGAAGGCGTCCTCCATGACCTCGGCTCGCTCTATCCCGGCGACGAATACGTCGACTGGACCGGCCTCGACGGCTACAACTGGGGGCTCAACCCGGCCAACCCGGATCGCTGGCGCAGCTTCAACGAACTCTACGAATCGACCTACCACCGCATCGTCGACGCGGTCGCTCCGGACGAGCCGATGCTGATCGGCGAGATGGGCTCGACCGAGGACGGCGGCTCGAAGGCGGACTGGATTGAAGAAGCGCTGACCGCGATCCCTACCGATTACACCCAGATCCACGGCCTGCTCTGGTTCGACACTTACGACGACGGCATGGACTGGCCGATCGAGACCTCGGCCAGCTCCGCCAACGCCTTCGCCGATGCGATCCAGAGCCCGGCCTATGTCGCCGAAAGCGTGATCGAAACCGCGGAAGGTCCGATCGAACCGCCAGAAAGCCCCGAAGCGACCGAAGCGTTGTCCGAACCGCTGGGTTGATTCCAGAACGGCACCGGCCGGGAACGACAAACGCCCGCTCCTAAACTCCGCGGGCCCTGCGGCCGATGGAAGTGAGAATGCGAAACCGACGACACACACCCGCCCTCGTTTCCGCCTGCCTCGCGCTGGCCCTAGCCCTCCTCTTCATCGTCCCCGCCGCGGCCATGGCCGCCGGGCAGCACAAGTCGAGCGGCCACCGCAAAGCGGCGGCAAAGCAGCCGCCGCTCTACTGGGGTGCCTGGATCGGCGACCAGCTGACCGGGGAAGAACCGCCCTGGGACATGTCGGCGGTCTCGCAGTTCCAAGGGGTGGTTGGCGGCAAGGGGCTCTCGCTGATCGCCCTCGGCTCGCCCTTCGCCGACTGCAGCTCGCCACCCTGCGACTTCTTCAAATTCCCCACCGAAGCGATGGACAACGTGCATAACTATGGCGCGATTCCCTTCTTCAACTGGGCCTCTCAGGCGACCTCGTCGGACCCGGGCGGGGCGACGGAAATGCCCGACTTCCAACTCTCCGACGTGATCGCCGGCACCTATGACTCCTACATCCGCGAATTCGCCGAAGCGGCCCGCAATTGGGGCCACTCCTTCTTCCTGCGCTACGACTGGGAGATGAACGGCAACTGGTTCCCCTGGGGAGCCGGCATCAACGGCAACAACCCCGGCGAATACGTCGCCGCCTGGCGCCACGTGCACGACATCTTCACCGCCGTCGGCGCGACCAACGCGACCTGGGTCTGGTGTCCCTATGCAGAATCCGAACGGCACTTCGCCAACCTGGCCCCTCTCTACCCGGGCGACGAATATGTCGACTGGACCTGCATGGACGGTTTCAACTGGGGCAGCAATCCGACCAACCCGCACAATTGGAAGGACTTCAAAGAAATCTTCGCCCCTAGCTATCGCAAGCTGACCAAGCAAATCGCCCCGACCAAGCCGGTCGTGCTGGCGGAGATGGCCTCGACCGGACATGGCCGCGCCAAGGCGAACTGGATCAGCAACATGTTCAAAGAACTGAGCACAAACTTCCGGCGGATCCGCGGCTTGATCTGGTTCGACCAGGTCGACCGGGGGGTCGAATGGCCGCTGGAGACCTCTGCGCCAGCGGCTCGTGCCTTCGCCAAGGGCATCCGCAAAGGCAGCTTCAGGGGCAACGGGCAGGCGGCGGTGGTCGCCAGCCCGATTCGGCCGCCTGGTTGATCGATTCGGCGCGCCGGTTGATCGGACCAGCCCTGATCTCCGTACCGAGAGGTACCCACCAGACAACGGGGCGCAGAAGCAAAGCCCTGCGGTAAGGGTTATTACGACTATGAGAGGTCCCTTCTTCAGATCCTGCCTGGCCGCGCTGGCACTGCTTCTAGTTGTGGCCGCGCCCGCCCAGGCCAAGGGTGGCTCGACAGCCTCAAAGCCTCCCCCGCCGCTTTACTGGGGCGCCCAAATTGGCAATCAGCTGACAGGGGAAGCAGCGCCCTGGGACCTGAATGCGCTCTCCGCCTTCCAGGGCCTGACCAAGAAGCCACTCTCGTTGGTCTCGTTCTCTGCCCCCTTTGCCGAATGCGACGGCTCGAACTGCACCTTCATCAACTTTCCCCTGACGCCGATGGAAAACGCGCGCAATTACGGCGCGATCCCCTTCTTCAGTTGGAGTTCGTCTTCGACCCCTGAAAGCGGCCCGCAGCGACCTTGGAAGCTGTCGAAGATCATCAACGGCAGCCTCGACCCCTACATCCGCAAATTCGCCGAAGCGGCCAAGGCCTGGGGCCACCCCTTCTTCATGCGCTTCGACTGGGAGATGAACGGGTTCTGGTTCCCCTGGTCCGAAGGCGTCAACGGCAACAAGAAGGGTGAATACGTCACTGCCTGGCGCCATGTCCACGACATCTTCACCTCGGTCGGTGCAACCAACGCGACTTGGGTCTGGTGCCCAAACGTCGACTTCACCCGCAAGCTGATCCCGCTCAACCAGGTCTACCCCGGCAACAAGTACGTTGACTGGACCTGCCTCGACGGCTTCAACTGGGGCAAGCGCTCGGACTCGGCCGGCTGGCAGAGCTTCAACCAGGTCTTTCACGAAACCTACGTCCGGGTGCGCAAAATCGCACCGCACAAGCCGATGCTGCTCGGCGAGGTCGCCTCCAACGAGATCGGCGGCTCAAAGTCCGCCTGGATCAAGAACATGCTGCGCGAAGTGCCCCGCTACAAGGGCATCCGCGGCCTAGTCTGGTTCGACGTCAAGGATCGCAACACCCACTGGCCGCTGGAGAGCTCGAAAAAGGCCGCGAACGCGTTTGCCAAGGGGATTCAGCGCAGCGTGTACCGGCCAAACGAATTCGCCGGGCTCGAGACCGACAGCCCGATTTCACCACCCAGCTGGCCCTGATCTGATCCCAAGCGGATGGGCAGGGCGGTTGGCCTTTCCGAGAATTGACATCGCACGCGCCTACGGCGCTTAGCGATAATTCGAGAGCACGGCTGCGCCGCGCTTAGAGACACGAGTGCAGCGGCCGCCTTCGGGCAACATTCCCGAAAGAGGCCCCCGCCACGCCCTCCAAGGGACAGAAGCTCAGAGCCGGCAGCAGGTGTAATCCGAGAGTTTCCGGCGCTCGAGCCGCAGTCAAGACCGCCGGACGCGCGAGCCCGCGTCAAGCTCCCGTCACTCGTGTGCTCACCGGCAAGCTCGGCGCAGCCTGTGTAGCTCCAGCAGCCCCGACTGGTCTCGGTAGTTCGTGCTGACGAGGCGTGTCGGGAGGGGAGCCCGGCCGCCCTCCAGACGAACGTTCGCGAAGCGGCCGCCGCACTCGTGTTTCAAGGCGCGGCGCAGCCGCGCTGACAGATTGTCGCTAAGCGCCCGCCAAAGGCGGGCGTGTGCGACCTAGTTCGACTGGAGGGTGGCCGGGCTCCTTAGCCACTCTCGTAAGTACGACCTACTAAGCCAGTCGCTCTTCGAGTGCCGCAAGCTGCCGCGCCAGCGCGTCCGGCAACTTGTCGCCGAACTGGGCGAAGTGCTCCTTGACCTGGGGCAGCTGCTCGCGCACGAGATCCTCGTCGACGGAGAGCAGCTCTTGCATCGCCTCGGCGTCGATGTTGAGTCCCTCGGTGTTGATCGCACCCTCTGCCGGGAGCAAGCCAATCGCGGTCTCAACCGCGTCGGCGCTGCCCTCGCAGCGGCGGAAGACCCACTCGAGCACGCGGCTGTTCTCGCCGAAGCCGGGCCAGAGGAACTTGCCGTCGGCGTCCTTGCGGAACCAGTTGACGTAGAAGATCCGCGGCAGCTGGGCCCCCTCCCGTTCGCCGGCCTTGATCCAGTGGGCGAGGTAGTCGGCCATGTTGTAGCCGCAGAAGGGCAGCATCGCCATCGGGTCAAAGCGCAGTTCGCCGACGTTGCCGGCGGCCGCGGCGGTCTTCTCCGAGGACATCGTGGCGCCGAGGAAGACGCCGTGCTCCCAGTCAAAGGCCTCGTGGACCAGCGGCACCGTGGTGGCGCGGCGGCCGCCAAAGAGGAAGGCGTCGATCGGCACGCCGGCCGGGTCCTCCCACTCAGGGGCGATCGTCGGGCACTGCGACGCCGGCGTGGTGAAGCGGGCGTTGGGATGGGCCGACGGGGTCTCGGAGTCCGGAGTCCACTCGTTGCCGTGCCAGTCGATCAGGTGCTCGGGGGCCTCGGCGCTCATCCCCTCCCACCAGACGTCGCCGTCGTCGGTTTTGGCGCAGTTGGTGAAGATCGAGTTGCTCTCGATCGTCCGCATCGCGTTGGGGTTGGTGCCCTCGCCGGTGCCCGGCGCGACGCCGAAGAAGCCGGCCTCGGGGTTGACCGCGTAGAGGCGGCCGTCCTCGCCGAACTTCATCCAGGCGATGTCGTCGCCAACAGTTTCGACCTTCCAGTCGGGCAGGGTCGGGATCAGCATCGCCAGGTTGGTCTTGCCACAAGCCGAGGGGAAGGCGCCGGTGACGAACTTGACCTCGCCCTCGGGTGAGGTCAGCTTAAGGATCAGCATGTGCTCGGCGAGCCAGCCCTCGTCGCGGGCCATCGCCGAGGCGATCCGCAGCGCGAAGCACTTCTTGCCGAGCAGGGCGTTGCCGCCGTAGCCCGAGCCGTAAGACCAGATCTCGCGCGTCTCCGGGTAGTGGACGATGTACTTGTTGTCCTCGTTACAGGGCCAGGAGACGTCTTCGATGCCTTCGACCAGCGGCATACCGACCGAGTGCACGCAGGGCACGAACTCGCCATCGGTGCCGAGCACGTCGAGGGCGGCCTTGCCCATCCGGGTCATGATCCGCATCGAGGTGGCGACGTAGGGCGAGTCGGTGAGCTGCACGCCGATTTCGGAGATCTCCGAGCCAAGCGGGCCCATCGAGAAGGGCACCACGTACATCGTGCGGCCGACCATGCAGCCCTGGAAGAGGCCGTTCAGGGTCTCGCGCATCGCGGCCGGGTCGCGCCAGTTGTTGGTCGGGCCAGCGTCGGCCTCGACCTCGGAGCAGATAAAGGTCCGGTCTTCGACCCGGGCCACGTCGGCGGGGTCGGAGAGCGCCAGGTAAGAGTTGGGGCGCTTGGCGTCGGAGAGACGCTCGAAGGTGCCGGCGTCGATCAAGGTCTGGGCGAGGCGGTCGTACTCCTCGGCCGAGCCGTCGCACCAGTGGACGGCGTCGGGCTGGGTCAGGTCTGCGATCTCCCCGACCCAGTCGAGGAGCTGTGCGTGCGTGGTCGGCGCTTCGGCCGCGATGGTTTGGCTCATTGGCGGGACTTTATTCATTGGCCCCGCTGATATTGGTCACACTTATGTCCGCATCGCTGTTGCGGATCTTCAGCGTCACCGTCTGTTCTTCGCCCTTTTGCAGCTTTACGCTGCAATTGAAGGTCGCACCTTTTTCGACCTTCTGATCAGACGGGCAGTCAACGGACGAAACCTTCTCTTTCAGCGAGTTCGAGAGGTTGGCTTCCAACTGTTCCTCGGTCTTAGTCGCGTCGATCACGGTTTCGCCACAGCCCGCAACGAATACGGCCATGGCCAACAGCCCGAGCAGCACGCTCGAGCACCTGAGCAAGCTCATCCCTCTCCCATCTGGCGGGGTCACCTGACCCGAAGTATTTCAGGAGGGCCGGGTGCCCCTCCCCCGACGCACTTGGATAGGGTTCCGCGCCGCTGATGAGATTCTTCGAGTACGAGGCACGCAAGATCGTCGAGCTGGCAGGGATCCCGGTTACCAAGTACGGGTTCTGCACCACTGCCGAGCAAGCGCGCAAGGCTGCTGAGGAAATCGGCGGCCCAGTCGTGATCAAGTCGCAGGTGCTGAGCGGCGGCCGGATGAAGGCCGGCGGCGTCAAGTTCGCCGACACGCCCGACGAGGCCGCCGAGCACGCCGAGGCGATTCTCAAGCTCGAGATCAACGGGCACATGCCGCGCGGCGTCCTGGTCGATCCGAAAGCCGAGATCAAGCAGGAGTACTACGCCGGCGTCGTCTGGGACGGCACCGCGAAGAAACCGCTGATGCTGTTCAGCGACATGGGCGGCATCGACATCGAGGAGGTCGCCGAGACCCACCCCGACCACGTCGGCCGCGGCCACGTCTCCAACCTGATGCCGATCCCCGACTTCGAGGCCAAGCAGGTGATCGCCGCGACCGGGGTCACCGGTTCACAGCTCAACCGCGCGACGCCGGTCCTCGCCCGCCTCGCCCGCCTCTTCCGCGACAACGACATGACCCTGGCCGAGATCAACCCCCTCGCCGAGCTGACCGACGGCAGCTTCGTCGCCCTCGACGCCCACATGGAGATGGAGAACGAGGCAGTTGGCCGCCAGAAGGGGCTGCTGCGCAAGCGGCTCGAGATCGCCGAGGAGGACACCCGCGAGACCTACGAGCCTTCCGACTTCGAGCGCCATGTTGCCGCGATCGACGCCGCCGACCACCGCGGCGTGATTCAGGGCAAGGACCACGGCTTCGAAGGCAACCTCGGCCTCGTGATCGGCGCCGGCGGCGGCTCGCTGACCCTGACCGACGCCGTCCGCAGCCAGGGCGGCAAGCCGGCCAACTACTCCGAGATCGGCGGCAACCCCTCAGTCGCCAAGGCCTGCGGCCTGGCCAAGGAGGTGCTGGAAAAGGACGGCGTCGAGAAGATCGCGGTGATGATGTCGATCGTCTCCAACACCCGCGTCGACATCGTCGCCCGCGGCGTGATCAAGGCCTGCCTCGAGCTCGGCAAGGATCCCGGCGAGACGATCGCGATCTTCCGCATCCCCGGCGCCTGGGAGGAGGAGGGCTTCAAGATCCTTGAGAAGTACGGGGTCGAGACCTGCGACCGCTCGGTCTCCCTCTGGGAAGCCGCCGGCCGCGCCGTCGCCAAGATCCAGGGAGCCTCCGCCTGATGTCAATCCTGCTCAACAAGGACACCACCTTCATCGTCCAGGGGATCACCGGCCGCGAGGCGGTCAACCTGACCCGCGAGTGCCTCGACTACGGCTCCAAGGTCGTCGGCGGCGTCACCCCCGGCCGCAAGGGCCGCGAGGTGCACGGCGTGCCGGTCTTCGACACCGTCGCCCAGGCGGTCGAGAACCACGGCGGCCCGATCGACGGCTCGGTGGTTACGGTCCCCCCCGCCTTCACCAAGGACGCGGTGCTCGAGGCGATCCTCAACGGAATCAAGCTGATCGTGATCGTCACCGAGCGGATCCCGCGCCGCGACGTCGCCCAGATGGTCGAGCTGGCAAACATGGAGGGCGCCCGCATCATTGGCCCCAACTGCCTCGGCTTGATCGTTCCCGAGGTCTGCAAGATGGGCGGCATCGGCGGCCCGGCCAAGGACGCGGCCAAGGCCTACGCCCCCGGCCCGGTCGGCGTGATGAGCCGCTCCGGCGGAATGACCACCGAGATCTCCTCCTCACTGACCCAGGCTGGACTGGGCGTCTCCACCGCCGTCTCAATCGGCGGCGACGCGATCATCGGCTCCACCTACGCCGAGCTGATGCCCTACTTCGAGGCCGACGAGCAGACCCAGGCGATCGTGATCTACACCGAGCCCGGTGGCCGTATGGAGGCACAGCTCTCCGAGTGGGTCGCCGAGCACAACTCGCGCCTGCCGATCATCGCCTTCATGGCGGGCAAGTTCATGGACGACGAGGAGATGAAGGGAATGAGCTTCGGCCACGCCGGCACGATCGTCGAGGGCAAGGAGGACACCGCGACCGAGAAGATCACCCGCCTCGAAGCCGCCGGAATCCGCGTGGTCGAGCGGATCGACGAGATCCCCGACGCGGTCAAGCAGAAGCTGGGGGCGAGTGCCTGATGACCGAGACGCTGAACAAGGTCTTCATCGACGTCGAGGTCGACGCCTCGATCGCCGGCGACGCCGAGCTGGCCAAGAAGCTGGAGGAAGTCTGCCCGGTCGACATCTTCAAGGCGACCGATGGCGGGGTCGAAGTGGTCGAGGGCAACCTCGACGAGTGCGTCCTCTGTCGCCTCTGCATCGAAGCATCTCCCCCCGGAACCGTCCGGGTCAAGAAGCTCTACGACGGCACCGAGCTCTCCTAAGCTGAACGGACCAGCGCCGGCACCGCCGCCAGCGCTTCCTCGCGCAGATGCTCGGGGATGATGACCAGCGAGCGCAGGGTGTCGAGCAGCTCGCGATTGCCGTCGATCTCGAGGCCCTCCTCAGCCGCCTCACCGGCAACCAGGGCGGCGATGACGCCGATCGGCGTACCCGACAGAAAGAGATCTGCGTTCGCGGCAGCACCACGCGAGATCTCGATCCAGCCGTCGGCGATGCGCAGTTCATAGGACTGGCCCTCGCTGCGCAGGGCCAGCGTTGCCTGTAGGTCGGCGGGCGGGCGCAGGATCACCCGGATCGCGTTAGGCAGTGAGGAGGGCGCCAGGTCGACGACGTCCTCGAGCTTCTGCAGGCCCATGCCCCAGCGGCTCAGCTCGACCATCGGGCCTTCCAGGCCGTGGCCCAGCTCGGTCAGCTCGTAGACCGTGGCGGAGCCAGGGGGTTCGAGCTCGTGACGCTCGATAATCCCGTGCTGCTCGAGGTCACGCAGACGCTTGGTGAGGACGTCGGTGGGGGCACCGCCCACGGCGCGGGCCAGGGCAGAGAAGCGCAGCGAGCCCAGCGAGAGCTCGCGCACGATCAGCAGCGTCCAACGCTCTCCAATGCGATCGAGGGCGCAGGCCAGGCTGCACGATTGGCCGTATTCGCGCGGGGTCATATAACAAGAATAACAGCGTAATTTGAAATTCAAAGCGAGTGCTTTGAATTCTGGTACAGTCCTCCGCGCAATGGACCGGATCGCCGACCTGACCTGGCAGCACCCGAAGCGGGTCCTTGCGGCAGTTGGCATCTTCTTCCTGGTCGCGGTCGCCTTCGGCCACGATGTTGAGCATCACCTCAAGGCGGCCGGCTTTACCGACCCATCCTCGGAGAGCGAGAAGGCGACCAACCTGCTCACCGGTGCGCTCGGCTATGACCCCAACCCCGGGATTGCCCTCGTCGTCCGGGCGCCTGGCGGCGGACCGCTTGATACCCAGAGCCCCTCAGTGCGGCGCGAGGTCGGCCGCCTCAGCGGCGAAATGGCAAAAGCCGAATACGTCGGCCGGGTCGTCAACCCACTGCGTGATCGGCGCGCCGGCGCCGGGCTGATCGCCGCCGATGGGCGCTCGCTGATCGTCGTCGGCAACCTCTCCACCGCCGACGCGGAGAACGCCGGTGGGATCGCCGCCGAACAGGTGCAGCCAGCGATCGAAAGGAGCAAGCTCGACGTCTCGATGGGCGGCTTCGCGCCGAGCTTCAACGAAGTCAACGACCAGACCAAGACCGACCTGACCAAGGCCGAGCTGATCGCCTTCCCGCTGCTCGCCCTGCTCCTGCTGATCGTCTTCCGGGGAGTGATCGCCGCCGCGATCCCGCTGCTGATCGGCGTGGTCTCGATCGTCGGCACCCTTTTCGTCCTGCGCCTGATGTCGGAGTTCGTCGACACCTCGGTCTTCGCCCTCAACATCGCCACCGGGCTCAGCCTCGGGCTCGCGGTCGACTACGCGCTGCTGATGGTCTCGCGCTACCGCGAGGAGATCGCCATCAATGGCGCCACCCGTGAGGCACACCGCAAGACCGTGCTGACGTCGGGTCGCACCGCGCTCTTCTCGGGCTTCACCGTCGGCGCGGCAATGGCGGCACTGGTGATCCTGCCGCAGCGCTTCCTATATTCGATCGCGGTGGCGGGAGCCTCGGTTGGCGTGCTCTCGGCGGTGCTCGCCATCCTCGTCGTCCCCTCGATGCTGGCCCTGCTCGGCACCCGAATCGACGCGCTCTCGATTCGTCGCGGCCCCGCGATCTCCGATGAGTCAGGCGGCTGGTATCGCCTGGCCCGCGGCGTCATGCGTCGACCGGTTGCGGTCGCCCTGGCCAGCTCGGCGCTGCTGCTCGCGGCAGCGGCACCCTTGCTGTGGACGACCCTCACCGGCCCCAGCGCTCAGGCAGTGCCGCCGGGAAAGCCGTCCTATGAAGCCAACAGCTATCTCGACGCCCACTACTCGCGCGGCATCAACGAGGCGGTCACCGTCACCATCGACGGCCGCACTGACAGAGCCGGGATGGCCGGCTTCCGCCGCCGGATCCTGGCGATCGAAGGAGTCAAGCGGGGCACGCCTTTCTCCCGCGCCTCGAGTCAGGTGGCCTACGCCAACTTCGCCCTTGCCGGCCCGGCGCTCTCGACTGCCTCCCAGGCCAGCGTCGGGACGATCCGCGACCTGGCCCCCCCGGCCGCGACGACCGCGCTCGTCTCCGGCAATACCGCCGGCTTCATCGACCAGAAGCAGAGCCTGGTCGAACACCTGCCGCTGCTGGTCACGATCATCTGCGCCACAACCCTGATCCTGCTCTTCCTGCTCACCGGCTCGGTCATCCTGCCGCTGAAGACGCTGCTGATGAACGCGATGACGCTGGGCGCGACCCTGGGCATCCTCGTCCTCGCCTTCCAGGACGGCTGGCTCGACGGCCTCTTCGATTACACCGGGCCATCTGCGGTAGAGGTGACCAGCCTCGTCTTCCTCTTCGCCGTGATCTTCGGCCTCGCCACCGATTACGCGGTGCTGGTGATGGCGCGGATCAAGGAGCAGCACGACCTCGGCAAGTCAAACGAGGAGGCGGTCGCGATCGGCATTGCCCGAACCGGCCGGGTAATCACCGCCGCCGCGCTGATGATCGCCGTCGTCTTCCTCGCCTTCGGGGTCAGCTCGGTCTTCTTCATGAAGGAGATCGCCCTCGGCATGGCGGTCGGAGTGATGCTCGATGCCACCGTCGTCCGCGCCCTGCTCGTCCCCTCGCTGATGCGCCTGCTCGGCGAGTGGAACTGGTGGGCGCCGAAACCACTGCGCCGCATCTACCTCCGCCTCGGCATCTCCGAGGCCTAGATCCCCACGCTCCAGGGCCCCTCGGGGTTCGACTGGTCGATTGACCCACGGATACGGGGGCAAAATCGACCAATCAGCGGCGCATCTGCACGCCTGACTCGGCTAAGCGCAGGGCGTGCGATCTATCACATTACGCATATATAAATTTATATCCGGGTAACATGTGCACCGATGGCTGCCGCGTCGACGCGTTCCCGACTTTCCAAGGCCGATCGAATGGCCCAGACGCTCGCCGCCGCCCACACGCTCTTCGCCGAGCGCGGCTTCGCCGCCGTGACGATGGACGAGGTCGCCGCTGAGGTCGGCGTCACCAAGCCGCTGCTCTACAACTACTTCGGCAACAAGGAGCAGCTCTACATCGCCTGCATGAAGCGCGCCGGCGACGCGCTGGTGACGACGATCGCTCGAGACCGTCGGCGATGCAACGTCAGCCCCAGCGAGGCGCTTGGCGCCGGCCTGCGCGCCTTCTTCGCCTTCCTCGACGCCGATCGCGCCGCCTGGGCGGTGCTCTTCGACGAGACCCTGCCCCACAGCGGCGAGCTCGCCGATCGGGTCGCCGAGTACCGCGGCCGCCTGATCGCGCTGGTCTCCGACTCGCTGCTGGCGCAGCTGCCGGCCAAGCAGCGCACCGCGGCGCGGATCGAAGTCGAGGCCCTCTCCACCGCCCTGCTCGGCGCCGCCGAGGCGCTCGCGCGCTGGTGGCTGCGCACCGAAGCAATCACCGCAGCTGAGGCAGCCGAGCTCTTGATCGCCACCGTCGAGCCGGGCCTGCGCCTGCGCTCCACCCCATCTGCCAAATCCTCACGACCGAAACCGAAAGGTGAAAGCAGTTGACCGATAAGCCACGTCGCGTCGCCGTGATCGGCGGCAACCGGATCCCCTTCGCGCGCTCCAACAGCGTCTACTCGCACGCGTCCAACCAGGACATGCTCACCGCCGCGCTCGACGGCCTCGCTCGACCGCTTCGGCCTCGAGGGCGAGGCCCTCGGCGAGGTCGCCGGCGGCGCCGTGCTCAAGCACTCGCGCGACCGCGACCTCACCCGCGAGAGCGTGCTCGGCACCCGCCTCGCCGCCGAGACGCCCGCCTACGACGTCCAGCAGGCCTGCGGCACCGGCCTGGAGACGACGATCCTGGTCGCCAACAAGATCGCCCTCGGCCAGATCGACGCCGGCATCGCCTGCGGCGCCGACACCACCTCCGACGCGCCGATCGCACTCAACGAGGACCTGCGCGAGATCCTGCTCGACGCCAACCGCCAGACGCTCGACCGCCGGCAAGCTGCAAGCACGCTGACCCGCGTCCGCCCCAGCCACGTCGTGCCGGCGATCCCCCGCAACGAGGAGCCGCGCACCGGCCTCTCGATGGGCGAGCACTGCGCGATCATGGCCGACGGAGTGGGAGATCGGCCGCGCCGACCAGGACGAGCTCGCGGTCACCAGCCACCAGCAACCTCGCCGCCGCCTATGAGCGCGGCTTCCTCGACGACCTGATCACCCCCTACCTCGGCCTAGAGCGCGACCAGAACCTGCGCGCCGACTCCTCGCTGGAGAAGCTGGCCAAGCTGAAGCCCGGTCTTCGGCGGCCCCGAGGGGACGATGACCGCCGCCAACTCGACTCCGCTCTCCGACGGCGCCTCGCGCGGTACTGCTCGCCTCCGAGGAGTGGGCCAAGGAGCGCGACCTGCCGGTGCTCGCCTACTTCGTCGAGGGCCAGACCGCCGCGGTCGACCACGTCCACAAGCGCGAGGGCCTGCTGATGGCACCCGCCTACGCGATGCCGCGCATGCTCGACCGCGCCGGCGCTGACCTCGGGACTTCGACTTCTACGAGATCCACGAGGCCTTCGCCGCCCAGGTCCTCTGCACCTTGACGGCCTGGGAGGACCCGGACTTCTGCCGCGAGCCGCTCGGTCGCGACAAGCCGCTCGGCTCGATCGACCGCGAGCAAGCTCAACGTCAACGGCGGCTCGCTCGCCGCCGGGCACCCGTTCGCCGCGACCGGCGGGCGGATCGTCGCCAGCCTCGCCAAAGCAGCTGCACGAAGACGGCACGGGCCGCGGCGTGATCAGCATCTGCGCCGCCGGCGGCCAGGGCGTCGTCGCCATCATGGAAAGCACTGGAGGAAAGGACTGATGAGCGATCCTACACGCAGGTCGTCACCTCGCCCCCGGCCGCATGATCGCCGGCCAGGTCGGCCTGCCCCAGCCGGCCAAGCTCGACCGCTCACGAGCCCGGCGCCCCGCTCATCTCCGGCACCGTGCTCAGCGGCGGCGCCCCGCGCGGGCGCCTCGGCAAGCGGATCGAGCAGGTGCTCGACTGAGATCGGCGCAGCGAACGACCGGAGACCTCGAGCTCCCCGGCCAAGGCACTGGTCTTCGACGCCACCGGCATCGCCGACTCGACCGAGCTGGTCGAGCTGCAGCGCTTCTTCCACCCCACCGTCGACGCGGCTGCAGCGCACCGGCCGCGTCGTCGTGCTCGGCACGCCCCCCGCCGGGCCTGCTCGCCCCGCGCGGCACACCGCGCAGCGCGCCCTGGAGGGCTTCACCCGCTCGCTGGGCAAGGAGATCGGCCGCGGCATCGACCGTGCAGCTCGTCTACGTCGCCGTGGGCGCCGAGGAGGAGCTCGACTCCACCCTGCGCTTCCTGCTCTCGCCCCGCTCGGCCTACGTCTCCGGCCAGGTGGTCGAAGTCGGCAAGGCGGTGACGAAGGCACCCGCCCTCGACTGGGAGCGCCCGCTCGACGGCAAGGTGGCGCTGGTCACCGGCGCCTCGCGCGGCATCGGCGCGGCGATCGCCGACGACACTGCACCGCGACGGCGCCAAGGTCGTCGGCCTCGACGTGCCCGCAGGCTGCCGCCGACCTGCGCCGCGGTCGCCAGGCGGCTCGGCGGCGAGACGCTCGAGCTCGACATCACCGACCGCCGACGCGCCCGCTGCAGATCGCCGCGGCGACTCCCCGACGGGGTCGACGTCGTCGTCCACAACGCCGGCGTCACCCGCGACCGCACGATCGCGAAGATGCCCGAGGACCGCTGGAGCTCGCTGATGGAGATCAACCTCTCCAGCGAGGAGCGGATCAACGACGCGCTGCTCGCGTCAGGACCTGCTGCGACCCAACGGCCGCATCGTCTGCGTCTCCTCGATGAGCGGGGATCGCCGGCAACTCCGGCCAGACCAACTACGCCACCTCGAAGGCCGGCGTGATCGGCATGGTCGAAGCGCTGGCGCCTGAGCTGGCCAAGCGCAAGGCGACGATCAACGCGGTCGCCCCCGGCTTCATCGAGACCCAGATGACGGCAGCGATGCCGATCGGACCCGCGAAGCCGGCCGGCGGATGAACAGCCTGTCGCAGGGCGGCCTGCCGGTCGACGTCGCCGAGACGATCGCCTGGTTCGCCAGCCCCGCCTCGACCGGCGTCAACGGCAACATGGTCCGCGTCTGCGGCCAGAGCCTGCTGGGGGCCTGATGAGCACCCGCACCCTGGAAAGCTCGCCCAGCATCCTGCCGCTCTACGCCCGCGCAGCGGCGCCGATGTTGCCGGGCGCCTCGCTGCTGCCCTTCATCCCCGGCGGCGGCAGGAGATCCCCGAGATCGAGCTGACCCTGCCGCGGGTCCGCGCCGACGCCGAGCGGGTCGCCTCCTACGACCGCGTCTGCGGCTTCGACCTGCGCGACCACCTGCCCGCCCACCTACCCCCACGTGCTCGCCTTCCCGCTGCACATGGCGGTGATGGCCGATGGCAGCTTCCCGTTCGGCGCGGTCGGCCTGGTCCACGTCGAGAACCAGATCGTCCAGCACCGGCGCATCGGGCTCGACGAGGAGCTGACGATCGAGGTCAAGCCGACGAAGCTGGAAGCGCACCCCAAGGGCCGCACCTTCAGCTTGCAGACCAAGGTCAAGACCGGCGACCGGATCGTCTGGGAGTCGACCAGCACGATGCTGCGCCGCGGGGGCGGCGACGGCAAAACCGGCGCGCATCAAGAAAGGGGCAAATAGCCCCCAAAGTTGATGCAGAGCAGGAGGCGTCGGCCGAGTGGAAGCTCGGCGGCGACCTCGGGCGGCGCTACGCGGCCGTCTCCGGCGACCGCAACCCGATCCACATGCACGCCTGACGGCGAAGCCGCTCGGCTTCCCGCGGGCGATCGCACACGGGATGTGGACCAAGGCACGCTGCCTGGCGGCGATCGAGAGTCGCCTGCCCGACGCCTTCAGGTCGACGTGCGCTTCCGCAAGCCGATCCTGCTGCCCAGTCGGGTCGAGTTCGCAAGCACTTCGCAGGAAGACGGGATCGCATTCGCGGTGCGCGACGCAAAGCGCGGCACACCGCACCTCGACGGCTCGATGAAGCCGCGCGAGGCCAAAACCAACGACGGGAGGAAGAAGTAGTCATGACCACCGCCACCGAGGACAAGGGAGTGGCCGAGCGCAGCATGGGCCTCGGCCTGCGCTGGCTCAACCGGCTCGCCGGCTCGGACCTGCTCGACCGCATCCGCATCCGCAAGCAGGTCGAGCGCGCGCTCTTCACCGGCACCAAGAACGGCTTCCGCTCGGCGACCGCCGCGGGGCGCACCTTCAAGGCCGCCCAGCAACCTGGCCAAGCCGGCACGCCAGAAGCCGAGCAAGCCACGCGGCCTCTTCGACGTCAGTCCCGACGACGAGCAGCAGATGCTCCAGGAAGGCGTGCGCGACTTCGCCGAGGCAAAGCTGCGGCCCGTCGCAAAGCAGGCCGACGTCGACGCAATCGACGCCGGCGGAGGTGCTGGCCCAGGCCACCGAGCTCGGCGTCAACATGCTCGGCGTCCCCGAGGAGCTCGGCGGCGTCATGCACGAGCAGGCCGCGGTGACCAGCGTCCTGATCGGCGAGGCCCTCGCTCACGGCGACATGGGCATCGCCTACGCCGCGCTCGCCCCCGGTGCAGTCGCCACCGCGATCGGTCACTGGGGCAGCGCCGAGCAGGAGGCCACCTACCTCCCCGCCTTCACCGGCGAGGACACGCCAGCGGCGGCGCTGGCGATCCTCGAGCCACGGCCGCTCTTCGACCCGCTGAAGCTGGAGACGAAGGCGCGCAAGGACGGCGAGGACTGGGTCCTCAGCGGCACCAAGTCGCTGCTCGCCCGGCGCCAAGGAGTGCGAGCTCTTCCTCGTCGCCGCCGAGGCGGACGGCATCGGCCCGGCGCTCTTCGTGATCGAGTCCGGCGCCTCCGGCCTCACGGTCGAGGAGGAGCCGGCGATGGGGCTGCGCCCCGCTACCACTGGCCGCCTCCTGCTCGAGGACGTGAAGCTGCCCGACGCCGCCCTGCTCGGTGAGGGCAAACGCGAGGACTACGTCGAGTGCGTGCAGCGCGCCCGCATCGCCTGGTGCTCGCTGGCGGTCGGCGCCGCGCAGGCAGTGCTCGACTACGTCATGCCGTACGTCAACGAGCGCGTCGCCTTCGGCGAACCGATCTCCAACCGCCAGGGGGTCGCCTTCGGCGTCTCCGACATCGGCATCGAGAGCGAAGGCATGCGACTTGCCACCTACCGCGCGGCCAGCCGCGCCGACCAGGGCCAGGACTTCGCCCGCGAGGCGGCGATCGCCCGCCGCCTCTGCGCCCAGAAGGGGATGCAGATCGGCTCCGAAGGAGTGCAGCTGCTCGGCGGCCACGGCTTCGTCAAGGAGCACCCGGTCGAGCGCTGGTACCGCGACCTCCGAGCAGCGGGCGTGATGGAGGGCGCCCTGCTCGTCTAGCGCCAAGCGCTAACGAGCTGAAAGGAAGCCATGATCAACCTCGAGATACCCAAGAAGTTCAAGCCCCTCGCCAGCCAGGCGAACCAGGTCGCGACCGAGGTCTTCCGGCCGATCTCGCGCAAGTACGACGAGGCCGAGCACTCCTATCCCAAAGAGCTCGACATGCTCGCCTCGCTGATCGACGGCATGAACGAGGGCTCCGACATCGGCGGCGCCGGTGCCGCCGGCGTGCGCCGCGAGTCCAATGGCGACAAGGACGCCGAGAACCGCAACGGCTCCAACCTCTCCACCGTGCTCGGCATCATCGAGCTCTGCTGGGGCGACGTCGGCCTGCTGCTCTCGATGCCGCGCCAGGGGCTCGGCAACTCGGCGATCGCCTCGGTGGCGAGCGACGAGCAGCTCGAGCAATACGGCGGCAAGTGGGCAGCGATGGCGATCACCGAGCCCGAGGCGGGCTCCGACTCGGCCGCGATCCGCACCACGGCCGAGCTCGACGGCGACGAGTACGTGCTCAACGGCGAGAAGATCTTCGTCACCTCGGGCGATCGGGCCGACCTGATCGTGGTCTGGGCCTCGCTCGACCGCTCAAAGTCGGCCGGGCGGCGATCAAGTCGTTCATCGTCGAGCGCGACAACCCGGGCCTGAAGCTCGACCGGCTCGAGCACAAGCTCGGGATCCGCGCCTCCGACACCGCCAACTTCACCCTGCAGGACTGCCGGGTGCCGAAGGAGGCACTGCTCGGCGATCCGGAGGTCAAGCGATCCCAAGCAGGGCTTCGGCGGGGCGATGCAGACGTTCGACAACACGCGGCCGCTGGTCGCGGCGATGGCGGTCGGCGTCGCCCGCGCCTCGCTGGAGGAGACGCGCAAGCAGCTCGCCGAGGCGGGGGTCGAGATCGACTACGACACGCCCGGCCCTCTCGCAGCGGCCGCCGCCGCTCGCTTCCTCGAGATGGAGGCCGACTACGAGGCATCGCCTGCTGCTCACCCTGCAGGCGGCCTGGATGGCCGACAACGGCAAGCCGAACTCGCTGCAGGCCTCGATGGCCAAGGCCAAGGCGGGGCGCACCTGCGTTGACGTCGCGCTTGGCTGCGTCGAGCTCTGCGGCTCGATCGGCTACGGCGAGAATGAGCTGCTTGAGAAGTGGGCGCGGGACGCGAAGATTCTCGACATTTTCGAGGGGACGCAGCAGATCCAGTTGTTGATCGTGGCTCGGCAGTTGCTGGGTAAGAGCTCGTCGGAACTGCGGTAGCGCTGGGAGGGCCTCCCCCGCGACAGTTCGTCGGGGAAGCATCCGGCTCATCGGTGAAACCGTCCCCAGCCGCCATATTTGCGGTTCGGGACGGTTTCGCGGCGGCGCAGAGCTCTCGTAAGCAAGACTGCCGGGCGTGAACTTCGTTGAGGACGTGTTGGAGCGGTCGCCGGCTTCGCGGCTGGGGATCGTTGCCGTTGATTCGGAGGGGAATCGGCGGGATTGGTACTTCGGCGAATTGATTGCTTGCTCGGCGGGGCTCTCGGGGGCGTTTGCTGCTCGTGGCGTGAAGCGGGGGGATGTGGTGATGACACTCGTCGGGAATCGGATCGAGTGGGTGCTGTCGTTGTTGGCCTGCTGGCGGATGGGGGCCGTGGCATTGCCTTGCAGCACGATGTTGCGGCGGCAGGATCTGGAGTTGCGGGTGGCTGCGGCTGACCCGAGGCTCTGCGTTGGCGAAGACTCGTTGCTGACTGAACTGCCGGATGGGGTTGACCTGCCGGATGGAGTGGCAACAATGACCATGGATGAGGTCACGGCGGCGCTTGATGAGGATCTGCCGCAGGAGACGCCGGCGCCGGTTGAAGCGATGGAGGCCGAGGATCCGGCGTTGATCGTCTTTACCTCGGGCACGACCGGGGAGCCGCGGGGCATTGTGCACGCCTATCGGTATCTGCTCGGACAGGAGGGACAAGCCGAGCACTGGTTTGGGGCGCGCAAGGGGGAGCTGGCCTGGTGCACGACCGCTACCGGCTGGTCGAAGTCGGCGCGGAACGTCTTCCTCGCACCCTGGCTGACCGGGGCAGCGGCGGTGATCCACGATGGGCGCTTCGACCCAGCCGAGCGGCTCGATTTCGTCGAGGCGCTCGGCGTCAACGTGCTCTGTCAGGCGCCGACGGAGTACCGCATGCTGGCCAAGCGCACTGCCCTGCGCCCCCTCCCCGCCCTGCGCCGCATGGTCTCCGCCGGCGAGCCGCTCGAGGCCGAGACGATCGACGCCTGGCGCGCGGCGACCGGGCTGGAGGTCGCCGACGGCTACGGCCAGACCGAGACCGGTCACATCAGCGGCAACCACGTCGGTGTGCCGGTCCGGGAGGGCTCGATGGGGACGCCACTGCCGAGCCTGGAGGTGCGCCTGGTTAAGCCGGAGGGCTCCGGAGACAGCGCCTCGCCCGCCGGCGAACTGCAGCTGCGCGCCGCCTCCTCCTCCACCTTCTTCTCGCGCTACCTAGATGGCGAGCGCTTCGAGGGCGAGTGGTGGCCGACCGGCGACCTGGTCCGCGAAGACGAGGACGGCTACCTCTACTTCGAGGGCCGCGACGACGACATCATCCTCTCCTCCGGCTACCGGATCGGGCCCTTCGAGGTGGAGTCGGCGTTGCTCTCGCACCCGGCAGTCGCCGAAGCCGCGGCAGTCGCCGCCCCGGACCCCGAGCGCGGCGCGGTGGTGCGGGCGATCGTCGTGCCCAATGGGCGCGAGCCGAGCGAGGAGCTGGCCCGCGAGCTGCAGGAGCACTGCAAGCGCGAGACCGCCCCCTACAAGTTCCCCCGCATCGTCGAGTTCGCCGCCGAACTGCCGAAGACAAGCAGCGGCAAGGTCAAGCGGGCGCAGCTGCGCGGGGAGTAGCCTGAGCGCGTGGCTACCACCGACATGCCAGCCGACGCCGCGACTGTCGGCCGCGCCTATTTCGAGGCCGTCGGTCGCCGCGACCTCGACGCGATGACGGCCTTCTATGAGCCCGGTGGCACGGGCGAGATCTACGGCTTGGTCGAGCTGCGAGTTCCGGACACCTACCGTGCCTGGTTCGGCAACGTCTTCCAGGCCTTCCCGGACTTCAAGCTGGAGATCGTCGAGCTGGTCGCAGCCGACGAGAAGGTCGCCGTGCGCTGGCGCGCCACGGCCACCTTCAGCGGCTCGGCTCGTTTCGAAGGGCTTGAGCCCAACGGCGCCGGCATCACCATCCGCGGCTGCGACGTGCTGACCGTCCGCGAGGGCCGCATCCAGCGCAACGACGCTTACCTCAACGGCGTCGAACTGGCTCGTCAGCTGGGTGCCCTGCCCCCCGCCGACTCCGCCGCGGAACGAGCGATGACGGCCGTGCTCAACCTGAAGACGCGCGTCGCCGCCCAGCTCCGCCGCCGCTAGGCCGCCCGTCGCTCAGCGGGTCGGCTAGAGCGCCTCGGCGACGTCGACCGGCCGCCCCAGATGGTAACCCTGGGCCATGTCAACGCCGTACTCGCGCAGCATCTGCGCGGTGACGTCGTCCTGCACGTACTCGGCAATCGTCGTCTTGCCCAGTCCGCGGGCGATCTGGACGATCGCCTGGACCGTCAGCTGGTCAGCATCGCTGTTGGGCATGTCGCGGACGAAGGAGCCGTCGATCTTGATCAGGTCGAAGGGAATGCTCTTCAGGTAGTGGAAAGGACCGAAGCCGGCGCCGTAGTCGTCGATCGCAACCTGGCAGCCGAACTCGGTGATGCGGTCGGCAAAGCCCGCCGCCGCTTCGTAATCGCGGACTGGCGCAGTCTCGGTGATCTCAAAGGTGCAGCGCGATGGATCGGCCTCACCCTCGTCGAGTTGTCGCTCTATGTATTCGAGCACTGAGAGGTCGGTGACTGAGGCGCCGGAGAGGTTGACGTGCAGCGAGACCGGCGCGCCGTCCTGCTCGCGCTGGGCAAGCAGCCCGAGCGCCTGGGCGACGACCCAGCGGTCGAGCTCCTGCACCATGCCGGAACGCTCAGCGGCCTCGATGAACGAGGCTGCCGGCAGTAGCTCGCCGTTCTCACCGGTCATCCGCAGCAGCAACTCATAGCGCTCGATCCTGCCCGAGGCGAGCGAGCGAATCGGCTGGGTGTACAGGCTGAGCCGGTCCTGGGTGAGCGCGTCGCGAATCCGCGCGCTAGTCGTCTGGCGGCGCAGCTGCTGGCGCTGCGGCTCGGTCGGATCCTGGAAGAGAGCGATCTGGTTGCGGCCGTCCTCCTTCGCCCGGTACATCGCCTGGTCGGCGGCAACCAGGACAGCCTCGGCGCCGATCCCGCGCTCACCGCCGAACATCGTGATGCCGACGCTGATCGTCGCCCGCTCAATATCGAGCCCGGCAGCGGCGTTCTCGGCGACCTGGGCGCGCAGGTCCTCGCCCAGCTGCAGTGCTCCTGCGGTTTCGGCCTGCGGCATCAGCACCGCGAACTCATCACCGGAGAGCCGCGCGACGATGTCGGTGGCGCGCACCCGCTCGCGCATGATCGCGGCGACGTGGCGGATCAGGTTGTCACCGGCGTGATGTCCGAGCGAGTCGTTGACCGCCTTGAGACCGTCGATGTCGATGATCATCACCGCACCCTGGCCGCCATAGCGGCCGGTGAAGGAGACGTAGGTGTCCAGCTCGGCGCGGAAGCGGCGACGATCGAGCAGGCCGGTCAGCGAGTCATGATCGGCGATGTAGCGCAGCTCGGCCTCAGTTTTCTCCGCCTGCGCAAGCGCCCCCTCGATGACCTTGCGGTCCTCGGGATCGAGCTTGGCGAGGACCGACTCAATCGCCGGATCGCTTTGGATTGGAGGCTCTTCGCGATTCAACTCAATGAAGTTAGAACTTTCCGCGGCGGATCGGATCGGGCCTCACGCACGAGCACCAAGAATGCGTACGAATTTCATCTACTCGGCATCGCCAATTGTTGGAGGTAAAACGTCCACCGGCGGTTTAACGGTCGGGAATGGGGCAGCGAGCCCCCCGGGTAGTGTGGGCCCATGGCCAACCGCTTGGCGCAGGAGACCAGTCCCTACCTGCTGCAGCACCGTGAGAACCCGGTCGACTGGTACCCATGGGGCGAGGAGGCCCTTGCGCGGGCCCGCGGGGAGGATCGTCCAATTCTGCTCTCGGTCGGCTACTCGGCCTGCCACTGGTGCCACGTGATGGCGCACGAGTCCTTCGAGAACCCCGAGACCGCCGCCTACATGAACGAGCACTTCGTCAACGTCAAGGTCGATCGCGAGGAGCGGCCCGACGTCGACGCCCTCTACATGGAGGCAGTGCAGACGATCAGCGGCCAGGGCGGCTGGCCGATGACCGTCTTCCTCGACCCCGAGGGCGTCCCCTTCTACGGCGGCACCTACTTCCCGCCGGACGATGGCCGCGGCATGCCGAGCTTCCGCATGGTGATGGAGGCGGTGGTCGACGCCTTCGAGGGCAAACGGGACGAAATCGAAGAGCGAGCTCCGCAGATGCGAGCGCGGCTCGGCTCGATCGGCAAGGTCGAGCCCGCCGACTCGCCGCAGGCAGCGATGCTGGATGAGGCAATCGAGCGCCTCCACCTTGCCGCCGACCGTGCGCGCGGTGGCTTCGGCGGCGCGCCCAAGTTCCCACCCGCCTCGGCGATCGAGCTGCTGCTCGCCCGCGGCGAAACGGAGATTCCCGAGCTCACCCTCGACGCGATGCTCGCCGGCGGCATCTACGACCAGATCGGCGGCGGCTTCGCACGCTACTCGGTCGATGCCGGCTGGCTCGTCCCCCACTTCGAGAAGATGCTCTACGACAACGCCCTGCTGGCCCGCGCCTACCTGCACGGGTGGCAGCGGCTCGGCCACGAGCGCTACCGACGGGTCTGCGAGGAGACACTCGACTGGGCGCTGCGCGAGATGCGCGGCCCCGAGGGCGGCTTCTACTCGGCCCTCGACGCCGACTCCGAGGGCGAGGAGGGCCGCTTCTACGTCTGGACCCCAGACGAGATCCGCGCCGTGCTCAGCGAGCCCGCCGGTGTCCCAACCGAGATCGAGTCCGGTGATCCGAACTGCATCGACTTCTCCACCCAGCAGGTGGACAAGTTGATTCAGTTCTACGGGGTCACCGATCAGGGAAACTTCGAGGGACGGAACATCCTGCACTTGGCGGGAAGCGGCGAGGCGGCCCAGCCCGAAGGGCTCGCCGAGATGCGCAGCGCCCTCTACGAGGCCCGCTCCAAGCGCGTCTGGCCGGGGTTCGACGACAAGCGACTCACCGCCTGGAACGCGCTGCTGATCGCCGCCTTGGCGGAGGCCGGCGCCGTGCTTGGCCGCGAGGACTACCTGGA
Source organism: uncultured Solirubrobacterales bacterium (assembly GCA_963716345.1). GTDB lineage: Bacteria > Actinomycetota > Thermoleophilia > Solirubrobacterales > 70-9 > VRUE01. The sequence goes on from OY970304.1 coordinate 416,586, forward strand.
GGCAGCGGGCGCCTGCGCCGACTTCGTCTGGAGTGAGCTGCGCAACGACGACGGCGCCCTGCTGCGCACCTACAAGGACGGTCGCGCCCACCTCAAGGCCTACCTGGAGGATCACGCCTTCCTGCTCGAGGCGTTGCTCACCCTCTACGAAGCAAGCTTCGAGGCGATCTGGTTCGAGCGCGCCCGCGAGCTCGCCGACACCCTGCTCGCCCGTTTCGCCGACAGCGAGCGCGGCGGCTTCTTCTCCACCGCCGATGACCACGAAGCGCTGATCGCCCGGCGCAAGGAGGTCGGCGACCACCCGATCCCCTCCGGCAACTCCGCCGCCGCCTTCGGCCTGCTGCGCCTGGCGGCGCTAACGGGCGAGAGCTCGTATGAGCAAGCCGCAACGAGCGTCTTCCGCCTCTTCGCCGATCCGGCCGGCAAGCACCCCGAGGCCTTCGCCCACCTGCTCAGGGCAATCGACTTCCACCTCTCCCCGACCAAGGAGGTCGCCCTGGTCGGCGACAACCTGAACGAGCTCGCCGCCGTGGTCCGGAGCAATTTCCGCCCCCACCTAGTCCTCGCCGGCGGCGCCGAGGGCAGCGAAACCCCACCACTGCTGCGAGACCGTGGCGAAGTAGAAGGCAAGCCAGCCGCCTACGTCTGCGAAAGCTTCACCTGCCGCACCCCGGTCACCGATCCCGAAGCCCTGCAACAAGCTCTCTGAAAGAGCCCTGAGACGGCTCGGTCGGGGTCGGGATGCCCCCTTCCAAAACACTCAAGCGAGGCTCCTGCCGAGCGTTTTGGAAGGGGGCATCCCGACCCCTATCCACCGCCTCAGAGAATCGGCAGGAACTTTTCGATCTCGAACGGTGTGACCTGCACCCGGTACTCGTCCCATTCCTGCCGCTTGATCTCGACGAAGCGGCGGAAGGTGTGCTCGCCGAGGGTGCGCAGGACCAGCTCGGAGTCGGCGGCGACCTCGATCGCCTCGCCCAGCGTCGCCGGCAGCTGCTCGATCCCCTGGTGGGACAGCTCCTCCTGGCGAGAGGTGGTAGAGGTTCTGCTCCATCGGCTCGGGCAGCTCGTAGCCCTTCTCGATCCCTTCCAGGCCCGCCTGCAGCATCGCCGGCGAAGCAGAGGTAGGGGTTGCAGGCAGGGTCGGGGCAGCGCAGCTCGGCGCGGGTCGCCCCCTCCTTGCCGGGGTGGTAGAGCGGCACCCGGATCAGCGCCGAGCGGTTGCGGCGCGACCAGGCGAGGTAGACCGGCGCCTCGTAGCCCGGGACGAGGCGCTTGTAGGAGTTGACCCACTGGGCGAAGAGCGGCGAGATCTCGCGCGCGTGCTTGAGCTGGCCGGCGATGAAGGACTTCGCCGTCGGCCGAGAGGAAGTATTGGTCGTCGGCGTCGAAGAAGGCGTTCTTGCCGTCTTTGGTCAGCGACTGGTGGACGTGCATGCCGGAGCCGTTCTCGCCGAACAGCGGCTTCGGCATGAAGGTCGCGTGCCAGCCGTACTTCATCGCGTACTCCTTGACCACGATGCGGTAGGTCATGCAGTCGTCGGCCATCTCGAGCGCGTTCTTGTAGCGCATGTCGACCTCGTGCTGGGAGGGGCCGACCTCGTGGTGGGTGTACTCGACGTGGATGCCCATCTTCTCCAGCGCGAGGACGGTGTCGCGGCGCACGTCGGAGCCGGCGTCGAGCGTGGTCAGGTCGAAGTAGCCGCCCTCGTCGAGGACCTCCGGTACGCCGCCCTCGGGTTTGGCCGAGCGGAAGTAGAAGAACTCGAGCTCGGGGCCGATGTTGAAGGCCTCGAAGCCCATCTCCTCGGCCCGTTTCAGCGCCCGCTGCATGATCCAGCGCGGGTCGCCCTCGTAGGGTTCGCCGCCGGGCACCTGGATGTCGCAGAACATCCGCGCGACCGCGTTCTCGTCCTCCGGCCGCCAGGGGATCAGGGCGAAGGTCGAGGGGTCGGGCATGGCGATCATGTCGGACTCCTCGATCGGGTTGAAGCCGGTGATCGAGGAGCCGTCGAAGCCCATGCCGCCCTCGAAGGCGTCCTCCAGCTCGGAGGCGTTGATCGAGAAGCTCTTCAGCTGCCCGAGTACGTCGGTGAACCAGAGGCGGACGAAGCGGACGTCGTTCTCCTTGACCAACTGGATGACGTCAGCGGCACTCTTCGGTTGATCTGCCATTTACTGCCTCCTGGGCTCGCGCTTGTCCGCTTCGAGCGCGCAACGATAGGCGAACTGCGTCGCAACCGGCCGCGCCGCGGCGCAGTGAACCGCTGGGTAGAAGCGCTCGTATGGGGTAGAGAGCTGCTTCCCGGCAGCTTGCAAGGCGACCGAAAACCAGGTATAACTTACTCGACGTAAGTAGAGGCTGAAAGTAAAGTAAAGGCCACGTAAAGGCTCTGTAAAGCGGAATTCGCCCCAGCAGAGCCAGAGACGAGATGCCAACGTGACGGTTAAAACAGATGTCAGCAGATTCCAGATCCACGACGAGCTGACGGCACCTGACGAGAGCGCCCCGCTGATCAAGACGATTCAGGCCACCGGTGGCGCGGTCACGAAGTTCGTCGGCGTGCTCGCCGGCGCCCCGGCGGTTCTGCGCGCCTACACGCGAATGCGCTCGGAGCTTCGCGGCGGCGTCCTGCCGCGAGGCGACCCGCGAGCGGATCGCCCTCGCGGTCGCCGAGCACCGCGACGACACCTACAGCATCGCCCAGCACGCCAAGTCGGCGCGACGCGCCGGCCTCGGCCTCGACGAGGTCTCACGGGCCCGCAGCTTCACTTCCGCCGACCCGAAGGAGGCGGCGCTGCTCGAGTACCTGCAAGGAGCCCTCGAGGCCGACGGCCACCCCCCGCTCCACCTCCACGAGGAGGCACGCGAGATCGGCTGGACCGACGAGGAGATCCTCGAGGCGGTCGCCCATCTGGCGCTCAACGAGTTCCAGAGCCTGATCGCCGGCGCGGCTGCGCTCCCGAAAGACCAGGCGACGCCGCGGGTCTTGCCCTCAGTGGCGTAGGGCCGCCGGTCACCCTGCGCCCTTTCCAGGGACGGCAAGCTCCGCGGAATGCGAGGAAGGGTCGGACACCCCTCCCCAAACACTCAAGCGAGGCTCCTGCCGAGCGTTTGGGGAGGGGTGTCCGACCCTTCCCCACGCTCGCGTTATTCCTCTGCGACGGTGACCGTGTAGAGCAGGCGGGCAGTGGCGTAGCGGCAGCCGTAGTCGGCGCGGGCGCCGACCTTTTCTTGGGGTTCGCCCTGGCGGACGTCAGTCGAGTTGATGCATTTGCCGGCTTCGCGGCTGGCGCGCCAGACGTTGCTGGAGGGCAGGCCCTGGGCGAAGGCCGGGGCCCAGGTCGGGACCGTGATGCCGATGATGTCGCCGGCTTTTCGACCCGCAAGGGAGGCGCCGAATTTGACCGTCTGGCCGAGGTAGGGGCTGAGCACATGGACCGAGCCCTGGCGCGCGCAGGGCGTAGCGGGGCGGGTTGGTGCCGGCGACGCGGCGCAGGATCGCCAGGCGCGCCTCGGGCGGGCGTGCCGAAGAAGCCGTTGAAGAAGGAGCGCTGGCTGCTGGTCGGCTGCGCGAGGGTCAGGGTCCAGGACTTGATCCTGCCGTCGCCTGCGCACCGGAAGGGCAGTCTGCGCCTGGCCGTTGCTGACCTGGAAGCCGGTGACGCTGCCGATCGCCTGACAGGGCGACTCTGGGCAGGAGGGATCCGGCATCGTCGCGGTTTCGCCGAGCACGACGGTGGTCTGGGCGGTTTCACCTTCACTCGTTGCTGCGCCGGCGCTACCGACGAAAACGACGAGGAGCATCAGCAGCCCGGCGTAGATAGCTGCCTGCAAAGACCTCGACATACAAAAGCTCCTCTCGTTGGAAACCTGCCCGTTCCGGGGCAGATTTACCATCAAACCGCGAAATCCTGCTTAGTCGCGCTAACCGGAGGAGCCGACGGCGACGGCGTAGCGAACCTGCCCCACGCCTTCGAAGCCAAGCGCGAGGCGGGCGCCATTGGTGAGGTCGAAATCGTTGCCCGGCGTGTAGGGGCCGCGGTCGATCACCTGGGTGACCAGGGAGTGGCCGTGGTAGTTGAACTTGACCGTGGTGCCGCAGGGCAAGGTGCGGTGGGCGACGCCGATCGTTCCCGGTCGCAGCGTCTGGCCGCAGGCAGTGCCGTTGCCGTAGAGGCCCGGTCCATACCAGGTGGCGCCGGCCGAACGCATCGGGGCGCTGAAGACCAGCCCCGCCCCGCCGGACGTGGCTGCTTCGCCGCTTGGGGCGCCGGCACCGCCGGTCTGCGCCTCGGCCGCGAGCGGCATCAGAGCCAGGGAGAGCAGCGACACCACCAGGAGGCTCCGGCGCAGCCGTCGGCCGAAGTGCGCGCGCGCAGCGTGCCCTTGCCGTGAATGATCTTTCCGCCCATGACGGTTCCTGCCTGTCTTCATTAGCTCTTTACGACGCTTACGGGGTTAGCTGACGGGCTCGCGCTGAAAGAGCTGCGCTACGTGGCAGATGCCGACGATTCGCCCCAACAATTGGGTCCCCCGCTCTTCGCGATATGTAGGCGAAGATTCAGCGGAAGTTGGCATCAGATTAGCAAACGCTAAGACAGAAAACTTGCAGTCATGGAAAAGGCCCTCTTTCGAGGGCCTTTTCGTTAGCGGGCCTGTAAGCCGGATCCTGTCGTGAGCGGCTATCTGTCTCACCGGGACCGCAGTCCCGGGGGCCGCCGAAGCGGCCTGCGGCCTACCTGGACCTCGCCGGGCAGGGTCGACGGTCCTGCTTGGCCTTGCACCGGGCGGGGTTTGCCTGGCCGCCGCGTCACCGCGACGCCGGTGCGCTCTTACCGCACCATTTCACCTTTGCCTGTTCGCGACTCACGTGTGGCCGCGCCATCGGCCGTGTATTTCTGTGGCACTTTCCCGCGGGTTTCCCCGGGTGGGCGTTACCCACCGCCTTGCCCTCTGGTGTCCGGACTTTCCTCGAGGGGTTTTCTCTCCCCCCGCAGTCGCTCGGCCCGCTCCGCGATGGTAGCGCGGCTCGAGGCAAATGCATCGAATAGCCTGACCGTCAATGCCCGTTGCCGTCGTCACCGGAGCAGGCGGTGGCCTGGGCCGCGCAATCGCCATCGAGCTGGGCGGCCGCGGCTTCCTCGTTCACGTCACCGACATCGATTCCGACGCCGCCGCCTGCACCGCCGAGGAGATCGGCACTGGCGCGCGCTCGGCCGCGCTCGACGTTCGCGACGAGGCGGCCTGCCGGGCACTCGCCGCCGAAGCCGCGGCACGTGGCGGCACGCTCGACCTCTGGGTCAACAACGCCGGGGTGCTTGCCACCGGCCTCTCATGGGAGCAGAACGAGTCGACGCGGCGGGCAATGCTCGAGATCAACGCACTGGGGACGATGAATGGCACCGTCGCCGCCCTCGAGCCAATGATCACCGCCGGCCGCGGTCACGTGATCAACGTCATCTCACTGGCCGGCATCGTCGCCGCGCCGGGCGAGGTCAATTACTCGGCCAGCAAGCACGCGGCGATGGCCTTCACCCTCGGCACGCTCTTCGACCTGCGACGTGCCGGCATCAAGGGAGTGGAGCTCTCAGCCGTCTGCCCCGACGGCATCTGGACACCGATGCTGGAGGACAAGCTCGATGACCCCGACGCCGCTGGCTCCTTCTCCGGCCACCTACTGACGCCGGAGCAGGTGGCGCGGGAGGTCGGCAAGCTGACCGAACGTCCCCGCCCGGTCCTTGTCCTGCTCCGCTGGCGCGGTCCCCTGCTGCGCCTTTTCGACCTCTCCCCCCGCCTCGCCCTGCGCCTGCTGCCCTGGGTGATGCGCGACGCGCGACGTAAACAACGCCGCTACAAGAAACTGATTCAAGCTGGCAAGTGGCCTAAGTAAGACGCCGCGCTCGCGGCATCTACCAACTCAGACCTTCCGGAAGACCCCTACAACCTTGCCGAGTACCGTCGCCTCGGTCGTCCGGATCGGCTCCATCGTTTCGTTCTCGGGCTGCAGCCGGATGTGATCGCTTTCGCGGAAGAAGCGCTTGACCGTCGCCTCCTCGCCGATCAGGGCGACGACGATCTCGCCGTTGGCCGCGTCATCGGCCGGACGGACGACCACATAGTCGCCCTCGAAGATGCCGGCTTCAACCATCGACTCGCCGCGCACGTTGAGGATGTAGTCGCCGTCCTCGCCACCAATCACGTCGGGCACTTCGATGTATTCCTCGACGTTCTCTTCGGCGACGATCGGCTCACCAGCGGCGACCTGGCCGACCAGCGGCAGGCCATTGCCCGGCATGATCGTCTTCTTCGCCTTGCCGAAGAGCAGCTCGATCGCCCGCGGCTTCGAGGGATCGCGTTTGAGCAGGCCAATTTTCTCTAGGTTGGCGAGGTGCGCATGCACGGTCGAGGACGAGTGCAAGCCGACGGCTTTGCCGATCTCTCGCACGGTCGGGGGATAGCCCGTCTTTGCCGCATAGCGGCGGATGAAGTCGAAGATCTCTTTCTGCCGCTTGGTCAGATCCAGCTCCACGCCTAATTCCCCTCCTCAACTCGCCGGGTATCAATTCGCTCGAACACTTGTTCGCAACTGTACCGGCCCGCCCGGACACCCGCAACCAAAAGCCCCGGAATCGCCAAACATCTAGAATCATCGCCCCTCAAGCGGCTGTGGCGGAACTGGTAGACGCGCAAGGTTGAGGGCCTTGTGGTCCCTAACGGGACGTGATGGTTCGACTCCATTCAGCCGCATGAGAAAGCCCCCGCAAGTCGGGGGTTTTCGCGTTCTACAGGTCGATCCGGCGAGCATCGGGGAACACCTTTCTTCGGACCATTTCGGACCAATGTAGGCCGGTAAAATGGCTCAACAGCGGGGTGGGCGCCTTTGAGCCGCCAATCGTGCAAAGAGCATGAACCCCAAACCGCGCCGCGCCCACGGCACCGGGTCTCTGTATCCGGTAGCCGGCTCTGGAGGCCTTGAGACCTGGTACGGACGCTGGTACGTCGGCAAAACGCGCGTACAACGCCGCATTGGGCGCAGGCGCCAGCGAGGCGAAAAAGAGGGACTCACCAAGGCTGAAGCTGAGACAGAGATGCGGCGCATGCGGCTGGCCACCGAAGAGGCACCGCCGCCAGAGACGACGGTGACGGTCGATCAGGCCGCCGAGCATCTGATGCGCCACCTCGAGGCGATAGGCCGCAGGCCCACGACGCTCGCCACCTACCGGTCTCTCTTTCGGACACACCTACAGTGGAGCGTGGAGGAAGTGGCCCTCGAGCGCATGACGAGGCGCGACGTCGAAGAGCTGGACCGAGTGATGCGGCGCAAGGAATTGGCGCCGAAGACACGCCTCAATGCACTCAAGCTGCTCTCGGAGATCTTCGTCTTCGCCAAGCGTCAGGGATGGTGTCGGCGAAACCCATGCGACCAGGTCCAGTTCCCTCAGGTCGAGCCGAGTTCGGACGTCAGATTTCTCACCGAAGAGGAGCTGGTCGCGCTGCTCGAGGGCATCGACGTGGACGCGAAGCCGCTCGGCCACACCGATTGGGCAATGTTCTTGACCGCTGCCCTCACCGGCCTTCGCCAGAGCGAGCTCCTGGGCCTTCAGTGGCGTGACGTCGACTTCGATGCCGAAAGAATCCGAGTAAGCCGCAGCAATGTGCGCGGCCACTGGGGCAGGCCAAAATCGCGTCGCAGCTCACGCTCGGTACCGATGGCGCCGCAGGTTGCTGGGGCTCTCCGCCGCCACCTTGACCGATCTCAATACCGGGATCGTGAGGACCTTGTCTTCGGACACCCCCGCACCGGCAAATCGCTCAGTGCATCGGCGATTGATCGGCGATTCAAGGAGGCGCTGAGAGCCGCTGGCCTGCGCAAGGTCCGCTTCGAGGACCTGCGCCACACCTTCGGGACGAGGCTCGCGGCGGGCGGAGTGCCGATTCGAACGATCCAGGAGTGGATGGGACACGAGGACATCAGGACGACGCAGATCTACGCCGCCTACGAACCTCGGAAACACGAGGCCGAGGCCGTCACCGAGGCATTCTTCGAAGTGAAGCTGGACTCCTGAACCGATCGGCTTACTAGCCGAGACCGGCGATACCCAGACCGACGCGCTCGGCCGCTCGCGTGAGATCTCGATCCCAGGTGACGAGAACGACTTCCTCGTCGCCGAGTTCGAGCGCGGTGGCCAGATGGACCGCGTCATAGCCACGCAGCCCCAGGTCTTCGGCATAGCCGCCGGCGCGAGTGGCGAGTTTCTGATCGACCCCGATCGTAACTAGGTCCGCATATAGCTCCTCGAAGGCCGCGAGCGCCTCCCGGTGCTCCTCTTCCCCGAGACGATCCAGACGCCGGGCCGCTGCCATGGCCGCCCGGCCCTCGGGGTAGGCAAGGATGCTCGAGGCTGCGGAATAGGCACTGCCCCAGAACTTTGCCGCCAACTCGGATCCGTCCTCGACGACGACGAGCTTGACCAGGGCCGAAGTGTCGAAGTAGAAGATCAGGCCCGCTGCTCGGAGACGAAGTCGGAAACCGAACCGGTGCCCTTCACCTGCGCAGAGCGAGACGAGCGCTCGCCCTGCGGCATCCGCACCAGGCCACGGCGCGCGAGAGCATCGAGTGGCCGCTCACCGAGCCCGCTGAGGCGCGCCACTGGTCGCCCGCGCCGGGTGACGACGATCTCGCCTCCACCCTCTACTCGCTCAAGGTACTCGCTGAGGCGATCGTGCAGCTCGCGGACTCCGACTTCGTTCTCTGACTGATGTAGCGTCATACGTACAGGCTAGCAGCTACATAAGCGGTGAGCGGCGCCTGGCGGTACTTGCGGCGGTACAAGTTGAGCACCCAGGTGCGAGCGATCTCAGTATCGAACACCCGAACATCGTCGCAATGAGGATGACGTCCGCCGGCGTTCCGCAGTAAGCCCCAAAGTCCGACCTTGGGATTGCCAGCTCCCATCCGATCTCCGGCCTACAGTCTCCGCCATGATGGGATCAGCGGCTAGATGAGCGAGTTGGTCCAGCTTGCCGCGGCGAGTGATCGCGTCCTACAGAAGGAACGACATCGCCTGACTAAGAGCATCGCCGAGTTGTGTCGGCGCACGCAGGTCCATCGTGACATCCTGGAGAGCATGGAGGAACAGCTCGCGCAGGAGGAGCGCCTCCTGCGCGAAGTGGAGGAGCTCTCCGACGAGAGACCCCAGCTTCGCCTTGAGCGACTCGACCGCCAGCTCCGCGGTCGACGCCTACAGGAGATCGCGGTTGAGGTGCTCCGCCTCGAGGTCGGTTCAGATCAACCGATCCACTACCGCGAGTGGTTTTCGTTGCTGCGCGCCCACGGCTTTGAGATCCGAGGTAAGGATCCTCTGAACACCTTTCTCACCGGCGTCGGACGGGCGGAAGGGGTCGAGGCGCTGGGTGGTCGCTCTGGGTTGTACCGGCTAGCAGACAGAGCTGTTTAGAAATCGTTCGAGTTCTGTCCGGGCCCTGTGCTGTCGTTCCTATCCACAGATTGTGGTTCGACACCACACCACAACGAGAGGCGCCAGACCCGGGAGCAGAAGAACCGCCATGCACGAAATCGATTTTCTTGCGGTAGGGAAAAAGACTGGAGACAAGTGCGGTGACGCCATTGCGCTGCGCTTTGTTCCTTCCGGCTCTGACCAGTGGGCCCAAGTCGTGGTCGACGCCGGCTTCAAAGAGGACGGGAAAGCACTCGTCGAGCACGTAAACGCCCACTACGAGCCCGGTCGACTCGATCTGGCGATTCTCACCCACCCCGATGAGGATCACATCAACGGAATGGGCGAAGTACTTCGCGGTCTTAGCGTCGACACGCTCTGGCTGCATCGAATCGGCGCTCACGGTGGTGGCGCGTTGCCCGCCGCCCAGGCGGTTGAGGATCTGATCGCGTTGGCCAACGATGAGGGGACCGAGGTGTATGAGGTCTTCGCCGGTGAACAGGCCTTCGGCGGAGCATTGACCATTCTCGGACCCGACGAGGCTTACTACGACGAGCTTGTCGAGGCACAGGTTTCCGGCCTCAGCTTCACCGAGGCGGCTCGCAAGGCGGTCGCCGCGGCTGGGCGTTCGATCTGGGATCGCGTGGCTGGCGTTCTCGGAGACGAGGTGCCATTCCCAGAGAAGGAGGTGACGCCGCGCAACAACAGCTCGATGATCACTCTCCTCAATATCGACGACAACCGCATCATGCTCACTGGCGATGCTGGCGTAACAGCGCTTGGGCGAGCATGGGACTTCGCCGAGAAACACGGCCTGGCTGGTGATCTCAGCTTTGTCCAAGTTCCCCACCACGGCAGCCGGCGTAACGCCTCCTCTGCTTTTCTCAGCCGCATTCTCGGGCCTCCCGGGCAGGCAGCAGATGCCCGGGCAGCGTTTGTTTCGGTAGCGCCCGGTTGCGAGCACGAACACCCGTCTGGCCGCGTCGTCAATGCCTACCAGCGACGCGGTTGCCGGGTGATCGCGACTGCCGGGGATGGAAAGTGCTCTGTCAATGGTGTTCCCCTGCGCGACGGATGGGTTACGGCCACTCCGCTCGGCCCGATGGTTGAAGAGCCAGAGACCGAGGACTAGATGCCAGATGCCTACACGCGCCGCGCGCGCCTTTACCCGGCGGCCCTCGCTGCTGCGGCGCCGATTGTGCTTTTTGCCGGCTCTCTGTTTGCTCTTGAGAGATCAGGCGTCATTGTCGGCTTCCTTCTCGCCGCGGTCTCGGTGGTCATCGCGGGCCTCGTTCGCGGGCGAGGCCGAGCAATCGAGCGCCAGCTGTGGGCAAGCTGGGGCGGACCCCCGACGACCAGGCTCCTGCGTTGGGCTGGCCCGACTGACCACAACGCCCAATCTCGGCGTCATACGCTGCTAGAGGCAATCCTCGGCGAAGAGCTTCCCTCTGCGGTCGAGGAGAAGACTGACCCCAATGCGGCCGACCGTCGCTATGCGACCGCCACCGTCGCCCTGCGAGATCTCACCCGTGACCAAGACCGTTTCCCACTAGTAGCTGAGGAGAACCGCGAGTACGGCTTTCGCCGCAACAGCCTCGGTTTGCGGCCGCTCGCCCTGATCGTCAGCGCCCTCACCGCTCTGATCAGTGCCATTCTCGCGATTGCCGCCGAGCGCCCCGCTTGCTGGCTCTCGATGGGCATTTCTCTCCTTGCACTTGGCTTTTGGGTTGCGGTTGTCCGGCCCCATTGGGTCCGCGCAGCTGCCGAGCTTTACGCACAGCGCCTTTTGGAGGCGGCTGAGTCGCTCAGTCGCGAGCACAAATGAGCCGTTCTGGCTGCAGTCAGGCCGGCGGAAATGGAGATTTAGATGGCTGATTTCGAAGCGACTTTCGTCGATGTCGGACAGGGTGATTGCACCCTGATCCGGCTGCCCGATGGCGAGTACATGCTTTTCGATGTCTACCGGTGCTCCGGCGACGGCATCGACGTATTCAAACTGCTCGATGACGTCCTGCCAGACGGGGACGAAGGCAAGAAGCGTCTCAAGTGCCTCGTCATCACCCATTCCCACGACGACCACATCACCGGCATTGGTGAGCTTTACGACCGCTACGAAGTCGAGTGGCTCTGGGCTCCGCAGCACGAGGATCGCAAGCAGGTCGCCTCCAACTTCGCCGAGTACCAGCGCGTAATTGACGAACACCCCGACGGGAAGATTAAGCGCCCCCAGGGAAGCCGCACGCCGCTGAACGAGAAGGACTCCGACTACGACATCTGTGACGGCCTCTCCTTTCGCTGCTTCTCGCCGCCGGGCTACATCGAGATCGACCAGAGCCTGTCCGAGGAGGAAGCCAAGGAGTTGGTCCATGAGAATTGCTTGGTGATGAAGGTCTCGTACGAAGGAGGCTCGGTGTTGATCACCGGTGACTCCAACCTTGCCTGCTGGAAACGAGTACTTGGCTACTACGACGGTGACCCCGACTCCGACACCGGAACCGAGGTACTGGCTGCCGATCTTCTACATGCCTCCCATCATGGCTCTCGCACCTTCTTCAAGGATGGCGATGAGAGCTCGGAGGGCTGGACCGACGCGCTCGAGGCTATTGACCCTGACATCGTCATCGTCTCCGTCGGCGAGGACAACAGGCACGGACATCCCCACGAAGACATGGTCGACGCCTATCGCGAGCAGGCCGACGACGTCTACGAGACTAGCCAGACCGGAACAATCGTGATGGAGGTCGACGCCGGTTCCGACTATCGGCTCATCCTCGACTCCGGCCGCTTTGCCGACGACTACACCTGGGATGAAGAGGAAGGTGAAAGCGCCAGCGCCGGTGCACTCGCAGCGGGCGCGGCGGCAGCAGGGCTTGGCCTTACGGCCGCAGCGCTGGCGAAGCGCCGTCGCGAGCGCAAGCAAAGCGCGACCCGCCTCGATCGCCAGCCTGCTGCGTGAGGCCCTGGCGTCAACGATTCGTCGAGACCTACGAGGAGGATCGCGACTATTGGCTGGGCCGCGGATTCACCGAGGTGGATGCGCGGCCCGACCGCCAAGTCTCCTTCCGCGGCGTGGTCACCGTCAGGCGCCGAGCCGAGGGCGGTTTCGAGAGCACCAACTTCGAGCTTGAAGTCCTCTACCCACCAGGCTACCCCTACATCGCGCCAACAGTCCGCTTTATCAAGCCGCCGATTGACCGAGCCCGACACCAGAGCCCAGGCGGCGAACCTTGCCTCTTTCCTCCAGGAGCTTGGAATCTCGGTCGCCGCCCAAGCGAACTCTACGAGTCGATCGAAAGCTGGCTCGCTTACCTCCTTGCCGGCCGCTTTCCGAACGAGCTCGCGCTTTATGAGCTACCCGAATACTTCAATCACTCCACTCTCACCGTGCTCGCGCCGGGGGATGTTCTGGCGCGGTTCACTGGTCGCGATCACGGCCGCTTCAGCGTGGATGAACTGCTGGGTCAAGATGTCGCCGTCCTTCGCACGGTCGATGGAAAGACCGTCGGCGACACGCTTCGCGACGCTCTCTCAACCCGCTCGATACGCACCGAGCGTTACCGCGGCGATTGGTTTCGCCTCGAAGGTGAACCGCCACCACTTCGATGGAGCCACGAGCTCCTCGCCTTCCTCGAAGAGCAGGACTACGCGACCAAAATCCCCGCTCAGCCATCCGAGCGACGTTTGCTCGCCTTCATCTTTCCCGACGCCGTTCTCGAGGAAGAGCGACTCTTCTTCCTCGACCTCGGCGCTTCGGCGAAGGCAAAGCCAAAGGCGGGAAGGGGATGGCCAATACGAGCGCCCGCTACCTACTGCGTCTCACGCGCGGATCTATTCCGTCGTCTCGAGGGTGTGCGCCAAGCAGATGCGCTGGAGGAAAAGACCGTCGCCTGCCTTGGGCTCGGCGCGATCGGCTCGAGCGTCGCTCTCACCCTTGCTCGCGAAGGAGTCGGGTCCTTTGCTCTCGCCGATCCGGACACGCTGCGGCCCGGCAATGTCATGCGCCATGCCTTGGATTTGAGCAGCACAGGTCGCTACAAGGCCGAGGCCGTCGATGACGCTCTCGGCCGCGTTAATCCCGAGGTCGAGACGAGCAGCCAGGTAACTGGCCTCTCCGACCCCGCGGTCCTCGAGACCGTCCTCGCCGGGGCCGATCTTGTAATCGCCGCGATCGGGAATGATTCCAAGGAGGAGATGCTGGGCGAGTTGGTAGCCGAAGCTTCGCCGCCCCAACCGATGATTCTTGTTCGTACCCTGCACGCGGGCGCCGCCTTCCGCATCGCTCTGGTGCGACCGGGGCAGGACGCCTGCCTCTTCTGTCTCGCCGTTTACCGCAACGAAGAGCACCCCGATTGGATCGACCTTCCTAAGAGCGAACTGACCGAGGTCTTCGATGAGGGATGCGCGACTGGCTCGATGCCCGGCGCCGGAAATGTTTCACAGCTGGCTGCTCTCCACGCTGCCTCCCGCGCAATCGAAGTACTTGAAGCCGGCGCGGCGCAAACCAATCACTGGCTCTGGGTGGAGCGCGCGATCGACTCAGGAGACCCGCGTCTGCGGAGCCCACTCACACTTCACACTGCCACCTTCTCGCCTCGGCCTAACTGCCCCCTCTGCAGTGCTTGAGCGCGCACTCATAGCGCCCGCAGCGTGGGCGGCTCTAATCGGCCACGCCAAGAGCCGGACCGACACGGAGACGGGGGGCATACTTATCGGTCGCCGCCTTACGCCTGACACCGTCTTGATTTCTAGAGTCAGCCCGCCTGGCCCTCGCGCAAGACACGGCCGCTTCTTCTTCTCCCGTGATGTTGCCTTCCTCCAGAGCTATCTCGACGAGCACTACGACAGAAGTGGGGGGTCAGACGACTACGTCGGCGAGTGGCATGTGCACTTGGCGCTCGATACCCCGCCAAGCTGCGTCGACCGTCGCTCGCTATATCGCATCGCCCGCCAGCCAAACTACGCCACCGACAACCCGCTGCTGATAATCGCCGAGCACGAGCCGCCAGAGTTGCGCCTACGCGCGTACGGCTTCCAAGTGAAGCCGAAGAGAAGAATTAGCTCACTGCCACTCCGCACCGCGACTCCTACGAGAGCGACTCAGCTCAACTAAATCCGCTAGGCGCGACCCGTCTCGTTTCGAAAAGACAAATGGCTAGCGTGGCTCACGCCACCGCCGAGCGGCTCACGCCACCCCCCAACGCTCGATAACCCCGTCTTATGGAGACTCTTCTTCTTCGGGACTCGGGCGGCCGAGTAAAACCTCCTCAGATTCGATCCGTCCGAAAAACGGACGCAACCGCCGGAGGGCTCGGTGGTGGTTGCGGTCTGCTTTGGAACTCGCCCACCCGAGAGCTCTGGCAGCCGCCCGACAAGACATTCCCTTGAAATAGACCAGCTCAATGATTTCTCGTTCTGGTGGCAAGAGCGAAGAAATCGCATCACGCAAAAAGTGGCGCCACTCGTTTTCCAACAACTCCTCCTCCGGAGTCAAATCCTCGCTTCTGAGCGGCGCGATCCGGTCCTCCGAAATCATCGAAGGGGCTCGCCTCCGCTTGTCCAAAAGGTTCTTCGTCCGCTGTAAAGCGCAATTGATCAGCCAACCGGGCGGGCTATAGATCTCGATTCCCTTGGCAAGAGCCTGAGAAAGCTCCAGTTGTGCCTGCGCGAACATGTCCACCCCGTCACTCCAAATGAACTGTCGGGAGAACCCTTTCCTGCGCTGCCACTGACAAAAGCCTCGCCAAGCCTCCGCGAGTTCAGCCGCACTGACTTTCTCACCCAGCTTCATGTCCGCCCAGTGATCGAGGGACTAGGTCGCAGTCAACTGCAGTAGGCAACCAACAAAGATCAATAGCCCGACCATCGACCAAACCCAATCCCGAGCAGTCAACCAGCCCCCCATAGTCCGGAGGACCACTCCATCGGGAAGAGTACCTACGCCGATGAGAATTGTTCTCGCGATAAATGCCAGCATCGCAAACAGGAAGACGAGCACGCCGCTCCATATAGTCACAAGGGCGAATGCTACGAACATCCAATCGAGAATTCCATCAGCGGGTGTCGGGGCTGCACCAGCGCAGAAGGCCCCGGCGCAACACCAGCTAAGCGTGATCACGAGCGACCGGGGACTGCCGTCAAAGAATCCAACGAATCCGAAGCGGTTCTTCTCGATCTGACCGGCGGCCGACCTGATCGCAGAATCCGTGAGGCTATTAGCCCAGATCCGCGTTGCAGCCAACAATCCCGCGACAGCCTGAAAGACGATGCCAATTGCCACCGCAGGCCGCCCGGCCGAGGAGACCATCATGAACAACAGATAGGCGATCCCGATCATCAACTCGACGATCAAAACAGCCTGTAGTCGGCGACTGTCCACACGCCGAGACCAAAGCCCCAACCCCTCGAGTACTCGCAGTGGGTGCGCTGCCTTTCTTTGAAACGAAACACTCATCTTGAGGTGATGATGATGTCTCGGGCGGAGGCAATGCGGTCCATCCCAGACTCGGCTCCCCTCGACCACATAACTTGCATCGACCTGACCGGTCGGCGAGAATGGCGCGGATGCGGGCGGCGGCGACTCCGAATAGGCGGTGGGCGAGCACCTTGGCTTGTCTGATGTCGACTGCCGTCCTCATGCCCATGATCGCAGCGACCGCTGCTGCGGCGCCTTCGCATACCGACTTTCAGAAGTGTGGCGATATCGCGACCCTGACCAGCTGGGACATCAGGGCGAAGCGAGTCGGATGCCACAAGGCAAAGCAAGTCGTTCGGGCCTACAACTCAGCGATTGCGGAAGGAGCCGACTCAACCCAAGAAGTTCTCGGCTTCCTTTGCAAGACCGCCGGCAACTATGGCGACGGGGCGAATTATCAATGTACCGCCCAGGGGCACCGGGTCGTCCGGTTTAGCAGAGGCGGATAAGGCGGCTCCGGCGTGCCGCAGCATGGCCCTCGAGGCGATGCCCAGCGGACAGTTGGCGGAATCCATCGCTCACAGGAACATCTCATGCGGCTCGTAGATGAGCCGACGCATCGCCCCTATATTCAATGAAGCGCTCATCCCGGGGCGATGATGACGCTCCGAGCGGAAGTCCGCCACGGGAAACGAGCAGGTGGCCCATTTCAAGAGGACCCGTATAGCGCAATTAACCTAGGCAAACAGGCCTTCGCCTATGAAGCACCCCGGCCTCACTCCCGGTGGACAGGCGAATATGGCGCTCGCGGTGTGCAGCGTGTGCCTGTTGAGACCATCAGAGGCAGCGAGGCGGCGTTGAATCGGAATGAACTGGCGAATCGGGTCACGCTGGAAGCAGATAAAAAAGAGGCCCGCGTCGATTTGGCCCGAGCTCGATTCAGGTGGTTCAGAATAGGAATAGCCTCGCCGCAGAATGCGCTCACCTCCGTTGTACCGGGGGCTCGCGAGTCGGATGTGAGCGTCCGCGGGGATCGTCGGTTCTCCGTCGTGTTTGGCGCCTAGGTCAACTGGGTCGTACTCATCACGTCCACCCAGCGGAGCACCGCTGGACTTTTGGCGGCCGATTGTTCGCTCTTGACCTTCAAGGCTGGTCGCATCCCAGACGTCGAAAAGGATTTGGATGCGACGCGCGATCAGGTAGCTGCCGCCCGACATCCACACTTGATCGTCTCCCGGTCCAACCCAAACGAAGCGGTCCATATCCTCCCTGTCCTCGACACGAATATTCTCGGTACCGTCCTTAAACCCCATCAGGTTCCGAGGGGTGGACTGGGAGCGGCTGGTGCTGGAGGTGCGGCCGAATCCCGCCTGGCCCCAGCGAAGCGTCGCGGTGCCGTTGGCAAGCCGAGTCAAGACATGTATGGCGTGAAAGGCGGCTTGAGCGTTGTCGGAGCACGCCTGAACGCAAAGATCACCCCCCGAGCGGGCCGGGTCGATGTCATCGCCTCGGAACACGGGCAGCGATCTCAGCCCTTGGGGCCGCCGAGTATCCAGGCCAAAGCGATCTCGACCGCCCGCATCGAAAATGCTCGGGCCAAAGCCGAAAGTAAGCGTCAACCTGCTTGGGCCGAGCCCGAGCGCCTCGCCGGGGTCGGCAGGGGGCTCCTCTGCGTCATTTGATCGCGGGCCATACGTCTCACCAGCCGCCAAGACGGACGCCGCCCGCGTCCAGGCAACGAGAAGATCGCGAAGGTCACTTGCCGCGGGGCTGTGAAGATCGAAGGTCGCGAAGTTGACAAATTCCTGGGCAGGCGTGGCGATACCAGCCTGGTGAGCGCCGTGGAAGGGCACGGCGGCGCCCTCTCGCTCATCGGCCTCCCCACCCCTCACGAGCAGCCGGTCCAGGCCAGCGCCAAGGCCCAGCGCCGCGGCGCCCGCGACCACCCTCCGGCGGGTCATCCCATGCCCGCCGCAAGCACCTTGTTTGGAGTGCTCGCTCACTCCTGGCGGGCTTCGCTCGCCTCTAGCTCCCGCCCTCGCGCTCTTCCCTTCTCGGTCAGCTCAAGCCAGACGACGTCTCCGGGCTTTGGAAAGCGGTCAAGCTCAGCCCACTCCGCTTCGATCCTCGCAGCGGCTTGCGCCGGGGAGAGCTCCCAATCTCGGATGAAGTGCAGGTCCTTCTCGTTTCGCGCCCCATCCCCGACGTAGGCTTCCCCGCTTTCCAGTAGCTGGCGGATCGCCGCGGTGACGGCTTTCCTGAACTCCGGGTCGCCTGGTCCTCCCTCCGCGCCCTGTTCTGCGGCGATGACGATCCAGCTGAGATCGAGGGAATCGTCAAGACCGTAGGAGAGAAGCTCGCGGGCAATGGCCTGCTGCTTTTGCCGAAGGGGGTCTGATTGGCTCATCGCGGAAGGTGGATCTTAATCTTCCCCCTGGAGTTCCCCGGAGGTTCGACTTCGGTAGTCATGCCGTGTTCATCACTGTTTCGTTCCCGAATCCTCGTGCCGTCTTCCAATTCCCATTCACGATCGATATTGCCGGGAGGATTTTGGATCGGCTTCCCGTGTTCTTCTGCTTCACGGTGGATTTCTTCCTGGGTCTCCTGATCCCCCTCTCGAATCCTCGAATTTTTTTTGCTCTTTCCACGCGGGAGGTTCCCCGCTTTTTCGAGGATTTCACTGCCAACTTTGGCCGCTTCTTCGGCTGCCAGCCACCAAGCGATCCCCAGCAGCGCCTTGCTGGTCGCGCTCATTCCCCCGCCCGATGAGCCTCCTACGGTGGTCGGCCCGCCGGCGACGGTTTCTTCCCCGAGCGGGTCCGAGAAGTCAAGCGGGTCTCCGCTCGCATACCAATAGAGGTTGCTGCCGCTACCGCTGAAACCCGCCGGATCTGGGCTGATGAAGCGAGCGTCGCCGGGGCTGTAGTAGCGCGCCCGGCTGTATATGAGGCCGGTTCCATCGTCTTCGCGCCCGACGAACCGGAAGGGATTGTCGCTTTCGGCGCCTTTGCTGACCGACGAGCCAAAGGGGTCATAGGTATAGGTCGTCTGGACTTCAGCCGATTCGCCGGCGAGGGCGATCGTGCTTCCCAGCGCGTCCGTTAGATAGCTGTCGGTGCCTTCTCCCGTTGTCCTGGCGAAGATCTGATCAGGTCGCAAGCCCGCGAGGACCGATCCGGAGGTCGAGCCACCCTCGGATTCGGTGACGACATTGTCCTCGTCATACAGCAGTTCGGTGGTGGTTCCTCCCAGGGTCTTTGACACGCGGCGACCAAAGGGGTCATAGGCAAAGGAGGCTTCTTTTTCGCCGCTGATTTCCACCAACTCGCCACGGGCATTCCAGGCGTATTGCGATTCTCCGTCGTCTACAAGGTGGCCTTCTTTGTCATATTCGAGCGGTTGCCCATCTCGTTCGACCAGTTGATTGTCGGCGTCATATTCGGTTGACGCGAGCGCTTTGGGCAGATCAAGACGCGCGTAGTTGCCCCACTCCGCCGAGAGCAGGCCATCCGCGTCATAGGCGTAGTCCATCTCTCCCAGGGGCCCTTTACTGCCTTCGTATTCAATCGACGTCGTATTCCCCGCCGGGTCATAGCCGTAGCGCTCTTCAATGTCGTTTGGCAGCGTGATCGATTCTGTCCGGCCGGCTTTGTCGTAGGCCAGCGCCACGGACTCGCCGCCACGCTGCAGGCCGATCAGCTGGTTCGCGTCGCTGTATTCGTATTCGGTCGGAGCTTGGCCCGAGGCATCCATCTCTTCGCGCCGACCTGCCGGGTCATAGCTATAGGAGACCTCCCCGTTGGGGCCGGTGAGATCGGTGGGCTGGTCAAACCCGTTGTAGGAAAAGTCGTATTCCCCGCTGGGGCTGTCTTTGACAGCTGTTACTCGATTGGCGGCGTCATATTCGTACTGAACGGAGGATTCTGCGCCTTCACCGGACACCCCATAGCTAACTTCGGCGGTACGGCGAAGCGGATCGTGCGCGAACGCGGTCACCCCGCCGTCCCGACCGATCAATTCTTCGACATCCCCTGCCTTGTCATAGACCCATTCCGAGGTGCGCCCGAGCGGATCTTTTTCGGCGGAAAGACGATCCATCGCATCGTAGGTCCTCGTTGTTTCGCCTCCGCGGGGATCGGTGATGGAGATGAGGTTGCCGTCGGGATCGTATTCAAAGTCCGTCTCATCGCCGGACGGGCTGATTTCGCTAGTAAGCCGACCGGCTTCGTCGTAGCGATAGCGCGTGCGCTCCCCCTTGGGCGAGGTCACCGAGAGAGTCCGCCCCAGGCCATCCACGGACTGGATATACGTACCCCCGCGCGGGTTGGTGATCGAGGTCAGATCACCGTCGGTATAGCCGAAGGCGGTTGTCTCTTTGAGGGGGTTCGTCACTGAATCAAGGAGACCGTCTCCGCCATAGTCGAAGGCCGTTTTGTCCCCGACCGGATTGGTTTCGCTCAGCAGTTCGCCCTTGGCGCCATATTCATAGGACGTCGCGTGACCCAGCGGATCGACTTCTTCGGTCGTCCAGCTGGTGCCTGGGTCATAAGCGAATTTACTGACCCTTTCTTCTTCGGTGCCGGCCAGTTCATTGACCTGCCTTACGTTGCCATCTTCGTCGTATTCATAGGTCGTTTCTCGTTTCAAGGGGTCGACAGACGAAAGGAGAAGATTCGTTTTGGGCTCATATTCGAACGTCGTTGTCTGTTCGAATTCCGATTCCGGCCCAACGGTTTCAGTCGTGCTCCGACCTTCGGAATCGAACCAGACCTGCTTGGTGCTTCCCATTGGATCGGTGACCGTGGTGGATTCGGCTTTGCCCGCTTCGTTCAAGTCATATTCGAATTCGAAGGTGCCCCCGTCATCGGTGCTTTGCTTCACAACGCGTCCGTCCGGCGCGTATTCGTTTTCGAGGAACTTGTTTCCCCGGGCGTTCGTCACCGACGTCATGTCTCCGCCCGGGTCGTATTCGTATTTGGTCGGCTGACCTGAGAGGTTTTTCGCGGTCGTCAAAAGACCTTCGGCATAGGAGTATTTGAGGCTTCCGCCCCCATTGTCTTTGATCCCCGTTATGCGGTTGTAGCCATCGTATTCGAGATTGACCCAGCGACCATGGGGCGAAGTAATTTTCGTGATATTTCCGGTCTGACCGCTTTCTCGAGTGAGAACCAGCCTTTCGCCTTGGGCGTTTTCAATCGCCTGCAGGGGGGCCAGCTCCCCGAAGATGAACTTCATCCCGTCCGTCAATTTCAGGTCCCACCCGGGCTCGGCGGCATCCCACCTGATGGTGGAGCCAAAGAACGGTCCAGGCGTGTCAGAGGAGCGATAGACAGCGTCCGCCCAGCCCGTTCCTAGAGAGATCCGGTCGTAGTGCACCCTGGCACTGTCGGGGAGGATCAGGTCCACTTCGTGGTAGTTGTTGCGCGACCACAGTTCTACGTCATAGGAGCTCTGGGTCCCTCGGCCGAAGCTGTAGGAAGTCGGGTCGTTCTGACGATATGTCCGGTCGATCGTGATCGGAATGGTGTCAGGCAGCACGAGATCCGTGCTGCTGAAGTCAAACAGGCCGCTTTGGAGGTCGACGGGATCGCCAGATTCAGCGAATTTCTTGGCCCATTCTTCTGCAAGTTCCCGCCAGCCGTTGACCATGGCGCCGCTGAAGTTCCAGACCCTCACGCCAGGGTCTGGCACGATCTGCTTTCCGTCGGGGGTCACCGATCCGTGGCCGTAGATGAACCATCCGTGGTCTTTGGCGTTGTAGTTCCAGAATGCGACACGCTGCCCCGGTGGCGCGTGCGACCAGTTCGGATAGATGATCTGCGCGCCCTTGTTTAGGGTCACGCGACCGGGTTGAATCGTGTAGTAGAGCGAGATCGGCTGAAATGCAGGGAGAGGCGAGGGAGCACGGTCGAGCGGAATCGCGGTGATATTGAGCTTCTTGACCCGCTTGCCCGCCGCGTTGTGCATCACCGTTCCGGCCGGCAGTTTAATTTCAAGACCGGGTATCTTCGGATAAGTAAGAGTCACTTCGTGCTTCGTGGGCGAGGTGATGCGCTGGTCCCCGCTGGGGTCCAATTCAGTGAGCCAAACTGTGCTTTCGAGCCTCGTGGTCTTCCCATTGAGAAGATCGACCGCCAGTTCGTAGACGCCGAAGCGCCGCCCCGGTATCGAGTTGCCATCAACCACCAACACTTGGTGTCCCGCCGGAAGCCCCGCTAGGACGAATCTGCCGGCGGCGTCGGTTCTCCCCCTCACGTTGGAGCCTTCAACCTTGACCTTGATACCCGCCAGCGCTTCTCCGTTTTGCTCCAGAACCTGACCGGCAAGAGCGGTGACACCGGCTGAGGCACTAAGGCTTGGAACCCTCGCCCAAGGCGAGGCATTTGCCCTTGAGAACCAACCTCCGGCGCTGCGACGGCTTCTAGGTGGGCGCCACGTCGAAGGCTCTGAAGGCGTGAACGTTTTCTCGATTCGATTGACAGCGGCCGAGTTAGGCAGATTTGTACTTGAGCTTTCTGGGATGGCACGCTTTGGCTTTGGCGCCAAAGGCATCTGAGCGGTGACGACACCCGCCTGGACTCCCCGGTAGGAGCGATCGTCGCGTTTTTTGGCCTGTGCGAGGCTTGTGCCTGCTGCTTGCCGTGGGTGCAAACGATGTGTACGCGCCTTCTGAATTGAGACGTGATCGCCTTGGTATCTGCTGTTCTTGGGATGAGCTTTCGACGTTGGCTCCGGGGTCACCGCAGCGAAGCGGACTTTAAGTGCGGGAGTCGCGGGCCGACTTGGGATATCGGAATACCTCGGCGACGGTGGAGGATCCGCGATCTCGAAGTTCACCAGCTCGCCCGGGACCTGAACCGGCCCGAACCAAGCGACGTGTGATCCCAAGTAGACGCTGACTTTCACACTTCCGGTGCCGTTCACTACCGGCCCATAGGAAGTAGACGGAGGGTCGACCACGATCGTGTAGGTGCCGGTGCTGGGCAAAGTCACTTCCACTCGCCCACTGGAGCCCGAGGAGAAGCTCGCTTCGCCCCCAGACAGCTGGGAGCCTTCGGGCGTCAGCACCCGCATCGCACCACTGGCGATGGTTGATTCCTGGGCTTTGACCGTCACGAGCTGGGAGGCGGTCCCCGAGAAGGTGATCAGCTCGCGCTGGCCGGGGATTTCGATCGTCGATTTGACCGAGCCGCCTTCTTCGGCGGGCGTGATCGTCTGGCCGCTCAGGTCGGGGGTTTCCCAGAGCTGCAGGTCGACCGATCCGGTCGCCGGCCCCGAGGGGTCGACGAGCAGCGTGTAGGTGCCGGCGCTAGCGAAGGTCTTTGAGTCCCAGAACCAGTTTTCTTCGGGGCTCCAGCTTTCGCTGTAGAGGGCTTCGCCTTTGGAGTTCAGCCAGCGGATCCCATAGCTGCCGCTGAATTTGGAGTTGTTGGTGCGCAGCGAAACCTTCTCCCCCGCGCTGATCGTCACCGAGTAGCGAGCGTTCTGGCCGGGGGCCGCGATCGCGACGTGCTGGGTGGTGCCTTCGGCGCTGGCTTTCGGGCTGATCGAGCCGGTGATGTCTTCGGGGACGAGGTAGCCGGTCACCTTGACGTGGCCGGTGCCATTGGCGGCCGGCTGAAAGCCGGTGGTGGCCGGGTCGACCAGGAAGGTGTAGGTGCCAGTTTCGGGCAGGGAGATCGCTTCGTGGAATTCCGAGAAGCCGCCGCTGGCGAGCTGTGCGCCGCTGGGCTGGCGCAAGGTCACCGTGCCGCCGCTGCTGATCGTGCTTTCGGAGGTCCCCCAGGCGAACTGCTGTCCTTCGGTCCCCGAGAAGGTGATCAGCTCGCGCTGGCCGGGGATTTCGATCGTCGATTTGACCGAGCCGCCTTCTTCGGCGGGCGTGATCGTCTGGCCGCTCAGGTCGGGGGTTTCCCAGAGCTGCAGGTCGACCGATCCGGTCGCCGGCCCCGAGGGGTCGACGAGCAGCGTGTAGGTGCCGGCGCTAGCGAAGGTCTTTGAGTCCCAGAACCAGTTTTCTTCGGGGCTCCAGCTTTCGCTGTAGAGGGCTTCGCCTTTGGAGTTCAGCCAGCGGATCCCATAGCTGCCGCTGAATTTGGAGTTGTTGGTGCGCAGCGAAACCTTCTCCCCCGCGCTGATCGTCACCGAGTAGCGAGCGTTCTGGCCGGGGGCCGCGATCGCGACGTGCTGGGTGGTGCCTTCGGCGCTGGCTTTCGGGCTGATCGAGCCGGTGATGTCTTCGGGGACGAGGTAGCCGGTCACCTTGACGTGGCCGGTGCCATTGGCGGCCGGCTGAAAGCCGGTGGTGGCCGGGTCGACCAGGAAGGTGTAGGTGCCAGTTTCGGGCAGGGAGATCGCTTCGTGGAATTCCGAGAAGCCGCCGCTGGCGAGCTGTGCGCCGCTGGGCTGGCGCAAGGTCACCGTGCCGCCGCTGCTGATCGTGCTTTCGGAGGTCCCCCAGGCGAACTGCTGTCCTTCGGTCCCCGAGAAGGTGATCAGCTCGCGCTGGCCGGGGATTTCGATCGTCGATTTGACCGAGCCGCCTTCTTCGGCGGGCGTGATCGTCTGGCCGCTCAGGTCGGGGGTTTCCCAGAGCTGCAGGTCGACCGATCCGGTCGCCGGCCCCGAGGGGTCGACGAGCAGCGTGTAGGTGCCGGCGCTAGCGAAGGTCTTTGAGTCCCAGAACCAGTTTTCTTCGGGGCTCCAGCTTTCGCTGTAGAGGGCTTCGCCTTTGGAGTTCAGCCAGCGGATCCCATAGCTGCCGCTGAATTTGGAGTTGTTGGTGCGCAGCGAAACCTTCTCCCCCGCGCTGATCGTCACCGAGTAGCGAGCGTTCTGGCCGGGGGCCGCGATCGCGACGTGCTGGGTGGTGCCTTCGGCGCTGGCTTTCGGGCTGATCGAGCCGGTGATGTCCGACGGTTTGTAGGAGGTCAATTTCAACGATCCCGCACTGCCGCCAGAAGGCGAGAGCAAGACGGTGTAGGTGCCGGTCAGCGGAAGGGAAGAGACTTCGATGAACCCGCCCGAAAAGCTGCCGGCGGCGAGCTGGGTTCCCCCTGGACTCCAAACCGAGGCTTCTCCACCGGCGAAGGTGCTTTCCGAGAACGTCATCGACATCCGTTCTCCGGCGACGCCGTCAAAGAGCTCCAAGGCGACCTTTCCGGTAGGGATTTCGACGGCCCTCGATTCGCCCAAGGAGAATCTGTCAGTTGCACCGACTTTAGAAGTAGAGGTTCCGTTGGGCGGAATGAAGAGGTCCGGACCGGTGCTCGACCCCATCGCAGTCGTCACTGAGACGTGGCCGCCGAGCGTCGCCGTGGGGACCTTGAATTTGATCGAACTCGAAGAGCTTGAGGTCACTTCGGGTCTCGCTCGATTGAGGGTCAAGGCCTCTGAAGATGCTGTCGATTCGAAATTCGAACCCGAGACGGTGATTTCTTCTCCGGCAACTGCCAAGGTCGGTGAAATCGAGGAGATGTGCGGGGCCGGAGATTCGACAACGGTAAAAGCACCCGGGCTCGACACCGGACCTTCTTCGCCGGCTGCCACCGTGACGGCACCAGTGCTCGCTTCGGCAGGCACTTTGACTTCGAGCGAGAACGGCGTCGCCGCGTTTACCGTGGCTGCTTTGCCGTTGAATTTGACGACGTTGGAGCCCGGTGTTTCAGAGAAACCGGTTCCTTCGATCAGGACGGTGTCGCCTGCTTCACCTCTTGATGGCGTGATCTGGACTATCGAGAGTTTGCTCGAGGCCTGGCGCGCGATCGATTCGAGATTGCCGGCGGCGTCCCAGCTGTAGACGGCGGTATCGCCTTCGGGGTCTATCGCCGCCTTTAGGCGACCGTCTGCATCGTGAACGAAGCGAAAGGCGTTGCTCGGAGGAGAAGCGAGTGCGACTCCCGCCCACGCGCTCGCCGACAAAGCAACAATCGCCAATGTCACGAACAGCAGACGGGCAGGGTCTGGCCTCCCCAAGACACGATGACGTCGCGCTTTCATTGCAACCTCCCCAATTGCCTCGTTGCTCTGATGTCTTTAAGTGCTCAAAGCTCTGTGAGTACCACTAGACACTGTCGTGCATGGTCTCGTCAACAAACAAGGCTGACGCTGGACGCTTTATCGACCGTGAAGCGCGCAAATTCGGACCTTTTGACAAGCCGATCATGTGAGCGCTTCGGCCGCGGCCAGTCGATTGGGCTAACGCAACTCGGCTCGATCGAGGAGTCAGGGCTCGCACGCGAAGAGAGGCCAGTTGAAGCACCTCGGATCTCACCGCCGAACCGGCAACTGAATCTCGTAAGCCGTACTCAGGAAAGCTGTCAAGAAGGGAGCCTCGTCCCGTCGGCGGCGTTGCGGGCTTGCGAGCCGCTGGAGCTCGGCTCCTCCCGCCCGCAATCCTGCATCAAACTGGCCGGTCGGTGAGAATGGCACGAATGCGGGCGGTGGTGGCACCGAGTAGGCGGAGGGCAGGCATCTTGGCTTGCCTGACGTCGAGTGCCGTCCTCATGCTCGTGATCGCGACGAGCGTAGCCGCGGCGCCTTCGCAGACTGGCTTTAAGAAGTGCGGCGACATCCCGACCCTGACCAGCTGGGACATCAGGGCGAAGCGAGTCGGGTGCCACAAGGCCAAGCAAGTCGTTCGGGCCTACAACTCAGCGATCGCGAAGGGGGGCGACTCAACCCAAGAAGTTCTCGGCTTCCTTTGCAAGACCGCCGGCAACTACGGCGACGGGGCGAACTATCGCTGCACCGCCAAGGGGCACCGGGTCGTCCAGTTCAGCAGAGGCGGATGAGGCCAGCTCCCGGCGTGCCGCAGCATGGCCCTCGAGCCGATGCCCAGCGGACAGTTGGCGGACACTCTTTTCGCTAACTTGGATGACCTCAGGGCACCTCAGCTGACCTGAGAGCACCCAATGGAACTGAGAAGACCTGGAATA
The DNA here is from genome assembly GCA_963716345.1 of uncultured Solirubrobacterales bacterium. Taxonomy (GTDB): domain Bacteria; phylum Actinomycetota; class Thermoleophilia; order Solirubrobacterales; family 70-9; genus VRUE01. The sequence continues at coordinate 443,397 of OY970304.1, forward strand.
CCGAGGTTGAGGGCCTTGTGTCCCTAACGGGACGTGATGGTTCGACTCCATTCAGCCGCACTCGAAAGCCCCCGTAAATCGGGGGTTTTCGCGTTGTAGACCGGGATAGACCGAGAATCGCCTACATGACTCGTGCGCCAGTCGGCGCAAGCCAGCTTGTAGCGCAAGCCTCCGCCAAGGCTCAATAGAGCCGGGACGGGTTTACGGTCCGCTGAACCGACCACAGAGGCAGCGTGTCGACTGAAGAGAAAACTCCGCTCAAAGCGCAGTGGTGGGAGGAGCCCAGTGATGACTCCGAGGCAATCCCACCAAACTGGGAGATCGACCTTGCAGCCCAGTACGACGGGGAGGTCTTCTACATCAACGGACTGCGAGATGGCCACTATTTGGAGATAAGCCTGAAAGAGCTCGCGAGAGCGATCGGTCGCTGGCGGCTAGCGGTGGCAATTAGCGACCGCAACCGAAAGATTCTCTGGGCGTTGTCAGACAACGCCTGCGCCCGATGTCAAGCAGGGCTTGTTCAAGCCCCGGAGGCCGAAGGCGACATACACGCATTATCACTGCCTCCGGCAGGGCCAGTGATGAAAAGCCCGAACCGGCGTGGCTACGATTGATTCGATGGATGCCTCGCTCGACTACGCCCCTCTCGTGGGCGACCGCCATCGCCACGGCGCGAGGGTGCATTCCCATCCCCATCACGGCCCGCACACCCATTCCGATCACGGTCACCACCACGACCACAAACACGGCGGCCACGGTCACAGCCACGGCCTGATCGACCCCAGCATCAAGCGCTCGCGGGAGGGCCTGCGAGCAGTCGGCCTCTCGCTCGCCGTTCTCGGTCTTACGGCGCTGGCCCAGGTCGTGATCTACCTCGCCAGCGGCAGCGTCGCCCTGCTCGCCGATCTGATCCACAACTTCGGAGACGCCGCTACCGCGATCCCCCTCGGCGTCGCCTTCCTCCTGCGCTCAGAGCGCGCAGAGAGGGGAGCCGGCTTGTTCGTGGTCCTGGCGATCTTCTCCTCTGCCTGTGTCGCCGGCTTTGAGGCGATCTCGCGCCTGATCCACCCACAGATCCCTACTGACCTTCTTGCACTCGCTGCCGCCGGGCTGATCGGTTTCGGCGGCAACTGGATCGCGGCGATCATCCGCAGTCGTACCGGAAAGAAGCTCGACAGCCCGGCGCTGATCGCCGATGGCAACCACGCCCGTGCTGACTCCTACGTCAGCCTCGCCGTGGTCACCAGTGCCATCGTCGTCGCGCTCGGCCTCCCGATCGCCGATCCGCTGATCGGCCTCGCGATCACCGCCTTGATCCTCAAGATCACCTGGGATTCCTGGCAGACCGTGCGCGGCACTCACAGCCACTCGCACTAGGCGCCCCAGGCACACTACCCCGAGCGCCCCGCCGCAAAAAGTGGATCACGCACACCCCTGGGCGGCACCAGAAAGGCATGAGCAATTCGTGGCGCACCACCGCCCTCTGGCTGGACACCCAGGGTAGATGCTCGCCCTTAACAAAGAAAACCGGTTCATTCCGCGTCCCTGGATTGACCTAGATACGGGACGAAGGTCGATTTGAGGCTTCAATGCCTACGAGATCTGGTCGAGCTTGCTCACCGGTCCAAGGCCGCCAAGCATCCCTCTTCGGCGGCGATCTCCATGTCCTCGCGGTTGCGGTATTCCAAGCCGACAGCGTGGGCGGCCGCGGCCGGATTGACGGCGACGTGGTATTCGCTCGCCAACTGGGAAAGCGGCTCGCTAGCGCAGATCTCCTTATTCAGGGCATAGTTCTGCTTCTCTTCGCTGGTCCAATCCGCCGGGGGGCCGGATTCCTTTGCCGCTACGGAGGCGCGTTGGCCCTCCCGCCGACGCCTCGCAGCATTAGCCCGGCGACGCCGACGCATGCGAGCAGCCTCCTGAGCGCGGTGCTCTGCTTTGCGCTGCATCTCATGACGTTGCGCGCGTTGTTCGGCGAGAGTCAGCCTTGTGTCCTCGGTGCGGGTCGAAGGCACCCTCTGCGCGGCAGGAGCGGTACTTGAGGCTGTCTCGTGGTCTGAGCTACCGCAGCCTGCCAAGGCCACGAGCCCTCCGACCGTCAACACCATCGCCAAGCGCCTCACTCTTCCAGACCCTACCTCGGCTTCTGGCGGCGCTGGCCGCGAGGCTATCCTCGCTTAATGAGTGCCTTCAAAAAACCACTCTTGGAGCGGGCTCCATTCGGGGGTCCACAGCTGGGGATACTCGACACCAACACGATCTTCAACGACCTGATTTACCAGCTACGCCACGAACGCGGTGACGGCCTCATGGTGCGGTCGGCTCGCGAAGGAGCGCTACGTCTCCTCGCTTCCTCCCACGTGTACAAAGAGGTCTACCGGCGAGTGCCCACGCAGGAACGCCGTGGCTTTTCAGCCGAGCAGATTCTCGCGCTCTTTGAGCACAGTTACCTTCCTCAGATCCGCTTTGTGGACGTAGGAGGAATGTCACCCGATCCGCGCGTGCTTGCAGTGGGCGATGCAGACCCGGACGATTTGCCGACCGCCCAGCTAGCGCTCTTGATCGCTCCCTGCCACGTCTATACCGACGATCCAGATCTAACGGAGGCCGGCTTTGGGAACGAGCGAAACTGGCTCTCGCTGATCCGCAGCGCCGAGCGCACCATGCAGGTCGACCGCACCTTCCTGGTGGCAGCGGAGCTGACCAAGTGGGGGTGGCGCAAGGTGCGGCCTTGGCTTGAGCGCAACGTCCGCGAGGCCGGCCCAGTGGAAGTCATGCTCGGCGGCGCCTTGGGGTTGGCGATCTTGACGGCGCTGCGGCCCGCGGGCCAAGCGAGGCTAGATCAGGCAGTTAGCGGTAGCGGTCGGTTCTTGGCGGGTGCGGGAGAGCTGACGGCAAGAGCCGGGCTGGGCCTGGCCGGCGAGCGGGCTCGCCACAGTGGCTATCTAGCCGGGAGCTTGGTACCCGCCCAGTTGATGCCAACGCTGGAACAGCAGCTGGCACGTAAGCTGGCCTTGGAGGGTCCCATCGAGACCGGTGAGCTAAGCGCGGCGCTAAGCGTCGAGGTTGGCAAAGTCGAGGCCCTGCTCAGCTCGCGCAGCTGCTTCGTCTGCGAGCGCTCGGGTTGGAGTCTCGGCCGCCGACTACTGGGAGAACCTCATCGTCGATCTGCCTCAGCCGGTTGAGCCGGCGTAGAGCAGGCTGAGTCCCGGCGAGTCGCCTCATTGGTCGAGCAAGCGCGACCGTACTCCGACCGCAGCGGCTCGCACAGCATGATGGCGCAAGCTTGGCCTCCGGCTAGCATCGTCGCCGTGGAGATCCTGATCGTCGAGGACGAGGCAACGATCGCCGACTTCCTCGTGCGCGGCCTCGAGCGGGAGGGCTTCGCGGTCCAGGCCGTCGCCGACGGGGCTGAGGGTGAGAGGCTGGCTCTCGACCATCCCTTCGACTTGATCGTTCTCGACCGGATGCTGCCGGGCCGTGACGGGCTCGAGGTGCTGGCGGCGATCCGCCGCAGCAAGCCCTCCCTGCCGGTGGTCATGCTGACCGCCAAGACCGAGGTCGCCGACCGCGTCGAGGGCCTCAATCAAGGCGCCACCGACTACGTGACCAAGCCCTTCTCCTTCGAGGAGCTGGAGGCCCGAGTGCGGGCTCACCTGCGCCAGGCCGACAGCGAGGCGGCAACAACACTCGAGGCTGGCGACATACGCCTCGACTTGGTCGAGCGCCGCGCCGAGCGCGGCGATCTCTCAGTGGAGCTCCCCAAGCGCGAGGCCGAGCTGCTCGCCTACCTGATGCGCCACGCAGGTCGCGTCTGCGCCCACGAGGAGATCCTCGCCGCGGTCTGGGAGTACGACCACGATCCCGGCACCAACATCGTCCAGGTCTACGTCGGCTACCTGCGCCGCAAGCTCGGCCGCCCCGGCTCACCCGCCCCGATCGAGACCGTGCGTTCAGTCGGCTACAAGCTGAGCAAGCGCTAGTGCGAACCGCGTGGACAGGGATCGGCCTGCGGGCAAGGCTCGCCCTCTCGATTGGCGCGCTCGTACTGATCGCCTTCGGCGTTGTCTTCGTCTTCGTCCGCGCCGAGATGGCAGACGAGTCGCACGTGATCAATCGCGAGGAGGCACACGAGCACCGCGCGCCAGGTAGCGGTGCGGAGACAGACGAAGGCCAAGGGATCTCGCCGATCTCCGATGCCCAGGAAGAGGTCGAGAGGACGTTCCTGATCGTCGGCGGCATCGCGCTCGTGGCGGCGCTGCTCGGCGGCTATCTGATTGCCGCCCGCACCGCCTCTCCCCTGCGACGGATGGCCGCAACCGCCGAGGAGGTCCGCTCCGGCGACCTAACACCGCGCCTGGATGAGGAGCCGGCAGCGGCCCCCGAGCTGCGGGCCCTGATCGCAGGCTTCAACCGGATGCTCGAGCGCCTCGACCTCGCCTTCTCACGCCAGCGCCGCTTCGTCTCCGACGCCTCGCACGAGTTGCGCACTCCGCTGACCGCGATTCGTGGTCAGCTCGAAGTGCTCGCGGGCGACCCCGAGGCGAGTGTCGAGGACGTGGACAGGGTGAAGACGATGACGCTCGCCGAGGTGGAGCGGATGGAACGGCTGGTCGAGGAGCTGCTGGCACTTGCCCAGCTCGACGAGCGCTCCGAAATGGAGGTCAGCCAGGTCGACGTCGCCGCCCTTCTGCGTGGGCTGGCCAAAGCAGACACCTCGGGCGTTGAGCTGGGAGAGGTGATCGAGCGCCAGGTTGCAGGCAGTCCCGAGCTGCTCGCGCGCGTCGTTCGAAACCTGCTCGCCAATGCCCGCCGCCACGCGGGCGAGTCGGGTCGAGTCGTCCTGGGCGCAACCGCGGTTGGACAGCGGGTCACAGTCAGCGTCGACGACGACGGGTCCGGAATCCCGCCCGCCGAGCGCGAGCGCATCTTCGAGCGCTTCCACCGGGTCGATTCGGCTCGCGGCCGGGACTCGGGCGGGAGCGGGCTGGGACTGGCGATTTCACGCGAGATCGTCGAGGCGCACGGCGGCAGGATCTGGGTCGAGGACTCACCGCTCGGAGGCGCCAGAGCCGCTTTCGAGCTTCCCGGGTTCACGCCCAGCGCCTGAGAAAACTCTCACGCAACGCTTAGGGAGCACCTAGCGGCGACGCCGAAGATCGCCGCATGTTCAGGCCCCAGGAAAGCGCCCTCGTCGAGGTTGGCGAGGAAGGCGTAGCCGGCAACGGCCGCCTCACAGCCGCCCTCGGCGCATTGCTCCTGGTTCTGCTCGCGGCCGAGGGCTTGACGATCCCATTCATCGGGCAGCTGCGGGAAGAGCACATCCTGCTCGGCATGCTCCTACTCGGCCCGGTGGCGGCGAAGCTCGCCAGCACCGGCTACCGCTTCACCCGCTACTACCTCGGCTCCCCCGCCTACGTGCATAAGGGACCGCCCCAGATCGCCCTGCGGCTGCTCGCGCCCGGGGTCATCTTCACCACCGTCGCCCTCTTTGGTACCGGCGTCGCCATGCTCATCGTCGGTCCGAACGGCGAGCTCTCCTTCCTGCACAAGGTCAGCTTCATCGCCTGGTTCGCGCTGATGACGATCCACGTCCTCGGCCACATCCTCGAACTGCCCGGTCCGGCGTTCGCCGACTGGCGACGGCGGGGAACGCAGCTCAGCGGCGCGGGCCTGCGCCTCGCCGCCGTCGCGGCGGCGCTGGCGATCGGCGCCGGGCTGGTCCTGCTCAGCTTCTCCGCCGCGGGGTCGTGGGGCTGATGGGGCCAGTGGAGCGAGACGCGGCGCGGCGGCGCGGCCAGCGCAAGCTCGACACGATTAAGAGGCGCACCGGCCAGCTGCGCCGCCGGGTCGTCGCCGCCGCCGTGATCGGCTTTGTAGTGCTCTGGATGGTCGTCTTCGTGCAGATGGCGACCGGCAATGACCCGGCGCTCGGAACCGGCCCCGTGGCCAGGAAGCGTGTCGCGATCGAGCGCAAGCGGCAGCAGCTCGAAGCAAGCGTGTCGCCACCGGCTGAAGAAGCGCAGGAAGCTCCGAACACCGCCGAAGTCGAAGTCGAAGAAGAAGCCGGCCTCGAAGCTGAAGCGGCCGAAACCGAACGGATCGAAGCGGAACGGGCTGGAGCCGAACAGATCGAAATCGAACAGCGCGAAGCCGAAGCCCGCGAACTGGAAGAACTGGAAACGGTCACCACGGGGCAGTCGTGAGCGAGGTGCGACGGAAGTTCGACTGCTTTGGCGGCACGGTTAGCGTGGCCGTCCTTGGGCCCAGCTCGATGCGACCCGAGGAGGCTGCGACCGCAACCGAAGCGAGCCTCCTCGCCGCTCACGCGCGGCTCTCGCGCTTCATCTTGGACAGCGACCTCAATCGCCTCAACCGGGACCCGCGCTCGAGCGTTCCCGCCAACCCACTGCTGCTCCAGCTCGCCAGTGCCGTCCGCGAGGCCGGAGAGCTCAGCGGCGGGTTGGTGGATGCCACGCTCCTGCGCGAGATCGAGTCGGCGGGGTATCGCAGCTCGATGCGGGGCCGTCCCAGCGGCGATCCACCCCCCGTTCAGGCGACGACCCGCCCGGCTGGCCCTTCCCCAGAGCGGGCCTGGGCGGGAATCTCGGTGAACTGGCAGGAGGGGGAAGTGGAGCGACCGCCGGGGGTCGAAATCGACAGCGGCGGCGTGGCCAAGGGCATGCTCGCCGACGAGGTCGCCGCAAGCTTGAAGGAGTTCCCGGCCTATGCGGTCGATTGCTGCGGAGACGCTCGCATCGGTGGTAAGGCGCGGCGGCCGCGCCAGATCCGGGTGGAGGACCCCTTCGGGGGCAAGCCGATCCACTCGCTGTGGATCAGTGACGGCGGCATCGCGACCAGCGGCGTAACCCGCCGCAGCTGGCAGGACGAAGACGGCTCCCCCGTACACCACCTGCTCGATCCAGCGACGGGCGCACCGGCCTTCACTGGGGTGATCCAGGCGACCGCGCTCGCCCCCAATGCCTTCCTCGCCGACATCCACGCCAAGTGGGCACTCCTCTCCGGTCCCGAGCTCGGTCTTTCGCGCCTCCCCTACGGCGGCGTTTTGGTCCTCGCCGACGGCAGCGTCGAGACCGTGGCGGCGCGCGCCCCAATCGAGAGCGCTGCGTGAGCGCCGCCCACCACCTCTTCTGGATCACTAGCCGCGCCGCCGGTGGCGCGGCGATGTTGCTCGCCAGCGCCTCCGTGTTGGTCGGCCTGATGATGAGCTCGAGCCGGCGCAACCCGAACCGGCGCGACCTTCGCGTCCTGCACGAGGCGCTCTCCCTGACCACGCTGGCGATGGTCGGGCTGCACGGCGTCTCGCTACTCGGGGACGCCTATCTCAACCCCGGCGTCACCGGCCTGGTCATCCCCTTCCTCGGCAAGTACCGGCCGCTGTGGACGGGGCTCGGCATCATCGCCGGCTATGGCCTAACCGCACTGGGCCTCAGCTACTACCTGCGCGATCGGATCGGCGCCTCGCGGTGGAAGCGCCTGCACCGGCTCACCGCCGTCTTCTGGCTGCTCGCGATCGCCCACACGATCGGTGCGGGCAGCGACTCGGCCGAGCCGTGGTTCCTGATCCTCAACGGCGTGGTCATCGCCCCCGCGGTCCTCCTCCTCGTCTTGCGCTGGATTGGCCGGACCTCGAGTGAGACAGCGACGGCGAATGCCGTGGGGCAGATCTCGATAAGCCTGCTCCTTCGCCTGACGGCGTTGCTGCTCGTCGCAGTGGCTGCTGTTATCGCTTTCGCCGGCTGCGGTGGCAGCGCCGACAAAGCGTCAGGGCACGAACAGCCGCTCATCCTCTCCAGCCGGGCCGGCTCGTCCCACACGGTGCTGATCGTGCTCGAGAACCATGAGCTGAACGAAGTGATCGGCGGCTCGGAATCACCCACCCTCGACGAACTTTCGAAGATCGGGGCGCTCGCGGTCAACTACTACGAAGTCGCCCATCCTTCGCTTCCCAACTACCTCGCCTTGACCGGGGGGTCCACGTTTGGGATATCCGAAGACTGCACCAACCGACCCCAAGCCCCTGGGTCGCCGTCAACGTCTCGCTAGCGACTCGGGCAAGGCTTCAGCTCTGGCAGGCACAGCCCGCGTGGACAGCCGGGACCTCGACCGTTACGGTCGAGCAAGGTCTTGATCTGTTCAACCTGAAGAAGGGATTACACAGTGGAGGACACCGAGGCAGCGAACAAGGCGAAGATGCGTTGGGAAGACGGCGTCGTCTACGGCCTGATTCTCGCCGGGGTCTACCTCCTGGTTGGAGTCCTCTTCTTCTACGCGGCCAAGAGCAAGATCATCGACGGACACGGAGCGCCTCCGGCGATCGCCAAGCAGTTCAGCGGCACCTTCCTCGAGACGATCCCCGGCGTCGATGCCGCCTGGACGATCCTCGGCATTCTCGAGTCCTTGATCTTCATCCTCATCCTCGCCAGCCTGATCCGGCTGGAGTTCATGCCCGACCGGCGTAAGTCCTTCCTGCTGAGCGCTTTGGCCCTCGCGATCTTCACCTTCTCGATCCTGGCGATGGGTCAGAACGTGACCGGGGAAAACTCCGGCGCCGCGGAGCTGTTCCTCTACGCAGCCGCCACCGGAGTTCTGCTCGGGCTCGTCCTGCTATTGCCCCCTTCTCGACCTGCCGACTGGATAAGTGGTCGAGGGCTCGGCCGCTAGCGATGCGGGGCTAGGCACACGCGGCGAGGTAATCCTCCACGGTCACGGTGTCCACCTCATCGGCGCGGCCAATGCTCAGGCGGGCACCGGCTTTGCCAGGCGATCCTCGAGGTCTGCGAGCTTGGCCATCAACCGCTTCCGCTCCGCTACTACCGCCGGCTCGTTGTAGCGGGGATGGTCGGGGTGGGCGAGGTTTTCGAGCTCGTGGGGATCCTCGAGCAGGTCGTACATCTCGTACTCGGTCGGGTAACTGCCCTCAGCGTGGAAGTAGCGGGCAAACTTGAAGCGGGCCTCACGCAGGCAGCGGATGCGCCCCGCGGCGGGCACCACTTCTCGCACCTTGCCGGTGCCGGCATGCGTGTCATCGAAGGTGAACAGCACCTCGTCCTGCACCGGTCCCGAATCGGGGTCACGAAGCAGTGGGGAGAGGTCGGTGCCGCGCAGGCCGGCCGGAGCCGCCACCCCGGTCAAGCCAGCGAGGGTTGGCATCAGGTCCAGGAGGGAAGCGGGGTGCTCGCAGGTCTTCCCCTCGGGGAAGAGGAGTGGGTTGGAGAAGATCAGCGGCACGCGCAGCGTCTCCTCGTAGACGTTGAATGCCTTCTGGCGCAGGCCCCCGTGGGACATCGCCAGCTCCCCGTGGTCGGCAAAGCGGACGACCACGGTCTCTTCGCCGAGGGGCGTCGGGGTGCCGTCAGCCGCGTAGAAGCAGTCGATGATCGGGGCGGTCTGCCGATCGATCTGGGCGATGAGGTTGGCGTAGAAGTTGATGTATTGGCGGCGCTGCTCGGGGGTCTCGAGGGCGCCGACGGCAAAGTCGATCGCCGGCTTCATCGCCGCGTGGGCGCTGGGCTTGAAGTTTGTGGTCAGGTCCTCGTCCACTGAGGGCGGCAGCTCCACCGGCCCCTGCAAGTCGCCGTCTTCATAGTCGTCTGACCAGTCGCCCGGAAACCCGAGCACGTCGTGCGGGTTGACCAGCGAGATCACCAGGCAGAAAGGCCGTTCGTTCTCCGACTCGGCGCGAGCGTGCAAGAACTCGAGGGCCTGCGCGATGTAGGTGGCGTCGTGATCGGCCCGGCCGCCGCCGAAGTTGTGGGTCTGGGTATCGCCACCGGCGTCCGGTGCGATCCAGCCGTCGAATCCGTAGCCCGCCAGGTCCTCGGCGCTGGCGTCATGGCCGCCGGAGTGGCCCTTGCTGAGATGCCACTTGCCACGCCAATGCACGTCGTATCCGCCGTCGCGCAACATCGTGCCGAGGTTGGGCAGCCCGGGGTCGAGCTCGGTCTCGGTCGTGGAGAAAAGGCCGTCGTCGGTCAGAGTGTCGATTACCCGGTGCTGGGCGGGCATCAGGCCGGTCATGAACGTCGCCCGGCTGGGGCTGCACATCGCCGTATTGCAGGTCGCCCGCTCGAAGCTCATCCCGTGCTTCAGAAGCCTCGCGCGAGAGGGCATGTGCTCTTCCGCGAAGCCCTCGGGCCAGTACATCGGCGGGCGCTCCTGGTCGGTGATTATGAGAACCAGGTTCGGCTGGGCCGCGAGTTCGTCCATCTATTCCCTCCGTCGGGCATCTGGCTGCCTAGCAAGCTGAGCTCAGGGCAGAAGTTAGCCGCGCGAGCATATTGAGAAGGGATCTCTAACCAAGACGACGTCATCCTGAACCGGCCTCCGCGATTTCGGGAACTTCTCGCCAGAAGCTCCCGAAATGGGATGCATCGCCGCATATCCGCGCATATTCACCGCGAGAATCGCCGCTCGGTGATCTTGGAGGCAGCTTGAAACTCTCTGGAAGGACGCTACTCGGTTGAAGAACTATCCTGGCCAGACACCTTGGATCGCACCCAGGAGGTCGGCGATCAGATCAGCCTAAACCGCGGACCCTTGCGGACCTCCAGATCGGTAACCTGCGTTTCCCGGTCACCTGAGAACGCTGAATGGGACTGAATCCTCCAGAGGGCAAGTTTGACCGTCTTGTGTCCCTAACGGGACGCCCGCGCGACGGTCGACCGTAGGAATTTAGGCTTAGGCCACCTCACAGTCCCCTAACAGGCCAAATAGGCCTGGCCGCACGCCCTTCGCCGCACGGCCAGGCTCACTAGGGCACTCAACACATCTCTAATCCACAGAATGCTACGAATATTTCTCCGCGAAGGTCTGAAGACTTCCTGCTGCTTCGTAAAATCCAGCGGAAAGACAACTGGTCGAAGTAAGGCACGATACCCCCCACAGGGCTGCGAACGTACTACCAGCTGGGTCCGGAGTGGTCTGAATTGACCATTCTTTACCATTCCAGCTCTCCGCGAGAGTAACGTTTTTTGGAGAGGCGTCGACGAAGTCCCCAACCGTCGCACACGCTTCTGCCGACACACAAGATACGTCCTGTAGAACACTGGCATTGGCTTCTTTAGGGTTGGGACTACTCTGGATCGTCCATTCTTTTCCGTTCCAGCTCTCTACCAGCGTTTTCTGCGTATTGACGCCATGTTGAGCGCCGCCGACTGCGGTGCATGCTTCAGCCGATGTACACGAAACACCAAGCAGCTCAGTATCCGTCTCCCCCACGGGAATGGGCGTGGTCTGGATGGTCCATTCTTTGCCGTTCCAGCGCTCCGCAAGGGGCACTATGGCGGCTTCGGAATTTGTATAGTGACCAACAGCCGTACAGGCCAGAGTGGTGGTACATGACACCCGGGCAAATTGCGTGCTCGTCGCACCTGTGGGCGTCGGAGGGCTCTGAACAGCCCATTCTTTTCCGCCCCAAATCTCAGACAATGGGAAAACGGCTCCCGCTTTTATATATGACCCCGCAGCGATGCATGAGGTAGCTGAAATACAAGATATATCCGTTGGAAAAATACTCGTGGAACCAGTTGGTTTGGCAAATGTCAATGCACTCCATTTCGTGCCATTCCACTGCTCCGCCCGTGGGCTACCCGTTGCAGAAAATCCCACGGCCAGGCACGAGGTTGACGAGGAACACGAGACACCTCTAAGTAATTCGCTTTCTTCGATGACTGGAGTAGTTTGCGTTGACCAACTCGTCCCGTTCCAGCGCTCTGCAAGCGTGCTGTTACTGACCCCAGAATATCCCACCGCAGTGCATTCAGGACCTTTAGTGCACGATATGTCAAGGAGTGCGCTGTGAGATGATGGATTGGTGGTGGTCAAGAGGGACCAAGTCGCTGCCGAGGCACCAGCTGGCAAGACCAGCAAAAGAGACATTGCGAGTAAAAGGATGAGGAGATGCTTGATTGGCTTCATACGATCTCCATTGTGGCGATTTATACTCAGGATGAACTGAGCAATGACTGTACGGAGAAGGGTCTCCGCAGTCAACTGGCGTATCTAACCTACGCAACGGCTTTGCAGGCTTCGATGGCGTGATTCGCTTCGCCAGTCATGCTGGATGATCGGGCTGCAGCGCGTAGATATCGGCATCGGCGGTGATGAACGGCGGTACTAGCCACGATATAAGTCGTCGATCTATCCAAGGGACAGCCCCGGCCAAGCGCGCTCGGGGGCGCTTGGCCGGGGGCGCTTGGCCGTTCGCTAGCCCTGCGCCGGGACCGGCTCGGGCTCGCGCGCTTGGGGGAGCCAACGCAGGCCGCGTGGCAGATACCAGTTGCGCTCGCCGAGGAGCTTCATTGCTGCGGGCAGGAGGACGCCGCGGACGATGGTGGCGTCGAGGAGGACGGCGACCGCTAGGCCGACGCCCATCTCCTTCATGTCGATGATGCTGAGGGTGGCAAAGATGGAGAAGACCGCCACCATCACCACCGCGGCGCTGGTCACCGTGCCCGCCGTGGCGGAGATGCCTTGGCGCACCGCCTCGTCCGTGCTCAGGCCTCGGTCGACTCCCTCGCGGACCCGGCTGAGGATCAGCACGTGGTAATCCATCGAGAGGCCGAAGAGGATCACGAAGAGGAACAGCGGCAGCCAGGAGCTGATGCCTCCGTTGGAGTGGAAGCCGAGCAGCGACTCCCCCATGCCCCGCTGGAAGACCAGGACCAGGACGCCATAGGCGGCCCCAACCGAGAGCAGGTTGAGCACGATCGCCTTGATCGGGACGACGATCGAGCGGAACGTGACCAACAGCAGGAGGAAGGCGAAGCCGAGGACGAAGCCAAAGACCAGGGGCAGGCTCTTGGCCAGCTGATCGTTGAAGTCCTTCGACTGCGCCGCCGGGCCGGTGACGTCGACTTCAGCACCGTCCACACCGGCGAACGCCGCCGGCACCAGCTCACTTCGGACCTGCTCCATCGCCCGCGTCGCCGCGGCATCGCTGCCGCTGCCGACGGTGGGGATGTCGATCGCCGCGACGGCGCCGTCGGCGCTCTCTTCGACGTTGACCGGCCCGGCGACGAACTTGCTTGCCGCCGCGTCGTGACGCAACCGCTCGATCGCCCCGGCCACCGGGCCGGTGCTGACGTCATCGGCCTGGACCACCACGGTCGCGCTCGCCGCTTCGCCTGGGAAGGCAGCGGTGACGCGGTCATAGGTCTTTACGACGGGAATGCTGCGGGGCAGGTCGTCGGCTCCGCTGACCACGGTGTGCATCGTGAAGGCGGGAACCGCCAGCGCGATCAGCACCCCGGCCGAGGCGACCAGCGAGAGCACCGGGCGGCGCATCACCCGCTCGACGATCGAACCCCAGAAGGAGCTGCCGCCGCGCCGCTTGCGCAACCGACCCAGGAATGGGATTCGGCCGCGCTCAACCTTGTCGCCGAGCTTGGAGAGGACCGCTGGCAGCACCGTCAGCGAGGCGAACATCGCCACCGCGACCACGGTCATCGTCCCCACCGCAAACGAGGTGAAGGTGGGGTCGCCACTGAGCAGCATCCCTGCCATTGCAGTGATCACTGTCAGGCCGGAGACCAGGACCGCGCGGCCCGAGGTCGCCGCCGCCGCGTCGAGCGCCGCCGACTCACTGCGCCCGGCCCGGCGCTCTTCGCGCTCGCGCCGCAGGTAGAACAGCGAGTAGTCGACGCCGACCGCGAGGCCGACCAGGACGACCACCGAGGAGACGTTGGGGTCCATCGGCACCAGCTGGCTGGGCAGCGCCAGCAGGCCCATCGTCGCGATCACCGCCGAAGTGGCGATCAGCAGCGGCACAAACGCCGCAACCAGGGCACCGAAGGCGAGCAGCAGGATCAACAGGGTCACCGGCAGCGAGGTCTTCTCGGCCTTGCTGAGGTCTTCTTCGAAGGCGGATTCGACCGCCTTGCTGGCGCTGGCGTCGCCGAACTGTTCGACCCGCACGTCCGGATTGGCCTTCTGCACCGCAGCGGTTGCCGCGAGGCTGGCGTCAACCCGTTCCTGGGCCTGTTCGTCGTCCCCCGGGATCGTGAATTCGACCAGGGCCGAGTGGCCGTCCCTGGAGACCTGGCCGCCACCATCGGCCGGCGAGCTGACCTGACGCGCCGAGGGAAGCTGTTCGAGCTTGCGCGTCGCTTCGTCGACCGCCGCCACAAACGGCGGGTCGCTCGCGGTCAGCCGCTCGCTCTGGACCAGGACCACCTCACTGTTGGGCGCCAGCTTCGACTTTTCGATTGCTACCTCGGCCCGGCCCGCCTCGCCCGAGACGGCTTCGGCGTCGGTTAGCTGCTTGGTGCCAACGGCGCTGCCAGCAAAGAGCGCCACGACCACGAAGGCCAGCCATCCGAAGATGGCCAGCTTGCGGTGGGTGGCGCTCCAGCGGGCGGCGCGGGCTGCGATGTTCTTCTTCGGGTGCATCTGGTTCCTCTCGGTCGGTTGGATGAGACCGGCCCAGACTCCCAACGCGCAGGCCCTCTTCCAATGCGGCTGCCAGGTGTTTCGCAGTGCGGTTTGCGCACCGCGATGGTGTGGACAGCCGTACCCCCGGAAGCCGCTTGGTCAAGGACAATTGCCCTGTGTCCACGTCCGTCCTGATAGTCGATGACCACCCCAGCTTCCGCGCCGGGGCGAGACGCATGCTCGAGGCAAGCGGTTACTCGGTGGTTGGAGAAGCGGCCGACGGCGAGGCGGCGCTGGATGCGGTGCGCGAGCTCGCGCCCGAGCTCGTCCTGCTCGACGTGCAGCTGCCCGACATCGACGGCTTCGAGGTCGCCGCCCGGCTCCAGGCCGACGGCGCCGCGGCGACGATCGTCCTCACCTCGAGCCGCGATCGCGCCGACTTCGGCGACGCCCTCGCCGAGAGCGCCGCCGCCGGCTTCATCGCCAAGGGCGAGCTCAGCGGAGCAACCCTGGCGGAGCTGACTAGATGACGAGCCTGCGCCGGGCGCTGTTGGCGCTTGCCGCGCTTGCCTTTCTGGCCGGGGTTGGCGCTGCGGCGCTGATCCTGACCAGCGACCACGAGAGTTCGCGCGGGCTGGCGACGGCGCTGATCCTCTCCGCCGCCTGGAGCTTCATCGGAACCGGCCTCTACGCCTGGGACCGCCGGCCCGACAACAACATCGGCCCGCTGATGACCGCGGCCGGCTTTGCCTGGTTCTTCGTCGCCCTGACCTTCTCCGGCAGCGCAGTGATCTACGCGATCGGGGTCTGCGGCAACACCCTCCCCTACGCGATCTTGATCCACCTGCTGCTCTGCTTCCCCGGTGGCAAGCTGGAAGGTCGGCTAAGCAAGAGCGTCGTCGCCCTCACCTACTTCGACACGATCGCCCTCCAGGCGGCCCGCTTCCTCTTCACGGTGCCGGCCAAGGACGGTTGCCCCGACTGCCCTGAAAATCCGGTGCTGATCGCCGGCCACGAGAACGTCAGTAACGCCCTCAACGCGATCCAGGTCGGGCTGGCGATCGTCCTGATTGCCGTAGCGGTGGCGATCCTCTTCAGCCGCTGGCGGCGCAGTGACGCCAACCGCCGCCACGCCCTCAGCCCGGTCATCTTCACCGGCGGCTTCGCCTTCCTGATCCTGCTGATCCAGCTGGCGATCCAACCCGGTGTCTCCAAGGGCGTCGAACGGGTCGCCTACATCGCCGGCATCGTCGCATTCTCCTGTCTGCCCTTTGCCTTCCTGTTCGGCCTGCTGCGCTCGCGGATCGGCCGGGCGGAGGAGATCAGCTCAGCGCTCAGCGTCGAGAACGAGCAGCTGAACGCCGAGCTGCGGGCCAAGGTCGAGGAGCTGCGCGCCTCCCGTGCCCGCATCGTCGAGGCCGGCTACGCCGAGCGCCGCCGGGTCGAGCGCAATCTCCACGACGGCGCCCAGCAGCGGCTGATGGCGCTGACGATGAACCTGCGCCTTGCCCGCGACAATCTCGGCGAGGACCCGGCGGCGACAGGCGAGCTGCTCGATGAGGCAATGGATGAGCTAGCGGCGGCGACCGCTGAGCTGCGCGAGCTCGCCCGCGGCATCCACCCCGTGCTGCTCAGCGAACGTGGCCTGCGAGCAGCTCTCGGCGGCCTCGCCGAACGCTCCCCCGTACCGGTCGAGCTCGTCTCCACACCCGCCGACCGGCTGCCCGCCCCGATCGAGATGGCCGCCTACTTCGTCGTCGCCGAGGCGCTGACCAATGTCGCCCGCTATGCCGAAGCCGAAGTGGCAACGGTGCGGGTGGAGCGGCGCAACGGCGCGGTCGAGGTCGAGATCCGCGACGACGGGATCGGCGGCGCCAAGATCGACGACGGCACTGGGCTGCGCGGGCTAGAGGATCGCGTCGGCGCGCTCGAAGGCCACTTCAGCCTGCGCAGCCCTGCCGGCGAGGGCACGACCGTGGAGGCGAACATCCCGTGCGAGTAGTCGTCGCCGACGACTCGACCCTGCTGCGCGAGGGTGTCGTGCGCTTGCTCGTGGAGGCCGGGATCGAGGTCGTCGGCCAGGCCGCTGACGGTGAGGAGCTGATGCGCAAGGTGCGCGCCCACAAGCCCGACGTGGCGATCGTCGATGTGCGGATGCCGCCGACCCACACCGACGAGGGGCTGCGAGCGGCGCGCGAGATCCGCGCCGAACTGCCCGAGGTGACGGTGCTCGTCCTCTCCCAGTACGTCGAGGTCACCTATGCACGCGAGCTGCTGGCCGAGAGTGCCGAGGGCGTCGGCTACCTGCTCAAGGACCGAGTGGCCGATGTCGCGGCACTGACCGACGCGGTGCACCGGGTTGGCGGCGGAGGCTCGGTGCTCGACCCCGAAGTCGTCTCCCAGATGCTTGGCCGCCAACGCCGCGACGACCCTCTCGCCGCGCTCACCCCACGCGAGCGCGAGGTCCTGGGCCTGATGGCCGAGGGCCGGTCCAACGCCGCGATCGCCGCCGAGCTGGTGGTCACCGACCGCGCGGTCGAGAAGCACGTGACCGGGATCTTCGCCAAGCTCGAGCTGACCAACAGCGGCGAGGACCACCGGCGGGTACTGGCGGTGCTGCGCTTTCTCGACGGTCCAAGCGAGCCACCAAGCACATGAGATTCTCATCCGCAGAGCATCAAGAGCTGGGAGTCGTCGAGCCCTTCTGGCAGGCGCAGCTGGCCGTGCTCGTCGCCCTCCTGCTCCACCTCGCGCTGCCGGGCAAGCTGACACTCGGGCCGCGCTGGCTGCTACCGCTGCTCGAGGGCATGCTGCTGGCGGGCCTGGTGATCTCCACGCCCTACCGGCATCACTCCCAATCCCCTGCCCGCCGCCGGGCCTCGATCGCGTTGATCGCCCTGGTGACCATCGCGAACTTCATCGCCCTGGGCCTGCTCGTTCACCTCCTGCTCGAGCGAAACTCGGCGGCCGGCCGCGACCTGATCGTCGCGGCCGGACAGATCTGGCTGACTAACGTCGCGGTCTTCGCCCTCTGGTTCTGGGAGATGGATCGTGGCGGGCCGCACCTGCGCACGGCACCCGAATCACGCGAGCCGGACTTCCTCTTTCCGCAGATGACCGCATCGGGTTGGTCCTTCGCCGAGTGGCGCCCTGGCTTTGTCGACTACCTCTATGTCGCCTTCACCAACGCCAGCGCCTTTAGCCCTACCGATGCGATGCCGCTGACCGCCCGGCTCAAGGGACTGATGCTGGTCGAGGCGATGGCGTCGTTTCTGACCGTCGGCCTGGTCGCGGCGAGAGCGGTCAACATCCTCGGCTGAGCAGTTCCCCCGGGCGCATCACTTCGACGACCGGGCCCTGCGGCCTGTGCTCGATTCGATCGGCACCGGCGCGGGCCGCCCCGGCGCCACGCTCGCGCCGGACGATATGCAGGGCGAGGTCGATCGCCGCGGTGACGCCACCGGCAGTGAGCACGTCGCCATCGTCGACCACGCGGCCGTCTGGGTGCACTTCGGCGCCCGCGGCGAGCAGGTCCTCGAGGGCCCCGTGATGGGTGACCGCGGGGCGGCCACGCAGCATCCCGCTCGCCGCCAGCAGCATGACGCCCGTACAGACGCCGGCGATGACACTGCCGGCGGCGTGGCGCTCGGCGATCGCGGCCGGCATCACCCCGTTCAGGACTTCGGTCCAGGCCCCCTGCGGCGCCTTCGTCAGCCAACCGCCGCCGGGCACGACCAGCAGGTCCGGGGCCGGGCCCAGGAATCCAGTCGGCGCCAGCGAGAGGCCATGGGCGGCACGAATGATCGGCGAGGGGTCGAGGCTGACCAGCTCGACCTCGAAGCCGGCCGCGGCGAGAACCTCGTAGGGGGCGACGGCGTCGAGCTCGTCGACGCCGTCGTAGATCAGGATCTGGACCTGTTCCATGCTCGTTCTCCTCACGTCTTCGGCGGCGCGATGTTCTGGTTCAAGTGGAAGAGATTGGTCGGGTCATAGCGGTCCTTGAGCGCCTGCAGGCGGGCGTACTTCTCCGGCCCGTAAGCCGACTTCACCCGCTCATCGCCCTCGGCCGAGAGGAAGTTGATGTAGGCGCCGCCGGTCAGCGAGGGCTCCATCGCCGCGTAGAAGCGCTGCGCCCAATCGACGTGGGGGTCGATCCCGCCCGGCTCGTGGCTGACCGCGATGCAGTTGAGCACAAAGGGCGCCCCGCGCTCGCCGTAGGCGGTCTCCTCCTCGGGCACCCGGGTGATCGCGCCGCCGAAGTGCTGGATGTGGATCTCCGAGGCCGGCGAGGTCGCGTCCTGGTGGAAGCGCGCCGATGTCTCGATCGCCGCATCGTCGAGCTCACTCAGGTAGCCGGCCTTCATGTAGGCCTTGGTCCCGTGCGGCCAGAGCGCGTCGATCAGGCTCTGCATCCCGACGTATGGCATCGGGCCGATCAGGTCGGCGACGGGATCGCCGAGCTCGCTCATCGGCGCCATCGCCCTCGCGCCCTCCTCGGGGTCACCGGCGTAGCAGCCAATCAGCGCGACCAGCTTCTTGCCGTGCCACTCCTCGGGCAGGAACGGCGCCGGTGGCGCGGTCACCAGGTTGACCAGGGTGGTGAGCTCCTCGGGGACATCGCGAACGAAGTCACGGTAGAAGCGCATGATCTCCACGGCCCGCTCGCCGGGATAGAAGACCGCACCGGCGCAGACCGTCGGGCCGACCGGGTGCAGGTCGAACTCGAAGGAGGTGACGACGCCGAAGTTGCCGCCGCCGCCGCGCAGTCCCCAGAAGAGCTCGGAGTTCTGAGCGGCGCTGGCGGTAATCACCTGGCCGTCGGCGGTGACCACCTGGGCCGAGCGCAGGTTGTCGCAGGCGAGACCGTGCTTGCGCATCAGCCAGCCGATGCCACCGCCGAGGGTGAAGCCGGCGATGCCGGTGGTCGAGATCAAGCCGCCGGTGGTGGCGAGACCATGCTCCTGGGTGGCGGCGTCGAGCTCGTTCCAGAGCACGCCCCCCTCGGCCACCACAGTGCGCGCGCTCGGGTCGACTTCGATCCCTTTCATCGGCGTGAGGTCGATGACGATGCCGCCCTCGCAGCTCGAGAAGCCGGGAATGCTGTGGCCGCCGCCGCGCACGGCGACGTCTAGGCCCTCGCTGCGGGCGAAGCCGATTGCGTGGCGAACATCAGCCGCACTAGCGCAACGAGCGATCACCGCCGGGCGGGCGTCGTGCGCACCGTTCCAGATCGCGCGGGCCTCGTCGTAGTTGGCATCGCTTGGCCGGACCAGCTCGCCGCCCAGGCCCTCCTCGAACTCCTTCAGCGTTGCCGCTCCAAGCACTCCTTGCGTTGCCATCACCGCTCTCCTTCGTTGGTTGGACCGCTTCTCGTGATGTCCAGCAACCTAGGAGCGCCCTCTTAACACCGACTTTGCATTGCCTTAGGCCCGCTTATTCGGCCGCCGCCCAGCCGCGGAGATCCCCTACTCGCCCTTGAGTTCCCGGCAATAAACGACGCCGGCCTCGACACCGAGTAGGTCGAAGTGGCGACGGGCGCGCCCGAGCCACCCTCGCGCGGCAGTGAGGTCGCCGTCCTCGGCGGAGATCGCCGCCAGCACCGCCAGGGCCCAACCCTCCTGGTGCATCGACTCCATACCGCCGAAGACCGCTGCGACGCTCTCCAGGTGCGCCCGCCCGGTGGCCCGGTCGCCGCAGCACAGGGCGACGCTCGCCAGGCTCAGCTCGGCGGCGCTGAGCCCGATCAGATCGTCGTTCTCGATGAACCAGCCCCGCGCCTGCTCGGCCGCCGCGCGCCCCTCCGCCGGGTCGCCGGAGCGGGCGTCGAGGACTGCCAGCGAGCCGAGGGTGATCCCGGTGCCGCGCCGATCACCAATTTCCTGGCGCAAGGCAAGGCTTTTCCCGAGTAGTGCCCGGCCGCGCTCGAAGTCGCCGCTGGAGCGGGCCAAGCTGCCGGCCGCGCTGAGCGCGTATGCCTCGCCCTGCTTGTCGGCGAGCTGGCCGAAGCGAGCGAGGCTCTCGTCAATCAGCTCGCCGGCAGCGGCAAAGTCGCCCTCCGCCCGCTCGACGGCGGCGAGGTTGACGAGGATGTAGGCGGCCGCGGCGGCCGCGCCAACGCGCCGCCCGACGAGCACGGTGTCCTCGTGCAGGAACAGCGGGTAGCCGGTCTCGGGCTCGACCGAGATCCCGCCGTAGCTGAGCGGCCAGAGTGCCGGGCGTGAATCGCCGCCAAGCTCGCGGATCCGCTCCAGCGCAATCTCGAGCTGGGCGCGGGCGCGCGGGTAGTCACGGCGCAGCCAGGCCGCAATGCCGCGTGTGTGCGCGGCCCAGGCCGGAGGCCTTGCGGCGGGAAGGTCGTCGACTGCAAGCGCCTCGTGCTCGCCCAGCAGCTTCTCGATCTCCGCTTCGTCGCTGACGATCGCCCGGTAGGCGGCCGAGATCTCGACTGCGTCAAACATCCCGGCGTAGTCGCCGAGCTCGTCGAAGATCGCCACGCTCTCGGCCCCGAACTCGTGGATCCGGTCGTGCACTCCTCGACGCAGGGCGACCAGACAAGCGGCGCCGAGGGCGCGGGCGCGGGCCTCGGTGTGCTCGGGCGCGGCCTCCAGCGAGCTGACCAGCCAGCCGTACCCCTCGGCGAGGTAGCCGCGCATCAGCCAGAAGCGCCAGGCAGCAACCGCAAGTCGCAGGGCCGCCTGCGGGTCCGCCGCGAGGGCCGTGGTGAGGGCGGCGCGAAGGTTGTCGCGCTCGAGGTCCAGCCGCCGCAGCCAATCCCTCGCCGGCAGGTCGCCCGCCGGGGTCGGATCGCTCTCGGCCAGCTCGACGTACCAAGTGCGGTGGCGGCTCTCGAAGTCCCCACGCTCGCCGGCCTCCTCCAGCTGCTCGATCGCGTACTGACGCACAGTCTCAAGCAGGCGGTAGCGCCGAGCGCCGGAGTCGCTCTCCACGTGCACAAGCGACTTGTCGACCAGGCGGCCGAGCAGGGCGATGGCCTCGGCGCGCTGCAGCGGAGGCTCGGCGCAAACGTCCTCGGCCGCCTGCAGGCCGAAGCCGCCAGCAAAGACGGCGAGGCGGCGCAGCAGTACCCGCTCATCGGCGTCGAGCAGCTCAAAGCTCCAGGTAAGAGTCGCCCGCAGCGTCTGCTGGCGGGTCAGCGCCGTGCGGCTGCCGGAGGAAAGAAGGTCGAGGGAGCCATCGAGGCGGTCGACGATCTGGGCTGGAGTCAAGACCCCGGCCCGCGCCGCGGCGAGCTCGATTGCGAGCGGCATCCCGTCGAGCCGGTGACAGAGCGAGGCGACGGCGACGGCGTTCTCCTCGTCCAGCTCGAAGCCTGGCGCTGCCTGCACCGCCCGCTCGGCGAAGAGCCGCACCGACTCCGCCTCCAGCGACTCGGCCAGCAGCGAGTTCGACGCAAGCGACGGCAGCGAGAGCGAGGGCACCCGCCAAGTCACCTCGCCGGGGACGCGCAGGGCCTCGCGGCTGGTCGCCAGCACGGTCAGGTTGGGACAGCCGCGTAGCAACGCCTCGACCAGGTGGGCGACCGGCTCGACCAGGTGCTCGCAGTTATCGAGCAGGAGCAACTGCTGGCGATTGCCGATGTAGCCAGCGAGGGCGACCTCGGGGGCACGGCCGGAGGCGAGCCGCGTGTCGAGGGCCTGGGCGATCGCCGGCCCGATCAGTGCGGGCTCGCCGAGTGCCGCCAACTCGACCGGCCAGACGCCGTCGGCGAACTCGCCGGCGCGCTGGCCGGCCAGCTCCATTGCCAGTCGCGTCTTGCCGCAACCGCCAGCCCCGGTCAGGGTCAGCAGCCGCGAGCTCCCCAGCAGGGTGGTTGCCTCGGCGAGCTCGCGCTCGCGGCCGACGAAGCTGGTCAGCTGTTGGGCGAGCGCCCTCGGGCGCGGGTCCGGCGCAACGGGCGTCGCCTCGGCTGGGACGAGGGGCTCGCCGGGCTCCGCTGCAACGCTTCGCGTGAGGATCTCCTGGTAGAGGCGGCGCGTCTCGTCATCGGGCTCGTCCTCGAACTCCCGCCGCAACCCCCGCTTCAGCTCCTGGAACTGGGCCAACGCCTCCTGGCGTTGGCCTCCCTCCACGTAGAGACGCATCAAGGCGCGGTGCGCTGGCTCGTGCAGAGGCTCCTCGGAAAGCGCCTCGCGCAGCCGAGCGATCGCGGCCGCCCGATCGGCCACCGACTCCAGCTCGGCCAGCTCGATCCCCAAGCCAAGGCGAAGCTCGCGCAGCGCCTCTCGCTGCGAGGCGGTCCATTCCTCGTAGCGATCCTCCGGCAACAGCTCGCCGCCGTATGAGTCGAGCGCTGCCCGGAAGCCCCCCACATCCCCTTGCTCACGTGCCCTTGCAGCCGCCTCTTCGAAGGAGATCGCGTCGATCCGGACCGGATCCTCGGCACAGAGGACCAGCACGTCGTCGCGAAGCTCCAGACAGCGGTGCCCCTCCGCTCCAACCGTCCCGAGGGCTCGGCGGGCGGCGAAGATCGCCTGGTGCAGGTTGTTGCGGGCCGAGTCGGGCGCGCGATCGGGCCAGAGCAGCTCGACGACGCGATCGGAGTGCATTCGCTGCTCGGGTGCCAGCGCAAGCAGCTTGATCAGGGTCTTCGCCTTGCGCAACCGCCAGGCATCCTCAGCGACAACGTCCTCACCGAGGGCAACCGAGAACGCCCCGAGGAGGCTGATGCTCAACACCTCGTCGCCCATCGCTGCGGCCTTTCGTCGCGGGACCCGCCCAGAAGGTCAAAATACCTTGCCCAACCGGGGCAGTCCGCTCAGATCGTCTGCGCCACTTCGATCTTGCCCGCATCGGCAGCCGCTTTCAGCGCCGCGTAATCGCGCTCGTTCTGGTCGGCGTAGGTCTCGGCGAAGCCGGCGATCGCCTTGTCGAAGGTGTCGCTCTTGCCCAAGTATGAGGCGATCGCGATGCGGTCGCCGCTGCGGGCGTGGGCGTGGGCCAGGGTCGTACCGCAGATCTCGGCGTAGGTGGTGAGGGCGCGGGCGTCCATGTTCTCGATCTTGGCCGAGCCCTTCTGGTCCCAGAGCTGGCGCACGTAGAAGTCGCGCTGCTTGCCGTCGATGCCGGTCGCCTTGACCCAGCCGAGCAGAATGTCGCTGGCCGCCTGGGTCAGGCGCTGCCCCTGCACGACGCGCTCGCCCTGGTTGTCGAAGGCGCTCGGCTCTGCGTAGGGCTCGAGCACGGAGCGCTGGGCTTCCTTGGCTTGGAGGAAAAGCGGGTCACCGCTGTCACGCCCCAGCATCAGCACGATGAAGGCGCGGGTGCCGACGCTGCCGACGCCGACCACCTTCAGCGCCGCGTCGACGAAGCGGTAGCCGTCAAGCAGGACGCGGCGGTCGTCGGGAAGCGTGTCGCGGTACTCGGCAATGAGCTTCAGCAGGGCCTCTTCGACGCCTTCGTTCTCCTCGACCAGCTCGTCGATCGGCACGATCAGCGGCGGTTCGCTGACGATGCGCAGCTCGCCGTCGACTTCGCGGGTCAGCTTCGAGAGCGCCCGCATCCGGTCCTTGGCCCGGGCCTTCTCGAGGTTGCGGCGGAAGGTGGCGGCCTCCTTGTCGCCGGCGGCGGATTCCCAGCCACTGGCGATCGCTTCCACGTCCATTTTCGTGTACCAGACCTCGAGGTTGCCGAGCTCGGCCATCCGCCTCATCGCCGCCCGGTACTCGGCCGCCATCGCGGCGACGATGTCCAGCCGCTCGCGGCGCTTGAAGCCGTTCGCACGCCCGGCGACGGAGAAGCTCGCGGCGAGTCGCATCACGTCCCACTCCCACGGTCCTGGCAAAGTCTCGTCGAAGTCGTTGACGTCGAAGACGAGCTCGCGATCGGGCGAGGCGTAGGCGCCGAAGTTGGAGAGGTGGGCATCGCCGCAGAGCTGCACGTCGAAACCGCTGCGCGGGGTCGCGGCGAGGTCCGCCGCCATCACCGCCGCCGCGCCGCGGTAGAAGGTGAAGGGAGAGACCAGCATGCGCGCGTAGCGCAGCGGTACGAGCTGACCGACCCGCGAGGTGGCCTGGCCCTCCAGCAGCTCGACCGGGTCCTCCCGGTCGGCCGCCGGCGCCCAGTCGGCGTAGCCCGAGCGCGGAGCTTTGCCGCGAGCGGCCTTGCCCGCGACAGTGCGCTCCTCCAGGCTGCGATGGCCGTGCTTGGGATCGAGCATGCTTAGACCGTAGCCGGCTCGGGGTCGAGCTGGGGTGGATCGGGCCCGGTTGCCATCTGGTCGAAGCGCTGATCAGGCAGACGACGGGTGCTCCAGAAGGAAGCCAGGGTGAGGAAGGCGGCGAAGAGGAAGGCCGTCTTCAGCGCCTTCAGTTGCGCGTCTTCGTAGTCCTCGATCAGCGCACTCGTGGTCGGCTCGTCGAACCCGACTTCCTCCGCGGCAGCCCGGACCTCCTCGGAGGAGACGAAGCTCGCCCCCGCGCTCAATCGCGTCTCCACCTGCTTGCTGACGTCGGCGGAGAGGCGTGCGTCGGTGGCAACATTGGTGGTGAAGGCGGCAATCAGACCGGTGATCACGATCGCGCCGAGCAAGGCGGTGCCCAGCGAGGAGCCAAGCTGCTGGGCCGTACTCTGCAGCCCGCCCGCCTCGCTGCGGTCATCGTCGCCGACCGCCGATTGCACCACGTTGCCGAGCTGGGAGACGATCAAGCCCATGCCGATGCCGAGCACCCCCATCGCAATCAGGAAGGGGGCGTTGTCGAGCTCGGGTTCGATCGTGGTGAGCAACAGCAGGATCGCGACGAAGACGATCACCAGCCCGACCCTCACCAGCGGCTTCGGCGCGAAGCGCTTGGCCAATGCCGAACCGGCGATCGCGGCGAAGAAGAGACCAGCCGAGGCGGGCAGCATGCGCACGCCGGTTTCAAGCGCGTCGAGCCCCTGAACCACCTGCAGAAAGAGCGGAATGGTGAAGAAGACGCCCATCAGGATCAGATTCTGGGCGAGGAACATGGCGACGCCGCCGCGCAGCGAGGGGATCCGCAAAAGCGGCAAGTGCACCAGGGGATCCTGTCCGAGCCGTTCTCGGCGCCGCTCCCAGCCGACGAACCAGGCCAGCAGCAGTGCGCCGGCCCCAATCACAAAGGGGGTAAGCGAGAAGCCGAAGGGCTCGATCGGGGAGCTGCGCGGCGCCAGCCAACCCCAGTTGCTCGCCTGCAGGACACCGAAGACGACCAGGGCCAGGCCCGCGGCCGAGAGCACCCCACCGACCCAGTCGAGCACCGGCGGCGGCCCCTCTCGCTCCGGCTCGCGAATCAGCCGCGTGCCGATCAGGATTCCGATCGCTACGACCACCTCGCCGACGAAAACGACCCGCCAGCTCAGCTCCGTCGTCGCCCAGCCACCGAGGATCGGGCCGACCGCGATGCCGGCGCCGGCGACGCCACCGAGCACGCCGTAGGCGATCGCCCGATCGGCGCCCCGGTAGTTGCCGGCAACAAGGGCGATCAGGGCCGGGATCACCAGCGCCGCGCCGATTCCCTCGAGGACCGACCAGCCGAGCATCAGCGAGGGCACATTCCATGACGCGGCGGTAAGGCCCGACCCCACCGCATAGATGCAGATGCCGATCGTGAAAGCGCGGCGGCGGCCCCAGATGTCGCCGAGCTTGCCGCCGGTCAGCATCAGCCCCGCCATCACCAGCGCGTAGAAGGCGATCACCATCTGGATCGTGGTGACGGTGGTGTCGAAGTCTTCGACCAGCTGGGAGATCGCGACGTTCATCACCGCCTGGTCGAGCACCATCAGAAACTGGGCGGCGCCGAGGACGACGAGGACTCCCCACTTCTTCATCTCAGCTCACCAGCCCGGCGATTCCGCGGGCGACCAGAAGCACACCGAGCACGACGGCGACCCAGATGCCGGAGCGGCGCCCGTTGCGGCCTAGCCAGGCCCGGAAGCCGTCGACTGCACGCTGGGTCCCCTCCGGCCTGAGGACGTACCCGGCCAGGGGCACCTCGAGCAGCAGCTGCTGGATCAGGCAGAAGGCGACGACTAGCAGCGCGGTGGGTACAGCGGCGGCTCCGAGTTTGTCGATGTGGCTGAGTCCAGCCAGGTAGGAGACACCAGGAAAGCTGAGCAGCATGCCGACGACAAAGGCGATCCGCGGCGAGCCGCGTCCGAGCAGGCGCATCGGCAGTGGTTCCTTCTTCTCTCCCCCGCGCTTCGCCAGCTTGGCCTCTTTGCGGCGCTCCCGGCGTTCGCGCAGGCGCGCATCGCGGTCGGTGCCAAGGACGTAGGCGATCAGCAGCAGCAGGCAGCCGATGACGACGTCCTCGCCGGGGCCGATCGTGCGCTTGCTGGTGCTAACCACGTCGGAGTCGTGCAGGGCGAAGACGATCGCCAGGCCGATCGTGATGCTGGTCGTGTAGGCGCCGAGCAGGTAGCCGAACATCAGCCGCTTCGGGTGTTCGGTCAGCAGCATCAGGGTCACCGCCGCGAGCAGGGTCGGGTTGAACATCGCCAGCAGCGAGAGAAAGAAAATCTGGCCGAGATCGCCCACCCCGCGAGCATTCTCTACCTAAATCAGTTCGCGCAGCGTTCGCAGAGGCCGCGCAGGACCACATCGTGATCGGTGACCTCGAAGCTGATCTCCGCCGAGAGCTTGGCGATTGCCCGCTCCAGCGAGGAATCCTCGAAGGGAACCATGCGGCCGCAGTGGCGGCAGATCGCGTGGTGATGGTGCTCGCCGTCGGGCTCAACCCGCTCGTAGCCGGCGGTGCCCCGACTCACCTCGAGCCGTTGCACGAGCCCGAGCTGCTCGAGCTGCTCCAACGCCCGGTAGACGCTGGCCCTGCCGACGGCGGGCCTGCGGCGACGCAGCTCCTCGTCGAGATCGAGCGCGGTAACCGCGCAACTGTGCCCGGCGAGGGCTTCGACCACGGCGGTGCGGGCGCCACCGCGCTTGTAGCCCGCCCCGTGCAGAGCGGCGAGGGCGTGCTCGGCCCAGGCCTTGTCGGTCTTCGTCGCCATCAACCGATCGTAGCCTCGGCCGGGGGCAGCGGCGGGCGGCGGGCGGCGCGAAGCCGGGCGGCGGGCAGCGAGAGCAGGTAGATGGCGACGATCGCCAGCGCCACCGAGGCACCGCCGGCGGTGCCCGCGTAATAAGAGAGGTAGAGGCCGGCGACGCCGGCGAACGAGGCGAGACCGGCGGCGAGCAGCATCATCGACAGCATGCGGTCACTGAGACGGCGCGCTGCCGCCGCCGGGCCGACGAAGACGGCGACGACGAGCAGGTTGCCGAGACCCTGTACGGCGACGACGATGCCGGCGCCGAGCAGCAACAGCAGGGCGGCGTCGATGAGTGCCGGGGAGACGCCGAGCGAGCGCGCGGTGCCACGATCGAAGCCGGCAACGAGCAGGCGGCCATGCAGCAGGCGCAGGGCCACCCCGACCCCGACGACCAGGATCGCCGCCGTCGCGAGGTCACCATCGGTGACGCCGAAGACGTCGCCGAAGAGCAGTGACTCGATTCCGGGTGGCGAGGCCGGTGCCAGCGCCAGCAGCGCGCCGAGGCCGAACATCGTGGTGACCACGACAGCGACCGCGGCGTCGCGACTGACCCCGGCGACTCGCGCCGCCAGTGCGATGGCCACGGCAGCGAGCACGATCGCTGGGACGGCGCCGAGCAGCAGCGGAGCACCGGCGATCGCGGCCAGAACAAGGCCAGGGAAGAGCGAGTGTGAGAGCGACTCGGCCGCGTAGGAGAGACCGTAGAAGACGACCCAGCAGCCGAGCGCCCCGCCGGCGACACCGAGCAGCACGACCTCAGCGAGGGCGCGCTGCATGAACGGTTCTTGCAGGGGCGCGAGCATGGTCAGTGGTGGTGATGGTGAGGGGGCAGGATCGCGCGGCCAGCGCCGCCTGGGATCTCGACGATGGCGCCGCCGTATGTCGCTTCGAGCACGCCGAGGTCCTCGAGCACCTGGTCCGGCGGTCCGCAGGCGACTTGGCGCTTGTTGATGCAGAGGACCTGGTCACAGGCGCGCGCCTGCTCGAGGTCGTGGGTGGCAATGACGACGGCGCGCCCCTCCCCCGCCAGCTCTTCGATCAGCCTTTCCAGGCTCTCGGTGCTGGGTCGGTCAAGACCCGAGAAGGGCTCGTCGAGCAGCAGCACGCCCGCGTCCTGGACCAGTGCCCGGGCGATCAGGACGCGCTGGCGCTGGCCGCCGGAGAGACGGCCGAAAGTCTGCTCGGCAAGGGCCCGTAGCCCGACCCGATCGAGCGCCTCCGCCGCCGCCTCGCGCTCGCGGCGGCCCGGGCGGCGCCACCAGGGCAGTTGCGGCAGTGTCCCCATCGTCGCCACGTCGAGCGCCGAGACCGGGTAGTCGAGGCGTGAGCGCTCAGTCTGAGGAACAGTCCCGCAGGTCGCGGCGACGCGAAGCTCCCCCGCGAGCGGCGCCAGTTCACCCAGCAGCGCTCGTAGCAGCGTCGTCTTGCCGCCGCCGTTGGGCCCGAGCAGGGCCAGAGTCTGCCCTCCACCCAAAGAGAAGTCGACGCCCGAGATCGCCACCGCGCCGTCATAGCCTGCGGCAAGACCCTCGGCCTCGATCAGCGCAGCGGCCGGCATCCCCGCCTCCCGTCGGTGAAGCCGCGAGCCATCGCGTTCGCGTTCGCCGCCTCCATCGTCAAGTAGGTGGCGCCGCTGGAGCCTTCGGGGCCGAGCGTGTCGCCATAGAGCGTGTAGTTGGACGAGGCACCGGTCTGGCTCGCAATCGCTTCCGCCACCTTGGGGCTGAGCGAGCTCTCCGGAAAGATGGCCTTGACCTGCTCGCGCTCGATCAGCTTGGAAAGTTCGCTGAGGTCCTTGGCCGAGGGCTGGGCCTGGGTGGTCTGCGAGGGGATGACGGCGCCGACGACTTCGATCCCGTAGCGGTCGGCGAAGTAGCCGAAGGCATCGTGGTCGGTGACCAGCTTGCGGCGGGCGCGCGGCACCTCGCCCATGCAGTGGGCGATGCCAGCGTCGAGCGTGCGCAACTTGGCGATGTAGGCAACGGCGTTGCGCTTGAACTGCTGCCGATGACTCGGGTCCGCGGCGGCGAGATGACCCTCGATCGCGGCCACAGCCGCCTCGGCGTTGCGCGGGTCGTGCCACCAGTGCGGGTCATAGCGCGAAGCCTCCGCCCCGCTCGACTCGCCCGGGCGCCGCTCGGGCACAATCGCGCCGAGGTCGACGACTTCGGCGTTGCTGCCGCTGTCGGAGACCACCTGGTCGACCCAGGAGTCGAGCTCATCGCCATTAGCGAAGACGAGCTTCGCTTCCGCGGCGCCGGCGACATCGCTCGGCCGCGGCTCGTACTCGTGCGGGTCGGTATTGGGTTGGAGAATCTGGTCGACCGCGACCGCGTTGCCGCCGACCTCGCGGACGAAGTCGCCGATCTGGGTGGTGGTGGCGACAACCTGCATCCGCCCGTTGGCAGAGCCGGAGCCCCCGCAGCCAGCAAGCAGAGCGCCAACCGCGATCAGCACAGCGACGGCAAGAGCGGGTGCCCGACGGCGAGCCCGGGCCAGCGCCCGCGCGCCGGCCGCGAGCGCGAAGACGGCCCCGGCAACGACGGCGATCGTCGCCCCGGGCGGCGCATCCGTCTTGACCGAGAGCCAGAGACCGACCGTGCCCTCGAGGGCGACCAGCGCGACGCTGGCGAGCTGCCAGCTCAGCATCCGCTCGGCAAAGAGCCGCGCGGTCAGCGCCGGCACGACGAAGAGCGCGGTGACCAGCAGGGCGCCGACGACCGAGAGCGCCGCGACGATCGCCAGCGCGATCAGGCCGAAGAGCACCAGGTCGAGCCAGCCGCCGGCGCCCGGCGCCGCCGCGACCGGATCAAAGCCGAGGGCGAGCCAGCGATGGCCGAGCAGCAGCGAGATGACCAAGGTCAGCCCCGCCGCCACCCCCGCCAGAACCAAGTCGCTGCCATTAATCAGCAGCAGGCTGCCGAAGAGCAGCGTCTCGACGTTGGCGCCGGAGCCGAAGACGTCGCTGGCGAGGATCGTGCCGGCGGCGAGACAGCCGACCAGGACGATCGCGACAGCGCTGTCGGTCGCCTCCTCCTCGCGGCGCCCGAGCAAGGCACTGCCGGCGCTGAAGAGGACCGCGGCGCCGAAGGCACCCAGCGGCGCCGCGAACCCCAACCCGTCGGCGAGGACGAGGCCGGGGAAGGCGGCGGTGCCGACCGCGTGTGAGAAGAAGGCGAGGCCACGCAGGACAATCCAGGTGCCGAGCAGCCCGGCGGGTACCGCGAGGATCAGGATCTCGAACAGCCCGCGCTGGACGAAGGGCAGCTGAAAAGGCTCGAACACGAGGCGAGTAAATCAGAAATGAGACTCATTTTCATAAGGAGGCAGAGGTGAGAGCACTGGTCCAGCGCGTCAGCCAGGCCGCGGTCGACATCGAGGGCGAGCGCGTCGCCCAGATCGGGCCCGGCATGTTGGTCCTGCTCGGGGTGCGCCGCGGCGACACGGAGGAGCAAGCTGACCGGCTCGCCGACAAGGTGCGGGCGCTGCGGATCTTCGACGACGCAGAGGGGCGGATGAACGAGCCGCTGGGCGAGCGCGAGCTGCTCTGCGTCAGCCAGTTCACCCTCTATGGCGAGACCCGCAAGGGCAACCGGCCCAGCTACGTCGAAGCCGCATCGGGCGCCGAGGCCGAGCCGCTCTACGACCGCTTCTGCGAGAACCTCGGTGCCGCCACGGGCGTCTTTGGCGCCTGCATGGGCGTGGCCCTGGTCAACGATGGCCCGGTAACGCTGACGCTGGAGACCTGAACTCCGTTCCGGTGCGCCTTATACGGCCATAGACCACATAACGCGCACCGGAAGCCGCCACGCTACGGAGCGAGCAGGGCTTCCCGCCAGCCGCCGTCGACGGCTTCGAAGAGGGTGCGGCGGTGCAGGCGATCCTCGCCTTCTTCCCAGAACTCGATGCGGTCGGGCCTGAGCCGCACGGCGCCCCAGTCCTCGGGACACGGCACCGGGCCTTCCCCCAGCTCGGCCCTCAGTGCTTCGAGCCGGCTGCGCAACTGATCCAGGCTCTCGATCTCCTCTCCTTGTCTCGAGACATGCGCCTGCAGCTGGTGGTCGCGCGGCCGGCCGGCAAAGAGCTCCTCGGCCAACTCGCGCTCGGCGATCTCGGTCCGCCCCTCGACTCGGACCTGGCGACCGCACGCCGGCCAGTAAAAGGTCGCGGCCGCGCGCGGGTTGTCGCGCAGCTCCTCGGCCTTGCGTGTCCACAGCGCCGTGGTGAAAACCAGCGCGTCGCCGCTGAGCCGCTTGAGCGAGACCAGGCGAGCGGAGGGCCTGCCGTCGGCCGTGGCCGTCGCCAGGGTCATCGCTCGCGGCGCCGGAACGCCCGCCTCCTCGGCCTGCTCGAGCCAGCGACCGAGAATCTCCATCGGCTCCCCCATCGCGTCAGCTCGCGGTCGGCGGGGCAGCTGTTGTGCCTCCGGCGCGCCGTGTGACGAACCAGCCGGCGAGCGCAAAGACCAGCGCGATCGCCATCAGGATCGTGGTCGCCGACCCGCAGACCGCGGAAATGCGTGGCCATGGCTGTACGACGTGCCCGCTGAGAATCATCGCCAGCGACACGTTCTGCAGAAGGTCCGCTGCCGCGGCCAGCGGGCCAAACCACATCAACAGTTCCGCCGCCTGGCGCAGCCGTGCCTTTCCGGCACGCTCCGCGCGAGACGCCACCGCCGCACAGGCACCAGCAGCAAAGAGCCCGTAAGCGATCAGGAAGGGAGTGTCGATCGCCAGCTGCCACCAAGCCGCCCGCTTGCCTGGCTCGCCCCAAGCCAAAACGATCTCCTCGCTCCTTTCGACGCTGCCGGCACTCTCAAAAGCAAACAGCGACTCGCCGTGATCGGACATCGTCCGCATCGCTGGCAGCATCGCAGCGCCAGAGAGCAGGGCAACGGCGGCGAGCACCAGGAGCCTGCGCGGGTCACCGAGCGCTGCAAAGAAGCGCGGGATTACGGCTGATCGACCAGTGCGCATATCAAATTAGTATCATCATTCAGATTGGAGCTCCAATCTAAAAGAAATGCCGGACCCAGACGCGAGACCCGGGCCGAGAAGCAGGCGCGCACCCGGGCAGAGCTGATCGGCACCGCCGCGACCGTCTTTGCCCAACGCGGTTATGAGGGCGCTTCGGTGGAGGAGATCGCCGAGCAAGCCGGCTACTCGCACGGTGCGGTCTACTCCAACTTCGCCGGCAAGTCCGACCTCTTCCTCGCCGTCTTCGAGCAGTACATGGCCGACCGGGCGCAGGAGCTGGCGGCGACGCAGGTCGGGATCGAAGACGACGCCCCGCTCGAGATCCGCGCCCGCGCCCTCGCCGACCAGTGGATGGAGCGCTTCGCCTCCGACCGCGAGTCCTTCCTCCTCCACCTCGAGTTCCTCGCCGCCAGTCGGCGCGAGCCCGAGCTGGCCAAGCGCTTCGGCAGCCGCTCCGCTGCGTTGCGCGAGACAATCGCCGCCTTCATCGCCCACCACCAGGAGGAGGAAGGGGCCGAGGCTCCTCTCCCCCCGCCCGAGCTGGCACTAATCCTGCGGGCGCTGGGGATCGGCCTCGCGATCGAAGCCCTAGTCAGCCCCGATGCAGTGCGCGACGACCTCTATGGCGACTTCGTCGAGCTGCTGGTCTCGATGCTGCGCGAACGGGCCGAATGAGCGCCCCGACCTACAACCGCATGGGTCTCAACTACACCGACTTCCGCCAGCCCGATCCGCAAATCGAGGCGGCGATCTGGGCCGCGCTTGGTGACGCCCGCAGCGTCGTCAACGTCGGCGCGGGCGCCGGGTCCTACGAGCCAATTGACCGCGAGGTCGTTGCGGTCGAGCCCTCGCCGGTGATGATCGCTCAGCGCTCGCCGCAAGCCGCCCCCGCGCTCGAAGGCATCGCCGAATCGCTCCCACTCGACGACAAGAGCGTCGACGCAGCAATGGGCGTGCTGACGATCCACCACTGGCCGAACCTCGAGGCCGGCCTGGCCGAGATGCGACGGGTCTCCCGGCGCAGAATCGTGCTGCTGACGCTCGACGCCGAGGCCGCGTCCGACGCCTGGCTGATCAAGGATTACTTCCCCGAGGTCGGCTCGATGGACCGTGACGTAATGCCATCGCGAGCGAGGATTCGAGCTAGCTTGCCGGGCGCCAGTGTCGAGCCGGTTGCGATTCCTCGCGGCTGCCTCGACGGCTTCACTATCGCCCTCTGGGACCGCCCCGAGTGGCTGCTCGATCCCGAAGTTCGCCGCGCCAGCTCGATCTGGCACCGGATGCCGGCTGACGCTGCCGAGCGCGGGCTCGAGCGCCTCCGCGCAGACCTCGAGAGCGGGCGCTGGGACGAGAAGTACAGCCACTTGCGCACCTTGCCCGAGCTCGACATCGGCCTGCGGCTGGTCAGGGCAGAGCCGTGATCCGGGCCGCAATCGAAGCTGACGCCGAGGCTGTCGTCGCGCTCTGGACCGAGGCCTACTTCACCGAAGGCGAGGGTGGTCGCGACATCCTCTATTCGCGCGCCGATTTCGACGAGACGGCGACAGCGGCCGCGCACCTCCTCATTGCCGAGTCGGGTGGTGTCGTGGTCGGCGTGGTCGCCCTGCTCGCCCCCGACGAGCCCAGCCGCGCCGTCGCGCTCGACGGGGAGGCCGAACTCGCCCGCCTCGTCGTCAGCTCCGTGGCCCGCCGCCAGGGCATCGGCCGCGCCCTGGCCTTTCGCTGTACCGAGCTGGCCCAGATCGAAGGCTGGCCTGCGATCTCCCTCTGGAGCCGCCCCTACCAGCGAGCCGGCCACCGCCTCTACGAGTCGCTCGGCTACCAGCGCCAGCCCGAGCGCGACAGCACCGACGAGACCGGCTTCGAGCGCCTCGTCTTCCGCCTCGCGGTACTACCAGACTGAAGCCACCGCGCAGTGCCAGAATGCGCGCCGTGAGCACGGCAGATCTCGACCTGCGCTACGCCGCAACCGTTGCCGAGCTCGACCCGGTCGAGCCACTCTGGAACGCGCTGCAGGAACACCATGCGTCGATCTCGCCCGACATCGGCGGCGCCACCCCTAGTCGCGAGACCGGCGAGTCCTGGCGGATTCGCCGCCGTAAGTACGAGCGCTGGCTGGAAAGCCACGACACCTTCTTCGTCATTGCCGAAGCCGGCGGTGCGCCGGCCGGCTACGCCTTCGTCACTGTCGGTCCCGGCTACGCCTCTTGGCGGACGGGCGAGCGCGTTGCCGAGCTGGAGACGCTCTCCGTCCTGCCCGAGCACCGGAGCGGCGGCATTGGCGGCGCCTTGCTCGAGGCTGTCTGGAAACGCCTCGCCGAGCTCGGCGTCGAGGACATGGCGATCACTACAGCGACCACCAACGTCGCTTCCCACCGCTTCTATGAGCGCGAAGGCTTCCAGCGGCGCTTCGTCGTCTACTACGGCAAGTCGCCGCGCTAACCGACCGAGCCCAGCGCGTCGTCGATGAACGGGCCGAGCAGCTCGCCGGCCTTGGCGGCGGTGGTCTCGGGGTCATCGCTCGGCGCGGTGATGTAGCTGATCGCGAGGCGGACGAGGGACTCAGCGAGCAGCCTCACCTTGGCGGCGGGGGCCTGCGGCCAACCCGCTTCGATCGTCGCCGTCAGGCGAGCGGTCGCCCACTGGACCACGGGCATGCCCTGAGTGGTGACGAAGGGCAGCATGCCGTCGGTGCCGTCGTCACTGAGCAGGATGCGGACGAGCGGGTCCTCGCCGGCGGAGCTGAGGAACAGTTCGAGCGCGGCGCCGATGGCGGCGCGGGGGTCATCCAGGTGCTGGCGTACCGCTGCATCGACGCCGTCGAGGAAGCGTTCGCCCTCGTGGATAACGAAGGCCTGGCCGAACTCGGCGCGGCTGCCGAACTCCTTGTAAAGGGTCTGGCGACTGACGCCGGCGGACTCGGCGATGTTCGACATCGTGATCTCCGACCAGGCTTTGCTCTGCAGCTGGTCGCGGGCTGCGCCGAAGAGCGTCTCGCGCAGCAGCTGCCGCGCGGCCTCGGGATAGGGCGTGCGAGTGGCCACCGCCGGGATCGTGCCAGCCATGGCGGTCACTCGCCGGCGCCGCGGTCGTCGGGCTCGAAGTCGACCTTGTCGCGTACCCCGCAGTCGGGGCAGGCCCAATCGTCGGGGACCTCGCTCCAAGGGGTACCGGCGGGGAAGCCCTCGCGCGGGTGACCCTGCTCCTCGTCATAGACGTAGCCGCAGCCCGGGCAGCGCCAGCGGCTCATGCGATCCTCTCCTTCCGGTGCGCTTTCTGCGGGCATGAGCCATACAAGGCGCACCGGAAGCTCATGCCGCACCTCCGTAGCGGGCGAGGATGCGCTTGCGCGCCCGCGGCTGGATGTTGGCCTGGCTGAGGTCGCCGCCGTAGTGCTCGACCAGGATCGGGTCCATCACCCGCCGCCACAGCGGCGGGAACCAGGCGAGCACGATCATCCCGGCATAGCCGGTGGGCAGCTGCGGCGCTTCGTCGACGTGGCGCAGCGCCTGGTAGCGACGGGTCGGGTTGGCGTGATGGTCGGAGTGACGCTGCAGGTGGTAGAGCAGGACGTTGGAAGCGACGTTGTTGCTGTTCCAGCTGTGCTCGGGCAGGCAGCGCTCGTAGCGCCCATCCTCTTTCTTCTGTCGGCGCAGGCCGTAGTGCTCGAGGTAGTTGACGACCTCTAGCAGCGAGAAGCCGAGGATCGCCTGCAGCAAGAGGTAAGGCAGCACGACCGGGCCGAAAGCAATCGTCAAAACCGCGAAGAGAACGACGGTCATCGCCCAGGCACCGACGATGTCGTTGCTGCAGGCCCCAGTGCGATTTACCGATGCGGTCGAGGCGAGCGACCTCGATCCCCCAGGCCGAGCGCAGGCTGCCCGAGACGGTGCGCGGCAGGAAAGCCCAGAAGCTCTCCCCCAGTCGCGAGCTGGCCGGGTCCTCGGGGGTGGCGACGCGAACGTGGTGGCCGCGGTTGTGCTCGATGAAGAAGTGGCCGTAGCCGGTCTGGGCGAGGGCGACGCGACTGAGCCACTTCTCCATGCTGTCGCGCTTGTGGCCGAGCTCGTGGGCGGTGTTGATCGCGATCCCGCCGACGACTCCCATGGTCAGCGCCAGGCCGATGCTCTCGAACACAGAGAGGTCGCCGTTGGACCAGAGCCAGCAGGCGAGGATCAGCCCCGCGTACTGGACCGGGATGAAGAGGTAGGTGCACCAGCGGTAGTAGCGGTCCTGCTCGAGCCACTTGAGCACGCTGTCGGGCGGGTTGGTCGGGTCGACCCCGATCGCGATGTCGAGCAGCGGAAAGACGCCGAAGACGAGCAGCGGCCCGAAGAACCAGAAGAACTCGAAGCCGGTGACTTCGACGCTGGCCCAGGCGATGAAGGGGGCGAAGGGGATGATCAGGCCGAGCAGCCAGGCGTAGCGCTTGGCGTCGCGCCAGGTCGCCGGGTTGAGTTCGATCTCCGGCCCGTGATCGTGGCTGTGCGCCGCTGCCTCCATCAAGTCCTCCTTGTCAACAACCCAGGAAACGTCCTCTTGGTTTACAAGATAGCGAACTTTGTAAACCAGCACAACAAGATCACATTTTCTGTACGCGGGACCTCAGATCGCCCGGCTCGCTACCATCTCCCGCGATGTACACAATCTTGGGCTTCCTGCAGGTGATCATCAGCGGCGTGCTGATCTTCCTGATCCTGCTGCACTCCGGTAAAGACACCGGCCTCTCCGGCGCCTTCGGCATCGGCGGTGGCGGCAGCTCCTTTGGCGGCGGCTCGATGGTCGAGCGCAACCTCGACCGGGCGACGATCTTCTTCGCCGTGCTGTTCGTCCTCAACACCCTCGTACTGCTGAAGATCTAAACCGGCTCGGCGTTGGCCGAGTCGAGGATCTCGATCGCCTCCTTGCGCAGCTCGGCGTCGAGCAGGGCGAAGTCCTCGTCGGAGAGCTTGCCGGCGGCGTGGTCGAGTTCGGCGTCGCCGATCTCGCGGTACTTCGCTTCCTTCAGCGCCTCCAACTCAGTTTCGGCTCCCAACTCGCGACGGGCACGGCGGGCCGGCCAGAGCCCGATGATCGCACCGGCCAGGGCAATCAGGCCGCCGATCCACATCCAGGTGACCAGCGGGTTGACGATGACGCGGAAGGTCACGGGCGCGCCTTCGGTGAGGTAGCCGGCGGCGATCTGCTTGGCCGTCTCGAGCTGCAGCTGTTCGATTCTCGCCAGCGCTTGCGGACGCAATTGGGGATTGGCCAGCGCGGCTCGCATCAACGCGCCGATCGCCCGGCATTGCGGCGGCACGTCGGGGCCGCCGCTGACGCACTTTTTGAAGCCTTCGTCGGCGGCGCGGGCGTGGCGCTGGACACCGGTGATGTTGGGGTTGTTGGCAGTCCAGAAGTCGGTGAAGAGCCCCGCCCTCAGGCCAATGTCGCTGTCGCTTCGCCATCGAAGTAGTTGCTGATCCCTCCCCCCGGGATGCCGGTTGGCCGATAGAAGTGACGGGTCGGACGCAGGGTGAACGATTCGCCGCCCTTTGCGACCCGCAGCACCGCGCCGGCGCTGAAGGCCAGTTTGTCGACCTTCGCCGTCGGGCGGACGTAGGTGATCTTGCGACCGTCGACCACGGCGCTCTGCCCCGGCCTCAGGTTGACGTCCCGCTTGGTCTGAAAGCTGGAGGAGGCGGCGATCCCGATCAGCAGCACGGCGATGCCGATGTGGACGATGTAGCCGCCGTAGCGGCGGCGGTTGCGGCTGACGACCCCGACCAGTGCAGCCGGCATCGAGCCACCCTTGAGCGAGCGGCGTGCCGCGGCCCCGCGCCAGAACTCCTGGCTGAGGCCGACCAGGGCAAAGGTGGCGAAGGTGAAGAGCGCCAGCGCCCAGGGCCTCGAACCGGCGTCGCTGAGGAGCGCGAGCGCAACGCCGGCGACCGCTGCCACCACGGTGGGCACGAGGAAGACCCGTTTGGCCGACGCCCAGCTGACCCGGCGCCAGGCCAGCAGCGGGCCGATGCCGGTGAAGAGGACCAGCAGGATCGCCAGCGGGGTCGTGTAGCGATCGAACCATGGCGCCGCCAGGGAGGACTTGTTGCCGGTGAAGAGTTCCGAGATCAGCGGGAAGAAGGTGCCCCAGGCAGATCACCGCGGTGAGCGCCACGAGGAGCAGGTTGTTGACCAGGAAGACGGACTCGCGCGAGACCAGCGAGTCGATCCGCTTCTCCGAGCGCAGGTCGTCGAGCCGCGAGACGATCAGCGCCGTCGAGCCGATCAGGACGACGCCGATCAGGCCGAGGATGTAGGGCCCGACGGTGCTGTCGCCGAAGGCGTGGATCGACTGCAGCACGCCGGAGCGGACGAGGAAGGTGCCGAGCAGCGCCAGCGAGAAGGTGGCGACGATCAGGCAGGCGTTCCAGACCTTCAGCATCCCCCGCTTCTCCTGGACCATGATCGAGTGCAGGAAGGCGGTGCCGATCAGCCACGGCATCAGCGCCGCGTTCTCGACCGGGTCCCAGGCCCAGTAGCCGCCCCAGCCGAGCTCGGTGTAGGACCAGCGGGCGCCGAGCAGCAGGCCGAAGCCGAGGAAGGCCCAGGCGATCAGGGCGAAGCGGCGGGTGGCGCGGATCCAGGCGGCGTCGAGTCTGCGGGTGATCAGGGCGCCGACGCGAAGGCGAAGGGGATCGTGAAGGCGACGTACCCCGAGTAGAGCATCGGCGGGTGGATCATCATGCTCGGGTGCTGCAGCAGCGGGTTGAGGCCGATGCCGTCGAGCGGCACCGGGCTCAGCGTGGCGAAGGGATTGACGTCCGCCGGCGAAGAGCATCAGGCCGGTGAAGAAGGCTGGCGACGCCGATCATCACCGCGGTCGCGTAGGGGACGATCTCGCGCAGCTTGTTGCGGGTCGAGTAGAGAGCCAGCGAGGAGGCGATCGAGAGCACCCAGGCCCAGAGCAGCAGCGAGCCTTCCTGGCTCGACCACATCGCCGCCATCTTGTAGAAGGTCGGCGTCTCCATCGAGGAGTGCTGGGCGACGATGTTGAAGGAGAAGTCGTCGCGGGCGAAGGCGATCTCGATCACGACGACGCAGAGCGTCAGCAGCGCGCAGAGCGCCGTAGACGGCGCGCCGCGAGGTCAGCACCCAGCGCTCGTCCCCCTTGCGGCCGACCAGGGCAGCGACGACGGCGGAGACCAGCGCGAGGAAGGCAAGCGCACAGGGCGGCACTGCCGAGGCTAGCTTGCTCTTCGTCGTGAACTTCGACGGGCACTTGGTCACCAGCGTGTCGGGTTCGCCGACGAAGGTGCCGTTCTCGACTTCCCCGGTGAGGACGATCTCGCGGCCGCCGCGGAAGGGATCAGGAACGGTACCGCTGTAGGTGACCGGCAGCGATGGGCCACCGCCTTCGCGATCGACGACGCGGAAGCGCAGTTCCTCGCCGCGATGGCGGATCGAGCCGGACACGACCTTGCCGGTCATGCTCGTAGCTGGTTCCGGGCGCCGCGTTGAGCAGTTGCGAGGGCTCCTTCGCCTCGCTCGAGGCGCTGAAAGACGTGTAGACGAGCGCCACCGCCAAGCAGGACGGCGACGCTGAGGGCGACGATCAGCCGGATCTTCCGCTTGCGCTGGGGATCCACGGTCGGGGATTATCGCAAGGCGTGAGGAGCGGCGGGTGGTTCGGGGGTCGTCGGACGCGCTTCGCGCTGAGTGTCCGCCGACCCCCGAACCACCCGCCCCCTTCCAGCGAGCTGCGAGAATCGCCCCATGGAGCCCAGCGGAAGCGACCCAGTCCTACTGATTACCGGAGCCAGCAGCGGCATCGGGGCGGCGACGGCGCGGGCGGCAGCCGCAGCGCTACCGACTGGTGCTGGCGGCTCGCAGACTTGAGCCGCTGGAGGAGCTGGCTGGGGAGCTCGGGGGTGCCGAGCGGGCACTTGCGGTGCGCTGTGACGTGACCGAGTGGGATCAGGTGGAGGCGATGGCCGCGGCGGCGCTGGAGGGGTTCGGGCGGATCGACGCGGTCTTCGCCAACGCTGGCTTCGGCGCCACGCGGGGATTCCTCGAGGAGTCGCCCGAGCACTGGCGCTCGATGGTGCTGACCAACGTCTACGGCGTGGCGCTGACGATCCGGGCCACCCTCCCCCACCTGCTCGAGCGCGGCGACGGGCACTTCCTCGTCACCAGCTCGGTCGCGGGGCGCCACGCCCTGCCCGGCTCGCTCTACTCGGCGACCAAGTGGGCGGCGACGGCGATCGGCGAGTCGCTGCGGGCCGAGCTGCGCCAGATGCACGACAACCACGACATCAGGTCACTCTGATCGAGCCCGGCATGGTCGACACGCCCTTCTTCGACAACCGCCCCGGCGAGTGGGCGCTGCAGGACGAGGACATCGCCAAGGCCGTGATCTACGCCCTCGAACAGCGCCCCGGCGTCGACGTCAACGAGATCCTGATCCGCCCCACCAGCCAGCCGAGCTGAACTGCGCCCGGCTGGCGAGCCTCCGGGCGGCTAGTGCTTGGCGCCCTTCTTCTTGCCCTTGTGATGCTTCTTGCCTTTGCAGGGGGTGCGCAGCTTCGGGCGCATGTTGGCCTTCTTGCCGTTCTGACCGGTGAAGCGGGCGATCACCTTGTATTTCTTCGCGCAGAGGTTGCTCGAGTTGACCAGCAGGCCGCGCTTCTTGCCGCCTTTGACGGTGAGCACGAACTTGGAGACCGGCACGTCCGGCACGGTGTCGAAGGTCGTACGCAGGCGGCCCTTGACGCTGTCGATGCGGCCGTCGAGGACGACGTCGACCTGACCGTTGAGATCGGCGACCATGTCGGGCAGTTCGTGGCTTGACGAACGCAGGTACACGGGGCCTTTGAGCGGGCCGTCGAGCAGCGGCGTGGTCGCTTCGGCGAAGCCGTAGATCGAGTCGCTGGGACAGTTGTGAGCGGCGAACTGGACCCGCGTGCATACGTTGGCCAGGCTGGCCTGTTCGAGGATCAGCGGCTTCGGCAGCTTGACCGCGGTGCGGCCGATGTTGGCATCACCTTCCCGTGCGACCAGAACCGCGCGCAGCTTCGGGCTCTTCGCCCGCCGCGTGCCGCCGAAGATCCGCATGAACAGCTTCGGCTTGAAGTCGAGGTTCTCGCAGCCGTTGACCTTGAACGGCGAGGAGACCGCGAACGAGCTGAAGGCGGCCGGGTCGAGCGGATTGGAGCCGCCGCCGCGCAGCGCTCCGCTGGTCGCGAAGGCCGAGCAGTTGGTCGGGTTGAGCGAGAACTTCGGCCGGTCGAGCTTGACCGCGATCGAGCGGATGTCGAGCAGGGCGCCGCCGAACACGTGCGGGATCGGATCGGAGACCGCGTGCACCCTGGCCGTTTCGGGGTCGACGAACAGTGCCACCCTCACCACGACCGAGCCGAGATCGAAAGGCCCGGCCGTGGCGGGGGTGATCACTGCCAGGGAGAGGGGTGCCCCGTGATAGGGCCCTGCGAGGAAGACCTTGCCGGTTGCGTGGTAGGGGTTGGACCCGCTGCCGGCGCTGACCGCGGCGCTGCCGACCAGGCTCGAGTCCGGGCAGCTGGAGTGCGCGGCCTCGGCAGCACCGCTGCTGGCCGCGGCCGCAGCAATTGCCGCCCCGGGGCAGTAGCGGACGCCCGCCAGCTTGGCGGTCAGGCCCGGGGGCAGCGTCACGTCGACGCCCTTCAGCTCTTGGTTGCCGTCGTTGCGAGCGCTGTTGATCGCGAACTGGGTGAAGGCACCGCCCTTGGGGTTGCTGTCGTTGGTGCCGAAGCTCGGCGCAAAGGGCCGTTCGCCGAGCGTTTTCGCGCAGGGACCGCCGCCGGGAGCCGTGGTGAGGGTGAAGCCTTCGTCCGGTTTCCCGCTGTCGGGCGTACCCGACCAAGCGGTCATCGAGTGGCTCGTCTTGTTCGGCCCGCATGTGGGCGGGCTGGTCAGCGTTCCTTTGCCGGAGTCGAGGGTGACCCGGACCGAGTCGAAGGGCAGCTGGGGGGCTTCATTCACCTGCGCGGTCAGCTGGCCGGTCTGGGGGTTGGCCTTGACATTTCCGAGCAGACGGATAGAGAGACCGCGGCTGGCCGACTCAGCGTCGATCAGGATCCGGTACTCGTTGCCCGAGGCCGGGTCGCGACTCTGCTGGGCGCCGAGGTAGACGTTGCCGGTCAGGGTGCCATCCGGCAGCGGCGGCGTGTCGATTGCGACGGTGCCTATTTTCGACCCCGCCGGGCAGGCGACCGGGTTGCGCGTCCCCTTGCCGAACTGGCCGTCAGAGCAGGTCTGCAGGCTGGGAGCGGACGAGGGGTTGAGGCCGAGACCCTGCGGCAGCGATACATCGGCGTTGCGCACGTTCGACTGATAGATCGCGGCCGGCGGATCGAAGGGCACTTTGACGGTCACCGTGCCGCCCATCGGTGAGTCAGTCTGGTTCGTGCCGGGAGACTGGGAGGTCGTCGGTTCGAAGGGCACTTTGCCGCAACCTTCTGGCATCACCCGGCTGCCATCGGCTTCTTTAGGCAGCGGCGATTCAAGGAACTGGGAGCCGGCTAGGAAGGCGGGTGGTGGTGGCGCCGGGGCGGCTACGTCGTAGTCGTCCTGGGGCGCCGATTCCTCGACCGAGTCGGCATGAAGAAGAGTGTTGTAGACCGTCGCGAAAGCCGGCTGGTTGGGGTCGAGGCAGGTGCTCGGCGTGGTGATGAAGGCGCCGCCCGTTTCGGTCGGGAGGCCACCGCTGCCGATCGTGCCGTCAAAGACAAGGCGGTTCTTGAGGATTCGAACACCTGGAATCGAAGGGACGTGGATCGTGAAGTACTCGTGATAGTCGCCGTCCCATTTGACCCCGGCGTTGAGAAAGACTTCGCCGATGTTAAGCGGCAAGTTGAAGCCGAACCGCGCCGGTTCACCAGGACGGGGCACGAGGTTGTAGACGGGGATCTGCGGAACCGTCACCGGTGGCGTTTTTATGGGTTCGACCACGGCGGCGGCCGTCACGTTGCTGTATCCCACTTTCGTGTTGGCGGGACAGCCTGCGGTAGGAAATTTCCCGTTTTCGAGTTCGCACTGGGGCGTGGCCTGGGGATTAACGCTGAGCCCCTGCGGGAGATCGACAAGGACGGTCTTTAGGTTCCCCACCGGGGTTTCGAGGAGGCCGGAGTGCTTGACAATGATCTGGGTGAATCCGGCTTTCGGATGGCTCGCAGCTTGTTTCGAAAACTGATTAGGGGTGTCGACGCTGCATTCCGGCACGTCAGTCGTGCAGGTGCCGGCTTGCCAGCCCGCTTCGACCGTTTCCGGCTTTCCTTCGATGATGTCGACCGCCCCAGCGGAGGCGGCCGCCGCAAGCATCAAAAGAACCATGGATACCGCAGCCCCGAGCCAAATCCGCGCCCTCTTCCCCATTTGAAGTCTCCTCCCGTCGTAAGCCATTTGCCCAGTTCTACCCGATTTTAATGATTTAGATCATCATTTTTTGGTATCTATATACCTATAAGTAGGTAAACCAATGGATCTAATCGGAGGAAGTCCATGAACTGGCAGCTCTTGGCCCGCGCGAATACCCACCCCCTGCGGATCTCAATCCTGGAAGTGCTGGGGATGGACGCAGGCCGCACCCTCTCCCCCAGCGACCTCAGCTACGAGCTGCGCACGCCGCTCAGCAACGTCAACTACCACGTCACCGAGCTGCGCCGCACGGGCTTGGTCGAGCTGGCCGGCGAACGTCCCGTGCGCGGCGCCACCGAGCACTTCTACCGTGAGGCAAAGATCAGCTCCAACGGCAATGGGAACGGCAACGGCCGCGCCAGCAGTGGACGCGCCGCGAAGAGGAAGAAAGCCGCGACGGTTTAGGCGCCGACGGGCTTGGGGCCGTTCGAGCAGCGTTCGGTGATGTAACCGGAAGCGCAGACGGTTCGCCGCTGCCATCTCGTTCCATATTCCTTGACGAACCTGCTGAAGGCTCTTTGAGCTTCGGCTCCGCTGAGGCCGAAGACGACCCGCACCTGGATCTTTTCGCTCAGCATCTGGAGCTTGACCCGTTCCCTGACATCGTGGTTAGTGAAGTGGGCTTCCCTGAGGAAGCGGCGGTACTGGGCCTCGTTCTTGAAGGCTTTCTTCTTCAGGCGGGCGAGTTCGCGGGCAACCTGACGGGGCCTCACCCCGATGCCCATTTCCCTCGCCTGGCCCTGGATCCAGATCGAGTCCAATCGCTCCCCAAGAGCCTTGTTCGCGATCCCCGGATAGTCCTTCGCGTGGGGGCCCGGAGCCGATGAACGTCCAG
Source organism: uncultured Solirubrobacterales bacterium (assembly GCA_963716345.1). Lineage (GTDB taxonomy): Bacteria > Actinomycetota > Thermoleophilia > Solirubrobacterales > 70-9 > VRUE01. The sequence continues at coordinate 488,058 of OY970304.1, forward strand.
CTTCCGCCGCGGCCTGCACGAGCGCCCTCTGGAACTCGGCCTTGGTGAGACGGCCGAGGCTGGGCGAAACATGGGCGACGAAGGCGACGACGTTGTCCGGAAGCGTTTCCGTGGTCGGCAGGGGCGGATCCGTCGCGGCTGCGACGGGCGCCAAGGCAACCAGCCCCGCTAGAACGAGAGCCGCCACCAAGGCCAAGCTGAAGCCCCTGCCGGGAGTTTTTGGACGAAACACCGCAATGCTCAGTCTAATCTGATCCTTCCAGCGAAGGCTCTCGCCGATGTTGATCGCCATAGAATCAGCCAGCACGCGGACGTAGCTCAGTTGGTAGAGCGCGAGCTTCCCAAGCTCGAGGTCGCGAGTTCGAACCTCGTCGTCCGCTTTTCGTGAGCACTCGCTCCTTCCTCGCCTTTCTCGCCGTGCTGGCCGTCGTCGGCCTGCTCGCCTTCGGCTTGCTCAATAAGGGCGCAACCAAGATCGCGGTTGGGGAAGCGGTGCCCGACAAGGTGCTGCCGGCACTACCGGGGCCCGGTCATGCCTCAATCGCCAAGTACCGCGGCAAGTGGGTACTGGTCAACCTCTGGGCCTCGTGGTGCGTCCCCTGCCGCCAGGAGGCGCCGGTGCTGCAGCGGTTCTACGAGGACAACAAGGCGAATGACACGACCGTGCTGGGGATCAACGTGCAGGACAACGAGGACGACGCTCGCGCCTTCCTGCACGAACACCCGACCGGCTACCCGCAGCTGCGCTCGGTCGGCGATGAACGCAGCGCGGCCTTCGGCTCCACCGGCGTGCCGGAGAACTTCCTGGTCGAACCCGACGGCGACCTGGCGCTGATCTGGCGCGGTCCGGTCGACGACCAGTTCCTGCGCGAACGCGTCACGCCGCTGATCACGGGCTAGCGATGAAGCGCGCCCTGCTCATCGCCCTCTGCCTCCTCGCCCTGCCGGCGACTGCGGCCGCAGCACCCGCCCCGCAGACGACGGTCAACGCGATCGAAGCCGAAGTGATGTGTCCGATTTGCGGCACCCTGCTCGAGCTGGCCGAATCGCCGCAGGCGCGCCGCGAGAAGGTCTTCGTCGCCAAGCTCGTCGCCGCAGGCAAGAGCAAGGCCGAAGTCAAGGACGCCCTGGTCGCCCAGTACGGCCCCTCGGTCCTCGCCTTGCCAAAGGCCTCAGGGTTCGACCTCTCCGCCTACCTGGTGCCGATCCTGGCGATCGCGATCGCCGTGGTGGTGCTCGCCTTCAGCGTCCTGCGCTGGCGCCGCAGTGGACGAGAAGACGAGCCCTCGGCAAACGAGGCCGCCGCCAACGCCCCGCAGGGCGAGGACGCGGAGCGGCTCGAGGCCGATCTCTCGCGCTACGACCTCTAGCGAATCAGGTGAAGAGGATCAGCCCGGTGACCGGCACCGGCATCCGCTTCGGCAGCTGCCCGCGCTCGCCGCAGGCAATCGTCACGGCCGTGTGTTCAGTCAGGGCGCGCAGCGCATCCGCGTCTTCGCTCAGCGGCGGTCCGTCAATCAGCAGCAGGTCGTAGGCGCGACGCAGCCGCTCGATCGCGTGATCGCAGCGCTCGGAGTCGAGCAGCGCCACGGGCTTCGGCTCGGGCTCGCCGGCGACGATGCAGGTGAGCGGCTCGGTCGCCCGACCGGAGGCGGGACCGGCGAGGACCAGCGGCTGCAGGATCTCACCGGCGTCGCCTCCTCGAGCAGGTAGTCGTGCAATCCCGGGCTGCTGGCGAGGCCAAGCCGCTCGGCCAGGGCCGGGCCAGCGAGGTCGCACTCGAGCAGCGCGACCCGGCGGCCTTCCGCCGTCGCGGCGGCGGCCAGGCCCAGCGCCACCTGCCCCTTCGCCGGTCCGGTGAGAAATACAGAACCGGTTTGGCCAACTTCGTCGCCAACTCCGCATAGGTCTGCAGCTCGGCGCGCCCGAGCGCTCCCGGCCGAGTCGATGCCCTGTCCGGGCCTTCCACCTCAGCCAGAACAGGCTGTTTGTTGCGGCGGCCCAGCATCACATCCGCTCCGGGGCGGAGATGCCGAGCAGGCCGAGTGCTCCGGCGATCGTCCGCTTCGTGAGCAGGCAGAGTGCCAGGCGCGAGCGCTCGACCCCCTCCCCCTCGGCACCGACGACCTGGCAGTCGCGGTAGAAGGCGTGGAAGTCGGCGGCGACGGCGGTCGCGTAGGCGCAGATCCGGTGCGGCGCGCGGCGCGCGGCGGCCTCGCGGACCTCGTCGGGGAACTCGAGCAGGCGCTTGATCAGCTCGCGCTCCGCGGGCTCGAGCGCCGTGCCCGGCGTCGCCGCGCCGGCACCGGCGGCGATCGCGTCGGCCTGCTGCTCGGCTTTGCGCAGGATGCTGGCGATCCGCGCGTGCGCGTACTGGACGTAGTAGACCGGGTTGTCGTTGGACTGACGGCGGGCGAGCTCGAGGTCGAGGTCGACCGTGGTGTCGTGGCTGCGCCAGAGCATGAACCAGCGCGTCGCGTCGACACCGATGTCGTCGAGCAGCTCGTCGAGCGCGACGAAGTCGCCGCTGCGCTTCGACATCTGCGCCCGCTCGCCGCCTTCGACGATGTGGACGAGGCGCATGATCAGCGCCTCGAAGCGCTCAGGGTCGGCGCCGAGCGCCGCGATCGCAGCTCGCAGCCGAGCGACGTAGCCGTGGTGGTCGGCACCGAGGATGTCGATCAGCCGCTCGAAGCCGCGCTCCAGCTTGTCCCAGTGGTAGGCGACGTCAGCGGCCAGGTATGTCGGCTCGCCGTTGGCGCGGATCAGGACGCGGTCCTTGTCGTCGCCGAAGGTGGTCGTGCGCAGCCAGAGCGCGCTCTTCGTGGTGGTAGGTGTGGCCGCGCTGATCGAGCTGGGCGAGGGCAGCGTCGACCTCGCCGCGGCTGTAGAGGTCGCGCTCGGAGAACCAGTTGTCGAAGCGCGACGCCGAAGCGGTCGAGGGTCGCGCGCACGCCCTCGAGGATCAACTCGACCCCGCGAAGTCCGACGCGCCTCGAGATCGCCAGGGTCGATTCCCTCCGCGGCGATGCGGCTGCGCAAGCTCGACCACGTACTCGCCCTCGTAGCCGTCCTCGGGCGGCTCTTCGCCCGCGCATCCGGGCTGCGATCGAGTGCGGCGAAGCGCTCGATCTGGCCGCCGGCGTCGTTGACGTAGTACTCGCGCTCGACCTCGTGGCCGATCGCCTCGAGCAGGCGCACCAGGGCATCGCCGTAGGCGGCGTGACGGCCGCCGCCGACGTGCAGCGGCCCAGTCGGGTTGGCGGAGACGAACTCGACCAGGACCCGTTCCGGGATCGCGGTCGGCGCCGGCCCGAGCTCCTCGCCGGCACCGGCGAGGTTGAGCCAGCGCCCGCCGGTACCAGGCGTCGGCGAGGAAGAGGTTGACGAAGCCGGGGCCGGCGACCTCGATCCGCTCGACCGTCTCCCCCAGCTCGGCGCGCGAGCTGGTCGGCCAGGCGCGCGGCGACGTCGCGCGGGTTTTCACCCAGCGGCGCGGCCAGCAGCATCGCCGCGTTGGAGCTGTAGTCGCCCAGCTCGGCTTCGGCGGCCGGTCGAGGGTCGGCTCGGGCCCGGTCGGCTCGCCGTCGCGCAGGGCGCGGCGGCGGCGTCGACGGCACCACGCAGCTCGGCGATCGAATCGCTGGCTGCCATCGTCGCGCCCATCGTATGGAGAGCCGACAACGGCTGCGCTCTGTCCTCGCGCCGCGAGCCACTGAGTACGCTGGCCGCTTGCGCGTCGCCGTAATCACCGACATCCACTCCAATCTGCCGGCGCTCGAGGCCGTGCTCGGAGCGATCGACGAGTCCGGCGCCGAGGAGATCTGGTGCCTCGGCGACGTGGTCGGCTACGGGGCCGAGCCCGACGCCTGCGCGGCTCTGATCCGCGAGCGCTGCGCGGTCTCGCCTGGTCGGCAACCACGACCTCGCGGTGCTCGGGGCGCTCGACATCGACTCCTTCTCCGAGGCAGCGGCAGCTGGCGGTCGAGTGGACGCGGGCAAACGTCGGCGAGGAGACGCTCGAGTTCCTGCGCGAGCTCGAGCCGGACGGCGAGCGCGAGGGGATCGGCCTCTTCCACGCCTCGCCGCGCGATCCGATCTGGGAGTACGTGCTCTCGATCGACCAGGCCGACGCGGGCATCGACGCCAACCCGCAGCGGATCGGTCTGATCGGCCACTCGCACGTCTCGCTCTTCTTCGGCCGACCTGAGCGAGGCTCCAGCGATGACACCCGTGGCGCCCAGGCCAGCGACGGGGCCCTGCTCGAGCTCAGCGACGGCGTCTGGCTGATCAACCCCGGCAGCGTCGGCCAGCCGCGCGACGGCGACCCGCGGGCCGCCTGGCTGGAGCTGGACACCGAGGCTGGACCGGCGCGCTTCCACCGCGTCGCCCTACGAGATCGAACGTGCCGCGGCGCCAATCGTCGCCGCCGGCCTGCCGAGTCGCCTCGCCGACCGCCTCTAGATCGGCCAGTGACGCTCAAATGCAGGGAAAATCTGCTTCAGAAGTCGTTCTCTAGACTCGCAACGGTGCGTCATCTGGCATATCCATCGCTCGCACTCGTCCTCGGCGCCGCGGCGGCCCTGGGGCTCGTTTCCTGCGGTGGCGGCGAAGACGCCAAGCTGCTGCCTGGCAACACCGCCGCGGAAATCACCGAAAACCTCGATCGCGTCAAGCAGTACGCCGAAGAAGGCGAATGCGTCGGGGCCGAAGACGCGGTCAGCGAAGTCAATACCCAGGTCGAAGGGCTGAGGGGCGTCGATCCCAAGCTGGTCGAAGCGCTACAACGAGGCGCCGCACGGCTGAGCGAAGTCATCGCCAGCTGCGATGAAGAAGACACCGAAGCGGTGGCGCCCGAGAGCGAAGCAACGACCAGCGAAGAAGACGAAGAAGAAAAGACGCCGCCGGGCCTGGAAAAGAAGGAAGAAAAGGAACGGGAAAAAGAAGAAAAGGCGTTCGAAAAGGAAGAAGAAAAGGCGGAAAAGAACAAGCCGCCACCGGCTGAAAAAACGACGCCCGAAGAAACCACGCCCACTCCCACCCCGTCCCCATCCGAAGGTGGCGGCACGGGCGCACCGGGCGGCGTCAGCCCGGGCGCACCGGCGGCAGGCGGAGGCGAATGATGGCGGTCGGGAATCCTCTCCGGGCGCTACGAGATCGGCGAGCGGCTCGGCTCGGGCGGCATGTCGAACGTCTACAAGGCGACCGACCTGATCCTCGAGCGCACGGTCGCGGTGAAGATCCTCGCCGAGCACCTCTCCGACGACGAGCGCTTCGTCGCCCGCTTCCGCCGCGAGGCGCTGGCGGTGGCGAAGCTGATCCACCCCAACATCGTCCAGGTCTACGACACCGGCGTCGACGACGGCCGCCACTACATCGTCATGGAGTACGTCGCAGGGGCGCTCCGGGGCGCAGATCCTGCAGCGCCACGGCCCGCTCGAGCCGAGACCACGGCCGAGATCGGCGATCCAGGCCTGCGCCGGCCTCGACTACGCCCACCGGCGCGGGATCATCCACCGCGACGTCAAGCCCGGCAACCTGATGGTCATCGGCGGCCCGGTCGGCGGCGGCGAGATGACGTGAAGCTGACCGACTTCGGCATCGCCCGCGCGATCGAGCAGACCCGGATCACCCAGGTCGGCTCGGTCGTCGGCACCGCCGCCTACCTCTCGCCCGAGCAGGTGCGCGGCGAGGAGGCGACGCCGGCCACCGACGTCTACGCGCTCGGCGTCGTCCTCTACCAGTTCCTCACCGGTCGCCTGCCCTACGAGGGCTCACTCCTGGCCGAGCTGGCGGTGCGCCAGCAGAACGAGAAGCCGCTGCCGCCCAGCACCTACAACGACGAAGTGCCGGAGACGCTCGGCGGCCGCCGTGCTGCGAGCGCTGGAGGGCGACCCCAATCGCCGCTACGCCAGCGCCGACGAGTTCGCCGGCGGCCTGCGCGCTGGGCATCGAGGGCGAGGACGTGACCCTGCCGCTGGAAGAGGGAACGACGGCGACCAATGTGCTCGGGATGGCGAGACGGCAACCCGCCACCTCGATCAAACCGCCCAGACCGAGTACCGCCCGGCACAACCATCGCCGACCCGGCGCCCGGTGGCCCGCGCGCCACAACAGCAGGCCCCGCCACCGCCGGTTCGCCCCCCCGTGCAAGCACAGCGCAAGCGCGGCGCCTTCTCGCGCTTCGTCCGCTTCGTCCTCGCCCTGGTCGCGCTGGTGCTGATCGCTGCCGCGGTCGCGGCGGCCGTGATCTACACCACCGACAAGGCGACCGGCGTCAAGGTCAACCGAAGTCGCCGGCGACACGGTCGACAAGGTCGTCGAAGAATTCAAGGAACTGGTGAAGAAGAACCAGGAATAGGCCCAGCGGCGATAAGGGGCGGTGTTCCCCTCAGGCGGCCCAGGGCGATTGCCCGGCGAGGATTGCCTTTGAGTAGGCGTCGAACTTCTCGGCCTCGATCGCGGTGCGGGCGTGGGTCATCAGCTCCTGCATGTAGGTGAGGTTGTGGAGGCACGAGCAGGCGGACCGCGGTCAGCTCCTCGGCGCGGGAGAGGTAGCTGATGTAGTCGCGGTCGTGGTTGCGGCAGGCCGGACAGGGGCAGCCGTCGACGATCGGGTTGCGATCGCCGGCGTGGCCGGACTTGCGCAGGTCGAGGCGGAAGCGGTTCTCGGGGTCGGGGACGAGGGCGACGCCGTGGCGGGCGAGGCGGGTCGGCACGGCGCAGTCGAAGACGTCGAGGCCGAGGGCGATGCCGGCGAGCAGGTCGTCGACCTCGCCGATCCCGAGCAGGTGCTTGGGCGCCGCCTCGGGCAGCAGCGGCGCGGTCATCGCCAGCACCTCGCGCATCTCCTCCTTGTCGCGGCCGAGGGTGCCGCCGATCGCGAGCCCGTCGACGCCGGCGGCGGAGACGGCCTCGGCCGATTCGCGGCGCAGGTCCTCGTGGACGCCGCCCTGGACGATGCCGAAGACCGCCTGGCGCGCCGGTCCCTCGCGCTCGTGCCACGCGAGGCAGCGGTCGAGCCAGCGGTGGGTGCGCTCGGTCGAGCGGGCGGTGTAGTCGCGGTCGGCGTGGAAGGGCGTGCACTCGTCGAAGACGAGGGCGATGTCGGAGCCGAGCGCCGCCTGCACCTGCATCGAGACCTCGGGCGAGATGAACAGCTGCGGTGCCGTCGCGGTAGGAGCGGAAGCGGACGCCCTCCTCCTCGATCGCGACCACCGAGCCCTGGTCGCCGCCCTGGCGGCCGCTGCCCTTGACCTCGTTGGCGACGCCGCCGTGGGCGAGCGAGAAGACCTGGAAGCCGCCGGAGTCGGTGATCAGCGCCCGCTCCCAGCCCATGAAGCCGTGCAGGCCACCGGCCGCGGCGATCCGCTCCGGCCCCGGCGAGACGAAGAGGTGGTAGGTGTTGCCGAGGATCATCTCGTAGCCGAGCTCGGCCACCTCGTGCGATTCGAGCCCACGCACCGTTCCCTTTGTCGCCAGCGGGATGAAGGCCGGCGTCTCGATCGGCCCGTGCGCGGTGTGCAGGACGCCGGTCCGCGCGGCGCCGTCGCGCGCCCCGATCTCGAACCTCAGTCTGTCTGCATCGATTCGCATTGCTACTCGCTGAACGGTTGACCACCGTATCGGTGAGTCAACCGTTCACTCGGTGATCAGAGACCGTCCGGTCATGGCCTCGGGCTGCGGGATGCCGAGCAGCTCGAGGGCGGTCGGGGCGACGTCGGCGAGGATGCCGCCGTCGCGCAGGCTCGACTCCCTCGGCGGTGACGATCAGCGGCACCGGGTTGAGCGAGTGGGCGGTGTTGGGCGAGCCGTCGGGCTCGAGCATGTGGTCGCAGTTGCCGTGGTCGGCGGTGACGATGCAGGCACCGCCCTTGGCGGTGACCGCCTCGATCACGTCGCCGAGGCAGCCGTCGACCGCCTCGACCGCTGCAACCGCGGCCGGGATCACGCCGGTGTGGCCGACCATGTCGGGGTTGGCGAAGTTGATGATGCCGAAGCGGTAGTCGCTCGGCGGCCCAGTGGCTCGACGAAGGTGTCAGCGGCGGCGCGGGCGCTCATCTCGGGCTTGTGGTCGTAGGTCGGCACGTCGCGCGGGGACTCGACCAGGCGGCGCTCCTCCCCTCCCCACTCCTGCTCGCGGCCGCCGTTGAAGAAGTAGGTGACGTGGGCGTACTTCTCGGTCTCGGCGACGTGCAGCTGACGGCCTCCGGCCTCGGAGATCGTCTCGGCCAGAGTCGTCTGCGGCCGCGCCTCGGGGAAGGCGACCGGGTAGGGCCAGCCCTTGCGGTACTCAGGTCATCGTCGTCAGGTCCAGCAGCGGGCCGCCGGCGCGGGGGAACTCGTCGAAGTCCGGCTCGGCCAGCGCGCGGGTCATCTCGCGCGCCCGGTCGGGGCGGAAGTTGATGAAGATCGCGACGTCGCCGGCGTCGACTCCGTCGTAGTCGCCAATCACGGTCGGCTTGACGAACTCGTCGGTCTCCTCGCGCTCGTAGGAGGCGGCGATCGCCTCCTCGGCGCTGGCCGCGCGCAGGCCCTCGGCGTGGACGATCGCGTCGTAGGCGAGCTTGATCCGCTCCCAGCGCGTGTCGCGGTCCATCGCGTAGTAGCGACCGCTGACGGTGCCGACCCGGCCGGCCTGGCGCAGCCAGCGCTCGAGCTCGCCGACGTAGCCGCGTGCCGCCATGGGGCAGCGTGTCGCGGCCGTCGGTGAAGGCGTGGAAGACGACGTCGGGGACGCCCTCCTGGGAGGCGAGCTCGATCGTCGCCTCGATGTGCTCCCAGCCGGAGTGGACGCCGCCGTCGGAGACCAGACCGAGCAGGTGCAGGCGCCCGCGCGGGCTGTTGCGCGCCCGCTCGCAGGCGCCGAGCAGAGCCTCGTTCTCGAAGAAGCTGCCGTCGGCGATCGCGTCGTCGATCCGGGCCAGGTCCTGCTTGACGATCGCGCCGGCGCCGAGGTTGAGGTGGCCGACCTCGGAGTTGCCCATCTGGCCCTCTGGCAGGCCGACGTCACGGCCCTGGGCGGAGAGCTGCGTGTGGGGATAGCTCTCCCAGAGGCGATCGAAGACCGGCGTCTCGGCGAGCGAGATCGCGTTGCCGGGCCCAGGCTCGGCAAGCCCCCAGCCGTCGAGGATGACCAGTGCGAGCGAAGGGAAGCAACTTCCGTCTTCGGTGGTCCTTATGCACGCCCGGGTGCAAAAGCGCACCGGACATCATGCTGCCTCGACGATCGCGGCGAAGTCGGCAGGGTCGAGGGCCGCGCCGCCGACCAGGGCGCCGTCGACGTCGGGCTGACCGAGCAGCTCGGCGGCGTTGTCGGGCTTGACCGAGCCGCCGTAGAGGATGCGCACCTCGTCGGCGGGCGCCGCCGCGCTCGCGCAGCACGTCGCGGATGAAGGCGCACGCCTCCTGCGCCTGCTCGGGGGTCGCGGTGCGGCCGGTGCCGATCGCCCAGATCGGCTCGTAGGCGATCACGATCTCGCCCAGCTTGGTTCGCCACCGACCTCGGCGAGGTCCGCCTGCAGCTGGCGCTCCAGCACCGCCTCGGTCTGTCCGGCGTCGCGCGCCTCCTCGCGTCTCGCCGACGCAGAGGATCGGCTCGAGACCGGCGGCAAGCGCGGCCGGCACCTTGCGGGCCAGCGCCTCGTCGGTCTCGCCGAAGAACTGGCGGCGCTCGGAGTGGCCGAGGACGACCGCCTCGACGTCGAGCTCGACCAGCATCGGCGCCGAGACCTCGCCGGTGAAGGCGCCCGAGTCCTCCTCGTGCATGTTCTGGGCGGCGACCTTGACGGCGGTGCCGCAGCGGCGCTCGACCACCGCGGTCAGGGCAGTGAACGGCGGGCAGATCGACGACGTCGTGACTGCGTCGCGGCGATCCGCGGCAGCAGCGCGTCGACGAACTCGGCCGCCTCGGCGACGGTCTTGTTCATCTTCCAGTTGGCGGCGATGTATGGGGTGCGTCAGGCATCAGGTCATCCGCGTCCAGGGCCTCCACGCCGGGCAGCTTCTTTCCCTCCAGCAGCTCCAAGGATGCTCCTCCTCCGGTCGAGAGCCAGTCGACCTCATCGGCGAGGCCGAACTGCGCAGCGCGGCGACCGAGTCGCCGCCGCCGATCACGGTCGTGCCCGGGGCGGCGGCGACGGCCTCGGCGACGGTGCGCGTGCCGGCGGCGAACGGCTCCATCTCGAAGGCGCCCATCGGGCCGTTCCAGAGCACCGTGCCGGCGTCGCCGATCGCCTCGGCGTAGACGGCGGCGCTACGCGGGCCGATGTCGAGGCCCATCCAGCCGTCGGGCACCTCGACCCCGTCGCTCTCGCGGCGCTCGGTCGTCGGCGTCGAAGCTCTGCGCCGAGCACCAGGTCGACCGGCAGGCTCAGCTCGCAGTCGGGAGCCTCGGCTCGCTCCAGCGCCTCGCCGGCCAGCTCGACGCCCTCCTCCTCGACCAGCGAGTCGCCGGTGCGCGATCCCCTGGGCGCGGAAGAAGCTGAAGCACATCGCACCGCCGATCAGGATCTCGTCGGCGACCTCGAGGAAGCGGTCGATCACGCCGACCTTGTCGGAGACCTTGGCGCCGCCGAGGACGACGACGAGCGGCCGCGCCGGCGACTCGATCACCTGGGTCAGCTCGGTCACCTCGCGCTCCAGCAGCAGCCCGGCGAAGCCCGGCAGGTGGTGCGGCCACACCCTCGGTGCTGGCGTGGGCGCGGTGGGCGGCGCCGAAGGCGTCGTTGACGTAGAGGTCGGCGAGCCCGGCGAGGTTCCGGCCAGGCTCGGGTCGTTCTCGGTCTCCCCCGGCTCGAAGCGGATGTTCTCGAGCAGCAGCACATCGCCCGGGCCCGAGCGCCCTCCGCCAAGGACTCGACCTCATCGCCGACCACGCCGGACGCTTGCTGCACGTCGAGTCCCGAGCAGCTCGCTCAGGCGCTCGCCGACCGGCGCCATCGAGAGCTCCGGGATCGACCTCCCCCTCCGGCCGCCCGAGGTGAGAGACCAGGACAACCGCGGCACCGCGCTCGCGCAGCAATTCGATCGTCGGCAACGCCGCGCGGATCCGCGTGTCGTCAGCCACCCGGCCGCCGTCGAGCGGCACGTTGAAGTCGACCCGGACCAGCACGCGCTCGCCCGCCACCTCGGCGTCGCGCACGCTTGCCTTGGCGAAACTCATCGCACCACCTCGCGTTCGCGCTGCGCTCAGAGGACCTTGCCGGCCAGCTCGACGCAGCGGTTCGAGTAGCCCCACTCGTTGTCGTACCAGGAGACCGCCTTGATCATGCGTGCCGTCGCCGATCACCATCGTCTGGCCGGCGTCGAAGATCGAGGAGTGCGGGTCGCCGACGATGTCGGTGGAGACGATCGGGTCCTCGGTGTAGGCGAGGATCCCCTTCAGCGGGCCCTCGGCCGCCGCCTTGAGCGCGGCGTTGACTGCGTCGAGTCGGCCGGGTCGGGAGTGGGTGAAGACGAGGTCGACGACCGAGCCGGTGGCGACCGGGGCCCGCATCGCGAAGCCGTTGAGCTTGCCGTTCAGCTCCGGCAGGACGAGGCCGACCGCCTTGGCGGCACCGGTCGTCGTCGGGATCAGGTTGAGCGCCGCGGCGCGCGCCCGGCGCAGATCCTTGTGCGGCATGTCCTGCAGGCGCTGGTCGGCGGTGTAGGCGTGGATCGTCGTCATCAGGCCGTGCTCGATCCCGAAGGCCTCGTGCAGCACCTTGGCCAGCGGCGCCAGGCAGTTGGTCGTGCAGGAGGCGTTGGAGATGATGTGGTGGTTCGTCGCGGTCGTAGTCGCTGTCGAAGTTGACGCCGAGGGCGACGGTCACGTCCGGCTCCTTGGCCGGAGCGGAGATGATCACCTTCTTGGCGCCGGCCTCGAGGTGCTTGGCGGCATCGTCGCGGGCGGTGAAGAAGCCGGTCGACTCGATCACCACGTCGACGCCGAGGTCGCCCCAGGGCAGCGCCGCCGGATCGCGCTCGGAGAGCACCTTGAGCGGCGTGCCGTCGACCGAGATCGTCTCGCCCTCGACGCTCGACCTCGCCGGGGAAGCGGCCGAGGATCGAGTCGTACTTGAGCAGGTGGGCGAGCGTCTCCGGATCGGTCAGGTCGTTGACGGCGACGAACTCGAGGTCGGCCCCAGCCGCATGTGCCGCGCGGAAGACGTTGCGCCCGATCCGCCCGAAACCGTTGATGCCGACCTTCACTGCCATTGAGTCAACCCTCCTGGAGTCGTTTTGGGAGATGTGTCGATGTTATGGACCGGCGTTAGCCGGCCGCGGTCGTCCGCTTAGTCGGTCCCGATCGTGATCTCGATCTCGTACCCATCGGGATCCTTGAGGAACGCCGAGTAGGAACCGGAGCCGTACGAGCGCCGTTCGCCCGGCTCGGAGACGCTGACGCCGCCGGCGTTCATGCCGTTTTCCCAGGCGGCCTTGACTGCGACGATGCCAAGGCCGGAGAAGCTGAGCAGGCCGAAGCCCGCCTGCGGCTCGTGATGGGAGGAGATGAAGAAGACGGGTTTGGCGATGCCCCAGCCATCGGTTTTGTCTTCCTCGAAGTGGCGCCGCCAGCCAAGGGGCGCGAGCAGCGAGTCGTAGAACGACGCGCTCCGCTCGAGGTCAGAGACCTCCAGGAGAACGTGGTGAAGCATCAGGCCAAGGAGGCTATGACGGGCTCCGGAAAGCGGACCGGCTCAGCCGCCGCGCGGGTGTCCAGCGGAAAAAGCGGATCGCCAGCAGAAGACCGGCCACGCCCCAGATCGCGACGATCGCCAGGTTGCCCCACTGCAGGCCGCCACCGCTGCCCGGGTCATAGGCATCGAAGAAGGCCTCAAAGAAGTGGCGGATCGGGAAGAGGTCGACGAAGTGGATGACGCCGTTGGGCAGCTGGTCGTCGGGGATGAAGATGCCGGAGAGGAAGTAGAGCGGCAGCAGCAGGGCGTTGACGATCGGCGCCGCGGCGTCCTGGGAGGGGATCGCGGCGGTGAGGGCGATGCCCGAGACAGCAGAAGGAGGCGGCCCCGATCACGCAGCGTGACGACGATCTCGGGCAGCCGGTCCCAGGGGATCGCCGACGCCGTAGAGCAGGCGACCGATCAGCGCCAGCAGCGCCAGCATCAGCAGCGCGACCACGATCGAGTTGCCGATCCGCCCGGCGATGAAGACCCAGGCCGGCATCGGCGTGCCGCGGCCGCGCTTGAGGCGACCGTCCTCGCGGGCGATCACCAGCGACATCGCCAGCGCTCTGCATCGTCGCCGAGATCACCGCCAGGGTGATGATCGCCGGCACGTAGTAGGTCGGTCGGTCTTGATCCCGCCGCGCACATTCGACCGTCTGCCCGCCGAAGACCGTGGCGAAGATCAGGAGCAGGATCACCGGGAACATCACGGTGAAGAAGACCGAGGCGGGGTTGCGCCAGAAGGCCTTCTGGTCGTAGCGGAACTGGTGGGCGAAGAGGGCGAAGCCGCTCATGCCTCTTCCCCCTCCGCGGTGAGCTCGAGGTAGACGTCCTCGAGGTTGGGCCTGGTCACTTCCAGGCCTTCCAGCTCGAGCCCCCGGACGATCGCCCGCTCGGTCAGCTGATGCAGATCGGCAACCGGGGTCGTCGTCTCAATCGAGATCTCCTCGCCGCCGAGCCGGTAGCTGATCGTCGTCGGCAGGCTCTCGCGGTCGCCGAGGTTCTCGGGCGTGCCACTGGCGACGATCTCGCCGCGCGGAGATGATCGTCACCCGGTCGGCGAGCCGCTGGGCCTCGTCCATGTAGTGGGTGGTGAGGAAGACGGTCTTGCCGAGGTCGCGCAGGCCGGCGATCACCTCCCAGGCCTGGCGCCGGGCCGAGGGGTCGAAGCCGGTGGTCGGCTCGTCGAGGAAGAGCAGCTCAGGATCGCCGACCAGGGCCATGCCGACGTCGAGGCGGCGCTGCTGGCCGCCGGAGAGCTTGCTCGCCCGCTCGTCCGCCTTGCCGCCAAGGCCGACCAGCTCGATCACCTCGTCGACCGGCCGCGGCGCCCGGTAGTAGCCGGCGTAGAGACCGAGCGACTCGCGCACGGTCAGGTAGGGATCGAGCCGGCAGCTCTGCAGGACGATGCCGATCCGCTCGCGCCAGGCGCGGCCGCCGTGCTCGGGGTCCTCGCCCAGGACCTCGACCTCTCCCCCGCTGCGCTTGCGATACCCCTCGAGGATCTCGACCGTCGTCGTCTTGCCGGCTCCGTTGGGCCCGAGGAAGGCGAAGACCTCGCCGGCCTGGACCTCGAGGTCGATCCCGCGCACGGCCTCGATGTCGCCGTAGCTCTTGCGCAGGCCGCGGATTGAGATGACGGGATCGGGCAAAGCCGGGCGATTCTATGGGCGAGCGGCGCTCTGGTCGGGCGCGGGCGCTACTCGACCTCGGTATCGCGGTGCTTGACGCTGGACGACTACGTCCTCGCGATCCTCGAGGTCGCGGCGGATGCGGTCGGCGACGGTGACCGAGCGGTGGCGGCCGCCGGTGCAGCCGATCGCGATCGTCAGGTGGCTCTTGCCCTCGGCGACGTAGGCGGGGACGAGGAACTCGAGCAGCGGCAGCAGCCGCCCGTAGAACTCGCCGGCCTGGGTTCCGGACTCGACGTACTCGCGCACCCCCTCGTCGAGCCCGGTCAGCGGGCGCAGCTCGTCGACGTAGTGCGGGTTGGGCAGGAAGCGCACGTCGAGGGTGAGGTCGGCGTCGTGCGGCGGACCGTTCTTGAAGCCGAAGGTGAGCAGGGTCAGCGCCAGCTTGCCGGTCTCGCTCGGTGGCCGAGCATGCTCCTCGGCGATCCGCCGCCGCAGCATCGCCCCGGTCAGGTCGCTGGTGTCCATCACCACGTCGGCGCGCTCGCGCAGCGGCGCCAGCAGCTCGCGCTCGGCGCGGATGCCGTCGACGATCCGCCCTTCCGGCGCCAGCGGGTGACGGCGGCGGGTCTCCTTGTAGCGGTCGAGCAGCGTCTCCTCGTCGGCCTCGAGGAAGAGCACGGTCGGTTTCAGCCCGTCGGCGCTCGAGGTCGTCGAGCACCTGCAGCAGGTCGTCGAAGTACTCGCCGCCGCGCACGTCGGAGACGACCGCAGCGCACTCGACCCCGCTGCCCTCGTGGCGGAAGAGCTCGCCGAGGCTGCCGATCATCCGCGGCGGCAGGTTGTCGACGCAGAAGTAGCCGCCGTCCTCGAAGGCGGCGATCGCTTCCGACTTGCCGGCCCCGGAGTGGCCGGTAATCACGACCAGCTCGACCTCGCGCCGCGCCTTCGCCTCTGCCGCTTCGTCCGTCTCGCCATCAGCCCATCCTGTTGAGTTGCTCGTGGATCTCGCGGGCTACCTTGCCAGGCACGCCGGGCACCGCCTCCAGTTCCTCGCGACTGGCGGCGAGGAAGCGCTCTGGCGAGCCGAAGTGCTGCAGCAGGGCGCGCTTGCGAACCGGACCGATCCCCTTCAGCTCGTCGAGCACCGAGCCGGTCATCGCCCGGTCGCGGCGGCCGCGGTGGTGCTCGATCGCGAAGCGGTGCGCCTCGTCGCGGACTCGCTGCAGCAGCTGTGAGGCCTCCGAGTCGGCGGCCAGGTCGATCGGGGCCGAGCGACCGGGCACGTAGACCTCCTCCAGCCGCTTGGCGAGGCTGATCACGGTGACGCCACGCTCGATGAACGGCTGCAGCGCCCGCATCCCGGCCGCGAGCTGACCCTTGCCGCCGTCGATCATGATCAGCGAGGGCAGCGCGGAGAAGCTGGCGTCGCGCTTGCCGTCGTGTGGGGAGAGGTCGACCTGTTCGAGGTAGCGGTTCATCCGCCGACCGAGGATCTCCTCCATCGAGGCGAAGTCGTCCGGCCCGTCACCACGACCCTCGCCGCTCTCGCCGCGCACACGGAAGCGCCGGTAGTCGGACTTCTTCGTCGCACCCCCCTCGAAGACGACCATCGAGGCGACGGTGTGCTCACCGCCGAGGTTGGAGATGTCGAAGCCCTCGATCCGCACCGGCAGCTCGTCCATACCGAGCGCCTCGCGCAGGCTGGCCAGCGACTCGACCCGGCGCTGGCGGCGGTGCTCGCGGCGCAGGCGGTCCTGGTCGAGGGCGAGCTTGGCGTTGCGCTCGGCCAGCTCGCGCAGGCGGCGCTTGTCGCCGCGCTCGGCGACGCGCACCTCGACCGGAGTGCCGCGGCGCTCGCTCAGCGCCGCTTCGAGCAGCTCGGCGCGCTCGCTCAGGTAGGGGCCGACGATCGATCGTGCGCGGCATCGCCGGCGAGGCCGAGTAGTACTGGCCGATGAACTCCTCGGCGACCTCGGCGAGGTCACGTTCGGCTTGGTTGTCGAGGTAGAAGCTCTGACGCTCGGCGAGGATGCCGTCGCGGACCTGGAAGACCTGGGCGTTGGCGTCGGCCCCTCGGCGGCGACGCCGATCAGGTCGGCGGTGCCGACCGTGCCGCCAGCGACGCGCTGGCGCTCGAACAGCGAGCGGATCGCCTCCAGGCGGTCGCGGTGCAAGGCGGCGCGCTCGAACTCCTGCCGCTCCGCCGCCTCCTCCATCTTCCCCTGCTCGTCCGCCTCAACCTGGCGGTAGCGGCCGGAGAGGAAGTCGACGATCGCGTCGATGTTGTGGCGGTACTCCTCCTCGCTGACGTAGCCGACGCAGGGCGCCCCGCAGCGCTTGATGTAGTAATCGAGGCAGGGGCTGCCGGAGCGCCGACCCGGCTCGCGCCCTCGCAGGTGCGGAACTGGAAGAGCTTGCCGAGCAGGTCGAGCGTCTCGCGCACGCGCTTGGCGCTGGAGAAGGGGCCGAAGTAGGCGCGGCCGGCGCGGTGCTTCTCGCGGGTGAAGTAGACGCGCGGGTAGTCCTCGTCGAGGCTGACGCAGACGTAGGGATAGGACTTGTCGTCGCGCAGGCGGATGTTGAAGCGCGGCCGGTGGCGCTTGATGAAGCTCTGCTCGGCCAGCAGCGCCTCGGCCTCGGTCGCGGTGACCAGGCACTCGATCGCGGTCGACCCGCGAGGTCATGCGGTACTCGCCCGGCCGAGAAGTGGGAGTTGACCCGCTTGCGGATCGAGCGCGCCTTGCCGACGTAGAGCGTCTCGCCGTCGGCTCCGTGGAAGAGGTAGACGCCGGGCGAGTCGGGCAGCTCGCGGCGCTGCTGCGCGATTCGTTCCGCCCGCGAGAGCTCGTTGTTCTCAATGCCTTCGCTCACCGGTCAAAGAGTAGGCTCCTGGCCACCCGGCCAAAGTCACCCGCCGGTGAAGACGTCCCAGACACGGAGAGCAAGATGACCCCCGAGACACTGACCAGCGCCCCGCCCGAGCTGAACACGCTGCGGATCGAGATCGATGACGACGCCAACATCGGCACCCTCACCCTCGACCGGCCCGACGTCTTCAACGCGATGAGCCCGGAGATGATCGTCGAGCTTGACGACCGCCTTCGCCTGGCTCGCCGACCAAGCACCACTACGCGGCCTGATCGTGACCGGCGCCGGCAACGCCTTCTGCTCCGGCGGCGACATCAACAGGTTCACAAGAGGCGTCGAAGACGACTCGATCGACCTGCCGGCACAGGTCCGTCGCGGCGCCGAGGCACTGCACACGGCGATCGTCGATCTGCGCCGAGATCCCGTACCCGGTGATCGCTGCGCTCAACGGGCCTGCGGCCGGGGCGGGATTCTCGCTGGCGCTCGCCTGCGACATCCGGATCGCCTCCGAGAACGACCTTCTTCGCCTGCGCCTACGGGCGGATCGGCGCCTCACCGGACGGCGGCATGACCTACTTCCTGCCGCGCATCGTCGGGCCCAGCCGGGCGCTGGAAATCTTGCTCGAGGACCCCAACCTGACCGCGGCTGAGGCGCTCGAGGAGGGCCTCGTCTCGCGAGGTGGTCGCACCCGACGCAGCTGATGGAGACGCGCCCGCGCCAAGGCCGAGAAGCTGGCGAAGATGGCGCCGCACTACGTGAAGATGTCCAAGCGACTCTGTCGGGGTCAGTATCGAGAACGGCATCACCGAGCATCTGCAGCTGGAGCGCCACGGGATCGCCGACAGCATGGCGACCGAGGATCTGCGGGAAGGTGCGATCGCCTTCTTCAGCGGCGAAAAGCCTGAATTTAAAGGCCGCTGAACCAGGCGCGAATCCCCCCCGTATGCAGCTACAGTCTTCCCGAGCATTCGTCCCCCCAGGAAAGGACTCTCCAGTCATGAAGAAGGTCGGCGCATTTCTAGTCCTGGCCATCGCGGCGCTAGCCCTGGTCGCTTGTGGCAGTAGCAGCGACAGCAGCTCGAGCACGACGGAAACCAGCGGGGGCGAAAGCCAGGCCGAGCAAGGTGGCGCTGCCAAGGAAGAAAGCAGCAGCGGGAGCGGTGGCTCCTCCTCGACCCTCAAGTTCGAAGCCGACCCCAACGGCGAACTCGCCTACACCTCCACTAGCGAGACCGCGAAGGCCGGCAAAGTGACGGTCGAATTCAAAAATCCCCAGGCCCTCACTCACGACGTCGCGATCGAAAACGCCAGCGGCGAAGAAGTCGGCGCCACCGAACTGATCGCCAATGGCTCCGACACCACGACCGTCGATCTCAAACCCGGCACCTACCACTACTTCTGCACCGTGCCCGGCCACCGCGAAGCCGGCATGGAAGGGACCCTTACCGTCAAGTAGGCGAGCGGCGTGAGCCGCTGGGAGACAACAAGCACTCTGGAGGCCGGGGTCAACCCGGCCTCCATCTGGCAGCAGGCCTATGCGGATGCGGCGGCCTGGCCGAAGTGGAACGCCGAGATCAAGCGAGCCCAGCTTGATGGCCCCCTCGCCCAAGGCGCCAAGGCAAAGATCGTCTTTGGCGCCGGTCTACGCCTGCGCTTCCACGTGGTCGAGTTTGAAGACGGCCAACTCTTCACCGACGAGTCCCGCCTACCCGGAGCCCGCATGGGTCACCGCCATCTGGTCGAGCCAACCCAGACCGGCAGCCGCCTCACCAACACCATCTACATCGAGGGGCCGCTAATGGCCCTCTGGCGCCGGATCATGGGACCGGCGGCAGCGCGAACCCTGCCCGATGCACAGCGCGCGGTGGTCGAGCTGGCGCGGTCGGGCTGATCGGCCAGGGGCTGCGTATGAGTGGTCGCGACATCACCCCCCGCCTGGCAACCGCAGCCGACGCCTCAGCGATCACCGCAACGCTGAGCGCCGCCTTCGACGCCGACCCCCTCTGGAGCTGGGCCTTTCCGGACGACGAGAAGCGGCCCGCGCAATATGAAGCCTTCTTCGGCCTCTTCGTCGAGAGCGCGATTCCCAACGGCTGGGTCTGGACCACGGATCAAGCCACCGCCGTGGCGGTGTGGACACCGCCGGGCAAGAGCGAGCTCAGCGAGGAGGCAGAGGCGAAGATCGAGCCCTTCCTCATCACCGAGCTAGGCGGCCACGCTGAGCCCGTGCTGGAGGTGATGGAGAAATTCGAGGCAGCTCACCCCGAGGACCAGGACTTCTATTACCTCAGCCTCCTCGGTACCCACCCGGCCCACCGCGGAAATGGACTGGGGATGAGCTTGCTCGCAGCAAACCTGACCCACATCGACGCCGAGGGAATACCCGCCTACTTGGAGTCGAGCAACCCCGCCAACAACGCCCGCTATGAACGCCTCGGATTTAAACCGCGAACGGAGTTCTCAACCCCAGAAGGCCAGCACACCGTGACGACTATGTGGCGGGAGCCATCACACGAGTGACGCTGTCACCCACGAAGCAGGGCTTTTCGTTGCCCTCGACCTCGAGGGTGAAGCGGGTGACGACCTCGTACCAGCCGCCGCCCTTCTCGTCGACCGAGACGACCTCGGCGCGACCGCGGACGCGGGCATCGACGGGAACCGG
Organism: uncultured Solirubrobacterales bacterium; assembly: GCA_963716345.1. Taxonomy (GTDB): domain Bacteria; phylum Actinomycetota; class Thermoleophilia; order Solirubrobacterales; family 70-9; genus VRUE01. The sequence goes on from OY970304.1 coordinate 507,888, forward strand.
AGCCGGGAAGCGAATCTTGTTCCAGCCGTAGTTGACGCCGAGGGCGAAGCCGGTGGACGAGATCAGCTCCTTGCGGAAGCCGTCGACCAGCGAGAGCGTGAGGTTGCCGTGGGCGATCGTCGTGCCAAAAGGACTCTCGGCCGTGGCGCGCTCGACGTCTACGTGGATCCACTGATCGTCGCCGGAGAGGTCGGCAAAAGTGTTGATGTCCTGCTGGGTGACCGTGCGCCACTCGCTCGGGCCGATCTCCTCTCCGACCAGGGCCTGCATGCCCTCGACACCCTGTACCTCGACGCTTGCCATCGGCGAGCAGTCTAGTCACAGCGGCCTAGTCAACGAGACGAAGAGGCGAGTGGCGGGCAATCGCGGCGAAATCCGCGTCTTTGCAGAGCAGCGTCGCGCCGTTCCGTATCGCCACGGTGGCAATTAGACAATCGGTCAGCTTGCGCGGCGTCTCGCCTCCAGCCCGACATGCGCGGTAGAGCTCAGCTGCCTGCTCGTAGTCGGCGGGGCCGTCAACCGCGAGAAACTCGACGCAGTAGAGGAGCCGCCTCAGCCGGTCGCGATCGTCGTTGTCGCGGGCGCCGGCGAGGATCTCCATCACGATCACATCGGTACTCGCCAGCTCGACTCCCTGCTTTAGGGCCGAGCGCACGCGCAGATGCGTGGAACTTCCGGTAGCGCGCAGAAACTCAATCCAGGCAGAACTGTCGACGAGGATCACGGCTCGTGAATCTCGTCCGGCGAGCGAATCTCGGCAAGGTCACCGGCCCAGCCGGTCCCCTCGGTTGCCAGCGCCTCCTCACGGCTCATCGGCTCGCCAACCAACCGGCGCAGGGCCAGGTCGACCGCTTCGCGCTTACTGCGCAGCCGGTAGAGGGCCATGGCGCGATCGATGAGCACGTCATCTATCTCGATGTTCGTTCGTGTCATTGCACCTTTATACACCTTGAGGTGTATTGAACGGGAAGAGGGCGGAGTATTCGGCTCTGAAAGGGCGATTGCGGTGCTCACGACACCAGCCTGACTTCAAATCCGGGCACGACGAAAGCGCCAGCGCCACCGAGCAGGGCGAGAATGCGACTGACATAGGCGGTTGTCTCAGGAATGGCCGGGACGCAGTGACAGGCTTCGACCGGCGCGGGACCAGCGTTGTATGCGGCAAGGGCAAGCTGCGGCGAGCCGAACTGGTGAATCAGGTCCGACATCAGGTGAGCCTCGGCATCGATCGCTTCCTCAGGGTCAAAGGGATTGCGCAGGCCGTAGGAGGCAGCCGTGCTCGGAATGAATTGCGCTATGCCCTGCGCACCGGCCGAAGAGCTTGCGTAGGGGTTGAAGTTCGACTCGGCCATCAGCTGCGCGGCGAGTAGGGCGGCGGAGACGTTCCAATGAGTAGCGGAGCGAAGCAGCGGCGCGCGGAAGCGTGCGGGAACGAAAGCGGGTAGCCCTTCGCCACCAGAGAAGGAGCCGTCTCCCCCAGTTGCCGAGCTGACGGTGCCGCCGGCAGCCATCGCATTGCCCGCCTCCGAACAAGGTGCAGGGCCAGCCGCGAAGCCAAAATGCCAGGGCTCCCAGCTGTAGCGCTGCACGAAGCCGAAGTGGCGAGCGTTTGCGGCGAGCCAGCCATAGGCCGTTTCCGGGCCGAGGTCGAGCTCGGTTGCGCAGCGGTGCAGCGAGTGGCCCGGAGGCGCCACCCAGGTGGGGTCGGGATGAGCGGCAAACAGCGCCGCTTGTTCGGCGTCGGAGCGGAAGGCCGAGTTGACGATCAGGGCCAGGCCAGCTTGACTGGCGGCCACCGCCATGCGATCGAATGCAGCGGCGACGTCCGGCCTCATTCCGTGGCCCTGGCGGTAGACCAGCGGCCCGCTGTAGCCACCTCCGGTTGCCATGGTGGCGGTCGATTCGCCTGGCGAGCTCGATGGTGCAGTTTCGGCCACCGCCGATGCTTCCGTGCCTGAGTTTCCGCCGCCGACCTCGATCTCCGCTGTAACCACAGCTTCGACTCGTACCGGTGCGAACGAATCAACGTCAGGGAAGGAGAGGCGCAGGCGCGCCGTCGACACACCATTGGCTTGCGCCGCCGTAATCGCCGCCACCCGGGCCCGAGTGAGATAAGTGGCCTTCTCGATGTGGAGCGGGTTGGGTGAGCCGTTGGGCAAGCGCGCGGGCGAGAGCAGGCGCGTGAGGTCGTCGCGCATCGAGCGCGCCGCCGAGATTGCCGTCAAGTCAGCCGCCCGCTGGGTCCTCCCCTTGCCGCTGATCGCACCGGCGATGGCGACCAACGCCAGCGTCGCTGCAATCAGCGCAAATGCACCGCCGAGCGCGAGCAGCAGGGCCTGGCCGTCCTCTTTCGTCGCGTCCATGTCGCCACGCTGGCGACTCTCGACGCGTGCGTGGTGCGCTCAAGCGCACGAATCCGGGTCATCTCGCACCGAACCAACCGGCGCCCTCGAACGTAGTCAGGAATAACCAGAAACGACCGAGGAGATCCGATGCCGCACTCACGCACGTTTTCCCGTCCACCGCTTCGACTTCCCCTCATCGGGGTGCTGCTGGCGCTCTCCCTCCTGGTCGCCGTGGGCGCGCCGCAGGTCCTCGCCGCCAAATCGAGCAAGCGCGTCGCTGCCGAGGCGGAAAACTCGACGCTCGGCAAGACCGTCCTGACCACAACCAAGGGCCGCACCCTCTACAGCCTCAGCGTCGAGAAGAACGGCAGGTTCATCTGCACGGCCTCCTGCCTCTCGGTCTGGCACCCGTTGCTGGTCCCTGCGGGCGTGCGTCCGACTGGCCCGGTCAAGCTCAGCACCATCGAGCGGCCAGAAGGCGGCACCCAGGTCACATACAAGGGCCGCCCGCTCTACCGCTTCGGCGGCGACACCAAGGCCGGACAGGCAAACGGCGAGGGGATCAAAGACGTCGGCACCTGGCACGCGGCGAGCCCGCCGCGGAAAGTCGCCGAACCGGCCCCACAGCCGCAGCCGCAGCCCGAAAACCCCTACCCCTATGGCGGCGGCTACTAGCGTTGGCGAACGGCCGCGATCGTCTGCGCCAGTGTCTCGCGCGCGTCGTGATGGGGCATCCAGTGCAACTTGCGACGGGCGCGGGTCGTGTCCATCAACACCGGCCGGCGCACCGCCTCGATCCAGGCCGCCTCGTCAGGGAGGAACGGCATCAGTGAGACCGCCTCGGCGGCAACGCCGACGGCGAGTTGCGGCGCCGGCACCGCGTGCCAGCCGAGCGCATGCGCCAGGTCGCTGATCGTCAGCTGTCCCGGCCCGGCCAGGTTGTAGACGCCGGGGGGCCCGTGGCCGAGCACTGCCGCAGTGAGCGCGGCGGCGACGTCATCGTGGTGGACGAGCTGAAAGGGCACGCCGGGGTCGGGGAGCACCGGCCGCAACTCGGGCACCTTGCCCAACGCCCAGCGCAGCGGCCCGGGAATCCGCTGCCCCATCGCCAGCATCGGGATCAGGTCAAGCAGCAGCGTCGCTTCCGGCCCGGCAACGATGCAGGGGCGAAAGACAAAGGCCTCCGTGCGCGAGTCGAGCAGCGCCTCCTCCAGCTCGGCCTCAACTGCGGCCTTGTGGGCTGAATAGGGGTGGCGCGAGGTGCCGCGCACCGGCTCTTCCTCGTCGAGCAGGTCCGGCATGCCGCGGTGGAAGCCGTAAGCGGCAACCGAGGAGGTGTAGACGAGCCGCTTGGCACCTGCCGCCGCCGTCGCCTCGAAGACGTTGCGCGAGCCGTTCAGGTTGACCTCGCGGCTCTCGCTGCCACCAGCGACGATCGCGAAGGCGAGGTGGACGACGACGTCGGCGTCCTCGACTAGCGAGTCGACCGCGTCACGGTCGAGCACGTCACCGCGGCGGTATTCGGTCTTCTCCCAGCCGTGCCCGGCGAAGTCGAAGGGCCGGCGAGCCATGCCGATCACCCGGTCGACCTCCGGCATCCGCTCGAGCGAGGAGATGAAGGCTCTGCCGATCTCCCCGGTCGGGCCGGTGACTGCGACGGTCAGCATGCGGCGATTCTGGCGAAATGCCGCCGCGGGCGGCGCCAAGCACGGAGCACTGCAGTCAGACGCTCACGTCGACGATCTTGAGCAGGCCCTCCAGACCTCGAAGATCTCTTGCGTTCAGGGTGTAGAGCGGGAGATCGTGGGCGACCGCGGTCGCGCTGATCATCAGGTCGACGGCCCGGGCGCCTCGAGGCTTGCGGCCGGCGGCACGTGTGGCGGCGTAGACGTGCCCGTATGCCCGTGCACAACTCGGGCTGAAGTTCAACGATTCGACCCCGGACTCGAACCGCTGGAGTCGTTCCTGGCGTCGCGCACGCTCGAGCTCATCGGTCGTGGCAAGAGGACCGGCAGTCAACTCGGCGAGCGTCAGAGTGGAGATCGCGATCTCGCTGGGAAGCCGCCCTGGATCGATCTCGGCGTAGCGAATTACAACTGACGTATCGATCAAGCCCCGCCCCTCGGGGGGCTCAACCACGGGGCGTAGGGTCCTGATCGGCGTAAGCGTCGATATCGGCGCGGAACCTCTCGTAGTCGATCGGCGGCGAACCTGCAAAGAGGTCGATGAAGACCTGCCTGGGAATGAACTTACGCGGCTGATAGGGCCGGAGTTCACCGACCGGTCTGCCGTTCCGGGTGACGATGAAGTCCTCTCCCGCGTCCAGTGCCCGCATCACCTCGCCGCTGTCGTTGCGCAGTTCCCTCTGAGTCAATTTCCGGGTCATCCAGCTCAGCGTAGCACGTGTGCGCCGCTGAGATTTCGCTTTCCAAAAGGGTTTTGCGGAGACGAAGAGGCAAGCCGCCGGGCGCATCTGACGGCAGGACACCGAACAGAGCGCGCCGAGCTGGCACCCAGGCGAGCGGCCTCTTCAGCACCCGGACAAGCGAATTGCGTCGATGAAGCTCCCCCACCACGAGCGCCGTGAGTGCCCTGTCGGAGCCAAGGTCGGCGCGAAGCAGGACGCCGCTGGACTCGACCCTTCGGACCTCCAAAACGTCTTGGAAAAGTGCCGGCGGCACGTGCAGCACGGCGACCGCCTCGCGCGCGAGCGGCAGCACGGCGGGCAAGCATTCGAGGGCCTCGGCGTCCCCCGGCATCGTCAGGTGACACGTGCCTCCCCGCGAGGCGGCCCGAAGCTCGGGTAGGTGCACCGCCAGCCGCTCCTCCAACTCGCGGGCGCCGCTGGAAGCGACCAAGGTCGGCCGCGGCGGACGACCACCGATGTCGACAAGAAGGCCGGGACGATCCGGCTCCGAGCCCGCGCAGGCAAGCGCGGCTGCTGCGGCCCGCGATCCGTCGGCGGCGCCGACTGCGACAACGAGAACGACGCGTCCGTTCATCGCCCAGTGGGCCTTGCGTAGCTGTTGCTGCTCACAACCAGGTGGTCGGCCACCGACATGAGCAGCGACGGCGGGGCCAGTCGAACCGTCACCTCTCCCCCGCGAACGGCAATCTCAGCCCTGTCCCCCGCCCACGCCGGCAGCGATGCCTCCGCGGCATTCTTCGCCGGCCGGCCCGCCGCGAGCGCAAGCGCTCCCGCCTCGGCTGCACCGTCGGCCAGGGTCAGCGCGTAGCCGACAAGCAGAAGCTGCAGGGCAATCGCCCCGGCGATAAGCAGCAGCGGGATCGCTGCCAATAGTTCCACGGTTGCCTGCCCCCGCTCCTCAGCCATCGCCCAAGCCGCTCTCGGAGCCAACCATCAAGCGAGGCAGCGCCGGCAGCAAGCGCGGAATCGCTATTCGCACGGTCACCGTGCCGGCCTCGCTCACCTTTGCGCCCGGGCGCAACGAAGGCGGCAGCGCCCTGCGCGCCGCCGCCGCGGCGTCCCCACCCACCAGCGCCGCCCTGGCACCCGCCCGTGCCGCCACCCCTGCCGACCAGAGCGCCTGCCCGGCGAGCGCCAGTTGTGCCGCCACAAGGACCGCCAACAGCAGGAAGGGAACCACCGCGATCAACTCGACCGATGCGGTCCCTTCCTCCCTGTGGCCTGCGCTGCTGACGATCCGTGGCGGCACACCGCGACGGTCGCAGGGCCGAACGCGCGCGTGGCGCGCTCACTCGCACAAATCAGCGCCGCAAGCTACGCAGTGAAATCAGTAGGTGTTGGCGTCGATCCAGATCCGCCAGATCGCCGCCACCGAGGCCCCGAGCAGGAGGATCCAGAGCAGCGTGCCGCCGCCGGTCGAGAAAAGCTCGTCACTGCCGGCGATCAGCAGGGTGAGCATGCCGATGGCGCCGTAGAGGATCGCCCGCCGGGCGTCGGTCAGCGTCGCCAGGGTGAGCTGGTTCTGGCGGCCGAGCACAAAGACCATCCAGGCCAGGGCTGCGAGGAAGCCCATCGTGATCGCGGTCAGGATTGCGTCGGCGACGTTGCCGCCGTGGGGCGCGAAGGCAACCGCCAGCGCCAGGGCCATGATGATCGCGAGATCACGCAGAGTGCGCACGCGGAAAGTGTAGTCCCGAACGCCACCGCTTCGGGAAGAGTTACTTGCGGGACATGACCACGATGCCGAAGGCAACGGCGGCCAGCGTGGCCAGTCCAGCCAGGGCTGCCAGCGTTGCCGCCGCTCCTGCGGCGAAAGGGCGCTCATTGCGGCTGAGATCGGCAAAACGGGCAATGCCCCAGATCGCGACCGAGAAGATCACGGTGATGCCGACGCCGGCCACCACCGAAGCCACGACGGTCTCCAACAGTTCCTTGGTCTCAACCATGACCGCCATCGCTCAACCCGCCGGAACCGGAGCGCCCTGGCGGGAACGCCGAGCGAAAACCGCGACGATCAGCGAGAGCGACATCAGGGTTACGAGGATCGGGCCGAGCGCGCCGCTGCCGAAGATCGCGGTGAGACCGTAGGCAAGCGCGCCAATCGCCGCCGCGGCCGGCAGGGTGAGCAACCAGGCGGTAACGATGTTGCCGGCCACTCCCCAACGCACCGCCGAGAACTCGCTTGCCCGCTCCCGCGCCCATCACGCCTCCATTGATCACGTGAGTGGTCGAGAGCGGAAAGCCGAAGTGGGTCGAGGCGAGGATCACCGCGGCACCGGCACCCTGCGCCGAGAAACCCTGGGCGGCGTCCATCTTGATGATCCGCGTCCCGGTCGTACGGATGATTCGCCAGCCGCCGCTATAGGTGCCAAGCGCGATCGCGGTCGCCGAGCTGACGATTACCCAGAGCGGCGGGTCAGCGTTGGCGCCGAGCGTGCCATTGGCGACCAGGGCCAGGGTGATGATGCCCATCGTCTTCTGAGCGTCGTTGGTGCCATGGGCAAGCGCCAGCAGGCTGCCGGAGATGATCTGCCCGTAGCGAAAGCCACGGGTGACCGTGCCAGGTCGTTGCCGTCCAACGATGCGGTAGACGAACCCGATCGCGGCGCCGGCGACGATGAAGGCCAGGATCGGCGCGATCACAGCCGGGATTAGCACCTTGCCGACGAGCCCGTCGGCAAGCACGGCATCGAAGCCGGCGGCGGCGACGGCAGAGCCGACAACTCCGCCGATCAACGCGTGTGAAGAGCTCGACGGCAGGCCGACGGACCAGGTGATCAGGTTCCAGGCGATCGCGCCGATCAGGCCGGCAAAGACGACGGTCGGCGTAATCACGGCCGAGTTGACGACGTCGTTGGCGACCGTCGCCGCGACCGAGATCGAGATGAAGGCGCCGACGAAGTTGAGCATCGAGGCGACCCCGATCGCGACCCGCGGTCGCGCCGCGCCGGTCGAGATCGAGGTGGCGACGACGTTGGCGGTGTCGTGAAAGCCGTTGGTGAAGTCGAAGGCAAGCGCAGTGCCGACGACGATGACGAGAATGACGTCGGAGCTCACGAGTTCTTGATGACTATGCCCTCAAGGATCTGTGCGGCCGTCTCGGTCGCGTCGATCGCGTTCTCGAGCACGGCGAACATGTCCTTCCAGCGGATCACGACCATCGGATCGATCCCGTTGGAGAAGAGCGAGGCGACCGCGTCGCGGGAGATCCTGTCGCCGTCGTTCTCGAGCCGGTGGATCTCGATCCAGTACTTGTCGAGATCCTTGAAGTCGCGCAGGTGCTCGAGCCCGGCAGCCAGCTGCTCGCAGGCGGCGACCAGCACTTTGGTCAGCTCCTGGGCCTGCGACATCGGCGCCTCGATCTTGTAGAGGCCGAGGAAGTCGGCGGCCTCCTCGGTGTAGTCGACGATGTCGTCCATCTGGGTCGCAAGCCCGTAGATGTCCTCGCGGTCGATCGGGGTGACGAAGGTCGAGTTGAGTCGCTGGATGATCTCGTGGGTGATCCGGTCGCCCTCGTGCTCGGCCTCGATCGACCTGCTCGGGCAGGTCACCGGCGTCGGGCCAGGTGGCCATCATCTGGTCGAGCAGCCGCGACGCCTTGACGGTGTTCTCACCGGCCTCGATGAAGAGATCGAAGAAGGTCCGATCGCGGGGCAGAAGGGAGAGGCGCACCACTTCGCCATCCTATTGATCGAGACGGGGGGTGTCGGAGCGGCGAAACGCTCAGCTGGAGACCGCGGCGAGCTGCTCGGCAGCACGGGCGGCGTGACGCTCGCGCATCTCCTCCTGGACGCTGCGACGCTGGCCGTTGGCCGGCGTCAACCGCGTCCACTCGCCCTCGGAGTCAAGCTCCCAGGCGTTGGCGTTGTCGGCGAAGCAGCGCTCGAGCACGTCGAGCAACTCCACTCGCAAGGCTGGATCTTCGACCGGGGTAACCAGCTCGACCCGACTGTCGAGGTTGCGCGGCATCAGGTCGGCCGAGCCCATCAGCACCCGCGTCTTCTCACCGCGCTGGAAGGCGTAGACGCGCGAGTGCTCGAGGAAGCGGCCGACGATCGAGACGACCTGGATGTTCTCCGAGACGCCGGGCACGCCCGGACGCAGGCAGCAGATCCCGCGCACGTTGAGATCGACCGGCACGCCCGCCTGCGAGGCCGCATACAGCGCCCGGATGCAACCGGCGTCGACCAGCGAGTTCATCTTCAGCGTGATCCGCGCCTCTTCGCCGGCTTCGTGCGCGGCCACGGTCGCGGTCGATCTCCTCGATGATGCGATCACGCATCGTCGTCGGCGAGACCAGCACCTTGCGGTAGCTCGGCCGGGCGGCCATAGCCGGTGAGGAAGTTGAACATCTCGGCGACGTCGGCGCCGATCTCCGGGTCGGCGGTGAAGAGGCCGAAGTCGGTGTAGAGGCGGGCCGTCTTCGGGTGGTAGTTGCCGGTGCCGATGTGGACGTACTCGCGCACCCGATCGCCCTCGCGGCGGGCGACCAGGATCGCCTTGACGTGCGTCTTGAGACCGGGGATGCCGTAGACGACGTGGACGCCGGCCTCCTCCAGCGACTTCGCCCAGTGGATGTTGGCCTCCTCGTCGAAGCGGGCCTTCAGCTCGACCATGCAGACCGCCTGCTTGCCGCGTTCGGAGGCGCGGATCAGCGAGGGCACCAGCGGCGAGTCGTCGCTGGTGCGGTACACCGTCTGCTTGATCGCCAGCACGTCGGGGTCGGCGACCGCCTGCTCGACGAAGCGCTCGACCGAGTTGGCGAACGAGTCGTAGGGATGGTGGACGAGTAGGTCGCCCTGGCGGATCGCCGCGAACATGTCGACCGGCTCGTCGTCCTCGCCCTGCAGACGCGGCTGCGTCACCGGCGTCCAGGGCGTGTAGCGCAGCTCGGCGTGGCCGGGAACGTCGGCGACGTCGGTCAGGTCGGCGAGGTCGAGCAGGCCGTCGATGTCGTAGACCTCGCGGTCCTCGAGCCGCAGCGCGTCGATCAGCTGCTCGCGCAGCTTCGGGTTCATCCCGGCGGCGATCTCGAGCCGCACCACCTCGCCGAAGCGGCGGCGGCGGATCTCGTCCTGGACCGCCTGCAGCAGGTCGTCGGCCTCGTCGGAGACGGTGAAGTCGGCGTCGCGGGTGACGCGGAAGTAGCCGTGGTCGACGACCTCGGTGCCGGGGAAGAGGGCGTCGAGGTTGGCGGCGATCGATCTCCTCCAGCGGGAACGAAGGTCTGGCCGTCCTCGCCGACCGGCAGGAAGCGCCCGAGCAGCTCCTTCGGGACCTTGACCCGGGCGATGATCTCGCTGCCGCTCTCGGGATCGCGCAGCAGCACACCGAGGCTGAGCGAGAGGTTGGAGATGTAGGGGAAGGGCCGGCCCAGCCCGATCACCAGCGGCGTCAGCGCCGGGAAGACCTGCTCGTGGAAGCGGACGTCGATCTCGCTGCGCTCCTCCTCGCTGGCCGAGTCGAGCGAGACGATGCGGATCCCCTCCTGCTCGAGGGCCGGGCGCAGCTCGCCGTCGAAGCAGGCGTGCAGCCGCTGGTCGAGTTCCAGCACCCGCGCCTGGATCGCGTCGATCTGCTCGCCGGGCGCGCAGCCCGTCGGGGCCGCGGGCGTCGATCCCGGCGTCGAGCTGGTCGAACAGTCCGGCCACCCGCACCATGAAGAACTCATCGAGGTTGGAGGCGTAGATCGCGCAGAAGCGGAGCCGCTCGAGCAGCGGCACCGCGGGGTCCTCGGCCAGTTCCAGCACCCGCTGGTTGAAGTCGAGCCAGGAGAGCTCGCGATTGAAGTAAAGAGCGGGATCGTCGATGCGCTCATCGTACTGCCGGGGCAGGTTCATTCCGACCGGCTCAGGCAGCGCGGGCAGGTGCTTGCCCCACCGCCGCGGGAACAGCGAGCGCGCGGCGGTAGCCGGCGGCGAGCTGCTCCATCGCCGCTCCCAGGAGCGGCTCCGGCGGCGCGGACGGCGGCGGCGCCGAGGTGGCGACGCAGCAGCGGCGAGGCGGCGAGCTGCAGGACCGTGCCGGCGATGTGGTCGGCGTCGGGCCGGCAGAGCATGCCGGTGTGGCGATTCTCGACCAGCGAGGCCGGGCCGCCCTCGGCGACCGCGACTACCGGCAGCACCGCTGGCGCCGGCCTCGAGGACGACCTGGCCGTAGGTGTCGGTGGTGCGAGCAGAAGAGGAAGATGTCGGCGCTGGCGTAGGCGCGGGCCAGCTCCTCCCCGTCGAGCCAGCCGAGGAAGGTCGCGTGCTCGCCGAGCCGGGCCCGCAGCTCACCCTCCTCGGGGCCGCCTCCGGCCAGCAGCAGGTGCAGCCGCGGATCGGCACGGTGGGCGCGCAGGAAGCTCTCGGCCAGCAGGTCGACCCCCTTCTCGCGGGTCAGGCGGCCGGCGTAGAGGATCTTGATCTCGCCGGGAAAGGCCTCGCGGTCGGCCTTGGCGGGATCGAAGCGACTGACGTCGACGCCGCGCTCCCAGCGACCGAGCCGGGCCTGGTCGATGCCGAGGTCGATCAGCGAGCGGTCCGCCGCCGGGCTCGGCGAGAGGACCAGCGAGGGAGCGCCGTAGAAGGCACCGAGGCGCCTTGGCCATCGCCTCGATCGCGCCGTCGCCGCTGCGCAGGCCGGCGTAGGTCGCCAGCTCGGTGTGGTAGCTGGCGATCAGCGGCGTGCCGGCGATCCGGCTGAGCAGCGTCGCCGCGATGCCCGCCGGGCCGGGTGCGGTGACGTGGACCAGGTCGTAGCGGCCGTCGGCGAGGGTCTCGACCAGATCCGGGCAGGCCGGGCACGCCGAGGCTCATGCCCGCGTAGAAGGGCAGCTCGAGCTCGGCTGCGGCCGGCAGGCGCCGGTCGACGCCGGCGTCGGTGCCGACCACCTCGACCTCGAAGCCGGGTACGCCGCGCTCGCGGATCTGCTCGATCGTGTGCGGTGACGCCGTGCATCGCGCCGATCCCGTCGGCGATCAGGGCCACCCGCGGCCGCTCCTCCATCGCGGCTTGCCAGCTTCGCCTTCTCGGCGCCGAGGAAGGTGGTCGCCGGTGCGTAGGGGACGGCCGGGATCACGGCGTCGAAGAGACCACCGACGGCGCGCGGCAACGTCTCCCTCACCGCGACGGCGTCAGCACCGCTGGCGACAGCGCTTCGCAACCGTCGCTCGTGGGTGCGACGTGCACGCCGATAGAGATCGGCATGGGAGAAGTCCTCGTCCTGCAGGTAGGCGATCAGCTCCGGCCCGCGCAGGTCGAGCTCGACCGAGTCGAGCCAGGCCTCGAGCAAGGCCGCGCGCGTCGTCGGGTCCGATGTCGGCGGCGACCTTGCCCTCGCGCGCGGCGCCCTCGCTGATCACCCGTTCGGCGATCTTCAGTACGGCGGCGGGGTCGGGTGCCCTCCTGCCGCGACCCGGCCCGCCGAGAGCGCGCGTCGCCAGCGCCATCGCCGCGTGAGCCCACTTGGCGGCGCTGCCCTGCTCGCCGCCCGCCTCGGCATCGCCGCGCCGCAGGTGGTGCGAGAAACTCTTCCGGCGTGGCGGCCGCGGGCACCTCGGTGAAGGTGCGGCCGATGTCCACGCCGGCATGGTCGTCGGAGCCGCCGATGCCGGTGCCGCCATGGGTCTCGATGTAGATCGCCGCCGGCATGTTCAGCTCCGCGGCGCGCGAGCCGTTGCGGACCTCCCAGATCGGGAAGAGCTCGGCGAGCCGCCGCCGGTGCCGCGGCGTCAGCGGTGCGTCGACGTTGTAGAACGGGTGCGCCAGTGCGCAGGCGATCTCGTTCTCGTGCAAGGTATGCGGCGCAGGCCTCTACGTCGCCGGCATGTGCCTGCAGCCACTCATGGTCTCCGGGAGTGATCCCGTAACAGAGGACGTGAACCGCCTGTGGCTCGCCGGCAAAGCGGGCGGTCAGCTCCTCGGAGACGAAGCAGTCGGGACGATCGGCGAGCTCGCAGGCAGCCGTCGATCGTGTCGTGGTCGGTGATCGTGACGAAGTCCATCCCCCGTCGCTTGGCCAGCTCGTAGACCTCCTCGCGGCGGCGTCGCGCACTCGGGCAATCCCGAGAGAACGCTGAACTCCGAGTCGCGAAAGCTGCGAAGCGGTGGAGTGGCAGTGCATGTCAACACGGGAAGTCATCGGTGTCTCCCTGCTCTAGTCGTTTCTGTCACCTCCAGAATTCGCGCATTAGCAGGGAAAAGTTGTGAACGAGCGGGAAATCTCAGGTGAACAAGGAGTGATCGAGCGCCGTCCAGGCGCCCTTGCTCGTCTCGGATTTCCAGAGCTCGACAAAGTCTTGGAAGAGACGCTCGCGGCGCTGGCGCAAGAGGATGGAGACCGAGCCGATCCGCTCGACCTTGGTCAACATCAGGTCGCAGTCGTGCAGGTCACCGAGCACCGACTGCAGCCGCTTGGCGGCATCGCGAGTGACCTTCGCCTCCGGGCCGAGGCAGGGGGCGAAGACCTCAAGCGCGTAGCGCAGCCGCTTGGCGGCGATTCGCATGTCGTGTCGGGTTTCGCTTGCGTCCGGGGCGAGGGCCAAATCGGCGAAGCTGCGCAGCTCGTCAAGCCGAACCGAGACGATTCGGGCGACGTTGGGCGATAGCGGCCCGCTTGGGTCCAGCCCCTCTATCGCTCGCGCTTTCACGCTTCGCCTGCCCCGACCTTGGGCGTCATCACGAACCCGCTTTCTTGATCAGCTTCTTCAGCCCCCGCCGCAGCTTTTTCAGCCGCTTCGGGGCGACGAAGGGTGCCAGCGCCTCGTTGGCCTCCACTTGGTGCACCCGCAGTTCGTCGATCAGAGCCTGCAGCGGGTCGCGATCCGCCTCCGCCGCCTCATCGACGAGTCCTTCGAGCAGGGCGATCTCGACGTCGGCGTCGCGCCGCTCGCCGAGGGCGTCGGCAAGTGCCTTGACCTTCTTCAGCGCCTTGCGCTGGCGCTTGTGCGGAAAGCAGGACTCGAAGACCTCCAGCGCCGCCCGCAGGCGGCGCGTCGCGACCCGCATGTCGTGCACGCGCTCGACGTCACCGAGATCGAGGACGCCCTGCGAGTGCGCGAAGACCTCCTTGGAGCGCACCTTGACGACCCTCGTCGCCGCCCGCGAGAACGACCCCTCGCAGTCGAGCTCGACCTTGCGCGCACCGGCCACGCTATGAGGCTAGAGGACGCGGGCGCTCGCTAGGCGACGAGACGCAGTCGGGAGCCGTTGGCGCTGCCGTTGAGAAGATCGAGGATGACGCCCTCGCGCAGGCCGCCCTTGCCGATCTGCAGCGGCTGACCGAGCAGCTCGGAGACCTTCTCCAGGAGCAGCACGCCGGTGGTGAGGATGCGGACCCGTTCGGGGTCGAGCTCGAAGCGGCGCGCCACGTCGGCCGCCGGATCGCCACAGAGGACGCGGATCCCCCGCTCCAGGGTCTCGTACTCGAGCACCGCACCGACCAGGCGGCGCAGCGAGGTGGCGCTGCCGCCGACCGCGACGGCCTGGACCGGGTGCTCGATCTCGACTCCGTCGAAGATGTCGTCGATGCGGTCGCGGACCTTGCGGATCTCGGCCGCGGAGGGCGGGATCGGAGGAGATCAGCTCGTCGGCGAGGACGCCGGAGCCGACCCGCCAGGAGCGCACCTCGCTCGGCGCCGCCCGGCGACCGTGCCGAGGATCACCTCGGTCGAGCCGCCGCCGACGTCGACGACGCCGACCCTGCCCTCGACCGGGTGGCCCGAGGGTCTTGGTCGCGCCGATGAAGGAGAGTCGCCCCTCCTCCTCGTCGCTCAGCACGTCGACCGCGACGCCGGCCGCATCGCCGATCGCGGCCGCGACCTCGCTGCCGTTGGAGGCCTCGCGCACGGCCGCCGTCGCCACCGCGCGTATCTCCTCGGCGCCCAGCTCTCGCGCCAGGCGCACCTGGGTGGCGACGACCTCGCAGACTTCGTCGACCTTCGCGGCAAGGATCGCGCCATTGGCGTCGAGCGCCTTGTTGATCCGCGTGTAGGCGCGCTGCTCCATCACCTTCTTCAACTGGCCGTCGACCGGCTCAGCGACGAGCACGCGGGTGGTGTTGGAGCCGATATCGATGGCAGCGCAGAGAGTCACAGGCCTCTCATCCATCTTCCCAAACAGAGCGGATCTCAACCGGGGGTAAAGCCCGCAGGATGCGAGGCATCCTCGAACTCCCGGAACAGTCCAGTGACGACGAAGGCGACCTGCTCGCCGATGTCGACCGCGTTGTCGGCGATCCGCTCGATCGCCCGCGCCGCCGAGCAGCATCGTCATCGCCCACTCGCGCTTGTCGGCGTCGTCGCCGATCTGCCAGGGCGAGGCGGAAGCATTCGCGGTTGAGGTTGTCGACGACGTCGTCCTGGCGGACCAGGTCACGGGCCAGTCTCGATGTCGCGGTCGGCGAAGGCCCGCTTGGCCTGGCTGATCAGCGTCTTGCGCCTGCACGCCCATGCCGAGGATCAGCTTCACCATCTCCTGGTCGGCGGGCGGCTCGTTGCCGGTCAGCGGGATCATCTTGCAGATGTTCACGCACTGGTCGCCCATCCGCTCGACGTTCTTCAGCACGTGCAGGAGGGCCGAGATCAGCCGCAGGTCGGTCGCCACCGGCGACTGCGTCGCGAGCAGCGTGATCAGCGCCTGGTGCACCTCGAGGTAGCGACCGTCGATGCGGTCGTCGTCGGCGACGACGATCTGGGCCAGCTCGACGTCCTGGTGCTCGATCGCCTCCAGGGTGCGGGTGAGCGCCGCGCTGACCAGGTCGAGGCCGCCCAGCGCGCTCGCCTCGAGGCGTTCCAGTTCCTCCTGATATTCGACCCTTATCCCGCCCGGCATGCTTAGCCGAACCGTCCGCTGACGTAGTCCTCGGTCGCCTTCTGGGTCGGGCTGGTGAAGATCTTCTCGGTCGGGCCGATCTCGACCAGGCGGCCGGGCTTGCCCGATCTCCTCGAGGTTGAAGAAGGCGGTGATGTCGCTGGCCCGCGAGGCCTGCTGCATGTTGTGGGTGACGATCGCGATCGTGAACTTGCTCTTCAGCTCGCCGATCAGGTCCTCGATCGCCAGCGTCGCGACCGGGTCGAGGGCCGAGCAGGGCTCGTCCATCAGCAGCACCTCGGGCTCGACCGCGATCGCGCGGGCGATGCAGAGCCGCTGCTGCTGACCGCCGGAGAGGCCGGAGCCGGGCTTGTCGAGGCGGTCCTTGACCTCGTCCCAGAGGTGGGCGCCGCGCAGCGAACGCTCGACGATCCCGTCCTTCTCGGACTTCTTGACGCGGCCGGCGTTGAGGTTGAGGCCGGCGGCGACGTTGTCGTAGATCGACATCGTCGGGAACGGGATTCGGCGACTGGAAGACCATGCCGACGAGGCGGCGGACCTGGACCGGGTCGACCCCGCGCCCGTAGATGTCCTCACCATCGAGGCTGATCTCGCCCTCGACCCTGGCGCCGGCGGTCAGCTCGTGCATGCGGTTGAGCGAGCGCAGGAAGGTCGTCTTGCCGCAACCCGAGGAGCCGATCAGGGCCGTCACCTTGTTCGGCTCGATCGTCATGCGTCACGTCTTCGACCGCGTGGAAATCCGCGTAGAAGAGGTTGACCTGCTCGCGCCTCGAGCGTCTTTGCCGACCTGCCGTCCGCCACCGCGGCCCCCGGGGCGGGCTGCGCCCCTGTAGTCGTCACCTTCATCTCAGCTTTGCCGACCTCGGTCTCGGCCTTGGTTGCACCTGTGGCTCCCATCGGTCGTGCTCTCCTTCCATCCACTTAACGGATCTCGGTTCTGTACCGACGGTAGATCAGGCGAGCGACGAGGTTCAGGACCATGACGATAACGATCAGGGTCAGCGCGGCTGCCCAGGCCCGGTCGTAGGAGGCCTGCTTGAACACGCCGGGTGTTCGGTACTCGCTGTAGGCGTAGACCGCGAGGTTCTGCATGCGGCCGGAAAGGGGGTTGGTGTTGATCGAGTCGACCACGCCGGTGGTGACCAGCAGCGGCGCCGTCTCGCCGATGATCCGGGCGACGGCGATCATCACCCCGGTGATCAGGCCGGCGAAGGCGGTCGGCAGGACGACCTTGACGATCGTCTTCCACTTCGGCGTTCCCAGCGCGTAGGACGCTTCGCGCAGGTGGTTGGGGACGATCTTCAGCACCTCCTCGGAGGTGCGGATCACGATCGGGATCATCAGCACCGAGAGCGCCACCGAACCCATCACGCCGAGGCGGATCCCGGGGCCGAGGAAGAGCGCGAAGAGGGCGTAGGCGAAGAGGCCGGCGACGATCGAGGGGATTCCAGTCATCACGTCGACGAAGAAAGTCAGCGCCCGGCCGCAGGCGGCCGCCGCCGTACTCGGTCAAGTAGATCGCCGCCATCAGCCCGATCGGGATCGAGATCAGGGCGGCAACGCCGGTGATCACCAGTGTGCCGACAAGGGCGTGGGCGGCGCCGCCGCCGCCGATCTGACCGCGCGCGTCCTCAGTGAGGAATTCGAGGCTGATCCCGGGGATGCCGCGCTTGGCGACCTCGAAGAGCAGCGAGAGCAGCGGGATCAGCGCCAGGCCGAAGGCGGCGACGATTGCCAACGTAACCAGGCGGTCCTTGGCACGGCGCGGGCCCTCCACCCGCCGCGACCAGGTGTAGGTGACGACCATCGCGACCAGCACCGTGAAGACGAGCAGGAGGGCGACGCTGAAGGCGCTCGCGGCCAGCAGCAGCGCCGCGGCCAGCAGCGCCGAGCCGGCAACGACGCCGTAGGGCGACCAGTTGGGCAGCACGCCGTTTTCGAGCGTCACATTCACTGGATGTTCTGCCTGGCGATGATCGCCCGCGCAGCGAGGTTGGTGACCAGGGTGATCGCAAAGAGGACGAGGCCCGAGGCGATCAGGGTGTTGATCGCGAGACCGGTCGATTCGGGGAAGTCGAGGGCGATGTTGGCGGCGATCGTCGAGGGGTTCGCCTGACTGATCAGGTTGAAGCTGACGACGCCGGAGACCGAGAGGATGATCGTCACCGCCATCGTCTCGCCCAGCGCCCGGCCAAGGCCGAGCATGGCGCCGCTGATGATCGAGGACTTGCCGAAGGGCAGGACGGTCATGCGCAACATCTCCCAGCGGGTCGCGCCCAGGGCAAGGGCGCCTTCCTGCAGCTTGCGCGGAGTCTGCGAGAAGACCTCGCGCGCAACCGCGGAGACGATCGGCAGGATCATCACCGTCAGCACCAGGCCGGCAACGAGCATGGTGCGGCCGGTGACCGAGGCCGGGCCCTGGAAAAAGGGAATGAAGCCGAGCTTCTGTTCGAGCCATTTCATCGGACCGACCGCGGCGGGGCCGAGCACGAAGATGCCCCAGAGGCCGTAGACGATGCTGGGTATGGCGGCAAGCAGATCGACCATGTAGCCGAGCGGCAGCAGTAGTCGCCTGGGAGCGATGTGGCTGATGAAGAGGGCCACGGCGACCGCGAGGGGGACGGCGAGAACCACCGCGATCGTCGCCGCCAGCACGGTGCCGAAGGCAAGCGGCGCGATGTAGTCGATCAGGCTCTTGCCCCCAGGCAGTTCCGCGGGGCTGGCGTTAACCGCGGGCGCCGCCTGGATCAAGAGAAAGGCGGCCACCCCCGCCAGCAGGGCGAGGATCGTGACCGCGGCGGCAACGGAGAAGCTGGAGAAGATCCGGTCGCCCCAGCGCCGCCGCCCTCCTGAGGCGGCGGCGAGGAGCTGACCGGCGTTGGTCGTGGTGTCGACCTGCGCCTCCACTTAGGACCTAAGAGCTGCCTTCGATTGCTTCAACGGCCGGCTGGATCTTCTTCGTCAGCGCCGCCGAGAGCGGTGCGGAGCCGGCATTTTCAGCGGCGATTTTTTGCCCTTCGCTGCTGATCGCATATTCGAAGTACCCCTTGACGATCGCGGCTTCACCGGCCGAGTTGTATTTCGTGCAGCCGATCAAGTAGGAGACCAGCACGATCGGGTAGGTGCCCTGCGATTCGGTCTTGCGATCGAGTTCGAAGGGAAACATGTAGGGGCTCGTGGCCAGTTCCTTGGCTTCTGGGGACTCCTCAAGAACCTTCGCTGCGGCCTCCGGTGTCGGTTCCGCGTAGTGGTCGCCGACTTTGATTTTGGCGACACCCAGTTCGCCGGCCTGGCTGGCGTCGGCGTAGCCAATCGTGCCGTCGCCGGCGGTGACCGCTTCGACCACTCCGGAGGTTCCCTGAGCGGCCTCGCCGCCCTTAACCGGCCAATCGCCGCTGACTTCGTACTTCCAGAGGCTGGGAACGACTTTGGAGAGGTATTCGGTGAAGTTCTGGGTCGTGCCGGACTCGTCAGAGCGGTTGACGGGCACGATCCGGGTGTCGGGCAGTTCGACGCCGGGATTGTCTTTGGCGATCGCCGGATCGTTCCAAGTGGTGATTTTCTGGCTGAAGATCTTCGCCAGCGTTTCCGGGTCGAGCTGCAGCGATTCGACGCCTTCGAGGTTGTAGATGATCGCGATCGGCGAGACGTAGACCGGAACCTCGACCAGCTTGCCGGGGTTGCAGCGTTCCGCCGCCTTCTTCAGTTCGCCTTCTTCTGTTGAGAGAGCGGCATCGCTGCCGGCGTAGCCGACCCCGCCGGCGATGAACTGTTCGCGTCCGCCACCCGAACCGACGGCGTCGTAAGTAATTGTGGCGCCGGAGTTTGCGTTCTCGAATTCGGCGGTCCAGGCTTCCTGCGCGGCCTCCTGGGCGGTTGAACCGGCACCGGCGACCTCACCGGAGAGGTTGCCACCGGATGAGCTGCTGCTGTCGCTGCTGCTACTGCCGCAGGCGGAAACGCCAATCGCGAGGACGGCCAGTGAGGCGAAAATGGCCAACCATCTAGAGGGGCTCACACAAACTCCTTTTCGTCGTTGGGCGAGAGAGCGGCCAGACCGGCCGACTCTCGGCCACACTCTCAGCGTGCTTCCGACAGCTTGTTACCTGGCTGTATCGGGATTGTGAAAAAGATGTAAAAGAAGCCAGAGGCGCTGACTTTCGGCTCATCCCTCAGGAGAGAAGCGATAGCCGATGCCGCTGTGGGTGTGAATCAGGTGCTGGCCGGGCAGCGCTTCGCCTAGCTTTGAGCGCAGGCGACTGACGTAGACGTCAACCGAGCGGTCGTCGTGGCGAGGTTCGCGGCCCCAGACCTCGGCGTAGAGCTCCTCGCGAGTGAGGATGCGCTGCGGGTGCGCCGCCAGCGTGGTCAGCAGCTGCAGCTCACGTACCGTCAGGCTGAGCGGCCGACCGTCGACGAGCGCCGCGTGCTCCTCTGGCCTTATCTCCAACATGGCCAGCGAGGATGGCCGCAAGCGGCCAGCAATCGGTTACGCGGCCGTAAAGCTCCTGTGAACTACTTGTGAATTCCCAGTCTGCGGATCGGTCTGAGGGTCGATTCCGGCCACGGCCTTATCGGCCAACTCAGGCGCTACCCCGCCGACCGCCTCGGGATCGAAGCGATAGCCAACTCCGAAGTGGGTGTGGATATAGCGCCAACCGGGAGAGCGTTTCTCCAGCTTCTGGCGCAGCTTGCGAATGAAGACGTCGACCGAGCGATCGCCGTGGGCCATCGCGTAGCCCCAGACGCGCTGATAGATCGCCTCGCGCTCAAGCACTTGACCCTTGGTGTCGGCCAGCAGCTGCAGCAGCTCGAACTCTCGGCGGGTGAGGTCGAGACTGCCCCCGCCGACGAAGGCCTGGAACTGGTCGGCGCGAATCTCCAGCTCACCGACGATGACCGGCCCTGCCTCGGCTGCCGCCCGTGTGCGGCGACGACGACGCCTGGAGACAGCTTCAATCCGCGCCATCACCTCCTCGGGGTGACAGGGCTTGCCAATCCAGTCGTCGACCCCGAGTCGCAGGGCGCGCACCCGCTGGGCCACGGTCGAGCGACCGGTACAGACGACCACGGCGAGGTCGGGGAGAGCCTCGCAGACCCGACCCAAGTACTCCCAGGCTTCGTCGCCGAGCACCTCCATATCGAGCAGCAGGGCATTGAGCTTCATCGCCACCAGCTCATCCAGCGGGATCGCGCTGCTCAGCACGCGCTGTTGCCAGCCGGCGGCCTCGGTGCGCTTGGAGAGCACGGTGACGAAACCACTGTCGTCATCGATTACCGCAAGCCTGGTGGTCTGCTGTGAGTTCAAGTGGGCAGTGCTGGTCTCTGGCGAAGGAGGGACCTGCTTAGGAGACGCGGGCATTGTATGCAGCAAGAACGGCGGGTGACGAGATAAAAACCCTGCGTTCACTGGATTTTCACAGGTGGATTGCCCTAATTTGCGGAAAAGCCGGCCAAGATCGGCGCCCGGAAGTTGTTACTCGACCTTCTCAAAGGATTCTCTGGATATTCACGGCCGCGAGTTGAAACGTCGAGAAGATTCGGTCTCACGAGACTCCTCTCTCGTTACCGCGAACGGCCCACTGCCCCGGGCCGTTCGCCATTTAAGGGCTGGTTTAGCTGATCGCGCCGGTCGCGGCGAGGACCAGGACCAGGACGCCGAGCGCAATTCGGTAGATGACGAAGATCTCGAGGCTGTGCGAGCTGAGGTAGCGAAGCAGCCAGGCAATCGCCGCGTAACCGGTGACGAAGGCCACCAGCGTGGCGATCACCGTTGCCGCCGCCGAGGGGCTGCCGGCTTCGCCGACCTTGCGCAGCTCGAAGAGGCCGCTGAGGACGACGGCCGGCACCGAGAGCAGGAACGAGTAACGCGCCGCGGCGACGCGGTCGAAGCCGCGGAACAGCCCGGCCGAGATCGTCGCCCCCGAGCGCGAGACGCCGGGCACGAGCGCAAGCGACTGGGCAATGCCGATGAAGAGACCGTCGCGGCCGTCCATCCCCTCCAGCGAGCGCTGCCTGGTGCCCACCCGCTCGGCGGCGATCATCACGAAGGAGAAGAGGATCAGCGCCGAGCCGATCAGGTAGAGGCTGCGCGCGCCGGATTCGATCTGGTCCTTGAAGATGAAGCCGAAGATCGAGATCGGGATCGTCCCCAGGATGATGAACCAGCCCAGCCTCGCCTCTTGGCTGGCCCGGCGGATCGGCACCCGCAGCTCGCTGAGCCAGGCGGCGGCGATGCGCAGGAGATCGGCGCGGAAATAGATCAGGACCGCTGCCATCGTGCCGAGCTGGATCACCGCGGTGAAACCAGCGCCAGGATCGGACCAGCCGAGCAGTGCCGGCACGATCCGCAGGTGGCCGCTGGAGGAGATCGGCAGGAACTCGGTCAGCCCCTGGACCAGGCCAAGGACGATGGCTTCGAGGTTGCTCATCGCGGCGCATCCTATGGAGCGCAAGAGACGAGGGCGCCCGCCTATTGCGCTAGATTTCCGGGCGTGAAGGTTCCCGCTCGTTCAGCCACAGTTTTCGCGGCAATCTGCGCCGCACTGCTCTCGCTACTGCTGGCCGCGCCGCTTGCCCTCGCCGACAACGGCGTCGGTCTCGCTGGTCCGACCACGGACAAGACGGTCACCTTCTTCTGCTTCGGCGTGATCCTCTTCTTCGCGATCCTCGTGATCGTGCTCTCGATCGTTCAGGGCAAACTTGAGAAGCGCAAGGAACGCCGCCGGCTCGACCTCGAGCGCTACGGCTAGTCCAGCCGGAAGCCGCTGAGCAGACGCTTCTCAGTCTCGCCCTCGATCTCGGCGACGACCTCGACCTTGCCCTCGAGCGGCGTGCCGCGGATCTTCGTCGCCAGTAGGTCATCGACCTGGAAGATCCCGGCTGAGTTATTCAGCTCGATCTCGATCCGCACCGGCCGCGTCTCCCCCGCCTCGATTCGCACCTCATCGACCGCCGCCGCGGAGATCGAGTGGATCCCTTCCTGGCCGGCTTCGATCGGGATCCGCGTCCGACCTTGCGCCATATCCAGTGCGTCGGCGACCCTGACCACTCCCGCCTCGAGTGTGTAGGGCTCGCCGCGGCGCCGGTGCCCAATGATCGCGTGCAGGATCTCGGAGGTGACGATCGTTCGCTCGGGCTGCCGGTAGGTGTCGGCCAGTAGCCGTTCGAGCGCTCCGTTGGCGAGAAACAAACTGTAGGCCTCGTGGTCCTGGCGATGGATCGACATCCCGACGTCGTGCAAGAGGGCGCCACCGGCAACCACGACCTCAGCGTCCCGGGGCGACATCCCGTGATCAGCAACGACAGTGGGCTCGACCCCGGCCTTGACCAAGAGGCGCAGCAGACGCAGCGCAATGTTGAGCACGATCTGCATATGGACCCAGGAGTGGTCCGACATGCCGAGCCGCTCCGCGTGCACCTGGGTCATGTACCACCAGGTCCGCACCTGCTCGTCGCCGTTGACCGCGTTCAGAAAGGACTCGAGCTTGCGATTGCCCCTGGTCGGAGCGCGGACCTTGGCCTCGGCAATCGCTTCTTTTGGGGGCTTGCGCTGCGGTCCCTTTGGGTCTGGTGTCGGGACCGCCTCGCTCACGCCGTTGATCGTAGGTTCAGCCGCAGACGGGCCAAGGCGAGGAACCCGAACGCGAATACAGCAGCGCCGCCCGGTAGTCCTGCTCCCGCTCGGGCGCCGCAGCGGGGTCGCCACTGCCACCAACCGATTCCCAGGTGCCGTAATCGAACTGGTACTTGCCACGGTAGGTGCCATCGGAGGAAACCGCGGTCGGGTCGCCGCCAGACTCACAGGCGCCGATCGCGTCAAGTGTTTCCTGGGACACGCCCCCCGGAAGACTGGCGAAGAGCTCGCGGCGTTGGTGGCGGATCTGCTTGCGGCGGACCTTTTCGAGGTGGGCAACCGTGATCCGAATGGTCCGGTGGAAGCTCACCGTCGAGCGGCGCAGGACCGAGAGCTGCGCGGGGACGGCATTGGCGACGCCAACTCGAGGTGACGACCCTTCGCCATTGCCAGCCGCAAGAGCCGCGGCGGGGAAGGCGATGCAAAGGATCAGAACGGGAATGAAATATGTGCGTTTTGTGAGCAAGCGGCGGACCGTGCCGGTATTTGCGGCCCCGGAAGGTGATCGCGCTCACACTTCTCACATAGTGCGTGCCTTTTGAGACGAACCCAGGCACGATGTGCTCTCCGCCACTTTGCCTTTTCCTTCCCCTGCAAGCGATGATGCGCGGATCGCCGAGCAACCGACAACGCGCCTGCTGCTCGCTTGTCCGGACCGGCCCGGTCTGATCGCCGCCGTCAGTGGCTTCCTCGCCGAGGCCGGGCTCAACATCATCGATGCCGATCAGCACTCGAGCGACGAGGGCCGCTTCTTCATGCGGATGGCTTTCGATGCCGTCCCGGCCGGCGAACGCGAGGGGGTCTACGGCCGCTTTGAGGCTGAGATCGCCAACCGCTTCGAGATGGACTTCCGCTTTGCCGAGTCGAGCCAGCGCAAGCAAGTGGCGATCATGGTCTCGCGCGAGGACCACTGCCTCTCCGACCTGCTCTGGCGCTGGCGCAGCGGCGAGCTCGGCGCCGATGTCGTCGCCGTCGTCTCCAACCACGCCGAGCACGAGCAGCAGGTCCGCTCGCTGGGCCTGCCCTTCCACCACGTGCCGGTCGAGCCCGGCGCCAAGGCGGAGGCCGAGGCTCGCACCCTGGAGCTGCTCGGCGAGGTCGACCTGCTCGTCCTCGCCCGCTACATGCAGGTCCTCTCCGCCGGGTTCCTCGAGCGCCTCGGCGCGGCGGCGATCAACATCCACCACAGCTTCCTGCCCGCCTTCGTCGGCGCCGACCCCTACCGCCGTGCCCACGAGCGCGGGGTCAAGCTGATCGGCGCCACCGCCCACTACGTCACCGAGGAACTCGACGCCGGGCCGATCATCGACCAGGACGTAACCAGGGTCAGCCACCGCGACGAGGTCTCTGACCTACGGCGGATCGGCCGCGACATCGAGCGGCTGGTGCTGGCCCGCGCCGTCCAGGCTCACCTCGACGACCGCGTCTTGCTTGACGGCGCCCGAACGGTCGTCTTCTAATCGTCGACTCGCGCCGACTGGCTGACTAGCCAGTTTGCTCTATGGTTCCGAGGCGATGGAGCAGGCAACGGTCCCGCATTCGCCTCCGGCAACGCTCGCACACACCGGCTCGCCGCCCGGCTCAAAAGCTCCGTCACTGCTGCAAGCGCTGCGCTACGCCCGCAATCCGCTCGGCTTCCTGGTTCAGCTGCAGCGCCGCTACGGCGATATCTTCACCCTCTCCTTCCCCTTCTTCGGTCGCCTCGTCTACGTCGCCGACCCGGCCCTGGTCAAGGAGCTCTTCACCGGCTCGCCCGAGCAGTTTCACGCCGGTGAGGCCAACGCGACCGTGCTCGAGCCGGCGCTTGGGCCCAACTCGGTACTGACCCTCGACGACGCGCCGCACATGCAGCAGCGCAAGCTGCTCCTCCCCCCTTTTCACGGCGAGCGCATCCAGGGCTATGGCGAGCTGATCCGCGAGACAACGCTGAAGCAGATGCAGACCTGGTCGGTCGGCGAGCCCTTTGCCCTGCGCCCCCACACTCAGCGCATCACCCTGGCGGTGATCATGCGCGCTGTCTTCGGCGTCCACGACGAGCAGCGCCTGGCCCGCTTCGAGCTGCTGATCGAGGACTTCAGCAAGCGGGTCGGCCTGATCACCACCTTTCCGGCGCTGCGCAAGAACTTCGGGCCAGGCAGCCCTTGGCCGCGCTTCCTGCGCTCCCGCGCCAAGCTCGACGAGTTCATCTACGAGGAGATCGGCCTGCGCCGCAAGGAGGTCGAAGCGGGCGAGGAGGGCCACGACGACGTGCTCTCACTGCTGCTGCAGGCCCGCCATGACGACGGCAGCCCAATGAGCGACGAAGAGCTGCGCGATGAGCTCGTCACCGTGCTCGGCGCCGGCCACGAGACGACCGCGACCGGGCTCGCCTGGGCGATGGAGCGACTACTGCGCACGCCGCGGGTGCTGGCCAAGCTGCGTGACTCGATCGCCGCCGGCGAGGACGACTATCTCGATGCCACAGTCAGGGAGACGCTGCGGGCGCGACCGGTGATCGTCGACGTCGCCCGCAAGCTCAAGGCGCCAGCCCGGATCGGCGGTTACGAACTGCCCAGGGGCAGCTTCGTGATGGCCGCGATCGCCGCCCTGCATTACCGCGAGGACCTCTTCCCCAACCCCGAGGAGTTCCGCCCCGAGCGCTTCCTCGAGGGCAAGGCCGACAACTACGCCTGGATCCCCTTCGGCGGCGGCGTGCGGCGCTGCATCGGCGCCGCCTTCGCCGAATATGAGATGCGGATCGTCCTGCGCGAGTTCGTCCAGCGCGCCGAGCTCAGCGCTCCCGACCCCAAGGCAGAGAAGGTCAGGGTCCGCAACATCACCCTGGCACCCGGCAAGGGAACCATGGTTAGGCTGGATCGGCCGCTGCGCTGACCGCGCGCTCGGCCTCCTCCCACTGTTCGTAGAGCTCGGCCAACTTGCCTTTTGCCAACTCGTGGCGCTCGCTCGCCTGTTGGGACTTGGTGGGGGAGGACCAGGCTGCGGGATCTGCCAGCTCCTCCTCGACCTGGCGCAGCTCGACCTCGGCCGCCTCGATCTTCTCGGCCAAACGGCTCGCCTTGCGGGCGGCCTTTTTCGAAATGGTGCCGGGACTGCGGCGCTTGCCACCTTTGCCCTCGCGCTTGGTCGCTGCGGCTGCCGCGGAGGCGGTTTCCGCGGCCAGATCGCGGTCGTGCTGGTAGGTGGCCCAGCCGCTGTCGTAGCTGCGCAGCTGCTCGGCTTCGCAGACGAGGGTGCGACTGCCGACGGCCTCCAACAGGGCGCGATCGTGGGAGACCAGGATCACCGCGCCTTCGAAGGCTGAGAGTGCGTCCTCGAGCGCCTCGCGGCTCTCAATATCGAGGTGGTTGGTGGGCTCGTCGAGGACCAGCACGTTGGCGCCGGAGGCGACCAGAATCGCCAGCGAGAGGCGCCGCTGCTCACCACCGGAGATGTCATCGAGTGACTTCTCCGCGTCGGCACCGGAGAAGAGGAAGCCACCGAGCAGCTTGCGTGCCTTCGGTCCGCTGAGGCCGGTCTCGCGCTGGGCGGCTTCGAGCACGGTCCCCTCCCCCGCCGCCGTCTCGGCGTGCTGGGAGAGGTAGCCGAGCTTGACGTTGTGGCCGGTCCGCACCGAGCCCGCGGCCGGCTCCCGCTGCCCTGCGAGGGTCTCGATCAGGGTCGTCTTGCCGGCGCCGTTGGGGCCGACGAGGACGACGTGCTCGCCGCGTTCGACTTCGAGGTTGGCGCCGGAGAGCAGCGTCCGACCCGGCACCTCGATCGTCCCGTTGACGAATTTCAGGACGATTCGGCCCGGCCGCTCCGGAGTTACGAAGGAGAAGCGCAAGTTGCGGCGATCGCGCTGCTCGGCCTTGACCCCGTCGCGCTTGATCTTGTCGATCTGCTTGAGCCGCGACTGCGCCTGTTTGGCCTTGGTCGCCTTGTAGCGGAAGCGCTCGACGAAGCGCTCCATCCGCTCGATCTCCTCCTGCTGGCGCTCAATCGCCTTGCCACGGGCGATCTCGCGCGCTGCCTGCTCCTTGCGCCAGGCGTGCCAGGGGCCGGCGAAGAAACGGCCGCGCTGCGCCTCCAGCTCGAGCACCGAGGTCCCCACCGCCTCGAGGAACCAGCGGTCGTGGGCGACGAGGACGACGGCGGCGTCGAGATCAACGAGGTAGCGCTCCAGCCACTCCAGCGAGGGAATGTCGAGATGGTTGGTGGGCTCGTCGAGCAGCAGCAGGTCGGGGCGGGTGGCGAGCGCCCGGGCAAGCGAGGCGCGGGTCAGCTCACCACCGGAGAAGGTCGAGAGCTGCCGCCCAGCCGCCTCGTCGCCAAAGCCGAGGCCACCGAGCACCGCGAGCACGTCGTCGCGCCAGCGGTAGCCGCCGCCCGCTTCGAGCCGCTGCTGCGCCGCCGAGTAGGCGCGCATCGTCTCCTCGTCGGGAGTGCCGGCGCCCATCGCCGCCTCCAGTCGCGCCAGCTCAACCTCGGTCTCCTCCATGTCGGCGCGACCGGAGAAGACGTAGTCGCCAAGCGAGATCGCGTCATCGCGTGGCGGGCGCTGGTCGTGCAGGGCCACTCGCGCGCCCTTCTGCAAGGCGAGACTCCCCGAGTCGGGCGGCCGCTCGCCGGCCAGGACGCGCAGCAGCGTCGACTTGCCGACCCCGTTGCGCCCCGACAGCGTCATCCGCTCGCGCGGCTCGAGCTTGAAGGAGACGTCGGCGAAGAGCAGCTTGCCGCCGGCGTAGAGGTCGATCGTGGTCGCTGTGGCGATGGCCATGGTCAGCCTGACATTACGCGGCTTGCCGCGAACGGGCGATGCGTAAGCTGCGGGCATGGAACGAGAGCAGCTGCAGGCGGCCCAGGCACCGCTGAAGGAGCGCTACCGCGAGGACCCCGACGCCGCCCTGATCACGCTTTCCGCCCAGGGCGAGCTCGGCGAGGGCGTCTCCTGCTCGGTCAATACCGGCCGTGCGATCGCCGAGGCCGGGCTGCACCCGGCAAGCGGCGGCGACGGCAGCCAGCTCTGCTCCGGCGACATGCTGCTCGAGGCGCTCGCCGCCTGTGCCGGCGTGACCCTGCGCGCCGTGGCGACCTCACTGGGGATCGAGGTGCGCTCAGGGACCGTGCGCGCCGACGGCGACCTCGACTTCCGCGGCACGCTCGCCGTAGATCGCGACGCCCCGGTCGGCTTCCGCTCCATCCGCCTCGCCTTCGAGCTCGACACCGATGCGGACCCGGAACAACTGCAGACCTTGCTGAAGCTGACCGAGCGCTACTGCGTCGTCCTGCAGACGATCGCCAGCCCACCCGAGCTCTCCGCAACCGTCGCGACCGCATAAGGCGTGGCAAGCCCGCTGCGACACCTCGGCGAGCTCGCCAAGGCGCAGTTGGGCCGGCGTGCCGCGCAGCGCGAAGGCGAGCAGGCGCTGGGCGAGCTGGAGGCGCGACCGCTCGAGCTTCCGGACGGGTTGGAGATCGAATGGCTGGGCGTCTCCGGCTACCGAATCAGCGCCGAGGGCAAGACGCTCTTCGTCGACCCCTACCTCTCGCGGGTCCCCTTCGCCGATCTACTGCGACGTCGATCGGCGCTGCCCGACCCGGCGATGCTCGATCGCTTCGTCCAGGCTCCTGGCGAGGTCGTCGGGGTGCTGGTCGGCCACACCCACTTCGACCACGCCGTCGACGCACCGGCGATCGCCCGCCGCTTCGGCTGCAAAGCCTACGGCTCCGACTCGCTGCTGACGCTGATGGGGCTGCACGGCCTCGCCGCGCAGACGGTCGAGGTTGAGCCCTACCGCACCTACGAGCTGGGACCGTTCGAGGTCAGCTTCACGCCCAGCATCCACTCCAAGCTGCTGCTTGGGCTCGCCGTGCCCTACGACGGCGACCTCACCTGCGAGCACCTCGACGGTCTCACCCCGGGCGCCTACCGCTGCGGTCAGGTCTGGGGAATCTCGATCAAGGTCGCCGGGGTTAGCTTCTATCACCAGGGCAGCGCCAACCTGATCGACGAGGCAGTGCGCGAGCGCGGGATCGACGTCTTCCTCGCCGGCGTCGCCGGCCGCAACTTCACCGATGACTACTGGCAGCGGATCATCCCCCGCCTCGACCCGAAGGTCGTCGTTCCCACTCACTACGACAACTTCTTCCGCCCGCTCGGCCAGCGCCTGGAGTTCGTCTCCGATGTGCGTCTTTCGGCCCTGCCGGATGAGATCGGCGCCGTCAGCAGCGACCTGGAGATCGCCGCGATCCCGCGCGCCGACCTCTAGGTGAAGTACTTGGCGACGATCTGCTCGATCGTGCCCATCGTCCGCATCGTCCACGGCCCGAGCGCTGCCTCGACCGTTTTCAGGTCGAGATCGGTTTCTGAGACTCCTCCGCTCGGCAGCCAGTAGAGCTCACGGCCTTGGACCGCCAGCCGGTCCTCATCGGTGGCCTCGGCCAATGCGGCTTTGCGCGCCTTGGCTGCCGGCTTGCTTGGCAGCAGGGCGACTTGGAGCTTGCCTTTGGCGGCCTTCACCGCCGCAGCATCAAACGGCTCGCGGGACGCAAGCGCGCTCGACTCGGCCGCGCTGCGGAGAAAGACCGGCACTTCGTAGCCCAGCGCCTCCCCCAGCCCGGCTTCGATCTCGCCCGTCAGCTTCGCCTCGCTGCCCTTGGTGCTGAAGACGACGTTGCCACTGGCGCGGAAGCAGGCGACATCGGCAAAGCCCAACGTCTCGAACTCCGCCCGCAGCTCCTCGTTCTTGATCCGCCGCCCACCCAGGTTCATCCCGCGCAGGAAGGCGACGTAGCGCTCCATCAACGAAACCATATTCACGATTGGATCCCGGCTGATACCACTTCACGCTCAATGATCCTTCTGTACCTCGACGTTTTGGGCATGAAGTCCCGCTGGAGATCCGGTGGAGTCGCTGCCGCGAAATCGGCTCAACACCATCTGGACCTGATCATTCGCCATGCGCTCGAGCTGGCCCCGGGATCGCTTGCGAGCCAGACAGGCGGAATGATTCAGTCTGATGCTGCAGCCCTCACCACGCCCGATGTCAAGGCCGCAATCACCATCGGGCGTCTGATCTTCCGAGAGACATTTCGAAGAAGCGGCTCATCCGAGACAGGTCGAGAAAGAATCTGGATACGAGGCGCGATTCAAGAGATGGATGAGGACGGTCTAGAAAAGACGGAATCACTACCCGCAGCGGCGAGCGGAATCTCCAAACGAGTCCTCTCAGAGGATCTCCTCGAGGCCATCAACGTCGAGCAATCTGGGTATAGAGGGCAGCGCCTTCTCGTCCCTGAGACTCTCATAGACAGATCGATCGAGGAATGCTTCCGGATCCCAGTGAGCCCTGCCGGTT
This sequence comes from uncultured Solirubrobacterales bacterium, assembly GCA_963716345.1. Classification (GTDB taxonomy): domain Bacteria; phylum Actinomycetota; class Thermoleophilia; order Solirubrobacterales; family 70-9; genus VRUE01. The sequence goes on from OY970304.1 coordinate 538,449, forward strand.
TCTTCTTTCCGCTTACGTCGTTGCCTCGGCCCGACAGCAGGCCTGGCTACCGAGACGTCCTTTGGATGTTTCCCGACTGCAAAGAGGAAGACATCGCTCAGGAGTGGGGTTTGATGCTGGTCGCGATGGCAAACCGCCTCCGTTGGGCTGGCCAAGGAGAGGATGCGGAGTTCCTTCATGCTGCGGCGACTCAACTGGTTTTCACGGAATGCAACGCTATTTTTCACAACATCTCTGAGAGTGGAGGCGGCCGGAATTGAACCGGCGTCCGTGGTCGTAGCGCGAAGGCATCTACAGGTTTAGCCGGCGCTTGATTCTCGTCTCCCGGGGTCCGCGCCGGCGGGCACTGCGGGAGATAAAGCCCTCTGAATTGTCCCCTGGCAGACGGGGCGATCCGCCGGGGTGAGCCCGTGTTCTGAAGCCGGCTGCCCTCCCTACGGGCGAGGGAGGACCGACTCTCATCGCCTAGGTTCTAGCTAGGCAGCGAGGGCGAACTCATGGTCCGCACGTATTGGTTGGTGCCGGGGTTTAACGAGGCCTCCGGCAACCTCGACCTGCAACCTTTCGCACGGATCGACCACGTCGAAGCCTGTCGCCCCCATGCTATGTGCAGCAATTGTACGGAGTCGGGTAGGAATACACACGTGACCGAGAAGACATTCGACGCAATCGTGCTCGGTGCCGGGGCGCCCGGAGAGGTCTGCGCCGGTCGGCTCGCCGACGGCGGGCTCTCAGTCGCGATCGTCGAGCAGCATCTGGTTGGCGGCGAATGTTCCTATTACGCCTGCATGCCCTCGAAGGCGCTGCTGCGGCCCTCCGACCTGCTCGCCGAGGCGCAGCGAGTGCCCGGCATTACCGTCGATGCGCGGCTCGATCCGCGGGCGGTGCTCGAGCGCCGCGACGAGGTGATCCACGACCGCGACGACTCCGGCCAGTTGCCCTGGCTGGAAGAACGCGGGATCGAGCTCTTCCGCGGCAGCGGAAAGCTCGACGGCGAGCGGCGCGTGCGCGTTGGCGATGATCTGCTCAGCGCCCGCCAGGCGATCGTCGTCGCCACCGGCAGCGGCGCCGCGATGCCGCCGATCGACGGCCTCGACTCGGCCCGCGCCTGGAACAACCGCGAGGCAACCACAGCGAAGCAGGTGCCCGAGAGCATGGTCGTACTCGGCGCCGGACCTGTTGGCTGTGAGCTTTCCCAGGCCTGGGCCTCACTTGGCTGCCGGGTGACCCTGATCGAGGGCGGGTCCCAGGTGCTTTCGCGCGAGGAGCCGTTTGCCGGCGAGGAAGTCGGCGAGGCGCTGCGCGAGAAGCACGGCGTTGACGTCCGCACCGGCGCGAAAGCCGTCCGAGTGAGCCGCGAGGGCGACATCGTCACCGTCACCCTGGACGACAACTCCGAGGTCGCCGCCGCTGAGATTCTCGTCGCTGTCGGCCGCAAACCACGCACCGGTGAGATCGGACTTGACACCGTCGATATTGAACCTGGCAAAGCCGGCTTCCTCGATACCGACGAGGGGCTTCGGGTCGGCGCCCGCGAGTGGCTCTACGCGGTCGGCGACGTCAACGGGCGTGCCCTCTTCACCCACATGGGCAAGTACCAAGCATGGGTCGCCGCCGAGAACATCCTCGGTCGCGAGGTCGCCGTAGCGGCGGAAGGGATCGGCTCACCCCGGGTCACCTTCACCGATCCCCAGGTCGCCGCGGTCGGCAAGACCCTCGCCCAGGCGCAGGAAGCCGGCATCGAGGCAAAGGCGATCGACGTCCCCACCGACGGCACCGCCGGCGCCAGCTTCCAAGGCAAGGAAACCGGCGGCACCTCGCGGATCGTCATCGACGAGTCGCGCGGAATCATCGTCGGCGCCACCTTCACCGGCTTCGAGACCGCCGACTTCCTCCACGCCGCAACGATCGCCATCGTCGGCGAAGTGCCCCTCCCGAAACTCCGACACGCAGTCGCCGCTTACCCGAGCCGCAGCGAGGTCTGGCTGAAGCTCTTGGAGGCAGTCGGCCTCTAGGGCAATTAAACGCTTGAGCGGCGCTTCAGGTCTTCCAGAACGTCCTGCGGAAACCCAGGGACCTCGTCGAGATCATCGACGGAGCCGAAGCGGCCTAGTCGCTCGCGATGGGCGAGCAGGCGGGTGGCCTGGGTGACCGAGAGGTTCTCGGCTCGGAGCTGCTCGAAGCTGACTGAGTTGAGGTTGATCGTCCCCCCTGATGGGGCGGGTGAAGCGGGGGCGGGCACTACGGCCGCGGGAGCTGGTGGCTCCGGGCTCGGCGGTGGCGTCGGTGGAGCCGGAGTCGGCGGTGGTGGGACCGGCTCGGGGGACGGTGGGGCCGGAGGAAGCGGCGAAGGCGGCGTGGGTTCGGGTGCCGGCGGCACGGGCGGGCCGGGATCTGGCGGGGGCGGAGTGGGCTCGGGAGCAGGTGGCGGCATGGGCTGCGAGGGCTGCGGCGTGGCGAATGGGGCCGGTGGTGGGGCAACGGGTTGGGACGGCACCGTCCCCTGGCCCTGGACCGACTGGATCACGGCCTGCTCGGCCTCAGCGGCGCGGCGCTCAGCCTCGCGAGCGCGCTCCTCCGCCTGGGTGACGCTGTCGCGAATCTCCTGCAGGCGCCGCTCGCGCTCATCCTCTTCGGACTTGAGCTTGGCCAGGCGCTCCGCCTCAGCCGCGCGGCGCTCGGCCTCCTTGGTGCGCTCTTCAATCTGGCGCAGTCGCTCCTGCGCCTCTGCCATCGCCTGCTCCTGCGCCTCACGCCCCTGCTGGAGGCGCTGCTCTGCCGTCTGCAATCCAGCTGAGCCTCCAACCGCAGGCGCCGCTGGAGCGATCGGCGGCACTGCCGCCATGCTCTGAGTCGTCTGGCCCGCCTGGGCCTGGGCGGTGCGGCCTTCAGCCTCGTGCTGCAGCCGCTCGGCCTCCTGGATTCGGCGATCAGCCTCCGCCCGGATCCGTTCCTCCTCGCGCTGGATCTCGGCGACCTTGTCCTGCACACGCTGTTCGGCCACGGCGGGGTCCTCGTAACCGATGGGCGTCGTCGGAGCGGGCGCCAGAGGGGGCACTGACGCGGCCGCAGGAGGCACGGGCTGAGACACCGGTGGAATCGATTCCACTGAGAGAGGGACAGCGGCCTGGGGCGTCACCGGCTGGCCCGTTGGGGGCAGCGGTGCGACTTGGCCTCCTTGCTGAAGTTGTTCGCGCTCCTGCGCGGCACGCGCCTCGGCCAGCTGCCGCTCGACCTTTGCCGCTTCCTTACGAGCCCGGCGGCTATCGGCGCGACCACCACCGCCAGCCGGCTCGCCGCGACGCCCAGCCCGCTTCGTGAGGCGTTCTTCTTTGCGTCGCTTGGCCTCTTCCTGGCGCTTTTTGCGGTGCGCGATGCGGGCAAGCCGCTGCTGCTCACGGGCCAGTTTGCGCTTGTCCTTCGAACTCACTGGCTGCTGAGCGGCGGCTGCTGACGCGGGGCCGGGAGGAGCACCAGGCGCAGTCACGGGCGAAGTGCCGAGCGCCTGCGGCGAGGTGAGGATTGGAGGTGGTGTGCGGGGCAACTCGGTCGTCTGCGCTTGTGCGGCCGGCGGCGGCGCGCCGACCGGCGGGGGCGGCGTGGCCTTGCCCGGCGACGGGGGCGGCATGTCAGACGGACTCGTTGCTTGCTTGGCGGCCTTCTCCTTGGCCCGTCGCTGGGTCACGCTGACGACGAGCAGCAGCAGCAGGATCGCCGCGACAAGGCCACCGACGAAGTACTGGATGTTGTCACTGACGAAGTTGCCGGCTTCGCTCGGGAAGGAATCAGCCTGCGCCTGAGCCGGAACGGCAAGGGCGAGCGCAACGAGGGTCAACGCGGACCAGAGCAGGGAAATCCTGAAGCGCATCGGTCCCGAAGCTACCTCATCCGGCCCTTGAATTCTCGCTCGACTTCGCGACGCACGTCACGGTCCGCGATGTCGCGACGGCGATCGCGGCCCTCCTTGCCCCGCGCCAGCGCCAACTCGACCTTCGCCCGCGGGCCTTTGAAGTAGATACGGAGCGGGATCAGCGTCAAACCTTTCTCGGCGGTCTTGCCGATCAGCCTTTCGATCTCGCCTTTGTGCAGCAGTAGTTTGCGCGGCCGTTCCGGCTCGTGGTTCTCACGGCTGGCCGGTTCGTAGGGCGGGATATGCAGCTTGCGCAGCCAGACCTCGCCCTTTTCGACCACGGCGTAGGAATCGGTCATCTGCGCCTTGCCATTGCGCAGCGACTTCACCTCGGAGCCCAGCAGGACGATCCCCGCCTCCATTTTTTCCACCGGCTCGAATTTATGGCGGGCGCGGCGGTTGGTGGCGACGTCACCCGAGGCAGGCTCGCGCTTCTTGCCCTTCTTAGCCATCGAGGCGCTCCAGATCGACGCGCCCGCGCGCCGGGGCGACCTCGCTCACCCGGACGGATATCGGATCGCCGAGGCGCAGCGTGGCGCCCGACTCCCGCCCGGCCAGGGCGGTCTCGGTCTCGTTCAGCTCGAAGCGCTCGTCACCCATCGTTCGCGCCGGCACGAACCCCTCGTAGACATCGCCGAGTTCGCCGCCGAAGCGGACGAAGGCACCGGCCCGGATCACCCCCGAGACCCCGCCCTCGAACTCTGTCTCCTCGCCACGCTGGGCCAACTCGCGCTGCAAGAGGTAGGCGGCGCAAACGTCGTCGGCATCGCGCTCGACCCGAGCGGACTCGCGCTCGCACTCACTGCTGTGCCAGGCCACCTCGCGCGCCTCGGCCGCCCGCGGTGCCTCCTCCCCCTCACCCAGTGTTGCCAGCAGCGCCCGGTGGACGAGCAGGTCGGGGTAACGCCGAATCGGCGAGGTGAAGTGGCAGTAGGCGGCGCTGCCGAGACCAGCGTGACCGCTGTTGCGGTCGCTGTAGGAGGCTTGCATGAGGGAACGGAGCACGAGCGATGTATACGCCTCCCGACCGTACCCGCGCCGCGCCGCCTCCTCGACCACGAGACGGCTCGCCTGCGCCGCCACCTGACCGGCTTGGGCCGGGGCGAGCCCCTGGCCCAGCGGCGGCGTCGGCACGCCGAGCGCGCCCAGCTGCTCGACCAGGCGCTCGACCCGCGCTGGATCGGGCTGGGCGTGCACCCGGTAGACCGCCGGCACGCGCTTGCGCTCGAGCAGTTGGGCAACCTGTTCGTTGGCGAGGATCATCAGTCGCTCGATCAGGCGGTGCGACTCGGTTTGGGGGACCGAGCGAGCGGAGACGACGTTGCCGGCCGCGTCGAAGCGGAACTCGGGCTCGCTTGAATCGATCTCGAGGCTGGTCGCGCCCCGCTGCTCCCCCAGCGATGATGCCGCCTCACGCGCCACCGCCAGCGGCTCGGCCACGCCCTCGGGCGGGCTCTCACGAGCGGCAAAGACGCGATCCAGCTGGTCGTAGTCGAGGCGCGCCCGCGAACGGATGCGGCTGCGGTAGAAGCTGGACGCGCGGGGTTTGCCGCTTGGACCGAGCTCGATCTCGGCGGTCACTGCCAGGCGCTCGACATCGGGGGCGAGGCTGCACGCCTCCTCGCTCAGCGCCCGCGGCAGCATCGGCTCGACCGCACCCGCTGCGTAGGTGCTATTGGCGCGCCGCCGCGCCTCCAAATCGAGCGGCGTTCCCGGCCGCACGTGAGCGGCAACGTCGGCGATGTGGACCCAGACACGCAGGCCGTCCTGCTCGCGCCGGGCCGAGATCGCATCGTCGAAATCGCGCGCCGTCGCCGGGTCGATCGTGAAGGCGGGCAGCTCGGTGAGGTCGCGGCGGCGGACCTCACTCGCCGCGGCCGCATCGGCGGCCCGCCCCGCTTCGACCTCGAGCGCCGCGGCAAAGCCGCGGCCTTCCAGGCGCTCATCAAGCAGGGCATCGATCGCCTCGCGCGCGTTGCGCGGCTCCCGGCGCCGCCCTCGGCCACGCGCCCGCTGCCGCTCCCGGTAATACCGCCAGTCCCGCTTGCTCACCGAACCCCGCTCCGGTGCGCCTTATGCACGCACAGGGAGTAAAAGGCGCACCGCAAGCTCATCGTTCCGACGCGAGCACTCCGAGTGCGCGTTCGAGGGCCTCGTCGCGCGGCGTGCGCAGGTTGTCGCTGGCCTTGACGTCGGGGTGAATGCCGTGGCTCTGGGCGAGATTGACGCCATCGGGAGTGAAGTACTCGCCGATCGTCAGCTTCAGGGCGCCGCCGTTGGAGAGGCCGATCTCCTGCTGGAAGACGCCCTTGCCGTAGGAGCGGGTACCGACGACTGTGGCGCCGGCGTCGTCGGCGAGCGCTGCGGTGAGAATCTCCGCCGCGGAGGCGGTGTTGCGATCGATCAAGACGACCATCGGCAGCTTCGGCAGGTTGTTGCCGACAGTCTTATAGACGGCGTGGCCCTGGGTGCGCGAGTCGGTCGTCACCACGACTTCGTCGTCGGGCAGGAAGACGCTGGCGCTGAGCACCGCTTCCTCGAGCAGGCCACCGCCGTTACCGCGCAAATCGAGCACGATCCCTTCGGCACCTTCTTTCTGCACTTTTTCGACGGCTTCGCGCAGCAGCGCGTGCACGCCTTCGCTAAAGGAGACCATGCCGACGTAGCCGAGCTTGTGACCGTGGACTTCCTTGATTTTGCTGGTCACCACCGGCAGGGCGATCTGAGCCCGGGTGACCTCGCGCTCGTCGACCTTGCCTCGCCCCTTGGTCTTCACCCCGATCGTCACCTCCGACCCCTCCGGGCCTTTGATCTTGCCGGTCGCGACCTGGCTGTTCTCGCCGGCGATCGAGTCGCCGTTGACCGAGACGATTACGTCGCCGGGCTTGATCCCGGCTTCGGAGGCCGGCGATTTCGGGAAGACGGTGTCGACCCGCAACCCTGCTTTGACTTCGGAGACGGTCAAGCCGATCCCGGAGAAATGCCCGGAGATCTCCTCGTTGAAACTGTCAAGCGCTTCCGGGGAGAAGTAGTCGGAGAAGCGGTCGTGGTGGCGGAGGCGCAGCTCGCGGACCATGCCCTGCAGAGAGGAATTGGTCAATTCGGTCGAGCCGACCGAGCGGAAGTAATTGTCTTCGATTAGTTCCGTCGCTTCCAGGTTGAGCCCTGCGGAGTCATCGACGAAGCGGTCGCGGACGAATTCGGGCAGCTTGCCGGGATGGCCGCCGAGCCAGATCCCGGCGCAGAGAACGACGATCAGGGCGGCCACCAGGGCCGCGATCTTCGCCGCGCTCACGCGGCGCTCAAACCTTCAGGAAGCGACGCAGGGTGACGCCGGAGCCAACCGCGGAGACCAGCACCGAGGCGGCGAAGAGGATCGCTACCAGGGCGGGAAAGGAGAGGGTGCTGTTGTTCTGTGCCGCGAGGAAGGAGAAGGTGTTGCTCAGCGGGTCGACGATCGTGATCTTGCCCAGCCACAGGATAAGTATGGCGATCAGACCACCGGCGAAGCCGACGACGACGCCCTCGATCATGAATGGCCAGCGGATGAACCAACGGGTCGCGCCGACCAGTCGCATCACCTCCACCTCGCGGCGGCGGGTGTAGATCGAGAGCCGGATCGTGTTGCCGACCAGCATCAGCGAGGCGAGGATCAGCAGGGCGGTGATCACGGTAAGCACGATCTTCAGCGCGCTGGTCACCTGCTCGATCTGCTGGGACTCCTGCTGGCGGTCGAAGACGTCCTGGATGATCGGCGAGATCGGCTTCGGCTTGCCGTTCGGGCCCGGCGGCGTGACCGCGGCGCGGACCGCGTCGAGGTTGCTGGCGTCGTCGGCCTTGATCTGGAAGTTGGCGGGCAGCGGGTTGTCGTGCAGCTGGGTGAGTAGGTCTTCGCTCTTGCTCTTGCCGAGGTCCTTCTTCAATTCCGCCAGGGCCGCGCTCTTGCTGACAAAGGCGACCGAGGCGACATGCGGAATCGCCTTCAGCTTGTCTTCGAGCGCGACGATTTCGCCCTGCGTTGCGTCGTCGTAGAGCGCCACCCGGAACTCGAGGCTTTCGCGCACCGATTCGCTCTTTGCCTGGGTGGTCTGGAAGACTGGGATCAGCACGCCGAGCAGGATCACAGTGGTGACCGTGGTGACGATTGCCGCCATGCTCGGGGCGCCGTTGCGGCGCAGGGCACGGAACGCCTCCTGGGTGAAGAAGAAGAATCGGGACATCTAGATCAGCGCGTCGTGTCCGTTGGTCTGGCCCTCGGGGGCGACGCCCATCTCGGCCCGCATGCGCAGGCCAAACTCAGTCGTCGACTCCTCGGTGTAGCCGCCGCTGACCTCGTCGCGGACGACCCTGCCCTCATAGAGCTCGATCACGCGGCGGCGCATGTTGTCGACCATCTCGCGGTCGTGGGTGACGACGACGACGGTCGTACCGGTCTTGTTGATCCGGTAGAGCAGTTGCATGACGCCGATCGAGGTGACCGGGTCGAGGTTGCCGCTGGGCTCGTCGGCGAGCAGCAGCGGCGGGTGGTTGACGAAGGCGCGGGCAATCGAGACGCGCTGCTGCTCGCCGCCGGAGAGCTGGTCGGGGTAGCTGTGCAGCTTGGTCGAGAGGCCGACTAGGCGCAGCGTCTCCGGCACCTGGGTGCGGATCTGGCCCCGCGAGGCACCGATCACCTGCAGCGCGTAGGCAACGTTGTCGTAGACGGTGCGGTCGGGCAGCAGCTTGAAGTCCTGGAAGACGGTGCCGATGTTGCGCCGCAGTTGGGGAATTTTCTTCTCCGGCAGAGCGCCGATGTCGCGGCCGGCGATGCGGACGGCGCCGTCCGTAGCCTCCTCGTCGCGGATCAGCGTCTTGATCAACGTCGACTTGCCGCAGCCGGTCGGGCCAACGAGGAAGACGAACTCGCCGCGGTCGACGGCCAGTGAGACCCGGTCGAGCGCCATGTGACCGCCCGGATAGACCTTGGTCACGTCGCGCAGCTCAATGATCGGCTTGCCTCCCGGCCGCCGTCGCTGCGGCTCCTCGCCGCCTGTCTTTCGCTTTCTCAATCTGGCCATACTCGCGGGACCTTCTGCGAATACAGGGTGACTCCTGCGCCCTGTCGGCCGCGCAATTCTGCGCCCAGCTAGTCCTTTGCCCGACAGCTTCGGTCCAGAACCGAGACCAGTTTGGCCCCCCCAGCGAAGGCGAAGCTTGTGCGAGCGAGCGGGAAGGAGGCGCCCGGAAAACCTGGCGGGGCGGGACAACCGGCGCTCAGATAGCTGCGCCTCTTGCCGTGGTAGCGAAAGCTGCGGCGCAGCTTCATCTCCAGGCCGGTCACGTAGCCCCAGTCGCCGGTGGCGCGCGGCAGAGAGGTTTCGAGCACGGTCCCATAGGTGCCGCGCGTCTCGTGGATGGAGAAGGGCAGCACGATCGAGGTGGGCACTGGCTGGGTGCCATAGATGTGAGCGAGAATCGCCGGCTTGCCACGCAAGCGCCCGTTGAAGGCAAGCACCTTGCCGTCCGAGGGGAATGGCGATTGCCTTGGCAGCTTCACGTTGGCGGAGAAGTGTCCTTCGCCGACCAAGGAGGGGCCGCAGGCGGCCCGGGCTCCGCTGGTGGTCGAGGGTTGGATGTCACGTTGATCGCAGACGGGCAGGCCCTTTGCGCTGAAGTGGCCGTTGCGGTTGATCTCGATCGCAATGCGCCGCAGCTGCGGCGGAGTATTGCCTTTGGTGCCGGAGATCAGCGTCTTAACGGCAATCCCGACCGGCGCCGTTCCATGTCGCGGCAGCGCGTGGGGGGTCAGCTTGCCGTCGAAGCTGACCTGCACGGGGCCTCGCTGGACGACCACCGACGCCGACGCCCCCAGCCGGCGCGTCGGCGTCGCCTCGGCGGCAGAGGGTGCGCTCAGCGGAGGCGCGGGTGGGCCCATAGCCACCGTCGACGGCGATTTGCCGCCAAGCGCGGACAGCGGCGGCGGCGCTTCGTAGGGGCCGTACTTGAGCAGGTTCGATTGGAAGCTGTTGCCAGTGGTGACGTAGAGATCTCCCGTTTCGGGATTGATCGCGAGGCCTGACGGTTCGCCGAACAGTGGCCCTTCCCGCGGTTCGGCGGAGCCTCCGTATTTCCGGCCCGCGAGGCGACCTAGGTAATTGCCCGCGGCATCGAACTCGTAGATCGCCGCCACCGGCATCTCGGCCCCGGGGTCGGTGTCATCGATCACGAGAAGGTGCCCCTGCCCTTCCCCTTTGCTCGTGTCCACGGTCAGCGCCGCGTCTTTCAGGGAGCTGAACTTGGCTTCGGCCGGCCCGTTGATTTCCTTCGCGGGTTTGATCGGTTCCGTCGCCGGTTCGAAGATCTTGACCGTGTCGCTGGCGGCATCGGCAACGTAAACCCGGTCGCCGCTGGAGTCGACCGCGACGCCGTAGGCGTCGGTGAGGTGCCCGGAGCCAATTTTCTCCGCCGCCGGCTCTCCCGGCGTGACCGGGGCGTCGTAGACGGCCACGTAGGTGCGGTCGTCGACGTAGACGTTGCCGGCACCGTCGACCGCGACCCCGGTCGAGTGGCCAGAGTCGACGACTTCTTCGCCCGGCAGAGTGATCACCGCCTGGTGCAGTTCGTTGCCGTAGAGCCTGCCATTCGTGTCGACAGCCAATCCGCAGACGGCATCGCGTTCGTTGATTTCGGTGCGCGGAGCGCCCCCGGCGAGGGCATAGGAGCCCTGAAAGAGGCCGGCGAGGTTAAAGGCGTCGATCACCCGGTGGTAGTAGTCGGAGAGGTAGAGAGCCGGTGGGGACGGCAAGACGGCGACGCCGCAGGCACCTTCGATCTTTTGAGGGCGTAGCCATTCTTCTTCCGCTCTGCTGCCGCCTGGCTGAAACAGCCTTTCTCGCGAAGCCGAGGCCTCACCCGCCCCTAGCGAAAGTCCAGTAAACAGCAGGCAAGCCAGAAGGATGATCAACCCCCTGATCCTCGTCACCGTCCACGCCCTTTCTTCTTACCCTTGCTCTTGCCGCATGCGGCTTTGACCACCGGGTGAAGGCGCCAGCCGAGATTGGCGTGCCCGAGCAGGCGCGCCGTAGCGAGCTGCTTCGTCTTGCAGAGGTTTTCCGCGTCAACCAGGACGCCGCGCTTGCCACCGTTCATCTTCAGCACGAACTTGCTCACCGGCGCGTCGGGAATCGTTGGGAAGGTGCCGCGGATGCCGCCCTTGTAGGCATCGATGCGACCGGCGAGGTCGACCTCGATACCGTGGCCGCGCAAAGCGAAGACGAGGTCAGGCAGCGTGTGGGAGGAGGAGCGCAGGTAGACCGGCCCCTGCATCGGCGCTTCCAGCAGCGGCGTAAAGGCACGCACGTGGCCGTAGACCGACCCCCGCGGACAGCGGCCAGCATTGAACTGCTTGTTCGTGCAGACAGCTCGGATCCGCGACTGGTCGAGGAAGAGCGAAGGCGGTAGGCGCACCTGGGAGGAGGCGATGTTGGCGTCGTCAGGGCGGGGACGGACGGTGACGCGCAGCGATGGGTAATCACCACGCTTCGTCCCGCCCTCGAGGCGCAGTCCGATCCGCGGGCGGAACCCCAGCGAGCCGCAGTCGAAGGCCTGAAACGGCGCGGTGGCAACCGCCAGCGTGTCGTCGGAGCGATCCGCGTAACGCTGCCCGGCGCCATTCAGCGCCGAGGCAACTTTGAACGGTTCGCAGCTGGTCGGGTTCAGAGTGAAGCTCGGTCGGTCGATGTAGGCGCGGATATCGCGCAGGTGGATCGGGATGCCATCGACGATGTGGGGGATCGGGTCGGTTCCGATCGCGTCGATCGAGGCCTGCGCGGTCTGAGGGTCGATGCGCACCGCCGAGCGGACGATCACCACGCCGAGGTCGAAGGGGCCGACCAGAGCCGAGTCGATCGCGACCACCGAGAAGGCGGAGCCGCGGTAGGGGCCGGCGAGGTAGAGGTTGCCCGGCGCGTAGGCAAGCGCAGAGCCCACCCCATAGCCGGAGTAGGTATGCCCGATCAGGCTCGCCGCCGGACAGGACGGGTGATCGCGCTCGACCACCCCGGAGATGTGCCTAGCGGCTTCGATCGCGGCATCGGGGCAGTAGGGGATGCCGGCGATTTTCGCCAACAGCCCGGGCGGGAACTGGGCCGAGTAGGAGACGATCTCCTGTTCGGTCGTTTTCCGCGTCAGGTGAAGGTAGAAGGGTGTGTAGGCGCTGGCACGCGAGTTGAGCATGCCGGCAACGGCCTGCGGTGCGAAAGGCGCCAAGCCGACGGGACAGGGACCGCCGCCCGCGCCCGCGGTGATCGCCGCCGGGAGCGATTTATGTCGTACCAGGTCGGGGTTGCCCCAAGGTGTCAGGTCGGCCTCGGTGGAGATGGCGCCGCAGGCCGATGGGGTGGCGAGCGGGCTGCGCTGCCCTTCGCGGAAGTGGATTTCCAGGTCCGAGTAGGGCAGCTGGGGGAGTTTGTCGAAGACGGCCGTTAGGTTGCCAGTGCTCTGATCGGCCTTCAGCTCCCCCGCAACCTTGACCAGGATGCCGCGTTCGGTCGACTTGGCGACGAGGTAGATGGCGATCAGGCTGCCGAAGGGGTTCTCGTGAGGCGCGGCGAGGAAGATCGAGCCGTTGATCGCACCGGAGATGATCGGCGTCTTGACCCGGAAGTCGCCGATCTTCGATTCAGGGGGACAGCCGGCGCCAAAGGGCGAGGTGGGGGTCTCCACCGCGTACTGGGCTGCGCTGCAGACCCCCAGGCCGGCGCCTACCGAGGGGTTGATGGTCACCCCTTCAGGCAGCGAGACGACGGCCTTGCGCACGGGGGTAGGGGCGCAGCACACCGGTTCTTCGACTCCACGCGTATCGACCAGGATGTGGAACTCATAGCCGGACGGGGACGACGCCCGCGGGTCACTCAGCTGGGCAGTGGCGCCCGGTTCAAAGGGGAGCGCATTGCAGCCCGACAGCGACGGCTTGCCCGAGGTACTCGTCACTTTGCCGGCCTGCAGCCAGGAGTCAGCGGCAACCGCGAAGTCCATCGGCTCTTCGCAGAAGGTCGGCAAGGTCAGATAGGCGCGCGGCGCGAATTCGTGTGTTTCCGGCGATCCGACCGAGCATTTGGCCCAACCGAATTCCGGCTCGAGCTCATTGAGGCAGTCGCCGCGCTGGTCGTTGTTGATCACTGACCAGGGAACGCCCCAGATCGTCACGGTCAGCCCCGAGACATGCAGAGACTCGGGCACGTCCGTGGCCTTAAGCGTGGTCCCGTATTCGCCTTCGGCCTGGCGGAGCGACGGCACGAAGACGATCGGCTGGCCGAACGGGCTGGCGCCGAGCTCGGCGGGCTCGCCGCGGTGAGGTCTCAGATTGAAGAGCCCAAAGGTCCGTTCCCCGAAGACAGCTGAGCGCACGGTGATGATCCCTACCTGGGTCTTGTCCGGGCAGCTCTCGCCGGACTGGCTTTCTTCCCAGGGCGAGCTGCGCGGATTTTTGAATTCTTCTTCTCCTTTGCAGTAGACCTGCTTGGTGGCGGTCGGGTTTTCGATCAGGCCGGGTGGCAATTCGACGCTGAGATCCCGCAGCCCACCTTCGCCCGGGGCTCCGCTTTCGTGGAAGTCGACGCTGAAGGTCTCCGCGGTCGGGTGCGAGCCGGCCTGCCGCGCCGGGCGGTCGGTCGCTTCGTAGACGTTGGCGTCAAAGCCTTCGGACCCGGGCAGGAAATCGAAGGCCGGCGCAGCGGCGGGTGTCGCAGCCGCGACGAGGAGAGCCGTCGCGAGCACCAGGGCAAATCGGTTCCTCACTCTCTCGATCTCGCGCCCAGCCGGGCCCCTGCGTGGTGGCTCTTGCGGTGGCCGCCCTTGCGATGCTGCTTGCGACCGTGTTTCTTCGGTTCAGAGAAGTGCCGGGGTGGGTTGCCGGGGTTGGGCGCGAGGGTCCCCGGCGCCAGGTCTTCGGGTTCAGGCGGCAGGGCCTGGCAGCTGTCTCCTTCGCAGATGATTTCTTCGCTCGGTGGTTCAGCCGGTTCGGCGCTGCTTGCCGCCGCAGGGGCGATCGCCGTCAGCGCGCAGGCAAGCGCGATTCCCGCCACGGTCTCCCTGAACCGAGCCACCGCACAGTTTTACGGTACGGCGGCCGATTTATCAAGAAACGAATGCGTGCTTCTATGCCTGAGCGGGCTGCAGCGCCCGCTCAGCGGCGGCGACGATGTGTTCGGCGTCGATTCCGGCCGCAGCGAGAAGATCGGCTGGCGGGCCACTGCCGGGCCGCTCGCTGACCGCGAGGCGGGTGAGGCGAGTCTGGGTTCCGGCCTCAGCGAGCACGCCGGCGACCGTCTCGCCGATGCCGCCCTCGGCCCAGTGGTCCTCGACCGTGACCAGCGCCCCGGTCTCGGAGGCGGCGACTAGCAGCGCCTCGGCGTCAACTGGCTTTACCGAGTAGAGATCGATCACCCGGGCGGCGATGCCCTTCCCGGCGAGGGAATCGGCGGCGGTGATGCATTCGCGCAGGGTGATGCCGGCGCCGATCAGGGTGATCGCGTCGTCGTCGCCCGAGCGAACCGTGTGGCTGCCGCCGATCTCGAAGCTCTCGTCCGCCCCGTAGAGCACTGGTGTCGCCTCGCGGGTGGTGCGCAGGTAGCTGACGCCGCGGTGCTCGCGCATCGCGTCGAGCAGCTGCACCGCCTGGTTGGCGTCACTGGGGTAGAGCACGACGCTGCCGAGCACGGCGCGCAGCGAGGCGATGTCTTCCAGCGCCATCTGCGAAGGCCCGTCGGGGCCGATCGAGACGCCGACGTGGGAGCCGCAGAGCTTCAAGTCGGCGTCGGAGATCGCCGCCATGCGGACGAAGTCATAGGCGCGGCTGAGGAAGGCGCCAAACGAGGAGGCAAAGGGCTTCCAGCCGCGCGCCTGCATGCCGACGGCGGCGGCGACCATCTGCTGCTCGGCGATGTACATCTCGAAGAATCGATCCGGGTGCTTGGCGCCGAAGCGTTCGGCGTAAGTGGAGTTGCCGACCTCGCCGTCGAGGGCGACGACCTTCTCGTCGATCGAGCCGATCCAGGCGAGGGCATCGCCGTAAGCGGCCCGGGTCGCAACCTTCTCACCGACCTCATAGCTGGGCCGCTCGACCGCCGCGCGCTCGATCTCGAATGGCTTCGGCGCCGGCGGCGCCTGGACCTCGACCCTGAGGTCGCGGATACCGCCCAGCTCCTCGACCGCGGCCTCGGGGTCGGCAAGCGGCTTGCCGTGCTGGTTTTCCTTGTCCTCGACCGCGGCGACGCCGGAGCCCTTCTTGGTGCGAGCGAAGATCACCGCCGGGCGATCGGCCTCCTGGGCGCGCCCGTAGGCGGCGTCGATCGCCTCGAGGTCGTGGCCGTCGATCTCCTGCACGTCCCAGCCGCAGGCACGCGCCCGCGCAGCCAGGGAGTTGGTTTCCCAGCCGTGCATGGTCGGGCCGCGCTGGCCCAGCCGGTTGACGTCGACGATCGCGACCAGGTTGCTCAGCCGCGCGTAGCCGGCGTGCTCGAAGGCCTCCCACATCGATCCCTCGGCCAACTCGGAGTCACCGCAGAGCACCCAGACCCGCAGGTCGGAGTGCTCGAGCCGGTCCGCGGCGAGCGCGATGCCGACCGAGATCGGCAGCCCCTGGCCGAGTGAGCCGGTAGCGACGTCGACCCAAGGAAGTTCGGGAGTCGGGTGACCCTGCAGGCGCGAGCCGAACTCACGGAAGGTGAGTAGCTCCTCATCGTCGATCGCGCCAGCCGCCTTATAGAGCGAGTAGAGCAGCGGTGAGGCATGGCCCTTGGAGAAGATGAGGTGATCGTTGGCCGTGTTCTCAGGCGCGTCGAAGTCGTAGCGCAGGTAGTTCGTGAAGAGCACCGCCATCAGGTCTGCGGCCGACATCGAGGAGGTCGGGTGACCGGAGTTCGCCGCGGCGGCAGCGCGGACCGAATCGACTCGCAGTTGCTGGGCTAGCTCGTGCACGGGGCGGGGACCATATCTGGCGCTAGCCGATCGCGACCATGCGCTCAATCGGCAGCTTCGCCCGCTCCGCAACGTCCGCCGAAACGCTGACCTCGAACTTCATATCGCGCAGGCTGTCTCGCAGCTTCGGCAGCGTGATCATCTTCATGTACTTGCAGAAGGCCATCCGGTTGGCCTCGATCAGGTTGGCCTGCGGCGCCGCCTGCTGCAACGGGTAGAGCATGCCGTTCTCGGTGGCGACGATGAAGCTGCCGTCGGGGTTGCCTTCAACGTGCTGGAGCATTCCCGAGGTGGAGAGCATGTGCACTCCCTCGGGCTCGATCTCGCCGGAGGCGACGTACTCCATCGCCTGCGTTGCGCAGCCGCACTCGGGATGGATCAGGAACTCGGCCTCGGGATTTTCCGCCCGGGTCTGGACGATGTCGTCCGGGCGAATACCGGCATGGACGTGGCACTCGCCGTCCCAGATATGGAAGCGGGCGCGGCGCTCGGGCTCGTCGATGAGATCGGTCTCGCGCTCGACGAAGGCGCCCAGCCACATGTCGGGGCCGAAGAGGATCTCCGTCTCAGCCCCATGCTCGGCCCAAATGTGCTCGACCACCTTGACCGCGTTGGAGGAGGTGCAGCAGTAGTCGGTCTCGGCCTTCACCTCAGCCGAGGTGTTGACGTACATGACCACCAGCGCACCCGGGTGCTCAGCCTTCCAGGCCCGCAGCTGGTCGGCATCGATCGAGTCGGCGAGCGAGCAGCCGGCGTCGAGGTCGGGGATCAGCACCTTCTTCTCAGGCGAGAGGATTGCGGCGGTCTCGGCCATGAAGTGGACGCCACAGAAGGCAATCGCGTCGGCGTCGGTGGTGGCGGCCTCGCGCGAGAGGCCGAGCGAGTCGCCCATGTGGTCGGCGACGTCCTGGACCTCGGGCAACTGGTAGTTGTGGGCGAGGATCACCGCGTTGCGCTCGGTCGCGAGCGCGCGAACCTCCTCGCTCAGGGCAGCGATCTCTGCGGGCGAAAGAGCGTCCGGTGAAATGGGTTGGATCGTCGGGAGCTCTTGCATGAGCCCTTCCTTTCCTGATGTTCGCTGGCCCGGCACCGCGTGCCTTGAACCAGTCGAATGAACGAGATTCAAGTCTAACCTCTTGGCATGCCGGAGCTGCCCGAGGTCGAGATCACCAGGCGGAGACTCGACACCGCGGTGCGTGGAGTAACCGTGGAATCGGCGTTGGCGCCGGGGGTGAACGTGATGAAGACCTTCGACCCGCCGCTGGAAGCGCTTGCCGGACGCGAGGTCAGCGGCGTGCGCCGCGTCGGCAAGATGCCAGTGATCGAGTTCGGTGATCTCTCGCTACTGATCCACCTGATGTCGGCGGGTCGACTGCGCCTATTCGACAAACGCGCCTCGCCCAAAGACCGCGCCTCGCGGGTGCTGCTCCGCCTTGACAACGGTCGCGAGCTGCGCCTGCGCGAGTTCGGCACCAAGCAGCGGGCCTGGGCGAAGCTGCTACCCAGTGATGCGGTGAACGACGACGAGGCCGTCGCCAGGCTCGGACCCGAAGCCTGGCCGCCACCCCCACTCGACGAGTTCGCCGCCCTGATCGACCAGCCTCGCCACCTTCACCCCCTGCTCCGCCACCAAGGCGACATCTCCGGCATCGGCCGCTCCTGGGTAGACGAGATCCTCTGGGAGGCCCGGCTTTCGCCGTTCAAGAAGGGATCAGAACTAAGCGACGCAGAGGTCAAACAACTTCACGACGCGCTGCATGTTCTTGGCGATGCGATCGAGCACTACGAGCAAACGGTCCCCGAGCAACTTCCGGACAAGGTCCCGATGCCGCTGCAAGTCCATAAGCGCGAGGGACAGCCTTGCCCTCGCTGCGGCGCCACGATTGAGGCCGTCTTCTTCTCAGAGCACCAGACCAACTACTGCCCGAAGGAGCAAACGGGCGGGCGGGTGCTCAAGGACCGGCGGCTTTCCAAACTGCTGAAGTGAGCTGTGGCAAGAGGGAACGGGTGCCCGTCCCCCCTTACGCCAGGTCGATCAGCAGGCTGAAGTCGAGCGTCGGGGCTGAGTTGGTTAGGGCGCCAATGGAGATCAGGTCAACGCCCGTTTCGGCGATCCCCCGAACCGTCTCGAGGTTGACCCCGCCCGAGGCCTCTAGGGAGGGACCTTTTCCTGTGCCGGCGTTTTCATCACGAAGTCGGACGGCACCGCGCAGTGTGTCGAGGTCCATGTTGTCGAGCAGGAGGATGTCGGCGCCGGTGCCGAGGGCGTAGGCGACCTCGTCGAGGTTGCGGGTCTCGACCTCGACGGCGAGGTCGGGATGTTTCGTGCGGGCGGCATGGACCGCCTTGGCCAGGCCGCCGGCGAGAGCGATGTGGTTCTCCTTGATCAGGATCGCGTCGTAGAGGCCCATGCGGTAGTTGCGGCCACCGCCGGCGACGACCGCGCTCTTCTCCAGCTCACGCAATCCCGGCGTCGTCTTGCGCGTGTCGAGGATCGCCGCGCTGGTCCCGGCGACGGCCTCAACGTAACGAGCGGTCAGCGTCGCTACGCCGGAGAGATGGCCAAGAAAGTTGAGCGCGGTCCGCTCGGCCGCCAGCAACGCCGCAGCCGGCCCGTTGGCAAAGAGCACCTCGGCCGGAACGTCCTCCCGCCACTGCCCCTCGACCACGAGGTTGTCGACGTCCTCCACCCCGCACTGCCGCATGACCTCCGCAACCACCCCAAGTCCATAGACGACGCCTGCCTGCTTCTGCACGATCCGAGCCCGCCCCCTCGCCTCGCCCGGCACCGTCGCCTCCGACGTCACATCCCCCGACCCAAGGTCCTCCCCCAGCGCCCCCGCCACCAGCTCCTGAAGATCGGCCATTTCGGCACCCTAGATCAAGCGGCTGCCGGGGCCGAGCTGAGAGACGGATGCCCCTCCCCGGAAGGCTTGGCGACCCCACCCGAAGCACCACTCCGACCTGCTGCGCAACGGCCTTCAGGGGAGGGGCATCCGTCTCTCACATCCGCCCGCGCTACAGCGTTTAATCACTGAGTGAGCAAGTTGCCCCCGTTCCAGACACTCCTCGACGACTACGCCCCCGACGTCATGGGCGTCCTCCGGGGGGCCGTCGGTCGCAGCGATGCCGAGGATTGCTTCCAGGAGACCTTCCTCGCCGCCCTGCGGGCCTACCCCACGCTGGGCAACACCGACAACCTGCGCGGCTGGCTGCTGACGATCGCCCATCGCAAGGCGATTGACCATCACCGGGCCAATGGGCGCAAGCCGTTGTCGATGGCGGACCCCCCCGAGGTACCGGTCGAGGATCCGGAGCTGACCGACAACGGGATCTGGGCTGCCGTGGGTGCGCTGCCGCCGAAGCAACGGGCGGCGGTGGCGTTGCGCTACGGCAGCGACCTTCCCCACGCCGAGATCGCCGCCGCCCTGGGCTGCTCGCCCGAGGCCGCCCGCCGCAGCCTGCACGAGGGAATCAAGCGACTGAGAAAGGAGCTGGCATGAAGGCATCTCTAGAACGCTTGGCCGAGCGAGCCGAGGCCGAGGGCCTGCTCGACGTCGCCTACGCCAACGTCGACTCGCCCTTCGGGCCGCTGCTCCTGGCGGCAACGCCGCGTGGCCTGGTCCGCGTCAACCTGCCCAACTACGACCCCGAGGAGACGCTGGAGGAGCTCGCCGCGAAGGTCTCGCCGCGGGTGCTCGAGGCGCCGACCAAGTTCGAGCTGGCACGGCGTGAGCTCGACCTCTACTTCGAGGGCAAGCTAACCGAGTTCGATCTGCCGATCGACTGGCAGCTGGCCCACGGCTTCCGCGGCAAGGTGCAGCGGGCGATCAACCGTATCCCCTACGGCCAGACCCGCACCTACACCGAGATGGCGCGCAGCGCCGGTAACGAGCGCGCCGTGCGCGCAGCTGGAACCGCCTGCGGTCACAACCCAATCCCGATCGTCGTCCCCTGCCACCGCGTCCTGCGCAGCGGCGGCGGCCTCGGCGGCTACGGCGGCGGCCTTCCGATGAAGGAAGATCTGTTGAGGCTCGAGGGCGTGCTCTAGGCGAAGCCGAAGAGTGCCTGTGCTCGCTCGATCACGATCTCGGGCTTCTCCTCGGCGATGAAGTGCCCACAGCCCTTGATCTCCTCGAGGCTCATATCGTCGGCATAGGGCTCGAAGCCGGTAAGGATGTTGGCCCGAATCACCGGATCGGCTTCGCCGGCGAGGATGCGGGTCGGCACCGGGCTGCGCCGAGCGCGGTGGTGCCCTTTTTTCAGCCGTGGCAACTCACGGGTGAGGAAGCTGCGGTAGACGTGGGAGGAGGCGAGCGCGTGATCGCGAGAATGGAAGCTCTGTGCATAGCAATCGAGCTCCTCTTCGCTCCAGCGCATGCTGGGGTGGGCGCCGCGACGCAGCACCAGCTTGACGAAGCCCGGGGCGAAGCGCAGCACACCCTCGCCGATCAGCGGTGTGGCGAGGAGGAACTGGTAAGCGGTGCGCTGCAGCGCTTGCGGTGACACCTTCGGCGGCTCGAACCAGGGGTGGACGATCCCCAGCACCAGGTAGCGGCGGATCCGGCGCGGCTCACCGAGGCAGAGCAGGAAGCCCGTGTAGCCGCCCCAGTCGTGTCCGATCAGGTCCACCTGGTCGAGCCCGAGCTGGTCGAGCAGGGCGACCATGTCAGCGGCGAGTTCGGAGATCTCGTAGGGCCCTGCCGGGGCCTCGCTCCAGCCGAAGCCGCGCAGGTCGGGGCAGATCACCCGATGGTCCTCGGCCAGGGCCGGGATCACCTTGCGCCAGACCCACCAGTGCTGTGGCCAGCCGTGAAGAAGCAGGATCGGCGGCCCCTCCCCCGCTTCGGCCACGTGCAGGCGAACGCCGGGAACATCGACGTAACGATGCGTGACTCCGTCGATCTCCGGCGGCGATCCGTGCATTGCCGAGAATCTAGCCGGGAAACCCGCAGGCCGGCGCCCTCCCGAGACTCCCAGCACTAAAGGGATCGCGGTAAACGACCGATTACGGGGCCATGCCCCGCATCCGCTTTCTGCTGCCGCTCGCCCTGCTCGCAGTCCTGGCCATCGCCCAGCCGGCCGCCGCGCTCGCCGACGCGGAAGCAACCGGCCTGCCACTCGAGCTCGCGATCCAGACGGGTGAAGAAGAAGACGAAACGGAATCGGAAGGCGAATGCGCCGAAAGCGAAAACGAAGAAGTCGAAGAAGCGGAAGAAGAATGCGAAGCCGAAGCGGAAAACGCCGGCTTCTCACCGGCCGACGACTGCTACCTGCGCACCGCTCAGGCGCATGTGGTCGCCTACCCCGATCGCAAGATAATGCGCCTCACCCTCGGCTACACGACCTACACACCGGCGACGGCAACCGTCGAGTTCGGTGCCGAGAAGGACCCGCATTTGGGCAGCGTCCAGCGCCAGCTCGGCCGCAGCGGCGTGCTCCGCCTCAGCAAGCACCTGGCCGGTGGGCAGATGACCAAGGTCGAGAGCTCGGGCCGCTTCACGGTGACCGTGCACGTGCCGGAAGCACCGCAAGCCTGCCAGCGCTTCGAGATCCAGCAGTTGCAGGTTGCTCAGAGCAGCAAGGCGCGTGTCACCTGGGCCGAGGCCCGCTAGCGCGACGGGGAAGCGCCTCGTCGAGCCAGCTTCGCGCCGCGCTCAGGTGCGCCGGTTCGATCTGGTGCCCGAGCTCTGACTCGTAGTAGGAGACCCCCAGCCCGCCCTCCTCCAGTAACTGGCGTGCACGCTCGGCGAACTCGATCCCGATCACCGGGTCGTTGCGGCCGTGAGCAATGAAGGCCCTGGTCCCGAGTCGATCGTCGAAGCGAGGCGCCCAGCCCTCCACCGTCGGCACAAAGCCACTGAAGGCGAGGATCCCGGCAACCGCAGGCCGCTCCGCGCTCAGCGCCAGCGCGTAACTCATCACCGCGCCCATCGAGAAGCCACCCATAACCGTCCGTGCGGGATCGATTCCGGTCTTCTCCCAGAGCTGGTCGTGCAGATCGGCGAGCGCCTGGCGGGCCGCTTGAAAAGTCTCCGGGTCGGGGTAGCCGACCCGCGGCACCAGGTACCAGTGATACCCCGGCGAGCGATCGAGGACCAGCGGTGCTCGTGGCGTGACGACGTGCAATCGGCCCTCGGGGTCGAACAGGTCGGCAAGCCCGAGCAGGTCACGCTCGTCGGTACCACGACCGTGGTGCAGCACCAACAGCCCCTCGGCCTCCGCCGCGGCCGGGCGCTCAAGGTATGCGAGCGAGTCGGCGATCGGCCTAGCTTGCCGCCGAAGCGGCCGTTTTGTTGAGGTAGTCGCGGATGAAGTCGTCGAGGTCGCCGTCGAGGACGCGCTGGGCGTCGCCTGCCTCGTGCCCGGTGCGGTGATCCTTGACCCGCTGATCGGGATGCAGGAAGTAGCTGCGGATCTGCGAGCCCCAGGCGACGTCCTTGACTTCGCCGCGCACCTTGGCCAGCTCTTCGGCCCGTTTGCGCTCCTCCAACTCGATCAGCTTCGAGCGCAGGAACTGCATCGCCACCGCCTTGTTCTGGGTCTGCGAGCGCTCGTTCTGGCACTGCACGACGACGCCGGTCGGGATGTGGGTGATGCGCACGGCTGAGTCGGTCTTGTTGACGTGCTGACCCCCGGCGCCGGAGGCACGGTAGGTGTCGATGCGCAGGTCGGCGTCGTCAATCTCAATCTCGACGCTTTCGTCGACCAACGGGCCGACGTCGAGCTGGGCGAAGCTGGTGTGGCGCCGAGCCGAGGAGTCGAAGGGCGAGATCCGCACCAGGCGGTGAACACCACGCTCGGCAGCGAAGAGCCCGTAGGCGTTCTCGCCGTGGGCGATGAAGGTGGCGGACTTGAGCCCCGCCTCCTCCCCCGGCGAGGCCTCCTTCATCTCGACCTCGAAGCCACGGCGCTCGGCCCAGCGCAGGTACATGCGCAGCAGCATCTCGGCCCAGTCCTGGGAGTCGGTGCCGCCGGCCCCGGCGTGGACGGTGACGACGGCGTCGCCGGCGTCGTACTCACCGCTGAACAGCCGTGCCTCTTCCAGCTCGTCAAGCCGCCGCTCGACCGAGGCGAGCTGGGTCGTCAGCTCGCTCGCCATCTCCTCGTCTTCGGCCGCCATCTCGGCCAGCTCGTCGAGGTCGCCGGCCTCTGACTCGAGCTGGCGAAACGTCTTTAGCTTGCGCTGGGCGCGGGCGTGCGCGGCCGAGGTGCGAGCCGCGGTGTCCTGGTCATCCCAGAAGCCGGGGCGCTGCATCTCCTGCTCCAGCCGCTCAGCCTCTGCTTCGAGCGAAGCCGGGTCAAAGGTAGTCCGAGAGCAGGGACAACTGCTCGCGGATCTCGGCCAGCCGCGCGGGCACGGAATCAGTTTGCGCGGCCTCGGCCATGCACGTCAGGTTATTGGACGCTACTGCGGAGCCCGGGCGCTGATGATCCAGGTCGAGGCCGGCGCGTAGACGCCATCGGAACCGTCGAGGTCCGCCAGGGCCTCGCGCAGCTCAGCCGCGATCTTCGGCTTGATCTCCTCGATCCGGTCTTCCCAGAGGCGCAGCACCTCCCCGGCCGGCCCGAGCGCCATGTTGAACTCGACCGCGTGGTCAAGATCGCTGCCAATCTTCAGCGGCAGGTCGCAACGCTGGAAGTTGACCCGCTCGAAGCCGGCGATCTTGAACTGCTCGCTGACCGTGTCAGCATCGGCCATTGAGAATGGCCCCGGCCCGCAGGTCGGCTGGTCGCTCTCCTCCGGGCGGTCGAGGTACCTCGCAACGACGCCTTCGGCCCTGCTGACCCACTCGTTATCGAGCTTGCGCCGCCAAACCACGGCGCAGAGCGTTCCGCCCGGCGAGAGCGCCTGGCGGACATTTCGCAGGGCCTGCACCGGGTTGGCGAAGAACATGATTCCCATCCGCGAGAAGGCGTAGTCAAAGCTCTCCTCGAACGCCGTGACCTGCACGTCGCCAACTGCGAAGCGGACGTTGGCGGCGCCGGCCTCCTCCGCCTCCCTGCGGGCGAGCTCGATGAAGGGCTCGGAGACGTCGACTCCCAAAGCGTCGCCGTCGGCACCAACCAGCTCGGCCAGTCGCTGCGTCGTGTCGCCGAAACCGCAACCGAGGTCGACGACGCGGTCGCCGGAGCGCGGCGGATACGCCGCCATAGCTGCGTCGCCGTGCGCACCCAGCCCACCGGCGACGAGGTCGCGGTACTGCACAAAGCGCTCGAACAGCGGCCCGCTCCAGGCCTCAGTCGCCTCGCGATTCTCTGCGGCCGGAGTTGCCATCGCCTCCATGGTACGCCCGCCAAGCAGCCTCGCGGGCCTCAAAGGGACGCCAGCTACAGATCCGCTGCTCGTGCAGCTCAAAGAGCCAGGCCATCTCGTCCTCACCGGCCGGCGAGCCGTCTTCTTCCCAGTGCCAAGCACGCTTGATCAAGGCCAAGGCCCTACCCGCACCGCCCTCGGTGTCGTCCTCAAACAGCTCCTCCACCTCAATCGTCTGCTGCGCCCCCCCAGGAGCCCGCGTAGCCCAAACCCGCGCCGCCTCCCGGCCCTTGCGCAGCCCTCGCCCCGAGTGCAGCTCAACCTCCGGATCAAGGGTGCTTACGAACGCATCGAGATCCCTCTCGTTGAACGCCCGAATGAACTCACGAACAGAGTCATGGGTCATGAGCGGTCATCCCGGTAGGGGTGGAGCGTCTTGCACTTTTTCGGCAATCCCTTCGCGGCGCCAGCCCAGCGCGTCTCCACCGAAAAAGTTAAGCGGAACCCCTACCGGGATGGCCGCTTACGCTCCGTGGCACTTCTTGTACTTCTTCCCGCTGCCACACCAGCAGGGGTCGTTGCGGCCGACGCTCTCGTGCTCGCTCTTGACCACCGTCTCAACCACCTCGGAGCCGCCGTTGCCAGCGGCGGTACCGGCGCCGACTTCGATCGGGCCAGCGCCGGCAGCCACCTGCTGCAGCGCCGAGGGCTGGCCGTCGGGCGTGCCGCCCGAGTAGGAGAGTGCCGCCGGCGCGTTACCGCCGTTGGCGCCGAACGCCTGCTGGGCCTGGGCCTGATTGACCTCGACCTCGACGTGGAAGATCAGTTTGCTGAACTCCTCCCAGATCGAGTGCATCAGCTCCTCGAACATGCCGAAGCCCTCGTTCTTGTAAGCGACTAGGGGGTCGATCTGGGCGAAGCCGCGCAGGTGGATGCCCTCGCGCAGGTAGTCCATGTCGAAGAGGTGCTCGCGCCAGCGATTGTCGATCACCTGCAGCAGGATCGAGCGCTCCAGGTAGCGCATCAGCTCTTCGCCAAAGGTCTCCTCGCGCTCGTCATAAGCCTGCATCGCGTCGTCGTCGAGCTCGTCCTTGAGCTTCTCGCGATCGACCTGCTCGGGCGCGATCGAGCCGACCTCGACGTTGACCGGCCAGATCTGGCGCAACTGCGTCTCCATCTCCGCCATGTCCCAATCCTCGAGCACGTCGCCCGGGGTGTACTCCTCGACCAGCCGCTCGATCACGCCCTCCATCTCGTCGCGGGCGATCTCAGACATGTCGCGGCCCTCGAGGATCTCGCGCCGATATTTGTAGACGATGCGGCGCTGCTCGTTCATCACGTCGTCGTACTCGAGCACGCGTTTGCGGATCAGGAAGTTCTGCTCCTCGACCTTCTTCTGGGCGTTCTCGACAGTCTTGGTCAGCATCCCCGCTTCAAGCGGCATTTCCTCACCATCGTCATCGACGGGACCGAGGCGGTCGAGGATCTTGTAGATGCGGTCGCCAGCGAAGAGGCGGATCACGTCGTCTTCGGCGGAGAGGAAGAAGCGGGTTTCGCCGGGGTCGCCCTGGCGGCCGGAGCGACCGCGCAGCTGGTTGTCAATGCGGCGCGACTCGTGGCGCTCGGTGCCGCAGATGTAGAGGCCGCCCAGCTCGCGGACTTGCTCGGCCTCGGCGGCGCAGAGCGGCTCCAGCTCGGCGACCTTCGTGGCCAGCGCCTCCTCGTAGCGCTCGTCGCCGGGCGCGATCCCCTTCTTCTTCAGCTCGTGGATCGCCGACTGCTCGGGGTCGCCGCCGAGCTTGATGTCGACGCCGCGGCCGGCCATGTTGGTGGCGATCATCACCGCGCCTTTGCGGCCCGCCTGGGCGATCCGCTCGCCCTCTCGCTCGGCGTGCTCGGGCTTGGCGTTGAGCACCGCGTGCTCGATCCCCTGGCGCTTTAGCTCCTCGGAGATCATCTCCGAGACCTCGACCGAGACGGTCCCGACCAGGATCGGCTGGCCCTTCTCGTGGCGGGCGGCGATCTCCGTCAGCACCGCTTTCCACTTGCCGTCCTTGGTCTTGAAGATCTGGTCGTTCTGATCAGCGCGGACCATCTGGCGGTGGGTCGGGACCTCGACCACGGGCACTTTGTAGATCTTCATGAACTCGGTGGCCTCGGTTAGGGCCGTGCCGGTCATGCCGGAGAGCTTGTCGTAGAGGCGGAAGAAGTTCTGCAGGGTGATCGTCGCCAGCGTCTGGTTCTCCTCGCCGATCGCGACGCCCTCCTTGGCCTCGACCGCCTGGTGCAGGCCCTCTGACCAGCGCCGGCCCTCGAGGATGCGACCGGTGAACTCGTCAATGATCATCACCTGGCCGTCGACCACGGCGTAGTCCTTGTCCTTTTTGTAAAGCGACTCCGCCTTCAGCGCCTGGACCAAGTGGTTGACGAGGCTGCCGTGCTCACCGAGGTAAAGATTGTCGACGCCGACGAATTCCTCGGCCCGTTTGACGCCCTTCTCGGTCGGCGAAACGGTCTTGTGCTTCTCGTCGAATTCGTAGTCGTGCTCGGCCTCGGAGGTGTCCTTCGATTCGCCCAGCGAGCGCAATTTGTCTTTTGCCTGGACACCGTCCATCTGTTTGGCCAGGCGGGCGAAGGTGTAATAGGTCTGGGCCGCCTGCTCGGGGGCACCCGAGATGATCAGCGGCGTCCGCGCCTCGTCGATCAGGATGTTGTCGACCTCGTCGACGATGGCGAAGGGGTGGCCGGGCTGGACGCAGTGCTCGAGCGCGTCGGCCATGTTGTCGCGCAGGTAGTCGAAGCCGAACTCCGAGTTGGTGCCGTAAACGACGTCACAGGCGTACTTGCGCTGCCGCGTGGCGTGGTCGTCGCCGTCCTGGACCGCCGCAACGCTAACCCCGAGCGCGTCGTAGACAGGCTTCATCCATTCCGAGTCGCGGCGGGCAAGGTAGTCGTTGACGGTGACCAGATGGACGCTGTCGCCGGCCAGCGTGTTTAGGAAGACGGCAAGGGTGGCGGTCAGCGTCTTGCCCTCACCCGTCTTCATCTCGGCGATCGCGCCCTCGTGCAGGACCATGCCGCCGATCAGCTGCACGTCGTAATGGCGCTGGCCGATCGAGCGACGGGCGGCCTCACGGGTAAGGGCGAAGGCCTCAGGCAGCAGGTCGTCGAGCGACTCACCATCAGCGGCCCGCTTGCGCAGGTCATCGGCCTCCTGATGCAGCTCGGCATCGTCGAGCAACTCCATCTCCGGCTCGAACCGATTGACCGCCTCGGCGCGCTTCTCATAGCCCTTGAACTTGCGGCCCTCGCCGACACGCAGCGCGCGCGTGACCATGTCCCTTGCAGCAGGCATTGCTCAAGGGTAGCGATGGTGGTCGGGTCGGGCCTGGAGGTGTCGGGCGACCCTTCGGATGTTCGGTGGGGGTAGGCGGGATGGCGGGTGTGCCTCTGCGGGAATTAGGTCGCACGCGCCTGCGGCGCTTAGCGACAATCGAAGAGCGCGGCTGCGCCGCGCCTAGAAACACGAGTGCGGCGGCCGCTTCGCGAACATTCCCGCAGAGGCACACCCGCCATCCCATCGACACGCACCGAATCTCGGGAGCTCTAACTCAAAGCGGCCCGCTGGCCCGACCTTCCGGGGGAGCTTGGGGGCTTCGGGGCCGTCTGAATAACTCGGTTCGTCCCACCGTGGCGTGGCGAGGGAGGCTGGCTGTCCTCTGGGCGAATGTTGCCGAAGGCAGCGGAAATGCAATCCGGTGATTGCGCGGGCGAAGCCCGCGCGCCAGGTTCACCCCAGCGCGCAGCGCTGGGGTGTCAATTCGACCAGAGGACAGCCAGCCTCCCTCGCCTGGGGATAGCGGGACGTCCCTCGCTATGCAGTCCGACCGCGCATGCGGGCAACTGCCTTGCGGGTCTGCGTGCGCTTGCGGCGCAACTCGCGATGCTTCTTGACCTGGCGCCGAATGTCCTCGGCCAGGGCGTGGATCGTGTGGACCATCTCGGGCGAGGCCTCGCGGGCTCGCAGGGTCACTCCCTTGAGCCGCAGGGTCGCCTCGGCGACGTGGTTGTCCTCGATCGAGGGGTTGCGCTCTTCGTAGATCTCGACGTCGAGGGTCGCCAGCTCCGACACCTGCCTGCCGACCCGACGGAATCGCTTTGTCACATGACCTCGCAGCTCGTCAGTGACCTCGACGTTGCGCCCACGTATCTCGATCCGCATATTTCCTCCTTGGCTGTCGGTCGACCGATGCTACGCCCCCGCGACCGCCCCGTAAAGGCGGCTCTCACAGGCGCCTGGTGAAGGTGATTGCAGCTACCCGGATCGAGCCACCGCCACGCAGCGCTCGGGCGCAGGCAGAGAGCGTTGCGCCAGTGGTCAGCACGTCGTCGACCAAGAGCACGCTGCGCGGCGCCTCACCGCAGAGACGGACGTGGGGCGGCTGGCCGATTCGCTGGGCGCGGCGCCTGCCCAGTTGGCGCCCGAGGTCGCTGCGCGAGAGGCAGCAGCAAAGCGGCGCGCCGCTGCGCTCGACCAGCGCTGCGGCGATCTCGGCGGCCGGATCGAAGCCCCGGCCGAGCGAGCGCAGGCGAGTGCTCGGCACCGGCACGATCGTGCCGCTGAACAGGCTCTCTGGCGCCAGCCACTCGATCCGCTCGGCGATCGTTGCGGCGACGGGCAGCAGGCGGCGGAACTTCAAAGCAGTAACTAGATCGCGAGCGACTCCCTCATGCGGTGCCGAGGACCAAACCCGGTCGAGACCAGGAGCCCCCCGGCCAGCAAGCGGCTCTGCCTCGGCAAGGCGACGGCTGCAGCGCGTGCAGAGCACCGCGCCGGAGCGACAACCACGGCCGCAGGCCGCGCAGAGCGCCGGGATCAGCTCGGAGAAAAAGGCGGGCAGCGGTCGCACGGCCCGATCGTGCGGCGCCGGGGCGCGCGCGTGGTGCGCAAAATGTCAGGAAAGCGTCAGGGCTTGGCGACGCGGCCGGCGATCGCGCCGACGAGCATTCCCTTGGCCGGCAACTCGGTACCGGCGAGCAGGATCGAATCGCGCACCCAGGCGCCGGCGCCGATCTCGCAGTCGTCACCGATGATCGCCGGGCCCTGAATCCGGGCACCGGCGCCAAACTCCACCCCGGAACCGACCAGGGTGGGACCCTCGACCTCGACGCCCTCGAGCGAGCTGGCCGAGCGGACGCCGGGGCTCACCTCGGGCACCCCCGTCTCAACCTCGACCGCGCCGCGCAGGGCGTCGATGCTTCCCTGCCTCAGCTCCTCAGCGTTGCCGATGTCGTTCCAGTAGGCCTCGATCTCGTGCGAGTAGAAGGGCACGTCGTTCTCGAGCAGCGCCGGGAAGACGTCCATCGCCCAGTCGGTGAACTGCGGCGGGTCCCCGTCGCCGGCGGCCTTGCTCGTGCCGGGCTCGGGGAAGTAGTCGAAGATCTCGCGGCGGAACATGTAGATGCAGGTATTGGCCAGGTCGGAGAGGGCTTCAACCGGGTCGGGCTTCTCCTGGAAGCCCTGAATACGCCCGTCCTCGCCGGCGATCACGACCCCGTACTCATCGGTGTTGGCGACCCGCTTGGTGGCCAGGGTGACGAGCCCGTCGTGGGATTCGTGGAACTCCCTCATCGCGGTGAAGTCGATGTCGGTGAGCGCGTCGCCGGCGACAACGAGGAAGGAATCGCCGAGGAACTCGGCGACGTTGCGCACTCCCCCGGCCGTCCCCAGCAGCTGCTCCTCGTGGCTGTAGGAGAGCTCGATGCCGAACTTCGAACCGTCGCCGAAGTGGCCTTCGATCGTCTCCGGGAACCAATGCAGGTTGGCGATCGCCTCGCTGAAGCCGTGGCGCACGAGCAGCCGCACGCTGTGCTCCATTACGGGCCGATTCAGCACCGGCACCATCGGCTTCGGCACCGCGTAGGTAATCGGCCGCAGCCGGGTGCCGAGGCCAGCGGCCAGGACCATCGCCCTCATTGGACGTCACCCGCCAGTGCAGTCTTGAGGCCCTCGATCGCGGTCACCGGCAGCGGGTCGATGCCCCGCGCTTCCGCAATGCGCAGCGAGACGAGGTCGCCGAGCATCGTCGCCCAGAGCAGGCGGGCGATCCGGGTCTCCCCCTCGGCCTCGATCTGCACCGCTTCGGCCCCGCTTGCCCTGATCAACTCGGCGGTCAGCTCGAAACGGCGGCGCTCGCGCGGGTGCTGGTCACGGTCCTCGAGCATGACCGCTGAGAACTCGCCACCGGACCAGCCGCAGAGCTCGTTGTGATCAGCCTCGGGAAGCTCGGAGAAGAAGGCGGGCAGCTCAGCGTTCTCGTTGATTTGGGTCTTCCAGCGCCGCGCGACTGGCGCAGTCAGGTCGGCGCCGGTAACCACCGCGATCGCGTCACCCAGCCGAGCCACGATCTCCCCCGCGCGCTCTTGCAGGCTGTCGGATTCCCGCTCCAGAAAGGCGGCCGCCGCATCAATCTCGATATGGATGCGCGGCGCGACGCCCACCGCGGCCGCAACCTCTGTGGCGCAGACGAGCATGTAGGCAACCGCGGTGCGGGGCGCGGGAAGGATCCCCGGCAGGCCGATTACCGGTACGCCGCTCCCGCGGGCACCGTCAACCAGCTCGCCACCGGTGCTGGCGACGAGCCGCTGCGCGCCAAGCGCCTCGGCAGCGGCAAAACAGGCGAGCGTCTCCTCGGTATTGCCCGAGTAGCTGGAGCCGAGCACCGCCCACTCGGGCGTCGCCCAGCTAGGCAGCGCGTAGCCGCGCACGGTCAGCAGCGGTCGGGTCAAGCGGTCGCCAAGCGCGGCGGCGGCGAGGTCGCCTCCGATCGCCGACCCCCCCATGCCACAGACCATCAAGCCGGCGGCCTCGCTCGGCTCCAGCCGCGCCGACTCGACTCGCCAGAGGGCGTCGCGCAGGTGGTCGGGAATGGCGAGGATGTCGTCGAGCATCAGCCCGGCACTCTTTCATCCTGGCCGGCGACGCTGTCCTCCAACCGGCCCCCGGCCTCGAGCACGACTCCGGCGGAGAGGATCGAGCCGCTGACCCGAGCCCCCTCCCCCACCACGCAGCGATCGAGCAGGACCGAGTCGCGCACCTCAGCGCCGGCCTCGACCCGAGAGCCGCTGCCGAGGACGACCCGCGGCCCGACCGTGGCGCCGTCGGCGATCTGCACCTCGGCGCCGACGTGCATCCCCGGCGCAGTTGGTTGCACCCGGGTGTCAACGCGCTGCTCGAGAATGTCCCAGCTCGCCTGCAGGTAGCGCTCGGGGGTACCAATGTCCATCCAGTAGCCGTCGAGCCGCAATCCATGCAGGCCCTCACCAACAAGTCGTGGGAAGACGTCGCGCTCGATCGAGACCTCTTCTCCCGGCGGGATCAGCTCGAGCACCGAGCGCTCCAGCACGTACATACCGGCGTTGATCTCCCCCGGCACCTCCTCGCCGGTCTTCTCGGTGAACTCCAGAACCGCTCCATCGGCATCGGTGCGCACCAGGCCGTACGCAGAGGAGTCCCCGACAGGGTGCAGCGCGATCGTCGCCGGGGCGCTCCCCACTGCGCCGTTCGCTTGCCTGCCCCGCTGGGGCAAAGGCACAGCGGAAGAGTCGTGGGCAGCGAGGAGAGCTGTGAGGTCGAGGTCGGTGAGCACGTCGCCGTTGAGCGCCAGAAAGCGGTCCTCGAGCCGGTCGCCGAGCTCGTCGGCGGCAAAGCGGATCGCGCCCGCGGTACCGCGCCGCTCCGGCTCGACCACGTAGGAGATCGAGACGCCCGCCCTCTCCTCCTCGCCGGCCAGCGCCTCACGCAGGACGTCAGGAAGGAAGCCGCAGGCGAGCACTACCTCGCTGACGCCGTGCCCGGCCAGCCACTCGATCATGTAGGCGAGGAAAGGCCGGTCGACGAGGGTCAGGGCCGGCTTGGGAACGGTCTCAGTCAGCGGCCGAAGCCGCGTTCCCTCGCCGCCGACGAGGACGATTGCCTGCACTACTCGGCAGTACCCGCCGGGACGGAATCGTCAACCGCGCGGCCGATGCCCTCGTACTCGAAGCCGGCCGAGCGGAGCAGGCTCGCGTCGAGGAAGTTGCGGCCGTCGATCAACAGCGGACGAGCCATCGTCTCCGCCGCGGCGGACCAATCGAGCTCGGCGAACTCCGGCCACTCGGTGACAAGGATCGCGGCGTCGACGCCCTCGAGCGTCTCCAGCGCCGAGTCACGGAACTCGACCCCGTCGAACAGCTCACGAGCGACCTCGCCCGCAACCGGGTCGTAGGCCACCACGTTGGCGCCCTCGCCTTCGAGGCGCGCGGCGAGCACCAGGCTCGAGGCCTCGCGCATGTCGTCGGTGTGCGGCTTGAAGGCGAGGCCGAGCAGCGCCACGCGCTTGTCGACCAGCGAGCCGAGGTGCTTCTGCAGCTTCTGTACGACGCGGCGCTTCTGCAGCTCATTCACTTCGATCACCGCGCCCAGCAGTTGGAAGTGGTAGCCGCTGTTTCCGGCGAGCATCTTCAGGGCGCTGACGTCCTTGGGGAAGCAGGAGCCGCCGTAGCCGATCCCGGCGCGGAGGAAGGCAGGGCCGATGCGCTGGTCGAGGCCCATGCCGCGGGCAACTTCCGCAACGTCGGCGCCGACCTTCTCGCAGACGTTGGCGATCTCGTTGGCAAAGGAGATCTTGGTGGCGAGGAAGGCGTTGGAGGCGAGCTTGATCATCTCGGCGCTGGCGACGTCGGTGCGCACCAACTCGCCGCCGAGCGGCTCGTAGAGCTTCGCAACGGAGTCCCGGGCCGCCTCATCGCCGGAATCGGCGCCGACGACAACGCGATCGGGGTGCAAGAAGTCCTCGACCGCCGAGCCCTCCTTGAGGAACTCGGGACAGGAGACGTAGGCGAGCCCGGGCCGGTCACGACGGATCGAGTTGCCGGTGCCGGCGGGGACCGTGCTCTTCATCACCAGCACGTGGTCGCTGTCGGCCGGCAGCTCCTCGATCACTGAGCGCACCCGCGAGAGGTCGGCATCGCCCGAGCGCGTCGGCGGCGTGTCGACGCAGACGAAGAGCAATTTCGCGCCCGCGAGCAGCTCAGACATATCGGTGGTGAAGGTGAGGCGCTCGGCGTTGCGCTGGAGCAGCTCGCCGAGGCCCGGCTCGTGGATCGTGATCTCGCCGCGCGAGAGCGACTCGACCTTCTCGGGGAGGATGTCGCGAGCGATCACCTGGTGGCCGACCTCGGCGAAGCAGGCAGCAGTAACGAGGCCGACCCAGCCGACCCCGATCACCCCGATCGGCTCTCTCTCTGCACTCATCGCTTCGCTTTCCCCCTTCTGTGCTTTTGGTTGGGGACCTTTACGTCGGCGGAACGGGCGATTCCGATCATCTGATCGTTGCTCAAGGTGTTGAGCAGGTCGTTGGCGACCCAGTAGGAGCTATTGCCACGATGCCAGGCGACCATGGAAATGCGATCGCTGTCGACGTAGATGTCGTATTCCCGTCCATTGATCGTCTTGGTCAGGCTCGGGCTATCGAGGATCGGTGGGTCAGACCAGCCCTGGATCCCCTGCAGGCCGAAGTAGTGGATCCCGTCCGAGAGTGGCCACTCGACCACCATGCGGTAAGCGCCGTGGCGCTTTTCGTCGGTATCGCGCAGGTGGTAAGCACGCGGGTTCTGGATGTGTTCATAGGAATTGTCTTCTTGGTAATAGGCGCCGGACGGTAGGCGCGTCGGGTAGAAAACGGGAAAACCGGAGCTGACCTTCCGCGTGACGTTCTTAGCCTCCGCTTCGCCGGCTTCGCGCGCCGGCACCAGACCATCGCTCCCGGGCGGCTTCGGCGCAGCGATGTGGGGCTTTGGCGCCTTGTGATGCTTGCTCTTCTTCTTGCCGGACTTCTCGTTTTCGCTACGGCCTTCGTCGAGTTCCCCCAAGGGGCCACTGCTCGCTTCGATGCCGAGAAATTTTTCGACGGCTTCGTGGATCGCTTCGGACGAAGCGTAGACATAGCTGGGTCCTAGTTCGGCCGGGAAGTGGACCTCCTTGATTGCTGCATTGCGCGAGGCAATAAAGAGCTTCAGCACCTGCAGCATCGTCTCGGTGTCGCTGATGTCGGAGGTCGTGTACTTGGTGAAGATGTCGACTAGGTCGTTCTGGCCGAGCACGAGCTTGGAGATCGGCACCCGCTCGCGCGCCGAGCTGAGGAAGTCCTGCTGGCGGGCCGAGCGGACGATGTCGGTGTCGGTGTGGCGGTAGCGCACGTACTCAAGCGCCTTCTTGCCGCAGAGCAGCTGATAGCCCGGCTTGATGTTGATTTCCGAATACTGTTCGGCGGCCGGCACGCCGACGTTTGAGTGGTAATAGCGACGGTCGACGTCGGTGTAGACGCAGCCGATCGCGTCGACGGCGCGGACGAAGCCGAGGAAGTCGACGTTGACGACGTGGTTGATCTGCAGGCCGGTCAGTTCCTTGACCAGCTGCAGGGTCAGCTTCGGCCCGCCGTAGGTGTAGGCGGCGTTGAACTTGTTCGTCCCGTAGCCGGGGATTTCGACCTTGAGGTCGCGCGGGATCGACATCACCGCGATCGCTTCGCGGTCGGGGTCGAGGCGCAGCAGGATCGTCGTGTCGGAGCGGCCCGGGTCTTCGGCCAGGTTGGCGCGCTTGTCGGAGCCGAGGATGAGGATGTTCTCGGGCTCGCCGCCGTTGACCTTGGAGAGGTAGCGGTGCAGTTTGGCGTTGTAGACGTTGTGGTGTGAG
Source organism: uncultured Solirubrobacterales bacterium (assembly GCA_963716345.1). Classification (GTDB taxonomy): domain Bacteria; phylum Actinomycetota; class Thermoleophilia; order Solirubrobacterales; family 70-9; genus VRUE01. Next base: position 573,309 of record OY970304.1, read on the forward strand.
AGCGCCGTGGCGATGCTGCCGATGTAGAGCAGGATGCTGGCAGAGGTCGCCGCGGCGACGGCGACGACGATCACCAGCGAGCCCAGACTGAAGCGCCACCAGAAGCGCTTCGGCTTCGGCGCCGGCTCGTGGTCGCCCGAGGGCGGCGGCTTGCTCAGGCCCGACTCAGCCACGGTTCCTCAAGCGGCCAGCCGGGCGGGAAGCGAGCGTAGGAAGGTGTCGAGGGTCTGCCGGTAGGTATGCAACGAGGAGACCGAGACCCACTCCTGCGGTCCGTGGTGCCCTTCGCCAGCCGGCCCGAACTCGACCGCCGGCACGCCGACGCGCAGGAACGAGACCGCATCGGAGGCTCCGTCGCGACCGACGCTGGTCGGCGTCCCGTCGTGATGGGCCGCCGCCGCCTCGCAGAGGGCGCGAACGTAGGGAAGCTGCCGGTCGACAACGGCCGGGGGCCGGGTAAAAAGCTGCTCCACCTCGGCCATGGCGATTCCCTCCACCTCGCGCAGAATCGCGGCGGGGTCCTGATCGGGCAGATAGCGGATGTCGACGTCGATGGCGCATCGGTCGGGCACCTTGTTGAGCGCGTCGCCACCCAAGATCCGGCCAAGGTTGATCGAGGGGCGGTCGAAGAGCTCCGAGGAGTGCCGTGCGAACGGTAGCGACTCGATACTGCGGAAAACGTCAATCGCCCTCAAAACGGCGTTTTCGCCCAGCCAGGGCGTCGCCCCATGGGCCGCCGTCCCCTCGACCGTCACGCGCAGCGCCAGCACCCCCTTGGCCTCGACCCCGATGTGCAGATCCGTCGGCTCGCCAGTGATCGCGAAGTCGCCGAGGAAGCCGCTGTCAACCAGATGATCGGAGCCGCGTTCGACTTCCTCCTCCGACTCCTCGTCCCCAACGATCCCCAGCCGCACCCGCACCCCGTCCTGATCCCGCATCGCCGCCGTGACCAGGAGCATCGCCGCCAGCCCGCCCTTCATGTCATAGGCCCCGCGCCCATAGAGCCGATCGCCGTCGACCCGTGGCTCGAACTGCCCGCCCTGCGCAGGGACCACGTCGATGTGCCCGTGCAGAACCACGGTTGGAGCGTCTTCGGGCCCGACTTCGGCCTTCAGAACGGGCAGTCCCCGCACCTCATCGCTCTCGACCTGGATTCCGCACGAGTCCAACCACCCTTCGATGAACCCCGCCGCTTCCAGCACTCCGTCCGCCTCAGCGCTGTCGTAGCTGACCAGCCGCGAAACGAGCGCGACGAGCTCATCGCTCATCCGCGACCCCCACCCGGCCATGGCCTAGAACATTCATGTCCGGACGGTATTTGAACGACGAGATTGCCGCGGCCCTGCAGCCGTGCCGACGGAATGCCGAGTGGTCGTTTTGCCCCCGTATGCGGGGGTCAATCGACCACTCGGCACCATGGAATCGCTCGATTAGCGAGCCGAGACCGCAACCCCGGAGTGCCCGGCGGCAACCTGCCGAGTAGCCCCGTGTGACGACTTTGCTGCGGCGACGGTGTCGCAGCCGTATTCGAAGGCTTCGCCGCTGGCGCGATTGACTTCGCCTTCGGCATTGGCGAGTTCCTCTTCCGCGTTGGCTTTGCCCGCTTTGCCGATGCCCTTTCGGTTGACCCAGTCGCCGTCATCGCCGACCGCGCCCTGCCATTTGCCGAGCTGTTCCTCGATGCGATCACAGGGGCTGACGCCGCCTTCGGTGAAGTTGCCGTGGGTGAATACGTGGCCACCGACGACGATCGTGTGCCACTGGGCCTGCGAGGCGGCGGGCGCGGCGAGCGTGAAAGCAAGGCTGGCAGTCGCGGCGAGGGCGATGATTGCTGGGCGGATCTTGGTGCTGAACATTGGTGCCTCCTTGGGGGGGGTTGGTTGTAGGACCACTTTCGCCCCCAATCAAGCCGCCGAATAGCCACCCCAGGGGTGAAGATCCTCACCCTGTGCACAACAAGAAGCGCGCATCCGACATTGACCCCACCCCACTGTGGTCAATGTCGGATGCGCTGCAAGCCTGCAAGCGCCCTCAGGCCTGGGCGATCGCCAAGAACGCCTCAGCCCGATCGCGGTCCTTCTCCGCTCGGGCCTGGGCACCGCTGCCGTCCTCGGACTCAATCAGCCGCTGTTCGGCATCGGCAAGCTGCTCTTTGAGCGTCCCGGCGTCGAGCTGCTCGGGATCAAGCGCCTCCTCGACCAGCAACTTGGCGTGGTTGCCGAAGACTTGCAGCCAGCCATGTGCCTGGGCGTAGCGCTTTGTCTCGGAATCGCTCACATGCAGGCGCAGTTCGGTCGGCGCCAGCGCCGCCAGCAGCGGGGCGTGGTTGGCGAGGATGCCCAGCTCACCGACCGCGGTGCGGGTCGAGACCTGGCGCACTTCACCGTTGAAGACCTCCCCCTCCGGGGTGAGGACTTCAACGTCGACCATGTGCTCGGCAGCCATGGAGCTCCTAGGCGGCCGCGGCCGCTGCGGCGCCCTCGGTGACCTGGTCGATGCCGCCCTTCATGTAGAAGGCGCCCTCGGAGAGGTCGTCGTGCTCGCCGTCGAGGATCTCGCGGAAGCCGCGCACCGTCTCCCCCACCGGCACGTACTCGCCGCTACGGCCGGTGAACTGCTCGGCGACGAAGAACGGCTGCGAGAGGAAGCGCTCGATCTTGCGGGCGCGCGTGACCGTCTGCTTGTCCTCGTCGGAGAGCTCGTCGATGCCAAGGATGGCGATGATGTCCTGCAGCTCCTTGTAGCGCTGCAGCACCTCCTGGACCTCGGTCGCGGTGCGGTAGTGCTCCTCGCCGACGACGTCGGGCTTGAGGATCGTCGAGGTCGAGTCGAGCGGGTCGACCGCCGGGTAGATCCCCTTCTCCGAGATCGAGCGGGAAAGTGTCGTCGTCGCGTTGAGGTGGGCGAACACCGAGGCCGGGGCCGGATCGGTGAGGTCGTCGGCGGGGACGTAGATCGCCTGCACCGAGGTCACCGAGCCGCGCTCGGTCGAGGTGATCCGCTCCTGCAGTTCGCCCATCTCGGTCTCCAGCGTCGGCTGGTAGCCGACGGCGGAAGGCATGCGGCCGAGCAGGGCCGAGACCTCGGAGCCCGCCTGGACGAAGCGGAAGATGTTGTCGATGAAGAGCAGCACGTCCTGGCCACCCTGCTCGCGGAAGTATTCGGCCATCGTCAGACCGGAGAGAGCGACGCGGAGGCGGGCTCCGGGAGGCTCGTTCATCTGGCCGAAGACCAGCATCGTCTTGTCGATGACGCCGGACTCCTTCATCTCGAGCCAGAGGTCGTTGCCCTCGCGCGAGCGCTCGCCGACGCCGCAGAAGGCCGAGAGGCCTTCGTGCTCTTCGCCGATCGAGCGGATCAGCTCCTGGATCAAGACGGTCTTGCCGACGCCGGCACCACCGAAGAGCCCGACCTTGCCGCCCTTGGCGTAGGGCGCGAGCAAGTCGATCACCTTGATCCCGGTCTCGAGGATCTCCTGAGTGGGAGCCAGATCAGAGGCCGCGGGCGCCGAGCGGTGGATCGGCCAGCGCTCCTCGGTCTGCACCGGCTCGCCGAGGTCGATCGGCTCGCCGAGCAGGTTGAAGATGCGGCCGAGGGTGGCGTCTCCCACCGGGACCGAGATCGGTGCACCGGTGTCGATCACCTTGTCGCCGCGCTGCAGGCCGTCGGTGGCGTCCATCGCCACGGTGCGAACCCTGTTGTCGCCGAGGTGCTGCTGCACCTCGCAGACCAGTTCGGTCGCCTCGTTGTCGGCGTCGCCGGTCATCTGGATCTTCACCGCCGAGTAGATCTCCGGCAGCTTGTCCGGAAAGACCGCATCGACAACGACGCCGGTGACCTGCTCGACTCGCCCTACGTTTGCTCCGTTGCTCTCAGACATTGGTTCCTTTTCTCGATTCTCAGCTTTTATCCAAGCGCCTCGGCGCCGCCGACGACCTCGAGGATCTCCTGGGTGATCTCCGCCTGTCTCGCCCGGTTCATTTCCAGGGTCAGGTCGCCCATCATTTCTTCCGCGTTCTCCGCGGCGCTGCGCATCGCGGTCATCCGCGCTCCCAGCTCGGAAGCGGCGGACTCCAGCAACGCCCGGTAGATGGAGATGTTCACGTACTCCGGGATCAGTTGGGCCAACAGCTCCTCCGCTTCGGGCTCGTAGGCCCAAAGCGACCTACTGTGCGCCTTCTCGATCTCGGTCTCCTCGGAGTCCTCTTCCTCGTCGGCCGCACCCTCGCCGATCACGTCGGCCTGCTGCATTGGCAGCAGCGTCTGTCGCCAAACGTGCTGGGTCAGCGGTGAGACGAAGCGGTTGTAGACCAGCTCGACCCGGTCGAGCTCGCCGTCGACATAGCGGGCGGTCAGCTCCTCGCCGATCTCACGCGCGTTGGCGAAGGCGGGTCGGTCGGTGAAGCCGACGTAGGAGGTGCGGGGCTCCAGTTTGCGGAAGGTCAGCGCACCGACGCCCTTACGGCCAACGGCGGAGAAGACCGCCTCGCTGCCACGCTCGCCCAGCTCGCCCTTGAGCCGCAGGCCGTCACGGATGATGTTGCTGTTGAAGGCGCCGGCCAGGCCGCGGTCTCCGGTGACCAGGACGACGCCGACCCGCTTCTCCTCCGCGCGCTCTTCCAGCACCGGCACACGCGGGATCCCGCCTGCCTGCTCGGCAGCGCGGCGAGTGAGCTTGCGCATCGACTGCGCGTAGGGGCGCAGCGCTTCGATCCGCTGTTCGGCCCGGCGCAGGCGCGCCGCGGCAACCATCTCCATCGCCCGCGTGATCTTGTTGATGTTCTTGATCGACGCGATGCGATTCTTGACGTCCTTCTGCGAAGCCATGACGAAACCCGGCAACTAGGCCGGGGTCGCCTCCTTCTCAGTCTCCTCGGCCTCAGCCTCAGCCTCGGCGGTGCGAGAGGGCTTGGCGCGCTCCTCCTCGGACTTGATCCGGTCTGACTCGCCCTTCTCGATCGGGTCGCCGTGCTCATCGAAGTCGGCGCCGAAGTCGTCGACGAACTCGCCGATCGCCTTGCCCAACTCCTCCTCGTCGGCCTCCTCGAGCTTGCCGCTGTCGCTGATTCGCTTCAGCAGATCGGCCTTCTCGGCGTGCAGGCGGATCTTCAGGTCGCCGAGGAACTCGCCGACGCGGTCGGTGGCGATCCGGTCGAGGTAGCCGCCGGTGCCGGAGTAGATCGCGGCGACCTGATCGGCAACCCCAAGCGGCTCGCGCTCCTTCTGCTTGAGCAGCTCGACCAGCCGTTCGCCGCGGTTCAGCGTCTTCTGCGTTTCCGGATCGAGCTCGGAGCCGAACTGGGCGAAGGCCTCGAGGTCGCGATACTGGGAGAGATCGAGGCGCAGCTTGCCGGCGACCTTCTTCATCGCCTTGGTCTGCGCGTTGCCGCCCACCCGCGAGACCGAGATGCCGACGTTAATTGCCGGGCGGACGCCCGAGTAGAAGAGATCGGACTCGAGGAAGATCTGACCATCGGTAATCGAGATCACGTTGGTCGGGATGTAGGCGGAGACGTCGGAGGCCTGGGTCTCAATGATCGGCAGCGCTGTCAGCGAGCCGCCGCCGAGATCGTCGTTGAGCTTCACTGCGCGCTCCAGGAGGCGGGAGTGCAGGTAGAAGACATCGCCCGGGTAAGCCTCGCGTCCCGGCGGGCGCCGCAGCAGCAGCGACATCTGGCGGTAGGCGTAGGCGTGCTTGGTGAGGTCGTCGTAGACGCAGAGCGCGGCCTTGCCGTTGTAGAGGAAGTGCTCGCCCATCGCGCAGCCCGCGTAGGGGGCGATGAACTTGATCGGGGCGGCCTCATCAGCGGGAGCGGCAACGATGATCGTGTTCTCCATCGCGCCGTTCTCCTCCAGTACCTGCTTGAGCTGGACCACGGTCGACATCTTCTGGCCGATCGCGACGTAGATGCAGACCATGTCCTTGTCGCGGTTGTTGATGATCGTGTCGATCGCGATCGCGGTCTTGCCGGTCTGGCGGTCGCCGATGATCAGCTCTCGCTGGCCGCGGCCGATCGGGATCATGCCGTCGATCGACATCAGCCCGGTCTGCACCGGTTCGGTTACCGGCTGGCGCTGGACGACGCCTGGGGCCTTGAACTCGGCCGGCCGGGTCTGCGTCGTCGCGACCTCGCCGGCGTTATCGAGCGGGCGACCGAGCGGGTCGACCATGCGGCCGAGCAGCTCGTCACCGACCGGGATCCGCAGCAGGTGGCCGGTGCGCTTGACCGTGTCGCCCTCGACGACCTTGTCCCACTCGCCGAAGAGGACGGCGCCAACGTTGTCCTCCTCAAGGTTGAGCGCGAGGCCGGTGACGCCGTGCGGCAGGTCCAACATCTCCAGCGCCATGCAGTTGTCGAGGCCGTGAATACGGGCGATCCCGTCAGCGACGGAGAGGACGGTGCCGACCTCGGCAAGGTCGGCGGATTCCGTGTCCAGTCCCTCGATCCTCTCGCGGAGAATCGATGCAATCTCGTCGGGCTTGATGTCCATTGGGCTGCTCTACGCCTCCTTACGCCGCTTGAGCGACGCTCTTTCGAAGTTTCTCCAAGCGACTGCGGATGCTCGCGTCGAGCACCTTGTTGCCGACCTGCAAGACGATGCCGCCGAGGATCTCGGGGTCGACGCTGCTGGAAAGCTCAACTTTCTGACCGGTCTGGCGCTCGATCTCCGCGCCGACCTTCTCGACCACTGCCGGCTCCAGCGTGACCGCACTGGTCACGGTCACGTCAATGCGCCGATTCTCCTGCTTCCAGAGCTCGTCGAGCTGGCGGCGGATGCGGAAGATCTCCGGCATCCGCTGCTTCTCGATCAGCAGCTCGAGGAAGTTCAGCAGCTCCGCATCGGCGCCACTGACGGCGCGCTTCAGGCCCGCCACCTTCTCGGCTGAGGAGAAGTAGGGACTGAAGAGGAAGACCTGCAGCTCGCGGTTGCCGTCGACGGCGTCAACGAACTGGGCGAGTTCGTCGACGACGGCGTCGAGCTTGCCTTTTTTCTTCGCCACGTCGAAGAGGGCCTCCGCATATACGCGAGCTGCCTCCTGCATCAGTTCCGCGACTCCTCCGCGCCGGAGAGGGCGGTGAAATCGACCTCGCTGAGCGCCTCCTCGACCAGGCGACGCTGATCGTCCTCGCTGAGCGCCTTGCGGGTGACCTTCTCGGTGGCCAGCACGGTGAGGTCGGCAACCTCCTTGCGAATCTGGTCGAGCGAGCGCCGGGTCTCGGCTTCGATGTCCCGCTTTGCCGCCGAGACAAGCTCCTCGCGCTTCGCATTGCCCTCCGCCTTGGCCTCGGACTCCGCCGTGTCGGCCGCCTTGCGGGCGCGGGCCATAATGTCATCGGCCTGCTCGCGGGCCTCGTTGAGGCGCTCGCGGTACTCGGCCAGCAGCTCGTCGGACTCCTTGCGCTGCCGTTCCGCCGCCTCGATCGACTCGCTGATCGTTTTGGCCCGCTTGTCGAGCGCCTCCTGGATCTTCGGGAAGGCAACCTTGCTCAACACCCACATTGTGAAGAGGAAGAGGACCAGCGTCCAGATCATCAGGCCGAGGCCCGGTGAGACCAGGAAGCTGCCGCCTTCTTCCTTGCCGCTCTCAGCGGCGAGGGGGATCAGACCGACTATGTGGCCAAAGAGCTCCACGCGATCGACCTAGAGGAAGAAGGCGATCAGGCCGAAGATGAAGGTGTAGAAGGCCACGGCCTCGGTAAGCGCGAAGCCGAGCCAGCGGATGCTCTGCAGCTCGTCTTTCATCTCGGGCTGGCGGGCGACCGACTCGATCTCCTTGCCGAAGATGATGCCGATGCCGATGCCGGCACCGATCGAGCCGAGGCCGGCGCCGACGCCGAGGGCGATCGCCTTACCGGCCGCTTCGATCCCTTCGTCAGAGATCGCGGCCGTTACGGGGGACAGATCCATTGAAACAGCGCTCCTTTTCTAGTGACTTGCGGAGGTGGCTCCGCCGATGTAGATCGCGGTGAGGGTCGAGAAGATAAACGCCTGAAGCGTCGCGACCAGACCCACCTCGAAGATGAAAAATGCGAACGCCATGGGGAAAGTGAGCGCCCCCAGGGCGGCGATGCCGAGCAGGACGGCGAGCCCGCCGCCCATGAAGAGCAACAGCAGGTGGCCGGCGAGGATATTGGCGAAAAGACGCACTGAGAGCGAGATCAGCCGCACGAAGTGCGAGATCACCTCGATCACGAAGATCGCCGCCTTGCCGACCGGGTTCATCGACTCCAGACCCGGCGGCAGCCAGCTCGCCAGGTACTTGAAGAGGCCCTTGGACCGCACCCCTTCGACGTGGTAGGAGACCCAGACGACGAGGGTCAGCACCAGCGGAATCGAGATGTTGGCCGTTGCCGCGTAGATCGCAAAAGCGGGGATCTGCAGGCCGAAGATGGTGATCTCGTGCTCGGTGTTGGTCGGCAGCGGGATGAAGCCGATCATGTTCGAGAACCAGATCCAGAAGAAGAGCGCGGCGAGGAAGGGGAACCAGCGCACCGCGGTGGCGCCGTCGAGGTTGCCACCGGTGATGTTGTTCTTGGTCAGGTCGTAGGCGACCTCGATCGCGGTCTGCACCCGGTTCGGTTTCTGCGCCATCCGCCGACTGATCCAAACCATCGTGAAGATCGTCAGGCCGCTGGCCAAGACTAGGTAGAGAACGGCCTTGTTGATGCTGAGGTCGAGGCTGCCAAGGTGGATCGAGACCCACGGTTCGAGCTTGAACTCGTTCTGGGGCTGGAAGGATTCGAGTTTTCCCGAGCTGCCGAAGATCAGCAGCATCAGGATCGCGATGCCGAAGTAGACGCCGAGCCCAATCAGGACCTTGTTGCGAGTGCTCATGCCTTGCCGGCTTCCGGTTCTTCATGGAAGAGGTGGGCAATGCCCTGGGCGGCGAAGGAGACGGTGAAGAGAACCAGGACCAGGACGGCGGCGGTAAGACCGGCCTCGCGTTCGACCAGTCCGGCGAGCAGCACTGCGATCGCCATCAACCCGACGCGGCCGAGGGTCGAGACACCAACCGTCGCCATCGCCCGCTGACGATTGCCGGCAGCCAGTTCCTTGTTGGCGAGGCGCTCGGCGAGCATCTGGATGCCGCGCTGAAGGAGCCAAACCCCCGCGCCGGCGGCAAATCCGAGCATGGGCAGGCCGCCGAGCAAAAAAACAGCGAGCGCGGCGGCAAGGACCAGCAGGTCGACGTACTTAGGAGGAGGAGACATAAAATTCGCCCGTCTCGGTGAAGGCGGGCGCACAGGCGACTATATCCGAAAGGGCCGACGATCCGCTTTCTAGAGCCAGTTCGTGAGGCTTGTTACAACCTGTTACTAAGTCTTTTCTCGTTCTTGCTCTGCATCCTCCAGCGTTATCGCTTCGATCTCACCGGTTTCGGGATTGAGCCGGCCGCGGCGCAGCTTGAGGATCTCGAGCACGTAGACGAGGTAGACGCTCGTGGCGACGGCAAGCAGGCCAAACGCCGCCATCACCGCGGTCCAAAGCGCGTTGAAGTGGCCGTGGTTGTCGCTGTAGGGGACGAAGCGCAGGGCGAGCGCAAGCGCCGCCAGGGCCAGGGTCCAGCCATAGAGGTAGGCCAGTGTGCGCCGTTGCGAGAAGCCGATATTGGCCATGCGGTGGTGGAAGTGCGAGGTGTCGGCCTGGTAGATCGGCTGGCGGTACTTGAGTCGCTTGGCGACGACGAAACCAGTGTCGAGAATAGGTACGGCGAGCACGACCAAGGGGAAGACCAGGGCAACGACGGCGTTGGTCTTCAGCGCTCCCTGCACCGAGGCGGTCGCCAGCAGGTAGCCGAGCAGGTTGGAGCCGGTGTCGCCCATGAAACTCGAGGCGGGCGGGAAGCCGTGGCGGAGGAAGCCAAGCGCGCCGCCAGCCGTCAGCGCCGCCAACACGCCGGCGGAGTTGCGCTCCAACGAGAGGGCGATCACCGCCAGGGAGATCGCCGCGATCGTGCAGACGCCGGCGGCGAGTCCGTCGACGCCGTCGATGAAGTTGATCACGTTGACCACGGCGACGATGCCGAGCACGGTCAGCGGATAGGCGAGCCAGCCGAGTTCGAAGCCACCGACGAAGGGCAGGGTCAGGTTGTCGACGCGAACGCCGGCAAGGACGGGGATCAAGGCCGCCCCGATCTGGCCGAGCAGCTTCGGCAGGGCCGGCAGGCCGCGCACGTCGTCGACCACGCCGACCGCAGCGATCGCAGCGGCGCCGATCAGGATCGAGCGGCTCTCGCCGTCGCTCGGCAGCCAGATCCAGCCCGCCACCTCGATCCCGGCGAAGATCGCCAGGCCAGAGAGCCGCGGCATCGGCTTGTCGTGCAGGCCGCGCTCCTTCGGCATGTCGATCGCGCCGATGCGGAAGGCAAGCCGCTCGGCGTAGGGAACCAGCAGCCAGGCGATCGCGGCCGCTACGAGGAAGGCGAGAACGGCGTCAGTTGTCGCTGCCATATCGCGGTGCCCCCGGCCAGGCGGACGCGTCCAGGCTACTCAACAGACCAGAGGTGCGACGCGTTGTGGATCTCTTGGAGCCGTAACGCGTTGCGGCCGACTATTCGACAGCGCCGAGCACGCCCTCGACCAGCAGCTCGGGGTCGCGCGGGTTGAGGACGCCGACCGGGGACTCGCGCTTGCGCAGCGGCAGCTCGGTGGGGTCGGCGAGCACCCGCAGGCGCCCGGTCGCGATCAGGTCCTCGTCGACGCCGCCCATACGGCCGGCGAAGGTGGTGAAGACCGGCGTGCCCAGCGCCACCGCCTCGCGGTTCATCGTCCCCCCCGCGCTGACGACCAGGTCGGCGTAGGCGATCAGGCTCTGGGCGTCGATCGCCCGCTCGGGCACGATCAGGTTGCTCGCCTCCATCGCCCGTACCTCGGCGCCCTGGCTCTCGGTGCGGGGAATCACGACCGCTTGCACTTGCGGTGAGCCGGCGAGATGGCGAATCGCCTCCCCGTAGACGTCGTTGCGGGCGTGGTACTCGGAGGTCTCCGGCGGCGGCCGCACGACGACCAGCACCTTCTCGCGGTCGAGCCCGAGCTCGTCGAGAACGCTCGCGTCCGGGCTGAAATCGGCCAGGTAGTACTCCTCCTTGAGGCCGGGGTAGCGGACCAGCTTGCGCTTCTTAGCGCCGATCCTCCTCAGTCGCTCGAGCGGGATCGAGTCGGGCATCAGCACCTTGCGCGCCGCCCGGAAGGCGATCTGGCGTTGCCAGCCGGCGAACTCGTAGTCCTGCATCTGCGCCGAGGGAATGAAGTAGAGCGAGGAGACGACGGCGAGATCGACCGAGCCGTGGGCGAGCGCCAGCTGCGGGCGACGCTGCCAGACCAGCCGCGCCAGCTGCGCCGAGCGCCCGGCGAGCGCCCTGCCCTTGCCGAAGGCCGAGGCGCCGCCGTGACTGCCGACGGCGGTGTAGGGAATGCCGAGACGATCGAGGATCCCCAGCGTCTGGCCGTACTCGCGGGCGGTGACGAGAACCTCGTCTCCCCTCGCTTCAAACCGCTCGATCAGAGGGCGCAGGACAAGCGGGTGCGCAGCGGCCGTGCAATCGACCCAAACCCTCATTGCGGCCCCTGCAAACCGTCGCATCTCGGCGTCCTCGATCGGATGCCTCGCTCACGTGCGTACGCACGCTCGCTTCGCCATCCTCCCTGCGTCCACCGACCTGCTCGGTTTTCGGGCCCTTCAGGCAGTGGTCAGCGCCAGCTGCGGGTAGAGCGGGTAACGATCCATGAGGGTCTTCGTGCGCTGAGCCAGTTCGTCTTTCTGACTCTCGAAGTCGGCCGAGAGCGCGGTGGCGATCACGCCGGCGATCTCGGTCATGTCCTCCTCGACCAGGCCACGGGTGGTTAGCGCCGGGGTGCCGATCCGCAGGCCGGACGGGTTCATCGGCGGTCGCGGGTCGAAGGGGATCGCGTTGCGGTTGACGGTGATGCCAACTGCCTCGAGCCGGTCCTCCGCGGTCTGTCCGTCGAGCCCGCTGGGCGTGAGGTCGACGAGGACGAGATGAACGTCGGTGCCGCCGGTAAGAACCGGCACGCCGTTTGCTTCAAGCCCAGCGGCGAAGGCCTGCGCATTGGCGATCGTCTGGCGCTGACGAGCGCGGAACTGCTCGCTGGCGGCGATCCGCAGGGCGACGGCCTTGGCGGCGATCGTGTGCATCAGCGGCCCGCCCTGCTGACCGGGGAAGACGGCTTTGTCGATTGCCTTCGCGTACTCCTCTTTGCAGAGGATCATGCCGCTGCGCGGACCGCAGAGGGTCTTGTGGATCGTCGTCGTGACGACGTCGGCGTGGGGCACCGGGTTGGGATGCTCGCCCGCGGCAACGAGGCCGGCGAAGTGAGCCATGTCGACCATCAGCTTGGCCCCCACCGAGTCGGCGATCTGGCGGAAGGCGACGAAATCGAGTTGGCGCGGGTAGGCCGACCAGCCGGCGACGATCAGCTTCGGCTTGTGCTCCTCGGCAAGCGCGGCGACCTCATCCATGTCGACCAGCAGATCGTCTTTGCGGACGTGGTAGGGGACCGGGTTGTAGAGCGTGCCAGAGACATTGATCTTCATCCCGTGGCTGAGGTGGCCGCCGTGGTCGAGCGCGAGGCCGAGGAAGGTGTCCCCTGGTTCGAGCAGCGCCATGTAGACGGCGTTGTTGGCCTGCGCTCCGGAGTGAGCCTGGACGTTGGCGTGGTCGGCGTCGAAGAGCGCCTTGGCCCGGTCGATCGCCAGCTGCTCGGCGACGTCGACCTCCTCGCAGCCGCCGTAGTAGCGGCGTCCGGGGTATCCCTCGGCGTACTTGTTGGTCAGGACCGAGCCGGCCGCATCGAGCACCGCCTGGGGCACGAAGTTCTCCGAGGCGATCATCTCCAGCGTGTCCTGCTGGCGGCGCAGCTCGCCATCGAGCACGGCGGCGATCTCGGGGTCGACCTCGGTCAGCGGTGCGGTCTGGAAGTTCTCCGGAAGCTCAGACATTGGACGAGCGACGATAGCAACGCCCGCCGATAGCGGAAGCGGGTATAGATGTGCCCCAAGTGACACCGAAGCGCACCCCCCTCCCCCTCACCTTCGCCCTGCTCATCGCCCTCATTGGCGCGTCTTCGGCCACGGCGATCACACCGCTGGGAGAGAACCCCTGCGACGGCCCCGACGCCAAGGTCCTGCTCTGCCCCAACCTCCGCATCGCGCCGCCCCACGAACTCTACGTCGACCATGCCGGCGGCCACACACGCCTGCATGCGACCAGCGACGTGCGCAGTCGCGGCCGCGGGCCGATGGAGCTGCACGGCACCCGCAACGGTAGGCGCACGATGCGGGTTAGGCAGCGGATCTACAGGGCCGGTGGCGGCCACATCACCGTGCCGACGCAGGCGACCCTGCGCTTCACCTCGGTCGGCGCCTACTTCGGCGGCTCCTACTGGAAGGTCCACCAGCTCGCCCGCTTTGAGCTCTGGTCGGTTGACTCACACCACCGGCTCCTGCACCGCGTGCGGGTCGGGCCGAAGCTCAACTACTGCCTGCGCGACCTCGAGCGCACCCGCCCCGGCAAGCGCTCGCCCGAGCACTGGCACTACCCGGGCTGCAATCAGGACCCTTACATCCACCACGACACGCTCGGCACCTCGGTCGGCTGGTCAGACATTTACCCCGCCGACTACGACAAGCAGTGGATCCGGGTCGACGGCCTGCACGGCTGCTTCGCCTTCGTGATGACGGTCGACCCCCAGAACCTGCTCTACGAGTCGAACGAGAACGACAACAGCTCCCGCCGCCTCGTCCACCTGCCCTTCCACGGCGACAGCGGCTGTTAGCCGCGAGCGCCTCCTAGCCGCCGATCGGCGCTCGCGGATTCGAGCCCCAGAAAACGACGGTGCCGAGCATGCCGATGATGTGGACGAGGATGATGTTGACCACCATCGACTGGGCCGTCGCGGTGCCGACCCCGACCGGGCCACCCGAGGCCGTGTAGCCGTAGTAGCAGCCGACGAGCACGATCGCGGTCGTCATCACCATCCCCTTGATCAGGCTGTAAAGCAGATCCGGTGGACTCTGGAACATCCAGAAGATCAATAGGTACCCACCCGAGGAGACATCGCCGACCTGCTGGACCACGGCGATGTAGCTGGCGAAGTAGGCGACGCCGATTCCGACCAGGTAGAGAAATGGAATCGCGATCCAGGCGCCGAGCAGGCGGGTCGCGCAGAGGAAGGTGACCGGTGGAATCCCCATCACCTCGAGCGCGTCGATCTCGTCGGAGATCCGCATCGCACCGAGCTCGGCGACGATGCCGGTGCCAACCTTGGCCGAGAGGATGTAGCCGAAGGCGTAGGGCAGGCCCTCGCGCAGGTCGCAGTAAGGCGGAGAAGAGGCCTGCCAGGGAGGGCGCCCCGATCGAGCGGTTGAAGTAGGCCCCCTGCAGGCCGCACTGCAGGCCGAGAATAAAGACGAAGGCCCAGATGATCACCGCCGAGCCGAGGATCAGGATGCCGCCTTGGCGCAGGCTCTCGCCAAAGAAGCGCAAGACGCGGCCGCTGAAGACGAGGCCGGCGACCCGGGTGCCGAAGCTGGCGATCTCGCCGAAGGCGTCGAGCCAGCCGCGCGGGACGTCGAGCCAGCCGATCAACGGATGCTCTGCAGTTCGGGGTTGGTCGCGAGCAAGATCGAGGTGACGACGAACTGGAAGAAGAAAACGGCGACCAAGGCGATCACGACCGCCTGGTTTACGGCTCGTCCGACACCCGCGGCGCCGCCCGAGGCCGACATCCCCTTGTAGGAGCAGACCACGGCGATGATCGCGCCGAACATTGTGCACATCAAGACCGAAGCCCAGATGTCGGTGACGGTGGCGTTGGAGAAGAGCGTGGCGAAGAAGCCACCAAGCGACTGGTGATAAAGCAGCTCGGCCGCGATACCGGCGGAGAGGCCGAAGACGATCGCGAAGATGTCGAGCAGACCGGTGATCACTAGCAAGGCGAGGAAGCGCGGCACGACCAGGTTCTTGACCGGGTCGACGCCGAGCACCTGCAGGGCGTCGAGCTCCTCGCGGATCTTGCGAGCGCCCAAGTCAGCGGTGATCGCGGTGCCGGCGACGCCGGCGACGACGACGGCGGTGACCAGCGGGCCGATCCAACGGATCGCGGTAAGGACGAAGAAGCCGCCGAGTCGGTCGAGGGCGCCGAAGAGTGAGAGCACTCCCGCAGCCTGCAGGCCGGGCGCACCGAGGCAGAGGGCAAAGGTCGAGATCAGCAGCGGGAACCAGGAGAGCTTGAGCACAAAGAGGAACTGCCAGACCAGCTCCTCGCCATATGGGTATGGGGGCCGGATCGCCGAGACGACCGTCTTCGCGGTGAGGATCATCATCTCCCCCACCTGCTCAAAGGCGGATTTGGCGGGCGTGAAGGCCCGGCTCAAGACTTGGCCTGCCACCAGCTCATCGCCCTGCCTAGAGGGCCCCCGCCCGATCGTGGTGACGTCTCACCCTGCTTGCCGTCGAACTGCGCTTTGCGCCGCGCCCGCTCCTCGCCCACCTGTCTGGCCCGCAACTCGGCGGCGCGCTGCGCCTCGGAGAGCTGGGCGATCAAGGTGTCGCGCGTCTGCTCGAGCTCCTCGACGCCGGCGACGTGAGCTTTGGAAAAGCGGGCCGCGGTCGGCATGTCGGCGGGAAGATCCCGCGTGTAGGCCGCCAGCTCGATCTCAAGCCGGGCGATCTGGCGGCGCAACTCGTGGCGGACCTCGATCACCTCGCTCTCCTCGGCCAGGCCGGGAAGCTCCTCAGTGACCTCGCCAGCTTCGCCCGCCTCGCTCATGCTTGCGCAAGCAGTGGTGACGACAACCAGATCGCTGGGGTCCAGGCCCGCCTCCAGCGTCCGCCGCAGCGCCTCGGCGGCAATCTCCTCCAGCTCCGGAGAGGCCTCGATCCGTTCAGCGACGAAGGTGCCCTGACCCTGGTGGCTGACCACGAGCCCGGCCTGCTCCAGGCCGGCGTAAACGGCGCGCACCGTGTTGACGTTGACGCCCCCCCACTCGGCTAGCCGACGGAAGCTCGGCAACCGCTCCCCCGCTGCGAGCCGACCGGTGGCGATCAGCGCCCGCAGGCGCCAGGAGAGCTGAACACCGACTGGCAACTCGGCCGCTGGATCGGTAGAAAAGGGCGTGGCTTCGCGAGTTGCGGTCCGCTGTGCCATCAAATCACACAGTATGGGATTCGCCTGTTCTAGTCAAACAGAACAGTATTTAGACGGCGTTAAAACGCTCCTGCAGCTCCTCCGCCGGCATCCCGCCCTGGCGCAAGATGGTCCACTCGCCAGCTGAATCAAGCGAGGTCACGTCGATCACGGTCGACGGCGATCCGGTCAGGGTGCCGCCGTCAATCGCAACGTCAACCGCACTGAGGATGCTGTGGGGAACGTCGGCAAAGATCGCGGGCGCTGGCTCGCCACTGCGATTTGCCGAGGTTTGAAAGATCGGCCACATCATCCCCATTAGCGGCCCGTCGATCAGGCGCAAGCCCAGCCGCTCGGGATCGGCGCGACAGGCCAAGGGATAACGATGCTCGGGATTGTCGACAACCAAGGTCACTGGCCCTGGTAGCAGCGCGCCAAGCGCGGCGCGGGTGCGATCGCCAAGGCCCTCGACCATCTCGCGCATCGCCAGCGGAGAGAAGTAAAGGACGGCGGCAGGCTTGCCGTCGTCGCGACCCTTGATCCGGTGGATCCGCTCGATCGCCGCCTGGTTGAGTGGATCACAAGCCAGGCCATAGAGGCCGTCGGCGGGAAAGACAGCGACCCCGCCGGCGGTGATGCAGAGCTCGAGTCCCGTGCGCGCACTCTCGGCTCCATCGTGCTCGACCGAGACCGTCACCGTCATGCCACCAGCTCCCTGCGGCCGATCACGAGGCGCTCAATCCCGGCGAGATCAGGTCGCAACTCAATCGCTTGATAACCGACCGCACGCAGGAGCCCGCCCACTGCGGCCGCCTGTCCCTGGCCGATCTCCAGAGCCAGAGTGCCGGCAACCGCGGCGAGCGCCGGGACGGCGGAGCGGAAGACGTCGAGCCCCTCTGGCCCGGCAAGCAGCGCCTCGCGCGGCTCCCACTCGGTTACCTCGCGCTGCAGATCTCCCCAGTCCCGCTCGCTCACATAGGGAAGATTCGCGACAACAAGGTCAAACTCCTCACCGCGAGGCGGCAAGGTTCCCTCGAAGAGATCGACCCGCGCCGTCAAGCCAAGCCGCTCGGCGTTGGCGGCGGCTACCACGAGGGCGCCAGCGGAGGTATCGGTGGCAGTGACCTCGGCGTCCGGGAGCTCGGCGGCGATAGCAAGCGCGAGAGCGCCCGATCCGGTGCCGACGTCGAGCACGGTGCGCGGACGCAACTCGAGGGCGAGCTCGACCAGCAGCTCGGTCTCCGGCCGGGGGATCAACACCCGGGGATCGACGGCCAGCTCAAGCTGGCGGAAGCCGCGCCTGCCGAGGATGTAAGCAACCGGCTCCCGCCGCAGGCGGCGACGCACCATCTCGGCGAAGCGGCGCGCCGCGGCCGGCGGGATCTCGGCCTCTGGATTGGCCGCAAGGTATGAGCGATCGGATCCGATCGCGGCAGCCAAGAGCAGCTCAGCATCCAACCTTGGTGTTTCCACCCCTGCCGCTTTCATCGCGTCGACGGCAGCACGCAACGCATCTCCAATCATCTGACTAGGTATGACGCGCGTGACCAAGCAGATCAAGGACGCAGGGAGCGTGGCGTGCTCTGCACGCGAGCGACTGAGGACGCCGATATGCGCCGGTCACGCGCGTCATCCGACCGCGGCAGCCTCGAGGCGTTGACGCTTCTCCTCCGCGGCAAGCGCCTCGGTGAACTCGGCCAGTTCGCCACCGAGAACACCTTCGAGATTGTGCGAGGTGTGCTTGATCCTGTGATCGGTGACGCGGCCCTGCGGGAAGTTGTAGGTGCGGACCTTCTCGGAGCGCTCGCCGCTGCCAACCTGAGCCTTGCGCTCGGAGGCAATCTTCGCGTGCTGCTCGGCCAGCTCGCGCTCGTAGAGGCGGGCACGCAGCACCCGCATCGCCCGCTCCTTGTTCTGCAGCTGCGACTTCTCGTCCTGCATCGAGACGACGATGCCGCTCGGTTTGTGGGTGATCCGCACTGCCGAGTCGGTGGTGTTGACCGACTGACCGCCGGGACCAGAGGAGCGGTAAACATCGATCTGCAGGTCGTTGAGATCGATCTCGACCTCGACCTCCTCGGCCTCGGGCAGAACGGCAACGGTCGCGGTCGAGGTGTGGATCCGCCCCTGCGACTCGGTCTCGGGCACCCGCTGCACCCGGTGCGTGCCACCCTCGTACTTGAAGATCGAGTAGGCACCCTCGCCCTTGATCGCAAAGGTGACCTCCTTGAAACCGCCGACCTCGGCACTGGACTGCGATAGCGGCTCGGTGGAGAAGCCGCGCTCCTCGGCGTAGCGGGTCAGCATCTTGTAGAGATCGCCGGCGAAGAGGGCCGCCTCGTCGCCACCGGTCCCAGCCCTGATCTCGACCAGGACGTTCTTCGAGTCGTTGGGGTCGCGCTCGACCATCGCCAGGCGAATCTCCTCTTCGAGTGCCTCGATTCGCGGTGGCGCATCCTCGGCCATCTTCAGTAGCTCCGGGTCCTCCCCGTCTTCCGCCAGCAGCTCCCGAGCCCCCTCGAGATCGTCCTTTTGCTTGCGGTACTCGACCGCCAACCCCTGCGCTGGCTGCAGTTCGCGGTACTCGCGGCCGACTTCGGCATAGCGCTCGCGGTCCCCAATCACGGTGGGATCCGACATCTGCGCCTCGAGCTCGGCGAAGCGCGCCTCGATCTGTTCGACCAGGGAATCGATCACGACTCACAACATAGACGGGGATCACCGATTGCGATTCCGGCACGATTCGACTTACCGGATAGTGTGCCAGTTGACTAGCACAATAGCTCAGGCTACTGTGATAGCTAGCTAGTCCAACGGGAAAACGCACCGTGATTTCGCATTGGAGGTCGAGATGAAAACAGACACTCTCGTAGCCGCGCCACCCACGCGCATCGCCTGCCTTGCCCTGCCCAAGCTCATTGGATCGGGCAACCTCGATGCAGCAACTGGGTGCTTTGCTCGCGACGCCTGCCTGTTGACGCCCGACGCGACCGCGATCCACAATCGCGAGCACATCCGCCCTCTGCTCGCTCAGCTGATTTCACGCCGCGTCCGGATCGAGGTCGAGCAGAGCAATGTGCTCGTCGCCGGCGACGTCGCCTACGCTCGCGAGCTTTGGCAGGTCAGCGCCCGGGTTGCGACCGGCTCCCAGTACGAGCACTCCTGCGACCCCTCGCTTGTCCTCAAGCGAATCGAAGGCAGCTGGAAGATCTCGATCGCGACCCTCTGGGGTTGGGGCGGCCGCTAGGAAGGTCTAAGCGACGATCTCGATGTGCTGCTGCCCGGCGGCATCCTCGGGCGACTCACGCGCCAGCACGGCCTCCAGAGAAGCGATCGCAACCGCCAGCTCTTCTTCATCCGGCTCGCGCGTGGTCAGGTTCTGCAGCATCAAGCCCGGCCACATAATCGCCCGCACCCAGCGCTTGCGCCGGTTCTTGCCGGCCCACTTGATCACCTCGTAGGAGAGGCCGGCGATCAACGGGATGCCGACGATCCGCGAGAAAACCAACCAGTACCAGGCAGGCAGGCCGATCGGGGCGAAGACGAAGATCGCCAGCACCATCACGATCAGCAGGAAGCTGGTGCCGCAGCGCGGGTGCAGCCGTGAGTAGAGCTTTGCCCGGGCGGGCGTCAGCTCGTCTTCCGCCTCATAACAGGAGATCGTCTTGTGCTCGGCGCCGTGGTACTCGAAGACCCGGCGCAGATCCTTGAGACGGCTGATCGCGGCGATGTAGACAATGAAGATCCCCGTGCGCAGCACCCCCTCGACCAGCCAGAAGAGGAAGGGCGAGCCGAGCTTGTCCTTGATCAGGCTGGTGAGGCCAACCGGCACGACGAAGAAGAGACCGACGGCAAGCAGCATCGAGAAGGCGATGGTCAGGCCCCACATCCAGCCACCGATCTCTTCCGGCTCACCCTCCTCATCCTCCTCGAGTTGGGCGTTTGCGGAGATGGCGAGAGCGCGGAAGCCGATCTTCAGCGACTCGCCGAGGGCGACCACGCCGCGCAGCACCGGCAAGCGCCAGAGGCGGTGGCGCGAAGCCCAGGGCTTGATCGACTCGGAGCTGATCTCGATCTCGCCGTCGGGCCGGCGCACCGCCACGGCCCAGACCGAGATGCCGCGCATCATCACGCCCTCGAGCACCGCCTGGCCGCCGACCGGCGCGTCGCGTTTGGCAACCAGCGCGCCGTCGGGCATGCGCAGCGGATCGGCCCCGTTTTTGGACGGGGCGGCAGCTTCGGTTTGCGGCGAGCCCAGCTCTGGGCTCACGGCTTACCTCCCGGCCTTGGCGTGCTTGGCAGCGCGGCGCTGGAAGCGCTCGACCCTGCCGCCCGTGTCGACCAGCTTCTGCTTGCCGGTGTAGAACGGGTGGCACTCGGAGCAGAGCTCGACGTGCAGGTCGGCCTGCGTCGAGCGCGTGTAGAACTGGTTTCCGCAGGAGCAATGCACGTTTGCCAGCGTGTAATCGGGATGAATTCCGCTTTTCACGCCCTTCAGTCTAGATGACTCGTGCAAGCGGCTCCTCTGGGGGTTGTGAATCGGCTCTCCGCTGCCGATAGCTCCATCAGTGGAAAGCACGGAGACCGCACGAAGCCAGTCCAATACCGCGCGTCAACTTCGCCGCGGCCTCGCTGTGCTGCTGCTTGGCGGCACCGTCGTCGTTGCCCTGCATGACTGGCTCGGCATTGGCGCTGGCCTTGACTTCGCGATCAGCGAAGCGCTCTACGACGCTGTCGTCCTCGGCGCCGGGCTGGCCTGCTTGATCAGAGCCTCCGACTATCCCCGTGAGAAAGCGGCTTGGCTCTGGATCGGCGCGGCGATTCTCAGCTGGGGCGCTGCCGAGGTCTACTGGGCAATCTTCATCGAAGGCAACGCCTCCGCCCCCTATCCCTCGCCGGCCGACATCGGCTACCTCGCCTTCTACCCGCTTGCCTACATCGGCCTGGGGATGCTGGTGCGGGCCCGGGCGCACGAGATCAAGTGGCGACTCTGGATGGACGCCCTAATTGCCGCCCTCGGCACCGCGGCGCTGGGAACTGCCTTCGTTTTTGATTTCGTCGCCGAGAAGGCGACCGGGACGACGCTGGAAAAGCTGACGACCCTCTCCTATCCACTTGGTGACATCGCGATGCTCTCGATGGTCGTCGGCGTGATCGCCCTGACCGGATGGCGGCCTGGACGCACCTGGTCGCTGCTGCTCGCTGGCCTCTCGGCCCTGGTGATTGCCGATATCGCCTACACCCTGCAGTCAACGGAAGGCGCACTCCCGGGCGGGGAATGGATCAACCCGATCTACCTGATTGCCGCCGTCTGCCTTGGCGCCGCGGTATGGCAGCCGACGGAAGCCGCGGAGATCACTTCTTCACAGGAAAACGACCGTCGCGAGATCGTCGTGCCCGCCGTTTTCGCGGCGGTGATGATCGGCCTCTTCGCGATGCAGTACTACAGCGCTACGGGCGGACTTTCGACCGTGCTCTGGGCGGCGACGATGACCGCGGTGATCGTCCGCCTGACGATGAGTGATCGCGAGAACCACAAACTGCTTGAGGAAGTGCGCACCGACTCGTTGACCGGCCTCGGTAACCGCGGCCGCATGGAGGTGGAGCTGGCCGAGACCTGCGAACGGGCCAGTGGCGAGCAGCCAGCGATGCTCTACCTCTTCGACCTCAACGGCTTCAAGCGCTACAACGACACCTTCGGCCACCCCGCCGGTGATCGGCTCCTCAACCAGCTCGGCAGCCGCCTGAAAGCGACCATCGGGGAAGACGGGTCCGCCTACCGGATCGGCGGCGACGAGTTCTGTCTGCTGCTCACCTGCGCCGAGGACCGCTTCGAGGCGGTGGCCCGCGCCGCGACCGAAGCCCTGACCACACACGATCGTGGGGTCGAGGTCAGCTCGTCTTGGGGCGCCGCGACTATCCCAGCCGAGGCCGGCGATCCCTCGGCGGCGCTGCAACTCGCGGACGTGCGCATGTACGCGCAAAAGGAGTCGCGTCGCACCGCTCGCCCGCAGGTAGTAGCGGTCCCGGACCCACATAGCTCCGAGCCGGCAATCAGAGCTAGTCGCAGCTGAGGCCGTCGAGCAGGGCACCGAGGGTACGACCAACTTCCGCCCGCATCCGCTCGGCGTCATCGGCCCGCGCGACCAGCATCGCCGCCTCATCGAGGGCACCCATCAGCACGTGGGCCAACGGCCGAACCGGTTGAGAATCGATCTCCCCCGCCTCAACCGCCGCTTGCAGCGTCGCTTCGATCAGGCCAAGGCCATGCTCGGTGGCAATCTCGCGCCAGCGATCCCAGCCCAGCACCGAGGGCCCGTCCAGCAGCACGATCTGCTGTGTCTCCGGCTCTGTACTGGCGAGCAGAAACATCTCGGCGCCGGCCTTCATCGCCGCCAGCGGCGAGGTCGCGTTGGCCTGAAGAGCGCCGGACGCAATCCGCTCCGCCAACTCGATCTCGATCTGCTCGTAGACGGCCGCGAAGAGCTCGCGCTTGCCGTCGAAGTGATGGTAGAGCGCCCCCCGGGTGACCCCTGCCGCCCGCGCAATCTCCTCGGTGCCGACCCCGGTGTAGCCGCGCTGGGCAAACAGCGGACGGGCGGCGGCGATCAACGCAGTCTGAGTCGCCTCCGTCCGCTCCGCCTGGGTGCGCCTGGCCGTCTCACTACTGTTCCTCGTGACATTCATACAGTATGTATGTTACCTTGTCCGCCGATGACACTGAAAGCTCACGACGAGGAGGAAAGCACGTGACCGAGACAGGCGAGCGCAAGGAGATCGAGCTTCCCGCGGGCCGCATTCGCTACCGCGAAGCGGGCGAGGGCAAACCGGTGGTCTTCGTCCACGGCTTCCTCGTCGACGGCAGGCTCTGGGATGGTGTCGTCGACCAGCTCGCCGATCGCTGCCGCTGCATCGCTCCCGACTGGCCGATCGCGGCGCACCAAGTCGCGATGAGCCCCGATGCCGACCTCTCCCCTCCCGGCATCGCCGCGCTGATCGCCAACTTCCTCGATGCACTCGAGCTCGAGGACGTGACGATCGTCGGCAACGACTCCGGCGGCGCGATGTCCCAGGTCCTGGTCACCCGCCATCCCGAGCGAATCGGCCGTCTCGTGCTGACCAACTGCGACACCTATGACAACTTCCCCCCCGGCATCTTCAAGGCGATGCCACCACTGGCCAAGCTCCCGGGCGGGATGACGGTGCTCGCCGCGCCCTTCCGCATCGGGGCACTGGCCCGCCATGCTTTCAAGCCCTTTGCCCGCATCGAGATCCCGGCCGAGTTGGTCGCCTCCTGGATGGCGCCCGTGCTCAGCGATCGCGGCGTCAGGCACGACGCGAAGAAGGTCACGGCGGGGATGAACAAGCGCTACACACTGGAGGCCGCCGAGCGGCTAAGCGAATCCGAGCTGCCGCTGCTGCTGACCTGGGCACCAGGCGACAAGCTCTTCCCGATCTCCGCCGCGGAACGGCTGGCGCAGGAGACCCCGAACGCCCGCCTGGTCGAAATTCCTGACGCGAGCACGTTCGTGGCGCTCGACCAACCGGCCCGCCTCGCCGACGAGATCGCCACATTCGTCCAACAAAATTGAGGCAAAACGCGCAAGCTGCGCGTTCTTTTTCGCTTCTTGCATGTTTTTCGTCCGATCGAGGGGCAATGGTTCCAAGCGGAGGTTCCATAACCCCCTACAGGACGGAGAGTCATGCCCAGGGAAATCTTCGACCAGGATCGGCCTCGGAGCACGATGGCGCGACGCCTCGACGAAGCGTTTGCCGGCTGCGACCAGTGGACCCTCGCTCCGCCGACTCAGCGGCGCAGTGAGCTCGTCTTCAGCCCGCAGGCCTCGATTTCATCGAGGATCAGCGGTAGCGCCGCGGCCGTGCGCACCCAGGAGCCCCGGGCGCTGTAGTAGTCGGCATCGTGCAGAAGCACAATGTCGCCGGACACGATGCCGGCGCTTGAGCGACGGGCGATTGACTCGGCCGTGGCGCTGCGGTCCCAATCGCGTCCCCAGCGTGACCAGAGAACCGGTCGCCAGCCACGTCGTTGCACGGCGCGCAAGGTTGAAGCGCTGAAAATCCCGTAAGGCGGTCGGTAGTCGGAGATCGCCTGACCGCTGGCATCCTCGATCGTCACCCGTGCGCGTTCGGCATCCTCGAGGAAGGCGCGCGGGCTGAGCCGCAGCAGGTTGCGATGGCGATGGCAGTGCAGCTCCACCCCGTGACCAGCGGCAACGATCTCGGCGACCAGAGCCGGTCGGCGCTCCACCTGCTCACCGGCGAGAAAGAAGGTGGCCGTTGCCCCGCGCTCGCGCAGAGTCTCGAGTACCGCGGGAGTCCCCTGCTGGTGCGGGCCGTCGTCAAAGGTGAGAACAACGCCCTCGTCCCCGCCCCCCCTCATCTCTATTCCCAGGGCGGGACCGAGCACCGGCACGATTGGCGCAAGCGCCGGCGCGGCGTGCAACACAGTGGCAGCGGAGGCGCCGGCGCCAAGCAGCGCCTTGATCAATGGCTCTGCTGTGCGGCCTTGTGAGTTGGCTGAGCCGCTGACGAGGGTTCAGCTTCGGAAGCCGAGGGGGCGGGCGTGTCGTTGTCCTTACCGATGTGGATGCGGCCCTCGAGCGGCTTGGCGATCACCTTGTATGGAGCTTCGCGATCGATCACGGTGAAGAACATGACGACGAGAATCGCGGCCAGGCTAACCGCCGTAGCAACCCGCTCCATACGCAGACGCCAAACCGGCTGCTGCTTGACCCGCGGCCGCACCGTCAGCACCCGCGAAGCGATTGAAGGCAGCGAGGCAAAGGAGGAGTCGGGCGGGCGGCGCTCGCGGCTCAGGTGCCGCAGAACCGATCCCAACTCGTGCTCGGAGCGCGCCACCTCAGCCAGGCCGAAGCGCTCGAAGGCGGCGTTGTTGGCCCGCAGGTGACCGGCGGCGAAGCCGTAGGAGACAACGGGACAGCCGCGAATGTGCGCCTCCAGCACGGTCAGGCCGGCAGTCGAGTGAACCATCACGTCGGCCGCTGCCATCCAATCGCTCATCTGCTCGGTGAAGCCGAGGATGCGCACCCGATCGTTCTCGCCGAAGCGCTGCTCGAGCTTTTCGCGGGCGATCTCGTTGCGGCCCGTGATGCAGGCGACGGTCGCGTCGTCAGCGCCCAGCGCCGACTCGATCGCCCCCTCCAGATCGCCCACTCCCCAACCGCCACCAGAGACGAGCACGAGCCGGTCGTGGACCGGGAGTTCAAGCGTCTTGCGGGCGTCGACGCGGGTGCGCGGCATGAGGAAGTCGCGCGAGATCGGCGGTCGCGTCCACTCGACGCTGCCTGGACCGGCAAGCCGCTCGACTTCCTCGATCGACTCAGGATGGGTGACGAAGTGCATGTCGACGCCAGAGTGCGCCCAGTAGCGCAAGCCGGCGAGGTCGGTGATCGCCGACTGCACCGGGATTAGCAGGCGCCGATTCTCACGCAGCATCCCGAGCACCGCGGTTACGCCGGGATAGGTCGAAATCACCACATCGGGATCGTGCTTCTCGATCGCCCGCATCAGGCCACGAGCGCCGAGCAGGTAACTGAGGTGGTGCATGAGCCAACGGGTGGGCGCGAACTTGGTGATCAGCCAGTACTGGACGTCGAACAGCCATGGCATCCAGCGGAAGGTGAAGCGGGAGCCGTCGCGCACAATCGAGGAGCAGATTCGCCCCATCTCACGCAATCCGTCGACGATCTCGACCTCGGCGTCAGGCACCTCCGCTTCCAGGTCGGCCTTGATGATCCGGGCCGGCAGATCGTGCCCCTCGCCGATGTCGGCGGTGAAGACGAGAACGCGGGGATTGCGCTCTTCGAAGCGCGCAGCACCCGCCAGCAGTGCGCCCGCGGCGTGTTCGTTGCCGTTCAGCGAGGGCTGCTTGCCCGGTATCGGGTCGGGCGGGCGAGTGCTGCTGCGGACCCACTCGACGTACTTGCCCACGCCTTCTTTGAAGCTCGTCTCGGCCTTCCAGCCGAGCTCCGCCAGCGCCCGCTCGTTGGAGATCGTCTTGCCCGGGAAATCGCCGGGGCGCGGTGGCGTGTGGGTGATCTCGCAAGTGTCGACGTTTTCCTGCACCCGCTCGGCGATTTCGAGGATGGTCACAACTTCGTCGCCGGAGAGGTTGTAGGTGCGGCCGGCGGCCTCGGGAGCGAGGGAGGCAACGATCCCGTCGGCGAGGTCCTCGACGTAGATGAAGCTGCGGGTCGTCGAGCCGTCACCGGCGATTGTCAGCGCCTTGCCTTCGAAAGAAAGGTCGGTGAACTTGGCGACGACGCCGGCGGCGCGGGCGCGCGGGCCGTAGGGAATGCCGAAGCGCAGCACGGTGCTCTCCAACTCGTAGAGCTCGGCGTAGCCGGCGCAATAGGTCTCGCCGGCGAGCTTGGTCGCGGTGTAGAGGTGGCGCGGAGCCGGGATCGGCGTTTCCTCGTCGACCTCTTGCTCGGGGCAGTCGCTGTAGACCCAGGTGGTCGAGCCGTAGATGACGCGGCCGACTTTGGCCCGACAGGCGGCCTCGAGCACGTTGAGAGTGCCGCGCGTATTGACCTCCTCGGCCAGAACCGGGTCGGCGAGCACGTGGCCGACGTCAGCAACAGCGGCGAGGTGGATGACGGCGTCGCAGTCGCGCATCGCCAGGTCGAGGTTGGCGGGGTCGGTGATGCTGCCGGTGAAGGTCTCAACTTCCAGCGGCGAGTGGTAGGGCGAGGCGCTGAGGTCGAAGATCCGCGGCGTGTCGCCGCGCTCGATCAGACGGTCGACAACGTGCGAGCCGATAAAGCCGCCGCCGCCGGTTACCAGGACCCTCATGACACCCCTTTCGTGCTCACGCTGATAAACACCGGCCAACTTGGCGTTCGTTCGCTCCGCACTCATGCCTCCTTGCTCAGCGCGGCCTCACGACTCGCCGGCCGGTAGTAGAGCGGCACGCACCAGTGGTTCTCGGCCACCCAATCAGTATTCGGCAGGTCGTCTGAGCGCCCCATGATGCGGTGACAGGGCTCTTCGTAGACACGGCCCGTGGACTTCTCAATCGGGTCGAAGACGATGTACTTGTAGAAGCCCGAGGTCATTCCCTCGGGCAGCTCGAGCCGGGCCGAGTGCAGCGGATCGAGATGCTCGGCCGCGTACTCGTTCTTCCAGGAGACGATCTCCTCCATGCGGTCGGCCTGGACCAGGCCAAGCGCGGCGGTGAACTCGCTCATGCGGAAGTTGAGCCCGTCGACCTCGTGCTCGAACTTGCCGTAGTTGCGGAACTTGCGAGCGAACTCGATCAGCTCCTCGTTGGCCGAGACGAGCACGCCGCCCTCACCGGTCGAGACGGTCTTGGTCGCGTAGAGCGAGTAGACCCCGGCGTCGCCGTAGGAGCCGGGCTTGCGGCCGCTCCACTCGGCACCGTGGGCGTGGGCGCAGTCCTCGAGCAAGAAGATCCCGTTGGCACGGCAGTACTCGGCGATCCGCTCGGCGTCGAAGGCGATGTGGCCACCGATGTGGACGAGGATCGCGGCCTTTGGCTTGTGGCGCTCCGCCTTTGCCTCGAAATCCTCGTAAGACATGCAGAGATCACTGCGGTTGCAGTCGACGAACTCGACGCTGGCGCCGGCGTTGACCGCGGCCAAGGGCGATGCCATGAAGGTGTTGGAGGGACAAAGCACCGTCTCCCCCTTCACCCCAGCGAACTCCAGCGCTGCCAGCGCACCGCCTGCCCAACTGGATAGGCCGAGACTTGACAGCCCATTCCAGTCCGCCCAACGCTGCTCGAAGGCCTCGAGCATGCGGCCCTCGGACCACTGCTCGGAATCGAGCACGTCGGTCCAGAGCTCAAAGAGCCGGGCGCGGTCGCGATGGTCGAACCCGATCGCGAACTTGCTCGCGTCCGAGACTGGAGAGGTCGAGGTCAAAGGCGCCGCCAGGCTAGCAGTGAAAGCGGACCTGAGCCGGTCGGAAATTCAGTCGGAATCCCCTATGTGGGCATTCTCAATCACCGCGCCAACCGCCCGCGAGCCGGCCAGAAGAACCGTTCCGGCGACGGCAACAAGTATTGAGGCGACCAATGCGGCCCCGCCGAAGGGCGTCGAACCCCAGGACTCGCTGAAGATCAGGGGCGCAACCAGCACCGGCACAAGCACCTGAACCGCGAACATCACTGGCGCCACGTGGGTCGCTGGCCGGCGCTGCAGCGCGCTCATCTCACTGAGCAGCGCCAGGGCCTCCGAGAGCCCGGCCGTTGCCAACCAGCCAATCGCAAGCAGTAGCGTGCCTGCAGCCAGCTCATCGGTGAGCAACTTGCTTGCGATCGCGGTCCAGGCGTAGCCACAGCCGGCGCTGATCACGGCCAGCGTGCCAAAAGCACTGGCGCGGCCGCGCAGCGCGTAGGGAGCCAGAAGGGGAATCGCGATCAGAATCGCTGCCAGGGCAATCGCCCCACCACCAGCGTGGTCGGTGCTGCGGTCGGGCGCGGTCAGGGCAACGCCGGCGACGCCGATCACGATCGCCGCGACGGCAGTCCACTCACGTGAGCCGGGCCTCTCCCCCAGTCGCGTCGCCCCCAGCCAGAGCAACAAGATCAAACCGCTCGCCAAGCACGGCTGCACGACGGTCAGGGGCGCCAGCAACAGCGCCACGACCTCCAGCGGCCACCCTGCCAAGCCCAGTGCCGTCGCCCCCAGCCAACGCCGGTTGCGCACCAGTCTGCCGATCAGGGAGGGCCGCAGCGAGTGCTCGCCCGGCACCTCCCGAGCCTCCAGCGCCTGCAGGGCGATCGAGGTGTTGTAGAGGAGCGAGGCCCCAACCGCCGCGACTATGCCAAGCGCCAGCACGGCGCGAGGTTAGTCGCTGTCGCCAGACCTATTTGCCGCCGTGCTTGGTTTTCATCGCTTTGGCTGGAACCAAGGTCGATTTCAAGGTCAGCACTTTTTTGCCGAGGGCATCCTTGACCCGGACCCGGGTCAGCAGCTTGCCTTTGCCTTCTCTTTCTAGGGCGATCAGGCATTTGCCGAAAACCTTGATGCCGAGCCTCGCGCGCTTTCCCGGGGCGAGCTTCCGCGCCAGCCTCGTCCTCACCTCACACGATTTGGTGCCGACCTTCAGTTTCGCCGAGAGGACCTTGAGCGAACAGGGAGTCCCACCGCAAGTGATCGTCCCGATCTTCGCCCGGCCTTTCTTATTGAGCTTGACCTTGCCCTTCCTCGCATTCACCTTGGGGCGCGCCGGGGGAGGCGGCGGGGGCGACTGGGGCTGCCAGCCGGGAGTAAATCCGTCAGCGGCGATCCGTGTGAATCCAGAACCGTCGAGGGCCATGGTGAAGAGTCCGGACCCGTCTTTCCCACTCGGCCCGTAGACCACTCTCCGCAGGGCAATGTGTGATCCGTCCGGAGAGAAGACCGGGGTGTTCACATAACCGCCGGTCCCTTCCGGTGGGGCCGGAACCGGAAGAAGCTGCACGGCGCCCCCCCCTACACCCACCACTCCGACGTCGGAGTACCCGTGGCTGAAGACGATCTTGGAAGCGTCCGGTGAAAAGTCAGGAGTGCGATCGGACTGACCGCTCGTCACGCGCCGCGGCGCAGCTCCCGGCGCGTCGAGCGCGAAGATCGACGACGCGCCCTGGTTGGCTCGCGCAAAGGCGATCTTGCCGTCGGCGGAGTAGGACGGCTTGGTGTCCCTGCGTTCGCCGACCAGGGCGGTCAACGCTTCGATCACGGCGCCGGTCGAAGCGTTGATCAAGATCAAGTGCGCGCCGCACGTGTTGCAGCTGTATTCGTAATTGAAGTAGGCATTGGGGTCGGGGAAGCCGAGGCACTGTTGACTACCGACGGCTTCGACCGCGCAGATACTGTTGTTGACGCGTTTCCCACTCGCTTCGGAGACGACCAGGCGCGAGCCGTCAGGAGAAAACGAGGGATGGTCGAAGTTCCGCCATTCGTCGCCAAAGGACTGGACCCTGACCACGGGGACGGTTTTGCCCGAGTGGGGATCGACGTAATTTTTCTTCCATTCGGTCTGCGACGACTGCGAATCGCTGCCGGTCGAAAGCTGGAGCAGCCCCGAACCGGTTGCGCTCATCACGGCGATGCCCCCTTCCCTGTCGAAGGCGATCCTGCTGCCGTCGGCGGAATAGGAGGGAGCCGAGA
The DNA here is from genome assembly GCA_963716345.1 of uncultured Solirubrobacterales bacterium. Lineage (GTDB taxonomy): Bacteria > Actinomycetota > Thermoleophilia > Solirubrobacterales > 70-9 > VRUE01. The sequence goes on from OY970304.1 coordinate 603,619, forward strand.
CGCCAGGGCCGGAGGTAAGTACCGTCGGCGATCCCCCATCGGCATTTGCGGCCCAAATCGCCGCGCTCGAGTAATAGTAGGAATCGCCCGAGGAGTAGGCGATCCTGCCGTTGACGCCAGGAAAGGCGGCGTCGCCGCTCTCGCTCATCGAGATTGCCAGCAGGGCAACTCCGACAGCCACAGCGAGAGTCACAATTGCAAACGTCGCTCGATGACTTCGAGCTGGACGAGACTCGGTTCCCAATGCCCCAACCTTTCATGCGAGATTCGCCGGCAACCGCTGCTTTAAATAGCGTTGCTCGACTTTGGCCAGCCCAGACGGGGTTTTTATATCAGTTGCATCTATGAACGTCACTAACTATTTGAGTGGCGTTTTCTTACTAGGCGTCTTGATCGCGGCTTTCTCGATCAGCGCCTACCGTCTGCGCCTCGTTTTGCTGCCGGCCTGGCGGGGGGCGCCCGCGGCCCTGGGGACGATCGTCCTCGGCCTCGCGCTCGCTGTCGTTACCGCTGAGCTCCTCGGCTTGCTCGGCCTGCTCAACACCCCAGCTCTGATCGCCACCTCAATCTCCATGGCACTGGCGCTTCGCCTGGCGAAATTCACCCCGGGTGACCCCGGGCCAAGTGTCGCAAGGCCGCGAATCGATCGGCTCGGAATGGGCGTGGCAACGGTTGCCGCTCTGCTGACAGCGGTTCACTGGGCTGGGCCGGTCCTACACAGCCTCGACGTTGGCATCTACCGCCAGGACAGCACCTGGTACCACCTCCCCTTCGCCGCCTGGTTTGCCCAAACGGGTTCGGTCACCGGCCTACTGCAAACGGATCCGCTGAAGCTGGCCGTCTGGTACTACCCACTCAATTCCGAGCTCTTGCACGCGATCGGCATGGTTGTGCTCGGTAACGATCTCGCCTCTCCGCTGCTCAACTTCGGCTGGATGGGCGTGGCGCTGCTCGCGGCCTGGTGCATCGGCCGCCCCCTCGGCCTCGCCGCCGCAGCTCTGCTCGGCTCGGTCGTCGTCATCAACTCCGAGATGATGCTCGTGCAAGCCGGCAACGCGCCGAGCGACATCGTTGCCCTCGCCTGCCTGCTCGCGGCGATCGCGATTCTCTTTAACGACCAGTTCGGCACCGGCGAGTCCAGGGCCGCGCTGAGGCGGGGGCGGCTGACGCTCTCCCCCGGTCCGCTTGGTGTCGCGGCGTTGGCGGCAGGGCTGGCGATCGGCAGCAAGGTGACGATGCTTGTCCCGGTCGGAGTGATCACGGTTGGGCTCCTCGTCGCCGGCGGCAAGGTTGGCGCCGGCCGCCGGGCCGCGATCTGGCTAGGCGGCCTGGCAGCAACTGGTGGCCTTTGGTACCTGCGCAACCTGATCCAAGCGGGCAATCCTTTGCCGTGGCTAAGTGCCGGACCGCTGCCGGGACCAAACCAGGAAGATCTCTACCCCCGGCCGGCCCACTCGATCGCCGAGTACCTGGCGGACCGCCACGCCTGGACCCACTTCTTCTTCCCGGGCTTTGCCGAAACCCTCGGCCCGCTTTGGTTCGTCGTCCTCTTCGCCGCCTTCGCCGGAATCGCCCTTGGCCTGCGCCCTCGCCACAGCCCCCTGATTCGAATCGTCGCGCTGGCGGGAGCAGCGACCCTGGTCGCTCACGTCTTCAATCCGGTTTCCGCGTCGGGCCCGGAAGGTGGGCCTTACGGCTTCGCCTCCAACCTGCGCTACGCGGCACCCGGCATCGCGATCGGCCTGATCCTCCTGCCCCTCTGTGAGACGCGCTGGATGGCGCGGCGGGTGTTCGCTCCCGCCTATGTCCTGTTGATCGTGGCCGCGGCGATCGCCTCGGCGGAATGGATCCAGCCTCAGCCGCTTCTGGCGATCGCGATCGGCGCCCTGGCTGTCCTAGTGCCGATCTGGTTGGTAACCAAACCTTGCAGCCGGTACCGGCGACTGGCGATCGCAGCTTTGGTGGCGATCGTCGCGATTGCCGGCTACCCGGAGCAGCGCCACTACTTCGACGACCGCTACCGCGCCGACCTGGCGCCGCCGCTCGACAATCCCGGCTTCCGGGCCTCCAACCAGTGGAAGCTGATCCAGACCTGGGCCCGTGACCAGCGCGGAATGCGGATTGGCATCGTCGGCACCCCAGCCGCCTACGGCCAGTACGTTTTCTACGGAGAGAACCTCAGCAACGAGGTGAGATATCTGGGCGAACCCCAGCCCCACGGGGGGCTGACCCAGATCGAGAGCTGCAGGCGCTGGCGCGAACGGATCGACAGCGGCGGCTTCGACGCCGTGGTGATTACGCCGGAAGACCCCGGCTCGCCGTTCCCGCCCGCCCAGATCAACTGGACCGCAACCGACAAAGCAGCCGTACCGGTCCTGCGAGTCAATCCCGCGGGAGTGTTCCTGCTCTCCGGCCCCCTTAACCCTGCCGCCTGTGCTCGCTAACGACCACTTTGTTTTCTGACACTATTCACAAATCATGACTTGGCCGGGTGTCATTCGTGCAGGGTGCTTCTCGCTGTCTCACTCTGCATTGCCGACTGCGAAGGGAGCAGCGGACCGGATCGTCCGGCCACCTACAAAATCACGATCAACAATGGGTGGCCGAAGACCGGTGACGAAAAAAAGGTCGCCGGGTTCATCGAAAGCGCCTGGCGCGACCCGGTAGGGCCGACCTTCGCCGTCAACACCCGCCTGGCGAGCGAAACCGGGTCGCCTATGTACAACGCCCAGCTGGCCCAGATACAGACCAGCAAAATGCCCGGCTATCGCGAATGGGGGTTGAAACGGGAAAAGGTCGGTGGCCGGCCCGTCGTGCACTGGGCCTTCGATGTCGCCAACGAAGAATCGCGGGTCGAGTACTTCTTCGAAGAATGCGACACCCTCTTCATCCTGCGCGGGCGATGGGCACGATCGCCTTCGAAGCGTTCGCCAGAGACTGGCACGATTACGCCGCTTCGATCAAACCCGACTGCGACGAATAGACGAATAGGTCCAGCGCCCGCGCAGAGCGCGCCGAAGCCGCCTCAGGTTTCCTGGTACAGCGGCCCGTCGCCACCCTCGGGCAGGGTCAGGCGGCCACCCTTGGCGGTGATCGCGCCGCACTGGACGCAGTTGGAGGCGGTTACGTGCACGTCAACCTCGGCGGCGCCGTTCTCCAGCTGCTCGTCGGGGATCTCGTAGACCTGGGCCGGACACATCGAGACCCAGGTCTGGGCGATCTCGCGCGGCACCTTGGTCTGGATGCGGACGTGGTTGGGCGCGTCGTCACGAGTCGCGTTACCGGAGAGGAAGACTGAGTCGAGCTTGGCGAAGGTCAGCTCGTTGTCGGGCTTGATGTACATGTCGCCCGCCTTGCCCAGTTCCATCTCGACCTCTGAGTCATGCTCCTGCTTCCAGTGGCCGCCGGGGAAGTTGCCTTTGGTCACGGTCATCGCCGAGGCCATGGCGCCGCCGAGGAAGAAGCCTTTGGAGAAGGGCTGGCGCATGTTGCGCGATTCGTAGAGGTCCTTCTCGATCTGCGATTTGTGGACCTTCTCGTCGTAGGCCTCGAAGTTGACCGAGTCCTGCTTGAGCGACTCGACGATCGTCTCCGCCGCGTACATCCCCGCGTGCATCGCGTAGTGGACGCCCTTCAGAGTCGGCACGTTGACCATGCTGGCGGCGTCGCCGGCGACCACCATGCCGGGCACCGCGAGGCGCTTGGGCATCGCGAAGTAACCGCCGGAGGGAATCGTCTTGGCGCCCCAGGCGACCCGTTTGCCGCCCTCGAGCAGGTCCTTGATGAAGGGGTGGGTCTTGAGCAGCTGCAGGGCGTCGTGGACCGAGAAAGTGGCGTCGGTGTAGTCGAGGCCGGCGACCAGGCCGATACAAAGCTTGTCCTCGCCCATCGGGTAGATGAAGCTGCCGCCGAACTCGTTGTAGCGCGGCGACTTGCGCAGCGGCCAGCCCATCGTGTGGATGACGCGATCGAGCGGCTTGGAGATCTCCCAGACCTCCTTGACCCCGAGCTCCCAGCGCATCGGGTCGGCGCCGTGCATGTCGAAGTAGTCATAAGCGGCGTAGGTGAGGTGGCCGACGGTGCCCTCGGCGAGGACCGTCGCTTTGGCGACTACATCGGAGCCAGGCTCGAAGTTGCCCAGCTCTTCGCCCTCTTTGCCGCGGCCGCGGTCGCCGGAGCGGATGCCCTTGACCACGCGATCCTCGACCAGGAGCTTCGTCGCAGCGGTCTCAGAGAGGATGTAGACGCCGGCTTCCTCGGCTTTGTCGGAGAGGAAGCGGCCCAGCTTCGAGACCGAGGTGACGTAGTTGCCGTGGTTGCGGAAGTTGGGCGGCATCGGCTTCAGCGGCAGCGCCGCCTTCGAAGTAAGTAGGTAGACCGCATCCTTGGTCACCTCTTGGAAGACCGGCCACTCATCCTTGGGCAGGTCGGGGAAGAGCTCTTCCATCGCCGAGGGCTTCATGTTCGCCCCGGAGAGCAGGTGCGCTCCCGCGACCTTGCCCTTCTCGATTACCGCGACCGGGACTTCACCGAGCTTCTCGGTCAGCTCCGGCTCGTGCTCGAGCAACTGCATGATCTTGTTGGCGCAGGCAAGCCCAGCGGGCCCGCCCCCGACGATCGCGATGCCAACCTCGATGCGCTCGTCCTCAGCATCGGTCGGCGGGCCGATTACGTCGGCCGGGTCGAACGGCGGCGGGAACTCACTCGGTGCTACAGCCGGCATCGCATACTCCAATCGTCGTCAGGTGAACGAACGGCACCCGGGGAGCCGAGGCCCCCCGGGAAAACGTCAGCCGCCCTTCTTGGCCTTGATCGCCTCGGTCAGCTTGGGGACGATCTTGTGCAGATCGCCCACCACGCCGAGATCCGAGAACTCGAAGATCGGCGCGTTCTGATCCTTGTTGATGGCGAGGATGTTCTCCGAGCTCTGCATCCCGACCTTGTGCTGGATCGCGCCGGAGATCCCGGCGGCCAGGTAGAGCTTCGGCGCGACCGTCTTGCCGGTCTGACCGATCTGGGCCGCGTAGGGGTACCAGCCGGCGTCGACCACGGCGCGGGTAGCGGCAACCGCCCCGCCCATCGCCTCGGCCAGTTCCTCGCACTGCTTGAAGCCCTCTGCGGCACCGAGGCCGCGTCCGCCACCGACGAGGATCTCGGCGTCCTCGATGTTGACGTCGGCGCCACGCTGCTCGCCGCGCTGGACCATCTTTGCCTTGGTCGACCAGGGCGAGAGCTCGACCTGGATGTCGATTACCTCAGCCGTGCCGCCGCTCTCGTTGGCGTCGAAGGCGTTGAGGCGGCCGATGATGATTCCCGGCTCGGAGACGTAACCGACGTCGGCGATCTGGGAGTCCTGCAGGATCGGCCGCTCGGCGACGAGCTTGCCGTCGGAGACCTTGACCTCGGTGACCTCCATCGTCACGCCGGCATTGAGACGGGCGGTGAGGCCAGCGCCGATCTCGAAGCCGAGCAGGCCGCCGCCGAAGAGGGCGTAGCTGAAGCCCTCGTCGGTGATCACCTTGGCCATCGCGTCGATGATCGGCTGGGCCAGGCCCTCGGGCACGTCCTTAGCCCGATAGACCTTGGTCGCGCCCCAGTTGCCGAGCGCCGCACAGGCGTCGTCGGCAATGTCGCCGACGACCATCACGCCGGCGTCGCCGCCGATCTGGCCGGCCAGCTTGGCCGCCTCGGAGATCGCGCCAAGTGAGTTCTTGTTGAAGTTGCCCTCGTCGTCGTGGAGGGCGTAGGTCAGGATGCCTGCCATCTAGATCAGCTTCCTCTCGTCGAGCCAAGCGACGATCTTTTCGACCGTCTCGTTGGTGTCCTCGTCCTCGATGATCTCGCCGGCCTGCTTTGCGGGCGGCGGGTTGAGCGAGAGGACCGATGTCTTTGAACCACCCTCGCCGACCATGCTGGCTTCGATGCCAACATCGCCGGTTGCCTTGGCGTCGAGCGGCTTCTTCTTGGCGCCCATGATCGCCTTCAGGCTCGGGTAGCGGGGCTCGTTGATCGCGTCGCCGACGCTGATCACGGCGGGCAACTCGATCTCGACCGTGTCGTAGCCGTACTCGGCCTGGCGCTCGCAGTGCAGCTTGCCGTCAACGACGTCGATCTTGATCACCTGGGTCAGCGAAGGCATCTTCAGGTGGTCGGCGACAACGGCGCCGATCGTGTAGCACTCGCCGTCATCGGACTGCTGACCGAGCAGGACCAGGTCCGGGCTCTCGGCCTCGAGCACCTTGGCCAGTGAGTAGCCGGTGGCGCAGACGTCGGAACCGCTGAGCGCGTCGTCGGAGAGGTGTACGGAGCGATCCGCTCCGAGTGCGACCGCCTTGTGCAGGGCACGAACGGCGGAGGCGGGGCCCATCGTCACCGCGACGACCTCCTCGACCGGAATCGCACCGCCCTCCTTGATCTGCATGGCGGCCTCGATGGCGTGTGTGTCGAAGGGGTTCAGGTTCTTCTCGCCGCTGCGGTCCAGGCGCATCGTGTTGGAGTCGATGCGCTTCTGAACAGCGGCGTCCGGAACCTCCTTGACCAGGACGCAGATCTTCAAGTTCAAGCCTCCTTGGCTGTGTTCTGCTGTGTTCTCAAGTTGGTTGACTGACCAGTCAATCAGTCTATCTATACGTAGCGCGGCGGGACATTAGCGCCACATCCGTTGCGCTGTGCCTTTGCCGCCCCCCAGTCAGGCAAATGAACAGCGGAGGCTATTTCAGACGTCGTTGCGTTCGGCCGCGTTCTCGCGGATGAACTCGACGATCTCGTCAGTGCCGGCCCCGGGAGTGAAGACCGCGGCGACACCGAGCTTCTCCAGCTCGGGGATGTCCTCCGCCGGAATCGTGCCCCCGACCGTGACCAGGACGTCATCGACCCCCTGCGCGGCAAGCAGTTCGACCACCTTCGGCACCAGCGTCATATGAGCGCCGGAGAGGATCGAGAGGCCGACCGCGTCGGCGTCCTCCTGGATCACCGTCTCGGCGATCTGCTCCGGCGTCTGGTGCAGCCCGGTGTAGATCACCTCCATACCGGCGTCGCGCAGGGCGCGAGCGATGATCTTGGCGCCGCGATCGTGCCCGTCCAAGCCAGGCTTGGCGACGACGACGCGGATCTTGCGGGCGGTGGTGGCCTCCATTGCGCCCGGAGATTAGACGACTAGGGGGAGAAATCGCCTGGCTGAACGCTTTGCCACCGAATGTGTGGGTCAAATGACCAGTCGCGGGACGGGCGCGAACGGGATGCGGCAATCTGGGCGCTGGTGAGGCGACAGCACGGCGTGATCGCTCGTCACCAGCTCCTGGAGCTGGGCTTCAGCGGGCGGCGAATCGTCTCCGGTCGCCTGCATCCCTTGTGGCGTGGCGTCTACGCCGTAGGCCGACCTCTACTTGATCGACGAGGGCGCTGGATGGCGGCAGTGCTCGCCAGTGGCCCCGGTGCGGTTTTGAGCCACGCCAGCGCGGCGGCACTCTGGGGGTTCGGAGATGAGCGCGGTCTGATCGACGTATCGGCGCCGATCACTAGACGCAGCCGGCGGCAGGGGATCCGGCTGCATCGACGGTTGGGGTCGGTCATCGAGGATGCCGTCGTCCACGAAGGGATTCCTCTCACCTCGCCCGTTCACACGCTGATCGATCTCGCCATGTGCCTGAGGCGGATGCAGCTCGAGCGTGCTGTCAATGAGGCCGACAAGCTCGGCCGCGTGAGAGCAGACGTGCTGCATGAGTCCCTAGGCAATCACCGCGGCCAGCCCGGTGTCGCCCTGCTGCAGAAGCTCCTCGATCCGCTCTCATTCCGGCTCAGCGATTCCGAGCTCGAGCAGCGGATGAGGCCGCTCGCAATGGCAGTCGGGCTTCCGGTCCCCAAGACGAAGGCGTGGGTGAACGGTTATGAAGTCGATTTCTACTGGCCCGAGCTAAGGATCGTTGTAGAGGCGGACGGGCTGAGATATCACCGCACCGCGTCCCAGCAGAAGCGCGGTTTGGAGCGCGATCAAGCCCACCTCGCGGTCGGCATGTGGCCACTGCGCTTTTCTCACTGGCAGATCAGATACGACGCGGCACACGTTCGGGAGATCCTCTGCCGCACAGCCGCCCACGCTCAAGCGAACAAGGAAGCTCGACTGAACCACGCCCCTCAATACCTCGGCTGAACACTTTTACCCCCGTATGCGAGGGCAAAGTGACCAGCGGATGCTTAGAAGACCGGGGACTCGGTGTAGGTCCCGAAGACCTCCTGCATCGCCGCGATCATCTCGCCCTCGCTGACGCGGGCACGGGCGGCGGCGATGATCGGCGGCATCAGGTTCTCCTCAGTTGTGGCAGCGCGCTTCAGCTCGGCGAGCGCCTTCTCGACCTCAGCACCGTCCCGGCGAGCGCGGGTTGCGGCGAGGCGATCGGTCTGCTTCTTTTCCAACGCTGGGTCGATGCGGAGGATCGGGGTCGGCTCTTCGTCCTCCTGGATGAAGTCGTTGACGCCGACGACGATGCGCTTGCGCTCATCGAGCTCGCGCTGGTAGGTGAAAGCGGCGTCGGCGATCTCGCGCTGGGGGAAGTTGCGGCGGATCGCCTCAACCATCCCGCCCAGCTCGTCGATGCGGGCGAAGTAGCCGTAGGCCGCTTGCTCCATCTCGTCGGTGAGCTTCTCGACGAACCAGGAGCCGCCGAGCGGGTCGGGAGTATTCGGCGCGCCCGACTCAAAGGCGATCACTTGCTGCGTGCGCAGCGCCACCCGCACCGCCTCCTCAGTCGGCAGCGCCAGCGCCTCGTCGAAGGAGTTGGTGTGCAGTGACTGGGTGCCGCCGAGCACCGCGGCAAGCGCCTCGAGTGAGGTGCGAACGATGTTGTTGAGCGGCTGCTGAGCCGTCAGCGAGACGCCGGCGGTCTGGGCGTGGAAGCGCAGCCGCATTGACTCCTCGCGCTTGGCACCGTAGGTATCGCGCATCTCGCGAGCCCAGATCCGGCGGGCGGCCCGATACTTGGCGATCTCCTCGAAGAAGTCGATGTGGGCGTTGAAGAAGAAGGAGAGGCGGGGGGCGAAATCGTCGACGTCGAGGCCGCGCTCGAGCGCCCGCTCGACGTAGGTGAAGCCGTCCTTGAGCGTGAAGGCGAGCTCCTGCTGCGCGGTCGATCCTGCCTCGCGGATGTGGTAACCGGAGATCGAAACGGGATGCCAGCGCGGCATGTTCTCGCTACACCACTCGATCATGTCGGTGACCAGGCGCATCGCCGGCTCGATCGGGAAGCACCACTCCTTCTGGGCGATGTACTCCTTGAGGATGTCGGTCTGGATCGTGCCGCCGAGCTTCTCCAGCGGCACCCCCTGCCGCTCGCCGACGAGGACGTAAAAGGCGAGCAGGATCGCGGCCGGGGCGTTGATCGTCATCGAGGTGGTGACGCCACCGAGCGGGATGCCGTTGAAGAGCTGCTCCATGTCGTCGAGGGTGTCGACGGCGACGCCCTCGCGGCCAACCTCACCGAGGCTGCGGACGTGGTCGGAGTCGTAGCCCATCAGGGTCGGCATGTCGAAGGCGGTTGAGAGCCCGGTCTGGCCGTGGTCGAGCAGGTAGTGGAAGCGCTCGTTGGTCTCCTCGACCGTGCCGAAGCCGGCGAACTGGCGCATCGTCCAGAGCCGCCCGCGGTGCATCGAGGGGTAAGGACCGCGGGTGAAGGGGTACTCACCCGGCGCCCCGATCGTCTCCTCGGGATCAGCGGGGGCGTGCTCGGGCCCGTAGAGCGGCGCGATTGGCTGCCCCGACATCGTCGAGAACTCCGCCTCGCGCTCTTTGTATCCCGGCTTCTCGCGCGGTTCAATCGCCATTTGCACAGTCTAGGCGCGGCGGACGAAGGTGCTTGGCGACTTACCCGTCATATGGACCGGTAAGTCGCCAAGCCCCCTTTAGCGTCGGGACGAAAAGCGACGTGGCGGCGGTTTGCGACGGGCCGCGATGCGGGAGCCACCGAAGCCGGCGACAGTCGCGAGCAGGGTGATTGCAACCGCGATCAGGCGGCGGCCAAGCCGCTCGAAGCGCAGCGTCTGCCAGCCTTCCTCACGAGCGATCTCCGTTAGCGGTGGGTCCGGGTTGACCGCGACCGGGTTGCCGACTGCACGCAGCATTGGCAGGTCGGAGATCGAGTCTGAATAGGCGTAAGAAGCGACGAGGTCGATGTCGTGCTCGGCGGCAAAGGCCTGCATCGCCTCGACCTTGCCGTCGCCGTAGACAAAGGGCCCGTCGAGACGGCCAGTGAAGCTGCCCTCGGCGTCGACCTCATAGCGGGTGCCGATCCCGCCGTCCATCCCCAGCACCTGCGCCAGCGACTCGACCACCCCGTTGCCGGCCGCGCTGACGATGAAGGTGGCACGACCGGCGTCCTGGTGGGCGTAGACCTCGGCAAGCATCTGCGGGAAGACGCGCGGCAGAATCTCCGCCATCACCTCCGGGCCCATGCGGTCGATCGTCTTGGCCGGCACACCCGAGATCAGCTCGCGAGCCACGCGCAAGACCTCAGCGGTGCGCTCGTCGGTGGTCCCACGCAAGCGGTAGCGCAGGTGCTCGATTCCCCATCTCGTCAGCAGCCGCCTGCTGACGATTCCCTGCCGCGTCGCGACCCGGGCGAACTGCATTCCGCTCGACCCCGCCATCAGGGTCTTGTCCAGATCGAAGAAGGCCGCGGCGCGGCTCATGGCTAGGAGCCTGGGACTTCGATCACGATCGCGTCGCCCTGGCCGCCACCGCTGCAGATCGCGGCGACGCCGAGGCCGCCGCCACGCCGACCCAACTCGTGCACGAGCGAGCCAACGATGCGGGCGCCGGAGGCGCCGATCGGGTGGCCAAGCGCGATCGCGCCGCCGTTGACGTTGACCTTGTCTTTATCGACATCGAGCATCCGCACCGAGTTGATCGCGACCGAGGCAAAGGCCTCGTTGATCTCCCAGAGGTCGACGTCCTCAGGGCTCTTGCCGATCTTTTCCAGCGCTTGCTTGGCGGCGTTGGCCGGAGTTTTGGCCAAGTAAGGGAAGTCATCGGCGACGGTGCCGTAAGAGAGCACACGGGCCAGCGGCGTGCGGCCCTCCTTTTCGGCCCACTCTTCGGAAACGACGACGATCGCGCCGGCGCCGTCGTTGACTCCCGGGGCGTTGCCGGCGGTGTGGGTGGCGTCCTCGCCACCGATCGCGCGCAGCCCGGAGAGGGTCTCGACCGTGGTCTCAGGGCGGATCGCCTCATCGGCCTCGATCGTGTGCTCGCCCTTGCGCGACTTGACCGTGATGCCGGCGATCTCGTCGGCGAGGCGGCCGGCGTCGGTTGCCTCAGCAGCGAGCCGGTGCGAGCGCTCGGCGAAGCGGTCCATGTCGGCGCGGGTGATCTCGAGCTCGTTGGAGACCTCGCTCGCCTCGTTGATCATCTGCTTCTCGGTAAAGGGGTTGGTGAGGCCGTCGTGGACCATCGCGTCGATCGTCTCAACGTGGCCCATGCGGTAGCCGAAGCGGGCGCCGGGCAGCAGGTGCGGGGCCTGGCTCATCGACTCCATGCCGCCGGTAACGGCGACGTCGGTGTCACCGGCACGAATCGCCATATCGGCGATGCCGAGCGAGCGCATACCCGAGGCGCAGACCTTGTTGATCGTCTCCGAGGGCACCTCCTTGGGGATGCCGCCCTTGATCTGGGCTTGGCGCGAGGGGATCTGGCCCTGGCCGGCCTGCAGAACCTGGCCGAAGACAACCTGCTGGACCTGCTCGGGGGCGACGCCGGAGCGCTCCAGGGCGGCCTCGATCGCGTGGCCGCCGAGGTCGGTCGCATCAAGCGAAGAGAGGGTCCCACCCATCTTGCCGAAGGGGGTGCGTGCGGTTGCGAGGATTACTGAGCTGGGCATAGCTGCCTTTCTCTGAGTGTTTATGCCGGGTCTCGGCTCGATCAGGGCCAGCTGGCCCACACCTGGGACGATAGCGGGGGCCTACCGCCAGCCGCTGTGCGCAAGGTCATAGACTCGCGAACTCGATGAAGGTCTCCGTCAGCCAAAACGAGCTCGCCGCGGTCGATGCGGACCTCGTCGCGATCGGCCTCTGCGAGGGCGAGGAGCTGCCCGGCCAGCTCGCCTCAGCCCGCGGTGCCGCCGACGCCAAGGGCGGCTTCAAGAAGCTGGCCACGATCCACCCTGAGCAGCCCGCCCGGGTGCTGGTCGCGGGACTGGGCAAGCGCGAGGACCTCGACGCCGAGCGACTGCGGGTCGCCGCCGCACTCGTCGCCAAAGAAGCGGGCAAGCTCAGTGCCTCCTCGCTCGCCTGGGTCCTGCCCGAGGGCGACGCCGCAGATGCGCTCGCCGAGGGCATCATCACCGGCACGATCCTCGGTGCCTACAGCTTCGACCGCTTCAAGAGCAAGGACTCCGAAGACCCCGAGCCGGCCGCGCTCGATTCGCTGACGCTGCTGGGACCGGAGAGCGTCGCCGAGGCCGCCGAGGCCGCCCGCGTCTGCGCTGAGGCGCAGAACCGCGCCCGCGACCTGCAGAGCCTGCCCTCCAATGTCGCCACCCCCTCCTACCTGGCCAACCGCGCAGAGGAGATTGCCGCCGCCCACGACTCGCTCAGCGTCCAGATCTTCGGCCGCGAGGAGATTGCCGCCAAGAAGATGGGTGGGCTGGTCGCGGTCAGCCAGGGAGGCGCCGAGGACCCGCGCTTGATCGTGCTGCGCTACGACGGCGGCGGCTCGGGCGAGACCCTCGGCCTGGTCGGCAAGGGAGTCACCTTCGACACCGGCGGCATCTCGCTGAAGCCCTCGGCCGGCATGCACGAGATGAAGATGGACATGTCGGGCGCCGCAGCGGTGCTGGAGTCCGTCGGCGCGATCGCCGAACTGGGCTTGGAACTGAGCCTGATCGCCGTCATACCCTCGACCGAGAACATGCCTTCAGGGACCGCGATCAAGCCCGGAGACATCATCACCCAGTACAACGGCAAGACGGTCGAAATCAACAACACCGACGCCGAGGGCCGCCTGATCCTGGCCGACGCCCTCGCCTACGCGATCGAGCAGGGGGCCAGCCGCGTCGTCGACATCGCCACCCTGACCGGTGCGGTGATGATCGCGCTGGGGTCGACCTATGCCGCGGTGATCGGCAACGACGACACCCTGGCCGGAGAGATCGAGGAGGTTGGCAAGGAGACCGGTGAGCTGGTCTGGCGCCTCCCCCTCCACCCCGAGTACACGGCGTTGATGAAGGGAACGGTCGCCGACCTCACCAACGCGGCGGCCAAGCGCAAGGCCGGCACGCTCTCCGCTGCCGGCTTCCTCGAGGAATTCGTCGGCGACACGCCCTGGGCCCACCTCGACATCGCCGGCACCGCCTGGGACGTCGGCCGCGCCTACACCGGTAACGACGCCAGCGGCTACGGCGTCCGCCTGCTCACCGGCCTCGCCCGCTCGCTCGCCGGCTGACGACACTCAGTGCAACGCGTCCCTCATAGGAGGGACAAACGTTGAGCCTGGTTCAGGTGAGGATCATGCAGGTGGCGATGCCGTGGGCGAGCAGTTTGCCGCTGTCGGCCGCGGTGAGGTTGGCCTCGACCGTCGCTTGGCGGCGGCCGCGATAGAGGACGTTGGCCTCGCAGAGGACGCGACCGGTGTCGCGGGTGATCGGGCGCACGTACTTAGCCTCGAGACCAAGCGAGGTGTAGCCGACCCCGGCGGGAAGGGTCGTGTGGACCGCACAGCCCAGGGCCGAGTCGAGCAGCGTCGCCGCGTAGCCACCGTGCACGACGCCAATTGGGTTGTAGTGCTCCTCGCCCGGTTCGCCCTCGAAGACGGCGCGGCCCTCACCGAGCTCGATCGGGCGCATCCGCATCGTCACCGCGATCGGCGGTGGCGGCATCTCACCGGCGACGATCGCTTCCATGTACTCCATGCCGGTCATCGTCGCCCCGGCCGCCGCCGTCGGCAGCGGGTCCTGCCAGACCAACTCGCGACGGCGGGTGATCTCGGGCTGGGACTCGGCGAAGGCGAGCGCCGCCTCAACCGCGCCCCCTCCCTGCTCGGCTACCCCCTCAGCGCTCAACGGCCTGTCCTTCGTGCGTGAGCGTGGCCGCGCTCACGCGTGGACCGCGGGCTCGCCGGATAGACCAGATCGGCGGTGATCTCAGCCTGGCTGATCGAGATCCGCGGGGCCTTGGAGCGGTGGTTGTGCCTGTGTCTTGGGATCAACCTCATAGCGATGCCTCCATTGGGCTGGTCGTGAGTTGCTTCAAGCAACTCCTGCATCCTGGACCCTAAACCAGTTAGTTGCTTGACGCAACCCAGTGTGCGAAGATCACCCTGTGCTGCGTAACGACTATCCGGGCCAGGTCTGTTCGATTGCCAGGTCACTCGAAGTAGTCGGCGAGCGCTGGTCGCTGCTGATCGTGCGCGACGTGATGAACGGCCACCGGCGCTTCGATCAGCTACAGAAGGCCCTCGGGATCGCCCGCAACGTGCTCTCCGCCCGACTGCAGCGCCTGATCGAGGAGGACATCCTCGAGCGCCGTCCCTACCAGCGAAATCCCGAGCGCTACGAGTACTTCCTCACCGAGAAGGGGCTTGACCTCTGGCCTGCCCTGATCGCGCTGCTCAGCTGGGGCGACCGCTACTCCCCCAGCCCCGAGGGCCCGCCGATGCTGATCGTCCACAAGGAGTGCGGCGGCGCGGTCAGCGACCGCGGCATCTGCGAGAGCTGCGGCAAGGTCCTTAACGCCCGCGACGCCCGCGCCCTGCCCGGTCCCGGACTAAGGGTCGCCGACCGGGATGCCGCGACGCTCGCGGCGCGCTAGCTTTGGCTGGGCGGCCAGCAATCAGCTACTAGGAGGAACGCAATGGCGACAGCGGCGGAGGTCCAGGCACGCAACAAGGTCTTCATCGGCGGCGAGTGGGTCGAGCCGGAGGCAACCGGGACCCTCGAGGTCGTCAACTCGACCAGCGAGGAGGCGATGGGATCGATCCCGGCCTGTACCGCGGCCGATGCCGATCGCGCCGTCGCTGCCGCCCGCGATGCCTTCGAGCCCTGGTCGCAGACCTCGCGGGAGGAGCGCGCCGGCTACATGAGCGCGATCTCGGCTGGCCTCGCCGAGCGCATGGATGAGATCGCGGCAACGATCTCCCAGGAGCTCGGCATGCCGCTGACGCTGAGCAAGATGATCCAGGCGGGGCTACCGATCGCCCAGTTCGGCGCGATGCCGAAGCTGATGGAGGAAATTCGCTGGGAGGAGGAGATCGGCAACTCGCGGGTGCTGCGCGAGCCGGTCGGCGTGCTCGGCGCGATCACGCCCTGGAATTACCCGCTGAACCAGATCGCCTGCAAGGTCGCCCCCGCCCTCGCCGCCGGCTGCACCGTGGTGCTGAAGCCGAGCGAGATCGTGCCACTCAACGCCTTCATCCTCGCCGAGGTGATCGAGGCCGCCGGTCTCCCCGCCGGCGTCTTCAACCTGGTCACCGGCACCGGCCCCGTCGTCGGCGAGGCGATCGCCGGCCACCCCGGGGTCGACATGGTCTCCTTCACCGGCTCGACCCGCGCCGGCCGCCGCGTCTCCGAGCTCGCCTCGGCGACGGTCAAGCCGGTCGCGATGGAGCTCGGCGGCAAGTCGCCGAACGTGATCCTCGACGACGCCGACCTGAGCAAGGCCGTGCCCGACGGAGTCGGCAAGTGCTACCTCAACTCGGGCCAGACCTGCAGCGCCCTGACCCGGATGCTGGTTCCGCGCGAGAAGCTGGCGGAAGCCGAGCAGATCGCCATCCAGGCGGCGGAGAGCTTCGCCCCCGGCGACCCCTTCGAGGAATCAACCCGGCTCGGCCCGCTCGTCTCCGAGACCCAGCGTGAGCGAGTGCGCGGCTACATCGAGAAGGGCGAGGCCGAGGGAGCGAAGCTGCTCACCGGCGGCGCCGCGGCGCCCGAGGGCCTCGACAAGGGCTTTTTCGTCCGCCCCACGGTCTTCTCCGAGGTGACGCCGGAGATGACGATCGCCCAGGAGGAGATCTTCGGCCCAGTGCTGGCGATCCAGCCCTACGACGGCGAGGACGACGCGGTGCGGATCGCCAACGACACCGCCTACGGCCTCGCCGGCGGCGTCTGGTCCGCCGACCAGGAGCGGGCGATCGGTGTTGCGAAGCGCATCAGGACAGGGCAGATCGAGATCAACGGTGGCGCGTTCAATCCATTGGCGCCATTCGGCGGATACAAGCAGTCGGGGCACGGGCGCGAGAACGGTCGCTACGCGATTGAGGAGTTGCTGCAGGTGAAGAGCCTGCAGCTCTAGACGCAAGCGGGGAGGACAGAGGGTGCCCCTCCCGCTTGCTGGGTTTTTCGCCTGAGAGGGTTGCTGCCGTCCGAGTATGTAGTGGGGCGAAAAAGAGGACGCCGCTGCTCGGGAGGGGCACCCTCTGTCCTCCTCACGAGCGCAATAGGCTTCCGCACATGAACTTCGATCTCAGTGACGAGCAGAAGCTGCTGCGGGACACGGTGCGGGAGTTTGCCCTCCAGGAGGTCAAGCCCGTAGCCGAAGAGCTGGACCGGACCAAGGCCTTCCCCTACGAGATCGTTGAGAAGCTTGGGGGGCTCGGGTTGATGGGGATTCCGTTTCCGCAGGAGTACGGCGGGGGCGGCGCGGACACGTTGTCCTACGTGCTTGCGGTTGAAGAGCTGGCCCGGATTGATTCCTCGGTCTGCATCACGATGGCGGCGCATACCTCGCTGGGGACGATGCCGATCTATCTGTGGGGGAGCGATGAGCAGAAGAGCGAGTGGCTACCGCGGCTCTGCACGGGAGAACGACTTGCTTCGTTTGGGCTGACCGAGCCGGAGGCCGGTTCCGATGCCGGCAACGTGCGGACCACGGCCAAGCTCGAGAACGGCGAATGGGTCGTCAATGGGGCCAAGCAGTTCATCACCAACTCGGGGACTGAGATCTCCGGCTGCGTCTCGATCACCGCGGTCACCGGTGAGGCCAACGGGCGCAAGGAGATCTCCAACTTGATCGTGCCCAACGGGACTCCTGGCTACGAGGCCGGTGCGCCCTACCGCAAGATGGGCTGGAACGCCTCAGACACGCGGCCGCTGAGCTTCGAGGACTGCCGCCTGCCGGAGAGCAGCCTGCTCGGACGCCGTGGCGACGGCTTCAAGAACTTCCTCCACATCCTCGACGGCGGCCGGATCGGGGTCGCCGCGATGGGCGTCGGCCTCGCCCAGGGCGCTCTCGACGAGGCGATCGCCTACGCCAAGGAGCGGCAGGCGTTCGGCCAGGCAATCGCCAAATTCCAGTCGATCCAGGCCAAGATCGCCGACCTCTCGGCCCAGATCGAGGCCGCAAGACTGCTTACCTGGCGTGCCGCCTTGGAGAAGGACGCCGGTAAATCATTCACCCTCACCGCCGCCCAGGCGAAGCTGATCACCGGTCGCCTGGCCGTGCGGGCGACCGAGGAGGCGGTGCAGATCCACGGCGGCTACGGCTTCATCGAGGAGTACCCGGTCTGCCGCTTTTACCGCGACGCCAAGATCCTCACCATCGGCGAGGGCACCGACGAGGTGCAGCAGATGGTGATCGCGCGGCAGCTCGGCTGCTAGGTCGGCTGCGAGGTAACTGAGTTCTCGGGGCGCCCCGCCACTTCGGCGGCGCGGCCGACATGCTCGCCGATGCCGTAGTGGGCGCTGATCGTCAGCTCGTGCTCGCGCAGCAGCGGCCGGGTCGGGTCAACGACCGGCGCTCTGCGGATCGTGTCTCGATCGTGGGCGATCCAGACCCGCCCGGCCGTGGCGGCGCAATCGCGGAGCGGTGTCGCGACCAGGGTCGGTTTGAGGCGACCCTGCTTGACGATCAGCCAGGTGGGATCGCCGCTGCCGGCATCGACGAAGAGCCCGTGGACCTGGCCGACGCTGGCCCCACCGAGATCGTCGATGCCGTTGCCGACCCAGGTCCGGGCCTCCTCCAAGGAGGGAGAGGCGGCGGGCTCGTCACTCATCGGCCTGCCTCGCCAGCAGCTCGGCGGCGGCGCTGGCCGGGTCGAGCTCGCGCCGGACGACTCGGTCGAGCAGCTCGGCGGTGCGGGGGTCGTCGGCGGCCGTCGACTCCATACGACGCCGCATTCGCGAGGTGGCGATGCCGAGCACCTCGCTGCGCAGGTTGCGAGCCCGCCGCTCCTTCAAAGTGCCGGCGGCCTCGATGTGGGCACGGTGCTCGTCGATCGCCTCGGCGAGCTCCGCAACGCCCTCGCCCCGCGCCGCCTCGGTGCGCAGGATCGGCACCCGCCAGCCTTCCGGGTCGTGCGAGAGCGACAGCACGCCGCGCACCTCGCGCACCATCGTGTCGGTCATCGGGTGGTCGGCCTTGTTGACGACGATCACGTCGGGAATCTCCATCACGCCGGCCTTCAGCGCCTGGATCGAGTCGCCCGAGCCCGGCATCAGGGCGAGCACGATCGTGTCGGCGTGATCGACGATGTCGATCTCGGCCTGGCCGACCCCTACCGTCTCGATCAACACGTCGTCCTTACCGGCGGCGTCCATCGCCAGCGCCACCTGTAGCGCCGCCTCGGAGAGGCCGCCGAGCGCGCCGCGCGAAGCCATCGAGCGGATGAAGACGCCGGGGTCGAGGAAGTGGTCGGAGAGGCGGATGCGATCGCCGAGCAGAGCGCCCTGGGTGAAGGGGCTTGAGGGATCAATCGAGAGCACCGCAACCTGGCGCTCGGACTTGCGCAGCTCCGCGGTCAGCGCCCCGATCAAGGTGCTCTTTCCGACTCCCGGGGGCCCGGTGAAGCCGACGATGCGCGCCTTGCCGGTGCGCGGGTAAACCTCGCGCACGAGCTCCCAGCCCGCCGGGTCGTCCGACTCGATCAGGGTGATCGCCCGTGCCAGGGCGCGCTTGTCGCCGGCGACGAGGCGCTCGGCGAGCGGGGCTGTCTTGGCGACGTCGGTCACGGGCCGGTGAGTCTAGAGTCCTCGCCGCCCGTGAATCGCACAATCCGCTTTCTCTCCCGCAACGGAATGCTGAACCACAGATACGGGCGGCTGCTCGGTCGCTATTTGCGTCGGCGTTTCTTCACCGCCGCCGGACGGCGCTGGCACACCAATGGGCTCGTCTTCTTCGGCCGCGAACTCGAACTGGAGATCGGCGCCAGAGGGCGCATCGATTTCGGCCGCTTCGTCTGGATCGGCGACAAGACCAAGATCCGCTGTCACGAGGGCCGGGTCGAGATCGGCGACAAGACGGTGATGGGCCAGGAGTGCACGATCTCCGCCTACCAGCATGTGCGGATCGGCCAGCAGTGCGTGATCGCCGACCGGGCGATGTTCATCGACTTCGACCACGGCGTGGTCGAAGTCGAGCGGCCGATCCGCCAGCAGGGCATCTACAAGCGCGACGTCATCGTCGGCTCCAACGTCTGGATCGGCTACGGCGCCTGCGTCCTGCGCGGCGTCAGCGTCGGCGACAACTCGATCGTCGGCACCAACTCGGTGGTGACCAAGGACGTTCCCGCCAACGCCGTCGTCGCCGGCATCCCCGCCCGCATCATCCGCATGCGCGAGGCGCCCGAGCAGCTGCACTGGTCGGATCCGGTCGAGCCGGACCCGGGCGCATGGACGACCCTGCAGCCGCCGGGCTGAACGGCCTTCGCGCCGATAATCGCTCAACCCGATCTCGGGTCCGCAAGGGAATGTATTGTCTCACGTCCCTGAGGTCCAGCTTGGAGCCAAAAAATCCGAGGCTGTAGATCTCTCGTCTGCCAGACAGAACAATTCCGCGCATGGACGTCGCGGCCCGCTTCGGGGAGAACCTCGCTCGCTGCCGCCAGCGGGCGAACATCACCCAGGAGGACCTCGCCCACAACGCTTCACTGCATCGCACCGAGATCGGCCTGCTTGAGCGAGGAGGGCGGATACCGCGCATCGACACGCTGGTCAAGCTGGCCGGCGCGCTCTCCGTCCCGCCCAGCGCCTTGATCGAGGGAATCGACTGGACGCCGGGAACCGTCACCGTCGGCAGCTTCTCAGTGGCGAAAAGCGGCGACCCGCAGACGAACTAGCTGCTCAGGCTCGGCCGAGCTCGGCGCCGACCAGGTCGGCGTAGACGGCAGCCGTCTGCTCGGCCACGTCGCCCCAGTCGAAGCGGCGCAGGTGCTCGTAGGCTTCGGCGACGAGACTGCGGCCCAGCTCGTCGTCGGAGAGGACGCGGATCGCCATCTCGGCCAGCGCTTCGGGATCGTGGGCGCGGAAGCGCAGGCCGGCCTCCTCGTGCGGGACGACCTCGCGCAGACCGCCGGTGTCGGCGACGATGCAGGGGCAGCCGGAGGCCATCGCCTCGAGCGCGACCAGGCCGAAGGGCTCGTAGATCGAGGGCACCACGGTGAGGTCGGCGATCCGGTAGAGCGAGTGCAGGACGTCGTCGCCGATCCAGCCGAGGAAGGTGCCGTGCTCCATCAGCCCCAGCTCCTCGGCCTGCTTGTGCAGCTCGGCCTCGTGGGTGCCGGAGCCGGCGACCAGGAAGCGAGTGCCGGGCACCTCCTCGATCACCCGCGGCATCGCCTCGAGCGCCAGCTGAAAGCCCTTCTCGTAGACGAGGCGGCCGATCAGCAGGACCAGCTTCTCCTCGGGCGCGGCGAACTCCGAGCGCAGACGGACCAGCTCGTCGGGGTCCTGGGGCTGCAGGTCGTCGGGGTCGATCCCGTTGGGGATCACCGTGACCCGCTCCTCGTCGACGCCGAAGATGTCGGCGATCTGCTCGCGCATGTAGTGCGGAGCAGGCGATCACCCGGTCGGAGCGGTTGGTGATCCAGCGCTCGACGCCGTGGATGTAGGTCTGCGGGTGCTTGTCGACCCAGCCCTGGTGGCGGCCGTGCTCGGTGGCGTGGATCGTCGTCACCAGCGGCGCGTCGAAGCGCTTGGCGAGGTGGTCGCAGGCGTTGGCGACGAGCCAGTCGTGGCCGTGGACGAGGTCGAAGTCGTAGCGGTCGCCGAGCTCGACTCCGGCGGCGAGCATGTCGGAGTTCATCCGCTCGACCCAGGCGACGAACTCGCCGAGGTCGGTCGGGCGCTTGGGCTCGCGGATGCGGTGGATGAAGACCCCGCCGGCGCCGCTCCTCGGCCGGCGACTCCTCGCCGCCGCGGGTCAGCACGTGGACCTCGACGCCGCGGCTCGACCAGCGCCTCGGAGAGCTTGCGCACGTGCCGGGCGAGGCCGCCCTCGATCAGCGGCGGGTACTCCCAGGAGAGGATCAGGACGCGGGTCATCGGGCGGTGGCTCACGGCTCCAGCAGCGGCGCGAGGCTCAGGTCCGGGGCCAGCGAGCGCATGCGCGGGTCGGGCGACGGCCGGAGTCTATGGCCTCCAGAGCGCCTCGGCGTGGTCGATGGCGCGCTGGTAGGCATAGTCGCCGGCCTGGCCGCGCTGGTCGAGGAAGGCCCAGTCGCTCGACTGAGCGGCGAGCAGCTCGCGCGCGGCGCGCTCGGCCGCGTCGCCGCGCAAGCCCGCGCGAGAGCGCGCGCAAGAGGCGCAGCTCCAGCCGCCGAGCTCCCCAGGCGAGGTCGGCGACCGGCGGCGAGTCCCAGGTGCGCAGGTCCTTCTCCTCGCCCCAGGTCGAGGCGCGCAGCGGCCGCTCCAGCGGCTCGTGCTCGGCCAGCGCCTCGGGCACGGTGAGCAGGCGCACCCCGGCGGCCTCGGCCCCGTCGAGGACCTCGCGCAGCCAGATCGGCCCCTCCGACCACCAGTGGCCGAGCAGCTCGGTGTCGATCGCGAAGACGAGCAGGCCGCGGCGCCCGCGGCTGGCGGCTGTAGCTCGCGCAGGCGCGCGGCCGTCGGCGGCGAGGAACTCGCCCGCCTGCCGACGCGCCACCGCCGCGGCCGCGGCCGGGTCATAGGCGCCGCCGCCGACCTTCCAGATCCGCATCCCGCGCAGCGACTTGCCGGCGAACTGGGCGTGGGCCGGATCGGAGGGGTAGCCGTCGAGCGACCAGAGCCAGCTGATCGCCTCCCAGTCGATCGGCAGCGCCACCGGACCGGCCTCGGTCGCGATCGGCGCCAGCGCGTCCAACGGCTGCTCGGGGCGCTCTGGTCGACGCAGAACCAGTCCACGCCCTGCTCGGCCAGGCGCCACTCGAGCCCCGGCGCATAGGCGCACTCGGGCAGCCAGAAGCCGCCGTCCCAGCCGAAGCGGCGCCGGTGCGAGCGGATGCCCGGCGTCGAGCTGCAGGCGCAGCCCCTCGCGGGTCGCCAGCAGCGGCAGCACGGCATGGGTCGCCGCCGAGGCGGCCAGCGCGACCCGCCCCTCCGCCGCCGCCCGCTGGAAGGGCCGCAGCGGGTCGCCCCCGGCCGCGTCGAGCAGCTCCAGGGCGTGGCGGTAGCGCTCCTGCTCGGCCTCGCAGGCCGGCCGGCACTCGGCGGCGACCTCGCGCGATGTCAGCCTCGGCCGCGCCGATCCGCCACTCGACGAGGAAGCGCGCGCAGCCGCTCCGTCACGCCGGCGTCCTCGAGCTGGTCGGCGAGCACCGGGGTCACCGTCATCGTCAGGTCGCGCGGCCACCTCCAGCACCGGCAGGTAGGAGCGGATCACCGCGTCGAACAGCCACTCCTCGCCGAACGGGTAGGTCCCGAAGCCCTCGACGTAGGGCATGTGGGAGTGGAGGACGATCGCCAGGTCGCCGGCCGCTCCTCGCCGCTCAGCGGCCATGGCAGACGGCGAGGAAGTCGAGCGCGCGGTCGAGGTCGCCCTGCCGAGGGCGAAGTCGGAGGCGGCGATCGCCGGCGTGAAGCGGTCATAGAAGGGCTTGGTCAGGCCGAGGGCGCTTGTGGACCGGTCCCAGCCGAGCTTCAGCGCCAGCTCGTGGGCGCGCAGCTTGCGGGCGTGGAAGAGGCCGAGCATCTCGACCCGGGGGAAGTGCGCCTCGCAGAGCTGCGCGGAACTCGTCGGCGCGGTACTCGCGCACGTGCCAGGGGTTGTCGGACTTCTCCGCCCCGGGAGGCGCCAGGGTGAGCAGGTTTGGCGTCGAGACGTAGGCGACGCCGCCCGGCTCGAGCATCGAGCTTGAAGTGCTCGAGGATCGCGCCGGCGTCCTGGACGTGCTCGATCGTCTGCAGGAAGACGACCGCGTCGCAGGGCTCGGCGAAGCTTTCGACCAGATCACGCTCGAAGCGCAGGTTGGGGCGCTCGTAGCGCAGCCGGGCGTGCTCGTGGGCCTCCGGGTTGGCGTCGACGCCGACCACGCTCGCCGCGGCCGCCGGCGAGCACGTCGGAGCCGTAGCCCTCGCCGCAGGCCATGTCGACCACCCGCTTGCCGGCGAGCCGCGCGGCGATCCACTCGTAGACGACCAGGTGGCGCCGGTACCAGTAGTTCTCCTCGGGCACGTCGGGCAGCGTCCGCTCGCCGGTCAGCGGCAGCGGCGGTACGCCCTCGGGCTGGTTTTCCTGGAGGTACTCGCGGCTCACGGCCCGGGACGCTATTTGAGACGCCTGCAACTCGTGGGTTACGCCGATCCGCGTAGAGTTCCGCGCCGATGCCAGCCTCCCCGACCGCCACGCCGGAGCACATCAAGGACGTCAACACCCGCTACCACGACGCCGCCGCCGACGAATACGACGCCAAGTGGGGCATCGACTTCGGCGCGACCGGCCAGGAGCAGGTGCGGCTGAAGCTGATCAAGGCACTCGGCGGGCGCGACGGCGCGCCGCTTCGGCGACGCGCCTCGAGATCGGCTCCGGCACCGGCTACTTCTCGCTCAACCTGCTGCAGCTCGGCGCGATCGAGCGGCTCACCGCGACCGACATCTCGCCGGGAATGCTGAAGCGACTGACCAGCACCGCGCCGGCCTGGGTCTCGAGGTCGAGACGGTCGCAGACCGAGGCCGAGGTGCTGCCCTTCGAGGACGAGAGCTTCGACCTCGTCTTCGGCCACGCCGTCCTCCACCACATCCCCGACCTCGACCGGCCTTCGCCGAATTCCGCCGCGTGCTGCGACCCGGCGGCGCGATCGCCTTCGCCGGCGAGCCCTCGCGCTACGGCGACCGCCTCGCGGCGCTGCCGAAGCGCGCCGGCGCTGCTCGCCGCCCCGGCCTGGCGCCGCGTCGTCGGCGCGCAGCCGCCGCGCCGATCGCCGAGGCCGAACAGTCCGACGGCCACGCGCTCGAGGGCGAGGTCGACGTCCACGCCTTCGCCCCCGCCGACCTGCGCCAGCTGCTGCGCGAGACCGGCTTCGAGGACCGCCGCGTCGGCGGCGAGGAGCTGCTCGCCAACGCCTGGGGCTGGGGGCTGCGCACGGTCGAGTCGAGCGCCGAGCCGGAATCGGTCTCCTGGGGCTGGCGCCGCTTCGCCTTCCGCAGCTACATGGCCCTGCAGAAGGTCGACACCAGCCTGCTCGAGCCCCATCTGCCGGCCGAGCTCTTCTACAACCTGCTCGTCTCCGCCCGCAAGCCGGCTTAGCCTTTTTTCGGCTCGCGCCGAACGCGGAAGAGCTTGACGCCGCTGTCGATGCCCTTGAGTTTGCGCTCGCCGGCAAAGGAGTAGGAGAAGTCTTCGCCCGCGGCCTCCTTTGCGACCGCATCGACCAGCACGCTGCCCGGACGGGCGACGGCGGTGAGGCGGCTGGCCAGGTTGACGGCGCGGCCGTAGTAGTCGCCCGACTGGGCGAGCGTCGGGCCGACAGCGAGCCCGGCGCGCAGGAAGGGGAACTCCTCGCCTTCGCCCTCGGCCACCTCGATCAGCTCCAGCGCCGCATCGAGCAGCGGCTCGACCTCTCTGGAGACAAGCATCGCGGCGTCGCCGATCATCTTCACCAGCCGCACCGGGGGTTCGGCCACGATCGCTCGCCATCTCCTCGAAACGGCCGGCGACCGAACCGAGCTCCTCCGGCGCGATCTCCTCGCCGAGCCGGGTGAACTCGACCAGGTCGGCGAAGCAGACCGCGCGGTCGACCGAACCGCGGATCTCACCCGAGGCGAGGTCGGCGGCACCGATCACGTCGCGGCGGATCTGCTCGAGCAGTGTGCGCCTCGCAGGGCGTAGAGCAGGGTCGGCTCGACAGACCGGCAGCATGTTCTCGGCCGCGTCGGCGAAGCGCAGCGCCAGGTCGCGCTCGGTGTCGCCGGGCTGCATCAGGGTGCGGATCATCAGCTCGCGGTTGGCCTCGGCGATCCGCGCCGTCGCCATGCCGATCGTGCGTGCCACCTGGAGGATGCCGTCCTCGGGCAAGCCAGCGTCATAGAAGGCCTTGGTCCGCCGCGCTGCCTCGAGATCGGAGTCGGTGCGGATGCGCTCGTCGGGATCCGGATAGGGCAGGCCGAGCGCGGCGGAGGCGCGCTGCAGGAGGTCGAGGTCGGCGCCGGAGAGCTCGGCGATTTCGCGCGGCGAGTAACGCGGACCGTCACCGGCGATGCTGCGCTCGACCGGCAGCAGCGTCAGCCGCCCGGCGCCGACCGCATCGCGCAGTTCCTCCAGCGTCACCCCTTCTGCGGCGAGCTGTTCGAGCAGCGTGAGGCGGTCGCTGCGCGCGTCACCTTCGAGTCCGTCAAGCAGTCCCTCGGCTTCGAAGTCGATCATGCGACCGCCACGCTACCGCCACGGCGGGGGTCGCCGCCTCCGCTGAGCGCTCCTGTCGCCGCGCTCGCGGGCGACGGCCTGGACGCCGCCGAAGAAAAGGTTGATCTCCGGCCGGCGGACAACCGGAATTCCGCCCGCCTCAATTCGCGCCAGTGCCTCCTCGTCGATCCCTGGCTCGGCCTGGACGACGTCCGTCCTCGAAGTGAAGCCGCGGGGCCTCGCACTGCCTCGTCGGCCCCCATGCCCTGCTCGACGGCCCGCACGATCGTCTGCAGGATCGCCGAGCGGATCCGGTTCGAGCCGGCGCTGCCGAGGCCAAGCTCGATCTCGCCGTCACGCAGGACCACGGTCGGCGCCATCATCGAGGTCACCCGGCGTCCGGGCGCGATCGAGTGGAAGCCGAGCGGGTTGAGGTCCTCCTCGCCGAGCATGTTGTTGAGGATCACGCCGGTTCCGGGAACGAGGACGCCGGAGCCGGAGCCGTTGGAGCAGGTGACGTTGGCGCACATACCGTCGCGGTCGAGCACGGAGATGTGGGTGGTCGAGCCGAGCAGGTCGCCGCGAGCGGCATCGGCGGCACCCATCGCCGCGACCAGCTGCTCGGGCCCGCTGCTCTCGCCGACCCGCTCGAGCAGGCCGAGGCAGTAGGCGATCAGGGTTCCGCCCGAGGACGGCGGCGGGTTGGTCAGCACCTCGGTGCCGCGGAAACCGGCTCGGATCGGCTCGCGCTCGATCACCTCATAGCCGGCGAGATCAGCGGGGCCGAGAGTGCCACCGCGCTCGATCACGAAGGCGCTCAGCGCTGTGGCGACCTCGCCACGGCAGAAGGGCTCCGCTCCCTCGGCACCGAAGCGTTCCAGCGCCTCGGCCAGATCAGCGAAGCGGAAGAGCTCGCCCTCGCGCAGGGTGCGCCCCTCTGGCGCGTACAGCTCTCGCGTGCCCTGCAGGCGGGCGTGGATCGGTTCGAGGATGTCGAGGATGTAGGCCTGCTCGGCGATTGACCGGCGCCCCCTCGCGAGCCAGGCGGACGCCCGGCTCGACCAGCTCAGCAAGCGGCATCGAGCCGAAGCGCTGCAGCGACCTGCTCGAGCCCGGCCGCGGTACCGGGGACCCCACAGGAGACCGGGCCGACGTAGAACGTCTGCACCGTCTCGACGTCGAAGTGAACCTGCACCGGCACCAGCTCGGCGCTGCGCTCGACCCCGTCGCGACCAGGGGCGGCGACGAAGAAGTCGAGCAGCGTCGTCTCCCCCCCGTCGTGGACCATCATGAAGCCGCCGGCGCCGAAGCCGGTCAGCGGACTCTCGACCGCGAAGGAAGCGAGCGCAGCGCAAACCGCAGCGTCGACAGCGTTGCCGCCTTCGCGCAGAACCTCTGCCCCCGCCTCGGCGGAGAGCGGGTGCCCCGCAGCGACGACCCCACTCATGGGTGCGGGCTCGCGTTACCCGGGCAGGAACTCGGGGACGTCGATGCCGCCGAGCTCGCCGGGGCGCTCTCGGCGACCAGAGCGCGGCGCCTCTTTGGTGCGGCGGATCGTCGGCTCGGCGACCCTTCGCGGCGGCGCGGCGCGACCGTCGAAACGGGTCGCGACGACGGTCACCCAGACCTGATCGCCGAGCTCCTCGTCGACGTTGGCACCGAAGATGATGTTGGCGTCGGGATGGGCTGCTTCGCCGACCAGCTTTGCCGCCTCGCTGACCTCGACCAGGGAGAGATCGGCGCCGCCGGTGATCGAGAGCAGGATCGCCCGCGCTCCCTCCATCGAGGTCTCAAGCAGCGGCGAGGAGATCGCTTTTTCGGCCGCCAGGATTGCCCGCTCGTCGCCGTGGCCCATGCCGATGCCGAGCAGCGCCCGGCCGGCCTCGGACATGATCGTGCGCACGTCGGCGAAGTCGAGGTTGATCACGGCGGGCAGCGTGACCAGGTCGGAGATGCCCTGGACGCCCTGGCGCAGCACGTCGTCGGCGACCTGGAAGGCCTCGACCATCGAGGTCTGCTGGTCGAGCACCTCGAGCAGGCGGTCGTTGGGGACGACGATCAGGGTGTCGACCTCGGCGGCGAGTTCTTCGATGCCCTTGTTGGCCTGGTTGCCGCGGCGGCTGCCCTCGAAGCTGAACGGCTTGGTGACGATGCCGACCGTCAGCGCGCCGACCTCGCGGGCGAGGCGGGCGACCACCGGAGCGGCACCGGTACCCGTGCCGCCACCGGCTCCGGCGGCGACGAAGACCATGTCCGAGCCCTTGAGCAGGCGCTTGATCTTGTCCTGCTCCTCGAAGGCGGAGCGGTGGCCGAGCTCGGGATCGGCGCCGGCGCCGAGACCGCGCGTCTGCCTCGTCGCCGATGTGGACGGTGACGTCGGCGACGCAGAGCTGCAGCGACTGAAGATCGGTGTTGACCGCCATGAACTCGACGCCCGGGAATCCGCGCCTCGACCATGCGGTTGACCGCGTTGACACCGCCGCCGCCGACACCGACGACTCGAATCACCGGCTGGTGCGGCTCGCCGCTCCCCGGCGGCTCGTAGGCCGGCTCCTCGCGCCCGTAGCGCGGCGTTTCCACGATCGGCTCAAGCTCACGCCGCCGCGTGCTGCGGCTCCTCGGAGAAGACACGCTTCAACCGCTCCGGCGGCGTCTCGGACGATGGCTCTTCGCCAGAGGAGCTGCGGTCCGGCTCCTGGTCGTCAGGCACGAGACGGCCGTCTCCGGCTCGGGTCGGCGTCGTCAGGCCGGGGCCCGCCGGCCGAGGACGCTTGTCGTCGGCCGTCAGGCGGCTCGGCGGGGTCCCCTGCGGCCGTACCAGGGCCCGCCTCCGGCGGATCGTCTGGTGCCTCGTCAGCGGTGGACCGGAAGAGATCCGCAAGGGGACCCTCGCGCATGCTCGCCCGCTTGTCACGCCGAGCTCATGTGCCAGAACCTCCTTCGCCAGATCTCGGTAGTAGCTCGCGGCGTTGCTCTGCGGAATCGTACTTGAGCACACTTGCACCCTTGACTGGAGCCTCGGCGAACTTGATCGCCTTGCGAATCCGTGATTTGAAGACGAGGTCGCCGAAGTTCTCCTCGAGGATCTCGACCGCCTCCTTGGCGTGAACGGTACGGGTGTCGAGCATCGTCGGCAGGATGCCCTCGATCCGCACCCTCGGGTTGAGGTTCTCCTGGATCATCTTCAGCGTGTTCTGCAGCTGGACCAGACCGCGCATCGAGAGATACTCACACTGCACCGGGACGATCACCTTGTCGGCGGCGGTAAGCGCGTTGATCGTCAGCAGCCCGAGGCTGGGCGGCGTGTCGATGCAGACGAAGTCGTAGTTGGCTGTGACTTCTTTCAGTGCCTTCTCGAGCGAGCGCTCGCGGCCGATCTTGGTGCTCATCGCGATCTCGGCGCCGGCCAGGTCGATCGAGGCGACGGCGATGTCGATCTCGCGGTGCTGGATGATCTCGCCGATCGGCATGTCGTTGCACGAGCACGTCGTAGAGGCTCTTCTCGACCTTGTCCGGATCGATCCCCTGACTCATCGTCAGGTTGCCCTGCGGATCGAGGTCGACGCAGAGCACCCGGTACCCGGACTCGGCGAAGGCGACGGCAAGGTTCAGAGTGGTGGTCGTCTTCGCAACCCCACCCTTCTGGTTCGCAAAGGCGATCACCTCAGCGTGCTTGACCGGCACCTCAACCTCCGGCTCCTTCACAACAACCTCATGGCGAATGGGCGCAAGCAAATCCCGCGGCATAAACCTCTCCGGCTCCGGCTCGGACTCCCTCACGGCCACCGCAGGCGACGCGACAGTCTCCGCAGCTTCCGGCGCGGGCAGGGTGGCCTCGGGCTCAGCGGGAAGCTCCCGAGAAACCTCGGTCCGCTCTCCCACGGGTGGCGCCGTAGGGGGGCCCGCCTCCGAGGACGCTTTAGCGACCGGAGGAGGTGGGGGTCCCCTGCGGCGACAGGACCCGTGGCCGAGCGCTCTGAAGTTTCTTCGTCTGCCGGGCGCTCGGGGACGACTGCCTCCATCTCCTCCAGCTCCTCCACAATCGGGTGCTGCTCCTCCACGACCGGCGCGGACTTGAACTTGTTCTTGCGGCTAAGGAATCCCATTGCGCGGGTATTCGCATGACCACCCACTTTTCCTGCCAGCCACACGAAATTGCTAGGAATTACCCGATAACCGAACTCCTCGACAAGCGACTGGTCTTCGTCACCGGCAAGGGTGGCGTCGGCAAGACGACGGTCGCGGTGGCGCTCGGCCTGCGCGCCGCGGCCGAAGGCAAGCGGACGATCGTCTGCGAGGTCTCCTCTCAGGAGAACGCCTCGCGGATGTTCGAGCACACCGAGGTCGGCTTCCACGAGGTCGAGATGGAGGAGAACCTCTGGTCGATCTCGATCGACCCCGACGAGTCGATGCGCGAGTACGTCCTGCTGCAGCTGAAGGTGCGAGCGATGCGCGACATGCTCTTCCGCAGCCGCATCTTCAACTACCTCGCCGCGGCCACACCCGGGCTCAAGGAGCTGGTTACGATCGGCAAGATCTGGGAGCTGGCCCAGCCCGACCGCAAGGTCAAGAGCGGGCGCAAGTACGACCTGGTGATCGTCGACGCCCCCGCCACCGGCCACGGCATCGGCTTCCTGCAGACGCCACGCACCTTCGCCGCGATCGCCCGGGTCGGGCCGATCCACTCGCAGGCGCAGCAGCTCGACCGCCTGATCACCGACCAGGAGCACACCGGGGTGGCGATCGTCGCCCTGCCCGAGGAGATGCCGGTCAACGAGTCCGCCACGCTGGAGAGCGATCTGCTCGACGAGGTCGGCGTCGCCGTCGACCGCGTCTATATGAACGGCCTCTACCCAGAGCGCTTCTCCAAAGAGGAGGCCGAGCTGCTCGCCGGAGTCGCCGAGGAGAGCGACGATGGCCTGCGGGCGGCCGCTCGGGCGGCGCTCTCCGAGCACAACCGGGCCCGCTCCCAGCGCGCCCAGCTGGCCCGCCTGCGTCGGCGAGTCAAGGCGCCGGTCAAGACGCTGCCCTTCCTCTTCGAGCCCGAGCTCGGCATCGAGGGCGCCCGGCAGCTGGCGAAGAGGCTGGGCTGATGCCGGCGGTCGGCGAGATCCTCGACGGCAAGGACATCTGCATCTGCGCCGGCTCCGGCGGCGTCGGCAAGACGACGACCTCGGCGGCGATCGCGACCGGGATGGCGGCGCGCGGGCTCAAGGTCTGCGTGCTGACGATCGACCCGGCCAAGCGCCTCGCCGACTCGCTCGGCCTGAAGGAGCTCGGCAACGAGGCCAAGCGGGTCGACCCGGCGCTGTTCGAGCAGCACGGGATCGAGATCAAGGGCGAGCTCTGGGCGATGATGCTCGACGCCAAGGCGACCTTCGACGAGCTGGTCGCCCGCCAGGCGCCGGACGAGGAGGCGCGCGACCGGGTCCTCAACAACCGCATCTACCAGCAGATCTCCAGCGCCCTCGCCGGCTCGCAGGAGTACATGGCGATGGAGAAGCTCTTCGAGCTGCACAGCGAAGGCCGACTTCGACCTGCTCGTCCTCGACACGCCGCCGAGCCGCAACGCGCTCGACTTCCTCGACGCGCCGAAACGGCTGACCCAGTTCATCGAAGGCCGTTCGCTGCGTGTCTTCATGAAGCCGACCGGCCTCGCCGCCAAGGTCGCGGGCCGCGGCGCCTCGGTGGCGCTCTGCGGTCTTCAAGCGGATCGTCGGCTTCGACCTGCTCGCCGACCTGGCCGAGTTCTTCAACGCCTTCAGCGGCATGGTCGACGGCTTCCAGGCCCGGGCCAAGCGGGTCAACAAGCCTGCTCGCCGACCCCGACACCTGCTTCCTCGTCGTCTGCGGCCCGCAGGGCGAGCCGGTCGACGAGGCGGTCTACTTCCACCGCAAACTGGTCGAGGCGAAACTGCCCTTCGGCGGCGTGATCGTCAACAAGGTCCACTACCCGGCCGAGCAGCTGCGCGGCGAGCGGCGAGCGACCTGCCGGCGACCCTGGCCAAGAAGCTCGGCGACGAGGACCTGGCGCAGCGAGTCGCCGCCAACTTCGCCGACTACCAGGCACTGGCCGAGCGCGACGCTCGCAACATCGAGCGCCTGGCCAACGAGCTACGCACCCAGGGCGTGATCCGCGTCCCCTACCTCGACGAGGACGTCCACGACCTCGCCGGCCTGGCCGAGATCAACCGCTACCTGTTCGCTACGAGCGAGGAGCGGATCGCGATCGCAGCGGGCCGCGCCTAGCTGGCGCTGCGGCGATCGTAGTGGCTGTACTCGAGCTCGCGGACCTCCCAGTCCGCATCCTCTGGCACCGGGAAGAGGTGACGGACGCGCGGGGTGTCGATCCGCTCGCGGTGCTGGAGGTCGCCCTCGATCGCGGGGCAGTCGAGGGTGCTGTGCTCGGGTGCGTCGACCTCCTCGAGCCAGGGTGTGGCGGTGATCCGAATCTCGTCCCTCGGCCGGGATCGGCTCGAGGATGCGTGTCTCCTGATTCATGTCGTACTCCTCCTCTGACGGCTCGAAGTCTTGGGCGGCGATCTCGGCGGCCCGCGGAACCTCCCGCGAGACCGCGATTTCCTCCGCTGCGGGGATCTCGCCGGGGACGACGATCTTCTCCGGCTCGGCAATGTCTTCCGCCACGGCGATCTCGGCGTCGCCGCCACCGAGACCGCTGGCGATCAGGGTCTCGTCGGCGGCGGTGTTGAGGTCGGAGCCGAGCTCGCCGAGGGCGGCTTCGCGCAGGAGGCGGCGCACCCCTTCCTCGATCCAGCCGGCGAGTCGCCAAGCCGGCGGTTGAAGGCGTTCCGTTCATCAGCGCGCGCTCCAGCTCCAAGGCGCTCCTCGACCCGCTCGCGGGCCTCGATCCGGTCCAAAGCTCTCGTCGGCGATCAGGGCGGAGGCCCGCATCGGCAGCGAGGCGCCGACCGGGCCGTGACCGTCGAGCACCGCACGCAGCGCCAGCAGATGGTCGCTGAGGCCCTCGAGCGCGCTCTCGCGCTCGCAGCCCATCTCGAAGCGACCGACCGCCCAGGCGAGGGCGCCGTCGGGGTCCGGGCGCGCCTCCAGCGTGGTGGCGAACTCGGCAAGTTCGATCGCCTCTTCCTCGCTGAGGCGGTAGCCGCCCGGGCGGGTGGCCGGTGCGCCGGTGGCGATCCGGCGCCAGCGGTCCTCGCCGGTCGGGGCGAAGGCGTAGGGACCGAGGCCGACGCCGCCGGCCTTGAAGAGGCGCATGACGCTGATCAGCTCGCGCAGCTGCGCGCAGGGCCGCCTCGGCGCCCTCAGCTCCTCACCCTGCTCGGCGACGGCGAGGAACTGCGGCTCCCAGGCGGCGCGACCCATGCCCTCGCTGCGCATCGCCTCGATCGGTGCCTCGATCGAGTCGGCACGGACGATTCGGACGTCCGTGCGGCAGCTGCAGACGCGGCAGTCGACATCCGCAGGCCGACGACGGGCACGATCAGTACGTCGGCCTCGTCGGCGCCACGGGTCTTCGGCGTCGAGCATCGGCAAGCGCGTTGCGCAAGCGCTCGCGATCGAGCGAGAAGTTCGGTGCAGCCGTCCCAGAGCGAGGCGAGGAAGACCGTGAGCATCTGGGCCGCGCGCTCGCCCGGGTCGCCGGGACCGGCTCGCCGCGGGCCTCGAGGTAGGCGGCGGCGATGCCAGCCGCAGCGACCGCGTCGCGGGCCGGGGCGAAGGCGGGCAGCGCGCGCAGCTCGCTCGTCGCGTTCACACACGTAGCGAGACGGTCAGCGGCACGTAGCTGTAGAAGAGCGAATCGTCGCCGCTCTCCGCGGCGACGTCGAAGGGGATCTGGTCGCCGCTGGCAACCAGGGCGCTGAGCTGCGTCGCCGCCTCGGTGGCAAGGCGCGTCAGCGACTTCGTTGAGCAGGAAATCACGCACGGCCCACGCTTCCGCCCCCGTGCCGGCGCTCCTGCGCCTGCACGCTGCCTTGCAGGAAGTAACTAAGCCGTGGCTGGGACCGGCGCCGGCTTCGGCCGATACGTCTTCGAAGAGCCAACGAGCGCCGTAGCGGCGCATGTCCTCGATCAGCGGCACCAGGGCCTCGCCCTTCTCGGTCAGCGCGTACTCGACCCGGGGCGGCACCTCGGGATAGGTGTGGCGCTCGACGATGCCCTCCTCTTCCAGTGCGCGCAGACGCAGGGAGAGAGTGCGCGGGCTGATCCCCTCCAGCGAGCGCTCCAGCTCGCAAAAACGGCTGCAGCCGTCGGCCAGGTCGCGGATCAGCAGGAGGGTCCACTTGCCGCAGACCACCTCGGCCGTGCGACAGACGGGACATTGAGAGTTGGAGGCTGCACTCATGATCAAAACGAGGCGGTTTGTGGCGATTGCCTCGCTTCAGCAAGTGTAGCGACATAGCTTCACTTACTGAAGTTTTGGCCGATCCGCACTGCAAGGCCGTCTCCGCAGGTCGCCGGGTTAAAGCGAAGCCCCCCCAGAACCGATGGACCCTGCATGACGCCACCCGGGCGCAAGCCGCTGCATGGCGAAGACGGATTCGCGCTGATCGAGGTGCTCGTCAGCGCGCTGATCCTCGCGATCGCCGCCGGAGCGATCCTCTCCCTCCTACAGGCAACCACTCGCTCCGCCGCCGCCGAGCGCCAACACGCCGAGGCCTACTCGCTGGCGCAGGAAGACCAGGCGCGCCTGCGCTCGCTTCGACTCTCCGTCCTCAACCGACTCTCGCAGGAAAACACCTACACGCTCAATGGCACCCCCTTCCAGGTCGAATCGCAGGGCGCCTTTATCAACAACTCCACCCGCCAGCCGGCCGGCTGCACCAGCGGACAGACGGCCGCCGACTACGTGCAGATCACCTCAACCGTCAGCTGGAGCGGTCACCAACCGGTCACCGTGCAGAGCATCGTCTCACCGTCGAACGGCTCGCTGGACCCCAAACACGGCTCGCTCGTGATCACAGCGACAAAGGTCGGAAGCGTCCCCCTTGCAGGCCTCGGACTGACAGGCGAAGGCCCAGGAACGTTCAGCGGCACGACGGACTCCAGCGGCTGCGCCAACTTCACCGACCTGCCGGCAGGTAACTACGAAGTTACGCCGAGCGGGACCAACCTGGTTGGCACCGACGGCAAGCCCCCCCACGCCGTGGAAGCCGGGGTAAGCGAAGGCACCACGAGCACTCTCGCCCTCCAGTACGACTACGGGGCCTCGATTCCGGTCGAATTCGAATACCGAGTCGGCAGCAGCAACGAATACAAACCGGCCAAGCTCGATTCCGTCTACACGCAGAACACGAGCGGGTCAGGGGAATACTGGTCGCCGGCCAAAGCCCGCGTACTCAGCTTCACGGCGAGTCCGATCTACCCCTTCCCCAACGGAGACAGCGTCTGGGCCGGCAGCTGTTCCGGCAACAACCCCGAAACCAGCACGGGGATCGCCACCTACGTCTTCCATTCCGGTGAAGTTGCGACACAGCCGCTGCACCTGAAGGTGCCGGTACTCGAACTGAGCGTAAAGAACGGCAGCGCCGCCATAGGCGGAGCGACGATCACGATCACCGACGAAACCTGCAGCGAACCGGTCGAACGCAAATACATCAGCGAAAGCGCCGGGCACCAAAGCAGCTCGAGTACGGGAGCGCCCGAATACGGCCTCCCTTACGGCAAGTACAAAGTCTGCGCGGCAGCCCTCTACTCGGGCAGCTATCACCGCCTGCGCGAAACAGGCATAGCGGTGAAAAACTTCACCTCGACTGTCTCGAAAACCCTCAACCTGTCCGGCACGGGCTCGGAAAGCGGAAGCTCTCCAAAGTCATGCCCGTGAGCAACCCAGGACCACTGCAGGACGAGCGCGGCACGACCCTGGTCGAGCTGATGGTCGCACTGATGGCCGGGCTGGTGATCATCTCGGCGCTGACGATGGTGATCATGACTACGATGCACGGCACGGCCAGGGTCACGGCCAGGGTCGAAGCGACCCAGCGCGCTCGCATTGCGCTGGTGCGGTTGATGCAGGAGCTGCACTCGTCCTGCATCAGCCCTGAAATCGCTCCGGTCAAAGAAAAAAGCGAAGGCAACGCGCTGAGGTTCGTGCACCAGACCGGCGCCGAAGTGCAACCGACCCCAGTCCTCAGCGTCGTCAGCTACAGCAGTGGCACGCTCACGCAAGCGGACTTCGCCTACGCCAGTGGAACCGCCCCGAACTGGACCTTCGCCGAAAAAGCAAGCAGCACCAAAACGCTGCTCACCAAAGTCGCTCCGGTGTCGCCGAGCAGCTCAATCTTCAGCTATTACCGTTATGCCGGCGGGACCCTCTCCACAGCTCCGCAGACGACACCGCTCAGCAAAACAGAATCCGAACTGACGGTCGAGGTCCAAGCGGCGCTGACGGCGGAACCGGAAAAAGCGGCCGTGGTGAAAGATGCCGGCTCCAGCGCCACGGTTCAAGACGCTGCCACCCTGCGACTTACCCCGCCCTCGTTCAACGAAGGGTCGCCGGCCAAGCCATGCGCATGAGGCAGGCCAAAAGCGAAGAGGGATTCACGATGATTATGACCGTGATCGGCCTGGCGCTGATGGCAGCGCTGGTGCTGGTCGCGGTGACCGCGGTCAGTGGCGATACTCACCTCACCGTCCGCGACCTGCAGCAGAAGCAGGCCTACGAGGCGGCGAAGGCGGGGATCGACGACTACGCCTACCACCTGCACGCCAACAACAGCTACTGGACCTCGTGCGCGAGCATGGCCGAACCCGGCGCGGTCAACCTGCAGGGATCGACCAAAAACCGGCTCACCGTTCCTGGGACCACCGGCGCCGAATACGCGGTCGAACTACTGCCCTCGACCACACAGACGACCTACACCCAGTGCCAGACGAACCACGCCACCGAAAGCATGCTGCAGTCGAAAGACCCGCTAAAGGGAACCTTTCGAATCCGTTCAAACGGCTATGCCAACAACGGATCCCACGTAGCGCTCATCGCCACCTTCAAGCCGGCCAGCTTTCTCGACTACGTCTACTTCACTCAGCTGGAGACATCCGATCCCGTCACTTACGGCTCAAAAAAACTGATCGAATCGGCCGAAAAACAGTGCAGCAAGACGATGAGAAACGGCCGCTACACGGAAGAAATCGAAGCCAATAAAGGCTACTGCGACGTGATCTCGTTTAAAACCGGCGACTTCATCAACGGCCCGATGCACACCAACGACGCCTTCGCCATCTGCGGCAGTCCCACCCTGGGCGGCTCGGCGGCGGATCCGGTCGAGGTCAGCGGGCCCCCACCGGGCTGGTTCTCGGCCGGGGAAATACCCAACTCAGGCTCGAGCTGCAACGGCTCCTCGAAAAATTTTCAAGGCACGCTGACCGCCAATTCTGCGGTGCTCACCCCTCCCCCGACCAATGAAGAACTGCAGGGCATCGCCGGCGCAAAATACAAAGGCCAAGTGCGAATCTGCCTCAGCGGCAAATCGATGACGGTAATGACCTATTCGGAAGCCAATAGCTGCAAAAGCCCAAGCAGCGTGCAATACAGCGGTTCTATCCCCGCCAATGGCGTTGTATACGTCGAAAGCGGTTCTTCTTGCTCAAAAGAATATTCGCCCTTTAACACCACTTACGAAATCACGGCTCTCAACTCCGAATGTGGCAATGCCTACGTTGAAGGCACGTATACAGGGCAGCTGACGATCGCCACCTACAACGACATCATCATCACCGGGGGACTTTGTCTGGAATCGTGCGAAGCCAAAATGCCGTTCAAAGGCGAAGGCGTCCTGGGCCTCGTCGCCAACAACTTCGTACGCATCTACCACCCAGAGCCGCCGTACAAAATCGAAAAAGTCAAAAATTCCAAAGGTGAAGTCATCGAAGAAAAAAAAGTCTTCGAATGCAAGAACGGCACTGGGGTGATCGAAAATCCGACCATCGACGCGGCGATCTTGGCGATCTCGCACTCCTTCATCGTCGACAACTACAGCTGCGGATCCGGCTTGGGCACCCTGACCGTCAACGGGGCAATTGCACAGAAGTACCGCGGTGTCGTCGGCACCACCGGTGGCAACGGCTACTTGAAGAGCTACAACTACGACAGCCGCCTTAAGTACATCGAGCCGCCGAGCTTCATCGCGCCTGAAAAAACCGCCTGGGTCATCGGCCGCGAGACGCTCGAATAGGCGACGGGCGCCTGCAATTTCGAATTCTTGGTAGGCCCGGGCAAAGGTTCCGTGGCCGTTTGGCCGATGCATGAGGCAGCGGGGCCCTGCCCCTCTCTCCCATGAAGATGCCCACGCTCACAGCCCCGTCGCTTCCGTCGACACCCTCGTTGTCGCTACCGTCATTCCCCTCGCTTAAGAGGGGAAAGGACAAGGAGTCCTCCCTGGTCGGCCTCGAGATCGAGGCAGGCAGCATCGGCGCCGCGGAAGTGCACAGCAACGGAGCCGTGCATGTGGGCACCGTTGCGACTGCCGCATTGCCTCCCGAGTCCTTTCACGACGGCGAGGTGGCAAACCCAGAGAGCGTCACCGAGGCGATCCGCGAGCTCTTCGCCCAGAACAAGCTGGGCAAGCGCGTGCGCCTGGGGATCGCCAACCAGCGCGTTGTCGTGCGCACGCTGCGCCTGCCAGCGATCGAGAACCCCAGCGAGCTCGACGCGGCGGTGCGCTTCGCCGCCCAGGAGCAGATCGCGATGCCCCTCGACCAAGCGGTGATCGACCATCGGGTCGTCGGCGGAGTTGGCGCAATCGAGGGTGCGGCGCCACAGGTCGACGTGATCGTCGTCGCCGCTCGTCGCGACATGGTCGCTGCCTCGCTCAAGCCGCTGCGCGATGCCGGCCTTGAACCCGTCGGCGTCGACCTCTCAGCCTTCGGCATGATCCGCGCCCTCGGTGAGCTGGCAACGTCCGCCGAACCAGGAGCTCAGGCGGCCACCACCGCGGTCCTCTACTGCAATATCGGCGACGTAGCCAACCTCGCCGTCGCCAAGGGGCGCTCTTGCCTTTTCACCCGCGTCTCCCCCGCCGGTCTCGAGGATGTCGTCTCCGGCTTTGCCGGCAGCACGGGCCTCGGCCACGAACACGCGAGGCAATGGCTGGAGCACGTCGGACTCGAGCGTCCACTGGCCGAGATCGAGGGTGACCCAGACACGGTAGGGCGCGCACGCGCCGCACTCGAGAGCGGCGCCGCGACGCTGCTCGACGAGCTGCGTCTCTCGCTCGACTTCTACGCTGCGCAAGAGGCTGCCGTGCCGGTTGAGCGTGTCGTCATCTGCGGCCCAGGCAGCGTCATTCCCGGCCTCGCCGGCCAGATGGAACCAGTGCTCGGGCTGCCGATCTCGGTCGGCCACCCCACCGCGCTCGACGGCCTCGATCCGGCCACTGCCGCACGCCTCACTTTGCCCTTTGGCCTTGCCCTGGAGCGCTGAGCCTTGCGCCCGGTCAACCTGATCCCACCCGAGGAGCGTGCCGGCGAGCGGAGGCCGATGCGGGGCGGCCCGCTCGCCTACGTGATCGTCGGAGCCCTCGCCGCGGCCGTGATCGGCGTCGCCGTCCTCGCCGTCACCGGCAACCAGATCTCCGAAAGCAAGGCCGAAATAGTCCAGCTCAAAAGCGAAACGTCAACGGTCGAAGCACGCGCCCAGGCACTCGACGCGTACACCCAATTTCACAGCGTGAGCGAACAGCGTGCCACAGCTATCACCAGCCTCGCCGACAGTCGCTTCGACTGGCAGCGGGTGATGCACGAACTCGCCCTGGTCCTGCCAGCCGACGTCTGGCTGGTCAACCTGACAGGGACGGCCAGCCCCAGCGTCTCGGTCGATGGAGCAGGCAGCGTCGCCCTGCGCAGCACGATCCCCGGTCCTGCACTCGAACTTACGGGGTGTGCCCCCAGCCAGAGCGCGGTCGCCCGGTTCATCCAGGCACTGAAGGAGATCGACGGAGTGACCCGGGTCGGCGTTCAAACCTCATCCCTGAGCGAATCGGGCAGCGGCTCCGGGTCGGGCTCCTCGACCTGCAGTTCAGACTCTCCCGTCGCCCAGTTCCAGATGGTCGTCGCCTTCGACGCGGCACCCGTCGTCACCGAAGAAGAAGGCGAAGCAGTCGCCCCTGCCGGCGAAACGGCTACGACCGCCGCCTCATCTGAATCCGGCGGCGAAGAATGAAAACCCCGAATCGATTGATAGTGGCAATCCTCGCCGTCGCCGCGCTGGCGATCGCCTTCTGGGTGCTGGCCCTCTCGCCCAAGCGCGAAGAAGCCAACGAACTCTCGGCCGAAGCCGGACAGTTGCAAGTGGCTCTAAGCGAAGCGCAAGCCAAAGCCGTTGAGGCGGCAGCTGCCAAGCGGGAGTTTCCGGCCGACTACCATCACGTTGTCGTGCTAGGCCAAGCGGTTCCGGCCGGCGACGAAACCTCCTCGTTGCTGGTCGAGCTGAGCAGCATCGCCGACAAGACGAAGGTTGACTTCAACAGCATCCAACTCGAAGGGTCGGGTGAAACGTCGTCCGCCACGGCTGCTCCAACGGAAAGCCCGACCCCGGCCCCTTCGGCGCCCGGATCGGTGCCTGCCGCCGCGACGGTGCCCCCGACTGAGGCCGCAGCCTCGGTATTGCCACTCGGCGCTAAGATCGGCCAGGCGGGGCTGGGAGTAATGCCCTACAGCCTCACATTCAGCGGCAATTTCTTCCAGATCGCCAACTTCATCAAGGGAATCGACTCGCTTGTCCACGCGGGCGGCCGGAGCGTAGCCGTCGACGGTCGCTTGGTAACGATCAACGGCTTTTCCCTGAGTACGGAAACGACAGAAGAAGAATCGCACCAGCTCGACGCGAACTTCGCCGTGACCACATACGTCACCCCACCCGAACAGGGGCTGACAGCCGGTGCGACGCCATCATCGCCAGCGCCGGTGACGACGGCGGCCGGCGCCTCCGAGACAGCTTCCGCTACAGCCGAAGGCGCCTCCAATCCCACTGAAACGGTGGAACCCGGATGAACATGCTGAAGAAGGGGCCTGAGCTCAAACGTCCGGATCTCAAGGTTCCGAATTTCCTCCTCGACATTTATTACGACCTGCGCGAGCGCCACCTGCTGCCACTCGTCGCGATCCTGCTGGTCGCGCTCGTTGCCCTTCCAATCGTGCTCAGCAAGTCCTCGAGCTCGGAAGCAGAAGAAGCGGGCACTGCGATCGCGACCCCAAGCACGGTAGCCCCAACCTCCAGCCTCGTCGTCGCCAAAGCCACTCCCGGACTGCGCGAATACCGCCGCCGCCTTTCCGATCGAACTGCCAGAAATCCCTTCAAGCAGCAGGGCTCCAGCGCCGGGGAAAGCTCGACAACAGAACCCGCCAGCGCCGAAGAAGTAACCATCAGCAGCGAACCCGAAGAAATTTCCACCGGAGGCGAAGGCGGCCAGCCGAGCCCTTCAACAGGAGGCAACGGCGAACCGCCTAGCAGCGGTCACCTCAAATACTACTCATGGACGATCGACGTGCGCGTGACTCCAGTCTCTTCGGGCAAGGACAAACCCGAAGCGAGCGTGCGTCACGGTCTCCCCGAGTTGACGATGCTGCCGAGCCACAGCGTCCCAGCCCTCACCTTCATCGGCGTGACCAAGGACGAAAAGAACGCCGTGATGCTCGTTTCCGACAAGGTCACGGGCCTCTTTGGCGACGCCACCTGCACCGTCGGCTCCGAAGCCTGCCAGCTGATCGTGCTCGAACCCGAAATCCCCGAGACCGTCGTCTACGGCGCCGACAGCCGCACCTACCGGATAGAGCTGCTCAAGGTCAGCCTGACCGAAACGGACAAACTCAACACCGCGCCACTCGGCAAGTCAAAGAAGGGCACGGGCAAGCAGGAACAGAGCCTCGGCCGGGACTTCGCCGGTGCCGAGCCAATGGCCGCTGCCTCGCGGTAGGCGTCCTCCTCGCGCCGAGCCTCCGGCACACCCGCCATCCGTCAGCCTCCAGTATTCGCTCAACCCAGGTACAGGTCGATCAGCTGTTCGCCGACCAGTAGGCCAATCACGCTGCCGAGAGCGAGGAAGGGGCCGAAAGGGATCGCCATCTTGCGTGCCCTGGCACCGTGGCGAGCAATCAGGGAAACGCCAACCAGACTGCCGATCAGCAGCGCAGCAAGGATCGCCGGGGCCACCGCGCGGCCGAGGAAAAGGCCCATCGTCGCCGCCAGCTTGACATCGCCTAGCCCCATTCCGGCTGGATAGGCAAGCGCAACGAGGAAAAAGAGGCCGCCGGCGGCAACCGCCGCGATTAGCCGCTCCGGCACACCCGCGGGATCGGTTGGA
This sequence comes from uncultured Solirubrobacterales bacterium, assembly GCA_963716345.1. Lineage (GTDB taxonomy): Bacteria > Actinomycetota > Thermoleophilia > Solirubrobacterales > 70-9 > VRUE01. Next base: position 645,411 of record OY970304.1, read on the forward strand.
ACCGCGATCGCAAGACATAGGATCGCCCCAGCAATCAGGACCTTGTTGGGGATGATCCGCTGCTCGAGGTCGGTGAGCGTGACGATTGCCAGCATCGCGATGAAGACGAGCCCAATGACCGCTTCCGCCGCGTCATGACGGTAGACAAGCACCGTTACCGCGTAGAGCACACCGACGGCAAGCTCGGTCAGCGGGTAGCGGAGAGAGAGCCGCGCTCCGCAGCAGCGGGCACGGGCCCGTAGCAGGAGCCAGGAGAAGATAGGAATGTTGTCATAGGCGGCGATTTTTGCCCCGCACGCAGGGCATTCAGAGCGCGCAAAGGCAATCGAGATCCCGCGTGGAATCCGGTGGGCAACCGCGGTGGCGAAGCTGCCCACCGCGAGCCCGCCCAAAAAAGCGATTAGGACAACGGCAACCATCTGGCGGGATTTCTACCCGAGCTAGTGGATGACCTTGAAGCTGCGCTTGGCGGGCCGGGCTTCGGTGTTGCCGACCTCATCGGTGGCGCTGACGCTGAGCACGTAGCGACGGAAGCGAAGGTGCTTGAGCTTGAAGGGTGATTGACACGCCTTCCATTTGCCATGGTTGACGCGGCAACGGAAGCTGGTGCCCGTCGGTTCTTCGTCGATGGTCGCAAAACGAAAGACGGCCTTGTGGCGCCTGGTCTTGACCCCAGGCCCCATCGTGATGCGGACGTGGGGCGGCGTCGAATCCTCAATGTATGTGGCGGGAGGAGAGCAGAAGGACTGCTTGCCATTGGCCGAGGAGATCGCCGCGAAGTCGGTCACGGAGTTGTCCGGAACGTGAACGACGACACCGGCCGAGAGCCCGGCCGGAGAGACCATGGCGACGGGAGTGCCGGTGCAACCGGAGCTGTTGAAGATCTTGACCTGGGAGGCGCCTGGAGCGGAGCCGAAGACGCTCGGCGCGTTGTTGTTGGCGCGACCCCCTGGGACCGTGCGCAATCGTGGGGGGACTGGCGCGCTGGGCGAACCGCCCGCGGCCGGGCGTTCATCCGCCGGAGGGCTGCCTCCACCCGCGGGTGGAGGTTCGCTTGACGGGGCCACCCCGGTCGAGCTCTCGTAGTAGGTGACGCCTTTTTTAGTGCAGGGCGAGAAATTTTCCGGTTCGCCCGTTTCAGCCTGGTTCGCGTAGAAGGTGGTTTTCGAGTCGGGGTCGACTTTGACCTGAATGCCTTCCCCGTTGAGTTCGCCGTACGTGCCCGTTGCGACCGGCGTCGTTTTGCATTCGGGGTCGGTGAATATCTTCACTATGTTGGCGGGGAGAGTGGCAGCCAAGATCGGAGACGAAAATCCGGAGCGGACCACCGATTTGCCTATTCCTTCGTCACTGCCGCGGACGCGTGGGGTAGTCGAGTTAACGGGTTCGGCTTCGCTTGAGCGTGGATTCGTTCCGCTAAGCGTCAGTTCTTTGGGCTGTTCGGCATGAGCTACTGCGGCCACGATCAATGCCAAAGTCAGCATCATGGATATAGAACATAGGCACAGCGAAGGGCGGGCCGTATTGGCCCGCCCTTCGGCAGCGATAACGCTTGACTTAATCATTATCGCATTGCAACCAGAGGATCAGCCTTTGCTCCAGCCGCCGGTTGAACAACCGCCTTTGCCTTCGGGTGTGCACGGGTAAGTCAAGGTGCCTTCGCTATTCACGATCTTGAAGGTGTGCCCGTTCGAAGAAGTGGATTCGATTTCGTACTTGTTTCCCGCCGTGGTAGTGACGGCGATCCCTTCTTCTCCCGCTTTTGCCGGGGCTGCGGCGGGCAGAGTCGGCTCGATTGCGTGGAGCTTGGCCATGGTGACGCCCGTGTAGACGCCTCCATTTTCGGTCGAGTAAGTCTCCGTCGCGACCTGAGCCGTGTGAGCGTTCTCCTTTGCCTTCGCGTCGCCGGCCTTTTCCTTCTGGTTGAAGAAGGCGGGCAGGGCGATCGCAGCGAGGATGCCGAGGATCAGCATGACGACGAGGAGCTCGATCAGCGTGAAACCGGCCTCCCTGTCACCGTTGAGCCGGGCGCCAACCTTGCCCCGGAGATTCTGGAGAAACATTAAAGACCTCCTATGGTCCTGTTATTTTCGCCAGAGCCCCGTCGCGTTGAAGCCACGTGGTGTCTGTCGACCCCGGTGGTAGCCAGGCCGGCTCTTGGATTCGAGCCCCCTTGGCTTTGCGCCCCCGCTTCACAGCGGGTTTGCCTTTTGCACCGAAGCACTGGCAGATCTTGTTTGCACTCCCCTAATCGACCACCTGCCGGATCCCTTGATCCCCGAAACTAGGGCTTCATCCGGCAAAAAGTCGGGGTTTGGGGGGAAACAGCCGATAATCCGTAAACCGAGAGGCCGATGCCCCGCAAATCAGCGGATGTGTTCGTAGATGCTGAACATCGGCAGGTACATCGCGATCACGATGAAGCCGACGATGCCACCGACGAAGACGATCATCATCGGCTCGATCAGAGCGGTGAGCGCCTTGACCTTGGCGTCGACCTCGGCCTCGTAGAAGTCGGCGATCTTGCTCAGCATGTGCTCGAGCTGGCCGGTCTCCTCGCCGACGGCGATCATGTGGCCGACCATCGGCGGGAAGATCGAGTTCTCCTCGATCGGGCCGGCGAGCGAGCCGCCGCTCTTGACCGAGGCGTAGACGTCGTCCATCGCCTTCTCGACGACGATGTTGCCTGCGGTCTCGCCCGTCAGCTTGATCGCCTGCAGCATCGGCACGCCGGAGGAGACCGCGCCCGCGAAGGTGCGCGACCAGCGGGCCAGCGCGACCTTCTGGATCACGTCGCCGATTTTGGCCGGAAGGCGCAGCTTGAAGCGGTCCCAGAGCGCGTGGCCACGATCGGTCTTCTTCCATTTGAAGAAGGCGAAGAAGGCAAGCGCGATGCCGGGGATAAGGATGAACCAGTAGCTGGTGAGGATGTTCGACGCGCTGACGCAGATCTGCGTCGGAGCGGCAGCCCGGCGGCTTCTTCGGGGTGTTCTTCGGACGAGTTCTTCGAAGATTTTGACGAAGACCGGGATCACGAAGGCGACGATCGCGATCAGCACGACGGTCGCGAAGCCGAAGACCAGCGCCGGGTACATCATCGCCGATTTGACCTGTCGTCGCAGTGCGTCGGCCTTCTCGACCTGGAAGGCGATCCGGTCGATCGCCTCGTCGAGGCGCCCGGACTGCTCGCCGGAGCGGACCATCGCGCGGAAGAGGCGGTCGAAGACCTTCGGATGGCGTTCCATCGCCTGCTCCAGCGTGCTGCCGGCCTCGACGTCGGAGCGCACCCCGGCGACGGCTGCCTTGATCTGCTCGTCCTGGGTCTGCTCCTCGAGCGTGCTCAGGGTGCGCAGCATCGGCATGCCGGAGGCGACCAGGGTCGCGAACTGGCGCGAGAAGATCGCCAGTTCTCGCATGTCGACGCCCTGCCAGCGCTTGAAGATGTCCTCGATCTTGAGCGGATTGGCCTTCTCGCTGACGTCGAGGACGATCAGGCCGCGCTGGCGCAGCTGCTCGGTGACCGAGGCCTTCGACTCGGCCTCGAGCTCGCCGGCCGAAGCGCGCGCCGGCCATGTCCATGGCCCGAAAGGCGAAGGTGGTGGCGGCGGCCATCGGCGCTAGCCCCCCTGCGTGTAGACCGGCGGCGGCGGGGCAATGGCGGCGCGTCGGCGGCTGCTCCTCGGCGGCCCGTCCCGTGCAGCGCCGGCCGGTGCATGCCGCCACCGAGCAGCCGCTTGAGCTCCTCCGGCACCGAGGCGCGCTGTTCGGCCAGCGCCCGGGTGATCCGGCCGGCACGCACCAGCCGCGCCAGGTCGGCGTCCATCGTCTGCATGCCGACCGCGCCCGAGGTCTGCAGCGCAGCGTAGATCTGGTGGGTCTTGCCCTCGCGGATCAGGTTGCGGATCGCCGGCGTCGGCACCAGCACCTCGGAGGCGACGACGCGGCCGCGGCCGTCCGCGGTCGGCAGCAGCTGCTGGGTGACGATCCCCTGCAGGGCGATCGAGAGCTGCGTGCGCACCTGCCCCTGCTGCTCGGGCGGGAAGACGTCGATGATCCGGTCGACCGTCTGCGCCGTCGACTGGGTGTGCAGGGTGGCAAAGACGAGGTGGCCGGTCTCGGCCGCGGTCAGCGCCGTGGAGATCGTCTCCAGGTCGCGCATCTCGCCGACGAGGATGACGTCGGGGTCCTCTCGCAGAGCAGCGCGCAGGCCGAGCGAGAAGTCCGTCGGCGTCGGAGCCGACCTCGCGCTGGTTGACGATCGAGCGCTTGTGCGTGTGCAGGAACTCGATCGGGTCCTCGATCGTGAGGATGTGGTCCTCGCGCTCGTCGTTGATCACGTCGATCATCGCCGCCAGCGTCGTGCTCTTGCCCGAGCCGGTCGGCCCGGTGACGAGGACGAAGCCGCGCGGTTTCGCGGTCAGCTCGCGCAGCACCTGCGGCACGCCCAGCGAGTCCAGGGCCGGGATCTCCTGCGGCACGAGGCGGAAGGCGGCGCTGACCGAGCCGCGCTGGAAGAAGCAGTTGACACGGAAGCGGGCGACACCGGGGATCGCGTAGGCGAAGTCGAGCTGCTTGTTGATTCTCGAAGCGCTTGCGCTGGTCGTCGTTGAGGATTGCGTAGACGACCTCGCGGGTCTGCTGCCCGGTCAGCACCGGGAAGCCCTCCATCGGCTTGATCTTGCCCTTGTCGCGAATCGCGGGCGGGAAGCCCGCGGTGATGTGGACGTCGGACGCGCTCGCCTCGACCATGCGGCGCAGCACCTCGGAGAAGTCGAAGTCATGCTGTGACACGGAGCACCTCCTCGAGGCTGGTAAGCCCGGCTCGAACCTTGACCACGCCGTCCTCACGCAGGGTGAGCATGCCCTCCTCGCGGGCGACGGCGGCGATTTCCGTCTCCGATGCGCGGGCGATCGTCATCTCTTTCAGCCGCTCGCTGAGGCTCATCACCGAGTAGATGCCGACCCGGCCCTTGTAGCCGCTGTTGTTGCAGCGGCCGCAGCCGACCGGCTCGTAGGCCTCGACGTCGGCGCCGACCTGATCCCGGCCTCCTGCCAGCGCCGTCGACCGGGATCGATCGCGCGCCGCTTGCAGCTGCGGGCAGAGCTTGCGGGCGAGGCGCTGGGCGACGACGCAGTCGACGGCGGAGGCGGTGAGGAAGGTCTCGATGCCCATCTCGTTGAGGCGCGCGATCGCACCGGGGGCGTCGTTGGTGTGCAGAGTCGTAAGCATCATGTGGCCGGTCAGGGCCGCCTCGATCGCGATCCGCGCCGTCTCGGCGTCGCGGATCTCACCGACCATCACGATGTCGGGGTCGGCGCGCAGGATCGAGCGCAAGCCCGGGGCGAAGTCGAGCCCCGCCTTGCGGTTGACGTTCATCTGGTTGACGCCGGGGATCCGGTACTCGACCGGGTCCTCGATCGTGATGATCTTCTTCTCGATCTCGTTCAGCTCTGCCAGCGCCGCGTAGAGCGTCGTCGACTTGCCCGAGCCGGTCGGTCCGGTGACCAGAACAGCGCCGTAGGCCTGGTGGAAGGCGTTCTCGAAGCGGGCGCGGGCCGAGCCGTCCATGCCGAGGTCATCGAGCGTACGCTGAGCGTTGCTCTCGTCGAGGATGCGGATCGTCGCCCCCTCGCCGCGCTGGGTCGGCAGGGTCGTGACACGAAGGTCGATGCGGCGCTCCTCGACGGAGACGCTGACGCGGCCGTCCTGCGGCACCCGCTTCTCGGCGATGTCGAGCTCGCTCATGATCTTCAGCCGCGAGATCACGGCGCTGATCATCCGCTTCGGCACGTGCGCGGCCTCCTTCAGCACGCCGTCGATGCGGAAGCGGATCCGCAGCTCGCCCTCTTCGGGCTCGAGGTGGATGTCGGAGGCCCCCTCCCCCACCGCCTGGGCGAGGATGCTGTAGACGAGCTTGATCACCGGCGCGTCCTCGGCGCCGGCCTGCATCGCGCTGACTTCGGCGAGGCCGCCGTCGTCCTCTTCTTCAACCTCATCGACGCGTCGCTGCTCCTCGATGATCGCGTCGGCGGCGGCGCTCTGCAGCGTGCCGAGCCGGGCCAGCAGCGATTCGACGTCATCCTCGGCGGCGACGGCGATCTGGCAGTCGAGCCCGGTGGCGATCTGGATGTCGTCGACGGCGAGCACGTTGGCCGGGTCGGCGGCGGCCACGAGCAGCGTCTCTGGGTCGACGAAGCCGACCGGCACCGCCTTGTAGCGGCGCGCCATCGTCACCGGGAAGAGAGCGGCCGCGGCGCCAGTCCACCTGGTAGCTGGAGAGGTCGACGTGGTCGAGCCCGTAGCGCTCGGCGATCGCCCGCGAGAGCTGGTCGGAGCTGATCGTCCCTTGGTCGAGCAGCAGCGCCTCGGGTGGCACCCCGGCCGTGCGGGCTTCCTCCACCGCCGCCTGCACGGTCTCGGCACTGGCGTAGCCGAGCTCGACCAGGACGTCGGTGATGAAACCGCGCGAGTGGCCGCGGTGCAGCGGCGGGGTGAGGCCGAGCGTGCCACCCTCACCCGGACCCGGCATCGCGGGCGCGGCCGAGCCACCTGAGTCGGGGACCGGGCGAAGGTGGCCTGGGAACGGGGTTTCGGCGCTCATCGGCCGGCTCAGTTCGGGTGGTAGGTAAGTTCGCGGCCCGTGGTAGTTGGCGTCGAGCACCGCCTGCAGCGACGCTCTGAGAGGTTTGGAAGCCGTAGTTGACCGTGGCCTGTGGGGTGCCGTCGCTGAAGCGCTTGGGCTCATCACCACCAGCGCAGGAACGCGGTTCACGTCGAGGCCGACGGTGATCGCCGCGTAGCGGGCGATCTGCTTGGCCGGCACTTCGAAGAAGGCGACGTCGGAGCGCGATTCGAGCTGCGAAGTGGCCTGCTGGGCCAGCTTGTCGTCGATGCCACCGTCGTGGACGATCAGCAGCACCACGGTCTTGCCCGAGTCGTAGGCAGAAGCAACCGGCCTGGGGGGAGGCGGGGTCGGCACTGCGGCCGGAGTAGCCGAGACGGTTTCGCCGACGCCTTCGATCGCGCTTTCCACCGCGCCTTCGACAGCTTCGCCCGGCGTTGCTCCCGTCGCGGTTCCGACCGCGCCCGTGCCGGCGACGGCGACGGTCGCTTCCGTAGTCCCGGCCGATTCTTCTTCGCCGCCGCTCGAGCTGCTGATGAACATGTAGGCCCCCACCACGACGAGGATCGCGATCAACGCAACCTGGGCGATCGGGTTCTCGTTCAGCTTCTCCCTCACGGCGCCACCGGCTCGTTGCCGAGCTGCTCGATGCCGCTGGCTCGCTGGCCGCCGGCCGCGAGCATCAGTTTGAAGTCGTGCGGGCTGGAGGCGTACTCGAGGGCGACCTCCTCGGTCACCTTGCCCTCCATCACGTAGCGCAGCAGCGACTGGTCGAAGGTGCGCATGCCGTAGTACTCGCCTTCGCCGATGACCTCGGTGATCTTGCCCGTTTCCTCGGGGTTGAGGATCAGGTCCTGGACGCGTCCGGTGACGACCATCACCTCGGAGGCGGCGACGCGGCCGTCGCCGGTCACGTCGGGCACCAGCCGCTGCGCGATCGCGCCCTTCAGGGTCGACGCGAGCATCACCCGCGCCTGCTGCTGCAGGTGGGGCGGGAAGAAGTCGATGATGCGGTTGATCGTCTCGGTCGCGTCGAGGGTGTGGACGGTGGAGAGCACGAGGTGGCCGGTCTCGGCGGCGGAGAGCGCCGTGCGCACGGTCTCCTCGTCGCGCATCTCGCCGATCAGGATCACGTCGGGGTCCTGGCGCAGCACGCGGCGCATCGCGCGGCCGAAGCTGACCGTGTCGGAGCCGACTTCGCGCTGGTTGACGATCGAGCGCTTGTCGTCGTGCAGGTACTCGATCGGGTCCTCGAGCGTGACGATGTGCTGCGCCCGGGTCCGGTTGATGTGGTCGATCATCGCCGCCAGCGTCGTGCTCTTGCCCGAGCCGGTGGTGCCGGTGACGAGGATGATCCCGCGCGACTCTTCGGCCAGGCTGCGGACCACCTCAGGCAGGCCGAGCTCGCTCGACCGAGCGGATCTCGAAGGGAATCGCGCGGCAGACGATCGAGATCGTGCCGCGCTGTTTGAAGGTGTTGACGCGAAAGCGGGCCAGAGCCCGGATCGAGTAGGAGAAGTCGGCCTCGCCGTCGTCCTCGAATTCGCTTACCGAGCGCTCCTCGGCGATCTCGCGGAAGGCCCTCTCGGTGTCCTCGGGAGTGAGTGGCTGATAGCCCTCGAGGTGGGACCAATTCCCCGTGCAAACGGGCAATCGGGGGCGACGCCAACCTTGACGTGGAGATCGGAGCCCTCACGCTCGATCAGCGTGCGCAGCGCTGTATCGATGTCGAACATCCCGACCTATATCGGCCGGGATGCCCTACATCCTTAGTCCTGGTGCGGGATCAGGTGACCTCGCGCAGCTTCTGGGCTTCTCCCAGCTGCTGCAGCTTCTTCAGGCTCTGATTCTCGATCTGGCGGATCCGCTCACGGGTGACGTTGAAGGTCCGCCCGACCTCGTCGAGCGTGCGCGGGTGCTCGCCGCCGAGGCCGTAGCGCAGCTCGAGAACGCGGCGCTCGCGGTAGGAGAGGTTCTCCAGCGCTTCCTTCAGCGCCTCTTTGGTCAGCAGGTCCGCCGCCCGGTCGAACGGGGACTCGGCCTTCTCGTCGGCGATGAACTGACCGAACTCCGACTCCTCCTCGTCGCCGACCGGCTTCTCCAGCGAGACCGGTGCCTGGGCGGAGCGCTTGATCGAGTCGACCTCCTCGGGATCGATCCCGGTTACCTCGGCGATCTCCTCCGGGGTCGGCTCACGGCCCAGCTCGGTGACCAGCTTGCGCTCGGCGCGGCCGATCTTGTTCAGCTTCTCGACCACGTGGACCGGGATGCGGATCGTGCGCGCCTTGTCGGCGAGCGCGCGGGCGATCGCCTGGCGGATCCACCAGGTCGCGTAGGTCGAGAACTTGAATCCCTTGCGGTAGTCGAACTTCTCCGCCGCGCGGACCAGGCCCAGCGTTCCCTCCTGGATCAGATCGAGGAAGGGCAGGCCCTGGTTGCGGTAGTTCTTCGCGATCGAGACGACCAGGCGCAGGTTCGACTCGACCATTTTCTGCTTCGCGTCGAGGTCGCCGCGCTCGATCCGCTTGGCGAGTTCGACCTCCTCCGCGGCGGTCAGCAGGCGCACCTTGCCGATGTCCTTGAGGAACAGCTGCAGGCGAGTCCGTCGTCATGTCCGGTTTCAGGTCGAGCGCGGCTTTCTGGCGGCGCCGGCCTTTTTTCCCGGTGTCGATCGGGCATCGCTTCCGCAGCCGCTTTCTGGGCCGGGTCCATGTCCTCGACGAGCTCGATGCCCGACTTCTCGAGGTGCCCGTAGAGGTCCTCGACGTCCGACTCGTCCAGATCAACCTCGGAGACCGCGGAGGCGACATCGCCGAAGGTCAGCACGCCAAGCTGCTGCCCGCGGGTAATGAGGCCTTTGACCTCCTCCAACTCCTGAAGCTCTGCTACCAGCATCCTGTCTGACTCGTTTCTTTCGAAAGGTGGTTAAGTCCCTGCGACTAGAACGCCGCCGAAGGCGGAGAGTCGCGAAAAAACGGACCGGCTATCCGGTCCGCGAAGCTAAATATCCTGGGCTGGCCTTGAGGCCTGGGACGGGCGGTCTGGATCCGCTCAAACGTCTGTTCGCATATTAGTCGCTTCAGTTTCTGAAGTCAATGCCGAAATCTATGCGCCAAACCCGCCCCTGGCTGCACGCCTTCTGGAACCGCGCGTACCGCGAGAACGTCACCGGCCTCTCGGCGATGGTCGCCTACAACCTGATGCTGGCGGTCTTCCCCTTCGCCCTGCTGGTGCTCTTCGTCGGCGGCCAGGTGCTGAAGATCCACGGCGTCGAGGCAAGCGTGCTCGACGACCTCCAGCGGCTCTTCCCCAACGTCGAGCAGCACACCCTGACCGACGTGCTCAACCGGATCGAGGAAAACTCGACCACGATCGGGATCGCCGCCTTCTTCGGCTCGCTCTGGATCGGCGCCTCCTTCTGGGGCGCGATGGACACCGCCTTCTGCCGCATCTACCACGTCGAGTGCCGCGGCTGGGTCGAGCAGAAGCGCTTCTCCTTCGCGATGCTGGGGGTCGTCCTGCTCTTTATCGCTGCCAGCATCTTCCTGCCGGCGATGGAGAGCACCCTGGTCGCCAGCACCGACCGCCTGCCCTTCGGCCTCTCCGACATCAAGGCGATCGACACCGCCCTGCTGCTCGGCGCCGCAATCCTGATCACCTTCGTGATCTGCTCGGTGATCTTCTGGGCGGTGCCGAAGGGGCACATGCCCTGGCGCGCGGTCTGGCCCGGAGCCGCCTTCGTCACCTTCAGCGCCGGCATCGCCAACTGGCTCTTCCCGATCTACCTCTCCAACGTCTCCAGCCTCTCGCGCTTCGGCTCGACGCTCGGCTTCATCCTCATCGCCCTGCTCTGGTTCTACATGCTCAGTCTGGCGCTGCTGGCCGGCGCGGTGATCAACTCACTGCGCCACGAGCTGCGCGAGACCGGAGAAATGCCCTACGCCGAGGGCGTCGAGGCCAAGAAGCCCTGCGGCTGCGAAGAAGAGACTCAGCCGTAACGCTCGCCGGTGACCGCCCTCAACTTTGAGCGGTCGTGGCGGGCCTGGACGCGGCGCACGGTGCCTGAGCGCGAGCGCATGACCAGCGATTCCGTGGTGGCGCCGTTGCCGCGGTAGCGGACGCCCTGGAGGACGTCGCCGTCGGTGACGCCGGTGGCGGAGAAGAAGACGTCCTCGCCGGAGCAGAGGTCGTTGGCGGTAAGCACGCGGTCGAGGTCGTAGCCGGCGTCGACCGCGGCGCTGCGCTCCTCGTCGTTGCGCGGCCAGAGGCGGCCGAGCAGCTGGCCGCCCATCGACTTCAGGGCCGCGGCGGAGAGCACGCCCTCGGGCGTGCCGCCGATGCCCCAGAGCAGGTCGACCGGGGAGCGTTCGCTGACCGCCAGCAGCGCGGCCGAGACGTCGCCGTCGCTGATCAGGCGCAGGCGCGCGCCTGCCTCGCGCACTTCGCGCATCGCCTCCTCGTGACGCGGGCGGTCGAGCATCACGACGATCACGTCGCCGACGCTCTCGCCCTTGCGCTCGGCGATCAGCTTCAAAGTCTCAGGCAGCGGACGATCGAGGTCGAGCAGATCGGCGATCTCCTCACCGCCAGCCATCTTTTCCATGTAGACGCAGGGCCCGGGGTCGAACATCGAGCCGCGCTCGGCGAGGGCGATGACGGCCAGGGCACTGGGCATGCCGCGGGCGCAGAGCGTGGTCCCCTCCAGCGGGTCGACCGCGATGTCGACCACCGGCGGGCTGCCGTCGCCGATCTGCTCGCCGTTGAAGAGCATCGGCGCCTCGTCCTTCTCACCCTCGCCGATCACGACGACACCGTCCATCGCGACCGAGTCGAGCACGAAGCGCATCGCGTCGACGGCGGCGCCGTCGGCGGCCAGCTTGTCGCCGCGGCCGACCCAGCGGGCGGCGGCGAGTGCCGCCGCCTCGGTGACCCGGACGAGCTCCAGGGCGAGGTTGCGATCGGGCTTGGTTGGCGAGGTCTCCCCCATCGGCACGGCAGGCTATAGGGTCGGGCGGTGGCTCAACGCTGGGGATTGACACTGCCTTTGCCCGGGCTCACCCTTGCCGCTCACGAGGAGCTGGTGAAGCAGGCCGAGGCTGCTGGCTACACCGACTTCTGGAGTGGCGAGACAAACGGTCCCGACGGCTTCACCCCGCTGGCCCTGAGCGCCGCCTGGACCGAGCAAGCGCGCCTCGGCACCGGCATCGTCGGCGTCTTCCAGCGCGGGCCGGCGCTGCTGGCCCAGGAGGCCGCTGCGCTCGCCAGCGCCTCGGACGGGCGCTTCGTGCTCGGCATCGGCTCCTCCTCGGACCGCATCGTCGAAGGCTGGAACGGCATCCCCTTCGAGAGGCCGCTGGCCAAGGTGCGGGAGACGCTCGACTTCCTCGACGTGGCCCTGGCCGGCGAGCGCACCGCCAGCGGCTTCAAGCTGGAGAGCGCGCCGGCGCAGCCGGTGCCGATTGTGCTGGCGGCCCTGCGCGGCAAGATGCTCGAGCTCGCGGTCGAGCGCGCCAGCGGCGCCTTCACCAACTTCCTGCCGCTGAGTGGCCTGACGAAGGTGTCCGCGCAGCTCGAATCAGCGCCCGAGGACTTCGAGCTGCTCTGTCGCTTCTTCTGCCTGCCGGGCGAGCGCGAGGCAGGTCGAGCCGCTGGCCCGCTTCATGTTCTCCTCCTACATCACCGTGCCCGTCTACGCCGCCTTCTACCGCTGGCTCGGCTACGGCGAGCAGATCGAGCCGATGGTCTCCGCCTGGGAGGCCGGCGACCGCCAGGCAGCTGCCGCGGCCGCCCCCTGGGAGCTGATCGAGGAGATGTTCATCTTCGGCTCGCCGGAGGAGATGAAGGAGCGAATCGACGCCTTCGTCGCCGGCGGGATCACCCTGCCGATCCTCACCCCGATCACTACGCCAGACAAGCTCGGCGAGCTGATCGACGCCCTGGCGCCGTAAGCGGTTCCGGTCGCTAAGCGGGCCGGGCGAGGCTGAGCGCGTAGTCGCCGGCCGCGTCGGTGAACCAGCCACAAATCTCCAGTCCGGCCTCCGCGTAGACCTCCTCCAGCTGCTCGCGGGTGAACTTGGTCGAGATCTCGGTCCGCATCTCCTCGCCGGCGGCGAACTCGATCGAGAGGTCGATGTCGTCCAGCTGCACGGTCTGCGCCACTAGCGAGCGCAGGCGGATGTCCATCCGCGCCTCGACCTCGTCGTAGCGGGCGACGTGCTCGAAGGCGTCGAGGTCGAAGTCGGCGCCGAGCTCGCGGTTCAGCACCTCCAGAACGTTCTTGTTGAACTCGGCGGTGACCCCGTCGGCGTCGTCGTAGGCGGCCTCGAGCCGCGTTCGCTCCTTGACCAGGTCGGTGCCGAGCAGGAGCTGGTCGCCGGGCCCCATCAGCTCCGCGATCCGGACAAGGAACTCGTGGCGCGGCCGCGGGTAGAGGTTGCCGATCGTGCCGCCGAGGAAGGCGATCAGACGACTGCCGTCAGCGTCGGGAATGCGCTCGAGATGCTGCTCGAAGTCGCAGACGAGGCCGCGGATCGCCAGGCCCGGGTACTCCTCGACCAGCAGCTGCGGCGGTTTCGTGGGTGATCTCCTCGGAGATGTCGACCGGGACGTAGGTGTGCAGGCAGTCGGCCTCGCGCATCGCGTCGAGCAGGTGACGGGTCTTGGCCGCCGAGCCGGAGCCGAGCTCGACCAGCGAGCGCGGCGCGCCAGCCGCGGCGATGATCTCGCCGGATCGCTCGGCCAGGATCTCGCGCTCGGCCCGGGTCGGGTAGTACTCCTCGAGCTCGGTGATCTGCTCGAAGAGCTGCGAGCCGCGCTCGTCGTAGAAGTACTTCGGCGACAGCTCCTTGGGCCGCGCCGAGAGGCCGTCGCGGACGTCGCGCGCCATCGTCGCCGCGGCGTCGGCGTCGAGATGGACCTCGATCGCGATCATGCGTCCACTCGCGCAGCGGATGCCGGAGAAGATCTGGCGACGCTGCGGGCAGGTCCCAGTTGCGGAAGCTGGGCCGGATCACGTTGCGGTGCGTCGCCCAGGCGCCGCCGCGCAGGACCTTGTAGGTGTCGCCGAAGAAGACCTGCGGAGTACTCGGGGTAGGGGAAGACCTCGAAGCCCGGGTAGGCGAGGAAGTCCGAGGAGGTCCACTCCCAGGCCTGGCCGACGCCCTCCAGCCGCGGACGAGGCCGCCTCCCACTCGTACTCGGTCGGCAGTCGCTTGCCGGCCCAGCGGGCGAAGCGCATCGGCCTCGTGCCAGGAGACGTGGAGGACGGGATGGGCCGGGTCGATCGGGTCGCGACCTCCCATCTTCGTCAGCACCCATCCCCCGCCGCCGTCGCGCTCCCAGTACATCGGCGGCTCGGCGCCGGTCTCCTCCATGAACTCGGATGTACGCGGCGTTGGTCACCGGGGTTCGATCGATCTCGAAGGCGGCGAGCTCGACCGTGTGGCGAGGGCGCTCGTTGTCGTAGGCGAAGCCGCGGGCGGGCGCGCCGATCTCGTACTCGCCGCCCGCGATCGCGATCGTCTCCGGGCCCGGCCCAGAGGCGCTGAGAAGACCAAGCCTTGGGTCAACAGGCTCGTAGTCATCGACCATCTGCAGCAGCTGCAGCATCGTCTCGTTGTGCTGCTGCTCGTGGGCCAGCAGCATCTCGTAGACGAATCCTTCGCGCAGCAGCGGGTCCTCGGCGTCGGGCGCCGACGTCGACCTCGTCGAGCACCTCGAGCGTGCGCTCGCGGACGTCGGCGAGGTAGGCGCGCAGCTCGGCGTCGCGCAGGATCGGCAGCTCGCCGCGCGTCTTGCGCGGGTTCTCGATCGCGTCGTAGAAGCGACCGAGCTCGCCGTGCAACGGCTCGCGATCGCCGATCGTCTGCACCAGCCAGAGCTCCTCGAAGTTGGCGATGTGGCCGAGGTCCCAGGCCAGCGGGCTGAGTAGCGGCGAGTAGACACGGTTGAGCTGCTCGTCGTCGAGCGGCTCGATCAGCTCCAGTGTGCGACCGTCGCGCCTCGGCGAGGCGCTCCGCGATCGCTTCCTTGGAGCTGGCCGTCACCTCGGTGGCGATGCGGAAACCCTAGCGAGGCCTGATTACCGGGGTATGAACAGAGTGTGTGTAGGGTGCGCGGCCGTGGAGGTTGCAGGCACAAGCGCGTTGGTGGCTGGCGGAGCTTCGGGACTTGGCGAAGCGACGGCGCGGGCGCTGGTCGCGGCCGGTGCGGCGGTGACGATCGCCGACCTCAACGCCGAGAAGGGCGAGGCGCTGGCGGCCGAGCTGGGGCCGGGCGCGACCTTCGTGCAAGCCGACGTGACCGACGAGGCGGCGGTCGTCAGCTGCGGTCGAGCGGGCCGCCACCGCACGACGATGGTCTGCGGATCTCGGTCTGCTGCGCCGGGATCGGCTGGGCCGAGCGGGTCGCGCACAAAGGCGGTCCCCACAACCTCGAGTTCTTCTCCAACGTGGTCAAGGTCAACCTGATCGGGACCTTCAACGTGCTGCGCTTCGCTGCCGCGGCGATGAGCGAGAACGAGCCCGACCGCGAGGGCGAGCGCGGCGTCTGCGTCAACACCGCCTCGATCGCCGCCTACGACGGCCAGATCGGCCAGATCGCCTACGCCGCCTCCAAGGGCGGCATCGTCGGCATGACCCTGCCGGCCGCCCGCGACATGGCCTCGCGCGGCGTCCGCGTCGTCACCGATCGCTCCCGGCCTCTTCGACACACCGCTGCTGGCGGCCCTGCCCGAGGAGGCGCGCACCGCCCTCGGCGCCGGCATCCCCTTCCCCTCCCGCCTCGGCCGCCCCGAGGAGTACGGCCGCCTGGTCAGCCAGATCGTCGCCAACCCGATGCTCAACGGCGAGACGATCCGCCTCGACGGCGCCCTGCGGATGCCACCGAAGTAGCCGCAGACGCGAATTGTGCATTCACCACGATATGCGTGGTAAATGCACGTTTCGATCAGTCTGTTCCGGCGGCCTCGGGGTCGCGCCAGACTTTCTTCCGCCAGGGTGGGTTGATCGCGAAACGAGCGTCTGAGGTTGCCGCAATCGGCTCGAGCGGGATCAGGTGGACGCGGTTGCGCGGGGTGAAGCGTTCGATGTGGGGAATGCCGGCCGTGTTGCCGGCGTGGCTGCCGCCGGAGACGAGTAGCAGGTGTGTCTCGGGACCCCAGCCGTCCTCGGCGCGCAGGCCGAGCGCTTCGGTCGCGCCCTTGACCGAGTCGATGCCAGCGTCCGAGGCCCAGTCGCCGACCGGGCCGGGCCGCTGGTTGTAGCCCTCGTGCGAGGAGGCCCGCTCGTCGACCTAGCCGTCGGGACGGATGCGAATCTGGACTCCCTCCCAGTCATCGGGATGAAATCCGGCATCTCCAGCGATCGGGACGCCTCGGAACGTGGCTGAGTCCGCGTAGTAGGTCCAGTACTGGATGTAGAGGTTGTCGGTGCGCGGGCCGGAGCAATCGGCACCGGCCGCTTCGGAATCCGCAGCCGCATCGGGTCGGCAGTCGACGACGTGGACGAACGCCGAGACCGGCAGCCCGGCATCGGTGCGCTTGACGTAGCCGTGCTCAGCCCCGTCGCCGCACTCCGTCTCCCGACAACGCCGGAAGTCGACTGGCACCGCCTTCGACCCGTGCTCGAAGAGCAGCGACGGCATGTGCCGCCGCACCAGCCCTCCCACTTCCGTCCCGTACGCCGCGATCAGCACCGGCTCATCACCACAGCGATCCGCCAGCGCGGCGGCGCAGAGAAGCCGCGAGGCAATCGCCCGCGCGAGCTCCGCACCGGGCACACGCACCCCGGCGGCGAACATTCCCACCAGCAGCAGGGAGACGAGGCAAACAACCCCCACCCACTCGACCGTCCCCTGCCCCCGCTCCCCGTCTCGCATGGGGGTCTCAAGCCTCCAGCGACCACTTTCTATTCCCCTCCGCAAGCTCTCGCAGCGCGATATTGCGACGCTTCCGAGCTAGGAGCTGGGCGGCCGGCGCGCTGAGAGCCCGGGGCACCCCTGCCCGAAGCCTTGGCGATCCCGTCTGAGCCCGCCCCTCCGATCTGCTGCGCAACGGAGCTCCGGGTAGGGGTGCCCCGGGCTCATCACCTCGTCAGCGAGCAGAGCTACAGGTTCTGAATCTCAGCCGCGATGTCCGCCGCCGCCTTCTTGGCGTCGTCGAAGAGCATCGAGGTGTTCGGCTCGTAGAAGAGGTCGTTGTCGATGCCGGCGAAGCCGGGGCTGAGCGAGCGCTTGATCACGATCACCTGCTGGGCCTCGGTCGACTTCGATGATCGGCATCCCGGCGATCGGGCTGTCGGGGTCGTTCTTGGCGGCCGGGTTGGTGACGTCGTTGGCGCCGACGACGACGGCGACGTCGGTGCGCGGCATTTCGGGGTTGATCTCCTCCATCTCCCTCAGCTGCTCGTAGGGCACGTCGGCCTCGGCGAGGAGGACGTTCATGTGCCCGGGCATGCGGCCGGCGACGGGATGGATCGCGTAGTTGACGGTGACTCCGCGCTTCTCCAGCTCGTCGGCAACCTCCTTGATCGCGTGCTGGGCCTGGGCGACGGCGAGACCGTAGCCGGGGACGATCACGACCGTGTCGGCGTAGGCGAGCTTGATCGCCGCGTCCTGGGCGCCGATCGAGACGTGCGGGCGTTCCTCGGTCGCTGCCGGTCGGCACCGCCGGCGGGGGCACCGCCGAAGCCGGCAAAGAGGATGTTGGCGACCGAGCGGTTCATCGCCGTCGCCATCTCCATCGTCAGGATCGTTCCCGAGGAGCCGACCAGGGTGCCGGCGACGATCAGCGCGACGTTGTCGAGCGCGAAGCCGGCGGCCGCGGCGGAGAGGCCGGTGAAGGCGTTGAGCAGCGAGATCACGACCGGCATGTCGGCGCCGCCGATCGGCAGCACGACGAGGTTGCCGAGCAGCGCCGCGGCGATCAGGATGCCGATGAAGAGCGCCTGCGAGGGATCGCCGTTGTTGACGGCGATGTCGACGCAGGCAGCGAGGATGCCGATCAGCAGCACGCGCGTTGATCACCTGCTGGCCGGGCACCGAGAGCGGCCGGGTCGGGATCAGGTCCTGGAGCTTGGCGAAGGCGATGTTCGAGCCCCAGAAGGAGACCGAGCCGATCACCGCCGCGAGCAGGGTCGGGATCAGCTCTTCGAGCGGAATGTCACCGCCGACGGAGATTCCGTGGCGGAGCTCCGACCAGGCGATCAGGGCGACGGCGCCGCCGCCGACGCCGTTGTAGAGGGCGACCATCTGCGGCATCTCGGTCATCTGCACGCGGACCGAGGCGATGAAGCCGATCGCCGAGCCGATCGCCGAGGCCGATCACGATCAGGCCCCAGTTGCCCATCCCGTCGAGCAGCAGGGTGGTGACGACGGCGACCGCCATGCCGACGGCGGCGATCATGTTGCCCTGCTTGGCGCGTGGTCGGGTGGGTGCCGCGTTTGAGCCCGATGATGAAGAGCGAGAAGGCGACGATGTAGAGCGCCGTGGCGGCGTCACCGCCTGGCTTGAGCACTGCCAGCAGGGTCATTTGCCGGCCTTCCCGTCAGCGTCGGCCTTCGGTTTCGGCTTTTTGGAGAACATGCCGAGCATGCGGTCGGTGACCATGAAGCCGCCGACGATGTTGATCGCGCCGAAGGTGACCGCGATCGTGCCGATCACGTACTCGAGCGGGTCGTTGGCGTAGCCGAGGACGATCAGGCCGCCGAGCATGACGATGCCGTGGATCGCGTTGGTCTGCGACATCAGCGGCGTGTGCAGGGTCGTCGGCACCTTCGAGATCACCTCGAAGCCGACGAAGGCGGCGAGCACGAGGATCGTGATCTCGGTCATCAAGCTCATTTCGCGGCCCTCTCGTTCTTGATCTCGCCGCTCGTGGGTGATGCAGGCGGCGGCGACGATGTCGTCCTCGAAGTCGATGTTCAGCTCGCCCTCCTCGCTGACCAGCAGGCCGAGCAGGTTCTCGAGGTTCTTGGCGTAGAGCTGGGAGGCGGGGACCGGCATCTCGCTGGCCAGGTTGCGCGGACCGATCACCTTGACGCCGCCCTCGACCACGGTCTGGCCGGCCTCGGTCAGCTCGCAGTTGCCGCCGGTCTCGGCGGCGAGGTCGACGATCACCGAGCCGGGCTGCCATGCCGCGCACCGCCTCGGCGGTGATCAGCAGCGGCGCCGGGCGCCCGGGGATCGCGGCGGTGGTGACGATGATGTCCTGTTTGGCGGCGTTCTCGCCGAGCGCGTCGCGCACCTGCGCGTTCTCCTCGTCGGTGAGCGGCCGGGCGTAGCCGCCCTCGCCCTCGGCGTCGGGGATGAAGTCGAGTTCCAGCGGGCGGCCGCCGAGCGAGGCGATCTGCTCCCAGGCGGCGCGGCGGATGTCGAAGCCGGTGACGATCGCGCCCAGGCGCTTCGCCGTGGCGACCGCCTGCAGGCCGGCGACGCCGGCACCGAGGACGAGGACCTTGGCCGGCGGCACGGTGCCGGCGGCGGTGGTCATCATCCCGAAGAAGCGGCCCGACTCGCGGGCGGCGATCAGCGATCGCGGCGTAGCCGGCGGCGGCGGCCTGCGAGGAGAGCGCGTCCATCGCCTGGGCGCGGGTCGTGCGCGGGATCGCCTCCATCGCGAAGCTCGTCACGCCGGCGTGCGGCCAGTGCCTTGTTGGTCTCGGCCGCGGTCCAGGGTGCGAGGTGGCCGATGAAGACCTGGTTGGAGTTGAGGCGACCGATCTCCTCGGCGGAAGGGGCGGCGACGCGAAGGACGACGTCGGCGCCCCACGTAACCTCGCCCTCGACGACCTCGGCCCCCGCTTCGCTGTATGCGGAGTCGGGATGGCCGGCAGCCTCGCCGGCGCCGCGACTCGACCAGCACCGCAACCTTCTCGTTGGCGGCGAGGGATTTGACGACGTCAGGGACCAGCGCGACCCGGCGCTCTCCCTCGGCGGTCTCTTTCGGTACTCCGATCTTCATTGCGACGCGGCGGTTATGCGATCGACTCAGGCGCGCTGACGCCGGCCATCGAGGCAGCGCTCGAGGGTGTGAAGCTGCTGGCTCTTCTCGGCGTGGACCGGCGAGACGATCAGGCGGTCGATGCCAGCGCCGCGGAAGCGCTCGACCCGCTCCGCCACTTCGGCCTCGGTGCCGACCAGCGAGGTCGCCTCGACGATCTCGTCGGGGATCGCCTCGAAGGCACCGGCCCGGTCGCCGTCCTGGAAGCGCTTCTGGACTTCGTCGGCGACGTCGCCGAAGCCGAAGCGGTGGGCGAGGTCGACGTAGAAGTTGGTCTTGCGGCTGCCCATGCCGCCGAAGTAGAGGACCAGCCCGGCCTTGACCACGGCCTTGGCGGCCTCGAGGTCGCCGTCGATCGCGACCTGACAGCGAGGGCGAGACCTCGAGGTCGGAACGCTGGCGGCCGCCCTTGGCGAAGCCCGCCTCGAGGTGCTCGCCCCAGGTCTGCTCGAAGGCGTCGACACTGAAGAAGATCGGGATCCAGCCGTCGCAGATCTCGGCCGCCATCTCGACCGACTTGCGGCCGATCGCGCCGACGAAGACCGGGATCTCGTTGCGCTCCGGGTGGAAGTTGAGCTTCAGCGGCTTTCCCTCGCCACCGGGTAGCGGCAGCTGGTAGTGCTCGCCCTGGTGATCGACCGGCCCCTCGCGGGCGATGATCTCGCGCACGACTTCGATGTACTCGCGGGTGCGGCCCCACGGCTTGGCGTAGGGCACGCCGTACCAGCCCTCGGAGACCTGCGGGCCGGACGGGCCGAAGCCGAAGATGAAGCGGCCGCCGGAGAGCTTGTCGATCGTCGCCCCGGCCATCGCCGCGGCGGCGGGCGGGCGGGCGGGCACCTGCAGGATCGCGGCGCCGAGCTTGATCGTCTTCGTCTGCGGCGCCAGCCAGGCGAGCACGCTGACCACGTCGGAGCCGTAGGACTCGGCCACCCAGACCGACTCGAAGCCGGCGCTCTCGGCGGCCTGAACGACCTCGAGGGCATCGTCGCCGGCCGGGCCGATGCCCCAGTAACCGAGGTTGAGTCCGAGCTTCAGCGCCATCCGGTCGCTCACCCTATTGAATAGAG
The DNA here is from genome assembly GCA_963716345.1 of uncultured Solirubrobacterales bacterium. GTDB lineage: Bacteria > Actinomycetota > Thermoleophilia > Solirubrobacterales > 70-9 > VRUE01. The sequence goes on from OY970304.1 coordinate 666,102, forward strand.
ACCGATGAGCGAACGCCGGCGATCGAGCAGGGCCTCTCCAGCGCCACGGCGGCAAAGCGGCTGCGCGAGCTCGGCCCGCCTGCCGGAGGACCTCCTCGCGTTCGACCTCGAGCATCGTCGCCGGCAACGTCTTCACCCTCTTCAACGCGATCATCGGCGTCTTCTTCGTGCTCGACGTCGGCCTTGGCCTCTACGCCGACTCGATCTTCGGCCTGATCGCGGTGATCAACTCCTACATCGGCATCCGCCAGGAGCTGAAGGCGAAGCGCACGCTCGACGAGCTGGCGGTGCTGGTCGCCCCCCACGCCAAGGTGATCCGCGACGGCGCCACAACCGAGCCTGCTCGCCGAGGAGATCGTTCCCGGCGACGTGGTCGAGGTCGCGCCCGGCGACCAGCTCGTCGCCGACGGCGAGGTGACCGGCTCGCGCGGAATGACCCTCGACGAGTCGATGCTGACCGGCGAGGCCGACGGAGTCCGCAAGCAGCGTGGGCGACCGGGCCCTCTCCGGCTCCTTCTGCATCTCCGGCTCCGGCCAGCTACAAGGTCGACGCGGTGCGCGAGGACAGCTACGCCGGCAAACTCGCCGGTGAGGCGCGCGCCTTCCGCCACCCCCCCTCGCCGCTGCAGGGCGAGGTCAACCGGGTGATCATCGCCTGCGTCTACGTGATGGTGCCGCTGGCCGTGCTGCTGATCCTCACCTTGAAGCTGCGCAATACGGGCATCGACAGAAGCGGCGCAGACCGCCACCGCCGGCCTGGTCACGCTGATCCCCGAGGGCCTGGTGCTGCTGATGAGCGTCACCTTCGCCGTCGCGGCGGTTCGGCTGGCGAAACGCAGACACGCTGGTGCAGCAGATGAGCGCCACCGAGAGCCTCGCCGCGGTCGACACGATCTGTGTCGACAAGACCGGCACCCTGACCGACGGTGAGCTGCGCCTGCTCGGCGTCGAGGTCGCAGAGGGCGTCGACGCCAACGCCGCCCACGCCGCGCTGGGCCGCTTCGCCGCCAGCGCCGGCGATCGCAACCGCACCCTGGAGGCGATCGCCGAGCGCTTTCCCGGCGAGGCCGGCGCGGGTCTCCGGCGAGGTGCCCTTCTCCTCGGAGTGGAAGTGGAGCGGACTGCGAATCGACTGCCGCCAGCTATGTGCTCGGCGCCCCGGACGTGCTCAGCGCGGCGGGCGTGCTCGACCCTGCCGCCCGGCCTCGCCCGCGATGCTCGAGCGCGAGACCGCAGCCGGCCGTCGCGTCGTCGCCTTCGCCGAAACCAGCGAGCCGCTGCCGGCGAACCCGGGGGAGCAGCCGCCGCCGCGGCTGACGCCGGTCGCCCTGGTCGTGCTGGAGGAGACGCTGCGCCCCGATGCGGCGGAGACGGTCGCCTTCATGCGCGAAGCAGGACGTCGACCTGAAGCTGATCTCTGGCGACGCCCGGGCCACCGTCACCGCGGTCGCCGCCGCGGTCGGCGTGCCCCAGGACGCCGGCGTGATCGAGGGCCACGAACTGCCCGAGGACCCAGAGGAGCTTGCCGCGGTCGCCCAGCGCAACACCGTCTTCTGCCGGATCAAGCCCGAGCAGAAGAAAGCGACCTGGTCGCCGCCCTGGCCGCGCTCGGGCCGCTACGCGGCGATGATCGGCGACGGCGTCAACGACGTGCCGGCGCTGAAGCGGGCGCGGATGGCGGTGGCGATGGGCTCTGGCGCCCAGGTGACCAAGGGGGTCGCCGACGTCGTCCTGCTCAAGGACGAATTCTGCCCGCCTGCCGCGAGGCGGTCGGCGAGGGGCGGCGGATCGCCCGCAACATCCACCGCCTCGGCCGCCTCTACCTGACCAAGACGGTCTACGCGGCGGCCCTGATCGTGCTCGTCGCGGTCCCCGGCTTCGCCTTCCCCTTCCTCCCCCGCCACCTCACCCTGGCCGCCTTCCTGACGATCGGCATCCCCTCCTTCGTCCTCGCCCTGGCGCCCTCCGACGGGCCGCTCTACCGCGGCCGCCTGCTGCGCGCACTGGCCGCCTTCGCGGTGCCGGCGGGACTGGCGACGGCGCTCGGCTCGATCCTCTCCTTCTTCCTCGTCGACACCGTCTTCGGCGGCAGCCTCGCCGCCGGCCGCACCGCGGCGACGACGACGCTGATCGTGCTCGGCCTCGCCTTCGTGCTGCTGCTCGAGCGCGGCCCCGGCCGCGAGCACATCGCGATCCAGAGCTACATGCTGGCGATGGTCGCCGGCCTCGGCGCCCTCTACGCGCTGATCCTCGCGATCGGCCCCCGTGCGCGACTTCTTCGAAATGGAGCTGCTCAACTCGAGCCCAGTGGTTCCTCTCCCTGCTCTCGGCGGCGATCGGCCTGACGATCGCCAGCGTGCTCTGGCGCCTGCCGCTGATCGAAGCTTGGGAAGCAGAGGCCGATTCGCCCGCCGTCCATGGCGACGGCACCTGATTTTCGACTGCGGGCCATATTGATCGGGGGATCTCGTGCCTAGCGTCCATGCATGGCGACAACCCTCGATCCGGCATCTCTCTCCCTCTGCCGGGAAGTACCCACTGCCGGTGGGTCGCTTCGACGAGGCCTTCGCCACGGCAAGCACCGCTCGTGCTGGCGCCGCGCCTAGTCCCGCGGCGCCAGCACGAACTGCGAGACGATCAGGTTCGCCGCCAGGCGCGGCTCGGAGCCCTCGCGCAGGCGCTCGATCTTGACCTCGATCACGACCGTGCTCTTGCCGGCATGCAGGGGTGTCGCCACGGCGACGATCTCGTCGCCGAGCAGGCCGGCGGAGAAGACGTTGAGCTTCAACTCGATCGTGGTGAAGTTGTGACCCGACGGGATATTGCGGAAGGTCGCCCAGGCGGCGACGGTGTCGCCGAGCGCGGTCCAGACGCCGCCGTGGACGAAGCCGCCGGGGTGTAGGTGGCGCTGGTCGACGACGATGCGGCCGCTGGCGAAGGAATCCTCGATCTCGATCGGCTCGATGCCGAGGTCGCCGGGGAAGCTGCCGCCGATGAAGCCGCGCACGTTCTCGGGCGTGAAATACGAGCCGTCCGGTGTCGCCGGGCGCTTGCTCACTGCTTCGCCGCCAGCTCGTAGGCGCCCGGCGCGAGGCGCTCGGTGCGGCGCTTGTAGGTGCTCCAGACCCAGGGCCAGTTGCTCGGGTCGTTGCCGTTCTCATCGACGTACCAGTTGCTGCAGCCACTGTGCCAGACCGTTTTGGCCAGGGCGGCGCGAAGCTCGCGGTCGAAGTCCTCGGCGACCTCGGGCCTGACCTCGATCCGCCTCGCTCGGGCGCTCTCCATCTGGCGAAGGGCGGCCAGCACGTGGCCGATGCCGCACTCGAGCGTGTTGACCACCGAGCCGCTGCCACCGTTCGTGTTCGGCCCGTAAAGCAGGAACATGTTGGGGAAGCCGGGCACGCTGAGGCCGAGATAAGCGCGCGCTATCTCTCCCCACTCCTGGTCCAGGGTGCGACCAGCCCGGCCGCTGATCTCCATCGGCGCGACGAAGTCGTGAGAGGCGAAGCCGGTGGCGAGGACGATGGCGTCGGTGGCCCGCTCGACCCCGCTGGCGTCGCGGATCCCGGTCGGGGTGACCGCCTCGATTCGCTCGGCCACCAAATCCACGTTGGGCTCGGTCAGGGTCGGGTACCACTCGTCGGTGAGCATGATCCGCTTGCAGCCGAACTCGTCGCTCGGGGTCACCTTGCGGCGCAGCTCGGGGTCGGCGATCGCCGCGTTGATCTGACGGCGACCGATCGCGCGCAGCGCCGGCAACAGCCAGCGCTTGTGGGTCAGAGCCGCCGCGGCGAACTCCTGGAAGGCGAAGACCGAGGCGCGGTCGAGGCGGCGCAGGGCCGGGAGGCGACGGAAAAGCGAGTGCGTCCGGGCCGAGTACTCGAAGTCCATCTTCGGCAGGGTCCAGCCGGGAGAGCGCTGGTAGACGTCGAGCTGGGCAACCTCGGGCTGGACCGCGGGCACGACCTGGATCGCGCTGCAGCCGCTGCCGACCACGGCGACGCGCTTGCCACTGAGGTCGACATCGTGGCGCCACTCGGCCGTGTGAAAGGCGGGCCCCTCGAAGCTCTCCAGTCCCTGGATCGGCGGCACGGTCGGCACCGAGAGCTGGCCGCAGGCGGTGATCAGGAGGTCGGCCTCGTGGGGCCCGGCGCTGGTCTCCAGCTGCCACTTGCCGCGCTCCTCGTCCCAGCCGGCGCTCTTCACCTCGGTCTCGGTGCGAACCTTGTCGAGCACGCCGAAGTGCCGCGCTACCCCTTCCACGTAGGCCTGAATCTCGACCTGGGGGGCGTAGCGCCGCGACCAGCGGTTGGGAGCGAAGGAGTACTCATAGAGGTGAGAGGGGATGTCGCAGGCGGCGCCGGGGTAGGTGTTGTGCTGCCAGACCCCGCCGACCCGCTCGCCCTTCTCGAAGACGGTGACGTCCCCGTAGCCCTCGCGCTTCAGCATCACCGCCGCGCCGACCCCACCGAAGCCGCCGCCGACGACCGCTATCGACGGCCTCTCACTCAAGGCCGAATCCCTCCAGCCCGAAATCGCCGAAAGGCTCGTCACGCTCGCGCACCGCCTCTCTGAAACCGCCCTCGGAGGCGCGGCGGACGAAGCCGTGCCCCTCCTCGGTGTGGCGGGCGACGCCGTCGAAGAAGGTGCCGAGCAGCTGGGTCTGGTGCAGGCCCTGGGCATATAGGCCCTGGTTGACCAGCATCTTCATCATCACCAACTGGTTGATCGGCATCTGCGCGACTCGCCCGAGCAGCCGCTCAAAACGCTGATCCAGCTCAGCCGCGGGAGCCGCCTCGGTCGCCAGGCCCCACTCCTCGGCCTCGGCGCCGGTCAGCGAATCGCCGGTGAAGAGCAGCCGCTTGGCTCGCATCGCCCCGACCCGGGAGGCCCACATCGCCGTCGTCGGTGAGCCCCAGACGCGCGCCGGGGGGTAGCCGATCTTGGCGTCCTCGGCGATCACCAGCAGGTCCGAGCAGAGCGCCATGTCGGTGCCGCCGGCGACGCAGTAGCCGTGCACCTTGCAGAGCACCGGCTTTTCGGAGTGGAAGAGGCTCATGAAGCCGCGCACGTTGCGCCACATGAACTGGAAATCGGTGACCGGATCCCAGTTGGACCCGGGCGTGTGGTTGGCGCCGATTGTCGCCGGGTCGAGCGGCGAGCCGGCTGGGGCCTCCGCCCCACCCAGCTCGCTCATGTCCCCCTCGGCCGAGGCGACCAGGTCATAGCCGCCGCAGAAGCCCGTGCCGTTTCCGGCCAGGGCGATCGCGTGAACCTCCGGGTCGAGGTTGGCCCGCTCGACGCAGGCCGCCAACTCGGCCGGCATCCGCGGCGTGATCCCATTGCCGCGGTCCGGCCGGTCCAGGGTGATGCGTGCGACTCGATCGCTGCTCTCGTAGGTCAGCGTCTCGAGTCGCATCCCGCCTACCTCAGACGCGCTCGACGATCATCGCCTTGCCCTGTCCGCCGGCGACGCACATGGTCTCGATGCCGACCTGGTGGTCGTCGGTCTCCATCACGTTGAGCAGGGTGCCCATGATGCGGGCGCCGGTCATCCCGAAGGGATGGCCGAGGGCGATCGCGCCGCCGTGGGTGTTGAGCTTGTCTTCGGCGATGCCGCATTCGTCCATGATCGGGATCACCTGGGCGGCGAAGGCCTCGTTGAGCTCGACCGCGTCGACGTCATCGATCGTCATCCCGGCCCGGTCGAGGACCTTCTTGATCGCGCCGATCGGGGCGACGCCCATCAGCTCGGGCTCGTTGCCGTAGGTGGCGGCGGTGACGATGCGGGCGCGCGGGGTCAGGCCCAGCTCCTTGGCCTTGGTGTCGCTCATCAGCAGCACCGCGGCGGCACCGTCGTTGAGCGGGCAGGAGTTGCCGGCGGTGACGCCGCCGCCGCCGAAGGCCTCGGGCAGTTCGGAGAGCTTCTCCAGGGTCGAGGAGGCGCGCGGGCCATCGTCCTTGGCGACTTCGGTGCCGTCGGGCAGCGTTACCGGGACGATTTCGCGATCGAAGAAGCCGTCCTCCTGCGAGCGGACCGCGAGTTCCTGCGAGCGCTGCGCGAACTTGTCCATGTCGGCGCGGCTGACCTCGTACTTGTTCGGCGACGTTGACCGCGGTCAGGCCCATGTCGATGTAGGCGTTGGGCTGGCCGTTCTCGCCGATCAGGTTCGGGTTGCGGTCGTCGGCGCCGGCCGGCTCGGTGCGCTCGTTGAAGCGGCTCACCCACTCGACCCCGGCGGCGATGTAGACGTCGCCCTCGCCGGCCTTGATCGCGTTGCCGGCGTGGCGGATCGCGTCGAGGCTGGAGGAGCAGTAGCGCGAGACGGTGACGCCGTTGACCGACTGCGGCAGCTTCTCGGAGAGCAGGGAGATGATCCGGCCGATGTTGAAAGCCTCGCAGGCCCTGCGGCATGCCGACGCCGCAGAAGACGTCCTCGACCAGGGCCGGGTCGACGCTCGGGGTTGCGCTCGAGCAGCTGGTCGACGACGAAGGCGCCCATCTCCTCCGGGCGCAGCTGGGCCAGCGAGCCCTTGAAGGCACGGCCGATCGGCGTGCGGATGGTGTCGACGATTACTGCTTCGGGCATGCGGGTCATCTCCTTAGGGCTGGGGTCGTGAAGTGCGGGCCGCAGGGTAGTGGATCGAGAGCGCAGGGCTCCGCGGCAGGCTCTAAGTTAACGGCGATGTCGCTGGACGGACTGCGGGCGTGGATAGGGCTGGTCGAGCGCAAGCTGACCATGCGTACTCGCGTCTTCCTCGTCCTCGTCGCGATCGCGATCGGCGGGGCGGGTGCAGCCATCGTGCTGGCGAGTCGACGCCCAGAACAACGCCGTGACCAAGAGTGACCTGCAGAGCGTGCGCGACGAACTCGCCGGCACGGCTGCCCCTGCCGGAGCGCCTCAAACCAGTGAGCTGGAAGCCGAAATCGAAACGCTGCAGGCGGAAGTCGCTGCGCTGCGGGCCGAAGTTGCCTCTAAAGGCAAGGGAAGCGGTGCCGCCGAAGCCCCAAGTGCCGCCCCGAAGGACGAAAACGGCGGCACCGGTGGAGGCGAAGTCCCGCCAGCGAAGTAACCTCAGATCGTGCGAATTCGCACGATATTTCCCCGCATCGTCCCCTGACTGCGTTACATTCGCCGCAATTCGACCTCGCGAGCACCCGCGAGCTCTGCCGCCCAGCGGCAGTGAAAGGAGTGCGCCCTGATGCCAGAGGGTTACTGCGTCAAAGAGCGCAAGAAGGTCGAGATCAAAGACGCCAAACAGGTGACCATGAAGAACGGTCGCCCCGCGATCCAGGGAACCTGCCCGGATTGCGGCACGAAAATCTTCAAGATCGGCAAACTCGAGTAGTTCGGACCTGAACCTGCGTCAGCGGGCATTCGTATGCCGAGTCGAATGCCACCTGGCGCTCTGACAGACGAGCGGGACGTGCGCGAGGCCTACGCCGCCCACTGCGGCCGAGCTCTACGGCTTCGCGGTGCGCTCGCTCGGCGACTCCGGTCTCGCCGAAGAGGCCGTCCAGGAGACCTTCCTCCGCGCCTGGCGTGCCGGCGAGCGCTTCGATCCCGCAGATCGGCTCGCTGCGCACCTGGCTGTTCGCGATCCTGCGCAACGTCGTGATCGACCTCGGCCGCGCCCGCGCCGTCGCGGCCGACGGTCGCCGAGGACGGCATCGAGCCCTCGGTCGAACCGCTCGACGAGGCGCTGCTCTCCTGGCAGGTCGAGGAGGCGATGCGGCGGATCGGCGACGAGCATCGCCGCGTTCTGGTCGAGACCTACTACCGCGGCCGCCCCTACGCCGAGGTCGCCGACGAACTCGGCGTCCCGGAGGGAACGGTGAAGAGCCGCGTCTATTACGGCCTGCGCGCGCTGCGGGTCGTGCTCGAGGAGATGGGCTATGAAGACTGACGGCTGCCGCGACTGGCGCGAGGAACTCGGCGCCTACGCGCTCGGGCACCTCGCCGGCGACGAGCGAGTCGGCCTCGAGGCCCACCTCGAGGGCTGCCCCGACTGCCGGGCCGAGGCGGAGTCGCTGTTCGCCGTTGCGCGGCTGCTCCCCCACGCCGACCCGGAGCGCTTCGGCCCGGCGCCACAGCCACCGGCCGAGCTGGGCAAGCGAATCACGGCGACGATCGGCAGCGAGCGGCGGGCCAAGCGGCGTCAGCGTCGCCTGCGCTTCGGGCTCGGCTTCGGCGGCGCCGCGGCGGCAACCGCAATGGCGGTGCTGGCGATCTTCATCCTTCCCAGTGGCAGCGATGGCGGCCCCGAGCAGCACGTCGCCTTCGCCTGCCCTGCCCAGCGGGGTCAAGATCTCCGCCACGCTCGAACCGCACGCCTTCGGCACCGAGATCCACATGTACGTCAAGGGGATCAGCTCGGGCACGCTCTGCCGCGTCTACCTGCGTGGCCCGGGCGGCGATGAAGTCTCGGCCGGCACCTTCCGCTACCGCTGGGGCGCTGATGAGTCCGACGCCGTCCTCAGCGCCGCCCTCGATCTCTCGCGCGCCGAGGCGATGGTCGTCCACGCCGGCAAACGCACCTTCGTCGCTCCGCTCGTCCGCAGCGAAGCCTTGGACAGCAAGACACCCAAAGAGGAGGAATCAACGTGACGAAGTCCTTTCCCGCAGTTGCCGCCCTGGCCCTGATCGCGCTGCTCGCGATCGCCGGCTGCGGCAGCAGCAGCAACAGCAGCTCGAGTTCCGGCGGCGGTGCCTACGGCGGCTCCGGTGGCGAAACGACGAGCAAGCCGGCCGCATCGACGACCTCCTCCGAAGGAGCTCGCAATCACGGTCGGCACCGCCTCAGGCGTCGGCAAGGTCCTCGTCGACAGCAACGGGCTGACGCTCTACTACTTCCAGAAGGACCAGAACGGCGAATCCACCTGTTACGGCGCCTGCGAACAGGGTTGGCCACCGCTGACCACGGAAGGCGCGCCGCAGGCCGGCGAAGGCGCGATGGCCTCGAAACTGGGCACGACAAAACGCAAAGACGGCACTATCCAGGTGACCTACAACGACCGGCCGCTCTACACCTTCGTCGAGGACAAAAAGCCGGGTGAAGACAACGGCACCGACAGCAAGGCCTTCGGCGCTTCCTGGTACCCGCTACACCCCAACGGGGAAAAGGCGGGCCACTAGGCCGAGCCGCGCTTGCGCGCGGAGATCGATGGAGGGACGAGCTCGCGGATCTCGGCCAGGAGCCGGACCGCGAGCTCTCCAGCCTCCTCGCCGGGCCTGGCCTGTCCCCCCCGCGGCTCGAAGAAGCGGATCCGCAGGTGAGGGCGACGGGGAAAGCCGGTCAGGTCCGAGGTCCCCTCGACCGCGACGCAGACGATCCTTGCCTCGGGGACCTCGAGCGCGAGGCGGCCGACGCCGCTGCGCGCCCGCAGGACCTTGCCGCGCGAGCGGGTCCCCTCGGGGAAGACGCCGATACAGGCGCCGCGCCGCAGTTCCTCGACCGCCCGCGCCAGAGCGCCAGCGTCGCCCGCTTCGCGCTCGATCGGGATCTGGCCCATGCCGTTGAGTACCGGGGCCAGGCCGCGCACCTTCCAGAGGTCGGATTTGGCCAGGGCCCTGATCTGGCGGCGCCGGATCGCCGAGATCCCGACCATCACCGGGTCCCAGTGGCTGTCGTGGTTGCCGACGACCAGCACCGGACCGCTCTCCGGCAGGATCTCCACTCCCTCTGCCTTCAGCCGTCCCCAGCTCGCCACCGGGCGGCAGACCGCCATCGCCGTTCGGTACATCGGGCTCGGCTCTCGCTTCGCCCCGGCTGGTGTGGTGAACCCCCCTTGCGGGGTAGTGGCCTCCATTGCGAGCGGCACCGTACTCGATCGGGCTGAACCCGCCGCCAATCAGGACAAGGAATCCATCAAAGTGATCAAAGTCACGTATTCAGCCGGGCCGGCGGTCGAAGGTACTCGTCTCGCTTTTGCTGTGCCGATCCGCACCTCGAAACCCGGCTGTATCAATCACAACTATCTAAAGTGTCATCTGTGACGACGCAGAAGCCCCTCGAGCTGATCCTCGCCCGCAACCTGATGTCTGCGCTCTCGACCCCGGCCTTCCTGGTCGACGAGGGCGGCGTCCTCGTCTTCTACAACGAGGCAGCCGGCACCCTGCTCGGCAAGCGCTTCGAGGAGCTGGGCACGGTCGGCGCCGAGGAGTGGGGATCGCTGTTCGGGCCGTTCGACAAAGCGGGCGAGCCGATTCCCTACGACGAGCTGCCGCTGGTTGTCGCCGTCCGCAACGGCCGCCCCGCCCACGCCGACCTACAGATCCGCTCCGCCGACGGCGCCCGCCACCAGGTCGAGGTCTCCGCCTTCCCGATCCTCACCGCCCACGGCTCGCAGGGCGCGATCGCGGTCTTCTGGCCGGCCGGCTCGAGCAACGGCGCGGGTCACTGAGATGAAGGTCGAGCTCTGGGGCACGCGCGGTTCGATCCCCTCCCCCGGGCCGGAGACGATCCGCTACGGCGGCAACACCTCCTGCGTCGGCGTCACCCTCTCCGACGGCTCGATGCTGGCGCTCGACGCCGGCACCGGCATCCGCAGCCTCGGCCTGGCCCTCGCCGACGAGCCGACGCGGCTGCACATCCTGCTCACCCACCTCCACCTCGACCACATCCAGGGTCTCGTCTTCTTCGCCCCCGCCTTCCGCCCCCAGACCGAGATCGTGATCTGGGGCCCGGCCTCGCCGGAGGCCTCGCTGCGCGATCGCATCGCCCGCTACATCTCGGCGCCGCTCTCGCCGGTCGAGGTGCGCGAGCTGCCCTGCGACGTCTCCTTCCGCCACTGCCCGCGAGAGCGAGTGGGAGATCGGCTCGGCGCGGATCAGCGCCGCCTCCGTCGCCCACCGCGGGCCGACGCTCGGCTACCGGATCGACGACGGCGACTCCTCGCTCGCCTACATCCCCGACCACGAGCCCGCCCTCGGCGCCGACCTCGACACGCTCGAGGACGACTGGATCTCCGGCTTCGGCCTCGCCCGCGGCGCCTCGTTGCTGATCCACGACGGCCAGTACGCCGACGCCGAGTACCCCGACCACGTCGGCTGGGGCCACTCGTCGCTTTCGCACGCGCTCTCCTTCGCCCGCCGCGCCGAAGCCGAGCGGACGGTGCTCTTCCACCACGACCCGATGCACTCCGACGAGCGTCTCGACCAGCTCGGCAGAAGAAGCGCGCGCAACGTTGGACGGCGCTGGGCGGCAGCCCCGACGACGATCGAGCTCGCCGCCGAGCGAGCCGAATACGAGTTGCCGGCGCGAGCGGTCAGCGCGATTTCCGCAACTTAGAAACCGCGCGATTCACCTGGTTCGATTGCCCGCTTTTGCCCGCTACGCTGGCACGCGGGATGACGTCGGCTCCTGGAATCGACGCCGCAGTCGAGAGATCTGATCTGGTCAGGGAGGCGCTGGCGACGGCGCAGCGTGCGCATGCCGGTCAGACTCCGCGCGGCAGTGACGGGCGGCCCTTCATCGACCACCCGGTCGCGGTCGCCGAGCTGCTGGTCACGGAGCGGCAGAATGACGAGGTGCTTGCCGCCGCCCTGCTTCACGACGTAGTCGAGAAGAGCGAGATCGAGTCACGACTCGGTCCGCGAGCGCTTCGGCGAGATCGTCGCCGAGCTGGTTGCGAGCGCTGACCGACGACGAGTCGATTCGCCTCATACGAGGACCGCAAGGAAGAGCACCGGCGCCGGGTTGCCGACTCCGAGCCGGCGGCGCGGGCGATCTACGCCGCCGACAAACTGACCAACGTGGCGATGCTGCGCGAGGCCTACGCCCTGATCGGCGAGGGCGTTAGCGACGAACTCGACGGTCGCCGCTCGACCTGAAGATGTACATCTGGGAGGCCGACCTGGAAATGCTCTTCGACGAGGCGCCGCAGCTGCGCCTGACCAACGAGCTCGCCGATCAGCTGGTGGCGCTTTGGGGCGACCGCTTCAGGGCCGTGCGCGCCCCGTCAGACTGAGCCGCCGGCGCAGCGGCAGCACGTACCAGAGTCCGGCGAAGGCGCATACGGTCCCCAGGCCGGTGATCGCGGTGACGACGCCACTGCCAAAGAGCACGTTGGTGATCAGCACGATCGCGCCGGTCATCGCCAGCGCCAGCAGGGCGAGGCCGGCGATCGTGAAGCGGTTGGCGAGGCGGATCAGCTCGCGCTTCTGCTGCAGGTGGAAGGTGACGCGGTGATAGGCGGAGGGCGCGATCAGCAGGATCGCCGAGAGCGCCGTACAGAGCAGGGTGACGAAGTAGACGTCCTTCTCGAAGCTGGTGATCTTGGTGAAGTTCTGCTGGAACGGGACGGCGAGCAGGAAGGCGAAGAGGACCTGGACGCCGGGCAGGGCGACGCGCAGCTCCTGCAGCAGCTCGCCGAGGTTGCGATCGAGGCGTTCGGTCTCGCTCTCGTCACGTCCCGACGGGCGTTCCTCCATGCCATCACCATAGGGGAGTGAGCACCGCGATCGTCCTCTTCAACCGCGACCTCAGGGTGCACGACAACCCCGCCCTGGCGGCCGCGGCGAAGGCCGAGCGGACGGTGCCGCTCTTCGTCCTCGACGACGCGCTGCTCGGCTCGCGCTTCGCCGCTCCCAACCGGGTCGCCTTCCTGCTCGAGTCGCTACGTCGACCTCGACGATTCGCTGCGCCGCACTGGCGGGCGGCTCTTCCTCCGCCGGGGCGATCCGGTGGCCGAGAGGCGCTGGCGCTGGCCCGCGAGTGCGAGGCGACCGAGCTGCACGTCAGCGCCGACTGGAGCGCCTACGCGCGGCGGCGCGAGGAGCGGCTGGCGCGCGCCTGCGAGGAGGAGCGGATCGCCTTCCGCGCCCACCCCGGGACGACGATCGTCGACCCCGGGCGCTGTCACCCCGAGCGGCGGCGACCATTTCAAGGTCTTCAGCCCCTTCCACCGCGCCTGGAGGACGTGCCGCGGCGACCGCTGGCAAGCACCCCGCGGAAGCTAAAGGCCCCCTCGCGGCTCAAGGCCGGTCAACTGCCCTCGCTTGAATCGCTGCCTTCGCGGCGAGCCCTCGCCGGAGCGGGCGCCCGGCGGCGAGAGCGAGGCGCGGCGGCGGGTCAGCGCCTTCCTGCGCGAGTGGCCTCGCCGACTACGGCGACAACCACGACGACCTTCCTGGCGATCGCACCTCCGGGCTCAGCCCCTACCTGCGCTTCGGCTGCATCTCGCCGCTGGAGCTGCTGACCAAGGCGAGTTCGCGCCGCGGCGGCGAGCGCCTACGGGCGCCAGCTCTGCTGGCGCGACTTCCACCACCAGGTCCTCGCCGCCAACTCGTCCCTGCCGCGGCGCGACTACCGCCCGCGCGGCGATCGCTGGTCGCGCTCCAAGCGCGCCTTCGAGGCCTGGCAGGAGGGGCGCACCGGCTACCCGATCGTCGACGCGGCGATGCGCCAGATTCGCCGCGCGAGGGGCTTCATGCACAACCGGGCGCGGATGATCGTCGCCTCCTTCCTGACCAAGGACCTCTACCTCGACTGGCGCTGGGGCGCGGCACTTCTGGGACCTGCTCAGCGACGGCGAGATCGCCAACAACGCCGGCAACTGGCAATGGGTGGCGGGCACCGGCAACGACACCAGGCCCAACCGCGTCTTCAACCCGATCCGCCAGGCCCACCGCTTCGACCCCGACGGCGACTACGTGCGCCGCTACCTGCCGGAGCTGGAGGCGGTCGCGGGCAAGGGGTGCACGAGCCCTGGCGCCTGACGGAACGCGGCGACGCGAACTCGACTACCCCAAGCCGATCGTCGACCACGACGACGCTGCCGCCGCCTTCATCGCCCGGCGCACGTAGGATCGAGCCGTGGGACGGCTTGCGGTTATCCTCGGCAGCAGCGCACTCGGTCCCGGCGGCGAGGAGATCGCCGCGGCGGCGCGCCGAGCACGGTGCCGCGATCGTGCAGCGCCACGGCGGCGAGGCGTACGTGCTCCCGCACGAGATCGACCACGTCGCCAACCTGCGAGCGCTGGTCGAGCAGGGCTGCGACCGCGTGCTGGCGATCTCCTCGGTCGGCTCGCTGGACGCCGAGCTGCCGGTCGGCAGCCTGCTCTGTCCCGACGACTTCATCGCTCTCCACGTCAGCCTCTCGCTCCTTCGGCGACGAGCGCGCCCACCGGGCCCCGCGCTTCGACCCGGTCTGGCGTGAGGAAGTCCTCGCCGCCTGGAACGCGAGCCCGGCCAAGGTGCGCGACGGCGGCGTCTACTGGCAGGCGATCGGGCCGCGCTTCGAGACCCCGGCCGAGATCCGCCTGATCGCGGCGCACGCCGACGTGGTCGGGATGACGATCGCCTCCGAGTGCATCGTCGCCGGCGAGCTCGGCCTCGCCTACGCGGCGATCTGCGTCGTCGACAACCTCGCCAACGGGATCGGCGCCGGACCCGCTGGCGATCATCGAGCTGGAAGCAGACGCGGGCTGGCAACGCCTGCAGCTGCACGACGGCCTCGCCGCGGTGCTGCCGCAGCTCGGCGCCGTCGGGCCGTGAGCACTGGGGTGCTCACCGTTACCGGCGCCGTTCTCGACGGCGAGAGCGTCGGGGTGCGCTGCGTTGACCGGACGATCGCGGCGCTTGGTCCGGAGGTAGTTGCCGGAGCCGGGCGACGAGACGATCGACGCGGCGGGAGCACCGCTGGTCGCCCCGCTGCTCAACGGCCACACCCACGCGGCGATGACCCTCTTCCGCGGCTTCGGCGGCGAGCTGCCGCTGATGCGCTGGCTGCGCGAGGTGATCTGGCCGATCGAGGCAAAGCTCGAGCCGGAGGACGTCTACTGGGGCACGCGGCTGGCCTGTCTGGAGATGATTCGCACCGGCACGACGCGCTTCTGGGACATGTACTGGCACCCGGAGGCGACGGCGCGAGCGGTCACCGACGCCGGCCTGCGGGCGACGATCGGCGGCTCCGCTCTTCGACCCCGACGGCGGTACCGAGGCGATGCAGGAGAACGCCTTGGACAACCTCGACGGGCTCGCGGGATTCGGCCCAAAGATAGGTGCCTCGCTGGCCCCGCACTCGATCTACACGGTGAGCGAAGGGCTCGCTGCGCTGGACTCGCCGAGCGCTCGGCCGAACGGGAGCTGCCGATCCAGATCCACCTCTCGGAGACCGAGGACGAGGTCGAGCAGTGCATCAAGGAGCACGGGCTGCGGCCGGCCGCCTACCTCGACCGGCTCGGCGTGCTCAGCGAGCGCACGGTGCTCGCCCATGGCGTCTGGCTCGACCAGGAGGAGCTGGCCCTGATCGCCGAGCGCGGCTGCACCGTGGTCACCAATCCTGTCGCCAACATGAAGCTGGCGGTCGGCGGCGTCTTCCCCTACCCGGCCGCCCGCGATGCGGGGGTGGCCGTCGGCCTCGGCACCGACGGCGCCGGCTCCAACGACTCGCTTGACCTGCTTCTCCGACCTCAAGCTCTTCGCCCTGGGCCAGCGCCACGCGAGCGGCGACCCGACCGCATCGCCGCCCGCGAGGCCTGGGAAATCGCCACTGGCGCCGCGTCCCCACTCCTCACCGCCAACCCTCCACACACGAATCAAGTTCTCGATGAAATGACTGGAGAACTTGATTCGCTTCGCGTTGGGGGACCTGCGGACTTCCTGCTGTTGCGGGCGCGTTCGCATGAGCTCAGCCTTGGGGAGCTGCATTCGGATCTGGTCTACGCGGCGAGCGGGTCGATCGTCGACACAACGGTCATCGGCGGACGAGTGCTGATGCGTGGCGGCGAGGTGCCTGGCGCCGAGGAGGTCGTCGCCCGGGCGCTCGAGCGCTCGCGGCGACTCGGCATCGGCACCTAACTGCACGCCCATCGCCCCGCTCTCAGCTGTTGCCTCCTCTTATACCCCCCCGGGGTATGCTACGGTGAGCGCATGGCCGACGTCATCAGCACGATCTTCGAGGGTTTGAAGCAGTCCTTCCTGATGGCCTACGAGGTCTGGTGGGCGCTGGTCTTCGGCTTCGCGATCTCGGGCATAGTCCAGGCTTGGGTGCCGAAGGAGCGGATCGAAGCGACGATGGCCGGCGGCGGGGCCAAGCCGGTTGCCTGGGCGACGGGCCTCGGCGCAGCCTCCTCCTCCTGCTCCTACGCGGCGATCGCAATCGCCAAGCGCCTCTTCCAGAAGGGCGCCTCGGCCGCCTCGGTGCTTGCCTTCCAGTTCGCCTCGACCAACCTGGTCTGGGAGCTGGGGCTGGTGCTCTGGGTGCTGCTCGGCTGGCAGTTCACCCTCGCCGAGTACCTCGGCGGCATCCTGATGATCGTGCTGATGGCACTGCTGCTGCGTTTCTTCGTCTCGCCACGGGTGGAGGAGCAGGCTCGGGCGCACGCCCAGGAGGCGGATGCCAGCCACGAGCATGAGCACGGCGCCGACGAGGGTGTCGCCAACTGGCGCGAGCGGCTCACCTCCATCGCGGGCTGGAGCGAGGTCGCCACCAACTTCCGCGGCGATTGGCTGATGCTGTGGAAGGAGATCAGCGTCGGCTTCCTGCTCGCCGGCTTCATCGGCCTGCTCGGCAACGACTTCTTCAACGTGCTCTTCATCACCGATGCCCCCGGCTGGGTGGTCGCGATCGAGAACGTGATCGTCGGGCCACTGATCGCCGTGCTCAGCTTCGTCTGCTCGGTCGGCAACATCCCCCTTGCCGCCGTGCTCTGGTCGGGCGGCATCAGCTTCGCCGGGGTGATGGCCTTCATCTTCGCCGACCTGATCGTGCTGCCGATCGTGCGCGATCTACCGCAAGTACTACGG
This sequence comes from uncultured Solirubrobacterales bacterium, assembly GCA_963716345.1. GTDB lineage: Bacteria > Actinomycetota > Thermoleophilia > Solirubrobacterales > 70-9 > VRUE01. The sequence goes on from OY970304.1 coordinate 682,854, forward strand.
CTGGGCATTCACTGCGCGGATCGTCGCCCTGATGCTGCTGACGATGATCGTCGCCGCCCTGGCGATCGACGGCCTCTTCAGCGCTGCCGGGCTGATCCCGACGACGCGGCCGAGTCGCAACGACATCTTCAGCTCGGTCGAGCTCGACTACAAGTTGGTGCTCAACCTGCTTGGCCTGATCGTCTTCGCGGCGCTGTTCTGGCTCAGCAGGCGGGGCGAGGCGACCGCCAACGCCTGCCCCGCGCACGGTTAACCGCGCTGGCAAGAGGTATAGGCTCGGGGCGAGTGCCCAGCGAAGAGCTGACCGAAGAGCCGAACAGCGGGGCCTCCCCCGTCCGCTACGCAGGCGCGACCAAGCGCTATCCGGGCTCTGCCAAAGCGGCCGTCGACGACCTCACGCTCGAGGTGCCGGCGGGCGAGATCTGTGTCCTTGTCGGGCCCTCTGGCTGCGGCAAGACGACCGCGATGCGAATGGTCAACCGCACGGTCGAGATGACCGCGGGCGACATCCTGATCGGCGAGCGCTCGGTTCGTGACCGCGAGCCCGCCCAGCTGCGGCGGGAGATCGGCTACGTGATCCAGCAGATCGGCCTCTTCCCCCACCGCACGATCGCCGAGAACATCGCCGCCGTACCGCAGCTGCTCGGCTGGAAGAAGGAACAGACCAGGGCTCGCACCGCCGAGCTGCTGGAGCTGATCGGCCTCGACCCCGAGCTCGGCGAGCGCTACCCGGCCCAGCTCTCCGGCGGCCAGCAGCAGCGTGTCGGCGTCGCCCGGGCGCTGGCCGCGGACCCGCTGGTGATGCTGATGGACGAGCCCTTCGGCGCGATCGATCCGATCAGCCGCGAGCGCCTGCAGAACGAGTTCCTGCGCCTGCAGGCGGAGCTCCGCAAGACCGTTCTCTTCGTCACCCACGACATCGACGAGGCGATCAAGATGGGCGACCGGATCGCGATCATGCGCGAGGGCGGCAAGGTCGCCCAGTACGCGACTCCCGGCCGAGGTGCTGATGGCTCCCGCCGATCGAGTTCGTCGAGGACTTCGTCGGCGCCGACCGGGCGCTGAAGCGCCTGGCGCTGATGCGGGTCGCCGACATCGACCTCTGGGAGGCGCCGCTCGCCTACGTCGGCCAGCCGACCGCCGAGGTGCGGGCGAAGCTGGCCGAGCCCGACGTCGAGGTTCCCTACCCGCTGCTGGTCGACAGCGAGCGTCGTCCGCTCGGCTGGCTCTCCGAGCGCGACCTCGCCGGCGACGTGGTGCCGGCAAAACCCGATTCGCCGCTCGGGCCCGCTGCTCGACCGCGACGACATCATGCGTGACGCGCTCGCCGACCTGCTGCAGGGCGAGGCCCAGTACGCGGCCGTGACCGACCACCAGGGCCGCATCGCCGGCGTGCTCTCGGTCGAGATCATCTCCGAGTTCCTCAAATCACCGCAGGCGAAGACCGAGGAGCACAGCGCCGTGGAGCGGCCCCGGAGCGCGGAGCGAGCGAGCGAGATTGCCGGTCACGATGAGCGCGAGCGAGCGAAGCGCGAGGCTTTGTGATGGTTAGCCCGGCGTTCACTCTCGCCGCCGTCGGCGAAGTCGGCAAGGGGTTCATCCACGAACGCACGACGCAGTCCTGCCAGGCGAAGCCAAGCCACCTCTTCTGCTGGGACTGGGCGCGGGAACACATCGACCGCTACGGGACCCCGGCGCTGCAGCAGTTCGAACTCGTCGCGATCTCCGTCGTGCTCGGGTTCGCGGTCGCCTTCGCCCTGGCGCTACTCGCGCATCGCCGCGGCTGGTTGCAGCCGCCGCTACTGGCCGGGACCGGGATCCTCTACGCCGATCCCCAGCGTCGCCTTCTTCCTCCTGCTGTTGCCGATCACCGGCCGCGGTCGCGAGACTGCGATCATCGCCCTCAGCGCCTACACGCTGCAGATCATCTACCGCAACGTCACCGTCGGCCTCGCCAACGTGCCCGCGTCGGCCAAGGACGCCGCCCGCGGCATGGGCATGACCGAGCGACAGATCCTCTGGCGGGTGGAGCTGCCCCTTGCCACGCCGGAGATCATCGGCGGGCTGCGGATCGCGACCGTCAGCACGGTCGCGATCGCGACGCTGGCGGTGTTCGCCGGCGCCGGCGGCCTCGGCACGCAGATCCTCACCGAAGCGAATCTTCACTTCCCGACCACGATCGTCATCGCCGGTGGAATCGCGATGGCCATGGCCCTCTTTTTCGACGCCGTCCTGCTGACCGCCCAGTACTTCACGACCCCCTGGCGTCGGGTGAGGTCGTCGTGAGCGCCGTGCCACCCGTGCTCGCCTCATTCGGCGGCGCCTTCGAATTCATCTTCACCCCGCAGAACTCCAACGTCACCGGCGGCAAGAGCGTCGGCGGCTTCCATCAGGTGGTCGAACTCGCACTAACGCAGCTCGAGGTGACGGTGCTTGCGCTGGCGCTGGCGCTGGTGATCGCCCTGCCGGCCGGCTTGTACTTCGGTCACAGGGGAACCGGAGAACTGCTCGCGATCGGCCTCGGCAACGCCGGCCGCGCGATCCCCGAGCTGGCGCTGATCGCACTGATGGCGGCGGTGATCGGGGTCGGCCTGCTCAACCTCACCGTCGCCCTGGCGATCCTCGGCATCCCGCCGATCCTGACCAACACTTTCGTCGGCATCCGCCAGGTCGACCGCTTCGACGGTCCAAGCCGCTCGCGGGATGGGGATGACCGAGTTCGAGATCGTGCGCAAGGTCGAGGCGCCGATGGCGATACCGAGCATCTTCACCGGCATCCGCACGGCAACGATCAACATCGTCGCCACCGCGACGATCGCGCCACTTGCCGGAGTGGCGACGCTCGGTGAATTCATCATCGGCGAAAACGTCTACGGCGACAACGGGGTGCTGGCAGGGGCAATTTTGGTCGCCCTCCTCGCCTTGGCCCTCGAGTTTGGACTCGCCGCAATTGCAACGTCGGCTCACTTCGAAAGGCTTGAAGCTGACCCCTGTATGAGTCTCGTTCACGTAAACGACAAGAGAGGAATCAAATGAGGTCCAAGTCCACTCGTCTGCGGGCAGCCATCGCCTTGCTGTTCGCGCTCGCCCTCAGCCTCAGCATTGCCGCCTGCGGCAGCAGCAGCGTCACACCGAGCAGGGCGAGCGAAGGCGGTGCGGGCGCGATCGTCTCCAATCCCGAAAACGGCAAGGTCAGCCTGACGATCGGCTCGAAGAACTTCCCCGAACAGGAAATCCTCGGGGAAATCTACGCGCAGGGTCTGGCGGCCGCCGGCTACAAGGTCAAGAGCGACCTCAACCTCGGCTCTGAAACGGTGGCTCTAAAGGCCGTCAAATCCGGAGCGATCTCCGGCTATCCCGGAGTACGCCAGCACGGCCCTGACCTCGTTCTTCGGCCTCGAACCCGAAGAAGTCCCCTCCGACGCCAACGAAGCCTGGGAAAAGTCGAATGAAGAATTCGAAAAAGAAGGCCTCACCGCTTTCGAACCCACACCGTTCGCCAGCGCCAACGCGGTCGGACTGCTCAAGACGACGGCTGAAAAATACAACTTGAAAACCATCTCCGACCTCGAAGGTGTCTCCGAAAAACTGTCCCTGTACGGCTCGCCGGAGTGCCGCCAGCGGATCGACTGCCTGGCCGGGCTGGAAGAACTGTACGGGCTGAAATTCAAGTCATTCCACCCGGTCGACATCAGCCTCCGCTACACCGTGCTCGAAAAGGGCCAGGCCGATCTCTCGATCCTCTTCACCACCGATCCACAGCTCTCGGCGGAAAAGAACAAGTTCGTCATCCTCGAAGACGACAAGCACGTCTTCCCTGCCGGCAACGTCATCTTCGTCACCAAGAAGGTCGACGGCGGAAAAAGCCGGACCGGACTACGAAAAGACGATTCTCGAGGTCCAGAAGGGGCTGACGCTGCCGGTTATGCAGGAGCTCGACGCGCGAGTCGAACTCGAAAAGCAGACGCCGAAGGAAGCAGCCTCGGCATACCTCAAGTCGGCGGGGTACGTCGGGTAGGGATTAGGCGCGGGTGGAGGGGGTTCGCCGGACAAAAGCGGGGAGTGTCCGTCAAACCCCCTCCACCCGCGCTCCAACACGTACCGGCGGGCTCCCACCGACAAGGGTTGAGCCGCCACTGCTCTCCCCTTGGAGCAGCAGGGACTTAAGCCGCCGCCGGTTCTCCTTGCGCTTCAGTCGACTCGCTCTTGGTGCGCAACCGGGCGAAGCAGATCCGGGCGGCCCAGGCGGCGGAGAGGCCGGAGATCGCCGGCTAGGAGCCAGGGCCACGCGGGGGTCGTAGGCTTGGGAGAGCCAGCCGGTCAGGGGGCCGCCGATCGGGGTCGAGCCGAGGAAGACGACCGAGTAGAGGGCCATCACCCGGCCGCGCATCTCGGGGGAGACCGCCAGCTGGAGGGACGAGTTGATCGTGGCGGCGAAGGTGACCGCGGCGGCGCCGAGGAGGGCGAGGACGAGCAACTCCAGCACCAGCGCCGGGCATCACCGCGGCCAGCAGGGCGGCGACCGCCGAAGGCGAGCGCGGCGCCGGCGATCAGGCGCGGGCCGGTGCGACCGTGGGAGCCGTTGACCAGGGCGCCGGCGATCGAGCCGACCCCCATCGCCGAGACCAGCGCCGCGTAGGCGCCAGCGCCACCGCCGAAGCTGAAGCGCGCCAGCAGCGGCAGGATCACCTGGAAGTTGAAGCCGAGCGTGCCGACCAGCGCCATCAGCGCCAGCGGGACCGCCAGCTCAGGGGTGGCCGCGCACGTAGCGCAGGCCGGCGCGGATCGCGCCCGGCTCACGCGGCGCCACGCGGCGCCGCTGTGCAGGCTTCGCCGGGTCCATCCCCCAGAGGGCGACGATCATCGCGCACGAAGGTGAGGACGTTGAGCGGCGAAGCAGGGGACGACGCCGAGCGCGGCGATCAGCAGGCCGGCGAGGGCCGGGCCGACGATCCGGGCCGATCTGCACGATCACGCTGTTGAGGCTGACCGCGTTGACGACCCGATCCGGGCCGACCATCTCGATCACGAAGCTCTGCCGGGTCGGGTTGTCGACCGCGTTGACGGTGCCCATCGCGAAGACGGCGAGGAAGACCATCCAGGGTGCGGCGACGCCGGCGACGGTGACCGCGAGCAGGCCGACCGCGGGGATCGCCATCAGCGTCTGGGTCGCGATCAGCAGCTTGCGCTTCGGGAAGCGGTCGGCGAGCAGCCCGCCCCAGGCGCCGAAGAGCAGCATCGGCAGGAACTGCAGCGCCGTGGTCAGGCCGACCGCGACGCCGCTGCCGGTGAGGCTGAGGATCAGCCAGATCGCCGCCACCGTCTGCATCCAGGTGCCGGAGAGCGAGACGAGCTGGCCGACGAAGTAGCGCCGGTAGTTGGGAACAGAGAGGGAGTCGAAGCTGCGCCGCAGGGCCGCGCTCACGAACTACCACCGCGCCTGCCGCGCGGCTCCTCCAGCATCTGCTCGAGAATCTCCGCCGCACGCTCCAGGGTGGCGACGTCCTCGGCGGGAAGGTCGCGCATGCGCCGCGCCAGGTAGGCGTTCTTGCGGCCGCGCAGGCGCCGCAAGCGCTCGCGACCGGCGGCGTTGACGCTGACCAGGGAGCTGCGACCGTCGCCGGGTCGGGGGTGCGCTCGACCAGCCCCTCCCGTTCGAGACAGCCGAGCGTGCGGGTCGACGGTCGGCCGCTTGACCCGCTCGAGCTCGGCCAGCTCGCTCGGCGTCAGCGGACCGTGGCGCTCGATCGTGGCCAGCGCCGCGGTCGAGGTCGGCGTCAGGCCGTTCGCCTCAGCAGCCGCCTCCTGGCGCAGGCGCCGGCGGTGCGCACGATCCCCAGTCGCAGCTGGGCCGCGGCGTCAGTGAGGGTGGTGTCGGTCTTTCGCGTCATTAGTTAGCCTTGATAATTAGTCTAGCAAACTACCTCCCTCGCCATTTCGGTGCGCCTTATGCACCGCAGGCGTGCATAAGGCGCACCGGAAGCGGGGGCGGTGGGTGCCATTGGTTAGGTTTGGGGGAATGAGCGAGGCAGCGATCAGCGTCGGGGGGCTGCGCAAGTCCTACGGCGAGCATGAGGCTGTGGCCGGCATCGACTTCGAGGTCGGCGGCGGCGAGGTCTTCGGCTTCCTCGGTCCCAACGGAGCGGGCAAGACCACCACGATCGAGATCCTCGAGGGCTACCGCGAGCGCAGCGGTGGCGAGGTCGAGGTGCTCGGTGTCGACCCCGGAGAGCCGACCCGCGAGTGGCGCAGCCGCGTCGGCCTGGTCCTGCAGGAGTGCGAGCTGGACCCACTGCTGACGGTGCGCGAGGCGGTCTCGCTCTTCGCCACCTTCTATCCCACTCCCCGCCCGGTCGAGGAGACGATCGAGCTGACCGGGCTGGCGGAGAAGCGCGAGGCGCGGATCGGCTCGCTCTCCGGCGGCCAGAAACGCCGCGTCGACGTCGCGATCGGGATCATCGGCGACCCCGATCTGATCTTCCTCGACGAGCCGACAACCGGCTTTGACCCGACCGCGCGACGCGACGCCTGGAACATGATCGAGGGGTTGAAGGCGCTCGGCAAGACAGTCTTCCTCACCACCCATTACATGGACGAGGCCGAGCACCTCGCCGACCGGGTGGCGATCCTTCGGGAAGGCCGCATCGTCGCCCAAGGGCCGATGAAGGAGCTGAGCGCCAGCCTTGGCCGCCGCACCGTGATCGGTTTCCGGCTTAACGGCGGCCTCGATGCCGAGGAGGTGCGCTCGTGCGTCTCGGCAACGCCGCAAGTGGCCGGCGATGAGATCAGCATCGAGACCGAGCAACCGCAGGGCGACCTCTACCGCCTGCTCGCACTGGCCGAGCAGCGCGGCATCGCACTCGAGGATCTCGAGGTGCGCAAGCCGAGCCTCGAGGACATCTTTCTCGACCTCACCCGCGACCAGGAGCGGCAGCCATGAGCGAGCGCCGCATGATCCTTGCCCAGGCCCGCGCCGCAATCGTGGTGGCACTGCGCACGCCGCGGGCGCTCGTCTTCACCTTCTTCTTCCCACTGATCTTCCTCATCCTCTTCAACTCGATCTTCATCAAGGGAGGCGACCAAAGCGTCGCCCTGCCGACCGGGCTGAAGTTGAGCGCCCAGGCTTACTTCATGGCCGGGATCACCGCCTACTCGATCTCGCTTTCCACCTTCACCACCCTCGCCGTCTCGATCACCACCCAGCGCGAGCGCGGCCAGCTGAAGCGTCTGCGCGGCACGCCGATGCCGGCCTGGACCTTCATCCTCGCTCAGATCCTGCGCGCCACAGCGCAGGCGCTGGCGATGACCGTGCTGCTGGTTGCAATCGGAGTGCTCGCTTACGGAGTTGACTTCCCCGGCTCGAGCTTCATCGGTTTCCTCGTCTACGTCGCGCTCGGCACGGCGACCCTCTGCACGCTCGGTATCGCCCTCACCCCCTTCACCCCCACCGTTGACGCCGCCTCGACGATCGCCCCCTTCAGCGTCGTCATCCTCGCCTTCATCTCCGGTGTCTGGATCCCGATCGACCAGCTCCCCCACTGGCTCGAACAGGTCGGCCGCATCTTCCCCCTCTTCCACCTCGCCGTCGGCCTGCAGAGCACCCTCTCCCCCGAAGCGAGCGGCATCGGCCTCGAAGGCGGCAACGTCGCCGTCCTCGCCGCCTGGACCCTGGCCGGCATCTGGGTCGCGACGCGTCGTTTTCGTTGGGAGCCGCAAGCGGGGACGGGGTGAATCGCGCGGAAGTGTCAATTCACTGTGTCGATTGAGCGCCAAGGCTTTTGAGCCGAAATTCCACGGCTAACATCGCCGGCAGGAGGGTGAAGAAGATGGGTGTCTTCAGTTGGTTGACAACCAATCTGTCCGACTAACCATCGGATCCGGTTCGAGTCCGGCGCTCTCCGCAGAACCCAAGGAGCGGGTCGAGCCAGGTGGTACTCTCGGGAAGATTGGTTGTCAGCCATCTGGAGGTACCGCGAGGTGGTTCCTCGCATCACCAGACTCGACCCGCTCCGGCGGGTCTTGTCATTCCCAGGGACTCAGTACATGGCGGCGAACAAGTAGCGGATAGGCCTTCCGTCCAGACCCATCAACTTCTTTCAAGCCTTAATGGCGGTCCCCCGACGAACCCTTGAGGCCGTAGGCGGCCCATTTTCCGCATGGCAATCACGACGGCGACACCAAGCGCTTCGACCCTGAAGCGGCACAGCCGCCGCCGGCACCAGCACGTCTGGAAGGACAAGCACCACCGCTGGGTACCCGACGGCGACTGCGGCTGGCGGGTGCAGAGCTACGTCGTCCGTCACAAGCACAAGCCCAGGCGCAATCACCATCGTGGCCCCGGGCCCAGGCCCGCCGACCGCTGCGCACCAGCTGTCGCGATCAACCACGACCCCCGGCCGGCCGGGGCTTACCAGGGGCCCTTCGGAGCGGCGCAGGCCAAACGGCTGCTGGAACGAGCCGGCTTCGGCGCGGTCCCTGGGCAGGCCGAGCAACTTGCCAGCCTCGGCCTCCTCGCCGCAGTCCAGTCCCTGACCCGCCCCAGCGGCGCCGCGATCCTGCACGGCCCCGCGCCGGTCGACGACGACGGCAACCCGATCGCCCCCGCCGACTCCTACGGCCACGACCACCTCTGGTTCCTCGACCGGATGGTGCGCTCAGACCAGCCCCTGGTCGAGCGAATGGCGCTCGTCTTCCACGACTGGTTCGCCACCTCCAACGCGGGCGTCTCCCATCAGCAGCAGATGATCGACCAGTCCAACCTCTTCCGCTCGGCCTGCTTCGGCTCCTTCCTCGACCTCTTCAAGGCGGTAACCATCGACCCGGCGATGCTGCAGTGGCTAAACGGCGCCGAAAGCACCAAGCAGGCACCGAACGAGAACTACGGCCGCGAGATGATGGAGCTCTTCTCGCTCGGCGCCGATCGCGGCGCCTACAGCGAGGACGACATCCGCGAACAGGCGCGGGCGCTGACCGGCTGGGACTACGAATGGTCGAACGAGCTCGGCGCCCACAACTTCCACTTCGACTCTCAACGCCATGACTACGGCAACAAGACCGTGTTCGGCCAGACGGGCAACTGGAGCTGGGAAGACGCCTGCCGGCTCTGCGTCGAGAACCCCCTCCACCCTTCCTTCTTCGTCGAAAAGCTCTGGAGCTACTTCGTCCCGCAACCGCCCTCCGCCGGCGTCAGGGCCTCGCTGATCGGCACCTACCAGAGCTCCGGCTGGGCGATTCGACCGGTGCTCGAGGCGATCCTGCTCAGTCCCGACCTCTACGAAGGACCGCCGATGGTGAAGCCGCCGGTCGTGCAGCTTGCCGGCATGCTGCGCGCGCTCGGGCGCTACATCGACACCGAAGCCTGGATCTGGCTCTGCGACCAAGCCGGACAGCTGCTCTTCTACCCACCCAACGTCTCCGGCTGGGACGACACCCGCTGGCTCGACACCTCGCGCATGCGGTCCCGCTGGAACATGGTCGACTACGTGCTCGACGACATCTCGATCGATGCCTGGAGCGATCCCTACAGCGCCACCGAGAGCTCCGACGAAGCCCTGGCCCGCGCCCTGGCCTCGTGGGGCTCGCCGGCCTTGCGCGAAGAACACCGCGCCGAGCTGCTCGACTTCGCCCAGCGTGCCGAAAAACTCGCGACCGCCAGCTGGGAGCAGGGCCCCTACCGCGCGATGCGCCAGAACGCTCTCCTGCAGCTGATCGGCATCAGCCCCGACCTGGTCCTGCAATGAGGGGAAGTCGACGATGAGCAACTGCTGCAACGACTTCACCCGCTCCCAACTGCTGCGCGCCGCCGCGGCGGAAGCGGGACGGGGGCTGCCGGCGATCGAGGCCGGCATGCCCGAGCCCGCCGGCACCGGGCTCTCGCGGCGCCGCTTCCTCTCCTGGAGCGCCGGCCTGGCACTGGCCGTCTACGGCGCCTCGAAGATTCCGCTCGCCGCCTTCGAGGAGGGCATCGCTCAGGCCGCCACGCGCCGAGAAGATCCTCGTCTCGATCTTCTTCGACGGCGGCATCGACGCGCTCAGCGTGCTGGCGCCGATCGGCGACTCGCGCTACCCCCAGCTTCGCCCCAACCTGGCACTCTCGCCCAGCGACGGGAGCGAATTCAGCGAGGACCCGACGTTGCGTTGGCATCCCTCCGCGGCCGGGCTGGCGACTCTGCACGAAGAGGGCAAGGTCAGCGCCTTCCCGGCGATCGGCTACGAACATCCCGACCAGTCGCACTTCACCTCGCGCCACTACTACGAGATCGGCGAGCTCGACGTCGGCTTTCACACCGGCTGGCTGGGTCGCTACCTCGACCAGGTCGGCGACGCCGACAACCCGCTGCAGGGCCTATCGATGGACGGGGTGCTCTCGCCGATGATCGCCACCGCCGAACAACCCGTGGCGGCGATCGACAGCGTCGACGGCTACGACCTCTGGGCGCCGGTCAGCGACCCGATCTCCGCCGAGATGTACAAGAGCTTCGGCCGCTTCGGCTCTCTGCCCTCGGACTCGGCCGCGATGGCGCAGGTGCGGCGCGCCACCGCCCAGACCGACAAGCTGCGCACCGACCTGGGCGGGATCGGCGACTTCACCAGCCTGGTCTCCTATCCCGAAACGGACTTCTCCCACCGCTCGCCGGCCTGGCGGCCTTCATCGCTGCCGGCCTGCCCCTACAGGTGGTGACGATCAACGCCTCCGGCGGTTACGACACCCACGCCGGCGAGGCCGAAGACCTCTCCCGCGGTCTCAAAGAGACCTGCGACGGCGTGCTCGCCTTCCAGCGCGACCTCGAAGCGCGCGGGCTCGCCGACCGGGTGATGGTCGAGATGTGGAGCGAGTTCGGCAGACGCCCCGAGGAGAACGCCTCGCTCGGCACCGACCACGGCGCCGCCGGCTGCGCCTTCGTCGTCGGCTCCAAAGCCAAGGGCGAGATGGTCGGCGAGTTCCCCGGCCTGACCAAACTCGACCAGAACGACAACGTCCGCGTGACCAGCGACTTCCGCGGGATGTATTGCTCGCTGCTGGAGGAATGGCTGGGACACGACGCGGCCTCGGTCATTCCCGGCGCCTCCTCCTTCGAACGGCCGGTCCTGGTGAAGGCATGACCCGCTCGGCGCCGCGAGCCACCCTGCTCGTTCTCCTCGGCATGGCGCTCATGACGCTGGCAATCGGTTCGACTACCGCAACCGCCGCCCCTGAACCACAGCCGGGGTGCAACTGGCAGCGCCACTCAAAGAGCGTGACCAAGCGCCTGCGGCGACACGGCCAGTGGCGCCGCGTCAAGCGGGTCAAGCACTGGTGGACCTGCGAGCCCCAGCCGGCGATCCTCATACCCAGTCCCGCGCTGCCGGTCCAACCCGTGCCGGAAACGACCCCGGCTGAAGAACCGGAACCCGAAGTCGGCCACCTCGGCGTCAAAGCGGTCGAGTACAGCTACACCCTCTCCCGCCCCGAAGTGAGCGCTGGCGAAGTGATCGTCGAGCTCAACAACCAAGGCGAAGACCCGCACAACCTCGTGCTCGAACACGAGGGAACGGAAGACCCGAAATTGGAAATCCCCTCAACCCCATCGGTCTCGCAGGCGAGCGCCCACCTCACCCTCGCCCCCGGCACCTACCGTCTCTACTGCAGCCTCTACAAACACGAGTCCAAAGGCATGGTGGCGACGCTGGTAGTTAGCGGCGGCTAGATCTCCTCGAGGTTCTCACCCTCGAAGTAGCCGACCCCGTCGCCGCGTTTGAAGAAAGCCCGCAGGCCGCCACCCTGCGGCAGCCGCTCGCCGACGCCGATCTTGTCCGAGTCGGGATAGACGACGACATCGGGGCGGCCGTGACTCGATACCGCAAGGAGAACCACCGGCTCCTCGCTGCGGTTGATGATCTGGTGCGCCCCCTCCTCACCGAGCCCGAAGCGCAGCGCCTCCCCCTCCTCGAGCTCCCGGACGCCCTCTGGAGTCCGCAGAGTGGGCCGACCGGAGAGGACGATCACCAGCTCCTCATCGGCATAGTGGAAGTGGTACGGGTAGGCAGCCTCACCCGCCGGCAGCTCCCAGAGGCTGCACCCGATCAGCTCGGTGCCGAGTTCGTAGCCAATCCGAGCTCGCCGTGAGCGGAACCCTTCCGGCCTCTCCCCCTCCTCGAACGTCGGTTTGTAGACGTTCGGCATTTGTGGACCCGCTCCTAGTAGCGGTAGTGGTCCGGCTTGTAGGGGCCCTCGGCAGGGATGCCCAAGTAGGCGGCTTGCTCGGGGCTTAGCTCGGTCAGCTGGACGCCGAGCGAGGCGAGGTGGAGGCGGGCGACCTTCTCGTCGAGGTGCTTGGGCAGGACGTAGACCTGCTTCGCTTCGTACTGGACACTCTTGCCGAAGAGCTCGATCTGGGCGATCACCTGGTTGGTGAAGGAGTTCGACATCACGAAGCTCGGGTGGCCGGTGGCGTTGCCGAGGTTGAGCAGGCGGCCCTCGGAGAGCAGCACGATCGAGTGACCGTCAGGGAAGCGCCACTCGTCGACCTGGGGCTTGATGTTGATTCGCTCGGCGCTGCCGCCTTCGAGGCCGGCGACGTCTATCTCGTTGTCGAAATGGCCGATGTTGCCGACGATCGCGTTGTGCTTCATCCGTGCCATGTGATCGAAGGTGATGATGTCCTTGTTGCCGGTGGCGGTGACGAAGATGTCAGCGGTCTCAACCACTTCGTCGAGGGTGCGCACCTCATAGCCCTCCATCGCCGCTTGCAGGGCGCAGATCGGGTCGATCTCGGTGACGATCACGCGGGCGCCCTGGCCGCGCAGTGAGGAGGCGCAGCCCTTGCCGACGTCGCCGTAGCCGCAGATCACCGCGACCTTGCCGCCGATCATCACGTCGGTGCCGCGGTTGATCCCGTCGACCAGTGAGTGTCGGCAGCCGTAGAGGTTGTCGAACTTCGACTTGGTCACCGAGTCGTTGACGTTGATCGCCGGGAAGAGCAGGTCGCCGGTCTCGGCCAGCTGGTAGAGCCGGTGGACACCGGTCGTCGTCTCCTCGGTGACGCCCTGGATGCCCGCAGCGACGTTGGTCCAGCGCTGCGAATCCTCGCCGAGCGAGCGCTGCAGGGTCTCGAGGATGATGCGGAACTCCTCCGAGTCAGCCGAGGCCGGATCGGGGACCTCGCCCGCCTTCTCGAACTCGACCCCCTTGTGGACCAGCAGAGTCGCGTCGCCGCCGTCGTCGAGGATCATGTTCGGACCCTCGCCCTCGGGCCAGAGCAGCGCCTGCTCGGTGCACCACCAGTACTCCTCCAGCGTCTCGCCCTTCCAGGCGTAGACGGGGATCCCGGCCGCGGCGATCGCAGCGGCAGCATGATCCTGGGTCGAGAAGATGTTGCAGCTGGCCCAGCGCACCTCGGCGCCGAGCGCGACCAGAGTCTCGATCAGCACCGCCGTCTGCACCGTCATATGGAGAGACCCGGTAATCCGCGCGCCCTTCAGCGGCTGCTCGTCGGCGAACTCTTCGCGGGTCTGCATCAGGCCAGGCATCTCGACCTCAGCGAGGGAGATCTCCTTGCGCCCGAAATCGGCGAGGTCGATGTCGGCGACCTTGTAGTCCTGCGTAGCGGTGCTGGTGCTCATCGGCTGGGCGTCTCCTGATTAGTTGGTTGCCGAGCCATGGTACGAGACCGGCCGCCCCCTGCGTTGCGGGAGCGGCCGGTCCGTGCAGCGGTCCTACTTGCTGGCCGCGGGCTTCTTACCGACCGTCAGGTTCACCTTGGACTTCGAAGCCAGCACCTTGCCCGGCTTGGCGCTCTGCTTCAGCACCTTGCCCGCCTTGCTCGGCTTGCCCTCGAGACGCTTGATCTTGCCGATCTTGCAGTCTGCCCGACCCAGTATCCGCTTGGCGTCTTTGAGCTTCTTGCCCTTGAGCTTGGGGACGACGCAGCCTTCGTAGAAGAAGCGATCAGCCTTCGTCGTGGCGCTGGTACCGGCGATTGTGGTTGCCGCTACGTCGACTCCAACGACTTTCGCGCTGGGCGGTGCCACCGCGGTGATCTTGGTTTCCGATTCGGCTTTGAAGCTGGCCGCGGGAAGTGGGCCGAATTTGACCGCGCTCGTCGAGGCGAGGTCGGTGCCGGTGATCGTCACCGTCGTGCCACCCGCAACCGGGCCGAATTCCGGTGCGATCGAGCTGATCACGGGCGTCGGCTGGACTTCGGCGCTGAGCTCGATCTCCTTGCCGGCTTCCGACCCGCTCGGGGCAACCGTGGCGCCGTCGAATGGCGGCGGGAAGATGAACCCGTAGCTGGCACCGGCGACTTCGGGAGCAACGCCAATTTTGTCGGTGGCGTTGGTCGGGTCGACCCCGATCAGGTCACCCGCCTGCACCGGCAGGTTGGCGGTGAAGGTCTGCAGCCCGCCGCCGGCCGAGGGAGTCACGGGGTTGCTGGTGCCGGCAGCCATGTACCCGCCGGAGCCGTTGGGGCGCAGCACCCGCAGGGAGAACGGGCCTCCCGCCGGATCCTGCATGCGCCAGCGCACGATCGCGCCACTCACCGGCGAGGTCAGGTTGGCGCCTTTCTCGGGCAGCGCCGTGTTGAAGAGGGTCTCGACCGTTTTGAATTCGGTCGGCGTGGACCCCGGCGGCAGCACGCTGCCAACCGTGACCGTCGACGCCTGCGCACCCGTTGCCAGCAGCAGCGCCCCGATACTCGCGACGGCGGCAATAAAGCCAAGTCGCCCCAACATCCCCTGCCTAATCATCGTGCCTCCTTGGATTGGCGCCCGGAGCCCTCGCGGCCGTCACGGGCATTCGGGGGTCAAAACCGACCGGTCTCTAAATGTTGCGGCTGGCCCCCAACTCAGGCGTGTGAGGTAGGCACACAGGTCTTCGCGTCGAAGTTCACGCGGATGGCAGAGGCGACCGAGAAAATCGTCAGCTACGCGCCGGGCATGGACGCGCGCAGCACGCGGGTGGCGGAAGCGCTGAACACGCCGATGCTGATCGCTGCGGCGCTGACCCTGCCGATGGTGGCGATCAGCGAGTCGCACCCCGGCGGCGCCCTCGAGGACGTCGCCCACATCCTCAACTGGGTCACCTGGGTCGCCTTCCTGATCGAGCTGGTGGTGATGCTGGCCGTCGTCCCCAACCGTCGGGTCTGGCTGCGTCATCACCCGCTCGACCCCTTCATCGTCATCTTCACGCCGCCCTTGCTCCCCGCTGGCCTGCAGGGACTGCGCGTGCTGCGGTTGCTGCGGCTGGTCCGCCTCATGCGCCTCGCCCAGCTCTCGCGCGAGGTCTTCTCGCTGGAGGGACTGCACTACGCGATGTTCCTCGCCCTGCTGACCGTGGTTGGCGGCGGCGCCCTCTTCGTCGCCTTCGAGAAGCACAGCCAGCACCTCAGCGACTGGGACGGGATCTACTGGGCGCTGACGACGATGACCACACTCGGCTCCAACATCTACCCGACCACGACCGGCGGCGAGATCGTCTCGACCGCGATCCTGATCATCGGCATCGGCTTCGTCGCCCTGCTCACCGGTGCCTTCGCGGAGCGCTTCCTCAGCCCCGAAATCGCCGAAGTCGAGCAGCAACTGGCAGAAGAGCAGATCAGCGCCGAGGCGCTCGCCCTGCGCGAGCTGAAAAGCGTGCAGGAGCAGCTGCAGTCGCTCGAGGTCGCGGTCCAACGCATGGTCGACGAGCGCGCCACTTAACCGTTCCGGTGCGCTTTATACGGCGCCAGACCACATAAGGCGCACCGGACGTGTCAGTCCTCGCCGTCGCGGGCCTCGGCGATCTTGGCCTCGAGTTCGCCCATCACGTCGGGGTCGCGCAGGGTGGTCACGTCGCCCAGGGCGCGGCCCTCGGCGATGTCGCGCAGCAGGCGGCGCATGATCTTGCCGGAACGGGTCTTCGGCAGGTCGTCGGCCCAGATGATCCGCTTCGGGCGGGCGAACTTGCCGATCCGATCGGCCACCGTGGCGCGGATGTCCTCGAGCAGCTCATCGCTGGGCTCGGCGTTGCCCTGCAGGGTGACGAAGGCGCAAATCGCCTGGCCGGTGTCCTCGTCGGACTGGCCGATCACCGCCGCCTCGGCAACTTTTTCGTGGGCGACGATCGCCGACTCGACCTCCGCGGTCGAGAGCCGGTGGCCGGAGACGTTGACGACGTCGTCGATCCGCCCGATCACCCAGAAGTAGCCGTCCTTGTCCTTGCGAGCAGCGTCGCCGACCAGGTAGGTCTCCTTACCGAAGCGCGAGAAATAGGTCTCGATGAAGCGCTCTTCCTCCTTGTAGAGGGTACGCAGCATCGATGGCCAGGGCCGCTTCAGGACGAGCAGTCCCTGCCCGCCTTCGACCGGCTCCCCCTCGTTCTCGTCGACGACCTCCGCCTCGACTCCGGGAAAAGGCGTCGTCGCCGAGCCCGGCTTGGTCGCGGTGATCCCCGGTAGCGGCGTAATCATGATCGCCCCGGTCTCGGTCTGCCACCAGGTATCGACGATCGGGCAGCGGTCGCCGCCGATCACCTGCTGGTACCAGAGCCAGGCCTTGGGGTTGATCGGCTCGCCGACCGAGCCCAGCAGGCGCAGCGAGGAGAGGTCCGATTCTTCCGGGATCTCTGCCCCCCACTTCATGAAGGTGCGGATCGCAGTCGGCGCCGTGTAGAGGATCGACACCCCGTAGCGCTCGACCAGCTCCCACCAGATGCCCTTGCTCGGGTAATCGGGTGCCCCCTCCCACATCACGCTGGTGGCGCTGTTGAGCAGCGGCCCGTAGACGATGTAGGAGTGGCCGGTGACCCAGCCGACGTCGGCGGCGCACCAGTAGACGTCCTCCTCGGGCTTGAGGTCGAAGACGTAGCGGTGGGTGGCGGCGACGCCGGTCAGGTAGCCGCCGGTGGTGTGGAGAATCCCCTTCGGCTTCGCGGTCGAGCCGGAGGTGTAGAGGATGAAGAGCGGCTGCTCGGCAGCGAACGGCTCCGCCGGACAATCGGCGTCGGCGGCCTCCATCAGCTCGTCGTAGAAGCGGTCGCGCCCCTCGCGCATCGGGCAATCGATCCCGGTGTGGCGGACGACGACGATCGTCTCCAGGCTCTCGAGGTCGTCCATCTGCTCGTCGACCTGCTGCTTGATCGGCGCCGTCTTGCCCTTGCGGCGGGCGCCGTCGACGGTGACCAGCGCCTTCGCCGCGGAGAACTCCATGCGCTCACGCACCGCTTCCGCGGAGAAGCCGCCGAAGACGACGTTGTGCGGGGCGCCGATGCGGGCGCAGGCCAACATCGCAACAACGACCTCGGGAATCATCGGCAGGTAGATCCCGACGATGTCGCCGGCGCCGACGCCGACGTCCTTGAGCGCGTTGGCGAAGCGCTGGGTGTCGGCGAGCAGCTCGGCATAGGTGATGTCGCGCTCCTCGCCCTCCTCACCGCGCCAGTGGAAGGCGACTCGATCGCCCCGTCCCGCCTCGACGTGGCGGTCGAGGCAGTTGGCCGAGGCGTTCAGCTTGCCGTCGGCGAACCACTTGTAGAAGGGCGGGTTGGACTCATCGAGGCCCTCGCTGGGCTCCTGTGCCCAATCGAGCAACTGCTTTGACTGCTCCAGCCACCATGCCTCCGGGTCAGCGGCCGCCTGCTCGTAGATCGCCGGGTCGCTCAGCAGCGCTCGCTCCCGGAAGCTTTCGGACGGCTCGAAGCGCTCCACCTCGAGCAGCTCGCCGAGCCGCCCCTCCAGGTCAGATGAGTCCTCGCGCGTTGCCATCTACCGCTCCCTCCTCCTCAGCGACCCAGCCGGCGCACCGGCATTACCGTTCGCCCGAAGGTCGAATTGACGACCGCCGCAAACGATGCATACCAGGCGGCTGCCGCCGTCGCCAGGCCGAACCAGCCGCCCGCTTCGACCAAGCCTTCGTTGCCGCCCGAGTTGCCGATGCCGAGCAGGAAAAAGGTCACGGTCAGCAAGAAGAAGACGGCCGCAATCGCGGCGGTCGTGCGCAGCGAGGCGACGAACATATAGGCGGTGAAGATGCCCCAGGCAATCAGGTAGAGACCGACCGCATCGCCGACCTGCGCCGCTGGGATCTCACCGGCGAAGAAGGTGACGAAGGCCCAGAAGGAGATCCAGAAGGCCCCGAACGAGGTAAAGGCGACCGCGCCGAAGGTGTTGCCGGTGCGGAACTCCCACATCCCGGCGAGGATCTGGGCGACGCCGCCATAGGCAAGTGCGAGTCCGAGCACCACTGGCTCACCCGCTTTGTTGACCAAGTCGGCGTTGAACATGCTGAGCACAAAGGTGGTCAGCGCAAAGGCAGCAAGGCCAAGTGGCCCAGGGTCGGCGGGCGTCCAGCCCTCTCTAACCTGCGCCGCCCCAATCGCCTGAGTCGCGCGCTCGCCGGCTGTCGGCTCCTGCGCTCGAACTGATGCGGACTCCATGGTGTCTCCTCTCCTCGCCGCTCGGAGGGAAGACCCAAGGAGCGGGGGTGAATATTCGGCTCCCGCCGTTACCTAATACCCGCTCGGCCCCTCCCCCACACCCTCGCTTACGCCGGTAGCCTCACTCGCGATGCTGTTCAGGCAGATAATTCACGAGGATCTCGGCTGCGCCTCCTACTTGGTTGGCGACACCGCCTCCGGCGTCGCCGCCGTGGTCGATCCGCAGTGGGACATCGATCCCTATCTCCACCTTGCCCGCCTGCACGGGGTGCGGATAGAGCACGTGCTGGAGACCCACAATCACGCCGACCACGTCTCTGGCCACGGCCGCCTGGCGCGGGCTACCGGGGCGACGATCCACGTCCACGAGCTGGCCGAGGCGACCTTCCCGCACAAGGCTTTCGGGGATGGCTGGAAGCTGCCGTTGGGCGAGGGAGCGAGCATCGAGGCAATCCACACCCCCGGCCACCGGCCCGAGCACACCTCCTTCCTGCTGCGCGACGCCGCCCGCGGCGATGACCCCTGGGCGGTGCTGAGCGGCGACTGCCTCTTCGTCGGCGACGTTGCCCGTCCCGACCTCGCGGTCGAGCCGCGCGAGGGCGCCGCCGACATCTTCCGCTCCCTACACGAGCGCTTGTTGAAGCTGCCCGAGGAGACCGAGGTCTGGCCAGGGCATCTCGGCGGCTCGCTCTGCGGCAGCGCCGGGATCGACCTCAAGACTTGTTCGACGATCGGCTTCGAGCGCCGCCATAACCGCGCCCTGCGCTTCGAGAGCGAGGCCGAGTTCGTTGAGGACGCGGTAGCGACGATCGGCAGCAAGCCGCCCAACGTCGGGCACATCGTCGCGCTCAACCGGGGCCCGCTGGTCGAATCGATCTCCGCTCCCACGCAGTTGACGCCGCACGGCTTCGAGGCCGCGATCGCCGAGGGCGCGCTCGCCGTCGACTCGCGCACCAACGAGCAGTTCGACGAGGCTCACATCCCGGGAGCGATCAGCGCCTCCGGTTACGACACCGGCTTCGCCATCAAGGTCGCCGAGATGGTCCCGGTCGATGCCGAGCTGCTGGTCGTCGCCGCCTCCGACGGCAACGAGCTCGAGGCGGCCGAGCTGCTGGCCGCGGTCGGCCTGCGCGTGCGCGGCTTTCTCGGCGGCGGCATGACCGCCTGGCGCGCCGAGGACCGGCCGGTGGAGCGGATCGAGGCGATCGACCTGGCCGAGCTGGCACGGCGACTCGCCGGCGACGGCGGCCCGCAGGTACTCGACGTGCGGGGCGAGGCCGAGTGGGCCGAAGGCCACGTCCCCGGCTCGATCCACATCCCCTTCGCCCAGCTTCGCGATCGTCTCGATGAGCTGCCGCGCGAGCAACCGATCGCGACGATCTGCAAGGCCGGCAAGCGCAGCGGCTTGGCTGCCTCAATCCTTCAACGCGAAGGGTTCGAGGGCGTGATCCACGTCAGCCGCGGCAATGCGGCGACCTGGGATGCGGTCCATCCCGACAGGGGTTCCGCTTAACTTTTTCGGTGGATCGGGATCTGCTAGCGTCGCAAGGTCGGCGACGAAAAAGTGCAAGACGCTCCACCCCTGTCGGGATGGACCGCAAGCGCAAGCCGCTAGTAACCCGGCGGGTGACGCGCGACAAAGCCTTCGGGAGAGTCCACGGGGGATGAGTGCCAGCGGGGGCCGGGGCCGCCGACGGTGTCGAAGGCGAGGCCGGCGATGATCATCCAGGCGTGTTCGGCGTTGGCGTAGACGGTGATCCACTGGCCCGGGCCCGGTTCGCCCCAGGTCTCCAGGCCGGTCGAGTCGAGCGGGCTTTCGAGGAAGCCGCCACCGTGCAGGGCGAAGCTCGTCGCACCGGAGCAGTCATAGCCTGAGGATTCGAAGGAGCCGTGACCGCCGCCCCAGATGTATGGGGTGGTGGCGATCGAGTTGGCGGCTTCGATCGCGGCGGCGATCGCGGCAGGCGCTTCGCTCGGCACGCTGGCCTGACTTTCGGAGATGAAGCCGGCGCTCTGGCCGGGGGTCAGCGGCGCCGGGGTGCCGGTGACCGGCGCCGGTGCACCGGTGGTGCTGGCGATCTGTTCGGAGATCGAGGCGAGGTTGTCGCTGAGCGCTTCTTCGCGCGACTCAAGCGTTTCCATCGCGGCACGGCGTTCAGCCTGGGCGGACTTCAGTTCGGAGAAGCGCGCCTCGGCTTCTTCGCGGGCGGCGGCGACTTCGTGCTCCTTGACCGCAATTGCGTCGCGGGCGTCTTTGATCTGCGCGCGCACGGCAGTCATCCGCTTGACCGCGGCGCGCGCTTCGTCGCGCAGGCCCTTGACCCTGGAAGCGACCGAGTCGTCGTACTGCTGAATCTGGTCGAGGTAGTCGGCGCGAGTGTTCACTTCCGACCAGCTGGCCGAGTCGAGCACGACGTTGAGCATGTCGGGGCTGCCCGACTCATAGATCGAGACCAGTCGTTCGCGCAGGACGCCGAGAGCGCGGTGCAGACGGGCGCGCACCTCGGCCAGGTGGCGCTGGTCGGCTTCAAGCTTTTCGGTCGCGGCGTCGAGTTCGCCTTCCTTGGCGGAGAGTTCGGCCTCGACCGCTGCCTGCTGCTGGCGCAGGTCCGAGACTTCGCCGATCATCGAGTCGATCGCCTTGTTCTGTTCGGCGATCGTCGCCGCCAGCGCGCTCTGGTCTTCGCGCACATGGCTGAGCTTGCCCTGCGTGTCCTGGAGTTTTTCTTCCAGGTCCTTTGCCGGCGCCGAAGCGACCACGCAGAGGAGGGCCAGGAGCAGTGCTGCGGGCAGCAGCAGCCGCAATGAGTTGCCGCGAAGGGGAGCGCGCATCGGCGGAGGACGGTAGCGAAACGGCCGCTCGATTGTTAGGAGTTGCTAATAACTTGCAACTTCCCTTGCAGGATTTACCTGCAAGGAGGAGAAATCACGCGCGCGCCGACTTAGTGGCCGGCGCACGCGCAATGGCGATTAGGCGAGCAGTTTCGCCTTCGCCTTGTCGAACTCCTCAGCTGACAAAGCACCCTTTTCCTTCAGCTCGTTGAGCTTGTGCAGTTCGTCGGCGGGGGTGCTGTGGGCCTGTTCGCGGACGTAGGAATCGAAGTGCTGCTTTGCCTCGGCTTGCGCCTTGATCGTGCGGTCGCGCATGCCGCTGCCGCGGGCGATCAGGTAGATCAGCGCGGTGAGGAAGGGAATGAAGACCAGGAACAGCACCCAGGCCGCCTTCACCCATCCGGAGGTTTCGTGGTCGCGGAAGAGGTCGGTCAGGATCGTGATCAGGATCCAGATCCAGATGACGAAGAAGAAAACCTCGAATGCAACGAGGAGTGCTTCTCCGATGTTGATGTCGGCAAACGGCACAGAGTTCCTTTCGACGGAAATGGTGTGCCGTGAAAGCTATCTCAGCCGACGACGATCTTGCCGTGCATGAAGGGGTGAATTTCACAGTGGTAGCTGAAAGTCCCCTTGTGTTCGAAGCGGACGGCGAAGGATTCACCCGGAGCAATGTGGCCGCTGTTGAAGGCGCCCGGGTCAGTCGCAGTGTGGGCGACGTCCGCCGAATTCGTGAAGACCACCTTGGCGCCCTTGGCGACTTCGAGCGTGTGGGGGTGAAACTTGAAGTGGTCGATGTCGACCGTTTTGGCTCTGCTGGTCGTGGCGGGACCGGGCGCGGCGGCGGGCGCCGCTTGACTGGCGATCAGTACGACAGCGAAAACAAGTGAGCCGATGATCTTCTTCATTGGCCCGATCTACGGAGCCGCGACCGCCGCGGTTCAAAGTCGTTGTGAAAAAAGCACGGCGGAGACGGTGGTCGCCAGGTTGAGGCTGGACACCCCCTCGCGCATCGGAATCGCCAGGCAAGCGTCAGACCGCTCGAGCAGAGCCTCGCTGAGACCGTAGCGCTCGGTGCCAAAGGCGAGGATCGAGCGCGGATCGAGCTTGCTCTCCCCCAGCCGCTCGCCCTCGGGATCGATCGCGATCAAGGGCCTATCCCCCTCGGGCAGCGACTCGATCCGCGCCACCGGCAGGGCAAAGTGCAAGCCGGCGGCGCCGCGCAGCGCCTCCGGATGCCAGGGATCGTTGCTGCCGGTGGTGAGGACGGCCGCGGAATCCGCGGCGGCGGCCACCCGTACGCAGGCCCCCATGTTTCCCATCGTGCGCGGATCCTCGAGCAACACCACCGGCGCCGGGCGCTCTGCCGCGAGAACCGCGGCAACGTCGACGGCGGGCCGGTGGGCGATCGCGACAACCCCAGTGCGCGGAGCGTGGGGCACGAGCTGAGCCAGGAGCTCGGCATCCACCGGCGTGGTTCGCTCGGCAAGGGAACCAGCGAGGTCGGGCGCGAGATCCACCGCCAGGCTGTCCAGCTCACCGGGGTCCAGGGCAACCGCCTCGATGATCTCGGCGCCAAAGCGCAGCGCGTGCTTGAGGGCGTGAAAACCCTCGAGCAGGGCGAGGTCCGGAGCACGGCGGGCGGCACGGAAGCGCTGGACAACGGGGTCGCTCACCGCCCCATCATGCCGGGATTCAGAGGCGCTAAGGCGCCTCGGCCGTGACGCGTTCGGCGGTCTGAGAGTCGCCGCTCGCAAGAAGCGAGTCAACCAGAGGCGACAGGTAGCGGGCGGTAAGCCTGCCGTTATGCAGGAGTTCCAGGTGACGCTGGCTGGGGCTGGAAGCGCGCCCGTCCACTCCACCATTCCCGCCGGCGAGGTAGCGGGGGCCCTGCCCAGTCCAGAGCACAGCACGCACTCGCGGGCCCGCCGCGCGCGGCTCGACCCCGGCCCCGACCGCAGCGGCGATCGCTTCCGCAGCGGCGTCGGCTTGCTGACTGGAGAAGGCCCCCTGCTTGAAGGACAAGGAGCTGACGTCCCCCACCGCGTAGATTCGCTCCAGCCCGGCCACGCCGCCGTGTTCGTCGACGGCGACGAAACCGTCTTCGTCGCGCGGAATGCCCTCAATCCTCCTGCCCTCCAGGCGCGGCAGGGTGATCACCGCGTCGGTCTCGACGTCCTCGCCGGGGGCGATGCGCAAGCGCCCCGCCGCGAACCCGATCGGCCTAGCACCGCTGATGACGTCGATGCGCCGTTCCGCCAGGAGCGCGCTCGTCTGCTCGGCGGCCCGGGCGCCGAAGATCTCCAGGGGAGCGCCTTCCGGCGTCACCACGGTGATGCGGGTTCGATCGTTGGCGGTCTTGTTGAGCACATTGGCAGCAAGCAGCGCCAGCTCGTAAAGCGGCAGGACCCAGCTGTGCCCCGCCGGCATAGTGAAGACGAGGCGCCGCAGGCGACCCAATCGCAGATCCGCGAGCAAGTCGCCCATCTGACCTTCGTCGGCAACCCCCCAGTAAGTCACGGCACCCGGCACGGCCCAGAGCATGCGCGCCCCGGTCGCGATGATCAGATGGTCATAGGGGAGTCGCTCGCCGCCACGGCTGATGGCGAGGCGCCGCTCGGGCTCGACGGCCGCGATCGCACTCGGGTAGAGCGAGGCGCCGCAGAGCTCGCTCAGCCTGCGCAGGTCATAACGAAAGGCACGAGTGGTCCCGTACGGCTCACCGACCCCAAAGGGCCGGTAGGCGAACTCCCCGCTCGGGTCGTGCAGGGTGACGTCGACTCGATCGCCGGCGAGATCACGCAGGGCCAGGGCCGCCTCGAGACCAGCGATCCCAGCCCCCGCGATCACGACCCTCCGTCTCTCATCGCGCTGGCCGTCATCTGCCATGCCTGGACCCTAGGGCCGCGGCGGTAGCGCTCCATCCGGAGGAAGCCGCCGATCGGCTGCGGCTTTCCCGCGAGGAGCGATCAGGCGGCGAAGTCGTGGCGGCGGACCCCCGTCAGTGCGCCGACGACCTCAGCGTCGGATACCTGGCCGAAGTCCGAGTACCACTGGCCGACTCCCCGCAGCCGTGGCGGCGTGACCAAGCAGACGAGCTCATCGGCCTCGTCCTGCAGGTGCGCCACGGAATCCGGCGGGCAAACCGGAACAGCGAGAATCAGGCGTCGGGGCCGATGGTGGCGGACCTCTCGCAGCGCAGCGGTGTCGGTGACACCGGTCGCCACGCCGTCGTCGACGACGATGACGGTGCGCTCACGCGGGGACAAGGGCACGCGATCGCCTCGGTAGGCCTCGACCCGGCGCTGCAGCTCGGCGGTCTCGCGCTCAACGATGCGCCCCAGTTCACCGCCGTTGATCCCCAGCAGTGCCAGAGCCTCGTGATCGAAGACCTTGGTGCCTCCCTCGGCGATCGCGCCGATCCCGTACTCGGGGTTGTGCGGGGCGCCGAGCTTGCGCACGGCGAGGACCTCGAGCGGCGCCCCGAGCCGCGCCGCGATCTCGGCGGCCACCGGAACTCCACCGCGGGGCAGGCCAAGGACCAACGGCTGTTCGTCGGCAAGTGGCAGCAGCCGCGCCGCAAGCTGGCGGCCCGCGTCGGAGCGGTCGGCGAAGCGACCCGGCTTGGAACCTCCTTCACTGGCGATCATCGGCTCCTCGATTGTCCTGGTGGTCCGCCGCGGCTTCATCGGGGTATTTCCCCGAGTCCACCTTCGGCTTTACCCGGATGCCCAGCCGCGAGCTAAGAGCGCTTGGACTCGTCGCGTCGGTGGCGGCGAACCAGCGGCGTGACGTAGCCGATCAGGGCGCCGATCGCGACCGCGGCGAGCAGGGTGATGATCAAGGGCGCGTCGACAGTTATGAAGAGGACGTCGACGCGTACCTGCTGGGAGTTCTGCAGGGCGACGATGACGACGAGCGCGACCAACACCCCGACGATCCAGGCACGCCAGTTGACCGGCTTCTTCTGCTCGGACACGCGAACCATCCTAGAGCCGCCCTCGGCCCACCCCGATCTTTATGCAGCTCGTAACGAGTGGTCGATTTGCCCCCGTATACGTAGGTCAATCGACCACTCGGCATCGAAGCTCGCCCAGTTAGTCGCCACCGTCTCCCGCCAGCAGATCAGCGGTAAACGACTTCGTTTTCGCCCCCCCGGCAACGCCGAGGGGTTTCAGCGCGAAGAGTTCCTCGCTGGAGCGCAGCAGCGAGTAGGGGTCATAGGCGCCAGAGTCGGTGCCGCCGGGGGTGGCGAACTGCGAGAGCAGCAAGGCGCCGGTGCGCAACGGGTCCCCGGTCGGAGTTGGGACACCCACAGCTGGCGGGTTGGTCGAGGAGAAGGTGACGATCAACAGCCCGTCGGCCTTGTAGGCGGGTGAGGCGAGGATCGTCGGCACCCAGGTCGAGAGGAAGGCGTCGGCGCTGGCGGCTCCTTCCGGCGCCCCGACAGGGCACTGACCGGCGGTGCCGGCGTTGCAGGGGGTCGGCGCGATGAACGAGTAGCTGGGCGTCTTGTCGGCTTTTCCGAGGTCCTTGTTCAGCTGTTCGAGCGGGACGTCGTTTTCCGAGCAATCGCCGAGATCGAGTAGCGAGTGAAAGTAGACAAACGGGTTCTGGCTCGCGGCGTAGCCGCCCGGCTGGGCCGAGCCGCTGCTTTCTCCGGGGTTGGGATATACGCAGTTGGCCGGTTTGCCTTCCGGGTCGACCATGCTGTCGGCGTAGGCGCGCCAGCTGAGCTTGTCGACCGTGAGCTGGTCGGCCAGGGTCTGGGTTTCGACCGGGTAGACGCAGCCGGCGCCGGCGATGACCCCATTCGAGTTCGCCTTGACCGAGCTGAATTCTTCGTGGGTCGGGCAACTGGCAGTGGTTGCCGCGTTGGGCGGCTGGCCGCTGATCGCGGCGATCCCATTGGGCAGGGCGCCTTCGCCGAGCAGTGCGTAGTTGCTGAGCAGCTCGCCCTGCGGCCTCAGGGTCGTCGAGAGGTAGGGCATCTGCGACTGTGCCCCAAGCGACTGTTCGTAGCCGGGGCTGGCCAGGGAGATGACGAAGACGTGTTTGACCGGGCCCGTTTCGGGTTCGGCTTCCGCCGGCGCTTCGGCGGGCTGCTTCGGCGCCGGCTGGGGAGCCGGTTCCGGCGCCGGTTGGGGAGCCGGTTCCGGCGCAGAGGACGCTTCCGGCGGCGGCGACGCGCTTTCCGGACTGGCGGCCGAAGCGCTTTCTTCGGCTTCGGGTGCCGCCGGGGGAGCACTCGCGACCGGGGTGTTGTCGGAGGCGAGGCTCTGGCCGATCAGCGCCGCCAGCGCCCCGCTCCCCCCCGTTCCGGTCATCGCGCTGGCGACGATCGCCGAGGTCGCCACCACCGAGGAGGCGACGAGCAGACCGAAGCGCTTGCCGGTCAGCGTCGCCGCGGCGGCAACCGCGCGGCGGACCTGTGCCTGGATCGCCGCTTTCACGGGGCCACCGCCGTCACCAGCGACTGCCCACACTGGGGGCAGAAGCGGACTGCGGGCCCGTAAGGAGAGCCGCAGTTGGGGCAGATCCCGGCCGCGTCGGCCCGCTGCAGCTCGAGCATCCGCTCGACCGCCAGCAGCTCGGCGTCGACCCGCTGCAGCTCCGCCGCCTTGCGGGTGAGCACGTCCATCCGCACGTGGTCGCGGATCGCCATCTCGTAGAAGGCGCCGCCGAGGTCGGCCTGCATCACCGTGAACTTCTCCAGCAGGCGGTCGCGCTGGGCGAGCAGCTCGGCGTCCTCCTCGGGCTTTGGCTCGGGGTTGACCGGCGGCGCTGGGGCCTGCGGCTTTGTCCGCGTCGACCTCAGGGCTTTTGCCGGTCGCTGCAATGCCTCGCTTAGCGCACTCATGGTTCGCCCGCCCCTTTGGAAGCCGCCGGGGCTTCGCTGGGATCGCCACCGACCACGATCACGTCGGGCAGGTTCTGCTGCGCCTTTATGTAGTTTTCGCCGGTCTGTTCGGGGTTTTCTTCGACCAGCTTGGTGTCTTCTTCGATCTTTTTGGCTCGGTCGGTTTGTAGCCGCGCCGACTTCGTGAACCGTCCC
This sequence comes from uncultured Solirubrobacterales bacterium, assembly GCA_963716345.1. Classification (GTDB taxonomy): domain Bacteria; phylum Actinomycetota; class Thermoleophilia; order Solirubrobacterales; family 70-9; genus VRUE01. The sequence goes on from OY970304.1 coordinate 710,132, forward strand.
GTTCCTGGTCTTGGCCAGCGCTTTGCCTTCGCCTTTCGAGGTCTTGGCTGCGGCCGCCTTGGCTTTTTTGCCTTTGGCGGAATTGGCCGCAGCGCCCGTCGCACCCGAGGCGGTGCTTGCCACCGCGGCAGGCCGGTTGCGCAGCGCTTCCAGCAGCGCCTCGTTTTCGCCGCTGTCGTTGCCGCTATGCCCGACCACGACGCCGATCGCGACCGCGATCGGCAGCAGGGCGAAGAAGCCGACCGCGGCCGCCCGGCTGTCCCGAGCCGTTTTTGATCGGTGCGCGCGGCGGCGGACGGTGGGCTCGCTTGCTCATCGTCGCGAAGTAACGCGAGGCGGGGTTGGCGCCGTTGCCGCGCCGTGCCGCGCAGTTGACGCAGTAGCGCTGCTGGGGGTCCAGCGGCGCCCCGCACTCCTCGCAGGGCTCGTATTGGGGCCTGCCATTGAAAACCGAAGGCTGCTGCTGAGATGAGACGGTCATCGCTTCTTACTCCCGTGGTCGTGCGTCTTATGGTCGTGCTTCTTGGCTTCCTGGCGGTGCTTGCGCGCCGCGAGGATGCGCTTCGATTCGGCCTGCTTTAGCGGCCGCTGTGTCCTGCGTCGTCGCGCAGCCGGCCAGGGCCGTGACGGCCAAGACCAGGCAGGCCGCGAGGACCGCAGCGCGGGTGAGATGACGGCTAGCCGAAGGCACCGCTGACGTACTCCTTGGTCCGCTGCTCGCGCGGCGTAGCCGAAGAGGGCGGTGGCGCTGCTGTACTCGACCAGGTCGCCGAGGTACATGAAGGCGACGTGGTCGGCGATCCGGTAGGCCTGCTGCAGGTTGTGGGTGACGATGACGACGGCGACGTCGTCGCGCAGCTTCACGATCAGGTCCTCGATCACCTGGGTCGACTGCGGGTCGAGCGCCGAGCAGGGCTCGTCGAGCAGCAGCACCTCGGGCTCGGCGGCGAGCGCGCGGGCGATGCAGAGCCGCTGCTGCTGGCCGCCGGAGAGCCTCAGCGCCGGGTGGTCGAGGTTGTCCTTGACCTCCTCGAAGAGGCCGGCGCGGTCCAGCGCGCTGTGCACCTTCGGCTCCAGCGTCTTCTTGCGCTGACGCCGCGAGCCCTGCTCGCGCAGGACGTAGGCGATGTTGTCGAAGACGCTCATCGGGAACGGGTTCGGCTGCTGGAAGACCATCGTCACCCGGCGCCGCAGCAGGGTCGGCTCGATCAGCCTGATGTCGACGTCGTCGAGCAGGATGCGACCGCTCAGCGTCGCCGTCCGGGTCAGCTCGGTGAGCCGGTTGAGCGAGCGCAGCAGCGTCGTCTTGCCGCAGCCCGATGGGCCGATCAGCGACAGCACCTCGCCCTGGCGGACCGGCAGCGAGACCGACTTGACCGCTTCCCGGGTCGCGTAGGAGACCGAGACGTTGTCGATCTCCATGCGCCGGATCGAGAACTGTGGGGCGCTGATCGAGCGCTTCGCGCGCGGTGAAGCCGCTGGATGTAGCGGCACCGTCTCCGTTGGTCGAGGTGGCCGGCGGCGCGACCTGGGTCGCCGGCACGGGGCCCTCGAGCGGGAGCCGCCGGATCGGCGGCGGCGAGGGGGCCTCTGAGCTAACCCCTCCTACTTGGCGATCGAACTCAGGCACGGAGGCTATGAACTCCACGTTCCTACCTTTCGGGCGCGGCGGTGGACGACGTCGACGGCCGCGTTTAGGACCAGCACCATCAGCAGCAGGACGAAGGCCGCCGCGTAGGCCTTCTGGGGCTGATTGAGGTTTCCGGTCGGGGAGGCCTCGTAGACGAAGTTGGTCAGCGTCGTGCCCGCCCCGCGCAGGTAGTTGAGCGGGAAGCGCGCCTCCGACCGGGGCGAAGTTCTGGGTGGCGCCGAGCAGCACGACGATGATCGCCGTGTCGCCGATGATCCGGCCGAGGCCGAGCATCGCCCCGGTTGCGACCTGCGGGCGGGCGGCAGGCAGCAGGATCCGCCGCGTCGTCGCGATCTTGGTCTTGCCGACCGCGTAGGAGGCCTCGCGCACGTGCTGGGGGATCGCGTTCAGCCCCTCGCGGGTGCTGGCGACGACCAGCGGCAGGGCGACCAGCGAGAGCATCGCCGCGGCGGCGAAGAAGGAGCGGCCGAAGACGACGCCTTCGGAGGTGCGGCTGAGGAAGCCGAGCGCGGTGCTGGAGAAGATCACCGTGCCGAAGAGGGCGAGCACGATCGAGGGGATGCCGGCGATCGCCTCGATCGTCGATTCGGTGATCCGGGCCAGGCGCCGCCGGGCGGCCGTACTCGACCAGCCAGACCGCGATCCCGACACCGACCGGCAGTGCGATCGCGATCCCCATCGTGCCGACGATCAGGGTGCCGATCAGGGCGTCGGAGAAGCCGCCGCGTTTCGGCTTTGGCTGAAGCCGGCAGTGGCCGGGGTGACCAGCATCGAGGGCTTCAGGTAGTTGATCCCCTGGATGCAGCAGGTAGACGACGATCGCCACCGCGATCGCGCAGAAGAGCAGGCCGAGGCCCCAGCAGATCGCCAGGCCGATGCGGTCGGAAAGCTGCCAGGTGGCACTGCCCTCGACCGCCTTCGTCGGCAGCTTAGACGGGGGTGCCGTGGGCGGCCGGTTCTCCGGCGGCGTGGCGACGGGGGCGCCCATCAGGCGGTCGCTCCGTATTTGCGCATCGCCCGCCGCGCCACCCAGCCGGCCATCGAGAAGAACGCCGCCGAGATCAGCAGCACCGCGGCGATCGCGAAGAGGGTCGCGTTGGACGGCGGCGAGCCGAGCTGAGTCGATGTTCTTGACGATCGTCGGCGCCAGCGGCCGCGAGGGCTCGTAGATGAAGATCAGCCCGTCGGCGGGGTTGGGGGCGAAGGCGACCGAGCCGGAGACCATCGCCAGCATCACCGCCTCGCCGATGGCCCGCGCCACCGCCAGCACGGTGCCGGCGACGATCGCCGGGCGGGCGGTGCGCACGGCGATCTTCCAGGTCGTGCGCCAGCGGTTGACGCCGAGCGCCAGCGAGCCCTCGAGCCAACCCGGGCGCACCGAGCGCAGCCCGTCGGAGAAGATCGAGACCATCAGCGGCGCGATCATCACGGTCAGAATCAGCACCGCCGCCAGCAGGCTGTAGCCGCTGAGCGAGATCACGCCCGGCGACCGAGGCCTTCTGCGGCTCGGTCACCAGGTGGTTGCCGATGAAGGGGACGATGACCAGGACGCCGAGCAGGCCGTAGATCACCGAGGGCACGCTGGCGAGGAAGCGGACGACCGGCTGCAGGATGTCGCGCATCCAGTCCGGCGCGAACTCGACGATGAAGACGGAGACGAAGAGGGCGCAGAAGAGGGCGATGCAGCACCGCGCCGCCGGTGATCAGCAGCGTGCTCCAGATCAGCGGCCAGGCGTGGAAGGTGTAGACGTAGTTGGCCCCTTCCAGGCCGGAGAGGTAGATCTGGTTGAGCTGTTCTTCGACGCTGCCGCCCGCGCCGAACCAGGCCAGGCCGTTGTGGGAGAAGGAGGGCCAAGCCTTGACGAAGACGGTGATGATCAGCGCCAGCAGCAGCCCGACGACGGCGCAGACCAGCGCGCCGAGCATCCGCTCGACGCGCTGGTCCGACCACTTCGGGCCGTACTCAGACGGGTACTGCTCGTCCATCTACTTCTTCTTCTTGGGCTTCTTGTTGAAGGCGGGGACGCCGCCAGCCTTGGCGATCACTTCCCCGGCCACCGGGTTAAGCCGGGCCCAGTCGATGAATTTGCTCAGCGCCGGCGAGATGCCGCTGCCGTCACCCGGCAGCACCAGGAAGAGGTAGCGCGAGAGCGGGTACTTGAGCGGTTCAACGCTGATCTTCTTGGCTTCGCAGGGAATGCCGTTGACGCTGAGCGCCTTCTGGCCCTTGCCCTGCCAAGCGAGACCGTCATAGCCGATCGCGTTGGGGTCCTGCTTGACCGCGTTGACGACGAGGCCGTCTGCGGTCAGCGCGTTGACGTTGGAGGCCGGCAGTTCGTTGTTGAGCACCGCCTGCAGGAAGAAGTTGTAGGTCCCCCCGTTGGTGTCGCGGCCGACCGGGTCGATCGTCGTCGCCAGGCCCGAGCCTGGCACCTGGCTCCAGTTGGTCAGCAGCCCGCGGTAGATGTCGTGGGTCTGCTGGATGCTGATGTCGGTGAGTTTGTTCGTCGGGTTGACGTCGAGGCAGAGCCCGTCGAGAAACATCTTGACGTAGGTCGTGCCGGCGTCGCTGGGCAGCGGCGTGCGGGCCTGTCCGGCGAACTGGCTGATGCCGTTCTGGACGTCCTTGACGCCGGCGTTGCCTCCGTTGGCGGTGTAGACGAAGTGGACCTTGTGGTTGACCTGCTTCGTGTAGGTCTTGAAGAGTGCTTCGCAGGACCGGCTGGGCGGCTACGGAGCCCGATCCGATCAGAGTCACGGCACCGGCAGATGCCGGTATGGCGAGGGCCACGAGGGCGACCGCCGAGATGACGAGGGTCTTGATTCTCATACGCGTTTTGCTGCCTTCCTTGCCGGGTATTGCAGTTTCTTGATCACCTAACTCGACATCACCCTAACAGCTTCTGTACTTTATTGACCTCTTTACTAAGAAAGGCTGCCCCGGCACGCCCTATAACGGAGGTTCAATTGCTCAGAAGAAGACTGTCCACGCCTCGCGCCGCTACCGCGGTCGCGCTGGCGGCTGTGCTCGCGGCGGCTGTCGCCGTGACGCCATCTTTCGCCGGGTCCGCCGGGTCCGCGATCAGCGGCGCCTTCATCACGAAGCAGGCGGCCGGCAAGATCTACGTCTCCAACAAGAAGGCCTCAACGCTGTACCTGAGGAAGAAAGTCGCCGGCAACACCTTCGTCAAAAAAGTCGACGCGCCGCTTTCACCGATCGCGGCGATCGCCTCGGGCACTGCCCCTTGGTCGAACGAAGGGACGACTCCGGTCTACCTGCCGACCGCCTACACCTCCTTCGGGATGCCCGGCACCGGTCCGGTGGTCATGACGTTCTCGGGCTCGGTGACCTGCACCTCGGCCAAACCGACGGTGGAACTGGCCTGCCCGATCCAGATCATGGTCGACGGTCAGTCAGCAGGCAAAGTGAACATCGCCCCGGCGACCGCGAACTCGCCGAAACCAGCGGCGAACCTCCAAACGGTGACGCAGAACACCGTCCTCACCAAGGGAGGACACACGGTCGCGATCCAGTACGTGGGCGCCAAAGGTGTGGTCTTCAGCCTTGGGAATTGGAGCCTCTCGGTGCAGGGCTACCCCGCGAAGCCTGAAGAAGTGCCGCCCGCGGAAACGACCGGCAAAAAGTAGCCCGGGCCGCCTAGAGCCCTGACCGCCCCGGAGCTTGTTCGGGGCGGTCAGGGCTCGAGGTGCGGACCTCCGACACCGGCCGAGTGCTAGGAAGGCATGGTCGTGGAGGCCCACCGGGCATATGAGCGCTTCGAGGAGGGGCACCGCGTTGTGGACGCCGGCAGTGACGGCGGTCCGCACCACGGGCGCGACGCGGCGCTGGTCGTCGCCGTGATGGCCGCCTTTCTCGCCCTGGCGACCTTTCTCTCCAACGAGGCGGTGAAGGAGGTGATCACCAGCGCGACGCACCGCGCCGACGCCTCGGCGCAGCTGGAGAGCAACCGGGTCAAGATCGACGTCGCCAAGGGCAGCGCGGTCATGCTCCGGGTGCTCGGTGCTGGAAATGTCACCGAGCACCGCGCCGCCAGCGCCGCCCTTCTCCACGAGGCACGCATAGAGCGCGAGCTGGAACCGGCCGACAAGCGCCTCAACGCCGAGATCCGCGCCCACGAAGAGGCGGCGGACCATGCCAACACCCAGCACCTGGACTACGAGCTGGCGGAGGTGGGCCTGGAGGTCGGCATCGTGCTCGCTTCGGTGTCGATCATCGCCCGGCGGAGATGGCTGCTCGCCGCGGGCGGCGCGGCGGCGAGCGCCGGCGTCGTGCTCCTCCTGGTCGGCTTGCTCGCCTGAGCGAGCCTAAGCCGCCGGACGATCGGCGGGAGACGCGGCCGATCAGCGGCCGCGTCCCTGGAACCGCCCCGGCCTGGCGAGCGGCTCACCGAGGATCAGCCGGGCCCGGTAGTAGAGAGCTTCAAACGCCTGCGTGTCGAGCTCGTCGACGGCGTGCTGCTCGCGTCCGGGCTGGGTTACCGCAGCATCGATCGGTCCTCCCCCCACCGGGTGCTGGCGGAGTACGCCGTTCAACCTGCCGCGCGAGACGAATTTCGTGTGCTCGGGTGCGTCGCTCACTTTGTCTCTCCTTTCTTGGCTTTATTGACCATATGACTCAAGAATAGCAGCACGTTGGATCGCGCGCCAAGGCCCAACCCAGCATCGCTAGACCGAGAGCCTCGCCCGCTCGTACAAAGTCTCGGGCGCTACGTCGGCCTCGTTGGGCCAGACGATCGTTCCCGCATCCGGGTCAGCCCGAAGCTGCCGGAAATAGCCAACGTCGCGCAGGGGCTCGAAGACTCCCCCGTAGTCCAAGAGATAAGTGAGATCCACCTCAGCCGTCAGCCCATCCTCAAGGCGGACACGGACCAGGTGGTCGTCCCCAGCCCTGGCATCGACAAGGAGTGGTGTACTGCGCATAGCGCGATGATAACTCCCTACCCCAAGGGCTCTATTGGCCCGACCCGAGTGATTGGCCTCGTCGTAATACATCCAGATCGTGATGCCATAAAAGCTGCTGATTCGGGGCACCGCGCCAGCCTTGACAGCGGGGGCGCACAACACAAGACGAGACCGCGCCAAAACGCACCTTCCCGCGATACCTTCTGGGGGCGTTTAGTGGACGGGTCGGGGCGGGGCGCCACCCGGCAAAGCGCACCCCGCCCCGTCGCCCCTTCAGGCGGCTGCAGATACCTCTGCGTCGTCGCCGTCCGGATGACGGGTCGCGGGGAGTCGAGGCCCCGCCACCGTCGGGCGGTGAGTCACCGTTGAAGCTCTTGGTCTGGCCCGGCCGCAGGTAGACGATCTGACCCTCGTCGCAGCTCGAGCTTCTGCAGCTCGGCGCGGGTCAGCTGGGCCCAGACCTCGGTGCCGTCGGCGAGCACGAACTCGACCCGGATCTCGAAGCCGAGGGCGACGATGCGCTGCACCATCGCCTCCTCGGTGTTCTCGTCGGGATCGAGCACGACGTCCATGTCGTGCGGGCGCACGAAGCCGTCGCCGAGCCGGTTGACCTCGCCGACGAAGCTCATCACGAACTCGTTGGCGGGATGGTCGTAGAGGTCGTCGGCGCTGCCCGACTGCTCGACCCGGCCCTCGTTCATCACCACCAGCTGGCCGGCGACGTCCATCGCCTCCTCCTGGTCGTGGGTGACGAAGATCGTCGTCACGTGCATCTCCTCGTGCAGGTTGCGCAGCCAGGTGCGCAGGTCCTTGCGCACCTTGGCGTCGAGCGCGCCGAAGGGCTCGTCGAGCAGCAGCACCTGCGGCTCAACCGCCAGCGCCCGGGCCAGGGCCATGCGCTGGCGCTGGCCGCCGGAGAGCTGCGAGGGATAGCGGTCGGCCAGCCCGTCGAGCTGGACCAGCCGCAGCAGCTCGTGGACGCGGTCGGAGATCTTCGCCTTGTCCCACTTGCGGATCTTCAGCCCGAAGCCGACGTTCTCGAAGACGGTCATGTGCTTGAAGGCGGCGTAGTGCTGGAAGACGAAGCCGACTTCGCGCTTCTGCGTCGGCTTCTTCGAGACGTCCTCGTCGTCGATCATGACGCGGCCGCCGTCGAGCGTCTCGAGCCCGGCGATCGCCCGCAGCAGCGTCGACTTGCCGCTGCCGCTCGGCCCCAGCAGGGCCGTCAGCGATCCGTTCGGGACCTCGATCGAGACGTCGTTAAGCGCCTGAAAGTCACCGAAGCTCTTGTTGGCTCCCTCGACTGTGATTCCCATCAGGCGTCCTCCTTTCGTTTGTAGGAGGTTCATTGCGAGCAGGGTGCTAAGAGCGAGCAGGGCAAGCAGCACCGAGGCGCCAAAGGCACCCGGGAGGTTGAAGTTCTCGTACTGCTTCTCGACGAAGAGCGGCAGCGTCTGGGTCTGTGCCGGAGATCGAGCCGGAGACGACCGATACGGCGCCGAACTCGCCGAGCACGCGGGCGGTGGTGAGGACGACGCCGTAGGCGACGCCCCAGCGGATCGCCGGCAGGGTCACCCGCCAGAAGGTCTGCCAGGCGTTGGCGCCAAGCGTCTCGGCCGCCTGCTCCTGCTCGGTGCCGATCTCCTGCAGCACCGGCACCGTCTCGCGGACGACGAACGGCAGCGAGACGAAGATGCTGGCGAGGACCATCCCGGGCACCGAGAAGAGGACCTTGATCCCGGCTTCGGCGAGCGCCGGTTCGAACCAGCCTTTGGTGCCGTAGAGGAGGAACAGCGAGAGGCCGATGACGATCGGCGAGATCGCGAACGGCAGGTTGATGATTGCGTCGATCACCCCGCTGCCGCGTACCCGGTGGCGGACCAGCAGCAGCGCGCAGCCGACTCCGAAGATCGTGTTCAGCGGCACCGCGATCGCGACCATGATCAGGGTCAGCTTCAGCGCGTGCAGGCCGTCGGGCGAGGTGATCGCGTCGATCGGAGGCGCCAGCCCGTGTTCGAAGGTCTTGTAGAAGATCAGCGCCAGCGGCAGCGAGCAGAAGCAGGAAGACAGTAGCCGAGGCCGAGGAAGCGCAGGCCCCAGCGGCTGCGCCTGCCGCTACGCGCGCTCATCGTCGTCCTCCTCGGGGCGAGAGGACCCGAAGCCGCTCATCGGCATGTTGGTTACGCCGGCGCCGCTCGAGCGCTCGTGGCGGCTGCCCCAACGCTGGATCAGGCTGACGAACACGAGCATCAGGACCGAGGCGGCCAGGAGGACGATCGAGACGGCGGCGGCGCCGGTTTCGTTGCCGTTCTCGATCAGCTGCTTGATGTAGACCGAGGAGACCTGGGTTTCCGGTAGGCCGCCGGCAAAGAGCAGAACCGAGCCGAACTCGCCCAGAGCGCGGGCGAAGGCAAGGGCGATGCCGGCAGCGAGGCCCGGCAGCAGGTTGGGGAAGATGATGCGGCGGAAGATCGTGAAGCCGCCGGCGCCCAGCGAGGCTGCGGCCTCCTCCATCTCGCGGTCCATCTCGATCAGCAGTGGCTGCACGGCGCGGACGACGAAGGGCAGGGTGACGAAGAGCAGGGCGACGACGACCGCGGTGCGGCTCAGCGCGATGTCGATTCCAAGCGGGCTTTTCGTGCCCCAGAGCTCGATCAGGATTAGGCTGGCGACGATCGTCGGCAGCGCGAAGGGAAGGTCGATGACGGCGTTGACCACCGCCTTGCCGGGGAACTCGTCACGAACCAGAAGCCAGGCGAGGATCGTGCCGAAGAAGCCGTTGATGAGCGACGACGATCAGCGAGGCGATCAGCGTCAGCTCCAGCGAGTTGACCGCCTGCGGCTGGGTGACCTGTTCCCAGAAGTGGCCCAGGCCTCCGCTCAGCGATTTGTCGGCGAGCGCCGCCAGCGGCAGCAGGACGATGACGCTCAGGTAGAGGACGACGAGGCCACGGCCGAGACCGGCCCCTACCCCGGGCAGGCGGATGCCCGCCCGGGGTGCTGCGACTGAGTCTGCGGTTGCCGGGTGCGCGGACATCAGCCTGAGGTCGAGACCCCGAGTTCACCCTCGATCTTGGCGACCGAGCCGGTTTCTTCGTCGAAGAATTCGTCGTTGACCTTGCCCCAGCCACCGAACTTGCTGATCTTGAACAGCGTTTCGGGGGACGGGAACTGCTTCGGGTCGACCAGCTTCGGGTTGACCGGGCGGTAGCCGTTTTCAGCCCACAGTTCCTGGCCTTCGTCGGACCAGAGGAACTTGAGGAAATCTTCCGCCGCGGGCTCCGCTGCTTTTTCGGTGACCGCGATCGGGGTTTCGATCTGAAGCGTCGCCGACGGGATCACGTATTCGACGTCTTCGCCTTCCTTTTCGGCCTTGATCGCTTCGTTCTCGTAGGTGAGCAGGACGTTGCCCTGGCCCTGACTGAAGGCCGAGAAGGCGTCGCGGCCGCTGCCCGGCTGGGCGACGGTCTTTTCAAGCACGGTCTTGACTGCTTCCAGCGCCTGGTCGGGCGACTTGCCTTCTTCCAGGGCGCTGCCGTAGATCGGCCATGATGTTCCAGCGGGCCGAGCCGGAGCTGAACGGGTTGGGCGTGACGACTTCGGCGTCTTCGTTGGTCTCCAGGTCCTTGAAGGACTTGATCCCGAGCGGGTTGCCTTTTTTGACCAGGATCACGACTAGCGAGTCGGTGGCGATGCCGCCGTAAGGCTGTTTTTCCCAGTCCTTGGAGACGATTTCGCCTTCTTCGACCAGCCGTTCCATGTCGCCCGCCTGGGAGAAGTGGACGACCGACGGCCGGCTGGCCGGCGACGACCGCGCGACTCTGATCGCCGGAGGCGCCAAAGGAGTTGCTGAAGCTGATTCCCTTCCCTGCGGAGGTCTTTTCGAACGCTGGCTCGAGCACTTCCTGGTAGACCGATTCGGGCGTGGAGTAGCCGACTACGTCGAGCTTGCCGCCCCCCGAGGAGGAGCTGCTGTCACTGCTGCTGCTTCCACATCCGATCACCACAGCTGCCAACGCAAATAGCGCGGCCACGAGGGCCACGTTAACGCTGCGCCGCCGGGTTACCTTGCGCGCGTTCCGCATAGAAAGGAATCCTTTCTTTCTCTACTGATTTAGTTTTTTGAGCGACTTAGTTCTAAAAGAAGTTCGGCAGGGTAGCACAATGTCGATCGGCAAAGTCGTAAATGCCGATCCGGATTCGGGAATTGCCTTTAGGCGCTTAGGACGCGGTGGTCCTCGGGGCCGGGGCGCAGGATCAGCACCTCGGCGGGGGCCTTGTCGAGCAGCCAGACGAGGTCGTCGCCGGAGAAACCGGCGGCGCCGGTCGCGGTGGCCGAGACGACAACGCGGTCGAAGGCCTCGTGCTCGAGCAGGCGGCTGAGCGCGTGGCGGTAGCTGCGGCCGCGTTCGACCCGGGCGTCGACCGGCACGCCCTGACCGGTGGCGCGTTGTTCGATCGCCTCCAGCATCGGCATTGCCTTCGCCGCCTCGGCCGGGATCGCGCACTCCAGCGGCAGCTGCTTCGGCACCGCGGCGAGGTAGGCGGGCATCAGCGTCGCGTGCTCGGCTTTGGCCAGGCGCAGGGCGGCGTCGAGGGCGCGGCGGGAGATCTCGGTGCCGGTGAAGGGCAGGAGGATCTGGTGCACCTGCTGCGGTCGCTCGGAGCGCTTGCCGCGCCAGCGCGTGCTGGCGATCAGGTAACCGCCAAAGAGGCCGAGCAGGAGGGCGAAGCCGACGAGGAAGTGCTCGATCACTCGGGCTCCTCCTTGCCGCCGCGATGGGCGACGATCCGTACGTCAACTCCGGCCGGCGTCGCCTTCATCAGCCGCTGCGGCAGCGGTTCGCGCAGGCGGGCAAAGCCGCGCCGTGGCAGTGACTCGCCAACCATCAGGTAAGTCGTGCCGCGCTCGCGGACGACGCGGGCCACGGCGGCGACGAGGTCGTCGTGCTCCTCGATCAGCAGGGTCGCGCCGAGCACCGAGGCGAGCTGGCGCAAGGCGGTCACCTGACGCTCGATGTCGCCCTCAATCGGCTTGCCCGGCGGCTTCACCCAGAGCAGGTCGAGATCGGTTCCGAGCCGCTGCGCCGAGCGCCAGGCGCGCCGCACGAGGCGCTGCGAACTGGGCGTCGGCCGCACCAGGGCGAGCAGCCTCTCCCCCACCGCCTGCGGCACCTCGGCGGCGACCCGCTCCTCGCGGGTGCCGACGGGTTCCGGCACGTGCAGGGTGAGCCGCTTGGACTCGACCTGCTCGGCGACCTGGCGCAGGCTGACCTCGCGCAGCGCCGCCAGGTTCTCGATCCGGAAGAAGTTGTTGAGAGCGGCCTCGATGTTCTCGCCCGGGTAGATCTTGCCGGCGCGCAGGCGAGCGACCAGGGCCTCCGGCGTGAGGTCGATCAGCACCACCTCATCGGCGGTCCCGAGCACCGAGTCCGGGACCGTCTCGCGCACTCGCACCCCGGTCAGCTCGGCGACCCGGTCGTTGAGCGACTCGAGGTGCTGGACATTGACGGTCGAGAAGACGTCGATCCCGGCCGCCAGCACGTCGGCGATGTCCTCGAAGCGCTTGCCGTACTCCAGCCCCGGCGGATTGCTGTGGGCGAGCTCGTCGATCAGCGCCAGGTCCGGGCGGCGGGAGAGCACTCCCGGCAGGTTCATCTCCTCGACCTCGACCTCGCGATAGGTGACGGTGCGCCGCGGCACGACCTCGAGCCCGCGAGCCTGCGCGCTGGTCTCCTCGCGCTTGTGCGGCTCCAGGTAGCCGATCGCGACGTCCCTTCCCGTCGCCGCCTCGGCCTGGCCCTCCTGCAGCATCCGGTAGGTCTTCCCCACCCCGGCTGCCATGCCGAGAAAGATCTTGTAATGGCCGCGATCCATGCGGCGCCCCTCGGGGCCTACGCCCCCAGCAGGTTGTGGACGACCAGGTCGATCAGCTTGATCCCGATGAACGGGGCGATCAGGCCGCCGAGGCCGTAGAGCAGCATGTTGCGGCGTAGCAACGCGGTGGCGCCGATCGGCCGGTAGCGGACACCGCGCAGCGAAAGCGGGATCAGCAACGGGATGATCAGTGCGTTGAAGATCACCGCCGAGAGAATCGCTGATTCCGGCGTGCCCAGCGACATCACGTTGAGCGCGTCGAGCGGGCCCCGTTCGCCGGCCAGGGCGTAGGTTGTGGCGAACATCGCCGGCAGGATCGCGAAGTACTTGGCGACATCGTTGGCAATCGAGAAGGTGGTCAGGGCGCCGCGGGTGATCAGCAGCTGCTTGCCGACCTCGACGATCTCGATCAGCTTGGTCGGATTCGAATCGAGGTCGACCATGTTGCCCGCCTCACGCGCCGCCTGGGTGCCGGTGTTCATCGCCACCCCGACGTCGGCCTGGGCTAGGGCCGGAGCGTCGTTGGTGCCGTCCCCCGTCATCGCGATCAGCCGCCCGTCGGCCTGCTGTTCCTTGATCAGCTCCAGCTTGCGCTCCGGCGTCGCTTCGGCGAGGAAATCGTCGACCCCGGCCTCCGCGGCAATCTTCGCCGCGGTCAGCTTGTTGTCGCCGGTGACCATGATCGTGCGGATGCCCATCGCCCGCAGCTGGTCGAAGCGGGCGCTCATCCCCTCCTTGATCACGTCCTTGAGGTAGATGACGCCGAGCACGCGCTCGTTGCGGGCAACGCCCAGCGGCGTGCCACCCTCGCGGCCAATCCGGTCGAGCTCGCCGCGCAGCTCGGCCGGCGCCCTCCCTCCCTCCTCCGCGACCCAAGACTCAATCGCGTCGCCGGCACCCTTGCGCAGGCGGGTGCCGTTGAAGTCAACGCCGCTCATCCGCGTCTCGGCGCTGAAGGGGACGAAGATCGGCTCGTGGCCGGCGAAGTCGTGCTCGCGGATGCCATAGCCCTTGGCGAGGACGACGATCGAGCGCCCCTCCGGGGTCTCGTCGGCGAGCGATGACATCTGCGCCGCCTCGGCCAGCTCCTCGGGGCTGACCCCGGGCATCGGCATGAACTCGACCGCCTCGCGATTGCCGAGCGTGATCGTGCCGGTCTTGTCGAGCAGCAGCAGGTCGCAATCGCCCGAGGCCTCGACCGCGCGGCCGGAGAGGGCGAGCACGTTGCGGCGCACCAGCCGGTCCATGCCGGCGATCCCGATCGCCGAGAGCAGCGCCCCGATCGTGGTCGGGATCAGAGCGACGAGGAGGGCGATCAACGTCGTCTCGGAGAGTTCGGTGCCGGCGAAGAGGGCGAAAGGGCGCAGCGAGACGACGACGACGACGAAGATCAGGGTGAGGGCGGCGAGCAGGATGCCGAGGGCGATCTCGTTCGGCGTCTTGCGTCGCTCCGCCCCCTCGACCAGGGCGATCATGCGGTCGAGGAACGATTTGCCCGGCTCCTGGGTGATCTCGACGACGATCCGGTCGGAGAGCACCCTGGTGCCACCGGTGACGGCGGATCGATCGCCGCCGGCCTCGCGGATCACCGGCGCCGACTCGCCAGTGATCGCCGACTCGTCGACCGAGGCGATGCCCTCGATCACGGTGCCGTCGCCAGGGATCGGCTCGCCCGCCTCGACCACGACGACGTCACCGCGGATCAGCTCGGAGGCCGGCTTCTCGCCACCGTCACGGAGGCGGGCGACGGTCTGCGTTCGCATCGAGCGCAGGCTCGCCGCCTGGGCACGCCCGCGGCCCTCGGCGAGCGCCTCGGCGAGATTGGCAAAGACGACCGTGAGCCAGAGCCAGACGGCGATCGCGAGGCTGAACCAGGCGGGCTCGTGGCCGCCGCCGAGCGGCCCGCCGCCGAAGACCCGGATCAGCCAGGCCACGGTGGTAATCACGGCGCCGATCTCGACCACCAACATCACCGGGTTGCGCGCCTGCACCCGCGGGTCGAGCTTGCGCAGCGACTCGACCAAGGCCGGCCGCAGGACCTCGGGGTCAAACAGCGAGCGTGCCTCGGCCTCTCTCATCTGAGCGGCACCTCCTTGTCGAGGGCGATATTGAGCGCCAGCACGTTGACGCCGGGCTCGCCGAGCAGGCCGAGGAAGCGACCGTCGGTGTGGGCTGAAATCAGCTCGTCGACCTTGGCCAACGGCAAGCGGCGGACGGCGGCGACCCGGTGCGCCTGGATCCAAGCGTTTGCCTGGGAGATATGGGGATCGACCCCGGAGGCCGATTCGGTCACGGCGTCGACCGGAACCCGGTCCCTAGAGAGGCCGCGGTCATATGGCTTCTCCCGCGCCAGGTATGCGGCGAGGTTCTTGCGAACCGCTTCCCGCGCTTCGACGCTGTTGGGACCGAGGTTGGAGAAGTAGGTGACGTCGCCCGAGTATTCGGTCGCCGAGGGCCGCGACTGGAAGTAGGCCGGCTCCCCCTTGAAGTCCTGGCCGATCAGCTTCGAGCCGACGACCCTGCCGTTCACGGTCAACCTGGAACCGTTCGCCTCGCCCGGGAAGACGACCTGGGAGATGCCGGTGATCGCCAGCGGGTAGGCAATGCCAAGGCCAACGGTTAGAACCACGACCGCGATTGCCGATGTGAGCAGGTCCCTGCGCATCAGAACAGCCTCGTGGTCAGGCTCTGGACCACCGGCCCGAGCAGCAGGGCGGGGAAGAAGGTGAGAGCGCCGACCAGGATCACGACGCCGACGAGGAGGAAGACGAAGGTCGGGTTGTCGGTGCGCATCGTCCCCAGCCCGGGCGGCGAGGCCTTCTTGCCGGCCAGGGCGCCGGCGATCGCGAGGACGAAGAGGATCGGCGCGAAACGGGCGCCGAGCATCACGGCGCCGCCGAGGATGTCGGCAAAGCTAATCCCGTAGGCACCGACGTTGCCGGGTGCGTGGGGCTGAATGAAGCCGGTGTAGCCAGCGAAGGCGGAGCCGTTGTTGTTGGCTTGAGAGAGGAAGGCGTAAAGCGTCTCGGAGAATCCCTGCGGGTTAACCCCAGCGAAGAGTGAGCGTTTGCCCAGTGCGCTCGCCGAGGCGATGCCGGAGGAGAGCAGCACGACCAGCGGGGTCAGCAGGACCCCGAGCGAGACCAGCTTGATCTCACGTGCGCCGATCTTCTTGCCCAGGTACTCGGGGGTACGGCCGACCATCAAGCCGCCGATGAAGACAGCGAGCAGGACGTAGAGCAACATTGAGTAGAGGCCGGCGCCAACGCCGCCGAAGACGACCTCGCTGAAGCCGAGATTGACGAACGGCACCGCGCCGCCGAGCCCGCTCAGCGACTCGAAGGCGGCGTTGACGGCGCCGCAGGAGGTGACCGTCGTCACCGCCGTCCACAGCGAGGAACCGGCGATGCCGAAGCGCTGCTCCTTGCCCTCCATGTTGCCGCCGGTGGAGCCATCGAAGGCGTGGGTGTGGAGGCCGGCCAAGTGCTGGGCCGGGGTGCCGTGTTGCTCGGCCATGTAGACGACGGCGACGCCGCCAACAAAGAGGACGAACATCGCCGCGAAGATCGCCCAGCCCTGGCGTTGACTGCCGACCATGCGGCCGTAGGTGTAGGTGAGGCCGGCGGGGATGACGAGGATCAGCAGCAGCTCGACAAAGTTGGTCAGGCCGCTCGGATTCTCGAACGGGTGGGCCGAGTTGACGTTGAAGAAGCCACCGCCGTTGGTCCCCAGCTCCTTGATCGCCTCCTGCGAGGCGACCGGGCCTTGGGCCAGCGTCTGCGTGCCGCCGGTCAGGGTGTGGATCACCGTGTAGTGATCGAGGTTCTGGATCACGCCCTGGGAGACGAGGAAGAGCGCAGCGACGATCGAGACCGGCAGCAGGATGTAGAGCAGGACCCGAACCAGGTCTTGCCAGAAGTTGCCGAGCTCACGGCCGGATCTCGCGACGATGCCGCGGATCAGGGCAACGACCACGGCAATCCCGACCGCGGCCGAGACGAAGTTCTGCACCGCCAGGCCCGCCATCTGGGCGAAATAGGTGAGCGTGGCTTCGCCGCCGTAGTACTGCCAGTTGGTGTTGGTGACGAAGGAGGAGGCGGTGTTGAAGTTGAGGTCCCAGGGCGCCGAGTGGAAGCCCTGCGGGTTGAAGGGCTGGACACCCTGGGTGCGCAGGATCAGGTAGAGCCCGAGCCAGGAGAGCAGCGAGAAGACGATCAGGCTGCGGGCGTAGGCCTTCCAGTCCTGACCCTCGTTAGGCCGCACGCGCAACAACCTGTAGGTGAGGCGCTCGATTGGCCCGACGAGGGGGGACAGGAAGACCCGCTGGTTGGTGAAAACCCGCGCCATGTAGATGCCGACCGGCTTGACCAGCGCGACGAGGACGGCGATGAAGATCCCGATCTGCAGCCAGCCTTGAGCCATCAGAGGTTCTCCCCCCGCAGCAGCGCGTAGATCAAGTAGACGCAGACCAGGGCCGAGACGACCAGCCCGAAGAGGTCGGCGGCGGAGAGCGATGCCAACGGCAGCACGCTCATATCCGGTCGATCAGCTCAATCGCCCAGTAGAGCAGGGCGAAGAGCCCGACGGCGATCGCTACCGCAAAGAGATCGGCCGGAAGACCGCCACCACCGGGAAAGACATCAGCAAACGAGAGCACATATCGATCATGCGCCCGGTCGCGTCAAGGGTGTGTGTGCAATCGCCGCCCGACTGTGGAGATTTCGTCAAGGCGGCTACCGCTTGCGCAGGTTGCGATCCTCGTTCTCGGTTTCCAGCAGGATCGCCGAGACCAGCTCGTTGTCGGAGACGTTGGAGGCGTAGAAGTGCTCGAGCGCGCCGCGAACCGGCTGGGTGCGGGTGCAGCGAGTGACCTGCAGCTCGCAGAGCACCCTGGCGTGGAAGCTGATGCCGGAGAGGCTGAAGCTCGCTGCCTCGGCCATCTCGCTGGGACTCCTCTCGAGTTCAGGGTCGCCCAGCTGGCGCAGGATCTGCCGCCGCGCGGGGTGATTGAGCGCGTGGATCAGCGCGGGCGTCATCTCACGTCCCTGCTGATGTTTCGTCTTGTTCCGGCTGCCCCTCATCTCGCTCGGGCGATCATCCAATCCCGAGCGCTAAACAGTTTCAAATCGGTATTCCTCAGTCCATACCGACTTGTCGAAAGAGTTTTAGCGGGTGCTCAGTTTTTCCCTGGAGCAAGACGGTGGGTGGCGGGGACGTTAGCGCCGACCGGCTTGAACCGCTCGAAGCCGAGCGCCGCAATGACGGTCGAGATCGTCGGCTCGCCGGAGAGGGCGACGCGGTTCGCGGTGTCGGCGTCGATCTCCTTGATCCGTTCCCAAAACTCGTGCTGGGCTTCCTGCGCCTCCCGCTGGCCCTGCTCGTCGAGGTTGAACCAGCGCCAGCTCATCCAGACCGGATCCGAGGTCATCTTGCCGGCCCACAGCGCCGCCAGTCCCTCGGCCATCAGCGCCTGCAGAATCACCGCCGCGTATTGCTGCCTCGCTTCGACCGGCAGCGATTCGGCCTCCTCGTCGCTGACGAACGGCAGCTCGACCGCACGGTAGAAGTGCTGGTCGGCGTTCCTCACCTTCTCGATCCGCGCCAGTTCGATGCAGCCCGAGTTGACCAGTTCCTTGATGTGATGGCCGACCGTGGTGATCGGCTGGCCGGTCAGCTTCGCCAGCTCGGTCGGGCTGTGGGTCCCTTCATTGAGCAGGGCGAGGATTTCGATCCTGATCCGGTGCCCGATCGCGTAGGACACCGCCTCCTCGACGCTCCGTTTCTGCCCCGCCTTTGTGATCGTCACCAGCGCCTCCAGTCAACCCGATCTGGTTACTCAATAACGAGCGGAGCATAGGTGTTTTTGCGCATACGAGCTTCCCGTCATTAAGGAAATAGCGGCTACTCGGTAGGTCCCTACCATCGGACTTCCGTCTCGGCAAGGTGCCGGGATGACGACCGGGGGAGGGAGGTGAAGAGAGGGATGACGATCAAGCCAGTCGGCATGGTCATGCCGAGCGTGCAGGTTTACAAGCACGCCTAGGCAGACCCAACCATGCCCGGGCCGGTCCTGGTCGTCTTGCGCGAGGATCGGGATCGGCCCGCCGATCTCATCGCTTCAACACCCCGTCCTACACAGCGATGCGGTAGCCGACCCCGGGATCGGTGCGGATCAGCTCCTCACCCCCGTCCGCTTCGATCTTGCGCCGCAGGTTCGCCACGTGGGTGCGCAGGGTCGCCGTGTCGTTGCTCCAAGCAGGGCCCCAGACCTCAGTCAGCAGGGCGCGGTGGGTCATCAGGCGACCGCGGTTACGGACCAAAGCGCGCAGCACCTGAAACTCGGTCGGGGTTAGGTGGATTTCCTCGCCGCCGCGAGAGACGGAGTGAGCCGCCAAGGCGACGGTCAAACCGCCGATCTCAACCGTGGGCTCCTCCTCCCCGCCCGGCGCCCGGCGCAGCGCCGCCTGTAGGCGGGCGATTAGCTCGGGTGGGCCGAACGGCTTGGTCACGTAGTCATCAGCGCCGGCCGCCAATGCCCGCACCTTGGCTTCCTCCTCTCCAACCGCGGAGAGCACGATGATCGGCATCTCGCTCCACTCGCGCAGGCGTTTGGTCACCTCGATGCCGTCGATGTCGGGCAGCATCAGATCGACGATCGCGGCAGCCGGTGGCTTCACCGACGCTAGGTCAAGGGCCTCCTCGCCGCTTTCGGCGGGAACGGCCTCATAGCCGGCATCGCGGAGGATCACCTTCAACGCCCGCAGGATCTGTGGCTCGTCGTCACAGGCAAGGACCCGGGGCTGCTCGCTCACTTGCCCTCCCGACACGGCATCGCGACGACAAAGCTGCTGCCCTGACCGACCACCGAGTCGACCGTGATTTCGCCGCCGTTGGCCTCGATGAATCCCCTGGCGATCGCCAGGCCCAGGCCAGCGCCGGCTCCGGCTCGGCTCGGCTCGCCGTGCTGGAACGGCTCGAAGATCCGCCGCCGCTCGCCCTCTGGGATACCGGGACCCTGGTCAACCACGCGCAGGGTGATCTTGCCAGCAAGGAGCATTGATTTGACCAGGACCGGCCTGCCGCCACCGTGGCGAACCGCGTTTTCAAGCAGGTTGGCGAAGGCCCGCTCGAGCTGGGCGGCATCGGCGTCGACGAGCGGCAGCTCACGGTCAACCGCGAGCCGCACGATCTCGGGGTGGCCGATCGCCACCCGGGCAGCGTCGAGCACCTCGGCGAGGTCGACCGGCTCGCTGCAGGGCTGCGCCTTCCCCGCCTCCAACCGAGACATGTCGAGCAGGTTCTCGACCAAGCGCGAGAGCCGCGCGCCCTCGGAGACCACCGCCGCGCTCAGCTCCTGGCGCTCGTCGCTGGTCGTGGTCGGCGAACCGAGCGCCGCACCGCCGGCGATGATCGAGGTGAGTGGCGTGCGCAGGTCATGTGAAATCGAGCGCAGCAGCGCCGTCTTCAGCTCATCGCTGCGGCGCAGTGCCTCGGCCTCGACCATCTCCGCCTGCATCCGGTCACGCTCCTCGGCCAGGGCGGCCAGCTCGGCCAGGGCCCGGTCGGCCTGCTCGCGCCGACGCTCGGCCTCGAGCGCTTGGGCGCGCGCCAGGCCGGCGACGGTGCTGCTGATCGCGGCAACGATGACGAAGGCGATCAGCGCGATCCAGTTCTCTTCGTCAGCGATCGTCAGCCGGTGCAGCGGCGGCAGCTGGAAGTAGTTGAAGGCGACGGCGCTGGCGAGCGAGGCGAGTAGACCCAGGCGCAATCCCCAGACGATCGAGATCAGCAGGATCGCCGGCAGGTAGACGACGCCCAGCGAGACGACCGGCGCGATCGACTTCAGCGGATAGACGATCAGCGTCCCGGCCACAACCGCGCCGAGCGTTGCCAGTAGGCCCTGCCAGGCTGGAGGCGGCTCGCTGCTCAGCCTGATGTTCACTCAGCCCGGGCTAATGCCGCCACCAGCGGGCGGCGGAGAGGCCGGTTCTGGAGTGGGTTCGGGCGCGGCTTCCGGAGTGGCTTCAGCTTCGCCTTCGGGGGCGGCCCCTCCCCCTTCCTTCTTGCCTTCCTTGGAAGATTCTTCGCTCGATTCTTCTTCTTCGTATTCGTTGTATTCGGATTCGCTCGCGGAGGAGCTGTAGGAGCCCGAGGTGTGCCCGCTGTCGAGGCCCGAGAGTTCAGGCAGGGTCGTCGGTTCGGGGAATTCGGGACAGTTGCCGCCGGCCGCCGCTTCCATGTAGGAGCGCCAGATCGGCCCGGCCGTCGGGCCACCGAAGCCGGTCTCTTCGCGCGACTGCGGGTGGCCGACCCAGACCGCGGTCGAGTAGAGCGGCGTGTAGCCGACGAACCAGGCGTCGGAGAGGTCCTCCGAGGTGCCGGTCTTGCCTGCCTCGGCGCCGCAGCCCATGTAGGTGTAGCCGGCCCCGGTGCCTTCGGTGATCACCGTTTTGAGAATTTTCGTCACGTCGGCGGCCTGACCCTCGGTCAGCACCCGTTCACCCGAGTCGGGGTCGGTTTCTTCGACCTTGCCGTTGGGAAACTCGACCCGGCTGATCGCGGTCGGGGCGTGGTGGATGCCGCCGTTGGCGAGGGTCGCGTAGCCGTCGGCCTGTTCGAGCGGCGTGACGCCGACCGCGAGACCGCCAATCCCCTCGGCCGGCACCGATTCAAGCGGAGCTTCGATGCCCATTTCGTGCGCGGTCTGGGTGACATTTTCCGGGCCGACGTCGAGGTCGAGCTGGGCGTAGACGACGTTGACCGAGTCGGTTGTCGCCTGGGCAATCGACATCGTGCCGCCGCCGGGCTCGGCGTTGTTCACGGTCCAGGGCGCACCCCCTGGCGTTTCAAGCGTCATCGGCGAGGTGCCGTCGTAGTAGGTGCTATAGGGGTCGATCCCCTGCTTGATCGCCGTGGTCAGCACGTAGGGCTTGAACGACGAGCCGGGCTGGCGGTGGGCCTGCCAGGCGTAGTTGAATTCGCTTTCGCTGTCGGAGCCTTCGGTCGAGGCGAGGGCGACGATCTCGCCGGTCTTCGGGTCGACCGAGGCCAGCCCGGCGGCCGGGCCGCCGTCCGGGTAGCAGACACTGCAGGAGTTGACCGCTTCCTGCGCCCGTTCCTGCAGTTCGGGGTCGATCGTCGTGTAGGCCTTGAGGCCGCCCTTGCGCACGGTGTTGATCCCGTACTTGTCGATCAACTCCTGCTGCACGAGGTCGAAGAGGAAGGGGTCGCGGATCACCCGGTACTTGTGGCCCGGGCTGAGGCCAAGGCCGCTGTGCAGGGCTTCGCGGTATTCGGCGCCGTCGATGTATTCCTGCTCGTGCATCGCCCCCAGCACCTCGTTGCGCCGCTGCAGCGCCGCGTGGGGGTCGAGGAAGGGGTTGTATTCGGAGGGCGCCTGAGGCAGCCCGGCGATCAGCGCCGATTCGGTCAGGCCCAGTTCCTTGGCCGGCTTGCCGAAGTAGGTCTGCGCCGCCGCCTCGACCCCGACCGCGGTCTCGCCTTCGACCGTGCCGTAGGGAGCGGTGTTGAGGTAGGCGGTAAGGATCCAATCCTTGCTGTGGGCGTCCTCCATCTCGTAGGCGAGGTGCGCTTCGATCAGCTTTCGTTTCAGCGTCTCCTGGGGATTCTGGATGTAGAGGTTGCGGACCAGCTGCTGAGTGATCGTCGAGGCGCCCTGCACCGGCTTGCCACCGGCCAGGAGGTCCTTCCAAGCGGCGCGGGCGATCCCAGCCGGGTCGAGGGCGCCGTGGTTGAAGAAGTTCCTGTCCTCGATCGCGACCGTGGCGTCGCGCAGCTTCTGCGGCATCGTGCGGCCGGGAACCGGCTGGCGGATGTTTTCGGCCTGGATGAAGCCGATCAGGCTGCCGTCCGCGGCGTAGATCGCCGAGGAGCGACCCTTCTGCACCGGCTTCAGGCTGGAGAGTGGTGGCGCCGACTCATAGGTACTGACCGCCCAGCTTCCGGCCACGCCGCCCGCGACCACGGCCACGGCAAGCAAGACCCCGAGCGGGACCGTGATCTTTTTCCACTTCGAGGTATGGGACTTGCGCCTGCGCAGGCGCGTTCGGCGAGCCATTCAGCTGCAAATTGTAGGGAGGCCGCTAGGCTGCCTGGCCAATGGCGCGCTTCTTGCACACGTGCTACCGAATCGGCGAGATCGACCGCTCGGTCGCTTTCTACGAAAAGGTCGGCTTCGAAGAGACCGGCCGCATGCCGATCGGTGACGAGGCGATCAACGTCTTCATGAACATCCCCGGCGAGGACCCAGTCCTTGAGCTGACCTACAACCACGGCGTCACCGGCTACGAGCACGGCACCGGCTACAACCACATCGCCCTCTCTATAGACGACCTCGACGCCACCCTCGAGGCCCTCGCCGCCGACGGCATTGAGCCCGAAAAGCCCCCCTATCGCCCCGGCGGCCGCACCGAGGGCCACCGCATCTGCTTCCTGCGCGACCCCGACGGTTATCGCATCGAGCTGATCGGCGAGTAGCGGCGCGCACGGCCCGTCGATGGACTTCGTCTTCATCGAATTCATTACGAAGCGGATCACGGAGGGTCGCTTCCCGCGCGAGGAGCTGCGAATTCGCTGGTGGATCGCTGTGCTGGGTGGTCTCGTCGGGCTGGCCCTTCTTGCCGCCTTGCTGATCGCCCTGCTCGGGACCGAAAAGGCTTCCGCCGACGGGCCTCGCACGCCGTACGTCGTCGCCCGGGGTAAGAGCCTCTACGGCGTGCCGTGGCGGATCAGGATGGGCGAGGAACGCTCCTATGGGAAAGGGTTGCCGCGATACGCCAACCTGAGCTTCTCGATCGGCACCCCCGACGAACGGAATGAAGGCTATGGCTCTTCATTTCCACTGCCGATCCCTCGCGCATTCACTTTCCACGCGAACTCGGGCAGCGAAGTCGATTCGTTCCCGGAGGCCGACACCAGCGGCTTTGCCAGCCGCCGCGCCGCGAAGCTCGTTGCGACGATGAGCGAAGGGCCACCACTCACCTTCGAGACTCAACTGGCGCCCACCGGGCTCGCCAACCGTTTCCACTGGCTGCGCCGCGTCCGCTTCTTCGACCAGTACTACCCGGCGGGGGTCGATCCGACTGAGATCTCGGCTTACGACCGAGCCGGCCGACTGCTGGATCGCCAGCCCGCCTAGGGCTTGACCACCTCGAACTGGGCCATCAGGCCGTGGTCCTCGTGGTCGAGCATGTGGCAATGGATGACGAACTTGCCGAGGTAATCGGCGAAGTGGCCGGCGACGAGGATGCGTTCGCGGGGGAAGAGCAGGAAGGACTCCTTTAGGCAGTCTTCCCAGGGCGGCGGCTTGCGGCCGTTGCGGGCGAGCAGATACCAGTCGGTCAAGTGCATGTGCATCACGTGAGCGACGTCGGTGCGGTTGACGATCTCCCAGGTCTCGACCGAGTCGAGCTTGGGATGGGCGTCGGCGCGGGCCGGGTTGAAGGTGCGGCCGTTGATCAGCCACGTGGTCTTGAAGATGCCGCCGATCGAGATCTCCCATTTCCGCTTGGGCTTATGCGAGACGCGCTGGGTCCAGGCGGGCAGCGGGCGCAGCTTGCGCGGCACGCGGGTGCGGTCAACCCGGCGCCCGGAGTCGACCCGGAACTGCATCAGCGCGCCAACGTAGGTGTGGGTTCCAAGTGGGTGCCTTGCCCCGTGGCGGGGACCGCTGCGCAGCTCGACGCTCTGCCCCGCGGCGGCGGCGAAGTCGACCACCAGCTCGACCCGCTCGGCTGGCGCAATCGTCGCCTCGCTGCGGCGCACCGGCCGCGGCATCAGACCGCTGTCGGTGCCAATCTGGACCAGCGGCGCGCCGTTTGAGAGGAAGAGGTCGTAGGAGCGAAACTGCGAAGCGTTGAGGATGCGCAACCGGTAGCGGCTGGCGCTGACCCGGTGGTAGGGCATGTGGACACCGTTGACGAGGACGGTGTGGGCGGTGATCCCGTCGGCGGGCGGGCGGCGATTGGTGAAGGGGTCGGTGAGCTGGTTGTGGTGATCGAAGGAGCGATCGACAATCATCAGCGGCAGATCGCGCTCGCCACTCGGCAGCGGCAGGCTCGCCTCGAACTCGTCGTCGATGATCCACATCCCCGCAAGCCCGTGCCAGATGTTGCGGGCGGTGTGATCGAGACGGTGGTCGTGGTACCACTGGAAGGCAGCGCGCTCGGGCCGCCCCTCCTCGACCAGGTCGTAGACATAGGTCCGCCTCTCCCCCGGCTCGATCAGGACGTCGTTGCCGGACTGTCGCGGCGAGAGGCCACTGGGAATGTCGCAGTAAAAAGAGGTCGCGTGTGAGGGCGTCAGCCCGCCGGGCTGGCCGTCGAACTGGGTGCGGTTGTGGCCGCCGTGCAGGTGCACGCTCAGCTCGCCCACCGAACTGGGAAGTTCGTGCTGGAAGGTGACCGAGGTCCGCTCGCCCGCCGGGCGGCGGATCGTCGGGCCGGGGAAGCAGCCGCCGTAGGTCCACATCCGCGTCTTGCGGCCAGGCAGTGCCTGGACCTCCGCCTCGCAGATCGGGATCGTCAGCTCAGCAGCCGTCAGCTCGTGCGGAAACGGCAGCGGTCGCAGGAAAGGCGGCGCGGTGCGGGGTCGCGGCGTGGGCCCCTCGCCGGCGGGCAGCAGAGAATCCGGGCGCAGGCCGACTGGCAATGCCGTGGCCAACGCCCCGCTGCCCAGGGCGCCGAGGAAAGCTCGGCGCCCCAGGCGCGGTGAATCTGAGTGAGAACCAGGCGTGCTTCTAGACCCCTGGAACCCCGACGGGCGGAGCCACTACTTCAATCGAGCCGTGCATCCAGGGATGGATGGCGCACATGAAGTAGATCGTCGTACCGGCCGCCGCGGAGACCTTCTGCACGATCGAGGCTTTCGGTTTCGTCCCGGTGAACCAGGAGTCGCCCTTTTTGGTCAGGCTGCCGAGCGTGTCCCAGCCTTCGAGGCCAACTTCGACCGGGTTCACTTTCACCGGCCCATTGCCGCTAGCACCGTGCCATTTAGCGATCGACATGCAGATGTGATTGGGCGTGAAGCAGGTCTGGCGCGCCTTCGGCGTCTTCGGGATCGAACCCTTGGTGACCAGCGAGAAGGTGTGCGGACCGACCTTTTTCGCGTTGGTCTGGTTCAGCACCTCGAGTTCCGCGCCGCTTGCGATCGTCTTCGGCGCTTCGAAGCGCAGGCCGCCTTTGCCTTCCTTGATGTAGACCGTGTTGGCGGCACCGAGTTCGGCGGCGCTTGCCATGGCCGGGGCAATGGCGAAGACCGCGATCAGGCCGGCGGCGATCGCGATGATCCCCTTAGGCGAAACACGGGAAAGTCGTTGGCTCAACTTGTTCTCCTTCTGGGCGTTGCGAGGCCCTAGACGAATGGACGAAGCAATCTAACTGGCGGGACGGCAGCTATCAAGCGGATCGGAGCGGGCAAATCAGGGAACATGCGCCCGTGAGCGAGGGCAACCGTGACGATTTGGCGGAGGTTCTGGCGCGACGCGGCCTCACCCGCGATGGGGCGCGCAGGGAGGCGATGGACCGCCGCCACGCCAAGGGCGGCCGCAGCGCCCGCGAGAACATCGAGGACTTGGTCGACCCCGGTTCCTTCGTCGAGTACGGGCGCTTCGCGATCGCCGCCCAGCGCGGCCGCCGCGAGCTCGACGACCTGATCGCCAACACCCCGGCTGACGGATTGCTTGGCGGAACGGCGCGGATCAACGGCGAGCTCTTCGGCGAGCGTGCTGCCTGCGCCGTGCTCTCCTACGACTACACCGTGCTCGCCGGCACCCAGGGCGCCCTCGGCCACCGCAAGAAGGACCGCCTCTTCGAGCTGATCGAGCGCATGCGTCTGCCAACCGTCTTCTTCGCCGAGGGTGGCGGTGGCCGGCCCGGCGACACCGACTACCCGGTCGTTTCGGCACTCGACACCCGCGCCTTCGCGCTATGGGCTGGCCTCTCTGGCCTGGTGCCCAGGATCGCCGTCGTCGCCGGCCGCTGCTTTGCCGGCAACGCCGTGATCGCCGGCTGCGCCGACCTGATCGTCGCCACCGAGAACATCTCGCTTGGCATGGGCGGCCCGGCGATGATCGAGGGCGGTGGCCTGGGCAAGGTCGACCCCGATGAGGTCGGGCCGATCGCGATGCAGGCCTCAAACGGAGTAGTCGACCTGGTCGTCGCCGACGAGGCCGCGGCGACGGCGGCAACCAAGCGGCTGCTCGGTTACTTCCAGGGCGCGCTGCCAGCAGGGGAGGCCACCGACCAGGAGGTATTGCGTGACGCCGTTCCCGAGCGCCAGCGCCGCGCCTACGCGGTGCAGCCGATCATCGAGGCGCTTGCCGACGCCGGCTCGGCGACCCTCCTGCGCGAGCGCTTCGCGCCGGAGATGGTGACAGCGCTGATTCGCATCGAGGGGCGCCCGCTCGGCGTGTTCGCCAACGACACCAGGCACGTGGCCGGAGCGATCACCAGCGAGGCGGCCGACAAGGCGGCCCGCTTCCTGCAGCTCTGCGACGCCTTCGAACTGCCCGTGGTCTCGCTGGTCGACACGCCGGGAATGATGGTCGGCCCCGAGGCTGAGGCAACCGGCCTGGTCCGCCACGCTTCGCGTCTGCTGCTCGCCGGCGCGGCGCTGCGGGTGCCGCTGATCGCCGTAATCCTGCGCCGCGGCTACGGCCTCGGCGCCCAGGCGATGACCGGCGGCAGCATGCACGAGCCGCTGCTGACCGTCGCCTGGCCCTCGGCACACCTCGGCCCGATGGGACTGGAGGGAGCGGTGCGCCTCGCCCTGCGCAAGGAGCTCGAGGCAATTGCCGACGAGAGCGAGCGCGAGCAGCGCGTCCGCGACCTCACCGCCGCCGCCGAAGAGAACGCCAAGGCGCTCAACGCCGCGGCGCTGTTTGAGATCGACGACGTGATTGACCCCGCCGAAACGCGAGCACTGATCGCCTCGACCCTGGCCGCCGCCCAGGCGCACCCAGGCGAGCGGGGCGAACGGCGCCGCTACGTCGACGCTTGGTAATCAGCGTCGCTTAGAGGTCTACCGGCGACATGTCGGCGTAGCGGTCGCCGGCGGCCACGCCCTTCGGCGCGACCTCGTCGATGCGGCGCAGATCCTCCTTGCTCAGCTCGATCTCGGCGGCCGCGACGTTCTCCTCCAGGTAGTGACGGTGCTTTGTGCCAGGGATCGGCGCCACGTCATCACCCTGGACTAGCACCCAGGCCAAGGCCAACTGGCCGGCAGTGATGCCCTTCTCGGTAGCGATCTCCTCGACCCGCCGGACCAGCTCCAGGTTGCGCTCGAAGTTCTCGCCTTCGAAGCGCGGGTTGACGCGACGGAAGTCGTCCTCGGGTAGATCGTCGGCAGAGCGGAAACGGCCGGTGAGAAAGCCGCGGCCGAGCGGGCTGTAAGGGACGAAGCCGATGCCAAGCTCGCGCAGCGTCGGCAGAATCTCGTCCTCCGGATCACGGCTCCAGAGCGAGTACTCGGTCTGCAGAGCGGTGATCGGGTAGGTGGCGTGGGCGCGGCGGATCGTCTCCGGCGCCGCCTCAGAGAGGCCGAGGTAGCGCACCTTGCCCTGCTCGACCAGCTCAGCCATCGCGCCGACGGTCTCCTCGATCGGCACTTTCGGATCGACGCGGTGCTGGTAGTAGAGGTCGATCGTCTCGACGCCGAGCCGCTGCAGCGATGCCTCACAGGCATCTCGCACGTACTCAGGGTCACCGCGCACGCCGAGGCGCTCGCCGCCCGGCCCTCGTACGTTGCCGAACTTGGTCGCCAGCACAATCTCGTCGCGGCGCCCGGCGATCGCCTTGCCGACCAGCTTCTCGTTGGTGAACGGCCCGTACATGTCGGCCGTGTCGAGAAAGTTCACCCCCAGCTCAAGCGCCCGCTCGATCGTCGCCGTCGCCTCCGCCTCGTCGGCCGAGCCGTAGAACTCCGACATCCCCATACAACCCAGTCCCTCGGCCGAAACCTCCAAGCCGCCGCTGCCAAGTGCTCTCTTCTCCATCGAAGCCCTTTCTTTAGCTTGCGCCAGCCACAGCCCGCTGCAACTGGCTCTTGTTCATCTTCGAGCGTCCTTCGATGCCGAGCTTGCGGGCATCGTTGTAGAGCTGTTCGCGAGTGCGCGCGCCCGGCCCTTTGCCCGACTGCCTACCGCCGCGACTACTGGCCGAGCGGCCCCGGGTCGAACTGCGTGAGCTGCTGCGCGACTCGCCCGAGCGCGCCTTTTCCTTATTGACGGCACGGGAGGCGATCTCCTCGGCGCGGCCCTCAGAGCGGCCCGCTTTCTTCTCGCTGCTCTTGATGTGCTCGTACTGTCGCGCTCGCTTCGTCCCTTTTTTCACTCCGCGAGGTGGCATGGCCCGCTCCTTCTGCTCATCGCGATTTCCCGTATCCCACCCAAAGAAGAACCGGCGACGGTCCCTGCGCACCAGGGAGACCGTCGCCGGCAAGCTTTCGGACTGGAAGGTGGTGATTCTGGTTAGTCGTGACCACGAATACCCGCTGAGAAGAGAGCAAACCCGCAAGGTGGCGTACTCTTCCCTGGAGGGACGGAATGACTAGCGAGCAACGCGAAATCGCCGACGGCACACTCGTCGTTCGCAGCCAAGAAAGCGACGGCGCTCTTGTGATCGCTTTTGCCGGCGAGCTCGATCTCGCCAACGCCGGCACAGCCGAGAGCGCGCTCGATGGTTCGCTCGCCGACGCCTCCACCCCGGTCATCGTCGACATGCGCGAGCTCGAGTTCATCGACTCAACTGGGATCGCCTTGCTCGTCTCGACCCTGAGCCGCAACGAGGGCGGCGCCAGGGTCAGCTTCATCCCCAGCGACTTTGCCGCCGTCACCCGGGTGCTTGAGCTGACCGGGCTCGCCGAGCGCCTGCCTTTGGCCAAGGCCTAGCCGCCCGTCGACTGGATCGGCGCCAACGTCGGCAGCTAGGCGCGCAGCTTGTAGCCCTGGCCGAAGAGGCGCAGATTGACCAGGAAGATGGCGGCGGTGGCGGCGGTCAGAGCCAGGAGCGAAAGGGCGACGCTGACTTCGGTGAAGCCGACGAACCCGTAGCGAACCAGGTTGATCATGTAGTAGATCGGGTTGAAGCGAGTCAGGGTCTCGAAAGGCTGCGGCAGCAGGGCGGCCGAGTAGAAGACCCCGCCAAGGAAGATCAGCGGCTGCAGGACGAAGGTCTGGACGAAGGAGACGTCGTCGAACTGCTCGGCGCGCACCCCAGTGAGAACGCCGAGCTGGGAGAAGAAGAAGCCAACCAGGGCAAGCGAGGGGATCAGGACCAGGACGTGGTCGACCGGCAGGCCGACCAGGACCACCGAGACGATGAAGGTCAGGGTCGCCACGATCAGGCCGCGCATGAAGCCGCCGAGCGAGAAGGCGAGCAACAGCTCCAAGGGCGAGGCCGGCGAGGAGAGCTGGTCCTGGATCGCCCCCTGGAACTTCTGCTGCAGGATCGAGGAGGAGTTGTTGGCGAAGGCGTTGGTCGAGAAGGCCATCATGATCAGGCCGGGGATGACGAAGAGGATGTAATCGATCCCATGCAGGTGCTTGATCCGCGAACCGAGCGCGGCGCCGAAAACCATGATGTAGAGGAAGGTTTCGAGCAGGGGCGCGCCCAACGTCTGCTTCTTGATCTTCATGAAGCGGTTGACCTCGCGGCGCCAGAGCGTCGCGAAGCGAATCTGCGCTGCGCTCACGGAGTGACGACCTCGGCGTGCGAGCGCGAGAGCTCTTTGCGCCCGACCAAGGCCAGGTAGGCGTCCTCAAGGCTGTCGACGCCGTAGCGCTGGGAGAGCTCGCTGCTCGTCCCCTCGCCGACGATCTGGCCGCCGTTGATGAAGGCGATCCGGTCGCAGAGCTGTTCGGCCTCCTCGAGGTAGTGCGTGGTCAGCAGGATCGTCGTCCCTTCCTGGTTGATCCGCTGCACGTAATGCCAGAGCTCGAGCCGCAGCTCGACGTCGACGCCGGCGGTCGGCTCGTCGAGGATCAGCAGACGCGGCCGGTGCATCATCGCCCGGGCCAGGATCAACCGCCGCTTCATCCCACCCGAGAGCGTGCGCGTGCGTTCATCGCGCTTCTCGGTCAACGAGAAGGTCTCGAGCAGCTCCTCGGTGCGCTGGCGCCGTTCGCGCTTGGGCATGCCGAAGTAGCCGGCGTGGTAATCGAGGGTCTCGGCGACAGTGAGGAACCAGTCGATGTTGGGCTCCTGCGGGGCAAGTCCGACCGCCTGCCGCGCCTCGCCGTAGTTCCCGGTAGCGTCGTGGCCAAAGACGTGGATCGAGCCGCCGGTCGGCTGCGCCAGCCCGGTCGTGCAGTGGATCAGCGTCGACTTGCCGGCGCCGTTGGGACCGAGCAGGCCAAAGAGTTCTCCCTGCTTGATCTGCAGGGAGACGCCGCGCAGCGCCTCCACCCCGGTCGGGTAGCGCTTCGCCAGATCCTCGATGTTCAGGGCCGCCTCAGGCACGGCGACAAACCTAGAGGACGACCGGGGTCGGCCGTCACGGGTGACGCGAACGTCAGCGGGCAGCGCGATCGAGCTCGCGGTTCATCACCCGCATCAGCAGCTCGTAGGGCGGCGAGAACTTGCGCTGAAGCCAGTGCAGGAAGCGGCCGTCGGGGGAGGTGAAGACCATGTAGCGGTTCTTCTCGATCCCCTCGATGATCTTCCCGGCGACGCTCTCGGGAGTGACGGCGCGGCGCTCAAAGAGCGCGATCAGCTTGCGCATTTTCGGGTTGTCGCGATCAACCCCGACGATGTCCACGGTGCCTACCAGCGGCGTCTTCACCGCACCCGGGCAGACCAAGCTGACGCCGATGCGGTTCTTACGCAAGTCGAAGCGGAGCACCTCGGAGACGCCGCGCAGGCCGAACTTGGCGGCGCTGTAGGGAGCGTGCCAGGGCAAGCCGAAGAGCCCCGCGACCGAGGCGACGTTGACGATGTGGCCGCCATGGCGTGCCGCGATCATCGGCGGCACGAAGCACTCGAGCACGCTGATCGGCCCGATCAGATCGATCTCGATCGTGCGCCGCCAGTGCTCATGTTCGAGCTGCTCGATTTTGCCCCAGGTGGAGATGCCTGCGACGTTCATCACTACGTCCATGCTGGGAGCAATCGCGTGCACTTCCGCGGCGAAGGCGACCACCGCGTCGTGATCGACAATGTCAAATGCGGCGAAGTGGGACACGGTCCCTCCCGCGTCGCGGATCTCGGCGACGGCGCTCTCAAGCCCCTCGGCATTGCGATCGGTCAGGAAGAGCTCGGCGCCCCTGCCGGCGGCGGCGATTGCCGTCGAGCGGCCGATGCCGCTGGCCGCCCCGGTGACCAGGCAGCGCTTGCCGCGCAGGTCCCGGACGCCTACCTTCACAGCCTTGCCTCGAAGTCCGGCTCGACCTCGAGCGAGTTGAGCGTCATCGCCAGCATCTCGTAGTGGCCGATCAGCATGCAGAGCTCGATCAGCAAGACCTCGTCGAGCTGGCTTGCAAGTCGAGCCCAGAGCTCGTCGCCGATTTTGTCGCCGGCGTGCAGCTCGTCGGCGGCTCGCAGCAAGAGAGCGCGGCGCTCGGTCCAGCCAGCCGCATCGGGGCCCTGGCGAACGCGACCGATCTCTTCCTCGCTGAGCCCAACGCGGCGAGCCATGCGCTCGTGCTGCACCCACTCGTAGGTGCAGCCGGTGTTGTGGGCGACCCGCAGGATCACCAGCTCGGTGTCCTCGCGGGGCAGCTTGCCGCCCGGCATCAGCGCCGCGGCGAACCAGAGCCAGCGACGAAAGAGGCCGCGGTGGCGGCCCAGCGTGGTGAAGATGTGTGGCGGCTGCCCACGCGTCGCGATCCCGATCAGCCGCGCGATCGCGAAGTTGACCCAGCCGAGCTGGCGCCGGCTCCCGGGTGCGATACGGGGTCCATCGGGCTCGTTCATCCGCGAGACCGTAGTCCACAGACCTTCCGCTGTTCCTTTTCACCACCGCTCGAAGCAAAGGAACAGCGCGGGACAGTCTTGGCCCGTAGGCTGCGGCCGTGGCCCAACCGCTGCTTGTCGTCGACACGCCCTCGATGCTCTTCCGTGCCTTCTACGCGCTGCCGGACTCGATCGTGGGCGCCGACGGCAAGCCGGTCAACGCCCTGCTCGGCACCGCCAACCTGGTTCTGCGCGAGGTCGAACTGCGTGCGCCCCGCGCCGTGGTCCTTTGCTTCGGCCCCGATGCCGCCTCCTACCGGACCGAGCTCTACCCCGCCTACCACGCCGAGCGCGAGGCGGCGATGCCCGATGACCTTTCGCCTCAGTTTGCTGCCGCCCGCGACTTCTTCGCCGCCTTCGGCTGGACGGTGGCGACCAGCGAGGATCTCGAGGCCGACGACCTGCTCGGCACCTACGCCCGCCGTGAGGCCGAGGCCGGCGGCCACGCCCTGCTGATGACCGGCGACCGCGACATGTACCAGTGCGCCGATGAGCGGGTCACGGTCCTCTACGTAAAGACCGGCGGCAAAGGCAAAGGGGCCGAAGCAGTCGGCCCAGCGGAGGTCGAGGAGCGCTACGGGATCGGACCCGAGCTCGTCCCCGACTTCATCGCCCTGCGCGGCGATCCCTCTGACGGCCTGCCCGGCGCCAAGGGAGTTGGGCCCAAGACGGCCGCGGAGCTCTTGCGTCGCCACGGCTCACTTGAGGGCGTGCTCGAGAACGCGATCCGCGAGCGGCGTCCGGCGTTGCGCGCCTCGCTGATCGAAGCCGCCGATGACCTGCGCGCCTTCAAGGACATCGCCACCCTGCGCGACGCCAGCGTCGACCCTCCTCCCGACCGCGAGACCGACTGGGCCGAGGCCGCCAAGGCAGCCCACGAGCGGGGCATGAACCGCCTCGCCGAGCGCCTACTGGCTGAGGCCTGAGCGCAGCCGTGGTACTACTTCGATCATCTTGATCGAAGCCGACCCAGACAAGATCGTCGACCTCTCGGTCACGCTCTCCGAGCACCTGCCGGCGACCTGGCCGGAGCACATGCCGTTTGCCCACAAGAACTGGAGCTGGCACGAGGAGAGCGACCTGCCCACGGGCGCGAGCAGCTGCTCGCTCGGCCCCTACGTGACTCACTTCATCATCCTTGACGAGCACGCCGGCACCCACGTCGACGCACCCTCCCACTACATCCCGCCACCCGACTCCGGCTTGCCCGAAGCGGGGCCGCTGGGCGAGACCAGCGCCGAGAAGCTCGACCTCTCGAGGCTGATCGGCCCGGCGGCTGTCGTCGACCTCCGCCACCTCGACGGCGAGGCCGAGCCCGGCGCCAGCCCGGCGATAACGGTCGCCCACCTCGAAGCCTGGGAGGTGGAGCACGGGCACTTCGAGGCCGGCGAGATCGCACTGCTGCTGACCGGTTGGTCCAAGCACTACGTGGAAGGTGAGGCGGGCAGGGCCTTCCTGCACGAGCCGGTGGTGCTGCAGTCGCGGCCCGCCTGGCCCGCCCCGGAGGCCGCGGCGGCGATCTTCCTGCACGAGCGGGGCGTCAAGACGATCGGCATCGACGCGCCGAGTATGGGCTCTGCCGAGGAGGGCAACGAAGTCCACCGCGCCGGCCTCAGCCGTGAAATGGCCTTCATCGAGGGACTGACGAACCTCGATCGGCTGCCGCCCCGTGGCGCCTCCTTTGTCTTCTTGCCGGTCAAGATCGCCGTCGCCAGCGGTGCCCCCGGCCGCGCGATCGCGCTGCTTCCCTAAGCGCATCCGACATTCACCACACCCCAGTGGGGTCAATATCGGATGCGTGAACTATGCGGGAGCGAGAGTGCGCTCGGACTCGTCGCTGTGCGAACCGGCGCCGGAGAATTGCATCGCGCCGTCGTCGATTGGGCCGCGGCGAATTGTCCTGATGTCGAGCACGTAGTTCTGGCGCAGCTTCCAGGGCTCCTTCGAGCCCTGCTTGGGGAACTGGTCGAGCGAGCGCAGGACGTAGCCGGAGGTGAAGTCGAGCAACGGCAGCTCCTCGACGCTGGAGTCGGCGAGCTCGGGCACGCTTTTGCGGTAGCCGTGAGCGTCCATGTGGGCGAGCACCCGGCAGACGTATTCGGAGGTGAGGTCGGCCTTCAGCGTCCAGGAGGCGTTGGTGTAGCCAACCGTGAAGGCGCAATTGGGCACGCCGCTCAGCATCATTCCCTTGTAAGCCATCTTCTCGGAGACATCGACCGGATCGCCGTCGACGACCAGCTCCATGCCGCCGAGGAAAAGCAGGTTGAGCCCGGTGGCGGTGATGATTACGTCGGCCTCGAGCTGCTCGCCCGAATCGAGCTTGATCCCGCTCTCGGTGAAGCGCTCGATCGTCTCGGTGACGACCGTCGCGTCACCGCTGCGGATCGCCTTGAAGAGGTCGCCGTTGGGCACCAGGCACATCCGCTGGTCCCAGGGGTTGTACTTCGGCTTGAAGTGCTTGTCGATGTCGTAGCCGGCCGGCAGCGAGCGTACGACCCCGCGCCGAATCATCTTTTTCACCGCCCGCGGGCGGCGGCGGCTGAGCTGATAGACCAGCGACTGCAGCGTCACGTTCTTCCAGCGCACGATCGTGTAGACGGCCTTATCGGGAAGGAAGCGGCGCAGCCCGTTGGCAATCGGATCCTCCGCCGGCAACGAGGCGATGTAGGTCGGCGAGCGCTGCAACATCGTCACGTGGGCGGCCTTCTCGGCCATCGCCGGAACCAGCGTCACGGCGGTGGCGCCACTGCCGATCACGACCACGCGCTTGCCGCTGTAGTCGAGGTCCTCGGGCCAGTGCTGAGGATGGACGATCTCGCCGCTGAAATCCTCGGCGCCAGGAAACTCGGGAGTGAAGCCTTTGTCGTAGCTGTAGTAGCCGCTGCAGACCCAGAGGTAATTGCAGGTCAGGCGCACGCTCTCGCCGCTGTCGACGCGCTCGGCCTCAACCGACCAGAGCGCCTCCTCGCTTGACCACTCGGCCCGCACGACGCGATGCTGGAAACGGATCTTGGTGTCGATCCGGCCGTCGCGCGCGGTCTCCCGCACGTAGTCGAGGATCGCCTCGCCGTCGCTGATCGACTTCGATGCCGTCCAGGGCTTGAAGCGGTAGCCCAGGGTGTGCATGTCGGAGTCGGAGCGGATGCCGGGATAACGGAAGAGGTCCCAGGTCCCCCCCAGTTCCTCCCGCGCCTCGAAGATCGCGTAGCTGCGTCCGGGAAAAGCCTCCTGCAGGTGGTGCGCGGCGCCGATGCCCGAGAGGCCGGCGCCGACGATCAGCACGTCGAGGTGCTCGATGGGTTCCCCGTTCGCAGTCAAGCCGCGGCCATTGTCGCATGCTGGCTGGTCAGCCAGTACATGCGTGCGGATCTCACACTGCGGGTGGATCGCCGCCGGGTGACGGCGGGGCTGGCGGTGCTTCTGGAGCGGGCGGTGGTGGCGGTGGCTCGGTCGGCAGCGGCTGTGCGGCGGGAGACGGTGACGCTGCGGACCCGCTGATTCCAAGCAGTCCGAAGTAGATGGTCGAAGCGGCCAGGGCGCCGATCGGCGCGGTCAGGGTCGAGGCGATCAGGTTGACCAACAGGTGCATGACAAAGCTGCCGGAGATCGCGGTGCCGATCGCGCCGAGAACGATGCCGGCTATTGCGGTGATCAGGA
The DNA here is from genome assembly GCA_963716345.1 of uncultured Solirubrobacterales bacterium. Lineage (GTDB taxonomy): Bacteria > Actinomycetota > Thermoleophilia > Solirubrobacterales > 70-9 > VRUE01. Next base: position 746,207 of record OY970304.1, read on the forward strand.
AGACGACGAAGATCACCCCGAAGACCTGCCAGCCGTTCCCCTTGACCAATTTGCGAGAGCGACCGAAGGCGTCCATTACGCCGCTGCGCTCGACCACGATCACCGGCGCGATCACCGACCAGATCGTAAGCAGGATCAATCCCGGCACAAGCAGAAACAGGAAGCCGATGCCGATCGCGATGCCGGCGAGGATGCCGGCGCCGATCAGCGGCAGGACCACGGGCCAGGCCGCGTCGATCAGATCCTGGACGGAGTTGTCACGGCGGCCGTCCTGGATGTCCTTGACCAGGTTCACGACCATGCCCTGGTAGAGGGTTGCAGCAACGATGCTCACCGCCAGCCCCAGAGTCAGTGTCAGCACAAAGCTGCCGATTAGGATCGCGTTGACCACCGCCACCACGAGGTAGATCGCGAAGGCGACGGGCAGCAGCACACCTGCCTGGTCGCCGTAGGTGGAGAAGATCTGACTGAGAGTGCCGCCTACATCGAGCTTTCTTTTCATGCCCGCTGATTCGACCCTCAGGCTGACGACCCTCCCCGCGCAGCAAGCATCTCGGCTAGGTAGTCCGGGGGCTGGATGCCCGGCGCGAGCAAGGCGTCCGGCTCGGGCTGCTCGGCGACCGTGCGGAGACCCACCACCCCCGCCCAGACCGGCAGCTCCAGGTCGGCGTCGTCATCGACCGGTGGTCCCATCCTGATCTTGGCCGAGGCCTCGTGGAGCGGAATGCGCAGGACCGAGGTCGCGCGAAGCTCCTTCGCGTTTGGCACGCGAGCGTCTCCCCAGCGGCCGGGGACGATCTTTTCGACCACCGCCTCGAGCGCCGCCAACTTCTCCTCTTCGTCATCGACCCAGGTGCCTTCTCCGAAGATCATCGCCGAGCGGTAGTTGGCTGAGTGATGCATGGCCGCCCGTGCCAGCACCAAGCCGTCAACGAGCGTCGCGGTCAGGCAGACCTCGGCACCACTGGACTGGCGCAGGGCGCGGCTGGCGGTCGAGCCGTGCAGGTAGACCCGCGATCCCATCCGCGCGTGGAGGGTCGGGATCACCACCGGCAGGCCATCGTCGATCACGCCGAGGTGGGAGACCAGCGCCTCGTCGAAGATCGCCTCGATTACCTCGCGCTCATGCGAGCCTCTGGCTGGCTTGCGGCGCAGCTTTGTTCGTGGTGTCTTCATCTGTTACAGTACAGATTGCTTATCTGATATGGCACAATATCGCATTAGGGGAAAGGGCGGGCAGGAGATCGCCGCCAGCATCGAGCGGGCGATCGAGCAGGGAGCGTTGGCGCCGGGAGAGAGGCTGCCGGCGATTCGCGCCCTAGCCGCTGAGCTCGGCGTCAGCCCGACCACTGTCTCGGCCGCGCTCAGCGACCTGCGCTCGCGCGGCCTCGTGGTCACGCACAAACGCAGCCGCTCCCAGGTCAGCTGGCGCCCGCCGCTTGGTGGAGCCCTGCGGAGGCCAGCTGCTCCGGTCGGTGCCCGCGACCTCTCCAGCGGCAATCCCGACCCCGAGCTGCTTCCCGATCCAACGCCTTTTCTGCGCCGGCTCGACCCTCCGACGCAGCTCTACGGCGGCGAGCCAACGGTGCCCAAGCTGCGCGCCCTGGCAGAAGCCGAGTTCAGTGCCGCCGGCATCGGAACGGATGAGATCGCCGTCACCAGCGGCGCGCTCGACGGGATCGAGCGAGCGCTACAGGCAAACACCAGACCGGGAGACCTCATCGCCGTCGAAGACCCCGGCTTCGCCGGCCTGTTTGACCTTCTCCGTGCACTCGGGCTGGCCCTGCGCCCAGTCCCCATCGACGCCAAGGGCATGCTTCCCGATGAGCTGGCGGCGGCACTCGACAAGGGTGCCGGAGCCGTCGTCCTCAACCCACGCGGTCAAAACCCGACGGGCGCATCGCTTGACGAGAAAAGGGCGAAGGAGCTGCGCAGGGTGCTCAGGCGAGCACCGTCGGCGCTGGTAGTCGAGGACGACCACCTGGGACCGATCGCCGGCGTGCCGCGAATCAGCCTGATTCCGGGGCGCGAGCGCTGGGCGGCCGCCCTCTCCCTGGCCAAGTCGCTCGGTCCCGACCTGCGCCTGGCAGTGGTCGCCGGCGATGCCCAGACGATCAGCCGCATGCGCGGCCGCCAAGCGGTCGGGCCGCAGTGGGTCAGCCACCTGTTGCAGCAACTGGTTGCGGCGATGTGGGGAGACGCGGGCGTGAGCGCGACGCTGGAGCGCGCGGCCGACACCTACCGCGAGCGCCGCGAGCGATTCCTGGAAGCCCTTGCCGACCGCGGGATCGAGGTCTCAGCAACCGCCGGCATCGCGGTCTGGATCCCGGTGCCGGAGGAGGCGCCGGTCGTCCAGTCGCTGCTCGCCCAGGGCTGGGCCGTCATGCCCGGCGCTCCCTTTCGCCTGCAGAGCGGTCGCGCGATACGCGTCACGACGAGCACGCTGGCCGGGGACAACGCGGAGGAGCTGGCCGAGGCAATCGAGGCCGCACTTCGGCCCAGCAGCGCCACCCGCACCGCCTGATCGCGCTTACTCAGCCGCTGGAGGAGGCGCGTAGCGATGATGCAGCATCAGGTCATTGCCGTCGGGGTCGGTGAAGAAGGCCATGTGGCAGACGCCGGAATCGAAGGTCTCGCCGTTGAACTCGACCCCCTTGGCCTCGAGCTCCACTCGCGCCGCGGCGACGTCGTCGACGTGCAGCGCCGGGTGCGCGTTTTTCTGCGGCGCAAACTCTCTTCCCGTCCTCGCTGGCTCCCAGATGCCGAAACAGGTCTCCCCTGCCCAGAATTCGTATTTGCCGCGATCGTCAGGCCGCAGGCCAAGCGTCTCTATATAGAAGCGTCGCGAGCGCTCGGCGTCGGTCGAGGGAATGCCAATGAAGTCGGTCTTGGTGATCATCACGATTCCTCCAGTCTTAAAAGCGCCAGGGCCGCCGAAAAGGCGGCCCTGGCGAGGTGCTTGAACGAGCATGAAAGCAGCGTCCGGGTGGGACAAAGCCCGGCATTCCCTGCTCGCCGGTGCCCGGGGTGGATTCCACCGGGCGCCCCGAAACAGTGCGGCGCCTAGCGGCCCTGCACCTCCAGAGTCCCATTAAGCATGTGAATCAAGTTAGGACCACCTCCTTTCTCTGGTCCAACGATTGAAGCAAATGAAGCAGTCGGCCGCAAAGGAAAGCGCAGGGCGGGAGTCAGCGGCCAGCGCGGTGACGCGGCGCCAGCACCGTGAAGGTGGCCTGCCCCGCCTTGCCGGTGACCCCTCCCGCGGTTGGCACCGCGGTGACCCGGTAGGCCCCGGGCTGAAGTGGGACTTCCCCTCCGTGGCCGTGCAGGCGAGCGCTATAGGGGACCGCGCCCTGACCTGCTGGGAGCTTCTGGGTCATCGTCTGCACCATGTGGAAGCCAGGCTTGCAGCGCGCGCTCTTGCCTTTGCTTTTGCCTTTGCCGCCACAAGTCCTCTTCGCTTCGATGCCGAAAGAGACCGTGGCTTCGCGCGAGAGGGTCAGCTTCAGCTTGGCGCTGTTTCCTTTGCCCTTGACGCGGAATTTCTTCGGCACGACTTCGAGGCCGGTGACCTTTGGCGCCGTCGCCGTCGCGCGGTTCGGCGGCGAGTCGATAACGGGGCACTGGCCATCGTGCACCATGGCGGCACCGGGGCAGCTGTCCTGGGTGACGTCCCCGTAGCCATCATGGTCGGCGTCGGGCTCGATGTCGGCGTCGTAGGCCACCTCCAACGAACGAGCGGTGCCCGGTTCGCTGATCACAGTGCCATCCGGCGCGTCGTGAAATTCGGTCTCGCTCGCCCCAGATGCGTGGAGCGCGACCGGCGCCAGAGATTTCGTCGGCGAAGCCAGACCTACGTAGGAACCGGCCGGGATCGGCAGTCGCGTCGCGAAGCTCGTGACCTTGCCGATCGGCGGGCTCGGTTCGACGCTGACCGACTCAACCGCGCTCGAGCTGAGGACTTTGAGCCCTGAGCCTCCCTGAGGGCTGACGACACGAACGCGAAAATTGTCGCTGTGCGAGCTGAGCACACGCCAGCGAACGACCACGCCGTCGAAGGGGAGAACGGTCGAAACGCTATCGACCGTTTTCTGGACGAGAAGCGGTTCGAAGGCGGCGCCACCACCGTTACTGTGGGCTTCTTGGAGGTCGCTGCCGAACAGCGTCCCGGAACAGGGACCGCCGCCGAGCGGCGATCCCGGGCAAAGGTCCTGCGAGACGTCGCCATAGCCGTCGTGGTCTTCGTCTGGCTCGAGCACCGCTTCGACGTTGACCCGCAGTTTTTTGGCGGGGGTAGTTTCAAACGAATCTCCCACCGACAGGGGCGTGGCTGTGCCGAGCACTTCGTCGACGATGTTCGGACTGTTGAAGTACGTCGGCGTCGCTTCGATCGACGCGCTGGTGATGGAGTATCGGGCTCCGAGCGCGCCGAGGGCACTGACTGGCAGACGCTCGTAGAAGCTGCCGATCGATTTGGCTGGCAAGCCTTGGAGCATGTGTTTGGGGCCCTCGCCGGTGACCGTTGCGCGATTCGTCCCCGAGTGGGAAAAGGAGCGCATCTGCACCCAATCGGCCGCGTTGATTTCTTCGCCGACGTAGAAGCCGCTCTTGGTGAGCACTCCTCCGTACGGGAAGGCGTAGGAGTTGTTCGCAGTGCCGATATCTCCGTACTGGAACGCCGTGCAGGGGCAGTTGGCGAACGATGTCAAGGCGGTCGCGGTTTCACCCAAGTGCTTGGGGGCGGGTGCGCTCTGGGCGACACCGGTCCCGGCAGTAAGGGTGGAAACGATCGCAGCGACGAGGACGAGGCGCTTCACAGCCAACCATTCAACACGACTCCCCGGCATGCGAAAAGCAAATCGACAAATTGCCTGCCGGTAGCCTGAGCCGAAGAGATGGCGGTATCCAACGGCAACGCGACGAAGCTCTTGATCGGCGGCGAGCAGGTGGCCGGCGCGGGCGCTCCGATCGCAGTCGAGAACCCGTACACAACGGAGACGATTGTCGAGGTGGCGTCGGCCTCCCCCGAGCAGGTCGAGTCCGCCGTCACGGCTGCCCGTGAGGCCTGGTCCGCCTGGGCGCACACCACGGCCGGCGAGCGCTGCGAGCTGCTGCACGAGGTGGCGCGGCGGCTGCGCGCCGACGCCGAGGAGCTGGCCCGCACGATGACTGCCGAGGGCGGCAAGCCGCTGCTCGAGAACCGCGACGAGCTCGAGTGGACCGCGGCGGCCTTCGACTACTACGCCGAGATCGGCCGCGACCATGCCGGCCGCGTGATCCCGCCGATCGAGTCGACCCAGCTGGCGATGGTGGTCAAGGACCCGCTCGGCGTGGTCGCCTGCATCGTGCCCTGGAACTACCCGCTGCTGCTCTTGGCCTGGAAGGTCGCCCCGGCGCTGGCGGCCGGCAACTGCGTCATCTGCAAGCCCTCGGAGCTGACCCCGCTCTCGACCCTGATGCTGGCCGGCGTCTTCGAGCACCTGCCGGCCGGCGTCGTCAGCCTGCTCGCCGGTGCCGGCGAGGTCGGCGCGATGCTCGCCGAGCACCCCGGCGTTGACTGCATCGCCTTCACCGGCTCGGTTGCGACCGGCAAGAGGGTGGCCGCCGCCTGCATCGGACGGATGGCGCGGATGAACCTCGAGATGGGCGGTAAGGACGCCTTCATCGTCTGCGCCGATGTCGCACCGCAGCTGGAGATCGCCGCCCGCGGCGGCGTCTGGGCGGCCTTCCTCAATGCGGGCCAGGTCTGCACCTCGGCCGAGCGCTTCTACGTCGCCGAGGAGATCTTCGACGACTACGTAAGCGCCTTCGTCGAGCACACAAGCGGCCTCGTCCTCGGCGACCCCTTCGAGGTCTCGACCGACGTCGGGCCGATGATCTCTGAGCCTCAGCGTGCCAAGGTGATCGCCCAGCTCGACGCGGCGCGGAGCGCCGGGGCAGAGGTCCTGGTCGGCGGCGATGACGGCGGTCAGAATCGCGGTCACTTCCTCTCCCCCGCCGTCGTCACCGACGCCGTCGCCGACAGCGCCCTGCTGCGCGAGGAGACCTTCGGCCCGGTCGCGCCGATCGTCCCGGTCTCCTCGCTCGGGGAAGCGATCGCGCTGGCCAACGGCACCGAGTTCGGCCTCGGCGCCAACGTCTACACCGGCGACCTCGAGAGCGCCGTCCGCTGCATGCGCGAGCTGCGCGCCGGCACGGTCTGGATCAACGACCCGCTGACCGACAACGATGCCGGCCCATTCGGCGGCTTCAAGCAGTCCGGCCTCGGCCGCGAGCTTGGCCGCGAGGGCCTCGAGGCCTTCCAGGAGACCAAGCACGTCCACATGGAGTCGAAGATCGAGCGCAAGGAATGGTGGTACCCATATAAGGAGTACGGAGCCGAGAGCGGCTAGCCGCAGTGGGCCAGCGCCTTGACGTAGAAGCGCTGGTAGTCGGGCCAGTGGTCGTTCCAGTAGCCGCCCTCGTGGGCACCCGGCCATGAGTGAGCGCTGAAGTCGGTGCCCCCCGCTTCCATTGCTTCGACGAAGCCTTCGTCATAGACGCGGAACGGATCTTCGGTCCCATAGTCGACCCAGACCTTGGCGTTGCCGAAGGCGTCCGGATCTTCCTGAACCGTGCCGACGACGTCGTTGGCTTCGAAGTCAGCGGCGTCGTCGAAGGCGCCGGGCGCGGTTTCGCCGCCTTCGAACCAGAGCGCCGGCGAGTGACCGCCGACCGCGCAGAACTCGCCGGGGTGGTGCAGGGCGATGTCGAAGGCGCCGAAGCCGCCCATCGAGATGCCGCCGATCGCCAGGCGGTGCGGATCGATCCCGAAGCGCTTGATCACCCGCGGGATCACTTCCTTGGTGACCCAGGTATCCCAGTCGCCGTCGGCCCGGTTGTGCCAGTAACCGTGCACCCCGCCGGCGGGAAAGGCGATCACCGGCCCGTGACCGTGCAGCAACGGCAGCCCGCGCAGCACCGCGTCGTTGAAGGTTCCCTCGTAGCCGCCGCGGCCGTGCAGGTAGACCAACAGACCACGCTTACCGCGCGGCCCGGCAAGCGGCGGCACGATCACGTTGACGCCGAGGTCGCGGCCGACGGCCTTGCTGTGGATCTCGATGTGGACGAGCTGATCGCCGTTCTCATCAGCGAGTTCGGCGTTGCTCGGGCCGAAGATCACATCGGAGAAGGCCAGGTAGGCAACCGCCAGCAGCAGGAGCCCGACGACCCCCGCCGCAACCGTCCGTCGCCGCTTGACTTGCGCCCGCGTGGGACGCCTCGCCGCACTCATCCCGCCTCAGCCTACGATGACGGGATGACGCGGGGGGGAATCGCAGTGGCGACTTTGGCCGCACTCGCGCTGCTCGCTCCGCAGGCTGCCCTGGCGCGGGGAAAAGGCGCCATCGCTCCACAGGCGGCCCTCCCCCAGCAGGGAACCACGATCGGCTTCTGGGCGGGCGAGGCGGTTCCCGGCACGGACTGGAGCTCGCCTGGCACCTACTGGAAGCGGCGCGACCTTCACGCCTACACCCCTTATCTGTGGCGCGTCCTTCGTCAGAACCAGATCCCGCTCTACTTCAACCTCCGCTACAAGCGGGACTTCGGACCGGTTCCTCCGGGCGAGCCGCATCGCCACGACGCCCTCAAGATCATCCGCAAGGCAAACCGGCTTGGCGTGCCGGTCTGGGCCTGGGTCCTGATCCCCTACAGCGACGGCTACTGGGCCTGGGAGGGAGCCGCCGCCGAGCAGTTCGCCGCCACCAAAGCGCTCGTCAGCTGGGCCCACAGGAAGCGTGTTCAGCTGCGCGGTGTCGCACTGGACCCCGAGCCGCGGGTGCGCACGCCCTTCGAAACAGCGGCGGCGATTGTCGGTGGCGGCAGCGACGCCGCACTCTCAACGCTCTTCCAGCAATCGATCGACCCCCCGGGCCAGTGCGCGGCCTGGCGCGGCTACGCTCGCATCGTGCGCTGGGCGAATCGCCACAACGTCAACATCGCCGCAGCGCCCGCACCAGCGGCTCTCGATGATCTCAAGGACAGACGCCTGGCACTCCAGGACGCGACCGGGTTCATCCTGCCGAACGCCCCCTGGGACGAGCTTTACTTCCAGGTCTACCGCAGCGTCTTCGCCTACCACTCGGGGCGAGACCCCGGCCCCGGCATCGTCTCCTCCTACCTCCGCTCCGCCCGCCATGAATTCGGCAGCGTCGGCCAGATCAGCCTCGGCTCCGCAGGCCGCGGTCCTTACCGACGCTTCTCGCGCCTCCTCGACGACGTCCGTCTGGCCGCAACACTAGGCGCCCGCGAAGTCCCGATCTACTCGCTGGAGCGAACTCTGCGCTCATACGGAGGTCCCCGCGCCCTAATCCGCCTCGTCCACGCGGCGCGGCACCCCTTCGCCGGACCCGCAGCGACCAAGTCGACCGCGCCCACGCCGAGAGCGAGCGACCTCCGAGCCGCCATCCACCACACCGACGTCGCGGCAACCGCCAGCACCCCCATGGTCACCGCCAGCCACGGCGTTTCGCTGCCAGCCAACCGCTGGCCCAACGGCTGTCGTTAGCGCACGTGAGCGATGTCGGCGCCGGACGCCCGGCACCGACAAGCCCTGTCCTTAGCCCGTAACCGCGTGCACCACCGGTAGTAGCCGCTGGCATGGCCGGTGATCTTTGTGTTCGAGGCTGCCCGCCTGCGCCACACGATCTGATCGAACCTCGGCCCGCATTCATCCGTATGCTTCTTCGCACGTGGCTCGTCCGCCCACGATGAATCGCAAGCGGATCACCTCCCTCATCTGCCTTTCCTCGGCGTCGCTGATCGTTCTCGCGGCGGTGCTCTTCGCTGGCTGCGGCAGCTCGCAATCGAGCGCCGCGAAAACCCAGCCCGCGGCGGCCGAGGGCGCCAAATACTCGGGTGGCGAAGCGGCGCCGGCGAAGCTGGCCGCACCGCTCGTCCTGCACGACTCGCTCGGGCACCTGGTCAACCTCGAGGAATACCGGGGCAAAGCCGTTCTGGTGACATTCATCTACACCCATTGCCCCGACGTCTGCCCGTTGATAGTCAGCCACCTGAAGACGGCGCAGGCCCTGCTTGGTCCGAAGGCAAAGAACCTGCAGATCGTCGCCGTCTCAACCGATCCGCGAGGTGACACGCCGAAGACCGTCACCGCCTTCCTCAAAGCGCACGGGATGACCGGCCACATGCAGTACCTGATCGGCAACCGGCAGGAACTGGGTCACGTCTGGAAGGACTGGGACATCGTCGCCAAGCCGGCCAAGGCCGGCCGCGACTTGGTCGAGCACTCCGCCTTGGTCTACGGGATCGCCGCCGACGGCAAGATCACGACGCTCTATCCCGCCAACTTCAACCCCTCTCAGATCGCTCACGACGTTCCCCTGCTCGAGCAGTAGGAGGACGGCTTGAGGCGGGCGCTCCTACCGGCCCTGGCTGCACTGGCGGTGGTGACCGTGCTCGCGGTCGAGGTCTTCACCGCGAGCTCCAACGGAAACGAGGGGGAACCGGCGCCACCCCTTCCCGCCGCGGTCCTGCAAGCGCCCAAGGTGACGCTCGCCGACCTTCGCGGCGGCCCGGCCCTGATCAACTTCTGGGCGAGCTGGTGCGATCCATGTCGCGAAGAGGCAGCGGAACTGGAGCGGTTCAACAGCTCACTCCCCCACGGAGCGCACTTGGTCGGCGTCGACTACACCGACCAGGAGGGGCCAGCCCAGGCGTTCATCAAGACCTACGGCTGGACCTTCCCTGTGCTCAGCGATCCCAACGGCATCTTCGGCGCCCGCTATCGCTTTACCGGCCTGCCGAGCACCGTCGCCATCGACGCCAGGGGCCGGATCGTGCAGACCCTGCGGGGACCGCAGACGGTCAGCGATCTCCGTCGAGCGCTGAACGAAGCCAAGCGGAGCTGAGCGAAGGTCTCCTAGCGCGGCCCGTCGGTGTGAACGAACAGGACCGGGCCGCCGAGCCGCCCCTCAGCACGCAATGCCAACAGACCCGCCATCGCCTTCGCGGTGTAGACGGGGTCGAGCGGGAGCTGATCCTCGGCGGCCCGGGCGGCAGCTAGCGCCGCGGCCTCGGTGGGATGGCCATAGCCGGCGCCGATCTGGTCCCGGGTCAGGTCGAGCACGTCCGGCTCGAGCCGGAGCTGGCCGAGATCCGCGCCACGGCGCTCCAGCAAAGCGGCGCTGCGCTGCGCGAGGCGGGCGAAGACCGGCGCATCGAGGCGGAGGTGGTCATTGACCACTACCCCGACCACCCGGCTGCGCAGGCCGGCGAGCTGGAGGCCGAGCGCCAGGCCGGCCGCGGTGCCGCCGGTGCCGACCGGGACGACGACGTGCGCGGGCTCGGGCAGCGAGCCATCCTCAACTTGGGCGGCGATCTCCAGCGCCGCCTCGGCGTAGCCAAGCGCCCCGACCGGTGAGGAGCCGCCGGCCGGCAGCAAGTACGGCGGTCGACCGCCGCGAGCGCTGCGCGCGAGCAGCCAAGGCAGCATCGCCACCGTACGTGGCTTCGTATGGGTGCGATGGATGCGCGCGCCCGAGGCTTCGAGTCGAGCGAGCTGTGCCTTGACGTGCTCATCGATCGGTTGGTCGACGAGCGCCAGCGCGGTCTCGAGGCCGTGTTCGCGGGCATAGAGCGCCGTCGCGAGCCCCCAGTTCGTGCCGAGGCCGCCGAAGGTGAGGATCGAGCGCCGCCCGCGCCGACGCGCATCGGGAATCAGCCACTCCAGCTTGCGCACCTTGTTGCCGCCCCAGCCCCCCGCGCCGAAGGCACCGTCTTCCTTCACCCAGATGCCGAGACCCGGAAGCTCGCGGACCGGTGTCGGGCGCTCGGACAGCACGATGTGAGGAAGGGTCTCGACTAGAGACGAAAAGCGCTCATGCAGACGGGGGATTACCACGCCGCTGATCGTAGTCAGGCCCTTTGGCAGCCGGGTCAGCCGCCGACATAGTCCGCGAGGTGCTCGCCAGTGACGGTCGAGCGCTTGGCGACGAGGTCGGCCGGCGTGCCCTCGAAGACGACGCGGCCGCCTTCGTTGCCGGCTCCGGGGCCGAGGTCAATGATCCAGTCAGCGTGCGCCATCACCGCTTGGTGGTGCTCGATCACGATCACCGACTTGCCGGAGTCGACCAGGCGGTCCAACAATCCGAGCAGCTGCTCGACGTCGGCGAGGTGGAGGCCGGTGGTCGGCTCGTCCAGGACATAGACGCCGCCCTGCTCCGCCATCCGGGTGGCCAACTTAAGTCGCTGCCGCTCGCCGCCGGACAGCGTGGTCAGCGGCTGACCGATGTTGAGGTAGCCGAGCCCGACGTCAGCGAGGCGCTCGAGGATCGTGTGCGCGGCCGGGATGCCGGCCTTGGCGCCTTCGGCGAAGAACTCCTCGGCCTCGCCCACTGACATCGCCAGCACCTCGCTGATGTCCACCCCGCCGAGTTTGTATTTGAGCACCGCGGCCTGGAACCGCTTCCCCTCGCACTCCTCGCAGATCGTGGCGACGCCGGCCATCATCGCCAGGTCGGTGTAGATAACGCCGGCGCCGTTGCAGCTGGGGCAGGCGCCTTCGGAGTTGGCGCTGAACAACCCCGGCTTGACGCCGTTTGCTTTCGCGAACGCTTTGCGGATCGGGTCGAGCAGGCCGGTGTAGGTCGCCGGGTTACTCCGCCGCGAGCCCCGGATCGGGGCCTGGTCAACCGACACCACCCCGTCCCGCCCCGCCACCGAGCCGTCGATCAGCGAGCTCTTGCCCGAGCCCGCCACTCCGGTGACGACGACCAGCACCCCGAGCGGGATGTCGACGTCAACGTCCTGAAGGTTGTTGGTCTCGGCGCCGCGCACCTCCATCGCCTTTGAGGACTCCCGCACCACCTGCTTGAGGCGGGCCCGGTCGTCGAAGTGGCGGCCGGTGGTGGTCTTGCTCCGCCGCAGCCCCTTGACCGTGCCCTCGAAGCAGACGCTGCCGCCCCCCGCGCCAGCGCCGGGGCCGAGGTCGACCACGTGGTCGGCGATCGCGATCGTCTCCGGCTTGTGCTCCACAACGAGCACCGTGTTGCCCTTATCGCGCAGCTGCAACAGGAGGTCGTTCATCCGCTGGATGTCGTGGGGGTGCAGCCCGATCGTCGGCTCGTCGAAGACGTAGGTGACGTCGGTCAGCGAGGAACCGAGCTGGCGAATCATCTTGATCCGCTGCGCCTCGCCACCCGAGAGCGTGCCCGAGGCGCGGTCGAGGCTGAGGTAGCCGAGCCCGATCTTGACGAACGAGTCGAGGGTATGCCGGAGGCTCGCCAGCAGTGGCGCGACGGCCGGCTTGTCCAGACCCCCCACCCACTCGGCGAGGTCGCTGATCTGCATCGCGCAGAGGTCGGCGATGTTCTTGCGATTGATCTTCGACGAGCGGGCCTCCGCACTGAGCCGGGTGCCGTCGCACTCGGGACAGGTGGTGAAGGTGACCGCTCGCTCAACAAAAGCGCGGACGTGCGGCTGCAACCCGTCGATGTCTTTGGAAAGGAACGACCTCTGGATCTTCGGGATCAGGCCTTCGTAGGTCAGGTTGACGTCATCGACCTTGATTTTGGTCGGCTCCATATGGAGTAGGGCGTCGAGTTCTTTCTTGTTGAACTTGCCGATCCGCTTGTCCGGGTCGAAGAAGCCGCAGCCCCTGAAGATGCGGCCGTACCAGCCGTCCATGCTGTAGCCGGGGATCGTGAGGGCGCCTTCGTCCAGCGACTTGCTCTGGTCGTAGAGCTGGGTCAGGTCGAAGTCGGTGACCGAGCCCCGACCCTCGCAGCGGGTGCACATGCCGCCGGTGCGGTTGAAGCTCGCCACCGTCGTCTTCTTGCTGCCGCGTTCGACCGTGATCGCGCCTTTCGCGTGCACCGTGGCGACGTTGAAGGAGAAGGCGTTGGGCGAGCCGACGTGCGGTTTGCCGAGCCGGCTGAAGAGGATGCGTAGCATCGCGTTGGCGTCGGTGGCGGTGCCGACGGTGGAGCGGGCGTCGCCGACCATCCGCTGCTGGTCGACCAGGATCGCGGTCGTCAGCCCGTCGAGCACGTCGACCTCGGGCCGCGCCTGCGTCGGCATGAAGCCCTGGACGAAGGCGCTGTAGGTCTCGTTGATCAACCGCTGCGACTCGGCGGCGATCGTGCCGAATACCAACGAGCTCTTGCCCGATCCCGAGACGCCGGTGAACGCGGTCAGCCGGCGCTTCGGGATCTCGACGCTGACGTCCTTAAGGTTGTTGACCCGCGCGCCGTGCACGCGGATCAGATCGTGGCTGTCGGCGGTCGGCTGGGGCACTACGACGCGGCGGGCGGCTGGTCGATGCGGACCAGATTGCCGGATGGGTCGCGCACGGCGCAGTCCCGCGTTCCCCAGGGCTGATCGGTCGGCTCCTGGACGATCTCGGCGTCGGAGGCACGCAGCTTCTCGAAGCTGGCGTCGAGGTCATCGGTATGGAAGTGAACGCCGTTCAGGGCGCCCTTGGCGACGAGGGCGGCGACCGCCTCGCCGTCGGCGGGACTGCCGTTCAGATAGTTCGTGAGCACGATCGCGACGCCGGGCTGGGAGGCAGCGCCGACGGTGATCCAGCGGAAGTCGCCTTTGGCGACGTCGTTGCGCAGTTCGAGGTCGAGCGTGTCGCGGTAGAAGGCCAGCGCGAGGTCGGGGTCATGGACGATTACGAAGCATTGGGAGAGAGTGAGATTCATGCCCGCAAGGCTAGGGAGCCAAGGCCACGGGCGTTTCTCCAATCCTGCTCGGCTCGCGGCTCGGCCGGGTGAGGTCCTTGGCGATGCAGCCCGGCACGCTTGCGAGCGCGCCGTGGTCACGGGCCCGGTAGGCCGTCGGCGTCTCCCCCACCAGCTGCGTGAAACGGGCACTGAAGGAACCGAGCGACGTGCACCCGACCTCCATGCAGACCTCGGTGACCGAGAGGTCGCCGCGCCGCAGCAGTGCCTTCGCCCGCTCAATTCGGCGCGTCATCAGGTAGCTGTACGGCGTCTCCCCGTAGGCCGCGCGGAACTGCCGCGAGAAGTGCGCACTCGACATCAGCGCCGCGCGAGCGAGCGCGGCGACGTCGAGCGGACGCGCGTACTCGCGGTCGATCAGGTCGCGAGCGCGGCGCAGGTGCGCGAGGTTGGCGAGCTCTTCAGGCGTCACATGGCAAGTGTAGGAAGCGGGGTCGGCTGCCCTCCCAAACTGGCCAGCCAGCCAGTAGTATCCGCGGCAGTGGCCGACCAGGCGAAGAGCGCGAAGGTAGACCAAAGCCTCGAGGACGAGCTCGTGCTCGAGCGCGAGCACTGGGTCGACGGCCCACCCCAAGCTTTGTTTGAGCAGATGCGCGAGCGCTGCCCGGTTCACTGGACGTCTGAAGTCACCGAGCTACCAGAGGCCGCGGGTTTCTGGTCGGTGACGACCGCCGACGACGTCCACGCGGTAAGCCGTGACTGGGAGACCTACTCGTCTGAACTCGGCGGCGTCGTCGTGATCGACGAGGTCTTCCCGATCGAGTTGGCGCGAGCGATGTTCATCGGTATGGACCCGCCCAAGCACGACCGCCTCAAGGCCCTCTTCCAGGCCGGCTTCACACCGAAGCGAATCGCCGCCCACGAGAAGTCGATCCGCAAAATCGTCGTTGACGTGCTCGACCGCCTCGAGGGCCGCGAGCGATGCGACCTCGTCACCGACGTCGCCCAGCCCGCGGTTTCGCGGGTGATCGGCAGCTTCATGGGGATCCCGGAGCGCGACGATGCAGCCTGGGCGGAGTTGATGAATATGGCCCTGGCGGCAAGCGACCCGGATTACAGCCCGGACGGTGCCGACAGCATCGAAGCCGTGATCGAGAAAGCGGTGACCGAAATCTTCGCCCGCTGCAGCAAGATGATCGCCGAGCGACGCGAGAACCCAACCGACGATCTCACCACGGTCCTCGTCAACGCCGAGGTCGAAGGCGAGATGCTCGAGGAGCACGAGATCGTGATGGGCTTCTTCCTCCTCGTCGCCGCCGGCAACGACAGCACCAAGGCGACCTACTGCAGTGGGATGCGGGCGCTACTGGAAGACCCCGACCAGCGTCAGCTCGTCCTCGACGACCCGACTTTGATCCCCAGCGTGGTCGAGGAGTCACTGCGAATGTTCCCCGCCTTCGCCCATTTCCGCCGCACCGCGACCAAGGACACCACTCTCAACGGCCAGGAAATCAAGCAGGGCGAGAAGGTGGTCATGTGGTACGCCTCCTCGAATCGCGATGCCAGCCGTTACGAGGATCCCGACCGCTTCGACGTCCGCCGCAATCCGGAGCACCAGGCCTTTGGTGCGGGCGGCCGCCACTTCTGCCTCGGCACGGCGCTGGCCCGCCTCGAGCTGAAGATCCTCTTGGAGGAGACCCTAGCCCGCTACCCGGATATGACCCTCGACGGCAAGCCAACCTTCGTCGAGTCAGCCTTTCTGAACCAACTCAAGACTCTCCCGGTCCGGCTCACGACCTAGCGGCTCCCCCAGCCCCAGGTGCAGCTAGTAGAGGAAGTGGCCGCCGAGCAGTTCGGAGACCGTGACCAGCTGAAAGCCGCGTTCGCGTAGGCCCTCGATGACCCGGGGCAGGGCAAGCGGCGTTTGGGGATGGTGGCCGCCGTCGTGCATCAGGACGATCGTCCCGGGCCGCGCTGAGCCGATCACGTGCGCCTGCATCCTGGCCGCGGGCACATGATGATCGTCGCCGGAGTCGAAGGTCCAGAGGATCGTCTCGAGGTGATTGCCGACGGCAGCCGTGGCGTCCTTGGCATCGACCAGACCGTAGGGCGGGCGAAAGAGACACGGCTCGAAGCCGGTCGCTTGACGGATGCGGCGATCGGTCGAGGCGAGCTCGCCAAAGCCCGGGTAGTGCGGGTGGTCGAAGGAGTGGTTTCCGATCTCGTCGCCGTCGAGGAGGATTTCCCGCATCAGCGCTTCGTGCCCGACGACGTGACGGCCCTCCTCGAAGAAGGTGGCGCGGGCTTCGAGACGATTGAGGGTTTCGAGGATCTCCGGCGTCTGAGTCGAGCTTGGGCCGTCGTCGAAGGTGAGCGCGACGTCCCTCGCCGCGGTCGGCCCTTCCGAGACCGTGCGGCTTGGACGAGATGTGCACCCGATCGGTTCGCGACCTGTCCCCGTCCCAGCTGTCGTCCCGCCGTTTGAGCGCTGAGGCGCGCCGGCGGAGATCGTCGGGACAACCAAGACGACGACGAGCAAGCAAAACGCAAAAACGAGGAGCAATGCGCCTCGCGCGGAGCCTTCTCGCGGAGGGTCACCTCTCCTTTCCACCTCCAATTTATAGCGCAGGCGGGGCTTGAAACAAGCCCCGGGGTGTGCCCCATAATCGCCGGCCGAAAGGCGGAACCGATGGAGATGGGGGTTGCGAAATGGGTATGGATGAGCACGCGGTGGTGATCGCCGGCGGCGGTCCGACGGGGATGATGTTGGCGGCCGAGTTGGCGTTGGCGGAGGTCGACGTCGCAGTCGTCGAGCGGCGACCCGATCACGTCCTCGTCGGCTCACGGGCCGGCGGCTTTCACTCGCGCACGATCGAGGTGCTGGATCAGCGTGGAGTCGCCGACCGCTTCCTCGCCGAGGGCAAAACGGCTCAGGCGGCGATGCTGGCCGCAACCGTGCTGGACATGAGCGACTTCCCGACGCGTCACCCCTATTCGCTCGGAATCTGGCAGAACCAGATCGAGCGGATCATGGCTGCCTGGATCGCCGAGCTACCGGTGCGGATCTACTACGGGTGCGAGGTGACGGGCTTCGCCCAGGACGACACCGGCGTCGACGTCGAGCTGTCCGCCGAGCGGTCACTGCGAGCGCAGTATCTCGTTGGCTGCGACGGAGGACGCAGCGTCATCCGCAAAGCAGCAGGCATCGAGTTCCCTGGGTGGGATCCGACCAGGAGCAACCTGATCGCCGAGGTCGAAGCGACCGAGGAGCCGCCGCGGGGCATTCGCCACGACGCCACCGGCATCCATGCCCTCAACACGATGGAGGACGGCAAGACGGTGCGGGTAATCGTCACCGAGCAGCAGCTCGGGCCCAGCAGCGAGCCCACCCTGAGCGATCTGAGCGCGGCGCTGATCACGGTGTACGGAACCGACTTCGGGGTCCACAACCCCACCTGGATCTCCAGGTTCACCGACATGACGCGCCAGGCGGAGGCCTACCGCGCGGGCCGAGTCCTACTCGCCGGCGACTCGGCACACGTGCACTACCCCGCGGGCGGGCAGGGCCTCAGCCTCGGTGTGGGGGATGCGGTGAATCTGGGCTGGAAGCTGGCCCAGGTGGTTAACGGGACCTCCCCGAAGAGCCTCCTGGACACCTATCAGGACGAGCGCCACCCGGTTGCCGCCCGCGCGATCCAGCACACGATGGCTCAGGCCGCGCTCCAGCGCCGGGACGAGCGCATGCAGGCCCTGGTCGACGTGGTCTCGGAGCTGGCGGAGATGGACGAGCCCCGCAAGCGGCTCGCCGGGCTCATCTCCGGGCTGGACATCCATTACGACCTCGGCGAGGGACACCCGCTGCTCGGACGCCGGATGCCCGACCTGGACCTCGTCACCGCCGACGGCCCGCTCCGGGTCTTCGAGCTGCTGCACAAGGCCAAGCCGGTGCTGCTCAACCTCGGCGAGCCCAGCGGCGTCGACGTCACTCCATGGGCTGACCGGGTCCAGCTGGTCGACGCGAGTTACGAAGGCCCGTGGGAGCTCCCTGTGCTCGGCGAGGTCACTGCTCCCGCCGCGGTGCTGATCCGGCCCGACGGGTATGTGGCTTGGGTGGGAGACGGTACGGACCTGGGGCTGGCCGACGCGCTGACAACCTGGTTCGGATCGCCTGCCACGGCATAGGCCCTCCGACTTCGCCGAACGGGTAGAAGGAACTCGGACGGAGCCCCGCGACCTAAGGAGAATCGAGATGGGCAAGCTGATCGCGACAACGCAGGCCACCATCGACGGAGTTATCGACCCGGTCGGCGAGTGGGTGCAGCCGGACGGAGACCACGGCGACTACTCGTTCGAGCGCCAGGCGAGATCCAGCGGGTTGGTGCTGGGCCGCAAGACCTATGAGGGACTGGCGGGATACTGGCCGAGCAAATCGGGCAAATGGGCCGACATGGTCAACTCGATGTCGAAGTACGTCGGCTCCAACACTCTGTCCGGAAATCTCGACTGGAACGGGACCCTGCTCGAGGGGGACCTCGAGGACTCGATCCCGAAGCTGAAGGATGAGGTCGACGGCGACCTCTTCGTGCACGGCAGCGGCGAGTTCGCCTACGCCCTCGCCGAGAGGGGCCTGGTCGACGAGTTCGAGGTCTACCTCAACCCGCTCGTCTGGGGCGAGGGAAACGTCCACGTGCTCGGCGACCGGGGAACCGTCCGGATGCAGCTCGAAGACGTGAAGCGATTCGACTCCGGAGTGGTCCTGCTCACCTATCTCCCGGCGTCTTGACCGTGGCCGGGCCGATCACGCCGGCCTCGGCGGCCGGTGCCGCATAGGCGGCGGCGAGCGTCGCGACCGTCTCGTGGGCGTTGAGTCCACTCGGGTTGGGGACAACCCAGAGTGCCGCGCCGGACCAGCGCGCCGCGCTGTCGAGCGTGTCCGGCTGCCACCCCAAAGCCGCACCTCGCTCGCCGAACGCGTCGCGGTAGGCGGTGACGCCGGCGATCGCGACGACGGCAGGCTGGTGCTCGGCGACAAACCGCTGCAACCGCTCGCCGCCCTCGCGCAGCTCCTGCGGCGAGAGCTCGGAGGCGCGCGCGGTGGCGCGCCCCACGAGGTTGGTGATCCCGATGCCCCGCGCCACCAGATGCGCGCGATCGGCATCGGTCATCCCGGCGAACCGATCGACCTCGTAGTCGATGATGCCCGCCGTGGCCAGCGCCGGGTAGAAGCGGTTGGTGGGATGCGCGAAGTGGGTTTTGACCGCGGCCGTCCACAGGCCCGGGTTGATGCCGACGAACAGCAGCCTCAGCCCCGGCCCGACGAGATCGTCGACCTCCTGGCCGCGGTACTCCTCGAGCTCCGCCTGCGTGAACCTCACACCCGCGATCCTGCCGGAGCCGCGCCGAGACCGTCGCGCGGTAACGCTTTTCGCCTTCGCGACCAATAAGAGATATGGAGACGGAGAGAACCCTGCCGAGGCCACCGAGTGAGCTCAGCCGCCGCCTCAGCGTGGTCGCCGCTCGCGAGCGCGGCGTCGGGCCCGAGCAGCTGCGCTGGATCGGCACCGACGCCGACATCTTCGAGGCCTTCTACCGCGAACACGTCGAGGACCTGCAGCGGTTCGTCGCCCGCCGGGTCGGCGACCGCGAGCGCGCCGCTGACCTGACCGCGGAGATCTTTCTCGCCGCAATCGACTCCGCCCACCGCTATCGGCCGGGCCGGGCCGCGCCCAAGACGTGGCTTTACGGGATCGCTCGGGTGCTCGTTGCCAACGATCGCCGCCGCAGCGGTCGCGAGCGAGCCGGCGAGGAGCGGCTGCGCGGCAGCGCCCTGCTCGAGCCTGAGGATGCGGCGCGGATCGACGCGCGGATCGACGCCGCCGCCCAGTCGCGCCACCTCTACGAAGCGATGGACTGCCTCCCCGACGCCGAGCGGGCGGTGCTGGAGCTGGTCGCGATCGACGAGCTGACGGTCGCCGAGGCGGCGGCCGCGGCAGGCGTGCGGTCGGGGACCGCCCGCGTTCGCCTGCACCGGGCGCGACGCAAGCTGCGCGCCGAGCTCGAGACCGCGGCACATCGACCGAACCCAGGAAAGGAGGACTGATTATGAGCCCGGAGCAGAAACCACAATCCGATTTCGAGCAGCGGCTCCTCGCCCGGCTGAAGGCGGTCGTCGCCGAGCGCGGCGCGGCCGTCGCAGCCGCGGAGGCCGCAGACGCGCAGCCCGCGACGTCCTCCTGGCGCCGCCGCGCCCCCCGCCTGGCGCTGGGCGGCGGGATCGCCCTTGCCGCGATCGCAGCCGTGCTGATCGTCAACGCCGGTGGCGACAGCACCTCCAAGGCCTTTGCCGTTGAACCCCAACAAGGCGGCGGGGTGCGGATCAAGATCTACAGCCTCGAAGACGCCTCCGGCCTCGAACAGGCACTCCAAGACGCCGGAATCCAGGCCCAGGTGACCTGGCTGCCGGCCGGGAAGGTCTGCCGGGAACCGCACTACAAACCCGCGATCGTGCACCTTCCGGGCGGTGGCTCCTTCGGCGGGATGACCATGGGGGGTCCCGGCGGGATCACTATCGGGATTGGCAGCACCAAGGCATGGCGCGAAAGCTTTGGGAAGCGCAGGCGCGGCGAAATCTCCGAGGATGAACTGGCCAATGTCAACCTGGACCCCGCGGCGTTTGGCCCCGGCCAGAGCGTGGTTCTCTCCGGCACGCCCGTCCCCTACGGCGGCGATCCCGAAGGAGGGAGCATCACGAAGATGGGAGTCGCTGAAGGCCCGGTCGAACCCTGCAAGCTGGTCCCGGCGCTGCCCAGCGGTTTTAGCGCCTTTGGAGATAGCGAGGGGGGCGGGCCCGCCTACGTTCCGCACGGCGACAAGGCTCTGTCCCGGGCTGCCATAGCCGCCGATCTGCACCAGGCTGCCGACGCTGCCGAAGCATCCGACACCCAGGTCGAAGCGCCGCCGGCCTCCGGGCAGTTCCTCTACACGAAGACCGAGGTATCCCAACTGGAGGGCTGGCTGCCCAAAGGCGATGGAAAGGGCTCAAAGTCACACCCCAGGTATTTCGTGCCGATCAACGATCCCAGAGCCCGCTATGCCCTGGTGCCGGCGTTGAAAGAGGTCTGGACCGCCCCCGACGGCAAAACGCGCGTTCGCGAAACCCTCGGCCGGATCAACTTTCTCTCCGATGCCAACCAAAGGCTCTGGGAAGACGCGGGCTCGCCGCCGCCCTGGGCCTTCGACCCCAGCGAACATCAAGTGAACCGCGACAGCTCCGGTCGCCTCGCGAAGGAGTTCGCCTCCAAGTCATTCCGGGGCCGCCATGAATTCACCTACATGTCCAGGCTCTCCCAGCTTCCGACCGAGCCCGAAGCCCTGCGCCTGGCAGTCGAAAACCGCCGCGGCGGCAGCTCGCCGCTCGATCCCTCCCCGGCCAGCTCGCCGCGGGGCGGGGCGACCGTCGAACGGCTCCTGGAAATCCTCAGCGAACCGATCGCAAGTCCGGCGCTGCGCGCGGCCGCCTTCGATGCCCTTGCTGAAATTCCGGACATCGGGCTCAAGCGCGACGCGGCCGATGCCGCCGGGCGCCGCGGCGACGCGATCAGCTGGGTTAGGGAAAACGGATTCGGTCGCAGGTTCATCTTCGATCCCAATACCGGCGATGTCCTCGCCGAGGCCGAAATGATCTTCGGCCCGAAGGCCACGCACGAATATGGAGCCCCGGCGGGCACTCCCTACCGCGAAACCGCCTACCTGCGGTCGGGGATCGTCGACTCCACGCATGAACGCTGAAATGGAAGCTCCGGCGCTGAAGCGCATCCTCGTTGCCTGCTGCTCCGCGATCGCCTTACTCGCGGCCATCGCCACGCCCGCCGGGGCCGCCTCGAGCTGGACACTGCGGCAGTTGCCCCCGACACCGCTTGAAGCAGGAGGAGCAGACGAGGCCGGGCTATCCGGCATCTCCTGCCCGACCGAATCGCTCTGCGTCGCTGCCGGCGGCTTCGCACACTCGCCTCCTCGCGGATGCCAACCGCCGGTTCCGCCGGCTGGCACGTCGTGCATCCCACCTACGACGAACCGAAGCAAAGCTGCCTCGAAAAGGGGGAACCCGTGGCATTCTGCTCTACTCCTCGCGGGTCGCTCGACGGCATCTCCTGCGCAAGCGAAAGCCTCTGTGTCGCCGTGGGTACGAAGGCTCCGTCTTCGCCTCAACCGATCCGACCGGCGGTGCAAGTGCCTGGTCGATCGGTGACGTCAACGACGGTGGTGGTGCCACGCACCTGACCGCGGTTTCGTGTCCGTCGCCGGCCCTGTGCGTGGCGGTCTCCGGTGGCTCGAACAACTCCAACGGCGGCAAGGTCCTCAGCTCGACCGATCCGACCGGAGGCCCGGGCTCCTGGCACTTCGAGAACCTCGTCGCCTTCCGGCCCACCCAAAACGAAGAAAGGACTCCAGCCGCCGTGAAACGCACTCTTCTCGGCCTCCTGCGCCTCGACCTCGCTCTGCGCCTCGTCGGCTCCAATGGCCGCATCTTCACCGCCACCGATCCGTTCTCCGCGCCCGCCAAGTCGACCGGCTCCAAGGGCCGCAAGGCTCCTCGTCGCCCTCGCACGATCATCGTCTTCGCCGAGCACTTTTGGAAGGTCGCCAGCACCCGCCGCCGCCACATCCGCGCCCGCTTCCGCTTTTACTCGCCCACCAGGACGAGGGATTCGAATGCAAGCGCGACCGCGGCCCCTACGCCCCTGCCACTCACCACTGCGCTATGGCGTAACCCACGGCCGGCATGCCCTACGCGTGCGCGCCATCGGCCCGACCGGGCTGCGCGGCCCGGCGGCGATCAAACACTTCCGCGTTATTTCACGATCGTGAAGCTCAGCGACTTCGGCGCAGAACGCATTCCGACAGAGTCGGTGGCCGTAATCGCAAGCGTGTAGCGCCCCGGCTTGAGCTTCTTCGTCGACGAGATGCGGCCCTGGAACTTCACCCTGTTGATGCCGCTGTGACCAGTGAAGGTGAGCCCACCCGCTGTCAGGGTGTGGCCCCTGACGCGCTGGGTGAAGCTGAAGGCAACGGCTGCCTGCTCGTTGAGCGAAAACGAAAAGGTCGTCCCAGTGGGCGCTTTCGCGCGACTGGTGGTGGCGAGACGATTGCCCTCACGCCACCTCGTCGTGGTTTGGTGCGCGTTCTGCACTTCGGGACGCGGGGGCGTCTTGGGTTCTGGCGGCAACGGGGGTTTCGGCGGGGTGGTGGTCGCTGCGGTGGTGAACGTCTGATCCGCGCCGTAGTCCACTCCACCCGAGTTTTCGGCGACGAGTCGGAAGTGGTAGGTCGTTCCCGGCGCGAGCCCGCCGATGGCGGCCGCAAGAGGACTCGAGCTGCCGGAAGCGCCGATGTTCTGAGTGGCAGTGGAGGCTCCGTAGGCCGCGGTCGTCCCGTACTCGAAGTGCGCCGTGCTCGAACCTCCGGCAGCGAGGGTTCCGTTGAGGGTCGCGCCGGTTTCGCCGACTCCCGTCGTTGCTCCCGTCGTCGCGGTAGGTGGGTTGACGAAGGCCCAGGCCGCGCCTGTGCCGCTGTTGTCACGCCAGGCGCCGATCAGCCCCGTGGCGCCGTCGGCGGAAAGCGCGACGTTCGTGCCGAATTCGCCTTCGCCGGCCCCGTCGTTGGGGAGGAGCTTCGGTCCCTGCTGAGTCCAGGTCGAGCCCGAGCGGGTGAACAGCCAAGCCGCGCCCCTGGTGCTGTTGTCCGCTAGGCCGCCGACCAAAGCCGTGTCGCCGTCGGCGGAAAGGGCGACGGCGACGCCAAACCTGCCTTCCCCGGTCTCGCTCACGCCCGTGAGCTTTGGCCCCTGCTGGGTCCAGGTAGCGCCCGAGCGCGTGAAGACCCAGGCGGCACCCTTGCTGTGGTTGTCGTTCCAGCCGCCGATCAGCGCCGTGTCGCCGTTGGCGGAGAGCGCCACGATCGTGCCGAACTTGCCGTTGCCGGTCTCGTCTTTGGCGGTGAGCTTGGGTCCCTGCTGGGTCCAGGTGGATCCCGAACGAGTGAAGATCCAGGCGGCACCCTTGCCGCTGTAGTCCCGGTTGCCGCCGAATTCGCTGTCGTCGTTCCAGCCGCCGATCAGGGCCGTGTTGCCGTCGGCGGAGAGGGTGACGTTCGTGCCGAACATCCCTTCGCCGTCCTCGTCGTTTGCGGTGAGCTTTTCCTGCGGACTCCAAACGGAGCCGGAGCGGGTGAATACCCAGGCGGCACCCTTCCAACCGTCGTTCAACCAACCGCCGATCAACGCGGTGTTGCCATCTCCTGACAGGGCCACGGTGTAACCGAACCAGGGGTTTCCGGTCTCACCCGTCGGGATGAGCTTGCCCCCCTGCTGAGACCAGTTGTTGCCGGAGCGGGTGAATACCCAGGCCGCGCCCTTGCGCAAATCGTTGCCGGGGGCGCCGATCAGTGCGGTGTTGCCGTCAGCGGAGAGGGCGACACTCGTGCCGAAACCGTCTCCCGCTTCGACACCGGTGGCGACCAGCTTTGGCCCCTGCTGGCTCCACACTCCGCCCGAGCGGGTGAACACCCACGCCGCGCCCTTCCTGCCGTCGTCGTTCCAGCCACCGACGAGGGCCGTGTTGCCGTCGGCCGAGAGGGCGACGAGGACGCCGAACTCACTGTTGTCCTCTTCGCCGCCGGTCAGCTTCGATCCCTGCTGACTCCACACTCCGCTCGAGCGAGCGAGCACCCACGTTCCGCCCGTCGCGGTGTCGTCCTCCGGTGCACCAACCAGCGCCGTGTTGCCGTCGGCGGACAGCGCCACGCTTCTGCCGAATTCGCCGGCTCCGGTCTCGCCGCTGGCGGCGAGCTTTCCGCCCTGCTGGCTCCAGGTGGAGCTCGAGCGCGTAAACGCCCACGCCGCCCCGACGTCGCTGTTGTCGCGGGGCCCGCCGATCAGCGCGGTGTCGCCATCGTCCGAGAGCGCCACGCTTTCGCCGAACCTGCCTTCTCCAGTCTCACCGGTCCCGGTGAGTTTTTCGCCCTGCTGGGTCCAGGTCGAGCCCGAGCGGGTGAAGACCCAAGCGGCCCCGACATTGCCGTTGTCGCGGGGCCCGCCGACCAGCGCGGTGTTGCCGTTGGCGGACAGAGTCAGGCTCGTGCCGAATGCGCCTTCTCCGGTCTCGCCCATTCCGGTGAGCTTTTCTCCTTGCTGGCTCCAGGTGGAGCCCGAGCGGGTGAAGACCCAAGCGGCGCCAACGTTGCTGTTGTCGCTCCAGCCGCCGATCAGCGCCGTGTTGCCGTCGGCTGAGAGCGTGACGCTTCTGCCGAATTCGGCTTGTCCGACCTCTCCCGTCCCGGTGAGCTTTTCGCCCTGCTGGGTCCAGGTCGAGCCCGAGCGGGTGAAGGCCCAGGCGGCACCGACATTGCCGTTGTCGCTGGTACCGCCGATCAGCGCCGTGTTGCCGTCGGCTGAGAGCGTGACGCTTCTGCCGAATCGGCCTTTTCCGCTCTCCCCGGTGCTGGTGAGCTTTTCTCCTTGCTGGCTCCAGGTGGAGCCCGAGCGAGTGAAGACCCAGGCGGCACCGACGTTTTCGTCGTCGGCGGGCCCGCCGATCAGCGCGGTGTTGCCGTCGTCCGAGAGCGCCACGCTCGTGCCGAATTCGCCTTCTCCGACGTGGGCGAATTCGCCTTCTCCGACGTGGCCCGTGCCGACGAGCTTGCCGCCCTGTTGGCTCCAGGTCGAGCCCGAGCGCACGAAGACCCACGCCGCACCGGCGCCGATGCCAGTTTCACCGCCAACGATCCCGTAACGCGCGCCGATCAGCGCGGTGTTGCCGTCTCCCGATAGCGCCACGGTGTAGCCGAACCGACCGGTCCCGATCGCACCCGTGGGGGTGAGCTTTTTGCCCTGCTGGATCATCGGGTCGATCCGCAGCGGATAGGTCGCGCCGCGATCTGCAACGCGAACCAGCACATGCCCCTTCACCAGCTGCAGCCAGGAGCGCAGCACGTGGCCCCGCGCGTCGGTCGCGGCCAGACCGCCGTAGCGAAGTGCGGCGCCCCGGCCCTTGAGCAGCACCGAACCGTTCCGCTGCCGCGCGGCGAGGTTGCCGGAGAGAGCCAGCGACAGCGTCAGCGGCCCGGCGGCGGCACCGGGGCGAGCCGCAACATCGAAGCCCTGCTCGATTCCCAACGGGCCATTCGCGTACCACTCCGTCAACGCTCCGCGCGCGTAGCTGACACGGTTGGCGCTTACGCGCGGCGCAACAGACCCGATCGGCCGCAGCGCGCTCCCATGCCCATATGCGGAGAGCTTCATCCCAAACTTGGCACCGCCCGAAGCAACCGTGACACCACGGTGCGAGAAGTCCGCGTGAAAGTGCTGTGCCGGATTGAAGGTCTGCAGACCCTTGACGCGATAGACCGGATCGTGCCCGAGGGCGGCCGAGACCGGGCCCTGCGCGGCCAGCGGCAGACTCATCAGACCATGACGGGTCGTCGCGGTGGACTCCGGGGTTCCACCGGGCAGCGCCCGGAGCCCGGCCACACATCCGACGACGGCCACGACACCCGCAAGCAGAACCACAGCCCAGGAGCGCAGCGAGCCGCTTCGGGTCGCGACACCACGCCTAGTTACAAGGAACCCATGCACAGCGACCTCAGACCGCATCACCCACTCCTCCCCGTCTCCCCACCGCGCGATCGGACATGGTCATTCTGAGCGGTCATGATCCTGCCGTCAACGTTCAACGTGTGCCTTAGCATTGCGCCGTGCCGTTCACGCGCAGGAACCTGAAGGCGGATCTGGAGGACCTCGGCTCCAACTTCGACGGCTCGCCGGACCTGGAGTTCCGCGCGGCGACCAAGGCGCTCGAGCTCGAGCAATCTGGCCTCACCTATCAGCGCGTCCCGCGCGGCTATCGCTTTCCTTACGGCCACACGCACAAGACGCAGGAGGAGGTGTTCGTGGTCGTGCGCGGGAGCGGACGGATGAAGCTCGACGACGAGATCGTCGAGCTCAAGGAATGGGACGCGGTGCGCGTCCCACCTGACACGTGGCGAGGCTACGAGGCCGGGCCGGAGGGCCTCGAGATCCTCGTCATCGGCGCGCCCAACCTCGGCGAGAATCCACGCGAAGACGTCGAGGGCCAGCGCGACTGGTGGACTGACAGCCCTCCTGACCAGCTTGCGAAACCTCAAACCGGACGCTAGGCCGTTGCCGAGGCGAGCAGCACCACGTTCGAGAGGCTGAGTGACCCGGAGCCACCCCCCGCATCCGCCGCGGCCTGTGTGATTGCGTCCCAGGCGTCTTCCTGGGCCTCTCCCGCGTGCTGCTCGATCATCGCCCGGATCGGGGTGGCGATCGCCCTGATGTAGGCGGTGAAGTGCGCCGGGGAGTCGAACTCGAAGGTGACCTCGTTCTGCTCCACGGCGATGTCTGAGAATCCGCCGCCCTCAAGCAATCCGCCGATGGCAGCAGGAGTGGGCCGGGAGAGGGGACCGGGCGTTCCGGCCGGGGGCGAGGGCACGCCCAACCACTCCATCGTCGTCCTCATCGGAATCGAGAGGAAGGGGACCTGGTCGGGCTCGCCCCATGAGGCGATCGCCATCCGGGTCCCTGGCTCGAGGAAGCTCCGGATGCGCCCCGCGGCGGCCTCGGCGTCAGGCTCGAAGATGATTCCCCAGCGCGAGACGGCGGCGTCGAAGCTCCCTTGCGGAAAATCGAGCCCGGAGGCACCCGACTGCAGGAACTCGACGTTGCTCAAGCCAGCTGCCGCCGCCCGTTCACGCCCGAACGCGAGCATCTCGGCAGAGATGTCGGTGGCCACGACGCGGCCCTCGGGGCCGGCCTTGCGTGCAGCGGTTAGCGCCGGCTCGCCGTAGCCGGCGGCGACGTCCAGGACCCGGCTCCCCGACTGCACCCCAGCGAGCTCCACAAGCCGCTCGCTGATGTGCCTGTCCGCGCGGTCGTTGACTCGCTCCACTCGTTCCACCCGACCGCGGCGGAGTCCCAGTTCTTGTGCTGCGCCTGGCGAAAGTCGTCTGGGTCGATCGCCTTGGATTCCATGCTTGCTTCTCCTTATAACGCGACCGAGCCCTACGCGCGCCCCAGGCTCAATACCAAGTCGCGGACGGCGGCTGGCTGCGACAGGAAGGGGTGATGGCCGGCATCGAGCTCCACGACGCTGTCTGCCCTATTGGCGAACTTACGTTGTGAGTCGACCGGCGTGCCGCGGTCCTCGGCGCAGACGAGATACGTCGAAGCCAGTTGCTGCCAGGCCGCTGCCTGCACCGGCTGCTCGAGGATCGCCAGGCTCTGCCGGGCTGTCTTGTCCGAAGCCTGTTGCTGGATCTCCGCATCGCAGTCTTGGAGGAACGTCCCGACCAGGGCATCCTGCCGGACGGTGAAGGTGCCACCCGCGGGATCGATGTCGAGAAACGGGGCGGGCTCCTCGCCGCCGAAAGAG
Organism: uncultured Solirubrobacterales bacterium; assembly: GCA_963716345.1. GTDB lineage: Bacteria > Actinomycetota > Thermoleophilia > Solirubrobacterales > 70-9 > VRUE01. The sequence continues at coordinate 774,333 of OY970304.1, forward strand.
GCGAGGCTCTGCCCGATCTCGGGCAGATAGCTGGACACGAACAGCAGATGACGGACGGCGTCAACGCCCGCGGCTGCCTCCGCGGTGACGATGCCGCCGTAGCTGTGGGCGACCACGACGGTCGGCTCATCGCTCGCCATCAGCACCTCCCGGACCGCGGCAACGTCCTCTGCCAACCCAGGGCCCTGGGCGTCGGGCGTCTCCCCGGTCTCACCACAGCTCGGCAGGGCGGGCGCCGCGCTGGCGACGCCCCTCTCCGCCAGCAGCTCGGCAGTCCGGTGCCACCACCACGACCCGTCTCTGACACATGCCCCATGAACGAAAACGACTCGACGGGGCTGAGGTGCGCGGACGGACTCAGGCATGCAGGGCTGGCCGGTAGACGTTCTCTTGGATGTCGCCGTCGAGCGTACGGCTCTCGAGCAGCTCGAGATCGAAGTCGGCCGCACCCTTGAAGATCGAATCCCGTCCCGTCTGACCGGTGATCACGGGGAAGATCGTCACCTGGACGCGGTCGACCAGGCCCGCACCCATCAGCGCCCGGTTCATAGCCAGGCTGCCGTGCGAGCGCAACGGCACCTCGGACTCCTCCTTCAACCGGGCGACGACATCGACGGCGTCACCGTTCGCGAGGGTCGCGTCTGGCCAGTCAAGCGGGTCCTGCAGCGTGGTCGAGATCACCGTCGCGGGCAGGTTCCTCATCCGGGTGACCCATGGATCGCGGACCTCGGACTCATCGCTGCTCGCAGCCAGCATCCGGGCGAACGCCCGATACGTGGTGGCCCCGAAGACCATCCGCTGCTCCTCGCCGTACAGCGCGAGGCGGTGGTCGAGCAGCTCGGGCCCTTGCTTACCCCAATAGCCGCCCCAGGTGCCGCTGCTGTCGGCGGTGCCAAAGCCATCGAGGCTGGAAAAGACGTCGAAGGTGTAAGTGACGGTCACAATGCCTCCTTGAGTGCGGGGTCGATCGGAAGTACTACCCCGTCTGACCTAGGATTGCGCCGCCCTCGATGTGAAGAGCCCGCAGCCGGCGGAAGGTGTGCGAGTGGTCCCTACGAGACGACCAGCTTCCCGGCTCTGGCCTCAGCGGGGATCGCGCCAGGCGCACGAAAGTCTCCTGTGCCTCAAGTCGGGCGAGGCCGGCACCAACACAGAAGTGCGGACCGATGCCGAACGCGAGGTGGTTTTCGCCACTGCGCTTGAGGTTCAGCCGGTACGGGTCGGAATGGTGCGCCGGGTCACGGTTCGCCGCCCCGATCACGACCAGTGACTGCTCGCCCTTGCGGATCTCGACGCCACCGAGGACGAGATCGGCTTGAGCGACGCGCGAGGCGACCTGGACCGGACTGTCGTAACGCAGGAGCTCGTTCACGGCCTGAAGAGAATGCTCGGGGTGTTGCGCGAGCCAGTTGAGCTGGTCGGGGTGTTCGAACAGCGCGATCGTGCCGTTGCCGATCAGGTTTGCGGTCGTCTCATGACCCGCGGCAAGCAGCAGCAGGCACATCGTGATGATCTCGTCGTCCTCCAATGCAACACCACCATCCCGGGGGTGGATCAGCGCGCTCAATAGATCGTCCCCGGGGTTGACCTTTCGCTGCGCCACGATCGGGACGAGGAACAGCATCACCCTCATCGCGGCCGCGCCGATCTCCTCGCGCTCCTCGGCGGCGAGGTCGAGCTCGAGCCCCCGGGCGAGGATCGGGGTCTCGACGCTGAGGACTTCCGCGCCCTCGAGGCCAACGTCGAACAGCTCCGCGATCACTGCCAGTGGAATCGGATACGCGAGCTCTCCCATCAACTCGATCGGCTCTCCCTCCAGGAGCGGAGTCAGGGCGACATCCACGATCGCGGCGACGCGATCGTGGATGCCCCGAACAGCGCGGGGGGTGAAGAAGCGGTTCACCGCACCCCTCAGACGCGTATGGGCGGGCGGGTCACTCGTCAGCAACGACTTGCCCAGCACTTCGACCGAACCCGCCTCCTCGAGGGAAGCGAGCAGCTGAGGATTGTTACGCGGGTCAGAGCTCCACTCCTTACCGCGCAGTACGGCTGTGGCATGCTCGTGCGAGAGGACGAGATGAGCGCCGACTCGGTCGTTCCACTGCACCGGCGCCTTCTCGCGCGCAGCCCGGTAGGCGGGGTAGGGATCCTCTATTCCGAACGGCCAGGCTGTCCAATCAGGCATGGCTGCTCACCTCCCTGCGCTCTTCACGGTGCGCGCGATCTGCCTTGCCCATGGCGGTGACCGGGTCGGCGCCCTCGAAGTACTCGGCGGCCAGCGTTGCCCATGGCATTGTCGCCCGCAGCTTGGCGATCAACGACATCACCCCGATGTCCAATCGGCTCATGATCGCGTAGGTGGGCGGAGTGCTCAGGTGTCGAAAGGCGTTCGCCGACGGACCTGTCGGCGAATAGCGAATGTCGATCAGCCTGGCGACGTACTCAGGAGTGATCGTGAACGGCTGTTCGCCCCAATACAACTCGAGTGGCTCACGCCAGTAATTGAAGACTTCCTCACGAGTGAGAGAGCTCGACGGCGCAAAGAACCCACCTTCGACGCTCAGCCGCCAAGTCTCCTCGACGTCCCCTCGCAGGCATTCGCGCATGACGGTATCCAGCGATTCGATCTGCTCGGGCTCGAATCTCTTGACGCAGCCGAAGTCGAGGAAGCTGACGCTCCCGTCGTCGTGGAAGAGGCAGTTGCCGGGATGCGGATCGGCGTTGAAGACGTGGTCGTGGATGTAGGACCCGTAGATGAAGCGATAGATCGCCTCCGCCCAGCTGGCACGCAAGTCTTGGTCAGCGGTGAGCGCCTCGATCCAGGGCCTGCCCCGGACGAGCTCCTGGGTCAGGACCCGGGTGGTCGATAGCTCTCCGATGACCTCGGGGACATGGATGAACGGGTGTCCGGAGTAGATCTCGGCGAACTCCTGCTGGTTGGCGGCCTCCCTGCGATAGTCGAGCTCTTCGTTGATGCGTTCCCCGATCTCCTCCGCCACGGCTGAGAAATCGATGTTCAGCTTCCGCGGAGAAAGGCCACGGAGCAAGCCCAGGAACGTCGCCAGGAGCTCCGTGTTCTTGAGGTCGGCCTCGATCGCGGCGCCGACCCCCGGGTACTGGATCTTCACCGCGACAGCTCGGCCGTCGTGCAATTGAGCTTCGTGTACCTGGCCAATCGAAGCGGCGGCGAGCGGCTCCCAGTCAAATTCGGCGAATGCGTCCCCTGTCGGGCGCCCGAGTTCGCGCTCGAGCACATCCTGAGCCAGCTCCAGTGCCATCGGCGGCGCGTCGCTGCGCAGGCGAGTAAGCGCCGCCTGGTAGGTCGCCTGAAACTCCGTCCCCACCGCGGGGCCGAGCGACGCGAACGAAAGCATTTGCCCAGCCTTCATCAGAGCGCCCTTGGAGGAGCCGAGCAGCTCGGCGTAGCGCTCCGCCGTACGGGCGTGGAACTCGGTGCTGTCCGCGCCCGTCAGCTTGCTCCGCAACCCGACGACGACCGCCTCGCCCGCGGTGCGAGCGGTGAGCGCCGCCAACGGGACGCTGCGTCGCAAGCGCCCACGGGCGATGCCGTCGCCCGTGGGCGTGTCACCGCTGCTTGAGGGAGGTTTGGCATCGGACATGGGGCGATCTCCTTCTCGATTACCGACTCTGGCCCTTGACTTACTGACTTTAACTAAGTGTATACTTAGGTCAAGTGACGATGTCAAACATGACTCCGACCCGCGTGCGCCTCGTCGACGAGGCAATGCGCCTGTTCAGCCAGCACGGCTACGCCGCCACCAGCATCGCCAAGATCGAGGAGGCTGCCGGGCTTACCCCGGGAGCCGGGGGCCTCTATCACCACTTCAAGAGCAAGGAAGCAGTTCTCGCCGCCGGCATTGAGCGCCAGCTCGAGCGACTCGGCGCGCTCCGCAGGATCCGACAAGTGCTCGGGTCATTGGGGGACCTTCGCGCCGAACTCACGCTGACCGCTCGCTACTTCCTCGCCGAGCTCGACGACGAGTCCGAGCTGCTGCGCATCCTCGCCTCCGACATTCGCAACCGGCCACAGGTTCTGAACGCTGCCGTCGAGGAGCTCGTCAGCTCCACGCTCACAGACTTCGCTGGTTGGATCGCAGAGGAGGCCGAGCGCGCGTTGGCGGCCGAGGAGGCCAAGGCGATAGCCGTCTTCGGGCTCGGCTCGCTGCTCTCCTCGCGCCTGATGCGCGATGTCCTCGGCATCCCGGTCCAGGTCGACGACAAGACGCTGGTCGACGCTTGGGTTCAGATGATGGTCACAGCCATGGCCAAGCCAACGGAGAACCCGCTGGCCGGCGATCCAAGCTGACGCGAACCCGCGAGTCTCAACCCGAAGGACCGCAGCCCCGGTTACATTCGCCTAAATAAAAGCGAAAGCCCCGGCTTTGAATAGCGGGGGCAGGTTTTGAACGGATATCTGCGACCACTTATCGTCTCACGATGACTTGGAATTTGGCTTGATCAAGCCGTTTCAGGCAAATGGCAGTCGACTTTCAGCGAAGCGAGGCGATCGTCGGAGCGATGTTCGCCCTCGCCACGCTCAGATCGAGGTCGGCGGGCCAGAGCCTGCGGGAGGTTCCCCCCTTGCCACCTACGTGGCCTTGACACCCTTTCATGGGAACGGAGGACGCGGCTCGGGTCGTGAGCGGGCGGGGGTAATGGAGGGCGGCCAGGTGACCCCTGTCTCTTCCGCCCAGGTGAAAAGCGCGTTGATCCTGGCCACCGTCTTCTCCAACGCCTTTCGCTCACCGCGTTCGATCGCGTAGCTGCAAGCGACGATCCGCTCCAGCCTGCGCACCGTCGTGCCACGCATCGGCTCGCCGAGCTCGCGATGCGTGGTGGCGAACTCCCTGACGACCTCGACCCGGGTGCGCATTCTTGCCAGCACCGAGGTTGTCACTCCGCTGTGTGCCAAGTCGTACATCGCGGCTGCCGCAACGATCTTCGCCTGCAGGGCGAGGCCGCGGCATGCCGCTTCTCCCGGCCGCCCGCCCACCCGGGCCTCGGAGTCGCAAAAAGCAGCCACGATGGCGAGGTCCTGCGCCACCTGCGGGGCACCGGTCGCGGTTCGCATCGCCTCACCGCTGACGTTCAGCAACGGCCTGCCGGCGCCTCCCTCATCAACGCGGTAGGCCTGGCCATCGGGAACCAAGACCGACAGGGAGGCGAGCGCATTCATAAGTGTTGTCAGATCGGAGCCATTGCCGACGCTCGCAACGGTTACGGCGGCTCCCTCGTCGGCCAGGCCGAGAACCTCATAGCCGTTGGCGGCGAAGATCGCCTGGCCGAGCAGCGAGGTGATCTCGGGCGAGTGGCCCGCTGACGGTGTTTGTGGGAGCTCAGGCGCCATCCCCTCGCTGATCGCCACACAGCAATAGCCGGTATCCACCCCAACCACCGCATTTACCAACGCCCTAGCACTACGATCGAATTCGTCGAGGGACCAGGCTCGCCCGGTCCTCAGGTCTTCGACCTGCGCCGCCCGGCGGTTCCAGCGGTACTGCGCGTGCGCCAAGGCATTGCGCAGCTCCGGGTCGCATGCTCGCCCGAGCGCCTGGGCCAGCCTGCAGCTCGAAGCCTCCAGCCGCTGATTCAGCGCTCCCAGTGTGGGCGGCGGGCCTTCTGCGCGCGAGGCTCCGGTGGCGATGGCCACCAGCTCTAGCACGGCCCAGGCATGCGAGCGAAAGGCGGACTCGGTGAGCTCCTGGTAAGCGATCATCACCTCGCGCAGGATGAGCTCGTCGTCGATTGCCTCTGCGCCACCCGCCTCGAAGATCAGGCGCATGCCCTTGTGGATCCGCGATGCCGAGGCGAAGATCCGCGGCCCTTCGTTGGTCGTCCGCTCGAGGACCCGGCGGACTTCACCCCGGTCCTCGGCAAGTGCTGAGGTGAGCAGCTCGACCATTTCCCGCGCATGGCGGTGCGCGAAGAAAGGGCGATCCAGGGAAGCCAGGGTCACAGCCGGCAGGATCAGCATCGCGGCCTCGGCTTCGTTTACCTCGGTGCCGGGCAAGAGGTGACCGAGGTAGGCCGTCGCCCTCTCTCCGAGCTTCCCGAAGAGGCTGGCCTCCCCAGCGAAGGCGCCGAAGACGAGCCCGGGATGCAGGCAGCCGGTCTCATCGGTGTAGCGTCCGCGCTTGCGGAGGACCAGCGCGATCCGTACGTCGAGGTCAGGCGCGGAGGTCTCGTGGAGCCGGTCGAAGTCCTCAAGCGAGAAGAAGTCCAGCGCGTCGAGCGCCGCTTGCAAGTGCTCTTCTCCGGCCCTCACATCGCCAAGCGTGCCGGCGGCAATCGCTTCCAGCAGCCACTCGATCGCCTCGGCCACCCGGCGCGCCGCACCGACGGTCCGCTCTTGCAGCTCGGCCGCAGGTTCGGCCGGCGCGAAGCAAGCCAGCTCGGCGATCAGCTCGAGCAGCGTGCGGATCCTCGCCACCTCTTCGGCCGCCGCTAGGCGCAACAGCCGCCCGACCGATTGGCCGTCGTCCAAGTCGAGCTTCGCCAGGCGCTGGGGCCCCAGGACCGCGTCGTTGATCAGCTCCAGGACGCCGAGATCTTCAAGAGCCGCCGCGAACTGTTCGCTCGAGAGGGGTACCCGCGGCTCGGACAGGCAATCGAAGCCCTCCTTCAGCTCACCTATCTCGACGAGCAGCGGGGCGAGTGCCTGCTGCCGCGCCGCGGCGATAGTCGCAATCTCCGCCGGCTCATCGTTGCTGCGTAGCGCCGGCATGAGCTCACTCGCACACCTCAGCCGGCCGGCGACCCGACCGGCATCGGTTCCCCGCCGCCGTCGTCCCGATAGTGCCCCGGCGACCGCCGCAGGGCAAAGGCATCGGTGGTGGTGGTGGCCTGCCCGGCGGGCGAGTAGGCCGGTGGCGTCCAAGCGGCGGTCTGTCGCCGGCTTGCCGCGATCCGCCGGCGCATCAGGCTGAGACTGACTCCGAAATGCGCCGCTATACCCAAGGGATCTTTGTCGAGGCGCGAGAAGACCGGGAGCACGGCGCTGCGCGGAATCAGCAACGCTCCCGCCAGGTATTCCGCTTCCAGCTCCTCGTCCTTGGCCCAGCGCTTGCGCCTGCCCTGCTCGTCAAAGAGAGGCCAGGTGGGCTCATGTTCGAGCTCCAGGTGGGCAAGCTCGTGAGCGATCGAGAGAGCCTCCTCGCTATCGCTCTGACTCGGGTTGACCAAGATCAGGCAGCGGGTCTCGCAGAAGACCGTTGCCGCAGCAAAAGACGCGGCGTCGAGCTCGGTCAGCTGCCTCACCTCGTCGGGCAGAAAATCGCGAAAGCGCTCGATCGTGTGGACTTGAATCGCCAAGAGGTCTGCCAGATCACGCGGGTCGAAGATGTCTTCACGACCAAGCTCCAGCTCCCCGCGCACGTCAAGTGCGATCTCCTCGCATTTGTCGACGAACGCCTCTGGCAGCACCTCGATCATTTGCCCTCGGCCATCTCCTCATAAGCGGCGCGAACGATCGTCTCAATCGCTTTCGCGCTCTCGGGCTTGAGTGCCTTATCGGCCCTGAGATAAGAGGCGATCGTCTCAACCGTGTCCTCGGCTTCGGCCTCGGATGGCTTCTTGCGCTCGATGAAGTCGTCCATCGAAACGCCGAGCCAGTTGATCATCCGGGCGTAGCTTGCGAACTCGGGCTGACGCCCCTGCGCAAGCCGAGTAAAGATGGACGGGCTCAAGTCCAGTTCTCGTGCCAGCTCCCGCCAACTCTTTCCCTCTCGGTTTCGCCTTGCGTCCAGGGCCACGTACAGGGCCGAGATATCTATAAGACGGTCCATGTTCAGCTCCTCAAATCCTCCTTGAGATCGTTGCCGCGTGTTCTACCGTAGCAACGCCGTTCTCGGTAAGCAACATGCGTACCGTATGTGAAATTGCGTTCGACGCGTCGAACGCCTAGTCCTTCACGCTATTGCGGGGGGGCTGGCCGGGCACCGCGCCCTCCACCTTCCCCTTGCCCGCTTTCTCCGCCCGTTCCCTAGCCGCCTCTTCGAAAGCGAGTCGGTGAGGCCCCGCGAGCTGAAGGAAGCCGCTCCATTGCGGCCCGCTGAGCATGATCGCGCGGCCCAGCGGAATCGGCCGCGTCATTTCCATGCCGTTCTTCTCCGCGACCTCCACTTCGAGACGCCCGCGCTGGTTTGGCATCGCCTCGGCCAAGGCCTCCAGCGAGATCTCCCGCTCGCAGTCCAGCCGCGCGATCTGCCCGGCGGATGAGCCTTCCCCGATCCCCGAGTCGTCGACCTCGAGCGCTGTGCAGACCTCTTTGGCCCAGGCCCGCACGCAGGCTCTCTCGTTGGCCTTGGTGAACTCGAAACCCATATGGGCCCAATACCAGCGGCCGGTCTCCAGCCCGGCGACGGCGTGGACTTCCTCCAGGCCAAGGGCGTCATAGAACTCAAACGAGCCGAGCAGGAAGCGAGGAGCGATGCCACGGCCGCGGTGCTCGGGCTTGATTATGAGCTGCTCATGAACCGCCCAGTTCGGCTCCAGCTGCAGGCGTCGCTTGAAGCTGCCCAGGTAGTTGCCGCCGCCGGGTGTCTGCAAAAAGCCGGTTGCGAGGAGGGAGCCGCCATCCTCGAGGCTCGCCTTGGAGATCAGCTTGCCGTCGTCACCCCGGGAGACCAGGACGGGTTCGATGCCGGGAGCCGTGAAGCCGGCCACTACCTCTGGAAAGTGCTCGACCTGCTCTCCGAGATCGATCGACTGGCCACTGGTCAGCTCACCTACCCGCCAAAGCAGCTGCTCGCGCAACGGCCAGCCTTCCGCCTTCTGACTGGCGACATCCTCAGCGAATCTCCATTTGCCCTGCGGCTCTGACACAGACCCTCCCCGGCCCATGCCAGGCCGAATCCACCCCCGCTATTGCGTCGCACCCTAACCAAATCCAACGCTCAAAAGATGTGGAGTATCTGCGAGCGTCTCTCAAGAAGACCCAGGCGTCCCACGCGTAATGTCGGAGTGCCCAACGCGGATCGCCCCAGCCGATGCCTTGCAGCGGTCGGAAGTCGTCGGCGAACTCCACCGCCTCGCCCCCTCCCGCCACCGCGAGGAGGCCGAAGAGCTGCTCGGCGCAAGCGAGGCGATCGTCTGCTCGGATCGCTGGTGGGCATATGACCATCTCGATCCTGCGCGCCGCCAGGTCTGCTGGTCGCACCTCCTGCGCGACTTCCGCTTTCACGCCGAGAGCCCGCTTGCCGACCAAAGCGAGTTCGGCGAGGCCTGCCTGCGAGTTGCCGAGAGGGTGTTCGAAGCCTGGCGGGACTTTCAGGCAGATGGCGACCGTCAGCGACTGCGCCGGCAGATCACCCCGCTGGAGCGCGAGCTCTGCGAAGCGGGGAGGCGCAAGTCGGTCAAGACCCGCTTCCACCCGCGGCCTGGCCCGCAATCTGCTCAAGGTCTGGCCGGCACTATGGACTTTCGTGGAGATCGACGGCGTCGAGCCGACCAACAATCGCGCCGAGCGCGGCTTGCGCCACGCGGTCATCTGCCGCAAGCTCTCTCAGGGCAGCCGCAGCGAGCGCGGGGCGCGCAACCGAGCGGCTGCTCTCGGCGGCGATCAGTTGCCGCCTGCACGGCCGCTCGCTCTTTGCCTACCTCGTCGAGGTCGCCCAGGCCTCGGTCCGCCGTCAGCCCGCGCCGGCGCTGGCCTGAGGCGGGGGTGACTTAACGCTTATCATAAACCCTGCGATTTGCAGGGTTTTTAAAGTCATGCGGTAGGGAGATCCGTCTATAGCGGGGGCAGGATTCGAACCTGCGACCTTCGGGTTATGAGCCCGACGAGCTACCTGGCTGCTCCACCCCGCGGCGTGGGAGCCATGCTAGCAACGTGGAGGCCTTTGTCTCATAGAGTGCCGCCGGCATGAACTCGGGCTCTCACAGGGTGGCGGTGATCGACATCGGCTCCAACTCGACCCGGCTGCTGATCGCCGACGTCGCGGAGGGGCGGGTGACGGAGGTCGAGCGGCAGAGTCGAGTGACGCGGCTGGGCCGAGGCGTCGACCTCTCGGGGCAGCTCTCGGCCGAGGCGATCGAGGCGGCCTGCGCCGCGATCGCCGACTACATGGCGATCTGCCGCGAGGACGGAGTCGAGAACATCGATGCGATCGCGACCAGCGCGGTCCGCGACGCTTCCAACGGCAGCGCCTTCGCTGCCGAGCTGCGCGAGCGCTTCGCTCTCTCGGCCCGCGTGCTCGACGGCGAGGAAGAGGCGCGCCTCACCTATCTCGGCGCGACCTGTGAGAACTCGCCCAGCGTGCCAACGCTGGTGGTCGACATCGGCGGCGGCTCGACCGAGCTGATCGTCGGCACCGGTAACGAGGTCGCTTTCCACGCCTCGCTGCAGGCGGGGGTCGTCCGCCACAGCGAGCGCCACATCACTGGCGACCCACCCAGCGCGCCCGAGCTCGAGGCCCTGGCCAGCGACGTGCGCAGCCTGATCGAGCGGGCGATCGCCAACCAGCCGGGTGCCAGCGCCGAGGCCGGCATCGCCGTAGCCGGCACGCCCACCTCGCTGGCCTCAATCGAGATCGGCCTCGAGCCCTATGACCCCAAGCAAGTACACGGCCATACGCTGACCCTCGGCACGATCCAGCGACTTCTCTCGCAATTGGCCTCTGCCCCACTGTCCAAACGGGCAGGGATAACAGGAATGCACCCCGATCGCGCGCCTAACATCGTGGCCGGAGTGGTGATTCTGGTCGAGACAATGCGCGCATTTGCCCTCGACCGCATCGAAGTCTCCGAGCACGACATCCTCTACGGCACCGCGATATCGGCTGTTTCGGCTTTGGACTGCGGATAACCTCGCATTCTCAATGGTTAGTAATTCCGTGTTCCTAAGTGGACAGTCGTGTTTCGCCGGCCCCTACATTTGGGTTAAACAAGCGATCGAACCCCCAAAACTTGGTAGGCATCTGGTCATCGATTACGAGTAGCAGGCCCCCCGCCAGCTAGACGTATCGGACAGGCGAGCAGATAATCGCCACATCGGGAAAGAGGTGGGGCATAACCACCAAAAGCCCGGTAAAAGGACTCGGACGATTGCCGCATCATGGCGCCTCCCGCCGTCTGGGTCCACTAAATAAGAACTGGTTCCTGAAGACGTACCCCTGCCCGTCCTGAGGGACCAATTTGAAACGACCGCCAGCGATGGCGGTCGTTTCTCTTTGTGGCGCTGGCCGGGCGCTCAGGCGAGATTCGACTTACGCGGGTAAACGACCTCGGGATCAGTGAGGACGTTGACCAGGGTCGGCTTGCCCGATTCGAAGGCGCGCTCAAGCGCCGGCCGCAGTTCGGCCGGTTCCCGCACCAGGACCCCCTCGCAACCGAGCGACTCAACCATTTGCTCGTAGCGCGTTTCGGGCCGCAGCTCGGCCGCCACCGAGTAGCCGTAGAGGAACTTCATCGGGTGGTGCTCGAGCGCCCAGATCCCGTTGTTGCCCATCACCCCGACGATCGGCAGGCCATGGCGGGCCATCGTGTCGAACTCGATCCCAGCGAAGCCGAAGGCACCATCGCCGAGCAGCAGGCAAACCTGGCGATCAGGATGGGCCAGCTTGGCGCCGACCGCCTGGCCCGGGCCGGCGCCGAGGCAGCCGAAGGGGCCGGGGTCCATCCAGCAACCCGGCTGGTAAGTGTTGATGAAGCGACCGGCGTAGGAGACGAAGTCGCCGCCGTCACCGACGACGATCGCGTCGCGCTCAAGTACTTCTCCCAGCTCTTTGTAGACCCGCACCGGGTGCAGCGGTGAGCGGCCGTCGTCGAGCTCGGCCTGCTCCCCGGCCCGCTTCTCCTCCTCGACCTTGCGCAGCTGCGCCAGCCAGGAGTCGGTACGGCGTCCGGGCGATCCAAGCGCCTCGCGAATCGCCGCCAGGCTGGCGGCAACATCGCCGACGAGGTCGACCTGCGGGGCGCGGTTGGCGGTCAGCTCGTTGGGCGCCGCGTCGAGCCGGATCAGCTTTGCCTTCTCAGCGATGCTGGCGCCGAAACCAAGGCGGAAGTCGAGCGGCACGCCGATTACCAGCGCCACGTCGGCCCCGCCGAGGCCGGCACCGCGGGCGCGGCTGAAAGCGAGCTCGTGGTCGGCAGGCAGGCAACCGCGCCCCAGGCCGTTGAGGAAGACCGGGATCCCAAGCGCCTCGGCCAGGGCGCGGAGCTCATCCTCTCCCCTCCCCCAGTACAAGCCGGAGCCGGCCATGATCGCTGGGCGCTCGGCCGAGGCGAGCAGCGCCGCGGCCTCCTCGATCCCATCCGCAGGACTGGCCTCAACCGCCGCGGGCGCAGAGAACCCAGGCTCCGCCTCAGTGAAGACGACGTCGAGTGGATAGTCGACGAAGGTCGGGCCACCCGGCATCGCCAGCGCCAGGTCGAGCGCCGCGGCGGTGCGCGCGCCGATCTCCCCCGGCTGCTTAACCGTCTTCGCCGACTTGACCAGCGGCGAGACGACGGGCACGTGATCGAACTCCTGCAGCGAGCCCGACCCCCAGCGCATCTCCGGCGCCCGACCGCCGAGCACGCAGACCGGTGAGCCGTTGGCCTGAGCCCCCGCGATCGCGCTGATCCCATTGGTCACGCCCGGCCCCGCGGTCAGGGCGGCAACGCCCACGTTCCGCGTCGCCTTGGCAAATCCCTCGGCCGCGAAGGTCGCGGTCTGCTCATGGCGGACGTCGATGATCTCAATGCCCTCGGCCTTGCAGCCGTCGTATATAGAGAACAGGTGTCCCCCAGAGAGCGTGAAGAGATGGGTGACCCCTCTTGACTTCAGCGCCTTGGCGACAATCCGCCCCCCATGATCCATAGAAGCTGGAGCCTAAGGGACGCTTCTCGCGCGGGTGGTGCGGGGCAGGGGGGTCGAGGACAGCCCGTAGACTGCCCGCAGGCCCCCCTGCCCCGTGACAGGACCCGCGCGCCGAAGCGCCCGAGCTACCATCGGCCCTGCCCGGGTGGCGAAATTGGCAAAAGCGGCGCCCTTAAAAGGCGCTGCCCCACTGGGGGGCTTGCGGGTTCGAATCCCGCCCCGGGCATTTTGTTGAGTTTGGGTTTCTAAATCCGCACTAAAAAGTGCCTAGGGACCGCAACTAAGCCGCTGCTACGGTGTCCTTGAGCTAGAAGACAAACGCCTTCCCCGGCTCTAACGGAGGATTCGCTTGGAGGCTTCAGCTCTCACACATGCCAGTCGCCGCGGGCTCCTCGCCCGGCGTTCTCCACTGCTCAAACTTCAAGGCGACGAGCACCTGATCGCGATGGCCCGCGCCGGCAACCCCGGCGCCTTCGAGGCGATCGTCGACCGCTACCAGGGGCGACTGCTCGGCTTCTGCCGCCAGATGCTGGGCTCCACCGAGGATGCCGAAGACGTCCTGCAGGAGGTCTTCGTCAACGCCTACCGGGCGATGCTGGCCGACGAGCGCGAGATCAACCTGCGCCCGTGGCTCTACCGGATCGCCCGCAACCGCAGCCTCAACCACCTGCGCAAACCGACCGCCGACGCCCAGGAATCGATGGACATGGTCCCGGAAGTCGAGGCCGCGTCAACCGCCGAGAAGGTCCACAACCGCGAGGAGTTCCGCCAGCTCCTCACCGACGTCGGCAAGCTTCCCGAGACCCAGCGCTCGGCGTTGCTGCTGCGCGAGATGGACGCGATGTCCTACGAGGAGATCGCCCAGGCGATGGAGACCAGCGTTCCCTCGGTCAAGTCGCTGCTGGTACGGGCGCGGATCTCGCTCGCCGAGGCGAGTCAGGCGCGCCAGCTCACCTGCGGCGAGGTGCGGCTCGACCTCGCTGAGGCCGCTGAGGGGCTGCGCAAGCTCTCCGGCCCGGTCCGCCGTCACGTTCGCGACTGCGAGGAGTGCAAGGACTTCCGCTCTCAGCTCCGCTCCAACGACAAGGTGCTCGCGGCCCTCGTGCCGGTCGGTCCCCTGGTCGCGTTGAAGGGCTTCATCGCTTCAAAGCTTGGCCTGGGAGGTGCTGGCTCCGGGGGCGCAGCGACCGCTACGGGCGCTGGCGCCACCGGTGCCGGCGCGGTTGGCGGCGTTGGCGCCGCACTCGGCGGCGGTGGCGCCGCCGGTGGTATCGGCGGTCTCAGTGGCATCGGCGGTGCGGTCGGCGGCGCAATCGGCACCAAGGCCGTTGCCGGCGCGCTCACCGCAGCCGTCCTCACCGCGGGCGCGGTCGAGGTCAAGCAGCAGACCGAACCCACTCCGGTGAATCCGCCGGCACAGATGGCTCAAGTCCTCAAACAGAGCCCGTCGATAGCGGTCGCTCCGGCGCAGAGCGCCGTATCCGTTGTTGCCCCTCCGGCGGCAACAACGGAAGTCGAACCGGCCCCAATCGCGGTCGAACCGGCCTCGGTTGAAGCAGAAGCTCCCGAGGAAGTCGTCGCCGAACCGCCCGTGACGGACGAAGTCACCGGCTCCGGCGGTAGCGAAGCACCCGAAGCGACAGCGGATGAACTGGCTTCCGTCAACATCGACGGTGCCACGCCGTCGACCAGCGTCGCCGGCGCCCCTGCGGGGGCCGGTACAGGCACCGTCGTCGTCACTGTCGGCGGCAGCGGCTCGGCCACTGCCGCTCCGCCGACCGAAACCGCTCCGCCGCCCCCGCCCCCGCCAGTGGAAAGTTCCGCCCCGGCAGAAGAATTGCCGCCCAGCTCCTCGAGCAGCGAAGCACCCCCAGCCGAAGGCTGAGCGCCCTCGCCTGAGCAACAGCGCGGCGTGGCGTGGCCTACTGCAGGCCGATCACCTTGAGCCGGCGCATCAGTGAGGTACCGGCGAATTTGCGCGTGTCGGCAAGCGAGTATCCGAAGACTTCGAAGTCCTCGTCGGGCGGCGCCCAGGGCGGCGAGAGCACCCCGTCGGCAACCGGCAGCGATTCCTCGAGCGTGCGCTGGATCGCCCGCTTGTAACGCTCGTCTTCCTGTGCCTTCTCACGCAGGAAAACCGAGCCGAAAGCGACATGGCGGTGCTCGTCGCGGGCGACGTTCTGGAAGCCCTCGACGAAGCCCGGTAGGGTGCCTTCCTTTTCGTTGTAGTCCATGATGAAGTGCTGGCCGGTGAGGGCGAGCATTCCCTCGATCACCATGTGGTAAATCGTTACCGCCTCGACCAGGGCCTCGGTGTCCTCCGGTTCGGCCGAGAGCCGGTCGGTCCGCTGCTTCAGCATCTCGTCGAAGAGGCGACCGAAGTTCTCGTTGAGGTGCTCGGAGGTCTGCGCCAGCATCTCTGCAAGCTGATCGGACTCGAGCACACCGACCTCGCGGTAGAAACGCTCGAAGAAGCGCACGTGGCGCGCCTCATCAGCGATCTGGGTGCAGAGGAAGATGCGCTGCTCCTCGGTCGGCGCCGCGCGCATGATCGGCCCCAGCTCCTCAGCCACCTTCTGCTCGCCGATGAAGAAGGAGGAGAGCCCGTACATCCGCTGGAAGCGCTCTTCATCATCGAAGCGCTCGTTCCAGTCCTCGCGGTCGCGGCTGAAATCGAGCTCCTGGGTCTGCCACTGTTGGCGCTCCCAGAGCAGGTAGAGCTCCTCGTAGGTGAGCAGCTTGATCTCGGCGGTGCGATCGGCTGCCTCGTTCAGCGCCGGATCGGCGGTCGCCTGGAAGTCGGCGCGCTCGGTCCGTGTCTCCGTCCCGGATGCCTCGGTGGTTCCCATCGCTGTCTCCTCGCAATCCGGTGCAACGTTTGCGGTCCCGCGAGAGCCGAAAAGCGTTGCACCCGGCTGGGTTCAGGCGGTCCGAGCGAGACTAGCAGCGGACTGGCTGCTCAGCCAGTCCTTGTCGGCACCCTTCAGCCAGTCGTATGCGACTGGCCCGGCTCGAGCACGACCACGGATGAGGAGGTCTTGGCCTCGACGTCAGACTTGAAGGCCTGGGGATCGGTCTCGATCGTCGGGAATGTGTCGTAGTGCATCGGGATCACGGTGCCGGCGCCGATCAGCTCGGCGGCGCGCACTGCGTCGTGGCGATCCATCGTGTAATGGCCGCCGATCGGCAGCAGGGCGACGTCGACCGGGCTGCGCTGGGCGACCAGCTTCATGTCGCTGAAGAGACAGGTGTCGCCAGCGTGGTAGACGGTGGTGCCGCCAAGCTCAATGACGAGACCAGCCGCAGGGCCGATCGCGACCCCGTGCTCGGCGCTGAAGGGTTGCTCTTCGGAGCCCGGCACGGTGTTCGTGTGCCAGGCGGGGACGAGGCGCACGTAGCCCCAATCGAAGGAGACGGTGCCACCGAAGTTGGGATCGTTGACTTCCTCGATCCCCTGACCTTCCAGCCACTTGGCGAGCTCGACGATCGCCACGCACTTGGCGCCCGTGCGCTTGGCCACCGGAACCGCATCGGCGACGTGGTCAGCATGGCCATGGGAGAGAAAGATGTGGGTGGGATCGACTTCCTCGCCAGTGGTTACGGCGACCGGGTTATTGGGCTTGAGGAACGGGTCGATCAGGACCCTGGTCTCGCCCTCGCTCAGTTCGAAACACGACTGCCCGTGGAATTTGATCTCCATCTCTCAGCGCTCTCCTTCTTCGTTCTCGGTTGCGTTCAACTCCCCATGAAGTGCCCAGCCGACGGCAACTCCAACCATCATTCCCATCCGCGCCTCCTCGGCAAGCAGCGAGCGCACCGCGGTGATGCGCTCCTCTGGGTCCGGCACCGTCGCCGCCTTCAGCGCCTCGGCCTCGTGGGACTCGCCGAACCAGCCGCCCTCGGCGAGGGCGGCAGCGAGGACCTTCTGCAGCTGCGGGGCGGCACGAGCGACGATCTGCTCGGCCTCGGAGAAACGCTCGGCATCAGCCAGCCGCTCGATCGCGGCCTCGAGTTGCTCGTCCGTCGGCACGGCGGAGAGCCTAGTCGTCCGGGCTAGGCGACTAGTGAGAGTCGCGCAGAGTGGCGGCCGCGAGTCCGGCAAGCCCTCCAACCGCGCCGCCGATCAGGCCGGCGAACGGATCGGCGGTTGATTCGAAGATCGGCAGCGCGAGCAGGACCGCCGCGGCGACCACGACACCGATTACGTCGTAGTCGTCGTCGATCGCGTGATGCGCCTCGGCTCGTCGGATCGCGAACCAGGCGGCAACCGCGCCAAGCGCCATGCCGTTGCCGCCGGCGATCACCTCAACATCGCCCTGAGCGTGCGCGATGCCGCTGGCAACGAGCATTCCCAGCGCGCCGCAGGCGATCAGGAGCAGCGCGGTGGGAGCCGTGCCGAGACGGCGCTCGAGGCCGGTGCCGAAGATCGCCAGGCCGATCGCGACGACGAAGAGGTAGCCGACGTCGAGATAGGCGAAGGGCGCAGTGAGGAAACGCCACCACTGGTCTTGCAGCGGCACGACCAGGCCGCCGAAGCTGCCAAGCGGATCGCCGGTCACCTTCTGCACCAACAGCAGGATCGCCGAGGCGAGGATCACGGCGATCGTCGCGTAGGGGCGGAACGGGCCGGCGTCTTCACTTTGGCGACGGCGCATGATCCGCAGCCGTTTGCGGCGGCGCGGCTTCGCCTCGAGCCCGTCGCCGCGCCGTTCCAGCTTCGGCGCCCGCTTCCGCAGCCTGGTGCCGCAATACGGGCACTCGGTTACGTAGGGACTGACCTCGGAGCCGCAGTTCTTGCAGATGACGCTGAGCTCAGTCTCGCTCATAGTCATCCGAGGATAAACCCCCAGCCGTCAAGCTCTCCAAGCCCGCTGCCGATGGCATACTCCCGTGACACCCATCCTTGAGGAGGAAACAGCGTGGAGTTGAAGAGCCTGACCGAGCAGAAATCGCTGCTGGCCACCCTGGCCCCCGGCAAACGAGCGCGCCTGCGGCGCCTGCTCTTCGAGTTCGGCCCCGGCAAT
Organism: uncultured Solirubrobacterales bacterium; assembly: GCA_963716345.1. Classification (GTDB taxonomy): domain Bacteria; phylum Actinomycetota; class Thermoleophilia; order Solirubrobacterales; family 70-9; genus VRUE01. Next base: position 792,177 of record OY970304.1, read on the forward strand.
GGCACCCTGATGCTGCTGCCGATCGACCAGGGCATCGAGCACGGTCCGCGTGACTTCTTCCCCAACCCGGCCTCGAAGGACCCCGATTACCAGTTCCGCCTCGCCGCTGAGGCGGGCTACTCGGCCCTCGCCTGCCAGATCGGCATGGCGACCAAGTACTACCCCGACTACGCCGGCCAGGTGCCGCTGATCCTCAAGGTCAACGGCAAGACCGACATCCCCTCCTCCGCCCACGCCTTCTCCTCCTGCAACGCCAGCGTCGAGGACGCGGTGCGGCTCGGCGCCGACGCGGTCGGCTACACGCTCTACGTCGGCTCGTCACGCCAGGACGAGGACCTCGCCCAATTGCGCCAGGTGCGCCAGGACTGCGACCGCTTCGGCATGCCGCTGATCGTCTGGTCCTACCCGCGCGGCGAAGCGGTCGACGCGAAGGGCAGCGCCAACTCCTTCTACGCGATCGATTACGCAGCGCGGATGGCGATGGAGATGGGCGCCGACGTGGTCAAGCTCAACATGCCGAAGATCAACCCGGACAAGGACAAGGACGCCCCCGCTCCTTACAACGAGATGCAGGTCGACGGGGCCGAGGCGATCCGCCAGTGCGTCGAGTCAGCGGGCCGTTCGCTGGTCGTGCTCTCCGGTGGCTCCAAGGTCGACGACGAGACGGTGCTGGGCCACACCCGCGAGATCATGGAAGCGGGCGGCTCGGGCGTGATCTTCGGCCGCAACGTCTGGCAGCGCGAGTGGAACGACGCGCTGGAGATCATCGCCCAGATCAAAGAGACGCTGCTCGGCAGCGTGCGCCGCGTCCCCTAGCCAAGGGGCGGCGCAGCAAAGGCTCCCCCTGCCGAGGGGGCCTTTCCATCTCCCCCGCGCCTTAAGCGGGGGTGCGACAGGGGCGTAGATGGCGAGGGCAGGCGGGCAGCATCGTGCTGCTCGCGGTTGCCTCGCTGCTGATCCTGCGCCCTTGGGAAGACCACAGTGCTGCCGAGGCCGGCCCCAGCCAGGCGCGCGCCTTCGTGGTGCGCGCCGTCGACGGCGACACGATCGAAGTGCGCATCGGTGAGCGGCTCGAGGACGTCCGCTACATCGGCGTCGACACGCCGGAGACGGTCAAGCCGGATACGCCGGTGCAGTGCTTTGGACCGCGCGCCTCGAGCTTCAACCACCATTTGGTCGAACGCCGATGGGTGCGGCTCGTCTTCGGTGTCGAGCGGCGTGACATCTACGGCAGGCTGCTCGCCTACGTCCACTTGGGGCACCGTTTCGTCAACGCGAGCCTGGTCCGGCGCGGCCTCGCCCGCTCGCTGACTATCCCGCCGAATGACCGCTTCGCGCCGCTCTTTCGGCGCCTGGAGCTGCACGCCGCGCGGGCAGGACGTGGGCTCTGGGGGGTCTGCCCAACCTGAGCTGTCGACGAATCGCATAATTTGCCTCCTCCTGCAAGCGCTCGTGCGCCTTTGCTACGGTCCCCCGCGGCCCCCGGGCCACCCTGATCTATGCGAATGCGTCAAAGCATCTCCCAGTTCGAGTCGGCCTTCGAGCAGGAGACCAGTCTGGAGCGCCGTCGGCGCGAGCAGCTGCGCCGTCGCGCGGCCAACCGCTCGCGGGCGCGCCGGATCACCCGCAGCGAGCAGGACAGCAAGGTCCGTTTCAGTGTGCTCGCCGTCTGTCTAACCGTCACCGTCGTCGTTGTCGTCGTCTCGATGTTCGAGGCGCTCGGCTTCCTGATGGCATAGCGACCGTGCGTACGACCGCCCCGGTTGAATAGACTCGCGCGCCGATGGCAAGACGCTCTCTGAAGCCGCAGCTGAATCAGATCCGCGCCTGGGTGCGGCAAGGCCGCACCGACGCCTGGATCGCCCACCAGCTTGAAGTCAGCACCTCCGAGCTGCGCGAGTTCCGCAAACAGCACGGCTTCACGCCCGACGAGGAGGACGCGAGCTCCGGCGACGTCGATCTCCGCGACGAGATCGAGGCCGAGATCGAGGCCGCCACTGCCGAGGAGGCAGAGGCCGAGGAGGACGAGGAGCCCGACTCCGACGAGGAGGACGAGGACAAGAAACCGTCCTCAGACGACGGCGAGCGGCCCAAACGGCGTCGACGCCGGGGGCGCCGCGGCGGTCGCGGCCGGCGCAAAGACCTTGAGGCGAGCTTCGACCACGGCGAGACCGATGGCTACGGCCTCTGGCTCGATCCCTCGGTCAAGGACAACCCCGTGTACGCCGAGCATTGGGCCGGTAAACGCGAGGTCACGGTTCGCATCGACGCCGATCAGATCGTGATTCGGCGGGCTGGCTCTCCCGAGCCTGAGTCCGACGACTCAGACGACTGAGCCGGAACTCCCGGTAGCTCCAAGCCCGATCCCAGTAGGCCTCCGCTTAACTTTTTCGGTGGAGCGTCGCTAGCTGACGCCTCAAGGGATTGCCGAAAAAGTGCAAGACGCTCCGACCTACTGGGATCGGGCTTGAGGCGTATCGGGGATTCGACGCAGGGGCGCGTTGGCGGTGCCGCAGGTGGAGGGGTCCAGCTTGCCGGTGATTCTCCAGATTGTGGTTGGACCGTCGCGTTTGATCGGAGTGGCAGCGGGGTCGCCCCCGAGCCAAGCAGCCTCTGGAGACGGGATTGGGTTGCCGGTGTGGATGAAGTTGAGGAAGGGGGTGGTGACCAGGTAATCGAGGTCGGCGGCGTTGACGGCGGTGCGGAAGGCGGAGCAGGTGGGGATTGCGTTGTAGGCGCCGTGGGGGCCCTTTTCGCCTAGGTAGATGACGTGGTTGGAGAGGTCGGTGCCGTAGAAGCCGTAGCTGAGGAAGCCTGCCGTGGTGCCGGCTAGGCCGATGCGGGCGTTGCTCTTGTCGCGGGCCCACTGGTAGGCGCTGTCGAGATGCAGGCCGGGGACTTCCGAGGAGGGGCCGAAGCGATCCTCCAGGTAGTGGCGCTGGAGGGGGTAGCCGATGGCGAGAACCACGATGATTAGAGCCACGAAACCGCTTAGCACCAGGGACAAACGTCCCCGGCCGGCGGGGCCTGTCACCGCAGGAGACCCCCCACCCCCTCCGGTCGCTAAAGCGTCCTCGGGGGCGGGCCCCCCTACGGTGCCACCCGCCGGAGGAGACGCATTGACAGCAGTTGCCCGGAAGTAGGCCCAGATCAGTGCGGCGGGCACGACCACAACGACGAGGGCGAGCCCCAAACCGAAGATGCGGGCTGGGTCGCGGAGGGCGGCGTCGGAGCGGTCGGTGACTACGAGCACGGCGAGCAGAGTTCCGAGTAGGGCCCATTGGCGCCAGCCGTCGAGGCGGCGGATGGCCAGCGGCAGTAGCACCAAGCCAAGCAGGAGCGGGGGGATTACGTAGCGGATGTTGATTGCGAAGCCCACCGGGGCGCCGTCGACGCCGGCGGCGCTCAGCGGGGTGAAGACGTAGGCGACGAGGCCGAAGAGCGCGACGGCGCCGGCCCAGCGGATGATCTTGTCGTGGCCGCGCAAAAAGGCCAGCAAGCCGCCCGCAACAGCGGCAAAGATCACCAGCGGCCAGAGTGCTCCAAACGCTTGGTGTAGCCCCGGCTCGAAGTAGTGGCGCCAGACGCCGGTGTCGGTAGCGTAGTGGACGATGTTGAAGTTCGGCCGGCCTTCCTGCAGCCGCTCCGGGTGTGGCAGCGAGATCGGGCCGATGCTCGTCGCCTGCGGCAGCGGGTTGCCGGCGATGATCAGGTTGCGCAGGTACCAGTAGCCGCCACCCAGGAAGGCGGGGATGAACCACCAGCCGAAGGATGCCCAGCGGCGGCCCGTGGGCGCCAGGACGACTACGGCGAGCGTCAGGGCGGCTGCCATGGCTACGGCGGTTGACTTGGTGCCTACGGCGAGGCCGACTGCGAGGCCGGCTGTTGCCAGGGACCAGACGTTCAGGCCGGCGGGGCCTGTCACCGCAGACCCCCCACCCCTTCCGGTCGCTAAAGCGTCCTCAGGGGCGGGCCCCCCTACGGCGCCACCCGCCGGATGGAACGCCTTGTCTAGCTGGGAACCCCGTGGACGGCAGTTCCAAGCGTTGACCAGGATCGCGACGGCGGCGAGTAGGAGGGCGGCGGCTACGAGGTCGTTCTTGGCGGCCCCGGGCTCACGTACGACCAGCGTGTGGCACTCGAGGACGACTGCGGCGGCTACGACGGTTAGATGGCCTCGGCCGTAGGGGCGGCCGATGCACCAGGCGGCTAGGAAGCTGAGGGCGAGGAAGGCGAAGTTGAGGAACAGCGAGAGGGTGTCGCGGTGGGTGAGCAGGATCCCCGTCGCGTGCAGGAGCTCCGAGTTCTGCGGATAGAACCAGTTGGTGAAGACCGTCTCCGGATAGTGCAGGGCGGTTACGGAGTGGCCCTGGACCATGTCCGCCGCAAAGGGCATGTGGTACCAGAGCGAGTCGAAGTTGAAGATGCCTCGGTTCGAGCGCGTCCTTGGTGGTTAGGCCCCAGTGGGCGAAGACCAACGCGATGACTCCGACGGTGACCAGCCAGCCGAGGGCACCCGGGCCGGCGGGGCCTGTCACCGCAGGGGACCCCCCACCCCCTGCGGTCGCTAAAGCGTCCTCGGGGGCGGGCCCCCCTACGGTGCCACCCGCCGGCAGAAGCGCCTTCGCCAAGACCGCCACAAGCACTGAGGCGCAGACGAAGATCCACTCATAGAAGATGCCAAAGGTTCCGAGGATCTCTCCCAGCCAGACGAGCAGAGCGATGGCAAGGACCGCCTCGACTAGTCGTGCGGGCGCCCCGTCCCACGTGGGCATCAGTCGCTGGCGTAGCCGGAACGCCGTGAAGCTGACCGACCCGCCGACAACCACCAGCGCCAGCGCGCTGAGCAGGTAGGAGCTAACGCTAACCACGAGCTCTCCCGGCTCCGGTGCGTCCGGTGCGCTTTATGCACTCACAGGGTGCAAAAGGCGCACTAGAAGCTACTGGCGAGCGTCTGAGCGGTGCTAGAGGCCGCGTACGACTAGCGGCGTCTCTTCCGGCGCCACCATTCCCTGAGCGCGCGCCTCGGCGTCGAGCGTGATCGGGTCGTCGGCGTGCTGGATCCGCCAGTGCAGGCGGGTGTTTTCGTGCTGCGCTTCGTGCAGCTGAATCCGTGCTGCGGTCGTCGTCGTGTAGGTCTTGACGAAGTCGATTACCGGGTTGAGGTAGGAGTAGAGAACAGCGAAGAGGACCAGGGTGAGCGCCACGCGGCCGACGCGATCCCAGTGGATCCGACTTGCCCCGCGGCGCGGCCCCGGTTTGCGGGCGGCCGGTTTGCGCCGTGCTGGCGGGCGGCGTTTGGCAGTGGCGGAGGAGCGTTTCCTCGCCTGAGCGCGTGCTGCCATGCCCGGTCCTACGCGGCCGGGCCCCGCTTTCCTTCACTAAGCGGACCGTTGGTGGAACGCCTGCAAACCGGGAAAGCGCGCTACCGAGCCCAATTCCTCCTCGATTCGCAGCAATCGGTTGTACTTAGCGACGCGGTCTGAGCGTGATGGAGCGCCGGTCTTGATCTGGCCCGCCCCGGTGGCAACGGCAAGATCGGCGATCGTCGTGTCCTCGGTCTCGCCGGAGCGGTGGGAGATAACGGCCGTGTAGCCGGCCTCGGCGGCCATCCGGATCGCCTCCAGCGTCTCACTCAGGGTGCCGATCTGATTGACCTTGACCAGGATCGAGTTGCCGACGCCAAGCTCGATGCCACGCTTGAGGCGCTCGGGGTTGGTGACAAAGAGGTCGTCGCCAACGAGCTGGATCCTCTCCCCCAGCTTTTCCGTCAGCAACTTCCAGCCGTCCCAGTCCTCCTCGTCCATGCCGTCCTCGATCGAGAGGATCGGGTAGCGCGAGCAGGCGTCCTCCCAGTAGCTGGCCATCTCCTCCGGCGAGAGCGAGCGGCCCTCGTGCTCGAGCACGTAGGCGCCGCCCTCGAAGACCTCGCTGGTCGCCGGGTCGAGCGCGATGAAGACATCCTTGCCGGGCTCATAGCCAGCCGCCTCGACGCCGGCGAGAACCGCCTGCAGCGCCGCCTCATTGGACTCCAGGTTGGGTGCGAAGCCGCCCTCGTCGCCGACTGCGGTCGCGTGGCCGCTGGCCGCGAGGCTCTTCTTCAGCGCGTGGAAAACCTCGGTGCCGACCCGCAGGCACTCCGAGAAGCTGGCCGCCCCGGCCGGCACCACCATGAACTCCTGGAAGTCGACCGAGTTGTCGGCGTGGGCGCCGCCGTTGAGCACGTTCATCATTGGCACCGGCAGCAGGCTCGGCTCCTCGCCGCCGTAGAGCTTTGCCAGGTAGCGAAAGAGCGGTTCGCCGGCCAGCATCGCCGCCGCCTTGGCCGCGGCCAGGGAGACGCCAAGAATCGCATTGGCGCCGAGCCGGCCCTTGTTCGGGGTGCCATCGAGCTCGATCATCTTGGCGTCGAGCGCGGCCTGGTCGTCGGCATCGACGCCCTGCAGCGCCGTGGCAATCTCCCCGTTGACGTTGTCTACCGCTGTCGAGACACCCTTGCCGGCCCAGGCATCGCCGCCGTCGCGCAGCTCAACCGCCTCGAACTCGCCGGTCGAGGCACCCGAAGGCACCGCGGCGAGACCGCGCGCGCCGGATTCGAGGCCGACTTCGACCTCGATCGTCGGGTTGCCGCGCGAGTCGAGGATTTGACGGGCGTGGATTGATTGGATCGCGCTCATAGAACCATGCGTTCACGGGGCAATCGCCCCGGATTCAAATACCCGGCTGTCACTGTGCCGATTACCCCGTTCACAGGGCGCGCATCCTATTCAGTGCCGCGGCGTTCTCGACGCCCGGCGAGGGCTTATTCGCCGGGGGCGGTGCCGGGCACTACGCCGCCGGGGATTTGGCCTTCGGGCGCGGCGGCTTCGAGTTTCGAGGGCCGCGGCCGCTGGGCAAGTTTCTGCCCTTCGGGATTGAGCGGGCTGACCGTGCCCGGCTGCGCGGGTTTGATCGAGGGAACCGGCGCCGGGCAGGCTTCTGGAGCTTTTTTCGGGTTCGCTTCGAAACAGGCTTCGTCGGTTTCGGCCGAATGCCCGCTGGGCTTGTAGTTGGCGCAGCGCGCGATCGTGTAGCCCGAGGCGCAGAAGGTGCGCGACTGCCACTTGGCCCCGTAATTGCGAACGAAGGCGGCGAAGGTCTGCTGTTTGGCCTGTTCGGCGAGCTGGGCGCTGATCTGCGACTTGGCTTCGTCGAGCGACTGGACTTTTTCCGGTGTGATCTTCATCACCTCGAAGACCGTGTAAGTCTTGCCTTCCGTCACTGGCCCCTCCAGTTCGCCCTGCTCGGCGGCGAAGACTTCGCCTTCAAGCGGTTCCTGCAGGGTGCCCGCGCCTTCCGTCACGGCCGACTGTAGGCCACCAGTGCTTTTGGTCGTGTCGGTCGAATATTTTTTGGCGACCTCGGTCCAGCTTTTGATCGAGTCGTCTTTTTCAAGCGCGGCCTTCGCTTCTTCGACCTTGGCCTTGTCCGAATTCTTGATCACGCGGATGTCGCGCGATTCCGGCGTCGTGTACTGGCTCGACTTGGCGGCTTCGTAGTAGTTCTTGATTTCGCTGTTGCCGGGAATCGGGGCTTCTTCGGTGACCTGATTCTGGATCTGTTCGCTGAGCATCTGGATCGTCACACGGGTGTTGACATCCGCCTGCGTGAAGTGCGCTTCTTTGAGGAATTCCTTGTACTGCTGTTCCGTTTTGAAGGCTTTTTCCTTCAGTTTTTCCAGTTCTTTGGCGACTTCTTGTGGCGTCACCGAGATGCCCATTTCTTCAGCCTGGCCACGGATCCAGATCGAGTCGAGCACGTTGCCCAGCGCCGTTTCCTGCAGTTCTTCGTAGCTTTTATCGCCTGGCTTGGGGATCGGCGTGACTTTTTTTTCGGCGGCGGCCTGGACCAGAGCGTGCTGATACTGCTTTTCGGTCACGGGGCTGAGACCGTCCGGCGCTTCTTCGACAACCGCAACGGAGCCGGAAGGCACGCTGGGGTGGCCGATTCCCTGGGCGATCGCGAAGATCACGAAGAGCAGGATGAAGAGCGCAGCGAAGCCGAGCAGCGCAAGGCGCTGGAGCCCGACCGAATTCCCTCCCTTGGCGCTGAAGCGTGCCACCGATCGGGCAGCATAAATCAAATGCTCCGAGAGGGGGTCGCGCTCAGCCGCTCAGGCTCGCCTCGGTGGCTTCGGCTTGTGCTTGCTTCGCCGTTCGGATCGCCTCGGCCATCGCCAAGACCGCCGATAGACGTGCCTCCGGCTCGTCGGGCACGCGCATCGCCGCGGTCTGCTCACGCCACTCATAGAGCGCGCCCTCAAGCTTCTCCCTGAAGACGCCAGCGGCTTCGGAGTCGAGCTCAACTCCGGTAACGCTGAGCCGACCGCCGCGGAACTCGACGCTGCGCGCGCCCGCCAGACCGAGCTCGATTCGGGCCCGCTGCAGGGCGAGCAGGTTCTCCGCTTGCGGCGGCGGCTCGCCGAAGCGATCGCTGATCTCGTCGCGGATCGCCCGCAGTTCGCCGGGCTCGCGGGCGGCGGCGATGCGGCGGTGGACGTCGATCTTTGCCGCCTCGAAGGGGATGAACGAAGCGGGCAGGTAGGCATCGACCGGGACGTCGAGCCGCACCGGTTCGGGTGCCTCCTCCCCACCTTCGGCCTCCTGCGCCGCGCCGACCGCCTCGTCGATCATCTGGCAGTAAAGCTCGAAGCCGACCGCGGCGACGTGGCCCGACTGCTCCTCGCCGAGCAGGTCGCCGGCGCCGCGGATGTCGAGGTCGCGCATCGCGATCTTGAAGCCGGAGCCGAGCTCGGTGTGGTCGGCGAGGGTCGAGAGCCGCGCCGCCGCGTCCTCGGTCAGCGCCTCAGCCGAGGGATAAAGCATGTAGGCGAAAGCGCGCTCGCGAGAACGCCCAACCCGGCCTCGGATTTGGTAGGCCTGGGACAGCCCGAGCTGGTCGGCGCGCTCGACGATCAGGGTGTTGGCGCTGGGGATGTCGAGCCCGGACTCGATGATTGTCGTCGTCACCAGGCAGTCGGCGTCGCCGCGCAGGAAGCCGAGCATCGTGTCCTCAAGCTGTTTCTCGTCCATCTGCCCATGCGCTTCGAGGAAGCGGGCGCCCGGGACCAAGCCGCGCAGCCGCTCCGTCGTCTCCGGCAGCGAGTCGATCCGGTTGTGCAGGAAGAAGGCCTGGCCGTTGCGCTCGAGCTCGCGGTTGATCGCCTTCGCCACCAGGTCCTCGTCGTAGGGACCGACATAGGTGCGGACCGGGCGGCGGCCCTCGGGCGGGGTCTCAATCGTCGAGATGTCGCGCAGGCCAGCCAGGCTCATCTGCAGGGTGCGCGGGATCGGCGTCGCCGAGAGGGCCAGCACGTCGACCTTGAGCTTGAGCTGGCGCAGCAGTTCCTTCTGCTTGACCCCGAAGCGCTGCTCCTCGTCGACAATGACGAGGCCGAGGTCTTTGGCGCGAACGTCACGCGAGAGCAGCCGGTGGGTGCCGATCAGGATGTCGACCTTGCCCGCCTCGAAGCCGGCCAGCACCGCTTTCACCTCGGCTGGCTTGCGCAGCCGCGAGATGCCCTCGACGACGAAGGGCAGGTCGGCGAGGCGCTCGCGGAAGGTGCCGAAGTGCTGCTGGGCGAGAATCGTCGTCGGCACCAGCAGCATCACCTGCTTGCCATCGGCGGCCGCCTTGACCGCGGCGCGCAACGCCACCTCGGTCTTGCCGAAACCGACGTCACCGCAGATCAGCCGATCCATCGGCTGGTCGGCCTCCATGTCCCCCTTCACCGACTCGATCGCTTCCACCTGGTCGGCGGTCTCGCGGTAGGGGAAGGCGGCCTCCATCGTCATCTGCCACTCGCCGTCGGGCTCGAAGGCGTGGCCCTTGCGGGTCCGCCGCTCGGCGTAGAGGTTGAGTAGCTCGCCGGCCAGGGCGCCGGCGGCCTTGCGCGCCCGCGCCTTCATGTTCTGCCAGCGCTTGCCGCCCAGTGCCGAGAGGCTCGGTTCGCCGCCGGCGCCGACGTAGCGGCTCAGCTTGGCGAGCTGGTCGACGGGGACAAAGACGCGGTCCTCGCCCTTGTATTCGAGGTAGAGGTAGTCGCGGGTGACGCCGCCGACCTCGCGGGTCTCGAAACCGGCGAAGCGGGCGACGCCGTGGTCCTCGTGGACGACGTAATCGCCGACCCGCAGTTCGCTGAAGGCGAGGCGACCGCGGGCGGCGCCGGGCGCGCGGGCTTCGGCCCGGCGGCGGCGATGGACGAGGCGGCGGAAGGGGTAAACGGCGAGCCGCAGCTCAGGGCTGACGAAGCCCTCGCGCAGGCGAGCCTCGGCAAAGGTTAGGGCCGGCTTGGGCGAGAGGCGACCGCCTTCGAGCAGGGTCGCGTCGAGGCGGTCGAGCCCGTAGCGAGCGCGCTCGGCCTCGCCGCGATCGTCGAAGGCGACGACCGTGCGGTAACCGGAGCGGACCTGCTTTTCCAGCTCCGCCTCGGCCTCTTTAACGCTACGGGCCGGCGACTCGGCGCGGGCGGCGCGGAAGGCGCTCTCGTCATCGTCGCTGGCAGTGCGGAAGGCGAGCGAGGCACGGGCGGCGAGTGGCTCAGCGACGTCGACGTAGAGGTGGCGGGCATCATCGGCGTGCATCGCCGTCGTCGCGTCATCCCAGTGGTCGCGCAGAGCGGGCTCGATCTCCTCGGCGGCGGCGAGGATCACCGCGGCGGAATCCGGGACGAGGTCGAGCGGCGGCCCAAACTGATCAAGCGGCAGCACCTCTGCCAGGCTCGGCGCCTCCTTTTCCTCCTCGGCCGCCTCCATCGCCGCCAGCTCGGCGATTTCGCGGTGCTCGGCGTCGAGCTCAGCCGCCGGTGCCAGCTCGACCCGCTCGGCCTCGCCCAGCGAGCGCTGGGTGAAGGTCGAGAACCAGCGCATCGACTCAACCTCGTCGCCGAAGAGCTCAATCCGCACGGCGCGTTCCTCGGTCGCACCGAAGACGTCGAGGATGCCCCCGCGCACAGCGAACTGCCCGCGCTCCTCGACCTGCTCGACCCGTTCGTAGCCGGCCCCGTCGAGGTCGCGGGCAACCGCCGTCAGGTCGATTTCCCCGCCGCTGGCGATCGCGAAGCCGGCCGGACGCAGCGATGCATCCGGAACGGCCTCGGCCAGGGCGGTGGCGCTGGCGACGACCACCGCATCCTGCTCCCGGCCGAGCGCGTCGAGCGCGTCGATCCGCAACCCGACCAGGTGGGGAGGCGGCGAAACGTGCGAGGCGAAACCGGTGCCGCGCGAGGGGTAGAGACGTACTCGCCGCGGCGCCAGGTAGGCGCGCAGGTCGGCGGCGAGGTCGCGGGCGGAGCGGTCGTCGGGGCTGACCAACAGCGCCGGGCGGCCGGCGAGCCCGCGTTCGTCCTCGAGAATCGCCGCCAGCAACAGCGGTCGCAACATTGCCGAGGCCGGGACCTCGAGCGCCTCACCCCCGACGGCGGCATCGCGCGCGCGACCGGTGAGCGCGTGGACGCGCTCGTTCTCGGCGGCGATCTCGATCAGCGGGCGGAGGGACATCAGCAGGCTCAGGCTACGCTGCCGGAATGCTGAGGAGACTTTTCGCAGCGGGGTCAGCGCTTGGCCTGTTCGCCCACAATGCCTTTGAGACCCGAGCCGGGGTTGGCCTCGTCTTCGAGCCGTTCATCGGTCGCCGCGGTGCGGTCGCGATGTGGACCGCCTACTTCCCGATGGTGCTCGCCGCCGCCGCGAGCGAGGGCGAGAACGCCCGGCGCCTCTCTGCCTTCAGCTCTGGGATCGGCGTGGCCGGCGTGGCCGTCCACTTCAAGGCCTGGCCCTGGTCCCTGCACGATGGCCTGCCGATGCTCGATGAAGCCGAGGGACTGAGCGAGGAGCAGCTACCCGCCTACAACGCCGTGCTCTGGTTCTGGCTGCTCTGCAGCGCCCTCAGCCTGCCCGCCGCCAACCGGCCGGGGATGCGGCGCTTCGCCGTCGCCGGCCTGCTCAACTTCCCGATCCTGCTCGCCTCGGCAAAGCACCACTTCAGCTGGGCGCGAGAGCAGGCGGAGTTGGAGCCGGAGCGCTGGAGCCCGGCGCTGCGCGAATGAGCGCGACGCCGCCGTGGCCGGGCGGCGCTCGTGGCGCGCTCAACCTCACCTTTGACAACCTCGGCGAGGCGGCGGAATTGGAGATGGGGGCGCTGCCGGCCGAGGCGCCGCTGGGTCGCCACGAGACCGCGCTCGAGGTGGTGCCAGGTCTGCTCGAGCAGCTCGAGGACAGGGGAATCGCCGCGACCTTTTTTGTTGAGGGACTGAACGCGGAGATCTACCCCGACCTGCTGGGCGAGATCGATGGCCGCGGCCACGAGGTCGCCTTCCACGCCTGGCGCCACGAGCAGTGGGCCGACTTGAGGGCAACCGAGCAGGCCGCGAACCTGGAGCAGGGCCTGGCCGCATTCCGGCGGCTCGGCCTCGAGATCGGCGGCTTGCGCCCGCCGGGTGGCCAACTCGGCGAGGGCGGCACCAGCGTCTTGCGTGAGGCAGGGCTGCGCTACTGCTCTCCCGCAGGCGCCGGGGCCGGCCGCGAGGGCGGCGTCGCCCTGCTGCCCTTCGAGTGGCGACACGTCGATGCCAGCTGCGTTTTGCCGCCGCTCGGCTCCGCGCGCGAGCAGATCGGCGGATCACGCGACCCGATCGAGCCCACCCGCTTCGTCGCCTGGCTCGAAGCGGAGATCGGCAGGCTGGCGCAAGACGGTGGCTACATGGCGATCGTCCTGCACCCGTTCATGCTCGGCTGGCTTGGCAAGGAGCCGCTCGCGGCGCTGCTCGACCGGGTCGCGATGGCGGCTGCGGGCGAAGAGATCTGGGTCGCGCCCTGCGCCGAGGTCGCCGACCACGTCGCGGCCCACTCAGATCGCTTTGGGAACGGCGCGGTGCTTGATACCGCCAGCTGGACCTAGTATCCGGGTCATGTCCGCGCTGGGAGACGCGGCGGCCGCACTGCTGCCGCCCGAGGCAGGAGGGCCTGAGCCCGAGCGGGTCGCGACCGTCGCCAGGCGGATGATCGCGCGCATGCCGCTCGCCTCGCAGGTCGGGCTCGGCGCGGCGCTGGCGGGACTGGAGGCGCTCTCCCTCGCCCGCTCCGGGCGCACTCTCGGCGGCGCCTCCCAAGAGCAACGCGAAGCGTTGCTGAAGCAGGTCGCCCGTCTCGGTGGCGCGCCCCTGGTCGACTCGATCAAGTCGATCGTCCTGCTCGCCCACGGTGCCGACACCTTCGCGGCGGAGATCGCCGCGGTCGGTTCGCGCCACCAGCCCTCGCAGCCCGACCCGCAGATGGCGATCGTGCCGGCGGCGGAGTGGGCCCACAGCTCGAGCTGCGATGCGGTCGTGATCGGCTCCGGCGCCGGCGGCGCATTCGCTGCCCGCGCCCTCGCCCGGGCCGGGCTCGACACCGTGATCGTCGAGGAGGGGGAGCGCTGGACCGTGGAGCGGATTCGTGACTCGCACCCGCTTGACCGCTTCGCCGGCATCTACCGCGACGGCGGCACGACGATGGCGCTGGGCAACCCGCCGATCGCGCTGCCGCTGGGGCGTGCCGTCGGCGGCACCACCGTGATCAACTCCGGAACCTGCTTCAGGCCCCCAGCTGCGGTCGCCACCTCCTGGCACAAGGAGCACGGCTTCGCCCTCGCCGATCTCGAGCTGCTCGGCCCGCGGATCGCCGACGTCGAAGCGACGATCGGCGTCGCCCTCGCGCCGATGGAGGTGCTGGGCCGAAACGGCGAACTCGCGCTCGAGGGCGCCGCGGCGCTGGACTGGCAGAGTGCCCCGCTGCGCCGCAACGCGCCCGGCTGCCGCGGTGCCTGCCAATGCGCAATCGGCTGCCCCAACAACGCCAAGGGCGGCGTCCACCTCAACGCCCTGCCCCAGGCCTGCGAGGCGGGGGCGCGGATCGTCGCCGGACTGCAGGTGCAGCAGGTGCTGAGCGAGGCCGGCCGCGCCAGCGGGGTGCTCGCCCGCCGCGCTGACGGCAGTGAGGTGCGGATCTCGGCGCCGCTGGTCATCGTCGCCGCGGGCGCGATCCCCACCCCGCCGCTGCTGCGCCGCAGCGGACTCGGTCGCCATCCTCGGCTCGGCCGCAACCTCTCGATCCACCCCGCCACCGGGATCACCGCCGGCTTCGAGCAGCAGGTGGTGCCCTGGAGCGGCGTCATGCAGAGCGTCGGGATCGAGGAGCTGCACGAGTCCGAGGGCGTCTTGATCGAGGCCACCGGCAGCCCGCCGGGCATGGGCGCGATCTCGGCCCCCGGCTACGGCACCCACCTGCTGGGCCGCCTCGACCGCGCCGCCGACCGGGCGATGATCGGCGCGATGATCGCCGACGAGCCCTCCGGCCGCGTCTTCGGCTCCCGCGCCCCGATCGTCTCCTACCGCCTGGCCAAGGCCGACGAACGCCGCCTCGCAGTTGCGATCAGAGCGATGGCACGGGTGATGCTAGCGGCGGGCGCTAACGACGTCGAGCTGGGCGGCGGCGCCCCTGCGGTGCGCTCGGAGGCCGAGCTGGAGCCGGCAATGCAACGGCTCAACGTCCGCCGCCTGCGCCTCGCCGGCTTCCACCCCAGTGGCACCGCGGCAGCAGGTTCGGATCCGGCCCGCCACCCGGTCGGCCCGGAAGGGCGTCTGCGAGGCGTCGAGGGCGTCTGGGTCGCCGACGGCTCGATCCTGCCCAGTTGTCCGGGTGTGAACCCCCAGGTCTCGATCATGGCGATGGCTGCTGGTGTCGGCACGGCGGCGGGCCAAGGACTGTCCCGGTAGGGGTGGAACGTCTTGCACTTTTTCGTCAGGAACCGTGAGGCGCCAGCCAGCGACTCTCCACCGAAAAAGTTAAGTGGAACCCCTACCGGGACAGTCCCTCAGCTGCGGTAGGGCAGGCCCGGCCCACTGCGCTGCCACTCGACCTGGACCTTGCCCTCGGCGGCCGAGCGGCCGACGACGTCGTCCCACTCGTGCAGCATCGTCTTCAGCCGAGCCACCGCCTCCGGCGGGTGTCCGGCGACCTCGCCGGCGAGCACCAGGGCCGCTTCCTCGGTGCTCGCGGCCGGGGCGACGCGGTTGATCAGACCGAGGCGAAGGGCCTCGTCTGCGCCCACCGTGCGCGAGCTGAAGAGCAGGTACTTGGCGGTGGCGAGGCCGCAGAGCGTGACCAGGCGCGCCGGACCTACCGGCACCCCCAGCGCCGCCCCGGGAAAGCGCATGCGCAGGTTCGAGCCGCCGACGCGCATGTCACAGGCAACCGCGATCTCGGCGCCGCCGCCGACGACGTCGCCGTGGCAGACCGCGATCGTCGGCTTGGGAAAGGCAACGATCTGGTCGTAGACGTCGGCAAAGAGCTGCATCCGCTGGATCTTGCCCTCCTCGTCGAGCTCCTCCTTGACGTCAGCGCCGGCCGAGAAACCCATGTGGTCGGCGGAGCTGAAGAGCAGCACCCGCACCGCCTCGTCGCTACGCGCCACGGCCAAGTGCTCGAGCAACTCGAGCAACATCTGAGTGTCGATCGCATTGCGCGATTTGGGCCGCTGCAAACGCAGCACGGCCACACCCCGCTCGTCGACTTCGTAGCTAGTTACCGCGGTCTCGTCGCTCACAGAACCTCCATACGTTCACGCGCAAATCGACCCGGATTCGAACCCCCGGAGATCACCGCGTTGATTTGCGCGTTCACAGGGCCAATCTATTCATCCAGCTGGGTGATCAGGGTCTCGGTCTCATCAGCGGCCCGCTCGACCAGCGCCGCCACCTCCTCGCGCGGCTCGCGGAAGCGGCCCAGCACGTATGAGGCGACGATCTCGGGATCGGTCGAGTCGGGCCTGCTAACCCCAACCCGGACCCGCCAAAACTCGGGGTCGCCAAAACCGCGCTTGAGGCTCTTGAGCCCATTGTGACCGGCCAGCCCGCCGCCGAGGCGCACGCGGACGTCGCCGAAGGGCAGGTCGATCTCATCGTGGAGCACGATGACGCGGTTGAGCGGCACCTTCAGCGAGCCCCGGGCCGGGCCGGCCGAGTCGCCGGAGACGTTCATCTGGGTCTGCGGCAGCAGGATCGCCACCCGCGACCCACCGGGACCGACACGCCCTTCGCTCAGCAGGCCGCCGAACTTCGACTTCGCCTTGGGAAGGTCCCAGCGTCGCGAGAGCTCCGCGGCGACCTCGAAGCCAACATTGTGCCGGGTCGCGGCGTAGCGCTCACCCGGGTTGCCAAGGCCGACGATCAAGATGCGATCGCCCTGCTGCTCGCCCTCGCCGCGCTCAGCTTGGCGGCGGCGAAAGATCGACAGGCTTACTCCCCGCCGGAGTCGCCCGAGTCGCCCTCGTCGCCACCAGCATCGGCGGCGGGCTCGCCGTCCTCGCCGACCAGCTCGGCCTCCTCCTCGACGGCGGGCTCGGGCTCTTCCTCGACGCGCGGTGGCGAGAGGGTGGCGATCGTTACCTCCTCGGGGTCATCGGCAACGAGTGTGACGCCCTCGGGCACAACCAGCGCCGAGAGCTGCAAGGTGTCATTGATCTCCATCGTCGAGACGTCGGCGACAATGCGATCGGGAATCTCGGTGGGCAGCGCTTCGACCGTGACTTCGCGGGTGACGTGCTCAAGCACGCCGCCGCCCTTGACGCCAGGAGCGGAATCGGCCCCCTCGAGCTCGATCGTGACCTCGGCCTGGATCGCCTCATCGAGGCGAACCTCCTGCAGGTCGATGTGCTGGAGGCTGCCGCGCACCGGATGCAGCTGCTGCTCCTTAACCACGACCGGAACGGATTTGCCGCCCTCGATCTCGAGGTCGAAGAGCGCCGCGCCTTCACCGAGCACGTTGCGGACCTCGCGTTCGGCCACCTGAAAGGCCCGCGCCTCGGCACCGCCGCTGTAGACGACGCCCGGCACCAGGCCCTCGCGCCGCAGGCGGCGGGAGGTGCGGGAGCCGAAATCGCTGCGCGGCGCAGCCTTGAGAGTTTCGCGTCCTTTGGCCATTCGGACGGGAGAGGATAGAGAAAGAGCCAAGAATTGAACCTGTGGCAGTCTTGGGACCGATGAGCGAGGGTTCGAAGATCCCCAAGGGCCGCGTGCGGCGCTCGGCGAAGCTGGGCTCGATCGTCGGTGTGCAAGGCGCTCGTTACGCCGGCACGAAGGCGACAAACGTGGGCCGCTCCGAGGAATCGAGCAAGGAGCGGCTT
This sequence comes from uncultured Solirubrobacterales bacterium, assembly GCA_963716345.1. GTDB lineage: Bacteria > Actinomycetota > Thermoleophilia > Solirubrobacterales > 70-9 > VRUE01. The sequence goes on from OY970304.1 coordinate 809,376, forward strand.
GAGCAACGCCACCTCGAGACGGCGATGAAGATGGTCGGCGCACTGGGCCAGATGAAGGGCGCGGCGATGAAGCTCGGCCAGTTCGCCTCCTTCATCGACACCGAGTTCATCCCCGATGAGTACCGCGAGATCTACCAAGAGCAGCTGGCGAAGCTGCGCACCGACGCGCCGGCAATGCCCTGGGAGAAGGTCGAGAAGGTGCTCGAGGAGGAGTACGACGGCGAACCGCTCTCCGAGCTCTTCGCCGAGTTCGAGCATGAGGCCTTCGCCGCCGCCTCGATTGGCCAGGTCCACCGCGCCGAGATGCTCGACGGAAGGATCGTGGCGGTGAAGATCCAGTACCCCGGGATCGCCGAGGCGCTCGACGCCGATCTGCGCAACGCCGGCACGATCGTCCGGCTTGCCCGCGCCCTCGCCCCCGGCCTCGACGCTAAGGAGATAGCCAAAGAGCTGCGCGAACGGGTGATGGAGGAGCTCGACTACGAGTACGAGGCACAGAACCAGCGGACCTTCTCGCGCGCCTACCGCGATCACCCCTTTATCTACGTGCCGGAAGTGATCACGCGGCTCTCGCGCCGCCGCGTGCTGGTCACTGAGCTGGTCGAAGGGCTCGACTTCGAGCAGGTCAAGGCGCTGCCGCATGAGCAGCGCAGCCGCTTCGGCGAGATCGTCTTCCGCGGCAGCTTCGGCTCGATCTACCACCTGCAGCACTTCAACGCCGACCCCCACCCCGGCAACTACATCCTGCTCACCGACGGCCGCGTCGCCTTCCTCGACTTCGGCATGACCAAGAAGCTCGACCACGAGCAGATCGTGCTCGAGCAGCGCGCCTTCGATGCGGCCTCGCGCGACGATCCCGAGGACTTCCGCAAGGCCTTGCACGATCTCGGCTTCATCAAGAACCCGTCCAAGCTCGACGCCGAGCGGCTGCTCGAGCACATGCGCGCGGTCGGCGGCTGGTACATCGAAGACCGCGAGATCGAGATCAGCGCCAAACGGGTGATGAAGATCATCGAGTTCGACCAACGACCCGCGCTCGGAGTACTACGACCTGATGCGGCGTGAGGCGATGCCGGCTGACGAGCTGATGGGACGGCGGATGGAAATCGGCGTCGTCGCCGTGCTCGGGCAGTTGAAAGCGAAGCGCAACTGGCACCGGATCATGCGCGAGTGGATCTACGCCGACGCGCCCGCCACCCCACTGGGCGAGGAGGAGTGGGAGTACTTCGAGGGAAGAGGCGTGATGCAGATGCCAATAGTTGAGCGGTCATTGGAAGGGGAGCAACGATGAGCAGGATCAAACGGGGTTGGGCCCTGACCAAGAAGAGCTGGGCACTGCTGCGCGAAAACCCCGAGTTGCTGCGCTTTCCGCTCTACGGCGGGCTCGCGACGATTGTCTGCGCGCTGATCGTCGTTGGCCCCGGCGTCTACCTGATCGAGCAGGACCAGACGATCTTCGGCGGCGCCGTGGCCGTGATCGGCTTCTACCTGCTCGCCGTGATCGGCACCTACTTCAGCGTCGGCCTCGCGGCCGCTGCCGACATGATCTTCCGCGGGCAGCAAGCGACGGTTGCCGACGGGCTCGCGGTGTCACGCATGCGCTTCTCCCAGATCTGCGGCTGGGCGGCCGTCTCGACCACGATCGGCCTGGCGCTCAGCGCGCTCGAGAACCAGGGCGTCATCGGCGAGATCGTCGGCCGCCTGCTCGCGATCGGCTGGTCGCTGATCACCTTCCTCGCCGTGCCGGTGATCGCGCTCGAGGGAACCGGCCCGCTGCAAACGCTGAAGCGCTCCTCCAGCCTCTTCAAATCGCGCTGGGGCGCCCAGGTGACCGGCAACATCGCGATCGGCGGCGCCGTCTTCCTCTTCGGAATGCTGCCCTCGGCGCTGCTGATCTTCGCCGGCTTCTTGATCTGGGCCTCCGCCAGCTTCGCTGGCGCCCTGCTGCTGGTTATCGGCGTGATCGGCCTGGCGATCTCGGTGCTTGTCTCCAGCGCCCTCAGCAACATCTTCGGCGTCGCGCTCTATCGCTACGCCCTCGACGGCAACGCCGTCGGCGGCTTCACCGCCGAGGAGCTCAACTCCGCGGTGAAGAGCAAAAACGGCCGCAACGCCCCGCCGACAGCCACCCCCGGCACGATCTGAATCTACGCTGCCGACATTGACCACACCCTGGCGGGGTCAATGTCGGATGGGCGTTTACGACTGCGGTCGGGCCGGGCTACGCCAGCTGGGTGAAAAGGCGGGGGTCGTTGGAGACCAAGCCGTCGACGCCGCTCGCGACGAGCTTGTTCATGCGCTCCAGGTCATCGACGGTCCAGGCGATCAGCTCGACGCCGGCGAGTTCGGTGATGCGGGCGAGGCGGGCGCTGACCAGGGGGTGGTAGACCCACATCGACTCGACCCCGAACCTGGGCAGCTTCTCGGCGGCGAGGCCCGGCAGGCGCTGGCGCATCGCCACCAGAGCCGCCAGCATCGGGCCCTTGGCCCAGCGTTTCGAGGTCCAGTCCTTGGTCACCTTGGGGTAGGTCCAGCCGCGGCGCAACTTCGGTTCTAGCTCAAGGATGCGGCCGAGCGAGTAGAGCTCCATCGTCGAGACCATCGCCCGGCCAATCAGGTCGCGCTCGCGCAACGCCGTGACGATCTCCTCCTCGCGGCCCGGCAGCTTGATGTCGATGTCGATCTCAACCTTGTCCAGGGGCGGCTTGAGAAAGGCGTCGAGCGCCTCGGTCAGCTTCAGCGGTGTGCGGCTCTGTGAGTCGTGCCAGTCGTGGGCGACAACCAGCGGCGCTCGCTCCTCCACCGGCAGGTGCGCGTCGCGCAGCCAGAGCACGTCGAGCTCGATCGTGTCGACCCCCGCCTCAACGCCGGCGACAAAGCTCTCGACCGTGTTGCCCGGCGCGATCAGGTCGGCCCCCTTGTGGCCGACCAGCCGCAATCCTTCCGGCGGCACTAGAAGAGCTGGTTCTCGCCGGCGAAGATCTCGGAGACCGAGGCGTCGGTGAAGATGCGGCGGATCGAGTCGGCGAAGGTGCCGGCTGTGGATAGCACGGTGATGTTGTCCGGCGCGCCGGGACGCAGCGGGATCGTGTCGCTGACGACGATCTGCTCGATGTTGGAGTTCTCGTAGGCGAGCCGCTCGTAAGCCGGACCGGAGAAGACGCCGTGGGTGGCGCAGGCGATCACCCGGGCCGCGCCCTCGTCGAGCACGGTCTGTGCGGCGGCGCAGAGGGTGCCGGCGGTATCGATCATGTCGTCGACCAGCACCGCGGTCTTGTCTTTGACGTCACCGACGACATAGCCGATCTCGGCCACCTGCTGGGCTGGGCGCTCCTTCTCCATCACCGCCCAGTGGGTGCCGATGCGGCGGGCGAAGTTGCGCGCCGTCTTCACCCGGCCGGCGTCGGGTGAGACGATCACCAGGTCCTCAGCCGGGTGCTGGTCGGCGAACCACTGGGTCAGCATCGGCATCGCCGTCATGTGGTCGACCGGGACGTGGAAGAAGCCCTGCACCTGGCCGGCGTGGAGGTCCATCGTCAGCACACGATCGACGCCGACGCCCTCGAGGCACTTGGCGACGATGCGGGCGGAGATCGGCTCGCGCGGCGCCGACTTCTTGTCCTGGCGAGCGTAGCCGTACCAGGGCATCACGGCGATGATCCGGTGCGCGGAAGCCCCCTGCGCCGCGTCGATCATCGTCAGCAACTCGATTAGCGAGTCGTTCGGAGTCATCTCGGAGTGCTCGTTGGCGCTGGTCGACTGCACGATGAAGACGTCGGCACCGCGGATCGACTCCTCGTAGCGGCAGTAGACCTCGCCGTTGGCGAAGGTCTTCAGCGTCACCTGGCCGAGATCCACATCGAGCTTGCCGGCGACCTTGGCGGCCAGCTCCATCGAGCTGCGGCCGCCGAAGACCATCATCCGCTTCGAGTAGTCATGGGTGATGGCGCTTGACGGCACCGTCTCGGGTCGCTCCTCGATCGTGCTCACGGGGTCTGTTCCTCCTGCATCTTGGCGGCCTTGCGGGCGGCGTAGCCCTCGATGTTCCGTTGCTCGTTCTCGCTGACGGCGAGTGTGCCCTCTGGCACGTCGCTTTTGATCACTGCCCCGGCGCCAGTGTAAGCACCGTCGCCGACTTCTACCGGTGCGATCAGCATCGTGTCAACGCCGAGGCGCGCATTCTCGCCGATCACAGTCCGGTTCTTGCGGAAACCGTCGTAGTTGGCGGTGATCGTGCCGGCGCCGAGGTTGCTGCCGGCGCCGACCTCAGCGTCGCCAACGTAGGCGAGGTGCGGCACCTTGGCGCCCTCACCGATGCGCGAGTTCTTGATCTCGACGAAGGTGCCGGCCTTGGCGCCCTGGGAGAGCTCAGCCCCCGGCCGCAGGTAGGCAAACGGCCCGATGTTGGCGTTGTCGCCAACGACGCAGTCGACCAGGTAGGAGTGCGGCACCGAGACGTTGGCACCGAGCTCAGCGTCGATCAGCGTGCTCAGCGGCCCGATCGTCGAGCCGCCGCCGATCGTGGTCTTGCCGCGCAGGCTGGTCCCGGGCTCAATGCGAGCGTCGGCAGCAATCTCAACCTCGACGTCGACCCAGGTCGATCCCGGATCGACGACGGTGACGCCGGCGAGCATGTGGCGCTGAAGGATGCGGCCGCGCGCCTCAGCCTCGACCGCGGCCAGGTCGGCGCGGTTGTTGATCCCCATGGTCACCGCCAAGTCGTCGGCCAAGTGGGCCCCAACGGAATGGCCTGCCTCGCGCAGCGCCGGCAGCACATCGGGCAAGTAGTACTCGCCCTGGGCGTTGTCATTGGAGAGGCCGGCGAGCGCCTCCGCCAGCGGTCCCGCCTGGAAGACATAGGTACCGGCGTTGATCTCGCGGATCGCCATCTGCTCGGCCGTGGCGTCGCCGGCAGCCTTGGCCTCGACCACCCGCTCCACCCCACCCTCGCCGTCGCGCACGACCCGCCCGTAGGACCCCGGATCGTCGAGCTCGATAGTCAGCATCGTCGCGGCGGCGTCCAAGGAGCTGTGCGCCTCGAGCAGCCCAGCAATCGTCTCGGCCGAAATCAACGGCACATCCCCGGAAAGAACCAGAATCGTCTCGGCTTCTTCGATCAACGGCAGCGCAGCACGAACTGCCCCGCCGGTCCCGTTGGCTTCGGGCTGAACAGCGGTATCGACCCCCTCCGGCAGCCCAGAAGCTATTTCCTGACCCGGCGAAACAATCACAGCGACCCGTCCCGCGCCAGCTTCCTGCGCTGCGGCGATCGGCCAAGCAACCATCTCCCGCCCACAAACGGGATGCAGAACCTTCGGCAGGCTGGAACGCATGCGCGTTCCCTGACCGGCCGCCATGACCAGAACCAGAGGCGAGCTCACTCGGGGATCGTAGTAGCGAAGGGAGTGGTCGTGTGGCCCTCCCTCAGAGGCCGTTGCGCAGCAGATCGCGGGAGCCGATTCGCTTGGTGGTCGCTAAGCCTCTGCGAGAGGGCCACACGACCACTCCAACGCCAGCTAGGTTCCGCGAGCGAGGTCTCTGCCAACGAGAGCTACTGATGTCAGCGTCCAGCCGGCGAAGATCAGGTCGATCCCAACCAGCAGTCCGATCGCCCAATCCGCGCTGCTGGGGAACTTGGCGAGGACGAGAATGCCGACGAGCAGGCCGGCAACGCCGCTGAGGCCGACCAGCCCCGCCCCTTCCTGGCCCCGACCGGCGAAGGCAACCGCGATCCGGGTCAGGCCCATGAAGAGGAAGTAAATGCCCAGCACCAGGGTCAGGGTGAGCGTGCCGTTGTGCGGTTCTACTATCAGCCAGAGCCCGACGATCACCGTCAGCAGCGCCCAGATCAAGCGCAGGATGACGCTGCCGATCGAGTGCGCCATGAAGGCGCCGGCAACCAGGAACGCCCCGGCTATGACAAGGATCCAGCCGATGAAGATCGCCGTTCCTACCGAGGCGACCTCCGGCACGATGATGGCCACGCAGCCGATGAAGATCGCCACGATCCCCACCGCCATCAGCGCCTTCCAGCTGCGCCGCAGGCCTTCGCGAATCGCCGGATCCATCGTTGGAGTCCCCATCTCCATTAGCCGACCCTAAGCGCCAGGGCGGACGCAATCAGCCGACGAGTGGTCGATTGACCCACCTATACGGTGGTCAACCGTTCAGAGGATCCCGCTAGCGCTAGGCTCGAACCCGCTCCGGGGTGGTGTAATCGGCCAGCACGCTTGGTTTTGGTCCAAGAAGAGAGGGTTCGAGTCCTTCCCCCGGAATCGCGGCCCCCTACTCCTCAGACGACCGCGGCACCTTGCCGGCTTCCGCGCCCGGCTCCATCGCCGGGCCACGGGGCGAGGCGATCCCGAGGACGCGCATCGTTTTGAGCCCGAGGCCGAGCTTCTCGCGACCCTCGGTGGCGGAGACGTCGTGGCCGCAGAGCTCTTTGACCCGCTCCAGCCGGTAGCGGATCGTGTGGCGGTGGGTGAAGAGCTGTTTGGCCGTGGCGGCAACGTTGCCGTCGTTGTCGAGGTAGGCCTCGACCGTGGTCACCAGCTCGGTCTCGTATTGCTCGTCGTAGGCCGACAGCGGCGCGATCGTCTCGGCGTAGAAGCGTTCGAGCTCACGCCGGTCCTCGCTCATCGCCGGCAGCAGCAGGCGGTATGAGCCGGTGTCCTCGAAGGCGAGCACGGTGCGTCCCTCGGCCTCGCCGACGTTGACCGCGAGGCGCGCCTCGTTGCCGGCGCGGTAGAGGTCGACCGGATCAGCGGCGTGACGGCTGCGACCGATTGTCAGGTGGAAACCGGAGAGGCTGTCCTCCAGCTCGCGGGCGAGGCCGGTGGCCGCGCGCTCGATGCGGGTGTCGTCCTCGGCCGGCACGATCACGGCGATCTCTGCGGCCTCCTCGCCGTCCGGACTGGCCAGGGCGCCCGGGGCAAGCGAGCGCAATGCCCGCTGGGACAGGGTCAGCACGCGGGCACGCCACTCGCCGGTCTGAGCGGCGCGCGGCGCGGCATGAAGGATCAGCACCCCGGCGCCGGCTTCAAGGTTGGCGCCGAGCTCGGCGGCGCGGGCGAGGATGTCGCCGCGGTCGGTCACCTCGCGGGCCAGCACGGCGGCAACGAAGGCGCCCGCGACCTCCTCGCTCTCCCACTCCGGCGAGCGCGAGCGCTCCAGCTCCAGCGCCAGCAGCGTCGTCACCATGCGGGCGATCATCGGGTCGGGCGGGCTCGGGCCGCGGTAGCGCAGCTCGCCAACGGCGGAATCCGCTACCCGCAGCTCGACGCGGGTCACCTCCTCCCCCCGGCGAGCAGCTTCCGCTCCTGGTCGGGCGATGCCCCGGCCACCGCCAGCACGGCGCTGGAGCGGTCGATCAGGGCGACGCTGGCCCCGAGCACTTTGGCCGCGGCACGAGCGACCGCGGGCAGCCCAGCGCCCGATTCGACCGCCTCGGCAAGCGTTTCAAGGGGCCCTTCCTCCCCTGTGCTTGCAGGAGTTTTTGTCCCTTTGGGGGCGGCTGGCATCGGCCAATTATCACCAGAGACCGCGTACTGGGTACCGGAGTAATGCCGATTGGCAGGACTTCGGCCTAGTGGCCGTGGAGGAAATTGACGATGTCGTTGTAGTAGTAAACGATCCCCAAGCCGATCACGACGCCGACCACGACCAGGGCGGCGAGGACGAAGAGGGAGAGCACTCCGGCGGCTGTCTTCTCCCAAACTCGGCCGTAAGAGCTGAGCGCCGGGACCAGGATCAGGCCGACGAAGGCAACAAGGCTTACCAGCCCGGCTGCGCCGAACAGCAGGTACTCATTCTCGATCTTCTGCAGCGCCAGCGGCAACAACACTGCGCCCATTCTGCCTTACCGTGGTGATGGTCAGCGCCACGGCCGCGCAAAGTGAGAAGGAGGCGACCCCGAGGGCCCAGCCAGCGCTGACGTCACTGAGGTAGTGAACGTTGAGATAGACCCGCGAGAGGCCGACCAGGGCGGTGAGGGCGATGCCGGCAACGACAACGAGCGCACCGCGCGCCATGCCGGGTCGCAGCCGCATCACGATTGTCACCGCCAGCCAGACGTAAAAGGTCGAGTAGGCGGCGTGGGCGCTGGGAAACGAGGAGCCTGAGACGCCGATCAACCCCCCGCCGGGCCGTGGCCGATCGACCGCGTCCTTGATCGCGTGCACGCCGATGAAGATCAGGACCACGCCACCGACCAGCACTCCGAGCTCGGCCCAGCGCCGGCGCGCGATCAGCAGCACCGCGGCGACGAAGGCGAGCGCGCCGGTGATCACGGTCGAGCCCAAGTGCGTGAACACCTTGGCGAAGTGGGTCAGCCAATCCGCCCCCAACTTTTCGGCGATTTCGATCGCCGTCGTGTCGCCTGGCGTCGGCCCCGGTTCGCCGTTGACGATCACTGTGTAAGCGACGAGGACGAAGACGGCGACGGCAAAGATCGCCATCAGCGAGGTGAACTCGAGGCCAAAGGTGCCGCCTGGAGTGACCCGCTCCCAGAGGAACTGGAGCTGGGGACGGAAGCGGCGCGTGAGTGCGACCAGCCAGCGGGTCGCCGCCCGCTGCTCCATCCAGGCCACAACCCGGCGCCGGTTCTCCTCGACCCGCAGGAAGCGAACCGCGGTGACGACGGCGACGATGATGACGATCGTCGTCGCCAGGACGAAGGCACCGCGGCCGGCGTACTTGGCGGCGCTCTCGATGCTGCGCGAGAAGAAGTAACCGACGAGGATGTGGGCGCTGGCCCAGAGCCCAGTGCCGAGGATGCTGTAAGGGACGAAGGCGCGGTAACGCATGCCCGAGCTGCCGGCGATGAAAGGGGCGAAGGCACGCACGAGACTGATGAAGCGACCGATGAAGATCGTCTTGCCGCCGTGGCGGGAGAAGTAGTCCTCGACCTTTTCGAAGCGCTCGTGGCCGATGCCGAAACGGGGGCCGTTCTTGAGCACGAACTCGCGGCCGAGGCGGCGGCCGATGAAGAAGCTGGTCGTGTCGCCGAGCCAGGCCGAGAACCAGGCGATCGCGATCAGCAGGTAGATGTCGATCGCGCCCTGTCCAGCGACCGCGCCACCGAGCAGCATCACCGTCTCGCCGGGGACGACGAGGCCGACGAAGGCGCCGGTCTCGGCGAAGGCGAAGGCGCCAACGATCAGGTATGTCCAAGCGCCGAGCGCATTGGAGAGGTCTTCGAGCAGGCCCTGCAGGTCGAGGTGGCCGAGCTGACGGCTGATCAGGTAATAGCCACCGGCCACGGCCAGGGCCGCGATCGCGATCAGCAGGCGTTTGCGGTTGCCGCCTCCCTCGCCCGGCAGTTTCACGCGGCGACCCTCCACTGTTCCTTTTCGGGAAATAGCGATGCGGAGGAACAGTGGAACCTCATCGGGGCACCTTCCCGGCCTCACAGACGATCGCGTCGTCACGATCGAGAGTGTTCGCAGCCTCCCGGGCCACCGCCAGGCTCTCGAAGAGGCCGAATGCGGTGGGACCGGACCCGGTGAGCAGCGAGTGAGGCGCGCCTGCATCGCGCAGGGCGTCGAGGGCGGCGCCGATCTCGGGTCGCAGCGAGCGCGCCGCCGGCTCGAGATCGTTGGCGAGCAGCTCCGTGTAAGTGAGCGGCGAGGCGCCCGTGCCGGCTGCCGAGCGCAGGTGCTGTGCCAGCTCCCCAAGCTCCCCCTCACTACGGCCGAGCCCGAGGCGATCTGCCTCGGCGAAGACGTCGGCGGTACTGAGCCCACCACCCCCGGGCAGCAGGACGACCGCGTGGCGCTTCGGCTCCGGTAGGCGCTCGACGCTCTCCCCGGCTCCCCGCACCAGAGAGAAGGCTGGCGACAGCTGCGAGGGCACGTCGGCACCCAGCGTGGCGGCGATCTGCCCCAGGTCGGCGACCTCGCCGGCAGCGAGCCGCAGCACCGCGGCGGCGTCGGCGCTGCCGCCGCCAAGACCGGCGGCGACCGGCGTCCGCTTCTCGATCTCGATCCGCAGCGGCGGACTTTCCCAACCGTGCTCGCGCAGGGCGACAAGCGCCCGCGTCGCCAGATTTTCGCCCTCGACCCCTGGGCAGAGGACCTCGTCATGCTCGGCCTCGCTCACCCCGATCAGGTCGCCGAGCGCCAGCGGCTCGAAGAGCGAGCAGAGTTCGTGCAGGCCGTCCGCGCGGCGAGCGCCGAGGTAGAGACAGAGGTTGAGCTTGGCGAGAGCGTGGATCTGCATTGTGGGCCAACCGCGTGGGGCGCCACGCGAATCAAGTTCTCTAGCTATTTCCTTGACTTCTTGATTCGCGCAGCTTCGCCGATAGGGCGGCGAAATCGTCGGGCGAGAGCGCCTCGGCGCGCGAGTCAGCCGCCAGGCCGAGCTCTTCCAGCGCCGCCCGAGCGGCGGCGAGCGAGCCCGGCCGCACGTGCTCCAGGGAACGCGCCAGGGCCTTGCGCCGGTGGGCAAAAGCCGCCCGGACCAACTCGCGCGTGGCCGAATCGGCGCCCGGGCCGTTGCGCTGCAAAGCGAGGATCGCCGAGTCAACCCGCGGCCGCGGGTTGAACACCGCGGGGTCAACCTTGCGCAGCAGGCGCACTTCACAGGCGAGCTGGGCAACCACGCTCGGGGATCCGTAGGTGCGGCTGCCGGGAGCAGCGCGCAACCGGTCAGCGATCTCGCGCTGCACCATCACGATCCAGCGCTGCAGCGAGGGCAGTTGCTCGATCGTGCGCAGGATCACCGGGGTCGCCACCGAGTAGGGAAGGTTGGAGACCATCGCCGTCGGCACCGGCTGCAGCGCCGTGAAGTCGAGCCGCATCGCGTCTCCCCAGTGCAGGCTCACGTTCGCTCGCGAGGAGAGGGGAGCCAGGGCATCGGCAAGCCCCCGGTCGAGCTCGACCGAGTGCAGATGAGCGGCAACGTCGGCGAGCCGCTCGCTCAGCACGCCTTCTCCCGCGCCGACCTCCAGCACCACGTCTTCGGGGCCCAGCTCGGCGTCGCGGACGATCGCGTCAAGCAGGTTCGGGTCGGACAGGAAGTTCTGCCCGAGCCTAGGGCCCATTCAGAGACTCCGCGTGTGCGGCTGGCGAGCGCCGGACCAAGCGGAGCAAGGACGCAGGGAGGTCGAATAGTGGTTGCTATTCGACCGACCGAGGACGCCGCGCCGCGCCGCGTCCGCCGCCGCCAGACGTGCGCGGGGAGTCTCTGAATGGGCCCTCACCACCGCTACCAGCCGAAGAGCGCGCGGGCGTTGGCCTCGACCGTGCGCTCGAGCTCGGCGTAGGAGACGCCGCGGACCTCAGCCACCACCTCGGCGGTAGAGACGACGTAGGCCGGCTCGTTGGGCTTGCCGCGCACCGGCTGCGGCGCCAGGTAGGGCGCGTCGGTCTCGACCAGGACGAGCTCGTCGGGCAGCTTGGCGGCTGCCTCGCGCAGCTCCTCGGCGCTGGGGAAGGTGACGATGCCGGAGAAGGAGCAGTACCAGCCGCGCTCGATCGCGTCCCCCACCCGCCAGGGAGCGAGGAAGCAGTGGAGGATCACGGCGACGCCATCGCCACGGCGGTCGAGGATCTCGAAGACGTCATCAACCGCGCCGGTCTCGCCCTCAGGATCGCGGGCGTGGATCACGATCGGCAGCTCGCGCTCGCGAGCAATGTCGATCTGGGCTTCGAAGGCCCGGTGCTGGTCTGCCTTACTGGCGCTCTCGCGGTAGTAATCGATCCCGGTCTCGCCGATCGCCCGCACCTTCGCGTTCTCGGTGGCCAGCCGCGCGATCTCGGCGGCCCGCGCATCATCGAATCCGGCGGCCTCGGTTGGGTGGCAACCGACGGTGGCAAAGACGCTGTCGTAGCGCTCGGTCGCGGCAACCGCGGTCAGGTTCGTCTCAGCGTCGAGGCCGACGTTGAGCATCCGCTCCACCCCCGCCTCATGCGCCGTTGCGACTACCTCGCCCTCGGGGCGCTCGCAGAGAAAGAGGTGGGTGTGGGAATCGATCACCGAGAGCAGTCTAGGAACGAACACGACCCGGGCGCCCTGTGAGCGCCCGGGTCGTGTCGACGATCTGCTGGTCGAGGGTCAGCAGGCGAATGGTTCGAGCGGTTCCAGCGTCGGTAGTTTGAGAGTCAGGCCGACCGGGAGGACGCCTCCGAGGGAGATTTTGGAAATGCCTTCTCCGAGCAGGTTCGACTGTTCGGTCAAGCCGGTCGCCTGGGTGCAGAGAGAGTCGACGACCGGCAGCGAGTTCACCGCTTCGGTCAGGTCCGCGTTGTTCAGACCTTTGACGGCATCGACAGCACCGAGAAGATCGGCGTTGTTGAGTCCTTTGACCGTTGCCAACGACCCCAGGAGGTCGCCATTGGAGACCCCTTTGAGGATGCCTTCCAGACTGCCAATCTTGACTTCGAGCGAGGCAATCTCAGTTTTGAGCACCGCTTCGTTGGCGCTGGATGAGCCGTTTGAGCCTGCAGTTCCAGGCTGGCCGCTGCCGTTGGAGCCAGGTTGACCGGCAGTTCCACCCTGGCCGCCCTGCCCAGCGGCATTCCAGACGACTTTGCGCTCGCCTCGCTTGCAGTGCTTCTTCACTCCGACGACACGCAGCGTGCCCTTTGGCTTGCCCTTGACCTTGTAACAGGCGTGGATCGTGCCGTCCTTGCCCACAGGCGAAGCAGCAAGGGAGGTACTGCAGAACCCCGCCAGCAGCATTGACGCTGCCAGCGCTGACATTAGGAATCGTGCTTTTACACCGAGTTGGGATACAGCGTTCGCTTTCATGCAGGCAATGTCGACAGCAATTTTTAAACGATCAATAATTAAGCATTTGTTCGAGTATTTGAAATACTCTGTTCACTTGTTGTAACAAGAAACAACTGCTCGCTGGGTGGGCTCGGATAGCCTTGTCCCGTGGCCGACTTCGCTGACTACTACCGCCAGATCTACGCCCTCGGCATGGGCGGCGAGACGCCGTCGATCCCCGTTTCCGTCGCCGAGCTCGAGCAGCTTGCCGCCGAGACGATGGACGAGCGCGCCGCCAACTACGTCTTTGCTGGCGCCGGCAGCGAGGGCACGATGGACGCCAACCGCGAGGCCTTTCGGCGCTGGCGGATCGTGCCGCGGATGCTGCGCGACGTTGCCTCGCGAGACCTCTCCACCAACCTGTTGGGCACGGCGATGCCGGCGCCGTTGCTGCTGGCGCCGATCGGCGTGCAGAAGGTCGTCCACCCCGACGGTGAGCTGGCGACCGCACGGGCCGCGGCGACCCTCGGGCTACCGATGATCGCCAGCACCAACTCCCACTTCACGCTCGAGCAGATTGCCGAGGCCGGCGGCGAGGCGCCACGCTGGTTCCAGCTCTACTGGCCCAACGACCGCGCCATTGCCGCCAGCTTCGTCGGCCGCGCCGAGGCGGCCGGCTACGGGGCGATCGTGCTCACCGTCGACACCTTCATTCCCGGCTGGAAGCCGCGAGACCTGCAGCAGGCCTGGTTGCCTTTCCTCAACGGCATGGGCGTCGCCAACTATTTCCAGGACCCGGTCTTCCGAGCAGCCCTCGACAAGACGCCGGAGGAGGACGTCGGCGCCGCCACCGGTCACTTCCTCGGCGTCCAGGCCAACCCGGGGCTGAGCTGGGATGACCTCGGCTGGCTGCGCGAGCAGACCGAGCTGCCGATCGTGATCAAGGGGATCCAGCATCCCGATGACGCCCGCGAGGCAGCCGTCCGAGGTATCGAGGGCATCGTCGTCTCCAACCACGGCGGCCGCCAAGTCGATGGCGCGATCGGCGCCCTCGACGCCCTGCCGGCGATCGCCGATGCTGCCGGCGACGATCTCGCGATCCTCTTCGACAGTGGCATCCGCAGCGGCGGCGACGCAATCAAGGCGCTCGCCCTCGGCGCCGACGCCGTCTGCCTCGGTCGTCCCTACGTCTGGGGCCTCGCTCTGGAGGGACAGCAGGGGGTCGAGACCGTGCTCAAGATGGTGCTCGCCGAGCTCGACCTGACACTGGCCCTCTGCGGCTACACCGAGCCCGGCCAGCTTGGGCCAGACGCGCTCTCCGCGACCTGACAGCGCTCAGAGGTCGCGGCGGGCGAAGGCCGCGGCCGCCAGGGCAAGCACGGCCGCCGTATAGACGAAGGCCCAGAGGATCAGGCCGGGGCTCGCCGCTTCCGAACCGCCGAACGGCCCGAGCTGCAGAACGACGCCGGTTAGCCCCGAAGTGTTGGAGATCAGGGCGTGGAGGCTGGCGGCGTAGAGGCCCTCGAAGGGAAGGATCCAGCTTGCCGTGTGCCCGATCGAGTGCAGGGTGTCGGAGTGGATCGCGTGGCCGATCTGGGCCAGCAAACCGGCGGTCAGGCCGGCGCCGTAGACCATGAAGACGACGATCCCCTGCGCCGTCACCGAGAGGAAGGTCGAGGCGAGCAGCGAGAGCGCGGCGACGATCGCGACGGCAAGGGCGAGGGCGAGGGCGGGTCCGAGCAGGTGGTCGGGCGCCCAGTGACCGGTCTGCCAGGTGATCGCCAAGGCGGCCCCGTAGACGGCGAGCACGTACGCCGCGGTCAGTCCGGAGGCGGCGAGGAAGCGTGAGAGCAGCAGCGTCGTGCGCCCGATCGGACGTACGACCAGCGGCTGCAAGAGGCCGCTCTCGGCGTCGCCGCGCACGATCCCCAGGGTGAGAAAGACGGCAAGCACGGAGCCGAGGAAGAGCGTGGTGAACATCGCCATGCCGAAGATCGTCGCCCCGGTAAAGGCCTTCGGGTCGAGGATCTTCGGTTCGGGCCCGGCGAAGCCACTGGCGTCGCGGAAGGCGAAGTGGGCGCCGACTCCGTACAGCGCCAGGAAGCCAAGCGAGAGCAGCAGCACGGCAAGGAAGACACGGCGGCGCAGTCCCTCGCGCAGGGCGTAGCCGATCACGGTTGCGACCGAGCGCAGCATCGCCGAGCTCAGCCCGTCCGGCCCCGCACGGCCTCGAGGTAAACATCCTCGAGCGTGCTGCTGAGCACCTCGACGCGGTGGATGCGCTCGCCCTCGGAGACCAGGCGGGCGACGATCTCCGGCGCCTCCTCGCGCCCAGCCCCCTCGAAGAGCCTGACCCCATTCGCGGTCTCGACCTCAACCCCGCGCGGCCGCTCCAAGTCGGCCGGACGCCCCTCCCGGACCAGCTTGCCGTCGGCGATGATCGCCACCCGGTCGCAGACCAGCTCGACCTCGCTGAGCAGGTGGGAGTTGAGCAGGACGGCGACGTCGCGGCGGCGCAGCTCTTCGAGCAGGCCGCGGACGATCCGCCTGCCCACCGGGTCCAGCGCGCTGGTCGGCTCGTCGAGCAGGAGCAGGCGGGGTGAGCCGACCAGGGCCTGGGCGATGCCGAGCCGCTGCTGCATCCCCTTCGACATCGTCTCCACCCGCGTGCCCGTGGCGTGGCTCAGCTCGACAAGCTCGAGCAGCTCGGCTCGCTCGCTCGCTCCTCCCGGCGAGCCGCAGAGCCGCTGGTGCAACTGCAGCAGCTCGTCCGCCGAGCACCAGCCGGGGAAACGAAAGAGCTCGGCGAGGTAGCCGATCGCGGCCCGGGCCGGGGGTGAGCCTGCCGGGCGGCCCAACACCTCGATGCTGCCGCCGCTGGGCCTGACCAGGCCGCAGGCGATCTTGGTCAGGGTCGACTTGCCGGCGCCGTTGGGCCCGAGCAGGCCCAGCAACTCCCCCGCGCCGACCTCGAGGTCGACCCCAACCAGTGCTTCCTTGCCACGGTAGGACTTGCGCAGGGCGCGGGCGGCAAGGACCGCCGCCACTAGGCTGGCGTCTCGATCTTGGGAAAGAGCGGCGGCACCCGCTCGACGCTCTGGCCGCCTGGGCGTGAGCCGAGTTCAGCCAGCGCACGAGACTCTTCGGCGAGCGCCGCAAGCAGGGTCTCGCTCGTCTGCGGCAAGTAGGGAACGAGCAGGAGGGTCGTCACCCGCAGGCCCTCGACCAGGTTGTAAAGGACCTCGTCGAGGCGCTCGGGGTCGGCCTCGTCCTTGGCCAAGACCCAGGGCTGGGTCTCCTCGACGTAGCGGTTGAGCCGGCGCACCAGCGTCCAGACCACCTCCAGGGCTTGACTCAGCTCAGCCCGGTCGAGCAGCTCGCTGAAGCGCGACACGACGCCTTCGAAGTCCTCGGCGAGCACCGCGTCGACGGCTGCAACCGGCACGGTGCCGGCACGGTAGCGCTCGACCATCGCCAGCACGCGACTGGCGAGGTTGCCGTAGTCGTTGGCGAGCTCGGTCTCGTAGCGGGACTCGAAGCCGGCGGTGGAGATCGAGCCGTCCTGGCCGAAGCTGACCTCACGGAAGAGGTAGAAGCGCAACGCGTCGGCGCCGAAGCGGTCGATCACCTCGAAGGGGTCAAGCACGTTGCCGAGGCTCTTCGACATCTTCTTCTCGCCCATCAGCAGGTAGCCGTGGATCGTCATCCGCTGTGGCGGCTCGAGCTCAGCGGCGAGGCAGAGCGCAGGCCAGATCACCGCGTGGAACTTGAGGATGTCCTTGGCCAACACGTGCAGGCTGGCCGGCCAGTAGCGCTCGCTCAGATCCTCCCCCTCGCGGGCGAAGGTGAGAGCCGTGACGTAGTTGAGCAGGGCGTCGAACCAGACGTACATCCGCTGCTCGGGATCCCAGGGCAACGGCAGCCCCCACTTCAGCGTCGGCCGCGAGAGCGAGACGTCTTCGAGCCCGCCCTTGATGAAAGAGACCGCCTCGTTGCAGCGGAACTCGGGCACGACGAAGTCGGGACGCGCCTCATAAAGGTCTTCGAGCTGGCCCTGGAAGGCGGAGAGGCGGAAGAACCAGTTCTCCTCGCGCACCTTCTCCAGCGGGATCTCGTGAATCGGGCAAGTGTTGCCGGGGCCGAGCTCGCGCTCGGTCTTGAAGTCAGCGCAGCGCGGGCAGTACCAGCCTTCATAAGTGCCCTTGCTGACCCAGCCGTTGTCATAGACCCGCTGGATGATTTCCGCCACCTTCGCCTCGTGGCGCGGGTCCGAGGTGCGGATGAAGAAGTCGTTGGTGGCGCCGATGATCGGCCCCAGCGCCTCGAACTTGGCCGCATTCCGATCAGCCAGCTCCTGCGGCGAGATCCCCTCCCGCTCAGCCGCCGTCTCGATCGGCTCCCCATGCTCATCGGTCCCGGTGAGGAAGAAGACGTCTGCCCCCCGCTGCCGCATGTGCCGAGCCAGCACGTCGGCCGCCATCGTCGAGTACGCGTGCCCAAGATGCGGCTCCGCGTTGACGTAGTAGATCGGGGTTGTGACGAAGTATTTGTTCGCTGCCATCGGGCGTTTCGACCTTACCTAGTCAACAAATCGGAGGAGACACGCGTGACAGCCCCTGAATGCGAGAAGTCAACCAATCACGGATGGGTCACGCAGGTTGGAAGGCGAAATTGGAACCCGCGGACATGCCGAAGGAAGACGCCGCCGACCATCGAGTACCAAGTGCTGCCGTCGTCGCAGGTAATCGGCCGGGAGGCGACTACCCGGACGTGCTCGCCGTCGCGCATGTCAACTCCGAAGGCCGCCCGGGTCGCGAAGACGCCCCAATGGCCCCACTTCATGCCCTTGATCGGAATTCCGCCGGCTTGCTCTCCGCCGTATCCCCGGAGGATGCACCTACCAGGATGGGCCAGAGCTGTGTAGCGACGGATCCTCTCGTGGTAGCAGGCGATCACGGCCCCGGGTTTCGGCCTTGACTTCATGCTCGTGAAGGTCTTATCCGCGCCGTAGGCCTTCCCGCCTCTACTGACGGCAACGACTCGGAAGTGGTAAATGGCCCCCGGTCGTAGTTCAAAAATGGGCGCTTCAGCCGCGTAGCGTTTGTTCCCGTCGTAGGTTCCCATGCTCGATGTGGTGCGCCCGTACGACGCTGTCAGCCCGTATTGGAAGTGATAGGCGGTAGGGACGCCACGTGGGTTGATGGCCCCATGAGCCATGCTGCCCCAATTTCCTGGAGGCTTGCTCGGGTCGTCCACGCCTTCGGAGCAGGAGGCTTCGAAGAGACCGTCGCGACCGTTAGACACCCGGCTGCGAACAAAGTCAAGCCGATCGACACAAGGACGACTGCGCGGTTCCACATCGTCCTTACAACTACCCGCAGGGCAAAGGTTGCGGGCGTCTGACGCTGCGTTTCAGGCTATCTACGCGGCTCGCGACCCGTCAGCGCTCGGTAGAGATCGTTCGCACGCGTTCCGGTGAGGGCGGCGACTACGCTGGCGGCAGCGCGGGGGCGGGCGCCGGACTGGACCAGGTGGCGGAGGGCGTCGACGGCGAAGCCGACGTCGCGGTCGTGCTCCTCGGCGGCTGCTGGGGCGATCACGAGGACGATCTCGCCCTTGACGTCGCCGCGGAAGCGGCGGGCCAGTTCGGCGAGGGAGCCGCGGGAGACTTCCTCGTGCATCTTGGTCATCTCGCGGCAGACAGCGGCTGGGCGGTCGGGGGCGATCGCGGCCAGCGCCGCCAGCGACTCCCCCACTCGCCGTGGCGACTCGAAGGCGATCACGGTCTCGGCCGAGCGCAGCACACGCTCCATCTCACCCGAGCGCTTGGGCAGGAAGCCCTCGAAGCGCCAGCGGTCGGTCGGCAGACCGGAGGCGACCAGCGCCACCGGCACCACCGAGGGCCCGGGCAACACGGTGATGTCGAGATCGCGTTCGATGCAGCGGCGGATCAGCTTGTAGCCGGGGTCCGAGACGGCCGGCATGCCGGCGTCGGAGACGAGGGCGACGATGTCGCCGCGCTCGATCCGCTGGGCTAGCTCGGTCGCCCGCGGCCCTTCGTTGCCCTCGTGGTTGGAGATCAGCGGCGGCGCCGGGCGGATGCCGAGCTTGTCGAGCAGACCGCCGGTGCGTCGCGTGTCCTCGCAGGCGATGAAGTCAGCCGCAACGAGGGCTTCGCGGACCCGGACGGTGATGTCGTCGAGGTTTCCGATCGGGGTCGGGCAGACGATCAGCTCGCCGGGCATCAGCCCTGCCCCTGCTCCAGCTCGATCCGCGCCATCGCGGCGGCGCCGATCATGCCGGCGTCCGAACCAAGCTCGGCGGCGATCACCGGGATCTTCTTCATCGGTGGCAGTGCCCGCTCCGCGAGTACCCGCCGGGCAGGATCGAGCAGCAGGTCCCCTGCGGCGATCACACCGCCGCCGATCACGAACACCTCGGGCTCGAAGATGTTGGCGAAGCTGGTCAGGGCGACGCCGAGCCGGGAGCCGATCAGATCGAAAACGCCGATTGCTGTCGCGTCGCCCGAGAGCGCCGCCTCGGTGACCGCCTTGCCGTCGATCGTCTCGCCCTCGGCAAGCATCGCGCCGAGGGCGGAGTCGGGCTCACGCTCAGCGGCCGCACGACCCTCGCGACCGAGCGCCGTGCCGGAGGCCAGAGTCTCGACGCAGCCCCGCCCGGGGCAGTTGCCCTGACAGGGCGGTCCGTCGGCCTCGATCACCGTGTGGCCGAGCTCAGCTCCGGCACCGGTGGCGCCGCGGTAGATCTCGCCATTCAAGATCAGGCCGCCGCCGATGCCGGTGCCGATCGTCAGCATCACCGCGTTTTCAGCACCGCGCGCCGCCCCGTAGAGGTGCTCGGCCAATGCCGCCACGGTGGCGTCGTTGTCGACGAAGACCGGCAGGCCGGTGCGCTCGCCGATCAGATCGCGGATCGGCAGGTTCTCCAGCGGCAGGTTGACCGCCGAGACCGCGATCCCCTTGTCGTGGTTGATCGTCGCCGGGATGCCGAGACCGACCGCCGACGCTCCAGGGCATTTCCCCCGCGCCTCCTCGATCTCGCGCACCAGCAGCTCGACCAGCTCGTCCTCGGTCTGGCCCGTGGAGGCCTCGCGGCTCTCCCAGAGCACCTTCGAATCTGGATCGAGGACGCCGAGCAGCATCTTCGTGCCACCCAGGTCAACGCCGATGATTTCCCCTGCACTCATACGAGCTTCGTAGCAGGGTAGAGGCGAGCGACCGCGGGCATCGGCATGATTCCCGGCAGTCTTTCATGGCCGACAATGGCGAGCAGCAGCCCTCCGGGCCGCCCGAGTACAAGGTCTACCGGTCCCGGAAGGGCCGCTTGTCCGGGTTGCGGTCCCCAGATCTCTCAGGACTCAGGGAGCGGACTCCGCGCGCGCCGAAATGGTGGCGGCGCGACAAGGAGCCGAAGCCCGAGCGCACCGGGCCGCCCCGCCGCTGGACCGCCAAGCGTGTGCTCAAGTGGGTCGGGATCGCGGCGCTGGGCTGGATCCTGCTCAGCTTCCTCGCCTTCGCCGTCTCCGCCCAGCTGCAGTCCTTCAAGCTCTCGGGCGAAGCCAAGGACGCTCTGCACGGCAACCCCTTGCTGCTGCCCAGCGCCCAGACAATCCTCGTGCTCGGCACCGACGCCCGCCCGCCCGACACCAAGGGAACCGGGGCGCCCTCGCAGAAGTGCTTCGAACAGCAGGCCCACGGCGACGCGCCCCACGACGGCTGCGAAGACGGGCAGTTCCGCGCCGACACGCTGATGCTGATCCGCGCCGGCGGCGGCGCCTTCCGCAAACTCTCGATCCCGCGCGACAGCTACGCCGAAATCCCCGGCCAGAGCCCGCAGAAAATCAACGCTGCCTTCGCCTTCGGCGGCGCCAAGGCCCAGATCGAAGCAGTTGAAAACTTCCTCAACATCCAGGTCGACCACATCGCAATCGTCGACTTCACCGGCTTCGAAGACCTGATCAACGCCGTCGGCGGGGTTGAAGTCAACGTCCCTCACAAGCTCTGCGCCGAAATCTCCGGCGGCGCCGGCGGCGGCCAGGGCGGCGTCTCGCTGCGCCTGCACAAGGGCGAGAACACCCTCGACGGTGAAAAGGCCCTCGCCTACTCCAGGGTGCGTGAGCCGAGCGAATGCCCCGGCCCCGGCAAGAGCGCCTACTCGTTCGGCTACAACGACTTCGACCGCGCCCAGGCCCAGCAGCGCGTGATCAACGGAATCAAGGACCGCCTCACCGACCCGCTGCGCCTCCCCTACAACTTCATCCACGGCCCGATCATCGGCTGGAACGCGCCCAAAGCCTTCGTCAGCGACATGGGCTTCCTGACCATGCCGCAGCTGATCCTCTCCGCCGCGATCGGCGGCAGCGCCCCCACCGACGTGCTCTGTGCCGGCGCCCACTCGGGTTGTGAACTCGACGGCCCCGAAGGCAGCGTCGTTGTGCCGGAGGCAACCCGGCGCCGTGCCGTGCACCATCTGCTCAACGGCTAGCGTCGCCGACTGAACGGTTGACCCCCCAAAAGCGGGGGCAAATCGTTCAGTCGCTGGTCGTCGAGGCCTTGGGCTTGGAGTCGCCCGAGGATTTCGAGTCGCTTGCCTTGGACTCGCCGCCGGAGGATTTCGACTCGCTTGAGCCCTCCGAGCCGGAACCCTCCGAGCCCGAGCCACCGTTGGCGGCAGCACCCTTCTTCTTCTTGCCGTAGTCGGTGTTGTAGAAGCCGGAGCCCTTGAAGTGGACGGCGACGGGGTGCAGGACGCGCACCGCAGGGGCGCCGCACTCCTGGCACTCGGTCAGCGCCTCATCGCTCATCTTCTGGATCACGTCGAAGACGTGGCCGTTCTCGCATTTGTACTCGTAAATAGGCACGGGCTGCGGGATTATCGCAGCCGGTACGGTTCCGGCATGGCAGCCGAGCAGCAGGGGGAACGCGCGACCGACGTCTCGATGGATGAGATCGTCGCTCTCTGCAAGCGTCGCGGCTTCGTCTTCCCCTCCTCGGAGATCTATGGCGGGCTCGGCTCGACCTATGACTACGGCCACTACGGGGTGCTACTGAAGAACAACGTCAAGGCCGAGTGGTGGCGGGCGATGCTGCAGGAACGCGACGACATCGTCGCCCTCGACTCGGCGATCCTTCAGCACCCGCGGGTCTGGGAGGCCTCGGGACACCTCAAAGGCTTCACCGACCCACTGGTCCAGTGCCTCGGCAAGTGCAAGAAGCGCTGGCGCGAGGACCATCTGCGCGAGGCGGTCGAAGCCGAGGGCGGCGACCCCAGCGCCGAGCTGCGTTGCCCCCAGTGCGGCGGCGAGCTATCGGAGCCGCGCCAGTTCAACCTGATGTTCGAGACCCACGTCGGCCCGGTGGCCGGTGAGGGCTCGGAGGTCTACCTGCGACCCGAGACCGCCCAGGGCATCTTCATCAACTTCAAGAACGTGCTCAGCTTCGCCCGTAAGAAGCCGCCCTTCGGCATCGCCCAGATCGGCAAGTCCTTCCGCAACGAGATCACCCCGGGCAACTTCATCTTCCGCACCCGCGAGTTCGAGCAGATGGAGATGGAGTTCTTCGTGCCGCCGGCCGAAGCGGAGCAGTGGTACCGGACCTGGATCGAGGAGCGCGAGCGCTGGTACACCGAGCTCGGCATCCGTCCCGACTTCCTCCGCGTGCGCCCGCACGACGCCGACGAGCTCTCGCACTACTCATCGGGCACCAGCGACGTCGAGTACCTCTTCCCGATCGGCTGGTCGGAGCTGGAGGGGATCGCCAACCGCGGCGATTTCGACCTCACCCAGCACGCCAAGTTCAGCGGCGAGAAGCTCGAGTACTTCGACCAGCAGAGCAAAGAGCGCTACGTCCCCCACGTGATCGAGCCCGCCGCCGGCGCCGACCGCGCCACCCTCGCCTTCCTCGTCGACTCCTACGAGATCGAAGAGGTCGAGGACCGCCAGCGCACAGTTCTGCGCCTCCACCCCCGCCTCGCACCTAACAAGGTCGCCGTCCTCCCCCTCGTCTCAAAGGAGGGCATGCCAGAGAAGGCCCGGGATCTCTTCAAAGAGATCCGCAAGCGCATGCCCGCTGAGTTCGACGAGGGCGGCTCGATCGGCAAGCGCTACCGCCGCCAGGACGAGATCGGCACCCCCTGGGGCATCACCGTCGACCACCAGACGATGGAAGACGACACCGTCACCCTGCGTGACCGCGACTCCCTGGAGCAGACGCGCGTCCAAATCGCCGGCCTGGCGGACGACCTCGCCGCCCGCCTCACCCAGCCCTGGCGTAGCCCGAAGCTGGGCTAACGCGCCCCTTTCGGCAGGCCGCCTAAATCCAGCGGGCGCGGCTGCCGATAGCCCTTCTGTGGAATCGGGCATGACAGCCCCTGGCGCAGATCGAGACGAGGGCAAGATCAGCCGCGGATGGCGGCTGACACAGGTTGCCTGGGCGCTCATCCGCAAGGACAGGACGATGCTGGTGCTGGCCCTCGCCGCGATCCTCTCGGCGACCGCTTTCGCCTGCCTGGTGCTCTACTTTGGCGGCTACTTCTCCGCCGGGCATCGCTCGAGCGGGCACCTGAGCCTGATCGCTCTTATCGCCCTCTATCCATCGACGCTCGCAAGCGTCTTCTTCAACGTCGCCCTCGCCTGTGCCGCCAGCGCCGCCTTCGACGGCGAGCAGATGAGCGCTGGCGAAGCAATCCGAATGGCCTACGGCAAACGCGGGCGAATCTTGCTTTGGTCGCTGATATCGGCACTTGTCGGCACACTGATCGCCGAGATCGCGAACCGCCTGCCGGGCGGCGCGAGGCTGGTTGGCTGGTTTCTCGGCGCTGCCTGGGGGCTGGCGACGATCTTCGTCATTCCGATCTTGGCGATGGAGGGAGTCGGCCCGGTGGACGCCCTCAAGCGCTCGGCCGGCCTGGTCAAGAGCCGCTGGGGAGAGGGCATCTCCGGCCGCGTATCGATCGGCGCCTGGTCCGTAATCGCATTGGTGCCGCTGGGGATCGTGATCGGTGTCGGGGCGGCTCTGCTGCACAGGCACCCGGAGACCGGCGTCGTCCTGATCGGCCTTGGCACGGTCGGTTTGATCGCCGTCTTCACCGCGGTGGCAGCAACTCAGCAAGTCTTTGCGGTTGCCCTTTACCGCTACGCGATCGACGCCCCGATCGGCGGCTTCTCCTCCTCCGATCTCGATTATCCATTCACCCCTGCTCAGACGCGTAGGAAGCGCAAATCATGGATCCTGCGCATCGGCGGCGCGATCCTCGGCCTCTTCGTCCTGGCTATCGTGGTGGGGCTGATCGTCGGCCCCCGACATCACACCGGAGCCGAGGGCTACTTTCACATCGACTACGCCCCCGCCGAGGCCGCCGGCTTGAGCGTCGGAGCCCCCGTCGTCTTCCATCATCTACAGGTGGGCAGCGTCCTCGGCACCGAAATAGACGGTCAAGAGGTGAGGGTGGAATTCCGTACCGACCCGCGCCTCCGCAACATCGTCGAAACGACCCCTGCCTATGTCGACCACTTCAGGGGCCGGGCTTATATGCGCATTGGCGGGCGGCCACCGCGACCGCCGGCTGATTCGCTGCGGCGCTCCCTCTAGCCCTCGATCAAGCCGATCACGTTTCCCTCGGGGTCTTTGAACTGTCCGAGGACCATGCGACCCATGATCGTCTCGGGGCCCATCACGCGGGTGCCGCCGAGGGACTCGGCCTTGCTTAGGGCCTCCTCGACGCTGGGGACTTCGACGTAGAAGGTGACGTGGCCCTCGTAGCCCTCGGGGCCTCCGCCGATGCCGCCGCCGAGGCCGATGCCTTCGGAGTTGCTGTTGGCTTCGCGGTCGACCAGGCCGTATTTCATCTCGTTATCGGTGTTGACGTTCCAGTCGAAGAGCTCGGCGTAGTAGCTCTGCAGCTTCTCGCCGTCCTTGCCGATGACCTCGAAGTGGACTACTGGCTGTCCCATGATCTCTCCTCCTGGTTGTGCCTAAGCGCTTGCCATGAACCGTTCCACATCTGCCGCGTCGGCAGCGAGCGCGGCGTTCGCCTGCTTGCTGATCCGTCCTAGCGGCTCGACCGTGACCTTGCCGCGATTGAGCCTCCAGGTGCCAACCGCGCGACCTTTAACCATCGCGAAGGGACGGAAGATGCCGTTCAGCGTCACCAGGTGGGTGTGGGGACCGAGGATCAGCTCGCGCGATGTCCAGCCGAGCAGCAGCGGGTCGAAGGCGCCGAGCAGGCGTGGGCCGGGCACCTCGGCAACGGGCGGACGCTTGGCAAGGTGCACGAGTCCGTCCTCACGCTCGACCAGCTCCGAGGCGATCGCGGCGAGACCAGCGCGCGCATCACGCAGCGGCAGCCCGGCCCAGCGCGCCAGGTCGCGGTCGTCCGCTGGCGCATGACCGACCAGGTAGCGGCGGGCAAGCTCGGCGAGAGCGGCATCGCGGTCGCAAGCAGGCTGCGGGCCCAGCCAATCGCGGACGAGAACGTAAGCGTGGTCCTTGCCTACCATCGGCCCACGCACCGCCACGCCCCGCACCGCAGCAAGGAAGAGAAGGTGGATCAGCGCCTGCCCTGCGGTGGGCACCCCGGCGGAGTCGAGGCGATCGCGCAGCTGATGGCGGGTGAGCGGCCCTTCTTTGGCCAAGCTCCGCTCGATCGTCTTCACCGCCTTCTCGCCCTGCAGCGTGGTGACCCCCTCCTGGCGGAGGCGGCGACTGCATGACGTCAACAGCGGCGGAGTCGTCAGCATCTGCAGCCACGGGTAATCGTCGCTGCGGACGAGGTGGAGGGTGCCGCGATTGAGCCAGGTGATCAGCAGCGAGCGCTCCTCGCTCAGGGCCCGGTCAACGTCTCCGGCGGTTAGTCCCTCGCTGCGAGCCCTGACCGCCAGCCGCGCGCCGCGCGGGTCCTGGCCTTGAACGGCAAGCAGCCGGCCGGCCACATTCGCGGCCTCCCGCTCGGGCGGACCAGCAAGGCCCTGCGAGGCGAACCGTTCGGCGAAGATCGATGCGGTTGGCACGCCCGGGGATGATGGCGCTCCCCTCACCGCGAAGGCGCCAGGGTCAGCCGGTCAGACCGAAGTGAGCGTGGAGCTCCGGCAGAAGCGCTGCCAGGTTGGCGTACTCCTCGGCGCAATGGTTGGCCAGTGCGCGCGGCAGATCAGCCGGTAGCGAGAGCCGGCGAACGAGACGGTTGTCGAGTGCAAATGCCAGTGGCGCCGACACCATCGCTGGTAGGTAGGGTCGAATCGCAGTGCCGAGCCAGAAGTGGCTGCGCAGCACGGCGACGGACCTCCTCCCTGCCCGACTAGAGCGCTTTACCCCGCACACGATCGTCTCTCGGGCGGACTTGCTCGCCGAGTTCGAGCTGGTCCGCACCGAGGGCATCGCGTTCGACCGCGAAGAGCACACCGATGGCATCTGCGCGGTCGGTGCAGCGATCCTCGAAGGACCCGAGGCGGTGGCGGCGATATCGGTGCCGGTGCCGGTGCAGCGCTTCCATGGCGGGGAGGACGAGCTCTCCGCCGCAGTCAGGGACGCCGCAGAAGCGGCCCGTCGTCTATTTGACGGCGAGTAGGTCGATCACGAAGATCAACGTTTCGTTCGGCCCGATGCTCGGGGGACGGCCTTCGGGGCCGTAGGCAAGATTAGGCGGGATGATCAGCTCACGTCGTCCACCGACCTTCATCCCTTCGATTCCCTTTTCCCAGCCCGGGATCACGCCACCAGCGCCGAGGGCGAGCGGAAAAGGTTCATTGCGGCTCCAGGAAGAATCGAATTCTTCTTCGCTTTCATAGCCGACGCCGACGTATTGGACCAGTACTTCATCACCCGCTTTCGCGAGCGCGCCGCTGCCCTTTTCGATTTCCTTAATTTCAAGCTGCTTCGGCGGCGGGCCGTTTGGCACTGTCACCTTAGGCTTGGTCTTTTGGCTGCGGAGCCCTGCTTTTCGGCACTCCCACCAGATTCGGCCGGCCTCTTTTCGCTCGACTCAGTGCTTGTCGCGGTTGATTCGCTGGAGCTGGTCGAGGAGTCGTCGCTGCTGCCACCGCAGCCGGCGACGACGAGGGCGAAGCAGGCGAGCAGGATCAGGGCCAAGCGCTTCACGGCGGCTGATCCTACGGAACTCTTGAGGAAAGGGATGCCACGCTCAGCGCTTGCCCGAGAGCGAGTCCCAGGTGCGGCGAAGGAACCCGCGTTTCCCGCCGACGAGATCAGCGGGATTAACCGAGAGCGAGCCCGGGTTGGCATCGGGCGCTTTCAGGTTGGCCGCCTCGGCGGCGTCGATCTTGAGCACCACCCCGCGCTCGTAGAGCTCGCCGACCTCCGGCGCGTCGACGAAGCGATGGCCGCCGGGACCAGCGGTGGTGTCGAAGATAACGCCGTCGAACATGTCGAGATTGGGCGCTGAGAGAACGCTCACCACTTTGCCGAGCGTCTCGCCGTCGCTCGAATACACCGGCGTGCCCTTGCTCACAGCGAGATACGAAGTCCGCTCCCCGAGATTCTCCACCGGGTGAGCATATCCACCCGAAACAACCCAGAGGTCAAGCACCCGGGTTATGCTCGCCCAACGGTTACTCGACGAAGGAGAGCACGATGGCGATTGGACTTCGACTCAAGTTCGAGGGCGGTACGCAAGATCAATACGACGCGATGCACTCGCACATGGGAGTCGACGCCGATCCTCCGGAAGGGCTGATCTTCCATGCCGCCGGGCCAATCGAGGGTGGCTGGGGTGTCATTGACTTCTGGGAGTCGCGCGATCATTTCGACCGCTTCCAGGCGGAGCGGCTCGGCCCGGCAATCGGAGAGCTCGGAGACCGGGCGCCGCAGAGCCCACCGGACATCAAAGAATTCCCGGTCCATCATCTGACCAAGCCGTAGGCAGCTGAGACGCGACGATGGGCCTCAATCTCGCATCGCTGTTGACCGAGAGCGCCTCGCGGACGCCGGAGCTGCCCGCAATACGCCTTGGCGACGCCGAGCTGAGCTACGGCGAGCTGGACGAGCGCAGTGCCAGGCTCGCCGGTCTGCTGAGCGCAAAGGGGATCGGGCCCGGCGACCGCGTCGGCGTGATGCTGCCCAACGTCCCCGAGTTTCCGGTTGCCTACTACGGAGTGCTGCGCGCCGGCGCCGTCGTGGTGCCGATGAACGTGCTGTTGAAGCGGCGCGAGATCGCCTTCTACCTCGAGGACTCCGGCGCCGAGCTCCTGCTCGCCTGGCACGGCTTCTGCGCCGAGGCGCGCGAGGGCGCCGCCGAGGCGGGAGCCGAGCTGATCGAGGTCGAGCCGGCAAGCTTTGCCGCCACCCTGGCTGAACACGAGCCGATCGGCGAGCTCCACGAGACGGCGAAGGACGACACCGCGGTCATCCTCTACACCTCGGGCACGACCGGCAAGCCCAAGGGCGCCGAGCTGACCCACTTCAATCTCTTCCACAACGCCGACGTCTCCAGTCGCAAAACCTGCGAGATCACCAGCGGCGACGTCGTCCTCGGCGCTCTGCCGCTCTTCCACTCCTTCGGCCAGACCGTGGGCATGAACGCCTCGCTCAAGGTTGGTGCCTGCCTCACCTTGGTGCCCAAATTCGACCCCGGCGAGGCGTTGGGGACGATGCAGCGCGACAGGGTCACCCACTTCTACGGCGTGCCGACGATGTTCGGTGCCCTGCTTCATCACCCTGAGCGCGAGAGCTATGACACCTCCTCGCTGCGCACCTGCATTACCGGTGGTGCCTCGATGCCGGTCGAGGTTCTGCGCGGCTTCGAGGACGCCTTCGGGGCGATCGTGCTCGAGGGCTACGGCCTCTCGGAGACCTCACCGGTCTCGAGCTCCAACCATCCCGACAAAGAGCGCAAGCCGGGCTCGATCGGCACCCCGATCGAAGGCGTCGAGATGCAGGTCGTCGACGAGAACGACGAGCCAGTCGCCCAGGGCGAGGTGGGCGAGATCGTGATCCGCGGCCACAACGTCATGAAGGGCTACTGGCAACGCCCCGACGCCACCGCGGAGGCGATGCGCGGCGGCTGGTTCCACAGCGGAGATATGGCCCGCACCGATGAGGATGGCTGCTTCTACATCGTTGATCGCAAGAAGGACATGATCATCCGCGGCGGCTACAACGTCTACCCGCGCGAGGTTGAGGAGGTGCTCTTCGAGCACCCAAAGATCCGCGAAGCGGCGGTCGTCGGCGTCCCCCACGACGAGTGGGGCGAGGAGATCGGCGCCGCGGTCGTCTGCCACGAGGGCGAGGAGCTGGCGCCCGAGGAGGTCAGCGCCTACGTCAAGGAGCGCATCGCCGCCTACAAGTACCCGCGCCTGGTCTGGTTCCTCGACGATCTGCCCAAGGGCCCCACCGGCAAGATCCTCAAGCGCGAGATCGACGCTCCCGCCTCTGTGTGACGAACTCAGCCTGAGCGGTCCTGGCTGACCAGCCAGCTTGGCGGTAACCTCCGCAGCGGCCACCCGCAGGACCCAGCAAAAGGAGAGAGATGAGCGTCGCATCGCAGAGCCTGATGGACAACGTCACATATGAGGACCTCTACAAGCGCTGGGAGCAGGGCCAGTGGAGCGCCTACGACATCGACCTGACCGGCGACAAAGCCGGCTGGGAAGGTCTCAGCGACATCCAGCGGCGCTCGGCGATGTGGATCTACTCGATGTTCTTCTACGGCGAGGACCGTGTCGCCGACACCCTCGCCCCCTACATCACCGCCGCCCCGACCGAGGAGCAGGCCTACTTCCTCGCCACCCAGCAGGTCGACGAGGTGCGCCACTCGGTCTTCTTCCACCGCTTCTTCAAGGACGTAATCGGCGTCGGCGGCGAGTCGATCGAGCAGACACTCTCCGCCACCCTGCCGCAACTCAACTGGGGCTACCGCGGCATCTTCGACCGGCTCGACGTAATGGCCGAGGAACTGCGCAAGGACCGCTCGCTGCCCAAGTACGCGCAGGCGATCACGCTCTACCACCTGATCGTCGAGGGCTCGCTGGCCCAGCCCGGCCAGCACTTCATCGAGGACTTCTTCGCCTCCGAGGACACGATGCCCGGCTTCAGCACCGGCATGGCCAACGTCTCCCGCGACGAGCAGCGCCACATCGGCTTCGGCGTCAAGGTTCTCTCCGAACTGCTGGCCGAGGGGAGCCCCGGCTGGGAGGAGAACAGGGCGGCGGTGGTCGAGCTGCTGCGCGAAACCCTCCCCTACGGACCGGCCGTCTTCTACCCGCCCAACTTCGACCGCGAGTACACCGAGTGCTACGGCTTCTCACTCGAGGACATCTTCGCCTTCGGCCTCAAACTGATCCGCCAGCGCTGGCGCACGATCGGCTACCCGACCGAGGAGATGCCGCCCGGCGTCTTCCCCTTCGACCCCGAGGCCTCGGCCGAGGACGTCGCCAAGAACCAGGTCAAGTTGATGGAGGCCGGCATCCTCGGCCCGCCCGAGGCGGTTCCGCAGGCCGACCCGGAGATGCAGCGCCTCTACTTCGACGTAGTCAAGCGCGCCGCCAACCCCAAGGCCGCCAACGGCTCGAAGCTCGTCTACCAATGGCGCTTCACCGACGCCGACCCCTGGCACCTGGTGCTAGATAACGGCTCGACCCGGGCGGAACCGGGTGAAGCCCCCAACCCGACCGTCACCCTCGAGGCGAGCTGGGCCGACTTCGTCTCGACCAGCAAGCCCGACGCCAACCCCCTGAAGCTGGTCCTGACCCGGCGGATCCGGCCGCGTGGGTCGATCCGCGAGATCGCGCGGATGCGCAAGGTGTTTGGCTAGGTCGTAGGGGTTGCAGTGCCCCTCTCCCTGAGGCCGTTGCGCAGCAGGGCGTGGGATTGGGCTCGAGGTGTTTCGGCTGAGCCTCATGGAGAGGGGCACTGCAACCCCAGCCAGCTCGCCGACATCTCGCCCCGGGCGAGCTTGGTTAGCTGACCGGGGGGTGGGCGTCGGCCCAGGGGCGCTCGGCCTCTAGCTGGGCGGCGAGGGAGATGAGGGTTGACTCGTCTCCCGGGCGGCCGATGACCTGGACAGCGAGGGGCATGCCGTCACTGGCGAAGCCACTGGGAACTGACATCGCCGGGTTGCCGAGGTGGTTCCAGGGCACGCAGTAGGGATAGAAGCGGCTCATGCCGAGCACGGTGCGCAGGGCGCCCTGGCCCTCCCAGCGACGGATCGGCAGCGCCGTGCCGCCCATCACAGGCGTGACCAGCACGTCGAAGGAGTCGAAGAGCGCGTTGACGCGGGCGACGTCGGCCTCACGGCCGCGCAGGGCCCGCTCGTAGATCGCGTCCGGGAGCGTGCTGCCCAACCGGCCGAAGCCGCGCGTGCGCCGTTCCAAGCGCTCCGGATGCGGAACTTCGGCCACGGTGTCGGCAACGCCGCGTAGGAACCGCGGCGTGATGTTGTTGCCGATCCCGCCCCAGGCGGGGTCCTGTTGGGCAACGTCGTGACCGAGCGAGCGCATCAGCTCGGCGGCGTCGAAGACGGCCTGCTTGACGTCATCCGAAACGAGCGGCGGTGCGGCAGCGCGCGGCGCCAGGGTCGAGTAGGCAACTCGCAGCTTGCCGGGCGGTGTCTTTGCCGACTCGACGAAGGGGCGCTCGGGAAGCGGCGGCGCGCCTGGCTCCGAGGAGCCGCCCGAGGTGATGTCGAGCCAGAGCGCCGTGTCGAGCACGTTGCGGCTGAGGCTGCCGAGAACCGCGAGGCCGTGCCAGCCATCCTCGAGCGGCGCCAGCGAGATCCGGCCCCGCGAGGGCTTGAGGCCGAAGAGGCCACAGGAGGCGGCGGGCAGGCGAATCGAGCCGCCACCGTCGCCGGCTGAGGCGATCGGGACCAAACCTGCGGCGACCGCCGCCGCCGAGCCGCCGCTTGACCCAGCCGGGCTGCGCTGCAAGTTCCAGGGGTTGCGGGTGACGCCGTAGGTGGCCGACTCGGTGAAGCCGCAGATCGCCAGCTCGGGCAACTGCGTCAGGCCGACGACGATCGCACCGGCCTCGCGCAGGCGGCGCACCATCTCGCAGTCGGCGCTGGCCGGTTCGGTGAAGGCGTCTGTGCCGTGCAGGTTGACCTCGCCGACGACATCGACTTCGTCCTTGATTGCGATCGGCACGCCAAGCAGCGGGCGCTGGTCGCCCGCCTTCAACCGCGCTTCAGCCTGCTCGGCCTCGAGCAGCGCTCGCTCCCCCATCACCTTGCGGAAGGCGTTCAACTCCGGGTCGAAACGGGCGATCCGATCGAGGCAGAGCTGTACGAGCTCTTTGGGCGACACCTCCCCTGTACGCACCATCTCGGCCTGTCGCGCAGCTCCAGCAAAGGCAAGGTCGTCGCTCATGCCGACACAGCGTATTGAGACCTCATGCCTCAGCCGGCTCGGGCGTCGAACTGCCGGACTCGAAGCTGAGGTCGGGCAGCGCCCGATCCAGCCAGGAGGGCATCCACCAGTTCCAGCTGCCAAGCAGCTTCATCGCCGCCGGTACCAGGATCAGGCGGACCAGCGTCGCGTCGAGCGCGATTGCCACCGCGCAGCCCAGGCCCAGCTCCTTGATCGAGGGCACCCCGGTGAGCACGAAGACGGCGAAGACGCAGGTCATGATCAGGGCGGCAGAGGAGATCGTGCGGGCACTGGTCGAGAGGCCTTCGGCGACGGCCCGTTCGTTGTCGCCGTGCTCGAGATAGTGCTCGCGGATGCGCGACATCAGGAAGACCTCGTAGTCCATCGAGAGACCGAAAACGATGGCGAAGATCAGCGGCACGTTGATCGTGTCCAGCGCCCCCTGGTTCTCGAAGCCGAGCAGGCTGTCGAACCAGCCCCACTGGAAGATCGCCACCAGCACCCCGAACGCCGCCCCGATCGAGAGCAGGTTCATCAGCACCGCCTTCAACGGCAGCAGCAGCGAGCGCAGCATCACCATCAGCACCAGGTAGCTGAGGGCGAGGACGAAGAGGACGATCTTCCACATCGAGCCGCTGATCTGGGCGCGGGCGTCCTGGCTGCGAGCAGTTTCGCCACCTACGTCAACAGTGGCAATGTGGGCGAGCGCCGTGTCGGGAACGACGTTGTCTCGCAGCCGCTTGACCAAGGCGATGGTCGCATCGGACTCGCTGGGAGTGCTGGGCGTGGCCTGGATCAGGACGTTGCCGCCGGAGAAGGCCGGCGGTGCCACGGCACTTACACCCGGAGTTGACTCGACCGTGCGGGCGAAGCCGGTGATCAGCGCTCGATCTTTTCGGGCCTGCCCGGCACTGTCGAAGGAGGCGACCATCGCCACCGGGTCGGCGCCGCCGCCAAGCTGCTTGGAGGCGAGTTCGTTGCCGATCCGCACGTCGCTGTCCTTGGGGAACTGCTTGATCGCCTGCGTCCCGGTTTCGATCGAGAGCAGCGGTATCGCCAGAGTCAGCAGTACGGCGGAGACACCGATCACAGCGCGCCAGGGATGGGCCATCACCCGAGTGGTCCACCTGACCCAGAAAGCCTCGCGGTCGGGGCGCTCGTCCCCTCGTTTGAAGAACCCGAGCACCTTGGCGACGACCCCGCCCGGCAGCACACGGTCGCCGAGCATCGCGATCAGTGCGGGCAGCAAGGTCGTCGCGGTCAGGATCGAGACGGCGACCACGGTCATCGCCCCCAGCGCCATCGAGCGCAGCGCCTGGTTGTCGACCATCCAAAGGCCGGCGAGCGAGACAATCACGGCGAGGCCGGAGAAGGCCACCGCCAGGCCCGAGGTGGAAAGCGCCTCGGCCCGTGCCGCCTCGGGGTCGCGCCCGTTAGCGCGCTCCTCGCGATAGCGCGCCAGGATGAAGAGGGAGTAGTCGATAGCCACCCCGATCCCGATCATCGAGGCCATATTGGTGACGAAAACCGAAGTCTCAATCTGCAGCGAGATGAAGTAGATCAGCGCCCCGGTGACCATCACGCTGACGAAGCCCAGCACCAGCGGCAACGCCGCGGCGGCCAGCGAGCCGAAGATGACGAGCAGGATGATCGCGACGATCGGGAAGCCGCCCGCCTCCGCTTTTGAGAGGTCCTTCTTGGAGAGCTCCTGCATACCGGCCCAGATCGTCGGCTGGCCCGCCATGTAGGTGGTGACGCCGTTGACAGCGGTGCCAGGATCGAGGTCTTCGCGCAAGTCGGCGGCCGAATCGATTTGCTGGTCGGAGGACTTTTCGCTGTGCAGCGCCAGCATCGCCGTCCCGGTCCGCTGCAAGGCAACCTCGGCCTGGCGAGCCGTCGCCGGCGGCAGGGTCACCTTGTCGAGACCGGCAACGGCGTGGCGGACCCGGTCGACTGCGGCGACGCGGGCGGCTCGCCCAGCGCCATCTTCGGCCTGCAGCACCACCGCGATGCCGCCGGTCTTGTCGCTGAAGTCGTTCTCGAGCGAATCGCTGACAGCTTGCGATTCGCTACCGGGCACGTCAAAACCGCCCCCGGTCAGGTGGTCGGTCTGGTGCGAAGCGATCGGCAAAGCAACGGCAACGACCGCAATCCACGCCGCCAGGACCCAGCGGCGTCGGCGCCCCAGGAATCCCGCGAGTCTGACCATGAAGTCACGCATTGGCTGGATAGCCAGCTTTTCGGATCAAGGCTCACCCGTCTGTGAGTGCGATCACTCCAAACGGTTACGCGTTGCTACTCGGAGATCAGCAGGTACCGGCCCGAGGCGGCGGCCACGGCTAGGCCGCCGCTGATGTCGCGCTCGGTGTCGGAGAGTGCTTGCAGGGCAAAGCCATCGGCGATCGCGAAGAGGAAGGAGACGATCTCCTCGGCGTCGTGGCGGAGCTTGAGCACGCCCTCCTGTTCCTTGCTGCGCAGCACGTCGGCGACGTGCGAGCGGGTGCGCTCGAAAAGCTGGCCGACCTCGTGCTGGATCTCGGGGTTGCGGCGACCCGCGCTGAAGAGCTCGTAGAGCAGGAGGAAGAAGGTGGGCTCGTTCTCGATCAGATCGGTGAGACTGGCAAGCAAAACGTCGATCACGTCATCGACCGTCTCTGCTTTCTCCAGCGGTTCGTCGAGCCGCGCCACGCGGATCTCGGCGTCGCGGCGGACGACCTCGACCAGCAGCCGCTCCTTGGTCCCGAAGTAATAGTGGAGAAGGCCGCGGCTTACGCCGGCCTCACGGGCGACGTGCTCGAAGGTAGAACCCGCAGCGCCGCGCTTGGCAACCGAGACCCGCATCGCATCGACAATGCGCTGGGCCTTCTCACCGCTGAGCTCCCGCTCCTTGGTTGCCGCCTCCATAAATTCAGTCTATCCCTGCCTGAGGAGGCTCAAACCCCGGTAGGCAAGGACGCAGGAAGCGTGGCGTGCACCGCACGCAAGCGACCGAGGACGCCGTCTACCGGGGTTTGAGGCCCTCAGGAGCCGTTGATCGACGTCGTCGACGTGTACTCGAACTCCTCCTCGGCGCCGAAGAGAGCGTCGAGCACGGTCTTGCGCGCGTCCTCGCTGAGGATCAGGGCGACGGCAGCGCCGACCAAGCCGAGCAGGATGATGCGACCGAGGCGACTCTTCTTGCGCTTCTTCGGCGCCCGGAACGCCTCGGAGGCGTCACGCAGGTTCTCCGCCGCGACCTTGAGATCGCGCTGCACCTTCTTGTCGCTGGTGACCGCCTTGACCGTGCCGCCGTTGCTGGTCGCGCGGCCGTAGGCACCCTTCGCCGCCTCGAAAGCCTTCTTCAGGCTGTCGCGCAGTTCTTCGTCCTCGATCAGCCGCCCCACGTAGGGGTTCTCGCGTGCGGTCGCATAAAGATCGGCGGCCTGGGTCGCCTTCGTCTTGCTCATGCCTTCTCCTCGCTGGATTCTCCGGGGTATTCAGGATAGCCAGCATCGGGCTGGCCGCGCGTGGCCAAGCAGAGCAAGGACGCAGGGAGCGTGGCGTGCTCCGCACGCGAGCGACCGAGGACGCCGCTATGCGCCGGTCATGCGCGGCCAGTTCAGCCCGGGCCGATGCCGTCCAGGAGTACCCCATTAGTGCGGAAGCCAAGCGGGGCATCGCGGATCGTGCGCAGCCGCAACGGCCTCAGCTCCGGGCCGGGCGTGGCAAAGCGCCGCACGTAGAGCCGCCCGACGCGCTCGTAACCGACTTCGCGGAAGCCGGGGCCGAGGAGACGAGCCGGCGGCGCCGGCGCCTTCCCGTTCGAGATGAAATCGATTTCGCCCACCCACCACCGGAAGCCATCGGAGGGCTGGACCTGGACCGATCCGGTCGAGAGGTAGTAGCGCAACGAGGCCTCGCCCAGGGTCCAGGTGACCATCGCCCGCGGCACGGTCGGTTCGCCGATCGCGCCTGCGACCGAGTCCCAGTCCGGCCGCTGCAGGGCCGGCGAGACGCTTGCCCAAATCGAGAAACCGAGCGAGTAGGCAACGAGCAGGCCGGCGAGCACAGCGCCGCTGCGGCGAGCGCCGCGCAGGGTGAAGCCGACCCCCAAGGCGACCAAGAGCGGAACCAGTGCGGGCAATAGGTTGCGAGCGAGGACGTAGTCCTTACTCGAGTCGAGCAGGCCGATCACCAGTGGCACCACAACGGTGACCGCGGCCAGCGCCAATGGGATGCCGGCGGCGCGGCGCTCAGCGCGCTCGCCACGGGCGAAGACCAGCCAGGCGGCCGCAATCGCGATCAGGGCGGGCACGACTGCCAGCAGCGGGTGCTCAGGCTGGGCAATGATGTCGCCCGTCTCACCCAGGGCAAAGGTCAGGCCGGTCTCCCAGAGCCGGTGCCAGAGGCTGAAGTTGCTGATCCATTCAGCGTGGGCGAAAGATGACTGGTGGAGCAGCAGCGGCGTCAGCAGCAGGCCGACGATGGCGATGATCCAGATGCCTGGGAAGGCGCCCCCCGTTTCTCTGCCGCGGCGGCGCAGCAGCCAGAGCGCCTCGGCGGCGATCGGGAAGGCGGCGAAATAGTGCGTGCCGAGGGCCAGTGCCGAGGCGATCCCCCAGGCGAGCGAGTCGCGGCGGCGGCCCCGGTCGAGGGCGCGGACGAAGTAGAGCAGCGAGAGCGCGGTGAGCAGGACGAAGAGTGCGTAGGCGCGGGCCTCCTGCGAGTACCAGAGCAGCATCGGGTTGACCGCCACCAGGGCGGCGGCCACGATCCCGGCGCGGCGGCTGCTCAGCTCGGCGCCGAGCAGGTAGGCAACCGGCACCGTGGCGACTCCAGCGACGGCCGAGACCGTGCGCAGGCCGAACTCGCCGGTCCCGGTCAGCTGAGTCCAGGCCCAGGCGACCGCGTAGTAGAGAGGCGGCGCGGACTCGCTGAAGCCGACCGCGTTCATTGCGTGCCAGAAGTCGTCGCGCAGGATGCGGCTGGCGGTGACGATCTCGTCGTGGTGGTAGCTCTGCACCCCCAGGGTGGCGAAGCGCAGCACCCCGGCAAGAACAGTGAGGCCGGCGACGATCCAGAAGGTGCGAGAACGAGCCCGCACGAGCTCGCCGATCGCTTCCAGATAGGTCGAAATGCTGCCTCTGCGCAGCGTCCCAGCGGCCTCCATCAGGCTAAGCGAGCGCCGCTTCGATCGCCTTGGAGACCTCGTCGACGTAGACGAACTCCAGCTCGCCGCGCTCGTGCTCGGGAATCTCCACCACGTCCCCCTCGTTGCGCTGGGGCACCAGCACCCGTTTGATCCCGGCCCGCTGCGCCGCCAGCGACTTCTCCTTCAAGCCACCGATCGGCAGCACCTGGCCGGTCAGGGTCACCTCGCCGGTCATCGCCACATCGTTGCGAACGGGACGGCCGCTAATCAGGGAGGAGAGCGCCACCGTCATCGCCACACCGGCCGAGGGCCCGTCCTTGGGAACGGCCCCAGCGGGCACGTGGACGTGGATGTCGTGTTTGGCAAACCAGTCCTCACCGAGGTCCGGCGCGGCCTCGCGCCAGTGGCCGCGCACGTAGGAAAGCGCCGCCTGGGCGGACTCGCGCATCACGTCGCCGAGCTGGCCGGTGATCGTCAGCTGGCCGGAGCCCGGCATCGAGGTCGCCTCGATGAAGAGCACGTCCCCCCCGGCCGGCGTCCAGGCGAGCCCCGTCGCCACACCGGGATCCTTGGTCCGCCGCCGCTGCTCGGTGAAGACACGGCGACGGCCGAGCAACTCGCGGGCGCGCTTGGCCGAGACCTTGACCTTGCCTTTGCCCTTGCCTTCGGCAACCTGACGGGCGACTTTGCGGCAGACGGCGCCGATCTGGCGCTCGAGGCCGCGCACCCCCGCCTCGCGCGTGTACTCCTCGATGATCGCCGCCAGGGCGGGGTCGGCGAACTCGATCTGGGAAGGCTTCAGCCCGTTGGCCTCGATCTGGCGCGGCACCAGGTAGCGGCGGGCGATGTGCCGCTTCTCCTCCAGCGTGTAGCCGGCCAGTTCGATTGTCTCCATCCGGTCCTGCAGCGGCCCGGGGATCGTGTCGAGCACGTTGGCGGTGGCGATGAACATCACCTCGGAGAGGTCGAACTCGAGGTCGAGGTAGTGATCGCGGAAGGAGTCGTTCTGGGCCGGATCGAGCACCTCGAGCATCGCCGAGGCGGGGTCGCCGCGGAAGTCGGCGCCCATCTTGTCGATCTCGTCGATCATGAAGACGGGATTGCGCGATTCGGCGTCGCGCAGGGCGCGCACGATCGCGCCCGGCAGAGCGCCGATGTAGGTGCGGCGGTGGCCGCGGATCTCGGCCTCGTCGCGCACACCGCCGACCGAGATGCGCTCGAACTCGCGCCCCAGCGCCTTGGCGATCGAGCGGCCAAGACTGGTCTTGCCGACCCCGGGCGGGCCAACGAAGCAGAGGATCGGGCCCGGCGAGTCCGGTTTGAGCTTGCGCACGGCTAGGTACTCGAGGATGCGGTCCTTGACCTTCTCCAAGTCGTAGTGGTCGGCGTCGAGCACCTCACGGGCGTGGGCGATGTCGAGGTTGTCCTCGGTTTCGGCTGCCCAGGGCAGCTCGGTCAGCCACTCCAGGTAGGTGCGGATGACGCCGTGCTCGGCTGCGGCCGGGGGCAGTTTCTCAAGCCGTGAGAGCTCGCGATCAGCAGCCTTCTGCGCGTGCTCGGGCAGTTTTGCCGCCTCGATTTTCTCGCGCAGTTCGTTGACTTCTGCCTGCTGCTCATCGCCCTCCCCCAGCTCGTCCTGGATCGCTTTCATCTGCTGGCGCAGGAAGAACTCGCGCTGCCCTTTGTCGATCTCCGACTGCACCTGGGTCTGGATCTGGGTGCCGAGCTGGACGACCTCGAGCTCACGGGCAAGGATTTGGGTGAGATGGCGGAGGCGGGCGACGACCTGCACCTCTTCGAGCAGCTCCTGCTTCTCCTCGGTGGAGATACGCAGGGTGCCGGCGATCAGGTGGGCAAGCGCCGCCGGATCGTCGAGGTTTGCCACCGCCATCTGCAGCTCCTCGGGCAAGTAGGGAATCTGCTCGATGATCTCCGAGAAGGTGCGCTGGACGTTGCGGGTCAGCGCCTCCAGCTCCTGCCCCTCCTCGACCTCGTCGGGCAGCTCGCTGATTCGCGCGACCAGGTAGGGCTGCTCGGCGACGTAGGGACCGAGCCGCACCCGCTGAGTCCCTTGGACGAGGACGCGCAGGGTGCCGTCGGGCACCTTGAGCATGCGGGCGACGACGCCGACAACACCGACCTCGTGGAGGTCTTTCGGTCCCGGTTCCTCGTTCTCCGGATCGCGGGCGGCAACCATTGCCAGCATCCGGTTGGCGCCGAGCACATCGTCAACCAGCTTGATCGAGCGCTCCTGTCCAACCGCCAGCGGGGTCAGCGTCTCGGGAAAGGTGACGGTGTCGCGCAGCGGCAGGACCGGCAGCGCGTCGGGCAGTGGCTCGGAGGCGCGGATCGCGTCTTCGGCGTCGAGCGAGTCGACCACCTCGAGGAGGGGGCTGCCCTCCATCACTCCCTCCCGATCGGGATCCGGCGAGTCGTCTCGGATGGGTCACGCAGCGGCAGCTCGATCAGCAGCACCCCGTCTTCGTAGGTCGCCTTCGCCCGCTCGGCGTCGACGTCCACTTGCAGCTCGACCACGCGGCGGAAGGGACCCGAGGGAATCTCCACCTGCTGATAGACCCGTCCCTCGGTCTCCTGCACCTGGCGCTCGCCGACTATCGCCAGCTGCCTAGTGCCAACCTCGATCCCGACCTCGTCGAGCTCGACCCCGGCCAGATCGACCTTGACCACGGCCCGTTGCGGGTCGCCGCAGTAGTAGACGTCCACGTTCGGCGTAAACCCCCTGCTCCTGCGGCTGACGTAGGTAGTCCGCGCCCAGGCATATAGGTCCCGCTCCGGCATCGGGCAGAACATTAGCCCGCCGCGCTGCGCGCGGTCAGGCTGTTTGAGGTTGAGAGGCCCAGCGCGGGGGGCGCATCAGCAAAACGGGCTGCCGCGGCGGCACCAGGCCCTCAGGCCGGTTCGGCCTGAAGGTCGTGCAGGGCTCCTCGAGCTCCAAGGCGCAAAGCAAGTTCTTGCGGAAGTAACAGTCGTCGCAGGTCGGCGGTTTGGGCTTGCGCGGCACGGCGGCGATATTGCCATCGCCGTGACTCTTCCGTGAGGCTCAATTCCGCAAAGCGCAACGTTCTTGACACAGTCTCGTCACAGGTTCCCCGCGTCTTGCGGGAGCCGGCGACGCCCGCCGCTACCATTCGGCCCCGGATGGAGTCTTCCACCAGGACCGACAAGCTCGCCGCCTCGCCGCAGCTGTTCGAGAGCGACTTCCTCAACTTCTTCTCGCGGGTGCACCCCGCGGTCCCCGCGATCGTCTTCGTGCCCGTGGTGATCGCGATGGAGTGGCTCGGGGCCAGCCACGGCTACGCCGTCTGGCAGCTGCTCCTGCTCAGCCTCGCCGGAGTCGGCATCTGGACGCTGACCGAGTACTGGTTGCACCGGCTCGTCTTCCACTGGCAGCCCGACAACGCCTTCGGGCGCCGCATGCACTTCATCATCCACGGCATCCATCACGACCACCCCAACGACAAGCTGCGCCTGGTTATGCCCCCCGCTGTCGCGATTCCCCTGGCGGCGCTCTTCTTCTTCGGCTTCAGCCTGATCTTCGGCACGCCGGCGACCTATCCGCTCTTCGGCGGCTTCATCCTCGGCTACCTCGGCTACGACTACACGCATTACTACGTGCACCACTTCGTCCCCAAATCCGATTTCGGCAAGCAGCTGCGCGAGCAGCACATGCGCCACCACTTCCAGGACCATCGCTTCGGCTACGGCGTCTCCTCGCCGATCTGGGACGTGGTCTTCCGCACCCTGCCGCGCAAGCGCAACCACTAAACCGCGGTTCCGGTGCGCCTTATGTGGTCATAGCCCGCAAAAGGCGCACCGGAGCTAGGCGACGCTCCCTGACATGGAGCGTCAACTCGATAGGTCACTATTTTGGTACGCGGCGTTTCGGCACTGATCATCGGCGCCTTTGGAGCAAGTGGGACTGGCCTGGAATGTGGTGCGCATCTCACCAGAGCGTCAAGCGCAACGCACTGCTTGAAATCCAAGCTCGCTGGGTAACTTCATCCAAATGGCCAGAGTGACAGAACCAGTTTGACTATACGAATAGTCACTGTCACTGTGACTCTGCCACACTCCGGAGCAGCTGACGACCCGTGAGGCCCAGCGCTTCAAGGGATGAAAGGAAGGAAATGCCCAGCACCAGCAACGTACTCGACGAGGCCCTTGACCTAGTCAAGAAAAGGCTCGCGGAGATCGACGAGGAGCGCAAGCGCCTCGAGCGTGCTCTTGCCGAGCTTGGTGGCACCGTCACTCGCCGTCCCGGTCGCCCTCCCGGCTCCGGACGCGGCCCCGGTCGCCCTCGTAAAAACGCCGCCGCGGCAACAACAGCCGCAGCTACCACCACTGCCCCGCGTAAACGACGTCGCCGTCGCCGCGGTGGTACCCGCGCCGACCAGGCAGTCGCTCTGGTTGAGCAGAACCCCGGCATCTCCGCCTCGGAGATCGCCAAACAGATGAAAATCAAACCGAATTACCTGTACCGGGTTCTCGGCGAAATGGAGAAAGAGGGCCGCGTCACCAAGAAGGGACGCGAGTACCACCCAGGTAAATAGCGCCTGAGACTTCGCGCTTTGCTGAACAAAGCCGGCCCCCAATTGGGGGCCGGCTTTTTCTTTGGGTGACTGCTTAAAGCAGACCGAGCTGACTTACCGCGTCGCGCTCCTCGCGCAACTCGGCAGCGCTGGCATCAATTCGCGGCCGTGAGAAGTCAGGCACCTCGACTCCCTCGACGATCGACCACTCGCCACCGCTGCAGGCGCAGGGGAAGCCGGCGACGATCCCCTCCTCAACTCCGTAAGAGCCGTCGGCGGGAACTCCCATCGAAACCCAGTCACCCTCAGGAGTGCCAAGCACCCAGTCGTGAACGTGGTCAATCGCGGCATTGGCGGCAGAGGCAGCGCTAGACGCCCCGCGCGCCTCGATGATCGCGGCACCGCGTTTGGCGACTCGCGGAATGAACTCATCGGCAATCCACGCCTGATCGTCGATTGCATCCCAAGCGCTCTGACCGTTGACCTTGGCATTGACCAGGTCCGGGTACTGGGTGGTCGAGTGATTGCCCCAGACTGTCAAGTTGGTGACGTCGGAGACTTCCTTGCCGAGCTTGTTGGCAACCTGT
The DNA here is from genome assembly GCA_963716345.1 of uncultured Solirubrobacterales bacterium. Classification (GTDB taxonomy): domain Bacteria; phylum Actinomycetota; class Thermoleophilia; order Solirubrobacterales; family 70-9; genus VRUE01. Next base: position 851,691 of record OY970304.1, read on the forward strand.
GCGATCGCGCGGTTGTGGTCCAGTCGCATCATCGCGGTGAAACGCTCGCGTGGCACACCGTCGGCGTTTGACATCGCGATCAGGCAGTTGGTGTTGGCGGGGTTGCCGACAACGAGGATTCGAACGTCATCGGCAGCGCCTGCCGCAATCGCTTCGCCTTGCGGCTTGAAGATCCCGCCGTTGGCCTCGAGCAGATCGGAGCGCTCCATGCCTGGACCACGCGGGCGGGCACCGACGAGCAGGCCGACGTTGCAGCCGTCAAACCCTTGCTTTGGGTCATCGAAGATGTTGATTCGACTCAACAACGGGAAGGCACAGTCGTCGAGCTCCATTGCGGTTCCCTCGGCGGCCTTCACCGCGTCGGGAATCTCCAACAGGCTCAGCTCCACCGGCGTGTCAGGACCGAGCATCTGACCGCTGGCGATACGGAAGAGGAGTGCGTAGCCGATCTGGCCGGCAGCGCCGGTCACGGTGACTTTCACAGGGGTGCTCACAGAGTCTCTATCTCCTGGATTCGTAGTTTTCGAAGAACTAGGCCATTGCCCGCTGCAGGGCCTCGTCGATCGACCCGAGGAACTCCTGCGTTGTTTGGAACTCCTGGTCGGGGCCGACGAGCAGAGCGAGGTCTTTGGTCATCTTCCCGGCTTCCACCGTCTCCACACAGACGCGCTCCAGAGTCTCGGCAAAGTCAGAGACCCCGGGAGTGTCGTCAAGCCGTCCGCGGGCAGCGAGGCCGCGCGTCCAGGCGAAAATCGAGGCGATCGGGTTAGTCGAGGTTGGCTTGCCCTGCTGGTGCTGACGGTAGTGACGGGTGACGGTGCCATGCGCGGCCTCGGCCTCAATGGTCTTGCCATCGGGACTCATCAAGACGCTGGTCATCAGGCCGAGCGAGCCAAAGCCCTGGGCAACGGTGTCGGACTGAACGTCGCCGTCGTAGTTCTTGCAAGCCCAGACGTAACCGCCCTCCCACTTCAGCGCCGCCGCAACCATGTCGTCGATCAGGCGGTGTTCGTAGGTGATTCCCGCAGCCTCAAAGTCGGCCTTGAACTCGCTCTCATAGACCTCGGCGAAGAGGTCCTTAAAGCGGCCGTCATAGCGCTTCAAGATCGTGTTCTTGGTCGAGAGGTAGACCGGGTAGCCGCGATCGAGCCCGTAACGCATCGAGGCCCGGGCGAAATCGCGAATCGAGTCGTCGAGGTTGTACATCGCCATCGCGATGCCGCCGCCGGGGAAGTCATAGACGTCGAGCTCGATCGGCTCGCTGCCGTCTTTGGGCGTGTAGGTAAGGGTCAGCGTGCCCTCGCCGGGGACGACCATGTCGGTGGCGCGGTACTGGTCACCGAAGGCGTGGCGGCCGATCACGATCGGCTTGGTCCAGCCCGGAACCAGGCGCGGGATGTTGGCGATCACAATCGGCTCGCGGAAGATGACGCCGCCGAGGATGTTGCGGATCGTCCCGTTCGGCGAGCGGTACATGTCGGCAAGGCCGAACTCCTCGACCCGTGCCTCGTCCGGGGTGATCGTCGCGCACTTGACGCCTACGCCGTGCTGCTTGATCGCGTTGGCCGCATCGACGGTGATCTGGTCGCGGCTGGCGTCGCGACTCTCGATACCGAGGTCGAAATAGATCAGCTCGAGGTCGAGGTAGGGCCGGATCAGCTGCTCTTTGATGGTGGACCAGATGATCCGGGTCATCTCGTCGCCGTCGAGCTCGACGATCGGGTTCTCGACTTTGATCTTGGCCGCCATTCGGGCGGCGATGCTATCGACGCAGGCCCTCCAGCAGGTCAACGACGACAACTTCGGAGCGTTCTCGCGCGGTCTGCCGGTCGGAGGCGACGGCAATCAGCATCGCCGCCTCGATCATCGCGCCGAGCAGGACCAGCGCGGTGGTCTCGGGATCGTGCGGTGTCATTTCACCCGCCTCCATCGCCGCCGAGACCACGGCGAGCGCCACGCCTATTCCCAGCTCGGTCGCGGCCTCTCGCCAGCCCTCCCAACCCAGCACCGAACGACTCTGCATGAGGCCAATCCGGCGCAGCTCCTCGTTGGTCTCAGATTGGCGCAAGTAAGCCCTAGAGCTCTCGACGAGGGCATCGAAGGGCGAGTCGGCAGTCGCGGCTTGCGCCGCGACAAGTTCGAGGACCCGCCGCTCGCTGGCCTCAAAGACGGCCTTGAAGAGCTCCTGCTTCGAAGTGAAGTGGTGGTAGAGCGCGCCGCGACTGACGCCGGAGCGCTCAAGGATCTCCTCGGTGGAGACCTCGTCGTAGTCGCGCGCCATGAAGAGGTCGTGCGCGGCTTGGACCAGAGCCTCGCGAGCGCCCTCGCTGGGCCGGCCCCGCCGCGTCTCGCTTGCCACCGCCACCGTCGCTCAATATATTACCGACTGATAGTTGGTAAATAACTTTTGATGGCCCACACGCCCGCCCCATTCACAAGAGGAGGAATCGATGAAGACATACGTGATCCGCAGGGAGCGCGCCTGGCAATCCGCGGAGGAGCTGGAGGTCACGGCAGCCCGCTCCAAACAGGTCGCCGAAAGCGATTTTCCGGACGACATCGCCTGGATCCGCAGCTATGTGATCAGTGAGCCGGGCGGCTCGCTCGGCACCGTCTGCATTTATCAGGCAAGTGACGAGGAGTCAGTGCGGCGGCACGCCGAGCGCGTTGACATGCCCGCGGACGAGATCCTCGAGGTCGCCGACACGGTCGTGATCAGGCCCGATCCGCAACCCGAGGGCGCGGCAACCTGACACAAGCTGGGTCTCCTGCGAGAATGGCGGCGTGGCAACCGTCGAAAGCACTGCTGCGCGGGAGACCCATGCAGTCTTCAACCAGGCCTCGCCGCTTGAGGACTACAACCCGTTTGATGCTGACCGCCCGCTGCGCGAGGCGCTGGTACGCGAGGGGGCCGGCTGGGCCGAGGACCGGGCGCGTGAGCTGGGCGCGATCTGCGGCTCCGCCCAGACTATCCGCTGGGGCTTCGAAGCCAACGAAAAGAAGCCGGCACTGAAGACCCACGACCGCTTCGGCCACCGCATCGACGAGGTTGAGTTCGACAGCTCCTGGCACGAGCTGATGCGGATCGGCTCCAATCACGGCCTGCACGCGATGCCCTGGCGCGAGCCGGGCGTCGGTGCCCACGTAGCCCGGGCGACGATGTTCATGCTCTTGATGCAGGCCGAGAGCGGCGTCGGCTGCCCGCTCTCGATGACCTACTCGGCGATCCCGGCCCTGCGCCAGCAACCCGAGCTCGCCGCCGAGTGGGAGGAGCGTTTCCTCTCGCTCGACTACGACGAGCGCTCACTGCCGGCCGAGCGCAAGAGCGGCGCCCTCTGCGGAATGGCGATGACCGAGAAGCAGGGCGGCTCCGACGTGCGCGCCAACACCACTGTGGCGACGCCGCTGAACGGCGGCGGACCGGGGGCCGAGTACGAGCTGGTCGGCCACAAGTGGTTCTGCTCGGCGCCGATGTGCGACGCCTTCCTCGTCCTCGCCCAGACCGACTCCGGCGTCTCCTGCTTCCTGATGCCGCGCTGGACCCCAGACGGCGAGCGGAATGCTTTCCAGATCCAGCGCCTCAAGGACAAGCTCGGCAACCGCTCCAACGCCTCCTCGGAGCTCGAGTTTCGCGGCGCCTGGGCGCGCATGGTCGGCGAGGAGGGGCGCGGCGTGCCGACGATCATCGAGATGGTCAACCACACCCGCCTCGACTGCGTGATCGGGGCCGCTACCGGCTACCGGGCTGGGCTCGTGCAGGCGCTCAACCACACCGAACAGCGGGCGGCCTTCGGCAAGGAGCTGATCGACCAGCCGCTGATGCGCAACGTGCTCGCCGACCTTGCGGTCGAGTCAGAAGCTGCCACGGTCGCCGCGATGCGTCTCGCCCGCGCCTATGACGAGGTCGCCGCTGGCGACGAGGACGCCGCCAACTTCCGCCGCCTGGCAAATGCGGTGCTGAAGTATTGGATGTGCAAGCAGCAGCCCTCGCACGCGGTCGAGTGCCTCGAGTGCTTTGGCGGCAACGGCTACGTCGAGGAGTCGGGCATGCCCCGCCTCTACAGAGAGGCTCCACTGGCCTCGATCTGGGAGGGCTCCGGCAACGTCCAGTGCCTCGACGCCCTGCGGGCGATGGTCAAGAGCCCTGCCTCAGTCGAGGCTTTCTTCGCCGAGGTGATGGAGGGCTCTGGCGCCGAACCCAAGCTCGACGCCTACATCGCCGCGCTGAAGGACGAAATCCCTGGCGACATCGAGACAATCGAGTCCCGCGCCCGCCGCATAGTCGAGAAGATGGCGGTGGCCCTGCAAGCTTCGCTGCTGGTCCGCTACGGCGACCCCGCCGTCGCAGACGCCTTCTGCGCCTCACGCCTCTCTGGCGACTGGGGCAACGCCTTCGGAACCCTTCCCGCCGGCACGGACTTCAGCTCGATAATCGAGCGCCACCGGCCTCGGGCCTGAGGCGCCGGTCTATAGGCCCGAGGCCCGGGGGGTTCCTTCCCAGGCCGCTTCGCGGGAGTTCCTGAGAAGGAACCCCCCGGGCCTCACGACGAAGTCTGGTCCCTCAGCGCCCGCCCTACCTGCTCAACGGTGATCACGCCGGATAGGCGGCCGTCGGCGTCGACCGCCATCAGGGCACCGAAGCGGCGCAGGGCACTATTCGAAAGCAGTGAGTCGAGTGGGGCGTCATCGCGAACCTGGAAGGTGCCGTCGTTGTGCTCGAGCAAGTCGGAGACGTGAGACGTGGCACGGGAAATCTCAGGGACCTCGTCGGCTTTGTCACGGACGATGAGGCCACGGAAATGGTGAGCGGCGTCGACCACTGGAAACCAGGGCCAGCGGTAGCGGAGAAAGTACTCGTCCAACGCTTGCTCGACACTCAGTTCGTCAGAGATCGCAACTGGCTGGCGGTCCATGACGTCCGACACTTGGAGCTGGCTGATTTTGCCGGTGATCCGGGTTTGCATTGAGGCAGCCCGGGCCGAGCCGTTGATCACCACACCGATTAGGGCGAGCCAGACGCCGCCAAAAGCGTCGCCGGTGAAGATCAGGAGCAGGCCGCCGCCGATGAAGATGTAGCCAAAGACACGGCCGAGGCCAGCGGCGAAACGCGTGGCGGAGTTGCGGTCACCGGTGCGCCACCAGGCGATCGCGCGGACAACGCGGCCGCCGTCCATCGGGAAAGCGGGCAGCAGGTTGAAGACGAGGACGAGCAGGTTGATCATCGCCAGCCAGGCGACAACCGCGATCAAGCCCGAGGCGCCGGAATTCGTTTCAACCAACGCCGCATGCCTGAACTCGTGGCTACCCACCGCGACGACCCCGATCAGGGTCAGCGCGACGACGATCGCGAAGGTGACCAGCGGGCCGGCGATCGCCACCTTGAACTCGGTCAAGGGGCTGTCGGACTCGCGGTCCATACGCGCCATGCCGCCGAAGATCCAGAGCTGGATGCTGGAGATGCCGATTCCGTTGCGCGTAGCGGCGAAAGCGTGACCGAGCTCGTGCAGAACGATCGAGCCGAAGAAGCCGATCGCGCTGAGAACCGCAAGGGCGAATGGGGTCGAGGCCGAACTGCTCTCGCCGAGAACGTCGCCGTAGAAGTTCGAGAGCCAGAAGATCACCAGGAAGAGGACGAAGAACCACGACCAGTCAACGGTGATGCGGATCCCGCGAACGCGGAAGAGGGTGATTGGCGAACCGCCCGGCATATGACAATGGTAAGCGGCGGCTAGGGTGCGCTCTCCGGTGAGCGGCTCATCCACCACGAAGACGATTGCCTCGGTGGCCGAGCAGGACTGGTTGCGAGCGCAGCTCGAGGGGCTGGAGCAGATCCACCGCCCGAGTGCCTCCGAAGGCGAGCGGCGAGCGGCTGAGTGGATCGTCGAGCGCTTCGGCGAGCTCGGTGCCGAGGCGCGGATTGAGGCGGCGGCTGTGCACGGCACCTACTGGTGGCCACTTGGCTTCGGGGCCGCCCTCGGTGCTCTCGGCGGCTGGCTCGGCTTGCGCGGGCGGCGCCTGCTTGGAGGCCTCCTGGGCTTTGCCGGCGCCGCCGGGATCGCCGCGGACTTCCCGCCAGGGCAGCGCCCGCTGCGCCGACTGCTGCCCAAGCGCACCACCCACAACGTCGTCTGCGAGCTCGGACCGGCCGAGGCAGAGCGCACCATCGTCCTCATCGCCCACCACGACGCCGCTCATTCGGGAGTGATCTTCCACCCTCAGATCCCCAAGATCGCCGACCGCCTCGGGTTGATCGAGGGCAAAGACACGAGCCCGATGCTGATGGCGCCGGTGGTGGGTGGCCCGCTGTTGGCGGGACTGGGGGCCCTGACAGGGCGGCGCCTGCTGGCCAAGCTCGGCGCCCTGATTGGCCTTGGCACGATCGCGGCGATGGCCGACATCGGCCGGCGCGAGACCGTGCCCGGCGCCAACGACAACGGCACCGGCGTCGTCGCCCTACTGGCGCTGGCGAAACGGCTCGTCGAGGAGCCGACCAAGGACACCCGGGTCATCCTCCTCTCGGTCGGCTCGGAGGAGTCCTTCAGCGAGGGGATCAAGGCCTTCGGCGAGCGCCACTTCAGCGAACTGCCGCGCGAGAGCACCTTCTTCCTCTGCTTGGAGTCGCTCGGCTCGCCCCACTTGCTGGTGTTGCGAGGCGAGGGCTTCATCAAGATGCACGAGTACCCACCCCGCGCCCTGGCGCTGATCGACGAACTGGCCGAGGAGCTAGGCATCTGGCTCTACCCCAACCTGCGCCTGCATAACGGCACCGACGGCCTCGAGCCACTGGCGGCGGGTTATGAGACCGCGGCGCTCTGCGCCTGCAACGAGCTCAAGCAACCGGCCTTCTACCACTGGCCCAACGACGTCGCCGCCAATGTCGAGTTCGACACCGTCGCCGACGGCGTCCGCCTCAGCGAGGCCGCGATCCGCCGCCTCGACGCGCGCTGGCTGTAGCGATCCGTGCCGTGCAACGCGTAGCGGCTCCGTGAAGACCGCAACGCGTTGCACCTCTTGAAATCCGACCGCGAAGTCGGATTTGGGGTCTATAGAGTCGCGCTCGTGCCTACGCATGACGTATTGGTGATCGGTGCCGGCCTGGCCGGACAGAGAGCAGCATTGGCAGCCGCCGAGGAGGGTGTCTCGGTCGGCATCGTCAGCAAGGTCCACCCGGTCCGCTCGCACTCCAACGCGGCCCAGGGCGGGATCAACGCCGCGCTCAACCCCGGCGACTCCTGGGAGTCGCACGCTTTCGACACGATTAAGGGCTCCGACTACCTGAGCGACCAGGATGCGGTCGAAATCATGTGCCGCGAGGCGCCGGAAGAGATCCTCCACCTCGAGCACCTCGGCGTCACCTTCCACCGCAACGAGGAAGGCAAGCTCGGCACCCGCGCCTTCGGCGGTGCCTCGGCCGCCCGCACCTACTACGTCGCCGACATCACCGGCCAGGCGATCATGCACGTGCTCTACGAGCAGCTGATGAAGCACTCCGAGCAGGTCGCCCGCTACGAGGAGTGGTTCTGCACGGCGCTGGCGCTCGACGAGGGCGGCGAGTGCTGCGGCGTCGTCACCCGCAACATCGCCGATGGCTCGATGCAGCTCTTCCGAGCCAAGTCGGTGATCCTCGCCAGCGGCGGCAACGGCCAGGTCTGGAAGCCGACCACCAACGCTCTTATCTGCACCGGCGACGGCATCGGGATGGCCTACCGGGCCGGAGCAAAGCTGATGGACATGGAGATGATCCAGTACCACCCGACGACGCTGGCGGGCAAGGGCTTCCTGATCACCGAGGGCGCTCGCGGCGAGGGTGCCCACCTGCTCAACAAGAACGGTGAACGCTTCATGGAGCGCTACGCGCCTAACAAGATGGAGCTGGCCTCGCGCGATGTCGTCTCCCGCGCCGAGCAGACCGAGATCAACGAGGGCCGCGGCTTCGACGACGGCACCGTCGCCCTCGACATCACTGTGGTGCCGAAGAAGCGCGTGCACGAGGCGCTGCGCGAGATCGTCCTCGTCGGCAAGGACTTCGCCGGAGTCGACATCACCAAGGAACCGATCCACATCAAGCCCGGCAACCACTACACGATGGGCGGGATCAAGACCGACGTCGACGGCCGCACCGATATCCCCGGCCTCTACGCCGCCGGCGAGGTTGCATGCGTCTCGGTCCACGGCGGCAACCGGCTCGGCGCCAACTCGCTGCTCGACACGCTGATCTTCGGCCGCCGCTCCGGTGCCGACGCCGCCGCCCGCGCCAAGCGCACCGAGGGCTCGCGACCCTCGAAAGCGGTGCTTGAGGCCGAGCAGGCGACGATCGACGCGATCTCCGCCCGCGAGAAGGGCTCCGGCCGCCGCGTCTCGGAGATCAAGTTCGACCTCGGCACGGTCATGGATGGCAAAGTCGCGGTCTTCCGCGACGAGGCCGGGATCACCGAGGCGCTGGAAACGGTGCGGCGGCTCAAGGAGGAGGCCAAGACCGCCTACATCGACGACAAGGGCTCGATCTTCAACCAAGACCTCTTGGGCGCAATCGAGCTCGGCTACATGCTCGACAACGCCGAGTGCACCTGCGTCGCCGCGCTGGAGCGCAAGGAGAGCCGCGGCGCCCAGTACAGGACGGACTTCCCGGAGCGCAATGATGAGGAGTGGCTGAAGCACATCGACTTGCAGCTCAACGACGACGGTCCCGAGATCTCCTACTCCGAGGTGACGATCACCCAGTGGGAACCGCAAGAGAGGACTTACTAGATGGCTGAGTACACGCTCAAAGTCCGCCGCTACCAACCCGAGTCAGGCGAGGGCGCCTACTGGGAGGAGTTCAAGGTCGAGCTCGACCCCTCCCTCTCTGTCCTCGACGGCCTGCTGCAGGCTAAAGACCGCGACGACGGCTCGCTCTCGGTGCGCTGCTCCTGCCGCGCCGCGATCTGCGGCTCCTGCGGGATGAAGATCAACGGCCAGTCCGGCCTCGGCTGCAAGACCCAGGTCGGCGAGGCACTGGAGATGGCCGAGCGCAAAGCCAGCGTCAGCCCCAGTGCCGACGGTGGCACGCCGCCGATCGTGATCGAGCCGATGGGCAACATGCCCGTGATCAAGGACCTGATCACCGACATGGAGTCGACCCACTGGGCCAAGATCCGCCGCGTCACTCCCTGGCTCCTCCCCCACGGCGAGGCGCCCGAGCGCGAGTACATCGTCGAGCCGGAGTCGATGATCGACATCACCCAGTCGATGGCCTGCATCCAGTGCGGCGCCTGCGTCTCCTCCTGCCTCTCGATGGAAGCCGACCCCGACTTCATCGGCCCGGCGGCGCTGGCCAAGGCCTACCGCTTCGTCGGCGACCCGCGCGACGCCGAGACCAAGGAGCGGCTCCACGATCTCGCCCACGACCCGCACGGGATCTACGACTGCACCCACTGCTTCAGCTGCATCGACGCCTGCCCCAAGGGTGTGGCGCCGATGGACCAGATCATGCGCCTGCGCCGCAAAGCTGGCGAAGAGGGAATCGACGACGACCCCAACCACGGCCACAGCCACGAGGAGGCCTTCGTCAAGATCATCGAGAAGAAGGGCACTCTCGACGAGGCACAGCTGGTCCAGGAGTCCTACGCGCCCGGCGTCAAAGGCAAGCTCAAACCCTCGATGGGCGCGATTAAGGGATTGATCGAGTCGCTGCCGACGGTGCTGCGCGCGATCAAGACCGGCAAGGCGCGCTCGGCTCACAAGGTGATCCCGGGCCTGCACCCGAAGCTGCCGGGGGGCGCTCAGGACGAGGTCAAGGCGATCTACAAGCACGCCGAGGAGCACCGCGAGGAATTCAACCTCTACATCACCGGCGAAGACGAGGATTTCGTCGAACCGGAGCCCGATGAGCCGACCGACGCGACTTTGACGGCAGAGGCGGCCGCGGCCGCGGATACGAAGGGAGAGTCGTGATGAGCGACAGCCAGATCAAGGTCGCCTACTGGCCCGGCTGCGTCTCGCGCGGCTTCACCACTGAGCTGCACGGCTCGATGGCAATCGCCGCCAAGAAGCTCGACATCGAGCTGGTCGAACTCGACCGCGCCAACTGCTGCGGTGCCGGCGTCATCGCCGAGCACAACCAGGAGCTCGCCGACACGCTCAACGCTCGCACCTTCGCCCTCGCTCAGCAGACCGGGCTCTCGATGATGAACATCTGCTCGACCTGCCAGGGCGCCCAGTCCGAGTGTCAGCAGCGACTCGACGCCGACTCCTCCTACCGCGCCCACATCAACGAGGTGCTGAGCGGTCAGGGCCTTGCCTACGAGAAGGGCAAAGACGGCTTCACCAACAAGAACTTCCTCTGGCTGCTGGTCGAGGACTACGGCCTCGATCGCCTCGCCGAGAAGGTGACGCGCCCGCTCAGCGGCCTGCGCGTCGGTCCCTTCTACGGCTGCTACGTGGTCCGCCCCAAGGAACGGCTCGGCTACGACGAGTTCCCCGAACGCGACCTCTACCTCGAGAAGGTGATCGAAGCACTCGGCGGCGAAGTCGTCGAGTACGACGGCGCTCGCAAGTGCTGCGGCTTCCCGGTGATCACGATGAACCGCGACACCTCCCTGCGCCAGGCCGGCACCCACGTCGGCGACGCCCTCGACGCCGGTGCCGACTGCCTGGTCACCCCCTGCCCGCTCTGCCACCTCAACCTCGACATGCAGCAGCCCGAGGCGGCAAAGGTGGTCAACAGGGACCTCGGCCTCGCGGTCCTGCACCTCCCCCAGCTCGTCTCGCTCGCCCTCGGCGCCTCACCGAAGGAACTGGGCATGAGCAAGCACATCGCTTCGACCAAGTGGGTCGAAGAGCGGCTTGCTGCGGTTCCTGCCTGATTCGGTGATCCAAACGGGGTGAGCGTGTGCGCAGGGTCTGCGGACGCGCTTCGCGCTGAGTGTCCGCAGACCCTGCGCACACGCTCCTCTCGATTCGAAGAGCGCATCAGGCCGAAGCGCCCAAGAGGATCTGGGTTCGTTCGCTCTTGAAGCTCACAGATTTGGAGGCCCCCGACGAGCTCAGTGGGGCGAGCAGAGAGCCGGGGTCAGTGTGTGGCGCGGATGATGCTTAGGACGATTGAGGCGATGCTTACGGCGACCATGGTGGCGGTGAGGCCGTGCATGATCAGGCGGAAGGTGAAGTCCCGGCGCTCTCGTTCCTTGAGCTCAAGACGGTCAATGCGATCCTCGAGACGGTTGATTCTGGATTCCTCCCAGGTCTCCATTCTGCGCTCAGCTTAGCAGACAAAAGATTGCATTCTGGAGGCGGGCGCTGCTTAGCTTCAGAATTGAATTGCGACGATTGCGCCGCCGAATCCGGCGAGGATGCTCGCGAGGGTGATGATCATCGCGTTCTGTAGACGATCGAAGCGAGCCTGAATGCGCGCGTCTTGATTTTCGAAGCGCTCATCCATGTGATGACGAAGAGAGTCGACCTGACCTGAGAGGTGATCAAGGCGGTCGTCGTTCCAATTGGTCCTCGCTTGCTCGATGTCCAGGAGGCTAGCGGACAAAAGGTTACGTGTGGCACACGAAAGTGTGCTGGACGAATGGGCTAGCCACTGCGGTCGAGGCCGACGCGGCGAGCCAGCCACTGGGCACCGACGGTGTCGGTGAGGCCGTGGGCGACGATTGAGCAGATGATCGCTATAGCGGCGATGTCGAAGATCAGATTGCTGTCGGCGACGTCGGACTTGAGCACGAAGAGGGCGAAGAGCATCGAGGCCACGCCCTTGGGGCCGAACCAGGCCATGAAGAGCTTCTGCGGGCGCGGGATGCCGGTTTTGAAGAAGGAGATCATCACCGCAAGCGGCCTGGCGACGATCAGGGCAAAGACGACAAAGAGGATCAGTGGCGGAATGCTGTGGTGGAAGCCGGTGGCGACGATCAGTGCACCGAAGACGAAGAAGGTGAGCACCTGGAGGATCGCGCTGGTGTTCTCGGCGAACTCGACGAAGCCCTCGGGCACCTCGCGCTCCGTCGCCGCCATCGCGATGCCGCAGACGAAGGCGGCGATCAAGCCGTTGCCAATTGTCACTTCGGCGAGACCGAAGGCAAACAGGGCGATGCCAACCGCGTAGATCCCCTCGTAGCGAGCGGTGATGCCGCCGCCCGGCAGGTGGTGATGGAGGCGGCCACCGAGCGTCCCGAGGCCGACGCCGACAGCGGCGCCGAAGAGCGCCTCGCCTACGAGCTTGGCCGCTTCGCCACCGGGATCGCCGCCGGGGCCGGCGAGAACGAGGAAGAAGAGGACGAAGGGCAGGGCGAGGCCGTCGTTGAGACCGGACTCGAGGTTGAGCGTGTGGCGCACCGAGGCCGGCACGATCCGCGAGGTGACGACAGCGGAGGTGACGACCGGGTCGGTCGGCGAGAGCACCGCCGCCAGCAGCAGCGCCTCGGCCCAGCTCAGGTCGGGAAAGAGCGCCTTCGCCGCCAGCCCCAGCAGCGCCATCGTGATCGGCATCGCGATCGCCAGCGCCCGCGCGACCGGGCTCCAGTGCTTACGCAGCAGCTCCCGCTCGACGAACATCCCGTCGGAGAAAAGGGTGAGGATCAGCGCCAGCTCGACCAGTTGGACGATTGACTCCGATTTCGGGTCGATGTCGACGACGCCGACGGCGGCGAGCAGCACCCCCGAGGCCACCGAGAGCACCGAGGCCGAGAGCACCGTCCCCTTCATCACCCCCGAGAGCGCCGCGACGGCGGTCAGCAGCCCGCCGAAGATCAGAACCGCATCGCCAAAACCAATGTCCATAGGTGCAGTTCCGAGCCTTCCGGTGCGCTTTATGCGGTTATAGACCGGAAAAGGCGCACCGAAAGAACTTAGCCGAGGAGATTGCGCTCAATGAGCAGCTCGGCCACTTGCACGGCATTGGTCGCGGCGCCCTTGCGCAGGTTGTCGCCGGCGATCCAGAGGTTGAGGGTGCGCTCCTGGTCGGGGTCGCGGCGGATGCGGCCGACGAGGACATCGTCTTGGCCCGCGGCGTCTAGCGCCATCGGGTACCTGCCGCTGGCGGGGTCGTCGACGACGATCACGCCGGGGGCCTCAGCTAGCAGGGCGCGGCAATCGTCGGGCGAGAGATCCTCGCGGGTGCGGACGTTGATCGACTCCGAGTGGCCGCTGATCACCGGCACGCGGGCGCAGGTGGCGGAGATCGCCACCTCATCGCCGAAGCCGAGGATCTTGCGGGTCTCGGCCATCACCTTGCGCTCCTCAGTGGTGTAGTCGTCGCCGTCCTTGAAGACCTCGACCTGGGGCAGCACGTTGAAGGCGATCTGGTGCGGGTAGATCTGCGCCGGTGGCACCGCTTCGCCCGCCAGCGACGCGCGCGACTGGGCCAGCAGCTCCTCGATCGCCCGCTGACCGGTGCCAGAGACGGCCTGGTAGCTGGAGACGACCAGGCGCTCCAACCCGACCGCACGGTGGATCGGCGCCAGCGCCATCATCATCACCATCGTCGTGCAGTTGGGGTTGGCGACAATTCCCTTGTGCCCAACTGCCGCATCAGGATTAACGCCAGCGACGACCAGCGGCACCTCCTCGTACATGCGCCAGTAGCTGGTGTTGTCGACGACGACCGCGCCGGCTTCGACCAGTTGCGGCGCCCACTCGGCGCTGACCGAGCCGCCCGCGGAGGAGAGGACGACGTCCAGTCCCTGGATCGTCTCGGGGCTGAGCGCCCGGCATACAAGCGTCGACCCGTTCCACTCGATCTCTCGGCCGGCAGAGCGCTCGGAGGCAAAGGGGATGACCTCGGCAGCGGGGAAATCGCGTTCGGCGAGGATCTCGAGGATGGTCGAGCCGACCGCGCCGGTGGCGCCCAATACTCCGACTCTGTAAACGTCGCCCGTCATCTGATCCGAGTCTGACCGGCCGGTTCAGGTACCGACCGTGGGGCGGTGCTCGGCGCCTTCGGGTCTTCTGCCCGCACCGCGTCGGCGCCAAGCTCGAAGGCCTGGTGCAGAGCGCGCACCGCCGCGGGGACCTGCTCGGCCGAGATCACGCACGAGATCTTGATCGGCGAGGTGGAGATCATCTCGATGTTGATCTCCTCGCGGCCGAGCACCTCGAAGACCTTGGCGGCGACGCCGGGGTGTGAGCGCATGCCGGCGCCGATGATCGAGACCTTGCCGATCTGATCGTCGGTGCGGATTCCCTCGCTGACGTCACCGAGCGCGGCCAGCGTGTCGGTGGCCGTGGTCAGCTCGGCACGATCGATGGTGAAGGAGAGGTCGGCGAGCTCGTCGTCGCTGACCGGCTCGTTCTGGATGATCACGTCGACGTTGATGCCCGCCTCGGCCAGTGCGTTGAAGATTTCGACCGGCGACCCCGGGCTCGTCGCGGATCCCGACCAGGGTCACTCGCGCCTCATCGACGGAGTGGGTGATGGCTGTGACGAAAGGCTGCTCCATGGTCTTCTGCTCGGTCTCGTCCTCGCTGACGACGAGGGTACCGGGACCGTCCTCGAAGCTGCTGCGGCAGTGGATGCGCACGCCGTGGTTGCGGGCGTACTCGACCGATCGCAGCTGCAGGACCCGGGCGCCCGAGGCGGCCATCTCGAGCGTCTCCTCGAAGGTCGCGACCGGGATCTTGCGAGCGTCGGGGACGATCCGCGGGTCGGCGCTGAAGACGCCGGCGACATCGGTGTAGATCTCGCAGACGTCGGCGTCGAGCGCCGCGGCAAGGGCAACCGCCGTCGTGTCCGAGCCGCCTCGCCCCAGCGTGGTGACGTCGTGGTTCGTGGTCGAGACGCCCTGGAAGCCGGCCACCAGGACGATGTGGTCCTCGGCCAGCGCCTCGCGGATGCGGTCGGCGCGCACGTCGATGATCCGCGCCTTGGTGTGGGAGGAATCGGTGACGATGCCCGCCTGCGAGCCGGTCAGCGAGATCGCCTTGTGGCCCATGTCGTGGATCGCCATCGCGCAGAGCGCGCAGGAGATCCGCTCGCCGCTGGAGAGCAGCATGTCCATCTCGCGCGGCTCGGGGCGGGCGGAGATCTCGAGTGCCTGGGCAACCAGCTCGTCGGTCGTCTTGCCCCGCGCTGAGAGCACGGCGACAACCCGGTTGCCGGCCTCACGGGCGGCAACGATGCGGCGGGCGGCGCGCTTGATCTGCTCGGCGCCGGCCACCGAGCTGCCGCCGAACTTCATCACCACCGTTTTCGAATTGCCGCCGGGCACAGAAAGCTGAGGATAGGTGGTCCTTGTGCAGGCGCGCTGAAAACCAGTGGCGGCGCTACTCGCCGCCGGCGCCACCGAGGTTGCCAAGCATCGCGTGCTCGGCCATGCGGATCAGCCCCAGCGCCATGTGCGGCCGCATATCGCTGGTGCGAACGCGGACGTGCGAGCCGTGGGGACCGATCACCTCGACGATCGTGCAGACGTCGCCGATCTGGCAGTCCTCGCCGTAGTCGGCTTCCAGCGCCTCCATCTGCGCGGTCACCACCTGCCCCATCTTGCTCTGGTCGATCGGCATGGCCTAGGAGATTACAGACGCGCCCGCCCAGCTTCTCTTTGCCGGAAGAGTGACGCCAATCACTTATACAGATATATCGGAGAGATATATTAACCCATCATGGACCTTAGCCCCACCGCTTACGTCATCCTCGGCATGGTCAGCCGCGAGGCGCGGTCGGGCTATGAGATCAAGGCCGCGGTCGACGACTCCACTCGCTTCTTCTGGGCGGCCAGCTACGGGCAGATCTATCCCGAGCTGAAGCGGCTATCGGAGGCCGGCTTGGTCGAAGGCGTCGACGCTCCCCGCGGTAAGCGCAAACGAACGGTCTACGCGATCACCGACGACGGCGAAGCCGAGCTGATCGAGTGGTTGCGCCAGCCCCCGCAGACCGCCGAGATGCGCGAAGAAGGCCTGCTTAAACTCTTCTTCGCCGACATCCTGCCGCACGAGGAAGCGCTGGCGACGTTGCGGGCGATGCGCGAGCGGCGCCGCGAGTTGGCTGCGCGCCTGCGCGACATGGAACCGAAGACCTTGGAGAAGGACCCCTTCTCACTGATGGTGCTGCAGGGGGGAATCGAGTTCAACGAGTGGTTCGCTGACTGGTGCGAGCGCATGGAGGCCCGCCTCCTCGCCCTCGCCCAGCCCGAAAGGAGCAGCTGATGTTTGACGCCCTCGCCCGCCTCGCCGACGGCAACGCCCGCCGCGTCGGCCTCTTCGCAATCGTTTTCTTCGTCCTTGCCGCTGCGATCGGCGGCGGCGTCGCCAGCCACCTCGATCCCTACGGCGCCGACGACCCCGCCACCGAGACGGTCGAAGCGAAGGAACGCCTGCACGACGCCGGGTTGAAGATCCCGGCCGTGTTCGCGATCGTCCGGGACGCACCGGTCTCCGCCCCCGCCTCGCGGGCCCGGGTCGAGGCACTTGAGCGCAGCGTGCGCCAGCGTCCCGACGTCAGCTCAGTCACCGGCTACTACGACACCCACTCCCCCGTCTTCGTCTCGCACGACCGCCGCTCCTCCTACTTCGTTGTCACGCTGAAGACGTTCGACGACAAGAAGTGGCAGGAAACGGGCGCCGACATTGCCGACCAGCTCTCCAGCAAGCCGGGGGTGCTCGTCGGCGGTGCCGCGATCGCCCAGGAGCAGGTCAACAAGCAGGTCGAGAAGGACCTGAGGATGGCGGAGATGCTCGCCTTCCCGCTGCTCTTCCTGCTCTCCTTCGTCTTCTTCCGCAGCCTCGTCGCTTCGGCTGCTGCCACTGATGATCGGTGGCCTGGCGATCGTCGGCACCTTCCTGATTCTGCGCGTCGCCAGCGAGTTCGCCTCGATCTCGATCTTCGCCCTCAACCTGACCACGGCGCTGGGGCTGGGGCTGGCGATCGACTACAGCCTCTTCATCGTCTCCCGCTACCGCGAGGAGATCGCCAAGGACGGACCGGGACTGGCGGCGATGCGACGCGTACTGGCAACAGCGGGACGCACCGTCTTCTTCTCCTCGCTGACCGTCGCCGCGGCGCTCGCCTCGCTGCTCGTCTTCCCCCAGCGCTTCCTCTACTCGATGGGCTTGGGCGGCGCCCTCGTCACCCTCTTCGCGGCGCTGATCTCGCTGACCGTGCTGCCCGCGGTGCTGACCCTGCTCGGCACCCGGGTCAGCGCCCTCTCGCCGCGCTTCCTACAGCGCCGCGCCGAGGCCGACACGCGGCCCGACGAGAGCGGCTTCTGGTACCGCCTCTCGCGCTTCGTCATGCGCCGTCCGGTGCCGGTGGCGACGATCAGCGCTGCCCTGCTGATCGTCATGGGCATCCCCTTCTTCGGCATCAAGTTCGACACCGTCGACCCGACCGTGCTGCCGACCTCGGCCAGCGCTCGTCAGGCCTACGACGCAGTCAGCAGCGAATTCCCGCCCTATCGCGAAACGCCGATCTGGGTCGACGTCGAAGGCGGCGGGCCGAAGGCGGCCGCGCGCTTCGCGGCGCGAGTACGGCGGGTGCCGGGCGTCGCCGAAGTCAACCCGCCACTGCACCTCAAGGGGGGCGTGACGGGGCTGCAGGTGATCTCGAGCCACCCCTTCGTCTCCGAGGCCAGCCAGACAACGGTGAAGCGGATCCGCGATCTGCGACCGCCACCAGGGGCGACGGCGCTGGTCGGCGGCGCGACCGCCGACTTCGTCGACCTGCAGTCGAGCCTCGCCAGCCACCTGCCGATCGTGCTCGGCGATCATCATCCTCGCGACGCTGATGATCCTCTTCCTGATGACCGGCTCGGTGATCCTGCCGATCAAGTCGCTGCTGATGAACTTCCTCAACCTCAGCGCCGTCTTCGGCCTGCTGGTGCTGATCTTCCAGGACGGCCGCTTCGAGGGCTTCCTCAATTACTCGAGCCCGGGAGCGATCGAGCAGACGATGCCGATCCTGCTCTTCGCCGTCGCCTTCGGCCTCTCCACCGACTACGCCGTCTTCCTGCTCTCGCGGATCAAGGAGGCGCGCGACAACGGCGCCTCGGACTCCGAGTGCGTCGCGATCGGGCTCGAGCGGACCGGGCGCATCGTCACCGCCGCGGCGCTGCTCTTCGCCGTTGCGATGTTCGCCTTCGCCACCTCGCAGATCATCTTCATCAAGGAGAACGGCGTCGGCACCGCCCTCGCCGTCCTGATCGACGCCAGCATCGTCCGCGCCCTGCTCGTCCCCTCGCTGATGGAGCTACTCGGCAAATGGAACTGGTGGGCGCCAAAACCGTTGCGCCGCTTGCACGAACGGTTCGGGATCAGCGAGTCCGGGCTGCACGAGCCGGAGCCCGGGAAGGCCTGAGCCTGATGTTCGAACCAATCGAGGAGGATGCGCGGGTCGCCGTGCACCCATTCGACCTCGACACCGAAGTGAAAGACCTCGGCGACCGACGTTTCGCCGCCGAGATGAGCGAGCGCTGGTGGGTCGAGCGCGGGCCCAACGGCGGCTACGTGGCGGCGGTGATCCTGCGGGCGATCCAGGCTGCGGGAGCGATCAAGCGGGCGCCGCGCTCGCTCACGGTCCAGTTTCCACGCGCGCCCGTCGCCGGCCCGGTCGAGATCGCGGTGAAGACGGAGCGCGAGGGCCGCACCGTGACCTTCCTCTCGGCACGGATGGAGCAGCAGGGTGAGCTCCAGGCTACGGCTCTCGCGGTACTTGCCGACGACCTCGACGTGAGCGGCTTCGCGGAGCTGCAAATGCCCAGCGTCGAGCCTCCAGCGGAGCTCTACTCTCCCGATCCCGAGCAGGTCCCCAGCATGCCGACGATGTTCCAGAATTACAGTGTGCGGCCGGCCTTGGGCGAGGAGGCCTTCTCCGGCGGCGCCCCCTACAGCGGCGTCTGGATCCGCGCCCGCGAGCCCCGCCTGCTCGATGCTCCCCTCGCCGCAGCGATTCTCGATGCCTGGTTTCCGGCGCCGTTCATCCGGCTCGAGCAGCCAGTGCCGGCACCGACGATCGACTACACCGTGCACTTCCGCGCGCCCCTGCCCCAGCCCGGCGCCACCGCCGCGGACCCCTACCTGGCTACCTTCCGTTCCGGCCTCGCTCGTGGTGGCTTCGTTGAGGAAGACGGAGAGCTCTGGAGCCAGGACGGGAGCTTGTTGGCACAGTCGCGTCAGCTGGCGCTTCTTCTGAGTTGAAGACGGTGCTGTCGAAGGCTGTCAGCGCCGGTTCGGCGGCATAGCCGAGCGGCGGTGTGACTTCGAGCAGTTCGCTGATGCTGAGCAGGAAGGAGAAGTGGTTGTAGTAGCCGCTTTCGTTGACGCTGCCGGGTGCGACGAAGGGCGAGAGCAGGAGCATTCCCACCCTGCCTCCACCTCCGGTTTCTTTCGCCGGCCCACTGGACGGCGGCGGCACTTCGGGGACAGGCAGATTCGGATATTCGGGGGTCCCGCAGCAGGCGCCGGTGTCGGGTTCGGGCAGGTCCTGGCGCGCCTGGGCCGAGGTGATCGCGATCAGGCCCGACGTTTTGTAGGCCGGCGAGGCTTCGATTTCGGCAATCGTGGTTTCGAGCCAGGGTTGCGCTGCGGCCAAGCCTGCTGGCGCTCCCGGTTCGCACGGCGTTTCGCTGCCATCGTGGCACGCGTCGGGAACGATGTATGAGAAGGACGGAGTACGGGTTTCCTTCTTCAGGTCGGCGCTGAGCTGTTCGAGGCCGACGTCGCGTTCGGCGCATTCGGGGCTGTCGACGATCGAGTGGAAGTAGACGAAGGGGTTGCGCCAGGTCTCATAGGGATCGCCCGGTCGCGGAGCCTGCGCCGAGTCGGCTTCGCCGACCGCGGGGTGTCTGCACGTGGTCGGCTCCCCCGCCTGGCCGTTGCCGATTCCTCCGACGTAGGCCTTCCAACTCTTTTTCGCCGCCACCAGCTGACCGGACAGCGTTTCGGCTTCGGCGGGATAGACGCAGCCTTCGCCTTCGGCCTGACCCGTCGCGCCCAGTGTCGGGGTGGCGAAGTCCTTGTATTCCGGGCAGTTCGCCGCCGTGGCCGGGTTGGGGCCCTGACCGCTGATCAGGGCGATCTCGTTGGCGAGATCGCCGGTCGTCACCGCGTAGTAATTGGAGAGCAGCTCGCCTTTTTCCGGCAGCGTTTTGGCCATGTAGGTCGCGGTCGAGGTCGGCCCGTAGGTTTCTTCAAAGCCGTGGTCAGCGAGCACGATCACGAAGACGTGCTGGACCGGCGGCAGACCCGGTTCTTCGGGCAGTTCGGGAGGGAGTTTTTTCTTCGGCGGAGCGGCGGCCGTTTCTTCGGGCGCTTCGGCGGCTTCCAGGGGAACTTCGGCGGCAGGGGGCGCTTCGGCCACGGCGACCGGTTCAGTCGCTTCCGCTGCCGGTTCAGCCACCGGTTCCGCGGGCGGTGGGGGTTCGGCTTCGCTGTAGAGGACGATCGGCGAAATGCCGGCGCTCTGCGCGGCGGGGCCGGTCAAGCCTCCGAGCAGGACGCCAAATGCCAACAGGCACATGATCGCGACCGCGGCGCTGCGCGGCTCGGGCATGTAGCTCCGCGTAGATGCTTCCTCCCCGGCCACCGATGCGGACGCGGCGGAGGGCACGGCGTCGGCCTCTGCAGGATCGACTATCGAGAGCCACTGGGCGACGGCGGCCGGAATCGCCCCGCGTCGCTCGCCACAGGCCAAGCAGTAACGCTGGTCGACCGCCAAGCGGGCACCGCAGCTGCTGCAAGAGCTGGAGCCAAACCTGCGGTCACCGTCATCAGCGGAGATCGCCACCGCTGAAGTCTCGCTGTGGCGCGTTGCGCATTTGTCACCTAGATGTGAACTTTGATCACATTTCGGCCTAATTTTTCACAACACCGAAACATTTCGAGTTGCATTGGCGATGACCATGGTGCTCTCGTCTCACCATTCCGGGCGGTGCTCCGGAATAACTCGTCGGCGAACTCACATGGACCCAGCAGACGCCTTGAAAGCATCGTCCACCCCGGCCGGGGCGAGCGACGCAACCACCCTCAACCACTCGCTCGTCAGCGCGAGCAGCGAGCATTGCCCCTCGTGCGGCAATGCCATCGCGGCGGACCAGCGCTACTGCCTGCACTGCGGACAGCGCTGCGGCGAGCCACGCCTGCCCTTCATGAACGCCACCACCTTCATGGACACGATGAATCGGCCGACACAAGCCCAGGCTTCTCCCCCGCCGCCGAAACAGCGTCGGCGCCTCTCGCCCAACGCGGCCCTGATCGCCGGCGTCGGCACGCTGCTGCTGGCAATGGGCGTGGGGGTCCTGATCGGGCACTCCGGCAACCAGTCGGTCGCCACCAACGCGGCGCCCGCCCAGGTGATCACGGTGCACGGTGGTAGCGGCGAAGAAACGGAAACCCCCGAAACAAGCGGCAAAGGTAACGCGGGTGGAAAAGGTGGCAAGGCGAGCAAAAAAGCTAGCGCCAGTGCCAAAAAGAAGGCAGAAACCGGGCAGGGCGCGGAAGAAGTGCTGAAGCCGAGCGCCGGGGTAAAGCTGCCACCGGCTACGGCTGAAATCGGCAGTAAGTGCGAAAAGGGAGCCGCTGGCTGCAAAGGTGAAAAATTCACGGGAGAATTCTTCGGCGAATGAGACTTCCGAGCAAACTCACGCGAAAGAGCCAGAACGGCAGTGCCCCGACCCGGAGCGCAACGCCGAAGGCTCCCGCCACAACCGAGCATGAGCTGACGGTCGACCTCGAACGGCGTCGCGACCAGCTCGTCGCCCGCGTCGCCGAGCTGCAGTGGGACCTCGGCGGCCTCGTCTACGAAATGGCGGTCCGCAACCAGCATCGAGGTCGAGGTCCTGGTGAAACGCGCCGTCGCCCTGCAGGATGCCGATGCCGAACTGAGCGAGGTCGAACGGATCGTGCGCATGGAGCAGACCGGCACGGCCGGCTCCTGCACCTCCTGCGGCGCCCCCCACAGCAGCGGCGCCACCTTCTGCTGGCAGTGCGGACAGCCGCTGCTCGGCAGGTCCCCAGCGACGCGATCCTGCGCCGCTAGAGCGCTGGCAGCGGCGTTCCGCGCTTAGCCGAAGCGGCCGGTGACGTAGTCGCGCGTGCGCGGGTCCGCCGGGTGGTTGAAGATCGCCTCGGTGTCGGCGAACTCGATCAGGGTTCCGGCCGGCTCACCACTGCTCGCGTCGAGACCGAAGAAGGCGGTCTCGTCGGCGACCCGAGCTGCCTGCTGCATGTTGTGGGTGACGATTACGATCGTGAAACGCCCTTTGAGGCTGTGCATCAGGTCCTCGATCGAAGCGGTGGCAATCGGATCGAGCGCCGAGGCCGGCTCGTCGAGCAGCAGGACGTCGGGCTCGATCGCGATCGCGCGGGCGATGCAGAGCCGCTGCTGCTGGCCACCGGAGAGGCCCAGAGCGCTGTCCTTGAGCCGGTCCTTGACCTCGTCCCAGAGCGCGGCGCCGCGCAGCGCTTTCTCGACCCGCTCGTCGAGGTCCTGGCGCAGACCGAGGTTGCGCGGCGCCCAGGCGATGTTGTCGTAGATCGACTTCGGGAACGGGTTCGGCTTCTGGAAAACCATGCCGATCCGCCGCCGCACCTCAACCTGGTCGACGTTGCCGCGCGTAGAGATCGTGTCCGTGGTAGAGAATCTGGCCCTCGAGCCGGAAGGCCGGAACTGAGTCGTTCATCCGGTTGAGGCTGCGCAGGAAGGTCGACTTGCCGCAGCCGGAGGGCCCGATCAGGGCGGTGATCCTGCTGCGGGGATGCGCATGCTGACACCGGCAAGTGCCTTCTTGGCGCCGTAGAAGACCGAGACGTCGTTGACCTCGAAAACGGACTCCACCGCCACCTTCGGGCGATAGCCGTTGATCCTCCCCACGGCGTCCGGCTCCGACTTGATGCGCACCCGCGAGGGCACGGCTGGCAATGACGTACTCGGGTCGGTTGGGCGAGCCTGTTCGGCAAGGAGGGTCCGTTCAGAGATATTCATGAGCTCATCTTTCTGAGGCTGCGGGCGAGCAGCGCCCGGGCTCCGAGGCTGGCGAAGAGGATGAAGGAGATCAGCACGAGCGACGCGCCCCAGGCGCGGGCGAAGCCGTCCGGGCTTCCTTCTTCGGACAGCGTGAAGATGGTCACCGGGATGTTCGGCACCGCTTCGCCGAAGAAGTTGAAGATCGCTTCCTTGCCGGAGAACACCGAGGAGATCAGCAGCAGAGGTGCGGTCTCGCCGGCGGCGCGGGCGACCGCGAGCACGGTCGCGGTGAGGATCCCGCCCATCGCGCTCGGCAGGATCACGGTGAGCACGGCGCGCCAGCGGCTGACGCCGAGCGCGTCGGCCGCTTCGCGCAGGTTGCTGGGAACGAGCAGCAGCACCTCCTGGGTGCCGCGAGCGACCAGCGGCAACATGATGATCGCCAGGGCAATCGAGCACTTGAAGCCCGACTGACCTTGGAATGAGACCAACGCGATGAAGATGAAGAGGCCGATGATGATCGACGGCATGCCGTTGATCAGGTCGAGCGTGAGACGGCTCGCCGCAGTGATGCGCTTGCTGGCGAACTCGGTCAGGAAGAGAGCGATCAGTACGCCCAGCGGCATCGCGATCACGGTGGCGACGGCGACGATCATCACCGTGCCGAGTATTGCCGGCCCGATCCCGATCGGCGTTCCCTTGAAGAAAAAGTCGAGGCTGAGCGCGCTGGCGCCGCGCGAGACCACCGTATAGACGACGATCGCGAGCACCAGCACCGCGAAGAAGGCGGCGCCGGTAGCGCCGTACTCAGCCACGCGGCTGACTATCCGCCGCCGGCGCAGGTTGCCGCTCGGCGCCAGCGGCGCGGTCGGGTCAAAGGCGGCGGCTGCTCACCGCGCCAGCCGCCGGTAGTCGAAGCGGCGCCCGATCCACTGCGCGGTGAGGTTGGAGATCAGGCCGATGACGAGCAGGATCACGCCGAGGTAGTAGAGCGAGGCGATGTGCAGCTCCGTGATCGCACCGGGGAACTGGCTGGCGATGCGTGAGGCCAGCGTGTCCCCGGTCTTGAACAGCGAGGCGTTGATCGCGCTGCCGGCGCCGATCACCTGGGCACGGCGATCGCCTCGCCCAGCGCTCGGCCGAGGCCGAGCAGCGAAGCCGCGACGACTCCGGAAGCGGTCGAGGGCAGGACGACGCCCCGCACCACCTCCCAGCGCGTCGCGCCCAGCGCACTTGCCCCGTCCTGCATGTCCCGCGGTACGGCGAGGAAGAGATCACGCGAGATCGAGGCGATGATCGGCACCACCATGATCGTCAGGATCAGGCTCGCGGTGAAGACGCTGGCGCCGGTGGTTTCGGGGGCGCCGAAGATCGGAATGAAGCCGAGCGTGTCGTGCAGCCAGGGCTCGAGGGTCCCCTGCACGAAGGGCGCCAGGATCAGGATGCCCCAGAAGCCGAGCATCACGCTCGGAATCGCCGCCAGCATCTCGACCAGCGGCCCGATCACCCCGCGCACCCCGGCCGGGGCCAGCAGACTCAGGTAGAGCCCAATCGAGATCGCGATCGGAGCGCCGATCGCGAGTGCGACGAAGGAGCTGACGAGGGTGCCGAAGAGCAGCGAACCGGCGCCGAAGACACCAAAATTGGGCTGCCAGGTGGTTTCGTAGATGAAGCTCAGCCCAAACTTGGAGATCGCCGGGGAGGCGCCGTGGATCACCTGGTAGGCGATTGCCAGGATCACCGCCGCGCTGAGCAGCGTGGCTAGCGCGCAGACGCCAAAGAGTGCCCCGTCGGCAAGACGATCGAGCTGCTTGCGGCGCTCACCGGGACGGGCTGGGCCTGGAGCTCGCCTGAGCCATCTCGAACCAGTGGCGGAGCTCATCGCGCGCAGCGTAGAGCAGTTCCAACCGCCTGCCCACCCGCCTCGGTCAAATTTTCACAGAATTGACACAACTCGAAATCTCGAAAATGTGCCTGGGTTAACGACCTTTAAACAACACGCTGGCTGTTACAACTTTTAAACACTCTTCTTTTCACACGATTGAAACAAATCTGCTTTCCGCTGGGGCCATCCTGCGAGCCGCCAGGGGACGTTCTACGGCCTGTGGCAAGAGACGCAAAACGATCACAAGCCGAAAGGATTTCCCTTTGATTCGCAACAGGTTGTTTGGTTTCCTCATTGCGACAGTCGGGGCGGTTGGGTGCATGACGACCCTCTCTACCGCCGCAGCCTCCGCCAATCTCACCGGTGCCGGCTCGACGCTGGTAGCGCCACTGGAGGCCAACTGGACCAGCGGCTTCGAAGCTGCCGGCCACGGCAATGTCAAAGTCACCTACGGCGCGGTTGGCTCGGGTGCCGGTATCGCCCAGATCACGGCCCGGACCGTCGACTTCGGCGCCTCTGACGCACCGCTCACCCCCGAACAGGCTGCTGCCTGCAACGGCTGCGTCCAGATCCCCTGGGCTCTCAGCGCAACCGGCCTCGGCTTCAGCATCCCGGGTGTGAAGAAACTGAACCTGACCGGCCCGATCCTCGCCGGCATCTACTTCGGCAAGATCACCAACTGGAACGACCCGAAGATCAAGAAAATCAATCCGAAAGCCAAACTGCCCAACCTGGCGATCACGCCGGTGTACCGCAGCGACGGCTCGGGTGACACCTACGCCTTCACCAACTACCTCTCCAAGGTCAGCAAGTCCTGGAAGAACGAAGTTGGCTACGCGACTTCCGTCGGGTTCACCCACGGCGTCGGTGCAAAAGGCAACTCGGGCATCACCAACGTGGTCTCCACCACGCCTGGTGCAATCGGCTACATCTCGGCGTCCTACCTGATCGCCGCGGGTCTTCCCGTCGTCGCGGTCAAGAACGAAGCCGGCAACTACGAGTACCCGAACCTAAAGAACATCGAAAACGCTGCTGAAATGGTGAAGAAGGTCCCGCCCAGCAACGAACTCCACATCGTCAACCCCCCGAAGAAGTTCACCACGGCGTACCCGATCTCGACGTTCACCTACGCGATCGTTCCGCACAACGGCCCACAGAAGGAATTGGTCGCTCAATTCATCAGCTACGCGATCACCGTGGGGAAGAAATACGGTCCGGCGCTTGACTTTGCGCCGATGCCGAAAGTCGTCGTCACGGCCGCGAAAGCAGCAGTGGCAGGACTCTAGGAAGAGCACTTGCAGCGGCGGAGGCGCCGCGGCACTCAACCGGCACGGGGCTACGGCCCTGTGCCGGTTTTTTGTGGCCTAGGCGAAGGCCTGGGCGGCGCGGCGGCGCAAGTCCGCGTTGAGCATCCCCGTCACTTCGCTCGGGCTGTTGCCGGCGGGGGGGATTGCATCGCCAATCAAGCCGCTGGCGCGGAAGCCGAAGAGCGGCGCGTCGACGCCGAGGTCGCGGATCTGGCGGACCAACTTGACAGCGCTGGCCGTATCGGCGCGGGGGCCGCAGAGCACGATCGCGGTCGCGTCGAGAGCGCGCAGGGCGCGCTCGAGCCGCTCGTCGCCGAGCTCGTTGGAGAGCATCAGCACGCGGAAGCCGGCGCGGCGCAGGGTGAGGTCAAGCGCCTGGGCGTGAACCGCCTCGGCGTCGGAGCCGCGACTGGAGTCGAGCAGCAGGATGCCAGCGGGGCGCGAGGCGGCGGAGGCGAGGCGGCGGGCGCCGTGCAGCCAGCCGGTCGCCCAGCGCGAGGCGAACTCAAGCTCGGCCTCGCGGTCGGGATCAACGGCAAGGCGATCGATAGCGGGAAGCAGCAGCTCCTCGACGGTGCGCTCCAGCGGTCGTAGCGCCAGGCTCTCCTCGACCGCACGGTCGGCGGCGTCCTCGTCGAAGCTCTGCAGGGCGGCGAGCAGACTGTCGTCGCTGGCCGGCGCTGACTGGCGCTGGCGTGTCAGCTCGATCGCGGAAGAGATGTTGCCGGTCTGGGCGAGCGCGTCGCGCAGGGTCTGCAGCTCGACCAGCTCGTAGTTACGGTGGTTGCCAACCGTGCGCTTGGGCGTCGGGAAGCCGTAGCGGCGCTCCCAGCTACGCAGCGTGTTGGGACTGACCCCGAGGACTTCGGCAGCGGCGTTTGTTCGTATTCCAGGCATTGCGTTGGTGCTCGGGGCTATTCCCCGGACATCGGCATCCTCCCACCGAAAATCCAGGTTTACGCAAGTTATGGACAGATTTGCGAAATCTGTCAGCGATCTTGCAAGGAGCCGACGCCGACTGGCTGGCCCACTGCACGGGCTCGCCACATCGCCTCGTCGGCCTTGCGCAACAGCTCTTCGGCGTCATTGCCGTGCTCCGGGCAGGCGACGACGCCGGCGGACACGGCGATCTTCAAGCCGCCCGCCGCCTCGAGCTCGTCAAGCATGCGCAAGAGCCGCTCGGTCATCTGCACTCCTTCGACCGTCGACTGGTTCGGTGCCAGCACGCAGAGTGCGTTCTCCTCCAACCGAAAGGTCTCATCGACCAAGCGAACGCTTTCGCGCAGGGCAGCGCCGACGACAGCGAGCATCGTCTCCTGATCGTCGCCGTCGCGGGCGCCGGGACCATCGACGTCGAAGACGACAAGGCTGAAGGGGTGGTCATAGCGCTTGTTCTCCTCGATCAGCTGGTCGAGGCGGCGGCGCATGTGGCCCGGCTGGAAGAGACTGGTGTGCGCCTTGCCCTCGGGTGCCGGGGCCGGGGCCTGCTGCTCGTTGACGGCAGCGACCGCCGTGGCGGTGACCGAACCGAACTCCTCGGCTAGCTTCTGCGCCGCATCGGCGAAGGCCTCGCGGGCGACCTGCGCAATCGCCGACTCCGCCTTATCTGCGTCTCTTGTCAGTACCCGTGTCGCCACTCGAAGACCTTCTCGAAAGCAACGGACGGCAGGACCGTGAATGCGTGCAATTTGCGGCCTGACACTTGTCTAGTCAGTTCGTCCGCCACCGCAATGTTTTGTCACGGGGCGGGTGGACAAAGGTTGTCCTCCTCAGTCGAGGCTGCGGCGGCCGGCGAAGGCCTTGCCCAGGGTCACCTCGTCGGCGTGCTCGAGGTCGGCTCCAACCGGCAGGCCGCTGGCGAGCCGGGTGACCGAGACCTGATCACGCAGGCGCTCGGCGATGTGCAGCGCGGTCGCCTCCCCTGTCGTTGTGGGGTTGGTGGCGAGGACGACCTCCTGGATCCCGCCGCTGCCGACTCGGCGCAGCAGCTCGGCAATCTTCAGGTCCTCGGCGTCGACCCCGTCGATCGGCGAGAGGGCGCCGCCGAGCACGTGGTAAAGACCGCGGTACTCATGGGTGCGCTCGATCGGGATCACGTCGGCGGGCTCCTCGACCACGCAGATCGTCGCCCGGTCGCGATTGGGATCGGCGCAGATTCGGCAGCGCGGGCCCTCGGCGAGGTTGAAGCACTCCTCGCAGAGCCCAACCTTCTCCTTCACCTCGACGATCGCCGTCGACAGCGCCGCAGCCTCTTCGTCGGGAGCACGAAGGATGTGGAAGGCGAGGCGCTGCGCGGTGCGCTGGCCGATTCCCGGCAGTCGCGAGAGCTCAGCGACGAGGCGCGCCAGCGGCGCCGGGCCCTCGGCGCTCACATCCCGGGGAGGCCGCCAAGGCCGCCCGTGATCCCGCCCATTTTCGACTCTGCGAGCGCTTGGGCGGCACGAAGGCCCTCGTTGACGGCGGCCTGCACCATCTCGGCGAGCATCTCGGCGTCCTCCGGGTCGATCGCCTCCGGGTCGATGACGATCTCGCGCAGGGTCAGGTCGCCGCCCATCTTCACCTTGACCATGCCGCCGCCAGCGCTGGCCTCGACCACCTCGTCTTTGAGCGACTCCTGCGCCTGCAGCATCTCGGTCTGCATTTTCTGCGCCTGCTTCATCAGCGCATTGACATCGAAACCACCCGGTCCACCCTTAGCCATCAGCCGACCTCCTCAGCGTCGAACTCGCTCTTCAACTTCTCCACCAGCGCATCGTGATCGATCTCGCGGTCGGAGGCCTGCGCCTCCTCCACCGGCTCGGCAACCTCGTCCTCGAGCAGCACATACGTGGGCCGCAATCGCTCCCCGAGCACGTCCTCGATCACGTCGGCCATCAGCTCCCGCTTCTCCGGCGTCTCCGCCTTGCGCTTGTTGAAGGTGAGCTCGGCGGGGAAGCCGACCTTGAGGCCCTCCTCAGCGTCGAGTGACACCGGGCGGGCTCCATCAAAGGTCGCGGCAAGGGCCGGGCTCGTCTCACGGAGCTTGTCCAAGACGGCGGCCCAAGTATTGAGGATCTGATCGAGGTCCAACTGGCCCGCGGGTCCTGTCACCGCAGGGGACCCCCCACCGCCTGCGGTAGCTAAAGCTTCCTCGGCGGCGGGCCCCCCTACGGTGCCACCCGCGAGAGAGTCGTCCTCATCAGACGGCTCGGTCTCGGCGTCCTTGAAGCTCTCCGCCGGGTCGGCTTCGGCCTGTGGAGAGCTCTCGGCTGGCTCGGGCTGGGCCTGCTCGGAGCCGATCGTTGATACCTCAGGCTCATGGGAGCTACCTGCTGGCGCCTCGGGCTCAGGCTCGTCAATCGGTGGCGTCTCTGCCGGGGGTGGCGTCGTAGGGGGTACCGCCCCTGAGGACGCTTTAGCGACCGGAGGGGGCGGTGGGTCCCCTGCGACGACAGGACCCGCGGCCGACGAAGCCCCCGTCCTTTGCTCGAGTCTCTCGATGCGCCTAAGTAGTCCCTCGGTCGACGGATCCAGATCCGGTCGTGCGGCCTTGAGCAGTGCGATCTCGACGGCCATGCGCGCGTCGTCTCCCTCGCGCACCGAGGTGAGTGCGTTCGCCAGCTCGTCGATTGTGCGGACCAGGGTGGCTGCGCCGATCGAGTTTGCCTGGGCCGAGAGGCGCTCCGCATCGGTTGCCGTCACCACGAAGGTATTCGGCACCTCGCCGACGGTCTGGGTCACCAGCAGGTGGCGCAGGTGGGCCAGCAGGTCACGCGCGAACTGGGCGGGGTCGCGGCCGGAGCGGGCCATCTTCTCTACTCCGAGCAGGACACCCTTGGGGTCCTCGGCAATGACGGCGTCAACGGCGTCGAAGAGCAGCTCAGCGTCGGCTGCTCCGAGCAGCTCGAGCACGTCTTCGAGCTTGACCTGGTTGCCGCCGAAGGCGACCAGCTGGTCGAGGGTGCCGAGCGCGTCGCGGAAACTGCCCGAGGCCGAGCGGGCGATCATCGCCACGGCGGCGTCCTCGGCACCGATTCCCTCGGCGGCGGCAACGCGATTCAGCACCTCGGAGATCTGCTCCAGCGAGGGGCGCTGAAAGTCGAAGCGCTGACAGCGGTCGGCGATCGTCGGCATCACCTTGTGCGCCTCGGTGGTAGCGAGGACGAAGACGGTGTTGGGCGGCGGCTCCTCAAGTGTCTTGAGGAAGGCGTTCCAGGCCTCCTTGGTCAGCATGTGCGCCTCGTCGAGGATGTAGACCTTCCAGCGACCGCCGGTGGGCGCATAGGCGACGCGCTCGCGCAAGTCGCGCACGTCGTCGACCGAGCGGTTGGAGGCGGCGTCCATCTCAATCACGTCGATCGAGGTGCCGGAGGCGATCGTCAAACACGATTCGCATTCCCCGCATGGCGTCACGGTCGGCCCGCCGCGCTCGCAGTTGAGCGAGCGGGCGAGGATCTTCGCCATCGAGGTCTTGCCGGTGCCGCGCGAGCCGACGAAGAGGTAGGCGTGGTGGACCTTGCCCTGCTCGACCGCGTTGCGCAGCGTGCGCACAACGTGCTGCTGGCCCACCACCTCGTCGAACGAGCCGGGGCGATGGCGGCGGTAGAGGGAGATCGAGTCGCTGGACGGCGGCACTGTGGCCAGTGTATCCGTGGGGGCTTGGCGACTTTCCGTGAAATAGACGGGAAAGTCGCCAAGCCCCCATCGGAGAGCGACGGTAGGTTGCGCCGGTGCCGACCCGGGCTCGCAACTGGCTAACGCCCCTGACCTGGATGGCCGGGGTGAGCGCCGCCCTGCTGATTCTCTTCCCGACGGGCTTCCCCAACTACGACACGATCTACGCGCTGGTCTGGGGGCGCGAACTGGCGCACGGGGTGAGCCCCGACTACGGCGCCGCCCTGCCCCCCACACCACACCCGCTCGCCGATCTGCTCGGCGTGGTGACGACGCCAATCGGCGACGGAGCGATCACGGTGACGATGATCGTCGCCTACCTCTCGCTGGGCCTGGTCGGCTACCTCGTCTACCGCCTCGGCTCGCTCTGGTTCGACCGCCCAATCGGCGCCGTAGCCGCGGTGATCGTCCTAACCCGAGCCCCCTTCCTCTCCAACGGCCTGCGCGCCTACGTCGACGTCCCCTACATCGCCCTGGTCCTCGGCGCCCTTGTAATAGAGAGCAAGCGCCCCCGCGCTGGCTGGCCCGTCCTGAGCCTGCTCGCCCTGGCGGGCCTCCTCCGCCCCGAGGCTTGGGGGTTCTCGATCGCGTACCTGGCCTACCTGCTGCTCGTTCCTCCTCAAGCTTCAGCCACAACGGATGGGACGGCGAGCTCGTCCCACCAGGACGTCCCGGGGAGGGAGAGGAGGACACCTCTCGAACGGGCGGATACTCAAAATGACGACCTATTTAGGTCGTCATTTGTCCGGGCGAGAGGTGTCCTCCTCTCCCCCACTGGTGCCGTTCTGGTGGGCCTCACCTTCGCCGCTCCGATCCTCTGGCTGCTGTTCGACGGGATCACCACCGGGAATTTCCTCTACTCCTTGACCGGCACACAGGAAACCGTCGACACACTGAAGCGCCACACCGGCCCGATCGACCTCGTCCTCTGGGGGCCGCGCGCCCTCGGCGAAGTGATGCAGTGGCCCGGCATGGTCGGCGCCGCCGGCGGCATCGTGCTCGGCTTCGCTTTCCTGCGCCGCCGCTCCGCCCTGGGCATCGCCGCAGTGGTGCTCGCGCTTGCCGCCTTTGCCTTCCTCGCCGCTGCCGGCCTGGCGATCATCGCTCGCTACACGATGCTCGGCGGCGCGATCCTGGCGATCTTCGTCGCCGTCGGCCTACTCGGCTGGCGACTGCTGGAGACCGGCCACCCCTGGCGCCGACGCTGGCAGGTCCTCGCCGCTGTATTGGTGTTGATGTTCGTGCTCTGGCTGCCGAATCAGTGGGATCTCGACTCGACCGTGCACAGCGACCTCGCCAACCAGGGCAAGATCGAGCGCGAACTCAGCGACCTCGCCGATTCCGGCGCTTTCGCCAAGCCACTCTGCGGACCGATCGCAGTGCCGAACCACCGCGCGATCCCCCGGCTCGCCTTCAACCTCGACGTTAAGCCGACCCAGATCGTCAGCGCCAGCGAGGAGGGCGTGCCGCCGCGCGGCTACTTCCTCGACCCGGCCAGCTCCTTCGTAATCCACAACTTCGTCCTCGATCCCAACGACCCCACCCGCTTTAAGCTCACCGTTCCGCACCGCTTCGAACGGGTCGCAAGTAACGACTCCTGGGTCCTCTACAGGCACTGCTGAGCGCTGTAGGCTGGCGCCGCAATGGCCGGCGGGTTCAAGCGATCGGGACTCTTCGGCCTGATCGGGGTGGTCGTGGTGGCGATCGTCGTCGCCATCATCGCCTCAACGGCAGGCAACGAAGCCAACCCGAAGGGGACGCTGGCGCTGATCTTTGGGGTGATCGCCGTCTTCGTGGTCATTCTCTTCGTCCTGCAGCGCTCCGATTTGGAGCGGGTCGCCGGCGGCGACGCCAAGGCGGTGCAGCGTGCCGTCGCGGAGGGCGGCGGTCAGATTGAGGACCCGACGACGATGTCCGAACAACAGCTCTGGGCAGCGCTGGCGATCAAGCCGATCGACAATGAGGCGATCAAGGCGCGCAGCCAGATGTGGGACGCCGGCCGGCGCAGTCTCCGTCTCGGCATGCTGGTGACACTGCTGATCTTTCTCACCGTTCCCTCGATCTACCTCCTCGAAAGCTTCGTGCCGCTGCTGATCGGCGGACCGCTGATCGTGATCGCGGCGCTCTACGGCAGCTTTCGCGCCCTCGCCCCCGGCGGTGAGATGGACAGCGCCTACGAGAAGGTCGGCGTCGCGATGGCACCGCTCGGCTTCGAGGTGACCGAGCGCCCCAAGGTCAACATCGAGGTGCGCGAAGCGACCACCGGCCGGGTCGGGCCAAAGGTCCACGGCGCCCTCGTGCTGAGTGGCGAGCGTCACGGGCGGCCGGTCTCGATTCGACTGGGCGACAGATCGAGCGAGGTGAACGTGCGTGAGCCCTGCAGGGAGTACGCGACAAACTCGAGACCGGTCAAGGTCGAGAGCAACCCGGAGGGGGTGACTGTCACCCGCAAGGGTGGCGAACCGGCCGACTGGCTCTGCGACCTCTGGCTCGCCGAGCTGCTCGCCGACGCGGCCTGAGCCAGCTCAGCTGCCGTGCTCGACCCGCTCGACCGCGGCGTGGGTCGCCGCGGCGAGTCCGGGATCGGCCAGCTCGACGCCGGCCGGAAGCTCGACGTGCAGGTCACTGGAGAGGTCGACCCGCAGGCGCAGGCGATCGTTGGTGCGCGAACCGAGCACGTGCCCACCGCGGCGGCGGTCCTCGCTGATGAAGTGCAGGTGGTAGCCGCTGACCTCGATCCCCTCGACGTAGTCGGGGAAACGAAAGCCGAGCATCGTCCCCGCGACATCAGCGAGCTCGAAGACGTGCTGCTCGGCCACCACCTCGGTGAGCGGCCGGTAGGGCGGGCTCTGGCGCGGCACCGAGCGGGCGCGGACGAGCTCGAAGCGCCCGTCGATGCGGATCGCGCAGGAGACAGCGTCGGCCGGGATCACCCGGTCGAGCTCGGCGAGCAGCTCGTCGTGCTCCAGCGACACGTCGATCTCCGTATCCAGCGACGGGGTGAAGCCCGTCACCACCGCAAACGGGGTCTTTGCCTCAGCCGCGATCTCGGTGATCAGCCCGTCCACGTCGGCGCGGTAAAAGCGACTGTCGAGGGCGATCATCTCGCCGTCGAGCCCGTCCAGCGTCCCCAGCCCCAGGTCGCCGTGCTCGGCCAGCTCGGCGAAGGAAAGATCGCCGTCGTAGGAGCCCTCGAGCAGCGCCGCGATCGTCGAGGCCTGGAAGAGCACGTGCGATTCCTGCCCGGCGTGCAGTTCGGACTCGCGCAGCGTCTCCACGTGCAGCGATCTGATCCAGCGCTCGTCCAGCACGCCGCCAGTGTCCCACCGTGCCCATTGGGGGGTGTCTGAGTTAAGCCACCACATATGGTGGGTAAGCTCAGACACGCCCGATGCTGAGACGAGCGACCGAGACGACGCTGCGGCGCGTCGCCCTGCTGGTCTCGGCGGTGGCGCTGGTGCTGTTGGGCAGCGCCGCGATCGCCCACTTTGCCCTCGGCCAGTTCGACGACTTCGGCGAGGCGCTCTGGTCGGCGGTCCTGCACGTGCTCGACCCCTCCAGCCTGCACGAGGACAGCGACGGTGCGGAACGGGCGGTTGGCATTTTCCAGGCGGTGACGGGGCTGGTCCTGCTGGTCGGCCTGCTCTTCACCTTCGTCGCCGAGGTCGTCAGCAGCTCGCTGGAACGACTCGGGCAGTCCGACCGGCCGGTCCGCTGCCGCGACCACCTGCTCGTCATCGGCGGCGCCGACTTCGCCTCGCTGGCTGCCTCGGCCGCCTCGGAGTCCCAGCTGGAGACCGAGCTGAGCCGGCTCGTCGTGCTGGCGCCGGAGTCAGCCCGCGACTCGCGCGCCCAGATCCTCGACGACCTCGAAGAGGCCGCCGGCAGCGACCTCAAAATCGACCTTCTCTTCGGCGACACCGCCGGCGACTCGGGCTTCGAGCTGGCCGGGGCGGAGCGGGCACGGGCGATCCTGCTGACGCCCTCGAGCAGCGGACCGATCGCCGCCGAGGCGGCTGACGTCGAGGTGACGCAGGCCGGCCTCGCCCTGCTCGATTACCTGAAGGAGCAGAAGGCGAGCCCGCTGGTGCGCCTGCTCTTCCGCCGCGGCCGCAACGTCGATGCCAGCTGGGAGCTCTTCCCGTCCGAGTGGGATGCCGTGGTCGGCGATCGCACCGTGTCCGCCCTGCTGCGGCTGGCGATCACGCGGCCGCCGGCGCTCGAGAAGCTGCCCGGCTGGGTCGCCGAGCACGGCTCGGTCGAGCCGTTCACCAAGCTCGTCGATGCCTCTTGGAAGGCATCGGTGAGGGCGGAAGGCCCGCTGCGACTGACGATCGTCGGCTGTG
Source organism: uncultured Solirubrobacterales bacterium (assembly GCA_963716345.1). Classification (GTDB taxonomy): domain Bacteria; phylum Actinomycetota; class Thermoleophilia; order Solirubrobacterales; family 70-9; genus VRUE01. Next base: position 886,755 of record OY970304.1, read on the forward strand.
GGATCAACGCACCGGCGCTGATGGAGGACCTGGCCGAAGTCGGCACCGAGGCCTTCGCGGTCACCATGATCGCGCCGCGCGAAGCCTTCGACCGCTACCTCGGCAGCGCCGAACCGTCGGGGGTGAAGATCCACTTCATCGAGGCGAGACGGACTGAAACCGATCACCTGCCGCGCAACCTGATCGAGTCGCGGCCGCACATGGTCATCGTCACCCCAAGCCCCTCGAGCTGGGACCAGCGCGCCTCCGACGCCAGCGCCACGCTCTCGGTTCTCCACGTCCTGCGCACCGCCGGCGGCCGCGACCTGCCGGTTCTGGCCGAGCTCTTCCTCTCCGAGTCGGCAAAACGCCTGCCCAACGACCCCCGCCTGCTCGCCGTCTCCACCCTGCGCTCAACTGCAATCGCGGTCGCGCTCAGCCTCTTCGATCCAGAGCGCGCGGCCGAGCTGGAGCGCCAGCTCGCCGCCGGCGCCGCCGATCATTGAGAATCGACGCATGTCGGCAATAGAGCTCCGCGGCGTGGTCAAGCGCTTCGGCCCGATCACTGCGGTGGACGGGCTCGACCTCGAGGTGCCCGAGGGCATCTGTCTCGGCCTGCTCGGCCCCAACGGTGCCGGCAAGTCAACGACGATGCGACTGCTGACCGGCCAGGCGATCGCCGACGAGGGCGAGCTGCGCGTGCTCGAGTACGAGCTGCCCGGTGATGCCAAGGCCGCCCGGGCCGAGATGGGCGTGGTGCCGCAGCTCGACAACCTCGACGTCGACGTCACGGTCGAGGACAACCTCGCCGTTTTCGCCCGCCTCTACCGCGTCCCCGACGTCGCCGCCGCGGTCGACAAAGCGCTGGACCTGGCCCGCTTGCGCGACCGCCGCCGTGACGCCGTTGACCAGCTCTCCGGCGGCATGCGCCGCCGCCTGCTGCTCGCCCGCGGCCTCGTCCACGAACCGCGGCTGATCCTGCTCGACGAGCCGACGGTCGGCCTCGACCCGCAGATCCGCACCGAGCTTTGGACCCTGATTGACAACCTGCGCAGCGGCGGCACGACGATCTTGATGTCGACCCATTACATCGAGGAGGCCGAGCGCCTCGCCGACGAGGTCGCCGTCGTCAACAAGGGGAAGGTGATCGCCCGTGCCACGCCGGCCGAGCTGATCGCCGCCCACGCCGGCACCCACACGGCCGAGGTCTACGGGCCGCCGCAACGGCTGACCGAAGTGCGGGCGATTGCCGAGGAGCAGGGCCTGCCGGTGCGGCCCGCCGGCCCCGCGATCGCGATCGTTGGCTCCGAGCGGGCCGCCGACGGCGCCGTGCCCGAGGACGCGGTCGTCCGCGCCGCCTCGCTCGAGGACGTCTTCGTGCTGCTGACCGGAGCGGAGGCGGAATGAGCGAGGGAGCCAAAGTCAAGCTGCGGCGGCTCGAACCGGCGGCGATCGCCGGGATCATGAGCCGCGAGGTCGCCAACTTCCGCACCTACTGGAAGGGGACGACCTTCTCCAGCATCCTCGAACCGATCGTCTACCTGCTCGCCTTCGGCCTCGGCCTCAGCGCGACGCTGGTCAACGAAGTCAACGGCGTCCCCTACATCCAGTTCGTCGGCACCGGCATGGTTGCCACCGCGGTGATCTTCTCCAGCGCCCTGCCGGCGATGTTCGGCACCTTCGTCAAGCACCGCTTCCAGAACACCTACGACGCGATCCTCGCCGCGCCGGTCGACGTTGAGGAGCTGGTCACCGCCGAGATGCTCTGGATCGCCCTGCGCTCCGGCACCTACGGCTGCGTGCCGCTGCTGGTCACGATCGGCTTCGGCCTCGACCCGGCCTGGGGCATGCTGCTGGTGCCGTTCTTCTGCTTCGCCACCGCACTCGGCTTCGCCGGCTTTGGCATCGCAATGGCGGCGACCGTCGCCAAGATTGACCAGTTCAACTACGTCACGGCGCTCTGCATCACGCCGCTCTTCCTCGTCGCCGGCACCTTCTTCCCGATCGAAGGTCTGCCCAAGGGCTTCCAGGTCATCGCCCAGGCCAACCCCCTGCACCAGCTGGTCGAACTGGTCCGCGGCGGCGCCTTCGGCTACGAGACGATCGACCTAGCCCGCTTCGCCTTCCTCGTCTGCTTCGCCCTACTGACCTGGCGCATAGCGATCAACCGCATGCAAAAGCGGCTGATCGACTAAGGCTGAGTTTGAGGTTTGTCCGCCTATGTAGGGACAAACCTCAAACTCAGCGAAGGAAAATGGACCGTGCGCCCCGTCCTCCGAAACAAAGTCACCGGGCGTGTCCGTCGCGGTCGGCTCGAGTCGGGCTCACCTGCGGCACCCGCGGCTTCCGCTTAAGGCTGCTTCCTTCCGGACCTGACCTGGTTCGCGTGCCTACGTCGCGCAGGACCCGGCCGTCAACACCTTCCGCGGCGCACTGACCCCGACGGCCAGCCCCTCGGAACGGGATTCGGCCCCGCTAAAGCGGATTGCGGATTACAGGGCACCGCTGGTTCCCCGCCTAGCACGGTCCGCGACCATCGTATCCGGCCACGGCCCTCGATGACTTCGCACTTGTGGTGCATACGAACCACAAATGCGAAGTCAGTCGATTTCAGCGGCGGATCAGGCGGCGGCTCTTGAGGATCGTGGCCGTCGCCTTGCCGGCGCGGACTTTCTGGCGGACCAGCAGGCGCTTGCGCTTTGCGACCTGCTTGCGCGCCTTCGGCTTTACCCGCAGGACGAGCAGCTTCGACTTGCCGCTGCGCAAGCGCACGGTGCGCTTCAGGGTCGCCGGGCGCTTCTTGCGCAGTAGGCCCTGAGCCGTCGTGCGGCAGGCGTGGCCGATCTTGCGCGGGCAGTTGACGCGGACGAAGAGTCGCTTGCCTTTGCCGCCGAGGACCGCCGTTGCGGGAGTTGCCTGACGCAGGAGTTCTTCCAGGCGCCGGGAGTCGAAGGCGCCCGTGCCGTTGCCACCACCGTTGCCTTTTCCTTTGCCGCCGCCTTTTTTGCCGCCGCTGCTGCCGGCACCGTCGGAGGCGCTGAGTACGACGTTGTCGTAGTCAGCGTTGCCGGTCACCAGAACGCCGGTGCCGGTCGTATAGCTGCTGGTGATCTGGATCCGATATTCGTGGTCGGGACTGAGGCTTTCCGGATCGATCGAGCCTCGCGATACGCCAGTCCACGAGTTGGCGCCCGCGAGAGTCGTGGGCGGGATCAGCGTCAACGCCTCTCCCCCTTCGCTGACGTCGATCAGTCGCACGGTGTATTCGGCGGAGTTACCGGTCACCGCGAGCAGTTGGTCGACGCTGGCGCGACGGTCGAGGCTGAGACCGATCGACGTAGCGTCCCCACCGCCTGCACCGGCGTAGGTGAAGGCCGGGCTTTCCCAGACCCCTTTTGTCGTGCCCCCTACCGCGGTAACGCCGACAACACCGGTGTAGGCACTGCGAATGAAGCCGCCCCCATCGGCGCCCCCCGTGTCCTGATAGCTGTTGGTGACGCTCGCGCAGAGGAGCGGCGGCAGGCAGGTACCTTCGTTGCCGGAAGAGGAGGTCCAGCCAGCGGCACTGCCGCTGAAGCCGCGCGAGGCGGCAGCCGGTGGGTACTTACTGACCGCGGCGCCGGCTGCGGCCGCAAACGCCAGAGCCAGAATGGCAAGGGATGCCGCGACCGCAGGTGCGACACGGCGGGGCGTTGAAAAAGGCATTGGGTTCTCCTCTTTGACTCGTTGCGCCCCTGGAAGGGCGATTACCAAGTTTTGAGTACCCAATGAAATCGCCCTCTCTCCGCCCGTGGACAAACGTAGGATCGGCGCCACATGATCGATGTAGACACCTCTTCGTTCTTCGTCATCGTCCTGATCGCGGCAATTGCCGCGATCACGGTCGCGGTCGTGCCCAAGGGGATGGCGCCGCCCGTGGTGGTCCTCGAGCTGCTGCTGGGGATCGTGGTCGGCCCGGAAGTGCTCAACTTCGCCCACTCCTCTGACTTCATCGAATTCTTCTCCAACCTCGGCCTGGGGATGCTCTTCTACTTCGCCGGCTACGAGATCGATTTCGAACGGATCAAGGGCACGCCGATGAAGCTCGGTGCGCTCGGCTGGGCGCTCTCAGTGGGGCTTGCTTACGGCATCGGCGGCGTGCTTGCCGCCGCCGGCATCGTCGTCTCCTTCCTTTACACCGGTTCCGCCCTGGCGACGACCGCGATCGGCACGCTGATCCCGATCCTCAAGGACAGCGGCGGGCTAAAAACGCGCTTCGGCACCTACCTGCTGGGGGCTGGGGGCGCTGGCGAGTTCGGGCCGATCCTGCTGGTCACGCTCGTGCTCACCACCGCCAGTCCCTTTCACGAGGCGGCGATCCTGGTCGGCTTCATCTTCCTCGCGCTTGGGGTCGCGCTGGCCTCGGTACGCCTCGCCTGGCGCGGCTGGCCCGCGTTCGAAAAAACCTTCGAGGCGAGCAGCCAGCTTGCAGTGCGAATCACCGTCGTCCTCGTTTTCGGCCTGGTGCTGCTGGCGAGCAAGCTCGGCCTCGACGTCCTGCTTGGCGGCTTCGTCGCCGGCATGATCACCCGCGCCGCCCTGCGCGGCCACGAGCTGCAGATATTCGAGTCGAAGCTAACTGCGGTCGGCTTCGGCTTCTTCGTCCCCTTCTTCTTCATCACCAGCGGCCTCGAGTTCGACCTCGGCGCCCTCGGCTCGGCCGAAGCGCTGGCCAAGATGCTCCTATTCTTCGTCCTCTTCCTGGTCGTCCGCGGCACTCCCGCCCTGCTCCTCTACCGCAAGGTGCTCAGCGCCACCGAGCGCCGCGCCCTCGCCTTCTTCAGCGCCACTGAGCTCCCCCTTGTCGTCGCGATCACGGCGATCGCCGTCGACGCCGGCAAGATGCGCGTCACCACCTCCGCCGGCCTTGTCGGCGCCGCCATGCTCTCCACCCTGGTCTACCCCTTCATCGGCATGGCCCTGCAAAAGAGAGCCATGGCCGAGCAGGACGACGAGCCCCTGCCGCCACCTATGATTGAGCCCCTCCCGGGCGCGTAGCTCAGTGGGAGAGCGCTCGCCTCACACGCGAGAGGTCGCTGGTTCGAACCCAGCCGCGCCCATAGTTGAAACGGCTTGAAAGCTGCGATTGCAGCGGCTCAACGTCGCTGAAAAACCCTCGGTTCGCGCAACCTGGCGGGATAGCCATAACGGCGCGGCACACTCCCGACCGACGAGCTGAGAACACTCGTCTGGACGACGAGCCGTCCCATCCTTACCTCATGAACCCACGGTGCCTGGACCAGCTCTGCCGAATGCGTGATGGACTTCTCGGTTCACTCGGCAATCAACCGCCGTGTCAGAAAGTCGACCTGGTCGGCGACCACGCGCTCGAACGTCTCGCCCTGGAGGAAGTCGAAGTGTCCGCCCGGATACAGGCACAGCTCGGAATCAGGGACTCGCTTCGCAACCCGCTTCCCCAGCTCTGGTGGGTTGACCTGATCGTCCTCAGCGATGCAGTAGAGGGTTGGGCAAGAGATGTTGCGCGCCTTCCTCTCGAGTTCATACGACCGACCCAGCATGCCTCGAGGGCAGCACTCGTTGCGCCAATTCGAGCCCGGAGGTGTAATCGCCTCCATTCCGGAGACCGCTTCGGGGCAGTTGATGGCGGCGAGCGCGCCGGGGGCGCCTACGATCGGGATCCGGTACGGCTCAGCGCCACGCAGTCCGCGGATGCCGTCTCGTAGCGCGGCCACAGTGAGGCGAACCGCGTGCCTCGATCCGCCGATATGCAGGGCGCTGCGAGTGTCATTGACCATCGGGGCGATGCAAACAGCCGCCGCGATCCCAGCCTCGTTCGCGGCGAGAGACTGAACGTGACCGCCCCCCAGCGAATACCCCCAAGCGGCAATGCGGCTCGAGTCGACCCAGCCAACCCGGCGGGCAAAAGCCAACGCCGAGCGCAGGTCTTGGCGCTGCCCGGCGCTGCGCGCGAGCTGCCTCGGCTCGCCACCGCTGTCACCGAAATGCCGGTAGTCGAAGGCAAGGACGCCGAGTCCTGCCCGCGCGAAACGCTCGCCGAATCGATCCAACCCCTGATCGCGAACGCACGAAAAGCCGTTGCAGAGAACGACGCACGGCACCTGCCGCCGGGCCGCCTCCGCCGGTCGGAAAAGCCATCCGGCGCAGCTCTCCCCCGCGGAGTCGAAACGCACATCCTCTCGTTTCACTTCCACGGTCTATCGCTCGCGCAGGATAAGGGCGGCGCGGGCCATAGGCCCGAGTGACGCCGCAAGGATCGCAGCAGTCGTGCGTTTCGACAGGCCGTTGCGCCCCGCCGCAATTGCCGCCAGCGTGTCGGCCGCATCGCAAGCCATGCAGGTGAGTAGCCATCTTCGCCGGGCCTCTCTATCGGTCATGCGGAGCTCCCAGGCGAGCACGACGTCCCTGGCACCGACCAGCCGGGACAGGTAGATCGCCAAGGGATCGCGGGTCATATCGACGCCAAATGCCCTGCCGACCGGACCGGGAAAGGCCCAGATCGCTAGGCCGAATGCCATCCGGCTCGCGATCAGGCTCTTGAGCGCACGGCTTTGCTTCATCGGAAGCACATCTCTAGGCCATCGCCTCGATGCGTATGCCCTGCTCTTCGAATCGATCCCGGACTTCGGATAGCGCGAAGGCGTCCTCGATGCCGACGACGCCCCCACCCGCGCCGTTTGCAGGCCGCGCGATCAAGACCTCGCAGTAGGCGGCGACGGCTGTCGCGGACATCAGGTAGTTGCCGCGACCGCTGATCACGCGAGCCGCGAGCCGCTGCCCGCCCTTCCAAACGGCGACAATGTGGGTCTGTGGCTTTGCCTTGGTGCGAGCCCGGCGCAACTTGTAGCCAAGGGTGAAGAAGCTCTCCGGCAGCCGGGTCAGCAGGCCGAGCGAATTGAGGACGAGGAAGTAAGCACGCGCCGGGCGCTCGAGGAAGGTGCCGTAGGCGATTGGCGTACGGCCTTCGGCGAGGCTGCTGAAGAGCGCGGTGATCACGGCGTCGCCGACGAAGCGCACGCAGCGACAGCGGCCGACCGGCGGCGGGAACTCGACGATCGCGGTGGGCAGCCGGCGCGCGCCCTGCCAGGCGATCATGCCATCGACCGCGGTGCCGCGCCCGGCGGGCTCGAGAATCGAGAGGGTGCCGGTGCTCTCGACTCCGTCGGCGTCGGGATGTTCGGCGAGCAGTTCCTTCAGCACGATCGACGAGACCCCGGGCGCAAGGCCTGCGTCGAGGACGAGCGTGCCGCTCGCCTTGGCGGCCGCAGTCTCGAGCTGGGCTCGCTCAGCCGGCCAGAAGGCAGCGGCGCTGACCAGAGTCTTGCCATTGGCGAGGGCATAGCGCTCTGCCGCTAGCGCCGGGTGGCGAGCTGTGGAGACGATCAAGTCGGCGTCTCCGCAGAGCTCGGCGACCGCTTTCGCATCCCCGAGCTCGACCTGGCAAAAGTCGCTCCCCGCCTCGGGGCGGCGGCCGCTGCGGATCACCTTGAAGCCCGCCTTCTGCAGCGCCGGCACGCAAAGCCGGCCGAGCGCGCCCTGGGCGCCGAGGACCACAACCTTGGGCTGGGCGGAATTCACGTCCGCTGACCTTACTATCATTTTACAGGGTGTCAAGCAAAAAGCGGAAATACGAGCTGAAGGCTCGGGCCGCCTCACAACAGGAGACCGGCGAGCGCATCGCCGCGGCGGCCACGTCCCTGCACGAAGAGGTCGGCATCGCGAACACAACGGTCGCCGACATCGCCCGTCGCGCCGGGGTGCGGCGGCCCACCGTTTATGCGCACTTCCCGGACCTGGCGGCACTGCTTCCTGCGTGCACGGCCCACTGGCTGGGCCAGCATCCCCTACCCGACCTCGGCCCGGCATTCGCCCTCGAGGATCCCGGCGAGCGGCTGCAAACCGCGCTCGCCCTGTTCTATGCCTGGTATCGCGAAACGGCGACGATGCAGCAGCGGCTGCTCAGCGAAAGAACTCCAGTCTCGGTGCTCGACGCATGGCTCAAGCAATCGATGGATCCGGTGTTTGCCGAGCTTGCTGCCGGCCTGGCGGCCGGCTTTTCTCGCCCCGAGGCGCGCGTTCTGGTCGCCGTCGCCCTCGACTTCTGGACCTGGCGGCGCCTCGATCGCGAAGGGCTTGACGACGCGGAGGCCGCCAAGCTGATGGCGGCGATGGTGTGTGACGGCGAGTGACCTTGTGTCTCGATGGGACAGGCGGAACGGAGTCCGCCTGTCCAAGCCAAAGGATGCGAGGGATGCAGGGGACGAACGATGCCTATCGACGCATCAAAAGGGCGAGCAGCCTGTCGCTCGCGCGGTCCGGCAGAGAAGCGAATACCGCTTGTGCGCGAGCGTCAGCTCCGACGATGTAGCGGGTTCTAGGCCGACGGTCGGTCAGTGCGTTGTCGATTGCCTTCACCACCTTCTCGACCGAGGAGGCGCTCTCGTCGCCCTTGGCTGCGGCGGCCATGAATCCGTCGATCGCGTCACCGTAGAGACGGCGCTGCTCGTCACTCAACCTGTCTCTAACCCTGTTGCCCGCAGCGCTGCCCTTCTCGCGCATTGGAGTCTCGATCGCTCCTGGCTCGACGATCGAAACCTTGACTCCGAATGGGCGCATCTCCCTGCGTAGCGAATCTCCGATCGCCTCGATCGCGTACTTAGAGGCGGAATAGGGAGAAAGGAATGGGATTGAGAGCCGTCCGTTGATCGATCCGACGAAGACGACGCGACCCCGCGCTTCTCGCACGAGCTTCAACAGGGCCTGCGTGACGGCTACCTGGCCGACGACGTTGACCTCCAGCAGCCCTCGCAGGTCCTCCATCGTCAGGGTCTCGATCGGGCCACCGAGCACGATGCCGGCGTTGTTGACGAGCCCATCTAGCCCCGCTGCGCCAACCTCTTCGGTTATGAGGCGCGCCGCGGCGGCGATTTGCGCCTGGTCTGTCACGTCCAGCAAGAGTGGCTCAATGCGCCCAGGCGTCCCCGCTCGAAGCGAATCGGCGTCTTCCTCGCGACGCACACCGGCGAACACTCGCCAGCCGTTCGCGGCGAGCTCCACTGCCGTCGCGCGTCCGATCCCGGTCGAAGCACCGGTAACGAGAGCCGATCGCGCCATTAACTCATTCTCCGGCGAGGGCGGCAAGGGCCTCGCTCCAACACTCGGCTGTGTGCAGATGACCTACACCGGGCCAGATCGTCAGATCCGCCGACCCTATTTCCGAAGCAAGCCAGCGACTGTGCGCACTCGGAATCGTCCGATCGTCTTCACCGTGCCAGAGGTGGATTGGCGTGGTTAGTCCCTGCAGATTGAGGCCCGACGGCTGGGCCCAGACGGCGAAGTCCTCGACCAGCCCGGCAGGACCCTGGCGCCCGGCCTCCAGAAACAGCTCGGGGAATGCGGAGCGAAGTTCGCTGTCCAGAACGGAGCGATCTGCTGGCGAGCTGAAGTCCCGATCGAGAGCCTTTACGAACTTCTCGGGTCGCCGCCGTGCCTGGCTAAGTGCCTTTCCTACCGCCATGCGTGCGAGCCATGGTGCGCGTGGGGCAAGCAGCAACATCGCTTTGTCGGTAGGCGCCAGGCCCTTGCGGAAATCGGGCATCTCCGAAGTTGCGACTCCGCTCACTATCGCCGCCCTCCTAACTCGAGCGCCAAGAGCCTGGCAGGTCGCAAGGGCGTAGGGCCCGCCGGCCGAGTAGGCCAATACCGCAAAATCGCCGATGCCGAGGTGGTCGGCCAAGCGGGCGACATCGTCGGCCCAGGCGAGGTAAGTCCGAGTCCCACTTACTCGAGAGGAGCGGCCGAATCCGGGTCGATCTGCAGTGATCACGCGCAATCCGGCTGTGGCGATTGCGCCGGCTATGAGTCGGCTGTCGATCCGTGAGCCGGGGGCGCCGTGGAAGAGGAGGGTAGGAGTGCCGGTCGGAATCCCGTACTCGCACCAGGCGAGCATTCTCCCATCGGGAAGCTGATGGAGCTGGTCCGGATGAGTCACGACGTACGGATTGTCGGCAAGCCTCGCCAGATCGCGGCGAATGGGACGGCCCGTTGATCGCAGCTTCACGGCCGCGCATCCTACTATCGCTTAACGGAGTGTCAAGTCAAAACTTGACGAGAAGGATCGGCTCGCCGGCACGACGAGTTCCGGTGAGGACGACACCTACCTTGAAGCGAAAAGCTCCACTACATGTAGGCCGGCGCATCTGCAATATGGCGATCTGCAGGGGCTCGAGTCGACGCTCCGTTGGCCTATTCATTGGCCAAATGACCCTTTCATTGGCCAGAACGCAGCCCAATCCACTCCAACGCTGCCCAACGTAGCCTGGCCCGCTTTCCCAGCTACAGAGCCACTTTCAGCCATCTGAAGCCGAATGCCGCTCCGTTGACTAGGTGCAGGCGTCGATGAGCCATGAGGTAGACGGAGTCGGCAGCGGACCCCGGCGGGTGGCGCCGGACACCAAAGGCGAGATGATCGAGATAAAGGCGCCCATCCTTGTTCTTCGCGAGTCGGTACACGAGGCCAAGCGGGCCTCCGGGCGGCGGGATGTAGACCTTCACGCAGCCGGGGAGACTGGTGCCATCCCTCGCTCCTCGTCGCAGGCGAATAGGGCATCCACGGCCTGCCCCTCGCGCTCCAGACGAGAGCGGGTTTCTTCGCCGATGCGCCGAGCGCTCTTGCTCGCCTTGTGGAGATCGTCCTGCCATGCCAGCTCGTCAAAGGCCACTGGCGCAAAGCCCCGCTTGAGGGCCACGGCTCAGCGCTCGCCGTCGGGGGGCTTTACCGCCCCGTAGGCAGCCTCGAACTCGGCCAACGTTGCGGGCTCGTGACCCAGGCGGTCCATGATCGCCTGGGCGGAGGTATCGGGGGCCACGAGAAGACGGCCATCTGAACGGGCCTCCTCTACGACGTAGGGACCCTCGTAGTCGCCGCTTAGCTTGACGTGAGGCTGCTCCACAGAGGAAATCATGACAAAGACGGCGGCCTATCCCTCGCCATCGGTGGGCAGGTGGCCGAAATGCCGGTCGAACTCCTCCGGCGACATGCGCTTCCCACCGGCTCGTTTGAGGATCGCCTCTAGGGTGATCTCTTCTGCTGGCTGAGGTCGAGCTAAGGGCCGCTCGCCAAACAAGGCGGCGACATCTTTTGTCTGCGGATCGGACATGCGGGCATGGTAGCCACTCCGACGACGACCGGAAAGCCTGGGCACCAGTGCCCAGCAAGCCAAGAATCGCCCGCAAACAGCGGCAATCTGGTCATTCAGAGCATCAGCAGCGAAGATGCACCATTCCGCTTGGCAATGCGGGTTTGGAGCCGGTTTTCGGCTCCTCAGCGGTGCTCATCACACGCGAGAGGTCGCTGGTTCGAACCCAGCCGCGCCCATCCAACGATCTGCGGGGTTGTGCGTGGCAATCGCACTTGCGCCGCAGATCGTGTGAGCCTGAGCGGGGCGGCTCGCGGGGATTAGTGACGCAAGAGTGAGCGGCCGAGGCCCGAGAGTGACGCACCGGGCGCCGTCGACCCCTCCCTACCGGAGGCGGCTGCCACCTGTGCCGGCGTCCCTCGGTCGAACTCGCCGCGCTCGGCGCGAGCGTAGGCGTTCGCGAGTTTGCCCATCGATGCATCGAGGCCATCTAGCAAGCGGGCGATCAGCACCCAGCCGGGGTTGTTCTGCGCCCGCTTGATATCGCTGACCTGACTCTCCGTTCGCTCCGGCGGCAGCGCCGCTCCCGAGCCGACTAGCAACCGTACTTTTGAGCAAGCACTTTGACCGTGCCGCCGCCGATAACCGTCTGCGCGCACACTGTGTAGTGCGACGGCACGACGATCCCGAGCACGGTGTCCGTGTTGTACGTCCTGACTACAAATCCAGCACCCATGAGTTCTGCCTTTGCCTGCGGCAGCTTCATGCCGACGACATTAGGGGCTTCCGAGGACGTTTCTTCTTCTTCAGCCGCAGCTTCCTGTGCGGCTTCTTCTTGTGCGGCTGCCGCTGCCTTAGCCTCAGTCTTTGCCTTCTGCGCTTGCTTCGCAGCCGCCTTGCGAGCCGTTGCCGCTTCTTCAGCCGCTTCCTTCTTCGCTTCAGCCGCTTCCAGTTCGACTTCCTGAGTTTCGGCTTCGACCTTCTGAAGCTTGGCTTCGGCCACCGAGTTTTCCTGCGCGACTTCATTAACGGTGGCGGTGTCGTCGGAGTTTGAAGAATCCGAACTTCCGCAACCGGAAAGAAGCGCCAGCCCTATGAATGCAGCCAGCGTCAAGCGGACGAGATACCTGCGCATACTGTGCCCTCCCTAATTGATCAAACAGAACCGCGCGAGTAAATCAGATCGATTGAAACATAGATCTTGTGCAAGAGGCCAGTCCGGTTTATAGGCCGTTGCCGGCGCAAGCTGACGCGGCCGCCCGAGTCGGACGCCCCTAACTTAACCTCACCTTCAATCCTCCCGGGTTCGCTCGCCGGTCCGCTTGCGCTCGGCCTGTGCGAACGCAGCGATCACGAAGGCGGCCGCCTCTGCATGCTGGTTGAAGTGTCTACGTCGAGGTCGAGCGGGCGCAGCGCTCACCGCTCGCCGGTCGAGCGCTTGAGCAGATCGGCGAAGTCGCCTACGTCGCGGCCGAGAGGAGAGGGAGCTTGAGATCGAGTTGAAGTGGTGATCGCGCGTCTCGAGTGGGAGGCCCAGAGCTAAGAGCCCTGTCAAGCGTCGGCTTCGAGCTGCTCCAGGTTCGCCAGGGCATCGCGGGCGGACTTGCCGAAGACGCGCTCGCCCACCCGCCCGAAGAGGAAGCCGAAGACCGCTCCCCGCGGACCTGGCCTGAACTCGCGAATCCAGACCATCTCGACCTTGCTGCCGCCGCCGTCTCTCGGGGTCGCGGTGATCTTCCAACTGCTAGCGGAAGGGTCATAGACGTTGGAGTCGGTCACGGTGGCCGTTACTGAGCCCGGTTGTGAGAAGTCATAGCGACAGCGCTCCCAGTTGACGACCGGCCCGGCCCGGGTGCCCTCAGTGACGTCGGCGGAAGCGTCTCCCAGCTCGTGCACCTCCATGCGCTTCATTGAGACGGCTGGCCAAACCTGCGCCCGCCGCTCGGAGAAGTCGTAAGCGGCGTACAGGACACGGTCCGGCGGGAGAGACGTCTCAATTGCGACGTTGATGGTCGGCACGAGTCAGACCCTACCTCGAACGCCCTTCTACACAGAAAAGACCGTAACGGCGGCTGCGCTGGGAGGACTGCTGGTTGCAAGTCCAACCAACCAAGGAGCTCACGCAATGAGAGGAATGACCCGTGTCGGCTTGGCACTGGCCGCAATTGCGGCCCTTTTCGCCATTACCACCGGTACTGCCAGCGCATCCAGCGCTCGCTCAAACCATCGCTCACCCGTTCACTCGTTCCACCATCGCCCGATTCACCCTCCGGCGCCGTATCGCTCGAACCATCCAGTCTTCGTCCAAACCGACAACACCGCGGGCAACCAGGTCATCGCCTACGACCAGGGTGCCAACGGCAGCCTCACCGAAGTCGGTGCCTACTCCACCGGCGGGCTCGGCGGGGCGCTCGAAGGCTCAGTCGTCGACCATCTCGCCTCGCAGGGCTCACTCACCTATGACGCCGACAACGGATTGCTCTACGCGGTCAACGCGGGCAGCAACACGGTTTCCGTATTTGCCGTCTTCGGCGATCGCCTCTCGTTGCGCCAGGTGATCGGCTCGGGTGGATCGTTCCCCGTCAGCGTCACCGTCAACCACGGCCTCGTCTACGTGCTGAATGCCGAGGCGGGTGGCTCGGTCCAGGGTTACCGAGCTGCCTTCGGCCACCTGTTCCCGATCCCGGGATCCAGCCGCGAACTCGGCCTTGACCCCACCAAGACCCCCCAGTTCGTCAACACACCGGGCCAGGTCGCGTTCTCGCCAAACGGGTCACAGTTGATCGTTACCACCAAGGCCAACGGCAGCAACATCGACGTGTTCGGAGTGAGGGCCTTCGGTCGGCTCTCACCGACGCCGGTAGTCAACGCGGAGCCAGGCACGGTCCCGTTCGGCGTCACGTTCGACCAAGGCGGCAACCTGGTCATCTCCCAAGCCGGGAACAACGCCGTCGCCAGCTACTCCCTCCACAGCGACGGGACGGTCTCGCAATTGAGCTCGATCGAAACCGGCCAGGCGGCGACCTGCTGGGTCGTGCGTTCCGGCAGCGTGCTCTACGCATCGAACGCGGGCAGCGGCACGTTCAGCAGCGTCAGGTCTGATTTCGGCGGTCACTTGACGTTCCTCGGCAACACCGAAACCCACGGCGGCACGGTCGATGCCGCGGTGTCAGCCAACTCACGGTTCTTCTACGTCCAGGCCGGCGCCGCCGGCATCGTCGACGAGTTCGCGATTGGCGCCCAGGGAACGGTGACCCAAGTCGGTTCGGTCACAGTCCCGGGAGCAATCGGCGGCGAGGGAATCGTCGCCCTCTAGTAGGGCATAGCCAGAGTGAGCTACGGCGTTCTCAGGATCGTAAGATGAGCGCCGTAGCTTGCCTGGCGACGCGTGAACACTCGTGGCGCCAATCCCACCGCAACCGAGGAAAAGGAGCTCCTCGCCCGGCTGCGCAGCGGCGACGAACAGGCCTTCGTCGCCTTGGCCACCCTTCACCAGGCGACGATGCTGCGGCTCGCGGCCACGTTCGTGCCCAGCGCGGCGATCGCCGAAGAGGTGGTCCAAGACACCTGGCTCGCGGTGCTGCGCGGGATCGACGGATTCGCCGGGCGCTCATCGTTCAAGACCTGGCTGCTGAGGATCCTCGTCAACCGCGCCAAGAGCGCTGGCATGCGTGAGCGGCGCAGCGTCGCGATAGACGATGCCGGCCCCGCGGTCGATCGCGCGCGCTTTGACGCCTCAGGGGCCTGGATGTCTCCGCCGCAACACTGGATCGAGGACAGCGAGGACCGGATGCTGGCCGACGGTTTGGAGCACAAGCTTCACCTGGCTCTGGAGCGACTCCCCTCACGCCAGCGCGCCGTCGTAGCCTTGCGGGACATCGACGGGCTGAGCAACAAAGAGGTGTGCACGGTGCTCGAGATCAGCGAAGGCAACCAGCGCGTCCTCCTGCACCGCGGGCGCAGCCAATTGCGTCGTGCCGTCGAGGAGTTCGTAGAGGCATGAGGCTCGCCTGGAGAAAGGACCTCGTCTGCGAGCAGATCGTCGAGATGGTCACCGACTATCTGGAGGGAACACTGTCGCGATCCCAGCGCCGCCGCTTTGAGGCCCACCTCGCCGACTGCCCTCACTGCACTGAGTACCTGGCGCAGATGCGCGCAGCGATCCGGCTCACCGGGAAGCTCGGAGCGGAGGACCTGACGCCAGAGATGCGGGAGGATTTCGGCGAGCTATACCGTCGCTGGCGTTCCTAGAACCCAGCCGCGCCCATCGGCAAGTTGGTGATCAGTCTTTGGCGAGGGACAAGCGTTGTACTCAGCGGAGGCGTACTTGGAAGCCGAACGTCACCGGTGAGTGGTCGCGGTTGCCGGCGATATCGATCGCGTAGATGCGGAAGGTGTGGTGACCGGGGCCGAGGAGGTAGGAGCGCGGTGAGCGACAGGGACGCCAGGGCTGGCGATCGAGCTTGCAGCGGAAGTGGGCGCCCGGCTCGGAGGCGAAGCTGAAGGAGACGCGACGCTTCTTGCCCGGCGCGAGAAGCAGCACTGCGGGATGGCGCCGCAGCTGGGTCGCGGGGTCCACGCCGTCGCGCCGAGGCGGTTCCGGTTCCGATTCCGACGGCTTGGGCGGCGGAGGCGGGAATTTCAGCTCGGGTTCGGGTTCCGGTTCTAGTTCGGGTTCCGGTTCTGGTTCTGGTTCTGGCGGGGTGTCGGGCGGGCGGAAGCTGTTCGGGGCGCGTTCTTCGACCGACTCGCAGTCAACCGGCGGGCCGTCGGTGAAGGCGGGGGCGAAGTCGACAAGGGCGGTATCGAAGCCTTCGCCGCACTCGACGGTCGGGTCGGAATCGCCGGAGTTGACGAGGAGAAGGTCTTCGCCGGCGCCGGCGAAGTAGTTGTCCGGACCGTCCCTGCCCAGCAGCTGGTTGGGGCCGTCGTCGCCGATCAGGTTGTCGGCGCCGTTGGTGGCCTCGATGTCCTCGATCGCCTTCAGGCTCGTCAGCTCGTTGACGCTGCTGCAGTGCGCTTCGCCCTGCGGGCCGATCAGCCCAGCGACGTGATGGGCCAGGTCGATCGTCACGCCAGAACCGAAGTTGGCCCAGTTGGCGTTGTCGCGATCGGCGCCGCCGTTGAGCGAATCGCCGTCGCAGACCGCGTTAGAGATGAAGAGATCCTCACCCGGTCCGGCGTCGAGTTGGTCGGCGCCGCCGTTGTTTGGCAGCGCATCGTCGCGACCGCCGGCGCTGACCACGTCGTTCCCCGCGCCGTCGACGAGCGCGTCTTCGGTTTCGCCACCGGTGAGGTCGTCGTCGCCTTCGTTGCCCAGCACCACGACCGAGACGGTTTCCGGGAAGCCGGGGGCGGAGAGGACATCGTCGCCCGCCAGGCCGGCAAGCAGGATCGCGTCCGGGGTTTCCGACACAGGGCAGGAGACCGACCCCCCGCTCGGCGCCGCGCAGCCGCCTGCCAACGCAGCGGCGGCGTCGAATTGCCCCACGCTGCCTGCGGCCAGCGTGAAGGTGATCGCTCCCGGCGCGTAGCTCGCCGTCACCCGGTCATCCTTGTCGCTGCCGGTCAGATAGACGGATGGTCCCCCGGGGGCGCCCGCGGACATGACGCCGACGGCGATCGAGCCTGGGTCGCGCAGCTCGATTTCTTCGCCGGAGAGCTCGCAGTCCTCGGTCGCGACGTCGACGCAACCGTCGCGACCTTCGCCGCCGTGGGCGACGTCGCCTCCCCCGCCACCGTCGATCAGGTCGGCCCCGCCACCGCCGTAGAAGGTCTCGGCGCCGGAGGTCCCGACGATGTAGTCGGGGAAGGGGGTGCCGATCACGGTCTCGAAGTGGCTGAAGCCGTTCGCCGGTTCGAGCGAGTTGTCGACGCCGCCGCCTGAGGGGGCGAGGCCGTCGTTGGCGAAGCCTTCGCCGAGGTCGACGTAGACGCCGCGGCCCTCGGCGCCTGCCGGAAAGCCGGCGTCGGTGAAGAAGGAGCCGGTGTTGGAGAAGCCCGGCGTCGCCCCCGTCGCGAAGCTGAGCGTGTCGTTGCCACCGACGCCCGAATCGCCGATCGAGTCAACCGTCGCGTCGCCGCGATCGAGGTCGTTGCCGCCTTCGCCGTCGAGCGAGTCGGCGCCGAAGCCGCCGAACAGCCGGTCGTCTCCCGGGCCGCCACGCAGCTGGTCGTCGCCGACGCCGCCATAGAGCCGGTCGTTGCCTTCGCCGCCGAAGAGGCTGTCGTTGCCGCGCTGGCCGTAGAGGACGTCATCGCCGCCTTCGCCGAACGCCGTGGTGATGTCACGCGGCAGGCGGATCACGTCCGCACAGGGCGTGCCGATGATCGTGTCCCCTACGACTTCCGGGCCTTCAGCGCAGCTCGGAGCTGCGGTGGCAAGGGAAGGAAGCACCAGAAAGGCGCACGGCAGCGCAATAAGAGCCAGGAGTCGTCGCTGTCGCATCACTACTCCCATATCCCCTTTCCAGCAGGTTTCAGTCCCATTAGGAGTGTTCCAGCCAACCGCGGCTCGAAAATGAGCCAACCTTGGCCAGAAATCGCGGGGGTCTCGCTTCGACGATCCCAGAGCACCTGTTTACGGCCACGTGGCCGACGAGGCAAGCTCGATGTCGCGCCGGCGCGTCGCCTCCCCGGGCTCGACTGGCTGGAGCGGACCGCAGTCAGGCGCGATCCTGGTAATCGGCGTCGGCCGCCGGGATCTCGCCGAGCAGCTTGACGGTGTGCCCTTGAGCGGCCGCGGCCGCCTCACTTGGCCCACTTGTGACCAAGGAGACAGCCGCGACGCTAGCTAGTGACTGTGCTGCTTGTGATTGCCCCTCGGCTTGTGGTGCTTCGGGGGCTTGATCTTGAACTTCCGCGTTGCCGGATTCGCGTCGGCACCGAGAATGTCAAGTGCTCGCACCTTGAACGTGTAGCGGCCTGGGCCCAAGTGCTTGTAGACCTTCGACGAAGGGCAGGCTGAGAACTTCGCCGGCGCACGCGATGCTTTTGCATGCTTGTGGCCCTTACCGTGCTTGCGCTTCGGCTTGGGCCGAATCAGCTTGCATTCGAAGCCGGTGACCGCCCCAGGTGCAGTGAAGGAGAAGCTCGCGCTTTTCTTTCGACTGCTCACCTTCGATTTGGTGATCGCGGTGCCGACGGGAGCACCGAAGGTAGCTGTGACCGTCTGGTCTTGACTCATGTTGACCTGACACGTACTGGTACCTGAACATGGACCCGAGAATCCGGCAAAACCGTTGCCCGATACCGCTTCTGGCCTCAAAATCTCAACTTGGCCCTGCGGATAGCTCCTACTGCAGTTGGACGGGCAGAAGATTCCCGCACCGCCGACCTTGCCACTGCCCGCGCCGGTAAGCGACACGTTCAGGGTCTGCGAAGGGCCAACAATGGCAAATGAATTGTAGTCGTTGGCCTCGATAGCGCTGACACCGCTCAGACCCGACACGGTGATCGGCGTGTTGCGTTCTTCTTCCGTTCCATCGCCAATCTGCTCATACTCGTTGCGTCCCCAGCTCGTCACTGTTCCGCTGGAAAGCAATGCGAGGCTGTGGTATGCACCAGCCGAGACGGCCTTGACGCCAGAGAGATTCTTAACCGGGGTCGGCGTGGTGCTGTAACTGAATTCCCCGTTGCCGACCTCACCGTATTCGTTGTAGCCCCAGCCGCTAACCGTGCCGTTCGACAACAGGGCAAGGCCATGGTAACCGCCTGAAGCCGTCTCGCTCGCGCCCGTAAGGCCGGTCGGGGATACCGGAGTCAGGCAGTAGCAACTGGTGCTGCTGGTCGTTGTGAAGACGCCGTTGCCAAGCTCGCCGTCATAGTTGTAACCCCAGTTCCTTACGGTGCCGTCCGACAACAGCGCAGAGGCCACATACCAGTCAGCCGAGATTCCCACGGCACCAGAGATACCCTGTACGGGGACGGGGTGATCGACGCACTCGCATCCCGTTTCCACGCCGACCCCGTCGCCAAGCTCGCCGTAGTAATCATAGCCCCAGGTCATCACCTGGCCATCCGCGAGCAGCGCCAAGTTGTAGTAATAGCCGGCGTCAATCGCCACCACGTTGGATAGCCCGGGTACCTGGACGGGCGTGGCGCTACATTCGCAGGCTTCGGGGCCGGACGTGGTGCCCTGGCCCAACTCGCCGTCCTCGTTGTCGCCCCAGGCCACCACAGTCCCGTTGGAGAGAAGCGCCATGCTGCTGTAGCCGCCGGCAGCGACCGCAATCGCATTGGAAATCCCTTTCACCGCCACGGGAGTCGGGCTGTTCGTCAGGGTGCCATCACCAAGCTGCCCGGATCCGTTGTAGCCCCAGGCCACCACGGACCCGTTGGCCCGCAGGGCAACGCTGTGGTAATAGCCCCCCGAAACTTGAGTGGCATCTGAGATGCCGGGAACAGTCCCAGGCGATCCCGCACATTCGCAACCGCTGGTGACAGCGGTGCCGTTTGCCTGGCCGTAATAGTCGTATCCCCAACCAGACACGGATCCTCCTACCGCCAGGGCACTGGCACTGAAGGTGAGCATCGCCGCGACGCAGATAGCGCAGAGCGCCAAGGCAGTTCTTGTACGAGCGATCAAGTTCCTGAAGCCTCCAATTCGTGTTTCGGGCACCGTAATGGCGTCGCCCTCCGCCAAAGTCGACGACGGACCATTGTTGGGCAGGTAATTGGGTGAACCGTCGCTTTGTTCGGGGGAAGGGAGACATCACCTTCTTCCATAACACTCCAGTGGGCGGGCACGGATAGACTCGACTCGTGCCCGCCAATCGTCGCTACGCACTGCGCCAGCGCCCCGAGGGGCGGATCGATGACTCGACCTTCGAGCTCGTTGAGGAGGAGTTGCCGGCGATCGGTGACGGTGAGGCGCTGGTCCGTACTGAGTGGATCTCGCTTGATCCGACCAACCGGGGATGGATCAGGGACCAGCCTGGCTACCTGCCGCCGGTGGCGATCGGCGAGACGATGCGCGGGCTCGGGCTCGGCCGGGTGGTCGAGTCCAAGCACCCCGACTACGAGGAGGGGCAGCTGGTCCAGGGGTTGAGCGGCTGGACCGAGTACTTCATCGCCTCCGACGCGGCGCCCCTGCAGCGCGTCCCCGAGATCGAGGGGATCTCGCCCAGCCTCTACCTCGGCGCGCTCGGAATGACCGGCCTCACCGCCTGGGTGGGGATGCGTGAAATCGGCAAGCCGCAGGAGGGTGAGACGGTCATCGTCTCGGCCGCCGCCGGCGCGGTCGGCTCGGTGGCCGGGCAGCTCGCCAAGCGCGATGGCGCCCGCGTCGTCGGCATCGCCGGCGGCCCCGAGAAGTGCGCGATCCTGACCGAGAAGCTCGGCTTCGACGCGGCCGTCGATCACCGCGCCGACGACTGGCGCCAGCAGCTAAAGGCCGCCACCCCGGACGGCATCGACGTCGACTTCGAGAACGTCGGCGGCGAGATCATGGACGCAATCTTCGCCCGCCTCAACCTCCACGCCCGGATCGCCCTCTGCGGGCTGATCTCCGGCTACAACGACAGCGCTCCACTGAGTGGCCCGCGCGAGACCTTTGGCAACCTGCTGGTCAAGCGGGCCACCCTGCAGGGCTTCATCATCCTCGACCACTTCGCCAAGCTGGCGGAGGTCTCGGCGCAACTGGCGGAGTGGATCGCCGACGGCAGCCTCGAACCGCTGGAGACCGTCGTCGAGGGCTTCGAGCAGCTGCCGAGTGCGATCAACATGCTCTTCGACGGCGCCAACGTGGGCAAGCTCGTCGTGCGCGTCGCCGACTAGCTCAGAGCTCGACTCAGCCCAGAAGTTCGACCCGACACCGAAGACCCGGGACCTTGGTCGCTTTACTGTCGCCGGTGACAATGAGGTCAATTTCCCCATTGGTCTCCGCAGTAGCGAGAATCAGAGCATCCGGCATCCGCAGGACTTTCCGCTGCGAACGAAGCTCTACGGCCTTGTCTGCCACTCCGAGGTCGACAGGGAGGACCTGAGAGATCAACTCGTTGAAAAAACCGCGAACGCGACCTTCATCGTGATGTCCCAGCCGCGCACCGGTGAGAACCTCGGCATACGTCACCACGGAGACATGCAGGCGTCGCTCGAGGATGAGCTTGCGAATGGTCGCATTGGCGGATGCGTGAAGCGTGTCGCCGCGGTCGAGAAAGCCAATCACCGCATCTGAGTCGAGGATTACTGCCACTCTTCACGCAGCCCATCCACCTGCCGTCGCAGCTCACCGTCGCTATCCAGGCACCCCGCATAGAGACCAACCAACTCGTCGATCCGCGTCAGGATGACTCGGCCGGCACCATCAGCTTCGACCTTCACGGTGTCTCCGGCCCCAAGTCCGGCGGACCGCAGCGCGTCGACGGGAATCGTTACCTGGTGCTTGGAAGAAACTCGGGTCATGTTCTTTACTTTTTTAGGAATTTGTAAAGGCTACACCAGGTCAGGCAAAGATCACGGCGGGAGAAGGAGTTCGCCGCGGGCTTTGTAGACGAGATCCTCCAGGCCGAACACCTCGACGATTCCATTGGCCATCATCCACGCGGCCCCATACTCGAGAAGCTCATCTCCGCAACCGTGCGCGGCAAACGCAATGGCAACCAACGCCTCGTCGACGGCTTCGTCGTAATACTTCGAGCCAGCGAGCCATGCGAAGCGCGGGACCAGATCATCACGATGAATCATCGTTGCCCACGGTAGGGCGTCCTCTATCGCGTGTGATGCGCGAAAACGCGCCGAACTGCATCGCCTGGCGGCCAAATTACCGACCAGCTACTCGGCCAGCCGCGCCAGCAGGCGCGTCGCCTCGTCAAGTACCTCGCGCTCCTCGACGGTGAAGTTCTCCTCGATCGCCTCGGCCAGCCATCCTTCGCGGCGGCCACGGTCCTCGCGCAGCTCGGAGCGGCCCGCCTCGGTCAGCTCGACCAAGGAGCTGCGGCCGTCGGCGGGGTCCGGTCGGCGCTCGACCAGGCCCTGGGTCTCCAGCTCGGAGACGGTCTGCCCCATCGACTGCGGGCGCACCCGTTCGGCGCTCGCCAGCTTGCTCGTGCTCTGCGGGCCTTCGCGGTCGAGCCGTCCCAGCACGGATCCCTGCGAGAGCGAGAAGCGATGCTCGCTGCGCAGGCGGCGGATCAGCCGGCCGAGCACAACGCGCAGCTCGCTGGCGAGCGGGCCGCTGTCGACGCGGGTCGGCATGGCGCGAATCATAGCTGAGATTACACAGGCAAACTGCACAGTTTGCCTGTGTATATTTGGCCTGTGTCAGCGAGCGAGAGGACCACGACGCAAAACAACGGGGGCCAGGCGAATGACCGCTACAAGTGGATCGCCCTCTCCAACACCACCCTGGCGATCCTGCTGGCGACGCTCGACGCCTCGATCACGTTGATCGCGATGCCCGACATCTTCCGCGGCATCCACCTCGATCCCCTGGTTCCGGCGCAACAGCTTCTACCTGCTCTGGATGATCCTCGGCTACCTGGTCGTCTCCAGCGTGCTGATCGTCAGCCTGGGCAGGCTCGGCGACATCTACGGGCGGGTGAAGATCTACAACCTCGGCTTCGTCATCTACACCGCCGCCTCGCTGCTGCTGGCGATCGACTGGATGACGGGTCAGGCCGGCGCCATGTACCTGGTCGTCTTCCGCATCGTCCAGGGCGTCGGCGGCGCCTGCCTGCTGGCCAACGCGGCGGCGATCATCACCGACGCCTTCCCCACCAACCAGCGCGGCATGGCGCTCGGGATCAACAACATCGTCGGCGTCAGCGGCATGTTCGTCGGCCTCATCCTCGGCGGCCTGCTGGCGCCGATCGACTGGCGCCTGGTCTTCCTGATCTCGGTCCCGGTCGGCCTCTTCGGCACCGTCTGGGCCTACCTCAAGCTGGAGGAGCGCAGCAAGCCGCGGCCGGCCTCGATCGACTGGGGCGGCAACATCACCTTCGCCCTCGGTCTGGTCCTGGTGATGGTCGCGGTCACCTACGGCATCCGCCCCTACGGCGGCAGCCCGACCGGCTGGGGCAGCCCCCGCGTGCTCGCCCTGCTGGCCGGCTCGATCGACCTCACTCATCGCCTTCGCCGTGATCGAGCGCCGCGTCGCCGAGCCGATGTTCCGCCTCCCCCTCTTCCGCATCCGCGCCTTCACCTTCGGCACCCTCTCGACCTTCCTCGCCGCCGTCGCACGCGGCGGCCTGATGTTCATGCTGATCATCTGGCTACAGGGCATCTGGCTGCCGCTGCACGGCTACGGCTTCACCGAAACGCCGCTCTGGGCCGGCATCTACATGCTGCCGCTGACGGTCGGCCTGCTCGTCGCGGGACCGATCTCGGGCGTGCTCTCCGACCGCTTCGGCGCCCGTCCCTTCGCCACCGGCGGCATGATCGCCGCGGCGATCAGCTTCGCCCTTCTGATGTCGCTGCCGATCGACTTCGCCTACCCCGTCTTCGCCGCGATCCTGCTGCTGCAGGGGATCTCGATGGGGATGTTCGCCTCGCCCAACCGCGCCGCGGTGATGAACAGCCTGCCGGCCGCCGATCGCGGCGCCGGCGGCGGCATGAACCAGACCTTCCAGAACTCGGCTCAGGTGCTCTCGGTCGGGATCTTCTTCACCCTGCTGATCATCGGCCTCTCCTCCAGCCTGCCGCAGGCGCTCAGCGGCGGCCTGGAAGCGCACGGGGTCGCGCCGGGAGTCGCCCACCACGCCGGCCAGACCCCGCCGATCTCGGTCCTCTTCGCCGCCTTCCTCGGCTACAACCCGATTCAGCACCTGGTTGGCCCGCATGCCCTGGCGGCACTGCCGGCCCACGCTCACGCAGCGCTGACCGGGCAGGCCTTCTTCCCCCACCTGATCGCCGGGCCTTTCAGCGACGGCCTCGATACCGCCTTCACCTTCGCGATCGTCGCCTGTCTCGTCGCCGCCGCCGCATCACTGCTGCGCGGCGGCCAGTACCACCACGCCGAGGAGACGGCCCAGGTCCCAATCGGCCCATCCCAAGTCCCGCAACTGGAGGAGCAACATGCGCGTTGAGTGGCACGGACAGTCCGCCTTCACCCTGACCGGCCCGGAGGCCAAGGTCTTCATCGACCCCTTCGGCGACATGGGGGCACTGCTGGCTGATCGGGGCCTTAAGTTCGACTACCCGCCGATCGAGGCCGAGGGCGTCGATCTGCTGCTCGTCACCCACGATCACCGCGACCACAACGCGGTCGAGGTGATCGTCGGCGAACCGCAGACGCTGCGCGCGACCGCCGGTAAGCACGACTCAGAGGCGATCGGTGAGGTGATCGGGGTCGCCTCCGAGCACGACGAGGTGGCCGGCACCGAACGCGGGCCCAACACGATCTTCGTCTTCGAGCTCGACGGCCTGCGCGTCGCCCACTTCGGCGATTTCGGCCAGCGCGGGCTGCGCGAGGAACAGGCGGCCGCGATCGGCGCCGTCGACCTGCTCATCCTCCCGGTCGGCGGCGGCCCGACGATCGGCGCTGCCCAGGCTGGAGCGATCGTCTCCCGGCTCGACGCCCGCTGGGTGGTGCCGATGCATTACCGCACCGCCCGCGCCGACTTCCTCCCCGAGACCGAGGAGGAGTTCGTCGCCCAGATGCCGCAGGTTGCCCGCCTCGAGGGCCCCTCCTTCGACACCGCCGATCTGCCCACCGAGGGCGGTCCGATCGCGGTGGTCCCCGCCGCGCCCTAGCGTTTACATCAGCTTCCTGAACCAAAGGCGCTCCACCGCTATGGTCCCCACTGCCGGGCCTGACCCGCGCGCAACCAACAGCGAAGGGGGCCGGATTTGAGCGGTGATGAGATCAACGAGATGGGGCCGATCGATTACCTGATCGTCGAGTGGCCGGGACGGCAACCGACGGGCGAGGCGCTGCCGCACCTGGTCGACCTCGTCGACCGCGGCCTGGTCCGCATCCTCGACCTCGCTTTCATCGCCAAGGCCGAGGACGGTTCAGTCGCCGCACTGGAGATCGCCGATCTCGGCGACGAGGTCGATGTCTTCGCCACCTTCGATGGCGCCTCCTCGGGCCTGCTCGGCGACGACGACATCGCGGAGGCCGGCAACGCGCTCGAGCCCGGTACCTCGGCCGCCCTGCTCGTCTACGAGAACAGCTGGGCGGCGCCGTTTGCCACCGCCGTGCGCCGCTCTGGCGGCCAGCTGGTCGCCAGCGGCCGCATCCCCGTCCAAGACGTCCTCGCCGCGCTCGACGCGGTCGAGGCATCCGAGTAAGAGGAGACCGCTATGCCAGGACTACTTCGAGGAGTGGCGCGAACAGCCGCCATTGCCGGCACCGCCACCGCTGTCAGCAACCGCGTCTCACGCCGTCAGGGCCAGCGTTGGGCCCAGCAGGAAGAAGCGCAGCAGCAGGCCCCCGCCCCGGTGGCGGCTGCACCGACCCCCACCGAAGGCAGCCAGTCGATGATCGACCAGCTCAAGGAGCTCGGTGAACTGAAGGCCCAGGGCATCCTCACCGAGGAGGAGTTCGCCGCGCAGAAGGCCAAGCTGCTCAACGCCTGAGCGGCGCTCCGCTCAGGCGGGCTGCTGCAGCACCGCGAGGATGTTGCCGGCCGGGTCCTTGAACCAGGCAATCGAGGGCCCCGGCCCGCGGGCGATTCCCTTCTCGTCCTGCTCGAAGTCCTCGTAGCGCTCGAGCTCGACGCCCTTGGAGTCGAGCTCGTCGACCGCCGCATCGACATCGTCGACCTCGAAGTTGAGGATCGTGTAGGTGGCGGGGACGAAGTCGGGCTTGGCGTAGACGAGGGTGTTGCGGCCACCCGCCAGCTGGATCGTGGCGACGCCGAACTCCTCGCTCATCACGTTGAAACCCAGCCCCAGCGTCTCGCCGTAGAAACTCTTCGCCGCCTCGATGTCGTCGACGGCGAAGCCGTTGGTTGCCTTGGTGTTGGCGAACATGGCCAGTCCTTTCGCTTGCTTACCTGACCGCTACCCGGCCAGCTCGGGGATATGTCGCTCAAGGTGCTCGGCGATCGTCTCACGCACCCACTGCTGGGTGGGCGGGTCAGCCATTCGGTAGCGGCCGAGCAGCATCTTCTGCTCGCTGAGTGGCAGGCCGGCAATCTCCCAGCGCACCGCGAGCCGCTCAAAGAGCAGCTCCGAGCGCCGGTGCCAGGCATCCTCCTGGCTGGTCGCCGCGGTCGCCGGGCCCTCCTCCAGCTTGGCGATCGTGCCCGCGCTGAGCGACTGGCGCAAACTCAGGGTGTTGCCCTCGGCGTCCGTGTAGTCGACGGTCGGCGTCTTCGCCCGCGGTCGCCTCTGCTTGCGCTTCGCCATCAGTACTCCCCACCAGGGGGGCGACGGGTGCGCTTGCGTTCCCCCGCCCGCCGCTTCTCTTCCAAGCGCTTCATCCGCGAGGCCCTGGTCGGGCGGGTCGGGCGCCGGCGCACCGGCTCGTCGAGCCCGGCGGCGATCTTCTCCGCCAGTCGTCGCAGCGCCAGTTCGCGGTTGCGGGATTGGCCGCGCGCGTCCTGGGCGACGGCGGTGATCAGTGACCCACTCCGGTCAAGCAGCATCGCGCGCTGACGCGAATCAAGCGTCCGCGAGGCCTCGACGTCAAAGACGGCTTCCACCCGCGAGGCGGTGACGTTGGCGTGCTGCCCACCGGGCCCCGAGGAGCGGCTGGCGCGCAGCTCGATCTCGGCCAACGGCAGAGAGAGCCGCGAGTCGATTCTCAGCTCGTCGGCGATAGGGCGTCGACCTTTCCAGCCAGCTCAAAGTCGGCGGCGGTGAGGCCACCCTCCGAGTGGGTGGAGATCGTCACCGTCACCGTGTCCCAGGAGATCGCCAGGTCGGGGTGGTGACCGATCTCCTCGGCAGGCCCGACCAGGCTCTCGACGAACTTCACCGAGCCGACGAAGTCGCCACAGCCAAAGCCCTTCGCAATCGCCTCGCCCTTGCGCTCCCAGCCGTCGAGCTCGGCCAGCTTCGCCTCGATCTCCTCACCGCCCAGCAGCGACACTTACGCCACCCCCATCGCTTTCGTCGCTCGTTTGGCCGCCCGCGAGCCGAGCACACGGTAGGCCTCGAATTTCTGGTCAGTGTAGAGCTGGTCGACGGTGGAGTTGTTGGGGAAGCGCGGGTCCGCTTCATGGTGGGCGCGCACGTCCCATGGAACTCCCTCGGTCAGCGCGTTGCGCATGTAAACCAGCTTGCCCTTGTGCCCGTCGCGGTACCTGATCTTCGCCGTGATCACGTCGCTTTTGGCGAAGTGGGTCTCTTTGTCCGGGACCATGTCCGTCGGTGAAGCGCCACCGTCGTCCTTCTTGCCCTTGCCGCTGTCCTCCCCCGCGAATTCAATCTCCACCCCCAGCTCGCTGCGCGCCAGCGTGATCGCTTCTCCCAGCGATTCGAACTCGGCGCCATCGGCGCTGAGGCCGCTCGCATCGAGGCAGTAGATCTCGGTGCAGCCACGGCGCAGCAGCTCGACCAGGCCGAGGTTCTCGTAGTGCCCGCCATCGGTGACGTAGAGGTACTTGGAGCTGATCCGGTTGAGCCCGAGCAGCTCGCAGAGCAGGTAGTAGGGGCGCGGACGCACGTAGCGCAGCCGCAGCTCCTGTCGCCGCCCCAGTTCGCCGACCCAACGCGGGTTGGGAATCCAGACGCCGAGGCGGACATTGGCGAGCGCCATCAGGAAGGTGAGCGGGCGCTTGGTCATCTTGCCCATCGAGGGCGAGATCGCGGCCCCTGACATCGCGATCGCGGCGAGCAGGGTGAGGTCGCGGCCGCGACGCTTGCGTGCCGGTGAAGGAGTGAGTCTTTTCACCGCTTTTTCAAGCGGTTTCGCTTTGCTCGCTGCTTCCTTCTGCTCTTCAGGTGAAATGTCTGGAAACGCTTCCTCGGGGGTTTCGAAGGCCGTCTCGAGCTGCCAGGTCGGGACCGCGCCGACCAGTGGCCCGCCGACGGCGTTGGCGCTGAAGGTGAAGCTGGTCACCCGCCTGCCCGGTGGGGTCGCGTTGCTGTCGGAGATGTTGGCCGCAGCGCAGACCAGCAGCGTTGGCCACTTTTCGCCTTCGGACCCGCTCAGCGCCGTATTCGAGATCGGCACCAGTTCGTCGTAGTCGCGTTCGACCGCGATGCCGACGTCGTGCTTTGGCTTGGCCGGCGACACGCTCTCCACCCGCTCGCGCTCCTCCTCGTCGAGGGCGCTCGACCGCACCCGCTTGAGCGCGAAGACGGTGGCGAGGCGGCGCTTATAGAAGGGGTGCAGCGACCAGTTGGTGATGTCGGAGAAGAAGTAGACGACGATGAAACCGGTCAGCACCCCGGCGCCGAGCTTGACCAGATCCGCGTTGTCGAGCGAGCCCCCCGGACCGACTTCCGAGAGCGCCGCGGCCACCGTGAAGACGAACACGAAGAAGAAGAGAAGCGGGCCGACCAGGGCTGCCGCCAGGTAGGCGACCGCAAGCCGGGCGCCTTTGCCGAGTTTGCCGGCGAATTTGCGCGCCGCGCTGACGTCATCCGCCGTTTTGCTCGAGCGGAGCAGCTGGCCAAGCTGCGCCGCAACCCCGACCAGCAGCGCCAGCGTCCCCGCCCCGAGCCCGGTCGGCTTGCTGCCGGTGCCGCCGAAGATATGGCCGTTGCGAATCACTTCGGCCGCGAAGGGAACGGCGAAGAAAAGCAGGCCAAAGACGGCAGCGGCGATCAGCAGGCGCGTCGCCCAGGTGGAGAAGAAGCTCTGCCAGCTGTAGTTGCGCCAGCGCGGCAGCAGGGTCGCGGCGCCGAAGAGCAGGCTGAGCCCGAGCGGCACGAAGGTCACCAGCCAGAACCAAAGCGGCGACTGCACCGCGCAGTTGGCTTCTCCCCCCGCGATCGCCCGGTGGCATTCGCCGCTGAGATCGGGCAGCGCGGAGGCGTAGGCGAGTCCCGAGAGCAGCAGCGCCAGGGCGACTAGCGGGAGCGCGACAAAGATCAGGTTGATCACCAGGCCGAGCACGATCCGCCAGCCAAGGAAGATCTTGTCGGTGAGGCCAGGCGCCAGGTAGGAGCTGCGGTTGCGCAGGTACTGCTCCTCGGGCGAGCCCTCCGCGAAGGGTGGTAACCGGTCCAGCAAATCGGCTTCGGAGTCGTGCTCACCGGTCTTGTGGACCAGGGAGATCGCGCCCGCGATGTAGGAGCCGCCGGATACCGCCGCCAGGTAGGAGGCCCGCTTCAGCTCGCCTTCCTTTTGCAGCTGCTGCAGCGCGCCCAGCGAGAAGGCGGCGGAGCGGATGCCGCCGCCCGAGCAGCAGATGCCGAGCTTGCCATCGACGGCTTTCTCCACCGGGCCGTTGACCGACGGCAGCGGCTCGGGCGCGCTGCCGTTGAAGAGCCAGCGCAGTAAGCGGTGGCGCGGCGCCCGTGCGGCGAGCAGGCGGGGCTCGGCCGGGACCTTCTTCAGCAGCCCGCGATCGCCGGCCGCCGGTCGCGGCCGTTCTTCCTTGCCGAGCCAGGACGGAGACACGAGCGCCAAGCTATTCGATTCGGTCAGAGCAATTCAACTAAGCTGGCCGCAGCGAGATGTCCACCAGCACCCCCACCCTCTGGCACATCAGCGTCTCGCACTACAGCGAGAAGGCGCGCTGGGCGCTGGATCACAAGCGGGTGCCGCACAAGCGGCGCGCCGTCTCGATCCCCGGCCTCCACATCCCCGCCTCGATGCTGCTCACCGGCGGTGCCAGCCACACCTTCCCCGTGCTCGAGCTCGATGGCCGGGCGATCGGCGACTCGAGCGAGATCATCGCCGCGCTGGAGGAGCGCTACCCGGAGCGGCCCCTCTACCCCACCGATCCCGAGCAGCGTCGCCGCGCGCTTGAGCTCGAGGACTTCTTCGACGAGGAGCTTGGATCGCACATCCGCCTGCTCGCCTTCCACGAGCTGGGCAAGGACCCCGAGCGCTTCGAAGCGGTGATCGCGCGGACGACGCCCGGCCCGGTGGCACGCATGGGCAGCGGCGCGGTCACCTACGCCCGCACCTACACTGGCCTGCGCTTCGGCGTTCGTGACGAGCAGGCGGCCGACGTCGCCCGGGTCAAGATCCTCGCCGCGCTCGACCGCCTCGAGGCCGAGCTCGGTTCGAACGAGTACCTGGTCGGTGACTCCTTCGGCGTCGCCGACCTCACCGCCGCCGCCCTCTTCTTCCCCCTGGTCCTGCCCGACGAGGGCCCGGTTCCCACCGACGAACCAGCGCCGGCGGGCATCGAGAGCTTCCGCGCTCCGCTCGTGGAGCGCCCCGGCTACCGCTGGATCGAAGAGACCTTCCGCAAGCACCGGCAGCCTGCCGGCGTTGCGGTTGCTGCCTAGCACCCACCCGTACAGGCGCTGAGGCGCGCGTTTCAGCCCTACATTTTGGGTAGGGCCTGCCGATATGGGACGCATGAGCGACGGCAGCGCCAAGCACCTGCGCGCGATCATCCAGACCCAGACCGAGATCGCCGCCAGCGACCTCGAGATCGACGCGGTGATGGAGCTGATCGCCCGGCGCGCCCAGGACCTGACACAGGGAAGTGGTGGCGTAATCGAGATCGCCGACGGCGACGAGATGGTCTACCGCGTAACTACCGGCGAGGCCACCCCCTTTCTTGGCGTGCGGCTGAAGATGGACGCAAGCCTCTCCGGGCTTTGCGTGCGGGAAGACAAGGTTCTGCGCTGCGACGACACCGCGACGGACCCGCGGGTCGACAACGATGCCTGCCAGCGGGTCAACGCCCTCTCGATGATCTGCGTGCCGCTGGTCCACCGCGAGGAGACGATCGGCGTGCTCAAGGTCTTCGCGCCGCGGGTCAACAACTTCGACGAGAGCGACGTCGAGACGCTCGAGCTGCTCAGCGAGCTGGTCGCCGCCCACATGTCGCACGCCAGCCTCTTCGCCACCGAGGTACACGGCGGCCGCCACGACGCGCTCACTGGCCTGCTCAACCGCCGCGCTTACGAGGAACGGCTGCCGGTCGAGATTGCCCGCGCCTCGCGCTATGCCTGGCCGCTCTCGCTCTGCCTGCTCGACCTCGACGGCTTCAAGCAGATCAACGACACGCTCGGCCATCCCGCCGGCGACAGGGCCCTGCAGCAGGTCGCCGCCCTGATCGACGAGTCCCGGCTCGCCGACGACAGCTTTCGCATCGGTGGCGACGAGTTCGCCCTGTTGATGCCGAAGACCTGCGCCGAAGACGCTGAACTTGCTGCCGCGCGCCTGAGCAAGGCGATCAGCGAGATCGGCATGTCCGACGGCTCGCTGGGAGCGTCCTTCGGCGTCGCCGAAGGAACCGGTGACCCAGCGCTCCTGCACGCTCTCGCCGATGAACGGCTGCTCGCCGCCAAGGACCGCCTCTACCGGCGCCGCTGAGCGCCGCGGTCAGGTCGAGCCGCAGCCGCCGAGACCCTGCCCCGACGCCCGCCGATAAACCCGCGGCTGGTTTGCCGCGGCCAGGCGCAGGCGCCGCGGTGAGACCACACCGCAGATGCCACCGAACCAGCGCCCGTGGCGCTGAAAGAGGAAGAGCCCGTAGCTGCGTCCGGCGCGCCGCGGCAAGGCGCAAGCGGCGGCGCGGCGGGAACCGTGAACGTCGAGCATCTTCCCCGCCTCGATTGCGTCCGCGCCTTTGTAGACACGCCGTACTTCGTAGCGATAGACCGCATGGAGTGCCCCGTGCGGCAAGACCTTGACCAGGCGCCCAACCACCGCACCATCGGCTTCGCGCAGTGACTCGGCCGGCGCCTGCGGCGCGCAGGAGCAGGCCGACGCGCTCGCGACGAAGACCAAGGCCACGAGCGCGACACACAGCGATACCCCTGACAGGCGCCTCACCCCCACCGCGCCAATGTAGAGACAAACCCGCGGATACACAAACACCGCGGGCCGCAAAGAGCGGCTACGGCGTGAGGACGATCTTCAGCGCTTCGCGCTGGTCATAGAGAGCGTAGGCCTCGGCCGCCTGGTCCAACTTCATGTGGTGAGTCACCAGTGGCGACGGATCCAGCTTGCCGGCCTCGATTAGGGCGAGCACCCGGTCGACGTGGGCGATTACGTTGGCGAGGCCGAGCCGCAGGGTCAGGCCCTTGAGCCAGGCGAGGCCGAGCGGCACCTCGCCCTTGCCCGCATAAGCGCCGATGCCGGAGACGGTGCCGGCGTCACGGGCGAGGCTGACCGCCATCGCCAGCGGCCCAGGGTCGCCGACCGCATCGACGACGACGTCCACCCCACGCTTCTCGGTCGCCGCCCGAACCAGGCGCTTGGGCTCCTCCTCGGTGAGGTGGATCGGCGTAGCGCCGAACTCCCCGGCCATCGCCAGCCGCTGCTCGACCGAGTCGATCGCGAAAACCTTGGTCGCACCGCCCGCCAGCGCTGCCTGCACCGCGCAGAGGCCGACCGGCCCCAGGCCCAGCACGGCGACGGTATCGCCCGAACGCATGCCAGCGTGGGCGACGGCGTGGTAGCCGGTGCCCATCACGTCGCCGGCGAAGAGCGCCACCTCGTCGGACATTCCCGCCGGCACCTGCCGCAGGGTCAGGTTGGCGCGCGGGACCAGCAGCTGCTCGGCCTGGGCGCCCTGCAGGTCGCCGAGATGCGAGCCGTGGCCGAAGGTCTGGCCGTTGTCGCAGCGGTGGTAATCGCCGCGCAGGCAGGGGGTGCAGGTCGCACAGGCGGTGTGAAAGCAGCCGAGCACGCGGTCGCCGACGGCGACCCGCTCGACGTCGGGCCCGGCGGCAAGCACGGTGCCGACAAACTCATGGCCGATCGTAAATCCGGGCTCAACCGGCACCCGCCCGTGGAAGATGTGCAGATCGGAGCCGCAGATCCCGCTCGCCTCGACCCGGATGAGCGCCTCGTCGCCGGCGGAAAGAACGGGATCGGGCTTCTCCTCGACCCGGACCTCGCCGGGAGCTTGGAAAGTGACGGCGCGCATCGCGCCGAACCGTATCGCTCGCGGCGCCGAAGTCGTAAGCGGGTCGAGCTAGCCGACGGTGACGCCGGGAACGCCGAAGCGGTTGCCGTTGCCAGTGGGGTCAGCGGTCTCTTCGATCCGCGACTCCAGCGCCAGCTCCTTCTCGAAGTCGGCGGCCTCGCCGTGGGCGAAGGAGACGTCCTTGCCCTCGAGCAGCTCGATGAAGACCTCGACGAAGCGCGGGTCGAGCTGTTTGCCGGCAACCCGCCGCAGCTCGACGATCGCGTCGTAGCTCGACATCGGCGTGCGGTAGGAGTCACGCGCGGTCATCACGTCGTAGGTATCGGCGACGGAGATGATCCGGGCCAGCTCGGGGATGTCGTCCCCGGCCAAGCCGCGCGGGTAGCCCTTGCCGTCAATCCGCTCGTGGTGGGCGAGGATGATGTCCGCCACCGGGCCATAGCCGTCGAGCGAGGAGACGACGCGGGCGCCCTGCTGGGGATGGCGCTTGATCAGCATCCAGTCCTCGTCGGTGAGCGGCAC
Organism: uncultured Solirubrobacterales bacterium; assembly: GCA_963716345.1. Taxonomy (GTDB): domain Bacteria; phylum Actinomycetota; class Thermoleophilia; order Solirubrobacterales; family 70-9; genus VRUE01. The sequence goes on from OY970304.1 coordinate 920,311, forward strand.
GTTGGCCTTGAGAATGCGGTCGGGAAGGATGAACTTTCCGATGTCGTGCAGCAGGGCAGCGATGTGGACGAGCTCCTCTTCCTGCCTCGGGTAGCCGGCCCGCTGGGCGATCGCCCGCGAGTAGCGCGCCACCGCGGCGGAGTGACGGGCGGTCATCTGGTCGCGCAGATCGAGCGTGCGCAGCATCGCGCTCAACATCCCGACCTGGAAGCTGGCCAGCTGCTTGCTGCGTTTCTCCAACTCGGCGGCACGCTGCTGAGAGAGCAACAGCTGGCCGAGCAGGTACTGGAAGGTGATCAGGACGACGCCGAAGAGGGCGATCGCGGCGATGCCGATCACGTGGTAGATGAAGGCAACCGCGACGGCGAGCATGGCGCTGGCGAACTCGGAGGGGAGCACCGCCGGCAGCACCTTCAGCTTGCTGGCGAAGGTGGACCGTTCGACGTAGCAGCCGTAGCCGGCAATCATCACGAAGTTGATTGCCAGGGCGAGCTGGAAGAGCCCAAACACGCAGAGGTAGAAGACCCAGTTGAAGGGTTCGATGCCGTTGCCAGTGACCACTTCGAGGAAGACGACGCCACCGACCAGGGGGAAGAGCGCGTAGGTGAGGACGTTGCAGAGCAGCAGGTGCGGCTCGTCCCGCCACCTGAAGATCCAGCCGATCACATTTGTCGTGACGCCGATGATCGCGGCCGGCGTGCCGCCGAGGAAGACCATCGCGAGGACGATCGCCAGGAAGGCTCCCGACACCCTGAGCTTCGACTCAGTGCCGACAGCGGTGAGGTAGCTGAAAGTGGCGAAGGCCAGTAGGACGGCAAACAGGGGCAGGTTCCAGTTGCACTCCGGCGCCCGCCAGACAGCCGCCGCGGTCGTCAGCGCGAGAGCCGCGAACATCACGGCGATTGCGAGGCGGGTTGGACGTTTTTGGAGGACCATGTCGGGGGTCGCCGGGGCGGCGCTCGCACACCGGCAAGCTCTAGTTCCGCAGATAGTTGTTATCCCCTGCGGAAGGTGCCTTTGTTGCGCTTGCAGCGCAGGGTTTACCCCAAAGCTACTGAAGGGCTAACGAGCCGCCCACAGGCGGTGGACATATTGCAGCCGCCGCAGGACTCTCCGCATTTCCAGCTAAAAGGGCTTCGGATGCCCAGCCGGCCCCGCTCAGCCCCAGGAACGACGAAGGGCGCCACCCTGGCGCCCTTCGGATACTTCGCCAGGCGTTTGACTGGTGCCCGGCGTGAAAGCTTGAGTTCTAGTGGCCAGCGTGGAAACCCATTTTTGAATCCCCTTCCTTGTGTGGTTGAAGCCCGGCAGCTGGGGCGCTGCCCTCTAACTTGCAGAGAACTTGGACAAGTTTGTAGCACAACCCGGCCGAAACTTGTGCATCTGCAGGAAAACTTGTGCATAAATGCAGTAGTTCGTGCCCGAACCCATGCGTAGATCACGCCTAGCACCCCCCCTGAGAAGACCGCAGTTCCGCCGCCTGGCGGTCAGCTACCTGATCAACGAAGCCGGCGACTGGATGGGCGTAGTCGCCCTCTCGGTGCTGGTCTTTGACCGCACGGGCAGCATCGTGGCGACGACCGGGCTCTTCTTCGGCACCCGCTTCCTGCCGGCCCTGCTGGCCCCGATCCTGGTCTCGCGGGTCGAACAGCCGCCGCCCCGCCTGGCCCTACCAGTGCTCTATTGCGGCGAGGCCGCAGCTTTCGGCGCTCTCGCGCTGCTCTCCGGCAACAACTTCTCTCTCGTCGCCGTGATCATCGTCTCCGCGATCGACGGCACGCTTGCCCTGACCGGCTCCTCTCTTACCCGGGCCGTCGTCGCTGCCCTACTCGAGCCGACTGGAGAGCTGCGCGCCGGCAACGCGGTGCTCAACGTCGGATTACCGCCGGTGCGGCAGCGGGCCCCGCCCTCGCCGGCGTGATCGTCGCCGGCTTCGGCGTGCAGACCGCCCTGCTTCTCGACGCGGCCTCCTTTTACGCGATCGCCTGGCTGCTCTTCACCGCCGGCCCCTTGCCTCAGGGCCAAGGCCGAGGAGGGCCATACGCGCGATCGGATCCGAGCCGGGATCGCCTACCTGCGCGAGCAGACGAGGCTGCGGCGGCTGCTGCTCGTCCAGGGAGCCGCCTTCATCTTCTTCGCCCTGGTCATCCCGATCGAGGTCGTCTACGCCAAGGAGACGCTCGGAACCGGCGACTCTGGCTACGGGATCATGCTGGCGAGCTGGGGCTGCGGGATGGTCGTCGGCAGCATCGTCTTTGCCGGCGCGCAGAGGATCGCGCTGCCGATCCTGCTCTTCTTCAGCACCCTCGCGGTCGGTGCCGGTTACCTCGGGATGGCTGCGGCGCCGACGCTGGCGGCTGCCTGCGCGGCCTCAGTAGTCGGCGGTGCCGGCAACGGCGTGCAGTGGGTCTCGGCGATCAGCGCCGTGCAGGAGCTGACCGAACCGAAGATGCAGGCTCGCGTCATGAGCGTGCTGTGGTCAATCGGGACCGCGATGCCTGGCGTCGGCTACGCCCTGGGCGCGGTGATCGCCGTTGCCCTGGACCCGCGCGCCGCCTTCCTCGCCGCCGGCATCGGCGTAATCGCGATCGCCACTATCGCCGTCCCCCTGCTTGGCTCGGACTGGCTTGAAAGCAGGGGAAAAACAGGTCCAGAGAGGCTTGACGCCGAAGAGGAGCTTATGGTGGAGTTGATTCCAGTGGGTGTGCGCTCCGCCCCTGTCCGGTCCGATTCGGAGGTCACAAGTTGAGGAAGATTGGTCTCGTTGTGCTGCTGTTCGTTTTTGCCTGCGTCTCGGTCCTCGGCCTGACTGCGTGCGGCAGTGGCTCCGGCGGCAAAGAGGGCGGCACGCTGACCGGCAGCTACGCAGCCTTCCCCGACGCCCTCGACCCGGCCATCTCCTATTCCAGCGAAGGCTGGACCGCGCTCTACAACATCTACATCCCGCTGCTCACCTACGCCCACGCGAGCGGCACCGCGGGCAGCAAGGTGATCCCGGGACTGGCCACGAGACTGCCCAAGATCAGCAACGGCGGCAAGACCTACACCCTCATTCTGCGTACAGGCCTCAAGTACTCCAACGACACCCCGGTCAAGGCCTCGGACTTCCCCTCCTCGGTCGAACGGATGCTTCGCGCTCGAACTCCGGCGGCTCCCCCTTCTACACCAGCATCGTCGGCGCCGAAAAGTTCGCCGAAACCAAGACAGGGCGGATCCCCGGCATCACAGCTGACGATAAGACGGGCAGAGATCGTCATCAACCTGACCAGCACCGCGCGGCACCTTCACCAACGAGCTGGGGCTGCTGTTCGTCGCCCTGCTGCCGCAGAACACGCCGATCAAGAACCTGACCGCCGACCCGCCGCCGGCGACCGGCCCCTACGAGATCGTCAAGTCCGAACCGGGACGTGGTTGGTCATACGCGCGCAACCCGCAGTGGGCCAAGGCCAACGGCAAGCTGATGCCGGAAATCCCCGGTGGCCACGTCGACAAGATCGACATCAAGGTCGTCAGCAACGACTCGACCCAGGTCAACGACATCGAACACGGCAAGACCGACTGGATGCAGACCGCGGCCTCCGTCGGACCGCTACTCGAAAGTGAAGGAAAAATTCGAGGGCAGCCAGTTCCGGGTCGAGCCGACGATCAGCACCTACTACTTCTGGATGAACACGACGACCGCGCCCTTCGACGACCTCAAGGTCCGCCAGGCCGTCAACTACGCGATCAACCCGGAAGCGCTGGAACGGATCTACGCCGGCACCCTGATCCCGGCATGCACCAGATCCTGCCGCCCGGAATGCCCGGCCACAAGAACTTCGACCTCTACCCGCACGACATGGCCAAGGCGAAGAAGATGATCGCCGAAGCCAACCCCTCAGACCGCGACATCACCGTCTGGACAGACGCCGAAAACCCCAACAACGAAGCGGGCCAGTACTACCAGGGCGTGCTCGAAGAACTCGGCTTCCACGTCAAGCTACAAGAAATCAACGCCGACAACTACTTCACGGATGATCGGCAACCAGACGACGCCCGACCTCGACACGGGCTGGTTCGACTGGTTCCAGGACTACCCGCACCCGAACGACTTCTTCCAACCGCTGCTCTCCGGCGAAAGCATCCTGCCGACCAACAACTACAACTTCGCCCGCATCGACGATCCCGCGCTCAACAAGAAGATCAAGCAACTGGACGAAGAGCCGCTCGGACCGCCGAGCAGGAAGCCGGCTACGCCGAGCTCGACCGCGAATACATGGAACAGGCACCGTGGGCCCCTTACGGGACGCGGACCTCGTCGACCTTCGTCTCCAGCGCGATCGACCTCGACAAGGTCATCTACAACCCGACCTTCGGCGACGACCTGACCAGCTTCCAGTTCAAGTAGCCGCCCGACACGGCAATCACAATAAGCGCGTGGCCGAGCAGTCGATCGCCGCGACGAGCCCGGCGGGGGCCAGCCCTTGGCGGCTTGCCCTGCGCCGGCTGCGGCGCAACCGCGTCGCGCTCGGCTTCCTCGGCGCTCTTCGTCCTGATCGTCGTCTTCGTCCTCGCCGCGCCGCTCTGGGCGAACCACGTCGCCGACACCGGGCCGAACAAGACCCACACGCTGGAGAAGATCGAGGTCGACGGCGAAAAGCAGTGACGTCGTCAATCCCGAAGGCAAGCCGATCGGGCCGGTCTGGTTCGGCGCCGGCGGCAAGTTCTTCCTCGGCGCCGACAGCCGCCTCGGCCGCGACGAGATGGTGCGGCTGATGTACGGCGGCCGCACCTCGCTCTTCATCGGCATCGTCTCGGCCCTGATCACCGACGATCCTGGCCGTCGTCCTCGGGCTGCTCTCCGGCTACTACCGCGGCTGGACCGACACCTTGATCTCGCGGGCGCTGGACGTGCATCTGGGCCTTCCCGGTGCTGCTGCTGGCGATCGCGCTGGGGCATCGCGCTCGCGGTCGGCGGCCTGCAGATCGGCCCGCTCGCAACTCTCCGGCGGCTCGATCTGGATCCCGATCCTGATCATCAGCTTCGTCTACGACCCCGTACATGGCGCGGCCGCTGCGCGGCGAGGTACTGGCCCTGCGTGAGAAGGAGTTCGTCGAGGCCGCGATCGCCCAGGGAGCGGGCTCGCTGCGGATCATGTTCGCCGAGCTGCTGCCCAACCTCTGGTCGACGATCATCGTCTTCTTCACCCTCAACATCGCCAACAACATGCTGCTCGAGGCCGGCTCTCTCCTTCCTCGGCGCCGGCGTGCAGCCGCCGAACTCCTCCTGGGGCACGATGATCTCCGATCGGCGCGGAACTCTGATCACAGCGCGCCGCTGCTGACGATCATCCCCGGCACGATGATCCTGCTCACGGTGCTCTCGCTGAACGTCTTCGGCGACGGCCTGCGCGACGCCCTCGACCCGAAATCGAAAGTGCGCTTCGAGGCGCACAGCGGCCTCAGCGCCCCCGAGGGCTCGGAGCCGATCGAGGGACTGGCGCCCTGATGGGCCGCTTCATGCTCAGGCGCCTGGTCGGCATGGTCGCCGTGCTCTTCGCGGTCTCGGTGCTCGTCTTCCTCATCTTCAACGTGATCCCGCAACTCTGACCCCGGCGCAGCGGATGGCCGGCAAGAACGCGACGTCCAGGCGCTGATCGAGAGCATCGAAGAGGAATGGGGCTTCGACGAATCGCTGCCGGAGCAGTACCTGACGATGATGAAGCAAGATCTTCACCGGCGACCTGATCTCCTACCGGACGCGCGACTCAACGTCGAGGAACGGATCGTCGAAGGGATCCCGGCGACCGTCTCGCTCTGCATCGGCGCCGCGGTGATCTGGATGTTCTTCGGCATCCTGCTTCGGCTACCTCTCGGCGATCAGGGCGGGCGGCTGGCTCGACCGGGCGCTGACCGTCCTCGCCGTCGCCGGGATCTCGATGCCGGTCTTCTGGCTGGCGGCGATCTTCCTCTACTACCTCACCTACAAGATCGAAATCTTCCCCTCGAGCGGCTACGTCGCCGCTCACCGAAGACCCGCTCGAATGGGCCGACCACCTGATCCTGCCCTGGATCACCCTCGGCGATCCTCTACGTCGGCTTCTACAGCCGCGTGCTGCGCTCGAACATGCTCGACGTGATGAACGAGGACTACGTGCGCACGGCGCGGGCCAAGGGGCTGAGCGAGCGCCGGGTGATGACCCGCCACGTGCTGCGCAACTCGCTGATCCCGATCGTCACCCTCTTCGGCCTCGACTTCGGCGGCGCTGATCGGCGGCGGCGCGATCATCACCGAAGTGCTCTTCAACCTCAACGGCGTCGGCCGCTACGCCGCCGAATCGATCGAACAACCTCGACCTGCCGCCGATCATGGCGATCGACCCTCTACGGCGCCTTCTTCGTCGTCCTCTTCAACACCCTGGTCGACGTCGCCTACGCCTACCTCGACCCGCGGGTCCGGCTGGGAACGGCGGTGGGGTGAGCACCGTGGGCGAGCCGCTGCTCTCGGTCCGCGACCTGCGGGTCGGCTTCGCCACCGAAGGCGGCCGCGTGCAGGCGGTCGACGGCGTCTCCTTCGAGCTCGCGCCGGGCGAGGTGCTGGCGATCGTCGGCGAGTCGGGCTCGGGCAAGAGCGTCACCGCACAGACGATCATCGGGCCTGACCCGGTCGCCCAACTCGCGGATCGAGGGCTCGGTGCGGCTGCGGCGGCGCGGAGCTGATCGACGCCGGCGACGCGGAGCTGCGCAAGGTCCGCGGCGAGCGGATCGGGATGGTCTTCCAGGACCCGATGACCTCCTTCAACCCCGTCTACCGGATCGGCAGGCAGATCGTCGAGGCGATCCGTGCCCACCGCGACGTCTCCAAGCCGGCGCGCCCACGATCGCGCCGATCGAGCTGCTCGACTCGGTCGGGATCCCCGACGCCAGCCGCAGCGGGTCGACGACTACCCGCACGAATTCTCCGGCGGCATGCGCCAGCGGGCGATGATCGCGATGGCGCTCGCGCTGGAGCCGGAGGTGCTGATCGCCGACGAGCCGACCACGGCGCTCGACGTCACGTCCAGGCGCAGATCCTGCGCCTGCTCGAGCGCCTCAACCGTGAGCGCGACCTGGCGACGATCCTGATCACCCACGACCTCGGCGTCGTCGCCGAGATCGCCGACCGGGTGCTGGTGATGTACGCGGGACGGGTGGTCGAGCAGGGGACGCTCGACGAGATCTTCTACGACCCCCAGCACCCCTACACCTGGGGCCTGCTCGGCTCGCTGACCCGGATCGACCGGCCGCGGCCGCGAGCGCCTGCCGCAGATCAGCGGCGCGCCGCCCTCGCTGCTGGCGCTGCCGCAGGGCTGCGCGTTCCGGCCCCGCTGCCCGCACGAGTTCGCCGCTGCACCGAGCTGCCGGGCCTCGAGCCGCGCCTGTCCGACGCGCCGGAGCACCGCGATCGCTGCTGGCTGGCGCCCGAGCAGCAAGCGCGAGCTGCGCCAGGTCGAGGGCGAGATCGGCTTGGAGGCACCGGCCCAATGAACGACGACGCGCCGCCGCTGCTCGAGGTCACCGATCTGGTCAAGCACTTCCCGATCAAGCGCGGCCTGCTGATCGACCGCGAGGTCGACCAGGTGCGGGCGGTCGACGGGGTCAGCTTCACCGTCGGCCGCGGGCGAAACGCTCGGCCTGGTGGGCGAGTCGGGCAGCGGCAAGTCGACGCTCTGCCGCGCCGATCCTGCAGCTGATCAAGCCGACCTCGGGCTCGGTCCGCTTCGAGGGCCAGGAGATCGCCGGCCTCTCGCGGCGGGCAGATGCGACCGCTGCGGCGGCGAGATGCAGATGATCTTCCAGGACCCCTACGCCTCGCTCAACCCGCGCAAGCGGGTCGGCCAGATCGTCGGCGACCCGCTGCGCCTGCAGGGCGTCGCCTCGGGCAGCGAGCTGCGCGCGAGGTGCAGGAGCCTGCTCGAGCGGGTCGGCCTCGCGCCCGAGCACTACGACCGCTTCCCGCACGAGTTCTCCGGCGGCCAGCGCCAGCGGATCGGGATCGCCCGGGCGATCGCCCTGCAGCCGAAGCTGATCGTCGCCGACGAGCCGGTCTCCGCACTCGACGTCTCGATCCAGGCGCAGATCATCAACCTGCTCGACGACCTGCAGGACGAGCTCGGGCTCACCTACGTCTTCGTCGCCCACGACATCGGCGTCGTCCGCCACGTCTCCGACCGGATCGCGGTCATGCACGACGGCAAGATCGTCGAGGAAGGGCACCGCCGACCAGGTCTGCGAGCAGCCCCGCGACGCCTACACGAAGAAACTGCTCGCCGCGGTGCCGATACCCGATCCGCGCGAGGCCCGGGCCCGACGCCGGGCACCGGACCCCGTATAGCCCCATCCCGGCAAACTGTCGGGATAGATGACCCTCCCGCTCGCGCCACCGATCAAGCCGCAGCTGGCGCTGACCCGCAAAGAGCTGCCGCTTCGGCGAGGAGTGGGCCTACGAGCCGAAGCTCGACGGCTTCCGCGCGATCGTCTTCGTCGACGGCGAGGACGTCCTACATCCAGTCGCGCGGCGGCAAAGAACTGGCCCGCTACTTCCCGGAGCTGAGCTTTCCGCGCCGGGGCGCTACGTGCTCGACGGCGAGCTGGTGATCCGCGACGCCGACGGCAATCTCGAGTTCGACGCCCTGCAGAGCCGCATCCACCCGGCCGAGTCGCGGATCAACCTGCTCTCGAAGGAGATCCCGGCCGGCCTACGTCGCCTTCGACCTGCTCGCCGAGGGCGACGAGTCCTGCTGGAGACGCCGCTGGCGCGAGCGGCGCGAGCGGCTGGAGGCGATCGCCGGCGAGGCGGGCCTGGAGCTGACGCCGCTGACCCCCGACACCGCGCAGGCCGAGGAGTGGCTGGGCAGCATCGAGGGAGTGATGGCCAAGCAGCTCGACGCTCCCTACATCCCCGGCAAGCGCAAGGGGATGGCGAAGGTGAAGCGCGAGCGCACGATCGACTGCGTCGTGATGGGCTGGCGGCCGGGCAAAGAGGAGGGCACGGTCGGCTCGCTGATCCTCGGCCTCTACGACGGCGGCGAGCTGCGCTCGGTCGGCCACATCTCCGGCTTCAGCGCGGCGGCGAAACGCAGCATGCGGACGATGCTGGCGCCGCTGGAGACGGGCGAGAGCGGCACCGCCGAGCCGAGCCGCTGGACCGGCGGCCGCGACCTCGAGTGGGTCGCGCTGCGGCCGGAGCTGGTGATCGAGGTCGGCTACGACCACGCGGCGGCCGGGCGGATCCGGCACGGGGCGCGGTTCCACAGGTTCCGGGACGACAAAGACCCCGGAGGAGTGCCTGTTCGAGCAGTTGGACGAAGGCGGCTAGAAGAGAGGCTCTGGCGGCGGGTCCTGCCTCGGGGCGAGATCCCTGCGGGCTCGGGGCTTACGCCTCCGCGCCGCGGAACCCCCGCCGAGCCACCCGCTCGGCAGCGCTCGCGATGCCTGTCGTGGGACCAATGTCAGCAAGGAAGCGCACTGCGCCGACACTGCACGATCCGGCCGTACGTGTGGCGCGCAGGCAGTGTCGAAACTGAATAGAAGCTCAGAAGAGGCGTCGCTGAGGAGCTGGGACGGCAGCCCTCCCACCTGACAAGTCTACGCGCCTGCTGCTTCGCGTTTGCGCGGTTCTGCCCCAACCGCGGACTCGGCGTGTGAGCTTCTTACGATCCGCCGGCTGCATGTAGGCGCGGCCGCGGTAGAGCTGCTCGTATTGGCGCAGTAGGTCGGGACGTTTGGCCTCCAGCCAGGCGAAGAAGACGTCCTTGACCTCGTCGCGCAGGTGGAGGGCGACGCCGCCGAGGAAGGTGGCGCCGGCCTCCCTGGCCCGATCGACGATCGGCTGCACCTGCTCGGGGCTGTCGTTTATCCCGGGCATCAGCGGGGCGATCAGGACGCCGGAGTCGATGCCGCGGCGACGCAGCTCGGCGACCGCGTCGAGGCGGGCGGCGGGGCTCGGTGTGTGCGGCTCGGTGGCGCGCCAGGCCTCCTCGTCGAGGGTCGGCACCGAGAGGTTGACCGAGACCGGCAGCTTCTTCGCCATGCGCGCGAAGATCTCGACGTCGCGCATCACCAGGGGCGACTTGGTCAGCACCGAGACTGGTGTTTCCGCCTGCTCGAGCGCGGCGAGGATCTCCGGCATCATCCGGTAGCGGCTCTCGACCCACTGATAGGGATCGGTGTTCGTCCCCAGCGCCACTAGGTCCCGCTTCCAGCTCGTCGCGCGCGAGCTCACCGCGAAGCAACTCCGGCAGGTTGACCTTGACCACGATCTCGCGCTCGAAGTCGCGGCCGGCGTTGAGGTCGAGATAGGTATGGGTGCGCCGGGCGAAGCAGAACACGCAGGCATGCGTGCACCCCCGGTAGGGGTTGATCGTCCAGTTGAACCCGTAGCGCCCACCGGGCACGCGGTTCAGCGCCGAGCGGGCGCGAACCTCGTGGAAGTTGACTCCCATCGCCTCCGGTGCGTCGAAGGTTCGCACCGTCGTGCCGTCGCCGACTCCAGGCAGGCGCAGGTCGTTCTCGACTCGTTGTTCGTCCCAGCGCACGAACGTATGTTCGCATGCGCTGAGGCGGAAGCGAACTAGGCGGAACCCTCGTCCTTCTCGGCGGCGATGAACTGGTCGAGCTGGCCGCGGGCCTGGGCGCGCGCCTTGGCTCGCAGCGGCGGCAGCAGGGCGACCAGGTGGCCACTCGGCCCCAGCGCCTGCTTGGCCCAGTTGCGGAAGTCGAAATCGTCGACGTGGTCGACGATCAGGCCGTCGGCGAAGCGGAAGCTGGCCTGGATGTCGTTGACCACCGGGCGGCCGGTGTTGAACGTGTAGCGAGCGATCCAGTGGGCCGAGCCGGAGTCCTCGCCGGCCTCGTGCTCGGGCAGCTCGATCTTCAGGTCGGTCGCGCGGCCGGTCAGCATCCGCCACATCGCACCGATCTCATCGCCCTCGAGGTCGCCAAAGGCCGGATCGCGGAAGTGGGCGTCGGGGGCGTAACAGGCGGTCATCGCAGCGCCGTCGCAGCGCCCGAACGCCGCGTAGAAACGCTCGATCAGCTCTTTGTTCGCGTCAGCTCCCACGGGCGGACCCTATCCGCACCGTGCGCCCCAGCGGTAAGAGTTGAAGTTAAGGCAGCTTGCCGGCGATCACGTAACGCAGCACATCGACCACCTGCTCGGCACTGCGCGCGGTCGCCTGTGCCGCCCGGTCGACCTCCTTCAGCGCGTGGTCGAGCTCGCTGTCGTGCAGGGTGACGATCGGCTTGCCGAGCGCGGCGGCGAAGCCGGCATCAAAGGCGGCGTTCCACTGGCGGTACTTGTCGCCGAAGCGAACGACGACCACGTCGGCATCACGGATCAGCGTCTGCGTGCGGATCGCGTTGACCCCGGCGCCCATGTGGTCGCGCCAGAACGGCGCGCCCTCCTCGCCCAGCGTTCCAGTTCCGGCGGCATCGGAGGCGGCGTGGTCGGTGACCGGGGTCGAGAACTCGACCGGCAGCCCCGCCTCTCGCGTCCCCGCTTCGATCCGCTCGCGCCAGTCGGAGTGGATCTCCCCCGAGAGATAGACGTTCCAGCTCCGCTCCGCCACACCGGCAATCCTAGCCCCACCTACACGCTGACTTTGAGCTTTGTACCCCTCTGGCAAGACAAAACTCAAAGTCAGCGCTAGGATATATTTGACGTGAACGTAAGGAAAAGATTTGCCGGGGCGGGAGTCGACGCCGACCACGAGTACTACAAGTGGTGGGCTCTCTCCTGCACCAGCCTCGGCATGCTGCTGGTGGCGACCAACTCGGGCACGCTGATCATCGCCCTGCCGGATCTCGAGCGGGCGCTCGGGACCAGCCTGCTGGAACTGGTCTGGGTGATCCTCGCCTACATGATCTCCTCGACCGTGCTGGTCCTCACCGCCGGTCGCCTCTCCGACCTCTTCGGCCGCAAGAACGCCTTCGTCGGCGCCTTCCTCGTCTTCGCCGCGGCCTCGCTCGGCGCCGGCTTCGCCGCCGACGGCACCCAGCTGATCCTCTGGCGGATCCTGCAGGGAGTCGGCGGCGCCTTCATCTTCGCCAACGGACCAGCCCTGGTCACCGACGCCTTCCCGCGCGAGCAGCTCGGCCTGGCGATGGGCACCAACACGATGGTCGCCGCGATCGGCCTCGTGCTCGGGCCGGTGCTCGGCGGCGCCCTGGTCGCGATCTCCTGGCACTGGGTCTTCTGGTTCAACGTGCCGCTGGCCCTCGCCGGGGCCGCCTGGGCGGCGCTGATTCTGCGCGAGCTCTCGCGCCGCGACACGGTGCGCGGCCTCGACCTCGGCGGCACCCTCACCTTCGTCGTCGGCCTGACCGGGCTCGTCTACGGGATCTCGCGCGGCGGCATCTCCGGCTGGGACGACGCGCTGGTGATCGCCAGCCTCGCCGTCGCCGCGGTGCTGCTGCCGCTGTTCGTGCTGATCGAGCACCGCGGCAAGGCGCCGATGCTCGACCTCGAGATCTTCCGCAACCGGCTTTTCGCCGCCGCCAGCGGCGCCGCATTCATCAACGGGCTCTCGCGCTTCGCCCTGATGTTCATCTTCGTCTTCTACTACCAGGGGGCCCAGGGAGACGACCCGATCACGGCCGGGGTCAAGCTAGCGCCGATGGCGATAGGGATGCTGGTCGCCTCGCCGCTGGCTGGGATCTGGGCCGACCGCCACGGCTCGCGCACCCTGGCGGCGCTGGGAATGCTGGTCACCGCCGCCGGCCTCGCCCTGATGACGACGCTGCAGGCCGACTCGCCCTACTGGCAGGGAATGATCTGGCTGGCCCTGGTCGGGATCGGCTCGGGGATGTTCAACTCGCCCAACACGGCGGCGATGATGGGCACGGTGCCGACCGAGCGGCGCGGGATCGCCGCCGGCGCCCGCACGATGCTGCAGAACACCGGCGCCGTGATCTCGATCGCCTTCGTGCTGGCGATCGTCACCGCCGCGGTGCCGAAGCCGGTGCTCTTCAAGATCTTCTCCGGCCTCGCCTCGGGCCTGACCAGCGCCCAGCTCGATCCCTTCATCCACAACATGCACACGGCGCTCTGGGTCCTGGCCGCAACCTCGGTCCTTGGCGCCGGCGTCTCGCTGCTGCGGCCGCGTCACCTAGCGGCTCCCGCGGAGGTCCAATGGGCGGAGAGCTGAGAATCGGCGACGTCGCCAAGCTGGCCGGCACGACGCCGCGGACGATTCGCTACTACGAGGAGATCGGCCTCCTCCCGGCCTCCAGCGCCCGCGAGCGCGGCGCCCACCGCAGCTACGCCGAGGCGGACGTCGAGCGGCTCACCGACCTGCTGCGACTGAAGGACCTGCTTGGCTCTCGCTCGAGGAGCTGAAGGCGCTGGTCGAGGCCGAGGACGCCCGCGCCGCGCTGCGCCGCGAGTGGGAGACCGGCGTCGAGGACCCGGTGCGCCGCCGCCAGATCCTCGACGAGTCCCTAGGCCACATCGGCCGCCAACTCGACCTGGTCCGCCGCCGCCGCGACGAGATCAGCGCCCTGGAAGCCGAGCTGCTGACCAAGCGCAAGCGAGTGCGCTCCCGCCTGCGCGAGCTCGATTCAAGCGTCGCCTGAGACGCCCGCTCCCTGCTCTTCGAAGTGCTTGCAGAGCATCGTTACTTGGCCTTGGTAGTTGGAGCCGAGCTGCTGTCCGTAGAGCCTCTCCGCCGGCGCACTCGTCCGCTCCAGGGCCAGCTTGCAGACCGGCTGGCGGTGCTCGACCATGAAGGAGACGTCGCGGGCCCGGACCTCCAGCGCGGCACGGCTGCCGTGGCGGTCGCCGGCCGGGTCGTAGCCGAAGCCGGGGTCGAAGAAACCGGCGTAGTGGGTGCGCAGCTCACCGGCGGTCGGGTCGTAGGCCATCATCTCGGCGGCGATCTGGGGTGGGATGCAGACACCCTCGGCCGAGAGCAGCAGGTAGAAGATCTCCGGCTCGAGCACGATCTTCGACGCCGGCCTCGGGGAAGACCGGGTCCCAGTAGTCGGTCCAGCGGTAGGCGCGGATCCGCGAGAGGTCGATCGGCAGGCTGTTCTTCTTCGCCCGGTAGCCGACGATGCGGTCGCTCGGCCCGGAGAGGTCGACGCTGAGGAAGAGCCCGTCGGCAAGCGCCAGCTCGGACTCGCGCAGGGCGTGCGAGTCGAGGTAGAGCAGCGGGAACTCGTCCTGCAGGGCACGTATCTCAGTGTCGCTCAGGCGCACGTTGCCGCGGGCGAGGCGCAGCTGGTTGAGCGAGAGCCCGGTCTTGACCTGGATCGCGAAGGAGCGCGGCACGACCTCGAGGTAGAGCTTGCCGCGGTAGCCGGCGCGGATCTCGTCGAAGCGATGGTGACGGTCGGTGAGCACGCGGGTGAAGACGTCGAGCCGCCCGGTCGAGCTCTTCGGGTTGGCCTTGGCGCGCACGTCGGAGGGCAGCGCCAGCTCCTCGATCAACGGCACCAGGTAGGGCCGGTCGCGCTCGAGCACGGCACCATCGCGCAGGTCGATCCGCTGGAAGGCAAGGCCCTCGATCTTCTCCTCGACAGTCGAGTCGACGTCGGGCAGGAAGGAACAGCGCAGGGCCCAGGCGTGGTCGCCGAGCCGCAGGTCGATGCTGGCCGGCTGAATCGCCTCGGGGCGGATCCGATAGTCACCGGAGCTGACCCACTCGGCGGCGATCGCCTCGCTCAAGGCCTGTGAAGGCAGCACGCCGTCGAGCTGGCGGTCGACGCGCTCTGGGTCGGTTCGACCTCCCGATGCAGTCACATGAGTCATAGAAGCCGAATTATCCGGGGTGCCTCGGCTGTGACCAACTGATCCAATGCCGCAAACTCCGGAGTTCCGGAGGTCGCCGGACTAACTGTCGAGGCCTGGGATCGGCTCGCTTGGCAGCTCACCGTGGATTTCGGCGAGCCGTTCGAGATCGTTGCGGTCGCGTGGACGATCCGCCAAGCGCTTGAAGCCGACGATGCTGGACAGGCCCGCAACAAGGAACTCGACGGTGCCATAGTCGGCTGGCATCGCCCGCTCGGCGACGGTCTCGAAGTCGAGCGGCGGCAAGCCACCCCGCATCACATCTATTACCCCTGCTGAAGTCCTCGCGCGCAGATGAGCCTGGCTGCTCAGGTGGTCATCCCGCAACGGCTCGGAGTCCCGATAGCGAACCCCCTCCAAGCCGCGCAGGGCCGCCAGCACGCGACGATCGTTGTCGACGTCATCGGGAACCAGGAAATCGATGTCCTCGGTCGCCCGGACATAGCGATTGGCAATGACAGCGAAGCCGCCGACGACTACAAAACGAGCATCGGCTTCGGCCATCGCCGCAACCGCGATGTCGAGTTCAGGATCGAGAGCGCCCACCGGCCCGCTCCACCGCTCGCAGCAAGCCACTCGCTTGTGCCGACAAGTGCTGGCCACGACGCAGCAGCTCCGCGATTGGAGTCTCGGACGGAGGCGTCAACGCCAAGCGCTTCTCTGCGTCCAGCCGCTTCCACTCAGCCTCGTGACCTGGCTCCAACAGCGTCCTGTGCGGGGAGGAAGGCATAGGGCAATGGTACGCCCACGAGGGAGCACGCCGCCTTGCAGGCCTATTGGGCCTGAATCATGCGGCGCGCCTCAGTAGTTCCGAGGTATGGCGTCAGCGCAAACTCCGCAATCTCCGGCAGTAACCCCGGCATCGTCTTGGTTTCGCCGGCGAGGACGCGGCGGGCGAGCAGCGAGGCGATGCCGCCGACCACGGCCTCATCGGTCGCCTGCGGCGGCCGTGAGCCCCCCTCGGGCGCCGGCGCCCCGTCCGTCAGGTAGGGCACGAAGCTCTGCAGGGCGACCTGGTAGCGGTCATAGACGCCGCGCCCGGCACGCAGGCCCTCGACCAACACCAGCTGCGTCTGCGCCGTCTCGGCGGCAAACAGCTCAAGCAGCGCGGTAAGCGCCGCGAGCACTCCCGTGGCCCAATCCTTGCGCTCGGCGCAGGCAGCGAGTACCACGGCCCGTATCCGCTCGACCGCATCGTCATAGGCGGCGACAAAGCAGGCGTCCTTGCTCTCGAACTGTTTGTAGAAGTCGCTCTTCGAGACACCGGCGCGTTTGCCGACCGCGGAGACGGTGGTGCGTTCGTAGCCTTTTTCCTCCAGGCACTCGGCGAGCGCGGTAAGCAGTCGCTCGCGCTGGTTCTGCGCGACGAACTCGCGGGGTAGGCCGTGACGGCCGCGGGGCAGACGTTCCACGGCGCTGGAGTCTGTCAGCGCGCCCGGCTAGGCGTTTGCTCGCTTCTGCGCCTCCGCCGCACCGTGGAACGGCGCGAGCATGAATTCGGAGAGCTCGGGCAGTAGATCCTCGGCCTGCTTGGCTTCGCCGCGGCGGATCTGCTGGTAGACGATCCAGGCCACGCCGCCGACCAGGGTTTCTTCGATCGTCTCCGGCAGCTGGTCATCCTTGGGGACGGCTTGCTTGGTCAGGTCGACGAAGCGCTGCATTGCCGCCTCGTAGCGCTCGGTGGCCGTCTGCGTGGCGGAGAGAGCCTCGATCATGCACATCCGCGCCAGAGCCGGGTTCTCGGCGACGTAGCCCAGGAAGGCGGCAAGGCCGGCTTGGACGCGCTCCTCCCAGCCGCCGTCGACCGCGGCGCAGTCGGCCTCAATCCGCTCCAAGGACTCGTCCACAGCGGAGTCGAAAGCAACAAGGAAGACTTCCTCCTTGCCCTCGAAGTTGTCGTACAGCGTCTTACGGGCGACTCCGGCGCGACGCACGATGTCGCCGATTTTGGTCGCGTCGTAGCCTTGCTCGGCGGTCAGCTCGGCGATCGCGTCCATGATCCGGCGCCGCTTGTGGCCGGCAACGAACTCGCGGGAGAGTGCGGGACGAACCGGTATGGAGTCTGTCTTGGCCCCGGACCTCGCCTTTGCGCGCGGCGGCATTGGGCAAGGATACCTGTGAGGACAGCAACTTCATTGCAAGCCGGCGACTTAAATGGTACCGTTGGAGAACTCGATGGGTTTATAACAGAAACGATCGAGTTTCTCAATGTCACCAGACAGGGTAGAACTGAGCCAAGAGATGCTGCTCGCCGCGCTCGGCGACAGCTGGTCCCCCGCCGACGTCAATGCCGCGGCGGAGTTGCTCTCGGGCGGTGAAGGACAGTTCCCTTCGGGCATCCGCTCACTCCCCTCCGACCTGGTCAGGGCCGTCCAGCGCGAGCGTCTGCTGGCGGCAATGCTACGCGCCACGGCGGAGCTTGGCTACCGCGAGGTCAGCGTGCAGGACGTGCTCGAACGCGCCGGCGTCTCCCGCCCCACCTTCTACGAACATTTCGAGAACAAGGAGGCCTGCTTCCTCGCCGCCTTCGACAGCGCCGCCGCACGCCTGCGCCGGCGCCTCGAGGCAGCCGCCGGGGACGGTGAGGGCTGGCGCCAGCGCTTCCGCCTCAGCCTCGAAGAGCTACTTCGCTTCGTCGTCGAGGACCCCGACGCGGCGATGTCGCTGATCGTCGACGCCCGCGCTGCCTGCCCCCCCGCCCTCGAACGCCGCGACGAGCTGCTCGACCACTTCGCCTCCTGCCTCGATACCCAGGTCCGCGCCGAGGGCGACCCGGCGAACACCCCCTCGGCGATCGCCGCTGCCGGCATCGTCGGCGGCATCGAGGCCTTGCTCTACGCCCGCCTCAACCGCGGCGAAGCGGATGACGTTCAATCCCTGCTGCCCTCACTGATGTACTTCGCGGTGCTGCCTTATGAGGGACATGAGGCCGCCAGCGAGGAGCTGGCGGTCGCAGCTCGCTGATATTCCTCACCCCCGCACCCGACACTCCCTAACAAGCTTCGAAGAGAGCACCCTCCCATCAGCGAACTCATAGCTCGCCTGGGCGAAGGTAAAGGACGCCGCGCTGAATCCCTTCGGTGCTGGGCAAGAGGCAGAGGCATAGCTTCGCTTTTGGCCCTTGTAGGGGTAGTTGCGGGCTAGGGAGAGATCAAAGGCGGAGATGTAGCCGTATTCAGAGGCGATCGGGGGCAGGGTGCCGACCAAGGTGGTGCCGAAGGTGCCCTTGGTCTTCTTGACTTCAAAGACGATCACGTAGGTCAGCGGTAGGGGCGCTCCCGAGGAGACCTGGGCAAGGACAGCGGAGTGGCCTTTATAGGTGCCGTTGAAGGCTAGGAGGGTGCCGTTTGAGGCAAAGGCTCCTTGGCCGGGCAGGCTGACCCTGGAGGTGACGTTGCCGTGGCCGATCAGGGCATCCCCGCAGGCCTTGCGGGCTCCCGCGGAGGAGATCGAGGCCAGCTTTTGAAGCGAGCAGGTAGCGAGGCCCTTGGTTTCGATCTGCCCGGCGGAGTTGATCGCCAAGATGATCCTCTCCAGCTTTGGCGGGATCGATTTGTCAGTCGTCTTGATCTTGCCGCCCATCTGCACCGTGACCGGCACCGCTTCGGTGCGGGGCAGGTGCTGGGGGGAGATGCCGCCGTTGAAGGAGACCTCCAGGTTGCCCTTGCGGGCCTGCTCGGCGGAGGCTCCCGCTCCCAGGCAAAGCAGGGCCAAGGCAACGAGCAAGACGGCGCCGGCGCGCTTGGGCGCGGTGCTCACCTAGCGCACCAACTCATAGACGCAGAAGTAGTGGGCGGCGCTTGAGGGGGCCTGTTCGGTTAGCGCCCCGGTGCCGTCGATCACGATCGTGCGGTAGTTGCCGCCGGAGGTGTTGGAGTAGATCGAGTCGGTGTATTGGCGATCTGAGCCGATCCCAGAGCCCAAGTTAAGCACCCCGCGGGTGGAGTAGAGCTCCATCGGGGTCGGCAGGTAGCCGCCCTTTGCCGCGCAGGCTTCGGTGGCGGCTTGCAGGGAGGATGCCGGGCCGTTTGAGGTCGAGTCAAAGCAAAGGCCGCGGATCAAGGTGGTGGCGGCAGGACAAGAGGCACCGTGCCCACCGACGGTGTCGGCGTTTTGGGCATGGGCGGCGTTGGTGGCAGAGGGGACGGTGCCAAGGGCGCCGATGTTGATGTCTTGGCCGGTCAGCGAGCCGTCGGCGACCTTGGCGGCGTTGACCGCGTTGTTGGCGATCTTGCCGGTGCTCACCGACTTTGCCTTGAGCTGGCGTGAGCCGACTGAGTTCTTGCCCAGGGCGGCATAGGCGGTGCCGCTAAGGGCACAGATCAGGGCGATAACAGCGATGACCAGGGCCGGTGAGGGCCGCTTTAGCTTCAACATCTAGGAGTTCCTCTCTTACTTTTTGTGCTGCTTGGCCTTGGCGGCGCAGGCGGCCTTGGTCCTCACCTGTTCGGTGTGGGTCTTGCCGTTTTGGCCGGTGTATTCGACTGTGGTGGTGGTCGGGGCAGCGCAGAGGTTGGCGAAGTTGCGGATGTAGCCTTGTTTGCCGCCTAGCAGGGTGAGGGCGAAGTGGCCGATCGGGGCATCGGGGATGACTGGCACCACTGTCCTTAGGCGCCCGCCCTTGACCGTCGAGGACATCGCTTCGGGGATCACCGTTACCTGCCCGGAGAGGATGAAGGCGAGGTGGGGCAACTTGCCATAGCCAGAGACCGCGTAGGCGGGGCCGCTAAGCGGGGCTTCCAAGAGCGGGGTTTCGGTGATCACGTTGCCGATCGGCTGGCGCCCGGCGCAGTGTTCGCGCTGTAGTTGGGACTTGGAGCAGATGTTGCCGAGGTGGCGCTGGTCGATCCCGAAAGCCTTGGGCAGGGTGAGCGTGACCGATTTGATGTTTGCTTCGCCCGCCTTTGTGCGCAGATCGAAGCGCAGGGCGGGGTCGGCGGCGCGCTTGGCCTGTTTGTGGCCGCCGAGCTGGGTAACGCTCATCTTCGGGGCGAAGGGCAAAGTCGAGCAGTTGACCGCGTTGAAGTAGGAGCTAAAGGAGGCGAGGGTGCCCTGGTCGCCGATTCCGCGCGAGCCGA
Source organism: uncultured Solirubrobacterales bacterium (assembly GCA_963716345.1). Lineage (GTDB taxonomy): Bacteria > Actinomycetota > Thermoleophilia > Solirubrobacterales > 70-9 > VRUE01. The sequence continues at coordinate 940,198 of OY970304.1, forward strand.
TCGACATCGGTTCGCAGTTGGTCGGGTTGACCATGAAGTTGGGGCGGTCGATGTTGACCTGGATCTGGCGCAGGCGCAATGGCACCCCGCCGAGGATCTCCGGGACGACTTCTGAGTCGGCGAAGACGTGGGCATCGAGCGGGTCGATGCGAAGCGCCACTCTGACGACCACGGTGCCGTAGTCATAGGGGCCGGCCAGGGCCGGGGTGATCGCGACCAGTGAGAGCGGCGCTCCGGAGAAGGGCCCGGCGAAGTAGATCCGCCCGGTGGCGTGGAAGGGGTGAGAGCCGGGGCCGGCGGCGACGTTGGTGGTGCCGATCTGTGAGCTGGCGGGGCAGCTGGGTGTGGCCTGCTCGCTTAGGCCCGAGCGCTGCGCGGCGGCGGCGATCTGGGCCTCGGGGCAGTAGCTGACCCCGTGCAGGTTTGCCAAGAGGCCCGGGGGCATGGTGAAGCCGAGCTTGCCCAAGAGCTGGTTGCCGTCTTCGCGGTCGAGGCGCAAGGAGAAAGAGGAGTGCTCACCCGCTGAGGCGTTTGAGGTGCCGGCAAAGAGTGAGGGTGAGAAGGGGCGCACCTGCCCGGGGCAAGGAGCCCCGCCGGGGCCGGATGAAAGGCCGAAGTGCTGAACGGAGGTCTGTTCGGCGAGGGTCGAGTTCCAAGGGTGAAACTCAGCGCTGACGGCATAGACGCTGCAGTAGTTGGGGGTTGCCAGGAGGCCGCGTTCGCCACTGAAGAGGTGTAGCTGGAAGTCTTCAAAGGGGGCCTGGGGCAGGTTGGGGAAGCTGACTGCGAGGCGGCCGGTGATCGGGTTTGGGATCACCGAGCCAACCAGCTTTGAGTTGATCCCAAAGCCGTGGGTGAACTCAAAGAGGCGGTACTGGTCCCCTGGCTTTGGGGCGCCGATGTAGACGGCTCCTTCTAGGGGTTCGGGCAGGGCGGGGGTGCCGATCGCAAAGGTGCCGATCTTGGCGCTATCGGGGCAGTTATCTGGGCCCTCTGAGTTGAAGTTGGCCTCAGCGTCGGTGCAGGCCGATTGGCCGTCGGCGGCATCGGGGTTGACCGTGAAGCCTTCAGGCAGGGTGACCAGGGCCGATTTGATCTGGGAAGGAGCTGCTGCGCGGGTTAGGAACTGGGGGGAGCGCAGCTCGACGTTTAGCCCCGAGGCCGAGTCTGTCTGGCTTGTGGTCGGGGAGGCTTGGAGGACCGGTTTGAAGACCTCTTTCTCACAGCCCGTGATCGGCGGGTAGGTGGAGTGGGCCTCGGTGAGGTGTTCGGGGTCTTGGTAGGTCTGCACTTCCAGGGCAGCCGAGAGGTCTTCCCCGGTGCAGGTGGTCGGGTTGTCAGTCAGCGGGGTCGGGGTGATGCTTGCTTCGGTCCCTTCGGTGATGCAGGCCGTGCCTTCTTCTTTGGGGCAGCCTGCTGGGTTGCCGGGGCTTCCTTTGGGGAAGCGCTGGACATCGTGTTCTTCATCGGCGGGGAAGCCCCAGAAGGTCAGCGAGGCAGAGGCCAGGGGGGTGAGCTGGGAGATGTCTTTGACCGTGAAGCGCAGGCCGTAGTCGCTGGTGGTCCTAACCGCTACTGGGATCGCGATTGGGATACCTAGGACCGGGACGATGAAAGAGAAGCGGGCGGTGTCGCCGTTTTGGGGGACGACGGTGAAGATCGGGGCGGTGCCCAGGAGGTAGTTGGGGTTGCCTTCATAGTTGGCGTGGAGCGTGATCAGGCCGACCTGGGAGTTGGGTGGGCACTGATCGAGGGCGAAGTCATCAGCCTGGCATTCGGTTGCCGCGGTGGGGTTGCCAAAGAGGCCGGTGGGGGCCTGGAAGATCACGTTTTGGGCTGCCTCGGGGGCTCCGGGGTTACCCAGGGTGAAGTTGGTGGTGATGTCGGGGTGCCCGCCTGCTTGGGAGCTCGACATCGTCGTGGAGAAGGCTTCGATTGGCTCAGAGGCTGAGGCGGAGCTAGAGAGCGCCGTGATCAAGGCAAGGGCGCAGCCGAGCGCCAGGGTTGTCTTTAGGGCCCTCACTTGGAACCTCCGCGCTTGTGGTTGGCTCGCTTGTGATGGCTCTTCTTGCGTTTGTGGTGCTTCTTCTTATGCGGCTTGTGCTTCTTTTCAGCCGCCTTTTCGTTGCCAGCAGTCCCTGCGACAGAGCCGACCTGGACAGGGCCCGGTGTGGGGCTCGCCGCCCCGTGGCACTCATCCGATGCCTGGCAGGTGTTGGGATCGGGGCTGAAGGGGAAGCCACCGCCTTCCCTAGCGTCATAGATCTTCATCGTCGAGCCGTTTTTGTCTTGCGGGGCCAAGCTGTCGCGGGTGAAGAAGAAGGCGTCCTTGCCGTTTGAGGTTGCGGTCAAGAGGCCCGAGTCAAAGGGGCTGGTGCCGGCCGAGATCAGGGCCAGGCAGGTGCCCGTGGCTTTGGCGTAGGCGGGGGATTGGCTGGTGCAGTCGCCCATCCCCGGTTCGGAGAACTCATAGGCGTCGCGGCGCCCGTCGGTGTCTGAGTTGACCAGCTGGTCTGTTGAGTCAAAGAAGACCCTTCCGTCTTGGAGCAGGCTGAGGCCGTTGGGGGCCAATGAGGCATCCCCTGCGGAGGCAGCGCCAGTGGAGGTGCAGGAGACGCACTTGATCGCTTCGCCTTGGCTTTGGTAGCGGTAGACCTGGGGGTGGCCGGCTGGTTCTTCTCCTCCGCCTGCCAGGGCGAGGGTCGAGGCGAGGGCGGCGTAGTTGTCGCTCGGGGTTACTTGGAAGTCGGCGGTCCTTCTGAGCGTCGGTTCGCTTACTGAGTCCACCACCAGGGGGTTGTCGATCCGGGGGTCGGGAGCCAATGAGGCGCCGAAGGCCGCCACGCTGGTCTTGTTGGAGGCATAGAGGCTGCCTTCGGGGTCGATCGCCACTCCTACGGATTCGGAGAGGTGGCCTGCGCCCAGCACTTCCCCTCGTTTGCCCGAGCTGTCATAGCGGACTACCTGGTTGCCCTCGTTGACATAGACGTCGTTGGTGGAGGGGTCGACGCTGACGCCCTTTGAGGGTTTGGCGTCTAGGGTGCCTGTCTTTTTGCCGCTTTGGTCATAGATCGAGACGCCCTTGGTGCTCGTTTCGGTGTCTTCGGCGGAGGCGACGTAGATCGTGTCGCCACCCGGGGCGACCGCGATCGCTGAGGGGATGAACTTGGGAGCGGGGAAGGCGGCCGGCGAGACCGGGTTGCCTTCGGCATCGAAGGCTTCGGCGTGGCCGAAGAAGCTCGAGACGTAGAGGTGGCCGTTGCTTGGATCGACCGCTACCCCGACGGGGAAGGAGACCGGCACTTCATCTTCCAATTCGCCTTCGGGGCCAAAGCGGTCGATGACGTTGTGGGCCATGTCGGGGACGTAGAGGTCGCGATAGGAGGGGCTGGTGGGATCGTTGTCGACCGCGAGCTGGGTCGGGCCGATGCCGGCGATCTCGGCAAAGGAGCCCGCCGGTGTTTGCACCCCGGCGAGTTTGCCGTTGTGTGAAGGAGAGCTGTCGCCGAAGGAAGTGATGAGGTTGCCTTCGGCGTCGAACTTCTGCACCGTTGCCGTTTCGAGGTCAAGCACGTAGACCGAGCCGTCGGTGTGATCGACGGCGATCCCAGTCGCTTCGCCAAAGGAGCCGAAGCTGCGGTCGAAGGCATGCTGTTGAGCCGGCGGCTGAGGCCCTGAGTTGACCGACTCAAGCGTCGTGACGTAGCGAGGAGCCGAGCCGGGACTCGCCAGGTAGAGGTTGGGCTCGTCCTCGGTCCCGTTGGCAGACCCATCGAGGCGCTCCGGGGAGAGGAAATAGACAGAGCCCTCTTCGCTTGCCACTCCCCCACCGCCGCCGATCGCGACGACGCCGCAGTTCGGTTCTTCGCCCTTGCTGTTCCAGTGTTCGTGGGCGGAGTTGGCGAAGGGATCGCAGGAGTCGGAGTTGCCCGTTCCTTCCGATCCGGTTGAGAGAAGGCTCAGGCCGTAGGAGTCTTCGCCGAATTCGGCCGCGTAGAGATCGGCGCTTTCGTCTTCGTCTGCGGAGAGCAATTCGTCCTTGGTGGTGAAGAAGACCTTGGTCCCATCAGATGACATGCCGGCGTAGAGAACGCCCGTGGTGGTGCCAGGAGTCAGGTCGATCGTCTTTGAGGAGTCCCCGACGTTCATATAGAGGTGGTAGAGCTTGTTGCCTTCGGCTTCTGAGACGAGCTGGCCGAGCAGGATGTGGGAGCCGTCCTTGGAGATGTCCAGCTCTACTATTTCTGCACCCGTCATCTGCGCTTCGCCTGGGGTCTTCGAGACCAGATGGGTTGAACCCGTGTTCAGGTTGCGGTCATAGATGCCGAGCTGGCCTTCGCTTGCGTCTACGGTGAACTTCGAGGTCGAGCCGAAGACGAAGTAAGAGCCGTCGGCTGAGAGGGGCTTTGCGATCAGCCCTTGGGATTTGGCTGAAGGCCCTGGGTTTTCAGGTCCAATCATGCCGTTTGTCAGTTCCCCGTTCGGCTTGCGAACAGGGATCCCCGTATAGCCGCCTTCAAAGCAGGGCGAGCAGCCGCCCGGGGCTCCGAAGGCAAGGGTCTCCAGGTCCGCACTTGCTCCCGTGGGGAGCGAGGAGAAGGGAGCATCGGAATAGGGGTCATTTGAGGGGACGCCCTCGTATTGGGTTGCCCAACCTTCGCTGCCCCTGGTGGCGACATAGGGGTCGAGGCCTTTGTTGGTCGGGTGATCGGTGCCGGGGATGCCGCCGTTGTGGACGCCGTAGAGGAGCTTGCCTTCTGCCTCTGGATATCCCGGGAAGGGGGACTGGCCACTGATCAGGCTCGACTCGACGTCATAGCCGCCGGTGTTTGCGGCTGAGACCAGCTCATAGGCTCGGCAGTCCAGGAGACGGACGGCCCCTGTTTGCTGGCGCACGTGGGCATTGGGACAGGGATCGGTGGTCGGGGTCGCGGTAGGAAAGGTCGTGAAGGTGCGAGCGGGGCCTTTGGTCGTGCCTGAGGCGTTCTCAGCAACCACCCGGTAATGGTAGGTGGTGTCTGCGGCAAGGGATGAGAGCTGGGCCGTTATCGCCTGCGGGGTCCTGGCCGAGCCGGCATCGATGCTTTTGCTCTGCAGCGCTCCTGAGAATTCGCCTGCTTCAAAGCTTTCTTGGCTGACGTATTCGACCTGGTAGGTCGTGTGGTAGGTGGCGTCGCCGCCGTTGGGGTTGACCAGGGCGTGGATGCGGGCGGTGTCTGAGTTGACGTTTGAGGCCGACTGCCCTTCAACGCTCGGTTCCAACGGCAAGGACTCGAAGGTCTGATCGATATTGGCGTTCTGGCCTTTGGCGTTTTCGAGCAGCAAGCGGTAGTGGTATTCCGAGCCATAGGTGAGGCCGCTCAGTTCGGCGTGCACTTCGGTTTCAGAGGAGAGCGACTGGCCCTCTGCGCAAGGGACGCTGCCGCCTGAGCTGAGGTCGGCGAAGGCTTCTTTGTCAAAGGCGGTGTCTGTGACGTATTGGAAGTGGCAGGCGCTGATCGGGCCCGCGCCGGCGGGGTCTGCTTTGCCTTTGAGTTCCTCTGTGCTCGGGCTCAGCGCTTGAGCTGAGGCCGTTGCGTCAGGGAGGAACGGTTCCGCATTGAAGACAGCAACTCGGCTGTTGCCGGTGTCGGCAACATAGGCGGTTCCGGTTGCGTCGTTGATCGCGACGCCGCGCGGTTCGTTCAGGTTGCCTGCGCCGAAGCTATCGGTCGCTTCGCAAGGGTTGGGGATCGGATTGCAGGCGGCGGAGAAGTGTTCGACCCCGCCGTCGTGTTCGGTGGCGTGGTAGTGGGTGAGGTAGAGGTCGTTTGAGGCGGGGTCTATGCGTAGGCCGGAGACTCCGAACCCGTTATTTTCTGCGTTTACGGCGCCGATCTTTTCTTTGGGATTGGGTGCGAGCTTAAAGACAGAGGGTGCCCCGGGGACATAGAGGTCACCCACCCCATCAACGGCGAGCCCGGTGATAGTAGGGAAAACTTCCCCAAAGAGCTGCTTTATAGGCGTGCCGTCCTGTTCGAACTCGAAGAACTCAAGCTTGAGTTCTCCGGCCAACACGTAGAGGATCCCGCTCGAATCGACAGTAATTCCCGCCAGTCCAGCGGGGAAGAACTTCTTTTCATGTTCAGCAGCCCCGTCGAGCTGCCCTTCCCTGCCCCAACTGGTGATCAGCTCCCCTTCGGAGTCGAACTTCGACACCAGGCTATCACCGGGGTCGCCAACGTAGACGTCGCCGTTTGATGGGCCACCGGAGTTGTCTACGGCGAGGAAGAGGCGTTCTTCGACGATTGGGCCAAATGTTTCAAATTCCCCATCAAAAGCCCCCGGTTCACTCCCCTTAGCCCCGGCCTGACAGACATCCCCCGAAGCCTCAGTGCAGACATCCCCGCCAGTAGTGGAGTCGACCCCCTTGCCGAACATCAGGATGAAGTTGCCCGAGGCATCGAACTTCTCGATCCGGTAGTTGGCGGGGTCGGTGACGTAGACGTCGCCGGTTGCCTGGTCGATGTCGACGTCAGAGGGGTTGGCCAGGGCGTTGGTGCCTGAGCCAGCGAATGAAGTCGAGAAGACGTGTTTGGAGAGGGCGGAGGCTGAGGTTGCGCTTAGAGCAAAGACAGCCGCAACGAGAATCCCCACGACAGGAAGATGTCCGATCAGGCGCCTCACTTACCCACCCCCCTGTTGGCCTTGGCGTCTCGCTTGTGGCGTTCATGTCTGCCCTTGGCCCCGCAGCCGTCTTGCATCAGTGGGTGGGAGACGCTTGTCTTGCCGTTCTGTGCGAAGAACTTGGCGGTCAGGTAGTTGCGCTGGGCACAGACGTTTGAGTTTTCCAGCAGGCCTTTCGTGCCTCCCTGCATTTCCAAGGTGAACTTGGAGACCGGGGCATCGGGGACTACTTCGAAGGTGTTTCTGATCCCACCGCCCTTGCCGGTGTCGATGATGCCGTCCAAGATCACGTGGATCTGGCCGTTTAGTTCGGCGATCAGGTCAGGCAGCTTGTGCCCGTAGCCGGTGCCGAGGTAGACCGGGCCTTCCAGCGGTTTGTCTAGGAGCGGGGTCTGGGCTCTGGCAAAGCCATAGACAGATCCGGCTGGGCAGCTGTGGGAGGCCAGCTGGGGTCTGGTGCAGACGGTTCTGATGTGGGCCTGTTTGAGGAACTCTGAATGCGGCAGGGTGACCGCGACGTGTTCGATGTTGGCGCCGCCCTGGGGCATCCGCAGGACTGCCTTGAAGCGAGGGGTGGCGCCGTTTTTGGTCGGGCCGATGATGCTGGTTTCAAGCTTCGGTTCAAAGTCCAACCTGGCGCAGTTGGCTACCTGGAAGTGGGAGGCAAGGGTCTTGGTGGCTCCTTCACTGCCAAAGACCGTGGCTTGGGTTGCGAAGGGATCGCAGTTGGTTGGGTTGAGGGCGAAGTCGGGCCGGTTGAGGTTGACCATGATCGAGCGCAGGCGCAGGGGGATGCCGGCGAGGATCTGGGGCAGTGGGTCAGAGATAGCGCTTACCTGGGTCGTGGTGGGGTTGACGTAGAGGGCAGTTCTGACCACTACGTCTCCGAGGTCATAGGGGCCTGAGACGGCTGGGGTGATCACGACCAGGCTCAGGGGGGCGCCTTTGTAGGGGCCGGCTAGGTAGACGCGGCCGGGGGCATAGAAGGGGTGGGTGCCGGCGCCGGAGCCGGCGATCGCTTCGCCTACGAGGCTCGCCGCAGGACAGGAGGGGTGGGCTTGCTCTTGGGCGCCGGAGTAGACGCCCGCCCCTGCGGCGGCTATCGCCGCCTCGGGGCAGTAGGGGATGCCCTTGAGGGTGGCCGAGAAGCCGGGGGGCGTCACTACGTCAAGGGCGCTGAGGTTCTGATCGCCGTCTGGCCTGGTCAGGTTGAGCGAGAAGCCGGTGTGGGAGCCGGCGGTGTTGGTGGTCGAGGCCGCGCCGAAGCCCGGGTTGAAGGGACGGGGGCCGTTGGGGCAGGGGGTTCCTCCAGGGCCTGAGGTCAAGCTGAAGAACTGGGTCGAGGTCTGGTTTGGCAAAGAGCCGTCCCAGGGTTCAAAGAGGGTGGAGACCGGATAGGTGCCGCACTGGGATGGAGTTGCGAGGACTCCGCGTTCAGAGCCGAAGAAGTGCAGGTCGAAGTCTTCGAAGGGGAACTGGGGCAGGTCCTTGAATTCGGTTACGACCTGGCCCGTGCTTGGATCGGGGTGGACCTCTCCCGGGAGCTTTACGTGCACGCCGAAGCCATCGAAGGTGAGGAAGAGGCGGTAGCGCTTGCCTTCTTGGGGGTGGCCTATATAGATCGCTCCTGGCAATACGCCTGGGAGGACCGGGCTGTGGACTTCAAGGGTGCCGATCTTTGAGAACTCGGGGCACTTCGCTTCTTCTGTGGTGCCGAACTTGGCTTCTTGGTCTAGGCAAGAGGTCTTGCCGTCTGCGGCGTTGGGGTTGATCGAGAAGCCCGGGGGCAGGGTGACCGTGGTGCCCCTGATCTCTGAGGGAGAGGGGGTGTCTGGGCTCTCAAAGGAGGGGGCTTTTAGGTCTACGTCTATGCCCGAGGGGGAGTCGGTTGATTCGGTTGTTGGCTTGGCGAAGAGACTCGGGTTGAAGCTCAGTTGGCCGCAGTCGGTCGTTGGGGGCCAGAGGGAGTCGGCGTGGGTTTCTGAGTCGTCGTAGCCGAGGATGTCTAGGGACGTTGCGAGAGATGCTTCCCCGCAGGTGGTTGGGTTCTGCCAGAAGGGAGTGTGGGGACTGGAGGAGGAGACGGGGTGGCCTGGGCCTTCGAAGCCCAGTTCGCCGATGGCGCCCACAGACTGGCCTTCCTGGGCGCAGTATTGAACCATCGTCGCGGGATCGTCCGTGCTGAATTTGCCGTTGGCATCGCAGAGCTTGCCTTCCCCCTGGACCGGCTGTCTCAACCCGAACCTGAGAAGGTCATGCCTGGGATCGGCCGGAACCCCCCAGAGCACCTGCTTTACGGAATACAGCGGAAAGAAGTGGATGATGTTTTCGACCGTAGCGTCGACACCGTAGTCGCTGTTGGTGCGGGCACTGATCACGGTGAAGACGGGGAAGTTGTAGACGGCCTTGAAGCCAAGCAGGGCGACATCTCCGGGAGGAGGTATGAGGTTGTACACGGGCGCCAGAAAGCTTGGGGAATTGGCGGCAACGCCCCCACCTTCTGGATCGCCAGGCTTGCCGGATACTTTGATTTCGACCACCCCGATCTGCGAGTCGACCGGGCACTGTTCGGAGGAAAAGCTGGCGATGTCGCACTGCGGGGTGGCGTGCGGGTTGCCGATCAGCCCGGTCGGCAGGTGCACGCCGATGTTCCTCGTGTCCCTGCACGCACATGAGTCCGGTTCGGCCAGTAGACGATTGCTGACCTTGAAGGAGAAGGCGACATCAGGGTGACCGCCGGCTTGGGTGGATGTGGGCAGGGCGCTGAACGATTCAATCGGAATCGCCTGCGCGGGGGTGGTAATCAAGAGTATCGTCACGACTCCAAGCGCCACGGTGACAATTGTGGACTTTGCCTTGGCGCTCACTTGCCCGCCCTCCCCTTGCTCTTGGCGGCTCGGGCACGGTGGCGCTTTGCCGCTTTCTTGTGTTTTTTGCTCTTGTGTTTCTTGGCTTGGTGCTTCTTCTTTGCCGCCGCCTTTTGCTTGGCGTTGCCACCGCTGATCCCAGCGGCAGTGCCCTGGATGGGCAGAGCCGGAGCCGAGCTGCCGGAGCCATGGCACTCTTCTGCCGCCGTACACGGAGGCACCGGTGTCGGTTGGGCAAAGCCGCCGTTGACCCGGGCGTCATAGAACTTCAAGAAGTTGCCGTTGTGATCTTCGGCGGTGAGGACGTCAAAGGTGTCGAAGTAGACATCGGTGCCGTCGTTGCTGACCCCGACTAGGCCAGCCTGCTCTGCGAAGCCGGAGTAGTTAATCTGACCGCCGGGCGGCGTGGCAGTCCCCGTCCCCGGCGTGATCAGCTGCGGGCGGCCGTCGACGTACTCATAGACGTCAGTGCCTTCGTTGGTGTCCTGCGCCACCAAGGGATCAGCGGTGGAGAAGAAGACCCGGCCGTCTTTGGTGATGAAATGCCCGTCCTGGCTTGCCTTGACGTCGTCTGTCGGCGCTTTGCCGTCAGGGCGACAGGAGGCGCAGATGATTTCCCCCGTAGCCGGCGTGAACACATACATCTCGATGTGACCGGTGTTGTCGTAGGAGGTCAGCTGGGTGGCGGTAAGGAAGGCGGCGCGGCTGTCGTCGGGGGTGACCTCAAAGCGCACGATCGGGCCTTCGGAACAGAGAAAAGCTGACACTCCGGGTGCCGCCGACCGACACTTCTGTTCGGGTTCCAGTGTCGCCACAAACTGGGCTTTGCCTTCACGGTAGTCGTAGAGATTCTGGCCGCCCAAGGCACCCTTGTCGCCATCGAGCTGCTCGGGCGAGTAAAAATAGATGTCGCCGTCTGGAGTGATCGCGCTGTCGGCAATGCCGTTACCGCCCTCGCCGCCCGGCAACATCGTCCACTGGAAGTTGGAGTAGGACTGGATTCCGCATTTGGTTGTCCAAGAAGCGCTGCAACCGTCGCTTTGCCCTGCTTCGCCCGCATCACCAGCGTTATCCGCCTTCGAGACCAGTGTCAGCGAGTCGCTTGACTCACTCCACATATAGAGGTCGGTGCTGGTGTCCTTGTCGGCGGCGATCAATTGTTCTTCGGAGGTGAAGAAGACCTTGGAGCCGTCTGGTGTCATGCCGAGGAACTTGACCGCGTGGTTCACCCCGTCTTCGCCTCTTGACGGTTCGTAGGAGATCGCGTCGTTGACGCGCATGTAGAGGTGGATCGGGGTGTCGGTGAAGCGCTGGCACGGTTCGGGAGTGCTGCTTCCTCGCGTGCAGAAATGGGTCTGGGCAGTCGCCGTCGACATCAGGATGTGGGAACCGTCAGAAGAGATTCCCGGAAAGCGGATGAACTCTTCTTTTCCACCTGGGGCTTCGATTCTTCCGGCACTTCCCTGGCACTGACCGTCGCATTCAGGAAGAGTGTTGGCGAAGCTCGGATCCTGTGCGATCGGGTGTCCGGCGGAGTCGAGCGAGATCAGCGAAACGGTGTTGGTGGCGAGGTCGTTGTCATAGGCCGATCCCGGCGCCTCTTCCAAGCCTTCTCCTTCGGCGAAGGAGGCTTTGTTAGAGGAGAAGACAAAGCGGCCCAGGTCGGCCGAGGCGGTGACGTCGCCGGTGCAGTACGCGACGGAGTACCTAATGCTCGGGTAAGGGCACCCGAGCGCTTCCACCGCTTCTTCTCCACCCACGAAGCTGGTCGGCAACCGTTGGTTGAGGCTGCCGTCGGCGTTGAACATGTAGGGGGCGTTGGAGGGGGAAGCCTTTTCCCAGTTGTTGTCACGGAAGACTCCGGTCCCACCGAAGCAGTTCAACGGCGTACCATCAGGCCAGACCAGCAGCCTGCTCATCGAGGGGTCGGTCAACACCGTGTTGGTTAGGTAGGGCGGTGACGAGAAGCCCACATGGGAAGTAGGCGAGTTTGGCGGACCGCCCATGCAACTCGCTTCGTGGCCGGGCAAGCCGATGTATTTAGATTCCCAACCGTTGTCGGTGCGGGTTGCGGTGTAGAGGTCGGCGGCGGTCTCAATCGTGTTGGTGCCCTTCAGGGAGTTGGCGTTGCCGGTGAAGGAGAAGCGCGAGGGAGCGGTCGCCTCCCCGGTGTTGGGCCCACCGGCGTAGAGCAGGGTGCCGTTGGCGTTGCCCGGGGAGACCAGCTCATAGGCGCGGCAGTCGGGCAGATAGGCAGATCCGGTCTGCTGGCGCACGGCAGAGTTGGGGCAGCCGGGCGGGAAGAATTCGAAGGTTTGGTCTTCGCTTGTGAGCGTGCCCCACTGGTTTTCGGCGACTATGCGGAAGTGGTATTGGACTCCCTGCAGGCCTGAGAGATGGACTTCGACTGCGTGGGCGAGGTTCAGTTCTTCAGCGATTTCCCCATCGGGGATGGGGGCGCTTTGGCCGTAGGAAGAGGTGGTGCCGTATTCGAAGCGATAAGTGGTGGCGAATCCGTGCGGGTCGATCTGGGCGTGCAGGTCGGCGCTGGTGGCGGTGACGTTGGAGGTCGAAGAAGCGTTGATCGTCGGCGCCTGATCGGTGGTGAAGGTCTGATCGTTGGCTTTGGTGGTGCCGTATTGGTTTCGGGCGACCAATCGCACGTGGTAGAAGACGCCAGGATCGAGGCCTTCGACGTGGGTGCTGACGCCTTCCGTTTTGGTGCCGGCTCCGGAACCGGTTCCAGGCACGCTGCCAACCGCGCTTTTGTGCCCGTAGTTGGTCGTGGTGCCGTATTCGAACCAGTATTCGGTTTCGATTCCTTCCTCGGCGGTGTAGGAGCCGTTGAAGGTGGCTGAGGTGTTGGCGATTTCGCTGACGGAATCGGTCGAAGCGTCGGTGACGGCCGGAGCCGGGGTGTAGGTCTGGTCTTCGCCGTGCTGGGTGACATGCGCGTTGCTAGCTACGAGGCGGTAGTGATAGGTCGTCTCGGTGGTCAGGCCGGAGAGATTGGCGCTGACCTGGGTGGGCCCGGTGAAGTTGGAGCCCGGTGGGTTGGCGGCAGGATCTGGCGTGCAGGGGACCGAGCCGAGGCCATAGGTGGTGTCGGTGCCGTATTCGAAGTGGCAGGCGGTGACGTCTCCGCCGCCGTTGGGATCTAGCGTGGCGTTTAGGGTGACCGAGTTGCGCGCCGGGTTGGCGACCGGTTCATAGGTGACTTTGGGAAGGAGGAGGGCTGGGGAGAAGATGTCGACGACTTCTCCGTTTGGGACGTAGAGATAGCCGGTCGAGTTGACCGCCATGCCGGCAAAGGCCGAACCGCCTTGCAGCGTTTCACCGGGCGCCCCTTCTCGCACGCGGCCAACGACTTCACCGGAGGCCGCGTACTCGGTGATCGCGCTCTGATTGAAGACAAGGAGGTGATCGTTGCTCGGGTCGACCGCAATGCCGATACCCCCTTGGGGGAATTCCCGCACGAATTCTCCACTCGGCTTGAACTCATCGACGCCTCTGGAGGCGTCGAGCACGTAGATGTTGCCGTTGGCATCAACGTCCGCGTCATAGAGGGAGCCGAAGGACCCGCCCGGCGTCCCGGTGATGGTGTTGCCTTCGACGTAGCTGCAAGCCGGCGGCTGGCAGCTGAAGGCAGCGGATACGTGGCCGGGTTCGAAGGCTTCGAGCTTTGCCGGGATGTAGGTGGCGACGTAGATCCTGCCGTTCGAGGGCCCGCCTGAGTTGTCGATCCCAACCCAGCTGGTGCCGCCAGCGATCGACCATTCTTCGACGAAGTTGGTGGGGTCGAAGACCTGGATATTGGCTTCTTGGCCGGTGTCGGCGGCGTAGAGGTAGCCGTTGACGCCGTCGATCGCGGCGTTTGCATAAGAGGAGATGAATTCGTGAAAGTGGCCCTGTCCGTCCTGTTCGCCGATCTTCGCCAACGAGGGGAAGGCGGCGTACTCGCCGACCAGGGGCGGCTGAGAGTCGGCGATCCAGGGGTGACCAGCAGGATCAATGCTTATGCCACCGGTGAGGCCAAAGCCGGTGATCTGCGATTCATAGTTGCGGGCGTAGGTGTCTTCAGCGAAGGCCGGGGTAGCAGCGAAAGATAGGGAGAGGAGCGAAGCGCAGAGGACGACCAAGGCAAAGCCTGCGCGCCCTCGGTGACCACTCAGGCTTAGGCGAACACGCGACTCGTTGGAGCGCGCCGCAGCCCTGAGCTTGCTGAGGCGACCCATCGCCGGTGCGATCACGTGTCTCTCTCCTTGTCCCGTGAGCCCCTCTGCCCGCCGCTTCCCTTAGCGGCTTCCGCGAGGCTCGGTTATGTCCCTGTTTCAGTTCCGTCCGCATCCCTTTGCGAACTGAACTACTTCGTACATGAAGCTGGGCAGTATGAGAACAAACTTGTTTGCGAATGTCAAGGTCACGCGCGTTCCCATAGGAATTTGGCTCTCCAATGGGAAGAGCGGCGAGGGAGAAGCGCCGGGTTTCTCTAGCGAGAGTTGCGGGCGACGCTGCGGATGGTGCGACCCATCGCTTTGTCGGTCGCCTCGGCCATCGCTATTTGGAAGACGCCCATGAGGACGTCGGCACCGAGCGGGCGGGTACGATCCAGGGCCTGGCGGACTTTGGGCCAGTCGCCGTCGGGGCGGCCGGCCCGGTCGAAGGGCTCCCAGACCTGTTCGAGGAAGAGCTGAGTGAAAATCTGGGCGATGTCGTTGACTTTGCGGCGCAGTTTCTCGGCGGTGGCGAGGACGGCGTCGGGGCCCATGCCGACTTCTGCCAGGGCCGCGGCGGCCGCCATCATCCGCGGGCTGATCACCTCGACCTTGCCGTCGGGCAGGGAGCGGATGACGCCGAGCTTTTCACCGCGTTCGAGCATCTCGAAGCCGCGCCCTTCTTCGACCTCTTTTTTCCAGACCTCTGCCAGCTCGGCCATCTCGACGATCTCCGGCGCCTCCTCTTCGAAGGGGGCGCGCAGCGTGCGGGTGAAGTCGACGACCTCGGTGACGGCGCCATCGACACCCTCGAGCAAGCGACGGATTGCCTCTAGGTTCAGACCGTCGGCCTGCATCTCGCGGGTCAGTTCGATCCGCGCTACATGATCCTCGTTGTAGTAGCCGGTGCGGCCGTGGACCACCGGCGGCGGCAGCAGGCCGCGGGTCTGGTGGGCGCGGATGTTGCGCACCGTCATCCCAGTCCGCTCGGCCAGCTCGCGGATCGTCATCTCGCCGTTGGCGGGCTTGCTCACCCCTTCATCGTAAGCGGGAAACGCTGCCCGTTCATCTTTTTCGATGGGTCCGAGCAGAGAAATGCGAGCGCCTCGGCAAGGTCCTCGGCGGGAGTGAAGGTGGGGAACGCCTCACCTGGGCTCTCCGCGCGCATGCGCGGCGTGAGGATCGCGTCGACGACGATGATGTTGGCGGTCGCCTTGGTGCCTTCGAAGCCGTCGGCATAGGCGAGCGTCCAGGCCTCCGCGGCGGCCTTGGCGGAGGCGTAGGCGGCGTTGGTGTTGGTCGGCGCCTGCGCCTGCTTGGAGGAGACGAGGACGAAGCGACCTTGCTTGCCGGCGAGCAAGGCGTCGTGAAAGGCGCGAGTGGTGTGCTGGACGGTGCGGACGAGGGAGTCGTGGAGGGCGTCCCAATCACCAAGCGAGGCCTCGTGCAGAGGCTCTCCCCCACGCCAACCGCCGACCAGGTGCAGCAGCGCATCGACCCGGCCGAAGCGCTCGATCAGCGCCGCGCACCAGGCGCGGGTGGCGTCCTGGTCGAGCAAATCGACCGCGCGCCCGTCCCAGCGCTCGGCGGGCAGCGCCAACTGAGCACCGACCTGATCGGCGTGCTCCTGGGACATGTCAGCGCCGGCGATCGTCGCTCCGGCCGCGGCGAGCCGTTCCGCGACTACAGGCCCCAGCCCGCCGGCGACCCCGGCAATCGCAACGACACGGCCGTCAAGATTGCTCATATGGGCCTAACTGGACGGTATTCCAACCCTGCCCGAGCAGAGACCATCAGGCGTCTTCACGGAGAGCTGTGGCCGGTCTAGAATTTCAGGAGAAGCCGTCCGCGGCAATAGCTTCTTCGCCTACCGCGAGGAGTTCCGACGCGGGCGATCTTGAGAACCCAGGAACTCGCGCATCTCGGGAGTGGTTTTCTCAAGGGTCTCGAAATCTGACGGTTCAGCACCCTTCTGCTGCAAGCTCATCGGTGGCGTCGTCTCGTTCAGTGGCGGGCTGGGGTCCGTGCCACCAGACTCAGGAGTCTCTTTGGGATCACTCACTTGGACTCTTCCTCAGCGCTTTCCTTTGCAATCTCCTCTACAGGCGGAGTGGTCGCCTCAAGAGGCTCAGTCTCTTTGGGATCGTCAATCAAGGTCAACCGGAATTCTTGCCGTCATCGTCATTCGTTTGGATCTCGATCGGCGGCGTGGTCGTCTCCAAGGGCTTCTCGATCTCTTTTAGATCGTCGAAGCTCATACGGAATCCGTATCTCCCTCATAGTGGATGGGCGCCGTCGTCTGGTCGAGCGGCACATCCTCGGCAGGCGGTGCCGGGGACACTGGCTCAGCTGGCACGGGCGGATCAGTATTTGGAGGCTTGGACATCAGAAAGTCACCACTGCAATAAGGATAGCGAGAGCTGCGCCCACTGCAGAAAGTCCGGCAAGAAAGAACCGACCTGCCAAAGCGACAGCCTTAGCGGCCCTGTCGCCTTGGCGAGTGGTCGAGTCGATTGAGATCAAAAGGCCGTTGATTGTGCGGATTTGGACCCGCCATAGATCGGGCTCATGGGTGAACCTCTCGGTCGTGTAATTGGCGACCTCTTGGGCGGATATGTCGGAGACCAAGCCAGGCAAGAGGGTTCCGCGTAGAGCCGTCACAAACGCGAGAACCAGAAGAATCGTGCCAGCCAAGAGAGCCATTCCGGAGGCGATACGGGCAGCGTGGTGAACCGCCTCAAGCATTGATTCCGCGTTGGCACCGACCAGGGCAATCACAGCGCCCGAGAAACCCGCAAGCTGACCACCCCGAGAACGAAGGGACTGGACGCGTTCGCGCAGATCGTCTAGCAGGCCTTCTGCCCGCTTGACGTACCAGGCAATTGCCTCTGGATTCGGCTCTCGTGCTGGGTCAGGCACGGGGTCAAGCTAGACCCCCTCCCGGTCGGAGAAGCTGCTGGCTGCATTGCGACTCAAGCGATCTCGAACGGGGCCGACACGGGGAAGACCTCCCCTGAGGTCCTGTGGCCCCCCGGTCGGCCCCGCCCGCTCACCGCGCCTTTGCCGCTCCCGAGACGTAGGCGCGAGGAGTTCGTTTGGCCTGGCGGACCTTCCCCTCTTCGGCCAGGCGCGAAAGGCAGTTGGCGACGGCACCGGCAGAGCGACCGCCGAGGCCCTTGGCGATGGCAGTCGCAGTCAGCGGGCCGTCATTGCGGTGCTTGCACAGGTAGGCGAGGACGAGGCCGTCGAGCTGACCGGGGCGCAGGCGCTTCAAGGTGGTGGGCATCGCTTCAGCCTTTCTCCGGGTTGAGCTTTGCGAGTAGCTCCTCGCAGGTGTCCTTGGCCTGCTGGTAGCGCTCTCTGGCCTGCTCCTCTTCCTTGCGTTGAAGGCGCATGCAGGCCGATCCCTCAAGCACGCTCTCGGCTTCGCCGCGTAGCCGGGTGAGCAGTTCGGTCAGGTCGTGAGGCTCCATCGTCAGCTCGACCTTCTTACGGTTGTCGTCGGGCTCCCAGCCGAGGTCCTGAAGCAGGCGGAAGTCTTCGCCGAACTCAAGCCCCATTTGCTCGGCAAGGACGTACTCGTGATTTTCCTCCAGCGCGACCCAGATGTCGCCGATCCCGCCCAAGTGGTTGCGGACCAGCTCGTAGAGACCGTCGCGCTGCTCGCGATCGATGGTGGTCGTGGTGCCGGGCACGGTGCCCCTCCTTTCAGTAGGGCACCGAAGGCCGCCGCGATGCCTCGCCCGGAGTACTTCGGCGAGTAGCTTTTCGCTTGCATCGAAGACCAGCTCTTCGGTGCCGGCCCCGGGGCGTGTCGAGCGCCGCCGGGGCATTTCAGTTTGCCAGCCGACGATAGCTCTGCTGCGCGAACAAAGCGAGGCGATATTGCGCGGGGATATGCGGGGGTGCGCGGGGATTACGGCCGCGGCGAAATTCGACTGGACTTCTGCGCCGCGCGGAGCTATTGGAGAGGGTGTGGATTCCATCGCTCACCCTCTTCACCCGCATCCCAAGCGCCCGCTGGGTACCTCGGCTGCTGCGCTTTTCGCCGGTTCAGCCGGATCTCACGGTGTCGCTTTGGCGTCGTGTAGCTGTTCCACTGGCACTTCCACCGGTTGTTCCACAGGCTCTTCCCAATCAAATCCGACCCTATGCCCGCAATCCCAAACACATCGCCGCTTGCGGACTTCGCTTTTTGCCGACATCTCTGGGCGTCGTCGTGGTCGGTACGTGAAGTGCGATCTCCTCATCCCGACTCCGATGGCAATCTCTCTCGCACTCGCGCCCCTCACTCTCGACGCCTTCGCTATCGCCTCCCCGCTGGCTGCGCAGCGGTTCCTCACCGCCTCGGCGCGTCGCTGCCGGAGCGCTACCCCAAGGGCGGTCGCGTAATGGGGCGGCAGCGCGGTAGCCATCGCGAGCCGCGACGTGCGCGCGGCAGGGCGCATTCGGCGAGGGTATTGGCAGTGGGCCGCAAGGAGGCCGACCTGGATCGTTTCGTGGCCGCGCTGCTGGCGCTGGCTACCGGGCCGGACAGCAAAACCGGCGAGTGCTCGGGCCGTCGCCATGGTGCAACTGGAGAGTCTTCGTCCACGGAGCAATCATGTCGGCGATGAAACGGGCGGCGATCTACCTGCGGGTATCGACAGCGGCGCAGGCAACCCGGGGCCGCGAGCCGGAGGGCTACTCGATTCCCGCCCAGCGGGAGGCTTGCTTGGGCAAGGCCGCCGAGCTTGATGCCGAGGTGGTCGGCGAGTACGTCGACCGGGGCGAGTCGGCCAAGACCGCCGACCGGCCCGAACTAAAGGAGCTGCTCGCCCGTCTTGAGGCAAAGCGCGACCTCGATCTCGTGATCGTCCACAAGGTGGATCGGCTGGCACGCAATCGCTACGACGACGCGACGATCACCTACGCGCTGCACGAAGCCGGAGCCGAGCTGGTCTCGGTGACCGAGAACATCGACCGCACCCCGGTCGGGACCTTCATGCATGCCATCGTCGCCGCCAACGCGGAGTTCTACTCGGCCAACCTGGCGGCCGAGGCCAAGAAGGGCCTCGTCCAGAAGGCGAAAACGGGCGGCACTCCGCACCGCGCACCGCTCGGCTACCTGAACGTCCGCAAGGTGATTGAGGGGCAGGAAATCCGCACGGTCGAGGTCGATCCCGAACGCGCGCCCCACATCCGCTGGGCATTCGCCGCCTACGCCTCTGGCGTCTACACCCTCGACACCCTGCTCGCCGCTCTCGCTGAGCGAGGGCTGCGGACGCGGCCGACCAAGAGACGGGCAGCGATGCCGCTCTCGCGCTCACAGCTTGCCGTGATTCTCCAGAACCCCTACTACGTGGGCGTCGTCCGCTACGCCGGGGTCGAGTACGAGGGGCACCACGAGCACTTGATTGATGAAGCCACCTTCGCCAAGGCCAAGGCCGTCCTGGCTGCTCACAACAACGCCACCGAGAAGGATCGCAAGCACCACCACTACCTGAAGGGGTCGCTCTACTGCGGGCGTTGTGGATCGAGGATGAGCCTCACCTACGCTGAGGGCAACGGCGGGCGCTACGCCTACTTCTTCTGCATCGGCCGCAAGAAGGGCACCGGGTGCAAACAGCCTCACGTCGCGGTCGATCTGATCGAGACGGCGGTGGAGCGGGTCTACGGCGACGTTCGCCTGCCGAGCAGACAGGTCGAGCGGGTTCGCGTGAAGCTCAGCAAGGCGATGGCAGGAATGCGTAGGCAAGCCGAAGCCGAGGCGACCCGCCAGCGAATGCGCCTCGCCAAGCTCACTGAGGAGCGCGAGAAGCTGCTCCACGCCTACTACGCCGGAGCGGTGCCCATCGATCTTCTACGCAAGGAACAGGACCGGCTCACCACCGAGACCAGCCAGGCCGAGCGCCACATCGAAGTCGCCGAGGCCTCCTTCGCCGATGTCGAGAACACGCTGGGCAAGGCACTCGACCTACTGGCAAATTGCCAGCGCGCCTACCTTGCCGCGCCTGGGCACCTTCGCCGCCAGTAGAACCAGGCGCTCTTCGAGCGGCTGGTGGTCTACGACGACAAGATCGGCGAAGCCGAGGTTGCCGAGCCGTTCGCCACGCTCACCGACCCGGAACTACCCAAGAGCCTCAGCGGCAAAGCCGCCACCCGAACCGCCGCTTCTTCTGGCGGTGGTTCGAATGAGGCGGTTCTAATGGGGGAGACAGGATTCGAACCTGTGTAGGCAGAGCCAATGCGTTTACAGCGCATCTCCTTTAACCACTCGGACACTCCCCCGGGGTGATGAAGCGCATCTTAAATAGTACGAGCGACTCAGCGAGGGTCGCTGCCGTAGGCGACCGAGCGGTGAAGGATCGCCGCCACTCTGACGGTCCGACCATCATCGATCAATGGGAAGCCAAGCTCGAGGTCAACCATTGCATCGGGATCAGCGAGGATCTCAGCGGTCTCCCTGAGTGCCTCGCGCTCGCCCATGGACTCTTACGGTGCGACGCCCAGCCGCTCCTTCATCTGCTCGTTGAAGGCGGTGAGGGCGGACATCGGGCGCATGAAGACGGTGAGCTCGGCGACGCGGCCGTCCTCGTCGAGCTCGAGGAAGTCGATGCCCTCCAGCTCGCGGTCGCCGACGTTGGCCTTGAAGCGCAAGGCGACCGAGCTGCCTTCGTGCAGCTCGTCGATATAGGTGAGGTCTTCGAGCGTGGCGGCGACGTGGGTGAGGACGGCGCTGACCATCTCGCGGCCCTCGAAGCCGCGGAAGAGGATCGGGCTGTGCAGGACGACGTCCTCGCGCAGCGTCTCGGTCAGCAGGTCGATGTCCTTGGCTTCGGCAGCGCGGCGGAAGGGATGCGGCTCGGCCATGGGCCTTCACTCTAAGGGGTCTGGCGACTTACCCGTCATATGGGCGGGTAAGTCGCCAGACCCTCTGAAATACTCGCCGCATGCCGAAGCGACCTCACGATCGCGAAGTTCTCCAACTCGCTCGGCGCCACCGGCACTGCGCTGGACGGGCAAGTTGAACGTGCCCGCTCTACCGCCTCACCGGCGGCCGGGTCGGCGGCAAGGTCGACCGCGCGCCGGTCCTGCTCCTCACCACCACCGGGCGCAAGAGCGGCCAGCAGCGGACCGCACCGGTCGTCTACCTCGCTGACGGCGAGAACGTCGCTCGTGATCAACACCAACGCCGGCAACGCCAAGGTCCCGGCCTGGTCGCTCAACCTCAAGGCCAAGCCCGAAGGCCGAGGTCGAGCTCGGGCGCAAGCGCTACCCGGTCCGCGCCCGCATCGCCGAGGGCGAGGAGCGCGAGCGAGCTCTGGCGCGAGCACAACGAGCAGTACGCCGGCTTCGACGACTACGAGGAGAAGCTCGACCGCGAGGCCTCGGTCATCGTGCTCGAGCCGCGCTAGCCGCGTCCGAGCTCGCCGGTCTTCGCTAACTGGCCTCGCGCAGCATCTGCGCCTCGGGCAGGCGCTTCAGCTTCTTCAGCGTGTTGTTCTCGATCTGGCGGATCCGCTCGCGGGTGACGCCGAAGGTCGCGCCCCACTTCCTCCAGGGTCAGCGGCTCCAGCGCCGGAGAGGCCGTAGCGAAGCTCGATCACCTGGCGCTCGCGCTCGGGCAGCGCGTCGAGCGCCCGCCGCACGCCCTCCTTCTGCAGGTGCTCGCTCGCTTCCTCGAAGGGCTCGATGCACTTCGTCGTCGGCGACGAAGTCGCCGAGCTCGGATTCGTCCTCGTCGCCGACCGGTTTCTCCAGCGAGACCGGCAGCTGGGCGACGCGCAGGATGTCGCGCACGTCGTCGACGCGGCCAGCGCAGCTCGGCGGCGATCTCCTCCGGCTCGGGCTCACGCCCCAGCGTCTGCACCAGCTGGCGCTCGACGTGGGCGACCCGGTTCAGCTTCTCGACCATGTGGACGGGGATGCGGATCGTCCGCGCCTTGTCGGCGATCGCCCGCGTCACCGCCTGGCGGATCCACCAGGTCGCGTAGGTGGAGAACTTGTAGCCGCGGCGGTAGTCGAACTTCTCGACCGCGCGGATCAGCCCCAGCGAGCCCTCCTGGATCAGGTCGAGGAAGCTGAGGCCGCGCCCCAGGTAGCCCTTGGCGATCGAGACGACGAGGCGCAGGTTGGCCTCGACCATCTGTCGCTTGGCGAGCATGTCGCCGCGCTCGATCCGCTTCGCCAGTTCGACCTCCTGCGCCGCGGTGAGCAGGTCGACCTGGCCGATCGAGCGCAGGTAGAGCCGCAGCGAGTCGAGGCTCGGTTCGACCGTGAGGTCGAGGTCGGTCCTTCTTCGCGCCGCGCCGTTGGCGTCTTCGGCGCCGCGCTGCTCCTTGTAAGCGCTGACGCCGTCCTCGGCGATCACTTCGACCCCGTGCTCGACCAGGTGGGCGTGCAGGCCGGAGATCTGCTCCTTGGTGACCTCGACCTCCTCGAGCGTGGTGGCGATCTGCTCGAAGGTCAGGTAGCCGCGCTCGCGGCCCAGCGCGATCAGTCCGCGCAGCTCCTCCGGCTCCGCAAACGGCTGTGCATCCGAATCCTGATCCAGTCCCTGCGGGACCGTCTCCAACGGTTCGATCTCGCTGCCTCCGGTGCAACCCTGTTTCCCATTGCAGGGGAGGCCGACCCCAACGCTCCGGCCGCAGCGAAGTATAGGCAGAAGAATCGGTTCGGTCAGACCCGGCACACCTCGGCCAAGGTGCCCTGTCGCTTACGCTTCATAAGCCGATGGCCAGCCGCACGACGATCACACCCGCCCGCTCCGCGCCCGACGTGCAGGCCTCCGTGCCGGCCACTCAGGTCAGCCTCTCGCGGGTCGGCGTCACCGGGGTCGAGAAGGTGATCCGGGTCAAGGCCGACGGCACCGAGAACCTCTACTACGCCGAGCTTCGAGTGCTTCGTCGACCTCAACCCGCGGCAGGCCGGCGTCCACATGTCACGCTTCGAGGAGATCGTCGGCGAGGCGATCGACGAGGTCGTGCTCGGCGAGGCCTTCCACGCCGAGGTGCTCGCCGCCCACATCGCCCAGCGGGTGCGCGAGACGCCAGCACGGTCGCGCGCCGAGGTCTCGGTCGACGGCGCGCTACCCGGAGACGGTGAAGACGCCGGCGACCGGGCACTCAGACCCAGGAGATCTACGTGCTCTTCGGCACCGCCGTCGCCTCCGAGCGCGGCACCCGCACCCTGACCGGCGTCCAGGCCCAGGGCATGACCGCCTGCCCCTGCGCCCAGGAGATGGTCGCCGGGCTCGCGCCGCGAACGGCTCGCCGCCGCAGGGCTTCGACGCCGAGCAGATCGAGCGGGCGATCGAGGCCGTCCCCGATCGCCACCCACAACCAGCGCGGCATCGGCACCCTCTACATCGGCTGCCCCGAGGGCGGCGCGGCCTGGATCGACGCACCGCGAGCTGCTGCGGATCGTCGAGAGCTCGATGAGCTCGGAGATCTACGAGCTGATGAAGCGCCCCGACGAGCTGGCCGTCGTCGTCAAGGCCCACGCACAACCCGCGCTTCGTCGAGGACTGCGTGCGGGAGATGATCGCGCCGTGGTCGAGGGCTACCCCGACCTGCCGGCCGAGGCCTTCGTCATGGCCCGCCAGGAGAACTTGGAGACGATCCACCGCCACAACGTCGTCGCCGAGCGCTACGGCACCCTCGGCGACCTGCGCGAGGAGCTAGCCACCGGCGAGCACACCGAGCGCCACACGACGATGCGCGATTGGCTCGAGTCGCCGGCGAGCTGATTCAAGCTCGCCCGGGGAAGGTGCCGCGACGATGGCGCCAGCGCGTCGCGGCCCCGACGGCAAGCCGGTAGACCGAGCGCAGC
Source organism: uncultured Solirubrobacterales bacterium (assembly GCA_963716345.1). Lineage (GTDB taxonomy): Bacteria > Actinomycetota > Thermoleophilia > Solirubrobacterales > 70-9 > VRUE01. Next base: position 963,758 of record OY970304.1, read on the forward strand.
GGCGGCATGAAGTAGGAGGAGCGTGTATGTGGCGCGTAGACGCCCTCATCGAGCCAGCCGGTGTGGATGATCTGGCGTTGGCCGGTGACGCCGCGCGAGAACCAATGGGCGGTCAGGCCCGCGCGCCGGGCGCCGGGCGGCAGCAGACCCGGCGCGGCGAGCAGCTCGGTCCCCTCACGGGTGGTCGAGCCGACGCCCACGGGGACGATCATCGGGCGTTCGTCGGTGCCCACCCAGCCGAGCAGCACGTTCGGCAGGTGCCGGGCTTCCCAGGCGGCGCGCCGGTGAGCGATACGCGGCCCCCTGCCCTTGGCCGGTGCCGTCTGGGTCGGGGGCGGGGTCCCGACCAGTGCCTTGCCGAAGACCTCGGGCCGCCCGGCGCAGGCCAGGTCGGCCCAGAGGACGACTCGCTCGACGGTGACCGTGACCTCGACCCGCCGCCCGTAGATACGCAGCCAGCGCTTGGTCAACGGGCCGAGCGAACCCCAGGGCTCGATCCGCTCCCACTGCTCGAGCACGATCGATGGGTAGTCCTCGATCGGCGGACCGACGCCTGCGCGGCCCTGGACGAGCACGTACTCGGGGCGTTGGTGATCGGCATGGGCGCGGGTGTGGAATGCGAGTGCGACATTGGGATTTGCGCGGATGCGCGCCAGCTTCCCCGCGGCGCCAACCGAGGTGTTGATCGAGACCGTGCCGGCCTCGCGGTCGTGGAGGGCGAAGTTGGTGACCGGGGTGAGGACCACGCCACGCGCCGGAGTCACGTAACCGAGCATCACGGCGTGCTCGCCGCGGAGGACGGTCTCGACGCTATCCGGCCAGATAGAAGACACCACGTCTCGAAATAATAGCAGGACGTAGCGTCCAGTAACATGTGGGAATGAGCGGTCCCGGGCGTCCACGCAGCAAAGCGGCGCGAGACGCGGTCCTCGGCGCGGCGCTGGAGCTGGTCGAGGAGGGCGGCTACGGGGCGCTGACGATGGAGGGGATCGCCCACCGAGCCGGCGTCAGCAAGCAGACCGTCTATCGCTGGTGGTCCTCCAGGGCGGCGATCCTGCTCGAGGCGCTGAACGAGGGCGCCGTGGCGATCGCGCCGCTGCCCGACGCCGGCACCCTGGCGGAGCAGCTGCGCGTGTTCGTTCGACGCAGCGTGCTCGGTGCAGGTGGGCGCACGACGCGGCTACTGGTTGGGTTGATGGCCGAGGCCCAGCTGGATGAGTCCTTCGCGGGCTCCTTTCAGGACGGGTTCCTGGCGCAGCGCCGGGGGGTGATGGTCGAGCTTCTCGGTCGCGCCCAGGGCCGCGGAGAAATCGGCGGCGAGGTCGACCTCGAGCTGGTCGTCGAGGTGTTCTTCGGCACCCTCTGGTATCGCCTGCTGTCCGCGAGCGGGCCCGTCAATCGCGCCTTTGCCGACAAACTGACAGAAGGTGTTGCTGACGCTGCTGCCCGGCCGCCCCAGACCCGCGCCCGCCTAGCTCGGCTTCGTCTTCCCCACCGCTCGCGCTTCGCGCTCGGCCTCGATCCGGCGGCGCAGGCCGAAGAAGTAGTCGGCGCCGCTGATCAGCGTCACGGCGACGGCGAGGTAGACGAGGACGTCGACCCAGGCCGGGGCCGGGTTGGCGGCGATCAGGGCGATCACGGCGGCGATCTGCAGGACTGTCTTGACCTTGCCGAGCCAGCTGGCGGCGATCACGATGCCGCGCTCGGCGGCGATCGCGCGCATCACGGTGACGGCGAACTCGCGGGCGATGATCACCATCGCCACCCAGGCTTCGAGCCGGTCGAGCGAGACCAGCGAGACGAGCGCGGCGATGATCAGCAGCTTGTCGGCGAGCGGGTCCATCAGCTTGCCGAAGGTGGTGACCGCGTCGCGCGAGCGGGCGAAGTAGCCGTCGAGCCCGTCAGTCAGCGCGGCGAGGGCGAAGACGGCGGCGGCGAGAGCATCGCCGTTCGGGGTCTCGCCGAGCAGGGCGACGACGACGACCGGCACCGCGAGGATGCGCAGCAGGGTCAGCGCGTTCGGCAGGTTGAGCGGGAACATCCCGCTCAGGCGCTTCCCGCCGGCTCTTCAGCAGCAGCGAGGGACGCGTCACGCTTGGCGAAGTACTCCTCGCCCTCGATGCTGATGTGGGGGACGATGCGTCCGAGCCAGCCCGGCAGCCACCAGGCGCACTTGCCGAGCAGGACCATCATCGCCGGCACCAGCAGGCAGCGGACCAGGGTCGAGTCGATCGCGATCGCGACCGCGAGGCCGACCCCGAACTCCTTGACGATCGGGTCGCCGTTGAGGACGAAGCTGGTGAAGACGCAGACCATGATCGCCGCCGCCGAGGTGATCACGCGGCCGGTGTTGGCGAGGCCTTCGATCACCGCCTCGCTTCTCGTCGCCGTTCTGGCGGTAGTGCTCGCGCATCTGGGTCAGCAGGAAGACCTCGTAGTCCATCGAGAGCCCGAAGAGGATCGCGAACATCAGCAGCGGCACGAAGCTGACGATCGGGATCGGGTGGTCGAGGCCGATCAGCGAGGAGCCCCAGCCGAGCTGGAAGACGGCGGTGACGACGCCGTAGGCAGCGGCGACCGAGATCAGGTTCATCGCCGCCGCCTTGATCGGCACCAGCAGCGAGCGGAAGGCGAGCAGCAGGACGATGAAGCTGAGCGCGACGACGATCGCGATCATCAGCGGCAGCTTGTCGCGCGATCTGGGTGGCGAGGTCGATGTAGCCGGCGGTCTGGCCGCCGACGTAGGACTGGCGCCTTGGTCCCCTTCAGCGCCGCCGGGATCGTCTTCGTCGCGCAGGTCTTCGACCAGGCTGACGGTCTCGTCCGCCCACGGCGCCGATTTCGAGATCACCGTGAAGACGGCCGCCGTGCCCGTTCTTGTCGAGGGTCGGTTCGGAGACCCCGGCGACGTCGTCGGCGCCGCCGATCGCTTTCTGCCAGGCTGCGGCAGCACCTGTTTCGCTTCGGTTGGGCGTTTCGAATTCCGAGGCGATCAGCAGCGGGCCGTTGACGCCGGGGCCGAAGCCCTGGTTGAGGCCGTCGTAGGCCTGGCGCGCGGTCGGTCACTTGGGCAGGGCGCTGATGTCGTTCTGGCCCAGCTCGAGCTGGAAGATCGGCAGCGCCAGCACGATCAGGACGACGAGGGCGGCGATCGCGGAGCGCCAAGGGCGGTCTGCGACGCCTCGGGCCCAGCGCCGCCAGCCGTGCGGCTCGGCGTCGTCGGGATGCGTCTTGCCGAGCTGCACGCGCAGCGAGTTGATGTGCGGGCCGAGCGCACCCAGCATCGCCGGCAGCAGCGTCGCCGCGGCGAGGACCGCGATCGACGACCGCGATCGCCGCGGTGAAGCCGAGCGTGGTGACCAGCGGGATGCCGGCGAAGGCGAGCGAGCAGAGCGCGATCACGACGGTGAAGCCGGCGAAGACGACGGCGCCGCCAGCGGTTGCGGTGGCACGGGCGATCGACTCCTGCATCTCCATCCCGTCGGCGAGCTGCAGTTTGTGGCGGGTGACGATGAAGAGGGCGTAGTCGATCCCGACGCCGAGCCCGATCATCGTCGCCAGGGTCGAGGCGACGCTCGGCACCTGAATCACGTGCTCGAGCAGGCGGATGATCGAGAGCGCGCAGGCGAGGCCGAGGATCGCCGAGACGATCGGCAGCATCATCGCCGTCGCGGTGCCGAAGGCGAAGAGCAGGATGACGATCGCGGCGGCGATGCCGATCGCGTCGCTGGCGCCGGTGTCCGGCTTGGAGAGCTGCTGACCGACGTAGGCGCCGATCGAGACGTTGAGCCCCGCCGCTTCCGCTGGCTTGCCCGCGTCGAGCACGGCCACCGCCTGCGCTTCGGTCAGTTCGCCGGGCCCGACGCTGAGGATGACCGGCGATGTAGGCCGATCGAGCGGTCATTGCTGAGGAAGGCGGCGCCCTGCGGCGTGAGCGGGTTGACGGCCGAGTTGACGTCGTGCAGAGCGTTCAGCCGCTTGACCGATTCGTCGATCGCGCTCTCGTACTTGGGGTCGGTCAGCACTTCCCCGGCCTTGGCCTGGAAGACGAGCGGGTTGCTGCCGAAGGCCTGTTCGGGCAGGTTGTCTTCGAGCAGTTCCGTCGCCAGGGTCGAGCCGGTGCCCGGCAACGTCAGGTTGTCGTTGGTCTTGCTCTCGCCCGCCTGTCCGGCAAGGATGAGCGCGACAGCGGCGACGATCCAGACTCCGATCGTCGGCCAGTGGTGCCGCGAGCAGAAGCGGCCGATCGCGTAGAGGGGCCCAGTCACGCGCGCATCATCCCCCTTTGCCAGGCGGCACAGGCGCCAGCACGTCTCCGGTCTCGAAAGCGTCCGGGACCGAGGCGGCGAGATTGGCCCCGAGCAGCTGGCGCAAAGCCGTGAGGTGCTGGGCGTGGCTCGCCGCCAGTGAAGCGACGAGCATGCGCGGTGCAGGCGTATTCAGGTGAGGCGTCGCGTCGAGCACCTCGCCCAGCGCCGCGTTCTCCTCTTCGTAGGCGAGCAGCAACGCTTCTTCACGACCCTTCGGGCCAGGAGATTCGAGTTCGCTCGCTTCCGCTTCGGTTTCCCCGCCGACGCCGCGGATCGCCTTGGTGATCGCGTCGAGGTGAGCCTGGTCTTGCCCGCGCAGCTGCCCGGCCACAGCGAGGGTGCCGCCGCGGAGCAGCGACAGCGCCTGTTCATAGGCGGCCACGGTCGTCAGTTCCTGCGAGAGGACCGAGTTGAGGACTTCGACATCGGCCGCCTTATCGCTGTCGGTCGCCGCCCCATGCCCGCTGCGACCGCAGCCAGAGACCACGATCGCTAGGGCGAACAAAAAGACAGCGACGCGACCGAAGTCGCGCCGCTGACTGCTGATGGCAAATACTCGCTTCGAACCCATATATGGGCGCGAAGCATAAGAGGAGTTCTAGCCGCTTTTGCTCGAAAAAGCTAGATCTACTTGGCTGCCTTGCGAGTTCGGGGCTTTTTCAGACCCTTTGTCGCCTTCGCCTCAGCGGACAGACCCTGGAAGTTCATGAGGACCATGGTCGCGGGAATACCCTCCTCGCCGGACTTCGTAAGCCGCTTGGCGCTGTCGGCCTGAATTGCAAGGACGCGATCAAGCGTCTCATTGGCGAGATCAACCGCTTCGTCCCATCCCTGCTGATCAACCACGCCGGGGGTCCAGCTCAGATGGCGATCGTCGCGAGCATCGAAGGTTCCGCCTGTAAGCGCACCGACAACGTCGTCGATGATCATCTGGATACTCGATGCACTCACGCCTGGCTTCACAGACTCCGGGAGTGATTGCCAGTCGCTATCCGTCAGGAAAGCTCTCGAGGTCGCGCGGTAGTAATGCTCGACGGCGCCGCGGCGTGGCTCGGTCTTGACCATTTCGATGCACTCGAAGTCCTTGAGTACTTTGACGTGGTAGCTGACTTGGCTAAGGCCCTCTTCGAGCTCCTTGGAGAGTTCGTTGGGGCTCGCCATGCGCTCGTTGAGAATGGTCAGAATTTCAACCCGCAACGGGTGCGCCAGCGCCTTTACCAAGCGCTGATCGACTCCATTCCCCTTCTTTTTCTTGGTCTTGGTCTTTGCAGCCAAAGCAGACTCCTCATTTCGTTTTCGCAAGCTTGAACCATTCGATCATATTGGACGCAAAGCTGAAATGACAACAAAGAAATAGGTATTTTACAGGCTCAGAATTTATTACTGGAACTTTTTCCAGCATTCGATCGGTCTAAAGCGTCGTATCGGATGGGTCGCGACCCCCAAACCGCAAGAGCTGACGATTGCGAAAGGGGTGAGGCAGGGTGAAGATTTCCAAAACGGACGTCGTCGTGCCGTTGCTTTCGACGAACAAGACGCGCTAGCCGCAAGGCCGGTCAATGGACCGATCCTGTCTCCAGGGTCGGTCCATTGCGCCTGTCCCTTCAAGGCTGGGCATGATTCAGGTCACGCATGAAGACAGGCTCACGATCTTTGGATTCCTCGCGGTCGTCGCAGCTGCGTGATCTGGCCGCGGAGATTCACAACTGCCGGCAGTGTCCACGCTTGGTCGAGTGGCGTGAGGAGCGCGCCACCGATCCGCCACGTCGGCATCAGGGTGAGAACTATTGGGCCCGGCCACTAGATGGCTTTGGCGACGCTGATGCGACGGTGGCAATCGTCGGCCTCGCGCCGGCAGCTCATGGCGCCAACCGAACAGGGCGCATATTCACCGGCGATCGTTCCGGCGACTGGCTCTATGCCGCCCTGCATCGCTCCGGCTTCGCGAACCAGCCCACGAGCACCCACCGAAACGACGGCCTTCGACTACAGGACGCCTACGTGACCGCCGTGGTGCGCTGCGCGCCGCCTGCAAATCGCCCGACCCCGGGCGAGCGAGACCAATGCCTCCCATATCTCGAGCGGGAGCTCGCGCTACTTAAGAACTGCCGGACGATCGTCGCCTTGGGTGGTTTTGCTTGGGATGGAGCCCTTCGCGCACTCAAAGCGCTTGATAACAAGATGCCTCGGCCAAGACCTCGCTTCGGCCATGGCGCTGAGGCCGAGGTGGGCGATTGGACGCTACTTGGCTGCTATCACCCCAGTCAGCAGAACACCTTCACCGGTCGCCTCACAGAGCCGATGCTCAACGCGATATTTAATCGAGCGCGCGCTCTCTCTCATTAGGGGCCCCCCGGCGGGCGGAAGGCGGTGTCTCAAAAGCGAGGATCCCCACCGTCCCCGTCAAGCACTCACCACCGCTCTTTGCCAAACGATCCGAGCTTTTCTTCTGAATAGAGGTGAGGCGCTCAAGTGTCTTGTCCATCAGCTCAGCAACCTCCCTCCACCCAGCCTCGTCGAAGTTTCCCGGCGTCCAGCTCAGGTGCTCGTCGCCCCGCCGAGTGAGAGTGCCGCTCTTCAAAGCGGCGGTCGCGTCATCAATGATCGCCTGGATGAACCTAGTCGCCAGGTCTGTTCGCAATGTCGCCGAAACCTGTCGCCATGCCTCTTCATCGAAGAAGACGGTTCTCCTCGCCCTGAAGAAGTGCTCGCTCGCGCCTCGTCTCTGCTTCGTCCCAACCCGCTCGATGCATCCGAGTCTCTCGAGCTCTTCGATGTGGTGGTAGAAGGAACTGACGTCGGCGCCCAGTTCAACGCCGATTTCGCTGCCACTGGCGATCCGTTCATTGAGTACGGCGAGGATGTGCTCCCTGACCGGGTGGCCCAGCGCTTGGACCAGCCGATGATCGAGGAACGTCTTCAGGCCGTCCCATTCGCGCAGCTCCTGCATCGACTTGCCTGCCATCACGACCCCCTCTGACGGTTTGGATGAGAAGCAAGATAGATCGCTCCTCGTCGGCAAAATATCCTCTCAATACAAGAATTTAGGCATTATTCGAAACTAATTTGAGTAATGCTGCGGTCTCAAGCGTACCCATAGGAGGTGGGCACTCATGCAACGACCGCGATTCAAGCGCACTACGCAGCGAATGGAAACGCCCAACGGCGACGTCTACTTGCTCCGCCCCAGTTCCGGTGCGGACATCCACATCGAGAATCCCGACCCGGAGGGACGGCGCCTGCTGGCTGCTCTCGACGGGACCCGGACCGAAGAGGAGCTGATCGAGGAGTTCGGCGTCGACGAGGTCGGCGACCTGCTCGCCCAGTTCGAGGAGCTGGGCGTGGTCGAGGACGCCGCCGATGACGACGGGATCCCCGAGGCCGTGGTCGAGCGGCTCGATCGCCAGCTCCGCTACTTCAGCGACATCACCACGGGGCCGACGGCGGCGGAGTGTCAGGAGCGGCTCGCGAGTGCGCGGATCGCCGTGCTCGGCGTCGGCGGGCTCGGCGGCTGGGTCGCGCTGAACCTGGCCTGCTGCGGAATCGGCGAGATGCTGCTGCTCGATTTCGACCGGGTCGAGCTGAGCAACCTCAACCGCCAGGTCCTCTACTCCGAGGCTGACATCGGCCGCTTCAAGGCCGAGGCAGCGGCTGAGCGACTTGCTGGCTTCAACTCATCGATCAAGCTCGAGCCGCGCGTGCAGCGGCTCGACAGCGAAGCGGCGATCGCCGAGACGATCGCCGGCTATGACCTCGTGATCGACGCCTGCGACTGGCCGGCGCACGACATCGAGCGCTGGATCAACTCGGCCTGCTTCGCCGCTCGCATCCCCTTCATCGCGATGAGCCACTTCCCGCCGGTGGCGCGGGTCGGGCCGCTCTACGTGCCGGGAGTAACCGGCTGCTTCTCCTGTCAGGAGATCGCCTACCGGCGCACTTTCCCGCTCTACGACATTGCCGTCGATCAGCAGCGGGGCAAAGGCTCCCCGGCTGCCACGCTCGGCCCCGCCTGCAGCATGATCGGCGGCCAAGTCGGGCTCGACATCATGCACTACCTGACCGGCCTTGCCAGGCCCTCGACCCTGGGCGTCGGCCACATGTATGACCTGCGCACGATGGCGGTTGACCGGGAGCCGGTCGTGCCCGAGGCGAGCTGTCCGGTCTGCAGCGGAATGCAGCCCTCATCTGACGCGGAGCTTCGCGAAACGGCGCCGCGATAGGTAACCGGTGGCGGGCTCGGGCAGGCCCGCCACCATCTCCGCTCTAGTGGTTTTTGCTGACCATGCGGCCGGCAATCGGAACGAAGAAGAGCGCCAGCCAGCAGTAGGTAGCGAGTTCGGGGCTGAAGAGAGCGATGACAATCGAGAGCAAGAAGATCGCAGCGATCGCCAGTGCGGATCGCTGTCCCGATCTCGCTTCCTCGGCCGAGACCCGACTCAAACCGGCACGCCTGGCATCGGCGAAGAGCAAGACGCCAGCGAGAATCACCCCAACCAAGTTGACTGCGTAGAGGATTACCGCGGCCTCAGCGCCGCCGTGGTCGCCGAGGATCTGGCTGCTGAAGGGGATCAGCACGATCCAGGCGAGGTAGAAGAGATTGAGCACGATCAGGCGCCCGTCGAAACCGGTGACGTCGCCGAAGAAGCGATGGTGGACAAGCCAGAAACGGCCGATTACGGCGAAGCTGATCGCGTAAGCGAAGAGATCCTGCCTCTCTTTCCACAGCGCGTTGCCGAGCTCGTGGTTGGAGACGCCTCTTTCCACCCCCAACTGCAGGACCAGCAGCGTGATCGCGATCGCGAAGACCCCGTCGCTGAAGGCGACGATGCGCGAGAACTCGATCTCGTTCTCCTTCCGCTGCTTGGCCGTCTCCACCCGCGACACGCCCCCATCATCGAGCCCAGCCTTGACGGAACCACGTCACCGCCCAGCGCTCCTACAATGAAGCGGTCCCGCCGACGTAGCTCAGTTGGTAGAGCACTTCACTCGTAATGAAGGGGTCCCCGGTTCAAATCCGGGCGTCGGCTTCCATTCCAGAGCGGTGCGGGACAGATCCGAACAAGACTGAACCGGATCAAGGCCGTCAGAGCTGCATCTAATGGGATTCGAGCCTGAGCAGGGCGAGCGTCGCGGCCCGCGCGGAAGGCCTCCCTCCTCCCGCGCGGGCCAGCGATCGATTCATCCGGTCAGGCAGTACGCCTGAACCGTCAGAGGCTCGCCGATTCCAAGCGTATTTTTGCCCTCGACACGCCAACCGTTGCCTTGCTTGAGGGTCGTCCTGAGATTGTTCGAGCCGGTGGTCCAGTAACCGCCGCCGCTGAGCATGATCGAGCCGCTTGGGCACGCGACGTCCGCCGTTCCTTCGGCACCCGCGGCAATCTGGACAGTGTTCTGGACTTCGAGGATCGTTCCCAGATCCTCCGCGCGGACCTCGCCGTCGGTGATCTTCCCCGATGTGACCGCGTTGTCGGCCAGCTTCGATGTCGTCACCGCTGCGTCGGTGATCTTCCCCGTGGTGACCGCGTTGTCGGCCAGCTTCGATGTCGTCACCGCTGCGTCGGTGATCTTCCCCGATGTGACCGCGTTGTCGGCCAGCTTCGATGTCGTCACCGCTGCGTCGGTGATCTTCCCCGTTGTGACCGCGTTGTCGGCCAGCTTCGATGTCGTCACCGCTGCGTTCTTGATCTTCGCCGTGGCGACGGCGCTCTTCTTGATCTGCTTTGCGCCGACGCTGTTCTTGCCGAGCTGGGTCGCGGCGAAGGCCGAAGCCCCGCTAAGCAGCAAGAAAAGACAGAGCGTCGAGACGACGTTCGCGTAGGTGGGACGGGGCAGGAATCGTTTCATGAGGCCCTCCTTGGAGTGGGATCGAGTGCGAGACGCGCCATCACCTTCTCACGACGGGGGTCATCCGGAGGGAGGCCGTATTCCGAACAGCTGCGTGGGCAGCAAAGGCTAATCGTGACCAGCGAGGGCCTGCTTGTCCTTGTGAATTTCGCTTATTGAAGCCAATGCGCTGGCTTCTGCTGGTCCTGGTTCCCGAGCAGACTTCACTCGTAATGAGGGGATCCCCGGTTCAAATCCGGGCGTCGGCTTCATTCCAGCGTCCTTTTCCCGCTCCAGAGCGGTGCCCGAACAAACCAATGAGCGCTGCCGGCATCACGGCGTTTCGTGGGTGGAGTCGACGACTCCTGACTGCAGAAAGGCGATGTCGCGGATCGCGAGTCCCGCTTCATAACCCTTCCACTGCGGTTCGCCGGCGGAATTCGCGAGGATTACGCGTTCGCCGAGCGAGTCCGATGTCTGAGGGTCGAAGATGAATTCGGCGCGAAGTCGGACACGGGCGCGCGTATGGCGCGTATAGCTCACGGCATAGCCGCTTCGCCCGAGGAGATCAGTGGCTTCTCGGTTCAGCTCGACTCCCGGCGTTTCAGCAAGGACGTTGAAAGCCGCCTCCCTCAGCTCCGGGCTCGCGTTTGGCCGGGAGAGGATTGTCCCGAGAGCGCCGATCAGTCCTTCGATCTTCACCGGATTGCCTTGCTCTTCTATGCCCGGCACTTCTCGGGCCTCGATGGCTCGGCGGAGCCCCTTCGGGTCTGCCGGAACGTTCGAAAGGTCAGGGTAGATTTCAGGACCTGAGTTCGGCTGGACCGTTTCGAAATCCAACACACCCCGGCTCGCCTCGAGGATGTGGTGGTCAACTTCCATTTCCTCGAACTTCTTGTCGTAGCGAGGTTCAAACCCAATCGGCAGCGGCGAGCCCGCTTGTTCCCAGCGACTCTCTTCGACGCTCGAGCGGAACTTCGGCGTGCCCATCGTCTCTCGCAGCCGACCGCCTCCCTGCGGAGATGTCCACGTCCGGGTTTCCGTGGGGATCAAGGCAGAGAAACCGCCCGGTCGACTCGCCGGCGCCTCAGGAATCGAATAGCTACCTGGGTACCACCCCATGAGTTCACGGGTCTTGGTCCTGACGAAGTAGTACTGGCCCGGCCTGGCCCGCAGTGCCGGCGCGCCTTTCCCCGACGCGGCTACCGCGGCGGCCTCGTGCAGGACCTCTGCGGCGGCGGGTTCGGCGCTTGGGCCCGAGCTGATGAGGAGAACGACGGCGACGGCGACGGCGACGGCCCCGACTCCCGCAAAAGCCAAGAGGCCGCGCCGGCGGGATAGGGGTACCTCGGCCGCGCCCGTGAGGGTCGGATCGAACTTTTCCTCAAGCGCCCGCCAGGCGGCGGCGCGGGGCCGGGGGTCCTCGTCGGCGCGCTCGGCGCGGAAACTGCGGAGCAGGGTCAGGTCGTCCATCGCTTACCTCCGGGAGTGGTCGAGTTTGGCTCGGGTTGGTTCGGCGCCGGCGCCGGCCCGAGACCTGCCTGCAAACGCCCACGGGCGCGCGCAAGGCGTGACTTCACCGTGCCAACGGGGATCGAGAGCGCTTCGGCGATCTCGGAGTGACCGAGTTCGGCCCAGACGAGCAGGAGCAACACGTCTGCCTCCCCGGAGGGAAGGTCGGCCAGGGCCTGGGCCAGCAGGCCACGCATCCGCTCGGCATCGATCCGCGACTCGACCCCATCGATCCCGATGACGGGGTCCGGCGTCAACGCCGCAATCGCCGCCAGCTCGCGGACCTCGCGCCGACGATGATTACGGAGAAGGTTGGTGGCTATGCCGAAGAGCCAGGGGCGGGAATCGCCTCGCCGGGGATCGAAGCCGGCGCGCCGGTCGAAGGCGACGAGGAAGGTCTGGGAGGCGAGCTCATCGGCCAGCTGGCGATCGAGTCGACGGCGCAAGTAGCCGTGGATCGCCCCGAAATGCCGCTCGAAGATGATGCCGAAGGCAGGCGGGTCGGCGAGCGAGGCAATGATCGCCTCGCCGTCGATTGGATGCGCGCTCATACCTTGTTCTTGTACGGACCCGGGGGATGGTTCGCGCGGCTGAACGTGGGATACCTTCCTCTCACGCAGCAGCGTGCCCCGGCGAGCTCAAGGAGTAGACAGCCGTAGGCCGAGCCGGCGGCAGACAGATGGGCCATCGCCGGGAAAGACGTAGGTGACCGCCGGGTAGCCCCCTTCACAGGCGATGAGACCGGGGGCCTTGTCCGGGTGTCTTATCGTCGTGTCCACGACGCCTTCGCGCCAGAGCTTGGCGCAGACGGCAATCGGATCGGTTCCGTGTACGACCGTCGTGTTGCCACGGAGGGAGGGTCTGTCGTAGCAACCGATGCTGTGTCGCAGATGCCCGGCAGCGGCGGGCGCGCCCCCGCCGAGTGAGTCGACGACCTTCGATTCGAGGTAAGTCACCGAGCCGGTTTCGGTCCCGGCCGGAACCTGAAGTTCGGCAATCGGGTAAACGGCGACTTCGCGCTCTCCGAGCAGGGCCGAGGTTTTGGGGTCGAAGATCAGCTCGTGCCTGGTTCTGCCCTTGGTGTAGGAAACACCTATGCCGCTCCGACCGACCGGGTCTTTGACCTGTCCCAGTAGCTCGACCTTGGGCAATTCGGCTACCACCCGATAGAGGGCAGCGCGGACGGCCGGCGGCAGGTAGGTGTTGCGGAGCATGTCGCCAATCAGGGTGAAGGTCTCGGCTTCGCCGGGAGGCCCATTGACTAGAGGGATCTTGCGGGCTTCGATCAGCTTGCGCAGCGCCTCGGGCCGGGTCGGCAGGTTCGAGGTATCGAGGAAGGGCTGGCCGGTGAGCGCGAAGTCTTCGACTTCCCCCGAGCTGAGGTGAGGCGAACCGGCGGCCCGCCAAGCCTTGCGCTGGCCCAGCGTGAGGAATTCCGGCTTGGCGGAAACCACGCGCGCACGGCCGGCGCCATTAGCGGCGATCCAGGTCTGCCGAAGCCTGGGTGTGAGCGCGCTCCATTGCCGAGTCGCTTCCCAAGGGTGTTCGCGGTCACACGGATGCGTCTTGCAGCGAGGGTTGAAGCCGACTGTCGTCAAATACGCTTCCCTGGAGCGGGTGTAGAAGAACTTGCCTGGGCCCGGTGGCGGTTCGGCCGGCTGGGTGGCGGCGATTGCCGCCGCTTCGCGAAGCACCTGCCCAATGGCCGGCTGCACCTGTCCATCGCCACCAAGGATCAGGGTCGGAAGGGCGATGAGGAGCACGACGGTCATGGCAACGGCGACGAAGAGTCGCGGCCTAGGGCGCCGCCACAGAGGCACCTTCGGGGTCGGTCGCTCAGCGATCTCGATCGCGGCAATGAGGGCGCCGCGAGCGCTCGCCCTGCTCTCGGTTCTGGGGCCGGGAAGCCCAGCGCGAAGCCTTTGGAGGAACTCAATCTCATTCATGGTGACCCCTCCTCTCCTGCGACGGGTTGGTTCGAGGCAGCCCTCCGATCGAGGTCAAGCGCGACGCGAAGGCGCCCCCTGGCGCGCGAAAGGCGTGAGCGGACGGTGCCGGTGGGGATCTCCAGCGCAGTTGCTATCTCTCGATAGGAGAGATCGGCCCACGCGTAGAGCAGGAGCGCATCCAACTCCTCCGGCGAAATGTCCGCCAGGGCATCGAGGAGCCGGCACCGCATCTCCGAAGCGTCCAGCCGGTCCTCGATGCCGTCGAAGGCGTCGAGGACGGGGTCAATTGCTGAGCGGGCGTAGGCGCGAAGCTGACGCTGCTCGGCGCGGTGGTGACGACGCAAGAGGTTGGTGGCAATGCCAAAGAGCCAGGGGCGGGCATCAGGCTGGGCAGGGTCATAGTGCGCGCGACCGTCGAAGGCGACGAGGAAGGTCTGCGAGGTCAACTCGTCGGCTACATCGGGACCGATGCGGCGCTGCAGGTACGCGTGGACGGCGTCGAAGTGGCGATCGAAGATCGTGGCGAAGCCCGCGGGTGAGGCGAAGATCACGTCGCTGTCGAGGGCCGTGGGGTCCACCAATGGTTATTGCCCGCAGGCGCCGGAGCGGTTCGCGAATCGCAACTTAGGCGAGCCGCGATGTTTATAGTTGCCGAGGCGTTATGGGGGGTCACTCATGAGATTGAGGAGGATAGGCCTGACCCTGGGGGTGAGCTTCGTGCTCTGCGCACTTTCAGCCGGGGGCTTTCCCGCCCTGGCCGCGGCAGCCGGATCGATCAGTGGCACTGTCAACGCTGCTGACGGCGCCACTCCGATCACCGGCGCAAAGGTCTGCGCGTTCGAATTGGAAGGGGGCGAGCTGCCCGAAGAAGAACGCGAATCTTGCACCCATACCGAAGCAGGCGGGAACTACGCGATCGGCGGGCTGGCCGACGGCGAATACGGAGTCGACTTCGACGCCGGCTCTGAGGGGCTCAACTACATCTACCAGGCCTGGCACGAAGAGGACACTCGCTTCGATTCGGACCCAGTCGTGGTTAGCGGCGGCAATGACGTCTCGGGAATCAACGCCGAATTGAGCGGTGGCGGCGGCATCAGCGGCACCGTCAGCGGCACGCCCCTGGGAGGACCGCTGGCCGGGATCGAAGTGTGCGCAGGGCCTGAAACATTCCCCGGCACCGAAGTATGCACCCACACCAACGCGAACGGCAACTACACGATCGTCGGCCTGGCCACAGACTCCTACCGGGTCGGATTCCAGCCGCCGGAAGGAGTCGAATTCATCGAACAGTTCTTCAACGGCGAGGCAAAAGGCTGGGAAGCCGACCGGGTCGAAGTCACGGTCGGAGCGATGACGCCGGACATCGACGCGGCGCTACAGGAAGCCGGGCAGATCTCCGGCAAGGTGATCGACGCGGTGACCCATGCGCCGCTCGTCGGGGTCGGCGTAGAGGCGTTCAGGACGCTTGACACCGGGTCCTTTGAATTCAAGTCCGCCGCCACCGACTCGAGCGGCAGCTACACGATCCCGCTGCTGGTGCCGGGCCAATACACGGTCCGGTTCTCGCCGGAACTGCAGATGCCAGGCAACTACGCCGCCCAGTGGTACGCCTGCAACAAAGAAAATATCGTCACCGTCAGTGCCGGGCACGTGACGAGCGGAATCGACGGCGCCCTCTATAAAGTCGGGGTGGAGCCTTGTCCGGTGATCGCGCCGCCTGAACCGCAGATCAAGTGCGCCCCAAGCGCGAGGTCGGGCGGTTGCGGCCGCCACGCCCAGTCCGCACATCACTGCCGCAAGGGCTACCACCGCAAGCGAGTCCACGGTAAGACCCACTGTGTCAAGATTCACAAACGGCATCGGCACCCTCGAGGCTGAGCTCCGCGTCGTGTCCGCCTCGCGATTCGTAACGCTTTCGCGGGTTGCGACCAATAAGAGGCGTGACGAAGACATGAGAAGGATCCACGCCAAGCGCATGCTGGCCGCCTGCGCCCTCACGTTGATCGCGTTCCTGGCGGTTTCGGCCGTCTCTGCTGCCGCCTCGAACTGGACGCTGCGCCGACTTCCGCCAATAGAACACGTCGAACGCGAACCCGGCGAATGGATCACGCACTGGCCCAACCTCAACGGCGTCTCTTGCCCGGCCCCGTCGCTCTGCGTCACCGTCGGAAGCGAGCACACGCTCGCCTTCTCGCAGACGCCGACCGGCGGCACGTCGGCCTGGCACGTCGTCAACCCTACGGCCGGGCCGTCGAAGAACTGCGCCGAAGAAGAACCGCCCTGCTATGAACTCGGGGGCAGGCTTCAGGCCATCTCCTGCCCCTCGCAGAGCTTCTGTGTCGCCGTCACCTACGAAGGGTTCATCTACGTCTCGACCGAACCGACCGGCGGGCCCAGCGCCTGGGTGCCAACGCTGATCAACGAACCCGGGGGCCACGGCGCCACCCATTTGAACGCCGTCTCCTGCCCTGCGCCGTCCCTCTGCGTCGCGGTCTCCGGGGGGACGACAAACAGCGGCAAGGTCCTCACGTCCACCGACCCAACCTCCGGCAACTGGCAGGCGACCCAGCTCGACAGCTCGCTCGACCTCCGCGGCGTCTCATGCGGCACCCCTTCGTTTTGCGTCGCCGTCGCCCGTGGGGGGCGAGTGCTCATTTCGAACAATCCCACGGGCGGCGCTGCGGCCTGGAAAAGCGTAGGAAGCCCGGGCGGGCCCGGCGACCTCGAAGGCGTCTCCTGCATCTCGAGCGCCCTCTGCGCCGCCGGCAATATGACGGGCAACGTCCTGACCTCGACCAACCTGGCCGCAGGTGGCGGGAACTGGAGTGAGACGAAAGCCGGCGGGTCGAGTCAGATCACGGGCGTCTCCTGTCCAACAGCAAGCGATTGCGTGGCGGTCGACAACAACGGCGATGTTCTCGCCTCGGCCGATCCGACCGGGGGTCCGGGCTCTTGGCACTTTGAGAATCTCGTTCCCTTCGGAGAACCGGTGGAATTCGAAGCGCCGGGGAACGCACTGTTCGCAGTCTCCTGCGCCTCGGCATCGCTATGTGCCGCGATCGGCACCGAAGGTCGCATCTTCACCTCAACCGATCCGTTCTCGGCCCCCGACCCACCGGCTCAAGGCAAACGTCGCAAAGCCCCGCGGCGCCCGCGGACGATCCTCGTCTGGGCCGAACATTTCTGGGAGCAGACCAGGACCCGGCAGCCTCACGTGCGTGCCCGATTCCGCTTCTTCTCCCCCAGCCCAAGCAAAGGGTTCGAATGCAAGCGCGATCGAGGTGCCTACCGCCATTGCCACTCGCCGCTGCGCTACTGGGTCAAGCACGGACGTCACGTGCTGCGCGTGCGGGCTATCGGCCCGACCGGTCTACACGGCCCGGCGGCAATCAAGCGCTTCCGTGTGCAGGCGCCGCCGCCCCGACATCACTAGGGGCACCCCGTTGCCGACCGAGGCGTTCATTTGCGCGATCGTCGGCTACAGCGAGTGAGCTGGGGTGATCAGGCGGGGCCTGATGGTTGATCAGCCAGCCCTTGCCTGCACAGGAACTCGATCTGGTCCGTGACGACACGCTCGAAGTCCTCTGCGAGGAACCCGCCGAAATGGTCAATCGGTGTTCCGCTCCTCGCAGAGCTGGTCCAGCAACGCGTCGGGAGCGTTAACTCGACCTGATCCCAGGTGAGAGAAGATGGGTGGATGGCGGGGGTGGCGATCGTTGTATTCAGTGACCTGGTTGATTCGACCGCACTGCTCGCGCGCCTTGGCGATGACCGCATGGAGCAGGTACGCCTTGCCCATGTCAAGGATGTGGCCGAGGCGGTCGAGGACCAGGGTGGCCGGGTGGTGAAGACGCTCGGCGATGGGGTGATGGCCAGTTTCGAAAGCGCGCTCGGGGCGCTTCGGGCGGCGGCAGAGATCCAGGCCTCGGTCGAGCGTTTGGACGTCTCACACGGGGAGATCGGGATCGCCGCCCGGGTCGGCGTCGCCGCCGGAGAGCCGATCGCAGACGGCGATGATCTCCACGGCATGGCGGTCGTGATCGCCGCTCGTCTTTCCTCGGCCGCCGGCACGAGTGAGGTTTTGGTCCACGATCTGGTCGGCGCGCTGGTCGCTTCGCGAGAAGGAGTCGAACTGGTCGATTCCAATGACTACGAGCTGAAGGGCGTGCCCTCGATGGTGCGGGCCTCGAAGCTTCGCTGGCGGGAGTCGGTCGGCGGGCCAGCTGAGGCTGAGTACGCGCCCGAGGCGACCTCCGCTCCCTCGATCAGGCTCCCCCCGCTCCTCGCCTCCTACGCCGCGCAACCGTTGATCGGTCGCGACCGCGAGATCGAAGCTCTACGAAAGGCGAGCGCGCCCCGCCCCGGGCGCCATGCGGTGCTCGTCCTCGGCGAGCCGGGGATCGGCAAGACCCGCCACGCCGCGGCTGCGGCAGCGGATGCGCACGAGGACGGCTCCATCGTCGTCCTTGCCCGCTGCCCGCCCGAGGCGGTGATCGCCTTCGAGCCGTGGGTGAGGGCGATCGGCGAGCTTGCCTCCGCGGGGGACGAAGCTTGGCAATTGAAGTTGGCAGACGCTGCGGGGGCAGAGCTGGCGGCACTTGTCCCGGAGTTGAGCGAGCACGCAGCCGGCCGAGACGGCGCTGACGCGAGTGCCGTGATTGCCGCCGAGGGGGCTCGCTACCGACTGCTACGCGGGATTAGCGCAGCCCTTGGATTTGCGGCACGGGACGCACCGTTGCACGTCGTGCTGGATGACGCTCACTGGTGCGATCCGGCCTCCGCCCAAGCGCTCGGCCATTTGCTCGAGAGCCCACCCACACAGCTTGCCCTTGTCGTGACAGCGCGCGATCAGGAGATGGGCCGCGGTCATCCCGTCTCCCGAGTCCTCGGCGACCTGCGCCGCACCCGCGAGCTGACAGAGCTGCAGCTGGGAGGTCTGGATGCGGATGGGCTGGCAGCGCTGGTCAGCTTTGAGGTTGGCCGCTCGATCACCCCCGACCTCGCCGCTCGGCTGCGGGCGCGAACCGCCGGTAACCCGTTCTTCGCCAGCGAGCTGGTTCGCGATCTCGACGAGAGTGGCGCGCTCAGTGACAGCAAGGCGCTGGAAGCCGCACCGGTTCCCGATGCTGTCGCCGACCTGGTCGAGGAGCGTCTGGCACGCCTCGGGCCCGAGGCGGAGAAGCTCCTCGTCGCGGTTGCCGCGATCGGGCCCTCAGCACCGATTCCCCTGGCGGCGAGGTCCGCGGGAATCGAGCCCGATCTGGCTGAACGGGCGATGCAGGAAGCTCTCTCGGAGAGGCTCGTCGAAGAACTCGACACGGCAAAGCCGACCGTCACTTTCCCCCACGCCCTCATCCGCGAGGCACTGACGGCGAGGGCCACTGGCGCCGCTCGCGCTCGGCTACATCTCGAGATCGCCCGCGCTTTGGAACAGGGGGGCGACGCCGGCCCGGCCGATCTCGCCCGCCACTACGGGATGGCCGTGTCGGTTGCGGGGCCAGAACCGGCGATCGCAGCCCATCAGCTCGCGGCGAAAGCGGCGGCGGCCGACCACGATCACGAGCAAGCCGCGCGACATCTGCGCGACGCGCTCTCGCTCTTCCCGGATGTCGAGCTGGTCGACCGGGCGCCTCTGCTGCTGGAGCTCGGCGAGCAGGAATTGCTTGCCGCCGACCTGGTCAGCGCCCGCCAGGCCTTCCGCGCAGCTGGTGACGCGGCCCGACAAAGCGGCGACGTCAAGGCACTTGCCCGCGCCGCCCTCGGTTTCGCCGGCGGCGACATCGGATTCGGCTGGGAGCTCGACGCCGACGACTCGGCGACCCAAACCCTCCTTCGAGAGGGCCTCGACGCGCTCGGGAGCAGCGAGCCTCGACTGGCGCTGCAGATCGTCCTTCGCCTCGCCTACTCACTGCTCTACACCGGCGAGGACGCCGTGCTGCCGGCGCTGGTGACCCGCGCGGAGGAGCTCGGTGAGCGGCTGGAAGACGGCGAATCGCGAACCCTGGTCCGTTTCGTCACGCTAACGGCGCGGCTGGGTCGGTCCAGGGATCCGCTGCACGTCCTGGACCAACTCGAGGAAGCCGACATCTGGGTGCTGGCCGAGGAGAGCGGCCGCGACGATCTGCTGTTCCGAACTTTGCAGTGGAAGGCGGTCGTGGCCCACCTACTGCGAGATAACGAGGGCTGCGAAGCGGCGATCGAGCGTTCGGCGCAGATCGCCGAGGGACTCGGGAGCCCCCGGTTCACCTGGGAGGTGGACGTGATGCGAGGCCAGCGGCTGATGGATCAGGGCGAGCGCGTTGCGGGAGAGGCGTTGCTACGCCGCGGCGCGGCGGTCGTCCGCACGCTAAGGCCCGATATCCAGATCGTCGTCGAGCTCAGCGGCTTGACGCTGAGCGGGTGGCTGTATGAGAGCGACGTGGCGCTTGGCCGGATCGTCTTCGAGTCAATGGCCAACCTCGCCTCGCGCGGCTTCATGGCGGCGGCGATCACCTTCGGCGCCGCTTTCGACGGCGATGCCGAGCTCGCGCGCGAGCGGCTTGCGCATCTCCTCGACGGCGATCTCGAGGCGATGCGCCAACCCGATCTGCAACTCCCAGCAGCACTCTGCCTCCTCGCCCTGGCGGCGGTGCAGATAGGCGACCGTGAGGCCGGGGCAAAGCTGCGTCCCCTGCTCGAGGAGCTGCGTCCCTATCGGATCCAGGGGGCGCCTTCGGTGTGCTTCGGGCACCTGCCCGAGTGGCACATCGGCCGGCTCGAACTCCTGGCCGAACACCCGGAGGCCGCCGTCGACGAGTTGCGTACCACGGTTTCTGAGGCCGATCGCCTGAAAGCCCACTACCTGACCGCCTGGGCGCGAATCGACCTCGCCACGGCCCTTCATCGCCGTGGCGAAGAGGGAGACTCACGGGAGGCGCTCGAGCTGCTCGCGGGCGGCGAGTCGATTGCCGCCGAGGCAGGATTGAGCTGGGTCGTGGGCGAGGCCTCGAAGACCAAGGCTGAGATCGAGGGCCGACGGCCAGAGGCTCCGCAGGCCTCCCCCGAGCGCAAGCGCCCGGTGCGCGCACTCGCCTCGCGTGGTGGTCGGCGCGCGCTGGCCGCCTTGGTCCGCGGCTCGAGCGAGGCCGAGATCGAGCAGCGATTTGCCGACCCGAGCAGACAGCGGGCCCTGCTGAAGGCAACGGCGCGGGGGTTCCAGCCGGCGCACGCCAACGGATTCAGTGGCGTCATCGCCTACGAGCTCACCCCCTTCGCGATCGACCCGCCGTCCGATGCTCCGTGGCGCTGGGCGCTTCAGGTCGACTCCGCTAGAGGCCAGGCTCATCTGATCGAGCCGGCACCGCTCGACGCCTCGGTGACGATCCACTTCGGCCTGGCAGAGTGGGTGCGGGTCAGCGCCGGGCTGCAGGATGCCCTCAGCGCGATCGTCGCGGGGCGCTGCAGCGTCGAGGGCGATTCACTGCTGGCCGTCCGGCTCGAGACGATGTTCGGCGGAGCCTGAGGACACCCGAGGGCGCAGCCGCACCTTCAATCCCTGCGGGACCATCGCGAACTTGAAGGCCTCTTCGACCGGCCCAGCCGAGTGGTCGAGCTCCAGCTCGAAATTTCGGGCGATCATCGCCAGCACCACCTTCGACTCCAAAAAGGCGAGATTGCGACCGGGGCAGAAACGGGGACCGGCCCCGAAAGCCAACGATTTGGGGGCGCGGGTGTCGTCATCGTCCTCGATCCAGCGCTCCGGGTAGAACTCCTCGCTGCGCCCGGCAGCGGCACGGCTGGCATGCCGGAGGACCAGGAGCAAGGGCGTCCCGGCTGGGATGTGGGTATCGCAGATCGTCGCGTCCTCGATCGGCTCGATCGCCAGCAACGGACTGACGGACTTCAGCCGCATCGACTCGCGCAGCACCGCCTCGGCATACGGCAGTCGCGCGACGCTCTCATGCTCGACGGGAACGAGGGCATCGCCCAGCACCTCATCGGCCTCCTCGGCGAGCCGAGCCTGAACCTCGGGCCTTGAGGCGAGCAACCAGATCGTCCAGGCGAGGGTGTTGGCGGTGGTGTCCTCGCCCGCAAGCAGGATGGTGAAGACGTTGGCGATGATCTCCTCGTCGGTGAAGGTGCGATCTGACTTCTGGGCAGCCAACATCCCCTCGAGCAGGTTGCTTGGCGTCTCATAGAGTTCCGGGTCGGCGCCCATCCGCGTCCTGGCCTGCTCGATGAACCGCTCGATCGCCTGTCGCATCTTCGCGACCGAGCGATCCAGAGCGCGGTCGGCCGGCAGTCGGAAGTAGCGCCAGTAGGCAAGCGGCGCGTTGAGGCGCCGCGCGGTCATCCGCAGGACCCTCTGGATATGTCCCTGCAGCTCGTTGTCACGCCGCTCCAGCGTGTTCAGGTCCTCGCCGAGAGCCAGGGCCGAGGTAACGTCGACCGTGTAGGAGGTCAGCTCATCGCCGATCTCCAGCGAGCGCCTGTCGCCCGCCGCTTCCAGAAGCCTTCTGTGCAGTCGCTCGGTCGACGTCTGGACCACGTCGAAGTAGCGGTGCAGGTGATTGGTGTTGAGCGCGGTGACAACCAGTCGCCGCTGGCGCTTCCAGTCCTCGCCCTCGGCGGTGAAGACGCCGGTCCCTCCCCCCATCTCGTCGATCACCGACCTCTGCTCGCGCCAACGACGGAATCCGTCTGGGCGGTCGCGAAGGAGCTCGCCGATCTCCTCACCGTCGCTGATCGCGACGATCCGTCGACGGCCGATGTCGATGCGGACGATCGGCCCGTAGCGTCGCGCCCACTGCTCCACCACCAGATGGTTGCGAGAGGTGCGGGTCAAGCTGGGGGTATTACCTAGCAACGGCAGGCGTGGGGGGCCCGGGAGGTCTCCTACGGAGCGGTTGGCGCTCATCTGTCTCCTCGCTTTCTCGTGGAATTTGCTCTCCACGAAGCTATGGCGGGAGCGCCGGGCGCAAAGCGCAATTCTGGACCCTCGGACAGCCCAATCCTGGGTGTTCAGGTGCCGCGCTGAAAGAGAGCATCGAGGTCGAGCACCGTGATCCGCCGGCGCCCGGTTCTCAGCCAACCGAGCTCCCGCATCGTTCGCAGGGCCTCTGTGACTCCCGCAAGGGAGGAGGCCGTCCAGGCGCCAAGGTCGGCTTGGGTGATCGGCAGGCGGATTTCGATCCCCCCCTCACTCGGGTCGCCATAACGCTCGCAGAGTTCAACCAGCCGCGCGGCAATCCGGCCGGTCGTATCGGAGGCGCCGAACTGGGCGCGGGCGAGATTCGCCTCGCGCAGGCGGGTTCCCAGGACGTCGATCAGGGTCAGCGCGGCGCTCGGCCTCGCTTCGAGATAGGCGCGAAAAGCGCCGGCGGTGAGCGCGTGCGCGTGCACCGGCTCGATCGCTAACACACTGCTCGATCGGGTCTTCGAAGCTTCGAATGAGAGCTCGCCGAGGACGTCACCGGGACCATTGAAACTGTGAATCGCCTCGCGTCCCTCGATGTCGAGGAAGGTGACCTTGGTGTGCCCCTGGAGGAGGAGCAGCACCCTGTCCCCCGGCTCGTCCTGGTGCATCAGACGCTGACCGGCAGTAAAACGGCGCGACCCCCCAAGGCGCAGCAGTGCATCGAGGTCGAGCTCTGAGAGCAGCGCCGCGAACGTGCCGGAGGCGATCGGCCCGGCCGGTCCCCTCACAGCCCCGTTAGTCATGAGAGCCGCTCACGCGGCGAGCGGCTCGATTTGCATTCCGCCGCGAGCAAATGCCTCAGTGAGTTCAGCCAGCTCGAAAGCATCCTCAACGCCGACCACTCCGCGTCCGCCGCCATCGGGCGGGCGGCTCGCGAGTACCTCGCAGAAGGCTGCAATCGCCGCGGCCGACATCTTGTAGTTGCCCGAGCCCGTAATCGACCTCGCGGCGATTCGGGCGCACGGTGGAGACGATCAGATCGGCCTGAGCGCAGAGATTGGCTACAGAGTCGTCCAAGCGCACCCTGGGCCCCGAACACCACCACCTTTTTGCCCCCGCTGCTCACGCGTCAGGAACCTACGCACACGTAAGCCACACTGCGGATTCCGTCTCTCTCAGGCCCGTGTGCCCACCGCGAGCAGATACTCCATCTCAAAGCGCGCCCGACCTGCGCCGCCAAGGTTCCGCTCATCGCAAAGTTCGTCCAGCAGCGTGTCGAGCTCGGCCTCTCTTCCGTTTTTCTCCGCGTTGGCACGAGCGGCGATCGTCGGGCCGTAGCGCGCCTTGAAATGCTCGCCGAAGTCGCGGGCCTGCTCGAAGGCGGTGACCTCAAGCACGTCGCGCTCCATCGAACCGAACTCGATGCGGTCACCGAAAATCTCACCGAGGTGCTGCTCGCTGCCCCACAACGGTGGCGGTTGCGCACCAGGTGGAGGGGGCGGTGCGAAAGGCCCCATGGTTTTGAAGAGGCCGCCGACCAGGCCCTCAGGGGTCCAGCTAAGCAGGCCGACCTTGCCGCCGGGACGACAGACGCGAACCAGCTCATTGGCGACATCCTGATGGTGGGGAGCGAACATCGCGCCGATTGAGGAGATCACGACGTCGAATGAGGCATCGTCGAACGGCAGGTGCTCGGCGTCGGCCTCGACCCAGTCGAGTGCCAGATCTTCGCTCTCGGCGCGGGCGCGGCCGGCTTCGAGCAACTCAGGTGTCAGGTCACTGGCGGTGACCTTCGCACCGGCCTTCGCCGCCGGAATCGAGGCGTTGCCGGTCCCGGCCGCCACGTCCAGAACCACGCTGTCGGGACCGATGCCGCACGCCTCGACCAGGCGTGGTCCCAATGGCAGCAGGAACGTCTCGACCATGTCCGGGTAATCACCCGAGGCCCACATCGCGCGGTGGCGTGCCTTCAACTCAGGATCCTGCGCGGCGTCAGCCATGGTTCTCCTGTTTCGGTCGCGGGGTCTGTCGCGTCCGATCGTAGATGGTCGCGCGGTATCTGGCCCGCCTCGTTCTCTCCTTGCCTCGAAGTACCTGGTTTCCGGTGCCGGGCTCCAACCAACTGCAATCGGCGATCGACTCCGTCAACTCTGAATGCCAGCGAGTCGCCCCTTACGGGGCGTGGAGGTTTACCCAAACGTCGCCCCCTCGACCGAGGCTCCCGGCTCGATTTCCGGAAGCCGCATCATCCGAAAGGCATTGAAGAGCCCGATCAGGCCGGCGATGATCGGGACCAACAGCGCCACCTGCAGTGAGCGGTTCGTCGCGTCCGCGTTGATGCTGAGGACTTCATCCTGAACTGCCTTTGGCTCTTCGGCGAGGAGATGCTCGAGCTTCGCGTTGCTCGTTACTTCCGCGTCTTCGTCGAGCTTGTCAGCGATCTGCTGCTGCTGGTTGGCTGGGATCACGGCGCTTGCTTCGGTCATGTTGGTGAAACTGAGCGAGAGAACCGCCAGGAGCACACCGCCGGCCATCGCAAGTCCGAACGAGAGCCCGAATGACCCCGCCGCCGAGTTCACCCCGGCCGCCTCGCTGATCCGCTCCTCGTCGATCGGGGCGAGCGTGTAGTTGTTGAGTTGGGAGACCAGCAACCCGAGCCCGGCTCCGGCGATCACCAGCGGGATGGCGAGATACCAGCCGGAGCTTGCCTTGGGCACGATCGGGACGATTAGGGCCATACCGAGGGTGCTGAGCGCGAAGCCCAAACGGATGATCGAGGCCGGGCGGCGGCCTCTTTTGTTCCGCCCCGCGAGAATCGCCGCCGCGAACATGGTCAGCGAGAGCGGAGCAAGAGTCAGGCCGGTCTGCAGCGCGTTGTATTCGAGCGATATCTGGAGGAAGATCGGCAGCGCGATCATCGCCCCGCCCAGGGTTATGTTCTGGAGCGCCTGCTGGGAGATCCCGATCCTGAAGTTGGGGTGCCGGAGGAGGTCTGGGTCAAGCAGGGTGGGCGCACCTTCGCGGTGACGGCGGATCAGCCAACGGGCCAACGCCCAGAGCGCAATCGCGCCGATCGCGATGGTCAGCCCGACGAACTCGCCCCCCTCCTGCCAGATCAGAATCCCCAGGACCACACCGCCCATGCCGATCACCGAGAGGATCGAGCCCCTTACGTCGATTTGTCGGGGGCCGGTGTATGGCACGTCGCGAACCAGCTTGATGTTGAGCAGGACGACCGCGATCACGACCAGCTCGAGGAGGAAGCCGACCCGCCATGAGAGGAAGGTCGTGACGAACCCACCGAGGAGCGGCCCGACCGCGGCCGCAACGGCGGCCGAGGCGCCGACCAAGGCATACGCCTTCTTCTGCGCGGCGCCCTCGAAGTTCCCGCGGATCAGCGACTGCATCGCCGGCAGCAGGAGGGAAGCGCCCAAGCCGCCGATGATCGCCCAGAAGACGATGATCACGCCAAGGCCCTGGGCCAGCGTCATCGCCAGGGCGCCGGTCGCATACCCCAGCAGGCCCAGCACAAATGCGCGCTTTCGTCCGATCAGGTCGCCAACCTTGCTGCTGATCAAGATGAACGCCGCGGAGACCAGCGCCTCCAGCGCGATCGTCGACTGGACGCCGCTGACGGTCGTATGGAGGTCCCCGACCACGGCGGAGATCGAGACGTTCATCAACGAGGTGTCGACGACGAGCACGAACATCGCCATCGCCAGAACGAACGCCAACCGCGTGCTGCCCGCTCCCTCCGAACTGGCGGGAGCGGGCCCTGGAGTCACAGACACTCAGGCAAGCAACTTTGACTTTGCCCGGTCGAACTCCTCGGCCGAAAGGGCGCCCTTTTCCTTCAGCTCGTTGAGCTTGTGCAGTTCGTCAGCGGGCGTGGTGTGGGCCTGCTCGCGGACGTATGAATCGAAATGCTGCTTGGCCTCGGCTTGGGCCTTGATCGTGCGATCGCGCATCCCGTTGCCGCGAGCGATCAGATAGATCAGCACCCCGAGGAACGGCAGGAAGACCAAGAAGAACACCCAAACGGCCTTCGCCACCCCCGACAGCTCATGGTCGCGAAAGAGATCCGAGATGACTGAAATGAGAATCCAGATCCAGGCGAAAAGCAAAAAGAACTCGAAGATGAAGAGCAATCCTTCACCGAAGCTGATGTCTGCGAGCGGCACGGTTATCCCTCCTTGGAGATGCTTACCAAAGAGACCCTAATCGGCTCGTGGAATAAGTAAAGAAGGGGTCTCCGGTTCAATCCGGGCGTCGGCTTCCCAATCCCGGACAGATCCCCGGCACTAGGCGAGCAGCACGATTAGAGCCCGGAGGATCAACAGCCCGCCGAGCACGGCGGCGAACCGAGCGCCGGTGCGGCGACCGTTCTGCGCCAACCATGATCGAAAGGAGGCGACCGCGGCCGCCGTCCGCTCCGGGGCGACGAAGTAGCCGACGAGCGGCAGCTCGAGCAGGAGCTGCTGGAAGAGGCAGAAGCCGATGACGAGGAGAACGCTTGGGACGACCGCAGCTTCGAGCTTGTCGATGTGTGTCAGGGCGACGAGATAGGAGGCACCGGGAAAGCTGAGTACAACCCCGACCGCGAAGGCGACACGGGCGGAACCGCGCCCCAGCATCCGCATCGGCAGCGGATCTTTCTTCTCCCCCTCGGCGCTCGCCTTGCGTGCCGCCCGCCGCTCGCGAAGCTCCTTCCCGCGTCCTTCGCCGAGAGCGAAGGCGACGACGATCAGCAGCAACCCGACGACGATGTCCTGGGCCGGGCTGATCACGTGCTTGCCCGTTTCGACCGCGGAGCTCCCCTGCAGCGCGTAGAGGATCACGATCCCGCACGAGATGCTCGTCAAGTAAGCGCCGAGCAGGTACCCAAGCATCACTCGCCGCGGGCTCGGCA
Source organism: uncultured Solirubrobacterales bacterium (assembly GCA_963716345.1). Taxonomy (GTDB): domain Bacteria; phylum Actinomycetota; class Thermoleophilia; order Solirubrobacterales; family 70-9; genus VRUE01. The sequence goes on from OY970304.1 coordinate 991,157, forward strand.
GCAGCAGCATCAGCGTGACGGCGGCCAGCAGGGTCGGATTGGCCATCGAGAGGATGGCCAATCCGAGGATCTGGAGGAGGTCGCTCACGGGTCGGTCCGCGGCGCCTGGCTGACCCCTCCCTTCGTGTCGATTTCCTCGAGCAGCTGGCGCCGGTAGAGCTCAGTGCCGGCGGCAAAGAGCAGGGCGAAGACCAGGAACCCGAGCGGTTTGTGGAAAGCGGTGACCGGCGCCCAGGCGATCAGGGCGAGGAAGATCAGCAGCGAGGCGCCCCAGACTCCGGCCGGGCTGCGCCGCGCGAAGGGGGCGAGCTGGCGGCGGATCCAGACCGCGATCCTGGTCGGACCGGCGAGGACCGCGGCAAGGACGAGGAGCACGCCGAAGACGATCGTGGAGGTCGCGATCTCGACCAGCATCGAGGTGCCGATGCTCCAGACCGCTTCGACCGCGGGTTCGATCGCCGTCGTCCCGCTCAGCCCACCGACGACGTAGGTGCCGGCGAAGCTGCGCAGCCCGAGGGAGAGGATCCCGGCGATGACGAAGGCAGTGCCGACCGAACGCAGCGTTTCGCGTCGTCGCGGCGAGAGGTAGACGGCGAGCACGAAGCAGAGCAGCGCTGCCAGGGTCAGGAAGATCGGCAGTTTGCGCAGGACCTTGGCGACATCCTGGGCGAGCGAGAGTTCATTGGACTTGAGGATCGTGATTTCGCCGGCTTCGGGCGGCAGCTTCGAGACCAGGGTTTCCCCGATGCCCGAGCCGGCGCCCATTTCGGCGAGCACGGCGGCGAGCTTCAGCTTGACCACGCCGTTTTCGGTCGAGATCGTCGAGTTGCCGCCGTCGAGGATCCGCAGCAGCGATTCGTGCGCTTTGCGGTTCGCCGCTTCCCAGAGCGCCTGGAAGCGCGGCGTGGCGAAGAGCCGTTCGGCGACCTGCGGCGCGAGCTGCTCGAGCCCGCCGGCGGCCGCCGTCGCCAGCGGCGCCAGGCGCGGCGGCAGCACTTCGCGCAGTTCGCCTTCGACGTCGACGTTGGCGAAGAGCTGACTGGCGAGGTAGTCGGAGAGCTGGTGGCGGACCTCTTGGTTGCGGATCACGCGGTTGCTCGTGTTGACCCAGTTGTCGGTGTTGAGCGCCTGGCGGTTGACCCAGATCGAGAAGATCGCGGCGAAGGTGAGGATCGCGCCGACGATCGTCAGCGCAAGGGCCCAGCGCGGGTGACCGGAGCGTGGGGCGTGAGCTTTCTTCTGTGGCGACGCGGCGGCCGCGGTCTCGTTCATGACTGGAAACTTACTCGCGGACCCCGCCGTTAGGATTGAGAAACCTTCGTATATCTGAGAAAGGACGCCCCGTGCCGCTCGCAGACTTCGCCTTTGGTGAACTCCTCTTGTCGATCTTGGAGTTCTTCCTGCTCTTCGCCTGGATCTGGATCCTGATCACGGTGATCATGGATCTGTTCCGCGATCACAAGCTTTCCGGGACCGCCAAGGCCGTTTGGGTCTTCTTCCTCGTCTTCCTGCCAGTCCTCGGCGTCCTCCTCTACCTGATCGTCCGCGGCGGCGGGATGCGCGATCGAGCGCTCAAGGAGCAGGCTGACACCAAGAAGCATTTCGACGAATACGTCCGCGAGCAGGCCCACACCGGCAGCCCGGCAGAGGAACTGCACAAGCTCAACGAGCTGAAGGACAAGGGCGCCCTCTCGCAGGCGGAGTTCGACCAGGCCAAGGCCAAGCTGCTGGGCTAGCGAGTCCTAGAACCGCGGCGACGATGACGATGCGGATTCTCTTCCTCCGCCACGGCGAGTCCGCCCACAACGCCCACCGCGGTGCGCAACCGCTGGCCGAGGAGCGTGGCGACCGACTAACCGAGCTCGGCCGCCACCAAGCCGAGCTAGCCGGCATGGGACTGCGCGAGGCCGGCATCACGTGCCTGCTCAGCAGTCACATGGCTCGGGCGAGGGAAACCGCCACAGCGGTCGGTTCCGCCACTGGCCTCGAACCAGAAGGTGCTCGACTACGCCGGCGAGCTGCAGCTCGGTGAGCCGTTCGAAGATGCCATGGCGCGGGTGCGGCGGCTGAAGCAGGCCCTCGCCACCGGCACTTGGGGTGAGCGACCGCTGCTCGTCACCCACGGGATCTTCATCCGTTTCTTCCTCCTCGACTCGGTCCTCGGCGAAGGCTTCACGCCGGCGGTCGGCGAGGGAATCTGGCAGCTCGGCACCCGTAACTGCGCCCTGTCCACCTTCTCGCATGGGGAAGTCCTCACCCCGCTCGGCACCGCAGTGCCCAACTGGGCCCTGGTCAGCTGGATGGAGCGGCCGTGGGATCCGAACTGACCGCACGCAGAGGCTCGCTCGGCGAGACCTGCCACTGCTCGTTGACGAGAGCCCCCGGCGGCGGCTCGACCGGTCCCTCGAGCAGCGGGTCGTCGGTCTCGCGCATCCAGCGCTCGAGCCTCTCGCGCATCTCGGCGAGCTGAGCAGCGAACTCTGGCTGAGCGGAGAGATCGTCGGCCTCGGCCGGATCGAGTACGAGGTCATAGAGGCGCTCGCGCGGAACCTCGCGCTCGCCCCAGCCGGCGGCGACGAACAGGTCCTTGCTGTCGGAGTCGTCGCAGTTGGCGAGCACCGCGCCGGGGTAGTCGTCGAAGCGACGGATGTACTTCCAGCGAGCGGTCCGAACCGCTCGCTGCGGCTCATAGGCGGCATGAAAGGTAATCTCGGCAAAGATCTGCTCGTGCAGGCGCTCGACCTCGCCGCGCACCAGCGGCATCAGCGAGGTGCCCTGCAGCCAGGCGGGTGGCTCGACCCCGGCCAGCTCGCAGAGGGTCGGGAAGACGTCGAGGTGGCTGACCTGGGCATCGATCACCTTGCCACCGCTGAACCCCCGCGGTCCGCGGACGATCATCATCACGCCGATCCCGCGGTCGGTCAAGGTCGCCTTGGCGCCAGGAAAGGCGATCCCGTGATCGGTAGTGCAGAGCACCAGGGTGTCCTCGACCATGCCGAGGTCATGCAGGGCGTGTAGGACCGCACCGATCCCCTGGTCGAGCGCGCGAGCGCTGGCCTTGAAGGCCGCCATGTCGCGCCGGGTGGCAACGACGTCGGGCAGATTTGCAGGCGGCAGCGAGTAAAGGGTGTCGCGGACCGAGGTCGGGGCGAAGAAGTCGCGATGGGTCTCGAAGAAGCCGACCGACATGAACCAAGGCTGCTCGGAGCCGGCAGCGCGCCGCAGCGCGCCGATCGTCTGCGGTGCCACGTCCTCGGCCTTCGTCGTCCCCGACTCGATCACCTCGTCGTAGCCGATCACCCGGGGATCGTTTGAGATGTGCTGTTCGCCGATCATCGTCGAGCGATATCCAGCGCGGCGCAGGGTGTGGACCCAGTGCTGGCCGTAGTCGTTCAGCGTCCAGCCGCGGTGGGCGAGCCCGAGCATGCCGTTGCTGTGGCAGTGCTGGCCGGTGAGCAGGCTGGCGCGGCTGCCCGAGCAGGTCGGCGCGGCGCAGAACGCCTCGCGGAAGAGAACCCCCTGATCGGCGAGCAGCTGGATGTTCGGGGTCGGGACCTGGAAGCCGTAGGGCTGGACGTAGCGGCCGGTGTCGTGGGAGTGGATGTAGAGGATGTTCGGCGGCACGAAGGTTTTGCATCTCCTTTCGGCGGTAGTCAAGCGAGACTAGCGATCGATACTTTTTGGTGGCTTTGTCGATTAACATGATCGACAACCAATGGAGACGGCACCCCAACGTTCCTATCTCGTCTGCGCAACGCCACGTAGCGGCAGCACCCTGGTTTGTCACGCGCTTGCGGAAACCGGGGTTGCCGGCAGGCCCGAGGAGTACTTCGAGGCGCTTCGCCACAGCGGCCGGCCGCGACGGCCCGAGGAGTACTTCGTCGGCGTCGAAGACCCCTCTATTCGCGATCACCTCGGCGAGCGCGCCGTCGGCAGCGAGCCGCAGCCACGCTCACCGCTCTGGAGCCGAGCTGCTTATGACCGCTACCTGGAGTGGGCTCAGGAGACGGGCACCACCGCCAACGGCGTCTTCGGCGCCAAGTTGATGTGGGGCTACTTCGGCGACTTCGTCAGCTTGCTCCGCAACATCCCCGCCTACCGCGACGTCCCTCTCGCCGAGCTGCTGCCGACCGTCTTTGCGGATCTCACCTTTGTCCGCGTGGTGCGTGCCAACAAGGTGCGCCAAGCGGTCTCGCTCTGGAAGGCCGTGCAAACCGCGACCTGGCGCGAGGACCAGGCCAGCGCCAAGGCGGTCTCCCTGGAGGACGACGGCTCGCCGCCTTTCCGCAGCTTCATCGAGGAGCACCGACCACAGCTGCGCTTCCACTATCGGGCGATCGAGCACCTGCTCGAGCAACTGCTGATCGAGGAGTCTCGCTGGGACGCCTTCTTCGAGCACTGCGGCATCAAACCCGTGCTTGTCCTCTATGAGAACTTCGCCGCCGACTATGAGACCAGCACCCTGCGCCTGCTCGAGCGGCTGGATCTGGCACCGCCGGAGGGCTTCGAGTTCGAGCCGCGCATGAGGCGCCAGTCCGACCGCGTCAACGATGACTGGGTGAAGCGATACAGCGAGCTCAGGCTGGGCACCGACTTCGATCTGGTGCCGACGGTAATCGCCAAGACCTGAGCGGCGAATCAGAGCGAGAGAAGTCTCGCTGCCTTGCCTTGGAGGTAAAGTTGAGCAACTTGATCAACTTTATGTAGAATGCCGCTTCGCTCAGATCGAGCATCGATTCGGCCACGTCCTCGGGCAGGGGATCTGGCCTCCAAACCAGTTCAAGGAGGCACCTCCCGACATGTCCGACACCAGCAGAAATCCACGAAGGCTGCATCGCAGGGCACTCGCCCTGGCCGGCCTCGCTTTGCTCGTCGCGACGAGCGCCGGCATCGGCACCGCCGCAGCAAGCCCCCATCACTACGCCCACCAGTCGTCCTTCCACCCCGGCAATGGGCCCTTTGGACCGCCCAACGACTATCCCGTAGCGGGCGTCGACTACTCGACCGCGCCGACCGGCTTGCAACCGCCGCCGATCAGCGTCCTCAAGACCAGCTCCAACCTTGCGGCGGGCTCGGTTTTCGTCGCCCCGAAGATCACCACCCCCGGAACCCCCGGTCAGCAGGGGCCTGAGATCGTCGACAACCAGGGCAGGCCGATCTTCTTCCAGCCGATCGACCTCCCTTTCCAGGCCAGCGATTTCCGCGTCCAGCAGTACCGGGGCCGGCCCGTTCTCACCTATGACGTCGGTCAAAGCACCGGCGGTCCCGGCCACAGCTTCGGCGAGGACGTGATCCTCGACCAGCACTACCACCAGATCGCGACGGTCTCCTCTGGCAACGGCCTCGAGCAGGCCGACCAGCACGAGTTCCGTCTCACCCCCCAGGGGACCGCCCTGATCACCGTCTACCACACCGTTCCCTACGACCTCTCGCCCTACGGCGGCCCCGTCAACGGCCAAGTCTTCGACGGCGTCGCCCAGGAGATCGACATCGCCACTGGCAAAGTCCTCTGGCAATGGGACAGCCTCAGCCACGTCCCGCTCTCAGACAGCTACATCCCGGTGCCGACTGACCCAAGCAAACCGTGGGACTACTTCCACATCAACGCGGTCAACCCCGACACCGACGGCAACCTGCTGATCTCGGGGCGCGGCGTCTCGACGATCTACAAGGTCGACCACACGACTGGCGCGATCATTTGGCGTCTCGGCGGCAAGGAGAGCGATTTCAAACTCGGCCCCGGAGTCCAGTTCAACGGCCAGCACAACGCCCTGCCCGAGGCTCCGAACGTGGTTCGGATCTTCGACAACGGCAACGGCGGCGGTCCGGCGACCGGACTGCCCTCGCGGGTGATCGACGTCAGCCTGGACACGAAAGCCAAGACGGCAACCCTCGTCTCCTCGGTGCAGCACCCCGACGGGCTGATTGCCAACTCACAGGGCAACTCCCAGCGCCTGCCCGACGGGCACCTGTTCGTCGGTTGGGGCGCAGTCGGGCGCTTCTCGGAGTTCGACTCCGCCGGCAACCTGCTCTGGGACGGCCAGCTTCCAAGCGGCTATGACACCTACCGGGCCTACCGCTCACCCTGGGTCGGAACCCCCGACAGCGACCCGACCGCGGTGGCCCAACGGGCCTCCAGCAACACCGTCGACGTCCAGGCGATCTGGAACGGCGCCACCGAGGTCGACCGTTGGCTGGTGCTCGGCGGCAGCCACCCGTGGGCGCTGCGGCCGGTCGGATCGACCAGGTGGAACGGGCTCGATACGACGATCGCAACGCAGACGAGCGCCCGCTATGTGCGGGTCGTCGCGCTCAACGACTCAGGCTGGGCAATCGGCCGCTCACATCTAGTTCGTGTGAGCGACTAAGAGAGGGGACTGCCCCGGTGCCGCTCGGGCTCAACGGCTCGGGCGGCGCCGTCCCCGCTTCTCATTTGCGACCGGACCGACCGGACGCCGAGGGGGAAACCTCGGCGTCCGGAGTCGTCCGGCCCTGAGGAGCCGCCGGGCGAATCAACACGCAAATCGACACGTCAGCGGCTCCTCATACCGTCGCCAGGGAGAGCGACAGCCACCCCTCTTCGCCGGCAGGAGAGACCCGGCGACTCATGAGGGGAATTCTTGAAGTTGGCGAGCTAGCGGCGCAGCGGCGACTGCAGTGACACCTCGCGCAGCTCGCCGGTCTCCACCTCGTAGACGAAACCCCTGACGTTGTCGGTGCGGGGGATGAAGGCGCTGGCCTTGATCCGCTCGATCCCGTCGCGAACGTCGCTGCCGAGGTCAGAGAATGCCTGCGCCCTCCACTGTGGCCGCTCGCCGGTCTCGGCCTCGAGCTTGTCGGCGAGCTCGTCGTCGGTGAAGGTGAGCATCCCGCAATCGGTGTGGTGGATGAGGACGATCTCCTCGGTGCCGAGCAGGTTCTGGGAGATCGCCAGCGAGCGAATCGCGTCCTCGGAGACGACGCCGCCGGCATTGCGGATCACCTGGGCATCGCCCTCGCTCAACCCGAGCAGGCCGTAGGGATTGAGGCGCGCGTCCATGCAGGCGAGCACAGCAACCCGCTTTCCAGGAGGCAGCGGCAAGTCTCCCTTGTCGAAGCTCTGCGCATAGGACTTCGCGTTGTCGACCAGCTGGTCGGTCTGAGTCATCTTCCCTCCTCGTCAGAATCTATCTTGATAAACTTTATCAACAAAGATAGCTTTGAGAATGCAGCGAGTCGACCTCCATCAACACCTCCTCTCCGAGCCGCTGATCGCCGAACTGGCTCGGCGTCGGCAGGCGCCGGCCCTGATCCGTCGGCGCGGTGGCTGGACCCTCCGCATCGCCAATGAGCCCGACAGCTTGCTTTCTTTTGATGCGATCAACGTCGCGCTGCGGGAGGTCGAAATGAGGCGCTGCGGCATCGACCTCGCCCTCGTCTCCCTCTCCACCGCACTCGGGATCGAGACGCTCCCGGCCAAAGAGGCGCTGCCGCTGCTCGAGGCCCACCACCAGGGGCTGGAGATCCTGTCCGCTCAGTTCGGCATGTGGGGCGCGGTGCAGCTCGAGGTACCCGATGCCGACGAGGTGGATGCTTTGATCGCGCGCGGTTGCGTCGGCATTTCGCTGCCCGCATCCGCGCTCGCCAGCCCCGGTGCGCTCGAGCGGGTCGGACCGTTGCTGGCGCGACTCGAGCGTCACGAGGCGCCGCTGTTCGTACACCCGGGCCCGGCCCCCGGCCCCGGCAGACGACTGCAAGGCGCAGCCTCACTGCCGAGCTTTTGGTGGCCGGCGCTGAGCGATTACGCCGCCCAAATGCGGGCGGCCTGGTTTGCCTTCCTGGACTGTGGACGCCGCGCCCATCCGCGCCTGCGAGTGCTGTTCGCGATGCTCGCTGGTGGCGCGCCGCTGCAGTTGGAGCGCCACGCCGCCCGCGGCGGGGCGGCTACCGAGCCCGACCCGCTGGTCTTCTATGACACCTCCTCCCAGGGACAGCGGATGATCAAAGCGATGGTCCGCGCGGTCGGCGCCGGACAGCTTGTCTACGGATCTGACCGGCCCGCCATCGACAGCCGTACATCACCACCAGATGCCCTTGCCCCGCTCGGGCAAGCACTGCTGAGCGCAAACCCATACCGCCTTCTGACTCCGGTACCCAGAGAAGTGCTCGCGTAACTGAGCGCATCGAGGACGAGATCGACGGCGTTATCGGCGTCGCCGCCGGCAACGTCAACCAGATGCTTGATTGAGAGCCAAGGTCGACGTCACCTCGTGCAGCTCGCCGGTCTCCACCTCGTAGACGAAACCCCTGACGTTGTCGGTGCGGGGGATGAAGGCGCTGGCCTTGATCCGCTCGATCCCGTCGCGAACGTCGCTTTCCAGATTGGCGAGGGCGAGCATCCCCCGATCGGTGTCGTTGATGAGGACGATCTCCTCGGTGCCGAGCAGGTTCTGCGAGATCGCCAACCAGCGAATCGCGTCTGCGGTGACAACACCGCCAGCGTTGCGGACGACGTGGGCGTCTTCCTCGCTCAGATCGAGCAGGCGGTAGGGGTTCAGGCGCGCATCAATGCACGCGAGGACCGTGACCCGCTTGCTGGGCGGCAGCAGCAGATCTCCCTTGTCAAGCCTCTGGACGAAGGGATTCACGATGTCGATCAACTGCTTGGTCCGCCCCATCTTCTCTCCATTCGAAACTATCTTGATAAACTCTATCAACAAAGATAGCTTTGTGACTCGCTCGGCGACCATCGATACGAGCATCTCCGCGAGCGATGCGAAGCGGTTGCTGATTCGTGGCACCGCCTCAGTCCAGAGGCCGAAGGGGCTTGAGATCTTTCCTTCCGGATCAGCGTCCCGGCGGCACCGCGTTGATCTTGTCGGCGCCGACGGCGAGTGATGTCGCCGGCTCGACCTGCCATGCCTCCAGTGCAGGCGAGGCGACGATCGCCTCGATCAGGGTCGCGCTACCACCGACCAAGGTCGAGTCGAAGTCCACCTCGCTGACAACCAACCAGGCGCGGTCCGCGGGCCAGATCAGGTTGGGCGAGGTCCGACGAGGCTGAAACAGCTCAGCGATCTCCTCCTTCGACGGGTTGGAACCCCCCTTTGCGCCGAAGGTGATGCTCAATCCTCCCGACCGTTCGTCAAGGATCTGATCAACGGCTGAAAGCGGTCCTTCGAGGACGATGTGGTCGCGACCCATCGGAAGCTCAAGCAAGGGGTGCCCTCGCAGCTCCTCCTCATCGAACGCATCTTCCCAACACTCGATCGTGCAGAGGCCGAAGAGACAATGCGCGGGGTCTTTGGTGTGGGCAGCGAGGACTCCGCAGAGCGCATCGAGGGTAGAGATATCCATCTCTCCGATGTTCGGCTCCCGGCCCGGCCATTTGGAATCGTCCAGGTTCTCGTATCGGGGAAGGCCAACGATCGCGTGCCACTGCATTTCCGGATGTGGGGCGGTGCCACAGAATTTTGCGACCTCGGCCCAGGTGGCTGGATTCCACTCCGCGTCACTGGCCGGGTGAAAGACGCGGGCATAGGCCTCGAATCCATTGGGGACCTGCAGCATTACCGCACCGAACTCGCCGCCCAAGCCTGGTTCGATCCAATCCCCAGCTGAGGCGCCATCGGCGAGCTGGAGATCAGCGGCTTTCACATCCCGAAACTACCGCGACCAATAGGCGTGGTCGATTGACCCACATATACGGTGGCAAATCGACCAGTCAGCGCTGCGCTGTCCTTCTAGGTCCGAGGCGTCGGGGCGATTTGGTCGAGCGCCGCCAGGTCGGCCTCGCTCGGTTGCCACTCGAGGGCGGCGACGTTGGCAGTGATCTGCTCGGGCTTGGTCGCGCCGGCGATCACCGAGGCGACGGCGGGCTGGGCGGCTAGGCCGGCAATAGCTACGTCGAGGATGCCGATTCCCCTGGCCTCAGCGAAGGCTTCAATGGTCTCGACGATGTCGAACTGCTCGGCGGTGCCGGCTTGCTCGCGGGAAGAGAGGCGACTGCCCTCGGGGCCGGGGGCGTCGCGGCGGTACTTGCCGGTGAGCAGGCCGCTGGCGAGCGGGAAGAAGGGCAGGATCGAGACGCCGAGGCGCTCGCAGACCGGCCCCACCTCGGCCTCGATCTCACGCTCGAGCAGGCTGTACTGGTTCTGCAGGGTGACAAAGCGGGTCTGGTTGCGCTCGCGGGCGATGCGGTCAGCCTCTTCCAGTTCGGCGGCGCTGAAGTTGGAGCAGCCGATTGCGCCGACTACGCCTTCGCCGACCAGCTCGTCGAGCGCGCCGAGGGTCTCCTCGATCGGCGTCACCCCGTCCGGACGGTGGTACTGGTAGAGGTCGATCTTCTCGACTCGCAGCCGCTTCAGCGAGCCCTCGATCGCCCAGCGGATGTGCTCGCGCGAGCCGCCGGGGGCATCGGGGGCACCCACCTCGCTCGGATCCCAGCCGAACTTGGTCGCCAGTACGTACTCGTCGCGGCGGCCCTCCAGGGCCTCGCCCATCAGGCGCTCGCTGTCGCCGCCGCCGTAGATGTCGGCGGTGTCGAAGAAGTCGATGCCCGCGTCCAATGCCGCCTCGAGCACAGCGGCAGTGCCGGCGAGGTCGAGCCGTCTGCCGAAGTTGTTGCAGCCGAGGCCGACCACCGAAACCTCCAGCTCAGAGTTCGCGAGGCGGCGCTTCGGCAGCTCAGCCATCGGCCTGCGGCCAGCGATCCGCGACCAGCTCGCCGTCGCCGTCCTCGGGCTTGGTGCCGCCGACGGCGATCACTTCCAGCCCATCGGGACCGGCCTCGAATCCGCGCACGACATGCGGGGCCACGCGCACGACGTCCCATTGGCGCAGCTCGATCGTCTCGTCGTCCAACTTGATTCGCCCGGTACCGCCAACCACGACGTAGGCCTCCTCTTGCTCGCGGTGGCGATGTCCGCTGGTGGCCTTGCGATCAGGCGCGTAGCGGAAGTGGCTGATCCCCAGCTGCTCGGAGTGAAGGAATTTGCGCGAGAAGCGACCTTCGATCCCCTCGACTCCGGTCGCGTCCTCGATCTCCATCAGGTTCTTGACTGCGTAGTCGCTCATGGGATCACCCTAGAGAGTGGCGGTGCTCGGCTTCTCCGCCTGGGTGTCGGCAATCGCCACGCCAAGCAGCACGAGGCTCGCGGCGATCACGGCGGTGAGAAGCGTGAAAGAGGAGGTCACGAGGGCGAGGAAGGCGAGGGCGATGCAGGCGATGATGCGCGACTGGGAGACCTCGCCTGTCGCCTGGTGGAAGAAGGCGAGCTGGGCGAGCAGGAAGATCACCGGCCCGCCGAAGATCAGCGCCGACATCGCGGTCGTGATCAAGTCGTAGCTAGGTTCGGCGATCGCCAGCTCGTCGCCCACGGCGATGGCGATGGTGCCGATCACCATCGCCACCAGCGAGTAGTTGCCGAAGGCGACCAGCCGCGAGCCATCGCCGGCGCTTCGCACCGCGTCGATCCCGACTCGCTCCGAGCGGTGGAAGTAACACCACCAGAGAGAAACCGTGCCGACGAAGGCGGCGGCGAACGCGACCAGGCGCCCAGCGTCGACCGGAACGTCGACGAAGGCCTTGCCGATCGTCAGCACCGTCTCGCCGAGCGCGATCAGGAAGAAGAGGCGAAAGCGGTCGAGCAGGTGCTCGGCGTAGATCTGACTGTCGCTGCTGAACGGGCTCCGGGGTCCCGGCAGCGGGTGGCCGGCGATCACGCCGCCGTAAGTGAGGAGGACGGCGAGCGCCCAGATCGCCAACCGCGCGTCGCCATCGGCGAAGACGCCGACAATCCAGAGCAGTCCTGTTCCCACCTCCCAGGCGAGCGCGTTGACGAAGTGCTGGTGCAGGCGATGGCCGCGGAAGGCGGCGACAGCGAAGAGCGTGCGGCCGATCTGGATTGCCAGGTAGCCGATGACGAAGAGGCCGGCCCGATCTTCACCCAGGTCGACGCCTGCGAAGTGTGTGCCGAAGGCCGCGGACACCGAGGTCGCCATCAACAGCGTGGCGAACATCAGGCCGAGCAGCATCAGCTGCACCGACCGGCGATCGACGTCGAGCCAGTTCGAAGTCCAGACCGTCATGAACCAGGCGTACATCACCGCCAGGGTGAGGATCAGCGTCTCGACGATGCCGCGCAGGCTGACGTCGCCGATCAGGTTGCCCGAAAGCTGGCTGACGGTGAAGACGTAGACGAGGTCGAAGAAGAGCTCGATCGGCGTGACCGAGCGGGCCTCCTCGCGCGCGCGGACTAGCGAGGCCATCTCGACTCAATCGCCTCGGCGTAGGCGCCGTGGGTGGTGGCTCGTGGCTTCGAGGCGACGATTCCGTAACCCTCGACCATCGCCCGCGCCAGCGTCGCCTTGAAGGTCTTGCCGTGCCAGGCGTGCGCCTCCGCCGCGCGCCCGACGTGCAGGTGGACGAGCTCATGGAGGAGCGTCTCGAGCACGTCGCCAGCGCGGATCCCCGGGTAGGCGGTGACCGAGAGGCGGAACTGCGCGGGAACCGCGAAGCCGAGCCGGTTGGGGCGCCGGCGGGCGCGCCGCACCTTCAGCTCGGGCTCGCGCGCGGACAGCGGGCCGTCGGCAAAGACCGGCATCCCCCGCAGTCGCGACATCTCTTCACGAAGGGCGACCCCCGCGACCTGGAAATACGAGGGATGACGCCTCAGCTGCGCGCACCTTCGAACTTGTAGCCGACGCCGCGCACGGTGACGACCAGCTCGGGGCGCTGCGGGTCGCGCTCGACCTTCTGGCGCAGGTTGGAGATGTGGACGTCGCAGGCGCGCTCGTCGCCGTCGAACTCGGTCTGCCAGAGCTCCTCCATGATCTGGCGGCGGGGGAAGACCTCGCCCGGGCGGCCGACCAGTAGGCGCAGCAGCTGGAACTCGGAGCGGGTCAGGTTGACCGGCTCGCCGTGGACGGTGGCGACGTGGCGGACGAGATCGATCGCGACCGGGCCGGCTTCGATCTTGACCGCCTGGTTGAGCGGGCCGCGGTCGAGCTCACGGCGGCGCAGCTGGGCGCGCACGCGGCCGAGCAGCTCGCGGACCGAGAAGGGCTTGGTGACGTAGTCATCGGCGCCGACCTCAAGCCCAACCACCTTGTCGACCTCGGCATCCTTGGCGGTAAGGACGATGATCGGCACGGCGCTGCGGGCGCGCACGTCACGGCAAATGTCGAGGCCGCTCGGGCCCGGCATCATGATGTCGAGGATCAGCAGGTCGAAGTAGATGCCGTCGCCGCTGAGTTTCGCCGCCGCATCGTTGCCGTCAACCGCGACGTCGACGTCGAAGCCCTCCTGGGCGAGCGCGTAGCCGACCGACTCGCGGACCGAGGGCTCGTCGTCGGCGACCAGGATGCGTCCGCTGCTCATCGTCCCTTTCCCCCGTTCGTCTTCATCAGGCCACCGGGGTCGGGCTCGGTTGGGAGATCGGCAGGCGGACCCAGAAGGTGCTGCCTTTGCCCTCGACCGAGGTGGCGCCCATCTCGCCGCCCATCACGTCAACCATGCGGCGGGCGATCGCCAGGCCGAGGCCGAAGCCCTCTTGCTTGCGCGTCTCGCTGCGGCGGTAGAAGCGCTCGAATACGCGCTCGATCTCCGCCGTTGGGATGCCTGTTCCAGTGTCTATTACCTCCATGATCACGTCCGCCTTGCCATCGCGGCGGCCGCGAACGGTAACGGCGCCGGGGGGTGGCGTGTTCTTGAAGGCGTTGGTCAGCAAGCCAATCATCACTTGGCGCAGCAGGGTCGGGTCCGCCTTGGCGGCGAGATCGGGCTCGACTTCGACGTAGAGGTCGACGTGTTTGCGCGGCTCGACCGCGGCGACGACGTCGCGGATCGCGATCGGCACGTCAACCACCTCGGTCTCCCCCGCCCCCAGCGACTCGACCCGGGCCAGGGTCAGCAGGGCCTGGGTGAGACGGCTCATCCGGTCGGCGTCCTCGGCGAGGCGGTTGAGGAAGTGGTCGCGCGCCTGCGGGTCGTCTTTGGCGCCGCTCTGCAGGACCTCGATCGCGCCGGAGATGCCGGCCAGCGGGTTGCGCAGCTCGTGGGCAGCGTTGGAGACGAAGTCGGCTTCGGCGAACTCGCGGCGCATCTCTTCGGTGCGATCGCGGACGACAGCGAGGACGGCGCGCTCGTCGGGCAGGGCGCGCGCCTGCATCGCGTAGGCGCGATCGCCGATACGCAGCGCCGGGTGAGCGGAGAAGCCGACCTCGGCGGCGCGGGCGAGGTGCAGCAGCATTACCTCGGGTGGGCGGCCGCCCTCGAGCAGATCGGCGGCGGCGCTGTTGGAGAAGCGCACCGGCCCTTCGTCGTCGACGACCATGACCGCGTCGGTGAGGCCGTCGAAGATCGCCTCGAGCTTGTTACGGTCGGCGGTGAGCACGCCGAAGCTCTCCTTCAGCGAGGCGCGCATCGAGTCGAGGGCGCGAGCGAGTTCGCCGATCTCGTCCCGGGCACCAACCCGCAACGGCGCGTCGAAGGAGCCCGAGGCCATTTCGTTGGCCGCCTGGGCAAGGCGCGAGACACGATGAGTGATCGCGACGGCGATCAGGAAGCCAGCGAGCACGCCAATCAGCACCGCTACGACCAGCGCCTGCCTGTTGTCGCCGAAGAGGTAGACGGCGAAAGCGGTGATCAGCGAGACGGCGGCAAACGCCCCCGCCAGCCACAGCCGCATGCCTATCCATCTCATGAAGAGTTACTAACACATCACCTTCCCGCCGCGCATCCGACTTTCACCACACCAGGATGGGGTCAATGTCGGATGCGCGGCCCTTCCGGGCCGCATGGGAGAATCAGTCGGTGCGGACTCTGGTCTTCATTCCCGCCTGGAACGAGGAGGACTCGGTCGCGAGCGTGATCGCCGACGTGCGCGAGTGCCTGCCCGAGGCCGACCTGCTGGTGATTGACGATGGCTCGACCGACGCAACCGTGGAGCGCGCCCGGGACGCCGGTTCCCTGGTCGCCTCGCTGCCCTTTAACCAGGGCCTTGGCGCGGCGCTGCAGACCGGCTACTTGCACGCGCTGCGCGAGGGCTACGAAGCCTGCGCCCACCTCGACGCCGACGGCCAGCACCCGCCGCGCGAGGTGGCGCGGCTGCTGAAAGAGATCTACGCCGACCGCGCCGACCTGGTGATCGGCTCGCGCTACCGCGACCCCGGCAAAGCCGAGAGCGATGACTACAAGCCGACGCTCTCGCGGCGGATCGGCACCGGCGTCTTCCGCTTCTTCCTCACCCTGGCGACGCGCCAGCGCTTCACCGACACGACCAGCGGCATGCGCGCCGCCAACCGCAAGGTGATGGCGCTCTTCAGCGAGCACTACTCGCCCGACTTTGCCGAGATCGAGTCGCTGCAGCTCGCCGTGCGCGAGGGGCTGCGGGTCGAGGAGCTGCCGGTGCGGATGCTCGAGCGCGCCGGCGGCAGCTCATTCCTGACGCCGCTGCGCTCGGCCTTCTTCATCTTCAAGGGAATGATCGTGCTGCTGGTCGGCCAATTCCGCCCCCGCCACGCCGAGGCGAGCGAGCGATGAACGCGTTGCTCCTCGCGGTGAGCGAGAGCCCCAAGGTCCACCTCACCTCGCAGACCCGGATCATCGCCGCGGTCCTCGCACTCGCCTTCATGGGCCTGGTGCTGGAGCTGATCCGCCGCGACAAGCTGCAGGAGCGCTTCAGCGTCGTCTGGTTCGTCGCCGGCCTGGGGATGCTGATCGGCGCCGCCTTCCCCGGCCTGCTGACCCTGGTCGCCGACGCGATGGGCGTGCGCGATACGAACGTGGCCCTGTTCTCGATCGTGCTGCTCTTCCTGCTCGGCCTGGCGCTCAACTTCAGCGTGACGATGTCGCGCCAAGCGGCCCAGATCACTCGGCTCGCTCAGGAGCGGGCGCTGGAGAAGGCGGCCGCGCAGGCCAACAACGGCAAGTCCCACGACATGACGAGGTCCAGCGACCGTTAGGCAAGGACGCAGGGAGCCCGAATAGCAGCGCTATTCGGGCGACTGAGGACGCCGCATAACGGCCGCGGGGGCCGTCCGCTCAAGCGAAGATGCGCTGAAGGCGAAAAGCGAGAGCCTCGAGAGCTAGCTCCTCGGAGACGTTGAGGTCGAGGCGGCGGCGGGTGTCCTGGACCAGCTCGGCAGCGTGGCGGGGACGCGCGGGGTCGAGGGTCGCGGCGCGGGACCGCAGGTCGGCGAGGTGATCGCGGTTGAAGACGAGGTCGTCGGCACCTGACGAGGTCGCGGCGAGGTCGCGGAACCAGCCGGCACTGAGCTCGAGGGCAAGGTCGAGCGTCTCGGTGCGGCGGCGACGGCCGGCGCGTTTGGCTTCGTCACTGATATCCCGGGCGCTGCGTTTGACGCCGGCTTCGGTTTCTTCGTCGAGGAGATCGCGAGTCGTCGCTTCGGCTTCCTCGCCGACGGACTCGGCGGTCTTCAGAACCTTCTGCCAGTCGCTCTCCAGCTCCAGGGCCGCCGCTCGAAGGCTCCTGCCGGAGTCCGAGAGGAGGAAGCGGGCACGGGCTACGTCTCCGGCGGAGAGACGAGCGGCGGCGGCGAGCTCATCCGCGGGGGCTTCATCGCCCAAGGCGGCTTCGACAGCCTCCGGCGGCAGCGGAGCGAAATCGATCGGCTGGCAGCGGGAGGCGATCGTCTCCAAGAGGGCCGAGGGCTCGGAGGTGAGCAGCAGGATGTGGACGAAGTCCGGCGGCTCCTCCAGGGTCTTGAGCAGGGCGTTCTGGCTCTCGTCGCGCATCTGCTCGGCGGCCTCGATCACGAAGACCCGCTTCTCGGCTTCGAAGGGCCGGTAGGAGGAAGCGCGGATGACGCGCTCGCGCACCTCGTCGACCATGTGCTGGGCCCCGCGCGGGGCGAGCCATACGAGATCCGGATGCGGGGATGGATCGATCAGCGCGCGGCGGCGTGCGTCATCGGGATCAGTGGCACCGTCGACAAGGATCTCGGCAGCAAAGGCGCGGGCGATCGAGGCCTTGCCAGCGCCGCGCGGGCCGCGGAAGAGGTACGCGTGCGAGGGGCCGGATGCCAGCGCAGCGCTGAGGGTCAGCCGCGCGCGGGGCTGGTGCTCACTGACCTCAGTCAGCAGCTCTGACACGAACCGCCTCGATCACACGCTCGTGGACCTCCTCGACGCTGCCTTCGCCGTCGACCACGACGACGCGGTCGGAGGCGATCTTGGCGATTTCCTCGTAAGCCTCGGCGACCGCGCGCTGCAGCTCGATGCCCTCCGACTCGAAGCGGTCGTTGCCCTCGGCGCGGCCGAGGCCGGTCTCGGGGTCGACCCGCAGCAGCACGGTGACGTCGGGCCAGAGGCCTTCGGTGGCGGCGTCGGTGAGCCCGATCACCTCAGGGGCGCCGAGGCCGCGAGCGGCGCCCTGGTAGGCGACGCTGGAGTCGGCGAAGCGGTCGGAGACGATGTCGCGCCCGGCATCCATCGCCGGGCGGATCACCCGCGCGGTCAGGTCGGCCCGAGCGGCAAGGAAGAGCAGTAGCTCGGCGAGTAGATCGAGCTCGAGCTCGGGGTCGGCCAGCAGGCCGCGGACCTTCTCCGCCGCCTCGGTCCCCCCCGGCTCGCGGATCAGCAGCGTCTCCGGGCCAAGCGCCTCTGCCAGCAGCTTCGCCTGCGTCGACTTGCCCGATCCATCGATGCCCTCAAGAGAAATAAACACGTCGACTCCGTTCCGGTGGTCCTTATGCGGGATATGACCACATAAAGCGCACCGGAAGCTGGTGGCTCATCTATTTGGCGCTGGAGGCGGCCTTGGCGCGTTTGCGACCACGGGTGGCGGTGTCGGCTTTGCTGGCGACCTTGGCTTTTTTCGCTTTGGCCGGGGGCTTGTCCTCGTCGCCTTTGGGCAGCGGCTTCTCGGCCATCGCTTCTTTGGCCGCTTTCGCCGCTTCGCGCTCGGCGCGGCGTTTCTTCATCTCCTGCATCGACTCGCAGTCGTCGTTGAGGCAGAGGTTCCAGGGCCGGCCGCGGAAGGGCTGCACTTTCAGCCGCGGCGTCTCGCCGCAGACCGAGCAGCGTTCTTCGAGTTTGAAGACGTCGCCACGCTGGGGCAGCGGGAAGGTCTGGTCGCAGGACTCGGGGTCATCGAGGGTCCAGCCGCTGCAACCGACGAAGCGCTTGCCCGACTTCTTCGCCCGGATCACGCGCAGCATGTGGGGCGAGCCGTCCTCCTTCTTGCGGCCGGCTTCTTCGCAGACCTTGCAGGGGCCGAGGATGCGGTCCTCGTCCATGCCCTTCCAGACGACTTTGGCCAGGTCTTCGCGGCTGGCATCAATTTCAGTCCAGGTGGTGTGGAGCAGTTCGCGGCTGACGCCGACGACGCCGTCCTTGGTCATCTCGCCGGCGGCGATCTGGTCCATCTCCGACTCGAGCTGGGCTGTCATCTCCGGCGTCGCCATCGCCGGCACGTATTTTTTGAACGCCTCGTACATCGCGATCCCGGTCTCGGTCGGGATCGGCGGATTGCTGTAAACGTAGCCGCGGTCGAAGAGCTTCTTGATGATGTCGGCGCGGGTGGCCTTGGTGCCGAGGCCACGCTCCTCCATCATCTCGACCAGCTTCGCCTGGGAGATCCGCGAGGGCGGCTGGGTCTCCTTGTCGAGAATCCAGGGCTCGCCGTCGAGCTGCAGGGTCTGACCCTCCTGCAGCGCCGGGATCTCCTCGTCAGAGGAGCGGGCGTAGGTGTAGATGCCGGCGAAGCCGGGGTCGACGACGACCGAGCCGCGCACAAAGTAGGTCTGCGAGCCGGCGGTGATGTCGGCGCGGGTCGACTCGGTGATCATCGGCGGACTGAAGGTGGCGAGGAAGCGGCGCACGACGAGTTCGTAGACACGCTTCTTGGGACCGTCGCCGAGGGCGCCGGGTTGGATCGCCTGGGTCGGGTAGATCGGCGGGTGGTCGGTCGTCTCTTTTTTGCCGCGGGTCGGCTTCAGCTCACCGTCGAGCAGGCCCGAGGCGGCGGAGAACTCCTTGACCTTGACCAGCGAGGTGACCAGCTCGCGCAGCGGCAGCGACACCGGGTAAACCGTGTTGTCGGTGCGCGGGTAGGAGATGAAGCCGTCCATATAAAGGTCCTCGGCGAGTCGCATCGCGGCGGAAGGGGTGATGCCAAGGCGGCTGGAGGCATCGGTGGTGAAAGCCGTGGTGTTGTACGGAGTCGGCGGTTTGCGCGTGTTTTTGCGCGCCGTCACCGACTTGACCGTGCCGGGACCGGAGGTGCCGGCGAAGGCCGCGTCGGCCTCGGCCTTCTCCCAGAACTTGTCGGTCTCGTGATGGGTCTCGAAGCTGCCGTCGGGGTGCTCGAACTTGGCGAAGAGTTCCCAGAAGGGTTTGGCGACGTGGGCGCGGCGCTCCATCTCGCGCTCGACGATCAGGCCCAGGGTGGGGCTCTGCACGCGGCCGACCGAGAGGAAGTTGGAGCCGAAGCGACGGGTCGAGAGCGAGACCGCGCGGGTCAAAGTGGCGCCCCAGAGCAGGTCGATGTCCTGGCGGGCGGCGCCGGCGTTGGCCAGCGGGTAGGAAAGCTCGTCGAGCTCGTTGAAGGCGCGCTCGATCTCTTCTTTGGTCAACGCCGAGTAGCGGGCGCGCTTGATCTGCAGCGTGCCGGCCTTGGTTTCTTCGCGGTTGCCGAGGGTCGGGTTGGCGTCGAGCATCTCCTCCAGCGCCTCGAGCCCGATCAGCTCGCCCTCGCGGTCGAAGTCGGTCGCGATCACCAGCTCGTCGGCCTCTTGGGCGACCTTACGAATCGCCTTGACGACGTTCTTGTCGGTCGGCTCCTTGATCAACTCGGCGTCGATCAGGTCGTGCAGGTCGGTTTTCTGCCAGTTCGAGTAGCCCTCGGGGAAGGCCGGTCCGAGCACGTGGCCCTTGAGCCCAATCGTGCGCTGGTCCTCGCCGTTCTCGTCAGTCCACGTGTAATACGGGACTTTGAAGGTTTTGTCGCTGGTCGCGGAACCTTTGCTGAGGAAGGTCGCGATCTTCTCGGCGCTGTTGTTCTTCTCGGTGACGATTAGACGCATCGGGCGGCGAGGGTAGCAGGGGCGCTCGGCGACGCTGCCCGGCACACACGGGCGAGACGAAAAGTCGGCTGCGGCTCTTCATGTTCTGGCGCCGGCTGCCGATCAGGGGTGCAATGAACGTAGGATCGCGACCTCAATGAGAGCTTTGGTGACAGGCGGGGCCGGCTTCATCGGCTCGAATTTGACCGACGCGCTGCTGGCGCGCGGCGATGAGGCGATCATCCTCGACGACCTCTCCACCGGCCGCCGCGAGAACATCGAGCAGGCGCTCGCCAACGGGGCAACGCTGATCGAGGCCGACATCCGTGACCGCGCCGCGATCGAGGAGATCGTCGGCCGCGAGCGCCCCGAGGTGATCTTCCACCTGGCCGCCCAGATCGACGTGCGCAAGTCGATCGCCGACCCGGCCTTCAACGCCTCGATCAACGTCGGCGGCACCGCCAATGTGCTCGAGGCCGCCCGCGCGGCCGAGGTGCGCCGTGTCGTCTTCAGCTCGACCGGCGGCGCGATCTACGGCGAGGGCGACGGCCAGGAGCTGCCGCTGGCCGAGGATGCACCGCTGGCGCCAGAGGCCCCCTATGGCCAGAGCAAGTTCGCCGGCGAGGGCTACCTCTCGCTCTACGAGCGCCTTTACGGACTTTCCAGCGTGCCGCTGCGCCTCGGCAACGTCTACGGCCCGCGCCAGGACCCGCTCGGCGAGGCCGGCGTAGTCGCGATCTTCTGCGGTCGCCTGCGCGAGGGCAAGCAGCCGACCGTCTTCGGCGATGGCAAGCAGACCCGCGATTACATATATGTGGGCGACGTGATCGCCGCCATGCTCGCCGCGGCCGAGGCCGAGACGAGCGGCCCGATCAACATCGGCACCGGGATCGAGACCGACGTGCTGGAGCTGGTCAGCGCCCTCGGCGAGCTCGGCGCCGCCGGCAACTTCGAGCCGGAGTTCGCGCCGCCGCGCACCGGCGAGGTGCAGCGCATCTCGATTGACCCCGCCCGCGCCGCGAGCGAACTGGGCTGGAGCGCGCAGATGGTCCTCAAAGAGGGCTTGCGCGTCACCCTCGACTCGATCTGAGCGTCGCCTCCGGGTGGCAAGCTCGGTCCCATCACTAGTCTTTCTCCCATGCCCGCCCAGGCCTACGCCGGCAAGGAGTGCGTCTGTCAGCTGCGCAAGGGGATCTGCGATCAGTCCTGCGTCCGCGACATGCTGGAGACGCCCTTCTACATCGCCTGCCTGAAGCTGAAGGGGCGGCGCTGCCTGGTCGTCGGCGGCGGCGGCATCGGCCTCGAGAAGGTCGAGGGGCTGCTCGCTTGCGATGCCGACGTGACCCTGATCGCGCCGGTCGCCCACCCCGAGCTGGAGAGCCTCGCGGCGGAGGGCTCAATCGAGTGGGAGAAGCGCGTCTACGCCGGCGCCGCCGACCTCGAGGGCGTCTTCATGGCGATCGCCTCGACCGACGATACCGAGGTCAACATCAAGGTCTACGACGATGCCGAGCAGCGAGCAATGCTGGTCAACATCGTCGACGTGCCACCGCTCTGCAACTTCATCCTGCCGGCGATCGTGCGCACCGGCCCGCTGGCGATTGCGATCTCCACCGCCGGCGCCTCCCCCGCCCTGGCGAAGCGGA
The DNA here is from genome assembly GCA_963716345.1 of uncultured Solirubrobacterales bacterium. Lineage (GTDB taxonomy): Bacteria > Actinomycetota > Thermoleophilia > Solirubrobacterales > 70-9 > VRUE01. The sequence goes on from OY970304.1 coordinate 1,012,810, forward strand.
TGAAGCGCGAGATCTCCGAGCTCTTCGGCGAGGACTACGCGCGCCTGGCGGTAATCCTCAACGACGCCCGCGGCTGGGCCAAGGGGACGTTGCCCACCTACAACGACCGCAAGGAGTTCTTCGAGGGCATCGTCAACGGCGAGCCCGACCCGATCGAGCTGATTAAGAGCGACCGCGAGGTCGAGCTGCTGGCCCTGATCGAGGCCGCCAAAGAGCACGCCGCGGCGGCGCTGGCCTAGCTGCCGCAGGCTGAGCCGCGGACGCTGTCGAGCGTCTTGCGCAGCTCGTTTGCCTGGGCAACGCTGAGGTTGGCCGAGAAGGCGACCTCGAGCTCGGCGATCACGGCCGGGCGCATCTCGGCGAGCAGGTCGCGGCCGGCGGGCGTCAGGGTCGCGTAGCTGACCCGGCGATCGGTCTCGCAGAAGGTCCGCTCCAGCAGGCCGGCCTTGACCAGGCGGTCGACCAGCTTGGTCAAGCCACCGCGGGTGATCACCAGGGCCTCGGCCAGGTCCCCCATCTTCATTCGCTCCTCGGGGGCCTCGGAGACGGCGGCGAGCACCTCGTACCAGGGCAGCGGTGGGAAGTCGGCGGCGGAGAGCATTTCCTGCAGGCGCTGAACGATCGCCGCGTGGGTGCGGGTCAGCGCGCCCCAGGCATCGCCATGGGGGTTCTCCCCAGCGGCCTCCTCTTGGGAAGAAGTCACTCCGGTCGTGGCTCTGTCTGCGGTTGCCTGCTCCATCAATTGCATGATCGCAGATAAATGTTGTCTCAGCAATAGTTGTATCTACAAGCATTTCTGTTACGATTGTTTCTGCGTCAATCATTTAGCAAGCAACTATCGACTTGGAGGCAGAGATGAGCACCCAGACAGTCGCCCAGCAGGTCCCGGCAGGCACATACGCGGTGGACCCGGTCCACTCATCGATCAACTTCGCCATCACCCACAACGGTGTAGCGACCTTCCGCAGCGGCTTCGACGCCTATGAGGCGCGGCTGAGCGGCGGCGAGGCGCCCAAGCTTGAGGGCACCGTCGACGTCGCCAGCGTCAAGATCGACGAGGAGCAGCTCAAGGGCCACCTGCTCTCCCCCGACTTCTTCGACGCCAGTCGCTACCCGCAGCTCCGTTTCAGCTCGAGCGAGCTGAGCGTCGCCGAGGACGGTGCTGTGACACTGCGCGGTGAGCTCGAGATCCGCGGTGAGGTGCGCGAGGTAGAGGCCAGCGGCAAGTTCGGCCAGCTCGGCGCCGACCTCGCCGGCAAGGCCCGCGTCGGCCTCTCGGTCGCCGCCACGGTCGACCGCCGCAACTTCGGCCTCGACTGGAACGCCGAGCTGCCCAGCGGCGGCAAGGTGCTCGACTACGAGGTATCGATCGCGGTTGAGCTGGAGCTGGTCGAGGAGGCCGAGTAGCGATGCGGGTGCTGGGCATATCCGGCAGCCTGCGGAGTGGCTCGCTAAACAGTGCCCTGCTGCGGGCGGCCGCCGAGCGGCTGCCCGCCGGGGCGGAGCTGATCGAGTTCGAGCGCCTGCGCGAGGTCCCGCCCTACGACGAGGACCTTGAACTGGAGGGGACCCCGGCGGTGGTCGAGGAGCTGCGCGACGCGGTTCGCAATGCCGACGCGGTCCTGATCGCGACCCCCGAGTACAACCACTCGATCCCGGGCCAGCTAAAGAACGCCCTCGACTGGGTCTCCCGCCCGGCCGGCAAGAGCGCCCTCAACGGCAAGCCGGCAGCGGCAATCGGCGCCTCGACCGGCATGTTCGGCGCGGTCTGGGCCCAAGCCGAGCTGCGCAAGGTGCTCGGTGCCTTGGGTGGCCGCGTGGTCGAGGCCGAACTGCCCGTCGGCCACGCCAAGGAGCTGCTGGTGGGCGACCACCTGGAGCTCTCCCCGCAGCAGTCCGAGCAGCTCGAGGAGATCCTCGCCGAGCTGATCTCCGAGGCCGAGATCGAGTCCGGGCTGGTCGTCGCTGCTTAGTCAGGGAACAAGTCGCTCGACAGATGGCACGCGGTCGATCGCTTTATCGAAAGAAGCGATCGACGTGACACCCGTGAACTCGGCCGCGGCAACCAAGTATGCCTCGGCGAAATCAAGGCGATCGAGTTCGTAGATCTCGAGAGCTCGCAGTAGAAGCTCGGAATCGGAAGCGATGCTCGGCACGGCCAACGCCGCGCGCATCAACTCCGCGACTCGCGATCGCTCGACTTCGTAGAACGACTCGAGCACGTAGACGCACTCCGCCAAGACGAGGTCGGCTAGAACCAGCTCGGTCTCGGTGGCGAGAAGCTTCGTCGCCCGTCTAGCCATTGCGGGTGGGTCGCCGGTCAGGTGACGAATAACGACGTTGGTATCGAGGAGAACAGTCAACCCTGCCCTTTCAACTTCTTGCCGCGCTTCTGCCACGCCTCCCGCCTAATGTCACCCCAAGAGGCCCCGCGCTTCTCGGCTGGCACCGCAACGGTCCCCGCCAGCTCTAGAAAATCTTTGGTGCGAGCCAGAATCGCTCTCCCGCCTTCCAAGCGAAACACAATCTGATCGCCTGGCTCCAACTCCAGCGTGTCTCGAACCGTCTTGGGAATCGTGACCTGCCCCTTGCTCGTCAGCCTTGCCGCTACATCCATTATCGATTCCTTACTTTGCTTGAAAAGTAAGGATAGCGCTCAGGCGGCCGGCAGGGCGAAGAACGCAATCGCGGCGAAATGTGCTGCGGCGGCGAGGATGACGAAGAGGTGGAAGACCTCGTGATAGCCGAAGACCCTCGGGTTCGGGTTGGGACGCTGGGTTGCGTAGACGACGGCGCCCGCCGTATATAGGAGACCGCCGGCGGCAACCAGGAGGGTGCCGGCGATGCCCATCGAGCCCCAGAGCTCGGGGAAGGCGACGGCGGCGACCCAGCCGAGCGACATGTAGATCAGCGCCGCCACCCACTTCGGGTGTTCGATCCAGACCATCTCGACGATCGCGCCGGCGATCGCGCCGATCCAGACGACGACCAGGATCGCGTCGGCAAGCGGGCCGTTGAGGACGAGCAAGGCGAAGGGCGTGTAGGTGCCGGCGATGAGGAAGAAGATCATCGAGTGATCTAGCCGGCGCATCCAGCGGCGCACGTTGGGCCGGGTCCAGTTGACGCGGTGATAGAGGGCGCTGGTGCCGAGCAGGGCCGAGAGGCTGACCGCGTAGATCGCCACGGCGAGGGTGGCCTTCGGCGTCTTGGCGGCGACGATCAAGCCGGCGCCGAGGAAAAGTGAGATGAAGAAAGCCCACTCGTGCGAGACGCCGCGCAGCTGCGGCTTGACCGCGGCGAGCGCATCGCTTGCTCGCTCGCCCATCCGTTCCGCGCCCCCACGCAGGTCGTCGACCATGTCTGCAGAGTAGCGGGAACTTTGTGCCGATATTGCGGAATTGCCACCATGTAGGGGTAGCGCGCTTGGCAAATCAAGTCCCTTATTTGCGCTTTTCGCCACTTTTCCGTCTGAGGCTTTAGCGATCCTGCTGTGTTACCCCTGAAAGTCGCTGCGAGAGGAGAAGTTTGATGTCCCAGACCGCCACCAGTGCCCCGAAAAACGGTCTCAAGGGCCTCGCGATTGAACGCCGTTTTTCCTCTCCGGGGACGCATCCCTTCGATGAGATCGAGTGGGAGGTGCGCGATGCGGTGATCGGCAATCCCGAGAGTCCGGCCTTCGAGCAGCGCGGGGTCGAGTTCCCCAAGAGCTGGTCTCAGAACGCGACCAACATCGTCGCCCAGAAGTACTTCCGCGGCCAGCTCGGCTCGGACAAACGGGAGTCCTCGGTCAAACAGATGATCGGCCGCGTCGCCGGCACGATCTCCGAGTGGGGGCGCACGGGCGGCTACTTCGCCTCAGACGAGGACGCCGAAACCTTCGAAGCCGAGCTGACCTCGATCCTGCTCAACCAGAAGGCTGCCTTCAACTCGCCGGTCTGGTTCAACGTCGGCTTCGAGGAGACGCCGCAGTGCTCGGCCTGCTTCATCCTCAGCGTCGAAGACACGATGGAGTCGATCCTCGCCTGGAACACCAAGGAGGGCAACATCTTCCGCGGCGGCTCCGGCTCGGGGATCAACCTCTCCAACATCCGCGGCTCGATGGAGCCGCTGCAGAAGGGCGGCACGGCGAGCGGACCGGTCAGCTTCATGCGCGGCGCCGACGCCTGGGCGGGAACGATCAAGTCGGGCGGCAAGACGCGGCGGGCGGCGAAGATGGTCGTGCTCGACGTCGACCATCCGGACATCGAGCACTTCGTCTGGTGCAAGGCTGACGAGGAGAAGAAGGCCGAGGCGCTGCGCGATGCCGGCTTCGATATGTCGATCGACGGCGAGGGCTTCACCTCGATCCAGTACCAGAACGCCAACAACTCGGTGCGGGTCACCGACGACTTCATGGAGGCGGTCGAGGCCGGCGAGGATTGGAATCTGATCGCCCGCAACAGCGGCGCGACGACGAAAACGCTGCCGGCGCGCGATCTGATGAACCAGATCTCCGACGCCGCTTGGCGCTGCGCCGATCCGGGCATCCAGTACGACACGATCATCAACCGCTGGCACACCTGCCCGGAGTCGGGCCGGATCAACGCCTCCAACCCCTGCAGCGAGTACATGCACGTCGACGACTCGGCCTGCAACCTCGCCTCACTCAACCTGATGAAATTTCGCCGCGAGGACGGCAGCTTCAACGTCGAGGACTTCCAACACGCGGTCGACATCGTCTTCCTCGCCCAGGAGATCGTCGTCGGCTTCTCCAGCTACCCGACCGAGGGAATCACCGAGAACGCCAACCGCTTCCGCCAGCTCGGCCTCGGCTACGCCAACCTCGGCGCCCTGCTGATGTCCGACGGCCTGCCCTACGACTCGACCGCGGGCCGCAACGTCGCCGCCGCGATCACGGCGCTGATGACCGGCCGCGCCTACCGCCAGTCGGCGCTGATTGCCGCCGGGGCGACCGGGCCCTACGAGGAGTACGAGAAGAATCGCGACGCCCACAACGGGGTAATGCGGATGCACCGCGACGCCTCCTACGACGTCGACGCAACCGGAATCAAGGGCGAGCTGCTCGAGGCCGCACAGCGCTCCTGGGACGAGGCGGTCGAGCTTGGCGAGGAGCACGGCTACCGCAACGCGCAGGCGACGGTGCTGGCGCCGACCGGGACGATCAGCTTCCTGATGGACTGCGACACGACCGGGATCGAGCCCGACTTCTCACTGGTCAAGTTCAAGGAGCTGGTCGGCGGCGGCCAGATGACGATCACCAACCGCTCGGTGCCGCTGGCACTGCGCACGCTCGGCTACGCCGAGCCGCAGGTTGAGCAGATCGGCGCCTACATCACCGAGAACAGCACGATCGTCGGCGCACCTGACCTCAAGGACGAGCACCTGCCGGTCTTCGACGTTGCGGTCGGCGAGCGGGCGATCACCCACACCGGCCACATCGACATGATGGCCGCCACGCAGCCCTTCATCTCGGGCGCGATCTCAAAGACGGTCAACCTGCCGCAGACGGCCACGATCGAGGACATCGCCGACGCCTACACGCGCGGCTGGAGGGGCGGACTCAAGGCGCTGGCGATCTACCGCGACGGCTCGAAGACGGCGCAGGCGCTGCGCACCGACGCCCAGGAGGAAAAGGGTGCCGAGGCCGAGGAGGCGCCAGTCGCCCCGGTGCGTAAGAAGATGCCGCGCGAGCGCGAATCGATCACCCACAAGTTCTCGATCGCCGGCCACGAGGGCTACATCACCGCCGGCAAGTACGAGGACGGCAACGTTGGCGAGATCTTCCTCACCGATATCGGCAAGGAGGGCTCGACGATGCGCGGGCTGCTCAACGCCTTCGCCACGGCGATCTCGATCGGCCTTCAGTACGGAGTGCCGCTGGAAACCTTCGTGCGCAAGTTCAGCTACATGCGCTTTGAGCCGGAGGGCATGACCGGCAACCCGGAGATTCCCTTCGCCAAGTCGATGCCCGACTACATCATGCGCTGGCTCGGCAGCCGCTTCATCGACGACACCGACGTGCTCGAGGACCTCGGCATCCTCACCCCTGAGGTGCGGGCCAAGCGCGATGCCGAGACGAGCCAGCTCGGCCTCGGCATCGACACCAGCGGCGGCACGGCGGGGCCGGCCAATGGCGGCAACGGAAACGGGCAGTCCAAGCCGGCTTCCTCGGCCTTCACCGAAACCCCGCCAGTGGTCCCGGCCAAGATGTCCGGCCTCGACCTCGGCCCAGCCTGCGAGCAGTGCGGCGGCATGATGCAGCGCACCGGTTCCTGTTACACCTGCTCCAGCTGCGGCAACAACACCGGCTGCGGCTGAGGCCGCAGGCCGCTGAGATGTCCTTAGCGCGCATCGCGATTTGGGTGCTCGGAATCGGCGCTGTCGTCCTGCTCGTCCTGATCGGGAACGCGAGCTCGGATGACCTTGAGGGCAAGGTCTTTGCCGCGGCCATCCTCTTCGTCCTCTTCAGCCTCTCCTCTTTGGCCGGCTTCCTTCTGATCGAGCGCCAGCCCCAGCTGACCTTCCTCGGGGGGATGACGATCGGCCTCTTCGATCGCCGCTTACTTCGTCGCTCTCGATGCTGTCCTCTCCGGCAGCGGGTTCTCATCGCGCCACACCTCCCTGGGAGTTCTGATGGTCGTCGTGCTCGCCGCCAGTCAGATCTCGATGCTGCTCTCCTTCAAACAGGAGGACGACAGCCCGCTGGTCAACGCGACAGTGCTCGGATCCATTGCCGTCCTCGCCCTACTGGCCGTGCTGGGACTCGTCGACCTCTCCAATTCGGGCTCAGACATCGGCCCGAAGGTGTACTCGTCCCTCGCCGTGCTCTACCTGCTCGGCGCGCTACTCCCACCCTGCCTGCGGTGGGAGGAAGCCGAACAGAACTAACCGAGAATTACCTCGGCGTTGTGGCGAGGGGTCTCGGTGATCGCGCGGCGGAAGACTCGTTCGGGCTTGGGGTTGGTCGGGCGGATCTGGTGGCGCTTGACCAGCTCCTTGAGCACAACGGCCATCTCGAACTGGGCGAAGGAGGCGCCGAGGCAGCGGCGCACGCCGCCGCCGAAGGGGATCCAGGTGTAGGTACCGGGCGGGTTGTCGAGGAAGCGCTCGGGTAGGAAGCGCTGCGGCTCCGGGTAGATCTCGGGATTGCGGTGGACGAGGTAGATCGAGGGCGCGACCGTAATCCCGGCCGGCAGCTCATAGCCGCCGATCTCGACCGCCTCGGTGAGCTTGCGCAGGACGGTCGAGATCACCGGGCGCAGGCGCAGGGTCTCCTGGATCGTCGCGGTCAGGTACTCCTCGCGGCCGTCGAGCACCTCGGCGCGCAGGCGCTCGAGCTTGTCCGGGTTACGGGTGAGTCGCTCAATCGCCCAGGAAAGCGAGGTCGCGGTCGTCTCGTGGCCGGCGACCAGCAGGGTGAGCAGCTCGTCACGCATCTCCTCGTCGCGCATCGGGCTGCCGTCCTCGTGGTGGGCGGCGATCAGCATCGAGAGCACGTCGTCGCGCTGCTCGACGTCCTCGGCGCCACGGCGGTCGGCGATCTCGCGGTAGATCAGCTCGTCGACGCGATCGACGCGGCGGCGGAAGGGTGGGAACTTGCGGACCCGGCTGGGCCCGAGCAGGAGCAGCGGGAGAAGGATCTGGGGATTGGTGGTGAGGTCGAGGAACTCGCGCAGCGCCACCCGCAGGTCACCCATCCGCTCTCCCCCGCGGACGCCGAAGACGGTCTGCAGGATGATCTCCAGGGTCATCGCCTGCATCCGCGGCCGCAATTGGTACGGGGTGCCGGTGGGCCAGGTGGCGATCTCGCGCTCGGCGATCTCGCTCATCGTCTTCTCGTAGCCTTGCATCCGGGTGCCGTGGAAAGGCGGCAGGAGCAGCTTGCGCTGGCTCATGTGCGGCTTCTCGTCGAGGACGAGGACCGAGCTCTTGCCGAGAACGGGTTCGAGGATCTGGTTGCCCTCGCCGGCGTGGAAGACCTTGGGATCGCCGGTGAAGACCTGCTTGACCGCGGCCGGGTCGGCGAGCATCACCCAGGTGCCCTCGTAGGCGATGCGAAGCGCGAACATGTCGCCGTAGCGGTCCTGGCAGGCGTAGAGCAGGCGACGGGCCTGGCGCGACCAGATCGCCGTCTGCGCCACCCTCGGTAGCGGCGGGCTGGGCGGCAAGCGTCGCTCGGACACCCGGCTGGCCGGCCGCGGAGCGCTTGTCGTGGCTGCCTCCATCGTCCTGCTGCCGAGACTAACGGTCTCAAGATGAATTTCCGTTAGCTACGTCACGCAGGCGGTAGCCTGCCTCGCGATGGACCTGCCGCGGCTCCCGCCCAAGATCGAGCACCGGATCGTCAAGCGAGCATGCGGCCTCTCGCCGCGGGTGATCCGGCGCCTGATCGGTCCCCCGCCCCGGCTCGACGGCCAGGAGCTGGCGCCCGACATCCAGATGCTGCTCGCCCTGGCCCGATTGACCGACGAGACGTCGCTGGTCGAGGGCCGCACGGTCGAGCAGGCGCGGGCGGAGAACCGCGCGGAGGTTCCGATCGTCTGCGGTCCACCGCGGCCGATGGCGCGGGTCGAGGAGCTGACGGTTCCGGGTCCCGGTGGCCCCATGCCGGCGCGCCTCTACGTCGCCCTGGGCGCGCCGCAGCCCCCGCAGCCGCTGCTCGTCTACTACCACGGCGGCGGCTGGGTGATCGGCGACCTCGACACCCATGACAGCGCCTGCCGCTTCCTCGCCGAGCACAGTGGCTGCCGGGTGCTCTCGGTCGACTACCGGCTGGCCCCGGAGCATCCGTTCCCGCTGCCAGTGGAAGACGCTGTCGCCGCCTTCACCTGGGCGCATGAGCACGCTGCCGAGCTTGGCGCCGACCCGGACCGGATGGCGGTCGGCGGCGATAGCGCCGGCGGCAACCTCGCGACCGCCCTTTGCATCCAGAACCGCGACGCCGGCGACCCGCAGCCGGCGATGCAGCTGCTGCTCTATCCCGTCACCGACGCGGTCGGCGGCCAGACCTCGCGCGACACCTTCGCCAAAGGCTTCCTGCTCACCCGCGAGGACATGGAGTGGTTCGAGAACCACTACATCCCCGACGGCATCGACGAAGCCGATCCGCGCGCCTCGATGATGCGCGCGGAGGACGTGTCCGGCCTGCCCCCCGCCTACGTTGCCACTTGCGGCTTCGACCCACTGCGCGACGAGGGCGAGATCTACGCGACGCGGATGCGCGAGGCCGGCGTGCAGGTAGTGCTGCAGCGCCACCCCAGCCAGATCCATGGCTTCGCCAACTTGACCGCGATCTGCCCCAGTGCCCGCACCGTGATGCTCGAGGTGGCCGGTGCCCTGCGCATGGGCCTCGGCCTGGCCGCCGCGCCGGCAGCCGTCCCAGCCTAATACCCCTGGGATAATACCCCTGGGGGGTATGACATACTCAGTGCAACGCGTTACGGCTCCCCGGGGGCCGGAAAACGTTGCACTTCAATAATGGCCACGAGCGACACCGAGACGACCCACGGCTACAGCGAGAACCGCGAGGCGGTGCTTAAGCGCCTGCGCCGGATCGAGGGACAAGTGCGCGGGGTCGAGCGGATGGTCGAGGAGAACCGCTACTGCATTGACGTCGTCACCCAGGTGACGGCGATCCAGGCCGCACTCGACAAGGTCGCCCTGGAGCTGCTCTCCGATCACGCTGCCCACTGCGTGGTGGGCGCCGATGGCGACGAACAGCAGGAGCGCACGGAGGAGCTGATGGCCGCCGTGCGGCGACTCGTCAAGCGCTGAGGGCGCTACTCGTACTGCAACGACTCGAGAACGTCGAGGCGTGAGGCGCGGCGGGCCGGCGGGATCGCGGCGAGCACGCCGAGGATGGCGGAGAAGATCAGCAAGAACACCAGGGACCCGATCGGGTAGGAGAGGGTGAAGCCTTCGTCCTTTAGTGGTTGAGCGATCAAGGCCGCGAAGATCAGACCCAGAACCATCCCCAGGATCGCGCCGATCAGGGCCGTGATCACCGCCTCGTAGCGGATCATCGTCCGCACCTGGCGCCGCGACATGCCGATCGCTCGCAACATCCCCAGCTCCCGGGTGCGTTCGTGAATCGAGAGCGCCAGGGTGTTGGCAATGCCGAAGAGCGAGATCACGATCGCGAGGAACAGCAGCGCGTAGACGAGGTTGACCAGTTGATCGACCTGTTCTTCGCGGCTTTCCTTCAGTTCCTGCTGGTTCAGCACTTCGGCGACTGGGAAGGCCCTTTCGACCAGGCCGGTGAGCAGCGCCTGCGTCTTGGCGGCATTGGCGCCGGGCGCCGTTTCGACGAAATCGATCGTGTCCTGGGTCTGGCCGAATTCGCGGGCCATCGTCGCCTGCGTGACCAAGACGCTGCCGAAGACGCCGAGCTTGGAGTTGAACTCGCCGACGACTTCGAAGCTGGGACGGTGACGAGTCTGGCTGAGCAGGCGGAAGCGGTCGCCGACTTCGAGGCCGTTTTCGGAGGCGAAGGAGTCAGAGAGGATCGCCTGCCCGTCGCGCAGGCGCCGCAGCGTCGCCGGGCCACCTTTCTTCCATTCGACGTCGACGGTCTTTTCGACATCGTGGCTCGGGGCCGAGACCCGGGCGCCCGCTCCCGATGGCAGCAGCTTCGCCTGCTCCGAGCGGATCGAGGCGACCGTCCCCACGCCCGGAACCTTGCGCGCGGCGAGGGCAGCGCCGTTGGGGATCGGCGAGAAGCCATCGCTGTTTTGGATCACCAGGCCGCCGGCGAAGTTTTCGTCGACCACCTGGGCGACCGAGCCCTTGAGGCCGGCGGCGAAGACGGTGACGAAGGTGACCACCATCAGGCCGATCATCAGCGACGCCGCGGTCACGGCCGTGCGGCTGGGATTGCGCTGGGCGTTCTCGCGGGAGAGCCGGCCGAGCAGTTTGCGCAGGCGCTCCAGCGGCCAGCCGGCGATCGTCGCCAGCGGCGGCACCAGGCGCGGGCTGAAGAGCGAGACGGCGAAAACGATCACGACCGCGCCGCCGCCGATCAGGCCGGCCGCGGTCCCGGAGGCGGCACTGCCGAAGAGCCCGATCAGGACCATCGCCAGCCCGACAACGCCGAGCAGCAGCGAGATCGCCAGGCTGAGCAGGCGTCGGCGGCGGGTGGGGGTCGGCATCGTCGCGCGCAGGGCGGCAATCGGCGGCACCCGCGTGGAGCGCAGCGCCGGCACCAGCGAGGAGAACAGGGTGACGAAAACGCCGATCAACAGAGAGACGATCACCGTGCGCGACTCCATCACCAAGCCGGTGGTCGGCAGGTCGATTTCAAAGGCTTCGAGCAGGAGGTTGAGCAGCTTGGCGATGACGAAGCCGCCGCCGATGCCGACGATCGCGCCGAGCAGGCCGATCGCCAGTGCCTCGACCACCACCGTGGTGAGGATCTGGCGGCGCGAGGCGCCGAGCGTGCGCAGCATGCCGAACTCGGTGACCCGCTGGGCGACGGTGATCGAGAAGGTATTGAAGATCAGGAACGAGCCGACCAGGATCGCAATGAAGGCGAAGACGAGCAGGAAGATCTGCAGGAAGCTGAGGCTTTCGCGGATTTCTTCGGAGCCGCGATCGGCGTTTTCCGTGGCGGTCTCAACCCGCACCCCGGCCGGCATCTCGGTGGCGATGCGCTTCTTCAGCACCGTCTCTGAGACACCCGACTTGGAGGCCACGGAGATCTGGTCAAAGCGGCCGAACTTGTGGGCAAGGCGCTGCGCCACCGGCAGCGTCACCTGGGCGATGCTGGCGCCGCCAAACGAGGCACCGCCAAGGCGAGTGAAACCAACCAGGCGGAAGGAATGCACGCTGCCCTGGCCGACGATCTTCAGCGTGTCGCCAAGCGAGAGCCCTGCTTCAGTGGCCGCCGCTTCGGTGAGCGAGGCTTCGGTGGGACCACGCGGCCGGTGCCCAACCAAGTAGGTGAGCGACTCAAGTTCGCCAGGAAGCCTCGAGGAGATGAATTTAGGGGCAAATTTGGTGCCGATCTTTTCCCCCTTGGCATCGAAGAAGCCCCCGGGGGTGAAGATCGCACCAGCGGCCAGGCGCACCCCGGGCGTTTGCTGCACCCGGGGCAGTAGCGAGGCGCTGATCGTCGGGGTTTCGCCGTTTTCCTGTTTGACCGGGTTTTCGGCCGTGATCACGACGGCGGTCCCCTTCAGCGACTCGCCGAAGATTTCGTCGAAGGCGGCGAAGATCGTGTCGGTGAGGACGTAGGAGCCGGCGACGAAGGCGACCCCGATGATCACCGCGAGGGTGGTGGCGAGCGCGCGTGCCTTGCGCGCCCAGAGGCTCTTGAGGGCGAGGCTAGTCAACCTGCTTCATCAGCTCGATCACCTCGTCCGCGGATCCGGGAGCGCCGTCATGGACGATGCGACCGTCGCGGAGGGTGATCAACCGGTCGGCGTGGGCGGCGGCGGCCGGGTCGTGGGTGACCATGATCACCGTCTGGCCGAACTCGTCGACCGCTTGGCGAAGTAGCTGAAGTACGTCCTCGCTCGCTTTCGAGTCGAGGTTGCCGGTCGGCTCGTCAGCGAAGACGACGGCCGGTTTTGAGACCAGGGCGCGGGCCACCGCAACCCGCTGCTGCTGGCCGCCGGAGAGCTCTGCAGGTCGGTGGGTGCGGCGGTCCTCGAGGCCGACCGTACGAATCAGCTGGTCGACCCACTGGCTGTCCGGCTTGCGACCGGCAATCGAGAGCGGCAGCACCAGGTTCTCCTCAGCGGTGAGGACCGGCAGCAGGTTGAAGAATTGGAAGACGAAGCCGAGCTTCTCGCGACGCAGCTTGGTCAGCTCGCCATCGTCGAGGCCGGTGATCTCCTGGCCGTCGAGCAGGACAGTTCCCCCCGTCGGCTTGTCGAGGCCAGCGAGGATGTGCATCAGGGTCGACTTGCCGGAGCCGGACGGGCCCATGATCGCGGTGAAGCGCCCTCGCTCAAACGCGGTGCTGACCTCAACCAGCGCATCGACCGCCGCCGCACCTTCGCCATAGCGACGGGATACGTCGTTGGCTTCGACAACCTGACCGTTGACGCTCATCGGCCCTCACCGTATCGATCTCAATACCCAATCTCCTCCGAGCGGCGACAGATAGCCTGCGACGAGTGGCGGCGGCGGACGAATTCGACGGCTTCCTGGTCGACCTCGATGGGGTCGTCTGGGAAGGACGCGAGCTGGTGCCAGGCTCGGCCGAGGCGCTGCAGACGTTGATCGAGTCCGGCAAGGAGATCGTCTTCGTCACCAATAACTCCGTCAAGCAGCCGGAGGCCTACGCGGTTCGATTGTGCGAGGCCGGGGTCAAGATCGCCAGTGACCGGGTCGTAACCGCGGGTGCGGCAACCGCCCAGCTGGCCGCAGAGCAGGTGGGGAGCCCGGGAACCGCTTTCGTGATCGGAGCACCCGGTTTCAAGGAAACGGTCGCCGCCACCGGGCTCAGCTTGCTCGACGGAGAGGCAGCAAGGAGTGCCGACGCGGTGATCGTCTCCGGCCATCGCGAGTTCGACTACGCGGAGCTGCTCACGTCAACCTTCGCCCTGCGGGCCGGCGCGTCCCTCTTCGGGACGAGTCGCGATCCCACCCTGCCGATGCCTGGGGGAGCATGGCCAGGAACCGGCGCGACCCTGGCCGCGGTCGAGACCGCGTCGGGCAAGACAGCCGAGATCGGGGGCAAGCCGGAGCGACACCTCTTCGATCAAGCGCGCGCACTGATCGGCGGCGCTGAGCGAGTGGCGATGGTCGGCGATCGAATTGCCTCCGACATCGAGGGTGGCCAGCGGGCTGGCCTGGCGACGATCCTCGTCCTCAGTGGGGCTGCTTCGCGGGGGGAAGCGGCCGCTGCCGATCCACCCCCCGACCTGGTCCTTGACGACCTCGCCGCGCTGCTGGGTTGAGCGCCGAGATGAGCGAGGGCTCCGAGGCGTCGACTCACCGGCCGGGCGTTGCCTTTGCCGGCGTCTTCGGCGTCACCTTCTGCTGCCTGCTCGCGGTCGGCGCCGTGCTGCCGGTCCTGCCGCGTTACGTGCACGACTCGCTCGGCGCTGGCGACTTCGCCGTCGGAGTCGTGGTTGGCTGTTACGCGATCACGGGGCTGCTGCTGCGGCCCTTCGCCGGGCGCTTCGCCGACCACCGGGGCCGCAAGCCGACCGTGCTGGTCGGCTCGGTGCTGGTCGCCGTCGCCGGCTTCCTCTACCTGCTGCCGCTTGGCGTCGCCGGGCTGATCGGCGCCCGCCTCGTGCTCGGCGCAGGCGAGGGCGCGGTCTTCACCGCCGGCTCGGCCTGGATCATCGACCTAGCGCCGATCGAGCGGCGCGGCCGGGTGATCGGCCTCTACGGCCTCGCCGTCTGGTCGGGGCTAAGCGTCGGGCCGCTGCTAGGTGAGCTGACGCAGCACGCCTTCGGCTACACGGCGGTCTGGCTGCTGGCCGGAGCGCTGCCGCTCGTTGGAGCGGCGATTGCCACCCGCGTGCCCGATCCCTTCCAGCCGTCCCCCCTGCTCGAGCAGGAGCACCACCCGCTGATCGCCAAGGAGGCGGTGCGACCTGGAGCCGCGCTCGCCCTCGGCTCGATCGGCTACGGCACGATCGCCGCCTTCGTCGTCCTGCTGCTTGAAGCGCGCGGGGTCGGCCACGGGGCAGCCGTGTTTGGCGCCTTCGCGACGATGGTCGTGCTGACCCGCCTCGTCGGTGGTGACCTGCCGGACCGCATCGGCCCAGCCCGCGTCGCGATCGCCGCCGCCTGCGTCGAGGCGCTGGGGCTCTCCGCAATCGCAATCGCTCACAGCCTTCCCGTCGCCCTCGCCGGAGCGCTGGCGATGGGCGCCGCCTTCTCCCTGCTCTACCCCTCGCTATCGCTGATCGTCGTCAGCAACGTCTCAGACCGGCGGCGTGGCGCCGCGCTCGGCACCTTCACCGCCTTCTTCGATGCCGGCGTCGGCCTTGGCGCGCCGCTGGCGGGCGCGATGGCAGCCCTGACCAGCTACGAGGGCGCCTTCTTCCTCTCCGCCACGATCGCCCTGGCCTCCGCGGCGACGATCGCGGTTGCGGTTGCGCCCGCGGCCCGAGCCGCCCTCGTCACCCGCTGACCGATAGGTGCAACGTTTTGTTGCCCTCACAGACCCGTAAACGTTGCACTTCGTGTGAGCAGCTCCCGCGAGACGCGAGGTGAGGAGGACTAGCGCTGCTCGATCAGCAGCGACTGGGCGGCGCGGCCGATGCGGCCGCGCTCATCAGCGAGGACCGACTCGGCTGTGCCGATGCCGGTTGGCTGAGGTCGGGTGACTGCGTCGACGCAGACCCACTCGCCCTCGGGCATGCGCTCGAAGTGGACGGTGAGATCAACGTTGATGAAGACGTAGGAGTGGTAATCGAGCACGGCGCTGATCCCGTTGCCAACGTCAGCGGCGATCAGCGCCCGCTGCAACGGTGTCGGCTCCTCGCCAGCGACGAGCGGCTGGCGCATCCGCAGCCAGAAGGTCGCCGGGCCCAGCTCGAGGAAAGCCCCGGCCACCGCCTTCAGCTCCATCCCTGTGTGGTAGCCGACCTCCTGCCCGGTCGGGAAGAACTCCGGGATCCAGCCTTCCTCCGGGCCCTGCGGCGGCTTCTCCTCGGCCAGCGTGCCCTCCGGTAGATCCAATTCGGTCTTGCGCAGCTGCCAGGCCGTGGCTCGCATCAGCTCGCCGCCTTCCCCCGATAGCGACGCCTCGACCATCCGCACCTTTCGTCCCGGCCGCAGTACCCGCGTCTCGACCGTAACCGGGCCGATCGGCACCGGCCGCAAAATCTCGAAGACGACCCGCCCGACCTGGAAGCTCTCGGAGCCCCCCATCGCCTCGATCTCGCGCCCCAACAGCGCCGACGGCGGCCCGGCGTGCTGAGACCCGGGGTCCCAAGGTCCCCTCGTCAGCTCGGTGGCGAGGTACTTGCCGTCGTCGCCTGGTTCATAGAACGCGTCCGCCACAGCGACCGATCCTATGCCGGAGGCTTTATCGGAGCCCGAGATGAGACGGGATTGCGAAAACCGGTCCCACGAGTCTCATTGCGCTTTGACCCACTATCTCCTTTGATCTATCGGCACAGTCATATTGCGATGCGCCGAGAAATGAGGGCAGATGCGTCACGAGCGAGTGGGCAGACGTTGGGTGAAGCTTCTGGTGTTTGTTGCCATCGTCGCTGTGGCTTGGGTCACTGTGACGACTGCGACGGCGACCACGGTTCGCGCCGGTGACTTGGTGATTACGCTCGATGGTGCTGCCAGCCCGAAGGCGCTACCGAAGAGCAAGTTGGCGCCAATCAGCTTCCAGGCGAACGCGGCGATCACGACCAACAACGGCACCCACGTCCCGCCCATCGTGAGCAGCGACCTAGAGGTCAACAAGCACATCAGATTCGACGCCACCGGCCTGCCGACTTGCGCTCCCGCTCAGCTCAGAGCCGCTTCTCCTGCGGCGGCGATGAAAGCATGTGGCTCGGCCCTGATCGGGAGGGGCACCAGCACCGCCCAGGTCGAATTCCCCGAATCGGCGCCTTTTCTCGCCAAGGGCCCGCTGCTGATCTTCAATGGCGCCACGAGCGCCAACGGGTATCCAGAGCAGATCTACTACGTCTTTGCCCATGTGCCGCTGCCGACGACATTCGTCGTCATTGGCAAGATCTCAGGCGACAGCGGTCCCTACGGCTACAACATCTCGATCGCGATCCCGCCAATCGCCGGCGGCTACGGCTCGGTGACCAAGGTCGAATTCTCGGTCAACCGCAAATGGACCTACAAGGGCCGCCGGCACTCCTACCTAAATGCGGAGTGTGCCAACGGTCGCTTTCAGGCAAAGGCAGAATTTGTCTTCGGCGACGGCACCAACCTCACCGGCGACGTCGTCAAAGCCTGTCAATCCAGCGGCTAGTCGATGCCCCGGGCCTAGTCGGCCTCGAGGAGCTCCGCTTCCAGTCGCGCCAGCCATCTCTCCGAGTAGGCGAAAATGTCAGCCGAAAGGCGGGCCGCCCTGGCCGGGTAGCGCACGTCCTCCGATTCCAGCGCCTCCGCGTGCGGGATAATCTCCCCGCGCATCAGCTCCTTCTTCTCGCGGTTGCGCTCACGCAGCTGCGCGATCAGCTTGGGCTGATCCTCACTCCCGAGGGCATCGGCAAAGAAGAGGCGAAGCATCGCTTCGTCGCGAATTTGCACCGGCGCCATCCGCGGCGAGCCCAGCCAGGCACGCAACGCCGCATCTCCCTGTGGCGTGATCGAGTACGTGGACCGCTGCCGCGCGCCGCGAGGATCACTGCGGCGCGTCAGCAATCCCGCGCCCTCCAGTCGCGCCAGCTCCGGATACACCTGTGCCAACGAGGTCGGCCAGAAGTTCTGGGTCGATATATCCGCCACCTTCTTGATCGAATATCCGGAGCTGACCCCGAGGCGAACCATGCCCAGCACCAGATACGAGGAGGGCGTGAGCTTGATCGCCCCCTTGGGTTGAGCATCCGCGGGCGAATCGGCAGGACTCATCGTGCCTGAGTTAATTGTCTGCACCGATGCATCTGCTCCGTCATATCGCAAACCCAGGCGGAGCGCAAGCACGTCACCTCGCCGTAAGAAGCTGGGCGTAACCTAGGCAGAGACGAAAGGAGCGAAATGACCGAGACCACGAAGAAGGTCCAAAAGTCCGATCAGGAGTGGCGCGACCAACTCACCCCTGAGCAGTACGAGGTGACCCGCAAGGGAGGCACCGAGCGCGCCTTCACCGGACCCTACGTCGACGAGAAGACCGCCGGCATGTATCACTGCGTCGGCTGTGGCACCGAGCTGTTCTCCTCAGACACCAAGTTTGACTCCGGCACCGGTTGGCCCAGCTTCACCGAGCCGGCCAACCTCGAGCACGTCGAGCTGCGTCCCGACAACAGCCTTTTCATGCGCCGCACCGAGGTCGTCTGCAAGCACTGCGACGCCCACCTCGGCCACGTCTTCAACGACGCCCCCGGAGAAAACGGGCAGCGCTACTGCATCAACGGCTGCGCGCTGGAGCTGAAGCCGGCCGCGAAGACCGACTAGGCCTTGCCGCCGGCACCGAGGTAGCTGAACTTCACCGCGAGGGCAACCGCCTCGGTGCGGGTGTCGACCTCAAGCTTGGCGATCGCGTTGCGCACATGGGTGTGCACGGTCGCCGGGCTGAGCTGGAGGCGCTCGGCGATCTCTTTGACCCGCAGGCCCTCGGCCAGCAGCTCGAGGATCTGGCGCTCACGCGGCGAGAGCTCGAGCAGCTTCTCGACCTCGGAGGGCTTACCGCCGGCGAAATCACCGCCGAGGAAGGTGCCGCCGCCAGTCACCGCTTTGACCGCCCGGGCGATGTCCTCGGCCGGCGCCGACTTAAGCACGTAGCCGGAGGCGCCGGCGCGTAGGGCAAGCGCCAGCAGGTCGGGCTGGGCGTGAGCGGTGAAGATGATGACTTTGGTGCGCGGGCGGACCTTGAGGACCTCCTTGGTCGCCTCGATCCCGTCGCGCTTGGGCAACTCGACGTCGATGATCAGCACATCGGGCTCGAGCTCCTTGACGACATCGACCACATCACGGCCGTTTCCGGCCTCGCCGACGATCTCGACAATGCTCGAATCGGCCATGCGGGACTTGATCGCCTCGCGGACGATCTCATGGTCGTCACAGAGGACGACGCGCTTAGCGTCCCTTACACCGGTGCTCATCTTGGTCCAATCCTCTCAGGCGCACCATACGAATGCAGAATAGTGGGTAGGGTGAAACCACCTTCCCGCTCCTGCCGATTCTCAATCAGGGCGATCATCGTGCGCCCCACCGCGACCGCAGTGCCGTTGAGCGTGTGGACAACCTCTGGTGCCTCGTCTTCATTGGGCCGGTATCGGCAGGCGAGGCGCCGAGCCTGATAGTCGGTTGTATTCGAGCAAGAGGTCAGCTCGCGGTAGCGGCCCTGGCTCGGGATCCAGGCCTCGCAGTCGTACTTCTTGGCTGCCGGCGCGCCGAGGTCACCGGCGGCGACGTTGACGACGCGGTAGGGAATCTCCAGCTCGGCGAGGATGCGCTCCTCGATCGCCAGCAGGCGCTCGTGCTCGGCAGCCGATTGCGAAGGCTCGACGAACGAGAACATCTCGACCTTGTCGAACTGGTGGACGCGGAAGATGCCGCGGGTGTCACGGCCGCCGGCGCCGGCCTCGCGGCGGAAGCAGGGCGAGAAGCCCGCGTAGCGGATCGGCAACTGGTCGGCGGCGAGGATCTCGTCGGCGTGCAGGGCGGCGAGCGGCACCTCCGAGGTACCGACGAGGAAGAGCTCGTCCTTGGGCACCTCGTAGATCTGATCGCGATCGCCGGGCAGGAAGCCGGTGCCGACGAGCGCCTCCTCGCGGACCAGGACCGGCGGGACGACGGGCTCGTGGCCCTCCCCGCGGACCAGGTCGAGGGCGAAGCGGACCAGCGCCAGCTCGAGCAGGACGAGGTCACCCTTGAGGTAGGCGAAGCGCGAGCCCGAGACCCTGGCGCCGGCCTCCATGTCGATCAGGTCAAGCTCTGAGCCGATCTCAAGGTGGTCGCGCGGCTCGAAGTCAAAGCTCGGCCGCTCGCCCTCCTCGCGCAGGACGACCGCGTCCTCCTCGGTCATCCCGTCGGGGGCATCGGGGTCGGGCAGATTAGGCAGGGACGCCGCGACCCGCTGCAGGTCGGCGTCGACTTGCTCGAGCTCGGCCTTGCCGGAGTCGATCGTCTGCTTCAGCTCCGCCACTGCCGCCATCTGCTCGACCGCCTCCTCCCCACGCTGCTTGGCCTCGCCGATCTGCTTGGAGATCGTCTTGCGCTCGGCCTGGGCGCCCTCGATCCGCGGCAGCAACTCGCGACGACGCGCGTCAAGCGCGAGCAGCTCATCGACCTGTTCGGCCGCGCCGCGCCGCGCGAGCGCCGACTTGACCCGCTCAGGGTCGGAGCGGATCAGCTTCAGGTCAAGCACGGCCGACGAAGGTTAGGGAGAGGTCTCGCCGGGGCGAGGGGATTCGACGGCTTCTTCGCCGGCGTACTTGGCGACGAAGTGGGCAACGGCTTCCGCTTCTTTGCCGACGACGATGTTCTGCGGCATGATCGCGCCGGAGAAACCGCCGTTCTGGATCGCGAAGAGAGCGTCTTCATATGTCTCGGTTCGCTGATTGAGGTTCGGACCCTGCGTGCGCAGGCCGCGATTGCCGCTGCCCTGGGTACCGGCGGCGCTGAGCGTATGGCAGCCAGAGCAGTGGGTGGAGAAGAGAACGGCCCCTTCGTGGTTGGGGTCGTTCTGGGAGACCGAGACTCCTTCTTCGCCAAAGCCGCAGGCGGATAGCCCGAGAGCGGCAAGGACGACCATGGCTGTAATCAGTGCCGGACGCACGCGGCGCGCATCATATTGTCTTGACCCGATCCCGCTCTCAGACCATGCCAACGCCTGATCCAGCCCGCTTTCGCGCCGCCATGGCAACGCTGCCAACCGGCGTCACGATCGTCAGCGCTGGCGGGCCCGAAGGACCGGCCGGAGCGACCGCCAACGCGGTCTGCTCGCTCTCGATCGAGCCGATGCTGATGCTGGCCTGCCTCGACCGTGGCTCGCGCACCCTGCTCGCGGTCCAGGCCGCCAACCACTTCGGCATCAGCGTCCTGCACGCGGGTCAGGAGGCGATCGCCCGCTCCTTCGCCACCAAGGCCCCGGTGGCCGAGAAGTGGGATGGCGTCACTTGGGGCGAGCGCGACGGCATTCCCGCGATCGACAACTCCCTCGCCTGGATCGCCTGCGAGCTGCGCGACGTGGTCGCGGCGGGCGACCACGTGATCGTCACCGGCGAGGTCCGCGACCTGGCAACCGGCGCGGGAGAGCCGCTGGTCTTCCACGGCGGCGAGTACCGGCCCTTGGTTTGATCGCGTATCCGACATTGACCACACCCCAGCGGGGTGAATGTCGGATGCGTGGGCGTAAGCTCAGCTAATGGCCGATCGCTTCCAAGAACCGGGCTGGTTCACGAAGCACGTCTTCAACCCCTTCATCGCGGGGCTGAGCCGGATTGGACTCGGCGTCGCCGGCTCGCGCGTGCTCGAAGTCAAAGGCCGCAAGAGCGGCGAGTGGCGCCAGACCCCGGTCAACCCGCTGCCGTTCGATGGCAACACGTACCTGGTGGCCCCGCGCGGGCACACCCAGTGGGTCCGCAACCTGCGGGTCAGCGGCGAGGGTCGCATCGTCGGCCGCCGCACCGAGACCTTCACCGCCACCGAGCTGACCGACGAGGAAAAGTCCGCCCTGCTGCGCGCCTACCTGAAGAAGTGGAAATGGGAGGTCGGCGCCTTCTTTGACGGCGTCGGGGCCGACGCGCCAGATGCCGAGTTGCAGCGGATCGCCCCAGACCATCCGGTCTTCCGCATCTCGAGCTAGGGGTCGGGCTGACCGCGTCTCTCGATCTTGCGGAACGGATACTCCTTGATCACCGAGTTGACGAATGTCCCTTTCGACTCGGCACTCTCCAGCGCCCCGAAGACGTCGGCCGACACGCCTTTGTAGGCGTAGAGGTCGCCCCCCAGGTATTCGACGTACGCCTCCTCGGCCTCGGCGTCGTAGCCGATCCTCGCCACCGCGCTTGACTCGACCGGGTGCATCTTCGGAATCGGCATGTCGGCCTCGACCGAAGCTAGCGCGTCAACCGCTGGTCTCAGGAAGTCACACGAACGTCAAAACGCGCCGCTGGTGCTCGCCGCGCGCAGGGCGAGGAAGAGGATTACGCCGCAGCTGACGGCCATGATGCCCATCTCGCGGCGGACGATTGCCAGGGCCAAGTCCTGCTGGACGTCGGCGGGGAGGGCTTCGAAATCGACGTCGCCCAGCTCACGCTCGGCAGCGCCGGTGCGGGCAGCCTCGGCGATCAGCGAGACGACGATGGGAAGGATTCCGTAGAGGTAGTGGAGGCTGTCGTCCGGTTTGTGATTGGTGAAGACGAGCAGGCCGCCCAACATCACCTGCAGGAAGACGGCGGCCTGGGCGGCGCGGAGCAGCAGCCAGAAGGGGACCGAGGAGCGGTCGCGATACCAGGCGATGCCGCCGATGGCGAAGGCGATCAGGTTGAGGATGATGACTGCGCAGCCGACTACGAGGTGAACGACTACCACGGATCTATTTCCTCCCAAGAGGGTCGGGATTCGGCTTGCTGATGCGGAAAAGCACTATGTAGCAATGTGTTACAAGGTCGGTATATAACTCGTCGTGCAGGCGGTGAGGCGACGGCGACTGGCGCCCCGCACACGGCCCGCACAATTCCGATCTACCAGTGCTGAAGAGCTACCTGCCGATTCTCGTCTTTGCCTTCCTCGGCGTCACCGTTGGGGGGGCTTTCGCGATGCTCAATCACGTGATCGGTCCGAAGCGACCGAAGCGACCGACGGCGGCGAGCCTACGCCAGTCCGAGCCATATGAGTCCGGGATCCCAGTCGAGCCGTCGCACGGCCTGCGCTTCGGGGTCAGCTTCTACCTGATCGCGATGCTCTTCATCCTCTTCGATATCGAGGTTGTCTTCCTCTATCCGATCGGAGTCATCCTCAAGGGCGCCAACAGCGTCTTCGTCTTGGGCGAGCTGGTCACCTTCATCGCCTTGCTGCTGGTCGCCTTTACTTACGTCTGGCGCAAGGGGGCACTGGATTGGAAGTAGAACGACAGTCGATGCGCGAGCGCCAGCTGCGCGCCCGCGACATGTTGCGCGGCGACCTCGAGGGCGACGAGCTGGAGCGCTACGTCGAGGAGAAGGTCGTGATGACCAACTTCGAGAAAATGCTCGGCTGGGCGCGCTCGAACTCGATCTTCCCGCTCACCTTCGGCCTCGCCTGCTGCGCGATCGAGGCGCCGATCTCGGTCGTCACGGCTCGCTACGACCTTGCCCGCTTCGGCGCCGAGGCGCTGCGCGCCTCACCGCGCCAGGCCGACATGATCATCCTCTCGGGTCGGGTCTCGATCAAGATGGCGCCCGTCGTCCGTCGCCTCTACGACCAAATGCTGGAGCCGAAGTGGGCGATCTCGATGGGCGCCTGCTCCTCCAGCGGCGGCATGTTCTCCAACTACGCCGTGGTCCAGGGGGCGGACAAGTTCATGCCGATCGACCTCCACATTCCCGGCTGCCCGCCGCGGCCGGAGGCGGTTCTCTACGGCTTCACCAAGCTGCAGCGCAAGATCCAGGGCAATCCGGACCAGGGCTGGCGCGCCCGCTACGCCGCCGAGGGCACCGAGGAGTGGGCCCGCGGTGGGCCGCGCAGTGCACCGAGTGGCGAAGCGGCAGAGGCCTACGAAGCGGCCCGGGAGCTGCTCCGTGCCTGACGCACCTGGCCTAGAGCTGATCCGCGGCGAGATCGAGGCAGACCACCCCGGCGCCGTCCTCGACACCGGCTTCGAGCACGGCCGCGCCAGCCTGGCGATCGCCCCCGAGCAACTGCTCGCCGTGCTCAACTGGCTGCGCGACTCCGCCGGCCACGAATACCGCTTCCTCTCCAGCCTCCATGCTGCCGACTACCTCCCGGCCTCCCCACGCTTCGCCGTGCACTACGAGCTACTGAACCGCGACCGGGTCGAGCGCATCCGCGTCAAGGCCCTACTGGCGGATCCGGGCAAGGATTCGCTGCCCGAGATCGACTCTTGCGTGGACCTCTTCCCCACCGCCGAGTTCCAGGAGCGCGAAGTCTTCGACTTCTTCGGAATTGTCTTCCGCGGACACCCCGACATGCGGCGGATCCTGCTGCCCGAGGACTACGTGGGTTGGCCGCAGCGGCGCGACTTCCCGATAGGCGGCGAGCCGGTGACGTTCACCTACAACGAAAAGAACTATGGCTGAGTCGCTGACGCCGAACGGCCTGCTGACCGAGGACCGCACCTTCGAGGTGATGACGGTCAACATCGGTCCTCACCACCCCGCCACGCACGGCGTGCTGCGGCTGGTCGTCGACCTCGAAGGCGAGGTCGTGCGCGATCTCAAACCGGTGATCGGCTACGTCCACACCGGGATCGAAAAGTCCTGCGAGGACAAGAGCTACTGGAAGGTCATCCCCTTCGTGGAGAGGATGGACTACGTCTCCTACTTCTTCCAGATGGAGGCCTTCTGCGGCGCGGTCGAGCGGCTGGTCGAACTGGAGATCCCCGAGCGGGCCAAGCACCTGCGGGTGATCTTCCTCGAGCTCAACCGGATCCACTCCCACCTGGTCTGGTTGGGCACGACGGCGCTCGACCTCGGCGCGATCTCGATGCTCTGGTATTGCTTCCGCGAGCGCGACCGCATCCTCGACCTCTTTGAGATGGCGACCGGGCAACGGATGCACACGCGCTACTTCCAGGTCGGCGGCGTGATCGAGGACATCCCGCGCGGCTTCGAGGCGAAGCTGCGCTCCTTCCTCACCGACATGCCGGTGCGAGTGGAGCAGTACCAGGCGCTGCTCGACCGCAACGAGGTCTTCCTCTCGCGGACCAAGAACACCGGCATCGTCTCGCGCGAGCGCCTGCTGGAGCTGGGCGTGACCGGGCCGCTGCTGCGCGCCGCCGGCGAGCCTTGGGACCTGCGCAAGGCCTTCGACTACCTCGCCTACCCCAAGTTCGACTTCAAGATCCCGGTCGGCACGATCGGCGACAACTACGACCGCTACCGCGTGCGCGTCGCCGAGATGGTCGAGTCGGTGCGGATCATCGAGCAGGCGCTCGACGGGCTGCCCGAAGGCCCCTTCATCGCTGACGACCGCAAGTACGTGCTGCCGCCGCGCTCGGAGCTCTCGACCTCGATGGAGTCGCTGATCCACCACTTCAAGCTCGTCACCGAGGGCTACCGGGTCGGCCCAGGCGAGATCTACTACGCGATCGAGAGCCCGCGCGGCGAGCTCGGCTGCTTCGTCCTCGCCGACGGCTCGGCGAAGCCGGCGCGGGTCCACTTCCGCGACCCCTCCTTCGTCAACCTGCAGGCCTTCAAAGACATGTCGGTCGACAGCTACATCGCCGACATGATCTGCAGCCTCGGCATGCTCGACCCGATCCTCGGCGGGGTCGACCGGTGAGCCCCGTGGACGGACCCGGGATCGTCAATCCCGACCTGCCGGTGGATCGCGCCGTCACCGAGGGCCGCGTGCCGGACCGTACGCCCGAGGGGATCCCCGAGCTGCACGAGGTCGACTGCCCGGCCGAGCTGCGCGAGCGGATCGAAGAGCTGATGTCGCGCTATCCGGACCGCAAATCGGCCTCGATCCCGGCGCTCTGGGCGGTGCAGCGGCTCTACGGCTGGTGCACGCCCGACGGGATCCGCCAGGCCGCCGCGGTGATGCGGGTGACGCCCGCCTACCTTGAGTCGGTGGCGAGCTTCTACGACCTTCTGCACACCGACCCGGTCGGCACCCACAAGGTCGCCGTCTGCACCAACATCAGCTGCTGGATGCGCGGCGGCGATGAGCTACTCGAGGCCTTCAAAGCCGCCGCCGGCGAAGACGACGAGCGCTTCCTCGTCACCGGCTTCGAGTGCCTCGGCGCCTGCGACATCGCGCCGATGGCCTCGATCGACGAGCGCTACTTCGGCCCGCTCGAGGCGGCCGAGGCAAAGACCGCGATCGAGCAGCTGCGCGCCGGCGACGCGGTGCTGCCCGAGAAGGCGCTGGAGAAGCGGCCGCTTCCCGGCGGTAACTCGCCCGCGGCGGACGCGGGAGCGAGTGAGGGAGATCTCCGGTGATGATGAACCCGAACGAGCAAGAGCAGAGCACGCGGGCGGAAATTGTGGGTCGGGAGACGCGGATGCTGCTGAAGAACGCCGAAGACCCGGCGCTGCCCACACTCGCCGGCTACAAGGACTACGGCGGCTACGCGACGCTGGAGAAGGCCTACCGCGAGCTGGAGCCCGACGAGGTGCTGAAGGAGCTCGAAGACTCCGGGCTGCGCGGCCGCGGCGGCGCCGGCTTCTCGATGGGCAAGAAGGCAAGCTTCCTGCCCCGCGGCGAGGGCATTAACAAGTACCTCTGCTGCAACGCCGATGAGTCCGAGCCCGGCGCCTTCAAGGACCGCGAGCTGATGCAGCGCAACCCGCACCAGCTGATCGAGGGGATCGCGATCGCCTCGCTCGCCGCCGGCATCGGCCACGCCTTCATCTTCATCCGCGGCGAGTACGACTCACAGGCCGACATCCTCGATGCCGCGGTCGCCGAAGCCTATGAAGCGGGCTACCTGGGCAAGGACATCTTGGGGACGCACCACGACCTCGAGCTGGTCGTCCACCGCGGTGCCGGCGCCTACATCTGCGGCGAGGAGACGGCGCTGCTCGATGCGCTCGAGGGCAAGCGCGGCAACCCGCGGCTGAAGCCGCCCTTCCCGGCCGTGCAGGGCCTCTACGGCGGACCGACCCTGATCAACAACGTCGAGACGCTCTCGAATGTCTCCCACATCGTCAAGAACGGAGCCGAGTGGTTCAAGGGCTTCGGCACCGAACAGTCGCCCGGGACCAAGGTGGTCTCGATCTCCGGCTGCGTGCGGCGGCCCGGCAACTACGAGGTCGAGCTGGGGATCCCAACCCGCGAGCTGATCATGGACCTCGCCGGCGGACCGCGTGAGGGGCGTGAGATCAAGGCCTTCTACCCCGGCGGCTCCTCCTCCCCCGTGCTCAAGGTCGAGGAAGGGATTGATCTGCCCTACTCCTTCGAGGCGATGGCCGAGGCCGGCTCGATGCTCGGCTCGGGCTCGATCATCGTCGCCGACGACCAGGTCTCGATCCCGCACATGGCGCTGCGCACGGCGCGCTTCTACCACCACGAGTCCTGCGGTAAGTGCACCCCCTGCCGCGAGGGCACCAACTGGACGGTGAAGATGCTGGAACGGGTGGTGCGCGGCGAGGCGACGCCGATGGACCTCGACATCGTCGCCTCGGTACAGGAGAACATCATCGGCCACTGCCTCTGCGTGCTCGGCGACTCGATGGCGATGCCGGTCGGGGCGATGGTGCGCAAGTTCCGCGAGGAGTTCGAAGACGTGATCGCCGCGGCGAGCGAAGGTGAGACGGCAGTTGCCGAGCGCCTGCCGGTCGTCCAGGGCACAGCCGAGACCCTGGGAGCGGCGACATGAGCGGCAAAGCCCAAGTGAACCTGATCATCGACGGGCGCGAGGTGACCGCGACCGAGGGCGAGATGCTGCACGACGCCGCCAAGCGGGGCGACGTCGAGATCCCGGTCTTTTGTTACGAGCCGAAGCTGGGCGAGCCGGTCGGTGCCTGCCGCATGTGCCTGGTCGAGATCGAGGGGATCCCGAAGCTGCAGACCTCCTGCTCGACCCCGGTCCGCGACGGCATGGTCGTCCACACGCGGACCGACCAGGTGAAGCATGCGCAGAGCGCCGTAGTCGAGTTCCTGCTCGTCAACCACCCGCTCGACTGCCCGGTCTGCGACAAGGGCGGCGAGTGCCCGCTGCAGGACATCTCGATGGGCTGGGGCCCCGGCAAGAGCCGCATGACCGACAACAAGCGCCACTTCGAGAAGCCGATCGAGCTCTCGCCGCTGGTCGCGATCGACCGCGAGCGCTGCATCCTCTGCTACCGCTGCGTGCGCTTCAGCCAGGAGGTAGCCGAGGACGAGCAACTGCAGCTGCTCGAGCGCGGCGACCGCACCTTCGTCGGCACCTTCGACGACCGGCCCTACGTGGCGCCCTTCCACGGCAACATCACCGACCTCTGCCCGGTCGGGGCGCTGACCAACTACACCTACCGCTTCCGCGCCCGGCCCTGGGACATCGAGCAGGCCGGCTCGGTCTGCACGCTCTGCCCGAGCCAGTGCAACGTCAGCTTCACCGTCCGCGACGAGCAGGTGAAGCGGGTGATCGCCCGCGACAACCCCGACGTTGACGACGGCTGGCTCTGCGACCGCGGCCGCTACGGCTTTGAGATGTTCAACGCCGAGGAGCGGGTGCGGGGCCCACGCCTGCGCGGCGGGGTTGACGCGAGCTGGGAGGACGCGATCGCCAAGGCCGCCGCGGCGCTGAAGCACGGCGGCCCCCAGAGCGCCGCGATCGTCGGTGACGCCTCCAACGAGGAGGGCTACCTGGTCCAGCGCATCATGCGCGAGGCGCTGGGCTCGCCGCACGTCGACTCCCGCCCCTCGCGCGGCCCCGGCCGCGAGGCGCTGGTGCGGCTGGCCCAGCCGGAGATCACGGCCCGGGTCCGCGACATCGACGCGGCCGACGCGATCCTCGTCATCGGCACCGACCCCCTGCACAGCTCGCCAATCCTCGACCTGCGCATTCGCAAGGCGATCCGTCGCAACGGCGCCAAGCTGGCGGTCGCGACCGAAGCGCCAACGACGCTCGACGGCGGCGCGGTCGCGGTCGCGCGCTACGCGCCCGGCGGCGCGGGGGCCTTCCTCGCCGACCTAACCGCCGCCCTCATCGCCGACAGGCCTCAAGACGGAGATGTGGATCGTGTTGGTTCCCGTCAAGCGGGGGAGATCGCCGAGACGCTCAAGAGCGCCGAGTCCGTCGTCGTCATCTGGGGCGACCGCATCGGACGCGAGGGCGACGGCGCTGTCTCCGCTCTGCTCGACGTGGCGTCGACCCTCGACCTCACCGGCCAGAACGGCTCGGGCCTGCTCGAAGTCCCCGACTTCACCAACGCCCGCGGCTTGCGCGAGGCAGGCTGCCTCCCCGACGCCGGCCCGGGCCTCAGCGAGGCGAGACGTGCATTTACCACGACATCCGTGGCAAATGCACGTCTCGTCGGTAAGGCCACCGAGGAGATCCGCGCCGCGCTCGAGTCGGGCGAGCTGAAGACGCTCCTGCTCTTCGGCGTCGATCCCCTGCGCGACTTCCCCGACACGGAAGCTTGGAAAAAGGCCCTCGCCGCCGCCGACCACATCGTTGCCTTCTCGACCTTCGAGACCGCCACCACCGCGATGGCCGACGTCGTCCTCCCACTGGAGACGCACGCCGAGAAAGACGGCACCGTCAGCCACCCCGACGGTCGCTTGCAGCGCGTCCGCCCTAGCGCTTCGCGCCCAGGAGACATCCGTCCCAACTGGGGCGTCCTAGCCGAGCTTTCGCTGGCTCTTGGCCACGACACCGGCGTCTCGTCCCAGCCCTCAGCTTTCGCGGCACTGTCTGAGGTGGTCCCGTTCTACACAGGTATTTCCGACGCCGACATCGGCGGTCGCGGAGTGCGCTGGCAGAACGCTGGAGGAAGAGCGCCGGAGCCTGGAAGGGCGGCCGGGACCGGTTCGCCGGACACTCAGCCCGAGGCGCCTGCCTCCACCGCGGAGATCGGTGACACTCCTCGCCGAGCGGCGTCCGCCGAACCGGTCCCGGCCGCCCACCCCGCTGGGGCACTCGCACTCTCCACCTACCGCGATCTGTGGGCCGGTCCCATCACCGAGCTAAACCCACCCCTCCGCTTCCTCGCACCCCAGCAGCGCGTCGAGCTGTCTATCCCCGACGCAGACCGCCTCGGGCTCCAGGTCAACGACGACGTCTCGGTCTCCCAGAACGGCACCAGCATCCGCGCCAAGGTCACGATCAGGGAGCGCGTCCCCGAGGGCACCTGCCTGCTAATCGAGGGCGTCGCCGACGGCAACGCCAACGCGCTGCTCAACGGCAGCCCGGTCTCCGTCCAAATCGAGAAGACTGCCGCCCCCTGATGCTGACCCTCGCCGACACCCAGTTCGTCGAAGCCACCTGGATCATGGTGGTCAAGAGCCTCGTCATCTTCGGCGTCATCTTCGGCATCCTGCCGCTGATGACGGTGCTCGAGCGCAAGCTGATCGGGCGCTTCCAGCACCGCTACGGCCCCAACCGGGTCGGTCCCTTCGGCCTGATGCAACCACTTGCCGACGTCGGCAAGCTGCTCTCCAAGGAGGCCTTCCGCCCGGCCAACGCGATCGGCACGCTCTTCATCCTCGGGCCGCTGCTGCCGGTCCTCTCCGGCGTGCTCGCCCTGGCGATCCTCCCCTGGGGCGACGTGCAGGATGGCGTTGGCCTCTACGGCATCGACGTGCCGATCGGCATCCTCTACTTCTTCGCCGTCGGCTCGATCGCCTTCTACGGCCTGCTGCTCGGCGGCTGGTCCTCGGGCTCCAAGTACAGCCTGCTCGGGGCGATGCGCGGCGCCGCCCAGCTGATCTCCTACGAGGTCTCGATGGGCCTGGCGCTGCTCGGCGTGGTCATGATGGGCGGCTCGCTCTCGCTGGTCGACATCGTCCACGCCCAAGGCGGCCTCTGGTTCGTCTTCCCCCAGTTCGTCGGCTTCCTGATCTTCATGCTGGCCGGCTTCGCCGAGACCAACCGCACCCCGTTCGACATGCCCGAGGCCGACGCCGAACTCGTCCAGGGCTTCATGACCGAGTACGGCGGCATGCGCTTCGGCAGCTTCCTCTTGGTCGAATACATGGAGATCCTCGTCGTCTGCGGCGTCGCCTCGGCGATGTTCCTCGGTGGCTGGATGGGCCCCGGCCCGGGCTTCCTCGACCCAATCTGGATGCTGGCCAAGATGCTCGGCCTCGTCCTCATCTTCATCTGGGTGCGGGCGACGCTGCCGCGCCTGCGCTACGACCAGCTGATGAGCCTGGGCTGGAAGGTGCTGCTGCCGCTGGCGACGCTCAACGTCCTGGTCACCGCGGTCCTGGTGGTGACGACGTGATTGGCGACTTTGTATCGGTATGCGGAACAAACTCGCCAGGGCGAGGAGACGAGCGTGGCTGAGTTCCCCTATTTGAAGGACCAGGACGTGGTCGAGGTCCAGCGCGGGCCCGAGCCGGGCGGCGTCGGCGGTGCCTACCGCGCCTTCGGCGAGACGCTGCGCGGGTTGAAGACGACGATGGCGCGGCTGATCGAGGGGCCGATGACGATCGAGTACCCCGAGGAGAAGACCCCCGTCTACCCGCGCTTCCGCGGGCGCCACAAGCTGCACAAGTTCGAGGACACCGACCTCGAGAAGTGCGTCGGCTGCTCGCTCTGCGCCGCCGCCTGCCCAGCCGACTGCATCCGCGTCGTCGCCGCCGAGAACATCCCCGGTGATCGAGTCTCGGCCGGCGAGCGCTTTGCCGCGATCTATGAGATCAACCTCTCGCGCTGCATTTTCTGCGGCTACTGCGAGATCGCCTGTCCCTTCGACGCGATCACGATGGGCCACGACTACGAGATGGCCGACTACGACCGCACCAACCTGATCTTCACCAAGGAGATGCTGCTCGCCGAGCCGATCGAGCGCACTCCGCTGCGAGCAGAGGGCGAGTAGATGGAAGCGGTCCTCTTCTTCCTGGCGGCAATCGGCGCCCTCGGCGGCGCGGTCGGCGTCGTCGCGATGCGCAACCCCTTCTACGGGGTGCTGGCGCTGATCGTCCACCTCTTCTCCCTCGCCGTCCTCTTCCTGCTCCTCACCTCGGCCTTCGTAGCCGCTGCCCAGGTGGTGGTCTACGCCGGCGCCGTGATGGTCCTCTACGTCTTCGTGGTTGCCTACGTCGGCGGCGATACCGAGTCCGCCTGGGAGCCAATCCCCGGCCAGCGCTTCCTCGCCCCCCTCCTCGGGGCCGCCCTCTTCATCGAGCTCTCAATCGCCGTCCTCTCCTCCTCTCTGCTGGCCCTGGGAACCCACGGCCCCGACGTCAACCCCGGCTTCGGCGACCCCGCCGCGATCGGACGGCTGTTGCTGGAACGCTTCCTGATCCCCTTCGAGGCCTCGTCGATCCTGCTGCTTCTAGCCGCCGTCGGCGCCGTTGTTCTCGCCGGTCGTCGCCAGTCGCCAAAGGGGGTCGATGGGGGGTCCTCAGAACGCGCCTTCGGCACTGAGTGTTCTGAGGACCCCCCATCGACCCCCTCCCCCGTCGGGAGTACGTCCGGGTGAACACCGAGTGGTACATCGTCTTGTCGAGCCTGATTTTCGCCGTGGGAGCAGCCGGCATCCTCATAAGGCGCAGCCCGGTTGTAATCCTGCTCTGTCTGGAGTTGATGCTCAACGCAGGGAATCTGGCACTCGTTGCGTTCAGCAGAATGGTCGGCAACCAGCAAGGTCAGATCTTCGCGATCGTCGTAATGGTCGTGGCTGCTTGTGAGGTGGTCGTCGGACTCGGGCTGATCGTGGCGATCTTCCGTCGGAAGCTGCCGCTTGACGTTGACGCGCTGCGGGAGCTGCGCGGATGAGCGCCACATCCTGGGCCTGGCTGGTCCTGCTCTTCCCGTTGCTCGGCTCGATCACGATCGCGCTCGGCTTCAAGGCGCTGCCGGCCAAGGCTGCCGGTGCGATCGGCACCCTGGCGATCGGTCTCGCCTTCCTCTGCGGCATCGGCGCCCTGCTCTGCCTGCTGGGCGAATCCCCGGACGCGCGCCACCACGCCTCCTCGCTCTGGGACTACGCCAGCGTCGCCGGGCTCGACATCAAGCTCGGCATCTTCGTCGACCCGCTCTCGGTCTTCATGGTCCTGATCGTCACCGGCGTCTCGACCCTGATCCACCTCTACTCGTTCGGCTACATGCAGTCCGACCAGGGCTACCACCGCTTCTTCAGCTACCTCAACTTCTTCGTCTTCTCGATGCTGCTGCTCGTCCTCGCCGGCAACTTCGTGCTCTTGATCGTCGGCTGGGCCTTCGTCGGCTTCGCCTCCTACGCGCTGATCAGCTTCTGGTATCGGCGCCAGACGGCGACGCGCGCCGGAATGAAGGCCTTCGTGATCAACGTCGTCGGCGACATCGGCCTGGTCCTCGCCGCCTTCCTGATCTTCCGCGAACTGGGGACCTTCGAATACAGCCAGGTCTTCGCCAAGGCCCCCCACGTCTTCCACACCAACGAGTGGACGGTGACCGCGATCTGCCTGCTGCTCCTGGTCGGCGCCTTCGCCAAGTCAGCGCAGCTGCCCTTCCACACCTGGCTGCCCGACGCGATGGAGGGCCCGACGCCGGTCTCCTCGCTGATCCACGCAGCGACCATGGTTACCGCGGGCGTTTACCTGATCGCCCGCACCCACGCGCTCTTCGTCCTCGCCCCCACCGCCGCCGACATCGCCGCCTTCGTCGGCCTCGCCACGCTGCTGGTCGCAGCGACGATCGCGCTGGTGATGACCGACCTGAAGCGGGCGATCGCCTACTCGACGATGAGCCAGATCGGCTACATGATCGTCGGCGTCTCGATCGGCGCCTACAGCGCCGGCATGTTCCACCTGATGACCCACGCCTTCTTCAAGGCGCTGCTCTTCATGGCGGCCGGCTCGATCATCGCCGCGATGGCCAACGAGCAGAACATCGACAAGATGAGCGGCTTCGGCAAGGCGATGCGCTTCACCTCGGTGACGATGCTCTGCGGCGGCCTCGCCCTCGCTGCCTTCCCGTTCACCTCAGGCTTCTTCTCCAAGGACGAGATCCTCGCCTACGCCTCGGCCCGCGGCGGCATGTACGTGATCTTCACCGTGCTCGGCTACTTCGGCGCCCTGCTGACCGCGATTTACACCTTCCGCCTGATCTTCCGCGTCCTCCCCGGCAAGCCCTGCCCCGAGGCCCAGGAGCTGATCGACACTGGTCACGTCCACCACGCCCACCCGTTCAACCCGGCGACCGAGGAAGAAGAGGACACCGAGGTCGGCTTCCCCGGCGCCGACCATCACATCGCCGAGCAGTCGCTGCCGATGCGGGTCGCGATGGGCGTGCTCGCCTTCGGCGCCCTCTTCCTGGGGTTGGTCCAAGTCCCGGGCGTCGATGAGGCAGTCACCAAGTTCCTCGACCCGGTCTTTGCCGACTCGCCGCTGGCGGCGATCCACCCCTCAACGGCTGCCTCCTGGTTCGGCCTGGCGATCGGTGGGACGATCTCGCTGGCCGGTATCGGCATCGCCTACTTCCTCTACGTCGCCCGGCCTGAGACGCCGGCCGCCTTGCAACGGCGCTTCGGAGCCCTGCACACCTTCCTCTACAACAAGTGGTACTTCGACGAGGCGATCGACTTTCTGATCGTGCGGCCGGCGCTGGCGATCGGCCGCTTCGCCAACCGCACCTTCGAGCGCCTCGTCGTCGACGGCCTCGTCAGCGGCACCGAGGACTTGGTTAGCGGCAGCGGCCGCATCGTCCGCGTCGTGCAGAGCGGCTTCGTCCGCAGCTACGCGCTGCTACTGCTCGTCGGCTTCGCCGGCCTCGCCCTCTACTTCCTGTTGAGCAGCTCATGATCAACGTGCTGCTCTGGACACCGCTCGCATTCGGCCTCGTCGGGCTCTTCGTGCCGCGCCGCCAGGCCGGCTGGTGGGCGGTTCTGGGCACCACGGTCACGCTCGGCCTCGCAATCGCGATGGTCTTCGGCTTCAACTCGAGCGTTGGCCTGCAGGACACCGTCGACGTCAACTGGATCCCCGGCCTCGGGGTCGACTACAGCCTCGGCGTCGACGGGCTCAACGTCTTCCTCGTCCTACTGACTGCCGTCCTCTGGATGGGCGGAACCGCCTTCGCCGCCTTCCGCGAGCAGGAGCGCCCCCACCTCTTCTTCCTGATGATGCTGATCGGCGAGACGGCGACGCTGGGCTCGTTCCTGGCCCAGGACCTGCTGCTCTTCGTCCTCTTCTTCGACCTGATGCTGGTGCCGTTCTACTTCCTCTTCGGCGCCTGGGGGACGGACCGCGAGGACGGCCCGAGCGCCTCGGCGGCGACGCTGAAGATGATCGTCTACACGCTGATCGGCTCGCTCTTGATGCTGGTCGGGGCGATCGCCACGGCGATCATCAGCGCCGACGGCGGCCACATCACCTTCTCGATCGCCGAACTGGCCAAGCACCCGATCGCCGAAGGCAGCCAGCGCTGGATCTTCTGGTTCTTCGCCGCTGCCTTCCTGGTCAAGATGCCGGCTTTCCTCCTGCACGGCTGGATGCCCGACGCCTACCGGGCGGCACCGCTACCGGCGCTGGCGGTCTTCTCGGGAGTGCTGGCCAAGGTCGGCGCGTACGGCTTCCTGCGCGTCGTCCTGCCGCTCTTCCCGGCGGCGACGGTTGAATTCCAGACCGTGATCCTGGTCATCGCCCTGGCCTCGATCCTCTATGGCTCGGTGATGGCCTTCACCCAGACCAACGTACGGCTGATCGCCGGCTACTCCTCGGTTGCCCAGCTCGGCTTCATCACCGCCGGGATCTTTGCCCTCTCCGCCGATGGCTCCGACGGGGCGATCCTGCAGATGGTCAACCACGGCCTCGTCGTCGCGCCGCTCTTCGTCATCGTCGCGATCCTGGCGGAGCGCTCCGGAACTGAGGACATACGCGAGATGGGCGGAATGGCGATGAAGGCACCGGTGCTGGCCGCCCTCTTCCTGATCGTCACCCTGGCGACCCTGGCGATGCCCGGCTCGGCCAACTTCGTCGGCGAGTTCTACATCCTCAACGGCCTCTTCGACTCGAAGATCGTCTTCGCCTTCGTCGCGATCAGCGGCGTCGCGATGAGCGCTTACTACGCCCTGCGGCTCTACCAACGGACGATGCACAACCGCAAGCCCGAGGGCCTCGAATCACGCGACATCAACCTACGCGACGGGGTTGTGCTGGTGCCGCTGGTGCTCTGCATCATTGGCCTGGCGCTGTATCCGCAGTTGATCTTGAAGCGCACGGACCCTTCAGTGGCGGCATCTGTGGCGGCGACCGAAGGGCCGTCAGGGGGGTCTCCCAAAACACTTAGCGCGACGCGGCCACAAAGTTCAGGAGAGCAACCCACGCACCTCCGCGGAGTCGCGTTTTGGGAGACCCCCCTGACGGCCCCCGACCCCACCAAGGCAAGCCAGTGAACTTCCACGCCCCCCACATCGACTACAGCGCCCTCTCCCCCATCCTCGCCCTGACCGCTGGCGTCTGCGTCGTCCTGCTCACCGGGGTCTTTAGGCCATTCAAGCGCCGTGCACCCCTGGTGACGATGATCGTGCTGGGGGTGACGGCGGTCCAGCTGGTCGCCCACTGGAACGAACCGACCGACCTCGTCTCCGGCGCCCTGCGGATCGATGACCTGGCGATCTCGATCTCGTTGATCGCAATCCTCACCGCCGGTTTCGCCGTCGTCTTCTCGATTCGCGAGCCCGCCGCCGAGCAGGCCGGCTCGGGCGAGTACCACGCGCTGCTGCTCGGCTCGGTGCTGGGCATGGTCCTGCTCGCCCAGGCGCAGAACCTGATCACTTTCTTCGTCGCGCTGGAGACCCTTTCGATCCCGCTCTACATCCTCTGCGCCACCAACATGCGGCGCGAGAAGTCGCTCGAGTCGGGGCTCAAGTACCTGATTGTCGGCTCGCTCGGCTCGGCGACGCTGCTCTACGGGATGGCCTTTCTCTACGGCGGAACCGGCTCGACCGACTTCGCCGGGATCGCCAACGGCATCGCCCACAAGGGCATGCTCAGCGACCCGCTGATCCTGGTCGGGATCGGCATGGCCGCCGTCGGCCTCGCCTTCAAGACCTCGATCGCGCCATTCCATCAGTGGACGCCTGATGTGTATGAGGGAGCGCCGACGCCGATCACCAGCTTCATGGCGGTGGCAACCAAGGCAGCGGCCTTCGCCGTCTTCATCCGCTTCTTCGACGTCGCCCTGGCCTCACAGGCGAACGAGTGGCAGCCGGCGCTCGCCGTGCTCGCCGCGATCTCGATCGTCGTCGGCAACGTCGGCGCGCTCGGCCAGGACTCGCTCAAGCGCCTGCTTGGCTACTCCGGCATCGCCCAGGCCGGCTACATCCTCGGCGGCCTCGTCGTCGCCAGCGCGGCCGGGGTCAACGCGATCGTCTTCTACCTCGCCGGCTACGCCTTCATGAACCTCGCCGCCTTCGCCGTCGTCATCGCCCGCGAGCGCGAAACCGTCTTCGGCGACCACATCGACTCGGTGCGCGGCCTCGGCTCCGAGCGACCCCAGCTCGCCTGGCCGCTGACGATCTCGATGCTCGGCCTCGCCGGCCTGCCGGCCACCGTCGGCTTCATCGGCAAGCTCTACCTAATCGAGGCACTGGTCGAAGGCGACTACACCTGGCTCGCCGTCTTCATCGCCGTCGGCACGATGATCTCGCTCGCCTACTACCTGCGGGTGGTGGCGGCAATGTGGATGCGGCCGGAGTCCGGTGCCGTACCGGCAATCGCTGGTGCATCTCCGGAGGCCGATCCGATTGATCCTGAGGCGGGGCGACGCCCATACCTGGTGATTCCCGCACTGCTCGCGGCGGCTGCGGTCGTCTTCTTCGGGGTCATCCCGGAGCCGTTGGTGAAGTTTGCGGAACACGCTGGGTCGTCGCTGTTCTGAGCAGCGTCTCGGCGCGGCGGGTCCTGTCGCCGTAGGAACCCCCCACCCCTTCCGGTAGCTAAAGCTTCCTCAGGGGCGGGTCCCCCTACGGCGCCACCCCCCGCGAGTGACGTATGGTCAGGACATGGGTGAGCGGCCGCGAGCACTTGAAGCGGGGACGATGTGCGAGGCGTTTCAGCTGACTGCTGAGGAGTGGGCGGATAGCCCGGCGCTGCGGCTGAAGGACTCGGACTACGAAGCGTCGTGGCAGGACTACACGGAGGCGGTGCAGAAGCGGGCCGCCGGGCTGGCGAAGCTGGGGGTGAAACGGGGCGACACGGTTGGGTTCATGCTGGTCAATCGTCCGGCGTTGCATCTGACCGACGCCGCGGCAATGCACCTCGGCGCAACCACCTTTTCCGTCTACAACACGTCCTCGCCGGAGCAGATCGAGTATCTCGTGAGGGATGCGGCGAACCGGGTGATCGTTACCGAGCAGGCGTTCCTCGAAACGGTGCTGGCGGCTCGCGAGAAGGTCGAGAGCCTCGAGCACGTCGTGGTCATCGACGGCGAGGCGCCGGAGGGGACGATCGCGATCGGCGAGCTCGAGGGGATGGGTGAGGCAGACTTCGACTTCGAGGCCGCCTGGCGGGCGGTCGAGCCGGACGATGTGCTCTGCCTGATCTACACCTCGGGTACCACCGGCCCACCGAAGGGGGTGCAGCTGACCCACCACAACATGGTCGCCGTGTGGCAGGCCTGCGACGAGGTCCAAAAGACCACCCCCGGCGGGCGCATGATCTCCTACCTCCCGAGCGCCCACATTGCCGATCGCTGGGCGGGGATCTATGCGCAGATGATCTACGGCAGCTGCGTCTACTGCTGTCCCGACCCGCGCCAGATGGTCGCCTACTCGATCGAGGTCAAGCCGACGATTTGGGGCGGCGTGCCGCGGATCTGGGAAAAGCTGAAGGCGGCGATCGAGGTCGGCATCGCGGCTGAGGCCGACGAGTCGAAACGCGAAGCGACGGTGGCGGCGATCGAGCTCGGCCACCGTCGCGCTCGCGCCATGATGGACGGCGGCGCGCCGGCTGAGCTCGAGGCCGAGTGGCAACGGGCCGACGAGCAGGTGCTCTCGACGATCCGCGCGATGCTCGGCCTCGATCAGGTCGAGTCGTTCGTGGTCGGGGCGGCGCCGACCCCGCCGGAGGTGCTCGAGTTCTTCCTCGCCCTCGGCATCGAGATTCGCGAGACCTGGGGAATGTCGGAGACCACAGCGATCACAACGCTGAACCCGCCTGGCGGAGTGCGGGTCGGCACTGTCGGCCCGCCGATCCCCAACACCGAGGTGAAACTGGCCGAGGACGGCGAGGTGATGGTGCGCGGCCCACAGGTGATGGCCGGTTATCGCAACCTGCCGGAGAAGACCGCCGAAGCGCTGAGCGAGGACGGCTGGCTGCTGACCGGCGACATCGGCGAATTCGACGAGGCCGGCTACCTGCGCATCGTCGACCGCAAGAAGGAGCTGATCATCAACGCGGCCGGCAAGAACATGTCGCCGGCCAACATCGAGGCAAAGCTGAAGGCGGCGACGCCGCTGATCGCGCAGGCGGTTGCGATCGGCGACAACCGCCCCTACAACGTCGCCCTGCTCGCCCTCGATGCCGAAGCGCTGGTGGCGCGGGGTCTTACCCCAAGCGACCCCGCGATTGCCGAAGAGATCGGCGCCGCAGTCGAGGCCGCCAACGAGCGCCTTTCCCGGGTCGAGCAGATCAAGCGCTTCAAGCTGCTCGACGGCGAGTGGGTCCCCGGCGGCGAGGAGCTGACGCCGACGATGAAGCTGAAGCGGCGGCCGATCGAGCGTAAGTACGAAGCGGAGATCGAAGCGCTGTACGCATAGCGCCGCGCCAATCGACGACCTGAAAGGGTCCGCGAATCGGCGTTCTACTGACAACCGCGGCGATCGTGATCTCGGTCGGGATCGGGGTCGTCTCTGAGCATCGCTGGCCGGCCGGCGCGGCGATGGCCGCACGGCGAGCGCTGACACTGCTGCTCTACGTCTTCCTGCCGCCGGTGATCTTCTTCAACATCGCCAAGGCGAACATCGACCTCAGCCACGGCCTCGGCCTGCTGCTGGGTATCGTTGCCTCCTCGCTCGGGGCCATCTTCGCCTATCTGATCGCGAGCCGAACGCTGAAGCTGCCCCGGTTCCAGACGGGAGCCGTCGTCGTCACGGTCCTCAGCGTCAACACTGGCTACCTTGGCTACCCGCTGACCGTGGCGTTGCTCGGTCGCGATCAGCTCTCCACCGCGGTCCTATACGACGTCCTCGTCACCGGCCCCTGTCTGCTGCTCGGCGCCTTTGCGATCGGCGCCGCCTTCGGCACCAAGGCCGGCGAAACCCCGCGCCAGCGGGTGCGAGCCTTCTTCACCCGCAACCCGGCGCTCTATGCCGCAATCGCCGGCATCCTCGCTCCCAGGTCCCTGGCACCAACCGAGCTTGTCGACATCTCCCAGGCGCTGATCGTGGCGATCCTGCCGATCGGCTTCTTCGCCGTCGGCGCCACCCTGGCCGAGAACGCCGAACACGGTCAGCTGCCAATGCCACCGCCGATCACTCGGCCGGTGGTGCTCACCGTTGTGACTCGCCTCGCGGTTGTACCGGGCCTGCTGATGCTGCTCGCCGCCCCACTGATCGACCTGCCCGCCGCCTACCGCCTGCTCTCGGCGATGCCCTCTGGCCTCAACTCCTTGGTCGTCGCCCACGCCTACGGCCTCGATATGGAGATCACCGCCGAGGCGGTCACCTGGTCGACGATCATCGTCGTTGCCGCCGCCCTGCTATCCCTCCTCTTCTGATGCTGCACCACGTCGGGATCGAGGTCGCGCCCGCCGAGATCGAGCGCACGGTCGAGCTCTGGCAGCTGCTCGGCTTCGAGCTGGTCGAGCCGCCCGCCTCGCTCAGCGAGTTCACCTGGCTCGAACGCGAGGGGACACAGGTTCACCTGATGCCGACCGAGTCACCAACGGTGCCGCCGCGCGGTCACACCGCAATCGTGGTCGCTGACTTTGAGCCCACCTTCGACGCTCTGACCGAGAACGGCTTCGAGGTCGAGCGCCGCCGCGAACACTGGGGCGCCCCCCGCGCGCAGGTCATCGCCCCCGGTGGCCACCGGGTCGAGCTGATGGCCGCAACGCCATAGACCGGCCCGCCGCAACGGCGTCTACGATGCGCCGGTGCGTTACCCAGTCGAGGACTTCACCACCGAGGAGCAAGCCCTGCTCGCTCCTCACTTCACCAACCTCGACCGACCCGTCTTCGCCCTGGTCAACCTGCCAGAGACCGTCAAGGGAGCGCTTTTTGCCCGCTATTCGCGTTATTCCGGGACCGTGCGCAGGCTCTACCTGGAGGAGTTCGCCACGGACAGCGCCTCTGGATCCAGGCCCTTCGACGGCGCCGAGGGTGAGCGCGCTGCGGGCCTCTATGAACGCGTCTTCCTCGGCTATGGCGATGACTCGATCGCCCAGGTCGGCGGCGCCCACGTCGCATGTGAGTGGGTCTCCAACGTGCTCACCAAGGTGCTGCAGCGGGGCCGGCTCGCCGCCTACCTCGAGCAGTCGACCCGCTACATCCCCTACGACAAGCCGATGTCTGAGGACGGCGGTTACCGCTACTACCGCGGCGATGATCTCGGCCCGGAGTTCGGCACCGCGATGGACGAGATCTTCGCGATCTACTCGCGCTCGCTGCAGCAGGTCGAGCAGTGGGCGGCGGAGCGCTGGCCGCGCGGGGACGGTGAACCGGAAGGACCGTGGCAGCGCTCGATCCGGGCCAAGGCGCTTGATCTGCTGCGCGGGCTGCTGCCCGCCGCGACCCTAAGCCACGTCGGCATCTACGCCTCTGGCCAGGCCTACGAGCAGATGCTGCTGCGGCTGATGGCCTCGCCGCTGCCAGAGGCGCGCGAGTACGGCGGCATGATCTTGGGCGAGCTGAAGAAGGTGATGCCAAGCTTTGTCTCGCGGGTCGAGCGACCAGACCGCGGCGGCGAGTGGGTCGCCTATCTTCAGCAGCGTCGCGAGCAGACGGAGCACTGGGTCTCACGCCTCGGCCTCGACCGGCGCGGAGGCGGCGAGGCGAGCCCCTCGGTTGAGCTGGTCCACGTCGACGGCAGCGAAGAGAGCTTGCTCGCCGCCTGCATGCTCGAGTCCGCCACGGTGCCTGAAACCGAGGTTCTCGCCCGCCTCGATGTGCTTGACCGCGACGAGCGAGCGGAGCTGCTCGCCGCGATGGTCGGTGAGCGCCAGAATCGTCGCCACCGGCCCGGCCGTGGCTTCGAGGCGCTGCGCTACCGCTTCGAGATCGTCTCCGACTACGGCGCCTTCCGCGACCTCCAGCGCCACCGCATGCTGACCGTCCAATGGCAGCGCCTCGGCCCGGACCTGGGCGCCGGCATTCCCGAAGAGGTCCGCGAAGCGGGCGCCGGCGACGAGTTCGAGCGAGCCCTGGAGATCTCCCGCAACGAGTACGAGCGCCTTGTCGACACCGGCCTGTCCGAGCAGGCTCCCTACGCCCTAAGCCTCGCCTACCGGATCCGCTACACCCTCGACCTCAACGCCCGCGAGGCAATGCACCTGATCGAGTTGCGCTCAGGCCGCGAGGGCCACCCCACTTATAGGGCGGTTGCCCAAGCCATGCACGAGCGCATCGCAGCGATCCACCCGGGAGTCGCCGCCATCATGAACTTCGTCGACACCTCCCAGGAGCCCCGCCTGGAGCGCATTATGAGCGAGATTCGGACGCATCGGAAGCGGGCGGGAGCCGAGCAGTCCCGGTAGGGGTTCCGCTTAACTTTTTCGATGTAGAGGATGTCGCTGGCGCCGCGAGGTTGGCGCCGAAAAAGTGCAAGACGCTCCACCCCTACCGGGACTGCTCGGCCTCCGTCGGATCCTCGGGATCCTCGAGCTCCCGCGAATGCCCGGGCTCCTCCAACTGCGGCGGAAGAGTGCCGTTTTCCTCCGGTGAGGACTCCATCGCTGCTGCCGCTTTGTCACCAGCGGTGGGCCAGGGGATTGGTTCGCCCGCTGCCCAGGCTGGGGGCTGACTACCGCGGCGAAGCAGGAGCACGCCGAAGTAGATGAACCAGAGCAAGGTGAACTGGAAGAAGAGGAAGGAGACGGCACCGAGGGCCATGCCGAGGGAGCCCCAGAAGCGGGGCAGGAGACCGACCCGCATCGCGTAGAGACAGGTGTAGACCATGGCGACCACGAAGCCGATCTGGCCACCGAGGCCGAAGCCCGCTGCAAGCGGGCGAAGCGGCGCGTCGTCAATCGTTTCTTTGGCGATTTCGTTGGCGTGGTCGCTGTTCAGCTTCACGCCCTTGGCGAGCAGGTGGGGAACTTCGTTGCTGACGAAGTCCGAGGCCGCGTGCAGAGTCGAGACGCCGCCGAGAATCGCCAACACGGCGAGGAACAGCGGTGCGGCGATGATCACGCCAACAAGCTGACCGCGCATGCGATCGCTGCGCGCCTTGGCGCTGCGAAAGAGGTAATAGAGCGGCGCGGCGAGCAGGCTGATGCCGATCGCCTGCAGGATGCTGGAGATCAACTGGGCCGAGCGGTGCGCATCGACGTTGCGCAGCAGCTCCGATTCGCCGCTGCCACTGCCGACGCCCTGGGTGGCAACCACGATCGCCGCGACGATGAAAACGACGGCAGCGAGGGAAGCGAGGGCGGTTGGGGTTGCCCAGTGCTCCTCCCAGGCCAAGACCTTTCTCCGGTTCACGGGGCGTACGCTACCTGCGATGAGTTCAACGCGAGCTGGCGAGCGCACACCCGTCGTTCCGCTTGAGGCGGGGGCGGGTCCGGACAATCCACCCTGCCCTGCCTGCGGCGAGCCGCTCTTCGGCTGGCTCGACGCGAGGCCCGGC
Organism: uncultured Solirubrobacterales bacterium; assembly: GCA_963716345.1. GTDB lineage: Bacteria > Actinomycetota > Thermoleophilia > Solirubrobacterales > 70-9 > VRUE01. Next base: position 1,055,938 of record OY970304.1, read on the forward strand.
TTGCACGGACCGGTGCGGCGCTGCGAGAGCTGCGGCTTGGGCGTGGTCGGAACTGCGGACGGGAGCGGCGAGGCACTCGCGGCACTCGACCGGCTCGACCGCGACGACGCGACCCGCATCGTCAACCGGGCGAGCTTCGCCGCCTGGATCGGCAGCGCCGGCTGGGCCGGCCTCGAGCCGGAGAGCCACTACCTGTTCACGCCGGAGGCGGTGCGGCGCCTGGTCGCCAACCGCGACCAGGTTGTTACCAGCGCCCGCTGGCTGCCCGGCGCCGGCATCGCCTCGATGTGGCAGACCCTGCTCAACGGACTCACCTTCGGCCGCAACGTCGCCCTGGGTGCACTTGGCCGTGGCACCGCCGTGCCAGCGCGCCGACCCTGGCAGCGTCAGCTGGACGTGCTGATCAGCGTTCTCGCGGCGCTCCCCGCGATCCTGGTCGCAGTACCGCTGGAGCTGATCGCCGCGATCTTCCGCCGCGGCGCCGCCACCAAGTTGCGCTTCGAACTGCTCTAGCAGCGAAGCTAGGAAAGGCCTTCGCGGGCCTCGCGGACGAGCGTCACGGCCTCGGGGAAGAGGACGCGGATCGCGTCGCGGACCTGCATCGCCTGCTGGTCGGGACCGCCGGTGAGGTCGAGCTGGCCGATCGAGGCGACCGTCATCTCGACCGCGAGCTTGATCGCGTTATCCGCCCAGGCAACTCGCTGGGAGGACTGCATCTGCTCCGAGAGCTCCTCCATGCGGGCACGGAACTCGTCGGGATCGCCAAAGAGGTTGAAGGGGCTGCCCTCCATCTCGCAAATGAATAGCAGAAGGGCGTTGCGGGGCAAAGTCGCGACATCCTGCGCACCACTCGCGCGCCCGCCCGCCCTAGCGTCGCAACCATGCATCGCAAGCGAGCTTCCGAGCGTGGATCGGCGAGCGTCGAGCAGGCCGGCCTCGTCGCCCTGATCGCGCTCTTGCTGCTCGCCGCGATCGCGGCCGTCGCCGCCGGAGGCGAAATCGATGCGGGCCGCGGCCTCGCCGGCACGATCTCTAAGCGCATCGCCTGTGCGCCGCGACTGCCCGACGAGTGCCGCCATCACCCGCTCGTGCCGGCCTACGGCTGGCCACTCGCCCGCCTTGCCCGCGCTCTGGCGCCACCGCCTGAGCCGAAACCCGGGCCCACGGGCCTGCCCCTGGCCCCGGTCGACTTCCGCTACTGCCGCCGCGAAAGCTGCGCCGTTGCCGCCGGGCCGCACCTGACCGCCTCACGCCGCCGCACCACCGTCTTCACCCAGATCGACGATCAGCGGCGCTCGCGTGGCTGGGTCGAGCTGACCTATTGGCTCTACCGCCCAGGTCTCGGCTGGGAACGCCAGGCCCGTCGCGCTAGCCAGGCCGATATCGAAGCTGCCAGCGGTGTCCCCGTGCTCCTCAAAGACGACCCCGCCCTGGTCCCACTCGAGACCCTGCCAGGACGCAACCACTACGACTTCCCCGCCTCCGAACGCCCGCCCTGGCAGTGGCGCATCGCGGGCCGCTACCCGGGCTGGTCGAGCTAGAGCATCATGACAGCAAGGTATGTGATGCAATGATGCTCCTTATGCGAACGACCGTCACCCTGGATCCCGATGTGGCCGCCAAGCTGAAGGAGGAGATGCGCAGGAAGGACATCTCCTTCAAGGAGGCACTCAACTCGAGTGTGAGGCGCGGGCTCGAGCGGCAAGAGACCAAGCCGCGCCCTTACAAACTTCCTCCTCCCCAGCGGATGGGGGCCCGACCCGGAGTCAATCTCGACAAGGCCCTGCAACTGGCCGGTGAACTCGAGGACGCCGAGACGATTCGCAAGCTTCATCTCGGCAAGTGAAGCTGCCAGACGTCAACCTGCTGGTCTACGCGGCTGACGACTCTTCTCGCCATTACGCGCGGGCCAGACCCTGGCTCGAGCAAACACTCTCGGGAACCGAGGAGGTGGGCTTCGCCTGGATGGTCCTGCTTGGCTTTCTCCGTATCTCGACCAACCCCGCCGCGTTCGGCAATGCCCTTTCTCCCGAACGCGCCTTCGAGTACATCAACAGCTGGCTCGACTCGCCCGTGGCGACCGTCATTCACCCAAGTGAGCGGCACGCCGACCGTTTGCGCGACTTGCTCATGCCACTCGGCACAGCGGGCAACCTGACCACCGACGCCCACCTCGCGGCATTGGCAATCGAACACGGCGCCGAGCTCTGTTCCAGCGACAACGACTTCTCGCGCTTCGAGGGCGTCCGCTGGGTCAACCCCCTGACTCGCTGAACCGTCTAGCCCCAAGCTTCGCCAGCTTGAGTTCGCTCCCAGCCGACCCAAAGCGCGTTCATCGCCGTGGCAACGACCCGCTCGCGGGGGACCCGCGGATGGTCGTACCACCACATCGCCAGGCCCTGAAGTACGCCGCGCATCACTATCCAGGCCATTTCCAGGCCCTGCTCGACCTCCGGGCCGACCACCTTCTCGACTTCGGGCTGGGCGGCGAAGAGGCCCATAATCGCGGCGCGACTGCTCGCCGCCACCTCCTGGTGCATCGCCTCGATCCTGGGATCACCGGTTGTGTCGCGGAAGAGCATGCGGCCGGCGAAGGGATGGGTCTCGATGTAGGCGAACCAGGCGTCGAAGGAGCGGGCGATCCGCTGGCCGGGCGGGTCCTCGCCGACGAAGTTCTCGCGCCAGACCTGGCGCAGTTCGGCGAAGTGGCGTTCGAGCAGGCGGCGGTAGAGGTCCTGCTTGGAGGCGAAGTGGTCGTAGAGGACCGGCGGCGTTACCCCCGAGCGCCTGGCGATCTCGTCGATCGAGGCTCCCTGATACCCGCGCTCGGCGAAGAGCGCAGTGGCGGCATCTTCAATCGACGCACGCCGCGTGGCGGCGCTCATCCGTTTGCGTGGTTGGGCCTCGGCCTTCAATTTTGTTCTAACCTAGTGATCACTAGGTTAGACTTCCAGGAGGCGGAAATGCTGCTCTCGGTTCACATCTGCAATGTCGATCTTCGCGCCGTGCCAAAGGTCCTCCGTCACCCGCCCCGGCCCTCAGAAGGTGCCTGGCCTCCGGTACGCCGAGACCACGATCACGGCGGCGCTCAGCGACCGCCTCCTTCCCTCGCCGCGCCTCAAACCCGTGGCGATGATCGCTGCTTGGGATCACGACGAGGCGTTCGAGGCGTTCTCTGCCGGCCACCCGATAAGCGACCAGCTCGCTTCCGGTTGGCAGGTTCGCCTACAGCCCCTGCACGTCTACGGCGAATGGCCGGGCTTGTCCGGTCTGCCCGAGGGCGAAGTCAAGGTCGGCGACGAGGAGCCGGTCGCGGCCCTGACGCTGGGACGGCCGCGACTGAGCCGCCTGCCGGCCTTCCTCAAAGCAAGTGCTGGCGCCGAGGCCGAGGCAATCGCCAACCCCAACATCCTCGCCCTGATCGGCCTTGCACGGCCACCCCGCCTGGTCTCCACCTTCTCACTCTGGCGCAACCTTGAGACGATGCGGGCCTACGCTCGCGGCAGCAGCGACGGCGCCCATCCGAGCGCAACCAGAACTGACCGCGCCAACCCCTTCCACCACGAATCCGCCTTCATCCGCTTCCGCCCCTACGCCTCGCAGGGCAGATGGGACGGCCGCGATCCGCTCGCCGTAGCCGAGGTGGGGACGGCTTCACCGTCCCCACTCAGCGGGCGTTGATACAGAGTTCGTACGGCTGGCCGGGAGGAGAGTTGGGCGGCTTAGGGCGACACGATCCGACGGGTGGGGCCTCGGTAAGCCTGCCGACTCTGAAATGGAAGCTCGCCGAAGGGCTCTTGGCGCCGCCTGGCACCATGGCCCGGACCCTGAAGGTGTGCGGGCCGCCACCCACCCGGTAGCGCCTTGGCGACTTACAGGGGCGGAAGCCGCCGGCGACCTTGCACTTGAACCGGGCCGCCTTGGCACCGACGCCGATCGCGTGAAAACGGAACGTGACCCTGGCTCCCCGAGTGGTCGGGTTGACTCGCTTGCCCGGGTGGTTGGTGATCACGACGCGCAGGCGCTTAGACCTCTTCGAGGTACTGAGAGGGTCCGCCGCGAAAGGATCGGCTGAGGTGATGATCTGTTCGTACTGCCCTACCGCTGCACATAGCGAGGTTGTCGGGCAAGAGATGGCAAACATGCCGTTTGCAGTGCCTTCCGGGGTGCTGGGGGATGGAATCACGTTAGTGAATTGCCACGCCGCTGCTCCGCCAGTCGGGTCGGTGGAGACAATCGCATCGGCGTTGTTGTCTATCGCAGCGCATGCCGTTAGGGCCGGACAGGAGATGCCCTTGATTGGCAGGCCGGTTCCAGCGGTCACCACGTTCCAGGCAGTCGCAGTCGGATTGGTAGAGGTGATGATCTGGCCGGCATTGCCGGTCACGCAGAGCGAGACCGACGGACAGGCGATGCCATTGAGACCGTTTTGCCCGGCAGGAGCAACGGCCGGGGCCCAGGACGAAGCGGGGCCGGTGGGATTGGTTGACCCAGCGATCTTGCCTTCGTTGTCAACCGCCACACAAAGGGAGACGCTCGGACAAGAAACACCACGGAGGTCAAGCGGTTCGGCGAGCTCCACGATCGTCCAAGCCGATCGGTCTCCCGTCGGGTCGTTAGAGAAGACAACCTTGCTGCCGTAGGCGACAGCGACGCAGAGGGCCGGTGAGGGGCAGGAAATACCAGTCAGGTGAAGGTGCGGTTCTTTTTCACCGCCCAGCGGCACGATCTTCCAGGCCGAAGAGTTTCCCGTCGGTTCGGTCGAACTGAAGATTCGGCCGTCGAGGGTGACAGCGACGCAAAGTCCCGTCGATGGACAGGAGATTCCCCTGATCTGCGCTCCAGGGAAGACCACCGGTTTGCCCAATTCTTCCGCTTTTTCGGCTGGGCCTTCTTCCGCTCCACCTGGATGAACAACTTTCCAGGCGGTGCGACCGCCGGTTGGATTGGTCGAGGTGGCGACCAGACTGTCACTGCCCGTCGCAACGCAAAGTCCGGTGGAGGGACAGGAGATGCCAAAGAGCGACCCGCCAACTTGGTCGTCCTTGAGCTTGGTGACCGTCCAGGTCGAAGCCGAAGCCGGAACGATCCAGGCCACGGCAATCACGATCGCCGCCAACAGCCCCGCTATGCCTGTCCCTGTACGTGAAGTCATCCCCACCCTTCTCTAACACGATAGCGAGGGCAAAGTTCTCACAAACCCGCGCGTTCCTGCTTGGAGAAGGCCGTCTCTCAAGGCTGCGCGGCGGAGGGGGCCGCTTCCTCCCGCTCCGCCTCATCCTGGGCCTGCCTAAGAAGGCCTTTCCAGTCGGTAGTGCGGAAGACGAGCATGATCGCGGCGAAGCCGAGCACCACCGACCAGGCCGCCATCGCGATCTGGGTCCCGACCGAGAAAGAGAGAACGGCGGTGCGGGAGGGCCCGGTCAGAGTTGCCACCAGCAGGGCCTGCTGGGCGCCGGCGCCACCGGGTGTGAACGGGACGATGTTGGCGATCGCCTGCACGCTCATCACCAGCATCACGTTGCCGACCGAGCCACCGATCCCGAACGCCTCGAGGAAGAACCAGAAGGCGAGGAAGCGACAGATCCAGCCGGCCCCCTGCCAGGCAAAGACCTCGCGCAGGTAGCGCCGTGGCTGGCCGAGGATGACCAGGCCCTGTTTGACCCGGTCCCAGAAGCGGCGCACGTGGTGAGCGAGGTAGTAGATGCCGATCGCGATCACCAGCAGCAGCGCCGCGATGACGATCAGCAGGGTTTGCGGGTGGTTGGCCCAGAAGGAGATCTCGAAGGCCGGCAGGTCGGGGATCTGCGGCAGCGGCGGCAGCAAACCCTGGGTGATCGCGTAGAGCAGAACCAGCACCCCGACGCTGGTGTCGAAAACCGTCTGCACGAGGAACGAGGAGGTGACGGCCGGGTAGGAGGAGTTGGGAATCTGGCGCTTGACCAGGAAGACCTTGGTGACGTCGCCAGCGTGGGCCGGGACCACGGCGTTGATCCCCGCCCCGGCAAGATAGGCGGCGGCCAAGTGGGTGAAGGAGATTCGCTCGCTCGGGTAGGCGGCGCGCAGCACATTGCGCCAGGCCCAGGCACGACATAGCTGCATCGCCAGCAGAAACCCAAGGGCGATCGCGAACGGGGTCCACTTGATGTCGGACAAGTGCTGGAAGAATGCGGTCGTCGCGTTGAAGAACGCGTTGAAGCTGGATGCAAGATCGGCAGCGGGCATCGCAGCTACACTAGCCCGCTCGTGTCAGAGGCCGAGACCCAGATCGCCACTGCGAAGGCCCCCCGCGACCCCGCCGATGAGGCGATGTGCGCGCGCGCCCGTGAGCGCTACGCCGCCGATCGCAAAAGCCGCCTCCGCCGCCGCCGCAAGCGCCACGCGGCAATGCCCAGCCTGATCATCATCGGCGGCCTTAAGTGCGGCACGACGAGCATCCACCACTACCTCGGCCTGCATCCGGAGATCCAGATGTCGAAGCCGAAGGAGCTCAACTTCTTCTGCGAGGAGCTCAACTGGGACCTCGGCCTTGACTGGTACGCGAGCCGCTTCGACAGCCGCTTCAAGGTCCGCGGCGAGTCCTCCCCCCACTACACGAACTTGCCGCGCTTCACCGGAGTTCCGGCGCGCATCCGCGCCAATATGGGTCCCGACGCCCGCCTGCTCTACATGGTGCGCGACCCAATCAAGCGCATCCTCTCGCACTGGGTCCACGCCACCGGCGCCGGCTATGAGACCGGCGACCTGGTCGAGGTCCTCTCCAATCCCGACACCTCCTACATGAACCGCTCCAAGTACTGGATGCAGCTGCAGCCCTACCTCGAGCACTTCGATCGCGAGCAGATCGAGATCATCACCCAGGAGGAGCTGCAGACCGAACGCGAAGAGACAATGCGCAAGGCCTTTGCCTTCGCCGGTGTCGACGAGGGCTTCACCTCGGAGCAGTTCGACCGCGAGTGGGAGAAGTCCGGGGCCAAGGAGGGCGACAAATACCAGCTGATGGAGAAGCTGATCAAGCTGCCCGGCTTCCGCTCCTTCGACCGCAACTTCGACCGTCTGCCCGAGCCGCTGCGCTGGCGGGTCGAGAAGCTCGTCCACGATCCCGAGAAGCCTCCGGCGCCGAAGCCGAAGCTCCCCGATGACCTCTTCGAGATCGTACGCTCGCGCTTCGGCACCGACGTCGCTGCGCTGCAGAAATTCGCCGGCCGCGAGTTCGCCGGCTGGCACGACTACTCCTGACGTTCCGCTGTTCCTTTACCTCACATAACGAGGAAAACGAACAGCGGAAGGCTAGGCTGACCGCTGATGCGGCGGCTGACACCCGATCCAGGACCGACTACGGTCGAGCAGCAGCTCGGCTCCTACAACCCATATGAGGAGGAGCGCGAGGAGCGGCCCTTCGTAGCGACGAACTTCGCGGTCACCGTCGACGGGCGGGCGACGATTGGCGGCGTCTCCGGGCCAATCGGCTCCGATGCCGATACTGAGATGCTGGTCGGACTGCGGGAGCGCTTCGACGCGGTGATGATCGGCGCCGGCACGATGCGGGCGGAGCGCTATAGCGGCCTCGAAAAACGCCTAGTCGTGGTGGAAAGTGGCCCCGATGGCCGGGTAGACCTCGCTGCCCTGCTGCGTTCGCTTCGCAAGGAGGGCGTCAGGGCGCTGCTTTGCGAGGGCGGCCCGACCCTTCACGGCGCCCTTCAGGCGGAGGGGTTGGTCGATGAGCTGTTCCTGACCATCGCGCCCAAGCTCACCGGTGGCGAGGCACCCCGAATCCTCGAGGGCGTCCTGCCCAACATCTCCGAGCTGGAGCTGGCTTGGCTACTCGAGCAAGACGGTGAGCTCTTCGCCCGTTACCGGCTGGCGCCTTAGTAGCGATATATGCGACCAAGGCGCCAGGGCCGCTAGCGTTCGGGCGACCCAGCCCCGAGGAGAGGACCGAGTAGATGGATTTCACGCCCAGCCCCCAGGTCGAGACCCTGCGCGAGCGCATCCTCGACTTCATGGACGCGGAGATCTACCCGCAGGAGCGCGAAATCATGGAGGGCCTCGATGCCGAGGTCGGCCCCGGCGTGCCCTACCCGAAGATCCTGGTCGAGATCCGCGAGAAGGCCAAGTCGGAGGGGCTGTGGAACCTCTTCATGCCGGACGAGCGCTACGGCCCGGGCCTGAGCAACTGGGAGTACGGGCTGCTCTGCGAGGAGATGGGGCGCAGTCCGGCGGCGGCGCCGATGGCCTTCAACTGCTCGGCGCCGGACACCGGCAACATGGAGATTCTCGCCGAGCACGGCTCAGACGAGCAGCGCGACAGATGGCTAGAGCCGCTGCTCGAGGGCCGGATCCGCTCCTGCTTCTCGATGACCGAGCCCGAGGTTTCGGGCTCGGACCCCACCCTGCTGCAAGCGCGCGCCGTGCGCGACGGCGACGAGTGGGTAATCGACGGGCACAAGTGGTTCACCTCGGGCGCGGTCGGCGCCGAGCTGGCGATCGCGATGGTCGTCACCGACCCCGAGGCCAACCCCTATGCGCGCGCCTCGATGATCTGCGTGCCGACCGACAACCCCGGTTTCAACCTGGTCCGCCCGATCCCGGTGATGGGCCACGACAAGGGGCCCGGCCACTGCGAGATCCGCTACGAAGAATGCCGCGTCCCGGCCAGCAACCTGCTCGGCGGTCAGGGCATGGGCTTCGTCGTCGCGCAGGACCGCCTCGGCCCCGGCCGCATCCACCACTGCATGCGCGCGATCGGCACCGCCGAGCGGGCGCTGGAGATGATGTGCCACCGCGCCAACGAGCGCGAAGCCTTCGGCGGCCCACTGGGCGAGAAGCAGTTCGTCCAGGAGGCGATCGCCGCCTCGCGGATGGAGATCGACCAGGCCCGCCTGCTCACCCTCTACGCCGCCTGGAAGATGGACACCGAGGGCAAGCGCGCCGCCCGCCAATCGATCTCGGCGATCAAGATCGTCGCCGCCAACATCGTCATGGACGTGCTCGACCGCGCAATCCAGATCCACGGCTCCCTCGGCATGACCGACGACACCCCGCTCGCCGCCCTCTGGCGCTTCAGCCGCATGCTGCGCTTGGCCGACGGCCCCGACGAGGTCCACAAGATGGTCCTCGCCCGCCGCGAGCTCAACCGCTGGTCCAAACGAGCCGAGGCCGAGGCGGCGGGAGAGCTGGACCCGAGACATGCTCGCCGAGCGATTTGATGGTTATCAGATCTGATAATATTGGTTAGTGAAGGTTGAGGAACGAGATTCACAGTTCGTAGCGCTGCTGGAGTCAGCAGCCCATTTGCAGCGGCTAGTTCCTGGCGCTGTCCTGGTTGGTGGATCGGCGGCAATCCTCTACGCCAACCATCGCGAATCGCGTGACCACGACCACGTCGTCGCCGATCTCGCCGACCGCTTCGAGATGGTCCTCGAAGCGGTCGAGGAAGACGAGGGGTGGGCAACCAACCGAGTGACCCCCGGCAAGGTAATTCTCGGAAACCTTGATGGCATCGAAGCCGGTGTCCGCCAGATGATCCGCAAGGTCCCCTTGGAGGTCGCGGCGGTGCCCGTGCCCTCAGGAGGGGAGGTCACCGTCCCGACGATCGAGGAGACACTGCGGATCAAGGCCTTCCTGATCGTCCGCCGCAACCAGACCCGCGATTACCTGGACCTCGCGGCCCTCTCAGAGAACCTAGGAGTAGCCCAGGCGGCGGGGGTGCTGGATCGAATCGATGACTACTACTCCGACCAGCACGGGGACGGGGACGGGGTCGCCTCTCAGCTCATGCGTCAGCTCGCCGAGCCGAGGCCCGCCGATCGAGCGGTTATCGATCAGCTCTCCTCCTACCGTCGACTGCGCAAGCAGTGGAGCAATTGGAACGCGGTTACCGAAACCCTGGGGCAGGTCGCGGCAGGCATGGTGAGTCGATGAGCTCCTTGGCGTTCCGCAACGTCGACGCATCGCCCAGCGACCCTGTCTCGACCTGGCCCATCGAGGCAATCCAAACCGCTCTCGAGCGAGGAGGCCTTTCGGATTGGCGACGCCTGGCGAAGGAGATCCGTTCTCAGCCCTGGGGGCCCGTGGCCCGCCGGATTGAGGGCATTCTCGAATACAACCGTCCGTACGGAGTGGCAAAAGCGATGGAGCTCGTCATTGCTTTCGCGAGGAACGAAACCGAGGAAGAGGAGCGGCAGGCGGTCGCGGATGAGGTGAAGCAGCTGATCAAGGTGTCTGGCCTTTCCCGTGCCGAGTTCGCATCGCGCATCGGAACCTCTCCATCCCGCCTGTCCACCTATGTCACTGGCAAGGTCACCCCCTCGGCAGCGCTGATGATCCGAATGCACTCCCTCGCCGAGCTGAATCGGGATCGTGGTCAGTGCTGACGGAAGGCTGCGTGATACGGGTCGAGCTGATTTTGGTGAATTCTCTTCAGTCCGGACTCAGTAGCGGACGCGAACTAGATCCGAAGCACGCTCGACGGGCGACCTAATAGAGCAGAAGGAAGAAGCCGGCTTCGATCGATTCCGTCGATTCTTTCACTTTGAAAGAGATGGGCCTTCGCGTACTGACGAAAGCCTGAGTTCCAATCGGACAGACACTTCCCTCTCCCATCCCGAGCTGAATCTCGACGTTTTCGCCCGATTCGCTGTAGTCAACCGTAGCCTCCCCTCCGACGGGGGGCGGATTGAAACCGGAAAAGCAGTAGAAGCCAACAAATTCGTGGGAGACGTTCACCTGCGAAATGCCCTGACTTCCCAAGAGAAGGGCGCCACTGCTCGAGATGTGGGCGGAATGCGACAGCTTTTCCGCTGCGGGCGAAACGAATCCGGGGGCGAGCTTTTCCGCAGTGATCGAGCCGGCCGCGAGCTTTCCGCTGGTCACGTTACCGGGCGCGATCTTCGCCGCCTTGACCGCGCCACTCCTGATCTTCGCCGTCGTGACCGCGTTCCGCTTGATCTTCGCCGTCGTCACCGCCCCGCCCCTGAGTTCGTGACTGCCGATCTTCTTGGCGGCGTACGCCGCCCCTCCCCCAAGCACGAGGAAGACGGCGAGTGAAGACATCACGTTCGCGTAGGTAAGACGCTGGCGGATCCGCTGCACGGCCGCCGACGATGACAAGCCCGTTAAGCGCTGTCAAGGACCGCTGGACGATGCACCCAGGGATGCGAAAGGGCGCGGCACTTGCCGCGCCCTTTCGCATGATTCTTTGTCTCGAAAGAGGCTAAATACGTGCTTAGGCGCCGTTTGTAGCCGAAACTTCAAAGGCACAGTCGGCACCGAAGACATGGACGCCACTGTTGGCGACGCCGTCGAGCAGCACCGAACCGTTGGGGCTCGCCGCCGAAAACGAGTTGTAGCGTGACGAGTAGGCAGCCCATTCTTTGCCGGTGGTGTCGACTCCGTAGTCGATCTGCAGTTCGACTCCGGGGTTGAATTCCCCTTCGGAGTATCCGTGATCTTCGGCGGTGTAGACGAACGAACCAGCCGCCGAGGTGGTTGCGTAAACAGCCGCTTCGAAGTCACCTCCGCCGAGGTCAATGCACTTGCCGGTAAAGGTGAATGGCCCGATCGAACCAAGGGCCACGTTGCTGCCGACACTTGCCTTCTTAAGGCCGCTGGTGAAGTAGCGACTGAAATTGGTAGCGGTGTCAGCAGTCGTCGCGTGAGTCGCGTTGGGCACCGTTCCGAGTGTGGTCAGGTTGATCTTCGGACCGGTCACCGCACCATTCTTAATCTTGGCGGTCGTAATCGAGTTGCTCTTGATCTTCGACGCGGTTACGGCGTTCTTCTTCAGCTTGCCGGTCGTGATCGAGTTGCCCTTGATTTCGTTCGAGCCGATCTTCTTGGCGGCGTACGCGCTGGCGCCGCCAAGGACTAGAAAGACGGCAATGCTCGACATCACGTTTGCGTACGTGATGCGCTTGCGAATCTGCTTCACAGAGGTTTCTCCTTGATTGGGTAGCTCCGAAAGATGAGGTTCAGCTGCCTCCCTTCGCCCTTGACCACAAGGACCCTCCTAAGTGCGGGACCGCCGAGATACAGCAAGGTCCGATTCCCTACGCCCAAAAGAAAGGGGCGGCCCAAATGGGCCGCCCCTTTCTTTGAGTGACACTGACGAGCAGTTGCTAGCCGACGGCGTTCACGACGCCACCGAATACGCAGCCGGAGTTCCCGTAGTTGACACCAAGTGCAATGCCCTCAGAATTGGCCGTGAGCATCTTGCCTTCAGGGCCCAGAACGAAGCCCTGATCGATCTCGTGCCCAACGTGCGGCTGACCGGTTGGGTATTCAGAGACGACGAACTCGCGTTCATCGGGCGGGGTAGCCACGTCGAGGAACGTACTGCCGGAGCCTTCATGGTCATCGGCGCCATTGGCGGTCGCGCCGTTAACGGAGGTCTGCTCCAGGATCCGAGCCCGGTCGTTGCCAGCATTGTGGTCACAAACCGCGACGAGAGAAACAGCCCCATTCGAAGCAATCGTCTGAGAGCCACCAAACCCGAGCCGGATGAGGAACGGGGTCTGACCAACGAGGTTGGTCGCATTGGTCGCATTGGTCGCGCTCGGAACCGTGCCAAGCGTGCCGACGTTGATCTTGGCACCGGTTACAGCGAGGTTCTTGATCTTGGCGGTCGTAATCGAGTTGCTCTTGATCTTCGACGCGGTTACGGCGTTCTTCTTCAGCTTGCCGGTCGTGATCGAGTTGCCCTTGATTTCGTTCGAGCCGATCTTCTTGGCGGCGTACGCGCTGGCGCCGCCAAGGACTAGAAAGACGGCAATGCTCGACATCACGTTTGCGTACGTGATGCGCTTGCGAATCTTCTTCACGGATTGCTCTCCTTGGGATATTGAGGGTCGAGAGGCTCGTGCCTGCTCAGTTTTATCGCTGCAATGGGACCCTTTCAGGTCCGTCGGAGCGATGTCAAGCGGAATGGACCCTGTTCGACGTCAGTGCCGCTCGGCCTGCTCGGCGGCTTCAGCCAGCCGCTCAACGAGGCGAGCAAACGCTTCTATGCCTGGGTCGACCTTGCCGTACTGGCCGGCGGCGTAGCGGGCGTAAACACCCTCGAGGATGATCGCCAGCTTCCAGTAGCCGAGGGCGACGAAGAAGTCGAGCTGGGAGAGGTCGCGGCCGGAGCGCTCGGCGTAGCGGGCCTTGAGCTCCTCGCGCTTGGGGAAGCCCGGCGCCAGGGTTGCGGGCTGGCCGAGGGCGATTGTCTCTTCGCCGGCCTCGGGCCAGTAGACCATCAGCAGGCCGACGTCGGCAAGTGGGTCACCGAGGGTGCAGAGCTCCCAGTCGACAACCGCCGCCACCTCGCCTTGTGGCGTGAGGATCATGTTGTCGAGGCGGTAGTCACCGTGAACGATCGTCGCCGGGCCCTGTTTGGGGATCCGCGCTGCGAGGCGCTCGTGGACAGTGTCGATCGCGGGCAGCTCGCGGGTCTTCGACTTCTCCCACTGGCCTTGCCAGCGGTGCAGCTGGCGGGCGACGTAGTCCTCCTTGCGGCCAAGGTCACCAAGCCCGACGGCATCAGGGTCGACAGCGTGGATCTCAACCAACGTGTCGACGACGCGCTCGCCGATTGCCCACCGATCCCCCTCATCGGGAAAGGCATCTGCCTCGGCAAGCCCGCGCAAGATCGGGCCCTCAACGAACTCCATCACGTAGAAGGGGGCTTCGTTGACGCTCTCGTCCTCGCAGAAGCCCGCCACGGGCGCGACCGGCACCGGGGTCCCGGCCAGCGCCGAGACGACGCGCTGCTCGCGTCCCATGTCGTGAGCGGACCCAAGGCGCTTACCCAGCGGCGGCCGGCGTAGCGCCCAGCGAGTGCCGGCGCCATCGCGCACACCGTAGGTCAGGTTCGAGTGGCCACCGGAGATCCGATCGAAGGTGAGCGGCAGCTGAACCCCGGGTACGTGCTCAGCGAACCATGCCTCGACGCCCGCCCGATCGATCCCCTCCGGGGCCTCCGCAGTGCCGTCGGCCGTGCCTGTAGCCTCGTCTCCCATCGAGGGGCAAGCATATTCCCGACGCCGTTTTCGGCTCAGCCCGTCGCTCGCCAACCGGCTGACGATCGGCTTCGCAATCGCCTTTGCCGTGCTCACCGGCCTCGCTGTGGTCGGCGTGGCCCGCTTCCTGCAGCAGCGCCAGGACTTTGAGAACTCAACCGCTCGCTCCTATCAGGTAGAGATCGCCGCTCGCACCCGCCTGGCCAACGGCGAACACCCGGCGGCGGCCCGCTCGGTGATCCTCTCCCAGCAGCACAAGCGCGAACAGCTGCGTGACGACATCGGCGGCGAGACCCGCGACACCGCGCTGCTGGTCGGGGCGGGATTGATCGCCGGGCTGACCGGCGCTGCGCTGCTCTTCAGCGGCCTGATCGCCTCGATGCGCCGACCGCTCGAGGAGCTGGTCGAGGCGTCGGGCCGCCTCGCCGCCGGCGACCTCAACACCAGGGTCAAAATCGGCGGGCTCTCGGAGACCGCTTCGCTGGGCGCGGCCTTCAACGAAATGGCCGGGGAGCTGCAGCGCCGGGCCGGAGAGCGCGACCAGCTGGAAACGATGAAGGACGAGTTCGTGCTCACCGCCTCGCACGAGCTGCGCAGCCCGCTCACCTCGGTGCAGGGCTTCGCCGAGCTGCTGATGCTGGAGCGCGACAAGCTCAGCCCCAAGCAGGCTGACACGGTCGAGATCATCCTCGACAACACCCGCCACCTGGTGCGCCTGCTGAACGACCTGCTCGACCTCGCTCGCAGCGACGCCGGCCGCCTGACGATCAAACCGGCGGTAACCGACGTCGCCTCTCTGGTCGAAGACCCGGTGCGGACGATGCTGAGCCAGACCCAGTCCAAGGACCAGGCCCTGACGCAGGCGATCGCCCCCGGCCTGCCGCCGGTCAGCGTCGACCGCGACCGAATCCGCCAGGTGCTCGTGAATCTATTGACCAACGCGCACGAGTACTGTCCCGCGGGCGCCTCGATTCAAGTCACGGCGGGCGGCAACGGCGGTGGCGTGGAACTCTCGGTAAACGACAACGGGCCTGGGATGGCAGCGGACCAGCTTGACCACATATTCGAGCGCTTCACACGAGGCGACGCCGGGCTGACGCAGCACGTCGGCGGCACTGGCCTCGGACTGGCGATCTCGAAATCGCTGGTCGAGCTTCACGGCGGTGCGATCACCGCCGAATCGATCCAGGGACAGGGCTCGACTTTCAGGGTTTGGTTGCCCGCCCTTGCGGGGAGCGGAGTCGAAGAGCCGCGAATCGACGACGTGGATCAGGCTTCGGCCCAATCCCGGGAGGAGGCGTTGTGAGCACGCGGGTACTGATCGCCGATGACTCAGAGACAATCCTGCTCCTGCTGCGCACGCGGCTGGAGATGGAGGGCTACGAGGTCATCACCGCGGCCGACGGCGTCGAGGTGATCGAAGCGATGCAACGCGACTCCGAGCCGCAGCCGGAAATCCTCCTGCTCGACGCGATGATGCCGCGCAAGTCCGGGATCGACGCCCTGCGTGAGCTGCGCGCCGGGGGCGTCGACACCCCCGTCCTGATCGTCAGCGCCCACCAGGATGAGATGGACGCCGGGGCTGCCACCGACGTCGAGGTCAGCGGCTACATCACCAAGCCGATCGACTTTGATCAGCTCTTCAGCCGCATCGCCGAGCTGACCGGCTGAGCCCTGGCGGGGCTCTCAGCTCTTCGCTACCTCGAGCCGGATCTCTTTGCCTTTGACCTTGGTGCCGTCGAGATACTCGACCGTGCGCTCGGCCACCTCGGGATCGATGTGGACGAAGGAGAAGCGGTGCAGGACGTGGACGTCGTGGATTGCCTCCTCGGGCAGGACCGCGCCCTCGCGCAGCGCCCAGCGCAGGTCCTCCTCGGAGATGCCGCTGCGCTCGCCGCGGTTGACGAAGAGCTTCACCGACTTGCCGGAGCCGGCCTTGTCCGTGTCGGCCTTGGAAGGGGCGGCGTCCTTGGCTGGCTTCTCCTCGCGCGCCTCGGCATCCTCACTTGCCTCAGAGTCCTCGCCTGCCTCGGCAGGCTCGCGGCGCGGCGGGCGCTCACGGCGGCGCGGGCGCGGGGCGTGCTCGAGGCGCTCCTCCGGGGTTTCCCACTCACCGATCGTCGTCTTCACGTCGCGCTCGATGCGACCGATCTCGTCGCGCTGGGCGGGGGTGACGAAGGTGATCGCGCGGCCGGTCCGCCCGACCCGGCCGGTGCGGCCGATGCGATGGACGTAGACCTCCGAGGAAGCCGGCACGTCGAAGTTGATTACGTGGGTGACGTGCTCGATGTCGAGACCGCGGGCGGCGATGTCGGTCGCCACCAACAGGCGCACGCGGTGGTCCTTGAAGGCGATCATCACGCCGTCGCGTGAGCCCTGGCTCATGTCTCCGTGCAGCGCCTTGACGTCGAGGCCTTTGTTCTTCAGCGTCTTCTCCAGCCGATCCGCGCCGATCTTGGTGCGGCAGAAGATGATCGCCTGCTCGGGTTCCTCGATCTTCAGCAGCTCGACCAGTTTCGCCGCCTTCTCTTTGGCCCCAACCTCGACGTAGGCCTGGGCGATCGCGTCGACGGTCAGCGTCTTCGGCGTGATCGAGATAGTCGTCGGGTCATACATGTAGCTCTCGGCGAGACGTTTGACCGGCGGCGGCATCGTCGCCGAGAAGAGCGCCGTCTGACGGCCGCTCGGGCACATGCGGAGGATCTTCTCGACGTCCTCGATGAAGCCGAGGTCGAGCATCTCATCGGCCTCGTCGAGGACGATGTAGCGGGCCGCGGTGAGAACCAGCGAGCGGCGACTCATCAGGTCCATCATCCGGCCGACGGTGGCGACGACGACGTGGGCGCCGGAGCGCAGCTGCGCTTGCTGCGATTTGATCGGGGCGCCACCGAAGACGGCGACGATCTCGACGTCGAGGTGCTCGGCGTAGGAGCGCAGGGCCTGGGTCACCTGGATGCAGAGCTCGCGGGTCGGCGTCAGCACCACTGCCTGCACCTCGTCGTTGTTGGGATCGAGGTACTGCAGCAGCGGCAGGCCGAAGGCCGCCGTCTTGCCAGTGCCTGTCTGGGCCTGGCCGATCACGTCGTGACCGCCGAGCAGCTCGGGGATCGCCTGATCCTGGATCGGTGTCGGCTCGTCGAAGCCGAGCTCGTCGAGGGCCTGCTGGATCTGCGGCGAGAGCCCGAGCTCTTTGAAGGAGATCACTTCGACGGATCCAGGAGGAGCTTGCCGCTGGTGCTGCGGGCAATCAGGTCTTCGTGGGCGCGAGCCGCCTCGGAGAGCGGGTAGACACCACCGATGGTGACCTCGAGCTCACCCTTGGCGACGATGCCGAGCAGCTCACCGATCATCGGCACGGCCAGGTCCTGGCGGGCAAGTAGGTGGACGAGCCAGAAGCCGATCACTGACTTCGAGCCGCGCAGCAGGGCCGCGGTGGAGATATCGCGCTGTTCGCGCGAGGCGATGCCAAAGACGACCATGCGACCGAGCGGGGCGAGAATCCCAAGCTCCTGGTCGAACGCCTCGCCGCCGCTCATGTGCAGAACGGCGTCGACGCGCTCGCCGCCGTTTGCCTCGCGGATGGCGGCGCCAAGATCGTCTGCGCGCGAGTCGACCGTGGCGTCGGCGCCGAGCCGCTCGACCAGCGCCCGCTTCTCATCGCTGGAAGCAAGTCCGATCACCTTTGCGCCGGCGCGCTTGCCCAACTGCACCGCCATGCTGCCGGTGCCGCCGGCGGCGGCCTCAACGACCAGGGTCTCGCCCGCTTCGATCCGCGCACAACGCTGGACCAGGGCTATTGCGGTCAGGCCCTGCAGCAACAGGCCCGCCGCCTGGTCGTCGTCGACCTCGTCGGGCAACGGGACCAGCAGTGCCTCGGGAACGGCGACCTTCTCGGCATAACCACCACTGCCCAGCAGCGCCGCTACCCGTCGGCCGTCGGAGGTGCGACCGCTCACCTCGGCGCCGGGAATCAGCGGCAGCGACTGCTCGGCCAGGTAATCGTTGCGGGTCGCGTGGGTGTCGGCGAAGTTGACGCCGCTGCGGGCGACGTCAACCACGACCATGCCCTCACCGGCGACCGGGTCCTCGAGATCGACGACCCGAAGCTTCTCCGGTCCGCCGAACTCCTCTATTTGGACCGCCTTCATCGGCGCAGAACCATAGTCGGGTTGAGGTCGGGGCACCCCCGACCCCGATACTCTGCCCGCCCATGTCCCTGACAGTCGTCGGCTCAATCGCATTTGACTCGGTTAAGACCCCTTTTGGGGAGCGCGATCGCATGCTCGGCGGCGCCGCCGTGCACTTCTCGCTGGCCGCCAGCTTCTTCACTGAGGTGCGCCCGGTCGGGCCGGTCGGTGACGACTTCAGCGCCGCCGAGTTCGAGGTTCTGGAGCGCCGCGGCGTGCTCACCGACGACATCGAGCGGGTCGGCGGCGCCAAATCGTTCTTCTGGCGTGGCCGCTACGAGTTCGACCTCAACGTCGCCCACACCGAGGACACCCAGCTCGGCGTCTTCGGCGAGTTCGAGCCGAAGCTCTCCGACGCCTCGCGCCAGGCTGAGACGCTCTTCCTGGCCAACATCCAGCCCGACCTGCAGCGCCAGGTCCGCTCTCAGTGCAGCGCGAGCCGCTTCTCCGCGCTCGATTCGATGAACCTCTGGATCGAAACCGCCAAGGACTCGTTGCTGGCGGCGATCGCCGAGGTCGACTGCCTGATCGTCAACGATGCCGAGATCCGCCAGCTGACCGGCGAGGCCAACCTCGCCCGCGCCGCCCGCGCGGTGATGGAGCTGGGGCCGCGCGCCGTCGTCGCCAAGCAGGGCGAGTACGGCGCCGCGCTCTTCACCGAGGACAGCTTCTTCGCCCTGCCGGGCTTCCCGTTGGAGGAGGTGCGCGACCCGACCGGCGCCGGCGACAGCTTCGCCGGTGGCTTCGTCGGCTACCTCGACAGCCAAGAGGGCGAGATCGACGAGTCCTGCCTGCGCCGAGCGATGGGCTACGGCACCGTGCTCGCCTCCTTCAACGTCGAGCAGTTCGGCACCGAGCGGGTCGCGGCTCTGACCCGCGAGGAGATCGACGAGCGCTTCGCCGAGCTGCACGCGATGACGCGCTTTGAGCCGCAGCCGGCGGCGGCCGAGTAGCGGCCCTGTTCTCCGCAGCGCAACAGCCTGGGCAACCCGAACTGCGATACTTGACACTCCAGTTCAAACAGCTCGAGGAGGGTGATGGCCACCGAGCAGCAGATCAGAGATGCAGCCTCAGACGGAAGCGCCAACACCGGCTCCGACTCACTTTCCGTCACTGATAACCGCACCGGGAAGACTTATGAGCTGCCGATCACCGACGGCACCGTGCGGGCGATGGACCTGCGGCAGATCAAGGTCGACGAGGACGAATTCGGGATGTTGGCCTACGACCCGGCCTTCACCAACACCGCCGCCTGCCGCTCTTCGATCACCTTTATCGATGGCGATGCCGGCATTCTCGAACACCGCGGCTACTCGATCGAGCAGCTCTGCGAGAAATCGACCTTCCTCGAGGTCGCCTACCTGCTGATCTTCGGCGAGCTGCCGACTGCACCGCAGCTCGATCGCTGGGTCTTCGACGTCACCCACCACACCTTCGTTCACGAGGACCTCAAGCAATTCTTCGAGGGCTTCCGCTACGACGCCCACCCGATGGGGATGCTGCTCGCCGGCGTTGGCGCCCTCTCGACCTTCTACCCCGACGCCAAGCACGTCGACGACGAAGAAGAGCGCTACATGGCGGCGGTCCGCCTGATCGCCAAGGTGCCGACCCTCGCCGCTTTCTCTTACCGGCACAACATGGGGCTGCCCTACGTCTACCCCGACAACGATCTCAACTTCGCCGAGAACTTCCTCTCGATGATGTTCAAGAAGACGGAAGCCAAGCACCTGCCGAAGGAAAGCCTCTCGAAGGCCCTCGACGTGCTTTTCATCCTCCACGCGGACCACGAACAGAACTGCTCGACCAGCGCCGTGCGCGGCGTCGGCTCCTCCAACGTCGACCCTTACTCCGCCGTCGCGGCGGGAGTGGCGGCGCTCTACGGTCCGCTGCACGGCGGCGCCAACGAGGCGGTGCTGAAGATGCTGCGCGAAATCGAGTCAGTCGAGAACATCCCCGCCTTCCTCGAGAAGGTGAAGGCGCGAGAAGCAAAGCTGATGGGCTTCGGCCACCGCGTCTACAAGAACTACGACCCGCGGGCGCGGATCATCCAGCAGCACATGGACGAGATCTTCGAGGCGACCGAGTACAACCCGCTGATCGAGATCGCCCAGGAGCTGGAGAAGCGCGCCCTCGATGACGAGTACTTCACCTCGCGCAAGCTCTACCCCAACGTCGACTTCTACTCAGGGATCATCTATGAGGCGCTCGGCGTGCCCAACGAGATGTTCACGGTGATCTTCGCCATCCCCCGCACAGCAGGATGGGTCGCGCAGTGGATGGAGATGAAGGACGATCCGGAGCAGAAAATCTCCCGGCCGCGACAGATTTACACCGGCGCGCGCGAGCGGGACTACGTGCGGATGGAGAATCGCGAGGGGCCCGAGAAGATCGTCGGACCGCCGGCGCGGCGGCCGAAGCGGCCGCGGCGCGGCGCGTAGAACACCCGGGCGGGGATCGGTCCTCCTCCCACGGAGACCGTCCGGCCCGCACTTGCTCTAGCTTCGAGATCCTTCCGCTCCCAAAGCCTCCGTGGGAGGAGGACCGATCCCTCCCTCTCGTATTCTGCGGGCCGTGTCTCGTTGGAAGCTGACCGTTCGGCACGGGTCCGATGTCGAGCATGCTGGATTTAACGACCTCGGGGAGGCCGTGGCCGCTATGCGGGAGCGGGCGTTGGGGATTCGGGCTGAGGGGCCGGTTAAGGGGGTTTCCTCGTTGCGGGACTACGGGCCGGAGCAGCAGGTTCATGCGCGGCTGCAACTCAGCGGGAAGGGGTTGATCCGGAAGCCGGTTGCGGGAATCGACGTGCGGGGGGACGGGACGTTCATGCCGTATCGGGGCGGGGTGCGGCGGGAGGAGTTGGATCCGAGCAAGCACGAGACGCCGTTCGACCTGGTGCGGGAGACTCTGGAACGAGCAACCTCCTGACGCCTGGCAACTTTCCCGTCATATACACGGGTAACTCGCCAGACCCCCCATGACCGAGACTGAGATTCCCAAGGGCAGCTACGCGGCCGGACGGCGGATGAAGCTGCCGGCAGGAGCCGGGGCGCCCTATGTCGTCTACATCAACGGGGTCGAGCAGAGCGAGGGGGCCGACTACATGGTCGCGGCGGGAGAGATCGTCTTTACCCGGCAGATCATCAAGGAGAAGGTCGGCACCGGGCGCTGGCTGGCGATGTACCTGGGGCTTTTCGGCACCTACCGCAAGAACGAGACAATCGACCTGCAGTTCCAGCGCGGCGGCAAGACGGAGCTGATCTCCGACCTGCCGGTCGAGCCCAACTGACCTCCGTATCCTGGCCCGATGGAGATCGGCTTCCTCATGCTCGCTGACCACAGCGAGGCGGTCAACGGCAAGCTCTACATGGTCGGCGGCGGCTGGAACGTGCTCAGCCTGCCCGAGCTGCCCCACGAATGGGGCTTTCATATCGCCCTCGGCCTCGACGTTGCCTGGAGCGAGACCAACCAGCCGCACAACCTCCAGGTCGACATCCACGACCCTGACGGGGTCGAGCTCGGCGAGGGCCTGCAGGCCGACTTCGAGACCGGCCGGCCGCCCGGAATGCCCGCCGGCCAGGACCAGCGCCTGGTGATGTCGATCGGCACCACCGCCACCTTCTCCACCCCCGGCCCCCACGCCGCCGTCGTCCAGGTCAACGGCGAGGAGATCGGCCGTGCGCGCTTCTACCTGACCGAGGGTACGGAGCCCCCGGTCACGAGCATGTAGCGGACCCGCTAGTTGAAGACGTAGAGCAACAGGAAGGCGATTACGGCGAAGCTGCCGGCGCCGGCGATCAGGGGCTTGTCGTCGACCACGATCGCGGCGGTCGAACGGTCGTCGGCGCGGTCGTAGATCAGGTAGAGGTAGCGGAAGACGCAGTAGAGGACGGAGGGGATCGTCCACATCATCTCGTTGCCGATCAGCGGCGAGTTGACGGCGTAGATCGAGTAGCTGATCACGGTGCCAGTGGTGACCATGGCAACCATCTGGTCGAGGAAGGGCAGCGAGTAATGCTCGAGCACGGGCCGGCTGCTGGTCCCCTCGTGCAGCTCGGAGACCGCCTCCTGGCGGCGCTTGGTGACGCCGAGGAAGAGGGCGAACATGCCGGTGCAGAGCAGCAGCCATTCCGAGGCATGGGCGTCGACGGCAACCGCGCCGGCGGCGACGCGGAGGATGAAGAGGCCCGCCAGGGTCATCACGTCGACGATCACAATCTGCTTGAGGCCGAGGCTGTAGGCCATCTGGGCGACGCCGTAGCCGACCACCATCAGGCCGACTTCCCAGTTCACCGTCGCAAAGGCAATCGCGATCGCGATGATTGCCAGGCCCGGCGCGATCGCCTTTGCGATCCCCTCCGAGAGCTCGCGTGCGGCCAGCGGCCGGAAGCGCTTCTTCGGGTGCTTGCGATCGAGCTCGACGTCGACCAGGTCGTTGACGTAATAGCCGGCGCTGGAGATCAGGCAGAAGGCGATGAAGGTGAGGAACGCCTCCAGCACATCGTGGGACTGGTTGAACTTGCCGGAGAAGAGCAGGCCGGCGAAGACGAAGACGTTCTTGATCCACTCCTGCGGGCGACCGGTCTTGATCGCGGCGCGCAGCGGCGAGCGGCGCGGCACGACCGGCTCATCGAGCGGACTCTCGGCCTTGCCGGCAGGGACCGGGACCGTCGGCTGTTCAGAAGTGATGGTTTCCATCCTGGGTGGTGCCGGGGAGGCAGGCGCAAGCTACCCGGCCAGGGCGAATCGGTCGCGAAAGGGTAGCGCTCAGGTCGGTAGCCGAATCGTGAAGCGGGCGCCCTGGGCGGGAAGGCTCTCGACGCTGGCACTCCCGCCCATCGCCTCACTCAGCTCGCGGACGATAGCCAGGCCGAGGCCAGCCCCATCGGGAGAGCCGTGCTCAGCCCGGGCGCGGAGGTGGAAACGTTCGAAAGCCCGCGGGATCTCCTCGGCCGCGATGCCGGGCCCTTCGTCGCTGACCTCGATCTCCCCTGGTGAGACTTTGATCGTCACGGTCGTCCCCGCCGGGCTGGCGCGGATCGCGTTGTCGAGCAGGTTGGTGACGACCTGGAGCACACGGCCGTGATCGGCGGTCGCCGGCGCTGGCCCGCCCTCGACCCGAACCGTGACGCTGGCCTCACCGGCGCGCGGGCGCAGGCGCTCCTCGGCCTCACGGGCGACCACCGCCAGGTCGACCGGCTCGCGACGCACCTCCATTACGCCCTGGCGCAGGCGAGCGAGCGCGAGCAGGTCACCGACCAGACGCTCCAGACGCTCGGCCTCACGGCCAACGACGGCGGCCGCCTGACGCGGCTCGATCGTGCCGTCCTCGATCCCCTCGGCGTAGCCGCGAATCGAGGTGAGGGGTGTGCGCAGATCATGCGAGACGGAGAGCAGAACGGCGCGCTCGGCGTCGCGAGCCAAGCCGAGCTGCTCGGACATCTCGTTGAAGGAACCGGCGAGGCGGTCGAGCTCTTCGGTGCCCTCCGGCGGCACCGGCTCGGGACGGCGGCCAGCGGCCAGCTCTCCGGCGGCCTCGGAGAGCCGGCGAAGCGGCTGGGTCAAGCGCCGCGCCAACAGGGCGGCCACCGCGGCCGCGAGCAGGGCCGCAGCGCCGCCGGCAATCAGCAGAGCGGCAAGGTAACGCCGGAAGTCATCGCCCGAGACGACGTCGGGCCGGGTTACAAGCACGACCGTGTTGCCGCTACTGGTGAGGCGCGCGGCGTAGATCGAGTTCTGACCTTCGATCTCGGCAGTCCCGTCGGCACTGCCGTTCTCGCGCAGGGAGGTAACCGCGGCGGCGGGCAGCAGGCGGGCAGCTTCACTGGGCAGGAGCAGCTGCACCGGCCGTGGCGCTTCCACAGCTGCGGCGGGTGGCCCTCCGCCGGCCGGCCCACCGCCCGGCGGCTCCAACCGGCCCGGCAGGGGGACAGGCGTGCCGCTGCCGATCACGCGCGGCAGCTGCGCGGCGAAGGTCGTCGCCTGGCGCTCGACGTCGTGGCGAATCGTCTCCCGCACGGCGTCGCGGGTGAGCACGATGCCAAGCGCCAGCGAAGCCCCCACCGCAAGCAGGACGACGCCGAGGATCGCCACGAACAACCGCGCCCGAAGCGAGCGCATCCGACTTTGACCTCGCTGGGATGTGGTCGATGTCGGATGCGTCACGGCACGGCCTTATAACCAGCGCCGCGCACGGTCAGCAGCAGCTCGGGCCGCTCCAGCTTGGCGCGCAGCTGGGCGATGTGGACGTCGACCGTGCGAGTGCCGCCGGGGAACTCGCCACCCCAAACCAGCTCGAGCAGGCGGTCGCGGCTGAGCACGATGCCCGGGTGGGAGAGCAGTGCCGCCAGCAGGTCGAACTCGCGGCCGGTCAGCTCAACCGCTCCACCGCCCACGGTCACGGTCCGAGCGGCGCGATCGAGCTCTACATCAGCTGCCACGAGCACCCCCTCCTCGCTGCCGTTGCTACCACCGTCGACGCGGCGCAGGATCGCCTTCACCCGGGCGACCAGCTCGCGCGGCGAGAAGGGCTTGGTCACATAGTCATCAGCACCGGCTTCGAGCCCGGCGACGCGATCAACCTCTTCGTCGCGGGCACTGAGAATCAGGATCGGCACCCCGGTGCGGGCGCGCAGGCGGCGGCAGACCTCGAAGCCGTCGATGCCCGGCAGGCCGATGTCGAGGACGACGAGCCGCACCGAGTGGCGCGAGAGCTCCTCCATCGCCTGCTCGCCGCTGGAAGCCCAGACGACGCCGAACCCGTCGCGCTTTAGGTAAGCGCGTACGAGATCGGCGATCGCCTGCTCGTCCTCGACGACGAGGATGGCTCCCTTCATCTGCCTAGCCTCTCATCTGCGCTCCCGGAGGCGGCGGCAGTTGCCCGCCCTTGCGAGCGTCGGGCAGCCCCTGCGGCGGCGCCTGTCCCTTCGTCGGCGGCACCATGATCGCCTTGGCGGCTTCCCCTTCCGGCCCGCAGACCGTCACTTCCTCGCCGGTTTCGAGATCGGACAGCGACGACTTGCCGGGGCCCGCGAGCACCTTGGTGCTGTCGTCGACGGTGATCGTCACTTCATTACCGTCGTTCTCCTTCAGCGTGATCGAGCTGTCGTCGACGGCAGTGATTTCGCCTTGGTCCATCCTGATCACTTCCGCCTTGCCTTCGTGTTGAACGTGCAGCTGGGCATAGGTCAGGTCCTTGCCACCGGGCCCGCCGAGCATCATCGGTGGCGGCATCCGTTTGCCGCTCGGCGCTCCCGAGCCTTCGCTTGAGCCGCTTTCGTTGCTTCCCTGGGCCAGCGCCACGCCACCGACGGTCAGCGCGGCGGCCACCGCCAGCACCGCCGCGGAGCGGGCGAGCTTTCGAAATGAGTCGAGCATCTTGGTCCTCCTGGTCGTTGATCGAACAGGGCGATCGTCGAACCGGCGGGTATGGCGCCAGTCAACGCTCTGTAAGGGCTGTGTAAGCCCTAGGGATCGATCAAAACGCCGGGATTGAGCATGCCGGCAGGGTCGAGCTCGGCCTTGGCGGCGCGAAGCGCGGCAGCGAAAGGAGCGGGGCGCTGGCGGTCGTACCAGGGGCGATGATCGCGGCCGACGGCGTGGTGGTGAGTGATCGTGGCGCCGCCCTCGATCAGCGCCTCGCCGGCGGCGGCCTTGATCTCGGCCCACTGCTCGACCTCGCCGCCGCGAACCGCGGGCGCGAGCACGGTGAAGTAGGGCGCCGGGCCATCGGGGTAGACGTGGGTGAAGCGGCAACTGACGCGCGGGGCGCCCGGGCCATCGGCCGGCGCATCGCATACCTCGGCCACCTTGGCCCGCACCGCCGCCATCGTCTCGGCGTGGAACTGCTCGAAGCGGTCCCAGGTGATCGCCGTCTCGAAGGTCTCGCTGAGCACACCACAGGCGACGAAGGTGTCACGCAGGTAGGGCGCGAGCAGGAAGGCGCCGCGCCAGCTCTCGACCGCCGAGGACTCGCCGTCGGCTCGCTCGGCATCAGCCGAGGGCTTGCGTCCCGGGGGCGGCGAGTTGGGGACGCCGCCGTGGGACTGGGCGATGTCGAGCGCCAGCCGCATCGGCTCGTCGACCGGCAGATTCGCTGACTCGAAGCCGAGCACCAGCAGGTTGGTCTTGCCGCTGCCGGCGCCGGTTGTGCCCGCCTCCAGCGCGTCGAGCAAGCGGCAGTTCGAGGGATAGAGCCCTGATTGTGAGATCTCGCGCACGGCCCGCGCCGCGGTGAGGAAATCATCGAACTCGACCCCGCATGAGTTCTTGAAGCGGGGCCTCGGCCGCACCCGCACCCAGGACTCGGCGATTACCCCGAGGATCCCCTCGGAGCCGATCAGCGCCCGATCAGGCGAAGGCCCGGCCCCAGACCCCGGCAGCCGCCGGCTCTCCCAAGTGCCCCGCGGCGTAATCGCCCGCACCGACTCGACCAGATCGTCGATGTGCGTGTAGAGCGTGGCGAAGTGCCCTCCCGCCCGGGTCGCGATCCAGCCCCCCAGGGTCGAGTACTCGAACGACTGCGGAAAGTGCCGCAGCGTCAGCCCGTGCTCCCGCAACTGATCCTCCAACCCCGGCCCCGTAGCCCCAGCTTGAATCCGCGCCGCCAGCGATTTGGCATCGACTTCAAGCACCCGGTCGAGCCGCTTCAGATCGAGTGAGACAACGGGCCGATCGCCGAGCCGAGCCTCCACCCCACCAACCACGCTGGTCCCGCCGCCAAACGACACCACGGCGGCGCCCTCAGCCTCGGCCCAGGAAAGCACCGTCTCGATCTCCGACTCGTCCTTGGGAAACGCCACCAGGTCCGGCGGGTTCTCGAATTCCCCCCGAAAACCCCGCACCACATCCCGATAGGCCTTGCCCAACGCGTGAACCACCCGCTCGTAGTGATCGTCACTGAAGAGATCGCCGAATGCGGCCGGCACTTTCAAACGCGATGCGCGCAGTTCCACGTCCTCAAGGGCCACCGGGTCCTCCGGCTCTCCCCCAAAGCCAAACCGCTCCCTGATCGCGGCAGCAGCCTCCGCCAGCTCCTTCCGCGAGGGCACTTGGTCCTCGTACCCCCAACCCCAGTGCTTGAGCCGACGCTCAGTCACCGAGCGCGCGCTCCCGCATCAGCAGGAACAAGGGAAGGCCAAAGCAGAGGCCAACGAGCAACGTGGCCGGAATACAGATCCACCACCACCTGATTTTGGCCCTCGGCCCCTCTATCGAAGCCCAGACGAAAAGGGCGAGCGCGGCGATGGTGAGGTCGAGCAGCAACTGCGTCGACGGTGTGCTGGCAGTCCAGAGGGAGAAGTAACCACCGAGATCGAACCCCGCGTCGGCAAAAAAGATGCCGAGGCAGACGTTCGGCACGACGAAGCCGAGGACGGTAAGAGCCAGCAGCAGGCGTTCCCTCATGAAGGCAGCCTAAGCGCCCTCCGCCTACCAGTGCACACCTTTCATCAGGTGGGCGAAAGCCACAGCCTCGGTTGACGGCGCTTTATCGGGCGCCTCCTCCGACTTCCCCTTCGCAGCCTGCGACTCCGGAAACAATTTGTAGGCCTGGCTCAGGATCCGGTCGCTGAGCTGCGGTGCCACAGCGTAGAGCAGCTCACCGAACGTCCCCAGCCGCGTCGCCACCTTCTTCGGCTGCGCAACCATCGCCTTGGCGATCATCTCGGCGGCCTCCTCCGGCGAGATCGCCGGGAACATGTCGTACATCCGCGTCGGCGCGATCATCGGCGTGCGCACCAGCGGCATGTGGATCGTCGTCAGGTGGACGCCGTCGTCGATCACCTCGGAGGCGATCACACGGCTGAAGGCGTCCAGCGCCGCCTTCGAGGCGACGTAAGCCGAGAAGCGCGGCGGATTGGTCTGGGTGCCGATCGAGCTGACGTTGATGATGTGACCCGACTTGTGGGCCCGCATCGAGGGCAGCAGGGCGAGGATCAGCCGCACGGCGCCGAGGTAGTTGAGCTGGATCGTGCGCTCGTAGTCGTGGAAACGGTCGTAGGAGAGCCCCACCGAGCGACGGATCGAACGCCCGGCATTGTTGACCAGGACGTCGACGCGACCGTGATAGGCGAGCACCTCCTCGGCCATCCGCTCGACGTCCTCGATATTGGCGAGATCGCAGCGGTGGATGTGGGCAACGCCGCCGCCGGCCTCGATCTCCCGTTTTGTCTCCTCCAGCTTCTCGACCGAGCGGGCGACCAGCAGCACCGTCGCGCCGGCGTCGGCTGCCTTGACCGCGGCCGCCTTGCCGATCCCCGAGGAGGCTCCGGTGATTAGCACCACCTTGCCGCGCACGGCGGCGCTCAGGCTGCGGTCCTTGAAGAGATCGGGATCGAGGGTGCGCTCCCAGTAGTCCCAGACGCGGTCCGCGTAGGACTCCAGCGGCGGCACCGAGATTCCTGAGCCGGCCAGCGCGGCCTGGGTGTTGCTCGAGTCGAAGCTGGTCGGATAGTTGACGTAGCTGAGCATGCTGGCCGGGATGCCAAGCTGGTCCAAGCCCATCTTCACCGCTCGTTGGGCCGGCGGGAAGAAGCGCAGGCCGGTGCGCACCAGCGAGGTCGCCGGCTCGGTGACCCCGGAGTCCAGCCGCAGGTTGGATTGCGGCGCATCCGCGGCACGGGCAAAGAGGTCGATCACCTCGCCGGCGCTCTTCGGCGCGGGATCGGTGAGGCTGAAGGTCTCGCCGTCGAGGCCGGGCTTGTGGGCGATGTGGTCGATCGCGTCGGCGACGAAGTCGACCGGCACGATGTTGATCTCACCGCCTTCGATTCCCAACGCTGGCAGCCAGGTGGGCAGCACCCGGCGGGCCCGCTGCAGCAGCTTGAAGAAGTAATAAGGACCGTCGATCTTGTCGATCTCGCCGCTACGCGAATCGCCGACGACGATCCCCGGGCGGTAGACCCGCCAGGGCCGGGCGCTGTCCTCGCGCACGACCCGCTCGGACTCGTGCTTGGTGCGAAAGTAGGGATGGGTATCGAGCCCTTCGGCCTGGTCGAACATGTCCTCGCGCCACTCGCCCTTGTAGAGGCCGGCGGCGGCGATCGAGCTGACCTGGTGAAAGCAGCCAGCCTCAATCGCGCCAGCGAGTTCGACCGCGTGGCGGGTGCCCTCAACATTGGCGATCTCCTGTGCTTCGACGCCAGCCGTCATGTCGTAGATCGCAGCGAGGTGGAAGAAGTGGTCGACCTTGCCGCGCAGCTCGAGCAGATCCTCCTCAGAGACACCGAGGCTCGGCTGGGCAAGATCGCCGGCGATCGGCACGACGCGGGCCCCGTTGGGCCCGAAGGAGGTGCGCAGCTCCTCGAGGCGACCGCGCGAACCCGCCCGGACCAGGGCGTAGACGGTGCCCTCGCGGTGCAGGAGCCGCTGCACCAGGTTGCGGCCGATGAATCCGGTGGCCCCGGTGACGAAGTAGTTCATCGCCTCAGCCTAGCGCCCCCTTCTGGCTCCGCTGTTCCTTGACGCTCATATTTCGTGCAAAGGAACAAGGGAAGGCGGACGCGCTGGGTTTCATAGACTGGGGAGAAGAAATGGCGGAGACGGCGACCGTGCAGATTGCGATGCCCGAAATGGGCGAGTCGGTCACCGAGGGGATCGTGCTCGAGTGGCACGTCGCCGAGGGCGATTTCGTCGCCGAGGGCGACACCGTGGTCGAGGTTTCGACCGACAAGGTTGATGCCGAGGTGCCGGCGCCTATGGATGGCGTGATTACCAAGCTGCTGGTGCAGGTCGACGATGAGGTTCCGGTTGGGGCTCCGTTGGCCGAGATGGAACCTGGCGAGGGTTCGAACGGGTCGGCTGCGGGGCCTGTCGCCGCAGGGGACCCACCGCCCCCTCCGGTCGCTAAAGCGTCCTCAGGGGCGGTACCCCCTACGGCGCCACCCGCAGGCGGATCCGCTGGAACAGCCACCGGGACTAATGGGAGCGATGGAGTCCGCGCGACTCCCGTTGCCCGCAGGGTTGCGGCGGCTAATGGCGTCGACCTTGGCTCCGTAAGCGGGTCGGGACCAGGTGCCAAGGTGACTAAGGACGATGTGTTGGCGGCGGGTAACGGTGCGGGACCGGCCGCTAGCGGGGACGAGAAGGTGCTGCGGGGGCCCGCCGCGATGCTGGCTCAGGCTATGGATGAGAGTCGGGAAGTGCCTACAGCGACTTCTTTCCGCACCATCGCGGTCGACACGCTTGACGCTAAGCGGAAGGCTCTCAACGGGTTGCTGAAGGAACGGGGGATGAAGGTTTCCTTCACTCATTTGGTTGCTTGGGCGATCGTGCAGGCGGCCAAAGAGCATCCGGTGATGACTCGAGTCTTCACGCGTAAGGACGGGAAACCGGTTGCGATCGAGAACGGGCCGGTCAACCTGGGCATCGCAGTTGACGTGGTGCGCAAAGACGGCTCACACAGCCTGATGGTCCCCGCGATCAAGGGCTCCCAGGACCTCGAGTTCGCCGGCTTCCACAGCTACTACGAGGAGCTGATCACCAAGACGCGGGAGAACAAGCTCACCGCTGATGACTTCCAGGGCACCAACATCTCGCTGACCAACCCGGGCGGGATCGGCACGGTTGCCTCGGTGCCGCGGCTGCTCAACGGGCAGAGCGCGATTATCGCCACCGGCGCGATCGCCTACCCGCCCGAGTGGACCCACGCCACCCCCGAGCGGCTGCGCCAGATCGGCGTCTCGAAGACGATGACGCTGACTTCGACCTACGACCACCGGGTGATCCAGGGCGCCGAGTCGGGCGCCTTCCTGCGCAGCATCGAGCTGCTGCTGCAGGGCGAAGAAGGCTTCTACGAGGGCGTCGCCAACGATCTCGGCATCGAGTCGGCGCCGATCACTTCGGCCCACCCCGCCTCGGCCTCCGCGCCGCCGCTTGGCGCCCCCGCCGCCAGCAGCGCCGAGGCCGCCGTCACCGCCACCCAGCCCGACGAGGAGCTGCTGCAGGCAGTGCAGGCGGCGACCTCGCTGCTCAAGGGCTACCGCACCCACGGCCACCTCGCCGCCCGCCTCGATCCGCTCGGCCGCGAGCCCAAGGGTGACCCGGCGATCCAGCCGGAGACGCTCAACCTGACCCCGGAGCTGATGTCGCGGGTGCCGGCCTCGATCCTGCGCATCGGCGTCCCCGGCGAGACCCTGCTTGAGGCGCTGCCGCGCATGCGCGAGGCCTACTGCGGCACGATCGCCTACCAGTTCGAGCACCTCTCCTCACACCAGCAGCGCACCTGGCTGCGTGAGATGGTCGAGACTGGCGCCCACCGCGCCCCGCTGGCCGTCGAGGAGAAACAGCGGCTGCTGATGCGGCTGATCGACGTCTTCCAGTTCGAGCGCTTTATTGAGAAGGCCTACCTGGGGCAGAAGATCTTCACGATCGAGGGTCTCGACGTGGTCGTGCCAATGCTCGACGAGCTGGTCACGCTCGCCCACCGCAGCGATGCCGAGGAGGTCGTCTTTGGCATGGCCCACCGCGGCCGCCTCGCCGTCCTCGCTCACAACCTGGGCCGCTCGGTCGAGTCGATCCTGGCCGAGTTCGAGGGCTCCAAGCAGATCGACCAGGTCAAGGCGGTGGCCGGCATCCCCCACGGCGGCACCGGCGACGTCAA
Source organism: uncultured Solirubrobacterales bacterium (assembly GCA_963716345.1). Classification (GTDB taxonomy): domain Bacteria; phylum Actinomycetota; class Thermoleophilia; order Solirubrobacterales; family 70-9; genus VRUE01. Next base: position 1,087,725 of record OY970304.1, read on the forward strand.
GTACCACTACGGCCATCAGGGGATCTACGAGACCCACGAAGGCGAGAAGATCGCCGTCCGGCTCTACCCCAACCCGAGCCACCTCGAGTTTGTCAACCCGGTGGTCGAGGGCGCCACCCGCTTGATCCAGTCCGACTTCGAGGGTGCCGAGATCGAGCACAAGCCGAAGACGGCGGTGCCGGTGCTGCTGCACGGCGACGCCGCCTTCCCCGGCCAGGGCGTGGTCGCCGAGACGCTCAACCTGCAGGCGCTCAAGGGCTACACCACCGGCGGCACGATCCACATCATCCAGAACAACCAGGTGGGCTTCACAACCGACCCCGAGGACGCTCGCTCCACCCCCTACGCGGCCGACATGGCGAAGGGCTTCAACGTGCCGATCGTCCACGTCAACGCCGACGACGTCGAAGCCTGCTCCGCCGCCGTGAGGCTGGCGATGGCCTACCGCGAGCGCTGGGGCCGCGACATCGTCATCGACGTGATCGGCTACCGCCGCTACGGCCACAACGAGACCGACGAGCCCGCCTACACCCAGCCGCAGATCGCCGCCCAGATCAAGGCCCACCCGCCGGTCTCCGAGGTCTACGCCAAGCAGTTGGTCGAGGAGGGCGTGCTGACCGAGGACGAGGTCGAGTCCGCCTCCAAGGCACGCCATGACGAGATGTCGGCCTCGCTCAAGGACCTGCGCCACAAGATGGAGCTGGGTGACTACGAGGACCCGACGGTGACCACGACCAGCACCGGCGAGCTCGACCGCAGCGCCAGCCCACCGGTGCAGACCGCGGTCCCGGCGGAGAAACTGCGTGAGCTGAACGAGGCGCTGATCGAGGTGCCGGAGAGCTTCACGATCCATCGCAAGCTGCGCAAACCGCTGGCCAAGCGACTCGACACGCTGGCCAACGGCGGGATCGAATTCGGCCACGCCGAGGCGCTCGCCTTCGCCTCACTGCTTACCGAGGGCGTCCACATTCGTCTCACCGGTCAGGACACCGAGCGCGGCACCTTCTCCCATCGCCACCTCGTCCTACACGACGAGAACACCGGCCTCGAGTACACCCCGATGCAGAACTTGAGCGAGGCCTCAGCCCCCTTCGAGCTCTACAACAGCCCGCTCTCGGAGACCGCCTGCCTCGGCTTCGAGTACGGCTACTCGGCGGCGATGCCCAACGCCTTGGTCCTCTGGGAGGCCCAGTACGGCGACTTTGCCAACGCCGGCCAGGTGATCATCGACAGCTTCATCGTTTCCGGCGAGGCCAAGTGGGGACAGACCAGCCGCCTCACCCTGCTGCTGCCGCACGGCTACGAGGGCTCCGGCCCCGAGCACTCCAGCGCCCGCATCGAGCGCTTCCTCGCCCTCGGCGCCGAGGGCAACATCCGCATCGCCAACCCGACCACGGCGGCCCAGTACTTCCACCTGCTGCGGCGCCAGGCGCTGATCCGCAAGCCGCGGCCGCTGGTCGTCTTCACCCCCAAGGGCCTGCTGCGCCTCGACCGCGCCACCGCCACGCCCGAGGAGCTGACCAACGGCCACTTCCACTTCATCCTCGACGACCCGAAGGCGACCGAGCGGCGGGGGAAGGTCGAGCGCCTGGTTCTCTGCACCGGCAAGGTCTATTACGACCTCGATGGCAGTGAACGGCGCGAGACGGCCGAGAACGTCGCGATCGCCCGGGTCGAGATGCTCTACCCGTTCGCCGACGAGCAGCTGAAGGGCGTGATTGCCTCCTACCCCAACCTGAAGGAGATCGTCTGGACCCAGGAGGAGCCGCGCAACATGGGCGCCTGGAAGGTGATGTCGCGCCGCTTCCCCAGCATCCTCCCCGAGGGCGTCGAGCTCAACTACGTCGGCCGCCCGACCCGGGCTAGTACGGGAGAGGGTTACTCCGGCGCCCACGCGCGCGAGCAGGAGCGCATCGTGCTCACCGCGCTAACTCCGGGCGCATAGGCGCGCTGGAATTCGTGCGTCGACCTACGAGCCCGCTAAGAAAGCCTGTTCCTGGGCCGCTCTTTCAGAAGGTCAAGGTCCTCTCCTGGATTGAGTTGGGGATCTTCAGCCTGCTGATTCTCTTCTGGCTGCTGCCGGGATTTGAAACCGAGACGATGCTCTTCGGCTGGGCGCACGGCCTCGGGTTTGTCGGCCTCTGCATCGTGATCTGGGTCGCCTGCGGCAAGCGCGAGGCGCCCTACACCCTGCTCGCCGCGACGCTTACACCGGTTGGCCCGGTGGGCAGCGTGATCGGCATCGAGCTGATCGAACGGCGCGGCTGGGGAATTGCGGAAACCCCGCAAGGGGCTGCGGAATCGCCGTAGATCCGCTCAGGAAGCCTTGACCTGAGAGCGTGAGCAAGGTATAGGTAGAACCTGACTGTTCCTCTGAGCAGTCCCGTTCAGGGGAACGGCCGCGTCGGCATCCCTCCCTGGCTACCGACGCGCAGGTGCAGTGAGGGTCGCGCGGACCCCCCTGCCTCCCGCGGCCCTCCTGCGCCGCCTGCCTGTCTTTACCGCAGATTTCGCAGAACGGTCTGGAGAATCCCGCCGTTCTGGAAGTAGCTGACCTCGTTCGGCGTGTCGAGGCGAACGGTCGCCACAAACTCGACCGGATCGCCACCCTCGCGGCGTCCGGTGACGCCGACGGTCTTGGCCTCGCCGTTCTCGAGATCACCGAAGTCGAAGACCTCCTCGCCGCTCAGCCGGAGCGACTCGACGCTCTCGCCCGCGGGGAACTGCAGCGGCAGCACCCCCATGCCGATCAGGTTGGAGCGGTGGATTCGCTCGAAGCTCTCGGCGATCACGGCACGCACCCCGAGCAACTTGGTCCCCTTGGCCGCCCAGTCGCGCGAGGATCCGGAGCCGTACTCCTTGCCCGCCAGCACCACCAGCGGCACGCCTTCCTCCGCATAGGCCATCGCCGCCTCGTAGATCGACGTTTCCTCGCCGTCCGGAAAGCCGCGGGTGAAGCCGCCGGTCCGCTCGGCCAGCAGGTTGCGCAGGCGGATGTTGGCGAAGGTGCCGCGCACCATCACCTGATGGTTGCCGCGGCGCGAGCCGTAGGAGTTGAAGTCGCGCGGCTCGACCCCCTGTTCGATCAGCCACTCTCCCGCCGGGCTGGACTTCTTGATTGCGCCGGCCGGCGAGATGTGGTCGGTGGTGATCGAGTCGCCGAGCAGGGCCAGCACCCTGGCGCCTTCGATCGGCTCGACCCCGGGTGCCTCCGCCGGCATCTGCTCGAAGAAGGAGGGGCGCCGCACGTAGGTCGAGTCGGGCCAGGTGTAGCGATCGCCCTCGGGAACCTCGACCGCACGCCAGGTCTCATCGCCCTCGAGCACCCTGCCGTAGTTGCGGGTGAACATCTCCGAGGCGATCGAGCGGCCGACCAGATCCTTGATCTCGCCGGAGTCAGGCCAGATGTCACGCAGGTAAACCGGCTCGCCGTCGCTCCCCTCCCCCAGCGGCTCACCGGTCAGGTCGAGGTCCATCCGCCCGGCCAGGGCGTAGGCGACGACCAGCGGTGGGCTGGCCAAGTAGTTGGCCTTGACGTCCTGGTTGATCCGCCCCTCGAAGTTGCGATTGCCGGAGAGCACGGCGCAGACGGCGAGGTCCTTCTCCTCGACTGCCGCCGAGATCTCCGCCGGCAGCGGGCCCGAGTTGCCGATGCAGGTGGTGCAGCCGTAGCCGACCAGGTTGAACTGCAGCTGGTCGAGGTATTTGGTCAGGTCGGCCTTGTCGAGGTAGTCGGTGACGACGGTCGAACCCGGGGCCAGCGAGGTCTTCACCCAAGGCTTGCGGGCGAGGCCGCGTTCGATCGCGTTGCGGGCGAGCAAGCCGGCGCCGATCATGACGCTGGGGTTGGAAGTGTTGGTGCAGCTGGTGATCGCGGCGATGACGACGCGGCCATGGTCGAGCTCGACCGTAGTCCCGTCCTCCAGCGTCACCTCGATCGCGTCCTCGCTGCCGCGGGCGACCGTCGCCAGGGCGCCCTCGCCGCGGACCGCCGGCCGCGGGCGGCCGCGCTCGTCGTCGTGGTCCTCGGCCGGGGGATCGGAAGCCGGGAAGGACTCGTCACCGGCCTCGTCGATGCCGTTGCCCATCTGCTCGCCGGCCTCGGGGTCGAACTCCTCCATCGCCTCGAGGAAGGCCTCCTTGGCGTCGGCGAGCGGCACCCGGTCCTGCGGGCGCTTCGGGCCGGCGATGCTGGGCACGACGTCACCGAGGTCGAGCTCGAGCAGGTCGGAGAAGGCCGGGTCCGGCGCGCCAGGCTCGGCGAACATCCCCTGCTCGCGGGCGTAGGCATCGACCAGCTCGATCGTCTCGGTCGGCCGGCCAGTGAGGTCGAGGTAGCGCAGGGTCTCGGCGTCGACCGGGAAGATCGCGCAGGTCGAGCCGAACTCGGGCGACATGTTGCCGAGCGTCGCCCGGTCGGCCAACCCCAGGGTCGGCAGCCCCGGCCCGAAGAACTCGACGAACTTGGAGACGACGCCGCGCTCGCGCAGCATCTCGGTCACGGTCAACACCAAGTCGGTGGCAGTAGCGCCCTCCGGCAGCTCGCCACTCAGCTTGAAGCCGACCACCTGCGGCAGCAGCATCGAGATCGGCTGGCCCAGCATCGCCGCCTCGGCCTCGATCCCGCCGACTCCCCAGCCGAGCACGCCGAGGCCATTGACCATCGTCGTGTGCGAGTCGGTGCCGACCAGGGTGTCGGGGTAGGCCTGCAGGACGCCATCGCGCTCGCGGCTGTAGACGACCTGGGAGATGTACTCCAGGTTGACCTGGTGGCAGATCCCGGTCGCCGGCGGCACGACGCTGAAGTTGTCGAAGGCCTCGCGGCCCCACTTGAGGAAGGAGTAGCGCTCGCGGTTGCGCTCGAACTCGCGCTCGGCGTTGACGGCGAAGGCGCGCTCATTGCCGAAGGCGTCGACCTGGACCGAGTGGTCGATCACCAGATCGACGTCGACCAGTGGGTTGATCGCCTCAGGGTCGCCGCCGATCTCAGCCATCGCGTCGCGCATCGCCGCCAGATCGACCACGGCAGGGACACCGGTGAAGTCCTGCATCAGCACGCGGGCTGGCTGGAAGGGGATCTCAACGCTGGGCTCGGCCTTGGCGTCCCAACCAGCAATTGCCTCGATCGCCGCGGCAGTCACCGAGACGCCGTCCTCGAGCCGCAGCACGTTCTCGAGCAGGACCTTGACCGAGTAGGGCAGGCGAGCGACGTCGAAGCGGTCGCTAAGCGAATCCAGGCGATAAATCTCGTAGGTGCGGTCCCCCACATCGAGGGTGGACCGGGCGCCGAAGGAGTCGGTGGTGCTCACCCTTCCATCCTAGGCAACCGAAGCGGGCGGTTGGTGGGTGCCTCTCGACCGTCCAATCGGCGGCCTAATTAGGCCGCCGATTTGAGTATCCGCCCGGACGAGAGGCACCCACCAACCTCTCGTCAGCGCTTACCCGAGAAGGAACGGACCAGCTCGTCAGCTACTGGGCGGCCTTCTTTCGGCGCGTCAATTGCTAGGACCAGCTCATCGTCGCGTTCGCTGACTCTGAGATCGAGGAAGGGACAGCACTCAGCCTCGCCGGCGGCGATCTCCGTCAGCCGCCGGTGCGTGTCTCCGTCGTTGCGAAAGCGCAGGACATGGCCCTCCTCGGTTTTTTCATGACGGATCAGGCTTTCGGCGCCGAGGGACGCGATCTCGTCGAGTCGCTGGCGCAAGTCGCTCTCGTCCAGCGTGCAGGCAATTGGGTTGGGGTCGGTCATCTGGTCCTCCTCGGGTCGGCTGACGGCTCGCGCTAGTGTCGGACCTGAACCTAGGTTGAGGTCAAGGAGGGATCTGGATGACGGAGACGACGCTCGGCATTGGCGAGGTCGCGAGGGAGGCGGGGGTCAGCGTCTCGGCGATTCGTTTCTACGAGCGGAGCGACCTCCTACCGGAAGCTGAGCGGGTGGGTGGCAAGCGCCGCTTTGGGCCCGACACCGTGAGGCGCCTGCAAGTGATCGACATCGCCCAGCAAGCTGGCTTCTCGCTCGATGAGGTCCGGGCGCTGCTCGACTCGATCGACCGGGGAGCGCCGGCCCACGAGGAGCTGCGGGCGCTTGCGGCTCGCAAGCTGCCTGAGATCGACGCGCTGATCGAACGCGCACAGGCAATGCGCGGCTGGCTTGCTGTCGCAAGTGCCTGCGGATGCGAGTCGCTGGAGGACTGCGCGCTGTTCGCCGATCGAGTCGGAGGCGGGGCCGAGGCGGGCTAGCGCTTGTCGAGCTGGCCTTTGGCCACGCTGGCGGCGGCCTTCTGGCCGGCGTCGCCACTCGCCACCTTGACCGAGATGCCGGGGGTTGCCAGGGCGAAGTGGGCGAGCGCCCGCTGTCGCACCGGAGCCACCGCTATCTCCACCTTGTTGCGCTCGATCGCCTTGATGACCGCGTCGGCGACCTGCTGAGGAGAGCCTGTGCCGAGGCCCGGGATGGGTTTGGCGCCCGAGTCCGCGTACATGCCCGCTTCGCGGATCGTTCCAGGGGAGACAATCGAGACGCCGATGCCGAGGGGGTCGAGGTCGGCGCGGAGGCCGAGGGCGAAGCCTCGGAGACCGAACTTGGTGGCGTTGTAGACAGAGGAGAGCGGAGTGGCCGACTTGCCCGAGAGCGAGGCGATGAAGACCATGTGGCCCACGCCTCTCTCAACCATCGCTGACTCGAGCGCTTGAGCGAGAAGCATCGGTGCCTCGAGGTTGACGCGCAGGGTGCGGGCCAACTGCTCGCCCGTCAGTTCCTGCAGACGGCCGCTGCCCGGCAGCCCGGCGTTGGCCACCAGGATGTCGACGGGGCCAGCGTCCGCAGCGAGCTTCTCGGCAGCACCCAGCTCGCCGAGGTCGGACGGCAGGACCCTGTGGCCCTCGCCCGGCAACTCCGCTGCGAGCGCCTCAAGTGCCTCTGCCTTGCGACCGCTGAGCGAGAGCTTGGCGCCTCGGCCGGCGAGCGCAGCGGCAATTGCACGCCCTAGGCCACCCGTAGCGCCGGTAAGCAGCGCCGTCTTCCCCGCAAGTTCCATCGCAGTGCGCAAGCTACCAGCCGCCGTGTCGAATCAGTTGTTGTGCTCGCATTTGCCACCCCAGGCGACAGAAATCCGCAAATTCCAGGCCCAATGCCAAGGGAACATAAAATGTTTGTGTTTCATGAGCAGACGGCCGGTGGATCGTCTACACTGCCGCCGTTCCAAATAACCGAAACGCCGAGTCCCGTGCGCAAAAAGCGCCCCGGGAGCGGGGGAACCACGTTTTCGGGGCTAACTCGCCTAGTACAGGCGGGGGCGCAGGCTCCTTTCGCGCCAGCCCGACAGCTAACCCCGTAGGCCGACGAAGGAGATCGGTTTGCGCACCAATACCTATAAGCAGTGCAAGCTAGGCATAGCCGTAGCCGCAGTGTTGGCGCTACTGGCCGTGGCACCTGGCGCAGCATCCGCCAATTGCGGCGGTGGCGGCCTTTCGGCTGCCGAAACAGATATCTGCACCCCAACCGCGAAAGCGCGACTGCTTCCCAACGGGATGCTTGTCCCGCCGGCCTCAGCGCCGGCACGGGTTAAGGCAGTGATTGCCTCGGCCAACAAAATTCGCCTCAAGCCCTACATCTGGGGCGGCGGTCACGCCAAATGGTGGGACGCCGGCTATGACTGCTCGGGCTCCGTCAGCTACGCGCTGCACGGCGGCAAATTCCTCGAAAGCCCGCTGCCCTCCGGTCCGATGGAGAGCTGGGGCCTGGAAGGCGAAGGCCGCTGGATCACCGTCTACGCCAATGCCGGTCACGCTTACGCGACGATCGCAGGCTTCCGCTGGGACACCGCCGGCGACTCAAGCGGCACCGGCCCACGTTGGCACGAAGAACTCCTTTCCAACGAAGGCTTCGTCGCCCGCCACCCCGCGGGCTTCTGATCTGACGCCTAGGACGTACTCCGCCCCGGCCAACTGGCCGGGGCGAGTTTGTCCTTGCGTTCCTGAACTGCTCGGATAACTTTGCTGTGTAGCCACTCCACCTGACATCCGCTTGGCCGGTCTCTCCAAGCGTTACGGAGAGGTGGTCGCGGTTGCGGGCATTGACCTCGAAGTACAACCGGGCGAGTTCTTCACCATGCTCGGACCGTCGGGCTCGGGCAAGACGACGACGCTGCGCATGATCGCCGGCTTCGAGGACCCCAGCGGCGGCACGCTCGAACTCGCCGGCGAGGACGTCAGTGGCGTGCCGCCCTACGACCGGGCGGTCAACACGGTCTTCCAGGACTACGCCCTCTTCCCTCACATGACGGTCGGCGAGAACGTCGCCTACGGGCTGCGGATCGCCGGCGTCGCCAAGGCAGAGCGGGCCAAGCGCCGTGACGAGGCGCTGGAGATGGTCCGCCTGCCGGGCTATGGCGATCGTCGCCCGGCCGAGCTCTCCGGCGGCCAGCGCCAGCGCGTAGCCCTCGCCCGGGCGATCGTCAACCGGCCCAAGGTGCTGTTGCTCGACGAGCCGCTCGGCGCCCTCGACCTGAAGCTGCGCGAGCAGATGCAGGTCGAGCTGAAGGCAATCCAAGGCGAGGTCGGCATCACCTTCGTCTACGTCACCCACGACCAGGACGAGGCACTGACGATGAGTGATCGCATCGCCGTCTTCAACGAGGGCCGGATCGAGCAGGTCAGCCCTCCGGTCGAGCTATACGAGCAGCCGCGGACCGAGTTCGTCGCCGGCTTCGTCGGCGTCTCCAACCTGCTCGAGCGCGACGGTACCCGCTTCACGGTCCGCCCCGAGAAGGTGCAGCTCCTCGACCCAGCCGCGGCTCCGAACGGGCTGCGCACCGAGCGCGGTCGCATCGCCGACGTCGCCTACGTCGGCATGGTCACCCGTTACACGGTCGCCCTCGAGCAAGGCGGCGAGCTTCAGTTGATTCGCCAAAACGTCGAAGGCACGTCGCCGGACGCCGCCTCCGAGCAGGGGCGGGAGGTAGTCGTGGGCTGGCACCCAGAGCAAACCGTCGTCGTCCGTGGCAGTTCCAAACCAGAGGAGGAATCACCGTGAGAACGCAGCAGCACGCAAACCCCGCGCGAACAGCGTGGTTGATCGTCGGAGGCCTGCTGGCAGCGATGCTCCTGTTTGCCGGCTGCGGCTCCAGCAGCAGCGATAGCTCGTCTGGCAGCGAACTGAAGAAGCTCGGCAAGGGCGAGGGATCGGTCAACTTGATCTCCTGGGCCGGCTACGTCGAGCCGGAATGGACCAAGCCGTTCGAACAGAAGACCGGCTGCAAGGTCAGCGACAAGGAAGCGGGCACCTCCGACGAAATGGTCGAGTTGATGAAAACCGGGCAGTACGACGGCGTCTCGGCCTCGGGCAACGCCACCGCCCGCCTCGTCGCCGCCAATCTCGTCGACCCGGTCAACGTCAGCCTCGTCCCCAACTACAAGACGGTCTTCGCCGACCTGAAGAACCAGCCGTACAACACCTTCGAAGGCGTTAACTACGGCATCCCGCACGGCCGCGGCGCCAACCTCCTGATGTGGAACGGGAACGACGTCAAGCCCGCGCCAGACTCCTGGAACATCATGTTCGATCCCAAGATCGCGGCCAAGTACAAGGGCAAGATCAGCGCCTACGACGAATCGAGCTACATCGCCGACGCCGCCCTTTACCTCAAGTTCCACCAGCCCGACCTGGGAATCGAAAACCCCTACGAGCTGAACGAAGAACAGTTCAACGCGACGATCGAACTGCTGAAGGAACAGCGCCAGTACGTCGGCGAATACTGGTCGGAAGCGGCCAAGCAGATCTCCGCCTTCGCCGGCGGGGACGTCACGGTCGGCACTACCTGGCAGTACCAGTACTTCGCGCTGAAGGAAGAAGGCGTGCCGGTCAAGGCAAGCCCGGCTAGTCAGGGCTTCCTGCCGAAGGAGGGCGCAACCGGGTGGTCGGACACCTGGATGATCAGCTCCGAAGCCAAGCATCCAAACTGCATGTACGAGTGGATGAACTGGGTGATCGAACCGAAAGTGAACGCCGAAATAGCGGAATTCTTCGGCGAGGCACCAGCCCAGGAAAAGGCCTGCGAACACACCGCGAACCCGAACTTCTGCAGCGAATACCACGCGGAAGAACCGGCGTTCTGGAAGCGGGTCTACTACTGGGAGACCCCGGTGGCCGACTGCGGCAACGGCGAAGAAGATTGCAAGGACTACAACGACTGGGTCAAGGCCTGGACCTCGATCAAGGGCTAGCCCGGCGAGTCTGAGCCGTGGCTTCTGAAGCGGTAGTCGAGAGGAGGTCGGTGAGCCACAGGCTCGCCGACCTCTTCCACGGCCGCCGGTGTCTGCAAGTGGGGGCGCTCCTGGCCGGCCCGGTCGGCTGGCTGGTGATCGGTTACCTGGGCTCGCTCGCCCTGCTCCTGGTCGCTGCCTTCTGGTCGGTTGACCCGCTCAGCGGGCTGACCGTCAAGAGCTTCACTCTCGAAAACTTCGAATCGCTGGTCAACGAACCGGTCTACCGGACGATTGTCTGGCGGACGATCCGGACGGCGCTGCTGGTCACCCTCACCGACGCGATCATTGCCTTCCCGATCGCCTTCTACATGGCCAAGCTGGCGAGCCGGCGCGGCAAGGCGCTGCTGGTGGTCGGGATCCTGCTGCCACTCTGGTCCAGCTACCTGGTCAAGGTCTACGCCTGGCGAACGCTGCTCTCCGCCGACGGGGCGATCCACTGGGCGCTGAGTCCAATCGGGCTCGACACCCCCGGTTACGGGACGACGGCCGTCTGGTTGGTGTTCAGCTACCTCTGGCTGCCGTACATGATCCTGCCGATCTACGCCGGGCTCGAGCGGATCCCCGACTCGCTGATCAGTGCCTCTGAGGACCTCGGCGCCTCGCCCTTCACGACCTTTCGACGGGTGATCCTGCCGCTCAGCTTCCCGGCCGTCGTCGCCGGCTCGATCTTCACCTTCTCACTCACCCTGGGCGACTACATCACGCCGAAGCTGGTCTCCAACGATCAGTTCATCGGCAATGTCATCTTCAGCAACATCGCCAACAACCAGCCCTTTGCCGCCGCCCTTGCCCTGGTCCCGATCGTCGTCATGATCGCCTACCTGTTGGTCGCCCGCAAGCTCGGCGCCTTCGAGCACGTCTAGCCGATGAGACTCTCGAAACGCTCACGAATCCTGCTGCGGCTCGCCGTCTGGGCGGGCCTTGCCTTCATCTACATCCCGCTGATCGTGATCGTGATCTACGCCTTCAACTCGAGCAAGATCCTCATCTGGCCACCACCGGGCTGGACCACCCACTGGTTCTCCCAAGCCTTCAAGAACGAAGCTGCGCGAGAAGCCTTTGTTACCTCGATCAAGGCGGGTGTGGCGGCGACCGCGATCGCGCTGACCCTCGGCACCCTCGCTTCACTGGCGGTGGCGCGCCACCGCTTCTTCGGCCGCGAGACGATCTCCTTCCTCGTGATCCTGCCGATCGCGCTGCCGGGGATCGTCACCGGCGTCGCGATAAGTAACACCTTTACCCAGGTCCTCGGCGTGTCGCTCAGCCTCTTCACCGTGATCGTCGGCCACGCCACCTTCTGCATCGTCGTCGTCTACAACAATTCCGTTGCCCGGCTGCGCCGCCTTTCCGGCTCTTTCGAGGAGGCCTCAGCTGACCTCGGCGCCAACACCTGGCAGACCTTTCGCCACGTCACCTTTCCGGGCATGAAAAGCGCCCTGATCGCCGGCGGCCTGCTCGCCTTCGCCCTTTCCTTCGACGAGATCATCGTCACCAATTTCACTATCGGAGCGGGCGAAGAGACGCTGCCGATCTGGATCTACTCCAACCTCTTCCGCCCCCACGAACTGCCGATCGTCAACGCCGTCGCCGTCCTGGTGATCCTGATCTCGATCATCCCGGTGTACCTCGCGCACCGGCTGACACGCGAGGAGGACGGTGTGGCCGCGGCACGGGGCGGACGTGGCAAGCGCATCGAAGGTGGCGGGGTCGAGACCGAGGCGACGGCTGTTCCGTGACCCTGTCTGTTCGGATATCAGCACATCGAGTTTCCTCTTGCAAAAGTTTTGATATTCGAACAACGGCTACTCTCGCTGCTACTGTCCGCATATGCGAACAACCGGCACTAGAGACCGGCCCCCCCGCGCCCGTAGCTGGACGATCCGCAGCCCGGCCGACCTCGGGCGTGCGATCGCCGGGGTACGCGATGCCCGGGGCCTGACGCAAGCTCAGCTCGCCGCGCAGATAGGAGTCGGCCGCAGCTACCTGGCGCAGCTCGAGGCCGGCGCGTCCCAGCTCGTGCTGGAGCGTAGCCTGCGTGCGCTCCGCCGCATGGGCGCCAGCGTCACAGTCAGCCTCCCTGGCGACGATGAGTGACGCTGAGACCCTCGGCGTCTGGCTTGACGGCGAGCTCGTGGCGCAGTTGGCCCGCGCCCGCGGGGGCACCATCTCATGCCGCTACAGCGAGGAGGCACTCGACCGCTGGCCCGAGAACAGCCCGGTCCTCTCCTGCAGTCTCCCCCTCGGCTCGCGCCCGCGCGACGCCCTCGCCTTCTGCAAGGGCCTGCTGCCCGAGGGGGAGGCGCTGCGGGCGATGGCCGAGCAGGCGAGCCTGGCAACCCACCAGACCTTCGACCTGCTGGCGCGCTTCGGCCGCGACGTCGCCGGGGCGCTCGTGATCGCCGAGGAGGAGCCCGAGGAGCGGCGCTTCGGGGTTGAGGCGCTCGACCGGGCGGGCCTCGAGCAAGCCGTGGAGGAGCTCGACGACCACCCACTCGGCTCCCACGACGACAGCGAGCTCTCGCTCGCCGGCCTACAGGACAAGCTGCTGCTGGTCGAACTCGAGGGCGGCGGCTGGGGGCGCCCCCTGCGCGGCCGCCCCTCGACCCACATTCTCAAGGCCGACGACCCCTACCGGCCGGGACTGGTTGAAGCCGAGGCGCACTGCCTGGCGCTGGCAAAGGCAGCCGACCTGACCACGATCGACACCGAGCTCACGCGGGTTGGCGAGCGGACCTGCTTGATCGTCTCCCGCTTCGATCGGAGCGGAGGACCCGGCGAGGTGCGCCGCATCCACCAGGAGGACCTTTGCCAGGCGTTGGCCGTCGACCCCGACGCGAACCGCAGGCGGGCGAAGTACGAGCGTACCGGCGGGCCCGGCTTCAAGCAGGCCGCGCAGCTACTCGACAGCTACTCCCGCGACCCCCTCGGCCAGCTCGACCGCCTGGTCGCGATCGTGACCTTCACGGTCCTGATCGGCAACGCCGATGCCCATGGCAAGAACCTCGCCCTCCTACACCCCGACCCTGAGCAGGTCAAGCTCGCCCCCCTCTACGACACCGTCCCGACCGCCCTCTGGCCGAAGCTGCGCAGCGAGGCGGCGATGTCGATCGGCGCCCAGGTCGCGCTGCCGGACGTCAGCCTCGCCGACATCGTCCGCGAGGCCCGCCTATGGCGCCACCCACCAGAGCGCGCCGAGGCCGGCGCCCGAGCCACGATCGAATCGATCGTGGCCGCCCTCGAGGCCGAAGCGATCCCCGCTTCCTCTCCCGTTGCGGGATTCGTCCACCAGCGGGCGAGCGAGCTCAGCCGGCACTGAGCCCTCGGCTGACCCCTCCACGTAGAACGCCTCTTTCACCCCCGCACCCGACACTGCCTAACCAGCTTCGAGGAAAGCACCCTCCCATCAGCGAACTCATAGCTCGCCTGGGCGAAGGTAAAGGAGGCGGCGCTGAACCCCTTCGGAGCTGGGCAAGAAGCAGAGGCATAGCTGCGGCTCTTGCCCTTGTAGGGGTAGTTGCGGGCTAGGGAGAGATCAAAGGCGGAGATGTAGCCGTATTCAGAGGCGATCGGGGGCAGGGTGCCGACCAATTCGGTGCCGAAGGTGCCCTTGGTCTTCTTGACTTCAAAGACGATCACGTAGGTCAGCGGTAGGGGCGCTCCCGAGGAGACCTGGGCAAGGACAGCGGAGTGGCCTTTATAGGTGCCGTTGAAGGCTAGGAGGGTGCCGTTTGAGGCAAAGGCTCCTTGGCCGGGCAGGCTGACCCTGGAGGTGACGTTGCCGTGGCCGATCAGGGCATCCCCGCAGGCGCGCTTTGCCCCCGCGGAGGAGATCGAGGCCAGCTTTTGAAGCGAGCAGGTAGCGAGGCCCTTGGTTTCGATCTGCCCGGCGGAGTTGATCGCCAAGATGATCCTCTCCAGCTTTGGCGGGATCGATTTATCGGTGGTCTTGATCTTGCCGCCCATCTGCACCGTGACCGGCACCGCTTCGGTGCGGGGCAGGTGCTGGGGGGAGATGCCGCCGTTAAAGGAGACCTCCAGGTTGCCCTTCTTGGCCTGCTCGGCGGAGGCTCCCGCTACCAGGCAAAGCAGGGCCAAGGCAACGAGCAAGACGGCGCCGGCGCGCTTGGGCGCGGCTCTCACCTAGCGCACCAGCTCATAGACGCAGAAGTAGTGGGCGGCGCTTGAGGGGGCCTGTTCGGTTAGCGCCCCGGTGCCGTCGATCACGATCGTGCGGTAGTTACCGCCGGAGGTGTTGGAGTAGATCTCATCGGTGTATTGGCGATCTGAGCCGATCCCAGAGCCGAGGTTAAGCACCCCGCGGGTGGAGTAGAGCTCCATCGGGGTCGGCAGGTAGCCGCCCTTTGCCGCGCAGGCTTCGGTGGCGGCTTGCAGGGAGGATGCCGGGCCGTTTGAAGTGGAGTCAAAGCAAAGGCCGCGGATCAAGGTGGTGGCGGCAGGACAAGAGGCACCGTGCCCACCGACGGTGTCGGCGTTTTGGGCATGGGCGGCGTTGGTGGCAGAGGGGACGGTGCCGAGGGCGCCGATGTTGATGTCTTGGCCGGTCAGCGAGCCATCGGCGACCTTGGCGGCGTTGACCGCGTTATTGGCGATCTTGCCGGTGGTCACTGCCTTTGCCTTGAGCTGGCGTGAGCCAACTGAGTTCTTGCCCAGGGCGGCATAGGCGGTGCCGCTAAGGGCACAGATCAGGGCGATAACAGCGATGACCAGGGCCGGTGAGGGCCGCTTTAGCTTCAACATCTAGGAGTTCCTCTCTTACTTTTTGTGCTGCTTGGCCTTGGCGGCGCAGGCGGCCTTGGTCCTCACCTGTTCGGTGTGGGTCTTGCCGTTTTGGCCGCTGTATTCGACTGTGGTGGTGGTCGGGGCAGCGCAGAGGTTGGCGAAGTTGCGGATGTAGCCTTGTTTGCCGCCTAGCAGGGTGAGGGCGAAGTGGCCGATCGGGGCATCGGGGATGACTGGCACCACTGTCCTTAGGCGCCCGCCCTTGACCGTCGAGGACATCGCTTCGGGGATCACCGTTACCTGCCCGGAGAGGATGAAGGCGAGGTGGGGCAACTTGCCATAGCCAGAGACCGCGTAGGCGGGGCCGCTAAGCGGGGCTTCCAAGAGCGGGGTTTCGGTGATCACGTTGCCGATCGGCTGGCGCCCGGCGCAGTGTTCGCGCTGTAGTTGGGACTTGGAGCAGATGTTGCCGAGGTGGCGCTGGTCGATCCCAAAGGCCCTGGGCAGGGTCAGCGCCAGCGAGCGGACGTTGGCTTCGCCGGGCTTTGTGCGCAGGTCAAAGCGCAGGGCGGGATCAGCGGCGCGCTTGGCCTGCTTGTGGCCGCCGAGCTGGGTCACGCTCATCTTCGGGGCGAAGGGCAAGGTGGAGCAGTTGACCGCGTTGAAGTAGGAGCTAAAGGAGGCGAGGGTGCCCTGGTCACCGATCCCGCGCGAGCCGATCGACATCGGTTCGCAGTTGGTCGGGTTGACCATGAAGTTGGGGCGGTCGATGTTGACCTGGATCTGGCGCAGGCGCAGGGGCACCCCGCCGAGGATCTGGGGGACGACTTCTGAGTCGGCGAAGACGTGGGCATCGAGCGGGTCGATGCGAAGCGCCACCCTAACCACCACGGTGCCGTAGTCATAGGGACCGGCCAGGGCCGGGGTGATCGCAACCAGGCTCAGCGGCGCTCCGGAGAAGGGGCCGGCGAAGTAGATCCGCCCGGTCGCGTGGAAGGGGTGGGTGCCGGGGCCGGCGGCGACGTTGGTGGTGCCGATCTGTGAGGCGGCGGGGCAGCTGGGGGCGGCCTGCTCGCTTAGGCCCGAGCGCTGCGCGGCGGCGGCGATCTGGGCCTCGGGGCAGTAGCTAACCCCGTGCAGGTTTGCCAAGAGGCCCGGGGGCATGGTGAAGCCGAGCTTGCCCAAGAGCTGGTTGCCGTCTTCGCGGTCGAGGCGCAAGGAGAAAGAGGAGTGCTCACCCGCTGAGGCGTTTGAGGTGCCGGCAAAGAGGGTGGGTGAGAAGGGGCGCACCTGCCCGGGGCAGGGAGCCCCGCCGGGGCCGGATGAAAGGCCGAAGTGCTGAACGGAGGTCTGTTCGGCGAGGGTCGAGTTCCAAGGGTGAAACTCAGCGCTGACGGCATAGACCGAGCAGTAGTTGGGCGTTGCCAGGAGGCCGCGTTCGCCGGAGAAGAGGTGTAGCTGGAAGTCTTCGAAGGGGGCCTGGGGCAGGTTGGGGAAGCTGACTGCGAGGCGGCCGGTGATCGGGTTTGGGATCACCGAGCCAACCAGCTTGGAGTTGATCCCAAAGCCGTGGGTGAACTCAAAGAGGCGGTATTGGTCCCCTGCTTTGGGTTGGCCGATGTAGACGGCTCCTTCTAGGGGTTCGGGCAGGGCGGGGGTGCCGATCGCAAAGGTGCCGATCTTGGCGCTATCGGGGCAGTTATCTGGGCCCTCTGAGTTGAAGTTGGCCTCAGCGTCGGTGCAGGCCGATTGGCCGTCGGCGGCATCGGGGTTGACCGTGAAGCCTTCAGGCAGGGTGACCAGGGCCGATTTGATCTGGGAAGGAGCTGCTGCGCGGGTTAGGAACTGGGGGGAGCGCAGCTCGACGTTTAGCCCCGAGGCCGAGTCTGTCTGGCTTGTGGTCGGGGAAGCTTGGAGGACCGGTTTGAAGACCTCTTTCTCACAACCCGTGATCGGCGGGTAGGTGGAGTGGGCCTCGGTGAGGTGTTCGGGGTCCTGGTAGGTCTGCACTTCCAAGGCAGCCGAGAGGTCTTCCCCGGTGCAGGTGGTCGGGTTGTCAGTCAGCGGGGTCGGGGTGATGCTTGCTTCGGTCCCTTCGGTGATGCAGGCCGTGCCTTCTTCTTTGGGGCAGCCTGCTGGGTTGCCGGGGCTTCCTTTGGGGAAGCGCTGGACATCGTGTTCTTCATCGGCGGGGAAGCCCCAGAAGGTCAGCGAGGCAGAGGCCAGGGGGGTGAGCTGGGAGATGTCTTTGACCGTGAAGCGCAAGCCGTAGTCGGTTGTGGTCCTAACCGCTACTGGGATCGCGATCGGGATGCCTAGGACCGGGACGATGAAAGAGAAGCGGGCGGTGTCGCCGTTTTGGGGGACGACGGTGAAGATCGGGGCGGTGCCTAGGAGGTAGTTGGGGTTGCCTTCATAGTTGGCGTGGAGGCTGATCAGGCCGACCTGGGAGTTGGGGGGGCACTGATCGAGGGCGAAGTCATCGGCCTGGCATTCGGTTGCCGCGGTGGGGTTGCCAAAGAGGCCGGTGGGGGCCTGGAAGATCACGTTTTGGGCTGCCTCGGGGGCTCCGGGGTTACCCAGGGTGAAGTTGGTGGTGATGTCGGGGTGCCCGCCTGCTTGGGAGCTCGACATCGTCGTGGAGAAGGCTTCGATTGGCTCAGAGGCTGAGGCGGAGCTAGAGAGCGCCGTGATCAAGGCAAGGGCGCAGCCGAGCGCCAGGGTTGTCTTTAGGGCCCTCACTTGGAACCTCCGCGCTTGTGGTTGGCTCGCTTGTGATGGCTCTTCTTGCGTTTGTGGTGCTTCTTCTTATGCGGCTTGTGCTTCTTTTCAGCCGCCTTTTCGTTGCCAGCAGTCCCTGCGACAGAGCCGACCTGGACAGGGCCCGGTGTGGGGCTCGCCGCCCCGTGGCACTCATCCGATGCCTGGCAGGTGTTGGGATCGGGGCTGAAGGGGAAGCCACCGCCTTCCCTAGCGTCATAGATCTTCATCGTCGAGCCGTTTTTGTCTTGCGGGGCCAAGCTGTCGCGGGTGAAGAAGAAGGCGTCCTTGCCGTTGGAAGTTGCCGTGAGCAGGCCCGAGTCAAAGGGGCTGGTGCCGGCCGAGATCAGGGCCAGGCAGGTGCCCGTGGCTTTGGCGTAGGCGGGGGATTGGGGGGTGCAGTTGCCCACCCCGGGTTCGGAGTACTCATAGGCGTCCTGGCGACCGTCGGTGTCTGAGTTGACCAGCTGGTCGGTTGAGTCGAAGAAGACCCTGCCGTCTTCGAGCAGGCTGAGGCCGTCTTGGGCCAATGAGGCATCCCCTGCTGAGGGGGCGCCAGTCTTGGTGCAGGAGATGCACTTGATCGCTTCGCCCTGACTTTGGTAGCGGTAGACCTGGGGGTGGCCGGCTGGTTCTTCTTCTCCCCCGGCCAGGGGGAGGGTCGAGCCGAGGGCGGCGTAGTTGCCCGTGGGGGTTACCTGGAAGTCGGCGGTGTGGCGTACTGAGGGTTCGCTGACGGAGTCCACCACCAGGGGGTTGTCGATCGAGGGGCTCGGCGCCAAGGAGGCCGAGAAGGCAGAGACGCTGGTCTTGTTGGAGGCATAGAGGCTGCCTTCGGGGTCGATCGCCACTCCGACCGATTCGGCGAGGTGGCCTGCGCCCAGCACTTCACCGCGGTTGCCGCTTGAGTCGTAGCGGACTACCTGGTTGCCCTCATTTACGTAGATGTCGTTGGTGGAGGGATCGACGCTGACGCCCTTTGAGGGTTTGGCATCCAGGGTGCCGGCTTTGGCTCCGCTCGAGCTATAGATCGTCGTGCCTTCTGCGGTGGCGAGGTAGATCGTGCCGGTGGTGCTGACCGCGATCGCCGAGGCTTTGAATTCGGGAGCCGGGAAGGGCGCCGGTGAGACCGGGTTGGCTTCGGCATCGAAGGCGTTGACACTGCCGGAGAAGCTCGAGACGTAGACGTGGCCGTTCGCCTGGTCGACCGCCACGCCGCTGGGCAGGCTGACGTGAAGCTGGCTTGCCGCGCCTTTGAATTCGCCTCCGGGGCTGAACTTGTCGACGACGTTGTGGGCCATGTCGGGCACGTAGAGGTCGCGATAGGAGGGGCTGGTGGGGTCGTTGTCGACGGCGAGCTGGGTCGGGGCGCCGATCGAGGGGATCTCAAAGAAGGAGCCTTCGGGGGTTTGGAGGCCACTGAGCACCCCGTTGTGGGTCGGCGAGCTGTCGCCGAAGGAGGTCACCAGGTTTCCTTCGGAGTCGAACTTCTCGACCGTGTTGGCTTCGGCGTCGAGCACGTAGACCGAGCCATCGGAGTGATCGACCGCGATCCCGGTGGCAGTCGAGAAGGAGCCGAAGTCGTGGCTGAAGCTGTGGCGCAGGGCTGGCGGCTGAGGTCCGTTTACGACCGATTCGAGAGTGGTCACGTAGTGAGGTGCCGAGCCGGGGGCGGCCAGGTAGAGGTTCGGCTCATCCTCGGTCCCGTTCCCCGAGCCGTCCAGCTTCTCGGGCGAGAGGAAGTAGATCGAGCCCTGCTGGGAGGCCACTCCCCCACCGCCGCCGACTGCGACCACGCCGCAATCGGCTTCTTCGCCCTTAGTGTTCCAGTGCTCATGGGCGGAGTTGGCGAAGGGATCGCAGGAGTCGGTGTTGCCGGCTCCTTCGCTTCCCGTGGAGAGCAGGCTCAGCGTCGAGCTTTCCCCGGAGATCGTGGCCGCATAGAGATCAGCGCTTTCGTCTTCGTCTGCGGAGAGCAGTTCGTCCTTCGTCGTGAAGAAGACCTTGGAGCCATCGGAAGACATGCCGGCGTAGAGGACGCCGGTGGTGGTGCCGGGGGTGAGGTCGATCGTCTTGGACGAGTCCCCGACGTTCATATAGAGGTGGTAGAGCTTGTTGCCTTCGGCTTCAGAGACAAATTGGCCGATCAGGATGTGGGAGCCGTCTTTGGAGATGTCTAGCTCCGCTATGTCGGCTCCGCTCATCTGCGCTTCGCCTGGGGTCTTTGAGACCAGGTGGGTCTGGTTGGTGCTCAGGTTGCGGTCATAGATGCCGAGCTGGCCTTCGCTTGCCTCTGAGGTGAACTTGGAGGTCGAGCCGAAGACGAAGTGGGTTCCGTCGGCTGAGAGCGGCTTTGCGATCAGGCCCTGCGATTTGGCCGAGGGGCCTGGGTCTTCAGGGCCCGCCATGCCGTTTGTCAGTTCGCCGTTGGCGTTGCGAACGGGAACTCCCGTATAGCCGCCTTCAAAGCAGGGCGAGCAGCCGCCTGGGGCGCCGAAGGCGAGGGTCTTCAGGTCTTGGCTGGCGCCGGTGGGCAGCGAGGAGAAGGGGGCTGCTGAGTAGGGGTCGTTTGAGGGCACGCCCTCATATTGGGTCTGCCAGCCTTCGTTGCCCCTGGTCGCGACATAGGGATCGAGGCCTTTGTTGGTCGGGTGATCGGTGCCGGGGATGCCGCCGTTGTGGACGCCGTAGAGGAGCTTGCCTTCTGCCTCTGGATAGCCCGGGAAGGGGGACTGGCCTGAGATGAGGCTCGACTCGACGTCATAGCCCCCGGTGTTTTGGGCTGAGACCAGCTCATAGGCTCGGCAGTCCAAGAGGCGGACCGCTCCGGTCTGCTGGCGCACGTGGGCGTTGGGGCAGGGGTCGGTGGTCGGGGTGGCGATCGGGAAGGTGGTCAGGGTGCGATCTGGGCCTTTGGTCGTACCCGAGGCGTTTTGGGCGACCACCCGGTAGTGGTAGGTGGTGTCGGCGGCAAGGGAGCTGATCTGGGATGTGATCGCCTGCGGGGTCCTGGCTGAGCCGGCGTCTGTGGCTTTGCTCTGCAGGGCTTCTGAGAATTCGCTGGCTTCGAAGCCTTCCTGGGTGACGTATTCGACCTGGTAGGTCGTGTGGTAGGTGGCATCGCCGCCGTTGGGGTTGATTTGGGCGTGGATATGGGCGGCGTCAGAGCTGACGTCTGAGACCGAGGTTGCTTCCACGTTCGGAGCGAGGGGAAGCGACTCGAAGCTCTGGTCATAGCTGGCATTGGTGCCTTTGGCGTTTTCGAGGATGAGGCGGTAGTGGTATTCCGTGCCGTAGGTGAGACCCGAGAGTTCAGCGCTGACTTCAGTCGCAGATGCCAGGGACTGGCCCTCGGTGCAGGGGACGCTGCCGCCTGAGCTGAGGTCTTCGAAGGCTTCTTTGTCAAAGGCGGTGTCGGTTACGTACTGGAAGTGGCAGGCCGTGATCGGGCCTGCGCCCGCTGGATCCGCCTTTCCTTCCATCGCCTCAGTGCTTGGCGTCAGCGCTTCGGCAGAGGCCGTGGCGTCGGGGAGGAAGGGTTCGGCACTGAAGACTGCCACCCGGCCGTTGCCGGTGTCGGCGACGTAGGCGGCACCGGTGGTGTCGTTGATCGCTACGCCGCTGGGTTCGTTGAGGATGCTTTCGCCGAAAATCTCGACGGGTTTGCAAGAGCTGGGGATCGGGTTGCAGGCGGCGGAGAAGTGTTCGATGAAGCCGTCGTGTTTGGTGGCTTCGTAACGAGTGACATAGAGATCGTTTGAGGCAGGGTCGATTCGGAAACCCAAGACTTGGGGGCCATTGTTCGGGTTGACGAAACCGATGTATTTCTTGGGATCGGGCTCAACCTTGAGCACACCGGAACCTTCAGGGAAATAGAGGTCACCGATGCCATCAACGGCGAGCCCCTTGACGGAAAGAAACGGCCCGAAGAGCCTTTTGGTCGGAGTCCCATCCTGTGCGAACTCGAAGAGTTCGGCATACCCCCCAGAGACATAGAGGATTCCGGTTTGACCAACAGCCACTCCTGTCACGCCCTCGGGGAAGAACTTCTTTTCATGTTCAGCCGCCCCGTCTATCTGCCCGCCTTTGCCCCAAGAAGTGATCAGGTTGCCTTCGGGGTCGAACTTCTGCACCAGGCTGGTGGCCGGGTCGCCGACGTAGATGTCGCCGGCGGAAGGGCCGCCGGAATTGTCGACGGCGAGGAAGAGGCGGCTTCCGATTTGATTGCCTTGGAAATTGAATTCCCCCACAAAAGCCCCCGGTTCACTCCCCTTCGCCCCCGCCTGACACACATCCCCCGAGACTGCCGTGCAGACATCCCCCCCGGTAGTCGCATCCACCCCCTTGCCGAACATCAGGATGAAGTTGCCGGCGGAGTCGAACTTCTCGATGCGGTGATTGGCGGGGTCGGTGACGTAGACGTCGCCGGTGCTCTGATCGATGTCGACGTCAGAGGGGTTGGCCAGGGCGTTGGTCCCCGATCCTGCGAATGAGGTCGCAAATACGTGTTTGGAGAGCGCGGAGGCCGGTGTTGCGCTCAGCGCCAGGGCGCTTAGAGCGA
The DNA here is from genome assembly GCA_963716345.1 of uncultured Solirubrobacterales bacterium. GTDB lineage: Bacteria > Actinomycetota > Thermoleophilia > Solirubrobacterales > 70-9 > VRUE01. The sequence continues at coordinate 1,110,052 of OY970304.1, forward strand.
GCAGGGCGCAGATTGAGATATGTCGGACTAGGCCCCTCACTTACCCACCCCCCGGTTGCGCTTGGCGTCTCGCTTGTGGCGTTCGTGCCTTCCTTTGGCCCCGCAGCCGTCTTGCATCAGCGGGTGCGAGACGCTGGTCTTGCCGTTCTGTGCGAAGAACTTGGCGGTCAGGTAGTTGCGCTGTGAGCAGACGTTTGAGTTTTCCAGCAGGCCTTTGGAGCCTCCCTGCATTTCCAAGGTGAACTTGGAGACCGGGGCATCGGGGACTACTTCGAAGGTGTTTCGGATCCCCCCGCCCTTGCCGGTGTCGATGATGCCGTCCAAGATCACGTGGATCTGGCCGTTTAGTTCGGCGATCAGGTCGGGCAGCTTGTGCCCGTAGCCGGTGCCGAGGTAGACAGGGCCTTCCAGCGGTTTGTCTAGCAGCGGGGTCTCGGCCCTGGCAAAGCCATAGACAGATCCAGCTGGGCAGCTGTGGGAGGCGAGCTGGGGTCTTGTGCAGACGGTGCGGATGTGGGCCTGTTTTAGGAACTCTGAGTGCGGCAGGGTTACCGCGACGTGTTCGATGTTGGCGCCGCCCTGGGGCATTCTGAGGACTGCCTTAAAGCGCGGGGTGGCGCCGTTCTTGGTCGGGCCGATGATGCTGGTTTCGAGCTTCGGTTCGAAGTCCAACCTGGCGCAGTTGGCTACCTGGAAGTGGGAGGCAAGGCTCTTGGTGGCTCCTTCACTTCCAAAGACCGTGGCTTGGGTCGAGAAGGGGCTGCAGTTGGTTGGGTTAAGGGCGAATCCTTGGCGGTTGAGGTTGACCATGATCGAGCGCAGGCGCAGGGGGATGCCGGCGAGGATCTGGGGCAAGGGATCAGAGATAGCGCTTACCTGGGTCGTGGTGGGGTTGACGTAGAGGGCTGTCCTGACTACGACGTCTCCGAGGTCATAGGGGCCAGAGACGGCTGGGGTGATCACCACGAGGCTCAGGGGGGCGCCTTTGTAGGGGCCGGCTAGGTAGACCCTTCCCGGGGCGTAGAAGGGGTGGGTGCCTGCTCCTGAGCCGGCGATCGCTTCGCCTACGAGGGAGGCTGCGGGACAGGAGGGGCTTGCCTGCTCTTGGGCGCCGGAGTAGACGCCTGCGCCTGCGGCTGCGATCGCCGCCTCGGGGCAGTAGGGGATGCCTTTGAGGGTGGCCGAGAAGCCCGGTGGGGTTGTTACGTCAAGGGCGCTGAGGTTCTGATCGCCGTCGGGCCTTGTCAGGTTCAGCGAGAAGCCGGTGTGGGAGCCGGCGGTGTTGGTGGAAGAGGCCGCTGCGAAGCCCGGGTTGAATGGCCTTGGGCCGTTGGGGCAAGGGGTCCCCCCAGGGCCTGAGGTCAAGCTGAAGAACTGGGTCGAGGTCTGGTTGGGCAAAGAGCCGTCCCAGGGTTCGAACAGGGTCGAGACCGGATAGGTGCCGCACTGGGATGGGGTTGCCAGGACCCCTCTTTCACTTCCGAAGAAGTGCAGGTCGAAGTCTTCAAAGGGGAACTGGGGCAGGTCCTTGAATTCGGTTACGACCTGGCCTGTTTGGGGATCGGGGTGGACCTCTCCGGGCAGCTTTACGTGCACGCCGAAGCCATCGAAGGTGAGGAAGAGGCGGTAGCGCTTTCCTTCCTGGGGGTGGCCTATATAGATCGCTCCTGGCAATACGCCTGGGAGGACCGGGCTGTGGACTTCCAGGGTGCCGATCTTTGAGAACTCAGGGCACTGGGCTTCTTCCCTTGTGCCGAACTTGGCTTCTTGGTCTAGGCAGGAGGTCTTGCCGTCTGCTGCTGAGGGGTTGATCGAGAAGCCCGGGGGCAGGGTGACCGTGGTGCCCCTGATCTCTGAGGGGGAGGGGGTGTCTGGGCTCTCGAAGGAGGGGGCTTTTAGGTCTACGTCTATGCCTGAGGGGGAGTCGGTTGATTCGGTCGTCGGTCTGGCGAAGAGGGATGGGTTGAAGCTCAGTTGGCCGCAGTCGGTTGTGGGGGGCCACAACGAATCGGCGTGGGTGACCGAGTCGTCGTAGCCGAGGACGTCTAGGGATGTCGCTAGCGTTTCCCCGCAGGTGGTCGGGTTCTGCCAGAAGGGGGTTAGGGGGCTCGAGGAGGAGACGATGTGGCCAGGTCCACCGAAGCCGCCTTCGCCGATCGCGCCTTTGAAGCCAAGACCACTGCAGTACTGAACCATTGTCGAGGGATCGTCAGTGCTGGGATTGCCGTTGGCGTCACAGAGTGGGATGTTGAGGGCCGTCTGGACTGGCTGCCCCAACCCAAACCTGAGCAGGTCGTGGCTTGGATCCGCCGGCACCCCCCAGAGCACCTGCTTGACGCTCAGCAACGGTAGAAAGTGAATGGTGTTTTCGACCGTCGCGTCAACCCCGTAGTCACTGTTGGTGCGGGAGCTGATCACCGTAAAAACCGGCAGGTTGAAGGTGGCTTTGAAACCGAGCAAGGCTACGTCCCCGGGAGGAGGAACGAGGACGTATACGGGGGCTAGGAATCCCGCATTGGCAGTTTCTGGATTGCCCGCCACAGTAGTGACCTTGATTTCGGCGACCCCGATCTGCGAGTCGACCGGGCACTGATCCGAGGAGAAACTCGCGATATCGCATTGCGGCGTGGCGTGGGGGTTGCCGATCAGCCCGGTGGGCAGGTGCACGCCGAGGTTCCGCGCGTCGCGACAGGCACAGGAGCTGGGTTCGGCCCTCTGGCGACTGCCCACAGTGAAATTGAAGGCGACATCGGGGTGACCGCCCGCCTGCGTGGAGCTGGGCAGGGCGTTGAAAGCTTCGATCGGGATCGCCTGAGCCGGAGCGGCAGCCAGGAGAGTCGACACGATTCCGAGTGCCATGACCACAACGATTGACTTTGCCCTGGCGCTCACTTGCCCGCCCTCCCCTTGCTCTTGGCAGCTCGGGCGCGGTGGCGCTTTGCCGCCTTCTTGTGTTTCTTGGCCTTGTGCTTCTTCTTTGCCGCCGTCTTCTGCTTGGCGTTGCCGCCGCTGATCGCAGCAGCGGTTCCTTGGGTGGGCAAGGCCGGAGCCGAGCTGCCAGCGCCGTGGCATTCTTCGGCCGCCTTACAAGGAGGCACCGGCGTCGGCTGGGCGAAGCCACCGTTGACGCGGGCGTCATAGAACTTCAAGAAGTTGCCGTTGTGGTCTTCGGCGGTAAGTGTGTCGAAGGTGTCGAAGTAGACGTCGGTGCCGTCGTTGCTGACCGCGACCAGGCCCGGTTGCTCGGCGAAGCCGGAGACGTTCAAGACGGTGTCGGCGAGGGTGGCGATGCCAGTCCCCGGCGTGATCAGCTGTGGGCGACCGTCGACGTACTCATAGACGTCGATTCCTTCGTTGGTGTCCTGGGGCACCAAGGGGTCAGCGGTGGAAAAGAAGACCCTGCCATCGTGGGTGATGAAGCGCCCATCCTGGCTCGCCTTGACGTCGTCGGTAGGTGCTTGGCCGTTAGGACGGCAGGAGGCGCAGACGATTTCCCCCGTAGCCGGTGTGAACACATACATCTCGATGTGCCCGGCGTTGTCATAGGAGGTCAGCTGCGTAGTGGTGAGGAATGCAGCGTGGCTGTCGGTCGGAGTCGCCTCGAAGCGTAGGACCGGGCCTTCGGCGCAGAGCACCCCTTCCGAACCTTTGCCCGACGCTGAGGAGCGAGGACACTTCTGCTTGGGATCAAGCGTCGACACGGGTTCCAATGTCGTCACGAACTGAGCATTGCCTTCGCGGTAGTCGTAGAGGTTCTGGCCACCCAAGACACCCCTGTCGCCGTCGAGCTGCTCGGGTGAATAGAAGTAGATGTCGCCGTTGGGAGTGATCGCACCATCCGCGATGCCGTTACCGCCCTCGCCCCCCGGCAGCAGCGTCCATTGGTAGTTGGAGTAAGGCTGCACGTCACACTTAGTCGTCCAAGAGGCATTTGAATTGCAGTCGTCACTTTGCCCTGCTTCGCCAGCTTCCCCTGCGTTGTCTGCCTTGGAGACAAGGGTCAGCGAGTCCGCCGTTTCCGACCACATATAAAGGTCGGTGCTGGTGTCCTTGTCTTCGGAAGTCAGCTGTTCTTCGGAGGTGAAGAAAACCTTGGAGCCGTCGGGGGTCATGCCGAGGAACTTGACCGCGTGGTTTTTGCCGTCTTCACCCCTCGAGGGTTCATAGGAGATTGCGTCGTTGACCCGCATATAGAGGTGGATCGGGGTGTCGGTGAAGCGCTGGCACGGTTCGGGCTCGCTCTGCGATCGACTGCAAGGGCGGGTCCTCGCGGTAGCGGTTGACATCAGGATGTGGGAGCCGTCGGTGGAGATGGCCGGAAAGCGGATGAACTCTTCTTTGCCGCCGAGCGCTACACCAAATGAGACGGCTTCCGGTGGAACGTTGGCGAAGTTGGAGTCCTGCGCGATCGGGTGCCCAGTTGAGTCCAGTGAGATCAAAGAGGCGGTGTTGGTGGCGATGTCGTTGTCGTAGGCCGAACCCGGCGCCTCTTCCAAGCCCTCTCCTTCGGCAAAGGAGGCTTTGTTGGAGGAGAAGACGAAGTGACTGAGGTCGGCGGAGGCGGTGACGTCGCTTGTGCAAGGTGGGGTGACATAGTCGAGGTTCGGATAGGGGCACTTGAGCGCTTCCACCGCTTCTTCCCCACCCGGGAAGCTGCTCGGCAGGCGCTGATTGAGACCGCCGTCGGCGTTGAACATATAGGGGGCGTTGGAGGGCGAGGCTTTTTCCCAGTTGTTGTCATAGAAGGGGGAGCGCCCAACAAAGCAGTTCATCGGCGTGCCGTCGAGCCAGATCAGCAGCCTGCTCATCGAGGGATCGCTGAGCACCGTGTTGGTCAGGTAGGGCGGGCTCGAGAAGGCGACGTGAGAGGTCGGGGAATTGGGCGGCCCCCCCATGCAGCCGGCTTGATCACCGGGCAGGCCGATGTATTTGGATTCCCAGCCGCTGTCGGTGCGAGTCGCGGTGTAGAGGTCAGCGGCGGTCTCGATCGTGTTGGTGCCCTTGAGGGAGTTGCCGTTGCCGGTGAAGGAGAAGCGCGAGGGGGCGGTAGCTTCGCCGGTGTTGGGACCGCCGGCGTAGAGCAGGGTGCCGTTGGCGTTGCCCGGTGAGACCAGCTCATAGGCACGGCAGTCGGGCAGGTAGGCGGAGCCGGTTTGCTGACGCACGGCGGAGTTGGGGCAGCTGGGCGGGAAGAATTCAAAGGTCTGGTCTTCGCTGGTGACCGTGCCCCACTGGTTTTCGGCGACGATGCGGAAGTGGTACTGGACGCCTTGTAGGCCGGTTAGATGGACTTCGACTGAATGGGCGAGGTTCAGTTCTGCGCCGATTTCCCCATCGGGGGCCGGGGCGCTTTGGCCGTAGGAAGAGGTGGTGCCGTATTCGAAGCGATAAGTGGTGGCGAATCCGTGCGGGTCGATCTGGGCGTGCAGGTCGGCGCTGGTGGCGGTGACGTTGGAGGTCGAAGAAGCGTTGATCGTCGGCGCCTGATCGGTGGTGAAGGTCTGATCGTTGGCTTTGGTGGTGCCGTATTGGTTTCGGGCGACCAATCGCACGTGGTAGAAGACGCCAGGATCGAGGCCTTCGACGTGGGTGCTGACGCCTTCCGTTTTGGTGCCGGCTCCGGAACCGGTTCCAGGCACGCTGCCAACCGCGCTTTTGTGCCCGTAGTTGGTCGTGGTGCCGTATTCGAACCAGTATTCGGTTTCGATTCCTTCCTCGGCGGTGTAGGAGCCGTTGAAGGTGGCTGAGGTGTTGGCGATTTCGCTGACGGAATCGGTCGAAGCGTCGGTGACGGCCGGAGCCGGGGTGTAGGTCTGGTCTTCGCCGTGCTGGGTGACATGCGCGTTGCTAGCTACGAGGCGGTAGTGATAGGTCGTCTCGGTGGTCAGGCCGGAGAGATTGGCGCTGACCTGGGTGGGCCCGGTGAAGTTGGAGCCCGGTGGGTTGGCGGCAGGATCTGGCGTGCAGGGGACCGAGCCGAGGCCATAGGTGGTGTCGGTGCCGTATTCGAAGTGGCAGGCGGTGATGTCTCCACCGCCATGTGGTTCGAGCGTCGCATTCAGGGTGACCGAGTTGCGGGCCGGGTTTGAGACCGGTTCATAGGTGACCTGCGGGAGCAGGAAGGCTGGGGAGAAAATGTCAACGACTTCTCCGTTTGGGACGTAGAGATAGCCGGTCGAGTTGACCGCCATGCCAGCAAAGGCCGAGCCGCCTCGCAATTCTTCACCGGGCGCCCCTTCTCGCACGCGGCCAACGACTTCACCGGAGGCCGCGTACTCGGTGATCGCGCTCTGATTGAAGACAAGGAGGTGATCGTTGCTCGGGTCGACCGCAATGCCGATACCCCCTTGGGGGAATTCCCGCACGAATTCTCCACTCGGCTTGAACTCATCGACGCCTCTGGAGGCGTCGAGCACGTAGATGTTGCCGTTGGCATCAACGTCCGCGTCATAGAGGGAGCCGAAGGACCCGCCCGGCGTCCCGGTGATGGTGTTGCCTTCGACGTAGCTGCAGGCCGGCGGCTGGCAGCTGAAGGCAGCGGGTACGTGGCCGGGTTCGAAGGCTTCGAGCTTTGCCGGGTTGTAGGTGGCGACGTAGATCCTGCCGTTTGACGGGCCGCCTGAGTTGTCGATCCCAACCCAGCTGGTGCCGCCAGCGATCGACCATTCTTCGACGAAGTTGGTCGGGTCGAAGACCTGGATATTGGCTTCTTGGCCGGTGTCGGCAGCGTAGAGGTAACCGTTGACGCCGTCGATCGCGGCGTTTGCATAAGAGGAGATGGATTCGTGAAAGTGGCCCTGGCCGTCCTGTTCGCCGATCTTCGCCAGTGAGGGGAAGGCGGCGTACTCGTTGATCAGGGGCGGCTGAGAGTCGGCGATCCAGGGGTGGCCCGCAGGGTCGATGTTGATGCCACCAGCCAGGCCAAATCCCGTGATCTGAGCTTCGTAGTTGCGTGCGTAGGTGTCGGCGGGATCGGCGGAGGCCGAGGGTGCAAGCGCCAAAGCAACTAGAGAAGTACAGAAAAGGATCGTGGAGAGACGGCGAACGGAGGCGTCTCTATGGACCGGCGAACGCGTGAGGACGACGCGAAAAGCGCCGAGGCGACTCCTTGCCTTTGCGAGCACGTCTCTCTCCTTGTCCCGTGAGCCCCTCTGCCCGCCGCTTCCCTTTGCGGCTTCCTCGAGGCTCGGTTATGTCCCTGTGGTGCTCGGTCGCATTCCTTGCGAACCGGGCTGTAGCCGGGAGCATAAAAGAAACGTTTTACGAATGCAAGTCTAAGTTTTTAAGAAGAAGGAATGGGGCTCTAAGACTTGCCTCGGGAGATGCGGCGGGCCTCGTCGCGGCCCAGGTAGGGAGCGAGTGTGAGCTCGACCAAGTCGGGGAGCAGCTCGTTCAAGCGGTCCGCTTCGCCGGCGTTGAGACGGCGGGTGATCAGGGTGGCGATGCCGCCCATCAGCACCTGGTCACGCACTTCGACGTTCATCGCCGAGAGCTCCGTTTGGGGGCGGATCGTCTCGGCGAGCAGCTGCATCGCGTCGCGGTAGCGGGCGGCGATCGCACCGCCCGCAGCGAGCGGCTCGATCAGGTAGAAGCGGGCGATTGCGAGGTCGCGGGAGAGGACGTCGAGCAGCGCCGCGAGCCTGGCGCGCACCTGCTCGGGCCACGACTCGTCGGCCGCTCCGGCGGCGAGCATCGACTCCCGCACGTGGGCGTCGATCATCTCGTAAGCGGCGAGGAAGCAGTCCTCCTTGCCCTCGAAGTACTCGTAGAAGGTGCGCCGCGAGATCTTCGACGCCTCGCTGATCTTGCCGATCGTGGTCGCGTTGTAGCCGTGCTCGGCGACGGCCTCGACGACGCCGTTGAGCAGCCGCTCGCGCTGGTTCTCGGCGACGAAGGCGCGGGGCAGGCCGTGGCGCCCGGGCGGCAGGCGGACCTTGCCCGAGGTCAGCTGCTCAGCCGCGTGCGCCGCGTCAGCCATGCACGAGGTAGGGGTTGAGGACGATCTCGGTCATCCTCGGCAGAAGGTCGCGCACACCCTCTCCCCCACCCAGCTCGAGCCGCTCCCGCAACAGCCAGGCGAGCCCGCCGATGATCGCCTGCCCGAGCGAGTCGGAAAGCTCGCCGGCGACCGCGTCGAGCGCCGCCTCGTAGCGAGCGCGAAGCCGCGGCCCGCCCTTCTGCGCCTCGACGAAGCAGAGGCGGGCGCGGTCCGGCTCGGCATCGAGCGCCTCCAGCAGCGCCGCCAGGACCTCCGGCACCTGCTCAGGCCCGGACAGCTCGGCCGGGACCGCCGCGCGCAGACCCTCAACCGCCCGGTCGAAGGCCGCGACGAAGCACTCTTCCTTGTCCCGAAAGTGCTCATAGAAGGTGGCCGAGGACACCCCGGCCTCCTTGACGATGCCTTCGATGGTGGTCGCCGGCGCTCCCTTCGCGGCGATCAGCCGCTCGGCGGCGGCGAGGATCCGCTCGCGCTGCGTTGCCGCAACGGACCCCTGAGGCCGGCGATCTTCCCCGGTCCCGGCCGACTCAACCGCAAGTCGCTGCGAGAGGTACTGCATGAGCCGAGGATAGCTCTTCTTAAAAAGATTTCATATCCGGAAAAAAAGGAGTAGTTTTTATACGGCAGCCCCAGTTTCTGGGGAGAGCTCGCGACAAGGAGCCAGCATGGCAATGCGACAGGAAGCTTGCGCGGCCGCCGGGGAGGCGCTCCCAGTCGAGACCGCCGCTCCCACTCCCAATGCGACTGCGCGCGAGGGTGAGATGGAAGGTGTGCTGCACGTTGTCGGGGAGCTCGGCTTCCGAGGGGCATCGGTACGCGCCGTACTCGAGTACAGCGGCGGTCACCGCAAGCAGTTCTACGACCACTTTGAGAGCCTCGAGGACTGCTTCGAGCAGGCCTACGGGGCCTGGATCGAGCGGCTTGGGGTTGACCTGCTCGAGGCGACGCTGAGCGCCGGCGGCTGGCAGGCGAGCGTGCGGGCCGGCCTGGTCAGGCTCTTCGAGTTCGTCAGCGAGCAGCCCACGATCGCCCGCTCGCTCTTCATCGAGGTCCAGATCGCCGGCGGCGGCGCACTCGCCAAGCACGACGGCACCGTCGATCGCCTCGCCCAGTCCCTCGACAGCGTTCGCGCCGAGATCGACATCGACAACGCCCCGCCGGAGGCGACGGGCCTGTTCGTCGTCGGCGGGATCGAGGCCTGTGTATGCGACGTGCTCGCCGCGGGCGAGACGACACGGATCTGGAACTCATTGCCGGAGCTGATGCACATGGTCGCCGGCTCCTACCTCGGAAAGGAGGCGGCCGAAGAGGCTTTCGAGGACGCCCAAGCATTCCTCGAACGGGACCGCGCCGAGCTGGGGGGCGGGTCCCGATGACGGAGCTTCGCCTTGTCGCCGACGAGTCGGGCGACGAGCGCCTCGACACTCTCCCTGACGAGCTCCCCGGCGATTCGAGCGACGGACCCTTCTCGGTCGGCACGCCGCTACCTAGCCGCCTCCCCCCCGGTCGTCACGGCATTCCGGCCTACCTCGTGGTCGAGCACCAGCGGCGGCGCCTAATTGTGGCGATGGCCGATGCGCTTGCCGAGCACGGCTACGCCGGCGTCACCACGACCCACGTCAGCGAGCGGGCCAGCGTCTCCACCAGCACCTTCTACAAGCACTTCGGCAACCTCTGGGACTGCTTGCTTGCCGCCTATGTGACGGGCGCCGACCGGCTCTGCAAAGAGATCGAAGTTGCCTGCGCGGCGAGCCGCGAGGCCGGCACATCCGATCCCGGCGGCGAGAGCGATCCGCTCGAGACCGGCACAGAGGCCGCACTCTCCTTCCTCGCTGCCCAGCCCGAGCTCGGCCGGCTGCTCAGCGCCCAGGCGCCGCGCGAGGCAACCGCCCTGTGCGCCGCCCGCCGCATCCTCGTCTCTCGACTCGCGGCGATGCTGCGCCGCACCCAGGGGAGCGGCGATTACTCGCCTCAGCCCCCAGGTCTCGACGAGCGGTTGATCGATGCCACGCTCACCTTCGTTCAAACCAGGCTCGCCTCAGGAGACGCCGAGCATTTGGCAGACCTCGGCCCTGAGCTCGTCGCGATCCTCGGCCGGTCTCGCGTAGCTGCTTGACGACCAGGGTAGCAGTACTGCTACCCTGGTCCCGTGGCAACTGTTCCCCAAAAAGAGCTGCGCAACCACATCGGTGAGGTCTTGCGACGGGCCGAGGCCGGCGAGGAGATCACGATCACGGTCTCCGGACGTCCGGTCGCTCAACTGGGCCCCGCTCGCACTCGCCAATGGGTGCCAAGCGCTCAACTGGCTGACCTTTGGGCAGCCCCAGCCGACCCGAAGCTCGAGAAAGACCTCGAGGCTTTCGGGGGCGAGTTGATCGACCCCTGGTCTTCATAGGAGTTGCCCGTACTGCTCGACACCTCGGTGCTGATCGGCGCCGATGAAGGTCCCGGGGAGGAGAGCGCAATCAGCGTCGTCTCGCTCACCGAGCTTCACTTCGGCGTCCTTGTCGCACCCGACGAAGAAGTGAGGGCGCAGCGCATGCGTCGCTTGGCGATCATTGAGGGTCACTTCGACGCACTGCCCTTCGAATCAGAGGCAGCACGCGAGTGCGGGAGGCTGCATGCGGCGGTAGCGCAGCGTGGCGGCAAACCACGACGGCGCGCTCTTGACCTGGCGATCGCGGCAACTGCAAATGTGAACCGGGTTCCGCTATTGACCTACAACGCAAAGGACTTCGAGATCGTCGACGACCTGGTCGACGTCCGCAGTCCCTCCTAGCCGGCCGCGCCGTCCTCCCGCGCCAGCCGCTCGGCCTCCTCGTTGCCCAGGTAAGGCGCGAGGATCAGCTCGACCAAGTCCGGCAGCAGCTTCTCCAGCTTCTCGGTGCGCCCGGCGCTGATCTCGCGCACGATCAGCGAGACGATGCCGCCGACCAGGGTTTCCTCGGTTGCCTCAGGGAGTGGTCGCTCGCCGCTGTGCTCGGGCCGGCCGGCCTTGAGGATGCCGACGAAGCCCTGCATCGTCGCCCGGTGGCGGGCAGCGATCTCGCCCCCGGCGGCGACCGGCTCGACCATGCAGAGGCGGGCAAGCTCGGGCTCGGCGGCGAGGAAGCGCAGCATCGTCGCCAGTGCCGCGCGGACCTGCTGCGGCCAGTCGCTGAACGACTCTGCCGCTGCCCGCATCGAGGCACGGATGTGGTCGGCGACCATGTCGTAGGCGGCGAGGAAGCAGGCTTCCTTGTCGGCGAAGTGCTCGTAGAAGGTACGGCGGGAGACCGATGCCGCTTTGGTGATGTTGGCGACCGTGGTCGCGTTGTAGCCGCGCTCGGCGACGGTGTCGACCAGGGCAGTGATGATCCGCTCGCGCTGGTTCTGCTCGATGAACTCGCGCGGCAATCCGTGCCGCCCGGCGGGCAAGCGCGGTGAGGCACCCGCGGGTGCGGAATCGGTCGCCTTGCCCTCTTGCGCCGCCCCCTTGGCCATGGACCGACGATACTCGCTAGCGCAGCGACTGGACCAGCAGCTCGTCCTCGGCGGCGCGCGAGCCCAGGTAGGGCATCACCGCCATATAGACGAGCTCGCCCAGGAAGTCCTCGCCGCGCTCGATGCTGCCGTCTTCGACCTTGCCAAGGACCGTGCCATAGATCGCGCCGGCGACGATTTCGGCGGTGCAGCGGGAGACCGAGTCCGGTTTCTCCAGCTCCTGGCGACCACCGTCGAGGATGTCGGCGAGCCGCTGCAGGGCCTGATCGCGGCGTTCCTGAGCGCCGCTGCCGGTTCCGTTCACCTCGACGACGAGGAAGCGGGCGCGGGTGGGGTCCTCGGCGAGGAAGCGCATCGCCGCCCAGCCAGCCGCCCAGATGCGATCGTGCCAGGAACTCGGCCCGGCGTAGGCGGCGAGAACGCGCTCGCAGAACTCGTTGGCGACCTCGTCGTGAACGCAGAGGAAGCAGTCTTCGATGCCGGCGAAACAGCGGTCGAAGTGGGAGCGGCGGGCCCGGGCCTGCTCGCAAACCATCTCGACACTGGTCTGGGCGTAACCGCGAGTCCCGACCAGGTCGATCATCGCCGCCGCGATCCGGGCACGAGCGGGGTCGACCGATGCACGGGGCAGCCGTCCGTTGCCGCTGCTCACATCAGACCGGCCCTCCCCCTGCGCTCGCTTTCGATCAAGCCGCGGCGGCGCGTGCTTGCGCCGCGTCCGCCGCCCGCCCAGCCTCGACCTCGCCGACATAGGGCGTCAGTGTCACCTGCAGCATCTCCGGAAGCAGGCCTTTGATGTCGTCCACCTGGTCGGCCAAGAGGCGCTGGTGAATCAGCCATGCGAGTCCACCTACGATGGCCACCTCGAGGCCGTCCGGCAGCCTGCCCGCGCGCGGGTTGTGGACCCGCCCCTCGCGTAGCTTCGGGGCCACTCGCTCCAGCATTGCCTGGTAGCGCTTCAGCGCCTCTCCCCCGGCCGCCTGCGACTCGACGATGCAGAGCCGAGCGCGCACCGGCTCCTTGGCGATCATCTCGAGGGCGATCTCGAGGCCGCGGGAGATCTGCTCCTCCCAGGGCTGCTCGGGATCCAGCAGCTCCTCGAAGACCTCCGCCGCCGCCGCCATCGTCTCGTCGAAGGCGGCGAGGAAGCACTCCTCCTTGCTGGAGAACTGCTCGTAGAAGGTCGAGAGGGCGACGCGAGCGGTCTTGGCGATCAGCTCGATCGTGGTCTTTTGATAGCCGCGCTCGGCAACCAGCTCCGCTGTGGCCAGCAGCATGCGCTCGCGCTGGTTCTGGACGACGAAATCGCGGGGCACCAGGTGCCTTCCGGGGGGCATCGTTGCGAGCCTTTCGGAGAGCGATCGCGAGTCCGCCATTCCGGCAAGGTACCAAAACATACATCTGATGTCTACTTTCTTCCTTTACAGAAAACATTGCGTTCTAGTTGCTCTAGTGCATTTACCGTTTTTGAAAGCTGCTATACCTAGACAAAAGGTCAACGTTTGCAAAACTGGTAGGACCGATGTCGGAAACGCCGAGCGCGCTCGACAGAGACGAGGAGATCGCCCCCGTAGTGCCCTTCCCGGGACTGCGCGCGCGGGCGCCCCGCGAGCGCCTGCTGGAGGCAATCCTGCTGGTCAGTGGCGAGCTCGGCTACGAGCAGGTCGCGGTCAAGCACGTGATCGAGCGAGCGCGGGCGAGCCGGGCGACCTTTTACAAGCACTTCGAGGACCGTGAGGACTGCTTCGCGCAGGCCTACGGCGATGCCAGCGAGTGGCTCTACCGGCGTCTGCTCGGCGCCGCCAAACGGCAGCCGACCTGGCGTGAGGGACTGCGCGCGGCGATGGCCGAGCTGCTCGAGTTCTGCGCCAACCAGCCGGCGATCGCAAAAGCGATTTTCGTCGAGGTCCACGCGGCGGGCGAGCGGGCGCTCGCCCAAAGGCGCGATCTGATGGAGCGCCTCTCCCGCGCACTGGACAGCGCGCGCCGCGAGATTCCCACTCGCCAAGCTCCACCTCCTGTTACGTCCACCTTCATGGTAGGGGCTATCGACACTCTTGTGTGCGCAAAGTTGATGGACGGCGACGCCGCCCGGGCACCCGAGATGCTCCCCGGCCTCCTTTATTTCGTCGTGATGCAGTACTACGGCGAGGACGCCGCCTGGGAAGAGATGACCGCGGCCTCAGTTGCGACCTGGCATTCGCGCAGAGACGCCGCGGCTCAGCTTCCTTAGGTCGACCGAGGTGTAGGCGCTCTGGGGTCCTGTCGTGGGTTGGGGGTGCCTCGGCGGCCCTACGCGCTGCTCCGGGCGCCGGGCCACTGCGCTGAAAAGAGATGCGGCCTTGCCCTCCGCAGCCTTCGGGTCCGGCGAGGCACCCCCAACCCACGCCACCCCCGCGTCAGCCACCCCGATTGAGCAACAAGCTCAGACGGCTGTGGCCCCCCGAACCCCAGGTCAACGCAAGGGCGGTCATCTCCTCGCGCGGCCGCGGAGCTAGGACGCTTCGAAGCGCTAGGGGAGCTAGGTCGCTCCCGCTGAAGCGTCTCTCGCGGGGGGTGGCGCCGTAGGGGGACCCGCCCCTGAGGAAGCTTTAGCTACCGGAAGGGGTGGGGGGTTCCTACGGCGACAGGACCCGCCGCGCCGGGACGCTACAGCGGGATATTCCCGTGCTTGCGCTTCGGCTGCGGCACCCGCTTGGACTGCAGCATGCGCAGCGCCTTGATTAGCTTCGGCCGCGTCTCTCGCGGCTCGATCACATCGTCGATGTAGCCGCGCTCGGCCGCCGAGTAGGGGTTGGCGAAGTGGGCCTTGTAGTCATCGATCAGCTTCTGGCGGCGCTCGTCGGGCGTCGGCGAGCTGGCTATGTCCTTGCGATAGATGATGTTGACCGCGCCCTCGGGACCCATCACCGCGATCTCCGCCGTCGGCCAGGCGACGTTGTAGTCGGCCAGCATGTGCTTGGAGCTCATCACGTCGTAGGCGCCGCCGTATGCCTTGCGGGTGACGACGGTGAGCTTGGGGACCGTCGCCTCGGTGTAGGCGTAGAGCAGCTTGGCACCGTGGCGGATGATCCCGTTCCACTCCTGGTCGGTGCCGGGAAGGAAGCCGGGAACGTCAGTGAAGGTGAGGATCGGGACGTTGTAGGCGTCGCAGGTGCGGACGAAGCGGGCGGCCTTCTCGGAAGCCTCGATGTTGAGGACACCGGCGAGGAAGGCTGGCTGGTTGCCGACGATCCCGACCGGGAAGCCGTCGAGCCGCGAGAAGCCACAGACGATGTTCTTGGCGAAGTGCTCGTGGACCTCGAAGAACTCCTCATCGTCGACGACGCGAGCGATCACGTCACGCATGTCGTATGGCTTCGAGGGATCGTCGGGGACCAGCGAGTCGAGCGAGTCATCTTCGCGCTCGGGATCGTCGGAGGGCTCGAACCGCGGCGGCGCCTCAAGGTTGTTCGAGGGCAGGAAGCTGAGCAGGTAGCGAGCGTCCTCGAGGCAGCTCTCCTCGTCCTCGGAGGCGAAGTGGGCGACGCCCGACTTCGAGTTGTGGCTCATCGCCCCGCCGAGCTCCTCGAACTCGACTTCCTCACCGGTTACCGTCTTGATCACTTCCGGGCCGGTGATGAACATGTGGGAGGTCTCCTTGACCATGAAGATGAAGTCGGTCATCGCCGGCGAGTAGACGGCGCCGCCGGCGCAGGGACCCATGATCAAGCTGATCTGCGGGATCACGCCCGAGCATTTGACGTTGCGGGCGAAGACGTCGCCGTAGGCACCGAGCGAGACGACGCCCTCCTGGATTCGGGCGCCGCCGGAGTCGTTGATGCCGACCACCGGCGCCCCCACCGCGGCGGCGAGATCCATCACCTTGCACATCTTCTCCGCCATCACCTCGCCGAGGCTGCCGCCGAAGACGGTGAAGTCCTGCGAGAAGACGAAGACGGTGCGGCCGTCGATCGTGCCGTGGCCGGTGACGACGGCGTCGCCCCAGGGCCGTTTCTTCTGCATCTCGAAGTCGTAGGTGCGGTGGCGGACGAAGGTATCGAGCTCCTCGAAGGAGCCGGGGTCGAGCAGCTTCTCGATCCGCTCGCGGGCGGTCATCTTGCCCTTCGCGTGCTGCTTCTCCACCGCCTCCTCCGAGGCCGAGTTGATCGCTGCGTCGCGTAGCTCGCGCAGGTAGGAGAGCTTCTCCTCGTGGGTAACCGGGTTCTTCTCGCGCATCGGGCGCGGAAGTCTATTTACCCGCGCCACTGAAAGCTACGATGCCTCAGGCGCCGCCGAAAGGCTGCTTCTGCGGTTCGGCGAGGCGGTCGAGGAGCCGCTCCAGGTCCGCCTCCGCGAGGCCTGAGCCATCTGCGGCTCGAAGCTGAACTCGCGTGCCAAACCCCTTCTCGGCCATCGTCACCTCTACGCCTTCGACCTCGGCGATCAGCTCGGTGAGCTCTGGCTCGGACTTCATCAACGTGCGTGCGGCCTCGATCATTGGGGCCGCTTCCACCCCCATGCCCCCGTTCCTCCCCACTTTGGACGCTTGGGCAAGTCCGTTCAGGGGGAGAGAGGGCGCCCTTCCGACACTGACCCACTTCAGGTGTGGTCAATGTCGGAAGGGCGCGATTACAAGCGGAGTAAGCAGGCCTGGGAGCTGGCGGGACGGCAGCACGGGGTCGTTGCGCGGCGGCAGCTGCTGGCGCTGGGGTTCAACGCGCGGGAAATCGAGCACCGGGTGGCACGGGGCCGCCTGCACCTCATCGTGCGCGGCGTTTATGCCGTGGGCTGGCCACAGCTGACGGCGAAGCGGCGTTGGATGGCCGCCGTTCTTGCTTGCGGGGAGGGAGCGCTGTTGAGCCATCGCAGCGCCGCAGCCCTCTGGGAGATCGGATTGGAGAAAGGCTGCGAGATAGATGTAAGCGTGTGCCGGCCGGCAAGGCTCAGTCGGCCGGGGATTCACGTCCGCTCGCGGCCCGGTCTTGGCGAGGGCGACATCGCCCGCCGCGATGGAATCCCGGTAACGAGGATCGTGCGAACCCTGGTCGACATCGCGTCCGAACTCAGTTCAATGGCCACCGAGCGCGCCGTGAACGAAGCGGACGCGCTGGATCTGATCGACCCGGAGACCCTGCGCGCGGCCCTCGATGACTACGAAGGAGAGTCGGGGGTTCGCCCTTTGCGCGCGACCCTCGATGCACGCACGTTTCGCCTCTCCGACTCGGACCTCGAGGTCTTCTTTCGACCCCTTGCCGAAGCGGCAAGGCTCCCTCCCCCGCTCACCAAACAGATGGTCAATGGTTTCGAAGTCGACTTTTATTGGCCGGAGCTCGGCCTGATCGTCGAGACCGACGGCCTTCGCTACCACCGCACCGCCGCCGCCCAGGCCCGAGACGCTCGGCGAGATCGGAGCCACACCCTCGCTGGGATGACGCCGCTCCGCTTCACCCACTACGAGGTCAAGTACGAAGCCTCGAAGGTCACACGCGCGCTAGAGCGGCTCGCCCAGTTGCTCAAGAAACGTGAAGCGAGAGTTGACCCCACGATAGGTGGGTCAACTCTCGCTTGAGTGATCCTGAGCGGTAAAAAGCACGCTGGCTGAGCAGGCGCTCGCGGCGTCCTTAGAAGAAAGCGCCGCCTTTGTATTCGCCGAAGACGTCGCGCATTGCGCCGCAGACCTCGCCGATCGAGGCATCGGCAGCGAGAGCGGCGCGGATCGGGTGCAGGAGGTTGCCCTCGCCGCGGGCGACATCACGCAGGGACTCGAGCTTGGCCTCGACCCCGGCCTGGTCGCGGCGCTCCTTGAAAGCCCTCAGCCGGGCGAGCTGGCTCTGCTCTGCCTCGGGGTCGACGCGGAGGATGTCGACGTCGTCGACCTGGTCGGTGACGTACTTGTTGACCCCGACGATGATGTCCTGGCCGCTCTTGTAGCGCTCGTGGTAGGAGTGGGCTGACTCCTCGATCTCGCGCTGCATGAACTCCAGCGCCTCGACCGAGCCGCCCAGTTCTTCGACCTTCTCCATCAGCTCCCAGGAGCGCGCTTCGACCTCGTCGGTGAGCGACTCGACAAAGTAGGAGCCGGCGAAGGGATCGACCGTGTCGGCGGCGCCGGACTCGTGGGCGAGCACCTGCTGGGTGCGCAGGGCGATCCGGGCGGAGCGCTCGGTCGGCAGCGCCAGCGCCTCATCGAAACCGTTGGTGTGCAGGCTCTGGGTACCGCCGCAGACAGCGGCGAAGCCCTGCAGGGCGACGCGGATGATGTTGACCTCGGGTTGCTGGGCCTGCAGCGTCACGCCCCCGGTCTGAGTGTGGAAGCGAATCTTCATCGAGTTTGGGTCCTGCGCCCCGAAACGCTCAGCGACGATCTTCGCCCACATCCGCCGCACCGCGCGGAACTTGGCGATCTCCTGGAAGACCTGGTTGTGGCCGTTGAAGAAGAAGGCGAGGCGAGGCGCGAACTCGTCAATCTTCAGCCCCCGCTCGAGCGCCGCTTCGACGTAGGCGATCGCGTTGGAGAGCGTGAAGGCAACCTCCTGCACAGCCGAGCAGCCCTTCTCGCGGATGTGGTAGCCCGAGATCGAGATCGTGTTCCACTTCGGCACGTTCTCGTGGCAGTACTCAAAGATGTCGGTGGTCAAGCGCATCGTCGGCACCGGCGGGTAGATGTAGTTGCCGCGCGCCATGTACTCCTTGAGCACGTCGTTTTGGACGGTGCCGCGCAGCTTCTCTGAGGGGACCCCCTGTTCCTCGCCAACCAGCTCGTAGAGCAACAGCAGAACCGCCGCCGGCGCGTTGATCGTCATCGAGGTCGAGACGCTGTCGAGCGGGATCTGATCGAAGCAGATCCGCATGTCCTCGATCGTGTCGATCGGAACGCCGGTGCGGCCGACCTCGCCGTGGCAGAGCGGATCGTCGGAGTCGCGACCAAGTTGGGTCGGCAGGTCGAAGGCCATCGAGAGCCCGGTCGAGCCGTGCTCGATCAGGTAGCGGTAGCGCTCGTTGGTGTCCTCGGGCGTGGCGAAGCCGGCGTACTGGCGCATCGTCCAGAGCCGGTCGCGGTACATCCCCTCATGGATTCCACGCGTGAAGGGCGGCGCACCCGGCTTGCCGAGGCGCTCCTCCAACCCCGGCGCCACGTCCTCGGCGTCGTAGGCGCGCTCTATTTCGATGCCGGAATCGGTGAAGACGCGCTCGTCATCCGGCCCCACGACGGGGGCGATCGTGCGGTGAGTCTCTTCGGTAGCCATGCCGACAGGATATGTGGAGTGCGCTCCGCGGACGCGGACGCAACGGTGGATTCACGCCGTCAGTCGCGCAAAGCAGTGGCTTGGCTGCCCTTTACCTGGCCTCCCAACGCTGCTCTAATTAATTAGAGCGATTTATTTGCATCTGGATGTTCCCTTCTGTACCTTCGCTCGTACCTGAGAGGTATCCGGCAGTAACCAGATTTATGGGACCGAACACGCATGGCCTCGAGCGATGCGGGGAAGAGGGAGAGGGAGATGTCGCATCTGGCTAGTCGCAGTGCTCCGCAACTTCTGCCGCCGTTCTGGCCGATCAATGACCAGCACGGCGTCGGCCACGTACGGCTTGACGGCGAGCCGCCGGCCAACGCCGCCGAGGTGATGCCGCTGCTGCTCCAGCTTGCCGCTCAGAGTGACGCGATGCGCAGCCTGCAGAGCGCCGAGGGCGAGGCCCTCTCTGAGAGCGCCGCCTCGGTGCTGCGCGGCGAGATGGCCGAACGGATGCGCGAGCTTGCCGACCTGCTCGACGAGGATTCCGCGGCGGCGGTTCGTCTCCGCGCCAAGGGGCTTGCTGGCGGCATCGAGCACCGCGATATGACGCTCGAGATCGCCCGCAGCGGCCCCCCACCGGCGCTCGAGATCGTCTGCGGTCCCCTCTGTACTTGGCGGATGAAGACGCGGATCGGCCTGCACTCCTTTATCGCCGCGGCGCGCGACGAGCGCCAACAGAGGCTACTCAACGAACTTGATGACTCGCTCGAGCAAGCATTGGCCTCAGCCGAAGCCGAAATCGGCGCCAGTGGGATGAGCGTGCCCTTCAAGCTGCCGATGAACGTGACCAACCTGCTGATCTCAGCTGGCGAGGCGGCGGGTCACCCGAAGCACTTCGCCTACTTCATGCCCGAGGACGAATGGGTCGACGGGCTGCCAATCGAGGAACAGCGCACCCTCTACATGCGCAACGTCCACCTCGCTCGTTACTCGGTGATCACGATCCCGCTCGCCGAAAAGCTGCTGAACGGGCCGATGCGGGCCGCTGATGTGCCGATCTCCAACACCTTGATGCCGTGGATTCGCGGCCACGACCATGGCCACAACGTCGTCGTGCCGACTACTTGCTACGACGACTGGATGGAGACGCTGGGGATCGAGCCCTTCATGGCCCTGCAGGAGGCGATCGCGGATGCCTACGGCTTCCTGATGACGATCTCCGACGCCTGGCTGGGCATCACCGGAGTCAGCCGCCTCGACATGTGCGCCACGCATGTGGCCGAGCTGCTCCACTACCTGCGCCGCGGGCCGAAGTACTACGGCGACCCCGGCGCCGCCTACGTCGAACTCAGCTTCCTCGCCGAGAACGGCTTCGTCGAGATCGACGATGCCGGCCGGGTCAGCTGGAACGAGGAGGACTTCTGCCGTGGCATGGCCGCCCTGGCAAGCGCCCTGACCGAATCGACGGTCGGCGCCCCGGACGAGACTGGCTCCGAAGCCTTCCTCAACCGCTACGGCTGGCCCACCGAGACAGCGGCGATGCGCACTTTCGAGGCAATGCGCACGGAACTCACCAATGTCCCCACCTCGATCGCCTTCTACCGGACGAGCGACGTAGCGGCCGAAGTGCCCGTCCCGGCCTAACTCTCTAGCGGGGTCCCTACGAACTGAGTGGGCGTCGGGCGGAGGTCCGCCGGACACTCAGCGCGAAGCGCGTCCGGCGGACCTCCGCCCGACGCCCATCCCGCTAGTCCGAAGCGCCCGCCAGCCGCTCGACGCCAGACTTCTCGATCGTCATCTTCAGCCCGTCGCGCAGTTCGATGCTGGGTTCCCAGCCGAGCAGCTCGCGCGCCCGGGTGATGTCGGGGCGGCGCTGCTGGGGATCATCGGTCGGCAGTGGCTCGAAGACGATCTCCGAGTTCGACTCGGTCACCTCGATCACGGTCTTGGCCAGCTCCAGCAGGGTGAACTCGTTGGGATTGCCGATGTTGACCGGCATGTGCTCGTCGGACTCGGCCAGGGCGACAATGCCGCGGATCAGGTCGTCGACGTAACAGAAGCTGCGGGTCTGCTCACCCTCGCCAAAGACGGTCAGCGGTCGGTCCTCGAGCGCCTGACGGAAGAAGGTCGGGATCGCGCGGCCATCGTGGGCGCGCATGCGCGGGCCATAGGTGTTGAAGATGCGCACGATCGAGGTGTCGACACCCTGCTGGCGGTGGTAGGCCATCGTCATCGCCTCGGCATAGCGCTTGGCCTCGTCGTAGACGCCGCGCGGGCCGATCGGGTTGACGTGGCCCCAGTAGTCCTCGGTCTGGGGATGGACTTTGGGGTCGCCGTAAACCTCGCTGGTCGAAGCGATTAGAAAGCGGGCACGCTTGAACTTGGCGACGCCGAGCATGTGGTGTGTGCCGTGCGAGCCAACCTTGAGCGTGTGCAGCGGCAGTCGCAGGTAGTCGATCGGGCTGGCTGGCGAAGCGAGGTGGTAGACGAAATCGACGTCCTCGGGGATGTCGACGTACTCGATGATGTCGATGTGGCGGAACTCGAAGGCTGGGTCCCGGATGTGCTCGATGTTCTGCAGCGAGCCGGTCTCGAGGTTGTCGATGCAGATGACCCGATGGCCCTCGCCAAGCAGGTGCTCGCAGAGATGCGAGCCAAGGAAACCGGCGCCGCCGGTGACTACACAGGTGCTCATCGCGCGGATGCTATCGGCCGGCCGGCGATCAAGGCTGTCGGTAGAGATTTCTGCAATTTGCGCTGATTCCTACCGGTCACTCGTCCAGGAGGGGGGCGAGTTCTACTCGGTCGGCAGATTGGCTTGCCATGTTTGGACGGCCGATCTGAACCGGTGCAGGGGAGCTAAGCGGGAATGAGTCAGGGATCAGAAGCATCTAAGACCAGCGCGGCGGCGCGCAAGCGCGCCGCGGTCGAAATGATCGCCAGGTATGAGGGCGCCCTTCGCCGCACGGCAAGGCGCTACTCGTTCGACGCTGAAGACGCGGATGACGCTTACCAGCGGGCGCTGGAGATCGTTCTGACAAAAGCGCCGACCACCGACTTACGCGAACTGATCCGCTGGACCCAGACAGTGACCAAGCACGAGGCGCTGGCGGTACGGCGGGGCCGCGAGAAGCTGCTCGGTTACCAGCGCCGCAAAGAGGGAGCGGAAGATCCGGTGGCGCTGATCCCCGCGGCAGGCGACGGGCCCGACAAGCAAGTCGAGCGCCGCGAGGACGTCGCCCGCAGCCGCGAGGCGCTGCAGGCGCTGAAGCCGGCCGAGCTGCGGGCGCTGGGCCTGCTCGCTGAGGGCTACTCCTACGTCGAGATCGGCGAGCGCACCGGCTGGAGCCAGACGAAAATCAATCGCCTGCTCGCCGAGGGCAGGGCCAGCTTCCGCACCCTCATCTCCAGTAGCGAGGATGGCAGCCGCTGCCGCGAGTTGGGGCCATTGCTCTCGGCCTTCTGCGACGGCGAGGCGGGCCCTCGCGAAGCGACTGCGGTGCGGGAGCACCTGCGGGCCTGTGCCCACTGCCGCGCGACTATGCGCACCTACCGGGCTGCGCCGCGGATCGCCGCTGCACTGCTGCCGGTAATGCCGCCATCTCGCTCTCTGCTGGAAAGAGCGCAGGACCTTGCCGCCAACCTCTCCTCGCGACTGCCGGGGTTCGGCAGTAGCGAATCGGCTGCCACACAGGTCGCTGCCGCCGGGGGCACCCGGGGCGCCGGCATGGCGGCGATCGCGAAGCTGCTCACGGTCTGCGCCGGAGCGGCCGGCGGCGCGGCGGCGTGCGTTGCCACCGGCGTCCTGCCGGCACCGGTGCTGGTCCCCGATCCCGCTCCAAAGCCGGCGATCGAGCGGCCGACCGAGAGCACCACAGTTGCGAGCGAAGATGAGGCGGTCGACTATCAGCCCGCACCAACGCCAAGCGAAGCTCCGACAGGCAAGTCAGTGCAACAGCCTCCGGCCAAGGAGAAGGAAGAAGTCCCTCAGGTCAGCGCCGAACCTAGCGCCGCGACGGCCGGAGCCGTGGAATACGAAGCGCCGGCGCCCGAACCGACGGGCGGCGGCCAAGTCACTCCGACCCCAAGCTCGAACGGCTCCGCGGCCGGAGAGTTCGGCCCGTGAGCGCGCAGACAAATGCATCTGCAACGCGTTGCGGCCCCAGGAGGGCCTTAAAACGTTGCACCGCTGCGATCGCGCTGGCTTTATTCGTCTCGCTGGCTTGCCCCGGCGCGGCGGGAGCTTCGATGCAACCGGTCGACCTGCAGGTCGACGGCGGCGAGGACAACTGGCACCCCGGCCGCATGTTCGCGCTCAGCTGGAGCAACCCGCCGGGAGTGGCCGCGGTCCACTATCGGTTGCTCGGCCCCACCGGAGGGGTCCTAATCGCCGACACGAGGCTTCCCTGGGCGGCGAGCGCGATCGAACATCTCAGCGTCCCGCCCACTCCCGGCGCCTACACCGCGGATGTCTGGCTGGAGGATGGCGGGGGTGTGCAGGGACCGCCCGTCGGAGCCAAGCTCCGCTTTGACGATGCGCGGCCAGGTCCGGTCGAACCAACCCCTGCCAGCGGCTGGCTTGGCCGCTCGGCCTTTCCCTACACCGTCCACCTCGCCCACCCGAGCGGTCCACTGCCGATCTCCGGCATCCGCGGCTACGCCGTCTCAACCGATTTCTCCCCGGTGGGAAGCCCGTGCGCTGGGGCCACCTGCACCGCGGTTGAGACCGATCTGCAGGGCGGCATTACCAACGACTCACTGCCGATCGCCGAGCTGCCCGAGGGAATCAACTACCTGCACGCGGTTGCGGTCTCCGGCTCGGGAACTCCCTCGGCACCCGCCGGGACCACGATTCTCCGCGTCGACAAGACCGAGCCGCTGACCCGGATCGGAGGCGTATCCGCGGACTGGTCCAGCGAGCCGGTGAAGCTGACGGCCGAGGCCAGTGACGCCGCCTCGGGAATGACGGCCACCGCAAGTGCCAGCGGTCCATTTACCGCAATCCAAATCGATGGTGGGGTACCGACGACCGCCCCGGGCGCCAGCGTCAGCGCGACCGTGATCGCCTCGGGCGCACACACGGTCGCCTACTACGCCCGCGATGCGGCTGGCAACGTCGCTGACGGGACGAGCGCCAACGGCCGGTCCAATCGCCCGCCCGCGACGACCGTGGTCAAGATCGATCGCGAGCCACCGCGACTCGTCTTCGCCAACGCCCAGAACTCCCAGGACCCAGAGCTGATCGAGGCCCGAGCGGAGGATCGCTACTCCGGGGTCGACCCCAGCCGCGGCTCGATCGCGGTTCGTCGCGTTGGCGCCGGCGAGCGCTTCGCGGCGCTGTCGACGCAGGTCTCGGCTGGGACCCTGCGCGCCCACTGGGACTCAAGCGCCTACCCGGCCGGCGAGTACGAGTTTCGCGCCACGGTCTACGACGCGGCAGGCAACGGGGCGGCGTCGCTTGAGCGGGCCGACGGCGCGGCGATGCGTCTCAGTGGACCGCTCAAGGTGCCGGTCAAGCTCTTCATCCGCGGCGGCCAAAAACGGGGCGTGCGCTATGGGCGCGGCACCTGGTTCGCTGGGCGAGCGCTGGCGGGGCGCAGGACACCGCTGGGGGGTGTGCCGATCCGGGTGATCGAGCGCTTCGCCGCTGGCGCCGCGCCCAGGGAGCGGGTGTCCACCGTGCGGACGGATGGGAATGGCCGGTTCGGGATTCGGCTCGCGCCCGGCCCGAGCCGCGAAGTCCTCGCCACGGTCGCGCCCACTACGACGACGCGGGAAGCGAACAGCAGGCCGTTGTCCCTAAGCGTGCACAGCCACGTGGTTCTGCACGTCTCGGCCAGCGTTGCCAAGATCGGCGGCTCACCGCTCGTCTTCCGCGGCAAGGTCGCGAGCGAGGGCGCGGCGATGCCGGAGGACGGCAAGGTCGTACAACTGCAGTTCCGCCTCCCCGGTCTGCCTTGGAGTGATTTCCGCAGCGTCCGTAGCGGACCGAACGGGCGCTTCCGCTACGCCTATCGCTTCAGCGACGACGACAGTCGCGGCGTGCGCTTTCAGTTCCGCGCCTACGCACCGGCGCAAGCCAGCTGGCCCTTCGAGCCAGCCGGCTCACTGCCGGTGTCAGTTCTCGGCGCTTAGACCGGGAGGAGGTCGACTGCTTGACGAACGCGCTGCTCGAGCTCGTTGCGGTTGCGCTTCAAGGTCGTCTCAACCGTGCGCTGACGCTTGCGCGCCTCGCGCTCGACCCGGTTGCGGGTCTTGCGGGCCTCAGTGGTGGCGCGTTTACGGGCGGTGGTGCCTCGGCGCTCGGTGCGCTTGACTCGCCGGCGCAGCTCGGTCCGGTAGGACTTGAACTGTTTTTCGGCGGCACTGCGGCCGGTGAACGGCTCAACCAGGTCGGTGACGCGGTCGGTGAGACTCAGAACCGCGCCGACCGGAAGGTCAACAGCGGTCTCTGCTGCGGTGCGCGCCTGACTTTTCTCGGCGCTCCTGGTGCTCGTGGTTTTGGCTTTGGAGGCGGAGCTTTTGCTCCCGTTGGTCGTTGCCATGTGAAAGAAGAATCCCTTCGTCTGCGGTTGCCTGCCTCGGATTCGCGAGTGTAACGAACATATGTTCTACGCGAACAGACGTTCTTAAACCCGAAGCGCGTGCCGGTTACTGCCCGGCTCGGGCAATTGCCAATCCGCGCTCTCCGGCGGCAGCAGCAAAGGTGTAGCGAGCGTCCAGCCCGAGCGGGGCCTCGCTCAGGGACCCCTCGCCGAAGGCCACCGCGCCGCCGGCCTCGCGGACGAGCAGCTGCGTGGCCGCCGCGTCGACCGAGCGACAGGGCCGCAGGCCGATCATCGCGTCGAAGCGGGCGGCCGCAACGTAGGCAGCCGTGATCGCGATCGAGCCGACCACGCGGATCCGATAGACGCGCCCGGCGAAGGCCTCGAGGGCCGAAACCGCGCGCTCCGGCTCAGCGGCCTCGAGACCGAGCAGCTCCAGCTTGTCGCCGTCGGCGCCGACCTCGAGCCGCTCACCGTCGAGCATCGCCCCCTCACCGCGCTGAGCTGTGAACTCCTCGCCGGCGCCGAAGTCGTAGACGTAGCCGAACTCAACCTCGGCCATCGAGTCGCCGCTGGCGACGGCGAGGCTGAGGCTGTGCGAGGGCAAGGTGCGGCGGGCGTTGAGCGAGCCGTCGATCGGATCGATCACGACCCGGGCTGCGCCGCCACCGCCAAACTCGACTTCGCCGCGCTCCTCGGAGACGGCGACGAAAGATGCGCCCTGCTCCGCCAGCGCATCGAGCTCAGCGAAGACGACGTCCTCACAGCGACGATCGATGACCAAGGTGTGATCGCCGCCCTCGCCAACCCCCTCGTACTCGGTGCGCGCATCGATGCCGCGCACTTGATCGAAGATCGCCCGCTGCGCTGCCACGGAGCGGCGGCAGATTCCCAGCCAGTCTGCGGAAAAAACGTCCATGCCGGTTATCCTATGGAGGCCGCGCACTCGCTAGCGTTGGACCATGCTCACCCTGGCGGAGGCACAGCAGCGCGCGGTCCAGCACGGCGGTGGTCCTCTGCTACTGCTCGGCAGCGCCGGCACCGGCAAGACCGAGGCGCTGGCACGGCGCCTCGCCAGGCTCGCCGGCGGCGAGGTCGACGCCGAGCGCGTCCTCCTCATCGCCAGCACCCCAGCAACCGCCGGGCGCCTGCAGGGCCGAGCCGAGACCTTGCTGCGAACTCCCTACGAGGAGCTGTGGATCGGCACCTGGCCGGCAATTTGCGAGCGGCTGCTGCGGACCCACTCGACCGCGGCGGGGCTCAACCCCTTCTTCGACGTCCTCGCGCCAGCGGAGCGGCTGGCGATGATGCTCGACCACCTCGACCAGCTACCGCTTCGCAACCACGAGATCCGCGGCAACCCGGCCGGCCTGCTCGCCCGCCTGCTGGCCCAGATCGACGCGCTGAAGGCAGGCTCCGATCCGCCCGAGCCCGACCTGGCCGAGTTCTGCGCCGCCCACGACCGCATCGTCGCCGAGTCGGGCAACCTCGACGAGGGTGACGTCTTCCTCACCCTCGGCAAGCTTCTGCACGAGCGCCCGGACATCCGCGCGGAGATCGCGACCCGCTTCGTCTACGTGATGGTCGACGAGTACGAGGACACAACTCCTGCCCAGTGCACGATCCTCTCCAAGCTCGCCGAGGAGAACCCGAACCACCTCTACGCCCAAGACGCATCCGCTGCGCTCGCCGCAGACGTCCCCTCGATCACGCTCGAGCAACAATTCCGCCAGCCCGCGGTGCGGGGGTGGCGGTGTACGAATGAGCGTGCTCAGGCCCAGGCGGTTGCGCGTGAGGTCGAGCACCTGCTCAGCGAGGGAACCGCGCCGGCGGCGATCTGCGTGCTGATCGACGATCCGGCGGCGAACGCCGGGCCGGTCTCGGCGGCGATGGAGGAGCGCGGCGTGCCCTTCCACCTGGCCGGCCCGGCGGCGCTGTTCCAACGGCCCGAGGTGCGTGACGCGATCGCCTGGCTGCGCGTGCTTGCCGCGCCCGATGACTCGCCGGCGGCGGCGCGGGCGCTGACCAGGCCGCCGATCGAGCTGCGCGCCGCCGACCTGGCCCGGCTGACGACGATCGCCCGTCGGCGCAAGGTCGACATGGTCTCCGCCTGCGAGGCAGCGCTGGAAAGCCCGCAGATCCCGCCCGAGGGACGGGAGCGGATCCAGGCCTTCCTCAAGCTCTACGGCGAAGCCTCGGCGGCGTTGGAAGAACGCCGCGCCGACGTCTTCGTCAGGCGCCTGATCGAGCGGGTCGGCCTGCGCCGCCAACGGCTCTTCGCCGCCGAGCCCGAGGTGGCGGAGCGGCTGCTCGGTCTCTCCCGCCTCGCCGAGCTGGCCTCCGCCTGGGCGCGGCGGGAAGCACACGGCACGACCCGCGACTTCGTCCGCTACCTCAGCGCCGTCGCCGAGGCCGGGGTCGAGCCGGCGGGCGGCGAGGAGCCGCCGTCGCCAGGCGCCGTCCTCGGCCTCTCCCGCCGCGCCGCCAAGGGCACCGAGTTCGACCATGTCTTCTTGCTCGGTCAGGGATCTGAAGGCGCACAGGCACGACTGAGCCTGGTGCTCTCCCGGGTCGAGAAGGACGGGCCGGCGGCGGAGAACAGTGCGGAGGAGACGCAGGAGGAGGAGCTGTTTGGCCCGGCCGAGGGCCTGCACGCCACCTATCGCAAGCTGCGCGAGGAGGTGCTGGAGGCTTCCTGGCGCGCCGGACGCGAGCTTTCCGAGCCGCGCCTGGACACCGTGATCGACGTCAACCGGGCGATCGCTCGCCACCTCGAGCTACTCAAGCTGGCAGCCCTCGCCCAGCGACCCGGCGAGGAGGCGACGGCCGAGGCGATCGCGGCGGTCAACGGGCTGCTGCGCCAGGTGGCGACGCCCGAGCAGCAGACCGAGCTCGACGCGTCCCCGCTCGATGCCTACCTGCTCGACTCAGAGCGCGAGCGCGACGGCCGGCGCATGCTGATCGCCGCCCGCCACGAGCCCTCGCTGGAAGCCTTCCTGCCGCGCCGCGGCGACGGCGCCCTCAGCCTCTCCGCCTCCGACCTTGACCTCTACCTGACCTGCCCGCTGAAGTACAAGTTCCGGCGCGTCTTCGGCATCCCCGAGGAGCCGACGATCAATCAGCGCTTCGGCATCCTGATCCACAGCGTGCTCGAACGCTTCCACAAGGATGCCGCCGTTGGCGAGACCACCAACGGCGGTCTGGCGGAGTTGATGGACCTCTTCGAGTCGGGCTGGCGCCGCTCGGGCTTTGGCAGCAGCGATGACGAGCTGCAGTTCCGCGATCGCGCCCGCGAGGCGATGCGCCTCTACTGGGAGCGCGAGCGCGAATCGGAAGGAGAGCCGGTCTGGCTCGAGCGCAAGTTCGACATCCGCATCGGCGAGCACCAGGTGCGCGGCCGCGTCGATCGCGTCGATCGCCTCCCTGATGGCAGCTATGAGCTGATCGACTACAAGACCGGCGAACGCAAGAGCGAAGCCCAGCTCGAGAACGACCTGCAGCTCGCCCTCTACCGGCTCGCCGCCCGCGAGGCCTGGGGGCTCGAGGCGGGTACCGGCAGCTACTACTACGTGCTCGACGCCGACAAGGTGGCGGCACCGGTCAGGGCCGACGATGCCGAACGAGTGGAGCGCACCGTGCTCGAGGTCGGCGAGGGAGTGCTGGGCCAAGACTTCGAGCCGCGGCCCTCACCGACGACTTGCAGCTGGTGTGACTACCGCCTGATCTGCCCCGCGGCTGAGAGCTGAGGACGTGAAAACCAAGCAGGTCGGTGCCCGCAGGGAGCCCGAATAGCGGCGCTATTTGGGCGACCGAGGGTGCCGAGATGCGCCGGTTTGCAGCGTCCTCAGCTACTGATCGCCCTGTTGGCGCAGGAACTGCTGAAAGTCACGCGCGATGGAATCCGCAGACGGTAGGTCGTCGGGCCCGTTCAGCTCCGATTGTTCGGCCTCAATGCGGTCGACCAGCTCCTCGATCTCGGGGTTGGCGGCGATCGCGCGGTCGATCTGCTCTTCGTAGCTGCTCGTCTCCTCCTCCAGCTCGGTGGCATCGACGGCGATGCCGGTGAGACCCTCGAGCCGGCGCAGCAGGGCAAGCGCTGCCTTCGGGTTGGGGACGGCAGCGACGTAGTGGGGCACCGTTGCCCAGAGCGAGGCCGAGCTCATCCCAACCTGGCGACAGCAATCGTGGACGACGCCGACGATCCCGGTCGGCCCCTCGTAGCTGGAGCGCTGCAGGTCCAGTTCCTCGACCAGTTTCTCGTCCGAGGCGAGGCCGGTGATCGGCACCGGCAGAGTGTGGGAGACCTCGGCGACCAGCGCTCCCAGGGTGATCACCATCTCCACCCCGAGCGCATCGGCAGCGGTTGCGATCGTCTCCGAGAAGGTGCGCCAGCGCAGGTTTGGCTCGGTCCCGTCAAGCAGGACGAGATCGCGCTCGGCGGCCGGGATGCGGACGGCCATCAGGTTGTTGTGCGGCCAGTCAATCCGCCGCGCCTGCCCCTCGCTGAGGACAATCGTCGGCCGGGTCGCCTGGAAGTCGAAGTAGTCCTCGGCGTCGACCTCGGCAATCAGCTCCGAGTCGAAGGCATCGCCGACCGTGGTCAACGCCGTCGACGCCGCCGCCGCAGCGTCGTTCCAGCCCCGAAACGAACAGACGAGGATCGGACTGCGCAGCTTCGGCATGTCGCCTTCCCAGCGAAGCGATTCCACATGTTTGAGGTTACCGATGGGGTTGCGCGGCGCCAGCTAGGCGGGCGTGGAGAGGGCGCGACGGACAAGGGTGTAGGCCATGAAGAGGGCGAGCGCAGCGAAGGCCAGTTCCAGTGCCCGGGTCGGGACCTGGTTGGAGATCGCGACGCCGATCAGGACCCCCAGCGGAGAGAGAACGCCGATCACGAGGGCCTCGCGCAGCCTGACGTTGCCATACCCGTTCTGCCGGTAGGCGCCGACGAGGGCGACGATGACGATCATCAACAACGAGGTCGACTCGCCCTCGACCTGGGTGAGTCCAATAAAAATCGTCAGCGCCGGCACGAAGAGCACGCCGCCGCCGACGCCGACCAGCCCGCCGGCGAGCCCGCCGGCGATCGCGATCAGGATGGCGGCGAGCTCGTTCATTTCAGGATCAGCTCAATTGCCACGGCGACCAGGAGGACGGCGAAGAGCAGGGAGACGGCACGCTGGGGAATGCGCTGCTGGATCGCGGTGCCCATCACCACCCCAACCACGGCGGGTATCGCCAGCAAGAGGCCGGTGAGGACGTGCACGTTGCCGTAGATCCCGCCCTGTGCGATCGCTCCAAGCAGACCGATCAGGACGATCGCCGCCAGGCTGGTGCCGGTGGCAAGCCGCTCGCCGTAGCCGAACCAGAAGATCAGCAGGGGCACGATCACGGTGCCGCCGCCGACGCCGAAGAGACCGCTGAAGATGCCGGCCAGGGTGCCGATCACCGCGAGCTTGTAGATCGCGTGGCTCGGCAGCGCCTGGTCGGAGGGCATCGTGCCGCGATACTAAGGCCGTGCCTCCCGCAGAAGAGACAGGGGAAGGCGGCTCTGGGCGCCCGCCGCTGGACCGGTTGCGCGCCGACCCGGCCCGCACAGCGATCCTCACCGACGTCGACGGCACGCTCGCGCCGATCGTCGAGCGTCCCGAGCTGGCTGCGGTGCCGGCCGGCACAAGTGAGCTGCTGCGAACGCTGAACCGGCTCTACGGCCTGGTTGGCTGCATCTCCGGGCGGCAAGCGCTGGAGGCGCGGCGCCTGGTCGGCGTCGAGGAGATCGCCTATGCCGGCAACCACGGGCTCGAGCTGCTGCTGCCGGGGGAGGCCGAGCCACAGCTCGACCCGGCGCTCGCCGGCGCCGAGCGGGTGGCAGCTGACTTCATCGCTGACCTCGATGGCGAGGCGCTGGCAGCGGCGGGTTTCCGGCTGGAGGACAAGGGCCCGATTCAGTCGCTGCACTGGCGCGGCGCCAGGGACGAACGGGGCGCCGAGGCCCGTGCCCACGAGATCGCCGCCGAGGCCGGGCGGGCCGAACTGGAACCGCGCTGGGGTCGCAAGGTGCTCGAGCTGCGGCCACTCGGGGGCGGCGGCAAGGACAGCGCCGCGGCGGCGCTGCTGGCCGGCGAGGACATCGCCGCGGCCGTCTTCGCCGGCGACGATCGCACCGACCTCGACGCCTTTCGCCGTCTGCGCGAGCTGCGTGAGGAAGGCCAGCTCGAAGCGGTGCTCTGTGTCGGCGTGATCTCGCCCGAGGCGCCACCGGCGTTGACCGAAGAGTGCGACCTCGCCGTCGACGGCCCGGACGGCTGGGTGAACCTGCTCGAGGAGCTGGCCTCCTAGCGATGCCTTACACCGACCTGCTGCGCGTCACCGTCCTGCTCACCGGCGCCGAGGCCACCGCCCTGGCGGCGATCACGGCGGTGGCGGTGAACCGCGACAGCGATACGAGGACCCTCACGGTGGCGGCCGCCTGGTGGCTGATCGCGCTCATCGTCGGCTTCTACCTCGGTCGCCCGAGCCGGGCAGCCGATGCCCTTCGCGACACCCTCGCCCAGGCGCGCACGGCGACCTCGCTGCCGGCGGAGTCGCCATCTCGGATCGCCGCCGGCCGCCTCTGGCCGGTCGCGGTCACCGCGATCGGCGCCGGTGCCCTCGGCGTCTTCTTCCCCGGCGTCGCCGCGATCGCCGCCGGTTACGCCCTGCTCGTCTCGCTAGCCTGGCATTCGCGCGAGGCGGCGGTGCTGGCGATCGAGCAGCGCGACGGAGTCAAGTTCTACGTCGTCCCCAACTCGGCCCTGCGCCCGATCCAACTCGTCCGCACGCCGGGCCTGCGCAGCAGCCGTCGCGCTCACGCCTGAGTGAGCGTCGCGGCTGGCGGGTAGCGTCATTTGTAGATGACTCGACCCCTGCCGATCGTCCTGGTCATGTTGGCGCTCGCCATGCTCCTCCCAGCGAGCGCCGGCGCCGCCGAACGAACCGTCACCGTCAAGGGCTCAGCCACCCAGCAGGTCCCCAATGACGCCGCCAAACTCGGCTTCTCGGTCAGCAAGGAACGCAAGAGCCGGGGAGCCGCTCTGCACGTCGTCGCGGCCAAGCTGCACGCGGTGATCGCCGCCGTCCAGGCAACGCCGGGAATCGGTGCCGGCGACATCACTACCGGCCAGATCTCGGTCCGCAAGATCAGTCGGAACGAACACATCCTCTTCCGCGCCTCCGAGGGCATCGGCGTCGTCCTCCACGAACCGTCCAAAGCCGGCGAACTCGTCAACGCCGCGGTGGCGGCTGGTGCCACTGGCACTCGCGGTCCTATCTTCTTCGCCAGCAACCCCGAAGCCGCATACAACAACACCCTCCTGGCGGCCTTCGACCAAGCCAAATCCAAGGCATCGACCCTGGCCACCCGAGCCGGCGGCGTCTTGGGGCCCGCGATCACGATCGAAGAAACCACCGAAGCGGTCCCGATCGAAGGAACCGCCAAGGCCAAGGGACCTCAAGCCGGAGCGGAGACCCCCACCCCGCCCACCAAACCGGGCGCCTCCACAGTGACCGCCACGGTTCGCGTGGTTTTCGCGCTCGAATAGCTCGGCGACCAGTTGGGCGGCGGAGATCATCTCGCGGGTGCCTCGCGAAGCGGCTCCGCAGAGTGATGGTTAGGCCGCGAAGCGGCAGACAATTCGCACCGCCTCCGGCGGTGCGTGGGCACCCGCGAGATGATCTCCGCCGCCCTATCGCTTCCGCAGCTTTTTAAAGTCGCTCCAACTCCGTGTATTGGCGATGTCCGCCGCGGTCAGCCAGGCCCGCCTGGCGGTGGCCACCGCATAGGACATGTTGTTCAGCGTCTCGACCCCGTGCGCATCGGTGTTGAGCACGATCGTCACGCCCGCCTCGCTGGCCAGGCGGGCGTGGTGCTCGGAGAGGTCGCGGCGGTTGGGGTTGCCGTTGATCTCGATCATCGTGCCGTTGTGCGCCGCTGCCTCGGCCACCGCCTCGACGTCGACCCCGTAGGGCTCGCGGCGGCCGATCAAGCGACCGGTGAGGTGGCCGATGCAATCAACCTGGGGATTCTCGATCGCCGCCAGCACTCGCGCCGTCATCTCCTTCTCAGAGATCGCGAAGGAGGTGTGGACGCTAGCGACGACCCAGTCGAGCGCCGCCAGCACGTCCCCGGAGTAGTCGAGCGAGCCGTCGAGACCGATGTTGACCTCCGAGCCGGCAAGCAGGCGGAAGCCGCGTTTGCCCTTGTTCCAGTCAGCGATCTCGTCGATTCGTTCCCAGAGCCGCTCCTCGGTGACGTGATCACCGAAACCGTGGCTGGCGGAGTGGTCGGTGATCGCCATGTAGGCGTAGCCGCGCTCGCGACCGGCCTCGGCCATCTCCTCCAACGTGTTGCGGCCGTCCGAGAGAGTGGTGTGCGAATGCAGGTCGCCGTTGATGTCATCGAGCGAGACCAGCTGCGGCAATTTGCCCTCGCGCGCCGCCTTCAGCTCGCCGCGGCCCTCGCGCAGCTCGGGCTCGATGTAGGCGTAGCCGAGGCGCTCGTAGACCGCCTCCTCGTTAGCGCAGAGATCGACGTCACCGCTCTCAACCTCGGTGATCCCGTGCTCGGAAACCGAGAGGCCGCGGGCGACGGCATCCTCGCGCAGCTGCACGTTGTGCGCCTGGGAGCCGGTGAAGTGCTGGAGCAGGTTGCCGAAAGCCTGCGGCGCGACGATCCGCAGGTCAACCGAGATCCCGTTCTGGGTCTGCGCCCGCACGCCATTGGGCCCCGGTTTGCCAGCCGCCGCGATCAGCGGGCTGGCGACGAGGTGCTCGGCCAGCGCCTGCGGCTCCTCAGCGGTGGCGATCAGATCGATGTCCTTGCAGGTCTCGGCCCAGCGCCGCGCCGACCCGGCCACCTCAACCCGATCAGCGGCTGGGTGTTCGCGCAGTATCCGCGCCAGCTCCTCGGCGATCGGGCGCGCCATCGAGAGCAGCACGCGGCCACCTCCCTCCCCCGGTTCGCCGAGCCGCTCGAGCGCGGCCAGCACGTTCTCCTCCGCCTTTGGCCCAAGGCCCTTAATTTCGCGGATCCGTTCGCCCTCCGCCGCCGCTCGCAGATCCTCCAGGGTGGCGACGCCGATCTCGTCGAAGAGGCGCCGCGCCGTCTTCGAGCCGACCCCGGGCACGCGGGTGACCTCGATCAGCGTCGGCGGGAACTTCGCCTTCAATTTCACCGCTGCTGGGATCTCTCCGGTCTCCAGCAGCGCGTCGATCTTTTCCGCCAGGGTCTTGCCGACGCCAGGGATCTCAGTCGCCCGACCCGCCACGGCCAGATCGGCAACCGAGACCGGGCTTTCGCGGATCGCCTTCGCCGCCGTGCCATAGGCGAGCACGCGATATTTGACCGCGCGATCGAGCTCGTAGAGCACTCCGAGCTCCTCGAGGGCGGCGGCTATTTCGGCGTTGGTCACAGCTGCACGCTAGCGAGCGCGGAACACCTCTTTAGCTTGCCCTCAGCTGCGTCAATAGCATCGCCGCCGAAGATGCACGCGAGCAAACCCGAGCGGGGACCAGCTTGGCTTGTCCTCCCCACCTACGAAGAGGCAACGAATATCGAGCGGCTGGTTGCTGCTGCCCGCAGCAAGCTGCCGGCCGACGCTCAAGTCCTGATCGTCGATGACAACTCCAGCGACGGCACTGGGCGGATTGCCGCTGAGCTCGCCGAACGGGAGGAGGCGATCCACCACCTCCACCGCGAGCACAAGGAAGGCCTTGGCCCCGCTTACATCGCTGGCTTCCGCCACGCACTCGCTGCCGGTGCCGGGCTGCTGATTGAGATGGACGCCGACTTCTCGCATGAGCCGGCCTACCTGCCGCGCCTGCTCGAGGCCGCCGAGCGCGCCGACATCGTGATCGGCTCGCGCTACGTACCCGGCGGCGGGGTAAGCGACTGGGGCGCCCTGAGGCGCGCGATCAGCAAGGGGGGCAGCGCCTACGCGCGCCTCACCCTCGGGGTCGACGTGCAGGACCTCACCGGGGGCTTCAAGTGCTTCCGCCGCGAGGTGCTGGAGGCGATCGACCTGAACGCGATTCGCTCCCGCGGCTACGCCTTCCAGGTTGAGGTCACCTACCGGGCAATCCAGCTCGGCTTCGACGTGGTCGAGGTGCCGATCGTCTTCCGCGACCGTCAGGACGGCTCTTCCAAGATGAGCCGCTCGATCGTCCTCGAGGCGATCTGGCGGGTGCCTCTTCTACGCTATGGGCGGTGAGGAGAAGTGGTCCAGGAGGGCTTGCCTACCTCGCTATACTTTATGAAGTATTGAGCGCCGAACCTCGATCCCCAGGAGAGCGATTTCAGTGACAGGCAAACTCAGTGATGTGACAGACGCCAACTTCAAGTCAGAGGTCCTCGAGGCCGAGGGGCCCGTGCTCGTCGACTTCTGGGCTCCCTGGTGCGGCCCCTGCCGCGTCGTCCATCCGGTGCTCGAGGAGATCGACGCCGAGCGCGATGACGTCAGCATCGTCAGCATCAACGTCGACGAGAACCAGCAGACCGCGACTCAATACGAAGTCCTCTCGATCCCGACCATGATCCTCTTTAAGGACGGGGCGATCGCCAAGAAGGTGATCGGAGCGATGCCCAAGCGTCGCCTCGAGGCCGAGCTCGAGCCCGCACTCGCCTAGCGGCCCCGGTTGCGCCGTGCCCTTCGTTGAGGTCAACTGGTTCGAGGGTCGTAGCGACGAGCAGAAGGCGGAGATCGCCAAGCGGATCGAAGCGGCGCTGGTCGAGGTGGCCGGCGTCGCCCCGGATCACTGCTGGGTGAAGTTCTCGGACTCGAAACGCAGCGATTTCATCATCGGCGAAGCCAACGACTAGTTCACCTGATGCAGGAGCCCAGGGGGCACTCTCCCTGAGGCCGTTGCGCAGCAGATCGTAGATATGGGTCCAAGCGTGGTCCCTGAGCCTCCGGGAGAGTGCCCCCGGGCTCCTCCGACACGTGTGCCAGGACGGCTCAGCCCGCGGATGCTTTCGCGGAAGCGCTTTCTCCACTCTCTGAGCGTCTGACCGTAGTTTTCGGGTGCGTGATGGACAAAAGGTGCCCCTCTCCGGGAGGCTTGGCGACCACCTCTCGAAGCGGCGAGACGACTCAGCTGCGCGACGGCCTCCAGGGGAGGGGCACCTTTTGTCCTCCTTGCATCTGACCTTCGAGGCCGTCGAAGTTCGTCGGAGGAGCGCGACTAGAGCTGGGTGACGATTGCGGCGAAGCCGACGATGTAGGCGGCTGAGAGGGCGATGACGCCGTGGGTCATGGTGCGGTTGATCGATTCGAAACCGCTTTTCATCTCGCTTCGAATCTCTTTCACCTCGCCGCGCAGTTCGCGGATATCGCCTTCGACCTTGTCGAAGCGCCGGTAGACCTCATCGAAACGACGGTCGACATCGCCCCGGAAATCATCAAGGCGTGCATCTGTCCAACTCTCTCGCATCACGTGCATGATTGCACCGTAAACATTTCGGCCGCATGCATGGTGTGCGGAATGTCAAATCTTGGTCACGCCTATCTCGAGGTCACGGCCATCGACTCGGACCACGAGACCGTTGCCGGCGTCATAGGCGACTGAGGTGGCGAGGACCTCGCCGGAGACGTAAGGCTCGTGAGCTCGGGCCGCTGCGATCAGCTCGTCCTCGCCGCCCAGTGTTAGCTCGATGCGATCGGAGATGTCCAGGCCTGCCGCTTTGCGGGCGTTCTGGACGGCGTGGACGATCTCGCGGGCGAGTCCCTCCTGGCGCAGCTCGTCGTCGAGCTCGAGCTGCAGGGCGACGGCGTGGCCCGCCTCCGCCTCGACCTCGTAGCCGTCCAGCGGCTGCAGGGCGAGGGTGACCTCGTCGGGACCGATTGTGTGATCGTCGCCGTCGATGCTGATCCCGACCTCGCCGCCGTCGGCCATCACCTTGGCGACGTGGACGGGGTCGAGCGCCTCGACCGCGGCGGCGACCTGGGGCATGCGCTTGCCGAAGCGCGGGCCGAGCGAGCGGTAGTTGGGCTTGACCGCGTAGCTGACCAGGTCGGCCTCTTCGGAGACGAAGTCGAGCTCCTTGACGTTGAGCTCGCTGGTGACGAGGTCGGCACGGGCCTCGATCGCGGCGCGCTCGGCGTCGTTGGCGACGATCACGGCGCGGCGCAGCGGCTGGCGCACCTTGGCCTTCGCCTGGGCGCGGGCGGCGCGGCCAAGCTCAACTGTAAGGCGCACCGCCTCCATCGCCGCCTCGAGCTCAGGGTCGTTGAGCGCGTCATCGGCGGTCGGGAAGTCGCGCAGGTGGACCGAGTCGGGGCTCCCGCCGAGCGCTTCGGCCTCGCCGCCGGCGAGGTTGAGGTGGATCTCATCGGCGAGGAAGGGCGTGAACGGCGCAAGCAGCGCGGTGACCTCGAGCAGGCAGTGGCGCAGGGTCGCGAAGGCGGCGCGGTCCCCCTCCCAGAAGCGGCGGCGCGAGAGCCGCACGTACCAGTTGGAGAGCTCCTCGACGTAGGAGGCGATCGCCCGGCCGGCGGCGGTGCAGTCGAACTCGTCCATGTTCTGGCGCACCGTCGCGATCGTCGACTGCAGCTTCGAGAGTGCCCAGCGATCGAGGTCCTCCCCCACGCTGCGCTGTTCGCTTTCTCCACTATCCGAGGCAAAGGAACAGCGGAAGCTTTTGAAGTCCTCCGGGGTTAGGTCCTCGGCGTTGGCGTAGAGGACCCAGAAGGAGTAGGTGTTCCAGAGGGTGAGCAGGAACTGGCGGACCGATTCGCCGACGGTGTCGACCGAGAAGCGGTAGCCCGACCAGGGCTGCTGCGCGGTCAGGTAGTACCAGCGGAAGGCGTCGGCGCCGTGGGCGGAAATCACGTCCCAGGGCTCGACCACGTTGCCCTTGCTCTTCGACATCTTCTGGCCCTCGGGATCGAGGATCAGGCCGAGGCAGACGCAGTTGCGGTAGCTGCTCTGCTCGAAGAGCAGGGTCGACTCGGCAAGCAGCGTGTAGAACCAGCCGCGGGTCTGGTCGATCGCCTCGCAGATGAAGTCGGCGGGAAAGCGTTCGGCGAACAGCTCCTCGTTCTCGAATGGGTAGTGGAGCTCGGCGAAGGGCATCGCGCCGCTGTCGTACCAAGTGTCGATCACCGACTTGACCCGGTGCATCTCGCCGCCGCAGCTCTCGCAGTCGAGCACCACCTCGTCGATGTAGGGACGGTGCAGGTCCTCGGGCACTTCTCCCCGCGCCCGCTCGCGCAGCTCGGCGACCGAGCCGGCGCAGAAGAGCTCGGTGCAGTCGCCTTTGGTGCAGTGCCAGATCGGCAGCGGGGTGCCCCAGTAGCGGTCGCGCGAGAGTGCCCAGTCGACGTTGTTCTCGAGCCACTTGCCGAAGCGGCCCTCCTTGATGTGCTCGGGGTGCCAGCCGATCGTCTCGTTGTTGGCGAGCAACTGCTCGCGCACCTGCGAGGTTGCGACGTACCAGCTCGACTTGGCGTAGTAGAGCAGCGGCGTGCCACAGCGCCAGCAATGTGGATAGGAATGCTCGTAGACCTGCTCGCGGAAGAGCAGGCCGCGCGCCTCGAGGTCGGCGATCAGCGCCTTGGTCACCTCGGGGTCCTTGACGAACTGCCCCTCGAAGCCGCTGACGCGGCGGTCGAAGCGGCCTTCGAGATTGACCGGGTTGAAGAGCGTGCCGGCGTTGGTCGGGTCGAAGATGCCGTTGGCAGCGGCGACCGCGTAGTCGTCTTCGCCGAAGGCGGGGGCGATGTGGACCAGCCCGGTGCCGTCCTCGGTGGTGACGAAATCGCCGGCGACGACGCGAAAGGCATTGGCCGGCTCCTCCTCCAGCTCGAAGACCGGTCCCTTGTATTGGCGGCCGACCAGGGCGGAGCCCGGCAGGCGCCCAAGTACCTCGATGTCCTCACCCAGGACTCGCTCGAGCAGAGGCTCGGCAAGGATCAGGACCTCCTCGCCGCAGCGAGCCTTGACGTAGGTGACCTCCGGCGCAACCGCCACCGCGACGTTCCCCGGCAGCGTCCACGGGGTCGTGGTCCAAACCAGCATCGACTCCCCCGCCTCACTCCCGTCCTCGCCAAGTAGCGGGAAACGCACGTATATAGAGGGGTCCTCGACGTCCTGGTAGCCGAGCGCTACCTCGTGCGAGGAAAGCGCCGTGCCGCAGCGCGGGCAGTAGGGCACGACCTTGTGGCCCTCGTAAAGGCGGTCTTTGTCCCAGAGCTGCTTCAGCGACCACCAGACCGACTCGATGTAGTCGTCGTCAAGGGTGACGTAGGGGTCGTCGAGGTCGATCCAGAAGCCGATCCGCTCGGTCAGCCGGTTCCACTCCTCGACGTACTCGAAGACCGACTCGCGGCAGCGGGCGTTGAACTTGTCGATGCCGAGCTCCTCGATCTCCTGCTTGGAGGAGATGCCGAGCTGCTTTTCGACCTCGATCTCGACCGGCAGGCCGTGGCAGTCCCAGCCGGCCTTGCGCGGCACCCGATAGCCGCACATCGAGCGGTAACGCGGGTAGATGTCCTTGAAGACGCGGGCGAGGACGTGGTGGGAGCCGGGCCGGCCGTTGGCGGTCGGCGGGCCCTCGTAGAAGTTCCACAGCTCGGCCCCCTCGCGTTGGTCGAGCGAGCGCTGGAAGACCTCGCGCTCGCGCCAGCGCTCCAACACCCGCTCCTCCAGCTCGGGGAAGGACTGCTTGGTGTCGACGGGGCGGAAGCCGGGCATGGACGGGTGATTCTAGGAGCGGCCGCGCCGCCGGCCCCTGACGGGTGGCATTGGTACGCAATAGTCTTGCCAGGTGCCCGCTTATGACTTGAACGGGAAGGTGGCGTTGGTCACCGGCGCCGCCCGCGGCATCGGCTTCGAAACGGCGCGCCAACTGCACGCGCGGGGTGCCTCGATCGCGGTTGTCGACCTCGACGCCACCGAGGCCCAAGAGGCCGCTGAGCGAATCGGCGATCGGGCGATCGGAATCAGCGCCGACGTCACCGACGCGGGCGCGATGCGGGCTGCTGTGGCCGAGACGGTCGAGCGCTTCGGCGGGCTCGACATCGCGATGGCCAACGCGGGAATCGCACCGCCGACGATCACGACAACACGGGCGATGCCGGTCGAGGAGTGGGAGCGCGTGATTGCCGTCAACCTGATGGGCGTCTGGCACACGGTGCGGGCGGCATTGCCGCAGATCAGCGAGCGCAACGGCCAGGTCGTCATCGTCGCCTCGGCGGCGGCCTTCGTCAACGGCATGCTGATGAGTCCCTACGCGACCTCCAAGGCCGCGGTCGAGGCCTTCGGCCGCTCGCTGCGGGCTGAGCTGGCGCCGTTTGGGGCCAGTGCCAGCGTCGTCTACTTCAGCTGGATCGACACCAAGATGGTCCAGGACACTTTTGCCAAGCCGGGGACACAGCTGCTGCAGAAGTACTCGCCGGATTTCCTGCTGAAGCGGACCACGCCCGCCGCCGCCGGCGCAGCGATCGTTGCCGGCATTGAGGAGCGAGCGCCACGAATCTTCGCGCCGAAGTGGTTGCGCTACGTCTCAGCCTTCCGTGGCCTGCTCAACCCGCTGCTCGAGCGGCGCGTTGAAAAGGACCCCCGTATAGCCGCCGCGATCCGCGAGGCCGAGATCGTGGAAGCGGGCAGCGGCGAGGCGTCCGCAGCGGCCGAGCCCCGCTAGGCTCCCCGCCGCATGCCGGTCTACGACCTGAACGGAAAGGTGGCGCTGGTCACCGGCGCCGCCCGCGGGATTGGCTACGAGACGGCGCGCCAGCTGCACCTGCGCGGCGCCTCGGTAACGGTTCTCGACATCGACGCCGCCGAGGCACGCGAGGCAGCCGAGCGGATCGGGCCGCGAGCGATCGGGCTCGCCACCGACGTAACCGATCATTCCGCCGTGATGCAGTCCGTTGCGGAGACGGTCGAGCGCTTCGGCGGGCTCGACGTCGTCGTCGCCAACGCCGGCATCGCCCAGAAGCAGATGGCGACAGTGCGCGGAATCGGCGTCGAGGAGTGGGAGCGGGTCTTCGAGGTCGACATGCTCGGCGTCTGGCGCACGGTGCGGGCAGCGCTGCCGCAGGTCGTCGAGCGCCGCGGCCACATCGTCGTCACCTCCTCCGTCTACGCCTTCGTCAACGGCATGCTCAACAGCCCCTACGCCGTCGCCAAGTCGGGAGTCGAGTCGCTCGGCCGCTCGCTGCGGGCCGAGATGACGCCGCTGGGCGCCAGCGCCAGCGTCGCCTACTTCGGCTGGGTCGACACCAAGATGGTCCAGGACGCCGTTGCCGCAAACGGCGACCGCATGCAGCAGAACCTGCCCGAGTTCCTGCGCAAACGGATCACGCCCGATCAGGCCGGCGCCGCCGTCGTGCGCGGGATCGAAGAACGGGCGCCACGGATCTTCGCGCCGAAGTGGTGGCGCTACGTCTCCGCCTTCCGCGGCCTGATCAACCCTCTGCTCGACAGTCGCATGGACAGCGACTCCAGGGTCCTGGCGACGATCCGCGAGGTCGAGGGCGAAGCCGACGAGCAGGGTGCCGCCGCGGTTGCCGCGGCGAAGTCCTGATCAGCGGCTGAGCCGCTCGAGCAGGATCAGCACCGACTCGTAATCGGCGCCGGTGGCGCGGCTGAGGCCGATCTCACAGGTGCGGTTGTTGGAGAGGTGTGCGTCGAAGTGGCGGCCGGAGAGCTCTTCGGCCTGGGGGCGGGTCGCGGCCTCGGTCAGCTCCGGGTGGGAGATGCCGCGGTCGCCGGCGAAGCCGCAGCAAGTCGCCGAAGGGGCGACGTAGACGTCGTCGGCAAGGGCACCGACAAGCGAGCGCAGGCGCGGCGCCAGGCCCATGTGACGAGTGGCGCAGGTCGGGTGCACGGTGGCGGAGCCGATCTTGTCTGTGAGCTCGAGTCCTGGCAGCAAGTGGTCGTGAGCCCAGGCAACCGAGTCGATGATCTCCAGCTTGCCGAGCCGCTCAGCGTTCTCCTCGCTCAGCACCCCCTCGCCGGGATCGGCGATGCCTTGGGTGCACGATGCCGCATCGACCACGATCGGCAGCGCGCCCTCGCTGCTCCAGCGCCAGAGCTTGACGACCATCTCGTTCGCCTTGTGGGCGTGAGCGTCAGCGAAGCCCTTCGAACCAAACGGCAATCCGCAACAACTGCCGGCAACGTCGTCGGGAATCCAGACTGGCATCCCGGCACGAGCCGAGACCGCCACCATCGCCTCAACGGGATTCCCCCCAAAGATGCGATTCGTGCAGCTAGGGATGTAGACAGCAGCGACTGCGCTCTGGGGAGAGGAGGGTGACCCTCTCCCGACACTCCCCGCTTTTGTCGGGAGAGGGTCACCCTCCCCTCCCCACCGGGCGGCCCCCGGCATGCCACGCCCCCGCTTGGTCCGCCTCACCAAAGGTCCGCCGAGCCGGAGGGCTGCACGGGACGCCTTCTCGACCGTCTTCCACCGTTTCGCGGTCGCCAGAGCCGCCGCTTCGACCCGCCCGACGTGGCGCTGCTTGCGCAGTTCCTTGACCATC
Source organism: uncultured Solirubrobacterales bacterium (assembly GCA_963716345.1). GTDB lineage: Bacteria > Actinomycetota > Thermoleophilia > Solirubrobacterales > 70-9 > VRUE01. The sequence goes on from OY970304.1 coordinate 1,152,818, forward strand.
GCGCCGGTGTCGATCCCGACCGGGCAGGCGAGTTGGCAGGAACTGTCGGCGGCGCAGGTCTCCAGCGAGTCGTACTCGTACTCCTCGAGCAGCGCTTTTTGCAGCGCTGAGCCAGCGGGCTGGCGCGCCATCTCGCGGCGCAGGACGATGCGCTGGCGCGGCGTCGTGGTCAGGTTGCGGCTGGGACAGACCGGCTCGCAGAAGCCGCACTCGACGCAGGTGCTCGCCGAGTCCTCGATCACCGGCGTCGTTTTGAGATTGCGCAAGTGGACATCCGGATCGCGGTTGAGGACGACGCCCGGGTTGAGCACGCCGTCGGGGTCGGCGAGCTGCTTCACCCGCCACATCAGCTCGGTCGCCTTCGCGCCCCACTCGCGCTCCACATAAGGAGCCATGTTGATCCCGGTTCCGTGCTCGGCCTTGAGCGAGCCGTCGTACTTGTCGACGATCAACTCGACCAGCTTCGCCATGAAGGCCTCGTAGCGCTCGAGGTCCTCCTGCTTGGCGAAGTCCGGGGTCAGCATGAAGTGCAGGTTGCCGGCGGAGGCGTGGCCGGCGACGCCCGGCAGGAAGCCGTGCTCGCCGAGCAGTGCTTGCAGGTCGCGGGCGCCCTCGGCGATGCGCTCGGGTGACACGCAGACGTCCTCGACGATCAGCGCCGTGCCGGGTATGCGGATGCGGCCGATCAGTCCGTGCAGGCCCTCGCGCACGCGCCAGGCCAGCTCGATCTCCTCCGCCTCGCGGGAGAAGGTGAACGACTGGATCGTCTCGTGGCCGCCGAGGATCTCGTTTGCCCTGGCGACGTAGGCGTCAAGCTCCGCGTCGCTCTCGGCGCCGTACTCAACCAGCAGCACCGCCGACTCCGGCGGCAGCTCCTTCCACTCCTGCGGGGCGCCGACCATATTCCAGGCGGCCGTGATCAGGGCCGGGGCGACCATCAGCTCGACCGCCGTGGCGCCGCTGTCGACCAACTCGCGCACCGCGCCGATCGCCTCCTCGATGCCGGGGAAGTGGATCCAGGAGGTGGTCGTGCGCACGGGGAGCGGCACGGTCTCGAAGACCGCCTCGGCAACAAATGCGAGCGTGCCCTCGGAGCCGACGACGAGGCGACGAAAGATCTCCAGCGGCTCGTCCGCGTCAAGGAAGGCGCAGAGGCGGTAGCCGGTGGTGTTCTTGATCGCGAACTTGCGGCGGATGCGCTCGCTCAGCTCGGCGTCGGCGCGGATCTCGTCGCGAATCGCCTCGAGACCTTGCGCCAGCTCGGGCTCCTCTGCCGCGAAGCGCTCGCCGGCACCGGGCGCGGCAGTGTCGATCGTCGTACCCGAGGCGAGCACCAGCGTCATCGAGCTGACGGTCGAGTAGGAGTCCTTAGTCACTCCGCAGCGCATGCCGCCCGAGTTGTTGGCGATCACGCCGCCAACGCAGGCGATGTCGGTGCTGGCCGGGTCGGGTCCGAGCTTGCGACCGTGCGGGGCCAGCACCCGGTTGGCGTGGCCGAGCACGGTGCCGGGCTTGACCCGAGCGAAAGCGGCCTGGATCGCGGCTCCGCCCTCGCGCGGCTCCCCCTGCTCGACCGCGACGCCGCTGAAGTGGCGGCGCACGTCGACGAGGATGCCGTCGCTCTGGCCCTGGCCATTGAGGCTGGTGCCACCGGCGCGGAAGGTGACCGGGATGCCGCTGCGCTTGCCAAAGGCAAGCGTCTTGGCGACGTCGTCGGCGTCGTGGGCCATCACCACGACCTGCGGCAGCAGTCGGTAGGGGCTGGCGTCAGAGGCGTAGCGGACGATGTCGCTGGCGCGGGCAAGCACGCGGTCGGCACCGAGCAGCTGCTCGAGTTCGCCCCGCAGCGGTTGAGCCGTGCCACCGGCGAGGGTGTCGGGGGCACGATCGGGGGCCGGCTCAGAGGGGGGCGGCGCCAGCTTCCTCTCCAGCAGCGCCATCGTCCCGACCTAGAAGAGGGACATTCCCGGCGCAACCGGGACTTCGACCAGCTCGGGCTGCGAGGAGGCGAACGCTTTCTGCAGGGCATCGCGGACTTCATCGCGATCCTTGACCCGGGTCGCGTTGACGCCGTAGCCCTCGGCCACCGCGGCGACGTCGAGCTTGGGCAGGTCGAGGCCGGGCGCGCCGGCAACCTGCTCGACTTCGGCGAACCACTTGAGGATCGCGTACTCCTCGTTGCGCACGACCAGGAAGGTGACCGGCACTTTGTAGGCGACGGCGCTCCAGAAGGCGCTGACCGCGTACTGGACCGAGCCCTCGCCGATCACGCAGACGACCGGGCGGTCGGGCTGGGCGAGCTGCACGCCGACCGAGGCAGCGAGGCCGAAGCCGAGGCCGCCGCCGGCGGCAAAGTAATAGCTGCCGGAGCGGGAGAGGCGCAGCTGGTTACGCAGCGCCAGGGTGCTGGAGGGCGACTCGAGCACGACGATCCCGTCCTCGGGGAAGACCTCGCCGAGGGCGGTGTGCACGGTCGAAGGGTTGAGCGGGTCTGTGGGCGGAATTTCCTGCGGGCCGGGGTTTGGCTCCGGCGCCGGGCGCGAGGACTCGGGCAGCTCCTCGAGCAGGGCCGCGAGTGTCAGCTTCACATCGGCGACCAGAGCGTCCCCCATCGGCGCGCGAGCGGCCTCGTCGGGGTCGCTGGTGATCGCCACCAGCTTCGCCCCCTCGGGCAGCAGCGGGCCGGGGATGTAGGGGTAGTAGGGGAAGACCGAGCTGCCGATGACGAGGACCAAATCGTGGCCCTCGAGCGTCTGGCCCACCGGGCCGATCGCCGGCGGCAGCACGCCTCGGTAGTTGGCGTGGTTCTCGGGAAAGCCGAGGCGGTTGCCGCCGGTTGCGGGGGATGCCCAGACCGGCAGGCGCTGGCGCTCGGCAAGGGCGATGGCGAGGTCCCAGGCACCTGAGGCGTCGATGTCGGGACCGGCCACCAGCACCGGGTTGGCGGCGGAATCGAGCCGGTCGGCGAGGACGCGGATTGCGGCGGGGTCGGCAACGGCGCGGCCGTCGACCTTGCGGGCAATCGCCTCGGCGGCGTCGCCCGGATCGACCTCGGCGTACCAGTCGTCCATCGGCAATGAGACGAAGGTCGGGCCCTTGGGCGGCAGGCCGGCGAGGTGGGCGCCGTGGGCGAGGGCGAGCGGCACGTCCTCGGCCCGGGCCGGCTCGAAGGCCCACTTGACTAGCGGGTGGGGCATGCGGATCGCGTCGCGGTTGGTCAGATTGGCCTGCAGGGTGATCTGCGCCCGCGCCTGCTGACCGGCGGTGATCAGCAGCGGCGAGTGGTTGGCCTGGGCGTTGAAGATCGCCCCCATCGCGTTGCCGACGCCGGGCGCGGTGTGCAGGTTGGCCATCGTCGTGCTGCCCGAGGCCTGGGCGTAGCCGTCGGCCATGCCGACCACGACCGCCTCCTGCAGGCCGAGCACGTAACGGAAGTCCGAGGGGAAATCGGCGAGCATCGGCAGCTCGGTCGAGCCGGGGTTGCCGAACATCGTCGTCATCCCCAGCTCCCGGAAGAGGTCGAAGCTTGCCTCGCGGACCGTTGCCATACCGAGCGGAACCCTACCGCTGCCTTGCTGTTCTCAAGGGAACGCCGTCAAAGGCCGATGAGAGGGGGCATGGCGACTGTGGCAGAGAAGACGGGGCGGATCCTGCTCACGCTGGCGGCGCTGCTGGCGCTGGGACTGCTGATCGCGAACGCGGCCAGCGCCGGACCGGTGAACACCAGAGTCGTCCACGCGCCTGGCGAAATCGTGCCGATCCCGGCCTCGATCCCCCACGAAGAAGGCGACATGGTCGACAAGCGCATCGTGCCCGACCTGCGCTGGATCGCCGCCCGCTACCCGATTTACATCACCGACGGCTACTCCGGCCCGCTGCCAAACGGCGAACACGTCGGCTGCAACATGTGCCACGTCAAAGACTCCGATCACTACAACGGCCTCGCCGTCGACCTCGTGCCGCTGAACGGCACGCCGGGCAAATGCGACAGCACCTGGGCGCCGATCACCCGCCTCGCCGAATGGGCCGAGCCGCTGCAGAACCAACCGGTGCCGCCCTTCCGCTGGGTCGGCTACAACGGCGACGCCGGCCACGGCTGCGGCAACCACCTGCACCTCTCCTGGCAGCATGCGCCGGCGCCGATGTTCCAGCTGGCCGAATGGGTCGAAGTGTTTCCGGTCGGGCCGGCTGCCGGCCGCAAGCCGCGCACGCCAAGGCCCAGCTCGCCACCGCAGAAACTGCCGACCGGGCCTCCAGGGGGGATCGGCACGATTCACTCCGGCGGCATCTCGCCTCGCGGCGACTGAGTCTCTGTAGGACAAGAGTCGTCGGGGGTCCCTCCCCAGGAACTCCCGCGAAGCGGCCTGGGGAGGGACCCCCGACGACTCTTGGCACTTCATAGGATCTGCAGCCGATGGGCGGGCGAATCGCGATAGCTCTTTTGGCACTGGGGGTCCTGGTGGGCTGTGGGCAGCCGAGCGATACGACTCCCATCGCCTGCCTTGAAGGCGAAGGTGCCTATCTGAAGGCACTGGACACCGCGCCCGCTGCGGTGAAGCTGCGTAGTGAGACGCTGATCAGCGAATGCCTCGCCGAGAACCAGCAGGCCGGCGACCTGGCTACGGTCGGCACGGCGCTGGTCGAGGTGGCGACGAAGCTGAACGCGGAAGCGCGAGTGGAACCCGGTGGCGACGCCAACCTGCGGCTTGGCTACCTGCTCGGTGCCGCCGAACGCGGTGCCTCCCAGACCGACGGCATCCATGTCGAGTTGATCCGCCGGCTCACCGCCGCCGCCCGCTACAGCCCGGACAACCGCCCGCCCTCCGCCACCTTCCTGCGCGTCTACCGCGAAGGGTTCGACGCTGGCCAAGCGGGGGGCTGAGCAGCTCCGAGGTGCCGTGTTAGGGTGGCGCCGACTCACGGCGTGGGGAACTCCGGTGCGAATCCGGGGCTGACGCGCAGCGGTATGGGTGACGACTGACTGGTAGTCCCACTGGGCCGACAAAAGGTCCGGGAAGGGTGGTCAGGAGGACGATCCCGAGCCCGAATATCCGGTCGAGAGTCGTAAGGAGGTTCGCCTCGCGACTAGGCGGCCGGCTCACTCGACACGGTTTGTGCGCGTGCGTCGCCGCCCTTGAAAAAGGAGTTGGCGACATGAATACGCCACAGAGAATTGCCCCCCGATGGTCCCTGCGCGCACTCGCTGCGTTGGGCCTCGCCCTCGCGGCCCTGGCCGCCGCGGCCAGCAGCGCGGGCGCCTACGTAACCCCGGCCCAGGCCGCGCATGCCGCGGACCGCGGCGCCGACTGGTTCCAGGCCAACCAGGAAGAAAGCGGCAGCATCGGCAGCGACTGGGGCATGACCGCCCTTGCCGCCGCCGGTATCAACGCCGCCGACGTCAGCACCTCGCTGGCCGACCCCAGCGCCCAGGACTTCTACCTGGATGAATGGCAGGCGATGGGACCGGGCGGCGCCGGTACCGACGCCGAGCGCGGCATCCTCAGCGGCGTCGCGGGCGGGATTCAGCCCTCTCGCCTATCGGCCTCAACCGCGGACACGACGATCAGCAACCTCGTCGCCCGCATCGCCGAACTGTTCGACGGCACCCAGATCGGCGATCCGGGGCTGCTCAATGACGACATCTTCGGCGTGCTCGCCCTGCACCAAGTAGGCGCCCCGCAGCCAATCTTGCGCAAGATCGTCGACTACCTGCGCGCCAAACAGCTGCCCGACGGTGGCTGGACCTGGAACGCCTCGCCGGGTGCGCCCGCCGATACCGACATGACCGGCTCTGTTCTCGCTGCCTTCTGCGCGGCCGGGGTCACGCCGAGCGATCCGGACGTGAGCAAAGCACTAACCCTGCTTCACACCCTGCAGGATCCGGCAACGGGAGGCTTCATCGCGCCGCCGGAATCGTTCGGGATCGGCGTCAACACCGACACCACCTCCTGGGTGACCAGCGGCTTGATCCAGTGTGGGATCGATCCGCAGGGCCCCGAATGGACCACCGCCCAGGGCAAGACGCCGCTCGACTACCTGGTCTCGCTTCAGCGGCCTGACGGCCACTTCGACTGGACCGACGAATACGCCGGCGGTGCTTTCGAGACCTATGACTCGGTGCGGCCGCTGGGCGGCACTGGCTTCTCGACCGCGCCCCCGGCCCGACTCGACGGAGTCAGCCCCGCAGTGCGACCAGTAGCGCCGGTGGCTGCCGGCACGAACGTGCCGATCACCCTGGTAATCGACCACGGACCGGGCGCCGAGGACGTACGCATGTGCCGGGTCGACAGCAAGACCGGCGCCAATCTGGATCAGGTGCTCGCCGACGCCGAAACGGCGTCCGCACCGGCCGGTTGCGTCGCTGGCTTCGATGCATCGACGAACAGTGCCGGTGTCCACGTCGACTCGCTCGACGGAGTGGCCGAAACGCCCGACTACGGTTGGCGGGCCAGCCTCAACGGCAGCGCACCGCGAGACGAGGCCCCCGAAACGGTCGGGCTCGGCGATCTCGTCTTCCTCCAGTTCGGGGCGAAGACGGCAAACCCCGGTCCGGCGCCCAAGGTCGAGGTGCCGCCGTTGAAGAAGGTGAAGCACGACCGGACTCGTGGTCCGCGCGTCTCCGTGCGTGGCAAGGCCCATCTGCAGGGCGGTGGCGTCGCCATCCGCCTGCGCTGTCCGCGCGGCAACGGTGCCGGCGGCTGCCGCGGCACGCTCACGGTCCAGCACCGCGCCGGGCGCTCGCTGCGCAGCCTCGGCACGGCAGGGTTCGAGATCGACTCGGGTGCAGCGCGGACGGTCGCGGTTGATGCTGGTGGCGCTCTCACCACAGCGCTCACCCGGCGGCCGCGGCTGAAGCTGCTCCTCACCGCCGCCACCCGGGCCGAAGACGGCTCGATCCGCCTTACCCACGCGAGGCGGATCGTCTCCGAGTGAAGACTCGGCTGGCAGCAGCTCTCATCGCCATGGTCGCCTTTGCGGCCGTGGCGATGGCGACCGCGGACGCCGCGGTGGTGACGCTCAGCGTTACTGCCGCCGGCGCCCCGGCGCCGCTCTTCGAAGGCCCGGTCGCCACCCAGCCCCACACCGTCGACGGCGGCGATGGCAGCGGGGGGCACCCCTGCTCCGGCTCGCCCAGCTCAGCGCCCGGACCGACCGCGACGGGAGCGCTCGACGACGCGATGCGGACCGCGGGCATCACCTGGCGCGGCAACTGGGACCCCAGCTTCCGTGACTTCTTCATCGACCGCATCGGGCCCTACGCCTCGGCCGCCCCGGATCGCTACTGGTCGCTGACCGTCAACGGTCGCTTCTCAGCTGGTGGCTGCCTGGCACAGGTCGCCGACGGCGACTCGGTCCGCTTCTTCTACGGACCCCTCTACGGACAGGGCTCACCGGAACCGCCGGCGGCCTCTCCTCAGAATCCGGATGGAGGCACTGGATCACCCGGCGTGGTGGGGAAAACCGGGCCGCCCGCCAAGCTGCTGCGGCGAGTTGCCGCCGAGGCAATCCGCTTCCTCCGTCACCAGCGCGGCGAAGCTTGGGCCAGGCTCGCCCTCGCCTTGCACGGTGAGGGCGAGCCCGCCGCCGCGGCCGCGGCACTGGTCGGACCGCGACTTGCTCACCAGGCCAGCGACGGCTCCTTCGGGGCCGACGTCAACGCGACCGCGCTCGCGGTACTTGCCCTGCACCGTTCGCGCCCGCGCGCGGCGACCCGCGCCGCCGCCTGGCTGGTCGTCACCCAGTCCCCCAATGGGGGATTCGGCTACCGCCCCGGGGTGGCGCCCGACGTCGACACCAGCGGCCTCGCAAGCTGGGCGCTTGCCGTGGAGGGACGCACCACAGCGGTCTCGCGCGCGGCCGCCTTCGTGCGCTCTGCCCAGTCGGCCGACGGCGGTTTCCCGGCCCTGCCGGGCGGCGCCTCCAACGCGCAGAGCACCGGCCTGGCGACAATCGCCCTGCGCCTCGCCGGGATCGGGCCGCGCCGCTCACTTGCCAAGTCCGCCCGCGGTCCACTTGATTACCTGGTCTCGCTCGCCCGGCGCGACGGCTCGATCGACTACCAGCCGGGCAGCTCGCCGACGCCCGCCTGGACGACCGCGCAGGCGCTGCTCGGCCTCACCGCACGGGCCAAGCTGCTCGCCTGGGACGGCGGGCACGGCGCCGGCTGAATACGCTCTGAGGACCACGAACTCGATGGAGGCACCGACTTTGACTGAGCAGCTCTGGGGTGGCGAGACCACCAAGGCCGTCGACAACTTCCCCGTTTCCGGCGAGCGGGTTCCCGTTCCCGTCGTCCGCTGGCTGGGTCGGCTGAAGGCCGCGGCCGCGCTGGTCAATGGCGAGCTCGGCGAGCTCGACAAGGCCCTGGCCGAGCGGATCGCCGCCGCGGGCGACTCGGTCGCTGCCGGCGAACACGACGATCAGTTCCCGGTCGACGTCTTCCAGACCGGCTCTGGCACCTCCTCAAACATGAACGCCAACGAGGTGCTGGCCAACCTCGCCGGCGAGGGCGCCCACCCCAACGATCACGTCAACATGGGCCAGTCCTCCAACGACGTCTTCCCCTCCGCCGTCCACCTGGCGGCGCTGGGCGAGGTCACGCACGACCTGCTGCCGGCGATGGGCGGGCTCGAGTCGGCGCTCGGGGCCAAGGCCGAGCAGTTCGCCGACGTGGTCAAGGCCGGCCGCACCCACCTGATGGACGCGGTCCCGGTCACCCTCGGCCAGGAGTTCGGCGGCTACGCGGCACAGGTGCGGCTCGGCATCCAGCGGATCGAGGCGACCCTGCGGCGGGTCGGCCAGATCCCGCTCGGTGGCACCGCCACCGGCACCGGCCTCAACACCCACCCCGAGTTCGCCGCCAAAGTGCGCGAGCGGCTCGGTGCCGAAACCGGCCTCGACATCTCCGCCCCGCTCGATCCCTTCGAGGCGCAGGGCAACCGCGACGCCCTGGTCGAGCTCTCGGGCGCGCTCAAGGTCTACGCGATCTCGCTCAACAAGATCGCCAACGACCTCGCCCTGATGGGCTCCGGCCCGCGCGCCGGCCTCGCCGAGCTGCGCCTGCCCGAGCTGCAGAAGGGCTCCTCGATCATGCCCGGCAAGGTCAACCCGGTGATCCCCGAGGTGGTGATCCAGGTCGCCGCCCAGGTCGTCGGCAACGACGCCGCGATCACCCTCGCCGGCAGCCAGGGCCAGTTCGAGCTCAACGTGCGAGTACCGCTGATCGCCCGCAACCTGCTCGACTCGATCAAGCTGCTCGCCTCCGCCTCGCGCCTGCTCGACACGAAGTGCGTCGCGGGGATCGAGGCCAACGAGGAGATGACGACACGACACGCCGAGGCGACGCTGGCCACGGCTACCGCGCTCAACCCCCACATCGGCTACGACCGCGCCGCCGACATCGTCAAGACGGCGGCGGAGTCAGGCCGCTCTCTCAGAGAGGTAGCTATAGAGCAAGGGGTGGAGCCCTCCGTTCTGGAGGAAGCCTTGGACCATCGGCGTATGGCCAGGCCGCACGAGTAGGAGCTAGGGGGAGGGCAACCGCCCTCCATCACGTTTCTGCGTCGCTAGCCCTGCAAGGTGACGAAGCGCTCCTCGGTCAGCTCTTGGACCGCGAAGGCCGGGCCCTCGCGGGTGTTTCCGGAGTCCTTGACGCCGCCGTAGGGCATTTGGTCCGCGCGGAATGTGGGGACCTCATTTATGAGGACGCCGCCGAATTCGAGCGTGCGAGCTGCCTGAAGGCCCCGGCCTACGTCGCGGGTGAAGACTCCCGCCTGTAGGCCGAACTTGGAGTCGTTGGCCATTGCCAGCGCCTCGCCGAAGTCGGCGAAGCGGTCGATCGTCGCCACCGGCCCGAAGATCTCCTCGCACCAGACCTTCTCCTCGTGCGGCGGGGCGCCGAGCAGGGTCGGGGCAAGGCAGCGGTCCTCGTCGACCAGCTCTCCGCCGGTCAGCAGCTTGGCGCCGGCGGCGACCGCCTCGTCGATCCACTCCTTGACCCGGTCGCGGTCGCCAGGCGTGATCAGGGGGCCAACGTCGGTCTCCGAGTCGAGCGGATCACCGATCCGCAGGGCTTCGGTGTTGGCGATGAGCCGCTCGGTGAAGGCGTCGGCGATCTCCTCGTGGACGAGGATGCGCTGGATCGAGATGCAGCTCTGACCAGCGTGCGAGAAGGCGTGCAGCTTCGCCTTGTCGGCCGCCGTCTCCCAGTCGCCGTCGGCGTTGACGATCAGCGGCGCGTTGGAGCCGAGCTCGAGGTTGACCTTCTTGTGCGGCACCTTGCTGCGGATGCCCCAGCCGACGCCGGCTGAGCCAGTGAAGGTGAGGGCGCGGGTCAGCTCGTGCTCGACGATCGCGTTGCCGACCTCTTTGCCGGGGCCGGGAATGACGCTGAGCCAGCCGTCGGGCAGCCCCGCCTCAACCAGGATCGCGGCCAGCTTCAATGCCGAGACCGGCGTCTGGCCGGCCGGCTTGAGCACGATCGCGTTGCCGGCGGCGATCGCCGGGCCGAGCTTGTGGGCGACCAGGTTGAGCGGGAAGTTGAAGGGGCTGATCGCGCCGACCACGCCGTAGGGGACGCGCAGCATCACGCCGAGCTTGCCGACGCCGGCCGGGGAGGCTGCCATCGGCACCGTGCCGCCGGTCAGCTTGCGCGCCTCCGTCGCCGAGAAGGTCAGGGTGTCGACGCAGCGTTCGGCCTCGACCGTCGCCGTCTTCAGCGGCTTGCCCGCCTCGGCGGCGATCGCCAGCGCGAGATCGTCACGGCGCTCGCGAACCAGCGCGGCAGCGCGATCGAGCAGCGCGGCGCGCTCGTACTGGGGAAAGTCGGCGGTTTCAAAGGCCTCGTGGGCAGCTTTGACCGCCCGATCGACCAACGCGGCGTCGCCTTCGGCGACCCGCCCGACCAAGATCCCGTCATAGGGGCTCTTCACCTCTCCCCAGACTCCGGTCTCGATCCACTCGCCCGCGGCGAGAAGCTTGTGATCGACCGCCTGCACCGTCTGCGTCGCCATTTCCGTCTCCTTTCCCGTTGCGGTGCAACTTATGCGGCTATGGACCACATAAAGCGCACCGGAAGGCCAGGGTAATGCAGGCCGCTACTCGGGCAGGGCGAATCTGTTGTGCGATAGATGCGTTCTGACCGACACAGCCGGCTGGGGATCGTTCTCACCGTCGCGGCACTGATGCTGCTCGCGGCCACCGCGAGCGCCCAGGCCAGCGTCAACTGGGTGGTGCGCGGCCACGGCTTCGGCCACGGGGTCGGGGTCAGCCAGTACGGCGCTTATGGCTACGCCCTGCACGGCAAGGACTACCGCTTCATCCTCGCCCACTACTACCAGGGCAGCTCGATCGGCCAGATCGAGGGAACGCGGATCGTCCGCGTCCTGCTCGACATCTCACCCGGCGACATCGGCTTCAGCGCCGCGACCAGCGCCTGCGGCGTCGCCCTCGATCCCGCGCGGACCTACGAGGCGCATCGCGATGGCACCCACGTGAAGCTGCGCAGCTCGGCCGGCAAGCCGCTCGCCGATTGCGGCACCAAGCTGCGCGCTGCCGGTAAGGGCAAGGTCTCGATCGCCGGGGTCGGCACCTACCGCGGCGTGCTCGAGGCGGTACCGACCGAAAGCAACCCCGGCTCGCTCAACGTGATCAACGCGCTGCCGGTCGAGCAATACGTCAAGGGCGTAGTTCCCAATGAGTCGCCGCCCTCCTGGCCGGCGGCCGAGCTGCAGGCGCAGGCGATCGAGTCACGCTCCTTCGCCCTCACCGCCGGCGTCGGCGGCAACGGCTTCGACCTCTACGACGACACCCGCAGCCAGGTCTACGACGGCCTCTCTAGCGAGACCGCGACGACCAACACCGCGACCGAAGCGACCAGAGGCCAGGTCGTCACCTATGACGGCAAGATCGTCGAGACCTACTTCTCCGCCTGCTCGGGCGGCTACACCGAGAGCATCCAGAACGTCTTCGGTGGCCCGGCCATCCCTTACCTACAGGGCGTCCCCGACCCCTATGACTACTACTGCCCGCTGCACGACTGGACGCTCAAATTCTCCGGCCCTGAAATCAGCGCCAAGCTCGGCGCCTACCTCGACGGCAAGCTCAAGCAGGTGGTGATCACCAAGCACGGCGTCTCACCGCGGATCGTCGCCGCCAAGCTGATCGGCACCGGCGGCGTAACCACGGTCAGCGGCGAACAGCTAGAGGTGGCACTCGGCACCTACAGCACCTGGATGAGCTTCCAGAAGGTCGCGGGCTGAGCTTCCCCGCACGTGCCGGCCCGGTCAAGGCAGCACGATCGTCGCGTGGACAGCGCGGTGATCGCTGTTGGCCAGGTCGTCGACCCCGTAGTCGGCGATGCCGAGCCGGCGGTCGGCGAGCACGTGGTCGATCGTGATCGTCGGCGGCAGCAGACGATGTCCCATCGTCGGGAAGGTCGGCTCGAGTCCCTTGCCGGTGACCGCGCCGGCGTCGCGGTAGCCACGATTGACGACATCGCGGAACTCGGCCTGATCAAAGGTGCCGTTGAAGTCGCCGGCCAGCACCCAGGGCGTGCCCTCCCCCGTGCTCGGCAGGCTTTCCAGTGCCGCTTGCCAGCGGCCGACGTTCTTGCTCAGCGGCGGGTAGGGGTGGACGCCGACTACGCGCAAGCGCCGGCCGTCGGGCATGGTCAGCGCCGCTCGCGGCATGCGGAAGAAGAAGCGCGTCTGGTGCGCCAGCGGCGTCATCGGCAAGCGCGAGTAGAAACCAGCGCCACTGGCGTTGCGGTGGACAAGCAGCATCGAGTGCGGCAGGCGACGGAAGATCCCCGCTCGTTTCAGCTTCGCGGCAAAGCTTGGCGTCAGCTCCTCGACGCTGAGCAGGTCGGGGTGAAGGCGGTCGACGAGGTCGACCAGGGCCCGCGGGTCGGCGCCACCGACATGAACGTTGGCGGCGAGCACGGTCAGCGTCTCGTGCCCCGCCGCGTTCGCTGTTTCGCTGCCGATCGTGCGTGGCAGGACCACCGCTGCGAGGCAGAGCATCGCCAGCGCGGTCAGCGTCGCCGCGGCCCAGTTGCGCAGCGCGATCGCCACGCCGGTGACGAACAGCGCCGCGATCGCCACATATGGGGTGAAGGCCATCATCGCCACCAGCGGATAGCCGCCCTCGAGGCCGAAGAGGCGGATCACGGTCCAGATCAGGATCGGGATGACCGCCGCCCAGATCCACCAGTAGCGCCGGGCGCCGGCTCGACGCAGGCCGCTCAACCGTCCGGATAGGGCTGGATCGGGATGCCGTGGTCGGTCTCGCGCATGCCGAACTCATAAGCGGCACCGCCGCTGAGGGTGAGCTGGCGAGCTGGGAGCGCGGGACGTTCGACGGTCAGCTCAAGGTCAGAGACCGAGCAGTTGAGCGTCTGGTGCTCGGGGCCCTTGGGGTCGGCGTAGACCCAGCCGACGAAGTCCTTCTTCGGGGCGCTGACCCGGCCGCGGACGACGATGTCCTTGCCCGGCAGGGTGAACTCGCAGGCGCCCGGTGTGGCCTCGATAGAGGCACCGCGGATCTGGCCGAAGCCGCCGAGTCGGTGTTCCTCGCCGTCGAGCATCAACATCCCCGAGGGCAACCATGGCGTGGTCCACGGCCCGACCTGGACCCGGGCGGCGCCGGCGTCGAAGTAGATCGAGGAGTCCTCGGCGAAACCGGTGCCCTCGAGCCAGACCCAGCGCTCGGCGTGCTCTGAGCCCCAGTTGTGGCCGATCATGCCGGGCCAGCCGTCGAGCTCGATCGTCTCGCCGTCGAGCTCGAGCCGGCCGCTGAAGCTGGCGTTGGGGAACGGCGCGACGAACTTGGTCCGGGGCACGGGCGCCTCGTAGAGCCAGTCGGCCGGCAGGTACTTGCAGGGCTCGGCGTCGCCAGCGAAGGTGAAGTCCCAACTGGCATTGAGCGCCTCGGTCGCAATCGAGCCGCTGGCGCGCGCCGGCCCGATCTCGGCCTCGTCGACCCTGATCCAAGAGCCGACCGGGGCCGAGAGCTGCGCCGCCGGCACCGTGGCCTTGGTCGCCCGCGGGCCCTCGGCCTCGCGGTCGAAGAGGCAGAACCAGATCGAGGCATTGGGCTCAGCCCCTGGCCGCTTGTGGACCGTGTGGCGGATCCAGATCCCCTGGCCGCCACCGGGCCGGCAGGCCTTGATGTAGAAGCTCTCGTAGTGGCCGGCCTTCGCCGCCACTCCTGGGAAGCGTGCCCCTTCGTCCATGGCGAAACCCTAGATGGTCGATTTCGAGGTCACGGAGCGGCCTTCCGCCAGCAGCACCCAGCTCGTGCCGGCGATCCAGGCAAACAGCGTCGCGGGAATCGCGATCGTCACCCCTCCATCGAGCGAGAAGAAACCGCTTCTGATCGCCAGCGAGGCGAGCAGGAGGAGGTGCGCCAGGGCGGCCAGCGTCGCCAGCGATGCGGTCCAGCGGGGCAGGGAGCCAGACTGGAAAGCTAGCGCCGCGTATGAACCGAGCGCCAGGGCGGTGGGAATCCCGGACATGGCGAGAAGCGCGAAGGAGAGGTCGTAGAGCAGCCGAGGCTCAGGCGCTGCCGGAGCGAGGTAGACAAGCAGGAAGAAAACCGTGAAGCCGGCGAGCAGGAGCGTGACGAAGCCGATCAGGCCGGCCAGGAAGCAGGCCGGGAGAATGCTCTCGCCGCCGGCGACCTGCCGCAGGCGCAACCACACGCCGGCGCCGAAGACAAGCCAGAGCCCCACCGCGATCGCGTTGAGGACCATGGCAACGAACAGCTCCGAACGGTTTTCCCGCGCAAAGGAGGCCACCTCTCTCGCCGTCGCCTCGGCCCCGGGAAACGTCCACATTTGGTCGACGGGCAGAGCAACGATTCCAAGCGCGATGCTGAGGAGACCGGCGAGGCCTGCCAACTTGATCCCGTTGCTCATGACGTGGCCCTACCGGCAGAGGGCGGGCGCAGCATCAGCCACAACGGCGGACTGCCAAGGACGCTCAGCTCCGAAAGGTGCTCGAAGCCAAGGCGCTCATAGAGGGCTGCGCTGCGCTCACTCGAGGCCTCCAGGTAAGCCGGCAGGCCGTCGCGATCGCAGCGCTCGAGGGTCGGACCCATCAGCGCGCTGCCAAGACCCCTCCCCTGCATCGCCGGGAGCACCCCTACATCGCGGACGTAGTAGTGCGGCCCTCGCACCTCGCGCGGGTGGCGCCACTCCATCGCCATCCCAAGCCTCGCCGCCCTGCCCAGGCCGGCCCCGAAAGCACGGCCCTCGCGCAGGGTCGCGGACAGCGGCACCCGCCATCTGCCCGGCGGCAGCACCAGCGCCGCGGCACTGAGATCGCTCGTGGTCCAAACACAGCCACGCGCCAGGGCCACGTGGCGCAGCTCGATCCCAAAGAAGCACCGCAGCCTCGCCGGCCTCCTGCTCGCATCCGGCAGCAGCCAACCGATCACGGGATCGTCGTGAAAAGCCTTCGCCATCACGACCTCCAGGCGAGCCGCGTCCGCCTTGACCGCGCGGCGCGGGCCGTCCATCTTCAGGCCGCCTTGGTCTCGCGCACGAGCGCCTCGAAGGCGCGAAAAATGAGCGCGAGGAACTCACCGTAGATCGAGTCGGGAACCGAGTCGGGGTCGACCAGCTTCTCGAGCGCGAGGCCGTTGCCGAGGGCGTTGATGAAGAGCCCGAGGTGCTCGCCGGCGTCGGCCGCGTCCGCCGAGAGACCCCAGCGCTCGGCGGCCTCGGCGGCCACCTGAGCACTGCCCGAACGCAAGGCGGCGAAGCGCGTGGCAAGGCGCTCGCGAAGCTGCGGCTCGCGGATCGCGTAGGACCAGAACTCGATCAGCAGCGGGAAGTAGTCCGGACGCTCGCGCAGGATCTCCATCCAGCGGTCCCCCGCCCCGCGTGCCTGCTCCTCGAGGGTCGCCCCACTGGCGACGATCTCCGAGTATGTGCTCACGTCGGCGGCGATCCGCTCCTCGAAGAGGGCGAGGAAAAGCTCCTCCTTGCCGGCGAAGTTGGAGTACAGCGCTCCGGTCGTCGCGCCGGCCTCGCGAGCGATCTCCCCGACCGACGCGCCGTGGTAACCGCTACGGGCAAAGACGGATTCAGCGGCGTCAATGAGGCGTTTGCGGGTAAGCGCCTTCTGCTCATCGCGCAGAGAGGAACGAGGTGGATCTTCATCTGACATAGCGAGCGATTTTAGAGATAACGATCGCTATGTCAAGCTGAGGGCTCTTCCAGGCAGCTAAACCTTGATCGTGATCACGTCGCCGTCCTGGACGACGTAGTCGCGGCCCTCGATCCGGAGCAGGCCCTTGTCGCGGGCCGGCGACGTAGCCGCCGCACTCGACCAGCTCCTCCCAGCCGATCGCTTCGGCCTTGATGAAGGCGTCCTGGATCTCGGTGTGGATCGTGCCCGCCGCCTCCCAGGCAGTCGAGCCGCGTGGCGATCGGGCGGGCGACCGCCTCCTTGTCCTCGCCGGCGGTGAAGAAGGTGAGCAGGTCGAGCAGGTCGTAGGCGGCGCGAATCAGGCGGGCCAGGCCGGAGCCCTCGACCCCGTAGGACTCGCGCATCTCCTCTGCTTCAGCCGGGTCGAGCTCGGCCAGCTCGCCCTCGATCCGGGCGCTGACCGCGACCACCCCGGCGCCGACCGCGACGGCGTGATCGGCGACGCCTGCGGCGGCTCGGCGTCGCCCTCGTCGACGTTGGCGACGTAGAGGATCGGCTTCGAGGTCAGCGCCTGCAGGTTGCGCGGGCCGTGGGCCGCCGCGTCGGGGACCGGGACCGAGCGGGCCGGCTTGCCCTCGGCGAGCGCCGCGACCACCTTCTCCAGCCAGTCGCGCTCGGCGATCGCCTCGGTGTCGCCCGACTTGGCGCCCTTGCCGACCCGGTGCAGGCGCCGCTCGACCTGCTCGTAGTCGGAGAGGATCAGCTCGGTCTCGATCGTCTCGATGTCGGCCAGCGGGTCGACGCGGCCGTCGGGATGAGGCACTCCGGAGTCGGCGTGGCAGCGGACGACGTGGCAGATCGCGTCGGTCTCGCGGATCGAGGCGAGGAACTGGTTGCCAAGGCCCTCCCCCTCTGAGGCGCCCTTGACCAGGCCGGCGATGTCGTGGAAGGCGATCGTCGCCGGTTCCAGCTCGGAGGACTGCGCACCGTCGCGGCGACGCTTTCCAGCCGCTCGTCGGGCACCTGCGGCGATCGCCACGTTGGGCTCGATCGTCGTGAACGGGTAGTCGCCGGTCTGCGCGCCACCCTGGGTCAGGGCGTTGAAGAGGGTCGACTTGCCCGCGTTGGGCAGCCCGACGATTCCGACCTTCACAGCGAGAGCGGCACGATCAGGCCCAGGAGGATGCCGAGCAGGGCACCGGCGAGGACGTCGGATGGGTAGTGCATGCCGAGGTAGGGACGGCCGAGCGAGAGGGCCAGGGCGACGACGAGGGCGCCCGCCGTGGCCGGGTCGACCCGGAACATCGCCGTCGCCACCGCGAACGAGGAGAGAGCATGGGCGGAGGGGAAGCTGAGCGAGCTGGGCGCGCCGCCCAGCGGCGGCAGCCCCTCGAGCACCGGGCGCGGGCGCTTGACCAGCAGCTTGATCCCGTAGTTGAGGCCGATCGCGATCGGCCCGAGCGCGGCGCAGATCAACCACGCTTCGCGCCGCTCGGGATCGAGCAACGCCAGCGCGATCCCGAGCACGATCCAGACGGCGCCGTTGTTGCCGGCCTTGCCCAGCGCCTTCGCCGCAGACTCCAGTCCGGGCGAGTGGCCGCGGGTGCGCATCAGGCGCAGCAGTCTGAGATCGGCGTCGTGCATCGGCGCGGAGGATAAGCCGGTCGGTCAGTATCTCGTCATGCCCTCGGTCCCCGGCTACGTCCACACGCCCGGCCACCACTGCGGCTCGACCGCGCTGCGCAACCTGCTCGGCTTCCACGGCGTCGCCAGATCTGAGCGAGGAGATGGCCTTCGGGCTTGGCGCCGGCGCCTGCTTCTACTACGTCGCCCTCGAGGACGCCTCTCCGACCCGCTGGTTCAACGGCCGCACGGCGCGATTGGAGGAGAACTTCAGCGAGCTGACCGGCGCGGTGCTGCAACTGCGCACCTTCGACGAGGATGACGACGGCGCCTGGGAGGCGGCGCGCGAGGAGGTCGACGCCGGCAACCCGGTGCTGCTGCTCACCGACCTCTACTACCTCGACCACTACGGCAACTCGGCCCACTTCCCCGGCCACGCCGTGGTCCTGGCCGGCTACGACGAGCAGGTACGCGCATCTCTCAGACACCGGCTTCGAGCAGCTGCAGACGACGACACGACTGGAGGACCTCGACCGCGCCCGCCACAGCGGCCACCCCGCCTATCCCGCTCGCCGGCCACATGTTCACCGTCTCCGGCGGGGTGACGCAGGAGCAACTGCGGGCGGCGATTCCGGCGGCGATCGAGCGCACTGCCCAGGCGATGGTCGCCTCCGAGTTCGGCGAGTTCTCCGGCCTCGGCGCGGTCGAGCGACTGGCCGAAGAGGCGGGAAGCTGGCCCGAGGTCGCCGAGGACTGGCAGTGGTGCGCTCGCTTCGGCTACCAGGTGATCGAGCGGCGTGGGACCGGCGGCGGCGCCTTCCGCCTCATGTACTCGCGCTTCCTCGAGGAGGCCGGCCGGCCTGAGGCGCCGCTGGCCGCTGAGGCTGCCGCGCGCTGGACCGAGCTGGCCGGCGCCTTCCACGCCGCCAGCGAGCGCGATGATCCCGAGCCTGACCTCTGGCGCGAGATCGACGTCAAAGCCCACCGCGTCTTCGAGGCCGAGCGGCGGCTCTGGACAGCCCTGGCCTGAGCGGTGGCCGAGGGCGACACGATCCTGCGGGCGGCGCGGCGGATCGAAGCGACCCTGAACGGCGGCACCGTCGAGGCCAGCGCGCCGAATCCGCGCGGGCGTGCGGCCCGGATCGAGCGCCTCGACGGCCACAACTTCGAGCGCGCCAGCGCCCACGGCAAGCACCTGCTGTTGCACTTCGGCGAGCTGGTTCTGCACAGCCACCTCGGCATGAGCGGCTCCTGGCACGTCTACCGGCGCGGCGAGCCTGGCGCAAGCCGCTCAGGTCGGCTTGGGCGGTGCTCTCGACCGATCGGGCCGAAGCGGTCCAGTTCGGCGGCCCGACGCTGCGATTGCTGCGCGCCGAGGCGGTGCGCCGAGACCCGTCCTCGCCCGCCTCGGCCCCGACATCCTCGCCCCGAACTTCGACGCCGAGCTGATTGCGCAATCGCTGGCCAGCGCCCCCGATCGCGACCTCGGTGACGCCCTGCTCGACCAGCACCTGGTCGCCGGCATCGGCAACATCTTCAAGAGCGAGGCCTGCTTCGCCGCCCACCTCGACCCCTGGCAGCAAGTCGCCGAGGTGCCCGCCGAACAGCTGCGCCACGTCGCCCAGGCCGCCCACGACCTGATGCACGAAGCGGTCGAAGGTGGGCCGCCAGGACCGCGCCGTCTACAAGCGCGCCGGCCGTCCCTGCCCCCGCTGCGGCACCCAAATCCGCTCCCGCGGCCAAGGCGATGCCAATCGCACGACCTACTGGTGCCCGAGCTGCCAAACCACCCCCGGCTGAGTTTGAGGTTTTGTAGGCAATAGCCCCACAAACCTCAAACTCAACGTCGTTTTGGCTTTGGGGACCGCGGGTACCACTGTCCAATGACCATTGGTGGAGGGATATTTCTGATCGCCGTCGGCGCGATCCTCAAGTTCGCGACCAACGTCCACGTCCAGGGCGTCAGTCTCGACACCGTCGGCCTGATCCTGATGATCGCCGGTGCTGCCGGCCTCATTCTCGGTCTCTTCCAGGAGATGATTTGGTCCAAGCGCGCCCGCCGTGGCGCCGTCGTCGTGCCTGAAGAACGCGTGGAACAGGTTCCCGAGGAACGCCGCGACCTGCCGCCGCGCTACTAGCGATTTAGCTGGTCGCTGGCAGCAATCGAGCGAAGTAGGCGAACCGGTTGCCGGAGTGGGACTCCCAGGCGAGGCCCGCTTCGCCAGCTTGGCGTTTGAGCGCGGACTGAGTGGTGAAGTGAGGATCGCCGAATAGCTCGCCGACTATTAGGCGGCCGCTGGGCTTGAGGACTCGCTGGATTTGGCGCAGGGCGGCGACCGGGTCGGGGATCTCGCCGAGGACGGCGGTCAGTACCACGGCGTCCACCGAGTCATCCTCGAAGGGGAGCGCCGTGGCGTCGCCCTGGGTGGGATTGATGTTGGTGAGGCCGCGCTCGGCGGCTCGCTCGCCGACGTGGTCGAGGAACTTCTGCTGCAGGTCGAAGATCTCGATCGTGCCCTCGGGGCCGACCCACTCGGCCATGTCGAGGGTGTAGTAGCCGGTGCCGACGCCGATCTCGAGGATGCGCTCGCCGGGCTCGGTCCGCAGCACCGAGCGCAGGTGATCGCAGGTGATGATCGGGTGCGGCGCTTCGACCCAGAAGCGCTGGCCATAGGGACAGGCCGACGGGTTCTTGCGCCACCAGAGCGCCGCGCCCACAACTGCGGCGCCGGTTAGACCGAAGGCGGTCCTTAGTCTCAACTGCCGCCGGAGAAGCCGACCCGGTGCTCGCCCGAGTCGATCCGAGGAAGGCGACCTTGCCGAGGTAGATCGCGAGGATGCCGTCCTCGGTCTTGACGTCGTGCCAGCCGCCCTTCTCGAGCTGCTTGCGCAGATCCTTCAGCTCCTCTTCGCTGAGGCGGACGGAGATGACCTGACCACCCTCGAAGCCGATCTCGACCTTCTGTGCTTCCGCCATCAGTGCCCTCCTTCGGCGGGTTCGACGATCTCAGTGAGTACGCGCGCCGGTCGAGCGCGGCTGCAGGAAGGCGACGCGGCTGTCGCGGATGCCGACCCGCGCCTTGGCGTCGATCAGCTCGATCCCGTTCGCCGCCGAGCTGCTCGAGCACCGCGTCGATGTCATCGACGGCGTAGGCGACGTGGTGCATGCCGGCTCCGCGCTTGGCGAGGAACTTGCCGACGGGGGTGTCGGGACCGGCGGCGCCATCAGCTCGACGTGACCCTCGCCGACGTTCAGCAGGACCGCCTCGACGCCCTGCTCCTCGACGGTTTCGCGTGCGCCAGCGCCATGCTCGAAGCTCTTTTCGTAGAGCTCGATGCCGGCGTCGAGGTCCTCGACGGCGACGCCGATGTGGTCAATCCTTCCGAACACGAGGCGGCAGTCTACGCGCCGTTCTCGGCTCGCAGGATCTCGGCTAGGGCGGCGACGCCGACCTCGAGCTGCCCGGGCGTCGGCTCCTTGGTCGCGATCAGGCGCTGGATCTCACGGCCGGGCGTGTGGAAGGCCTCGGCCAGCGGATCACCGTGGTGGCGATCGCTCCAGGCGAACATCTCGACCGCGATCGAGGCGCCCGCCAGCCCGACGACGGCGCGGGCGGCTGGACTCGGCTTCTCGACAAGGCGCTCGAGCATCACGGTGCCGCCAACCGAGAGCAGCATCATCGGCGCGATCAGGTTGGAGCCGCAGCGGTCGTGCTCCTTCGGCACGCCGGCGGGATCGTCGATGCCCTGCTCGTAGGCGGCGATCGCCTTGTGCTCGACCCCGTGGTAGGCGGCGAGGTCGCGATCAAGCAGGGCGACCAGCGCCGGTGCGGCGCCGACCACCTGGATCACGCCCTCGCGCAGGGCCGAGCTGCCGAAGCGCTTGCGCAGCGCGGCGGTCGCGACCAGGGTGGCGGCGATCGCGCCGAGCACGCGCAGGTTCTCGAAGGGAAGCCGCGCTGCCGGCATCCGCAGTCGCACCAGCGGCAGCACCGCCATCGCCTCGGCGAGTTTCAGCGGGCCGCGCAGGCCCGGGAATTCGCGAGGCCAGGCCCGGTGCCAGCTCGGGCTTGCGCTCGGAGGCGACTTCGATGCTGCCATCGGGATCGCGCACCGCCGCGGCCCAGTGCGTCGGGCCGTGGATCAGGAGCCCGTTGCGCAGCGCCATGCCGCCGAGTCGGAGCCGTTCCTTCTCCTCAGTGGCCATGCGTCCACGATAGGCGATCGGAGACATGGGCGCGGGGCGAAGCGACGGCGCAATACGCCGCTTCCCTGCCTGGCCCCTTACGCGGTGAAAGCGCCCATCGAGCGAGGCGCAATCACCGTTCCCCCCTGTGTCCCTTTTTGATCCCGGCCGGAGGCCCCCAGTCCAGGCCTCCGGCCGGTGTGTCGGCTCTCCCTGGCTCTAGCTTGGAAAGCCGACCTCTAAAACACCGAATCTGAAAGAAGTTGCGGTTGTCTCAATCGGGGCGGATCTTCTTTTGCAGAGCGGTCCAGCGGCGACTCAGCTCGGCCTCGAAGCCGCGCTCGGTCGGGGCGTAGAAACGCCGGTCCTCGAGCCCCTCCGGCAGCAGCTGCTGGTCGCTGACGCCGCCCGGCTCGTCGTGCGCGTAGCGGTATCCCTCGCCGCGCCCGAGCGACTTGGCGCCGGGGTAGTGGGCGTCGCGCAGGTAGTCCGGCGGCGTCTTGGCGCCGTTCTCGCGCACCTCGGCGCGGGCCGCCTCGAGCGCCTTGTAGGAGGCGTTCGACTTCGGCGCGAGCGCCAGGTAGACGGCAGCCTGGGCGAGGTTGAGCGCGCACTCGGGCAGGCCGACGCGATCGACCGCCCGCGCCGCGGCGTCGGCGACAAGCAGCGCCTGCGGGTCGGCGTTGCCGATGTCCTCGGAGGCGAGGATGACCATGCGGCGGACGATGAAGCGCGGGTCCTCGCCGCCCTCCAGCATCACCGCCAGGTAGTAGAGCGAGGCATCGACGTCGGAGCCGCGCGTCGCCTTGATCCAGGCCGAGACGAAGTCGTAGTGGCGATCCCCCTGGCGGTCGTAGTCGAGCGCCTTGCGCTGCAGCGCGTCCTCGATCGCGGCGACGTCGATCGGCTTCGCCGCCGGCGCGCTCGACCGCCCGCTCGAGCGCCGAGAGCGCGACCCGGGCGTCGCCGCCGCTGCGCTCGGCGAGCATCGCCAGCGCCGCGTCCTCGACCGGCGGCGGATCGACGAGCCCGCGCTCGGGGTCGGCGAGCGCTCGCCGCAGCAGCTCTTCCACCTGCCCCGCGCTCGAGCGGTTTCAGCTCGTAGACCTGGCAGCGCGAGAGCAGCGCCGAGTTGACCTCGAAGTAGGGGTTCTCGGTGGTCGCCCCGATCAGCGTCAGCAGCCCTTCCTCGACCGCCGGCAGCAGCGCGTCCTGCTGCGCCTTGTTGAAGCGATGGATCTCGTCGAGGAAGAGCATCGTCGGCCTGCCGCTGGCTCGCCGCCGCTCCCGAGCCCGCTCGATCACCGCCCGAATCTCAGCTCGCCCCGCGTTGACCGCCGACTCCTCCTCGAAAGCCCCTTCCGCCCCGCTCGCCGCGATCCGGGCCAGCGTCGTCTTCCCCGCCCCGGGAGGCCCGTAGAGGATCGCGCTGTGCGGGATGACCCGATTCGATCGCGGTCCGCAGCGCCGATCCCTCACCGAGGACGTGCTCCTGCCCGACCAGCTCATCGAGCGAGCGCGGCCGCATCCGCACCGCCAACGGAGCATCCGCAGCTGGGACGCCCAAGGGGGGCGCCTCTTCGCTTTCGAAAAGCTGGTCGTTCATTGCGGCTGAGTATGAGGGAGCCGGGAGAGGTCTTTTCGGATCCTTCGCGAAGCGGCTCCGCAGAGTGATGGAGAGCCGCAAAGCGGCACCAAATTCGCACCGCCGACGGCGGTGCGTGGGATCCGAGAAGACCTCTCCCGGCTCCCCGCACACCACCTACAATCGACGAATGGCTACCACCGCAGGAGCGCCCCCCGCCCAGTCCACCCTCGAGTCCTTCAACCCCGCCACCGGCGAGCTGGTCGGCTCGGTCGCGACGATCACCCCGGACCAGGTCCAGGCCGTGGTCGACGACGTCGCCCGCATCCAGCCCGCCTGGGCGGAGCTGTCCGCTGCAGGACCGCGCCCGCTACATGCGCGCGCCGCCGACGCCCTGCTCGACGACATCGACGAGATCGCCGAGCTGCTGGTCCAGCGAGCAGGGCAAGCCGCGCGCCGAGGCCTACACGATGGAGCTGCTGCCGACGATCGACGCGCTGCACTGGTGCGCCAAGGCCGGGCCGAAGATCCTCGCCGACGAGAAGGTGCGGATGACGCAGGCCTTCCTGCTCAGCAAGAAAGGCCACTTCTCCTACGAGCCGATCGGCGTCGTCGGCGTGATCGCGCCCTGGAACTACCCCTGGTCGATCCCCTTCGGCGAGGTCGCGATCGCGCTGATGGCCGGCAACGGCGTCGTGCTCAAGCCGGCCAGCCTGACCCCGCTGCTGGGCGAGGCGATCCGCCGCGTCTTCGAGAAGGGCGGCCTGCCCGAGGGCCTGATCCGCGTCGTCCACGGCGGCGGCGCGGTCGGCGACGCGCTGGCCCGCTCCAGCGTCGGCAAGGTCTTCTTCACCGGCTCGGTCGAGGTCGGCCGCAAGGTCGGCGAGGTCTGCGCCGAGCGCGCTCAAGGGCTCGGTGCTCGAGCTCGGCGGCAAGGACCCGATGATCGTCTGCGCCGACGCCGACCTCGCCCAACGCGATCTCCGGCGCCGTCTGGGGCGGCTTCGCCAACGCCGGCCAGACCTGCTCGGGGATCGAGCGCGTCTACGTCGTCGCGGAGGTCGCCGAGCGCTTCGTCGCCGGCGTCGCCCGCGAGGCGGAGAAGCTGCGGCTCGGCGACCCGCTCGCAGTGGGAGACCGAGATCGGCCCGATGACCTCCGACGGCCAGTACGAGATCGTCGTCGACCTGATCGACGACGCGGTGGCCTCCGGCGCGACCAAGCTCTGCGGCGGCCCGACCGAGGTCGCCGGCCTGCCCGGCAAGTTCGTCGCCCCGACCGTCCTCACCGGCGTCACCCACGAGATGCGGATCATGCGCGAGGAGATCTTCGGCCCGGTGCTGCCGATCGTCGTCGTCAAGTCCGAGCAGGAGGCGATCGACCTCGCCAACGACTCCGAGTTCGGTCTCGGCGCCTCGGTCTGGACCAAGGACCGCCAGAAGGGCGAGCGGATCGCGCGGCGGATCGAGTCGGGGATGGTCTGGATCAACGACCACTCCTTCAGCCACGGCGCCTGCCAGTGCGCCTGGGGCGGCGTCAAGGACTCCGGCGTCGGCCGCTCGCACTCCAAATTCGGCTTCTACGAGTGCGTCAACATCAAGATGAACGCCTGGGAGCCGGGACTGACCCGCGACTTCTGGTGGCACCCCTACGACCGCACCCTCGGCGAAGCGGTGCAGGCCTCGGCCAAGCTGCTCTACGGCAAGGGCGCGGTGCGCACGCAGGCGCTGCGCGAGGGGGCCGGTCCGCTGCTGAAGGTCGGTCGCCGCACCCTGCGCAAGCGCGGCGGCTGACATACCTCCCCACCAGCTTTAGGAAGCGACGAGTTCCTCGGTCTCGAAGACGGCGCCTGAGGCGTCGAGCTCGCGGATGCGGTCGTAATCGGCTTTGAGCCGATCGCGGTCGGGGTCAACCAGGTAAATGATGCCCGGGCAAGAGAAGAGGTCGATGGTCCTTTTCAGCTGATCGCCCGGGCTGAGCATCGAGATCGTGCCGGCGAAGGAGGGCAGCGCCTCGATCTCACGCATGCCGGCGTCATCGACGATCCGCCCTTCATGCTGGGAGATCAACATCACGCAGTAAGCGCCTGCGGCGAGCTCATAGGACTGCCGAGCGCGGCGGGCGACCGATTTCGGATCGAGGTAGGCCTCGGCGGTGAGGGTCTGGTGGCTGGGCGTGCAGCGGTCGACGATCTCGTCGGGGACGGAGCCGTGCATGCGCGCGCCAGACTCGACCAGCACCGGCCCGGTCGCGGTCAGCATCACCTCGGTGTGGGCCGGGCCGAAGCGAATGCCAAGCGCGTCGAGCACCGATTCGACGTAGGGGACGACCTGGTCCTGCTGCTCGCCGTGGCGCGGCAGCAGCTCCTCGTAGTCGTAGATGAAGTTGGCGCCGGCGCGAAGCTTGTTGTCGCGCCAGACCTCGGAGACGTGGTGGACGCCGTCCCAGCTGATTGAGTTGACGAAGAGCTGAGTGCCCTCCAGCAGCTCCTGCACCAGCAGCTGCTCGTTGGCACCGTGCAGGGCGTTGGGCCGGCCGAGATTGGCAGCGAAGGCGGCCTCGATCGCGGCCGCGTCGTGGCAGATGCTGACCCCGTCGGTGCCGGCGCTGTCGAGCGGTTTGACCACGACCGGGGCGCCGCCGCGCTCGGCCGCCCAGGCGACCGCCGCGCTCGCCTCAGCGGTCTTCAGCGCCTCAGCGGCGCGCAGGCCGGCGGCGCGCAGCGCCTCGGACATCGCGTTCTTGTCGCGCCGCGCGGCGCTCTGGGCGCTGCCGTTGGACGGCAGGCCAAGGCGCTCGCTGAGCGCGTCGGCCAGGGGCACGCCTGGCTCAGCTCCGACGACGACGAAGGCGGGGTTGTGAGCGGTGAGCCGCTCCGCGGTCGCCTCGAGGTCGCCCTGGTGGACGACGTTCTCGACGAAATCGCCGTCCCGGAAGGCGCGCAGGTAGAACTCGGGCAAGTTGGGACTGCTCTGAACGTGAACGACCGTCAGGCCAGCGGCGGCGAAGCGCGGGGCCAGTCGCGCCCCAGTCGAGTAGGCGTCGACGACGACGGCTGCGCCGTGCACGGTCATCGCGGTTCTCCCCGCCCGGCGATCATGCCGTGGCGACGAGGACCAGCCGGTCCTCGGGCCGCTTCGGCCCGCCGGCGAAGTTGCCGTAGTGCTCGACGTCGCGGAAGCCGGCCTCGATCGCCATCCGCTCCAGGTCCTCGGCCTCGTACATGCGGATCCGCGAGTCGACCACGTCGTCGCCGTAGACGTAGTGCACGTGCAGCATCCCGGTTGAGAAGTTGACATCGAGCGTTTCCTGAACGCCGTTCGTTTCCCGTTCGACCACGCCCTCGTCGGTTTTAAGCCGGTGGCGCGAGCGCTCCAGGTCTGACAGCTCCATCGCCATCTTGCCGCCGGGACGCAACATC
Organism: uncultured Solirubrobacterales bacterium; assembly: GCA_963716345.1. GTDB lineage: Bacteria > Actinomycetota > Thermoleophilia > Solirubrobacterales > 70-9 > VRUE01. The sequence continues at coordinate 1,179,787 of OY970304.1, forward strand.
CCGTGGTAGGCACGCATCATCGCTTCGTCCTCGGCCACGGTCTCACCGAAGCCGAAGCTCGAGGAGAGGCTGACCAGGCCGTCGAAGCCCTTCAGCTCCGGCGGCAGCGGCTGCATCAGGTCGGCGACGTAGTAGGTCGGGCCGGGGTACTCGCGCTTCGCTTCGGCAATCGCAATCTCAGAGATGTCGACCCCGACCGCGTCGATGCCATTGTCGGCGAGGGCGGCGACGAAACGGCCAAGGCCGCAGCCGGCGTCGACCACACGGTCGCCCGCCTTGACGCCGAGCAGATCCATCGCCAGCGGCGCCTCCTCCTCGTTGCCCTCGTAGCGGCCGAGCTGGTTGGCGACGCGCATGTAGACGGGGCCGTAGGTGTCGACCTCGTTGAGGATGGGCGGTTGATCGCTCATGAAACTCAAAGCGTACCGCGAGCAAACCAACCTGGGGACCGCCCCGCCCTGGTCGATCGTGGTCGCCGCCACGGCCGCTCCCCCGCATGCCCCTGCCTACCTTCAGAATCCCCGCAGTGGAGCCCGGTCAGATCCCCGCAGTGGAGCCCGATAAGGCGACAGACGAGCCGGCGCTGAGCCTCGCCGGGCTGCGCCGCGACTACGGCGAACGGACGGCGCTCGACGGCGTCGGGCTGCGAGCTCGCCCGCGGCGAGACGCTGCTCGTGCTCGGGCCCAACGGCGCCGGCAAGACGACGCTGCTGCGGATCCTCGCGACCCTGCTGCGACCGAGCGGCGGCGAGGTGCGGGTGCTCGGCTGCTCGCTGCCCGACGAGGCCTGGAAGCTGCGCGGCCAGATCGGCTACCTCGGCCACGAGCCGCTGCTCTACCGCGACCTCAGCGGCCGCGAGAACCTGCGCTTCCACGCCCGCCTGCACGGCCTCGCGAGCGAGGCCGGCGAGGCGCGAATCGACGAGCTGCTCGCCGCGGTCGGGATGGAGCGGCGCGCCGACGAGCGGGTCGCCGAGCTCTCGGCCGGGATGCGCCAGCGCCTGGCGATCTGCCGCTGCGTCCTGCACCGAGCCCGAGCTGCTGCTGCTCGACGAGCCCGACTCCAACCTCGACGCCGAGGGCCGCGAGCTGGCCCGGGCGCTGATCGGCCCCGGCGAGGGCCGCACCCGCGTCATCGTCACCCACGACCCCGAGCGCTTCGCTGCCCGAGGCCGACCAGGTGCTGCGCCTCGAGGTCGGGCGAGCGGGCGGTGCCGGCATGACCCCCTCGCGCGTCGCCTTCGCGACGATCCTCGCCAAGGACCTGCGGGCGGAGCTGCGCACCCTGCAGTCGCTGCCGGCGATGGCGCTCTTCGCGATCACCACCTTCGTCATCTTCCGCTTCGGCCTCGACCGCACCCAGCTCTCCGGCAGCCTCGCCGCCGGGGTGCTCTGGGCGACGCTGCTGTTCGCCGCCGTGCTCGGCATCAACCGCCTCTTCGTCGCCGAGCGCGAGGAGGGCGGCTTCGACGCGATCCGCCTCGCCCCGATCGACCGCAGCGTCCTCTTCGCCGCCAAGGCGACGGCGCTCTTCGTCTACCTGTTCGTGCTGGAGCTGGTCGTCGTGCCGATCTTCGCCCTCTTCTTCCTCGACTCCGCCGCCGCGCTGGGGCCGCTCGTCGCCGTGCTGCTGCTCGCCGACCTCGGCCTCGCCGCCACCGGCACCCTGATCTCCTCGATGGCGGTCAACTCCCGTGCCCGCGACCTGCTGGTGCCGCTCGTCCTGCTGCCCCTGGTCGTGCCGCTGATGATCGCCGCCACGGGCGCCACGCGAGCCCCTGCTTGCCGCGGGCGGACCCGGTTACCACCGCTTCGGCACCTGGCTGGCGGTGCTCGGCCTATACGATCTGATCTTCCTCCTGGTCGGCTACGCGGTCTTCGACTTCCTCCTGGAGGACTGAGCGGCCAGGGCGCCTCCCACTCGCCCAAATCTCAGGCATGTACGGCAAAGGACTGAGACCGCTCTCGATCGCGACCGTCGTCGCGATTGCCGCTGCGCTCTCGCTGGTCTTCTTCTACGCGCCGCTCGACGCCGACCAGGGCTTCATCCAGAAGATCTTCTACCTGCACGTGCCGCTGGCGATCACGGCGCTGATCGGCTTCATCGTCGGCGGCGTCTTCGCGATCTTCCACCTGCGCAGCGGCAACCGCAAGTGGGACGCCTACTCCTACGTCTCGATCCACATGTCGGTGATCTTCGGCGTCGCCGTGCTGATCACCGGCTCGATCTGGGCCAAGGCCTCCTGGGGACACTGGTGGGTCTGGGACGAGCCGACCCTGGTCAGCTTCCTGATCGTCTTCCTCCTGTACGCGACCTACTACCCCTTCCGCTACGCGATCGAGGACCCCGAGCGCCAGGCGCGCTACGCCTCGGTCTTCGCGATCACCGCCGGCGCCTTCGTGCCGCTCAACTTCATGGCGGTGCGGATGGCGCAGAGCCTCGTCCACCCGCGCGTCTTCGCCACCGCCAACGGCGGCCTGCCCGGCTCGATGATGTTCACCTTCCTCGTCTGCCTCGCCGCGATGGCGCTGCTCTGGGTGACCCTGGTCAAGTTCGAGCTGACCGCGAAGAGCGCCTCGGGCCAGGTCAAGCGACTGCGCCGAGCCCTCGACGCGCCGGCCTCCGGCGGGGGCAGCTCGCGGATCGCGCCGGAGGTGAGCTAGGTGATCGGCCTGCTGCTCGCCGAGACCCCGGCGCTGCCGCTCGATGAAGCCGGCAAGTACGTCGCCGGCGCCTACGTCGTCTTCCTCGTCCTGATCGTGATCTACGTCGCGATCATGGCGAGCGAAACTGCAGCGGATCGAGAAGGAGCTGCGCGAGCTGGCCAGCTTCGCCGAGCACCGCGCCGATGGCGAGGCGACGAACAACGAGCGCGAGGAGGTCAGCGCCGATGTCTGAGCTCTTGGCCCTCGGCGTCTCCCACAAGACGGCACCGCTCGACCTGCGCGAGCGGCTCTCGCTGACCGAGGGTCGCGCCGCCGGCGCCCTGCGCGAGCTGACCGAGGTCGCCGGCATCCACGAGGCGGCGGCGATCTCGACCTGCAACCGCACCGAGCTCTACCTCGTCGTCTCCGACCCGGTCGAGGCCGAGTCGACCGCGCTCGGCGTGCTCACCCGCCAGGCCGAGATCCGCCCGACCGAGCTGCTCGGCCACCTCTACTCGCTGCGCTCCAGCGAGGCGGCCCGCCACCTCTTCCGGGTCACCGCCGGGCTCGACTCGATGATCCTCGGCGAGGCCGAGATCCAGGGCCAGGTCAAGCGCGCCTACGAGCTGGCGCTGGTCGAGGGCGGCACCGGGCCGATCCTCAACCGCCTCTTCCGCGGCGCCCTCGCCGCCGGCGGGCGGGCCCGCGACGAGACCGGGATCAGCGAGAAGGACGTCTCGATCCCCTCGGTCGCGGTCGAGCTCGCCCGGCGCACGCTCGGCGACCTCACCGACCGCCGCGTGCTCGTCGTCGGCGCCGGCGAGACCGCCGAGCTGGTCGCCCGCGCCCTGGTCGCCGCGGCGTCGCCACCGTCTTCGTCGCCAACCGCCACTACGACCGCGCGATCGGGCTCGCCCAGCGCTTCGACGGCAACGCGGTCCGCTTCGAGGAGCTGCCCGAGCAGCTCGAGCAGGCCGACATCGTCGTCTCGGCGACCAACTCGCCGCACCACATCGTCGAGCGCGACGACCTCGAGCAGGTGATGGCGAGCCGCGGGGGACGCCCGCTGCTGCTGATCGACATCGCCGTGCCGCGCGACATCGAGCCGGCCTGCCGCGAGATCGCCGGGGTCAGCCTGCACGACATCGACGACGTCCAGCAGATCGTCGAACGCAACACCAGCGGCCGCGAGGCCGAGGCGCGCCGGGCCGAGCGACCTCCTCGACGCCGAGCAGGACCGCTTCGAGCGCTGGCTCGCCTCGCTCGAGGTGGTGCCGACGATCGCGTCGCTGCGCGAGCGCGGCGATGAGGTCGTGCGCCGTGTCCTGGCCGAGAACGAGGGCCGCTGGGAGAGCCTCAGCGAGGCCGACCGGGAGCGGCTGAGCGCGATGGCGAAGGCGATCGCCTCCCGACTCCTGCACGAGCCGACCCTGCGGATCAAGCGCTCCGCCGGCAGCGACGACGCCTACTTCTACGTCAGCGCTCTGCGCGAGCTCTTCGGGCTCGACGTCGAGACCGAGCCCGAGGCGGAGGCCGGCGCTTCGAACGTGACGGAGCTTCGCCGCCAGCAAATCAGAGCTGCGTGACGCTGCGCATCGCCACTCGCGGCAGCGCGCTCGCCCTGACCCAGGCCGGACAGGTCGCCGAGATGCTCGGCGGGGCTGAGCTGATCGAGGTCGGCTCCGACGGTGGAGCCGGGCGACAAGTCGCGCTTCGTGCGCGGGGTCGAGCGGGCGGTGCTCGACGGCGAGGCCGAGATCGGGGTCCACTCGGCCAAGGACCTGCCGGCAGAGCTGACCGAGGGCCTGATGCTCGCCGCGGTGCCGACGCGCGAGGACCCGCGCCGACGCCTGGATCGGCGTCGGCTCCTCGCTCGACGAGGTGCCCGAGGGCGCCCGGGTCGGGACCGCGAGCCTGCGGCGCAGCGCGCAGCTGCTCGCCGCCCGGCCCGACCTCGGGTGAGCGAGCTGCACGGCAACGTCGACACCCGCCTGCGCAAGCTCGCCGAGGGCGAGCTCGACGCGATCGTGCTCGCCGCCGCCGGCCTGCGCCGGCTCGGGCGGCGAGCGAGATCGCCTTCCCGATTCCGTCGGAGTCGATGATCCCGGCCGCCGGGCCAGGGCGCGCTGGCTGCTGCAGATCCGCAACGAGGACGAGGCGACGCCGCTGCGCCGGTCGATCCGATCGTCGATGAAGCAGCGCTGCGCGAGCTGACCGCCGAGCGCACCGTCGTCGCCCTGCTCGGCGCCGACCTGCGCCAGCCCGATCGGCGTCCACGCGCAGGGTCGACGGCGAGCGACCGGATGCGGCTCGACGCCTTCGTCGGCCTGCCCGACGGCAGCGAGTGGGTGCGCGACCGCATCGAGGGCGACTCGACCGAGCCGACCGCGCTCGGCGCCGAGCTGGCCCAGCGCCTGCTCGGCGCCGGCGCCCGCGAGCTGCTCGAGCGCGCCGAGGAGCTGGCCACATGAGCGTTCCGGTGCGCTTTATTCACCCGCACGGAGTAAAAGGCGCAGCGGAATGACGGCGCGCAGCGGAGTCGTCTACCTGGTCGGCGCCGGCCCGGGCGACCCGGGACTGATGACGGCGCGCTCGCTGGCGCTGATCGCCTCCGCCGACGCGATCTTCTACGACCGGCTGATCCCGCCGGGCGCCCTCGACGGGGCGCGCGAGGACGCCGAGCTGGTCTACGTCGGCAAGCGCCGGGCGAACCCTCGGTGCCGCAGGAGGAGATCGGCGAGCGGCTGATCGAGGCAGCGCGCGCGGGCAAGAGCGTCGTGCGGCTGAAGGGCGGCGACCCGTTCGTCTTCGGCCGCGGCGGCGAGGAGGGCGAGGCGCTGCGCGCGGCCGGGGTCGAGTTCGAGGTCGTGCCCGGGGATCACCGCCGGGGTCGCCGCCACCGCCTACGCCGGCATCCCGGTCACCCACCGCGACGACGCCTCCGCGGTCGCCTTCGTCACCGGCCACGAGGACCCCGAGAAGGACGGAGACGCGCGCTCGACTGGGAGGCGCTCGCCCGCTTCCCCGGCACGCTCGTCTTCTACATGGGCGTCAAACGCCTGGCCGAGAACGCGGCGGCGCTGATCGCCGCCGGCCGCGACGCCGACGAGCCCGCGGCCGCGATCGAACGCGGCACGATGGACGGGCCAGCGCACCGTCGTCGCGACGCTCGGGACGATCGCCGACGCGGTCGAGCGCGAGGAGGTCGAGGCCCCGGCGCTGATCGTCGTCGGCCCGGTCGTCGCGCGCCGCGAGGCGCTGGCCTGGCTCGAGCGCCGCCCGCTGCACGGCCGCCGCGTCGTCGTCACCCGCGCCCGCGCCCAGGCCAGCGGCCTGGCGACGACCCTGCGCAACCTCGGCGCCGAGGTGGTCGAGCTGCCGGCGATCCGGATCGAGCCGACGGATCGAGAGCGACGAGGTGACGAGCGCGGTCGACGCGATCGGCGATTACGCGCTGATCTGCCTGACCAGCCCCAACGGAGTTCGCTTGCTTTTCGAGGCGCTGCGCGCGGCCGGGCTCGACGCGCGCGCGCTCGCCGGCGCGACCGTCGCCGCGATCGGACCCGGCACCGCGCGCGCGCTCGCCGCGCCACGGCATCAGCGCCGACATCGTCCCCGAGCGCTTCGTCGCCGAGGCGCTGGTCGAGGCGCTGGCCGAGGTCGAGGTCGCCGGCAAGCAGGTCCTCGTCGCCCGCGCCGCCGAGGCCCGCGACGTCCTCCCCGAGCACCTGCGCGAGCGCGGCGCCGAGGTCGACGTCGTCGCCCTCTACGAGACCGTGCGCGAGGAGCCCGAGCGCCGAGGCGATCGAGGCCGCCCAGGGCGCCGACTACGTCACCTTCACCTCCTCCTCGACCGTGCACAACCTGACCGAGGCGCTCGGCGACCGCTTCCCCAGCGCCGCCCGCATCGTCTCGATCGGCCCGGTCACCAGCGAGGCAGCTGCGCGATGCCGACCTCGAGGTCGACGTCGAAGCCGAGCGCCACGACATCGACGGTCTCGTCGAGGCCTCGTCGCCGACGCCGACGCCGACGCCGACGGCTGAGTTTGAGCTTTGTCGCGCTATTCAGGGACAAACCTCAAACTTACCGAGACGGCGGCCTTCGGTTCTCCACACCGCCACTACCGCGTCACCGATTCGACCAATACACGCGCTCGCGAGCTGGCCGAAGCCGGCGCACCGGGACGGCACCGTGGTCACCGCGCGCGAGCAGACCGCCGGCCGCGGACGGGTCAGGCCGGGTCTGGACCGCGCCCGACGGGAAAGGCGCTGCTCTACTCGGCGATCCTGCGCCCGCTCGATGAGCGCCACCTGCTGCTGCCGCTCTCGGTCCCGCTGGCCGTCTGCGCCGCCGCCGAGGCGCTCCGTCCCGGCAGCGAGTGCATGGTCAAGTGGCCCAACGACGTCTGGCTCGAGGGTCGCAAGCTCTCCGGCATTCTGATCGAGGCCCGGCCGCAGGACGGCTGGGCGGTGATCGGGGTCGGGCTCAATCTCACGATCGCGCCCGATGAGTTCCCCGACGACCTGCGCGCAGCCGGCGATCTCACTCGGCGGCGGGCGTCGACTCCAGAAGCGGCCCGCCGCGAGCTCGACGCGCAGCTGACCAACTGGGCCTACGCAACCGACGACGAGGTCCTTAGTGAGCTGGCGGCGGCGCGACGGGCTGCGCGGTCGCGAGGTCGCCTGGGAGGAGGGCTCAGGCGTCGCCGACGGAATCGACGACCGCGGCAACCTCATCGTTGCCCTTGCCGGGGGCGGCAGTGTCAGCCTCGGAGCCGGAGAGGTCCAGCTGCGCCTCTGAGCCCTTCGCGGGTTTTTTCGCCCTTTTGCGCCGCCGTTTCGGTTTGGCGGCTTTCTTGACGGCTTCGTCCTTGCACTCGACATCAGGGGCGTCCACTGCCACCTCGTTCGTCGCGGGGGTCCCGCCATTCGCCGGCGCTCCGTCCCGCTTCGGCCGCTTCTTGCCGCGTTTGTTGCGCCGCTTGCCGCCCTTGGGGAAGTTGCGCAGCAGCTCGCGGGCGATCGCCGAGGGCTTGCGGGCCATCCGCATCCGCGCCCCGCGCAGCACCTCCTCGCCCTCCGGCGTGTGCGAGACCGCGGCGGCGAGCAGCGCCACCGCGAGACGGCGGTCCTGTTTGCGCGCGGCGTGCACCAGGCGGCGTGCGTTGCGCCCGTGCGCCCGGCCGGAGGAGTTGACCAGCAGTCCGAGCAGCCGCTTCGTCTCCGGCCAGCGCTGCACCGCGTACTCTTCGTGCAGCTCCGGGGTGTAGGAGGCGAGCCGCCAGACCCAGGCCTGGGCCTGGTCGCGGCGCCCGATCCGCTTGTCGACCAGCGCCTGCAGCAGCGTCTTCGTCCCGGCTCGCTTGTCCTCGCGACTCCAGGTGCCGACGATGTCGATCGCGTCGTCGAAGGCATCGGCGTCGCCGAGGTCGGCGATCTCGCTCAGCGCTTTCAGTCGCAGCTGCGAGTTGCGGTTGCGCTGCACGCAGGTGAGCAGGAAGCGGCGCCGCAGCTCCTGCGAGCCGGTGCCCTGCAGGATCGCCCGCGCCCGCCGCCAGCCCTGCGGGTTGACCCGCGCCCCGGCCAGCGCCGCCCAGGCGTGCTGCTCGGCGTAGTCGAGGTTCTCGACCGCGATCCGCCAGATCTCGCGTTCAAGCACCTGCATGCGGCGCTCCTCCTCGCCGGAGACCGGCACGATCCGCCGCTCGACCCGGATCCGCCGCCCGCGCGCGCGCCGCACCGGGCCGACGACGATCGCGCCGCCGCGGTAGACGTCGCGGTCGAGCAGGCTGTGCAGGGTGATGATCGTCTCGTCGTGGGTGGTCGCCGGGTGGACGAAGTCGATGACGAGGCCCGCCTCCTTGCCCGGCGCACGCCGGGTCACGCGGCCGACCCGCTGCTGGTAGATCCGCCGCGAGGCGGTCGGCGCCAGGTGCATGCAGATCGTCGCCCGCGGCGAGTTCCAGCCCTCGGCGAGCAGCATCGCGTTGCAGAGCACGTCGACCTCGCCGCGCTCGAAGCCGGCGAGGATCTCGGCCAGTTCGCGCTTCGGCGTCTCGCCGGAGACAGCGCGCGCGTTGACGCCAGCCGCCTGCGAGCGCCCGCGCGACGTTCTTGGCGTGCTGGACGCCGGCGGTGTAGAGGACGCCGGGCATGCCGTGCGGAAGCGGGACTTGTAGAGGTCAGCGATGGCGACGTTGAAGGGCTCCTGGTCGAGCAGCGCGGCCAGCTCCTCCTGGTCGAAGTCCTGGTCGACCTCGCCCTTGCGCAGCGGCACCTTGGCGATCGTCCGCACACCCGGGCCGGGCGGGATGCGCATGCAGCGCAGCGGCGAGATCACGCCGCGGCGGGCCGCCTGGGCGAGGTCGAAGCGCGAGGTCTGGGTCGGGAAGAGGTCGGCGACGTGGCGGGCGATCAGCGCCCCGGTCGCGGTCATGCCGATGAAGACGGGGCCAGTCCAGGCGCGGATGCAGGCGCTGGTCTTCTCGCCGAGCGCGGTGTGCGCCTCGTCGCAGATCACGATCGAGTAGGCGTCGGAGATTTTCTTGTGGTTGCGGACGAACCACTGGTAGGTCTCGACCGTGACCGGGCCGTCGGGATCGTCGCGGTCGTCCATCAGCGGCGGGCGCAGGCGCTCCTTGTAGCCGCGGTCGGAGATCTCGCCAATGAACTGGTCGACCAGGTTGCGGCGGTGGGTGAGGATCAGCACGCCGCCGGTGCGGGTGGCGTCGATGAAACCGACCGCGGCGACGGTCTTACCGGCGCCGGTCGCGTGCTCGAACCAGAAGCGCCGCTCGGCACCGGGATCGTCGGGCGCCTCCTCGATCGTCTCCTCGTCGTCCTCTGCCGGCTGCTCTTCCCAGTCCTGGGGCTCCTCGTCGGGCGCCAGCTCCTCGTCCTCGAGCTCCTCCTCGTCGTCGCCCTCGCCATTGGCGTCGGCATCCTTGGCCTTCGCAGCTTTTGACGGCGCTGCCTTCTCCGCCGCCGCAGCGGGCCCGCCGCCGTTGGCTTCGCCATCGAGGGCAACCTGCTGCTCGGCCATCAGCTCGGTCAGCGTGCCCGAGAGCGCATCGACCTGGTGCGGGTTTAGTTCGGCGCCGTCACGCAGCTTCGGCGGTTCGTCGGCGAGCAGGCGCTCCAGGCCCAGCAGCAGGGAGAAGTCGCGGCGCCACTCGATCGAGGGGTCCTCGGCCCCGTCATCGAGCTCGCCAGGGCGGCGTCAAGAGCACGGCGCCGGGCGGTGCCGGGCGCAAGCGCCTCCGGCCCCTCGCCGTCGAGCAGGAAGGGCTCGCGGGCGAACTTCGCCGCCCGCTCGATATCGGCGCTTGATGGAACTGCCGCTGGCGCGGCAACTTCGCTGGTCTTGGCCATGAAGGCTTTCGGGTTCCGTCCCCGCCGCGATGGATGACGGGCGGGGCACTTAGACGAGGAATGCCGGGAGTCAGCCTTACTGCCTCCCCCCAGCGCTCTCACAAGCGGTTCGCACAAAGCAGCGAACCGAACATACGTATTGTAATCACGGAATTGAAGAAAAAGGGACGACAGTGCGCGATCGGTCTGATCTCGGTCGTGGCGGCGGGGCTTGTGGCAGCGGGCTGCGGTGCCGACAGCGGCGGTGACTACGGCGGCCAGCACCCCGATTACGCCAAGGCGCTTGCCGGTGCTCCCGCCCCGCTCGCTGCTCTCTATAAAGAAGCCGACCAGCTCTTGCCCGGCGGCTCGAGCGCCTTCGAACGGCGCATCGCAGCGCTCAAGGGTTACCCGGTGGTGGTCAATATCTGGGCCTCTTGGTGCGGGCCCTGCCGCTTTGAGTTCCCCACCCTGCAGAAGGCCTCCGCGACCTACGGCAAGAAGGTCGCCTTCCTCGGCGTCAACACCCAGGACTCCGACGCCGGTGCCGAAACCTTCCTCGAAGAGGCCCCGGTCCCGTATCCCAGCTTTAGCAACGGCCAGGAAATAGCCGACTCAATCGGCGCTGGGCGGGGCCTTCCCGACACCGCCTACTACGGCCGCTCCGGGACGCTCTGCTACCTGAAGCAGGGCCCATACAGCGAGCACACCGAACTGGCGGCCGACATCCAGCGCTTCGCCCTGCGCGAAGAATGCGAAAGCGGATAATCGGTTCATGGACTCAGCCGCAATCGTCGCAGCGATCGGTGTCGGCCTGCTCCTCGCCGAGCTGCTGCTCTCGACCGGCGGGGTGCTGGCGGCGCTCGGCGCGCTGGGACTGATCGTCGGCGGGGTCCTGGCGCTGGATTCCAACAGCAGCGCCGCCGACTACGTCGGCCCGGCCCTGATCGCGCTTGGCCTGCTCTCCCTCGTCGCCTTCTACTTCATCACCCGCAAGGTGATCGAGGCCCATCGCGACCAGCCGGTTCGCACCGGCACCGAGGAGCTGATCGGCTCGCTGGCCGAGGCGCGCAGCGACCTCAATCCCGAAGGCCGGGTCTGGGCCGACGGGACGATCTGGAGCGCTCGCCTCGTCGCCGACGGGAGCCCGGTCCGGCTTGGGGATAGAGTCAGGATCGACGCGGTGGACGGGCTGACCCTGGTGGTCCACCCCGAGCCGACACCCGCCGGCAAAGCCGAGGAAGGAGCAAGCTGATGGCAGCAGTGCTCGGAGTCCTGATCATCATCGCCTTCTTCGCCGTGATCGCGCTCGGCACCTCGGTACGGGTGCTGCGCGAGTACGAGCGCGGCGTGATCTTCCGCCTCGGCCGCCTGATTGCCCAGAAGGGCCCCGGCCTGATCCTGCTGATCCCGCTGGTCGACCGCATGGTCAAGGTCGACCTGCGGACGGTGACGCTGAACATCCCGCCGCAGGAGGTGATCACCCGCGACAACGTGCCGGCCGGCGTCAACGCGGTCGCCTACTTCCGCGTGATCGACCCGGACAAGGCGATCGTCGAGGTCGAAAACTTCCTCCTCGCCACCTCGCAGATCTCGCAGACGGCGCTGCGCTCGGTGCTCGGCAAGGCCGAGTTCGACCAACTGCTCTCCGAGCGCGAGCGGCTCAACGAGGAGCTGCAGAAGATCATCGACGAGTCGACCGAGCCCTGGGGCGTGAAGGTGACCGCGGTCGAGATCAAGGACGTCGAGATCCCCGAACAGATGCAGCGCGCGATCGCCCGCCAGGCCGAGGCCGAGCGCGAGCGGCGGGCCAAGATCATCAACTCCGAGGGCGAGTTCCAGGCGGCGCAGAAGCTCACCGACGCGGCCGACATCATCAGCACCAACCCGGCCTCGCTGCAGCTGCGCTACCTGCAGACGCTGCTGGAAATCGGCAGCAACCAGAACACGACGGTGGTCTTCCCGCTGCCGATGGACATGATCGAACCGTTCCTCGGCGGCGAGCAGGGCAGGAAAAGGCCGAAGCCGCCTACTCCACCGGCGCCGCCGTCTGCTGAGCCGCCGCCACCGCCGCCCGTCGAGCCTGAGCCCGACCTGCCCCCCTCCCGCTCCTGAGCGCCCCCGAACTCCGCATCGACCAGCTCTCCGGGCTGCCGGACGATCCTCGCCCCCGGGCCGAGCCGCGCGCCCGGACAGCTTCAACCTGCCCAAGCAGCGAGCCGAAGGGGCCGGAGAACTGCCCCTTCTGCGAGGGGCGCGAGGACCGAACGCCGCCCGAGGTCTACGCGCCGCGACCGGGCGGCGGCGAGCCGGACAGCCCCGGCTGGACGACGCGGGTAGTGCCGAACCTCTACCCGGCGCTCGGCGACCGCCGCGGCGGATGCGCATCAGGCGGCGCCGCGAGCGCCGGCGAGCGCTCGGCGCGAGGCCGGCGCCTTCGCCAGCGCCGGCGACCCGCTGCTGGCGTCGCGCCGCGCCGGCGAACCCGACCTCTTCTCCTCGCGCCCGGCGACCGGCGCGCACGAGGTGCTCGATCAACTCGCCCCGAGCACGTGACCGCGATGTCCGAGCTGAGCGAGGAGCAGTTCGCCGCCGCGGTCGCCACCTGGCGCGAGCGGATGCGCGCCCACGCCGACGCCTCCTACGTGCAGCTGATCGTCAACGAGGGCGGCGGCGCCGGTGCCTCGCTCGAGCACACCCACGCCCAGCTCTACGCGCTCGCCCTTCGTCCCTGCCGCGGTCGCGCGCGAGCGCGAGCGGGTCGGCGCCTACGCCGAACGCACCGCCGGCGGCGGGCTGCTCAGCGACGTCCTGGTCGAGGAGGTGCGCCGCAGCGAGCGCCTGGTCGCGATCGACGACGAGGCGGCGCTGATCTGCCCCTGGGCCTCGCGCTCGCCCTTCGAGCTGCGCGTGATTCCGCGCTCGGGCGCCGCCAGCTTCGCCGAGGACAACGGCGGCGCGGCGATGATCCACACCGCGCTGCGCCTGCTCGCCGCGCGCTTCGACGAGCTCTCCGGAGCTCAACCTCTGGGTCCGCACCGCGCCGCGCGGCACCGAGCACTTCCACTGGCACGTCGACATCGCGCCGCGGCTGACGATCAAGGCGGGCTTCGAGCTCGGCACCGGCGTCGACATCAACATCTACCCTCCCGAGCGGGCCGCCGCCGACCTGCGCGAGTGCCTCTGATGCCGCCCAACCCCCGCCCCATCCCCCGCTTCATCGCCGACTCGACTCAGGAGGGGATCCCGCACGGCCGCTTCGCCGAGCGCCTGGGCGAGGCGTTCCGCGAGGCCTGTCGGCGAGATCGAGGACCTGCCCGACGGCGTCGAGCCGCCCGCCGAGCTCGACTGGTTCCCCGAGCGCGCCTGGGGCGGCCGCGTCTGGGTCCCGTGCTCGGCACGGGCCGAGGGCGCCGAGGGTGCGCTGGAGCTCTTCGGCCACGTCTCCTACGTCCAGCCGCCGAGCAGGGCGAGCCCTCCGAGCTCCGCGCCAAGGCCGACTTCACCGACGTCCTCGCCGAGGACAACGCCGGACTGGAAAATCGACCTCAACGACGACGTGATCGGCCGCTGGCGCGGCGAGAACGGCCGCGCCGGCGCGGTCACCCTCGTCTGGGGCCGCCCTCTGGTCCACGACGCCGTCGCCGCCACCGCCGAGCTCGACGAGCGAGACCGTCGACCAGGAAGAGATCTCCAACGGCCGCTTCACCCTGATCGCCCTCGACGCCCTCGAGGGCTACGGCGACGACATCTTCATGCAGGTCAAGCTCTGGAGCCGGCGCGCGCAGGAGCTGGCCTCCGAGAGCCTCTACGCCTAACTTGCGGTGGGCGCACCCAAAAGGTGTGAATTCTCATAGTGTTACTCCTGGTTTTGATCAAACTAGGGGAGAGTTGAAATGAGCTGGCTTCAGCGACGGTGGGACGCCTGGGGTGAAAGCGCGGCGCAACCAGGAACCCTTCCATTCGACAGGGTCGCCCTGTGCGCTTACAGGGTCGGGCTCGTCTTCGCTCCTTCCTGGCTCTTCATCGACACGGCGAAGTGTTTCCGCAAGGAGGCGAGCCCAGAGGACCAGCGGGCGATTCTCGAGACACGCGAGAAAGTCACTACTATATATGCGTTCGGCTGGCTCGTCCTCCTCGTGGCGGTGTGGTTGATTTCACCGAGTGATGACTTCTTCGCCAAGGCGGTGGCCTGCCTGGCCCTCTTTCGCCTGACCGAGATCGGCAACACCATTCTCGGCTTCGTGATGAACCAGCGGGAGCCGCTGCTCGCGCGCAGCCTGATCACGGTCGCTTTTCAGGCCCTTCAGATCGCGCTCATCTTCGCGATCGTCGACCACGCCTTTGCTCGCGGCGCCTTCGTTGCACACGAGAGCGGCGCTAGGCATGTGGCAACCACGGCCTTCGATTACCTGTACCTGAGCATGACGAGCATGATCACGGTGGGCAATCACTACACCCCGGAAACAGGACTGGCGCGGTGGCTGGAACTCGGCGCGGCAGCCGGGGGCATCGTCCTGCTGGGCGTCGTGGTGGCTCGGGCGATCGGAGCAGGTGGGAGCGCCAACCAGAGTTGAGCGGTCCGGCGTTTCCGCCGGCGACTCACCCTCAGACGAGCTCCAGCAGTAGCCGCCAAGTGTCGGCCACCGTACTCGCGTAGACGTGCTCCTGGGGGGTGTGTGGCTCCCTGATCAACGGCCCGAAGGAAATCGCGTCCAGCTCGGGATCGCCGGCGACGAGCACTCCGCACTCGAGCCCACCGTGGACGACCTCGATCGCGGGGAGTCGGCCGTGGATGCGCTCATACGCAGCCGTGGCTGCGGCGGCCAGCGGGGAGTCCTCACGCGGCTCCCAGCCCGGATACTCACCCTTCTCGACGATTCCGGCGCCGGCCTGCTCGCCCAGCTGCCTCACTCGGCTCGCGATCGCATCGAGCTCACCGGCGGCGAGAGCGCGAACGCTCATTACGACCTCAACGGTCTCACCCTCGGTGCGCACCAGGGCGAGGTTGGCAGAGCTGGCGACCGTGTCCTTGAAGCGCGGGCTCATCGCGATCACTCCGTGGGGAAGCTTGCGCAGGAGCGTCAGGAGCCCAAGGGACGCCGCGCTGCTCGCCGCCGAGGATGAGTGCGGCCCGATCGTGTTCAGCTCGACCGAGATCCCGGGCTCATCGCCACCCCACTCGCGCTCCAATTCACTCCTCACCTGACCGACCGTCGTCGCGAAAGTCGTCATCGCATCCGCGGGTACGGCAAGGTGGGCGAGGGCGTCGGTGGGAATCGCGTTGTGCGCCGAGCCCGCTGTCATCGAGACCAGTCGCGCATCGACGCCGGCGTCGATCGAGCGCTCCAGCACTCTCACCAACAGCTTCGTCGCGTTGGCTCGCCGTTCGTGGATCTGCACGCCACTGTGACCCCCGCTCAGGCCCGATACCTGCAGCTCGACACGGCTCCAGTCCTCACCGATGTCCTCCTGCCCGAGCCCGAGGCGCAAGATGGTTTCGCTGCCCCCGGCACAACCCACGGTCAACGCCCGATCGTCCTCGCTATCGAGGTTGATCAACGAGTTCGCCCGCAGTAGCGAGGGATCAAACGCGAGTGCCCCCAGGAGGCCGATCTCCTCTTCGACCGTGAAGATCAACTCCAGCGGACCGCAGTCGAGATCGGGCTCGGTCAACAGGGCGAGGGCGGCGGCGACCCCGATCCCATTGTCCGCGCCCAGCGTGGTCCCCTCGGCAAAGACCTTGTCCCCATCGCGCCGTGCGACGATCGGGTCGCGCTCGAAGTCGTGCTCGACCCCGGGGGCTGCGGCGCAGACCATGTCGAGATGAGCCTGAACCGCGACCGGTGGACTCGACGTATCTCCTGACCGGGCGCCCACCCTAACGAGCGAGTTGCCGCTGCCGTCGACCGAGAAGTCCGCACCCGCGCCCTCGGCGATCTCGCGAACGTACTCCCGAGCGGCGCCCTCGTTCCCGGACCCTCGCGGGATCCGATTCAGGGCACCGAAATGACGCCAGAGTCCCGGCGGTTGCAGCCCGTTGTAAGCGTCATCGCCGATGCGGTCGGCCACGATAGCGGAGCGATACGCGGCTCAATTTGGTCCGACACCGGCCCCAAGATGCAGCCGGTGATTCGCGAGCTACTTCAGCCGGAAACCGACTTGGCCTTCGGGGCGATGCAGGCCCTCCGCACCAACCGCGCCATTGATAAGGCGCGATTGCAGGCGATCCTCGCCGATTTGGGCGGCCGCTGCCCAAAGATTGCGTCGTCAACACGATGCTCCGCTACGGTGTCGCCATGGCATCTCGTGACCTGATCGACAAGGCTGCCGTGGCGCTTGCAGAGGCCGCCGGGGCCAATTCGAGAGTGATTCTCTTCGGCTCTTTCGCGCGCGGCGAGATAGCGACCTCGATTTCCTGGTGATCGAGCCCGAGGTCAGCGATCACTTCGGCGAGTCAATTCGCCTGGTCAAGCTCGTGGGTGAGCTTGGCGTGCCTGCGGATGTAATGGTCGCGAGCGAGGCCCACGTGCGCGAATGGGGCGGGCTTTCAGGAACGATGATTCACGACGCCTTGTTCGAGGGGAAGGTCGTTGGCCACCGAGCCTCGTAGCGGCGACGATCTCTCCCAACTCCTGATGGAGAAGGCGGCTGGCGACGAAAGATCCTCGTCCGCCTAATGGATGAGGACGACATTCCGGATGACGGCCTCGGGTTTCATGCTCAGCAAGCTGTCGAGAAGATGATGAAGGCGTGCTTGCGCACACGATGTCTCGTTCGAGCGCACCCACAACATCGCCTATCTGCTCACCCTGATCGACGGTTCCGGTATTCCACGACCAGAGAGTGCGGACAACCTTCCCAATCTGAGTCCGTGGGCCGCGGAGTTCCGTTACGCGCGGCCACCCAATGCTGTGCTCGACCGGCAAGAGATGCGCGCCCTCGTAGAACAGACGAGATCGTGGGCAGAAGCGCGTCTACGATGAAATCTCTGCCCCGATAGCTCAGCTGGATAGAGCGACTCTCTCCTAAGCGAGTTAGATGAGTTGGGATTTTTGGCTCCGTAGAGCCAGGGCGCTTGCCTTTCTCTAGAGCAGGAATTGCTTCCGATTTCCGCCGATTGACGATGGTTTGGGCAGCGAAAGCCGCCCGCTGCCCAAAACAGAAGAGAACCGCTCCGCTCCGCTACCGTGTCTTGGTGGCATCGATCCAACAGCCGACGTCGAAGGGTCCTGCGGCGGCAGCCGAGGCAGTTCGCGTGCAGCGACTGCGCGATGACGCCCAGCGACCAATGAGCATCAACCTGGCCGAGGGAATTGCGCTGAGTCACAAGCTGATGCAATTCGTGGGTACAGCTCGTCCACATTGACTGAAGCGGCCTTCGATCAACTCCTTCGCCGGCTCTCGGAGGCAGACGTCAAGTTCGTACTGATCGGTGGGCTGGCCGTCAACGCTTGGGGGGTTGTCCGCGGAACGAAGGACGTAGACATTGTCGTTGCCCCAGATATCGAGAATCTCAAACGGGTTGCGGCAGTAGCGACGGCAGTCAATGGCCACGTGCAAGCCGGCGAATCCTTCCTCAGCAGCCAGCCTTCGATTGCGGGGCAGCTCACGAGCGGCGAGCAAGTTGCCATTGAGACCGACCTTGGTCGCCTGGACATCGTCCAGGGCCTCGATGGTGTCCCAGTCTTTGAGGAGCTACATGCTCGCGCCACGGAGACCGAGGTCCTCGGCGTGAGAGTCGCGGTCTGCTCAGTTGAGGACTTGAAGGCCATGAAGCAGGCCGCCGGAAGAACCCGCGATCTCGCGGACTTGGAGGACCTCGATGCCGCGGGCAGTTAGCTCTACGATTTGCCTTCCCGCCCCGATAGCTCAGCTGGATAGAGCGACTCTCCTAAGCGAGTTGGAAGGGTGCGCGTTTTCGGCTTTAGATAAGGGTTGGGGCGTTACCACGTGCGGTCGCGGATTCCAGTCGATTGCCGTGGTTCTATGCCGGTTTGGGCAGCGAGACCGCCCCGCTGCCCAATGGATTGCATTGTCCGCAACTCGCTTCGCTACCTTGTCCACCATGGTTTCTCGCAACCTGATCGACCAGGCAGGGCAACGGCTGGCAGAGGCCGCCGGTGCGGAGTCGAAAGTGATCCTCTTCGGCTCCCACGCCCGCGGAGAGGCCGGGCCGGATAGTGATGTCGACTTTCTCGTCATCGAGCCTGCCGTGGAGAATCGCCTTGAGGAGTGGGAACGTCTGCGACGCGCCCTCAGAGACTTCCCGGCGCCGGTAGACATCGTCGTCCTGGACGCGGAGCGCGCCGAGCGGCGCGCAAAGGTACCGGGCACGATGGTTCATCACGCGCTCCGGGACGGTCGCCTCCTTGCCCACGCCTGAGCAGATTGAGGTCGCGGGGTCCCTCGCTCGGCTCGCGGTGATCGACTTGGCGACTGCTGAGAAGCTCGCCCCCGACCCTGAGATGGATGATCGCCCGGTTGGCTTTCACGCACAACAGGCCGTTGAGAAGGCCGTGAAGGTCGCCCTGACACTCGAGAGCATCGCCTTCCCAAAGACACACGACCTCGAATATCTGATCGTCCTGGCCGAGAAGCAATCGATCCCAATGGAGCCAGAGGTCAAGTCAGCGTCCTGGCTAACCCCTTGGGCAGCCGAATTCCGATACGACGACGCGCCAATCGAGACGCTGGATCGAAAACGAGCGATCGCTGTTGCCAACGCCGCGGTCACCTGGTGCCATGAGCTATTGGATGCGAAGCGGGGCTGAAACAATTCTTAACCCGCCCCGATAGCTCAGCTGGATAGAGCGACTCCCTCCTAAGGAGTAGGCCGCTGGTTCGAATCCAGCTCGGGGCATAGCTCGCACTTCATCGGGCGCGCTCCCCAATCCCCTACCGCCCCTCCAACTCCCTCGCCAGCGCATAGACGCAGCCCTGGTAGGCGAACTGGTTTGCCGCCGCCGGCCGGCTGGCCGCATAGACGACCGCCCCGAGCTGCCCGGCGGCGAAGCTGGGGTCCTTTGCCCCGTGGGCTTCGTAGTCTGCGATGCGCTCGATCGCTCTCAGCTGTTCTGCGCTCAGGTTGGCGCGGGCGGCAGCGAGGAACTGCGCCTTGACCTGGCCTGGCGTCTTGCCCTTGCAGGCGCGCTCTCCTGCCTCGATCGCCTTGGCCGATCCCTTCACCCTCGGGTCTGGCCTGGGGGCGGTGAACTGACGATAGATCGATCGCAGGGCGGGCGAGGCGTCCTTGGGAGGCCTTGCTTGGGATTCCTTGGCCTGGGCGGCCCCTTGCTTTGCCGCCGTAGTGGGAGGAGTGCTCTGGGTGGAGGAAGTGCTCGAATCCTGTGACCCACAACCGCTCGCAACCAAAGTCAATGCCAAGAGCGCCAGAAGCGCTGCCCAAAAGCCCCTGCCCCACTCCCGCCACCCAGTCCCTCTTCCCATCGCTTGGATCTTAGCCCCGGCGGGGCTCAGAGCCCCCTCACCCCCGAACCCGACACTCCCTCACCAGCTTCGAAGACAGCACCCGCCCATCAGCGAATTCATAGCTCGCCTGGGCGAAGGTAAAGGACGCCGCGCTGAATCCCTTGGGAGCTGGGCAAGAGGCAGAGGCATAGCTTCGGCTTTGGCCCTTGTAGGGGTAGTTGCGGGCTAGGGAGAGATCAAAGGCGGAGATGTAGCCGTATTCAGAGGCGATCGGGGGCAGGGTGCCAACCAATTCGGTGCCGAAGGTGCCCTTGGTCTTCTTGACTTCAAAGACGATCACGTAGGTCAGCGGCAGGGGAGCTCCGGAGGAGACCTGGGCAAGGACAGCGGAGTGGCCTTTATAGGTGCCGTTGAAGGCTTGCAGGGTGCCGTTTGAGGCAAAGGCGCCTTGGCCGGGCAGGCTGACCCTGGAGGTGACGTTGCCGTGGCCGATCAGGGCATCCCCGCAGGCCTTGCGGGCTCCCGCGGAGGAGATCGACTGCAGCTTCTTTAGCGAGCAGGTGGGTAGGCCGGTGGTTTCGATCTGCCCGGCGGAGTTGATCGCGAGGATGATCCGTTCGAGCTTTGGCGGGATCGATTTGTCAGTGGTCTTGATCTTGCCGCCCATCTGCACCGTGACCGGCACCGCTTCTGTGCGGGGCAGGTGCTGGGGGGAGATGCCGCCGTTGAAGGAGACCTCCAGGTTGCCCTTCTTGGCCTGCTCTGCCTGGGCCAAGGTGCCCAAGCACAGGGCGAGCGCGAGGGCGCCGAGCCCAACCGCCTTGATCGGTGCTTTGACTCTCACCTAGCGCACCAACTCATAGACGCAGAAGTAATGGGCGGCGCTTGAGGGGGCCTGTTCGGTTAGCGCTCCGGTGCCGTCGATCACGATCGTGCGGTAGTTACCGCCGGAGGTGTTGGAGTAGATCGAGTCGGTGTATTGGCGATCTGAGCCGATCCCAGAGCCCAAGTTCAGCACCCCGCGGGTGGAGTAGAGCTCCATCGGGGTCGGCAGGTAGCCGCCCTTTGCCGCGCAGGCTTCGGTCGCGGCTTGCAGGGAGGATGCCGGGCCGTTTGAAGTGGAGTCAAAGCAAAGGCCGCGGATCAAGGTGGTGGCGGCAGGACAAGAGGCGCCGTGCCCCCCTACGGTGTCGGCGTTAGAGGCATGGGCGGCGCTGGTCGCAGAGGGGACGGTGCCAAGGGCGCCGATGTTGATGTCTTGGCCGGTCAGCGAGCCATCGGCGACCTTGGCGGCGTTGACCGCGTTGTTGGCGATCTTGCCGGTGCTCACCGACTTTGCCTTGAGCTGGCGTGAGCCGACTGAGTTCTTGCCCAGGGCGGCATAGGCGGTGCCGCTAAGGGCACAGATCAGGGCGATAACAGCGATGACCAGGGCCGGTGAGGGCCGCTTTAGCTTCAACATCTAGGAGTTCCTCTCTTACTTTTTGTGCTGCTTGGCCTTGGCGCAGGCGGCCTTGGTCCTCACCTGTTCGGTGTGGGTCTTGCCGTTTTGGCCGCTGTATTCGACTGTGGTCGTCCTCGGGGCGGCGCAGAGGTTGGCGAAGTTGCGGATGTAGCCTTGTTTGCCGCCTAGCAGGGTGAGGGCGAAGTGGCCGATCGGGGCGTCGGGGATGACCGGGACCACTGTCTTTAGGCGCCCGCCCTTGACCGTCGAGGACATCGCTTCGGGGATCACCGTCACCTGCCCGGCCAAGATGAAGGCGAGGTGGGGCAACTTGCCATAGCCAGAGACGGCGTAGGCGGGTCCGCTAAGCGGGGCTTCTAGCAGCGGGGTTTCGGTGATCACGTTGCCGATCGGCTGGCGCCCGGCGCAGTGTTCGCGCTGTAGTTGGGACTTGGAGCAGATGTTGCCGAGGTGGCGCTGGTCGATCCCAAAGGCCCTGGGCAGGGTCAGCGCCAGCGAGCGGACGTTGGCTTCGCCGGGCTTTGTGCGCAGGTCAAAGCGCAGGGCGGGATCAGCGGCGCGCTTGGCCTGCTTGTGGCCGCCGAGCTGGGTCACGCTCATCTTCGGGGCGAAGGGCAAGGTGGAGCAGTTGACCGCGTTGAAGTAGGAGCTAAAGGAGGCGAGGGTGCCCTGGTCACCGATCCCGCGCGAGCCGATCGACATCGGTTCGCAGTTGGTCGGGTTGACCATGAAGTTGGGGCGGTCGATGTTGACCTGGATCTGGCGCAGGCGCAGGGGCACCCCGCCGAGGATCTGGGGGACGACTTCTGAGTCGGCGAAGACGTGGGCATCGAGCGGGTCGATGCGAAGCGCCACCCTAACCACCACGGTGCCGTAGTCATAGGGACCGGCCAGGGCCGGGGTGATCGCAACCAGGCTCAGCGGCGCTCCGGAGAAGGGGCCGGCGAAGTAGATCCGCCCGGTCGCGTGGAAGGGGTGGGTGCCGGGGCCGGCGGCGACGTTGGTGGTGCCGATCTGTGAGGCGGCGGGGCAGCTGGGGGCGGCCTGCTCGCTTAGGCCCGAGCGCTGCGCGGCGGCGGCGATCTGGGCCTCGGGGCAGTAGCTAACCCCGTGCAGGTTTGCCAAGAGGCCCGGGGGCATGGTGAAGCCGAGCTTGCCCAAGAGCTGGTTGCCGTCTTCGCGGTCGAGGCGCAAGGAGAAAGAGGAGTGCTCACCCGCTGAGGCGTTTGAGGTGCCGGCAAAGAGGGTGGGTGAGAAGGGGCGCACCTGCCCGGGGCAGGGAGCCCCGCCGGGGCCGGATGAAAGGCCGAAGTGCTGAACGGAGGTCTGTTCGGCGAGGGTCGAGTTCCAAGGGTGAAACTCAGCGCTGACGGCATAGACCGAGCAGTAGTTGGGCGTTGCCAGGAGGCCGCGTTCGCCGGAGAAGAGGTGTAGCTGGAAGTCTTCGAAGGGGGCCTGGGGCAGGTTGGGGAAGCTGACTGCGAGGCGGCCGGTGATCGGGTTTGGGATCACCGAGCCAACCAGCTTGGAGTTGATCCCAAAGCCGTGGGTGAACTCAAAGAGGCGGTATTGGTCCCCTGCTTTGGGTTGGCCGATGTAGACGGCTCCTTCTAGGGGGGCTGGGAGGGCGGGGGTGCCGATCGCGAAGGTGCCGATCTTGGCTGAGTCGGGGCAGTTATCTGGGCCCTCTGAGTTGAAGTTGGCCTCAGCGTCGGTGCAGGCCGATTGGCCGTCGGCGGCGTCGGGGTTGACCGTGAAGCCTTCAGGCAGGGTGACCAGGGCCGATTTGATCTGGGAAGGAGCTGCTGCGCGGGTTAGGAACTGGGGGGAGCGCAGCTCGACGTTTAGCCCCGAGGCCGAGTCTGTCTGGCTTGTGGTCGGGGAGGCTTGGAGGACCGGTTTGAAGACCTCTTTCTCACAACCTGTGATCGGCGGGTAGGTGGAGTGGGCCTCGGTGAGGTGTTCGGGGTCCTGGTAGGTCTGCACTTCCAAGGCAGCCGAGAGGTCTTCCCCGGTGCAGGTGGTCGGGTTGTCAGTCAGCGGGGTCGGGGTGATGCTTGCTTCGGTCCCTTCGGTGATGCAGGCCGTGCCTTCTTCTTTGGGGCAGCCTGCCGGGTGCCCGGGTGAGCCCTTCCCAAAGCGCTGGATGTCGTGTTCGCCGTCGGCGGGGAAGCCCCAGAAGGTCAGCGAGGCAGAGGCCAGGGGGGTGAGCTGGGAGATGTCTTTGACCGTGAAGCGCAGGCCGTAGTCGGTTGTGGTCCTAACCGCTACTGGGATCGCGATCGGGATACCTAGGACCGGGACGATGAAAGAGAAGCGGGCGGTGTCGCCGTTTTGGGGGACGACGGTGAAGATCGGGGCGGTGCCCAGGAGGTAGTTGGGGTTGCCTTCATAGTTGGCGTGGAGGGTGATCAGGCCGACCTGGGAGTTGGGTGGGCACTGATCGAGGGTGAAGTCATCGGCCTGGCATTCGGTTGCCGCGGTGGGGTTGCCAAAGAGGCCGGTGGGGGCCTCGAAGATCACGTTTTGGGCTGCCTCGGGGGCTCCGGGGTTACCCAGGGTGAAGTTGGTGGTGATGTCGGGGTGCCCACCGGCCTGGCTCGTTGACATCGAGGTGGCGAAGGCTTCAATTGGCTCAGAGGCCAGGGCGGAGGTGGAGAGCACTAGGGCAGCCAGCGAGGCGATCGCCAAGGCAGCGCTTGTCTTCAGCGTCCTCACTTCGCACCTCCGCGCTTGTGGTTGGCTCGCTTGTGGTGGCTCTTCTTGCGTTTGTGGTGCTTCTTCTTGTGTTTGTGGGGCTTCTTTTGCTTTTCAGCTTGGAAGTTGCCAGGAGTTCCTGCAACAGAGCCGACCTGGACTGGCCCTGGAGCAGCGCTTGCCGCCCCGTGGCACTCATCCGATGCCTGGCAGGTGTTGGGATCGGGGCTGAAGGGGTACCCGCCGCCTTCCCTTGCGTCATAGAGCTTCATCGTCGCGCCGTTTTCATCTTGCGGGGCCAAGCTGTCGCGGGTGAAGAAGAAGGCGTCTTTGCCGTTTGAGGTTGCGGTCAAGAGGCCCGAGTCAAAGGGGCTGGTGCCGGCTGAGATCAGGGCTAGGCAGGTGCCTGTTGCTTTGGCGTAGGCGGGGGATTGGGCGCTGCAGTTGCCCACGCCCGGTTCGGAGAACTCATAGGCGTCGCGGCGCCCGTCGGTGTCTGAGTTGACCAGCTGGTCGGTCGAGTCGAAGAAGACCCTGCCGTCAGAGAGCAGGCTGAGGCCACCCGGGGCGAGGGAGGCGTCCCCGGCCGAGGGGGCGCCGGTCCTGACGCAGGAGACGCAGTTGATGCTGGCGTCCCCTGATTGGTAGCGGTAGACCTGGGGGTGGCCTGCTGGTTCTTCGCCTTCCCCGGCCAGGGGGAGGGTCGAGCCCAGGGCAGCGTAGTTGCCCGAGGGGGTTACCTGGAAGTCGGCGGTGTGGCGTACTGAGGGTTCGCTAACGGAGTCGAGGACTAGGGGGTTGTCGATGCGGGGGTCGGGGGCGAGGGAGGCCGGAAAGGCCGCCACGCTGGTCTTGTTTGATGCATAGAGGGCGCCTTCGGGATCGATCGCAACGCCTACTGATTCGCTCAAGTGACCTGAGCCCAGCGTTTCAACTCGTTTCCCCGAAGCGTCATAGCGGGCTACCTGGTTGCCCTCGTTGACGTAGAGGTCGTTGGTGGAGGGGTCAAAAGCGAGGCTGTGGGCGGGGTGAGGGTCAAAGGTGCCCTGCGCTTTGCCGGATGCGTCATAGCGCACCACCGTGGCTTCTTCCCCGCTGCCTTGACCGACGTAGACATTGCCGCTGGTTGGGTTGACCGCGATCGCCGCGGGAACGAAGGCGGTCGTATTGAAGCTGGCGCTGGGAACCGGGACTCCGGCGCTGGTGTAGACGCCTACGTGAGGGCCACCGCCACTGAACAGTTCGGTGACGTAGACATTTCCGTTGGCCGGGTTTACCGCAACGCTGGAGGGCAGGCTGACGGGGATTGAGGCGAGCCAGTTACCCGACGGGGCGAACTTGTCGATCACGCTGTTTCCGAAGTCGGGAACATAAAGATCCCCGTTTGACTGGTCGACCGCGAGCTGGCTGGAGAAGCTGGGCGATGTCGCGAAGGAGCCTGCCGGGGTTTCGCTGCCGACCAACTTGCCGTCATGAGCGGGACTCGAGTCCCCAAAGGAGGTGACGAGGTTGCCTTCGGCGTCAAACTTCTCGACCGCGTTGGCGCCAGCGTCGAGCACGTAGACGCTTCCGTCTGAGTGATCGACAGCAAGGCCGGTCGCTTCTGCGAAGGAACCGAAGTCATGGCCGAAGCTGCGCTTGAACAACGGTGGAGTGGGCCCGTTTGCGACCGACTCAAGTGTCGTCACATATCGAGGTGCCGAGCCGGGGCTCGCCAGGTAGAGGTTGGGCGCATCCTCGGTCCCGTTCCCCGAGCCGTCGAGGCGCTCGGGCGAGAGGAAGTAGATCGAGCCATCACTGGAGGCCACTCCCCCACCGCCGCCGACCGCGACCACGTCGCAGTTGGCTTCTTCGCCTTTGCTGTTCCAGTGGATGTGGGCGGAGTTGGCGAAGGGATCGCAGGCAGCGGTGTTGGCGGTTCCTTCTGAGCCAGTTGAGAGCAGAGTGAGGGTGGCGCTTTCGCCAGAGATGGTGGCCGCATAGAGATCGGCGCTTTCGTCTTCGTCTTCGGAGAGCAGCTGATCTTTGGTCGTGAAGAAGACCTCAGAGCCATCAGAGGACATCCCGGCGTAGAGGACGCCTTTGGTTGCTCCGGGGGTCAGATCTATGGTTTTGGCCGAGTCGCCGACGTTCAGATAGAGGTGGTAGAGCTTGTTGGCGTCTTCTTCTGAAGCCAGCTGACCGATCAGGATGTGGGAGCCGTCGGGGGAGATATCGAGCTCGGCGATGCCCGCTCCCGTCATCTCCTGCCCACCGGGTGTCTTTGAGATGAGGTCGGTCTGGTTGGTGTTCAGGTTTCGGTCATAGATCGCCAGCTGCCCTTCACTTGCGTCTTCGGTGAACTTCGCGCTCGAGCCAAAGACGAAGTGAGAGCCATCGGCTGAGAGCGGCTTTGCGATCTCGCCTTGGGATTTGGCTGAGGGTCCTGGGTTTTCAGGTCCCGCCATGGCATTGATTAGTTCGCCGTTTGGCCTTCTCAGCGGGATGCCCGTATAGCCGCCTTCAAAGCAAGGCGAGCAGCCACCTGGTGCTCCGAATGCAAGGGTCTTCAGATCTTGGCTGGCCCCGGTTGGCAGCGAGGAGAAGGGGGCGGCGGAGTAGGGGTCATTTGAGGGGACTCCCTCGTATTGGGTTTCCCAGCCGTTTTCTCCCCTGGTGGCGATATAGGGGTCAAGGCCTTTGTTGGTCGGGTGATCGGTACCGGGAATGCCGCCGTTGTGGACGCCGTAGAGGACCTTGCCTTCTGCCTCTGGGTAGCCCGGGAAGGGGCTTTGGCCTGCGATCAGGCTCGACTCGACGTCATAGCCGCCGGTGTTGGCGGCGGAGACCAGCTCATAGGCACGACAGTCCAAGAGACGAACCGCGCCGGTCTGCTGGCGCACGTGGGCGTTGGAGCAGGGGTCGATGGTCGGGGTCGCGGTAGGGAAGGTCGTGAAGGTGCGCGGAGTGCCTTTGGTCGTGCCTGAGGCGTTCTGGGCTACCACCCGGTAGTGGTAGGTGGTGTCGGCGGCAAGACCCGAGAGCTGGGCGGTGATCGCCTGGGGGGTCCTGGCCGAGCCGGCGTCGATGCTTTTGCTCTGCAGGGCTCCTGAGAATTCGCCCACTTCAAAGCCTTCCTGAGTGACGTATTCCACGTGGTAGGTCGTGTGGTAGGTGGCGTCTCCCCCGTTGGGGTTTACCTGGGCGTGGACGTGGACTGAGTCTGAGCTGACGCCTGAGACCGACTCACCTTCAACGCTCGGCGCCAGGGGCAGCGACTCGAAGGTCTGGTCATAGCTGGCGTTGGACCCTTCTGCGTTTTCGAGCAGCAGGCGGTAGTGGTATTCGCTGCCGTAGGTGAGGCCGCTCAGTTCTGCGTGCACTTCGGTTTCAGAGGACAGGGACTGGCCCTCGTCGCAGGGGACCGAGCCGCCTGAGCTGAGGTCGGCGAAGGCTTCTTTGTCGAAGGCGGCGGCGGTGACGTATTGGAAGTGGCAAGCCGTGATCGGACCGGCGCCTGCGGGGTCTGCTTTTCCTTTGAGTTCCTCTGTGCTCGGCGTCAGCTCTTCGGCTGAGGCCGTTGCGTCCGGGAGGAAGGGTTCCGCGATAAAGACCGCTATCCGACCGTTGCCGGTGTCAGCGACGTAGGCGGTGCCGGTTTGATCGTCGATCGCGACGCCGCGTGGTTCGTTGAGAGTGCCTTCGCCGAAGCTCTCTGCGGGTTCGCAGGGGTTGGGGATCGGGTTGCAGGCGGCGGCGTAGTGTTCGACGGCGCCGCCGTGTTTGGTGGCTTCGCGATGGGTGAGGTAGAGGTCGTTTGAGTCGGGATCTATGCGTAGGCCGGAAACTTCAGAGTTCGGCGAGAAGCTACCGAAGCTTTTCCTGGGGTCATTGGGCTCGACTTTGAACAGTTGGGAACGTTCGGGGATATAAAGGTCGCCAGCGCCATCAACGGCGATTCCCTTGATGCTGGCTGTCCCAAGCGCGAAAAGCGACTTTGTCGTCACTCCGTTCTGTTCGAACTCGAAGAGTTCAAAATGCCCTGCGTAGACGTAGAGGGTCCCGCTTGGATCGACCGCAATTCCAATCAATCCGAAGGGGAAGAAATTCTTTTCATGTTCGGCCGCCCGGTCTAGCTGCCCTTCCTTGCCCCAGTCGGTGATCAGTTTGCCTTCGGGGCCGAACTTCTGGACGATGCTGTCGCCAGGGTCGCCGACGTAGACGTCGCCGGCGGAAGGGCCGCCGGAGTTGTCGACGGCGAGGAAGAGGCGTTCTTCGGTTATTGACACACCGCAGCAACCAACGCTCACCACCGTTTCAAATTCCCCGTCAAACCCCCCCGGCACACTCCCCTTCGCCCCCGCCTGGCAGACGTCTCCAGAAGCCTCCGTGCAGACATCCCCGCCTGTAGTGGCATCGACTCCCTTGCCGAACATGAGGATGAAGTTGCCGGCGGAGTCGAACTTCTCGATGCGGTAGTTGGCGGGGTCGCTGACGTAGACGTCGCCGTTGCTCTGGTCGATGTCGACGTCGGAGGGGTTGGCCAGAGCGTTGGTCCCTGAGCCTGCGAATGAGGTCGAGAAGACGTGTTTGGAGAGGGCAGAAGCTGAGGAGGCGCTCAACGCCAAGACAGCTGCAGCGAGGATCCCCAAGACAGGAAGATGTCTCACTAGGCCCCTCACTTACCCACCCCCCTGTTGGACTTGGCGTCTCGCTTGTGGCGTCCCTTACTCCCGCAGCTGTCTTGCAGCTGTGGGTGGGAGACGCTTCGCTTGCCGTTTTGGGCGAAGAACTTGGCGGTCAGGTAGTTGCGCTGTGAGCAGACGTTTGAGTTTTCCAGCAGTCCCTTGGAGCCGCCCTTCATTTCCAAGGTGAACTTGGAGACGGGGGCATCGGGGACGATTTCGAAGGTGTTTCTGATCCCCCCGCCCTTGCCGGTGTCGATCGTGCCGTTCAAGATCACGTGGATCTGGCCGTTCAGTTCGGCGAGCAGGTCAGGCAGCAGGTGCCCGTAGCCGGTTCCCAGGTAGACCGGGCCTTCCAGGGGCTTGTCCAGGAGCGGGCTCTCGGCTTTGGCAAATCCATAGATCGAGCCTTTGGGGCAGTTGTGGGCAGCTAGTTGGGGGCGGGTGCAGACGGTGCGGATGTGGGCTTGCTTGAGGAACTCCGAGTGAGGCAGGGTGACCGCTACGTGTTCGATGTTGGCTCCCCCTGGCGGCATCCTCAAGACTGCCTTGAAGGCCGGGGAGGCACCGTTTTTGGTCGAGCCGGTGATGGCGGTTTCAAGCTGGGGCTTGAAGTCGAGCTTGGCGCAGTTGGCGACCTGGAAGTGGGAGGAGATGATCTGGCTTGCCCCTTCTGATCCGAAGAGGGTCGCTTGGGTGGAGAAGGGGCTGCAGTTGGTTGGGTTCAGCGCAAAGCCCGCTCGGTTGAGGTTGACCAGGATCGAGCGCAACCGCAGCGGCACCCCTTCGAGGATCTGGGGCAGGGGATCGGAGACCGCGGTGACCTGGGTGGTGGTCGGGTTGACGTAGAGGGCTGTCCTTACGACCACGTCGCCGAGGTCATAGGGGCCAGAGACGGCTGGGGTGATCACGACCAAGGAGAGCGGTGCTCCCTTATATGGGCCCGCCAGGTAAACCCGCCCCGGGGCATAGAAGGGGTGGGTGCCTGCGCCTGAGCCGGCGATCGCTTCGCCTACGAGGCTTGCCGCGGGGCAAGAGGGATGGGCCTGCTCTTGGGCGCCTGAGTAGGTGGATGAGGCAGCTGCGGCGATCGCTGCCTCGGGGCAGTAGGGGATTCCCTTGAGGGTTGCCGAGAAGCCGGGCGGGGTGGTTACGTCAAGGGCGCTCAGGTTCTGATCGCCGTCAGCTCTTGTCAGGTTCAGCGAGAAGCCGGTGTGAGAGCCGGCGGTGTTGGTGGAAGAGGCGGCTTTAAAGCCCGGGTTGAAGGGACGCGGGCCGTTGGGGCAGGGCGTCCCGTTAGGGCCGGAGGTCAAGTTGAAGAACTGGGTCGAGGTCTGATCGGGCAGCGAGCCGTCCCAGGGGGTGAAGTCGGTGGAGACGGGATAGGTGCCGCACTGGGTCGGGGTTGCCAATACCCCCCGTTCAGAGCCAAAGAAGTGCAAGTTGAAGTCTTCAAAGGGGAACTGGGGCAGTTCCTGGAAGTCGGTCACCACCTGGCCTGTTTGGGGGTCGGGGTGGACCTCTCCGGGGAGCTTCACGTGCACGCCGAAGCCATCGAAGGTGAGGAAGAGGCGGTAGCGGTTCCCTGCTTCGGGGTGGCCGATGTAGATGGCGCCGGGGAGGACTCCTGGGAGGACTGGGCTGTGGACTTCCAGGGTGCCGATCTTTGAGAACTCCGGGCACTGGGCTTCTTCGCGGGTGCCGAACTTAGCTTCTTGGTCTAGACAGGCGGTCTTGCCGTCGGCCGCTGAGGGGTTGATCGTGAAGCCCGGGGGCAGGGTGACCTTGGTGCCTCTGATCTCTGAGGGAGAGGGGGTGTCGGGGCTCTCAAAGGAGGGGGCTTTTAGGTCTACGTCTATGCCTGAGGGGGAGTCGGTTGATTCGGTGGTGGGCTTGGCGAAGAGCGATGGGTTGAAGGAGAGCTGGCCGCAGTCGGTTGTTGGTGGCCAGAGGGAGTCGGCGTGGGTTTCGGAGTCGTCATAGCCGAGGATGTCGAGGGAGGTGGCGAGAGAGGCTTCCCCGCAGGTGGTTGGGTTCTGCCAGAAGGGTGTTAGGGGGCTGGAGGAGGAGACGGGGTGGCCGGGGCCTTCGTAGCCGACTTCACCGATCGGGCCCCTGGACCCATTGCCGCCGCAGAATTCGAACATCGTCGAAGGGTCGTTCGTGCTTTTTTTGCCTTTGGCGTCGCAGATCACATTTTCGAAACCAACCGTCTGAGGCGGCTGGCCCAATCCGAAGCGCAGGCCGTCATGGATTGGGTCGGCGGGCACCCCCCAGATGTCCTGTCGAACGCTCAACAGCGGCAAGAAGTGGACGACGTTTTCCACTGCCGCATCGACCCCGTAGTCGCTCTCGGTGCGGGCGCTGATCACGGTGAAGATCGGCAGGTTGAAGGTGGCCTTGAAGCCGAGCAGGGCGGCGTCGCCCGGCGGCGGCACGAGGACGTAGACGGGAGCAAGGAAGCCTGCGGCGGCAACGAAACCTTCTGGATCGCCGGGAAGACCGGTGACCTTGATGTCGGCCACGCCCACCTGTGAGTCGACCGGGCACTGTTCGGCGGAAAAGCTGGCGATGTCGCACTGCGGGGTGGCGTGGGGGTTGCCGATCAGCCCGGTAGGCAGGTGCACGCCTATGTTCCTCGCATCGCGGCAGGCGCAGGCGCTGGGTTCGGCTTGCTGGCGGTTGCCCATGGTGAAGGAGAAGGCGACGTCGGGGTGACCACCGGCCTGGGTGGAGCTGGGCAGGGTGCTGAAGGATTCGATCGGGATCGCCTGGGCGGGGGCAGCGATGGCGAGCATCGCCACAACCCCAAGCGCCACGGTGACAACTGTGGACATCGCCTTAGCGCTCACTTGCCCGCCCTCCCGCTGCTCTTGGCGGCTCGGGCACGGTGGCGCTTTGCCGCTTTCTTGTGTTTTTTGCTCTGGTGCTTCTTGGCTTGATGCTTCTTCTTCGCCGCCGCCTTTTGCTTGGCGTTGCCCCCGCTGATCCCAGCGGCGGTGCCCTGGGTGGGCAGAGCCGGAGCCGAGCTGCCGGCGCCATGGCACTCTTCTGCCGCTTTGCAGGGAGGCACCGGTGTGGGCTGAGCAAAGCCACCGTTGACGCGGGCGTCATAGAACTTCAGGAAATTGCCGTTGTGATCTTCGGCTGTGAGAATGTCGAAGGTGTCGAAGTAGACGTCGGTGCCGTCGTTACTGACCCCGACCAGGCCCGGTTTCTCCGCGAAGCCGGAGATGTTCAGCGAGCCTCCGGCAGCCGCGGCCGTACCCGTCCCCAGCGTGATCAGCTGCGGGCGCCCATCGACGTACTCATAGACGTCGATGCCTTCGTTGGTATCTTGGGCGACCAGGGGGTCAGCAGTGGAGAAGAAGACCCGCCCGTCGTTAGTGATGAAACGGCCGTCCTGGCTTGCCTTGACGTCATCGATTGGAACTTTGCCGTCGGGACGACAGGAATCGCAGACGATTTCTCGACTAGCCGGCGTGTACGAGTACATCTCGATGTGGCCGGCGTTGTCATATGAGGTCAGCTGCGTGGCGGTGAGGAAGGCGGCGCGGCTGTCGCTGGGCGTGGCCTCGAAGCGCACGATCGGACCTTCGGCGCAGAGCATCGCCGAATTGAGGTCCGCCGGGCGGCACTTCTGTTCGGGTTTGAGCGTGGCTACGAACTGCGCCTTGCCACCGCGGTAGTCATAGAGATTCTGACCGCCCAGGACGCCCCTGTCGCCGTCGAGCTGCTCGGGCGAGTAGAAGTAGATATCGCCGCCCGGGGTTATCGCGCTGTCAGAGATGCCGTTGCCGCCCTCGCCTCCTGGCAGCAATGACCACTCGTAGTTTTCATTGGACTGGACATCGCACTTGGTGGTCCAGGAGGCATTCGCGGTGCAGCCGTCACTCTGACCCGGTTCGCCGGCGTTGCCGGCATCATCTGCCTTGGAGACCAGCGTCAGCGAGTCCGTTGCCTCTGACCACATGTAGAGGTCGGTGCTGGAGTCTTTGTCTTCGAGAGGTGAGCTGTTCTTCTGAGGTGAAGAAGACCTTGGAGCCGTCAGGTGTCATGCCGAGGAACTTGACCGCGTGGTTTACCCCGTCTTCGCCCTTCGAGGGTTCGTAGGAGATCGCGTCGTTGACGCGCATATAGAGGTGGATCGGGGTGTCGGTGAAGCGCTGGCAGGGTTCGGGGGCGCTCTGACCTCGATTGCAATCCTGTGTCTTCGCTGTCGCTGTCGACATCAGAATGTGGGAGCCGTCCGTTGAGATCGCGGGAAAGCGGATGAACTCTTCTTTGCCGCCGCGAGCTGTACATGTGCTGCCAAAACAGTCCGGTGGCACATTGGCGAAGCTGGGATCCTGCGCAATTGGGTGTCCGGCCGAGTCGAGCGAGATCAAAGAGACGGTGTTGGTGGCCAGATCGTTGTCGTAGGCCGAGCCCGGTGCTTCTTCTTTGCCGCCTTCGGCAAAGGAAGCTTTGTTGGAGGAGAAGACGAAGTGGCTTAGGTCAGCTGAGGCGGTTACGTCGCCGGTGCACGGTGGGGTGACATAGTCTTGGTTCGGATAGGGGCACTTGAGCGCTTCCACCGCTTCTTCGCCACCCGCGAAGCTGCTCGGCAGCCGTTGGTTGATGCTGCCGTCGGCGTTGAACATGTAGGGGGCGTTGGAGGGCGAGGCTTTTTCCCAGTTGTTGTCGTAGAAGGGCGAGCGCCCCGGGAAGCAGTTCATCGGCGTGCCGTCGAGCCAGATCAGCAACCTGCTCATCGAGGGGTCACTAAGCACCGTGTTGGTCAGGTAGGGCGGGCTCGAGAAAGACACATGCGAAGTAGGGGAGTTCGGTGGCCCTCCCATGCAACCCGCTTGATCGCCTGGCAAGCCGATGTATTTGGATTCCCAGCCGCTGTCGGTGCGGGTGGCGGTGTAGAGGTCGGCGGCGGTCTCGATCGTGTTGGTGCCCTTCAGCGAGTTGGCATTGCCGGTAAAAGAGAAGCGCGAGGGGGTGGTCGCCTCGCCGGTGTTGGGCCCGCCGGCGTAGAGCAGGGTGCCGTTTGCGTTGCCCGGAGAGACCAGCTCATAGGCTCGGCAGTCGGGTAGGTAGGCGGCGCCGGTCTGTTGGCGCACGGCGGAGTTGGGGCAACCGGGTGGGAAGAATTCAAAGGTCTGGTCTTCGCTGGTGACCGTGCCCCACTGGTTTTCGGCAACTATTCGGAAGTGGTACTGAACTCCCTGCAGGGCGGTGAGATGAACTTCCACCGCATGGGCGATGCCTAGTTCTTCGCCGATTTCCCCATCGGGGACCGGGGCGCTTTGCCCATAGGCGGAGGTGATGCCGTATTCGAAGCGATAGGTGGTGGTGAAGTCATGCGGGTCGATTTCGGCGTGCAGATCGGCGCTTGTGGCCGTGACGTTTGAAGTCGAGGAGGCGTTGATCGTTGGCGCCTGGTCGGTGGTGAAAGTCAGATCACCGCCGAAGGTGGTGCCGGAGGCGTTTTGCGCCGCGAGACGGTAGTGATAGAGCGTGCCCGGGGCGAGTGAGCTGGCCTGTATCGGCGGGACCGTCTGCAGGCCAGAGGCCGAGCCATTGCCGGCGCCCGGGGGCGCCGGCGCGGTATGGCCGTAGGAGGTGCTGGTCCCGTATTGGAAGTAGTAGCTGGTGTCATCGCCGTTGCCGGTGTAGTGGCCGTTTAGGAGCGCGGTGGTGTTTGTGATCGCGCTAGCGGGGTCGGTGGTTACGCCCAAGACGGCGACGGGAGTGGTGTAGGTCTGATCTTCGCCGCGTTGGGTCCCTTTCGCGTTGGAGGCCACCAGCCGGTAGTGATAAGTCGTCTCGGTCGTGAGGCCACTCAGGTCGGCGTGGACCTGGGTCGGCCCGCTGAAGTGCGAGCTCGGTGGGTTGGCGGCAGGATCGGGAGAGCAGGGGACCGAGCCGAGGCCATAGGAAGTGTCGGTGCCATATTCGAAGTGGCAGGAGGTGATGTCTTCGCCGCCGTTGGGTTCGACCGTGGCATTGAGGGTGACCGAGTTGCGGCCGGGATTGGAGACCGCTTCGTTGGTGATTTTGGGCACGATGACGGCCGGAGAGAATATGTCGACCACTTGCCTATTGGCGAAGTAGAGGTGGCCGGCGGAGTTGACGGCCATGCCGGTAAAGCCGCTAACGGCTCCCTCCAATTCTTCTCCCGGCGCCCCTTCCCGCAGATGGCTAAGGACTTCCCCTGATGAGGAGTATTCGGTGATTCCCCTGCCTTCAAAGACTAGAAGGTGGTCATTGGTCGGATCGACCGCGATGCCTTCGCCTTGTGTAGGAAATTCCCGCACGAGTTCCCCGCTCGCCTTAAACTCCACCACGTTTCCATAAGGCTTAAGCACGAAGATGTTGCCGTGGGTATCAACTTCGATGTCATCGACTGCGACGTTGATGACGTTGCCTTCGACATAGCTACACGTTGTCGTTGGGCAAGTGAAGGGGGCCGGCACGTGCCCTGGCCCAAAGGCTTGAACGGTGCCTTCACCATAGCTCCCGACATAAACACGACCATTTGATGGGCCACCGGAATTGTCCGCCGCCACCCAACTAGTACCGCCACTGATAGGCCATTCTTCGACGAAGTTGACCGGATCGAAGACTTGAATGTTTGCCCCATCACCAGCGTCGGCGACGTATAGATCGCCATTCACTCCATCGATAGCCGCGTTTCCATAAAGGGAAGGGTTGTGGAAGTGACCCAGTCCGTTTTGTTCACCGATCTTAGTGAGTGAGGGATAAGGGGCGTACTCGGATAGGACACTTCCACCTTCCGCATCGAAGACCCAAGCGTGATCGGCCGGGTCGATGCTTATGCCGGAATTGTGTACAAATCCCGTGATTTGAGTTTCGTAATTACGAGCGTAGGTATCGGCGGGATCGGCGGGGGCCGCGGGTGCAAGCGCCAGGGTGATGAGGGAAATGCAAAAGAGGGCGATGGAGAGACGGCGAACGGAAACGTCTCTATGGGCCGGTGAACGCGTGAGGACGACGCGAAAAGCGCCGAGGCGACTCCTTGCCTTTGCGAGCACGTCTCTCTCCTTGTCCCGTGAGCCCCTCTGCCCGCCGCTTCCCTTTGCGGCTTCCTCGAGGCTCGGTTATGTCCCTGTACCTGTCGTTCCCTGGGGAACACTCGTTAGATGTTGCTAGTTCCTAAAAGTTTCTAGCTGTACCCACGAGTGGCGCCAGTGAAGCACTCCTTTTCAGGCTTGTCAAGGGAAGTTCCCAAAAGAAAATAGGCGTTCCCAGAGACGTTCCCGGGGAGGATATGCGTGTACCGAATTAGTCCGCTTGAGAGCGCGCCAGGCGCGCTGCGTCCTCGGCCCCGAGGTATGGGGCGAGGATGAATTCGGCGAAGTCGGGAAGGAGCTCCTCGAGCTGCGCGGTCTCGCCGGCGGCGACCTTGCGGCTGGCGAGGAGGACGAGGGCGCCGAGGGTCGAGTCCTCGGTCGTCGGCGGCAGCGTCCGCTCGCCGTCGCGCAAACCTCTCCCCTGTTCCAGATAGGGAACAACCTCATGTACGGCCTCGTGAAAGCGGGCGGAGACGGCTGGCCCGGCTGCCTGCGACTCGACCAGGCAGAGACGGGCCAGGTCCGGCTCTTCAGCGAAGAAGAGCAGCACTGCCCGCGCTGCCGCGACCGCCTGCTGCGGCCAGTCCTCGATTGGAGCAATCGCCTCCTCCGCCAGCTCGCGGATGTGGCCGACCACAACCTCGAAGGCCGCCAGGAAGCACTCGTCCTTGCCCTCGAAGTTCTCGTAGAAGACACGGCGCGAGACCCGCGCCGCTTTGGTTATGTCGGTGATCGTCACCGCGCGGTAGCCCCTCTCGGTAACCGCCGTGGCAAGGCCAGCGATCAAGCGCTCGCGCTGGTTGTGGGCGACCTGCTCGCGGCTGAAGCCGTGGCGGCCGGCGGGCAGCGGGCCCAGTTCCTCCTCTGCCATCTAGCGGTGCTTCCCTTGCGCCATATGCCCGATCGACTCAGGCCGACGTCGCCTGTTGACCACTGCCGCCCGCCTGCAGGGCCGCAGCGTCCTCGCCCACATAGGGCCGCAGCAAGAACTCGAGCGCCTCAGGTAGCAGCGCCCGCAGCTTCTCGGCTTCGCCGGCGATCAGGCGCTGGTTGATCACCCAGAGCACTCCCCCAGCCAGGGTCTCCTCGAGCGCCTCGGGCAACTGGTCCTTGCGCGGGTTGAGCTCGCGTCCCGGCCGCAACAGTGGCGCGAAGCGCTTCAGCGCCGCCTCGTGGCGCGCCGCCGCCTCCGGCCCCGCGGTCGGCGCCTCGACCAGGCAGGCCCTGGCGACACCCGGGTGCTCCGAAGCGATCTTCAGCAGCGCTCCCAGCCCTGCCCCCACCTTGTCGGGCCAGGGGCCGTCTTCGCGATCGAAGGCTTCTTCCACCTCGTAAGCCGTGCGCTCCACGGCGGCATCCATAAGGGCGAGGAAGGCCTCTTGCTTGTCGGCGTAGTGCTTGTAGAAGGTCGCGTAACCAACCCGGGCTCGGCGCACAATCTGCTCGATCGTCGTCTCGGCGTAGCCCTGCTCGGCAATCAGGTCCGCGGTTGCCTCGAGGATCCGCCGCCGCTGATCGTCGGCGGACGCAGCCCTGCTGACCGGCTCGGGGCCGGGTGGCTGCCGGGAAGCCTTTCCAGGCAATGCACGCACGCAGTCAGGATAGCGCGCGTTCCCATTGGTACGAAGACAGTATATGAAGTGTTGATAGTTCCCAAAGATGGGCTAAGGTACCTCGGAGTGGATGCACCACCCACACTGCGCGCGGTGAGGTCATGGGACGAGGCCATCCCGCAGCGCGCGTCGGATGAGGGGGCGCTGGAAGCGATGCTGCTCAGCGTCGGTGCCCGTGGCTACGACAAGGCCACGGTGCAGGAAGTGCTGGAGCGCAGCGGAATCTCCCGCGACCGCTTCCAGCGCCGCTTCGGCGGCAAGGAGGCCTGCTTCGCGCAGGCCTACGAGATGGCGGCAGATCGACTCTGCGCGGAAGTGCTCGAGGCGGGCCGTGAGGCCGAGAGCTGGCGGGCGGGCTTCCGCGCCGCCCTCGCCAGGCTGCTGCGCACGGTTGCCGAGCAGCCGCTGCTGGCGAAGGCGCTGGTGGTCGAGGTGCGGGCCGCCCGC
The DNA here is from genome assembly GCA_963716345.1 of uncultured Solirubrobacterales bacterium. Lineage (GTDB taxonomy): Bacteria > Actinomycetota > Thermoleophilia > Solirubrobacterales > 70-9 > VRUE01. The sequence goes on from OY970304.1 coordinate 1,217,186, forward strand.
GGGCAGGCCTGGGCGAAGCACCAGCAGCTGATCGAGCGCTTCGCGCGGGCCGTCGACTCGGCCCGCCACGAGCCGAGCGCCCGGGCGACGGCGACCGCGCTCACCGCCCAGTTCGTAGTCGGCGCGGTCGAGGAAGCGATCGCCACCGAGATCGGCGCGGGCCGGGCGGCGACGGTCGAGCGCCTGCTTCCCGACCTTGCCCACATCGCCGTGCTCAACTACTTCGGCGAGGACGAGGCCTGGCTGGAACTTGGGTCACCTGAGCTCTCTGCGGTCAAACCGTCCGACTGAGACTCGTTCAGAGTTGAGTGGCGATCAGCACGATGAGCCCGCCGAAGCCAGCCAGAATGGCTGCCGTCATCGCAATCACTCCCTGAACCATGGTTCGCTGCAGGGCATCAAGGCGACCATCGATTCGCTCCAGACGCTGGTCGACTTTCTCGAACCGCCGGTCGATCTTGTCGAATCCGCGATCAACCTTGCCGTTCAGGTCGTCGAGCCTGCCTTCGGTCCATTCTGGGGCAACCACATGCACAATGATGGCAGCCTAAGGAGAAATGTGTTGTCTGTGGCGCATGAACTGCGCAGAGTGTGAGAAACCTTGCGCGCGAAACACGCGCAAGCGCCTCAGCTACTCCCGCGCCAGCTCAGCCGCGTCGGCACTCCCCACATAAGGAGTGAGAGTGAACTCGACCAGGTCGGGGAGCAGTTCCTCCAGCTCTTCGGCTTTGCCGGCGATGATGCGGCGGGAGATCAGCGAGACCATGCCGCCGACCAGGGCCTCCTCGGTGGTCGGCGAGAGGCGGGAGAGAACCTCCGGCGGGCGGCCCTCGCGGCCGGTCTGAAAGTAGGGCACGAAGCTCTGGATCGCGGCGTCGTAGCGCTCGACCACGACCGGGCCGGCAACCAGGGCCTCGACCATGCAGAGGCGGGCAAGGTGCGGCTCGGCGGCGAGGAACTCGAGCATCGCCCCGATCCCGGCTTTGACCGCGTGCGGCCAGTCCTCCTCGGCCTCGAAGGCGGTGGAGACGCGGCCCCGCAGCTCCTCCATAACCGTGTCATAAGCCGCGACGAAGCACTCGTCCTTGCTGGAAAAGTGCTCGTAGAAGGTGCGCCGGGAAACCGCGGCGTGGCGGGTGATGTGGGCGATCGTCGTGCCGGAGTAGCCGTTTTCGGCAATCGCCTCGGCGAGGCCGGCGATCAGCCGCTCGCGCTGATTGTGGATGACGAACTCGCGCGGCAGGCCATGGCGGCCTGGAGGCAACCGGGCGAGCTCGGGGGGATATTCCTCAGCTGACACTCCCGGGTCACCCGTTTCCCGGGAGGAGGACTTCTTCTTGGCCACACCCCGACGATATCGCGCTGGCGGATCAAAGCCCCTCGACAACTCGGCCAGCCCCGCCTCAATCCCCAGATACGGCATTACCGCGGCGGACATCAACTGGGGCACCAGCTCGGGCAGCTCGTCGGCATTGCCGCGTACGACTTTCGCGTAAACCTGACCGTAAGCCGAGCCCGCGAGCGCCTCGGCGGTCGTGTGCGGCACCGACTCCGGGTCCTCCATCTCGTTGCGGCCGGCGTCAATCAGCGAGGCGATTACCCGCATCGTCATGTCGCGTCGCGCCCGGGCGGCATCGCCGGCAGCCAATACCTCAACCGCGAAGGAGGCTCGACTGGGGGCGTTGCGCAGGTTCTCGACGATCTCGCAGGCGACGGCGCGAAGGCGGTCGGGCCAGCTCTCCTGGCTGTTGTAGGCCTCCAGCATCTCCCGCATGCAGCCCTCGTTGATCTCCTGCCAGGCGGAGAGGAAGCAGTCGTACTTGCCGCGGAAGTGGCGGTCGAACGCGGGCCGGTCGAGTTCGGCTCGCTCAATGATCAGCTCGATCGTGGTCTCGGCATAGCCGCGCTCAGCGGCGATCTCGATCAGGGCCTCGACGATGCGCTCACGCTCGGGACTGGCGGCGCGCTCGCGGGTCTCCAGGTCAAGCACTAGGTCATGGGACCCCCAATCCCTGCCCCTGGCTCAACCCGCGTTGGCGGTCGGTGCTTCTTCGCCGGCAATCCGCTTGGCGGACTCGGCGCCGAGGTAAGGCGTGAGTGAGAACTCGACCAGCTCCGGCAGCAGCTCCTCGATCTGCTCCGCCTGCCCCATGATGATGCGCTGGTAGAGGATCCAGAAGATCCCGCCGACGATCGTCTCCTCCAGCGTTGTCGGCAGCTCCTCGCCCTTGGCCGAGACCTTGCGGCCCATACGGAAGAGCGGCACGAAGGCCTGGATCGAGCGCTCGTAACGATCGACCGCGGCGGGCCCGGCCGAGAGCGCCTCGACGATGCAGGTGCGGGCGAGCGCGGGCTCGTTGGCAACGTAGTGAAGGAAGGCGGCGAGGCCGGCGTTGACGCGGGCGGGCCAGGTATCGACCTTGCTGGCGGCGTCGACAACGCGGCGCAGCGCCTCCTTGACCGCGAACTCCGAGGCGGCCAGGAAGCAGTCCTCCTTGGAGGAGAAGTTCTCGTAGAAAGTGTTGCGGGCGATGCCGGCGCGGCGGACGATGTCGGCGACCGTGACGGCGCGGTAGCCCTTCTCCACTGTCTCCTCGGCGAGCGCGGCGATTATGCGGGCCCGCTGGTGCTGGGCGATGAACTCGCGAGGCAGTTGATGCCTTCCCGGGGGCATCCTTGTCGCTTGCGGTGCGCGATCAGCCACGAACGCCAGAGTACCCCTATGAGAATCCGTTTCCAAGCTGGACGGATCTACCAGATACCGCTACTGTTCCTTATTCCAGACAACCCGTTCCCTTGATCAGCAGAGGAAGGTCGGATGGGCAAGCAAGCCGCAACCAAGGTCCGGGCAGGGGCTGAGGGGACCGGCGCAACGGGGAAGGTCCTCCCCGAAGCTCCCGCACTCAGACTGGTGAGTTCCCCGAAGCGTCAGCGCATTCTCGAGGGCATGCTCGAGGCTGTCGGCAATGCCGGCTACGACGCCGCGTCCGTGCGCATGGTGCTGGATCAGACCGGGCTTTACAGGCAGGCCTTCTACGACGAGTTCGCCGACAAGGACGTCTGCTATCTCGAGGCGCTCACCTACGGCGTCGCTAAATTCGAAGCCATCGCCAGGGCCGCCGCGGCGCCGGAAACGGGATGGCGAGCCAAACTGCGGGCGGGCATCGGTGCCGTCCTCGACGTCCTCGACGCTGACCCCGCAATCGGCCGCGCGCTGATCGTCGAGGTCCACGCGGCGGGCCCTGAGGCGCTGAAAACTCGCTCCGAAGCGATGAAAGAGATCACTAATTTCATCGATTCGGCGCGCCACGCCTCAACCGGCACCGAGACGCCGCCGCCGATTGCCGCCGAGGGGATAGTTGCCGGCATGCACGCGGTGGTCCACGCCAAGCTGGCGACCGGCGACGCGGACGGCTTCCGCCAACTGTTGCCCGACTTCATGTACTTCGCGGTGCTGCCTTACTTCGGAGCCGACGTCGCTGGCGCCGAGATGAAGGCCGCTAGAGCCTGACCAGGTTCGGTGCCTCGATGCCGCGGGTGACGCCGCGGAAGTCGACCACCAATTGGGCCGTGGAAACGACCTCCGCGTAGTCGAGCTCGGGGTGTGCGGTGACGATCGCGACGACGTCGGAGGAGGCGAGCGCCGGCGTTAGATCGACCGAGGCAAGACCCAGCTCGGCAAGCTCGGCGACGTGGGGATCATGGTAGGAGACCTCGCCACCGAACTCGCGCAGGCGGCGGGCGATCTTCAGCGCCGGGGACTCGCGGGTATCGCCGACGCCGGCCTTGTAGCTGACTCCGAGCAGCAGGATTCGCGAATCCTTGACCGGCTTGCCGGCGTCATTGAGGGCGCGCTCGATCCGCTCGACGCAAAAGGCGGGCTGGGTCTGGTTGACCTTGCCGGCGAGCTCGATGAACTCGGGGTAGAAATCGTGCTCGCGCGCCTTGAAGGCGAGGTAGAAAGGGTCGACCGGGAGGCAGTGGCCGCCCATGCCGGGGCCAGGCTCGAAGCGCATGAAGCCGAAGGGCTTGGTCGCCGCCGCGTCAACCACCTCCCAGACGTCGATCTCGAGCCGATCGCAGAGCTGGGCAAGCTCGTTGACCAGGGCGATGTTGACCGAGCGGAAGATGTTCTCGAGCAGCTTTGAGAGCTCCGCGGCCTCGGGGCTGGAGAGGACGATGACCTCGTCGCAGATCAGCGCGTAGAGCTCGCGGGCGCGCTCGGCGCAAGCGGGGGTGATGCCGCCGACCAGCTTCGGCGTGGTGCGCACCGTGTAGTCGGTGCGGCCCGGGTCGATCCGCTCGGGAGAGAAGGCGAGGTGGAAGTCGCGCCCGGCAGAGAGACCCGACTCCTCCAGGATCGGCTGCAGGCGCTCGCGGGTCGTGCCGGGGTAAGTGGTCGACTCGAGCACGACCAGTTGCTCGGGCTGCAGCACCCCGGAGAGAGCCGTGGCGGAATCGAGCAAGTAGGTGAGGTCGGGCTCGCGCGAGCCCGTCAGCGGGGTCGGCACGCAGATCACGATCGCTTCGCAGGAAGCAAGGTCGGCCTGGTTGCCGGTCGCCCGCAAGCGCTCGGCGAGCGGCGCCAGGGCGGCGTCGCCGACGTCCTCGACGTGGCTGCGGCCGGCATTCAGGCCCTCGACCTTGCGCGGGTCGGTATCGAGCCCGATCACCTCATGCCCGGCCTCGGCAAAAGCGACGGCAAGCGGCAAGCCGACGTAGCCGAGGCCGACGATCCCGATCTTCATCGACGCAGTGTAGGTGCCGCCGTCGGGCGCTTGGACATCGCGGCCAGAGCTGGGCGTCTGGCTGCGAAATCGGTTGGACAGCCTGAGAACACTGCCCTACTCTGAACCCATGGATCCGCCCCCGACTTCGAGTCTAGAAAAAACACAGGGCGGTACGCAAAGCCTGCCGCGCGCCTACCTGGTGCGCTCCGAAAGAGAGCGTCTTTTGGAGGCGATGCTGCGCGTCGCAGCGGCAAAAGGCTACGAAGCGACGACCGTCAAGGACGTGATCGAGGTGGCCGGCGTCTCCGAGCAGACCTTCGAGCGGATGTTCGGCGATAAGGAGAGCTGCTTCCTCGAGGCCTACGAGGCTGTCTTCGACGTCCTCCTCGCCCATATGACCAGCGCCTTTGAGGCCGCCGCCGACCGGCCGTGGCCGGAGCGGATCTCCGCGGCGTTGGGTGCTCTGGTCGGACTGCTCTCGATCGAGGCCGGCATCGCCCGTCTGTCGATGGTCGAGGTGACCGCGGCCGGGGATGACGCCCGCGCCCGCTATCGCTCTGCCCTGGCGCGTTTCACCCCGTTTCTCGAGGAGGGGCGCCAGTACGCCAACCAAGGTGAGGAACTACCTGCCGACACCGCCCGCTTTGCAATCGGCGGTGCCGCCTCGATGATCTTCGACGAGATCCGGGCAGGGCGAGGGCCAGAGCTGACCCGCATCCTCCCCGACCTCGTCTTCGCCGTGCTGATGCCCTACCTGGGCCCGGAAGCGGCCGAAGACGAGATGCGCCGCGTGGCGCGCGAACACGGCGCATAAGGCGCCGCTTCCTCTGCTCCAGAGTCCGAGAGCGGCTTACACACCTTTGCCGTGACGGCCTTCACCATCGGCGAAGCGCATGGCCCCTTCAACTGCGACGTGGAGCGTCTCGCGGCCAAGCCGGTGCTCGAGTGCGATGCCCTCGGCGAGCGGCAGGCCGAAGCCCTCGATCGCGGCTCGGCGGTCGGCCAGCATCGTCTCCTGTGGGAAGGCGGCGATCCGCTCGGCCAGCTCGAGGGCGCGCTCGAGATGCTTGCCGGGCTCGACCAGCTCGTTGACCAGGCCAATGCGATGAGCCTCCTCGGCCTCGATCGGGCGGCCGGTGAGGATCAACTCCAGCGCCCGGCCCATGCCAACCACGCGGGGGAGGCGCTGGGTGCCGCCGTCAACTAGTGGCACACCCCAACGGCGCTCGAAAAGGCCAAAGGTCGATTGCGGAGTGGCGATCCGCATGTCGCACCAGAGCGCCAACTCAACCCCACCCGCGAGGCACCAACCGTCGACCGCCGCAATCGCCGGCTTGGCGGGGGTCAGCCGCGTCGGCCCCATCGGGCCGACGGGATGGTCGACATCGAGGTCCATCGCTTTGAGGTCGGCACCGGCGCAAAAGGCCTGGCCGCCGGCGCCGGTGAGAACCATGACGCGGGCGCCCTCGTCGGCCTCGAACTCCTCCAGCCCGTCGCGGAACGCCTCTGCAGCGGCTGCGTCAATCGCGTTACGCCGCTGGGGCCGGTCAATCGTCAGCACGGCGGCCGCGCCGACGCGCTCGTAGCGGAGCTCAGCGCTCATCGCCGGGATCCTCCCATAGGAAGGTGGGGAGCGGGCGGGCTAGTCGCGGCGGCCTTCCGGGTCTCGCGGCGACGCCCAGCTCCCGGGTGCTGCGCCCCGGCACGCGCGGCGATCGAGGGCAGGTGCTCGACGGCCTGGCCAGACGCTAGGAGGGCTGTCGGACGCAACTCCCCCTAGAACGAGAAACGCGACCGGCGGTGACGCTCGTTTGCCTGCCGTGCACGTAGCCTTCGCACACTGAAGCTCGTCGCGCCACCTTCGAGGCGGTGTCCGGTGGGCTTCCTCGGACCCCGTCCCTCCCAGTCGCACACTCAACTTAGCGCCACCCTGGACAGGCCGCTAGGGGGGCGACGAATACGTTCCCGCAAACTCCGTGAATTCACCCGTCCGGAGGGGCGGTATACGGTCTCGCTGGGATGAGCGACGGTCTCGAAGCGTCTCGGAGGAGGGCGCGGCGCAACGTTGTGCTGACGGCTGCGATCGCCGGACTCGGCGGGCTGCTCTTTGGCTACGACACCGGCGTCATCGCCGGCGCCCTGCTCTTTATCAAGGGCGACTTCGATCTCGGCAGCTTTGCCCAAGGATTGGTCGTCGCCGCGGTGCCCATCGGCGCTGTCGGCGGAGCGGCGATCGCCGGCCCCGCTGCCGATACGTATGGACGGCGCCTGATGATCCTGCTCGCCGCCGGAATCTTCATCGTCGGCGCTCTTGCCAGTGCCGCAGCGCCAGGCGTCGAGGTACTGGTCATCGCCCGCATCGTGATCGGGGTCGCGATCGGCCTCGCCTCCGCCGCTGCCCCCGTCTACATCTCCGAGGTGGCGCCACCGGAGAGCCGCGGGCGCCTGGTCAGCTTCTTCCAGCTGGCGGTGACGATCGGCATCCTCGTCGCCTATCTGGTCGGCCTCGCCTTCGACGGCATCGAAGGATGGCGTTGGATGCTCGGCCTCGGCTGCGTGCCGGCGCTGGCGCTGGCCTTCGGCATGCTGCGAATGCCACAGAGCCCACGCTGGCTGGTGATGAGCGGCGATGACTTCGCCGCGCGGGCGACGCTGGCGAAGATCCGGGTCGACGACCCGGACACGATTGATCGCGAGCTGGAGGAGATCAAGGACAGCCTCGACGAGAAGCCGGGCGCCTGGAGTGAGCTGCTGCAGCCGGTGGTGAAAGCGGCGCTTGTGGTCGGTGTCGGCCTGGCAATCCTGCAGCAGGTGACGGGGATCAACACGGTCATCTACTACGCACCGACGATCATCGAATTCACCGGTGTCAACTCCTCGGCCGGCTCGATCCTCGCCGCCGTCGGCGTCGGCGTGATCAACGTCGGCTTCACCCTCCTCGCGCTGCGCCTGCTCGATCGGGCGGGGCGACGGACACTGCTCTTTATCGGCGTCACCGGGATGTCGATCTCCCTCTTCGCCCTCGGCGCTGCCTTCAAGATCGCCGGGGGTGGCAGCACCCTCGCCTCGGTGGTCGCGATCGGCAGCCTGATGGCCTACGTCGCCTCCTTCGCGATCAGCCTCGGGCCGATCTTCTGGCTGCTCAATGCCGAGATCTACCCACTCAGCGTGCGCAGCAAGGCGGCTGGGCTGGGCACGATGGCCAACTGGACCTTCAACTTCATCGTCTCGCTCACCTTCCTGCTGCTGATCGAAGCACTCGGCCGATCCGGTGCCTTCTGGTTCTACGGAGTTATCGGCCTGTTCACGCTCGCCTTCTGCTGGAAGTTCGTCCCGGAGACCAAGGGCAAACGGCTCGAGGACATCCAGGCGTACTTCCAGGAGCGCGTAGACGCCCGCAGGGCCCGCGCGTAGCTACCCTGCGTCCGTGCGTATAGACGAGATCATCGCTGCCAAAGCGCCGACCTTCTCGGTCGAGTTCTTCCCGCCCAAGACCGACGAGGGGCGCGAGGGGCTGCTGGGGACCGCGCGTTCGCTGCGCGAGCTGGAGCCCGACTTCGTCTCGGTCACCTACGGCGCCGGGGGGTCGACTCGCGACGGCACGGTCGAGATCACCCGCGAGCTGAAGGACGAGCTCGGCTGCGAGACGATGGCGCACCTGAGCTGCGTCGGCGAGACGGCCGAGGGGCTGGCGCAGACGCTTGACCAGATCGAGGCGGCGGGAATCGAGAACGTCTTTGCCCTGCGCGGCGACCCGCCCCGCGGCCAGGAGGACTTCGTCCAGGCCGAGGGTGGGCTGGGCAGCGCCGCCGAGCTGACCGCTTTCATCGGCTCGCGCTGGGCGTTCACCGTCGGCGGTGCCTGCTTCCCGGAGGTCCATCCCGAGGCGCCCGACCTGGAGACGGACCTGGCCTACCTAAAGACCAAGGTGGAGGCAGGGGCCTCCTTCCTGATCACCCAGCTCTTCTTCGACAACCAGGTCTACTTCGACTTCGTCGCCGCAGCGCGCGCCGCGGGGATCGAGGTACCGATCATCGCCGGGGTTATCCCGGTGGCGAGCTTCGCCCAGACCAAGCGCATCTGCGACCTCTGCGACGCCTCGATTCCGCCGCGGCTCGCGGCGGCCTTCGCCGCGGCGAACGGCGACGAGCAGGCCGAGTTCGAGCTCGGCGTCGCCTACGCAGCGCAGCAGTGCTCGGAGCTGCTGCTCGCGGGCGCACCAGGCATCCACTTCTACGCGCTCAACCGGGCGCCGGCGACCTGGGCGGTGCTCGGCTCGCTGCAGGCGGCCCGACCCTGGGAGCGCGGCCGCGACGACAGCGGCGACTTGGCCAAGTCACTCTGAGTAAACTGGGCCCTCAGCATGGCTAATCGTAGGGAGGAAGAGAGAGAGCGGCTGCGCCAAGCTCGGCAGGAACGCGAGCATAAGCAGGCCGGCTCGGAGAAACGCCGCCTGATGATCGGCTACGGCGCCGCGGGCGTGGTCGGGATCATCGTCCTGATCGGGATCGTCGCGGTGATCGTCTCGGCCGCCAATAAGAACGACAGCGGCAACGCCCACATCGATCAGCAGTCGGGCTCAACCAACGGCGTGCAGCCCGACACGCGCACCGGAACCGATGTCGCCGCGGTCAAAGTCACCAACCTCAAAGAGGCGGCGAAAAAGGCTGGTTGCGATCTGCGCCTCCACCTTCCCGAAGAGGGCCACGAACACATCCCGCCGACCGCACCGACGCCCGAATACAAAACCAACCCGCCGACCTCCGGCAACCACGTCGAACCGCCCTACCAGCAGGCCGACGGCGCCTACAAGGAAATGCCGCAGGAAATTGACTTCGTCCACTCGATGGAGCACGGCCGGCTGGAGATCCAGTACTCGCCGAATCTATCCGGAAGCGCGCAGCTGGAACTGATCGGGCTCTACGACTCGATGTACGGCGCGACGCTGCTCTTCCCGAACAGCAACATGCCCTACGAAGTCGCGGCGACGACCTGGCGCAACCTGCTCGGCTGCAACGAATACAAGGGCGCGATCACACTCGACGCGATCCGCGACTTCGGCAAGCAGACCTGGGGCCACGGCCGCGAGCCAGCCGAAGGCTTCCCCTTCACCGGCCCGACGCCGGTCGAACCGACCGTCGGCTAGCAAACCCCTACTAAGCGCGCGCGCCGCGGTAGGCCGGAAAGAAGTCGCCGACGACGTGGTGGGCGGCGCTAAGGCGGTCGTATGCGGCGCTGTCGGCGACGATCTCCGAGGTGTGCCAGGGCAACTCGCGATTGGCAAAGCCGCGCTTGAACTCTTCGAGGCGGTCGCCGGGATTGATGCCGCCGCCGAGGTTGAGCGGCTCACCGAGCTCGGCGGCGAGCTCAACCAGAGAGGCGACGACGTTCTTCATCGGCGAGTCGCGCAGGTGCGCGTCGGCGCTGCCGCTGAGGTAGTAATGGAGGTAGCCGTCGCTGCTGGCGGCGATCGAAGCGGCGGCAACCGCGCCGTCGGGAGCCTCAGCTAGGGCCAGCCAAGCGCGGGGGAACTCGAGGATGCGATCGAAGTAGGCCGGGCCGAAGAAGTAACGCTCCGCGGCGCCGGTGCGATGCATCGTCTGCTCGTAGGCGGAGAGGAATCCGGCGCGCTGGGCGGCACTTGTCTCAGGGCCGGGAACGAGGTGCAGCTTGTAGCCGTTGCGCAGGTTCTTGTTGATCTGATTGCGATCGCTGCCGCGGCTCTTGGCCGGCAAGCCCGGGTCGGCGATCTGGACCACGTTGCGCGCGCTGGTAGCGCCAAGGGGCGGGTCGCCCAAAGCGTGGCGGAGGAAGATCGTGACCAGACCGGTGGCCCCGAAGTCGATCGCGGTCGGATCGATTCGCGCATCCGACATTGACCCCGCTCCAGTGTGGTCAATGTCGGATGCGCGAGTGACGGGGGCCAGGCCCGGGTACCCATAGGGGGAGATTGCGTCGCGCTCGGGTCCGCCCTCGATCTCTCGGACGATCAGTGGGGCCACCAGGTCTCCCCCGTCGTCGGAGGCGATGCAAAGTGAATGAGTAACGCCTTCGGCTTGGAGGAAGGGCAGTGAGCGGAAGAACTCCTCACTCGCGGCGGCTGCCCCGCCGTCCGCGATCAGCTCCGCCCTGGCGCTCATCGCGACAAGCCTTCAGATCCTCCGCCCAGCCCCCTCTGAGTCCCGCTCTTCACGAGAGCAGGTCAGCCGCGGCGGCACGGAACTCGTCGGGCAGGACGCCCCAGACCTCGCAGTCATCGGCGGCAGCGCCCTCGCGGCGCAGGTGGGATCGCATCGTGCCCTCGTGCTTCCAGCCAAGGCCGGCGACCGTCTTCTTTGCCACCTCGTTGCGGGCCGGGATGCGTCCGTAGACGCGGTGGGCGTCGAACTCGTCAAAGGCCTTGGCCAGGGTCAGCGCCTCAGCGCGCCGACCAACCCCCTTGCCACGCACGTCGTCCCCGATCAGCGCCCCCAGCTCCGGGGCGGTCTGGCGAAAGAGGCCGTAGAGGGCGGTGAAGCCAACCGGCTCGTCATAACCCTCAACCTCGATCGCGTACTTGCGATCCTCGCCCGAGTCGTCCATTGCCCGCCCGACCCAAGCCTCGGCTTCGGCGAGCGAGAACCCCTCCCGCTGCTCCATCAGCGAGGCGGTGGCAGCCGGGTTGTTGAACCAACGGTGTACGGCGGCGGCATCGCCGAGCTCGAAGCGACGAAGGCTCACATGCGGTCGATCGGCCATAGCGAAACCTTATGCCGTCCACCCCTCGACAAGGTGCAACGCTTTACAGCTCTCGCTGCGCCGTAAAGCGTTGCACGATCAGTCCGGGGCGAGGCCGTGGCCGGTGACGAGGAGCCAAACCGTCTTAAGCAGGATGCGAGCGTTGAGGGCGGCGCTGCGATGGTCGACGTAGTAGACGTCGAGCTCGATCCGCTCCTCCCAGGGGATGCCGGCGCGACCCTGAACCTGAGCCCAGCCAGTGATGCCGGGGCGGACCTCGTGGCGGCGGTGCTGGCTCGGCGTGTAATCGATCACCTGGGCCGGAATCGTCGGGCGTGGGCCGACGATCGCCATCTCGCCGCGCAGGACGTTGACCAAGTTGGGGATCTCATCGAGCGAGGTGCGGCGCAGGACGCGGCCGGCACCGGTGACGCGCGGGTCATCGCGGGTAACGACCGTGCCGACCCCCACCGGATCGGAGCCGGCGACCATCGTGCGCAGCTTCAGCATCTCGAACTCCTCGCCGCCCAGGCCGACGCGGCGCTGGCGATAGACGACCGCGCCGCGGCTGCCGAGCTTGATCGCGATCGCGGCGATCAAGAGCACGGGGGAAAAGATGGCGAGCGCCAGCAGCGCGATCGCGATGTCGAGGCCCCTGGGCATGGCGACTAGCCGAGGCTCCTCATCGGGTTCCCGGCGCCTTCTCCCAGGTGCCCGGAGCGCCGTGGCGGAAACGGTCCCAAAGTCCGGCGGCGATCGAGAGGGTTGTCATCGCGTAATAGCGGGCGACCCGTAGCGGGCCGACAGGGAAGCTGCCGCCAAACAGGGCCGCGGCAATCGCGGCGACCTGGATGGCGTAGGTGACGACGTAGACGGTGCCGCTGCCGAGCAAGGCGAGGTTGGCGAAGAAGGCGATGAAGTGAAGGAACGGGGTTAGGTAGCGCAGCAGGCGATGCGAGAAGAGCTCGAAGGCGTAGAGGGTCGAGTAGCCGCGCGGCGAGATCATCCCCTCGCCGACGACGATGTCCCAGATGCCGACCATCATCCGCCGTTTGCGGGCGAACTCCCCCTCCAGGGTCGGCACCATCTTCTCCTCGGCGCGGGCGGCGGGCACGTAGAGCGAGCGCTTGCCGCGCTTGGCCAGGGCGAAGGGGAAGGAGAGGTCGTGGCTGCCGGAGGGGTCGAGCGGCAGGTAGTCCTCCGCGCGCACGGCGTAGATCGCGCCGTTGCCGGCGGTGATCCCAGCGAGGGAGGACTCCATCTCGCGGACCGCCATCTCATAGCGCCAGTAGGCGCCCTCGAGGTTGTCGCCATCGGCGCCGAGGAAGCGGACCTGGCCGCAGGCGTAGGCAACCCGCGGATCGGCGAAAGGGGCGACCAGCTGGCGCAGGGCGTCGGCCTGCCAGGCGCTGTTGGCGTCGGAGAAGGCGAGGACCTCGCCGGAGGCCTGCTCGGCGGCGGCGTTCTGGGCGGCAAGCTTGCCTCCACGAGGGAGCTCGAGAACGAGGTCGGCACCGGCGGTGCGGGCGCGCTCGACCGTGGCGTCATAAGAGCCATCGGAGGCGACGATCAACTCGAGCAACTCGCGTGGGTAGTTGAGGGCGAGGGCGTTGGCAACCTTTGCCTCGATCACCTCCTCCTCATCGTAGGCAGCGACGATCAGGGAGACGCGGGGCAGCTCTGCCGGTTCGGTCGGCGACTTCCTCGGCCGGCGCAAGGCGACGAGCAAGCGCAGCGCGAGCGGATAGCCGAGATGCGTGTAGACGATCAGGGCTGCGGAGACCCAGAAGATCGCGGCGAGCATCAGGCGATTATCTGCTTCCGGTGCGCTTTATGCGGTCATATGCCGGATAAAGCGCACTGGAAGAACGGCGGCGGATCAAACGAGCTCTTGGTAGAGGGCGAGGGTTTGGGCGGCGGCAGCATCCCATGAGTACGGGCCCGCGGCTGCCGCTGCTGCGGCTGTCGCCAGTCGCTCGCGGGCAAGCGGGTCGCCGACCAGCTCGCTCAGTGCTTGAGCCAGAGCTCCAGCGTCGCCGGGAGGCACGAGGCGCGCCGCGCCGGTCGCCGCGACCTCGGGGAAGCCCCCCACCGCGCTGAGCACCATCGGCTTGCCGAAGGCGAGGCCGGTGTAGAGGACGCCGGAGTGCTCGGCGTCGCGGTAGGGCAGGACGACCAAGTCAGCGCGGCGGAAGATCGCCGGGATCTCGGCGTCCTCGACGAAGCGGGTGACGAAGCGGACGCGCCCGGGAGCCGCTTCCGCGGCTGCGTGCAGGGGGGCGAGGTCCATACGGGGGTTGCCGACGATCCAGAGCTCAGCTCCCTCAACTTGAGCGAGGGACTTGAGCAGCAGGTCGAGGCCCTTGTAGGGGCGGAGCAGGCCGAAGAAGAGGATCACCGGCCCCTCGGCTCCCTCCAGCTCGCCCGGCAGAGGCTTCTCCTCGGGCAGGCGCGTGAGGTAGTCGAAGGCGCCGTGGGGGATGACGCGGACGCGAGCCGGGTCGAGGCCGATTTGATCGCGCAGCCGTTCCGCGCCGTGCTCGGAATGGGCGATGACCGCGTCCATGCGAGCGAAGAGGCGCTGTGCGACCTTGGTCTGCCGGCGGCTGGGACTGGGCGGAAGGATGTAGTGAGCGGTGAGCAAGCGGGGCCGCTTTGACGGCAGCAGATAGGCGTCGAGGGAAGGCATGGTGAGCCACTGGTAGTGGATGACGTCGGCGTTGAGCGCGGTGCGCAGCCGGCGCATATCGCTGAGGTGCTCAGCGGCCTTGACGGCGCGGCGTCCCGGAGCCTCGAGTCCGCGCTCGACGCTGCGTCGGTAAAAGCACTCGCGCACTTGGTAGCCGTCCGGCTCGGGCACTGGCCCGTAGAGGAAGCGACTGGTCAGCAACTCGACCTCGGCGCCACGCTGAGCCAGCGCGCCGGCGAGCGCGCGGTCGTAGGGCGGCGTGAAGGCCGAGGGGTCGACTAGCTGGACTTTCATCTGCGGGTGTCCGTTAGTCACCGGACACGGCGATTATCGTGACCGCGGTGGCGCTCACGCTCTCCTACTGCGTCGTGAACACGAACGGCCGCGATTACCTGCTCGCCTGCCTCGAGGCGATCGAGCGCACGCACCCGCAAGGAGTCGAGCGGGAGATCCTCGTTTTGGACAATGCCTCCAACGATGGCTCGGCCGAGGCGGTGCGCGAACGCGGCGGCGACATTCGCCTGATCGAGCGCGATCGGCGCACGGGCAAGGGCGAGAACGACTCGACCCTGATGCGTGAGGCAGCGGGCAGGTACTGCCTGCTGCTCAACGAGGACTCCGAGCTGCGGCCCGGAGCTGCGACCGCGCTGATAGAGGCCCTCGACGCAGACCCGAAGGCCGCCGCGGCGACGGCGCAGCTGCTCAGCTCCGCTGGCGAGCCAGGCCCCTGCGCCTGGCGCTTCCCCGGCGTCGGCACCGCTCTTGCCGGCGCCCTCTTTCTGCACCGCTGGTTGACCGTGCAGAGCAAGGGTGGCTCAACCCGCCGAGTCGACTGGGGTCAGTCGAGCGCCCTCTTGGTCCGCCGTGAGGCCGCCGCCCAGGTCAACTTCATGGACCCCGGCTTCTTCGTCTACTACGACGAGTGCGACTTCGCCAAGCGCCTCAACGACAGCGGCTGGCACAGCCTCTTCGTCCCCACCGCCGAGGCGGTCCACCACGACCAGCTCTCCACCGACCTCGGCAAGGGCCTCCCCCGCATCGTCGAATTCCACCGCAACCGAGATAGGTACATGCGAAAGCACCATGGTGGTGCGGCGGCGCTCGCGGTGCGCCTTCTCACCGCCTGGTCCTACGCAGTGCGAGCACTTGCCGCCACGGTTATGCCCGGCCAGCCATCGCGGATCTACTGGGCCCATGCCCGACAAGCCCTCTCTCCCAGCCGGGGGACGAGCATCGCCGACGCAGCTCGACTCGGTTAGAAGCGCGAATCCTCGTCCATCTGCTCGACCTCGTAGGTCTCGGGGACCGAGCCGTCGACCCCGGCTGCAGCCGGCCGCAGGGCCTGCAGGCCGGAGAGAACCTCGGATGGGTGGCGTAGGCGAGCCAGCCAACGGCGCTCGGCGCGGGTGAAGAAGCCAGTGGCCAGGAGGGCGAATGGGTAGGCAAGGGCAAAGAGGAGTCGCAGGGCGAGGCCGGTGAAGCCCTCCGTCGGTAGCAGCAGCTCGCCGAGCCCGACCAAGGCCGCGGACACCGTCAGTACCCGCAGCAGGCGCCCCCATTCGTAGGGCACCGGGAAGAGCCGCTGAGTGAAGACGTACATCAGCGCCAGCACGACGATGTAAGAGGCGACGAGGGCGATGCCGGCGCCGACAATCCCCAGTGATGGCACCAGGGCGAGGTTGAGTGCGATGTTGGCGGCAAGGGCGGCCGCGGTGGCGGGGAAGTTGAACTCGGTGCGCCCGGTGCGCCCGAGAATGACGACGAGCACCATGTAGAGGGCGTAGAGGGTGGTGGCGGTGGCCACCAGGCCGATCGCCTTGTAAGAGCCGAAGAACTCAGGCGCCGCGAGGGCACGGACGATCCAGCGCGAAAGCAGCCACATGCCGGTGACGACGAAGGCGCAGCCGGCAACGAACAGGGTGACCACGGTGGCGTAGACGCGACGCGCTTCGTCGTCGTCGCGGATCGAGTAGGCAAGCGGCGGCCAGGCGAGCTGGAAGCCCCGAACGAGGACATTGACGCCCTGGGCGAACTTGACCGCGAGCGAGTAGAGGCCGGCCTCGGGGAGACCGGCGGCGTGGACGATGATGATTCGGTCGACGAAGTTGAGGCCGTAGAGCGAGAGCTCCGCCGGCATCGTCGGCAGGCCGAAGCGCATCAGCCGGCGCAGCAGCGGCCGTTCAAAGCGCAGTGAGAGGCGACGCCAGTGGACGACGATCAGCGCCAGCACCACGACGGCGCCGCTGGCATAGCTGCCGATCAGCAAGCCGCGAGCGCCCTCTTCCATGTCGACGACGAGGACCACCGTGAGCCCGATCGCCCCCAGCACGCTGAGGATCGTGGTGATGAAGAAGGCCCTCGCGCGCTCCTCGAGGCGAAAGAGGGTGAGCAGGTACTCACTCATGGTCAGCACCCAGAGGCCACCGATCGAGATCCGTGCCAAGTCCGGCGCCGATTCATTCAGCAGCGCTTCGGAGAGCGGCCCGGCAAAGGGCAACGCGATCAGCGCCGCGATCGTGGCGAACCAGAACAGCGCGGCGAAGGAAGTGGAGACGACGCGAGCCGGGTCCTCGCCATCCCTGTAGTAGAAGCGCAACAACGCCTCGATCACGCCAAGGCGGATGACGATGCTGGCCGAGACGACGGCGGCGAACATCAGCTCGGCGGCGCCGTAGTCGGCGGGCGTGAGATAGCGCGTGTAGAGCGGCAGCAACGCCACCGCGATCAGCTTCGAGACGATGCTGGCCGCGGTGTAGGCGGCTCCGGTCGTCGCTAGGCGGCGGAGGTATCCCGACACGCGCTGACCCTAGCCGCCCCCGGACGCGGAAGGGCGGAGCCTGATGCGGTTGCCAGGGAGACGCCGACGGCAAGCAGGACCCAGGTGATCGGGTCCTCGTAGAAGCCGGCGTAGGCCATCGTGTGGACTAGGAGGGCGACAAAGGTGGCGAGAACAGCTGCTCGGGCAATGGCGGTGTCTCGCGCGGGTCCTGTCACCGCAGGGGACCCCCCACCCCTTCCGGTCGCTAAAGCGTCCTCAGGGGCGGGCCCCCCTACGGTGCCACCCGCGCGAGACACCGATAGCCGAAGCAGCGAGGGCCGCAAGCCGTCGGCCATCGTCCACAGCGCTGTTACGACGAGAGCGAGGTAGAGCCCAAGTCCCACGAGGCCCTGCTCGGCGGCGACGGTGATCGGCTCTGTGTGCGAGACCGAGACGGGGGCTTTGCGGGTCTTGACGTGCTTGCGGTAGGCCTTGGGGAAGCTGCCGGAGCCGTAGCCGTAGATGGGGCGCTGGGTAAAGAGGTGAACGCCTCCGGAGACCAGGTTGGCGCGTCCGCTGGTGTCGATGTTGATGCGGCTGAGGCTGAGGCTGCCGCTCGCAACGCTGGCGAGCACCACCGCGACAACTGCGGCTCCTACCGCAACGCCGGTCCACTTGACGCTCCACCGCAGCCCCGCCAACACCGCTAGGCCCGCCAGCAAGGCAGCGAAGCTCGACTGCGAGAAGGTCGGCACTAGCCCGATCCAAAGCACAGCAACAAGGACCGTGAGCAAGGCGAGCGTCTTCCGCTCCCGTGCCCACAACAGCGCGGTCATGGCCACGACAGCTACGAGCGCCAGATAGCGCCCGTAGATATTCGGGTCCCAAAACACCGAGTTAACTCGGAAATACGTGTGGAATTCATTCGACCGAATCACCTGGTCGTTCCAGAACAAGCTCTTGGACACGAACTCCACGGAGCCGACGAGTACGAAGCAGACCGCCTCGATCCCGATTACCCATAGGACCAGCGTCAGCAGCCTCCGGTCCCAAGTGAGATCCCGCAGCAGTCCATAGACCAAGCTGAACGGAACGAAAAAGAAGCAAACGTCCTGCAGCCCCTTCGAGAAGTCCTCTGAATACAGCACCTGAATGGCGTACAGGACTACCACCGCGGCGAGCACTCGCGGTAGCCAGGCAAGCGCTCCTCCGGGGGGTGGCGCCGTAGGGGGTACCGCCCCTGAGGAAGCTTTAGCTACCGGAGGGGGCGGTGGGTCCCCTGCGGCGACAGGACCCGCCGGCCGGGAGCGCCAGTCCCTGGCCACCATCGCCAGGACACCCCCAGCGATCACGAGATAAAGCGGCACCAAGAGATTCGCGGTGTCTCCACCGGCATTGAGCGGCACCCGAAACGGGAGTGCGGCGACGATCGCCAGCGGGAGCAGGATGGGCCAGCGCTTGAAGACATAAGTGAGCGCGGCGGTTATGGCGATGCCGATGAAGGCAAGCGCGATCAGATGGCCGGTGTTGTGGCGCAGGTCGACGATCTGGTGGGAGTGCCACTGGTCGCCGAGGATCAGGACTGGGAAGAGGATGAGGGCGGCCAGCATCGCCAGCGAGCGCAGACGACCCGGCGCCGACAGGATTGCGCCCGCTGCGCCGCCCGCTGCGACCAACACGCCGAGGCCGGCGAGGAAGTCGCTCACGGCTTGCCTCCGGGCGCTGCGCTCTTACAGCCCTTGGTCGGGTTCCGCTTCGCGTGATGCAGCTTGATCGTGCCCGGTGGCACCAGCACGCGGTCCTGGCCGAGCAGTTTGACCCGCAGCTTGTAGCGACCGGCCGGGGCGATGCCGCCCTCGCGGTCGCGGCCGTCCCAGTAGTAGGTGTGGAAGTGGTAGCGCTTGAGGAAGGTGTCGCGGTCGAGGGTGACGATCAGCTTGCCACCGGGCTTGACCATCTGGACGGTTCCGTGGTCGGATTGGGTGGTGCGAAAGCGGATCCGCATCCTGTCGTAGCGACAGTCCCCGTTAGGGGTGAAACCGTGGACCGGGTGCTGCGGATGGAGGATCGGCACGGCGACGAAGGACGTGCGGTCGAGTACCAGCGGGTCGCGCTTCAGCCGCTGCGACCAGGCGAAGGCGGCGAGTGTGGCGAGGACGAGGAGGGCAAAGACGAGGCCGGCCCAGCGGCTAGCCGCTCGCGGCATTGTCCTCGCCGACGATCACCGAGACCGACGCGTCACCGGAGACCGATTCGATGTCGGGCGTCATCAGCTTCACCTGCGAGATGCCAAGTGCTTTGGCGACCTTGCGGGCTTCGGGGGCGTGGCCGCGTTCGAACATGACCATGCTTTCGGCGAAGCTGGTGCTGCTGTTGGTGACCGCACCCAGCTTGAAGCCCTTGCCCTCGACTTTGTCGCCGTATTCGGCGGCGAGGCCGGGCACCGCAGTGCCGTTGAGCACGGTCACTTCGATTTCGCCCGGCTTGGTCGCCTTCGCAGACTTGGCCTTGCCGCCCTTGCCGTCGGCGGAGTCCGAGCCCTGCGTGGCGACATAGACGGCACCCGCGGCGAGCAGCAGAACGACAACGAAGATTCCGACTAGGTAGCGGGGCTCGGCGATTCGCGAGCCGAAGTTGGAGAATCCCTCGCCGAGCCGCTCGCGCCTGGTCAGTTCCGGTAGGCCCGCGTCGCGACGGCGGCGGCGCTCATCGCGCTGGTCGAGCGCCGCGCGTTCGCTGGTCCGCGCATCCTCCAGCGCGCGCAGCTCCTCGGCCCGCTTTGCCGCGGACGCCGAGGTCGAGTCCTTGCGCTCCGAGTCGCGCTCCGGCGCCGAGCCGGCCCACTCGCGCAGGCGACGGAGGTCACGGCCCTGGGAGAAAGCGAGCATGGCGAGGACGGCGAGGCCCAGAAACGCTGCCAGGCCTGCGAAGGCGCCGATTTCCTTGATCAACTCCACTGATGCCCTGCCTCATGACGTAGGCCGGGGAATGACGAGATGCAGGCGTCGCCAGACAAGGACGCAGGGAGCCCGAATAGCAACGCTATTCGGGCGACTGAGGACGCGGTATGGCGGTGAGCTGGGGCCGTCATTTGCGGTCTGACGTCATGAGGCAGGGCATCAGGTGGCTGCGAGAGGCTACTCGTCGTAGACGACTGCCGCCGCGTCACCGCCAGGGGCGGTGATCATCTCGACGACACGCTGCGCCAGATTAGCCTCGTCTCCGGCCATCACCAAATGCTCGAGCGAGTTCAGCGTCGCCTCGATCCACTCGGGATCGAGCGGCGCCTCGCGCACGGCCCGCTGGATCCGCCGCGCCGCCGTCGGCTGCCCGCTCTCGGCGAAGCCGAGGAGCTCCTCGTGCAGCTTCTCCCCCGGTCGCGGCTTGGTGAACTCGATCGCGATGTCGGTTTCCGGCTCGTAGCCGGCGAGGCGGATCATGTTGTGGGCGAGGTCGACGATCCGCACCGGCTCGCCCATGTCAAGGACGAAGACCTCGCCCTTGCCAGCGCCGATGTCACCCGCGCGGATCACCATCTGCACCGCCTCGGGGATGGTCATGAAGTAGCGGGTCATCTCGGGATGGGTAACCGTGACCGGACCGCCGCGCTCGATCTGGCTGCGGAAGATCGGCACGACGCTGCCCGAGGAGGCGAGCACATTGCCGAAGCGGACGCTGGCAAAGCGGGTGCCGGGATGTTTGCGGCCGGCCGCCTCGACGATCCACTCGGCCATCGCCTTCGAGGCGCCCATCACGGTTTTCGGGTTGACCGCCTTGTCGGTCGAGATCAGGACGAAGCGCTCGACGTCGGAGGCGGCGGCGGTCTCGGCCGTGATCCTGGTCGCGATCGCGTTGTTGCGAACCGCCTCGAGCGGGTTGGCCTCCATCAGCGGCACGTGCTTGTAGGCGGCGGCGTGAAAGACGATGCCGGGCTTGAAGCGCTGCATCACCTCCAGCATCCGGCTTGGCTCCTTACAGTCGGCGAGCACCGACTCGACGTTGGTGCAATGACGCTCCTCGACCATCTCGCGGTCGATCTGGAAGAGGTTGTCCTCGGCGTGGTCGAGCATCACCAGCAGCCGCGGTTTGACCTGGGCGATCTGGCGACAGAGCTCGGAGCCGATCGACCCGCCGGCGCCGGTGACGAGGACGATGCGGTCGCGCAGGTAGGCGCCGACGCGGTCGAGCTCACGCACGATCGGGTCGCGGCCGAGCACGTCCTCGACCCGCACCTCGCGCAGCTGCTTGTTGAGCTGGACGCCGCCGCGCAGCAGCTCGAAGACGGTCGGCAGCGTGCGCACGGGGATCTCGCGGGCGCGGCAGGCGGCGACGACCTTGGCCCGCAGCGTCCCGGGGGCAGAGGGGATCGCGATCACCACCTCGTTTGGCCGGGTCTCGTCGAGAATGGCCTCGATCTGCTTGGTCGAGCCGAGCACCTTGAGCCCGAGCATGCGCATGCCGCGCTTGCGCGGGTCATCGTCGACGAAGCCGATCGCGGTGACGCCGATGTCGGGGTTGAGCTGCAGCTCCCGGACCACCATCTGGCCGCCGGAGCCGGCGCCGATCACCAGGACCTCGCGCTTGGGGACGCGGGCAGAGCGCGAGGGCCGTTCGATGATCAGACGCACCGCCAGGCGAGCGCCGGTGATCAACATCAGGGTGATCAGGAAGTCCATCACCGCGACCGAGCGCGGCAGGTTGTGGGCGAACGGGCGCAGAACGGTGAAGGCGACGACGAGGATCGCGCTGGCGACGGTGACGGCGCGGACGATCTGCAGGAAGTCGCGGCCGCTGACGTAGCGCCACCACTTTTGGTACATGCCGAAGGCGGCGAAGACGATCAGCTTGAGGGCGATGACGAAGCCAACCGACTGGGCAAAAAGGATCCAGTAGCGATGCGGCAGATCGCTCTGGTCGAGGAAGCGCAGCCGGAACGCCAGGTAAAAGGCGAGGGCGACGAGGATGCCGTCGGCACAGACCTGGAGGACCCGGTTGCGGTAGACGGGATGGTTCAACCGACGCATAAGGGGCAGGCTGAGTTTAGTCGCTGCGAGGCCGGATGAGGCAAATCGGAGGGCGTTTGAACCCCTCTACCCGGCTCTACCCCTACGATGTGCCGCGCCGATGCCGCACCCGCTCCTCTTCGCCGACCTGACCGGCCCGATAGTCGATTTCTGCGTCAACGTGATCGAAAGCACCGGGCTTGGTGGGATCTTCCTGCTGATGACAGCGGGCAGCGCCTGCATCCCGATCCCGAGCGAGGCGGTGATGCTGTTTGCCGGCTTCAGTGTCTCCAACGGTGACCAGACGCTGCTCGGGGTGGTGCTGGCGGGACTGGCCGGGAACATGGTTGGGTCCTGGTTGACCTACGCGGTCGGCTACTACGGCCGCATCGACCTGCTCGAGCGCAACAAGCTGATCCACATCAGTCCAGCGCGGCTTGCCTGGGTCGACGGCTGGTTCAAGCGCCACGGTGACGCGACCGTCTTCCTCGCTCGTCTGCTGCCGCTCGTGCGCGCCTTTATCTCGCTGCCTGCCGGGCTCGCCAAGATGCCGTTCTGGCGCTTCACCTGGCTTACCGCGCTCGGCTCGCTGCCCTGGGTGGTCGGCTTTGCACTGATCGGCCGTGCCGTCGGTGACAACTGGGAACAGTGGCGCAACCACCTGCAGGTGCTCGACTACCTGGTCGTCGCGGCGATCGTCGGCCTCGTCGCCTACGCGATCGTCAAGCGGCGGCGCGACGGAAATACGCCGAAAGACGGCGAGCCGAAGCCCGCGGCCGAGCCGGTCCGCTCGCCGGGCGCTTGAGCGCCACGACGGACGAGCGGATTCCAGCCGGGCGCGCGATCGCGCTTGGCATCGTGCAGGGGCCGGCGGAGCTGCTGCCGGTTTCGAGCTCCGCCCACATCGTTCTCGTCCCCTGGCTTGCCGGCTGGGACTGGGAGGCGGTCGATCCCGAGGTGCGCAAGAGCTTCGAGGTTGCCCTGCACACCGGGGCGGCAGCGGCGCTGCTGATTGGCCAGCGGCGCTTGATAGCCGAGGAGCTGCGCGGCTTCGACCTGCGCGGCGCCGTCGTGCTGGCGCTCTCATTCCTACCCGCGGCGGTGGTCGGCTACAAGTTCGAGCGCCCGATCGAGCGGCACCTCGGCGGGCCGCGGGCGACGGCCTACGGCCTGCTCGTCGGTGCCGCAGCAATGCTGGCGGCCGACACCAGGCCGCAGCAGCGCGGGCGCGGCGAGGCGGGAGCCGTCGACGGGCTTGCCCTCGGAGTCGCCCAAGCCACGGCACTTGCTCCCGGCGTCTCGCGCAACGGCATCACCCTGGCGGCAGCCCGCTGGCGCCGCTTCTCGCGTGACCAGGCCAACCTGCTCTCGCGCACGATCGCACTGCCGATCATCGTCGGCGCCACCGCCCTCAAGGGCACCCGCCTCGCCCGCCGCGGCGCCTCGCCCGAGCTGCGCCGCACGCTGGCGATCGGCACCGCCGCCTCCTTCGCCTCGACCCTCGCCTCGCAGCGCCTGATCAAGCTGGTCGAGCGCGACCGGGCGCTCTGGCCTTACGCCGCCTACCGGGGAGCGCTGGCGGTAACCGTGCTCGCGAGGCTGGGCCGCCAGCCGTAATCCAAGATTTGGATGAACTTGGATTAGATTTGGATTTGGGCTACTCTTGTCCAAGATTTGGATGAACTTGGATTAGATTTGGATGTACGTAGAGAACGCCCCGACATACCCAGAACTCGTCGCCAAATTGGGAGGCGAGGCCTTCGTGAGGGCGCTTCGGACAGTTCAAAGCGCGCCAAGCGAAGACAGGTACCTGCACTGGGACAAACTCAGACACCTGGACCCGCCGGGCGATCTGAGCAGCGAGGAGTGGTGGCTCGGACTGAAGGCAAACCGTATCGCCGAAGCGCGTGTCTTGCCGTGGAGCGACAAGGAGGGAACGTCATTTCGCTATGGACTGCCCGACCTGGTACTCAAGCGGCTGCACCGCGTGGACCAACGTGCGAGCGGGGAGGTGGCCATGGACGAGGTGGTGACCTCCGAAAAGCAGGCGGGCCAAAGGTTTCTGGTCAACTCCCTGATGGAGGAGGCAATTCGCTCAAGCCAGCTCGAGGGGGCAGCTACCTCCAGGCGGGTTGCCAAGGAGATGCTGCGAACCGGGCGCGAACCGAGGGACCGCGGAGAGCGGATGATCGCCAACAACTACCGAGCCCTCCAGTTCGTGCGGGAGGACATGGGCGACACGCTCGACCTCGACTCTCTCTTGGAGCTGCACAGGATCGTCACCGAAGGAACCCTCGACGACCCCTCCGCCGCAGGGCGCCTCCAACGACCGGGTGAGGAGCGGGTAGCCGTCTTCGATCGCGACGAGGACGAGCAACCGATCCACGTCCCCCCTGTGGCGGAGGAGCTGCCCAAGCGGATGCGGATGCTCTGCGGCTTCGCCAACGAACAGGGCGACGACAATCGCTTTATTCACCCGGTGGTGCGGGCGATCCTGGTGCATTTCTGGCTTGGCTACGACCACCCGTTCGAGGATGGAAACGGGCGAACGGCACGGATCCTCTTCTCGTGGCTGATGCAGCGACGCGGCTATTGGCTGATTGAGTACCTGCCGATCTCACCGGTCATTCGCGAAGCGCCGGCCAGGTACGCCCGTGCGTTCGTCGAGTCCGAGACGGATGAAGGCGACGTGACTTATTTTCTCATCCACCAGCTCGAGGCAATCGAGAGGGCGCTTGATCGGCACGACGTCTACATGCAGCGCAAGATCGCCGAGGTGCGGGACGTCGAGCGGCTGCTTGAGGGGACCGACGGGCTCAACCACCGGCAGCTCGCGCTGCTCACGGACGCGGTCCGAAGCCCCGACGGGGCCTACACCTTCGGCAGCCACGCAGCCAGCCACCGGGTGACCCACGAGACGGCTCGGTCCGATCTTTCCGACCTTGACCGGCGTGGCTTGCTTTTGCGCCGGAGCAGAGGTCGCGGCTACATATTCGAACCGGTTCCCGATCTGGCCCAGCGCCTGAAAGAATCGACCGCATGAACGGTGACGCCTACGCCAAGGCCGGAGTGGACCAGGGGGCTGCCGATTCAGCAGTCGCCGGGTTGGTCAAGGCACTGGGCGCTATTCAGCTCGGTCGCCCCTCGCGGCAGGTGCCGCTGCCAGGCCATTACGCCAGCGTGATCAGGCTCGACGAGCGCACGGGTATCGCGCTATCGACCGACGGCGTGGGCACGAAGCTGCTGATCGCCGAGGAGCTCGGGCGCTTCGACTCGATCGGGATCGATTGCGTGGCGATGAACGTCAACGACGTGATCTGCGTCGGCGCTGAGCCGCTGGCGATGCTCGACTACATCGCGATCGACCGCGCTGATCCGGCGGTCTGCGCCGAAGTCGGCGTCGGGCTCGCACGGGGCGCCGAATTGGCGGGGGTCGAGATCCCCGGCGGCGAGCTCGCCCAGCTCGGCGAGATGGTGCGCGGGGTCGACGTCTCCGGGGCCTGCTTTGGCACCGTCGCCCTCGACGCGATCATCGACGGTTCGGCCGTGCAGCCCGGCGACGTGATCATCGGCCTCCCCTCCTCCGGCCTGCACTCCAACGGCTACACCCTGGCCCGCTCGGCGCTGGAGGGACTCTCGTTGGGCGAGGACCCAGAGGACCGGCTCGGCCGGCCGCTCGGAGACGAGCTGCTCGAGCCGACTGAGATTTACGTCAAGCCAGTGCTCGAGCTGCTGCGCTCCGGGGTCGAAGTGCGCGGCCTCGCCCACATCACCTCCGGCGGGCTCGGCAACCTGCTGCGCCTCGCGGCCGAGGTCGCTTACGAGATTGAGGAGCCACTCCCAGTGCTGCCGATCTTCGAGCTGATCCAGGAGCGCTCCGCCACCTCGGACGAGGAGATGCACGAGGTCTTCAACATGGGCTGCGGTTTCTGCTGCATAGTCGCTGCCGAGGACGAGCAGCACGCGGTCGATCTTCTCCGCCCCCACTACTCTGGGGCGAAGCGGATTGGCTCGGCGGTTGACGGGCCGCGCGAGATCCGCCGCCACTGAATGGAAGCCCGCCCCAGCAGCGCGATGATCGGAACAGTGCTTTCCGGCCGTTACCGGCTGGAGGCGAAGCTCGGCAGCGGTGGCATGTCGACGGTTTACCTGGCCCGCGACCAGACGCTCGACCGCCAGGTGGCGGTGAAGGTGATGCACCGCGAGATGTCCGAGCAGGCCGACCAGCTCGAGCGCTTCCGCCAGGAGGCCCGCTCGGTCGCCAAGCTCTCCCACCCCAACGTGGTCTCGGTGATCGACGCCGGCGAGGACGGCGGCCACCCCTACATCGTCTTCGAGTACGTCGAGGGCGAAACCCTGAAGCAGCGGATCAACCGCGATGGGGCGCTAGCGCCCCAGGAGGCGATCGCCTATGCGATCGAGATCGCCCGCGGCCTCTCGATGGCCCACGCCCGCAACATGGTCCACCGCGACATCAAGCCGCAGAACATCCTGATTGATGCCGAGGGCCGGGCGAAACTGACCGACTTCGGCATCTCGCGCCAACTCGAGCAGGACGGGATGACCGCCACGGGGCGCGTACTCGGCACCACCGACTACGTCGCTCCCGAGCAGGCAATGGGCCGCAAAGTCGACCCCCGCACCGACATCTACTCACTCGGCGTCGTGCTCTACGAGATGCTCGTCGGCCAGGTCCCTTTCTCGGCCGACAGTCAGGTCGGCGTGGCGATGAAGCACGTCAACGAGGAGCTGCCCGACGTGCAGCGACGCCGGCCCGAGGTCTCGGCCGCGGTGGCGCTGGTGGTCGAGCGCTCCACCAGCAAGGACCCGGGCGAGCGCTACCAGCATGTCGGCGAGATGATCGACGACCTCTCCACCGCGCTCGAGGTCGAGGCGGCACGCGCTGGCTCGACCACCGGCGAGGCGACCAGCGTGCTCGATGCGGTGCCGCCGCCCAAGCGCAAGCTCTCCGGGCCGGGCCGCCGCAGCTGGCTAGCGATCGTCGTCGTGCTGCTGATCGCCGCTGCGGTGTTGCTCGCGGTGCAGCTGATCTCGAACGGCAACCTCGGTGGTGGTGGTGCCAACAAGGGCAAGGGCGGAACCGTGTCGATCAGCTCGGCGACCGACTATGACCCGCAGGGAGACGGCGAAGAGGTACCGAACAAGGTTGGCCTCGCGGTCGACGGCGACCCGACCGGGACCGCCTGGGAAACCGAGCACTACGAATCCGACACCTTCGCCGGCACCAAGACCGGCCCCGACCCCGGCGTCGGCATCTACGTCACCACGAGTGCCCCGGCCGTGCCGGTGAAGATGATCGTGCGCACGCCGACCCCCGGCTGGGACGCCCAAGTCTTCGCCAGCGACTCGGGGCCGCCGGAAGAACTCACCGGATGGGGCGAACCAGTCGGCATCACCGTCGGCGCCACATCGACCACGGAAATCGAACTAACCGTGCCCTCCCCAGCGCGCTACTTCCTGCTCTGGTTCAACAAGGCCTCCGAAGCCAAAGACCAGTACGGCGGCTACCAGGTCGAGATCAGCGACATCAAGCTGCTGCGGTAGCTCAGAACTCGTAGAAGCCGACGCGCTGGTAGCGCTCGATCGCGAGGGTGACGAGGCGGTCGCAGAGGGCCGGATACTCGAGGCCGGAGGCTTGCCAGAGTTTGGCGTAGACGCTGGTCTGGGTGAAGCCGGGCATGGTGTTGATCTCGTTGACGAGGACGGCGCCGTCGGGCTCGACGAAGAAGTCACAGCGGGCAAGGCCGGAGCAGCCGCCGAGGCGGAAGGCCTTTACCGCCAGCTCGCGCACCTCAGTGATCTGCTCGCCTGAGATTGGCGCCGGCACGACTAGCTCCATCCCGCCCTCGCGGTACTTGTTCTCGTAGTCGTACCAATCGCCGTTGGCGATGACCTCGCCGGGCTGGGAGGCATCTACCTCATCGTTGCCGAGCAGCGAGCACTCGACCTCGCGTCCGGTGGCGGGGGCCTCGATGATCACGCGCGGGTCATGGCGGCGGGCCAGCTCAACCGCGGAGTCAAGCTCGTCGCCAACCCCGGCGACCTTGCTGATGCCAACACTGGAGCCGAGTCGCGAGGGCTTGACCCAGAGCGGTGCGCCCAGCTGCTCGCAGCGTTCGCGCCAGCCCGTCTGCCCGGCGTCGACGAAATCGACCTGGGGGATTCCCGCCTGGGCGAAGAGCCGCTTCAGCGTCAGCTTGTCCATGCAGGCGGCAGAAGCGAGCACGTCGGAGCCGACGTAGGGCACTTGCAGCCACTCGAGCAGGCCCTGGACGCTGCCGTCCTCGCCGAAGGGGCCGTGCAGGGCGGGAAAGGCGGCATCGGCATTGAGCAGGCCCTCCCCTGGGACCAGCTCGAGAGCGGCGCCGGCGTAACTCCAAGCGCCCTCACGGGAGATCGTCACCCGCAGCGCCTCGTGGCCGGCATCATCAAGGCCGCGAGCCACCGCCTCTCCCGAGCGCAGTGAGACGTCGTGCTCAGAGGAGCGGCCGCCGCTGAGGACCGCAACCCTCATTCCGTTTCTTCGGCTTCCGTTTCGGCGGCGCTGGCGGCCGCCTTGCCGATGACCAGCGTCACCGTGCTCCCCGGTTTCACTTCCGAGTTGGGCGGCGGGAACTGGTCGGTGACGCGGCCGGCCTGCGAGGGGACTTCGGTTTCCTGTTCCTGCACGACCGGCTTCAGGCCGGCTTCGCGCACCATTTCCACCGCTTCGGCGCGTTCCTTGCCGATCAGGTTGGGCGCCGTCGCTTTTTCTTCGCCCTTGGAGACGGTGATCGAGACTGTCGAGCCAGGTGGCAGCTGCGAACCAGCGCTGGGCGCCTGCCGGATTACCTGTCCTCCGGGCGCGCCGTTCGTCACTTCTTCGACGCTGGGGACAAAGCCGCGGCCGCGGATTTGCTGCACCGCCAGCGAACGCTGTGAACCGACCACGACCGGCACCTTGGCCAGCTTCGGACCGCTCGAGACCTTGAGCGTCACCGTGCTCCCATTTGTCGCGGTCTCGCCGCCGGAAGGTTCGGACTTGAGCACCAGCCCTTCTTCCACGTCTTTGGAGTGAACCGATTCAGATTTCGCCTTGAAGCCCGCTTCTTCGAGTTTTTTTTCGGCGGCCGAAACAGTTAGGCCAGCGGTCGAGGGCACCTTGGCGCTGCCGGGCCCTGAGCTCACCGTCAGCGTCACCTTCGGCTTCGAGCAGAAGAAGGTGAGGAAGCTGCAGTCTTCCCCAGCTTGGTCGGCCGGTGGCGCGGCGGCGGGGTCCTGCTCGAGCACTTCGTTGGTCGGCGCTTCGCGCTCGACTCGCTTGACGTCGCCGACACTGAAGCCGTCCTGTTGCAAAAGCGCTATCGCCACGTTGAGCTGATTGCCGGTGACGTTGGGGACTTCGGTCGTGGTGTCGCGGGTCAGGGCGAAGCCGACGAGGAGGCCAATCAGCACCGCGGCGGCAATCAGCATCCAGATCCGGCGTCGCCGCTTGCGTCCCTCATCCTCGGGGTCGATGCCCTCGGCAACCGGCTCCTCGGGCACGGCGACGACCGGGGGGAGGGGAGCAAAAGCGGCCGTGTTTTCGGCGCCACCGCCGGGATCCTTAAGCGCCGCGTCGATCGCCGCGATGAAGGCATCGGCACTCTGGAAGCGCTGGCCGGGCTCCTTCTCCAAGGCCCGCATAACGACGGCGTCGAGCGCCGGTGAGACTTGCGGGTTGATCGAGCTCGGCCTCTGCGGCGCCTGCGAAACCTGTTTCATCGCGATCGCCACGGCGGAATCGGCCTCGAAGGGAACCCGCCTGGTCAGCGCCTCGTAGAGCATCACGCCGACCGAGTAGAGGTCGGAGACGGCGGTGACCTCGAAGCCCTGAGCCTGCTCGGGCGAGAGATAGTGCGGCGTGCCCAGCACCGAGCCGGCCTGGGTGATCTCCGAGACGCCGGCCTGGGCTATGCCGAAGTCGGTCACGGTCGCCTTGCCCTCGGCGTCGACGATTACGTTCTGCGGCTTCAGGTCACGGTGGACGACGCCGTGGCGGTGGGCGAAGCGCGCGCCCTCGAGGACCTGGCGGATCAGCCCCGCGGCCTGCTCGGAGGAGAGGCCGGCGTCGATCAGCTGCTTCAGCGTGCGCCCCTCCAGGTACTGCATCGCGATGTAGTAATTACCGTCGAACTCGCCGCGATCGAAGACGGCGACGATGTTGGGGTGTTGCAGGCCGGCGGCGGCCTCGGCCTCGCGGCGGAAGCGCTCGACGAACTCCTTGTCCTGGGCGAAGCGCGCGTGCAGGACCTTCAGCGCCACCCGCCGCTGCAGGTGGCTGTCGTCGGCCAGCCAGACATCGGCCATACCGCCTGAACCGATGCGCTGCAAGACCGTGTAGCGCCCGTCGACAACGGACCCCTGTGTCACCTCAGCCACGCTTCACACCTTTCTTATTCACTCATTCACCGTTCAGGATTGTTTCCGCGACGTCACGGAAAATCGGTGCCGCAACGTCGTTGCCGAATTCTTCAGTGCACTCCACAGTTGCCGCGATAGCGATCTTCGGGTCATTGGCAGGGGCGAAGCCTATGAACCAAGCCTGATTCTCTTCTTCGCCACCACCACAGGCTTCGTTGCCGGGAGTTTCCGCGGTGCCGGTCTTGCCCGCCACCGACACACCGGGAATCTCCGCGTTGGTACCCGTACCTTCCGTGACCACCCCTTCCATCGCGGTGGTCAGCTCTTCGGCGGTCTTGGCGCTGATCGGCTGACTGTACTGGGAGGGTTCGAGCCTTTTTATTACTCGCCCGTCGGGATCGACCACCCTGCTCCAGATCTGCGGCTTCATCTCCTTGCCCTTGTTGGCAACCGCAGCCGCCACCTCTGCCATCTGCAGCGGCGTGACCGCCAGTCGCTCCTGGCCGATCGCCACCCGGGCGAGGTCGACCGGATCGTTGGCATTGAGAAGTTCTTCTTCGTTGAAGACGCCGCTCTTGTACACCTCGCTACTGGGAAGATCGATTGCGGGGGTCGAGTTGAAACCGAACTTTTCCATGTATTCGAACAGTGTGTGCTCGCCGAGGCGCTGGCCGAGCTGGCCAAACCAGGTGTTGACCGAGTTGGTCAGGGCGGTGTCGAGAGTCGCCCCCGGAAAGCTCTCGCCGAAGTCGTTTTCCAGCGGCGTGCCTTCGACTTCGAGGCTCCCGGGTGCGTCGATCGGTGTCTCCGGCGTGATCGTGCCGCTTTCCAGGCCGGCGGCCGCAGTCACGACCTTGAAGGTCGACCCGGGTGGGTACTGGCCCTGGGTGGCGCGGTTGACCAACGGCGTTTCGACTTCGTTGGTGTTCAGCTTCCCGAGTTCGTAGGGCACCCGGTTGGGGTCATAGGGTGGGTTCGAGGCCATCACCTTGACCCGCCCACTCTTCGGCTCGATCGCGACGACGGCGCCGAAGCCGGCGGCTTCGAGGTCGGCGAGCGCGGTCGCCTGGGCCGCCGGGTCGAGGTTGGTGACGATGTCGTTGCCCTCCTGGTTGCGGCCACGCAGCTGGTCGAGGATCGAGCTGAATTCGGATTCGTTGCCGACAAGTTCGTCGTTGTGGAAGCGCTCGAACTCGCTGTCGCCGAACTGGACGAAGCTGTAGCCGATCGGGTGGCCGTAGAGCCGGCCCTGCGGGTAGCGCCGCACGTAGCGCTTGCCGGAGCCGTGCCCCTTGACTACCGAGCGGGCGATCACGCTGCCGTCGGCGGCGAGGATGCGGCCGCGCTGGATCTGCTGCTGCTCGAGCAGGGGGCGCTTGTTGGCGTTCTTTTCGCGTAGCGCCTGGGCGTCGAAGACCGACCAGTAGGAGGTGAAGCCGATCAGCACGGCAAAGAGCACGACAATGAGGCCGAAGAGCTTGACGATCTGGCGATTCACAAGACACCCACACGTTCTCGTCGGGCACGATCAGAGATCAGCAGCAGCAGCGCCAGCAGGACGAAGTTGGCGACGATCGAGCTGCCGCCGTAGCTGATGAAGGGCAGGGTGACGCCGGTCAGCGGGATCACCCGGGTGACGCCGCCGACGATGACGAAGGCCTGGATCGCGAAGACGGCGGTAAGGCCGGTGGCGAGCAGCTTCGAGAAACCGTCGTTGGAAAGCAGGGCGATCTTGAAGCCGCGGGCCGCGATCAGCAGGTAGGTGAGGATCACCGCACAAGCGCCGAAGAGGCCGAGCTCGTCGACGATCAGCGAGTAGATCGTGTCGGTCTGCGCCGCCGGCAGCAGCGCAGACTTGGTGCCCGGGATCGTGATCAGCGACTGGGCGAAGCCCTTGCCGAAGAGCCCGCCGTCGGCCTGCGCGAAGATCGATTGGAGGATCTGGTAGCCGCTTCCGCGGGAGTGCGGGTACGGGTTTAGCCAGACCTCGACCCGGTCATGAACGTGCGGCACCGTCGCGGCGAAGAACCAGGCGCCGACGAGGAACATCGCCATGCCGATCACGACGAAGGAGAAGCGCCCGGTGGCGACGTAGAGCAGAGCGAGGAAGGCGGCGAAGAACATCAGCGAGCTGCCGAGGTCGCGGATGAAGACGAGCATGAACATCGAGGCGCCCCAGACGACCAGCATCGGGCCGAAGTGCTTGAGCGGCGGCAGGGTGACCCCGAGCACGCGGCGGGCGCCAACGATCAGCACCTCGCGGTGCTCGCGCAGGTAGCTAGCGAGGAAGACGACCAGGCAGATCTTTGAGAACTCGGCCGGCTGGAAGGCGAGTGGCCCGATCTTCACCCCGAGGTAGGCGCCGTTGACCTGTTGGCCGATCCCCGGCAGGCGCGGCGCCAGCAGCAGCAGCAGCCCCACCACCGCGATCGTGTACCGGTAGCGCTCGAGCACGTCGTAGTCGCGCAGGAAATGGATCGTCGCGGCGAAGAGCACGAGGCCGAGGACGAACCAGTTGGCCTGATCGCGGGCCAGGCTGGCGTCGATCCGGTAGACCATGACCAAGCCGAAGGCCATCAGCAGCGCCGCCAGCGGGAAGAGATAGGGGTCGGCGTTGGGCAGCCGGACACGCAGGTAGAAGTGGGTGGCGAGACAGACGGCGAAGAAGTAGGCGCCGTAGGTGAGGCTGAGGTTGTCGAGCCGGGCGTTCTCCTGGGCAAAGACGGCGGCGAAGCCCGCGGTGAGAAGGAGGGCGACCGGGACCAGAGCAATCAGCTCCCGGTTGCGAGCGCTCACTTAACCTCTCCTTCGCGTCCCAATCGCCACGGATTCGAATACCCGGAGATCACCGTGACGATTGGGACGCTCATCTGACTCCTTGGGATTCTTCGATGTCTTCGACCAGCGAAACCGCGTCGTTGCGCGAGCGCAGGTCGTGACCGCTGACCGCGTCCTGACGCCGCGGCGGTAGCGAGGAAGTCTGGATCGGGCTGGCGTAGCGCTCTTCGTAGAGCTCGACACCGAAGGGCAATTCGTAGGGCAGGCCCCGGTAGAGGGCAACGCGGCCGACGTCGTCAGTGCCGAGGAACCAGACCTGGTGGTTGCTGTACCAGGCACCGAAGGCCAGGGCGGCGAGCACGACCAGAACCGCAAGCACCTTGAGCGCCCGACGCAGACCGCGGTGCGGTTGCTTGGCGGTGAGCTGCTCACGGCGGTCGTGAGCAGCCGCTGCGGCGGCGCGGCGGCGCACCTCGGTCGTCGTCAGCCCCGCCTCCGCGGCCGTGCTGCCGATCAGCGTCGCGTCCTCGTGACTCTGCTGCGGCGCGGCGGCGTCTTCGAGCCGGAAGGCGAGGGCGGTGATGTTGTCGCGGCCACCGGCCCGGTTGGCTTCATCGACCAGCGCGCGCACCGCGGCGCCCATCGAGGTGGCGCCGGCAAGCAACTTGGCGATCTGCTCCTCGCCGAGCATCGTCGTCAGCCCGTCCGAGCAGATCAGGAAGACGTCGCCCGCTGCCGCCGGCACGGTCTGCAGGTCCGGTTCTACTTCCGGCTCGGGACCGAGGGCGCGGGTGATGATCGAGCGCTGCGGGTGGTCCTCGGCCTGGGCATCGGTGATCTGACCTTTGCGCCGCATCTCCTCGACCAGCGAGTGGTCGCGGGTCAGCTGCTCGAGCTTGCCTGCCCGCAACCGGTATGCGCGGCTGTCGCCGACGTGGCCGATCGCCACCTCTTCCCCCACCGCATCGACGATCGCTGCGGTCAGGGTCGTGCCCATGCCCGCCCGCGACGGATCGGCCCGGGCGAGCTCGTGGATCGTGTGGTTGGCGGTGAGAATCGTCTCGCGCAGGACCTGCTCAGGCGGCCCGTCGGGCAGGTCGACGTCGAAGGCATCGGCTGCCGCCTTGGAGGCGACCTCGCCCGCCTGCGCGCCGCCCATACCGTCGGCGACAACGAAGATCGGCGCGCGCACGAAGAAGGAGTCCTCGTTGGCGCTGCGCTGGCGCCCCGTGTCGGAGCGAAAGGCCTGATCGTCGATCCGCAGCACGGCTTATCCCGAGGCCTCGTACCTGAACTCGGTGTCGCCGATCCGCACGACGTCGCCGTCGATCAGCTCCGCCTCCCCGTTCAGAGTCGCGTCGTTGAGCAGGGTGCCGTTGGTCGAGTTCATGTCCTCTACGTAGGTGCGGCGGTCGCGAGTGAAGATCCTGGCGTGAACGCCGGAGGCGTAGCGGTCGTCGATCCGCACGTCGGCCTCAGCCGAGCGGCCGATCGAGAGACCGCCGATCAGATCGAAGCGCTCGCCCGGGTCGAGGCCACCGCCGCGCTCGGCGATCAGCCAGGCATCGGTGGTGGCGGGCTGGGAAGAAAGGCCGGGGATCTGATGGAAGCCGGTCGCATCGGGCGCGGGTGAGGTGGTGCGGCGCAGGTCCTTGAGTGCGCTGCGGGCGATCCAGAACAGGAAGAGATAGAGAACGGCCAGGAAGCCGAACTTGAGAAAGACGGAGATCGGGGCGTAGTCCACTAGGCCGCGACGCTCAGGTCAATGTTTCGTTCGATCGGGACGCTCACTGCTCGATCTCGAACAGGAAGGTCGTGGTGCCAACCGTCACCTGGTCACCGGGGCTGAGCCGTGAGGAGGAGACGCGGCGGCCGTTGACCTTGATGCCGTTGGTCGAGCCGAGGTCGACGATCGTCCAGTCGCCGGTTGGCGGAGCGACGCAGCTCGGCGTGGCGGCGGGAGACGTTGGGGTCGGGGAGCACGCACTCCGCGCCCTTCGAGCGGCCGATCGTGGCCCGCGGGCCCTCGAGCACGTAGCGGCGGTCATCGAGCGAGACGACCGCGCGGGTGGCGACCATCGCTTCCGCCCGCTGCTCCGGACTGGCCGGCGGGGCGGGGCGCTCTTTGACCGCCGAGTAGACCATCGTGTGGCCCTCCTCCCCCTGTCGCGGTGCCTCGCCCTCGTGCGCCGGGGGCTTGACCAGCCGGGTCTGGATGCCGAACTCACCGAGGCGCAGGCGCTCGTCGGTCTTGAACTCGACCGCGGGACGGGTCAGCAGGTCGTAGCTCGCGGCGGCGGGCGTGCTCGAGCAGATAGCCGGAGAGCTCCTGCTCGAGCGAACGCTCGTAGCCTTCGAGCTTGACCCGGTCCTTGCTCGAGAGGTAGACGGTGTACTCGTTGGGTACGTAGACGCGGGCGACTCCTGCGGTCTTGTGGGCGTCCATCTCCTTGGCCAGCTTGCGGGCCAGCTCGACCGGCTGCACCTCGGAGCTGAAGGCACGGCTGAAGACCCCCTCGACGAGGCCTTCGATCCGACTCTCGAGGTTACGTAGAACGCTGATCAGTGGGCTCCTTCTCGCGGAGGCGCCGGCCGTGGTGGCCGACGAAACCGGCTCGAATCCTACGGGAGCAGGACGCCGTGACCGACGGCGAGCCAGGCCCCCAGGGCAGCGGCAAGGCCGATCGCGCCGAAGCGCAGGGACAGAGCCCGCTCGCGGCGGGGGGCCTGCTCGGCGAGGTGGTCGAGCGAGCTTTCGATCGCGCCGCCCAGCTGCTCCAGGGACGGGCGCCGATCCGGGCGGGTCTGCAGGCAACCATCGACCGTCTCGCAGAGCTCGCGCGGCAGGTCGGGGCGGAGCCTGCGCAGCGGCCTCATGCGGGCGCCGATCGCCCGTGCCGTCGCCGCGGGCGTGGAGCGACGGGTCGGGTGGTCGCCGCTCCAGCACTCGTAGAGCATCAGACCCAGGGCGTAGACGTCGACCTCCGGACCGGCGGTGCGACCCTCGGCTTGCTCGGGGGCCATGTAGGCGAGGGTTCCGACGACGTCTCCCGGGGCGGTCAGGGCAGCCGCGTCGGTTAGGCGGGCGACTCCGAAGTCCATCAACTTGGCGTGCGGCTCCCCTTCCTCAGTGACCAGGACGTTCTGGGGCTTGATGTCGCGGTGCACCACGGCGCGGGTGTGAGCGTGGTCGAGCGCCTCGCAGAGGTCGGCGCCGATCTCGCCAATCTCGCGGTCGCTGAGCGTGCCGTCGCGGTTGAGCTGGGCCAGGGTCGAGCCGTCGACCAGCTCGGTGACGAGCAGGGCGTTGCCGTCCTCCTCACCCATCTCATAGAGGGTGACGATTCCTGGGTGGTTGAGTCGCGCCGCCGCCTGCGCCTCGCGCAGGACACGGTCGGAACCCGGCGCGCCAACCGATTCGATTGCCTTGACCGCCACCGGCCGCTCGAGGCGGCCGTCCCAGGCCTCGTAGACCGTGCCGAAGCCGCCGCTGCCGATGCGGCGCTCGATCAAGAAGCGGTTGAGTACGAGCGAACCGACCAATGCACTCTGCGGCTTCGCCGCGAATCGCGCTTCCTCCTGCGGACATACTCCCTGCTTCTTGGAGGATTCCGCCTCATCCCGGCCGGGTCGACGGCCACGGCCCCGCCGTCGCCCTGAACGGCAGCAGATCCTGCTGCGCCGCGGGCTTGCCCTCGGCGGCGGGCTGCTGCTGCTGATCCTGATCGTGCTCGGCGTCAAGGGCTGCCTTGACGCCCGCAAGAACCGGGCGCTCAGCGACTACTCCCGCAACGTCACCCAGATCGTCGAAGAGACCCAGCAGACGAGCAAGAGCTTCTTCGGCAAGCTCGAAGAACCGGGCGGCCTCTCGGTGACCGAATTCATCAACCAGGTCAACACCGACCGCAGCGCGATGGACAGCTACGCCAGTCGCGTCGACGGCCTCAGCGCCCCGGGCGACATGAGCCACGCCCAGAATGCACTCGAGCTGACCTACGAGCTGCGGGAAAGCGCGATGGACGAAATCGCCGAAAAGATGAGCACCGCTCTCGGCGATGTCGGCGCGCAGCAGGCCACCAAAAGCGATCACCGCGCAGATGCAGAAGCTGCTCGGCCGCGACGTCCTCTACGCGGCGGTAGCTCGGCCTGAGATCAACGGCGTCCTCGCTGCCAACGGGATCGAGGGCTCAGACGTGCCGAAAAGCATCTTCCTCCCCGATGAAACCCACTGGCTGGACGAAAGCGAAGTGAGCGCTGCACTCGGCTCGGTGAGCGGTTCGAGCGGTGGCTCGGTGAGCGGTGGCGTGCACGGCCTCGGCCTGATCAGCACCAGTGTCAGCGGCACCGAACTGACCGCCGAATCGACCACCTCGGTGATCAGCGAAGGCACTCCGGAAGTCGAAGTCGAAGTCGCCAACCAGGGCGAATCGACCGAGAACGGAATCAATGTCTCGGTCAGCGTCAGCGGCGGCACGACCCTCTCCGGGACGATCGACAGCATCGGTACAGGCGAATCGGAAACCGTCGCCATCCCGCTGACACCGGCGCCAAGTGGCGAAGCGACTCTCGAAGTCAAAGTCGACACCGTGCCCGGCGAGAAAGTCTCCGAAAACAACGAAGCCAGCTACACCGTCGCCTTCGAATAGGAGGGTGCGGTCGTGAGGATCGCCTACCTGGGACCGGCGGGGACCTTCACCGAGGACGCGCTGCGGGGCGCGCTCGAGGCGGGTAGCGAGTACGAGCCGCTGCGCACGCCAACTATCCACGACGCGATCCTCGCGGTCGAGCGCGGCGAGGCCGAGCGAGCGCTGGTGCCCTTCGAGAACTCGATCGAGGGCTCGGTGCGCAGCACGCTCGACACCCTCGCCTTCGACGCCGAGGGAGTGACGATCGTCGGCGAGCACGACTTCGCCGTGCGAGCGATCCTGATCGCTCGCAAGTCGGTCGCGCTGAGTCAGATCGAGGCGAGTGCTCTCTCACCCGCAGCCGCTCGCCCAGTGCGCGCGCTTCCTCCGCGAGAATCTGCCCTGACGCCGAACGGCAGAGCGTCGAGCAGCACCGCCGCGGCGGTGCAAGATCGTCGGCGAATCCGAGGCCGCCCTGGGCCGCGATCGGTGCCGAGGCCGCCGCCGAGCTCTACGGCTGCACGATCCTGCGCGAGGGAATCGAGGACGAGGCCAACAACGTCACCCGCTTCGTCTGGATCGCGCCCGCGGGTACCGAGCCGGCCGCGGGATCCGCCTGGAAGACCTCGCTGGTCTTCTCCGAGCTAGGCGAAGATCATCCCGGCGCCCTGGTCAACGCCCTGCGCGAGTTCTCCAGCCGCGAGGTCAATCTGACGCGGATCGAGTCACGGCCGTTGCGGCTTGGACTGGGCCGCTACATGTTCTTCTGCGACCTCGAGGGAGCGCTCTCCGAGACGCCGGTTGCGGAGGCCGTGGAGGCACTGCGCGGCAAGGCCGAGTCGGTCCGAATCTTGGGCTCCTACCCGACTGCGTAGAATTCCCGAGCAATATGGCACGCGTCCTTGTTCTCAATG
Source organism: uncultured Solirubrobacterales bacterium (assembly GCA_963716345.1). GTDB lineage: Bacteria > Actinomycetota > Thermoleophilia > Solirubrobacterales > 70-9 > VRUE01. Next base: position 1,255,803 of record OY970304.1, read on the forward strand.
CGACGTATGAGCCGATCAACGTCTGCACGTTGAGACGGGCTGCTGTGCTGCTGCTCAAGGAGAAGGCAGAGCTACTGGAGCGCCGCGAGGGCGCACTCCACTCCGAGCACATGACGATGGAGCGCCCCGACGTGATCCGCCTGATCAACTACGTGCGGATCCCCCGCGAGGCCCACCGCCGCAAGATCACCCGCCGCGCCGTGCTCGCCCGCGACTCCTGGACCTGCCAGTACTGCGGCTCGCGCAAATCCGGCCTCACCGTCGACCACGTCATCCCCCGCAGCCGCGGCGGCAAGTCGGTCTGGGAGAACATCGTCGCCGCCTGCGCCGCCTGCAACCGCCGCAAGGGCAACCGCCTGCCCCGCGAGATCCACATGCACCCCAAGAACGCGCCAAAGGCACCGGGGCCGACGGTCTTCATCCAGGTCGCCAGTCCGAGGATCCCGGCAGCGTGGCAGCAGTACCTGCCGACGGCTGACTTGCCGGCCGCGGCGTAGCGCAGGAGGGAGGGGTCTGTCGGAACCCACGCACCACCCTGCGGGCGGTGCGAATTGGGTGGCCGCTAGCGCGGCCCTCGAACAACCTTGCAGAGCCGCTTCGCGAAGGTTCCGACAGACCCCTCCCTCCTGCCCATCCCTACGAAGCTGAATCAGCCGCCGACAGAGCTCGACCGTCAAGGACCAGGAAAGCCCCGAGCAACCGCCAGCTTTGGAGGTCGTCGGTCCCGGTCGCACGAGTCGCGAGCACGACTAGTCCCGAACCGCTTCGGCGAGCAGAGAAGCTCGTGAGCTTAGGAGCGGTGGGGTGGTCTCGGGGACCCTTCGCGAAGCGGCTCTGCAAAGTGTTTCTTGGCCGCGTTAGCGGCTCCAAGTTCGCACCGCCCGCAAGGGTGGTGCGTGGGGTCCCCGAGACCACCCCCACCGCTCCCTACTCGGCCAGCTGCTCCTGCTCGTCCGACTCGTCGCCGGATGAATCGTCATCAACCACCAGCGCCACGGCGCTGACGCAGTCGTCGTCCTTCATGTTCATCACCTTCACCCCCTGGGTCGGCCGACCCATCTGGGAGATGCCGCCGGCTCGGGTGCGCTGGACCATGCCGTTCTGAGAGATGAAGAGCAGGTCCTGGTGCTCGCGGACGATCAGGGCGCCGGCGAGGCCGCCCTTCTTCGCGGTCAGCTTGGCCGTCAGCACGCCCTTGGTGCCGCGGCCCTTGACCGGGTACTCGGAGACCGAGGTGCGCTTGCCGTAGCCGTTCTCGGTGACGACGAATAGCTCGGAGTCGTCGCGGGCGATGTCCATCGCCAGGACTCGGTTGGCTCTCCGTTGACCTTCGCTGAGACGTTCATGCCTTTGACCCCACTCGTGTCTCGTCCCATCGGCCGCACCTTCTCCTCGGAGAAGCGCGAGGCGTGGCCGGACTTGGAGACCAGCAGGATGTCGTCGTCGCCCGAGGTGAGCCGGACCTGGACCAGCTCGTCGCCGTCGCGGATCTTGATCGCGATGATCCCGTCGGCGCGGATCGGCGTGTTGTAGGCGAGGAACTCGGTCTTCTTGACCAGGCCCTGGGCGGTGGCGAAGACCAGGTACTTGTTCTCGTTGAAGTCCCGGGTCGGGATCACGGCCAGTCACCTTCTCGCCGTCGCGCAGCGGCAGGACGTTGACCAGGGCGCGACCTTTCGAAGTGCGCGAGCCCTCCGGCAGCTCGTAGACCTTGAGTCGGTAGACCTTGCCGCGGTTGGTGAAGAAGAGCAGGAAGTCGTGGGTCGAGCAGATGTGCAGATGCTCGATGTAGTCGTCCTCCTTCATGTCCATCCCCATCACCCCGCGACCGCCGCGGTGCTGCTGGCGGTAGGTCGCGAGCGGCAGCCGCTTGACGTAGCCGGAGGGGGTGAGCGAGATCACCATCTGCTGGTCGGCGATCATGTCCTCGATGTTCATGTCGCCCTCGAAGTGGGTGACTTCGGTGCGTCGCTCGTCGCCGTAGCGCTCGTCGACCTCGTCGAGCTCCTCGACGATCACCGCATCGATCCGGGCCTGGTCGCCGAGGATCGCCCGCAGCTCGCCGATCCGCTCCATCAGTTCGTCGTGCTCCTCGCGCACCTTGTCGGACTCGAGCGCGGTGAGGCGCGCGAGGCGCATGTCGAGGATCGCCTGCGCCTGCTCTTCGGAGAGCTCGAAGCGCTCGATCAGGCCCGCCTGGGCCGCATCGGTGTCGGCCGAGGCACGGATCAGCTCGATCACCGCGTCGAGGTTGTCGAGCGCGATCAGCAGCCCCTCGAGGATGTGAGCGCGGGCCTCGGCGCGGCGCAGCTCGTACTGGGTGCGGCGGATCACGACCTCGCGCTGGTGGTTGACGTAGTGCTCGATCAGCTCCTTCAGGCCGAGCGTCTTCGGCACTCCGTCGACGAGGGCGACCATGTTGACGCCGAAGGTGCTCTGCATCGCGGTGCTCTTGTAGAGCTGGTTGAGCACGACCTCGGGCGGGTCGCCGCCGCGCTTGATCTCGATCACCAGGCGCATACCGTTGCGATCAGACTCGTCGCGCAGGTCGGAGATGCCGGTCGAGTTTTTTGTCGCGGACGAGGTCGGCGATCTTCGTGATCAGGCCGCCGTCGCCGCCCTTCTTGACCATGAACGGCAGCTCGGTGACGATGATCGCGTCGTGGCCGCCCTTGAGCGGCTCGACGTGAGCGCGGGCGCGAATCCGCACCGAGGCGCGGCCGGAGGCGTAGGCGTCGCGGATGCCTTCGGCGCTCATGATCCCGCCGCCCGGGAAGTCCGGGCCCTTGACGTGCTCCATCAGTCCTTCGAGGTCGATCCCCGGGTTGTCGATGTAGGCCTTGACCGCGCCGATCGACCTCGCGCAGGTTGTGCGGCGGGATGTTGGTCGCCATCCCGACCGCGATCCCGGACGAGCCGTTGACCAGCAGGTTGGGGAAGCGGGCCGGCAGGACCAGCGGCTCCTGCTGGGACTCGTCGTAGTTCGGTCCGCAGTCGACCGTGTCGGCGTCGATGTCGCGCAGCAGCTCGGTCGCGAGCCGCGCCAGGCGCGCCTCGGTGTACCGCATCGCGGCCGGCGGGTCGTCGTCGATCGAGCCGAAGTTGCCCTGGCCGTCGACGAGCATGTAGCGCAGCGAGAAGTCCTGCGCCATCCGTGCCAGCGTGTCGTAGATCGCCGAGTCGCCGTGCGGGTGGTACTTGCCCATCACCTCGCCGACGATGAAGGCGGACTTTCGGTAGGGGCGGTTCGGCTGCAGGCCGAGGTCGTGCATCGCGTAGAGCACCCGGCGGTGGACCGGCTTCAGCCCGTCGCGGACATCCGGCAGCGCGCGACCGACGATCACGCTCATCGCGTAGTCGAGATACGACGAGCGCATCTCGGTCGTCAGCTCGCGCTCCTCGATCCGCCCCCCGGTAAGTGCTTCCGCGCCCTCCACTTAAATCACGTCTTTCGAACGGGCGCGAAAACCAAGCAGATCGGGGGACGCAGGGAGCGCGGCGAAGCGAGCGCCCTTCAGTGCGTGAGCGAGACTCGCGACCGAGGACCCCGAGATGCGCCGGTTTGCAGCGTCCGCGCTAGACATCAAGAAACCTGACCTCCTTGGCGTGCCGTTCTATGAAGGCCTTGCGTGGCTCCACCTTGTCTCCCATCAGATCGGTGAAGATCTTCTCGGCGATCGCCGCGTCGTCGATCGGGACCCGCTCCAGGGTGCGGCTGGCCGGATCCATCGTCGTCTCGCGCAGCTGTTCGGCGTTCATCTCGCCCAGGCCCTTGAAGCGCTGCAGCGTGACTCCGTGGCGGGCCAGGTCCAGCACCATCCGCCGCAGCTCGGCGAACGACTCCGCCGTCTTCTCTTTCTGCTCGAGCGAGAGCTTGAACGGCGGTCGGCCCACCTGGTTCAGCAGCTCGCGGTGGAACTCGACCAGGCGGCGGTAGTCGTGCGATTCGAACAGCGCCGGCGGAGAGCTCGAAGGCCTTGGCCAGCCCGTCGCGACGATGGACCGCGCGGACGAGGATCTCATCGCCGGATTCGGAGACGATCTCGGTATCGAAGGGCTCGACCTCCCCGGCGTCGCCATTGAGCACGTCCTTCACCTCAGCGAGCGACGTCACACCGCTCGTCGAGGATTTCCGACTCGCTCGAGGAAGCGGACCAGCTCGCTGCCGAAGTCGGCCTGCAGCGAGTCGGCCCAGCCCTCGTGCTCCTTCAGCGCCGGTTGAAGCGCTGCCAGCGAGTCGCGGTCAGCTTGTGCGTCTCGCCGGCGGCGTCGGTCAGCTCGAACTGCTCGAGCTTGTCGCGCAGCAGCAGCTCCTCGAGCTCGGACTCCCTCTCCAGGTAGGTCTCCTGCTTGCCGTTTTTCAGCTTGTAGAGCGGTGGCTTGGCGATGTAGACGTAGCCGGCCTCGATCAGCTCCGGCATCTCGCGGTAGAGGAAGGTGAGCACCAGGGTGCGGATGTGGGCACCGTCGACGTCGGCGTCGGTCATCATCACGATCTTGTGGTACCGGGCGTCCTCGATGTCGAACTCGTCGCGGATACCGGTGCCGATCGCGGTGATCAGCGCCTGGATCTCGTTGTTGGAGAGAACCTTGTCGATCCGGCCTTCTCGACGTTGATGATCTTGCCGCGCAGCGGCAGCACCGCCTGGGTGTTGCGGTCGCGCGCCTGCTTCGCGGAACCGCCGGCGGAATCACCCTCGACTACGAAGATCTCCGCCAGGGCGCGGGTCCTGACGGTGCAGTCGGCGAGCTTGCCCGGCAGGGTCGAGTTCTCCAGCGCCGACTTGCGGCGGGTCAGGTCACGTGCCTTGCGGGCGGCCTGACGGGCGCGGGCGGCGTCGATCGCCTTGCTGATGATCCGTTTCGCCTCACCCGGGTTCTCCTCGAAGAACTCGCCGAGCTTGCGGTTGACCGACTCCTCGACCAGGCCCTCGATCGGCGGGTTGCCGAGCTTGGTCTTGGTCTGGCCCTCGAACTGCGGGTCGTGCGAGCTTGACCGAGATCACCGCGGTCAGCCCCTCGCGCACGTCGTCGCCGGCGAGGTTCTCGTCTTTCTCCTTGAGCAGACCTTTGTCGCGCGCGTAGGCGTTGAGCGTGCGGGTCAGCGCCGAGCGGAAGCCGGAGAGGTGGGAGCCGCCCTCGTGGGTGTTGATGTTGTTGGCGAAGCTGAAGATCGACTCCTGGTAGGAGGAGTTCCACTGCATCGCCACCTCGACCTGGCCGTCGTCGGTCTCGCTCTCGAAGAAGATCGTCTTGCGGTGCAGCGGGTCCTTGTTCTCGTTGAGGTGGGCGACGAAGTCCTCGATGCCGCCTTCGTAGTGGAAGGTGTCGCTTCTGGCCGCCGCACGCTCGTCGACCAGCTCGATCTTGAGCCCGCGGGTGAGGAAGGCGGTCTCGCGCAGGCGCTCGGCCAGGGTCGCGAAGTCGAACTCGATCTCTTCGAAGATCTCGTCATCGGGCAGGAAGGTGATCGTGGTGCCGTGCTCGGTCGCTACTGGCGCCGCTTGGTCGAGATCGGTCTGCGGCTTGCCGCGCTCGTAGTCCTGGGTCCAGACGTGCGCCGTCGCGGCTGATTTCGAGGTGGAGCCGCTCGGAGAGGGCATTGACGACGGAGACGCCGACGCCGTGCAGGCCGCCGGAGACCTTGTAGCCGCCGCCGTCCGCCGAACTTGCCGCCGGCGTGAAGCGTGGTCAGCACGACCTCGGCAGCGGGACGCTTCTCTTTCTCCAGTTCGTCGACCGGGATGCCACGGCCGTTGTCGACGACGGTGCAGCTGTTGTCCGGGTGCAGGACGACGCGCACGCTGTCGCAGTGGCCGGCGATCGCCTCGTCGACGGAGTTGTCGACGCACCTCGTAGACGAGGTGGTGGAGACCACGCGGCCCGGTCGAGCCGATGTACATGCCGGGTCGCTTGCGAACCGCTTCCAGGCCCTCGAGGACGGTGATGTCCTTGGCGCCGTAGGACTCTGAGCCGCCTTTTTTCTGCGCGGCCGTCTTCTTCTTCTCAGGCAATTAGTCCCTTCCCGCTCTCACAGAAAACCCCGACCGTCTGGGCTTTTGACGCCCAGGGTCGAGGCAGAAACACAAGTTGACATAAGGATACCAGTTCGGACCCTCTGAAAGCCCCTCCGGACCAAATAAAAGTCCTGCAAATCACGGTATTTGAAATTTGTTTCACTCATTGCTCACACGAAAGCGCAAACTCTCCGGCGCGCTCCCACCGAGCCTCTCTTGCAGCCGCTCGAGCAGCTGCGCCTGCATCAGGTCCAGCTCCTGCGCCCAGACGGAGTCTGCGCAACTCGATCGTCACCGTCTCCGCCGCGCTCGGAGACCGGCTGCGCGACCGCGGCAATGCGCTCCCCAACCAGTTCAGCCCAGACCGACTGCAGCGCAGCCAGCCCCGTCTTCGGAGCGGCGCTCTCGCGCGCGGAGCGCAGGGCGGTGTGGGCGGGTCGGGGAGCGCGGCGGCGGCTCATCCGACGGCGATCTCCCCGCTGCGGGGCGGCATTCGCACGATGCTGTCCCGCGCTGCGGCGGCAGCGAGTCTTCGTCGGCGGCCGTGATCACCGCCTGCCCGCACTGCCCAGACGCTCGACCAGCCGCTCGCGGCGCTCGGGGTCAAGCTCGCTCATCACGTCGTCGAGCAGCAGCAGCGGGAACTACCCGTCGAGCTTCGAGCAGAACCTCGCGCTCGGCGAAGAGCAGGGCCAGCAGGGCAGCGCGCTGCTGGCCCTGCGAGCCGTAGCGGCGCAGGGAACGGGTCGCCGCGTTGAACTTGAGCTCGTCGAGGTGCGGGCCCCAGGAGGTTCGCCCAAGCCGCAGGTCGGCCTCGCGACGCTCGCCCAAGCCGACTCGGATCTCCTCCGCCGAGCCCGACGCCCGCGGCGCGTACTCGAGCTTCGCCCCACCCTCCAGTCCGAGCTCGGCCGCGGCGGCCGTGAAGGGCGTGGCTGAGCTCAGCGACCGCCTCGGTCGCGGGCCGCGATCAGCGGCGCCGCAGCCTCGGCCACCGTTGCGTCCCAGACGTCGAGCTGGGTCGGCGCGCCGTGGCCAGCGGCGAGGCGGGCAACGAGCGCGTTGCGCTGCGCCAGCGCCTGGCCGAAGCGCTGGCGCAGCTCCGCGCGGCTGGGCCAGCGGGCAGCGATGAAGCCGTCGAGGTGGGCGCGCCGCTCCGCCGGCGGGCCCTTGATCAGGGTCAGGCGATCCGGCGCGAAGACCGCGACCGGCGGACGGCTGCGGGCAAGCGTCGCCGGATCGGCGGGACTGCCGTCGAGCAGGTGTCGCCGCCCCTCGGTGCGACTGACCGAGGCCAGCAGGTGACGCTCGATGCCGTCGTCGTCGCGAATCGTCGCCTCGGCTCGAGCAAACGACTCGCCGAAGGGGATCAGGTCGCGACGGTCTGAGGTGCGAAACGAGCGCCCGGTGAGGGCGAAGTAGAGCGCCTCGAGCAAGTTCGTCTTGCCGACACCGTTGGGCCCAACAAGACTGTGGATGCCGGTGCGGAACTCGACCCGCACCTGGCCGAGGCTACGCGACGGCCTCGCTTCGACGCGGTGACAAGCACCGGCCGTGCCTCACACGTTGAGGCGGATCGGCATCACCAGGTAGCGGAAGTCTTCGTTGTCGACCGGCTGCAGGAGCCCCGGCCGCAGCGGCGAGATCAGCCGCAGCAGCACCTCGTCGCCCTCGACGCTTTCGATCCCCTCCGCAGGAACTCGGGGTTGAAGCCGATCTCCAGCGGCTCGCCCTCGAAGGCCGCGGGCATCGTCTCCTCCGCGTCGCCGACGTCGGGGGTCTCTGCGGCGATCGTCAGCTCGCCCGGAGCGAACGAGAGTCGCAGCGGCGCGTTGCGCTGCGCCAGCTGGCTGATCCGGCGGGTGACGTCGAGGAACTCTGGGCGCGGCAGTCGCACGTCGTGCTCGTAGGACTCCGGCAGGAGCTGCCGAAAGTTGGGGAACTGCCCCTCGATCAGCCTCGTGTTGAGGACGATCGCCCCTGCCTTAAAGATGGCCTGGTTGCGTTGCAGGGCAACGGCGACCGTCTCAACGCCCTCGGCGGAGACGATGCGGCCGAGCTCGCGCAGTGCCCGGGCCGGGATGTTTGCCTCCAGCTCGCCGCCGATCGCGCTCTCGAGCTCCGTCCGCTTGACCGCCAGCCGGTAGGAGTCGGTGGCGACCATCGTCATCTCCGAGCCGCTGGCGGCTGACCAGCACGCCGGTCAGCACCGGGCGCATGTCGTCGCGCGAAGCGGCACGGGCGACCAGGTCGACGGTCGCGGCGAGCGCGGCGGCCGGGATCGAAAGCGGCTCACCCTCCTCCTCAGGAAAAGTCGGGAAGTCCTCGGCGGGCAGGACCCGCAGGTGGAAGCTGGAGCCGCCGCTGCGGATCTCGACGTCGCGCTCCGCCTCGCGCAGCTCGATCTCAACCGTCGGGTCGCCGAGCGAGCGCGCGACCTCGGCGAGCAGGCGGCCGGGAAGAAGGATCGAGCCGGCACCGTCAACCTCCGCCTCGAGCGTCGTCTTCAGGCCCATCTCGAGGTCGGTGGCGCAGAGGGTCACCGCCCTCGGCCTCGGCATGGAGCAGGATCCCGGAGAGGGCTTGGGTCGCGGCGCGGGTCGAAACGGCACGGGAGACGATCGAGAGCTTGGCGACAAGCTCTTCTCGTTTGGTTGTGAGCTTCAAGTGATTGATGCCTTCTTGAGTTGGATTAGTGCTTGTGGAAAAGCAGGAAAAGACCCTCTGCACCGCATTGAGTAGCGATTTGCTGGCTGTGGAGGGCGCTGTGGAAAGCATTGATTCTTACAGTGTCGTCGGCCGTCAGGAGCGGCCTGTGGAGCCCTTGTGGATAGCCGCACGCAACTGATCGACCTGGACGGCAAGGGCCGGGTCCTCTCCGCAACGGGCTTCGACTCGTCGAATCGAGTTGAGCACGGTCGAGTGATCACGACCGCCGTAGAGACGGCCGATCTGAGGCAGCGAGAGGTCGGTCAACTCGCGGGTGAGGTAAGATCGCGACCTGGCGCGCGCGCAGTGGGGTCGCGGCGCGGCTCGAGCCGACCAACTCGGCCCGGGAGATGCCGAAGGCCTCGGCGACCCGCTGCTGGATCTCCTCGACCGGCGTTTGCCCGGAACCCCGCGCGGTTTTGGGGATGACCTCGGCGATCAGCTCTGGGCTGAGCGGCCGTGCGGTCAGCGAGGCGTGGGCGATCACGCGGGTCAGCGCGCCGTGCAGCTGGCGAACGTTGACGTCGATCCGACGGGCCAGCTCGGTGAGCGCATCCGCCCTCGGCGATCTCGACCCCGGCCTCGCGCACGAGCCGGCGCAGGACGGTCAGGCGGGTGGCCAGGTTTGGCGGCTCAACGGCAACCGTCAGCCCCCACTCGAAGCGGTCGCGCAGGCGCGACGGCGAGGGTGGAGAGCTCGCTGGGAATGCGGTCGGCGGAGAGCACTAGCTGGCTGCCGCCTTCGTAGAGGGCGTTGAAGGTGTGGAAGAACTCCTCCTCGGTATGGCGCTTGCCCTCGAGGAACTGGACGTCGTCGACCAGCAGCACGTCGAGGTCGCGGTAGCGGCGCTTGAACTCCTCGGCACCGGCACTGCGCAGCGCCGTGACGAACTCGTTGGTGAAGCGACTCGGCGGTCGTGTAGCGGACGTTCAGAGCCCGGGCGCGTTGGCCTCGAGGTAGTTGGCGATCGCGACCAGGAGGTGGGTCTTGCCAAGTCCCGGCGGTCCGTGCAGGAAGAGCGGGTTGTAGGCCTCTGACGGCGCCTCTGCCACAGCCAGTGCTGCCGCGTGAGCGAGCCGATTTCCCTCCCCGATCACGAAGCGATCGAAGGTGTAGCTGAGGTTGAGACCGGGGCTGTTCGCCGCCGCAGCCGCAACGTCACCCTCAACGACGAGGCTGACGTTGCTGAGCTGCGAGCCAGCACTGCTGAGGGCCTCGCGAATCAGACCGGAGTAGCGCCGCTCGGCCCAGGCCCGAATGCCCTCGGGAGCGGAGAGGAGAAGCGTCTCGGAGCGGCTGCCGACGACCTTCAGCGGCTCCAGCCAGAGCTGGAAGGTCGAGTCTGGGACGGAGGCCCGCAAGCGGGCTTGCACGTCATTCCAGAGGGAGTCGAGGTCTTGTTGCGCCGCGTCATCTTGCACCTGGCGGCCGACCATAGCGACGCCTTGATGGGCCGAAATCGGTCCCTCCGCAAATGCCGCTGAAATCATTTTGGCGACGAGTTCCCTCGCTCGGCGGCGCGTCCGTATACTGCGACGCCCGATGAAGCGGACTTATCAGCCGAAGAAGCGGAAGCGGGCCAAGACGCACGGATTCCGGGCGCGTATGAGCACGCGCGGGGGTCGCGCGATCCTCAAGCGCCGCCGCCGCAAAGGCCGGAAGCGCCTCACTCCCTAGATGGCGGCGAAACGACGCCGCCTCTCACGCAGCGGCGAGTTCGACCGCGTCTACCGTGACGGCTCCTCACATGCCACCCGCTATCTCGTTCTCTACAGCTTTCCTCGCAAGGACGAGGAGCGGCGACGAGGTGAGGCTCGGAGTTTCGGTTAGCCGCAAGGTCGGCGGCGCGGTCGACCGCAACCGGGTCAAGCGGGTTCTGCGCGAGGCTTTCTGGGGGCTGTCCGATCACCTTCCGGCGCAGCACGACTTCGTCCTGGTCGCTCGCCCAGAGATCGGCGACCTGATCGAGCGCGAAGGCTCCACCGGGGTGCGCGCCAGCATCGAGGAGGCGCTTGCAGGCTCCTCGGGGAAGAAGCGTTCCACGTGAAACGGGTCCTTCTGGCCACGATCCGCGCCTACCAACGCTGGATTTCCCCAGCCCTTCCCCGCCGTTGCCGCTACGAGCCGACCTGCTCGGCCTACGCGGTCGAGGTCGATCAGCCGCTTCGGCATCGCCCGCGGGTGCCTCCTCGGCGGCCTGGCGCCTGCTGCGCTGCAATCCCTTCAGCCACGGCGGCTTCGACCCTGTTCCGGAGCGCTTCACGCTTAAGGTCGGCCCGGTCGATCCCGCTGTCCACCACGGTGAGGCGCACACGTGATCTCCTGACGCCACCATCCTGCAGCCGCTCGTCAACGTCGCCAACGCCGTCCTCAAGTTCTTCCACGACGACGTCGGTCTCAGCTGGGGGATGTCGATCATCGCCCTCACCGTCTGCACTCGGACTCTGCTGATTCCCGCTCACCTACAAGCAGTTGAAGGGCATGCGCGCGCTGCAGGCGCTGCAGCCGCAGATCAAAGAGATCCAGGCGAAATACAAAAACGACAAACAGCGCATGCAGCAGGAAATGATGCGCTTCTACAAGGAGAACAAAGTCAACCCCTTTGCCTCCTGCATCCCCCTGATCGCGCAGCTGCCGGTCTTCATCACTCTCTTCTACGTCCTGCGGCACGAGCTGCCGGGCGACATCAGCCACGCCTGCGAAAAGTTTGGGCACTGCGGTTCGGAAGCTTCGTTTCTCTTCATCAACAACCTGACGGAGAAGGCGCACGGGGCCGAACTGATCGTGCTGCTCGTCCTCTACGTGGGCACCCAGCTGTTCTCGGGCATGGTGATGTCGATCGACCGCCGACAAAAGCCAGCGGACGATGATGATGGTGCTGCCGTTCATCTTCGTCCCCTTCATCATCAACTTCCCCGCCGGCCTCATCCTCTACTGGATCACGACCAATTTCTGGACGATCGGCCAGCAGTCCGTGATCCAGCGCGTGATTCCAGCGCCGGTGATGGCCACCCCCGAGGGGGCGCTGGCGGCCAAGGCGGCTAAGCCACCGCCTCCTCCGCCGAAAAAGAAGAAGAAGCGGCGCTGAAGCAGCTTCTGGGGGAGCGACGGGAGGGGTCTCGTCGGAACCCACGCACCGCCCGTCGGGCGGTGCGAATCTGGAGCCGCTTTCGCGGCTGAGAATCACTTTGCAGAGCCGCTTCGCGAAGGTTCCGACGAGACCCCTCCCGTCGCTCTACTCCACAGGCTTCTTCAGCGCTAAAGGGAGATGAGGTGATCCGGAAGGACAGAAGCTTTCATCTGGTGGGCTTCCGCGCATAGACTGCTGCGCGTGACCGGAGCTGACGACTGGCCGCAAGAGCCTGCTGAGCGGGTTCAGGAGCTTGTTGAGGAGGTGCTTGACGAGCTTGACCTGGAGGGTGAGGTGGAGATCGTTGAGGACGACGATCGGATCACGGCTTCGGTCGTAGGCGACGAGGATTACGGGCTGCTGATTGGAAAGCGCGGGCAGACGATCGACGCGCTGCAGCTGATCGCCTACCAGGCAGCATTCCGCGGGATGCGTGAGCGCAAGCGGGTGATCGTCGACGCGGCCGGGTATCGCGACCGCCGCAAGGAGACGCTGACAGCCCGCGCCGACCGGGCCGCGGAGCAGGCGCTGAATGAGAATCAGTCGGTCGAGATGGACCCGATGAGCGCCCAGGAGCGCCGCGTCGTGCACGAGCACCTCAAGGAGCGCTCGGGCGTGGAGACGTACAGCGAAGGCGACGAGCCGCGCCGCTGCGTGGTCGTCGCCCCTTTGGTGTCTGAGTAGCGGAGCCGGTCCGGTAGGGGTTTCGCTTAACTTTTTCGGTGGAACGTTGTTGGGCTGACGCCTCAAAGGTCGGTGACGAAAAAGTGCAAGACGCTTCACCCCTACCGGACCGGCTCCTCAGCGAGGCGCAAAGAGCGGCGATCACGCGTGTCCTGGAGCTTCTGGTGACTGAGCGAGCGTCGGTTAGCTCAGTTACCGATCCAGACCGGGCTTGGCGGGTCCATGTCGCGGACAGCCTCACCGGCTTGGAGTTCGAGCAGCTGCAAAGCGCCTCGCGAATCGCTGATATCGGCTCTGGCGCTGGGTTTCCGGGACTAGTGCTGGCAGTTGCACTGCCCAACGCGCAGGTCGATCTGATCGAGTCCGTGGGCCGCAAGTGCGCCTTTATCCAGCGGGCGATTGACGAGGCGGGGACCGCCAATGCCCGTGTCATCAACGCCCGCTCAGAGGATCTCGCCGGAGAGGACGGGCGCGAGGCCTATGCGGCGGTAACTGCCCGCGCCGTTGGTCGGCTCTCCACTCTCGCCGAGCTTGCCTCGCCCCTGCTCGAGGATGGCGCCGTTCTCGTTGCCTGGAAGGGCAAGCGGGACGCCGAGGAGGAGGCGCAACTCGAGAGCGCCGCCGGGGCGCTGGCGATGCGTCCCGAGGAGATTCGCCACGTCGGCCCTTTTGCCGGCAGCGAACATCGCCACCTGCACCTGATCCGCAAGTCCGGCCCAACTCCTCCCAATCTGCCGCGCCGTCCGGGCATGGCCAAGAAGCGCCCCTACGGCGACCACTAGTCTGCGCTCGCATGGGCGCCGTCTACGCGATCTCCAATCAGAAGGGCGGCGTCGGCAAGACAACGACGGCGGTCAACGTCGCTGCCTGCGTCGCTGCCTCCGGCGCGCAGACGCTCCTCGTCGATCTCGATCCGCAGTGCAACGCGACGGTCGCCCTCGGCGGCGAACGCGACCTGCATCCCTCCTCCTACGACTGTCTGATCGGCGAGGTCTCGGTCGCCGAGGCAGCCCGCCCGCCGGGCCGGACAACCTCTGGCTCGTGCCCGCCAATCGCGACCTTGCCGGCGCCGCGGTCGAGCTCCCCCGGATTGAGGGCTCCGAGACGCGCCTGCGCGAACGCCTCGGCCCGGTCCGCGAGCGCTTCGCCTACACGCTGCTCGACTGCCCGCCCTCGCTGGGCCCAGTCAGCGTCAACGCCCTCACCGCCGCCGACCGGGTGATCGTCCCGGTTCAGGCCGAGTACCTGGCGTTGGAGGGCCTGGTGCAGTTTCTCGACACCCTGGCGGTGATCCGTCGCGAGCTCAACCCGGCGCTGGAGGTGTCGGGACTGCTTGGTCACCATGCACGACGAGCGCACCCGCTTGGCCCAGGACGTCGAGCGGGAACTGCGCCAGCATTTCCCCGAGATGGTCTTCAACACCGTCATCCCGCGCAGCGTTCGGGTCGCCGAGGCACCCAGCTTCGGTCTGCCCGTAATCGACCACTCGCCGCACTCGCGCGGCTCCGACGCCTATCGCGCCCTCGCCCGGGAGCTGGCCGAGCGTGGCTAGCGGCCAAGCGCGGCCTCGGCCGCGGCCTGGCGGCGATCCTGCCCGAGGCTAGCGCCGAGCATGCCGGCGAGCTGCGGGAGCTGCCGGTCGGGCTGATCAAGCCGAACCCGAACCAGCCGCGGACCAAGATCGACCCCGAGGCGCTTAGTGCCCTGGCCTCCTCGATCGAGGCCAACGGCGTCGTCCAGCCGCTGCTGGTTCGCCCTCTCCCCGACGGCAGCTACGAGCTGATCGCCGGCGAGCGCCGCTGGCGCGCCGCACAGGCAGGCGGGCCTCGCCAAGGTCCCGGCCGTCGTCCGCGACCAGGAGCAGGCGGAGCGGCTGCAGGTGGCGCTGATCGAGAACATGGTCCGCGAGGACCTCAACCCGGTCGACGAGGCACGGGCCTGCGCCGCCCTGGTCGACGAGCTCGGTCTCTCCAAGGAGGACCTGGCCCGCCGCGTCGGTCGCAGCCGCCCCGCCGTCTCGAACCTGATCCGCCTCCTCGACCTCCCCGACGAGACCCTCGAGCTGCTCGAGTCGGGCGACCTGAGCGAGGGCCACGGCCGCGCTCTGCTCGCCGCCGACGGCAACGATGTGCGCCGGCGCCTCGCGCGCGACGCAGTGCGCGGCGGCTGGTCGGTGCGCGAGACCGAGAACAGGGCCAAGCTGGCTGGCCAGCCAAAGAACAGGAGTGGCTCGCCGGGAGGGCTGGCCCCGGAAGAGGCCGAGGCCCTGCGCGACGCGGCCGACAAGCTCGAGTCCGCGCTTGGCCACGAGGTCAAGCTGCGTCCCAAAGGGGGGGAGATCACGCTCGAGATCCGCCTCGAGATCTCGACGAGGCACTTGCCCTGGCCCGCAGCCTCTCACGCCGCCAACGCTGAACGGCGGGCTCAGGCAGTCACGATTCCCTCGCTATCCTTCGCTGGGCTCCGGGCGATTAGCTCAGTTGGTTAGAGCGCGTCTCTGATAAGGACGAGGTCCCTGGTTCGAATCCAGGATCGCCCATTCGTGCAGCAGATGCAGATCTACGGTGTCAGCTTCGACATGGTCGGCAAGCAGCCGATCGTCTTGCTGAAGACTGTCGACGGCAACAAGTTCCTGCCGATCTGGATCGGGCACCCGGAGGCGGCGGCGATCCTGATGAAGCTGCAGGGCGCCTCGACGCCGCGGCCGATGACGCACGACCTGCTCTCCGACCTGCTCGAGCAGCTCGACGCCAAATGCGAGCGGGTCTCGGTGACGGAGCTGCGCGACAACACCTTCTACGCCTCGATCACGGTCTCGATCAACGGCACCGAGATGGAGATCGACTCGCGACCCTCCGACGCCCTCGCCCTCGCCGTGCGCGTCTCAGCGCCGATCTTCGCCGCCGAGGACGTGATCGAGGAGTCGGCGATCGAGTTCGAGCACGAGGTCGAGGACACCGAGGAGGTCGTCGACAAATTCAAAGAGTTCCTCGACGAGGTCACCCCCGATGACTTCGCCCAAGGTGGCGACTCGTAGGCGGCGTCCAGTCGGCGTATCTCGAGGTCTTCGGTCGGCCTCCTCAGGTCACGCACATTAGTGCGCTCCCCTCGTCAGCCTCCCTGCATCCCCCGATCTACTGACTGGTCGCCGCCTACGGCGAGCTCGAGGATCCGTTCGACCAGCTGCTCGAAGCGACATGCCCGCCGCCTCGGCGGCCTGGGGGAGGAGGCTGGTGTCGGTGAGGCCGGGGATCGCGTTGACCTCGAGCACCTGCGGGCCGTCCTCGGCGAGGATCAGGTCGACCCGCGAGAAGCCCGAGCAGCCGAGCGCCCGGTAGGCGCCGAGCGCGGCCTCGGTGACCGCGGCTGCGCTCCTCGGCGCTCAGCTCTGCGGGGCAGACGAAGCGGGTGCGGCCGATCTCATAGCGGGCCTCGAAGTCGTAGGCGTCGTCCCGACTCGGGAATCGCCTCGACCACCGGCAGCGGCTCGTTGCCGAGCACGCTGACCGCCAGCTCGCGCCCGTCGACGAAGCGCTCAAGCAGGACGCGATCGTCGTAGCTGAAGGCCGAGACCAGCGCCTCGGGAACCTCGACCGCAGTTCTCGGCGAATTTGACTCCCGAGCGCCGAGCCGCCGCGGCTCGGCTTGACCACGAGCGGGAACCCGAGCCGCTCCTCGAGGCCGGCAAGCGCGTCGGCAGCGCCGAGCTCGCGGAAGGCGGTCTCGTTGAAGGCGAACCAGTCCGGCGTCGGGATGCCCGCCGCGCGCAGCGCGTGCTTGGCGAGGACCTTGTCGATGCAGCGAGCGCAGGCGGCGACCCCGGGCCCGGTGAAGGGGATGCCGAGGATCTCGAGCAGCTCCTGCGCGGTGCCGTCCTCGCCGCCGGGCCCGTGCATGGCGACGAAGGCGACGTCCGGCCGTCCGGCCGCCAGCCGCTTGACCATGTCGCCGTCGACGTCGAACGGCAGCACCTCGTGTCCGAGTCGCTCCAAGGCGTCTTCGACCCGCGCACCGGAGCGCAGCGAGACGCCCCGCTCGAGCGAGCGCCCGCCTTTGAGCACCGCGACCTTCACCCGCCCTCGGCCTTCCGAAAAGGCACTACAGTGGAATCCGTCTCCGAGGAATCAGATATGGACGGCGACGGATTCGACTGTGAATCAATTCCGCCCATGTCCTCGGCTTCGCCTGCGGGCATATGCGGCTTGCCTTGCCTCCCGGTCAGCGCTCCGTAGAGCTCGACCTGCTCGGCGATCACGCGGCCGATCCGGCGGATGCCCTCGCGGATCTCATCCTCGCTGACGCCGGAGAAGTTGAGCCGCATCGAGTTGCGGCCCGCGTCCGTCGACGTAGGCGGCCTGGCCCGGGACGAAGGCGACGTCGTCGCGCAGCGCCTTGGCCAGCAGGTCGCTGGTGTCGATGTAAGTCGGGCAGGGTCGCCCAGATGAAGAGGCCGCCGTCGGGCTCGGTCCAGGTCGCCTGCGGCGGGAAGTGCTCGGCCCAGCGCCTCAATCATCGCGTCGCGGCGGTCGCGGTAGAGCTCGATCAGGCTCTCGATGTACTCGCGCCAGCGACCTTCGGCGAAGTACTCACGGACGAAGTACTGGGTCAGGGTCGAGGTGCAGAGGTCGGCCGCCTGCTTGCCGAGCACGATCTTCTCCATCACCGGCGGCGGCGCCACTGCCCAGCCGAGGCGGATGCCGGGGGAGAGGATCTTCGAGAAGGTGCCGACGTAGATGACGAAGTCGCCGCCGTCGAGCTGGTAGAGCGGCGGCAGCGGCTCACCGCCGAAGCGCAGCAGGCCGTAGGGGTTGTCCTCGACCACGAGCAGCTCGCGTGAGCGGGCCAGCTCGACCAGGCGCCGTCGCCGCTCCAGCGACATCGTCACCCCGGCCGGGTTCTGGAAGGTCGGCACCGAGTAGATGAACTTCGGCCGCCGGCCTTCGCGGTCGAGCCGCTCCGAGAGCGTCCTCGAGTTCGGTCGATCCGCATCCCGTCATCGTCGCACTCGATCTGGATCATCTCGGCCTGGTAGCTGCAGAAGACCGGGATCGCGCCGGGGTAGGTGGGCGCCTCGCAGATCACCACGTCGCCGGGATCGACCAGCGTCTTGCAGATCAGGTCGATCGCCTGCTGGCCGCCGGTGGTGACGATCACGTCGTCGGGGTCGGGCAGCATCCCCTCGGCGCCCATCACCTCGACGATGCAGTCGATGGTCTCCTCGAAGCCCTCGGTCGGGCCGTACTGCAGCGCCTCCGCCGCCGACTCCTGGGCGATCCGGGTCATCTGCGCGGCGAAGGTCTGGGGCGGGAAGGTCGAGGTGTCCGGCAGCCCGCCGGCGAGCGAGATCACCTCCGGCCGCGCCGTCACCGCCATCAGGTCGCGCATCGCCGAGGAGCGCATCACCCGCGTCCGCTCGGCGAAGAGGCCGGCGTAGCGCTCGAGGTCACGGGTGCTGGTGTGGGCGCGACGCCGTTGGCGGTGGGGCTCGGTCATGCGGGAAGTGTGGCGAATCGACGCCGCCGCGCCGGGGGGTTAGGTTTTCGGGCGTGGACTTTCTCATCTGCCGAGCTCGGCATCGGCATCGCGATCGGGATGCTCGCCGGCACCACCGGCACGCACGGCTCCGCCCGCGGCCGGATGACGATCCTCGCCGCGGTGATCGGCCTCGTCGTCGGCTTCCTGCTCGGACGGCGCCGCTCGGCGGCGCGTTCTCTGCCTGCTCGGCGCTGTCGTCGCCTGCCTGGTGATCAGCGACGTGGTCGCTCGGCGCCGGCGCCGCGAGGGCAGCGGCGCCGGAGCGCTCGGCTTCCTCGTCGCGCTCGGCGGCCCTGATCGTCGTCGCGATCGCGATCCTGATCTCCCCAGCCATCCTGCTCGTGGTCGCCGCCCTCGTCTGGCTCGGAATCTCCCGCCATCGCCGCGCCCAGCGCAAACACGCCGGCCTGCGCGTCCTCCGCTAGCCCACGCGGCGGTCTGATTCATCATGGCGGCAGTGGCTGCCAAGAAGCTGGTCCTCACCTACGTCGACTCGCTGCGCACCGACATGCTGCGAGCGCGCCGTCGCCGAAGGTCGGGCGCCGACCTTCGGCGGCGCTGCTCGAGCGCGGCGTGCTGGTGCCCGACTGCGTCTCCAGCTTCCCCTCGGTGACCCCGTCGCCTGCGTCGGAGATGGTCACCGGGCGTCGGCGCCGACCGGCACTGGATCAGCGGCATGAACTGGTACCACCGGCTCGAGCGGCGCTACGTCGAGTACGGCTCCTCGCTCGAGGCGACCCGCGCCTTCGGCGTCTTCCGCGCGCTCTACGACCTCGTCTACAACATGAACCTGGCCCACCTCAACCCCGAGGTCGAGACTCTCTTCGAGCAGCTCGACGACGCCGGCCTGCGCACCGCCTGCACGCCCGTTCCTGATCTACCGCGGTCGCCACCGCCACCAGGTCTCGCTCGACGGGCCTGCTGCGCCGCGCGGTCGACGCGACCCGGCTCAAGTTCCGCCACCACACCTGGGGGCCGGCCGAGCTCTTCTACGGCGACCTCTACGCCAGCCGCGAGGTGCCCTGCAAGTCGACCTCGATCCCCGGCAACCGCGACGGCTACTCGGCCTGCTGCTCGGCCGAGCTGGTCGAAGCGGACGGCTTCGACTTCCTCCTCTTCTCGCTGCCCGACAACGACAACTACTCGCACCGCCACGGCCCGGAGGCAAGCGTCGAGTCGATCGCCAAGGCCGACCACTGCTTCGGCAAGCTCGTCGAGGCGGCCGGCGGCCTCGACACCTTTCTCGACCGACCACGCGCGTGATCCTGGTCGCCGATCACGCCCAGACCGCCGTGCACCGCGGCCTGCCACTGGCCGAGCTGCTGGGCCGCGAGTGGTCGGTGCTGCAGCCCTCCGAGACCGAGCCGGAGCCGGCCCAGCTCGCGGTCAGCCCGACCGGCCGCGCCGCCCACGTCTACCTGCTGCCCGGCGAGGGCGAGCGAGCCGACCCGAGCGCGGTGCGCCAGAGCGCCTGACCGTGATCGAGGGCGTCGACCTGGTCTGCCGCCTTGAGGGAGCCGACGGGCAGCCACTGGTGACGGACCGAGCCGGGAGCTCCGCGAGCCGGCTGCCGTGCCGTGGTCGAAAGGGGAGAGGCGAGGCTCAGCTTTCGACCCGGAGGCCCAGTCGCCGACCTACGCGGCGGTCACTGGCAGGTCGAGGGCGACCTGGCGGCGCTGGAGGCGGCGATCGAGGACGGCCGCCTGCGCAGCGAGACCTACCCCGACCCACTCGGCCGCGTCTGGTCGGCGCTCTGCGCTCCCCACGCCGGCGACTTCGTGCTCTCGCTGCAGCCCGGCTTCGAGGCCGTCGACTGGGGCGGGGTCACCCACGCCGGCGGTGGCAGCCACGGCTCACTGCACGCCGGCGACTCGCTCGGCCCGCTGCTCTTCGTCGGCTGTGGTCCCGCTGCGGCGAACGAGCGCGAGCAGTGGACCCTTCGCGACGTGGCGCCCGCAGTTCTCGACCACTTCGGACTGATGAGGCTGAGCTGGCGGCGCGTCGCTCTGCCGCCGCTGCTGCTCTCGCCTGCCAGCACCCGCCGCGCTGCGGCGAGCGCTCGAAGGTCACCGCCGCGCGAAGCGGCTCGAGATCGCCAGCCACGATCCCAACGTCGCCAAGGAGCAGCGGGCCAACGGGACTTTGACCGCACGCTGCCAACAAGGTTGACGGCAACTGGGAGGTCGGCTACTTCGCCGCCGACAAGGAGGTTGCGCTGGTCATCGTCGACCCGCAGACCGGCGAAGTGCGCGAGTCCTGGACCGGTTACCAGGTCGCCTGGAAGATGGCCCGCGGTTACTCGGGCGCCTTCGGCCACAAGCTCAACGCGCCCTACGTCTTCCTGCCGCTCTGCGCGATCTTCCTGCTCGGCCTCGTCGATTGGCGCCGCTTGCGCCGCGGATCGCCAATCTCGACCTGCTCGTCCTGCTCGGCTTCGGCGTCTCCAACTTCTTCTTCAACCGGGCCGAAATCGGTGTCTCGGTGCCGCTCCAGTACTCCGGTCCTCGCTCTACCTTTTCGGCCGCGCGCTGTGGATTGGGATCGCGGGCGGGGGGAGGGGCTGCGGCCGCGCTGGCCGACGACGTGGCTGCTGATCGCCGCGCTCTTCCTGATCGGCTTCCGGGTCGGTCTCAACATGGCCGACTCAGGCGCGATCGACGTCGGCTACGCCGGCGTCGTCGGCGCCGACCGGATCGCCCACGGCGAACCGATCTACGACAACTTCCCGGAAGACGTCTCCCAGGGCGACACCTACGGCCCGGTCAACTACCTCGCCTACGTGCCCTTCGAGCGGATCTGGCCCTGGTCGGGAACCTGGGACGACCTCCCCGCCGCCCACGGCGCCGCGGTCATCTTCGACCTCGCCACCTTCGCCCTGCTGATCTTCCTCGGCCTCCGCATCCGTCCCGGGCCCGCTGGCCACCAGCTCGCCGCGATCCTCGCCTTCGGCTGGGCCGCCTATCCCCTACACCGCCTTACGTTGCTCGAGTCCAACTCCAACGACTCGCTGGTGGCGATGCTCCTGGTCGCGACGCTCCTGGTCCTCGCCCGCCCAGCGGCCCGGGGCGTGATGGCGGCCCTCGCCACCTTCGCCAAGTTCGCCCCGGCGGTCCTCGCCCCGATGCTGCTCACCTACGACGCTGGAGCCAGCGACGCTGGCGTGCTTCGCCGCTCGCCTTCGCCGCGTCACGGCTCGCCGTGATGCTCTGGCCCGCGATCGACCCCGGCCTGCACACCGTTCTACGAGCGCACCATCGCCTACCAGGCCGGCCGCAGCTCGCCGTTCAGCATCTGGGGCCAGGTCCCGTCGCTGGAACCTCTCCGCGTCGCGCTTCTCATCGGAGTCGCCGCCCTCTCCCTGCTCTTCGCCTTCCGCCCCAAGCGACAAGAAGCTCTGTCCAGGTGGCCGCGTTCGGTGCGGCTCTGCTGATCGGCGTCCAGCTCACCATGCACCACTGGTTCTACCTCTACATCGTCTGGTTCTACCCGCTTGCTGCTGGTGGCGATGGCGGTCAGGCCCCTATGTCAAACACTCAAGAGCAGCCGCAGGCTGCTCGTTTGACGTAGGGGACCTGACCTCGACCTCGACCTAAAGCTCGGGCGCCGGAACCATCACCGGCTGATCGAGTCGGCCAGCCCGTGGTCGTTGACATCGACCACGGCTCCCATCACCCAGACGTCCTCCTCGGCGGTCTCGAAGCGGATCGGCATCTGCGTGATCAGCGACTCGAGGATCAGCTCTGGTTTGACCCCGAGCACGCTGGTTCGCGAACCGGTCATGCCGACGTCGGAGATGAAGGCGGTGCCCTGGGGCAGCACCCGCGCGTCGGCGGTCGGCACGTGGGTATGGGTGCCGAGCACGGCCGCCACCCGCCCGTCGAGATGCCAGCCCATCGCCACCTTCTCGCTGGTCACCTCGGCGTGGAAGTCGACGATGACGAAGTCGGCGTCGATCTTCTCGAGGATGTCGTCGACCTCGTGAAAGGGCGAGCGCGCGACCCGCAGTCCGATCGCGCCGCTGAGGTTGATCACGCCGACCCGCATGCCCGCCGATCTCGACGACGGTGTAGCCGCGGCCGGGGTTGGCGTAGCGGGTAGTTGGCCGGCCGGATCAGCCGGTCGCTGCGGTTGAGATAGCCGTAGACCTCGCGGTGGCGATAGATGTGGTTGCCGCTGGTGATCACGTCGGCGCCGGCCTCGAAGAGGTCGTTGGCGGTCTTCTCGGTGATGCCCATGCCACCGGCCGAGTTCTCGCCGTTGACGATCGACCAGGTCCGGTTCGAAGCGCTCGCGCAGCGCCGGCATCGTCGCGGCGCAGGCCACGGCGACCAGGGCCGCCGACCACGTCGCCGATGAAGAGGACCTTCATGGTCTTGACCCTATCCGCGCAATTGCGAAAGGGTGTGCGGGGTGAACGAGCGAAACGACGTTGTCGAGCGCGCCCTGGGCTATCCCTACGGTGCCCCGCCCGGCCCCTTCATCCAGCTCGGCCATCAGACCCTCGACCCGTCCGAGTTCGAGATCGACCGCGAGGAGCGCACGCCGGTGCTGGCCTATGGCTCGAACGCCGCCCCCCAGGTCCTCTCGCGCAAGCTCGCCCTCAGCGACCAGCCGGTGCTCGTCGTCCCCGCCCGACTCTGCGAGTTCGACGTCGTCTATTCCGCCCATATCTCTCCCTACGGGGCCATCCCCGCAACTCTCCAGCGCAGCCCCGGGACCGAGGTCCAGGTCCACGTCATTTACATGACCAGCGCCCAGATCGGCGTGATCTCGGCGACCGAGCCGAACTACGAACAGCATCTGCTCGAGGGCATTGAGTGCCGACTCGAAGACGGCGAGGCGCTGAGTGAGGTCTCGGCCTACATCAGCCGCCACGGCTGCCTGCTCGTTGACGACTCCGAGGTTGCCCTCGCCGCGGTTACCGCCAGCGGCAGGACGTTCGCCGCGATCACCGAGCCTGAGGCGATGGAGCTGGTCAGATCCTCGCTTTGTCCCGACACCGATCTCGAGTCCTTCGTTCTCGGCAATGTCACGGACCCCAACCTGTCCCAGTCGCGCTCGGCGCAGCTCCCTCGTTGCTCTGTAGCGCTCAGACCGCGCTGAAGCGGCGCAGGGCGAGGCGGGCGAGCAGGCCGTAGGCGACGATCAGGATCGCCGAGGTGAAGCAGGGCGCTGCCCATGCCCGATCCACCCGGGTCCAGCGCCGCGGTCATCGCCTGCAGGGCTGGCTTGAAGGGGAAGAGCGCGGCGATCACCTTGATCACGTCATACAGCGCCGGGCCGACCGTGCCGGAGGGGATCAGCGAGAGGAAGGCGACCGGCAGGGTGACCATGAAGGCGAGCAGCGAGACCGCCCGCACCTCGCGCGCCGCCGCCCCGAGCGCCGCGCCAGCCGCTCCCAACGCCGCGCCGCCGCCGATGATCGCCAGCAGCCAGAGGCCGACGCGGCCCCAGTGCAGGGGCACGAAGATCGCCAACCCGGCGAGCATCAGCAGGGTCACGACGAGGCCGATCACAACGCCGAGCAGCGACCTTCTCGGTCGAGCAGGGCGGCGCGCGAGACCAGCCCCCGGGTCAGTCGCGGGAAGGCGTTCTCCTCGCGCTCGAGCGCCAGCGAGCCGGCGACCAGCAGGACCGTGACGAAGGCCAGGGTGAGCGTGGCGGCGACCGCGATCGCAAAGATTTCGAGCGGCGGGGAGGAGCCGTTGACCACCTGCCTTGTCGACCTCGATCGGTTGCGCCAGCCGCTCGAGCAGCGGTCCGGCGATGTCGAGGTTTTCGCGGGCCAGGGTGGCGAACTGAGTCACCTGGTCGACCGAGGCACGCAGGCCTCGGCGGCAGCGCCGGCCGCATCGCCTTCGAGGATCTTGGCGCTGTTGCGCTGAGGCCGAGGATCTGGATCGTCTGGCCGAGCACGCTGAACTGCCCACCGTCGATCAGCGAGGTCGAGGTATTTGCCGCCTTCGGCGGCGATCCGCCGCGCGATCACCAGGTTGGCCTGGGCCAGCAGCGAGTTGATCCGGTCGTTGACCAGGCTGCGCCTTGACCGGGTCCTCCTCGTTGACGATCACTTCGACCTTCGGCGTTCCGCGGCGTCAGGGTCGAGAGCGAGTTGATCTGGTCGACCAGGTCGGCGGGCAGGATCAGCGCCGCCAGCACGTCGCCGGAGCGGACCTCGTCCACGGCTTCGGCGCGGCTCTTGACGTGGACGCACTCGACCCGCTTGCAGATCCGGTCGCTGACGCCGATCGTCGGCAGCTGCTGGCTACCGACGCTGACCCGGGAGCTGGCCGGCACTTCGTTGAGGAAGGCGACCCGGGGCTTCTCCGGCGCGCGCGAGATCGCGAAGCCGACGAGGACCGCGATCAGGACCGGGTAGGCGACCAGCAGGAATGCCTGCAGCGGCGAGCGGCGGAGGATCTGCAGGTCCTTGAGCAGCAGCCAGCGCATCAGTGCCCCCGGTGGTGGAGGAAGGCGACGAAGGCGGTCTCGAAGTCCGGCTCGGCGGCCTCGGGCGCCTCGCTCGCGCACGGCCTCGCGCAGCCCCTCGGTCGATCCGTCGAAGAGCGCCTCGCCGTCGGCGAGCACAAGCAGCCGTCTGCCGTAGCGCTCGGCCTCCTGGATGTCGTGGGTGGAGAAGATCACCGTCGTCCCACGCTCAGCGGCCAGGGTCACGACGAACTCCCACAGCCGCGCCCGTTGCCGCGGGTCGAGCCCGACGCTCGGCTCGTCGAGCAGCAGCACCGCTGGCCGCGAGAGCAGCCCAATCGCGATGTTGATCCGCTGCTGGTTGCCGCCCGAGAGCCGCGCGACGATCTCGCCCCGCCGCTCGCCCAAGCCCGGTCAGCTCCAGCATCTCCTCGGCGAGGCCCGCGGATCCGCGTGCTTCTCCAGCCGTGCGAACAGCAGCAGGTTCTCCTCAACCGTCAGCCGCCGGTAGAGCGCCGCCTGCTGAGGCACCCAGCCGACCTCTCCCTCTGGCAACGTCGACCTCGCCGCCATCGGGCCTGGAGATCCCGGCCAGGATCGAGAGCAGCGTCGTCTTGCCCGCTCCGTTCGGCCCGATCACCGCCACCAGCTCCCCAGCAGCGGCCTCGAAGCTGACCCCCCGCAGCGCTTCCCGTTCGCCGAAGCGCTTGACCAGCTCGCGCGCCTCCAGCACGGCCACCCCGGTTCCCGTCCCTGCACCCATGCTGCCGAAAGCTATCCGTAGCCGGAAATCGCATTGTTAGCCGGTGCTTGAGCAAGGGAGGGTGGTGGCCCTATCCCAGACACTCAAGCCCGGCGTAAGCCGGGCGTCTGGGATAGGGCCACCACCCTCCCTCCCCTAAACTCGCTCGCAATGCCGTTCCCCGCCACACGCCTGCGCCGCCTGCGGCGCACGGAGCCGCTGCGCGCCCTGGTCCGCGAGACCAAGCTGTCCCCCGCGCACCTGATCCAGCCCGCTCTTCGTCGTCGCCGGCGAGGACGTCCGCGAGGAGGTCGACTCGATGCCCGGCATCGAGCGCTTCTCGATCTCCGAGCTGGTCGCCGAGGCGACGGAGATCGCCGCCGCCGGCGTCGGCGCCGTCCTTCT
Organism: uncultured Solirubrobacterales bacterium; assembly: GCA_963716345.1. Lineage (GTDB taxonomy): Bacteria > Actinomycetota > Thermoleophilia > Solirubrobacterales > 70-9 > VRUE01. The sequence goes on from OY970304.1 coordinate 1,281,455, forward strand.
CTTCGGCGTCCCCGCCGCCAAGGACGAGTCGGGCTCCGGCGCCTACGACGACGAGGGAGTCGTGCAGATGGCGGTGCGGGCGCTGAAGGAGGCCCACCCGGACCTGACCGTGATCACCGACGTTTGTCTCTGCGAGTACACCTCGCACGGCCACTGCGGCTTCGTCCGCGACGGCGAGGTCGACAACGACATCACGGTCGAGCTGCTGGCCAAGGTCGCGATCTCCCACGCCGAGGCCGGCGCCGACGCGGTCGCGCCCAGCGACATGATGGACGGCCGGGTCGGCACGATCCGCCACCAGCTCGACGAGGAGGGCCACCCCGGCGTGCCGATCATCGCCTACAGCGCCAAGTACGCCTCCGCCTTCTACGGCCCCTTCCGCGACGCCGCCGAGTCGACCCCCGAGTTCGGCGACCGCCGCGGCTACCAGATGGATCCCGCCAACGCCGCCGAAGCGGTGCGCGAGGCCGAGCTCGATCTCGAGGAGGGCGCCGACATGCTGATGGTCAAGCCCGCCACCCCATATCTGGACGTCGTCCGCCAGGTCAAGGACGCGACCGGGGCGCCGCTCGCCGCCTACCACGTCTCCGGCGAGTACTCGATGCTGAAGGCCGCCGCCGAGCAACGGCTGGATCGACGAGCGCGCCGCCGTGCTCGAGACGCTGACCTCGATTCGCCGCGCCGGCGCCGACGCGATCGTCACCTACTACGCGAAGGAGGCAGCCGCGTGGCTTCAGTGAAGGCTCCCCAGTCGAAGGCACGCTCGCGCAAGGACGGCGCCGCGATCCCGCTCGATGAGACCGACAAGCGGCTGATGAACCTGCTGCAGTCGAGCTTCCCGCTCGATCCCGAGCCCTTCGCCCTCGTCGCTTCCGAGGCTGAGCTGGAGCTCGACGACGTCCTCGCCCGCACCAAACGCCTGCTCGACGAGCCGGATCATCCGCGAGATCACGCCGATCTTCGACACCCGGGCGCTCGGTTACGAGTCGATGCTGGTCGCCGCCAAGGTCGACAGCGAGCACCCGCACCGCGCGGCCCAGATCGTCAACTCCCATCCCGGTGTCTCCCACAACTACCTGCGCACCCACGACTTCAACCTCTGGTTCACGATCGCCACCCCGCCCGACTCCGAGCTCGGCCTGCCCGGCACGCTCGAGGCGCTGATGCGCGAGACCGGCGCCGAGTCGATGCGCGAGCTGCCGACCCTGACCCTGTTCAAGATCAACATGAACCTGGAGATGGAGAAGGGCACCGAGGCCCTGGCTGTCGCCGCCGTCGACGCTTCACCGCCGCGCGAGCTCGAGGCACAGCCCTACGACGATCGCGACATCGCCGTGATCCGCGCCCTGCAGGGTCCGATGGAGGCGGTCGAGCGCCCCTACGACGCCGCTGCTGCGGAGCTGGGGATGACGACCGAGGAGCTGCTCGGCCCATCTCGGTGGCATGGTCGATCGCAAGCTGCTGCGCCGCGTCGCCGCGATCCTCTTCCACCGCCGCGCCGGCTTCTCGGCCAACGGGATGGGTGTCTGGAAGGTGCCCGAGGCGGAGATCATGGAGACGGGCAGCCGCATGGCTTCCTTCCGCGGCATCTCCCACTGCTACCAGCGCCCCACCTATGAGGACTGGCCCTACAGCGTCTTCACGATGGCCCACGGTCGCTCCAAGGAGGAGTGCGACGCGGTCCTCGACTCGATCGCCGAGGACTGCGGCATGGGGCCTGAGGACCGAGCCACCCTCTACTCCTCGACCGAGTACAAGAAGATCCGCCTGCGTTACTTCACGGACGATTACCGGCGCTGGGAGGAGGAGCATTCCTAGCGACGAGCGCTCGGCGGATCTCTACCGCCGCGCGCTGAAGGTCCTTCCCGGCGGCGTCAACTCGCCGGTGCGGGCGATGCGACAGATCGGCCGCGAGCCGATCTTCATCGAGCGCGGCGAGGGCTGCGAGCTGATCGACGTCGACGGCAACCGCTACCTCGACTGGGTCGGCTCCTGGGGACCGCTGATTCTCGGCCACGCTCGACCCCGCAGTGCTCGTCGGCGGTCGAGACCGCCGCGGTCGGCGGGCACCAGCTTCGGCGCCGCGACCGAAGCCGAGGTCGAGCTGGCCGAGGAGGTGGTCGCCCGCGTGCCCTCGGTCGAGATGATGCGGATGACCAGCTCCGGCACCGAGGCGGCGATGAGCGCGATTCGCCTCGCCCGCGCCGTCACTGGCCGCGAGGTCGTAGTCAAGTTCGCCGGCGCCTACCACGGCCACTCCGATGGCTTGCTCGCCGAGGCCGGCTCGGGAGTCGCGACGCTGGCGCTGCCGGCGAGCGCCGGGGTCACCGCCGCGCAGACCGCCGCCACGGTCGTCGTGCCCTGGAACGATCCGCCGCCGCTCGACCAGGCGCTGGCCGAGCACGCCGTCGCCGCGGTGATCCTCGAGCCGATCGCCGCCAACATGGGCGTCGTCCGCCCGCGCGATGGCTTCCTCGAGTTCCTCCGCGACGCGACCCGCGCCCGCGGTGCCCTGCTGGTCTTCGACGAGGTGATCACCGGCTTCCGGGTCGCCCGCGGCGGCGCCCAGGAGCTCTACGGCGTCGAACCCGACCTGACGGTGCTCGGCAAGATCCTCGGCGGCGGCTTGCCAGCTGCCGCTTTCGCTGGCCGCCGCGAGTTGATGGAGCGCATCGCTCCAGCCGGCGACGTCTACCAAGCCGGCACCCTCTCGGGCAACCCGCTGGCAATCGCCGCGGGCCTCGCCACCTTGCGCCAGCTCGACGCCGACTGCCTACGAGCGCCTTGCGCAACTGACCGAGCGGCTCCCGCCGGCCTCGCCAGCATCGCCGAGGGCCGTCCACTGCAGGTCGCTTCCGCGCCTGGCCTACTGACCCTCTTCTTCAGTCCCGACCCAGTTGCCGACTTCGCCGCCGCGGCTGCCTGCGACCTCGACGCCCACGCCCGCTTTTGCCGGGCGATGCTGGAGCGCGGCGTCTACCCACCTCCATCGCAGTTCGAGGCCTGGTTCGTCTCCCTCGCCCACGACGAGACGACGATCGACCGTACGCTCGAAGCCGCCGCCGAGGCGCTCGAGGAGGCCCTTCGCAATGACTGAGCTGGCCGCCACGCTTGGTCGACTCGCCGAACGTCTGCGCGAGGCGGAAGCGCCGCTCTCGGACCACGTGATCGACTCTGAAGAGCGCCCCGTTTTCGGCCTGCTAGCCGCGCTCGGACCGCGCTCGGCCGCCACACCGGGTGAATACTCGTTCGTGGTCGAGGCGGTGCGCGAGGGCTACCTCCTGCATTACGGCACGCCGCGCCTGCTCTCTGGCCACGACGACGACCTCGCCCTGCTCGCCGGCGACTACCTCTACGCGCTCGGCATCGACCGCCTCGCCGCCCTCGGCGATGTCGAGGCGGTCGCGGTCCTCGGTGATCTGATCGGTCGCTGCGCCCAGCTGCATAGCGAGGAGCGCCTCGACGAGGTGGCTGGGCTGTGGCGCTCGGCTGCCCTCGCGGTTGGGGGCAGGGACCATGGCCACCCTGTCGCGGCGTGAGAGTCAATAGACTCCTTTCTCCTTAGGTTGAGCTGTTGAGCGACGAATCGGACAAGCAGAACGGGGCCGAGGCAAGCGGTCGGCCGGAGCGCCCAGCGCCCCAGCCGCCTGGCTACTTCGAGGGCGAGTCGATGACTCGCCGCAAGGCCTTCACCGATCGCGGTACAGGGCATCGGCGGTCTCGCCGGTGCCGCGATCGTCCTGCCCGCGGTCGGCTTCGCCGTGGCGCCGATCTTCCACCGCGGCAAGGAGCGCTGGGAGGCGGTCGGCCCAACCAGCGACTTCGTCGAAGACACCTACCGCCAGGTCGTCTTCACCGAAACCGAGGGGATCGGCGACGCCGGCAAGACCACCGCCTACGTGCGCCGCAGCTCGAAGCAGCTCGAAGAAGAACCGGGCTTGTTCGTCGCCGTCTCCAACCGCTGCGCCCACCTCGGCTGCCCGGTGCGCTTCGTCGAGGCGGCGGGCAACTTCATCTGCCCCTGCCACGGCGGCGTCTACGACTTCCAGGGCAAGCGGATCGGCGGCCCGCCGGTGCGCCCGCTCGACCGCTTCCAGACCCGCGTCCGCAACGGCCAGGTCGAGGTCGGCCCGCGCTACAGCGTCACCTCGCAGCTGGAACCGGTCCGCGCCCGCGACCCCGGCGAGTTCACCGGCGGGATCTGGGAATACCTCTACCCGCCCCGTCCGTCCACCTTCCCACCCCCCTGATCGAGTAGGCGCAGATGAAGCTCGACTCCCTGATCCCCGCTCCGCTGCGCAAACCGGCCAAGCCCGGCGCGAGCAATGGCGCCAAGGCCCCGGCCCCGGCCGATCTCAAGACGGCGCCGCCGGAGCGTCCCTCCGACGCGCAGCGCCTCGGCGACCGCGCCAAGGACGCCCCCGTCGACGTGCTCGCCTGGGTCGACCAGCGCACCGCTGCCACTGGCTTCCTCACCGGGATGCTCTACCGCAAGGTGCCGAAGGGGACCAACTGGTTCTACACGCTCGGCTCGGCGACCCTCTTCGCCTTCATCGTCCCAGGCGATCACCGGCGTCTTCCTGGCGATGTTCTACACGCCGTCGACCACCCAGGCCTACGCCTCGATCGCCCACATCAACAACGACGTCTTCCTCGGCCAGCTCGTCCACGGCATGCACAAGTGGGGCTCGAGCGTGATGGTGATCCTGGTCTTCCTGCACATGGGCCGCACCTTCTTCTTCGGCGCCTACAAGTACCCGCGCGAGCTCAACTGGGTGATCGGCGTCGTGCTGCTGATCCTGACGATGACGATGGCCTTCACCGGCTACCTGCTGCCCTTCGACCAGCGCTCCTTCTGGGCCTCGGTCGTCGGCATCAACATCAACGGCACCGGCCCGATCGTCGGTCCTTACCTGAGCGACTTCCTGCGCGCCGGCCCTGAGCTCGGCGCGACCACGCTCTCGCGCTTCTACGCGATCCACATGCTGCTCGTGCCCGGCGCGATCATCGCCCTGATCGGCGCCCACATGTACTTGGTCGTCAAGCTCGGCACCACGGCTCCGCCCTGGGTGAAAGCGGATAAGCCGAAGGTCGCCGCCCCGGTCTCTCAGCTCGACGCCGGCGTCGAGGGCAACGGTGCCTCGCCTGGCAACGGAGCGTCAGCGGGCGCATGAAGCCAGCCGATAAGCAGGCATATCTCGAGGAGTACGAGCTGCTGAAGAAGAAGGGCAAGCCCTTCTTCCCCTACGCGGTGCTGAAGGACTCGGCGATGATGCTCGATCGTCGTCGGCGTGATCATCGCGATGTCGGTGATCCTCGGCGCCGAGCAGGGTCCGAAGGCCGACCCGACCACGACCACCTACGTGCCGCGCCCCGAGTGGTACTTCTTCTTCCTCTTCGAGGTTCTGCGCGTGATCAAGCCGCCGGAGCTGGTCCCGATCGCGACGATCGGCATCCCGACTATCTGCATGGTCCTGCTCCTCCTGCTGCCCTTCTACGACCGCGGCCCGGAGCGCAACCCGATTCGCCGTCCGATCGCGACCACGGCCGGCTGCCTGACCATCGTCGCGATGGCCTACCTTACCTTCCAGGGCGCGACCAGCGGCTCGCCGACCGAGATCGACATGAAGGTGGCGCCACGCTACGAAGCTGGCAAGGAGATCGTCGCCGGCTCCGGCTGCCTCGCCTGCCACAAGCTCGGCGAGAACGGCAACAACGGCCCCGGGCCAGAACTGACCCACATCGCGCAGCGCATTCCGCGCGCCGCGATCATCCGCTCGGTCGAGATCGGGCCGGGCATCATGCCCTCCTTCCGCGACCTGCCACCGAAGAAGCTCAACGAGCTCGCCGATTTCCTCTCCTCGCTCGACTAAGCCGTCCCGGGACTCGGCCCAGTTCGCGGGGCAGGTAAACCGCATGTTCGACCGTGTCGCCGGTCGCTATGACGCGCTCAACTCGGTGATGACCGCCGGCCTGCACCACCGCTGGCGCGAGCGCGCTGCCGACCCAAGCTGAGCTGAGCCCGGGCGACTCAGCGCTCGACGTCTGCTGCGGAACCGGCGATCTGGCGCTGGAGTTGGCCGGCAGGGTGGCGCCCGCCGGCCACGTCGTCGGTTGCGATTTCTCCGAGCCGATGCTCGACCTCGCTCGCGAGAAGGCCAGCCAGCGCGGCGCTGGCGGCATCCGCTTCGAGTGGGCCGACGCGCTCAGCCTTCCCTATGACGCCGAGCGATTCGATGCGGTCACGGTCGGCTTCGGGGTGCGCAATCTGGCCAACCTCGACCGCGGCCTGGGGGAGATGACCCGGGTCCTGACGCCCGGGCGGCCGCCTGGTCGTCCTCGAGATCACCCAACCGACCCGCCCGCCGCTCTCGACCTTCTACTCGCTCTGGTTCGACCGCATCGTGCCGGTGCTCGGTAGCTTCTCCAGCGACTCCGAGGCCTACAGCTACCTGCCCGAGTCGGTGCGCAGCTTTCCCGCCCCGAGCCGGCTGGCCGAGCTGATGGACGGTGCCGGGCTGAAGCGAATTCGCTGGACACGTTCTCGCCGGGGGGATCATCGCGATCCACAGCGGCGTCCGCGTGTGACCCGGCCCTCGGCGGTACCGCCGCCGGTCACCGCGGTGCTCGATGCCTCCAGTCGCTGGCTTCCGGCCAGGCTGGGAGAGGTCGAGGACCTGCTGCGCGATCAGGGCACCGACTACGGCGAGCTGCTCGGCGACCGACGTCGCGACAACGCTGGCGGCCGGCGGCAAGCGCCTGCGCCCGCTGCTCGTCCTGCTCTGCGCCGGCAATGATGGAGGTGAGGGAGCGGTGCGAGCGGCCGACCGCGATCGAGCTCGTCCACATGGCGACCCTGGTCCACGACGACGTCCTCGACAGGCGCCGCTGCGACGCGGCTTGCCGACGATCGCCGCGAGCTCGGGCCGCTCCCGCGCGACCGCGGTTGGCGACCTGCTTTTCTCGCGAGCCTTCGCTCTGCTGGGCGAGCACGGGGACGCCCGCGCGATCGCCCTGCTCGCCGCCGCCTCGATTTCACTGGCCGACGGCGAGCTGGCCCAGCGCCAAGACGCTTTCGATACCGGTATCTCCGAGCAGCGCTACCTTGATCGCTGCCGCCTGAAGACCGCGACCCTGTTCGAATGCGCCTGCCTGCTCGGCCGCGATCTCCCCGCCCTCGGCGACTTCGGGGCTCAGATCGGCCTCGCCTTCCAGCTCCTCGATGATGTGCTCGACGTCTCCGGACCGGTCCGAGCGCACCGGCAAGGCCCGCGGCACCGATCTGCTCGACGGCACCGTCACCCTGCCGCTGATCGTCGCGGCCACGGCCGATCCCTGCGATCCGCGAGGCAGACCTGCGTGCCCTCGACGACGCCGCAGCCGAGCGACTGTGCGATCGCATCGCCGCTACCAGCGCCCTCGACCAGGTCCGCTCACGCGCCCTGGAGCTGGTCGCAACCGCCAAGGCCCAGCTTGCCGGCGATGCTTTTGACCCCGAGCAGCGACAGTTGCTCGGTCTCGTCGCCGACGGCGTCGTGCAGCGCTACTCGTAAACGAATCCCGCCTACAGGCGAGTCAGCGGAAGTCGTCGGCGCTGATCAGATCAGCGTCAAGTGCGGCGCTGAAGGTCTCGACCACGAACTCCATGTTCTCGTGCTCGAGCGTCTTCAGGACGTCGCTAAGGGCGCGAGTGCCGAGGTCGAGCTCTTCGTCGAAGGCATCAATCTCGGCTTCGGCGTGGATCTCGTTGCTGCACCACTCGCACTCGGGGCAGCGCCGCCAAAGCCGCCAATGGCCTCGATCCCCAGCTTGCTCCCAGCAGGTTGGCTGCACGAGCGAGGACTCGCACTGCGGGCAGACGTGGAGCCCGGCGGCGGGCTTGGTCTGGCTGGGGGTCGTCTCGCGCATGTCTGCAATATCGAACCCCCGAAACGATCACTCCATCCGCACTTTCGCGTAGAGAACCGACAAAACCCAATTACCGGGTAGGCCACCTCCCCAATTACATGTGAGGCGAAATCTGGTTCGATCGCCCTAGGCGGGCAGTACCATAGGCAGATGCCAAACATCGGACCAATGGAGCTCGCGATCGTCCTGATCATCGCCCTGGTCGTTTTCGGCCCCAAACGCTTGCCGGAGCTGGGCAAGTCGCTTGGCAAAGGGATCCGCGAGTTCCGCGGATCGGTCAGCGGCGAGAGTCATGACGACCCCGAGCACCGCGAGACGATCGAGCCGCCACCGCTGCCCGCCAAGCCGGGCCCTGAGGGCGAGACGGTCCCCCCTGATCACCACTGAGGCTTAGCCATGGCCCGGATGAGGCCGGTCTCTCACGAGGATCAACTCAGCCTGGTCGAGCACCTCGACGAGCTGCGCACGCGCATCGTCGTTTGCCTTGTCGTTTTCGGCGTCGCCCTCGCCCTCTGCTTCTGGCAGAACCACCTGCTGCTTGAAATCGCCTCCGGGCCGTTGCCCAGCGATCACAAGAAGCTGCTCACCTTTGGCATCACCGAGCCCTTCACGGTCACGCTCACTGTCTCGGTTTACGCGGCGCTGATCCTCTCGATGCCAGTGCTGCTCTACCAGATTTACGCCTACGTTCTGCCTGCTTTCAGCGAGCGCGAGCGGCGAGTGGTGCTGCCGATCCTGATCTTCGCCCCCATCCTTTTCCTTGCCGGCGTCGCCTTCTCCTACTTTGTCGTGATGCCGGCGGCGGTCAAGTTCCTGCTCGGCTTCAACGACAACCAGTTCAACGTCCAGGTCCGAGCCCGCGACTACTACAGCTTCTTCTCGACCACGATGCTCGCCGGCGGCGTCATCTTCCAGTTGCCGCTGGCGATCCTCGCCGTTGTCCGGCTTGGGATCGTCAGCGTCGAGCAGCTCTCCAAGAACCGTCGCTACGCCTACCTGGTGATCGCGATCGTCGCGGCCGCACTGCCCGGAGTTGATCCAGTTTCGATGCTGCTCGAGATGGTTCCTCTGCTTGTTTTGTTCGAGTTGAGTATCTTGATCGCTCGTGCCTTCGGTAGGCCGGGGGAGGCGGGAGGATTGGCAAGACCCTCAACCCAGGAGCGGTGATTCGAGTTGGCGGAAAGCGGCGAGCGGCGGATGCTGTTCGATATCCGGGGACGACGCAAGCACGTCGTCCGGGTTGTTTACGCGATCCTCGCGCTGCTGATGGGCGCCAGCCTCTTCCTCGTCGTCGGCCCTTTCAGCATCGGCAACCTGATCGGTGGCGGCACCACCACCAGCGCCGCCAAGGTGCTGCAGGAACAGGCCGAACGGACCGAACAGAAGCTGCGGCGAGAACCGGAAAGCGAAACCCTGCTGCTGGCCTTGACGAGAGAGAGGATCTCAGCGGCAAACAGCCTTACCGAAGTCAACTCCGAAACCGGCGAAACTGAATCTACCCCGGAAGGGCTCCAAGAACTCGAACGGGGGGTCGAAGCCTGGGGTAGCTACCTGAAGCAGACCAAGGAACCGAGGCCCAATTCGGCGCTGCTCGTCTCTCAGGGTTACTTCAGCCTCGCTCTGGCTTCGGAAAGTTTCGAAGAAGCGATCGAAAACCTCGAAAGCGCGGCCAAGACCCAGCGCATCGCTGCCGAAGCGCAGCCGACGATCAACTCGCTGACGACGCTGGCGATCTACGAGTACTACGCCGGCAACTTCGCCGCCGGCGACAAGGCCACCGCCGAAGCCGAAGCCAAGGCTCCGGGTAAGGCCGAAGCGAAGGAAATCGGCAAACAGATGGCGGAATACCGCAAGCGCGGCAAGGGAATTCAAGAACAGAAGAAGAAAATCGAAAAGGAAGAAGCCAAATCCGGCAAAGAACGCCTGCAGAACCCCCTCGGCGGCCTCTCGGGCAGCACCGGCTCGCTCGGCGAATAGCGGCTCCCGAAAATGGGCCGTGCTGGGCTCGAACCAGCGACCTTGAGATTAAGAGTCTCCTGCTCTACCAACTGAGCTAACGGCCCGCGGTCGGCAAGTATAGGAAGGTGGCGCGCCTAGCGGACCGTGCAGGCTTTGTCGATGCTGCCGTCGATGATCGTGCCGTCGGCGAAGCTGAAGCGGCCGTGCGTGTGAAAGATGCCGTCGCCGCAACGGGCAGAGACGTAGCTGCGTTCCTTGCCGCCGGAGCGGTAGCGCTTGCCGATCGTGGCGTCGAGATGGGTCAGGGAGCCGTGGCCCCCGGCGATCGGGGGAAGGTTGATCGTCGCCTGGTAGCGGTATTGCCCGCTCCGCTTTTCAATTGGGATCGTGATGACGAAGTTCTGCACCGCCGGTACGGCGATGCGTGCGTGCAGGATGACGGTTGGGTTTCCGCCAAGACGCGGGCCGTTGAAGAAAGTCACGGGGGAGCTGACGACGAACAGCGGTAGACCCCCATCGCTGATCAGCGCGCTCGCGTGGCCAGTGCCGACGATGGCACCGGAGCAGCGCGCACGCGCTTCCTGGGTCGTCGCTTCTTCCAGCGACGTCGGCTGGCAGACCGACAGGCCGCTGGCGCTCAGCCTGCCGTCGCGATCGAAGTCGAGCACGATCTGCTGCAGCGGCGGCGGCACGCTGCCGTTCACCGCTCTCAAGTTTGCTTCGCCGTCGAAGTTAATCGGCGCGTAGGTGCTGCGCGGTAGAGAGGACGGCTTGAAGCCGCCGTCCGCGGTTAGCACCAGGTTGCCGACCCTGACCAGGGCGGCGTTGGCCGCGCCTGCGAAGAGCACGCAGCAGATCAATGCCCCAGCTGCCAAAAGCCGCTTCAAGTTCTCCTCCAAGACTCAGGCTAGCGACCTGTTCAAGTCGGGTCCAAAAATCGATCCTTAACACAGTCTTCTGCAACGGAGCCCCCGCTCGACCCTCCGGACCGCCAAACTATGTGGCGTGCCTGGGAGGAGGAGCAGGGGGCAGAGCGATGATGCGCGCGCTGAGCGGGGTGGCGAGCCGCGCGCACCCTTGATGCTGCGCCATCCGAAGCGAACGCTGATCGTCGGCGTGATCGTGGTTGCGCTGCTCTCTCTCTTTGGCTTCAGCCTCGAGGAACGGCTCAATCCGAGCACGATCGAAATCAAGGGCACGGAGACGAGTCGCACCACCGAAATGCTGAACCAGTATTTCGGTGACTCGGCGCCTTTCGTGGTCTTCCTCAAGGGCCCACCAAAGGCACTCGACAAACAGGGTCCTGAACTGATCCGGGAGCTGCGGAAAGACCCGAAGGTCACGACCCTCTCGCCCTGGGACGAAGGGGCGGTCGACCGTCTGCGGCCGAACCCCCGGCACGCGTTCATCTTGCTTGATTTCCACGTCGACAACCAAGAAGCGGTGGACGACAAGGTGCCGCTGCTCAACGAAGTTCTCGAACAGAAGATTCACGCCCCTGTTCGAGGCACTCAAACAGGGGTCGCCACCCTCTCGCGTGCGATCGAGGACGAATCGATCTCCGCCACCGAGAAGGCCGAGCTGATCGCCCTGCCGGCTCTGCTGATCGTGCTCCTGCTCGTCTTCCGCTCGCCGGTTGCCGCCGCGGTCCCGCTCGCCTTCGGCGCTCTCTCGGTGCTCTCCTCGCGCGGGCTGCTGGCGATTCTCACCAACTTTTTTGACGTCAGCGCTCTCGCCCTCACGGTCTGTTCGATGCTCGGCCTGGCGCTGGGGGTCGACTATGCCCTGCTCATGGTCTCCCGCTTCCGGGAAGAGTTGGCGGAAGGGGCTGACCCGGTCGAGGCCGCCTGGAAGACGCGGCGCACGGCGGCTCGCACGGTGGTCTTCGCCGGCACCACCCTGATCCTCTCGATGCTCGTCGCCTTCTTCGTTGTTCCCGGCGCCCTGCTCGCTTCGCTCGCTGGCACGCTGGCCATGGTGGTGATGCTCACCGTGCTCATCGCCACCCTGCTCGGCCCCTCGGTATTGGTTCTGATCGGCACCAACATCGACCGTTGGCGGATCGGCAAGGCACCCAACGGCGAGCGGTCCCGTCTGATGACACTGGTCGCGGCAGCCCTGCGCCGCCCTGCGCCGGTGGCGGCAGTGATCGGCACGGTTGTCCTGCTCCTGGCGTCCCCGGTGCTGGCGCTCAAAACCGGCCCCTTCAGCATCGGCCAGCTCGCGCCCGGCAATTCCGCGCGCGAGGACGCGGAAATGATCGAAAAATCAGCGGGCGGCGGGCTGGAAGCCCCCTATGTGGTTGTTGCTGCCTCGCCAAAAAGGCCAATCACCGACGAAGCCACACTCGACACCCTGGGCCGTTGGCAGAAGCGCATCGCCCACACGCCCGGCGTGCAGAGCGTGATCGGGCCAAGCCAGCTGACGAGCGCCGTCAGGCCCCTGCAGAAGGGGCTCTCGGGAATCCTCGCGTCGAACGGAAAAGTCGGCCCGCTCGCCGGGCTCAACCGGTTGGGCAAAAACCTCAACCGCCTCGCCGGCGGTGTGACCGCGATCCGCGGCGGCCTTTCGCGCGCCACCTCTGGCGCGGCACTGTTGGCTGAGGGAAGCGGCCGGGCGGAAGAAGGCGCAATCGCTATCGCCTCCGGCATCGGTCAAGCCGCATCCGGCAGCCAGGAAGCGATCGACGCGATCGGCGAAGTGGCAAAAGGGAACAAGGAACTCGCCAAGGCAAACGAAAAGGCGGCGCTGGGTGGCCTGCAGATCAAGTTCTCCAGCCACGACCTGATTCCCAACTTCAACGCCAATGGGTTGCCTCGCGCGAAGCGACTCCAGCGATCTCTGGACAAGAAGTCAACCGTCACCACCCCGCAGGCACAGGGTGTCGCCCAGGTAACCAACGAAAAATTGACCGCGGCGCTGAAAGAACTCGAAGGCATGACCGTCGGCAAGACCGATCCCAACTACGCCGCCACCCTCGGCGCTCTCCGCGAAGCATCCAGCGCCGGCTCGACCCTGGCCGGTGAACTGACGGCTTTGCAGGAAAGCCTGAAGAGCGATGCTCATGAAGCCCACGAAGTGACGCGGTGGATCGAAAGCACGCTGAAGCAGATGCGCGAACTTGCCGCCGGCGCCAAACGCCTCTCCGATGGGCTGAAGAAAATCGAAACGGGAAGCAAGAAACTGGCCGCTGGCACGGCCAAGCTCAACAGCGAAACTTCCAAGGAACTGAGTCAGCTCGGTCCTTTCCAGGCAGGCGCGGACCAACTTGTCGCCGGTCTCTCCAGGCTTACCGGCGGCACGGCCGAACTCGAACACCGACTGGGCGAATTCTATTCGCGCTCCTATCCGGTGGAAAGCGGCGCCCGCCGGATCACTGTTCGGGTCGAATCCCAGAACAGATCTATTCAACATCGCGTCAACAGGCTGCGAGACACCAGCCCCGGCATCTTCGATTCTGGCTACTTCGTTCTCTCCGCCCTCGACGGCAGCCGCGGTGAGCTCCGCGAACGCGCCGGCGAAGCGGTCGCCCTCGAACATGGCGGTCAGGCCGCAACGATGCTGGTGATCCCCAAAGAACCGCTCAACACGCCTGGTTCGATCGCGCTCAATAAGAAGCTCGACGCAGACGCCTCCGCGCTTGGCAAGGAGGCCGACCTCGAGACGGGTGTCACCGGCGGGCCGGCCACGCTCAACACGTTCAGCCAGGTGACCAGGGACAAGATTCCGATCGTGGTCGGAGCGATCATCCTTGCCACCTTCCTCGTCCTCGTCCTCGTCCTGCGGTCGATTCCCCTCGCCGCGATCGCGATCGCGCTCAATATGGCGTCGGTGGGGGTTGCTTTCGGCGTCCTGATGTTGCTCACCAACGTGCCGGAAGGGTGGCCCCTGGGGGGGAGGACCTACATCGACGCGGTCAGCACGGTGATGATTTTCGGCATCGTCTTCGGTCTCTCGATCGACTACGCGGTCTTCCTGCTCGTGCGCATGCGCGAGCACTACGACGAGCACGGCGACAACGCCGCCGCGATCGAGTTCGGCCTGGAAAAGACGGCCCGGGTGATCACCGGTGCCGCGGTGATCATGATGGCCGTCTTCATCGCCTTTGCGGGGGCGCCAATCGCGACCGTGAGCCAGATCGGCATCGGCCTCACGGTCGCGGTGATCCTCGATGCCACCGTGGTGCGCATCGTCCTGTTGCCGGCGCTGATGCTGCTGGTCGGCGACAAGGTCTGGTGGCTGCCGCGCTCACTGGACCGGGTGCTGCCGCGGCTCAACGTCTGAGCGGCTTGCGACACCCATTATTTGCTGCAAAAGAGCGCGTTGACTTCCAGTTAAGTCAGCGCGCCGCACACCCTTGGCGGCGGGTCGCTCGGATACGATTCTGCAGCCGTTCCACCGGGTCGGAGGCCGGGGAACCGCAAGCGACGATCCGTGGCTGCTAATCCTTCAGGCGAGGACGAAAGCTCGGCGCAAGGCCGGGGAATTACCCCTGTGCGGGTTGCGGTTATCGCTGTCCTGGCAATCGCGGTTATCGCCCTCGGTTACGTGATCTTCAACGGCGGCAGCGAACACAAGTACAACCTGCTCTTCCAGAACGCCAGCCAGCTCGTTCCCGACAACCAGGTCCTGATCGGCGGCCAGCCGGTCGGCTCGGTCGAAAGCATCGAACTGACCGACGACAACCTGGCGAAGGTCGTCGTCAGCGTCGAACAGGAACTGCATGAGGGCACGACCGCGACGATCCGGGCCACCTCGCTCTCCGGCGTCGCCAACCACTACGTCTCGATCAGTCCCGGCCCGAACAGCAACCCACCGCTGAAGAGCGACGCGACGCTCGGCCTCGCCTCGACCACGACGCCGATCGACATCGACCAGCTCTTCAACACCTTCCCGGCTCCGGTCCGCCGCGGCCTCGCCCAGTTCATCCAGGGCAACTCCGAAGTCTATGCCGGTGCGGGCAAGCCGGCCAACAAGACCTTCAAATACTTCGGCGTCGGCTTCAACCGGGCAGGGGAATTCGCCCACGAGCTCAATGCCGACGAACAGCTCTTTGCCCGTTTCCTGGTCAGCTCGAGCAGGCTCGGCACCACGGTCTCCGAACGCGGCACCGAGCTCTCCAGCGCGATCGGCAACGCCAACACCGCCTTTGGCGCGATCGCCAAGCAGAACGCCGCCCTCGGACCAGCCTGCAGCTGCTGCCGCCGATCTTCCGCCAAGCCAACACGACCTTCGTCAACCTACGCGCCGCCCTCGACGACGTCGAACCGCTGATCAACACCGCGCAAGCACGGCGACCAAGAACCTGGCGCCGTTCCTCGGCGAACTGCGCCCAGTCCTCTCCAAAGCTGTTCCGGTCTTCAAGAACCTGCGCCTGACTGTACGCCGCCGGGGCTTCGCCAACGACACGGCTGAACTGCTCGGCTTCCTCCCCGCCGTCCAGCAGCGGGCCTCGCGAGCGTTCCCGCACTCCGAAGGCGCGATCACTGCCTTCCAGCCCAACCTCAACTTCATCCGCGCCTACACGCCCGACCTCTTCAACGGCTTCGCCAAGCCTCGGTCAGGTCAGCGGCTACGTACGACGGCAACGGCCATTACATCCGCAGCAGCTTCAGCGACCTCAACCTCTTCAACTACAACAGCGGCAGCCGCGAACTGAAACCAATCGCGCCCTCTGAACAGTACGACGTCTTCGGCCCCTCGGCCGGCGTCAAGAAGCGCTGCCCAGGCGGCGCCAGCCAACCGGCCGCCGACGGCTCCAGTCCCTTCGTCGAACCGCCGCACAGCGGCTCCGGCGTGACCACTTCCGACTGCAACCCGGCCGACGCGCCACCCGGCCCATGAGGAGGGCGATCGTCATAGGCGGCGTGGTCGCGGCGGTGATCGTCGCGATCGTGCTGATCTCTCGGGCGGCGGCGAAAGCAGCGGCTACGTCGTGCGCGCGATCTTCGACAACGGCGGCTTCATGGTCAACGGCGAGCAGGTGCGCGTCGCCGGCGCCAACGTCGGCGAAGATCGAATCGGTCGGCGTCACCCTGCCGGGCGAGATCGACAGCTACGAAGATGGCAAAGCACAGGCGGTCCCCGGCAAGGCGGTGATCGTGATGGACATCACCGACCCCGGCTTCCAGGACTTCCGCAGCGACGCCACCTGCCATGATCCGGCCGCAGTCGCTGATCGGCGAGAAGTTCGTCGATTGCCGGCCGACCCTGCCGCGGGCTCCGGGTGCACAAGCCGGCGCCGCCGCTGAAGAAGATCCCGTCAGGCCAGCCTGGCGCGGGCCAGTACCTGCTGCCGCTGGAGAACAACAGCACCAGCGTCGACCCCGACCTGATCAACGACATCCAACACGCTGCCCTACGCGCAGCGCTTCCGTCTGATCTTCAACGAACTCGGCGCCGGCCTCGCCGGCCGCGGCGACGACATCGAAGCCGCGGTCAAGCGCGCCAACCCGGTCCTGCGCGACGTCGACCGCCTGATTCGGCATCCTCAACGACCAGCGCGACCAGCTGACCCAGCTCGCCGGCGACTCGGAGCAGATCCTCGGTCCGCTCTCGCGCGAACGCGCCCACGTCGCCGGCTTCTTCACCAACTCCGGCGCCGCCGCCCAGGCGACGCCGAAACGGCGCACGGAGCTGGAAGAATCGCTGCAGAAGTTCCCCACCTTCCTGCGCGAGTTCCGCACCACGATGCGCAGCCTGCAGGGCTTCTCCGACGCGGCGACGCCGGTCTTCGCCGACGCTCGGCAAGGCGGCCCCGTCGTTGACCGAAGCGACCCGCATGCTGACCCCATTCTCGGCAGCGTCGACCGTGTCGCTGAAGAGCCTCGGCAACACCGGCGAAGAAGCTCGGGCCGACTCTTCGCGCGGCCGACCCGTCGTGCGCAAGACGAGCCAGTTGGCCCAGACCGGCGTCAGCCCGACCAACACCCTGGCTGAATTCCTTGCCAGCACCAAGGAAACCAAGGGCTTCGACGCCCTCACCGAACTGATCTACAACTCCACCGCTGCCTCGAACGGCTTCGACAAATACGGTCACTACTCGCGCCTGCTTGTCACCCTTACCAACTGCCTCGAATACGAAGTGGAAGCCAGTGGTTGCTCGGCCAAGTTCACCGGCCAGTTCCACGCTGAAGCGGGAGCATCTGAGGCTGAACTGAGCTCTCTGCTTGATCGCCTAGAAACCCAAGAAGCAGGAGAAGTCGGGGCCACACTGGCACGTCCCGGTGGTTCAGCGGCGACCGTTGCCCCAGCGAAGCCCACCACCCCCGAAGCCCCCGAAATCGCACAAGGCAGGAAGCTCGGCTCCAAGTCCGCGCTGCCGGCGCCCCGCCAGCGCGCCCTCCTCGACTACCTCCTCGGCCCATGAGAAATCGCAGCGGCATACAGGGAGTTGCAAGCAGCCCGGTCCTGGTCGGGGCGGTGACCGTGCTGGTCATCATCGTCGCCGTCTTCCTCGCCTACAACGCCAACAACGGCCTGCCCTTCGTCTCGACCTACAACCTCAAGGCGCGGGTGCCCAACGCCGACGCCCTGGTCAAGGGCAACGAGGTGCGGATCGGCGGCGTCCGCGTCGGCGTGGTCAAGTCGGTGGTCCCGGTGCAGACCGAGCGACGGCAAGGTCGCCGCCGAACTCAACCTCAGCCTCGACAAGAACGTCGAACCGCTGCCGAACGAACTCGACGATGATCGATCCGGCCGAAGTCGCCGCTCGGGTCTCAAGTACCTGCAGATCATCCCCGGCGACTC
Source organism: uncultured Solirubrobacterales bacterium (assembly GCA_963716345.1). Classification (GTDB taxonomy): domain Bacteria; phylum Actinomycetota; class Thermoleophilia; order Solirubrobacterales; family 70-9; genus VRUE01. The sequence continues at coordinate 1,299,071 of OY970304.1, forward strand.
CTCGAAGGGCTTCGCCGCCGGGGAAACGATCCCGCTCACGGCAGCCCGGCCCGAACCGGTCGACATCGACCAGTTCTTCGACATGTTCGACGAAACAGACGCGCAAAGCGATCCAGCGCAGAACCTGGCCGGCTTCGGCAACGCCCTCGCCGGCCGCGGCCCGCAGCTGAACGAAGCGCTATCGGCGCCCTGCGTATGCTGGCCGAAAGCAGCGAGCCAGCCCTGCTGCTGACCTGGTCGCGCCGAGCACCGACTTCGCCGGCTTCTTCGAAGCGCTCGAGGCGCTCTCGGCGACGGTGGCGCCGGTGGCCGAGACAGCAGGCGAGCATGTTCGTCGCGCTCGACCGCACCTTCGCCGCCTTCGCCCGCGTCTCCCGCCCCTACATCCAGGAAACGATCGAAAAGGGCCCGGCGACACTCGACACGCGTGACTACGCGACCTGCCGGCGATGCGGCCCTTCCTGCACGACTCCGCACGCTTCTTCACCGCGCTGCGAGCCGGGTGCCAAGGCGCTGGGCGAAACCTCGCCGATCATCGCCGCGGCCGCTCCACGCCGGCGTCCCGGCGCTCAACGCGCTCGCCGGTCCTCAACGACCAGCTGCCGCCGACCGCCGACGCGCTGCTCGCCTTCCAGCAGTCGACCGGTGTCTTCAACGGGCTCGACCTGCTGATCGACACCAACGAACTGCTCGAAGCCCGGCGCTCAGGTTCATCGCTCCGGCGCAGACCACCTGCAACTACCTCAGCGCTCGCCTTCCGCAACCTCGCCAACGCATCTGGCGAAGGCAACGGCCAGGGCAATTGGCTCAACGTCGATCGACCTTCCAGCCGCCGGAAGGACCGAACACCGAGGGCGGCCCGGCCTCGGCGCCGGCGAACGGCGACCGCGGAACAGCGATCGGCCAACCACCTGCACTCCAACCCCTACCCGAACACCGGCGCTCCCGGGCAGCCCAACGAGTGCGAGGCGGGCAACGAGCAGTACACGCTCGGCAAGACCATGATCGGCAACACGCCGCGCGACGATCGGGCACAAGACCTCCGGACAGACCAAGAAGCAGCAGAGTGAGCCGGCTACCGGAGCCGCGACCAGAGAGGGCACGAGGGCAGAGGCAACACGCCGCTTCAAGTGGCGGCCGAGCAACGCCATGATCGCGGTCATCTTCATCCTCATCTTCACGTCGGCCCCTACCTGGCCTTCACCGGCCACGTGCCCTTCACCAGCTACGGCTACGAGCTCAAGGCGACCTTCGCCAACGCGGTCAACATCGCCACCAACTCGCCGGTGCGGATCGCCGGCGTCGACGTCGGCAAAGTGATCTCGACCGAACGCGACGGCGACGCGACCAACGGTCACCTTCACGGTCGACGGCACCGGCCGGCCGATCCACGACGACGCCTTCGCCGCGATCCGGCCGCGGATCTTCCTCGAGGGCAACTTCTTCGTCGAACTCGACCCCGGGCAGCCCCAGCGCGCCCGAACTCGGACAGCGGCGACACGATCCCGGTCAGCCGCACCTCGACCGCGGTCCAGATCGACGAAGTCCTGACCGCCCTGCAGTCGCCGGTGCGCGCCGACCTCGGCCACCTGCTCGAGAGCTACGGCACGGCGCTGACCCACAAGCCGACCGCCGCCGAAGACGCCACCCAGCTGCCCGAGGTGCAGGGCAAGACCGGCGGCGAAGCGCTCAACGGCGCCTTCAATTACGGCGGCGACGCCGGCCGCTACAGCGCCCAGGTCACCAACGCCCTGCTCGGCACCGAGCCGGGCGACCTCTCCCGCCTCGTCGCCGGCAGCCGGCCGCACCTTCGGCGCCCTCGCCAGCAACGAGGACGACCTGCAGGGCCTGATCGACAACTTCGACGTCTTCACCGGCGCCCTGGCCGACGCAGTCGGCCAACCTCTCGACCACGATCCACCTGCTCGCGCCGACGCTGAAGACCGCCCACGCCTCGCTGGTCAGCCTCAACCGTCGCTGCCGCCGCTGCGCACCTACGCGATCGAGCTGACCCCCGCCGTCGCCGAGCTGCCCGGCCTGATCAGCGCCGCGCAAACCGTGGCTCGCCCAGGTCCGGCCGCTGCTCTCCGGCAAAGAGGGCGGCGGGGTCGCCAAGCTGCTGCGCGAAGCCGACGCCCGGCCTCGCCGGCGCCGCCCAGGCGGGCAAGGCAATTGCCCTGCCCCAGCTCAACCGGCTCAGCCTCTGCACCACCAAGGTCCTGGTCCCGACCGGCAACCAGGTGATCAACGACCAGTTCAGCACCGGCCAGCCCAACTACCGCGAGTTCCTTTACACGCTCACCGACTTCTCCGGCTGGGGCCAGAACTTCGACGGCAACGGGCCCTTCCTGCGGGTCCAGCCCGGTGGCGGCAACCTGCTCGTCGAACAGAACGAACCCGAACGGGAACCTGAGCACGGACAAGCGCAACTACGCGCACACGATCGCGCCGCCGCTCGGCACCCAGCCGCAGCTCGGCGGTCAGGCCGCCGTTGAAGCCGGAAGTTCGCTGCGACACGCAACCCGGTGCCCGACGTCAACGCCGGTCTCGGCCAGGTCGGCGCCCCCACCCCATCGGTCGGGGGTGAACCATGAGCGCTCGAGCCTGAAGTCAGCCGCTGGACCGCACTTCCGCGCTTCGCTCTCGCGCCAGTCGCGCGGGCACAGCAAGGACACGATCGCGATCTTCGTCCTCGTCGCTTCGCGGGCGTCGTGATGACGCTCTGGATCTTCACCCAGCAGAAAGCCTCGCTGCCCTCATGGGTGCCCTATCGTCGGCGAAGAATTCGACCACATCAGCGGCCGAGTTCACGACCGCACAGGCGGTCACCCCCGGCCAGGGCCAGGCGGTCGACATCGCCGGCATCCAGGTCGGCAAGGTCACCTCGGTCGATCTCGAAGACGGCCACGCCGTCGTCGGCATGGACATCGAGCCCAAATACATGGAACTGATCCACCCCAACGCGAGCCTGCTGCTGCGACCGAAGACCAACCTCAACGACATGGTCGTCGAGATCGAACCCGGCAGCGGCAAGGGGCATATCGAGAGCGGCGCACAACTTCCCGCTCGCCCAGACCGAACCGAACATCAACCTCGACGCCTTCCTCGGCACCCTCGACGCCGACACCCGCCAGTACATCCAGCTGCTGCGTCGCCGGCGGCGCCCAGGGGATCGGCGGCCGCGGCCACCAGTTCGGCAACGCCCTGCGCCGCTTCGCAGCCCTTCGTCGCACTACATCGCCAAGCTCAACAAAGCGGTCGCCAATCGCCGCGTCGCGCTCGCCAACGTGATCCACAACTTCGGCCTGCTGACCACCGAACTCGGCCGCCACGACGCCGACGATCGAACGCTTCGTCACCTCCTCCAACGCAGCGCTCGGCAACTTCGCCAACCAGCAGAGGTCGATCCAGGAAATCGCTCACCGAATTCCCCTCCACCCTGCGCCGCGGCCAAGTCGGCCTCTGCCAGCTCCGATCGCTTCTCCAGCCGTCGCTCGCCCGGCGCTGACTCGGCCTGATCCCGCAGGCGCAGGCGCTGACGCCGGCGTTCAAGGCCAACCGAGACGGCTCTTCGAACCAGACCGCCGAGCCGATCCGCGACCCAGATCCGCCCCTTCACGCGTGAAATCCGGCCGGTGCTGACCCACGTCAACCAGGGCTCCGCGCCGCTCAACAAGACGCGTGCGCAGCTTCGGCAACTCGCTCGGCAGCCTTCAACAGCTTCTTCAACGAGCTCGCCTACAAGCCAAAGGGAGCCAAGCAGAGCTACCTCTTCTACCTGCCCTGGCTCAACCACGACATCAACGCGACCTTCAATCTCAACGATCCCGCGGGGCCGATCAGCCGTAGTCTGATCCTGATCTCCTGTAACGGCACCGAACTTGCTGCTGGCGCTTCTGCGGGCCTCGACTACTTCCTGGCTACGACACGCGGTGCAAATTTGCCTCGCAAGGGCGAACTGCCACCGATTCCGCCTGACAAAACGACCAAACAAGCAACCGGCTGCGGCCCGGAATCAGAATGAGCAAGCGCGCCCCCAGCACAACCCAGCTCCTGGTGATCGCCGGCTTCGCGCTGTCGTGCTTCGGCATCCTGCTCTTCCTCTGGATCACCTTCGGCGGCCCGACCCCGTTCAAGGCGAAGCCGTATGAGATCAACGTCCCCTTCAACGAGGCGACCCAGCTCGCCGAGCAGTCCGACGTGCGCATCTCCGGCGTCAACGTCGGCAAAGTCCAGAGACATCGTCCTCGCCCCCAACGGCAAAGCACGCGATGGCCACGGTCGACATCGACGACAAGTACGCGCCGCTGCCGGCGAACACGCGCGCGATTCTGCGCACCAAGACGCTGCTCGGCGAGACCTACATCGAACTGACGCCCGGCAGCCGCAACGGTCCGAGGCTCGCCGACGGCGGCACCTTGCCGGAGGCCCAGGTCGCCGAATCGGTCCAGCTCGACGAGATCTTCCGCACCTTCAACCCCAAAACCCGCGCCGCCTTCCAGACTTGGAGCAGGAAGCCGCGGTTGCGATCAACGGCCAGGGCGCCGAGTCTCTCCTACGCCTTCGGCGAGCTCGAACCGACCTTCACCGAACTTCGACCAGCTCTTCCGCGTGCTCGACAGCCAGCGGCTCGCGGTCAAGCAGCTCTTCCGCAACGGCTCCACTGCCCTCACTGCCCTGCGCGGCCGTCAGGGGGAGCTAGCCGGCCTGATCCGAAAACTCCAACGCGCTCTTCAGCACCACGGCCGCCCGCGACCACGACATCGAAGCCCTCTTCCGCGCCTTCCCGACCTTCCAGGACGAGTCGAAACTGACCCTCAACCGGCTCAAAGGCTTCGCCCTCAACGCCGATCCGCTGATGCAAACAGCTCGTCCCGGTCGCCGAACAGCTCTCGCCGACCCTGATCGCCTTCGCCAAGCTGGCGCCGCAAGCGAAGGGCTTCTTCGAAGGTCTTGAACCGGTGATCGACCGCGCCCCCACCGGCTTCCCCGCCGTCCGCAAGCTCTTCCGCGACCAGTTCCCGCCGCTGCTGCGCGCGGTTGATCCCTTCCTGCGCAATCTCAACCCGGTGATCACCGGCCTCGGTCTCTACAAGCACGAGCTGACCGCGACAATGGGGAATATCGCGGCAATCTCCAACGCCAAGCTGCCGACCGAAAACGCCGCCGGCGAACACGTTCACTACCTACGCGCGATCGGCCCCTTCAGTCCGAACTCCCTGGCCACCTATCCCAGCCTGACTTCGACCAATCGGATTAACGCCTACCCACAGCCGCTTGGTGCCAAGAGCCTCGCGACCGGCCTACCCAGCTTCGATACGCGCGGCTGTACAGCGGGTGTGACGGCGACGCTGAGCCCCGAAACGTACAAAAACCCAACCTTCGCAAATCGCGTGAACCAGCCCAAGAAAACGGCGGCCGAAAACGAAGTCCTCTCCGAAAAATTCTTCAAAAGCCTGAAGAAGTATGCCTTCGGCGAACAGACCGACTCTGCCGCAATCGCCGCCCCCGGCTGCGTCCAGCAGGCGCCCTTCAACCCGATCGGCAGAAGCGGCGCCGCAACGACTTACCAGCACACCCTCGAACAGAGCAAATAGGCGGGATCCAACGGCCGCCTCTGGCCGCCGCATGTTTCGGCACTGAAGTTTCAGCTTCCACGCGCCACACGTGATTCTCGGCTCGGGAAGCTCCAAGCATGGTCTCAAATCTCAGGTTGCGTAGCGTAAAACGCGCTACATTAAGTGACATCGCTGCTGCGCCCTCACCCCTTTCGCTTCGACTGGGCCGCGAGGGGATGCGTGCTCTTGAAGAGTTGGCACGCATTCGGAAGATAGGCAAGGCGGAGGCGGCGCGGCAGGCAATCCTGGAGACCGCTCAGCGAGAGCAAGCACGGCGAGGGCTCGCGGCGGAGGCCAGGCGCCTGATGGCTGATCCTGACTACGTCGATGAGGCTAGGGAAGTCAGCGTGCTGATGGAGGAACTCCGTGGTCCGGGGTGACGTGCACGCAATCAAGCTTCCACGTCGACGAGGTCATGTCCAACATGGTCCCCGCTACGCGGTCGTCGTTCAGGCGGACGACCTGCTGGCGCTCTCAACCGCCGTCGTCTGTCCGACCTCTAGCTCGACTCCGCCTGCCAGCTTTCATCCCGAGATAGTGCTGGAGGGCCAACCAACGCGAGTCCTATGCGAGATGATCGGCGCGGTTGATGCCACTCGCTTGGGCGATCACGTGGCGCATCTCTCCCTTGGTGAGCTGGGATCAATAGACGACGCGCTCGGCCTGGTCCTCGACCTGCGGTGACGATCAGCTTCACGAAGCGTCACCCTCAGCGGATCCTTTCCTCTTAATTTGCACGGACGCTCTTGAGGCGCGAGCCCGGCGTTTGATTCTCTTGGGATTCCGGACGGTTGCCGCCGCGCCGGGCCCTTAACTAAGTCGATGGCCTCCGCTCCCACAGCCCACGTTCCGCCGCAGAACATCGAGGCCGAGGAATCGGTGCTGGGGGCGATGCTGGTTTCCGAGCAGACGCTGACCCGGGTGATTGACGAGGTCAAGCTCAACGCCGGCGACTTCTATCTGGAGAAGCACGGGGCGATCTTCACCTGCGTCCACGACCTCTACGCGACCTCCAAGCCGGTCGACGAGCTCAGCGTCACCGAGGCGCTGGTGCAGCGCAACCAGATCGAGGAGGCGGGGGGCAAGCACTACGTCTCCGAGCTGGCGGCCAAGGTCCCCGCCGCCGGTAACGCCAAGCACTACGCCGAGATCGTCCAGCAGAACTCGTTGCTGCGCCGCCTGCTCGGCGCCGGCCAGCAGATCCAGGGTTGGGTGCACGAGCGCGACGGCGAGCCGCGCGAGCTCTCCGAGCGGGCCGAGAAGCTGCTCTTCGACGTTGCCCACAAAGAGCAGGCAAGCGACTTCAAACTGCTCTCGGAGATCCTCCATGGCGAGGTCGACCGGCTGGAGAAGCTCTCCACCGGCGAGGCGGAACTAACCGGCACGCCCTCGGGCTTTCGCGACATCGACGCGATCACGGGCGGCTTCCAGCCGGGCAACCTGATCATCGTCGCCGCCCGCCCGGCGATGGGCAAGAGCGCGATCGTCGCCAACATCGCCGAAAACGTAGCGGTCAAACACAACCAAGCGGTCGCCTTCTTCTCGCTCGAGATGTCCGAGGTCGAGCTGGCCCAGCGCTTCATTGCCTGCCGGGCGCGGATCTCGGGCGACAAGCTGCGCAAGGGCCAGGTCTCCCAGAAGGATTGGCCGAAGGTGGTGCGCGCCTGCAACGAGCTCGAGCAGGCACCGCTTTGGTTCGATGACTCCTCCGATCTCGGCGTGCTCGATCTGCGGGCCAAGGCGCGCCGCCTGCACGCCCAGGAACAGGACAGGGGCGGCCTCGGACTGATCATCGTCGACTACCTGCAGCTGATGCGCACCGACGATCCCCGCGCCAACCGAGTTGAGCAGGTGGGACAGATCAGCCGTGGGCTGAAGATCCTCGCCCGCGAGCTCGAGGTGCCGGTGCTCGCGATCTCCCAGCTCTCGCGCGCCCCCGAGCAGCGCCACCCGCCCAAGCCGATGCTGTCGGACCTGCGCGAATCGGGGAACCTCGAGCAGGACGCCGACGTCGTCGCCTTCCTCTTCCGTGAGGACTACTACCGCGACCCCGATGAAGAGCCCGATGGCCTCGCCGACCTGATCATTGCCAAGCATAGGAACGGCCCGATCGCTTCGCCGAAGCTCGTCTTCCTTGATCGCTTCCCCAAGTTCGCCGACTTCGCCGGCCAGGACCAGCCGATCGAACAGCCCGTCGGCGAGGGCCCGCCGATCGACGACGTCGCCGTCGCGGGACCGGAGTTCTAGGTGCCGGGCGCGCGTAGCGAACCCTTCCGCGAAGTGGCCTGCCCGCTTGGGGTCTGTGACGGCTCCGGCTGGATCCTCGGCCCCGAGGACGTGGCGCGCGAATGCGAGTGTCGCGCCCAGCGACTCAAACGCGGCCGCGTTCGCGGCGTCGCCTCGGTGATCCCGCCGCGCTACCGCGGCGTCTCCTTCGACCGCCCGCCGGTCTCCGACATGGCGCGCGACCTGCAAACCAAGGCTGCGGTGGGCGAGGTCCGCGGCTTCGTCGACGATCTCGCGGGCCGGCTTGAGGCGGGGCGGGGCCTGTGGATCTTCGGCGACACCGGCACCGGCAAGACGACGCTGGCGATGCTGGTCTCAAAGATGGCCCTGGAGGCCGGTAACTCGGTGGCGATCTACTCGCTGCCCAAGCTTCTCGCCCACATCCGTCGCACCTACGACTCAGAACCCGGCGGCGACTCCTACCTCGCCTTCTTCGAGCGCCTGACCTCGGTCGACCTGCTCCATATCGACGATCTGGGTGCGGAGAAACGCAGCGATTGGGTGCTCGAGCAGCTCTACGCGCTGATCAACGAGCGCTATGAGGCGCAGCGCTCGGTCCTGGTCACGACCAATCTTCCGCATGAGGAGCTCGAGGAACAAATCGGCAGCCGAACGGTCTCGCGGCTGAGCCAGATCTGCGACGAGGTACCGCTCTTCGGCGACGATCGCCGCTACGGCAAGGTCGCCTAGCCGACCGAATCGGCACAATGCTCCGGCTATGCCAGGGCTTGTAATAGTCGGCGCCCAGTGGGGCGATGAGGGCAAGGGTAAGATCACCGATCTGCTTGCCGAGCGCGCTGATGCGATCGTGCGCTTCCAGGGCGGCAACAACGCCGGCCACACCATCGTCCGCGATGGCGAGGAGTTCAAGTTCCACCTGATCCCCTCGGGGATCCTCTATCCGGACAAGGCCTGCGTAATCGGCAACGGTGTCGTGCTCGACCCGCGCATCCTGCTCGGCGAGATCGACGGCCTGCGACGCCGCGGCGTCGACATGAACAACCTGAAGATCTCCGCCAACGCGCACCTGATCATGCCCTACCACGTGCTGCTCGACACGGCGGGAGAGGTGAAGTTGGGCAAGCTCTCGCTCGGCACCACCCGCCGCGGCATCGGCCCCTGCTACGCCGACAAGGCACTGCGGCTCGGCATCCGGGTCCAGGACCTGCTCGACGAGAAGATCCTCCGCGCCAAGATCCGCACCGCGCTGGAGCCCAAGCAGCAGGCCCTGCGCGAACTCTCGGTGAAGCGTCGCAAGTTGCGCAAGGAGGCGGGAGAGGTTGGTGGCGTCAGCGAGGCGGAAATCGAGGACGCTCCGGACCCCCGCCTTGACCTGCACACGATGACCGAGGAACACGTCAGCTACGGCCACCGCCTCGAGCCCCACATCGCCGACACCTCGCGCCTCTGCTGGGACGTGCTCGACGCCGGCAAAACAGTGATCTTCGAGGGCGCCCAGGCAACCTTGCTTGACCTCGATCACGGCACCTATCCCTTCGTCACGTCCTCCAACCCCATTGCTGGCGCTGCCACGGTCGGCGCCGGCATCGGCCCGACCGACATCGACGAGGTCTGGGGCGTTGCCAAGGCATACGCCACCCGCGTTGGTGCCGGCCCGTTCCCGACCGAGCTGGAAGACGCCACCGGCCGCCACCTGGTTGAAAAGGGCCACGAGTACGGCACCACCACCGGGCGCGAGCGCCGCTGCGGCTGGATGGACCTGGTGGCCCTGCGCTACGCCGTGCGGCTCAACCGGATGAGCTCGCTGGCCATAACCAAGCTCGACGTGCTCAGCGGCCTCGAGACTCTGCGCGTGGCCGTGCGCTACCGCTCGCGCGAGGGCGCGCTACTCGACAGCTTCCCCTACCACCAGTCGATCCTGCACTCGGCCACGCCGGAGTACGAAGAGCTGCCGGGGTTCAGCGCCGACCTACAAGAGTGCCGCAGCGCCAAGGATCTGCCATCCGAGGCGCGCAGCTACCTCGACTACATCGCCGAGTTCGTCGGCGTGCCGATTCGCCTCGTCGGCGTCGGACCCGCCCGCGATCAGGTCGTCTGGCTCGGCGACTGATCAGTCGGCAAACCCCGCGGGCTCAGCCGAGAGTGGTTCCTGAGAGCGCCGTGACCTTCCAGGCGCCGCCTTCGTCCTTGAGCGGCATCGCGTACTTGACGTGGCCGGCGCCGTAGTAGATCAGGAAGCCCTGTTCGCCTTCGTGCCGCAGGCTGCCGGCATCGACGGTGGTAATTTCGCGCTCCACCGCGGCCGGTAGCGGCTGGGTGAAAGCTTTGAGCACGGTCGCGCAATCCGCGCCCTTCGATTGAGGCGACTGGCTGGCGAGCTGTTCGAGCTGTTCGATGTTCGACTTTGCGAGGTAGGAGCAGGCTCTGTCCCATTCTTCCGCGGCGCGGGAGACGTAGAAGCCGTGCACCACTTCGGCGGCTTCCTGCAGTTCGGATTCGTCGCTCTCGCCACCGAATTCCTGGATGCTGTTGTCGCCACCCTTGCTGCGGAATTGCGCGGAGCCTCCGCCGGAGACCTTCAGCGGCGTTTCGACTTCCTTGACGCTCTTACCTGAGTCGCCGCTGTCCCGGTGAGACTGCGGCTGGCCGCCGTTCTGGTCTTGGTCGGCACCCTTCTGCCCCTTGTCCTTTTCAGGCGAGCCGGCTTGCCGATCACTCTGCGCGGTGGCCTCAGTTGTAGTCGAGCCACCCGCGGGCGTGCTAGCGCTCGTCGAGCTGCTCGAATCTGAGCTGCCGCAAGCGGCGAGGAGCGCAACCGCGAGCACGGCAGCGATAAGGGCCGCGAGCGGCCGTGTCCCTTCCCTGGTCACGACGAGCGATTGTATTTGATCGCGAGCGCTAGCTGAGGCGTTTGGAGGAAAGCGAGGCGAGCTTCCACACTGCACCCTCCCGGCTCAGTGGCATCGCATAGACGATTTCGTGAGCGCCGTAGTAAATGAGAAAGGCGTGGTCGCCCTGCAGGCGGAGACTGCCGGCATCGACGACCGTGCCGTCGCGGCGTTCCTGCTCGCTGAGGCTGGTAAAGGTCCCGAGAAAGGAGGGACAGGACTTGTCGGCAAGATCTGTAGCCGAGGTCGCCAAGTGCTCTATTTTCGCCAACATCGCTTGCGAGAGCTGTGCGCAAGCGGCTTGCCAGTCCTCTCGCGAGCGGGCCAAGAAGTAGCCGTGCACGGCTTTTGTCGCTTCTCCCAGTTCGGTGTCGCCAGCCTCTTTGCCGAAGTCGAGGAGGCTGCTGTCGGTCTTATCGCGGAACTGATCCGAGCCACTGGCCGAGCTGCCGCAGGCAGAGAGAAGGGCTGCTCCGAGAGCTGCTGCAACCAGCGTCGCGACGAGCCATTTCGCCTTCTTCCCGGTCAAGGCACGGATTCTATTGCCGCTCCGAGCGCGGAGACGCGGGGGTACAGAAAGGTCGCGCCGCGCAGCCTTCTGCTCTACAGTTTCGATGTGGCTTCAGGTAGACGCACGGCTAGGCTGAGCGAGCGGCTGCCAAGGGGCCGGCACGGGTTGCCGCGGGAGGCCGTGACGGAGTCCCAGCGCATCCGCATCCTCCAGGCGATGATTGAGGTCGTCTCCGAGCGCGGCTACCCCGAGACTCGAGTCGTCGATGTAATTGGCGTCGCTGGCGTCTCCAGGAAGACGTTCTACGAACTCTTCTCTTCCAAGGAGGACTGCTTCCTTGCCACCTACGACGTGCTGCTCGGCAATCTGCTCGGCGACACCGCTCGTGGCTTTGAATCCAAGCCGGGGTCGTCTTGGGCCGAGCGCGTTGCGGCGGGCCTTGGCGAGTTGCTCAAACACCTCGCCGAGCATCCCGACGAGGCCCGCTTCGCGATCGTTGAGGTCCTCGCCGCCGGTCCCAAAGCGCTGGCTCGACGCGACGCGGCCCTGCGTCAGTTCACCGGCTTTCTCGATGCCGGTCGCGCCGAAACCTCGGTTGAGTTGCCAGGGATCACTTCGCTCTCGTTGGCCGGCGGCATCAATGAGCTGCTCTACAGCGAGATCCTGCATGGCGCCGCGGCGCGGCTACCGAGCCGCCTGCCCGACCTGATGTTCTGGATCACGCTGCCCTTCCTCGGGCCTGAGGGCGCCGCCGAGGAGCGCGAGCGCACCCGGCTCTCGATGCTCGAAAGTTAGAAAGCCGCGCTGTTAAGCCGCTCTTTTCTGTGAATGCTGGGGTTTATCTAGATTGCGAGACTGGTAGTTTGGGAATTGGAGGGATAGACCAAGGCTTTCGATGGCCGGGGCTGCTGAAGGCCGGGCCGCAAAAGGAGAGAGATAGAGCACATGCGCAAGCGTTTGATTACGACATTGGCACTGGCAGCGGCGCTGGCCGTCGCGGTGGCGGGGATCGCCACGGCTGACAAGCCCACCGTCGTCCAGGCAGGGAACCTGAAGCTGACCCTGAACGGCGGCTTCAGTCCGAAGGCGCTGCCGAAGAGCGGCAAGCCGGCCCCGATCAGCCTCAACGTCAGCGGCAAAATCCAGACTGTCGACGGCACCCACATCCCGGCGGTGAAAGAAATCATCGTCGAAACCGACAAGAACGGCTCGATCGACACCAAGGGCCTGCCTACCTGCACGGCCGGCAAACTGCAGGCGCAGGACACGGCACACGCGGAAGCTATCTGCAAGAAGGCGATCATCGGCGAAGGCAAGACCAACGTCGAGGTTGAATTCCCCGAACAAGCGCCGTTCATCGCCAAAAGTAAACTGGTCGCCTTCAACGGTGGCACCAGCGGCGGCAAGACGACGATCTACATCCACGCCTACCTGAGCTCGCCGGTCTCAGCGGCGGTCGTCACCACGGTCAAAATCTCGAAAATCCACAACGGCCGCTACGGCACCAAGTCGGTCGCGACGATTCCAAAGATCGCCGGCGGCTATGGCTCGGCGAAGGAATTCGAACTGACCTTCAACCGCGGCTACAAAAACACGCCGTTCCTGTTCGCCAACTGCCCGGATGGCCACCTCAACGCCAAGGCCACCTCGGTCTTCTCCGACGGGACGAAACTGGTCGGCGAATTCGTCCGCTCCTGCACCCCGAAGGGCTAGTCAGCACCAAGTCTCTCAGGACGAAAAGGGGAAGAAAGGGCGGCCAGGCGGCCGCCCTTTCTTTTTGTCTCAACATGAAATAAATATTTGACTCCCCTTCGGTACTGGTAAGTTTTTTTCGTGGGCAAGCGCTTGACACTTACGCTCTCCGCCGCGGCGCTGTTTGTCTTGGCGGTAGTCGGCCTAGCAATCGCAAAGGGCGAAAAGCCCTTCGTCACCACGGTCGGCAATTTGAGGATCACGGCCAACGGGACTTTCAGCCCGAAGCAGCTGCCGAAGAACAAACTGGCGCCGATCACGCTGAACCTCAGCGGCAAAATCGAAACCCTCGACCACACCCACCCTCCGGCGATTCAGGAAGTCATCGTCGAAACCGACAAGAACGGGGCGATCAACGCAAAGGGCCTTCCCGTCTGCACCTCGGGGAAACTGCAAGCGCAGACCACCGCCAAGGCCAGGGCGATCTGCAAGTCGGCGATCGTCGGCGAAGGCACGACCAGCGTCGAAGTTGCCTTCCCCGAACAGAGGCCCTTCGTCATCAAAAGCGAATTGCTCGTCTTCAACGGCGGGGTAAGCGGCGGTAAGACGAAGGTCTTTGTCCACGCCTACTTGAGCTCACCGGTCTCCGCGGCGGTCGTCGTCCCGGTCACGGTCTCGAAGATCCACAACGGCCGCTATGGCCTCAAAACGGTGGCGAAAATCCCCAAGATCGCCGGCGGCTATGGCTCTCCGCTGAGCTTCAGCCTCAAGGTTGGCCGCAAGTTCACTTACAAGGGCAAACAGCAGAGTTACCTGCTCGCCAAGTGCCCCGACGGCCACCTGCAAGCGAAGGGCGTCGGCATTTTCAGCGGCAACGTCCGCCTCGCCGGCACCCTGGTTCGGACCTGCACCCCAAAGGGCTAGGCCGGCGGAATCACTCCCTCGGCTTCGCGCCGGCGCTCACCGCGGCGCAGCATTCGCTGGGTGAGGATCGCGATGCTGAGGATCGCCGTGGCGCCGAGGCTGAGCTGCACGCTGAGCAGTCCCTCACGGGTCCAGTAGACGTCGCGCAGGTCGAGCAAGAGCGCCGCCTCGTCGAAGGTAAGACCCATGCCGACGCCGGTGGTGATCGCGAGCCGCTCTTCGAGGACCTCGTTGTCGGTTAGCAGCGCCGTGGTGCCCGAGGCAAAGGCGAGCACGATGCCGGGCACGAAGTGATGGATGTGATGGCCGTTGACGCTGACGTTGCGGAACGGGCCCCACTCGTCGCGGATACCGAGAGTCGAGAGGCGCACCAGCGCGAAGGAGCCGAGGAAACCGGCAAGCAGGTTGAAGAGGACCGTCTCGGAGCGCGGCGCCTCGTCGTAGCCGCCGACGGCGACGCTGACCGTGTCGAGCGCCGCGGCTGGCGCCGCTTCGACGAGGCGCTCTCCGTCGGTCTCCTCCGCAGTGCGGCGTTGGAGCATGCGTCCGAACTGGCCGGCGAGAACGACCCCTGCCCCTCCCAGGGCGACCGTCGCAAGCCCGATCGTGGCCCGCTCGGAGCGCGCCCAGTGGAAATGAGTCCTCGCCTTGGCGCGCCGGGTCAGGCGAGTCGGCAAGCGAGGCGAGCCCATGTCGGGCAGCCTAGCGGTGGAGGACTCAGCGTTCCTCGGTGACGATCGTCTTCACCGTGGCGATGGCGCCATCGGCGAGCTCGATCTCGACCATGTGAGTGCCGATCTCGCGGATCGGTTGCTCAAGGAGGATCTTGCGCCGGTCGATGCGCAGATCGCGGGCGTCCTGGATCGCGTCGGCGATCTCCTTGGCTCCGACGGAACCGAAGAGCTTGCCGTCCTCACCAGCACGCTGATAGATCGTCAAGACGGTCTTAGAGAGCAGCGAGGCTGCCTGCTCTTCGCGCTCGGCGCGGGCTTTCTCGGCCTTTTCAGACGCGGCCTGGCGCCGCTGCGCCTGCTCCAGTGCCGCCGGCGTTGCCGGGGCGGCCAGTTTGCGCGGGATCAGGTAGTTGCGCAGGTAGCCAGGCGATACGTCGACCGGCTCACCGCGCTGGCCGAGCTGCTCAACGTCCTCGAGCAGGATGGCCTGAGTCATCAGCGCTCTCCGACGTAGGGCAGGAGGGCGATCTCACGGGCGCGCTTCACCGCCACGGAAAGCTGACGCTGGTGCTTGCGCGATAGCCCCGTAACCCGACGACCGCGCGTCTTCCCCTTGTCGGAGAGGAAGCGGCGCAAAAGGTTGAGGTCCTTGTAGTCGACTTCCTCGGAGTTGATCCGCGTGTATTTACGCGGACGCGTGCGGTCATCGCGGCGACCGCGGCGGGGTGTCGATGAAGTTGAGTCGTTAGTTCTGGCCATGCGGGCTGGGAATCCTACAGATATCCCAGCCCAGGCCCGGACCCCTTCTGCAAGAGGCTAAAAGGGGATGTCGTCGTCGCCACCGCCGCCGGCGGCTGCGCCGGCGAAATCGGACGAGTCGGCGGGCACGTCGCTGCTGGGACTGAAGCCGCCACCCTCATTGCCACCGCCACCGCTGGAGCCATCGCGCGAACCGAGGAACTGCACCGAGTTGGCGATGATCTCGACCGTCTGACGCTTGCCACCACCGTCTTTGGCCTCCCACTCGCGCCAATCGAGGCGACCTTCAATTGCCACTGGGCGACCCTTGCTGAGGTAGTTGGCGCAGTTCTCACCCTGCGCACCCCAGACGGTGACGTCGAAGTAGTTGGGCTTGTCGACCCATTCGCCCGTCTGACCGTCCTTGCGACGGCTGTTGACCGCTACGCGCAGCTTGCAGACCGAGGTCCCGCCCGGTGTGCTGCGCAGCTCCGGATCGCGGGTCAGGTTTCCGGTGATGACCACTACGTTCACGTTCGACGCTGCCACAGCTCTCAACTCCTCTGGATCGTTGTCTGAGATCCAGTCTAAGAGTGCTGGCGGCGCGACTCGCCCCCTTGCCCCCGCAATCTGCGCAGGAAACCGACTACTCGTCGGCGGCGACGGGAACGTCAGCGCTCTCAGCCGGCTCAGCCGCCGACTCAACTGGCTCCTCAGCTGACTCAGGGGCCGGCTCAGTGGAGGCGGCTGCGGGGGGAGCGCTCTGCTGAGGACCGCGATCGCCCCGATCCCGATCCCGATCGCGCGAAGCACCGGGTGCCGGAGCGGCCACCGACGGCGGGATCATCACCGGCGCGTCGGCATCGACTTTGAAGATTCGGAAGCGCAGCACGCCATCGGCGATCTTCAGGTTGTGGTTGAGCTCGTCGAGCAGCTCGGTCGGCGCCTCGAAGCGCAGCCAACGGTAGTCAGCCTCGTTTCGCCCGCCGATTTCATAGGCCATCTTGCGCAGGCCCCATTTGTTCTCGTGCTTGAGCGTTCCTTTGCCCTCGATCCGGCCGCGCACTTCCTGCGCAAGCGCGTCTCGCCCCGCCTCATCCGGGCCGGGGTCAAGCATCAGGACCAACTCGTATTCACGTGGGGCTGCCAAAACGGCGAGGGACTATAGCTAGTGCGGCGCAAACTCCATCGACCCGTCGTTGGGGGGCGGCGGAGCGGGGGCGGGTTCCGATGGGGGTTCGGGAGCGGGGGGAGGGACTTCTGGGCTTGGTGGGACCGGGGATGGGATCGGGGGATTGGCGGGCGGGTCCTGTCGTCGGATGGGGGTGCTCGGCTTGTGCTGCGCGCTTCTTCGGGGGAAGGGACGATGCGCCCGGCGCTGCGGAGCCTTCCCCTCAGAAGCCTCCGCACGGCGCCGACCACCCCCATCCGACACCACCCCCCCGACATTCCGCGCCGCTCCATCACCGGTCTCTCCACGAGCAGGAGTTCTCCGAGCGTCCCGATCCTCATCCGCTCCCACAGCTTCTATCTGCGGCAGCCCAACGTCAGCTGGAAGGGGAGGCGGCGCCGGCGCTTTCAGAAAGCTTGGCGCGACCCGCAACGCAAGCAGCACCGCAGCGACCCCAAGGAACGCCAGCCCAGCTTGAGACCACCGGATCCGGACACGCATCCACCCCTAAGCCCCGGAGCCGAGAATGTCTCCCCGAAGGCTTTTGAGAGAGCTGCTCACCCACCCGCATTCGGTCAGCATTCCCCCGCCCCCGGGTAGGGTGAACCCGTGTCTGACTCCGACCCATTGATCATCGTCTTCGAACCGGGGCCCCGCCCAGTTCGAGCGTGATGAGGATGGGGAGCGCACGGTGCGGCGGGGTGGGGGAGGCCTGGTTACGGCGCTCTCGGGCCTGGTCTCCCACCGCGACGCGCTCTGGATCGCCTCGGCGATGACCGACGAGGACGTCGCGGTCAGCGAGGAGCGCGGCGGCCCGGCGGAGCTCTCGATCGACGGCATCGATTACCGCGTGCTGCTGGTCGGCTCCGACGCCGAGGCCTACGACCGCTTCTACAACGTGATCGCCAACCCGATCCTCTGGTTCATCCAGCACTACCTCTGGGACCTCTCCAACGCGCCGGACATCCGCCAGGAGGAGCTCGACGCCTGGGACTTCGGCTACCAGGCGGTCAATCGCGACATCGCCGACGCGGTGCTGGGCCAGATCGAGGGCCGCGAGCGGCCGTTGGTGATGCTGCACGACTACCACCTCTACACGGCGCCGGGAATGATCCGCGAGGCCCGGCCCGACGCCTTCCTCCACCACTTCGTCCACATCCCCTGGTCGCAGCCCGACAGCTGGCGCATCCTGCCGGGCCGCATTCGCGAGGCGCTCTTCCGCGGCATGCTCGCCAACGACATCATCGGCTTCCACACCCACGCCTACTGCATCAACTTCATCCGCTGCTGCGACGAACTGCTCGAGGTCGACGTCGACTACGAGGCCGGCATCGTCCGTCACGCCGGTGGCGAGACCCGCACCCGCGCCTACCCGCTCTCGATCGACGCCGAACGGTTGCGCCGGGCGGCGGAGACGCCCGAGGTTGCCGCCGCCGAGCGCGAGGTGCTCGAGCGTCGCCGCAAGCACCTGATCATCCGCGTCGACCGCGCCGACCTCTCCAAGAACGTGCTGCGCGGCTTCACTGCCTTCGACACTTTCCTCACCCAGCACCCCGAGTTCATCGAACAGGTCACCTTC
Source organism: uncultured Solirubrobacterales bacterium (assembly GCA_963716345.1). Lineage (GTDB taxonomy): Bacteria > Actinomycetota > Thermoleophilia > Solirubrobacterales > 70-9 > VRUE01. The sequence continues at coordinate 1,317,113 of OY970304.1, forward strand.
ATCGCCCACCTGCAGCCCTCGCGCCAGGACGTGCCCGAGTACGCCGAGTATCTGGAGCGGATCGAGGCCCTCGTCGCGGTCGTCAACCACCGCCACGGCACCACCGACTGGATGCCGATCAACCTCAAGATCTACGAGAACTTCTACGATGCGGTCGCCCGCTACAAGCACTTCGACCTGCTGATGGTCAACTCGCTCTTCGACGGCATGAACCTGGTCGCCAAGGAGGCCCCCGCGGTCAATACCCGCGACGGGGTGCTGATGCTCTCCGAGAACACCGGCTCCCACGAGGAGCTCTCCGACTGCACGCTCACGGTCAACCCCTTCGACATCCAAGAGCAGGCCGACGCGATCTACCGGGCGCTGACGATGGATCCTGAGGAGCGGCGCCTGCGTGCCCAGCACCTCAAGGAGCTGGTCTTCTCGCGCAATCCCGGCGATTGGGTCGACGACCAACTCAAGGACATCGGCGAGCTGCGCGAAGCGGTCAGCTAGCGCCCGGGCTGGCTCAGGTGTCGAGCTCGGAGAGCAGCTCGACCCAGTCGCGCAGCAGGCGCGGTGAGAGGAACTCCTTGCGGGCGTGTTCCTTGCCCGCCCGCCCGAGTCGCTTGCCGAGCTCGGGGTCGGCAAGGATCTCGAGGCAGCGCTGGGCGCACTGCTCCGGTGAGTCGACCAAGAAGCCGGTCTCGCCGTCGGCGATCTGCAGCGGGATGCCGCCGACGTTGCCGCCGATCGTCGGCCGTCCCTTCCACAGCGCCTCGGTCACGGTCAGGCCGAAGCCCTCGCGGATCGACTTCTGCAGGCAGACATCGGACTGCGACTGAAAGGCGTTGACCTCAATCGCGCCGACGTTGTTGAGGTTGTTGAGGATCTTGATGTCCTCGTCGTTTTCGGCGTACTCGAAGGTGCGTTGGAAGAACTCCCAACCCTCGGGATCGTCGGTCGCCATCGAGCCGACAAGGGCGAGCTGTGCCTCCGGCACCTGCTTGGTCACCTCGCGGTAAGCGTCGATCACCCCCATCGGGTCCTTCCAGGGATCGAAGCGCGAGACCTGGGTGATCAGCGGTCGGTCGACGTCAATGCCGAACTGGCGGCAGACGAAAGCGGCGTCATCGGGCGAGAAGGCCATGTTCTTCGGCGAGAGTGGATCGATCGCCGGCGGGATGATGCGCACGCCGTCGTGTTCGGCGACGCCTTTCGGCACGTAGGTCGGCAGGTGCCAGACGGTCGCGTCGTACTCTTCGATCATCGGCTGCAGGCGGGCGATCGGGGCCGGGTTGGGCTCGGAAAGGTCGATGTGGCAGCGCCAGATCCAGTTGCGGCTCTTTGCCTGGGCGCCGCGCTTGAGGCCGATTGGCTGCGGGTCGTGGACGATGACCGTGTCCCACTCGCCCTGCAGGCCCTCGGCGTTGATCGCGTTGATTTCGTCGAACAGCTCCCATTCGGAATCGCTCAGCGTCTCATCGGCGCCCTGCAACGAGTTATGGAGCAGCTTGGTCGCGTTGTAGAACTCCTCTTTGCCGAAGATCACGTGCCAGTGCGCGTCGATGCCGATATCGCGCATCAGCGGCACGATCGTGTAGAGGATCTCCGAGACGCCACCGCCAAAGGCAGTGGCGCTGACGTGCAGAACGCGGTGGCCTTTCATCGGCTCCGCCAGCTCGCGAATCCGTTCGACCGTCTCTTTGCCGGCGATGTGGGTGTAGTCGGCGAGGGACTTCTGACCTAGGGAGATTTCCTGAAGCATCCGGGAGTTCTACATCGCCCGGCGGTCGCTCGTGCTTTAGCCCTGCGGTCGTTTGCCCAACGTCACACTGACCTTCTCGCGCTTGTTGTCGCGCAGTACTTCGAGCTGCACGTCTTCACCGGGCTTGTGCGCGGCGATGTAGCGGGCGAGATCGTCGGGCTGCACGACCTGGTGGCCGTCGATAGCGAGGATCACGTCGCCGCCGGTTTCGTAGGGGGTCGCCTGGAAGGTGAGCTTGCCGTCGGGGCCCTTCAGCCCGGCCTTATCGGCTGGCCCGCCCGGCACAACTTCAGAGATCAGGCCACCGTGGTCGCTGTCGAGGCCGAGCTTGTCGGCTAGCTGGGGATAGATCGGCTGGATGGCAACCCCGATGTAGGCGTATTCGGCTTCACCCTTTTCCTCCAGCTGGACCACCGAGCGCCTGATCGCCGAGACCGGCACGGCGAAGCCGACGCCGGAATTGGAGCCGGAGTCTGTCTCGATCTGCTCGTTGATGCCGAGCACGCGGGCGCCGGCGTCAAGCAACGGGCCGCCGGAGTTGCCGGGATTGATTGAGGCGTCGGTCTGGATCGCGCCCTCAATCTGGAACTTGGTCAGCGATTCGACCGAGCGGTCAGTCGCCGAGACGACGCCGACTGAGAGCGATTGCTGCTCGCCGAAGGGGCTGCCGATCGCCGCCACCGGCTGGCCGACGACGAGGTCGTTGTCGTCACCCAGCTTGAGCGGGTGCAGTTCGAAGCCGTCGGGCTTGACTTCCAGCAGGGCAACGTCGGCGAAGGGGTCAAAGCCAAGGATCTTCGCCGGCACGATGTTGCGGTCGGGGAACTCGATGAAGACTTCCTTGGCGGCCTTGCGGGTGCCACTGGATTCATCGGTGACGACGTGGGCGTTGGTGACGATGTGCCCGTCGGTGTCGAGCACGAAGCCCGAGCCCTCGGCAGCGCCACCGCTGCCACGAAAGATCGAGCGAATCGTGACCACGCCCGGCGAAGCTTCGCGGTAGACCCGTGCCGCGTCGAAGCCGTGCTCGGCGGTCTGCACGGCCACCTGCGGCGCCGCTTCGGTGACGGTCGTCGTTTGGCTCGCGGTGTCGCCTCCGCCTCCGCCACAGCCGGCGAGAAGCAGCATCGCCCACAGGATGCCGGCCAGGCAGGTGCAACGCTTTACGGCCCTCAGGGCGCCGTTGCGCGTTGCACTGCTCATGCCGGGGTCCGTGACGGGACTGCGCGCGCCGGCTCGGCAACTACCGCGCGCGAGCGCGGCAGGTCCAGCGTGAAGGCGGTGAAGCGCTTGCTGGAAGCGATCGCGACGCGCCCCTCCATCCGCTGAGCGAGCTCGCGGGCGATTGCCAGGCCAAGCCCGGAGCCGCCGGCCGAGTCGGCGGTGTAGAAGCGCTCGAAGATGCGGCTGTGGACGCGGCGCGGGATGCCGGGACCGTCGTCGGAGACGGTCAGCTCGGCGCGGCGATTGACGGAGTAGGTGGTCACGGTCACCTTGGTGCCCTCAGGCGTGTGCGTGAGGGCGTTGTCGAGCAGGATACGGATGACCTGGCGCACGCGGTCTGGGTCGGCGCTGGCGATCACCGGCAAGTCGGGAGTGCGCAGCTCCAAGCGCGAGTCCCGCCGGTCGGCCCGCGGCCCGAACTCGCGCGCCACTTCGCGCGCCAGCGAGCCGAGGTCAACGTTGTTGCTCTTCATCGCCACGGCGCCGGCGTCGAGCTGGGAGAGGTCGAGCAGGTCGGCCGTGAGCTTGGTTAGGCGGACGATCTGTTCGCGCATCGTGCGCACGAACTCGGCTCGCTCCTCAGGGCTCGGGTCCTCATCCTCGAGCAGTTCGACGAAGCCTCCAAGGCTGAAGATCGGCGTGCGCAGCTCGTGCGAGGCGTTGGCGATGAACTGCTTGCGGGCGCTGTCGAGCTCGGCGAGGCGGCGTTGCATCTCGTTGAAGGTGCGGGCGAGCTGGCCAAGCTGGCCGGCGGAGGAGATCGGGATCGGCGTTTCGAAGTTGCCGTCGGCGACTTTGCGGGCGGCGTCCTCGAGCCGGCGGATGTTGGCGCCGGCGAGGCGGGCGTAGTAGATCCCGATCCCGGTGGAGATCACTACGGCGAGCAGACCGCCGAGCAGGATCTCCCCTTTGACGCTGCCCATGCCGCTGGCGGCACCCCCGATAGCGACCGTGTAGACGTAGATCAGGAGCGTCGTGCCCACCGCGATGCCAACCGCGATCAAGGTGATCCGGTTGCCCAGGTTGGGAGGCCTGAACCGCTGCATTTAGTGCCTACTCGCGGAAGCGGTAGCCGACGCCGCGCACGGTGAAGAGGAACTCGGGGTCCTTGGGGTCGCTCTCCAGCTTCTCGCGCAAATGGCGGATGTGGACGTCGACGGTGCGCGGATCGCGGTACTCGGAGTCGCCCCAGACGTGCTCGAGCAGCGTCTCGCGGCTGAGCACCCGTCCGGGGGAGCGGGCAAGGGCGCCGAGGATCTCGAACTCGACGTAGGTGACGCGCACCTCCTCCTCGCGCAGGGTGACCATGCGTCGGCCGAAGTCGATCTTCAGCTCGCCATGGTCGATTGTCTCCTCCTCGTCGGGTTCGCCACCCATGCGCGAGCGGCGCAGCGCTGCCTTTACCCGGCTGCGGAACTCCCGCATCGAGAAGGGCTTGGTTATGTAGTCGTCGGCGCCGACCTCGAGGCCGGCGACCTTGTCGGTCTCCGAGCCCTTGGCGGTGAGCATGATGATCGGCACCTGGCTGCGCGAGCGCAGTTCGCGGCAGACTTCGACGCCGTCGAGCTTGGGCAGCATCAGGTCGAGGATGACCAGGTCGAAGCGCGCCTCCTCGAAGCGCTGCAGCGCTTCCCGGCCGTCCTGGGCAGAGGTGACGTGGTAGCCGTCCTTGCGCAGCGGATAGCTGAGCAGCGTCTGTATGGACTGCTCGTCATCGACGAGGAGGATGCGGGTTGATCCGTTGGGCATGGACAGAGGATATTCCCCGCGCAAACTCCGCATATTGCCGGGGGCAAAAGCTTTCAGAGGATCAGCAGATGGACAGATGTGCGAGTACCAAGTACTAAGGTTGCTGGGTAGAGAGCCGATATGAAGCGCAGGATGCAACCACGACAGTTGAAGAGCCTCGTCGAGACCGGGCACTACAAGCCCGAGCCCTCGCTTGTCGCTGCAGCGATGCTTCAGCGGCGCGGCGTAAGGGAGCTGCTCACCAGTGAGAGCTTCACGGGAGCTGGTCGAATCCCGCCGGCTCCAGAAGCTGGCCGCCGGGCAGCCTGATCTCGACTCCGGAACCTGTCCTCACCTCGCCTACCCGCGTAAGCGGAATGCCCCCTTTGCTCTGTACCGCCTCGGTTGCCTGCTCCAGCCGGGCCGACGGAACGCACGCCAGCAGCTCGTAGTCCTCGCCGCCGCTGAACAGCCACCAGGGGTCGCGACCCGTCGCTTGGCTCAGGGCCAAGGCGGCGGGTGCCAGCGGCACCGCCTCCGCCTCGATCTCGAGCTTGACGCCGCTGGCCTGCGCCAGGTGGCGGGCATCTGCACCGAGCCCGTCGCTGATGTCGATCATCGCCGTCGCCCCGGCAAGCGCAAGCGCCTGTCCGGCCAAGAGCCTCGGTGTGGGTTCGAGCTGCCGCCTCTGCAGGGCATCCACTCGATCCGGGGTCGACTGGTCGATTGCCCCCCCTATTGGGTGGTCAAAAGACCAGTCGGCGTCTTGCAGGAGATGGAGGCCGCCAGCGGCGCCGCCGATCTCGCCGGTCAGGACCAGCGCGTCACCGGGGCGAGCGTCACCGCGGGTGACAAAGGCATCAGGGGACGGCGCGTGCCCGGTTACCGTGATCGCCAGAAAGAGCTGGTCTGAGCGGGTGAGGTCGCCGCCGGCGAGGTCGGTACCCGTGGCGGCGGCAAGCGCGGTCATCCCGTCGAGCAGCTCGAGGCACTGCTCCTCGCTGAAGTCAGGAGGGAGGCCGAGGACCACGTAGGCCTCACCCGCCTCGGCGCCCATCGCCGCGAGGTCGGAAAGAGCGGTGGCGAGGGCCTTGTGGCCAATCTGGGCGGGGCTGGCTAGTTCGCGGCGGAAGTGCACGCCATCGACGAGGGCGTCGACCGAGGTGGCCGTGGCGCCACCGGGGACCGTGACTGCCGCGTCGTCGCCACTGCCGAGATGCGTACGCCGCCCGCCCGCCGGTAGTCGCTCTCGTATCCGTGCCAGCAGCTCGAACTCGCCCATGCGCACCATTGTCCCTCCCGGCCTCCCCCGTCACTAAGGTCCGATGCCAAGTGGAGCGCCGCCAGCCCCTTCTACATCGCATCGGCGAGGCCGGAGCGAAATTCGGAACCAAGCCGCCGCGCAGCAAACGCGTGCGGCTGGCGATCCAGCTCGGTATCGCCGTTGTCGTCTTCGGCTTCCTCGTCCTCACCGTGGTCGACCAGTGGGCCGAGATCCAGGAAAAGGGCGTTCACTTCCACGTCCTCTGGCTGATCCCGGCGTTCATCATCCTGCCGATTTTCTACGCGCTCAACGCGGTTGGCTGGGACCTGATCCTGCGCTTCCTCGGCTACAAGCTGGGCGCGGGGCGAGCGCAGGTCGCCTGGGGCCAGCCGCTGCTTGCCCGCTACGTTCCCGGCAGCGTCCTCTATGTGTTGGGCCGGGTGCTGCTCTCCGAGCGTGCTGGGGTGCCGCGGCGGTTGACGGTCGCCAGCATCGTTTACGAACAGGCGCTGCAGGCAACCTCGGCGATCCTCGTCGCCGCCTACTTCCTGATCGTCCACCCCGACCTGCAGGGGCAGCCCTTGCGCTGGGGGATCGTGCTGCTGATCCCACTGGCGATCGTGCTCTTGCATCCGCGCGTCTTCGGACCGCTGGCCAACCGGGTGCTGCGGGCCTTCGGCCGCGAGCCATTGCCCGAGGTGATGTCGCTGGGCGGCGTGATCGCGGTGATGGCCTTCTACGTCGTTAACTGGGGCGTGATCGCCGTCGGCATCTATTGCGTCGCCCGCTCGGTTAGCTCGATCCCCCCCAGCCAGATTTTGGTCGCCGGTGCGGCCCAGGCCTTCGGCTACGTGGCGGCACTGGTCACCCTGGTTGCTCCCGCCGGGCTCGGGATTCGCGACGCGGCTTTCGCCTGGTCCTTCAAGGTGGCGGCGCCGAGCGACAGCTTTGCGGTCGCCTCGCTGATCGCGATCGTCGTGCGGGGGGTGCAGACGATGGTTGAGATCGTCTATGTCGGGATCGTCACCGCACTCGGGCGCCGCGAGGGGTGGTCCATGCATACCGGGGTTATTCATGCCTCGCCCGAGGAGGAAGCGGCCACATCACAGGGGGATGCGGGCCCCAAGTTGGTAGGCGGTCAAACCCAGCAATAGGAGCTTGAGCGGACGATCCCTCGAGAGAGCCGCTGCAGGTAGGGGCCAGAGGAGGTACCAGGGGAGGAGCCAGGCGGTGGCTAGGAGAAGGCCAGTGGTTGCCCAGGCGCTCGCTCGAACCCAATCTCCGCCGCAATAGGTCCAGGCGAGCAGATAGGCAATCAGGCCGGCGAAGAGGACTGCGGCGACGAGTCGGGCCGTATCGGGATCGAGGCCGGTCAGTCGCGCCGCGGTGGTGGGAATGCTCAGGTGGCTCGTATGACCCTGGTTCTCGCCGGCGAGGGTGAAGGCATCGAGCCAGTGCCAATCGAAGGCAAGGTTGGCAACGACGACGGTCAGGGCGAGAGCAAGCAGTCCCCCGGCGAGCAGCCGCCTCTTGCGCCGCGCGCCGAGCAAGGCGAAGGGGGCGATGACGCCGGTCGAGGCCTTGACCGCGATCGCCGCCAGCAAAGCCGCGCCGCCCGTGGTCTCTCTTGCGCTCAGCACCGCCGCCACGCCGAGCGTCATCAGCAAGACGGCGAGGCCGTCGTTGTGGGGTCCGCCGACCACGTGGACCAGAACCAGTGGGTTGAGCGCGACGAAGGCGGCAGCCCTGATCGGGTTGATGCCGCGAGCCGGGGAGAGGCGAGCGACGATAAGCGCGGTGCCGAGAACCGCCGCCGCGGAGATCGCCTTGAGGGCATAGGCGGCGACTTCGACCGGAACCCGGGCGAGCGGGTACGTGGCCAAGGTGAAGAGCGGTCCGTAGGCGCTGGTGATGTGCGGCCAGGTGACGTGGGAGAAGGCGGCGTCGTTCGGGGCGCTAGCCGCTCCACGAACGTAGGGGTCGAGGCCGTGCAGGACGCCGAGGCGGGCGTAGTCGATGTAGCTGTAGACGTCGTGCGAGAGCAGCGGCGGCAGGCAGGCGAAGAGGGCGACGAGCACGGCGATCGTCGCCCAGACCAGCCGCCGGTCCAGCCGTGGTGCCAGCACCAGCGCGCCGAGGTAGGCGGCGAAGCCGGCCCACATCAAGGCGTAGGCGACCCCCGGCGCGGGGCTCAGCTATTCGCTCCCGGTTTCTTCCGCTGCGCCACCGCCACCGATGTTCGCCGCGGGCGGGGGAGGAGGCACCGGCGTCGGCTGCTGCCCCGCACCGGGGGCATAGGCGTCGGGGTTGTAGCCGCCGGTTACTTCTTCGCCGATTTTACGGGCGCGGTCGGCTTCGGCTTCCGCCGTCCCACCGGGACCACCGCTGCCGCTGCGGGGCGCCGAGTCGGTGAAGCGGCCGAAGAACGGGGCCCAGCTGATCGGGTGCTTGGGCTTGTCGAATTCCTCGCAGGGGATTTCGGCTCCCGAGTAGAGCGAGTGCCAGATTTCGGCGGGGAAGGTGCCGCCGAAGACGGTGATGCCGTGCACGTCGGTCATTTCGATCGCGTTGGACTGCGGGTAGCCGACCCAGACCACCGTGGTCAGGTTGGGTTGGTAGCCGGCAAACCAGGCATCGGTCTCACGGTCGGTCGTGCCGGTCTTGCCGGCCTGGCCGGGGCAGCCAGTGTAGGCGGCGGTGCCGGTGCCTTCGGTGATGTTGTCGTGCAGCAGGCGGGTCACCTCGTAGGCGACCGCTTCGGAGATGACGCGGCGCGGCGGAGCGCGGTTGGGACGCTCGGTCCTGCCGCCGGGGAAGACGACGCGCTTGATCGCGATCGGGTCGTGGTGGATGCCGCCGTCAGCCAGCGTCGCGTAGGCATCGGCCAGTTCCAACGGCGAGACGCCGACGCGGAGGCCGCCGATGCCCTCCGCCGGGATGCCGTCGAGCGGGCTGGTGATCCCCATCGACTTCGCCGTCGCCGCGACTCTTTCCGGGCCGACGTCGAGGTCGAGCTGGGCGAAGACCGTGTTGTCGGAGGCGACGGTGGCCTGCTGCAGGTTGACTTTGCCGAGGTAGCCCTCGTCGGCGGTGTGCACTTCCCAGTGGCCCCACTTGGGCAGGTTGAGGTCGAGCGGCTTCGACGTGTAATAGGTCGTGTAGGGGTCGATGCCCTGCTTGATCGCCGTGGTCAGGACGAAGGCCTTGAAGGTCGAGCCGGGCTGGCGGTGACCCTGGGCGGCGAGGTTGAACTGGCTGGAGTCATAGCTCGAGCTGGAGACCATCGACTCGATCTCGCCGTTGTCGGGGTTGATCGAGACCAGGGCCGAGGAGGGGTCGGTGGAGTAGGGCAGTGCCGAGCGCATCGCTTCCAGGCCAACTTCCTGCAGCCGCGGCTGGAGCGTCGTGTAGGCCTTGATCCCGCCGTTGCGCACGGTCTCGGCGCCGTAGCGCTCGATCAGCTCGTGTTCGACGTAGTCGAAGAAGAAGGGTTCGCGGTGAGCGAAGTAGGAGCCGGAGACGTTTAGCCTGAGGCCGCGTTCTTCGGCCTCGCGGGCGCGCTCGGGCGAGAGGTAGCCGAGGTGGGCCATCTTGGCCAGCACCGAGTTTCGCCGCTTCAGCGCTTCGCCGGGATGGAGGATCGGGTTGTATTCGGAGGGCGCCTGCGGCAGGCCGGCAAGCAGTGCGGCCTGTTCGAGTGAGAGCTTCGAGACCGGTTTCGAGAAGTAGATCTGCGCCGCTGCTCCGACTCCGACCGTGGTCGATCCTTCGACCGTCCCATAGGTGGCGGTGTTGAGGTACTGGTCGAGGATTTCCTGGCGCGAGTGCTGTTCGGCGTACTCGATCGCCAGCTTCGCCTCGATGATCTTGCGTTCGAGGTCGCGCTTGGGGTTGCGCAGGCAGAGGTTGCGGACGAGCTGCTGGGTGATTGTCGAGCCGCCCTCGACGGTCTTGCCCGCTTCCAGGTTCTTCACCGCGGCGCGGAGAATGCCCTCGGGGTCGACGCCGCCGTGTTCGTAGAAGCGCTGGTCCTCGATCGCGACGGTGGCCAGCTGCAATTGCTTGGGGATGCGTTTGATCGAGACTGGATCGCGTGCTTCGTCTGACTCGATCAGGCCCAGCTTGCTGCCGTCACCGGCGTAGATGACCGAGTTGCCGGTGCGGTCGACCTGCTTGCAGGCGGCCAGCGACGGAGCATCGGCGGCGACGTTGAGCACCCAGGAGGCGATCGCGAAGGCGCCAAATACGAGCACGACGAAGAGGGCCCCGCCAAGCAGAGCGAGCTTGCCCCCGATCCCCCCACGCCGCCGCTGACGTCGCCGATTGCGCTGCGCCATAGGGAGAGGGTACTTCGGCCCAGGCGCCGCTCAGGCCTGGGTGTCCTCGGTCGAGAGGTTATGGATGATGCCCTCGACCAGCATCTGGTTGGGGATGACGACGGTCGTGCCGTCGCCGGGGCTGACGTAGGTGTAGGAGAGGCTGATGTCGTTGACTCGACCCTCGACTTCTTCGAAGCAGATGCGGTCGCCGATCTTGATCGGCTGCGAGACGGCGAGCTGAACGCCGGCGACCATGTTGGCGATCGTGTGCTGGGCGGCGAAACCGACGATCGCGGCCAACACCGCGGTCGAGGCGAGGATCCCAGTGGCCAGCCGCTTCAGCTCGGTGAACTGGCTGAGCGCGATCGCCAGCAGGACGAGGAAGACGATCAGGATCACGAGGCGGCGCAGGAAGCGCAGCCGCGTCTTGGTCGAGCGTGAGACCTGGGAAACTGCGGGGCTCATGGCGACCAACTTAGAGGTGGGGGGAGTCGGGCAGCCCTCCCGGCTCAACTTTCCGTACGCCAATTGGGGGCCATGGGCCGCGGTCCTGGGGGTGTTGCTGGCGCTCGGGACGGGGATCGTGCTCTCGGTCCCGGCGCTGATCATCGACCATCCGCCCTCGGGTGGCGAACTGAGCGACGCCGCCAACGCCTTCGTGCAGCTGGCCACCGCGCTCGGCTTCCTGCTGGTGCCGATCGCGATCGCCGCGGGCCGAGGCGCGACCGTGCGGCAGGCGCTGTCGCAACTTGGCGTGCGCCGCTTCCGGCCGGGGGCGATCAAGTGGATGTTCGCCGCGATCGGCGCTTACTTGGTCTTCGCGATCGCCTACACGGCGATCTTCGGGGAACCGCACCAGAAAGACATCGCCGAAGACTTCGGCACGGTGCCGGTGCAGGTTCTGTTGATCGTCATCGCCGCCCCAATCAGCGAGGAGGTCTGCTTCCGCGGCTTCCTCTTCGGCGGCCTGCGAGAGCGCTGGCCCAGGATCGTCGCGGCGCTTATCAGCGGCCTGATCTTCGGCGGCCTGCACGCGACGACCGGAGTCAGCGCCGTGCCGCCGCTGATCGTCTTCGGCTTCATCCTCGCCCTGCTCTACGAGAAGACCGGCTCGATCTGGCCCGGGATCATGCTCCATATGCTGAACAACTCGGTGGCGCTGCTCGGGCACTAGCGGGCAAAGAAACGGCCCGCCTGGGCGGGCCGTTTCTCGGGTGAAAGGGGCCTTAAGCCCCCGACCGACTGACACTCACGAGGCCACGAAGCCTAACAGCGGAGGGCGGGGGACTCGAACCCCATTCGGACAGAAGCCCGAACTCTTGAGTGTCAATCAATCGACGCGACCTCGCGGCTTCACCCTCCGCTGCATAGGAACGTATTGACCGCATTTCGCAATTCAAGAGGCGTGTCTCTTATTTGACAAAGAATTGACTCTTTCGTCACCCCGACCGCGCGATCGGTAAGAATCCAGCCTGTGAGTCGCCGTCTCGGTCCCGCCCTGATCGTCCTCGCCCTGCTTGCGCTGGCAGTGGCACCGGTCGCGTTCGGCGCGGCGCCTGCGCCAGCGAAACCCGCCGGTCCGCCGGACGCGACGGTCTCGATCCAGGTCGGGCACCTGCACGGGGGTAAGGCCGGGATCTACGACACGGTGCCGGTCAACGGGACGATCACACCTTTCGTCGCCGGCCAGCACATCGAAGTGACCTTCTACCTCAACGGCCGCAAGCTACTCGCCCGCCAGGCCGCGGTGCAGCCCGGCAAGGGCGGCAGCGGCAGCTTCAGCGCCTCGATCATCGTTCGCGAAGACGGCAAGTACGCCGCCGCGGCCAAGCACGTCGCCACCGCTGCCCTTGGCGGTGACGCCACCGTGCGCAAGAGCTGGGGCGTCAGCTTCCCCGACCTGCACGCGGGCCAGTGCAGCAAAGTGGTCGGCGGCTTCAAGCAGGCGATGGCGAAGCTTGGCTACAACGGTGGCGGAGGCAAGTGCTTCGACGGGCGCACCGGTCGCGAGGTGCTCGCCTATCGCAAGGTCAACGGCATGTCGCGCACCGAGCGCGCCGGCAAGGGGCTGGTCAAGAACGTCTTCGGCGGCCGCGGCGGCTACCACGTCAAGTATCCGAGCGCCGGCGAACACGCCGAGGTGCCGCTTGACAAGCAGGTCCTCGTCCTCACCAAAGGGGACAAGCCCTTCGCGATCTACCCGGTCTCGACCGGCAAGCCCTCGACCCCTACGGTGACCGGCCACTACTCCTTCTACCGCCAGGAACCGGGCTACAACTCGGAGGGGATGTACTACTCCTTCTACTGGCACAACGGCTATGCCGTCCACGGCTACCACGAAGTGCCGACCTACGCTGCCAGCCACGGCTGCGTGCGCACCTTCATCGCCGACCAGCCGCGGATCTACGAACAGCTGCACTTCGGCGAGTCGATTTTCGTTTTTTAGTGGAGGCCGATGGTGATCAGCGAGAGAGCCCTGAAAGCGGTTCTCGTCGTAATCGCGGTCTGGCACATCGTCACCGGGGGGATGGCCTTGATCGCGCCGGACACATTCTTCGATCAGATCGGCCACTACGGGATCGAGAACTCGCACTACGTCGGCGACGTGGGGGCGTTCATGCTGGCCTACGGGGTGGCGGTGGCGATAGCGGTCGTGCGGCCGGCCTGGCGGGCGCCGATCCTCTGGCTGGGGGCGCTCTGGTACGGCTTCCACGCGGTAAACCACGCCTTTGACACGGGCGAAGCGAAGAGCGAGGCGCGCGGCTGGAGCGACACGCTGCTGCTCGCCTTCGGCGGTGTTGCCGCCGCCTGGCTGGCGCGGGTATCGGAAAGGCTGAGCGCGGCAACTCACGAGTAGGAGGTGCGGGATGAAGGTTTTCGTCGCGGGAGCAAGCGGGGCGATCGGGCGGCCGCTGGTGCGGCAACTGCTCGCCGCTGGCCACGAGGTGACGGGGATGACGCGGCGCGAGGAGAACGCGGCGGCGATCCGCGCGGCGGGCGCGAAGGCGGTCGTCTGCGATGTCTTCGATGCTGGGACGCTGGAGAGCGCGGTCCACGAGGCGGCTCCGGAGGTAGTGATTCACGAGCTGACCTCGCTGCCGCCACGGCTCGATCCCAAATCCAAGGACGCACTCGCGCCGACCAACCGCCTGCGCATCGACGGGACGCGCAACCTGATCGTGGCGGCGGAGGCGGCGGGCGCGCGGCGCCTGATCGCCGAGAGCGTCGCCTTCTTCTACGTCGCCGAGGGCGACTGGGTGAAGGGCGAGGACGCCCCTGCTTTCACCGCGGCGGCCGGTCCGTTCGGCGAGGCCGGCAAGGCGCTGGCTGATCTCGAGCGGCAGGTGCTCGGGGCGGAGGGACTGGAGGGCGTCGTGTTGCGCTACGGCTGGTTCTACGGCCCCGGCACCTACTACGACCGCGACGGCTCCCAAACCGAGGACTTCCACAAGCGGCGGATGCCGATCGTCGGCAAGGGCACCGGGATCTTCTCCTTCATCCAGGTCGAGGATGCGGCGAGCGCCACGGTGGCCGCGGTGGAGCGCGGTGACCCCGGCGTCTACAACGTGGTCGACGACGAGCCGGCGCCAGGGGGTCGCGGACCCGGTCGCGCGCGGGTAGCCGACCCGCCGCCGTCGCGGTGACTCATAGGATGTGCGCCGCATGCCCGACCTCGCCGCCGCCAAGCAGACCCTGCTCGCCGAGTTGCGTGAGCACTCGCTGATCACCGGTGAGGTGACGCTCTCCAGCGGCGCGACCGCGCAGTACTACGTCGACGCCCGTCGGGCGCTGCTGCGACCGACCGGCTTTCTCGCCGCCGGCGAGCTGATCGCGGCGCTGGCCGCCGAGCTCGGCGCCACCGCCGTGGGCGGGCCGGCGACCGCGGCGATCCCGCCCTCCTGCGCCGCTCTCGCGGTGCCGGCGGGCAGAGACCTGGTCGGCTTCTTCGTCCGTGGTGAGCGCAAGCAGCACGGCCTGCAGCGCTGGGTCGAGGGCCCGGTCACCGAGGGCGCGCGCTGTCTCGTGGTCGAGGACACGGTGACGACGGGCGGCTCGACCGCGCAAGCAGTCGAGCGGATTGCCGAACAAGGGCTCGAGGTCGTCGGCGTCGTCGGCGTCGTCGACCGCCTCGCCGGCGGCGCTGCGAAGATCGGAGCTGCGGCAAACGCTCCCTACCGTGCCCTGATCACGATCGACGAGATCTACCCCGACCGTCCCGACCGCGACTGAGTTGGAGCCCGACGCCGTAGAGATCCGCGTGCTCGGCTGCCTGGTCGAGAAGCAGCGCACGACGCCGGACGCTTACCCGCTCTCGCTCAATGCCCTCGGCCTCGCCTGCAATCAGTCGACCAACCGCGACCCGGTCGTCGACTACGACGAGCAGGCCGTGGTCGAGGCGCTGCGCCGGCTCGCCTTAAGGGGCTGGACCCGCCTCGCCAGCGGCGCCGGCAGCCGCGCTCGCAAATATCGCCAGCTGCTCGACCAGGCCTTTGGGCTCGACGACGCCGAGGTCTCGTTGCTCGCGGTCCTGATGCTGCGCGGGCCGCAGACGCCCGGGGAGCTGAAGCAGCGGGGGCAGCGCCTGCACGACTTCGCCGATCTTGGCGCCGTGCATGAGACGCTCGAGCGCCTGGTCGAGCGGGGGCAGGTCGCCCGTCACGAGCGTCGGCCAGGGCAGAAGGAGGACCGCTATGAACAGCTGCTGGGACCGGCCGAGGTTGCTCGTGAGGCAGAGGCAGAGGATCTGAACCCCGCTGAGGATCGCTTGACCCGCCTCGAGCGCGAAGTCAGCGAGCTGCGCGGGGAGCTCTCGGCGCTGCGTGCCGAGCTCGGCGACTGAGCAGCCTCACAAAGCCTTAAAGCTGCGGCCTTGACCCCTAGGGGTCAAGGCCCTACCTTGGTTCTCGGTCCCGGACGTAAACGACCTGGTTCGCAATGCAGGGGAGGTAGGAAGGTCGATGTCCAGACTTGCGTTTCCACGCGCCCGTTTCCAGCTCGGGGCGATACTGTTCCTTTCTCTCGCGGCGTTGGCGCTGCGGGCACCGGCCGCCGGCGCCGGTCCTGGCTACCAGCTCGACTCGACAAAACCGTCGATCACCTTGGGCTCCGAACTGCCGGTCGGCGTCGCGGTCGACCAGAGCAACCAGGACATCTACGTCGCCGAGCTGAGCAAGAACCTGCTCAGTGTCCAGCCCGGCCAGATCGAGCAGCTCACCTCCGCTGGCACTGCGACGGCCGCCTCGCCCTTTGGGACCGGAGGGCAGGATCTCTTCGTTTCCGTCGCGGTCAATCCGGTAACGCACGGCATTTACGCATACCAGGCCGAAGGCTCAACTCCCCTCGGCCAAAAGGGGAAATCCGAACTGAACAACTTCTCCTCCGCGGGCACTTTGGGGGCGAGCTTCCTGCCGCCCAATGCGGCCGCCGCGACCCTGGCAGCTGACTCCTCAGGACGGCTCTTCTTCCCCAACAGTTCCGCCGGCAGCGTGCAGATCTTCAGCTCCACTGGGACGCTTGAAGGCACGATCACCTGCAGCGCCTGCCCGGGCGGTAGCTTCGGCTCTCCCTCGGCTGTCGCCTTCGATTCGGCCGGGAAGCTCTACGTGGTCGACCGATCGGGCAGTGGACGCGTCGTCCGCCTCGCGCCCTCCGGTGGCAGCTTCAGCTACGACGCGACCGTGCAAAGCGGGGGCGGTGCGAGCGCCGTCGCGGTCGACACCTTCTGACAACGATGTCTTCGTCGGCAATCTGGTCGGCAGCCAGTACCACGTGATTGCGTACAACTCCTCCGGTACCGCTTTCGACGATTTCGGCACCGAACTCGTCAGCCCTTCGCTTGTCTCGATTGCCACCGGGCAGCTCGCCGTCAACGCGACCACGCACAAGCTCTATCTCAGCAACCCGGGCAGCGACAACCTCTGGGTCTTCGAACGCATCGCCTCGATCCCGGCGCCGACGGCGAGCACTTCGGCCCCGTCTCCGGTGGGGCAAGTCGAAGCGACGCTGCGCGCCACGGTCAACCCCAAAGGCCACGTGCTCACCACCTGCCACATCGAATACACCGACCATGCCGACTTCCTGGCGAACGGCTACGCCAATGCGCAAACCGTCGCCTGTCCGAGCTTGATCGGTACCACCGCGGGCACGACTGTCACCGCGGCGGCAAATGCGCTCACGCCCGCCACGAGCTATGACTACCGGGTCCAGGTTGCGAGCTACGGGGGTTCGGCCGAAAGTGGTCCGCAGGCATTCGAAACGCTGCCGCCGCTGCCGCCCGAAGCGACGACCGGCGCGGCCTCTTCGATCACCCTGAACACGGCGACGTTGGCCGGCACCGTCAACCCCAAGGGCGGAAAAATCTCGAACTGCCACTTCGAGTACGTCACCGAAGCTGCCTTCCTCAGCGGCGGCTTCACCGGCGCCACCTCAAAAAGCTGCTCGACGACCCCCAGCGGCAACGTCACCAGCGCCGTCTCGGCGAAACCGACTGGCCTCGCGGCGGGCACCACCTATCACTACCGCGTCGTCGCGACCAACAACTCCGGCACCGGCACGGCTACCGACAAAACCTTCTCCACCGTGGCGGAAACCTGCAGCAACAACCCCGCGCTCTGTCCTCCCTCAGGCGGCGGCGGCTCGCAGCCGCCGACCTCTGCACCACCGACGACGCCCGTGCCGCCCGTCGTCCCATCGACGACGCCACCCCAGAAGAAGCCGCTCAAATGCCATAAGGGCTTCAAGAAGAAGCGGGTGCACGGCAAGCTCAAGTGCGTGAAGGTCAAGAAAGCGCACAGCAAGCGCTAGCGTCGCTTTTGGCCGCGCTCAGCGGCTAGTTCCACCCGGCAGCTCCTGGCCCGCTCCGCGGCCGCGTCTGTGCCTGTTTGCAGGCAAGACACACGTGTCTTGACAATCAGACAACCGTGTGTCTTAATGCTCGCACGATCCAGAGACGCAGATGTCTGCGTTTTCAGGACCGATACACAGGGACATAACCGAGCCTCGAGGAAGCCGCTAAGGGAAGCGGCTGGCAGAGGGGCTCACGGGACAAGGAGAGAGACGTGTTCGCAGCGTCAAGGGATCGCCTCAGGGCTGTCAGCCGCTGGCATTTCGCCGGCGCCGCCCTTTGCGCCGTCGCCGCAGTCTTCGCCCTAAGCGCCGCACCGGCGTTTGCGGAAGGCAGCCATGTCCTCAGCGGAACGATCGGCGCCGCCACCTCCACACCGGCGAACCCCTACCCGCTCTCAGGCCCCACCGACGTTGAAATCGACCGTACGTCTCATGACTTCTACGTCGCCGACACCGGCAACCACCGGGTCGAGAAGTTCGACTCCACCGGCAAATTCCTGCTCATGTTCGGCAAGGGCGTCAACCAGAGCACCGGCGGCAATGTCTGCCCGACCGCTCCAAGTGATGTCTGCAAGACCGGGGTCTCAGGCTCAACGCCAGGCGCTTTTGAAACCCCGGAATTCATCGCCGTCGATAACTCGACCGGACCGTCCGCAGGTGACGTCTACGTTGCCGACCCAGCCAACGAATTGGTGCAGAAGTTTGATTCCTCCGGTCACATCATCTCCAGTTGGGGCGAATCGGGCCAGAAGAATGGCTCTGACACCGTCGACCTATTCAGCAGCTTCGGCCACA
Organism: uncultured Solirubrobacterales bacterium; assembly: GCA_963716345.1. Taxonomy (GTDB): domain Bacteria; phylum Actinomycetota; class Thermoleophilia; order Solirubrobacterales; family 70-9; genus VRUE01. The sequence continues at coordinate 1,335,036 of OY970304.1, forward strand.
TCGGCGGACTCGCGCTCGACAGCGAAAATAGTGGAGAGCTCTATGTGCTCAGCATCAACGGCCCTACATCCTCTCCAGACGCTATGCCCTACTCTCCATCGGGCGAATACATGGGGTGGATTCCGGTCCCAGGTCTGCGCAGTTTCAAGTTCTACAAAAACAACCTCTACGGCAGTAGCGACGGTCGGGGAGGAGCCTGTTGCCCCGGCGCGCTCTTTGCGACAGAACCCTCGCGTTCCGCCGTCTCGTATCAGCTGACTCAAGAAGGCGGCACCACCACCGGTTTCGCCTTCGATCTCTCCGCGGGCGACCTCTACCGTGACACCGGCAGCGCGATCGAACACTTCGGCCCACAATGCGTTCAACTGACAGGCTCCTGCGATCCCGCTGAATGCGCCCCCGAGCTGAAGCCCTGTGCCCCGCTTGATTCCTTCGGTAGCACTGATCTCAGTGCTGCCGCTGGTGTTGTGGTTGGGGATTCAGGGACGGTCTACGTTGCCGATTCGGGGCACAACGACGTCGCCGCCTTCACTGATGTTAGGCCCAAAGCAACCACGGGCCCCGTTATCGAAGCGGAAGAAACCGCCGCCACCCTCACCGGTGAAGCCGATCTGAACGCGCACGGCCCGATTGCCGAATGCCGCTTTGAATACGGCCTCGAAAACTCCTACGGGAGCTCCGTGCCCTGTTCTCCCGATCCCGCCTCCAACCCACCGGGATCACACTTCAGCGGCCCGACCAGCGTCAGCGCAGCCGTCTCCGGTCTGACTCCGCTGCCCGACCTGCCGGTCGGTAGCAAGTATCACTACCGCCTCGTTGTCACGAACGAACAGGGCGCAAGCGCTCTCGGGCGCGATCAGACTTTCACCCCCACCTTTGCCCCCCAGATCGAAGCGCTCTCGACTTCGCATGTGACCGCCACATCGGCAGAGCTGGACGCGGAAGTCAGTACCAACGGCCTCGACACCACCTACCGCTTTGAATACGGCGCCACCACCGCCTATGGCAACATCGCGCCGATCCCTGGTGGGGAAATCACCGCCAGTCAGACGATCCAGCACATCGCGATTCCGATCAACGGGCTGGAAGGCGTCACCTACCACTTTCGCCTGATCGCTGAAAACGCCCTCGGTTCTGCAACTAGCGAAGACCAGACCTTCGAATTCTTCCCGCCGAGCTGCCCCAACTCGGCCGTGCGCCAGCAAACTGGCTCTGCCTACCTTCCTGATTGCCGCGCCTATGAGCTTGTCTCTCCAGGCGACGCCAATGGCACCCTGCTCTACGCCGGCGGACCCAACACCGGTGAAGCAACAGCTCCCTCGCGCTTCTCCTTCACCGGCAATGCCAACTCGCTCAAGGGCACCAAGACGATCGAGACCGCCGCCGACCTCTACACCGCCACTCGCACCGACAGTGGCTGGGAATCCAAGTACATCGGCCTTCCGGGCGATCAAGCGGGCTGCATGGGCGGGCCACCTAACTTGCCAACTTCACATGCGGTCCTCTCGAACCCGGCTTACATGACCAACACGGTACTCAGCGACACCTCGATGAGCAGACTGCTGATCTGGCTTGACGGTACGCCGGTGAATTGCTACCCCGGGACCGCTGTCTTTCGCGACAACAACTGGGAAGTCACCTCGCCCTCCAACGCCCCCTACATGTTCAACGCCGATGGCAGCATCAACCAGCGGCTGCCGAGCAGCTTCGCGGGCGACGAAGAAGCGGTGGAAGCGCTCAAGTGCCCCTATCCGCTCTTTGCCTACGTCACTCCCTCCTGCACCGGCGATGTAAAAGCCTCCGCCGACCTCAGCCACTTCGTCTTCTCCTCCAACAAAGCCTCCTTTGCCGAAGGGGGTGTGGAAGAAGCGCCGGGCTCGGCCTATGACAACGACATCGCCACTGATACCCTCTCCTTGATCTCGCTTGACTCGGCTGGCGATCCGATTGAACAAGACCCCAGCTTCGCCAACGTTCCTCCAGGGTGTGGTGAACAAGGTTGTGGTACTAAAGCGAATGGAGAGACCACCAACGTAATCCTGGCACCCGGTGGCAGAGAAGAGTTCATCCGCTTCCCGGCGATCTCGACGAACGGATCCCACATCCTGATGTCAACCGCGACGGCACGGACTCTCGTCTGCAATCGAGGTCAAGGCGCCCCCGAACCGTGCCAGCGCTTCACCGACACCCCGATCCACCTCTATATGCGCGTCAACGACGCGATCTCCTACGAACCCTCGAGGGGTGAAGACGGCAAAAACCACGCGGTCAAGTTCCTCGGCATGACACCAGACGGCTCCAAGGTCTTCTTCACCTCCGAAGAACAGCTGACCGCGGAAGACAAAGACACCAGCACCGACCTCTACATGTGGTCAGAAGCGACGGACTCGCTGACGCTCGTATCAAAGGGAGACAACGCCGGTAACGCAGGCGAACCGGGGCAGAGTGACGGCTGCAATGCGAACGCGTCTTGGACCACCAAGTGCGATATCCAGCCTAATGAAAACTATGAGTGGTCCCTCTTGCCCGGCGGCGAGGGCGGCAACGGCATCGCCGACAGCGCGATCACTCCGGGCGGCGACATCTACTTCTACTCGCCCGAGCAGCTCGACGGTGACAGAGGCGCGTTGGGCGGACAGAACCTCTACGACTACCGCGATGGTAAAGCACAGTTCGTGGCGACGCTCGAACCGGAACAGAAGTGCCGCCTGCTCGAAGGCTTCGGTACGACCCTCTGCGCCGAAGGTCCGATCGTGCGCTTCGAGGCCACCCCCAATGACAGCCGCGCCGCCTTCCTCACCACGACGCAGCTGACCTCCTATGACAACGCCGGCCACATCGAGATGTATTCCTTCACCCCTTCCAGCGGGGAAATCGTCTGCGATTCCTGTCGCCCCGACGGCAAAGCGCCGACCGATGACGTCAAGGCAAGCCAGGACGGGCGTTTCATCACCAACGATGGGCGTGTCTTTTTCTCCACCGCCGACCCGCTGGTAGTCCAAGACACCAACGAAGGAACCGACGTCTATGAGTACGTCGATGGGCGCCCGCAGCTGATCACCTTGGGGACGGGTACCGCCACTGCCGCGGGCGGTTCTTCGAACGTCTCCGGCTTCGCCGAGCGCCCAGGTCTGGTCGGGGTCAGTAACGACGGCACCGACGTCTACTTCGACACCTTCGACATTCTCACAGCCGAAGATCACAACGGCAATTTCCTGAAGTTCTATGACGCCCGCGTCAACGGTGGCTTTGCTCAGCCCACACCGGTGCCTCCCTGCAAAGCGGCAGAAGAGTGCCATGGCTCCGGCAGCTCGGCTCCGGCTCTGCCCACCCAGGGCACCGCGGCGGGGATAAGCGGCGGCAACGCCAAGCAAAAGGCAGCGGCCAAGAAGAAGCATCAAACCAAGAAACACAAGAGTAAAAAACACAAGAAAGCGGCTAAGCGCCACCGCGCCCGAGCCGCCAAGAGCAGCGGGAGGGCGGGCAAGTGAGCGCCAAGGCAAAGTCCACCGTTGTCACCGTGGCGCTTGGGGTCGTAGCGATGCTCTTGATCGCTGCGCCCGCCCAGGCGATCCCGATCGAAGCCTTCAACGCCTTGCCCTCCTCGACCCAGGCAGGTGGTCACCCCGACGTTGTCTTCTCCTTCACCATGGGTAATCGCCTACTTGCAGCCCCCGACTCCTGCGCCTGTAGGGACGCGAGGAACATAGGCGTGCACCTGCCTACCGGGCTGATCGGCAACCCCCACGCCACCCCCCAGTGTGACATCGCCAACTTCAGCTCTGATCAGTGTCCGACCGACTCACAGGTCGGGGTCGCTGAAATTAAAATTTCCGGCAGGCCTGGCGATCCAGAAGGTGGAGGTCTTTCCTCCAATTCCCCAAGCTTCCTCGCCCCCGTCTACGACATCGTGCCTCCGCCCGGGAACGTGGCCCTGCTCGGCTTCAAGGCGACTTACAACATTCCCGTCTTCACCGTGGTCAGTGCCCGCACCGAGAGCGACTATGGGGTCGATGCGACGGTCGAAAATATTGTCCACTTCTTCCCACTGCGCAGCGTCAAGCAGGTGCTTTGGGGCGTGCCAGCGGATCCCAGTCATGATGGGCTCAGGTTTGGGTTGGGACAGCAGGTACAGACTGAAGGAAAGATCTGCGATGCCAACGGCAAATTCAGCACGAACGATCCATCGACGATGGTTCAGTACTGCGCAGGAGAAGGCTTGTTTGTGGGCCCAATCGGCGAACTGGGCTTCGGCGGCCCCGGCCACATCGTCTCCTCCAACAGCCCCCTAACCCCCTTCTGGCAGAACCCCACAACGTGTGGGGAAACATCTCTAGCAACGTCCTTGGACATCCTCGGCTACGACGACTCAGAAACCCACGCCGATTCGTTGTGGCCCCCCACAACCGACTGCGGCCAACTGAGCTTCAACCCGAGTCTCTTCGCCCGCCCCACAACGGAATCAACCGACTCCCCATCAGGCATAGACGTAGACCTGAAAGCCCCCTCCTTCGAGAGCCCAGACACCCCCTCTCCCTCGGAGATCAGGGGAACCACGGTCACCCTGCCCCCGGGCTTCTCGATCAACCCCAACGCCGCAGACGGCAAGACCTCCTGCCTGGACCAAGAAGCCAAGTTCGGCACCACAGAAGAAGCCCAGTGCCCTGAGTTCTCAAAGATCGGCACCCTTGAAGTCCACAGCCCGGTCCTCCCAGGCGTATTGCCAGGAGCGATCTATATAGGCCACCCCCAGGAAGGCAAGCGCTACCGCCTCTTCCTCACCTTCGATGGCTTCGGCGTCCACGTAAAGCTCCCAGGAGAGGTCCACCCCGATCCCCAAACGGGCCAGGTCGTAACCGAATTCAAGGAACTGCCCCAGTTCCCCTTCGAAGACTTCAACCTGCACTTCTTCGGAAGTGAAAGAGGGGTCCTGGCAACCCCATCCCAGTGCGGCACCTATCCGGTCTCCACCCTCTTCGAACCCTGGGACGGCTCCTTGCCAAACCAGACCTCGACCCAGTTCTTCAGCCTGACCTCCGGCCCAGGAGGGACTCCCTGCCCCAACGGCCCAAGGCCCTTCAACCCGGGCTTCGCAGCGGCCTCTTCCACCAACACCGCCGGCTCCCACACCGGCTTCTCGCTGAACCTGACAAGGCCCGACGGCGATCAGAACCTCAGCGCCCTGAACGTCACCACGCCCCCGGGCTTCTCGGCCACCCTGAAGGGCATCCCCTACTGCCCCGAGGCAGCGATCACCGCAGCCGGGGCCGGCGTCTACTCAGGCGCCCAAGAGCAGGCAAGCCCCTCCTGTCCCGCAGCTTCTTTGGTCGGCGAAGCAATCGCCGGCTCCGGAGCAGGCACCCACCCCTTCTACGCCCCCGGCCGGGTCTACCTAGCCGGCCCCTACAAAGGCGCCCCACTGAGCCTGGTCGTGATCACCCCAGCCGTCTCAGGCCCCTATGACCTCGGAGACGTCGTAGTCAGGACAGCCCTCTACGTCAACCAGACCACGACCCAGGTCTCAGCAGTCTCAGACCCCTTGCCCCAGATCCTCGCCGGCATCCCCCTGCGCCTGCGCTCGATCATGGTCAACCTCAACCGACCCAACTTCGCCCTTAACCCGACCAACTGCGATCCCTTCTCGACCCAAGCCACGGTCTTTGGCAGTGAAGGAGCCACCAAGACCCTCGCCTCCCACTTCCAGGTAGCCAACTGCGCCCGCTTGGACTTCGAACCGAAGCTCGAAACCTCAATCGTCGGCCCGACCAAAAACGGCGCCACCCCTCGCTTCAAGGCAGTCCTGCGGATGCCCCAGGGCGGCGCCAACATCGACCACGTCGCGGTAACCCTGCCGCACTCAGAGTTCCTCAAACAGGCCCACATCAGAACCGTCTGCACCAGGCCCCAGCTCGCCTCCCACAGCTGCCCAGCCGGATCTGTCTATGGCTTTGCCAGAGCCGAGACCCCGCTCCTAGACAAACCGCTTGAAGGCCCGGTCTACCTCGGCACCGGCTACGGGCACAAGCTGCCTGACCTGATCGCCGAACTAAACGGCCAGATCCACGTGATCTTGGACGGCATCATCGACACCGGCAAGGGCGGCGGGATCAGAAACACCTTCGAAGTAGTCCCCGATGCCCCGGTCTCCAAGTTCACCTTGGAAATGCAGGGAGGCACGAAAGGCCTGCTGGAAAACTCAAACGTCTGCTCACAGCGCAACTACCTGACGGCCAAGTTCTTCGCCCAGAACGGCAAGACCAGCGTCTCCCACCCGCTGATGCAAGACGGCTGCGGAGCTAAAGGCCGCCACGAACGCCACAAGCGAGACGCCAAGCGCAACCGGGGGGTGGGTAAGTGAGGGCCCGGATCGGACATATCGCTGCCGTTGTCCTAGCTGCAAGCGCGCTCTTTGCTCTAAGCGCTTCCTCGGCTCAAGCGCTCTCCAAACACGTCTTCTCCAGCTCATTCGCAGGAACAGGCACCAACGCCCTCTCCAACCCCTCTGACGTCGACGTCGATCAGAGCACCGGCGACGTCTACGTCACCGACCCCGCCAACTACCGGATCGAGAAGTTCGACTCATCGGGCAACTTCATCCTGATGTTCGGCAAGGGGGTCGATGCGACTACTGGGGGGGATGTTTGCACGGCGGCTTCGGGGGATGTGTGTCAGGCTGGGGTGAAGGGGAGTGAACCGGGGGGGTTTGTGGGGAAATTTGAAGAATTTGGCGTTTTCCAAGAACGCCTCTTCCTCGCCGTCGACAACTCCGGCGGCCCTTCCAACGGCGACATCTACGTCGGCGACCCCGGCGACAGCCTGGTGTCGAAGTTCGACTCCGAAGGGAGCCTGATCACCAGCTGGGGTAAGGGGGGGCGGCTCGATGGTGCTGCGGAACATGAAAAGAAGTTCTTCCCAGAAGGCCTCCAGGGAATCGCCGTCGATCCAAGTGGGACCCTCTACGTGTTGGCCGGAGAACTCGAGCTTGAGTTCTTCGAGTTCGAACAGGACGGTACGCCTATTAAGCAATTCTTCGGGGAAGTTCTCCCTACTATCACCGGGCTCGCCATTGATGGAATGGGTGACCTCTATGTCCCAGGGGGATACTCTGTCTTCAAGCTCGCGCCCAATCCCAAAGAAGAAATCGGGGCCGTCAATGCAGAAGATAACTCCCTCCCGCTTTCCGGCCTACGCATCGACCCCGCCTCCAACGACCTCTACCTGACCCACTACCACGCCACCGAACACGACGGCGGGGTCGAACACTTCTCCGCCGCCTGCAACCCGATTCCCAACCCCTGCGAAGCAGCAGAGAGCTTCGGCGCAGGCAACCTGAACGAACCGCGCGGCGTCGCGATCAACGACACGACCGCCGCCGCCTACGTAGCCGACACCGGCAACGGCAGAGTCGCCGTCTTTGACGCCACTCCCTACCTCCCCGATGCAAGTGCCTCAGCCGCAGCGCTGACCTCGAGCACCGAGGAACTCAAAGGAAAAGCCGACCCCGCGGGAGCCGGCCCGATCACGGCCTGTCACTTCCAGTACGTCACCACAGAAGCTTTTAAGAAAGAAGCCTTCGCCGATCTCAGCTCAGGAGGAAGCGTCCCCTGCGATGAGGGCCAGTCCCTTGCCTCTGCAACCGAAGTCCACGTTGAACCAACCGGCCTCACCTACGGCTCGGAATATCACTACCGCCTGCTGCTCGAAAACGGTGGAGGATCGAACGCCAGCTTCGATCAGAGCTTTGAGTCCCTGCCCCTGGCGCCGTCGGTGGAAGCAACATCGGTATCGAACGTCAACTCAGACACCGCCCGCATCCACGCCCTGGTCAACCCCAACGGCGGAGACGCCACCTACCACACGACCTACCACGTGGAATACGTCAACCAGGAAGGCTTCGAAGCCAGCGAATACGCCGATGCCGCGCAGAGCCAAAGCATCGACGCCGGCTCGGCAAGGACGCCGCAGGCGATCACCGCTCAGCTCAGCTCCCTTGCGGCAGACACCACCTACCACTACCGGGTGGTGGCTGAAAACGCCTCGGGCACGACCAAAGGCCCAGATCGCACCTTCACCACTTTCCCGATCGCCACCCCGACCACTGACCCCTGCCCCAACGCCCACGTGCGCCAACAGACAGGGGCTGTTCGTCTCTTGGACTGCCGAGCCTATGAGCTGGTCTCAGCCGCAAACACCGGAGGCTATGACGTCGAGTCGAGCCTGGTCTCAGGTCAAAGCCCCTTCCCCGGTTACCCAGAGGCAGAAGGCAAGGTCCTCTACGGCGTCCACAACGGCGGCATCCCAGGAACCGACCACCCGACCAACAAAGGCCTAGACCCTTATGTCGCAACCAGGGGAGAAAACGGCTGGGAAACCCGATACGACGGTGTCCCCTCAAACGACCCCTACTCAGCAGGCCCCTTCTCCTCGCTCCCCACGGGAGCAAGTGCGGACCTGAAGACCCTTGCCTTCGGAGCACCAGGCGGCTGCTCGCCCTGCTTTGCAGGCGGCTATACGGGCATCCCAATTCGCAAGGCAGGTGGGGAACTCACAAACGGCATGCAAGGTCCTGAAAACCCAGGGCCAACTGCCAAATCAGAAGGCTCGATCGCAAAGACCCTCTCAGCCGATGGCTCTCACTTCGTCTTCGGCTCGACCTCGAAGTTCACCGCAGACGCAAGCGAAGGGCAGCTCGGGATCTATGACCGCGACCTGAACACGGGTTCAACCCACCTGGTCTCGAAGACCCCAGGCGAAACGCAGATGACGGGAGCAGAAGTAGCGGAGCTAGACATCTCCCCCGACGGCTCCCACATCCTGATCGGCCAGCTCGTCTCAGAAGCCGAAGGCAACAAGCTCTACCACCTCTATATGAACGTCGGGGACTCGAACAAGACGATCGACCTCACTCCCGGCACCACCACCGGCGTTCTCTATGCCGGGATGAGCTCCGATGGCTCCAAGGTCTTCTTCACGACCAAGGACGAATTGCTCCCCGCAGACGAAGACGAAAGCGCCGATCTCTATGCGGCTGAAGTCCAAGGAGAAAGCGCCAACCTGACCCTGCTCTCAACCGGAACCGAAGGAACAGGCAACACCGATGCCTGTAACCCCGCTGCCAACTCCGCTCACGTCCACTGGAACACCAAAGGCGAAGAAGCCAACTGCGACGTGGTCGCGATCGGTGGCGGTGGGGGAGTGGCCTCTGAAGAGGGCTCTGTCTACTTCCTCTCGCCCGAGCGCCTTGATGGCTCGGGGAACGGGACGCAGAACGAACCTAACCTCTACCTAACGAGCCCCGGCTCGGCTCCCCACTACGTCACGACCCTCGAATCGGTCGAAAGCGGCCCCCAGCCACCGGCCCAACAGCATGCCTTCGATCGTGAATTCGGCTCCTTCGGCGAAGCGACCGGGATCGCCGTCGATCACTCCGACGGCTCGGTCTATGTGCTTGACCTCGAAACGAGCACGGTGAAGAAGTTCGATGCCTCCGGCAACCTGGTGACCTCCTTCGGGGACAGCAGTCCCGCCCACGACGGTAAGCTCTCGGGCCTCGAAACCCCAGCCGGCTTCTTCGCCGAGCTCGCCGGTATCGGGCCCACCCAGCTCGCGGTCGACAACGACCCCTCCAGCCCCTCCTTTGGTGACCTCTATGTCCCCGACATGGTCAACAGTGTCGTTGATCGCTTCAGCCCCGAAGGCCACTATGAAGGTCAGATCGGTACCACCTTCCCGATCGGCGTCGCCGTCAACCAAGCAAACGGCCACCTCTATGTCGCCAGCTTCTTCGGTCACGCCGAAGCCTTCGATGCCGAAGGGGAACCCACCGCGCCGGCCTCCTTTGAAACCCCCGCCTTCGTTCCCTCGGCGATCGCGGTCAACTCCACCGGGACGATCTATGTCGCCTCCTCTGAAGGCACCGCGGCCTATAGCTCGAGCGGAGTCAAAGGTTCCACCCTCGACCCCAACCCTTCCACCGGGGTAAGCGTCGATTCCTCAAACGACGACGTTTACGTCAACGAGGGCAACCGGATCGTGCAGTTCAACTCCTCCGGCCAAAAGCTCACACTCACCGGCGCGGGCAGGCTCTCGCACTCGGTGGGGACAGCGATCGACCCCGGCGGCGAGCTCTACGCCACCAACGTGAGCGGCAAGAGCATCGCGGTGTTCCACGCCGCAGCGCTCACTCCCAGCCCGCTGATCGACAACCCGCTGGTGGTGGACTCGGTAAGCGAACCGGCAGTCAGAAGGACCGCCGACTTCCAGGTAACCCCCTCGGGCAACTACGCCGCCCTCAGCTCGACCCTGGCTCTAGGTGGTGGCGAAGAAGAACCAGCCGGCCACCCCCAGGTCTACCGCTACCAAAGCCAAGGCGAAGCGATCAAGTGCATCTCTTGCACCAAGACTGGCGCCCCCTCGGCAGGGGATGCATCTCTCGCCCAAGACGGCCTCAGCCTCCTCACCGACGGCAGGGTCTTCTTCGACTCCACCGACCAGCTGGTCAACTCAGACACCGACGGTAGAAAAGACGCCTATGAGTTCTCAGAACCGGGGATAGGCGACTGCACCAGCCAATCCCCCGCCTACGCCAAAGCAACAGGCACCTGCCTAGCGCTGATCTCGGCCGGCACCAGCCCCTTTGACTCGGGCCTGCTCACGGCAACTTCCAACGGCAAAGACGCCTTCTTCTTCACCCGCGACAGCTTGGCTCCGCAGGACAAAAACGGCGCGACGATGAAGCTCTATGACGCTAGGGAAGGCGGCGGGTACCCCTTCAGTCCCGTGGCCAACACCTGCCAGGCATCTGACGAGTGCCACGGGGCGGCTAGCCCACCGCCTGGCCCGGTTCAGGTCGGCTCTGTGGCAGGGACTGCTGGCAACGAAAAGGCAGCCCAAAAGAAGAAGCCGCATAAGAAGAAGCACAAACACAAGAAGCATCACCGCCACCAAAGCAAAGCCAACAACAAGCGCGGAGGTGCGAAGTGAGGACGCTGAAGACAAGCGCCGCCTTGGCGATCGCTTTGCTCATGGCACTCGGGCTGAGCAGCTCCGCCTCAGCCTCTGAGCCGATCGAAGCCTTCACCACGACGATGTCAACCTCACAAGCCGGCGGGCACCCCGACATCACCACCAACTTCACCCTGGGTAACCCCGGAGCACCAGAGGCAGCCCAAAACGTGATCTTCCAGGCTCCCACCGGCCTCTTTGGCAACCCCACCGCGGCAACCGAATGCCAGGCCGATGACTTCGCCCTCGATCAGTGCCCGCCCAACTCCCAAGTCGGCCTGATCACCCTCCACGCCAACTATGAAGGCAACCCCAACTACCTCCTAGGCACCGCCCCGATCTTCACCGTCGTCCCCCAAAACGGCGACACCGCCCGCTTCTCTTTCATCGTCCCGGTCCTAGGTATCCCGATCGCGATCCCAGTAGCGGTTAGGACCACAACCGACTACGGCTTGCGCTTCACGGTCAAAGACATCTCCCAGCTCACCCCCCTGGCCTCTGCCTCGCTGACCTTCTGGGGCTTCCCCGCCGACGGCGAACACGACATCCAGCGCTTTGGGAAGGGCTCACCCGGGCACCCGGCAGGCTGCCCCAAAGAAGAAGGCACGGCCTGCATCACTGAAGGGACCGAAGCAAGCATCACCCCGACCCCGCTGACTGACAACCCGACCACCTGCACCGGGGAAGCCCTCTCAGCTGCCTTGGAAGTGCAGACCTACCAGGACCCCGAACACCTCACCCAGGCCCACTCCACCTACCCGCCGATCACGGGCTGTGAGAAAGAGGTCTTCAAACCGGTCCTCCAAGCCTCCCCGACCACAAGCCAGACAGACTCGGCCTCGGGGCTAAACGTCGAGCTGCGCTCCCCCCAGTTCCTAACCCGCGCAGCAGCTCCTTCCCAGATCAAATCGGCCCTGGTCACCCTGCCTGAAGGCTTCACGGTCAACCCCGACGCCGCCGACGGCCAATCGGCCTGCACCGATGCGGAGGCCAACTTCTCTTCAGAGGGCCCGGCCAACTGCCCCGATAGCGCAAAGATCGGCACCTTTGCGATCGGCACCCCCGCCCTGCCCGAACCCCTAGAAGGAGCCGTCTACATCGGCCAACCCAAAGCAGGGGACCAATACCGCCTCTTTGAGTTCACCCACGGCTTTGGGATCAACTCCAAGCTGGTTGGCTCGGTGATCCCAAACCCGATCACCGGCCGCCTCGCAGTCAGCTTCCCCAACCTGCCCCAGGCCCCCTTCGAAGACTTCCAGCTACACCTCTTCTCCGGCGAACGCGGCCTCCTGGCAACGCCCAACTACTGCTCGGTCTATGCCGTCAGCGCTGAGTTTCACCCTTGGAACTCGACCCTCGCCGAACAGACCTCCGTTCAGCACTTCGGCCTTTCATCCGGCCCCGGCGGGGCTCCCTGCCCCGGGCAGGTGCGCCCCTTCTCACCCACCCTCTTTGCCGGCACCTCAAACGCCTCAGCGGGTGAGCACTCCTCTTTCTCCTTGCGCCTCGACCGCGAAGACGGCAACCAGCTCTTGGGCAAGCTCGGCTTCACCATGCCCCCGGGCCTCTTGGCAAACCTGCACGGGGTTAGCTACTGCCCCGAGGCCCAGATCGCCGCCGCCGCGCAGCGCTCGGGCCTAAGCGAGCAGGCCGCCCCCAGCTGCCCCGCCGCCTCACAGATCGGCACCACCAACGTCGCCGCCGGCCCCGGCACCCACCCCTTCCACGCGACCGGGCGGATCTACTTCGCCGGCCCCTTCTCCGGAGCGCCGCTGAGCCTGGTTGCGATCACCCCGGCCCTGGCCGGTCCCTATGACTACGGCACCGTGGTGGTTAGGGTGGCGCTTCGCATCGACCCGCTCGATGCCCACGTCTTCGCCGACTCAGAAGTCGTCCCCCAGATCCTCGGCGGGGTGCCCCTGCGCCTGCGCCAGATCCAGGTCAACATCGACCGCCCCAACTTCATGGTCAACCCGACCAACTGCGAACCGATGTCGATCGGCTCGCGCGGGATCGGTGACCAGGGCACCCTCGCCTCCTTTAGCTCCTACTTCAACGCGGTCAACTGCTCCACCTTGCCCTTCGCCCCGAAGATGAGCGTGACCCAGCTCGGCGGCCACAAGCAGGCCAAGCGCGCCGCTGATCCCGCCCTGCGCTTTGACCTGCGCACAAAGCCCGGCGAAGCCAACGTCCGCTCGCTGGCGCTGACCCTGCCCAGGGCCTTTGGGATCGACCAGCGCCACCTCGGCAACATCTGCTCCAAGTCCCAACTACAGCGCGAACACTGCGCCGGGCGCCAGCCGATCGGCAACGTGATCACCGAAACCCCGCTGCTAGAAGCCCCGCTTAGCGGACCCGCCTACGCCGTCTCTGGCTATGGCAAGTTGCCCCACCTCGCCTTCATCTTGGCCGGGCAGGTGACGGTGATCCCCGAAGCGATGTCCTCGACGGTCAAGGGCGGGCGCCTAAAGACAGTGGTCCCGGTCATCCCCGACGCCCCGATCGGCCACTTCGCCCTCACCCTGCTAGGCGGCAAACAAGGCTACATCCGCAACTTCGCCAACCTCTGCGCCGCCCCGAGGACGACCACAGTCGAATACAGCGGCCAAAACGGCAAGACCCACACCGAACAGGTGAGGACCAAGGCCGCCTGCGCCAAGGCCAAGCAGCACAAAAAGTAAGAGAGGAACTCCTAGATGTTGAAGCTAAAGCGGCCCTCACCGGCCCTGGTCATCGCTGTTATCGCCCTGATCTGTGCCCTTAGCGGCACCGCCTATGCCGCCCTGGGCAAGAACTCAGTCGGCTCACGCCAGCTCAAGGCAAAGTCGGTGAGCACCGGCAAGATCGCCAACAACGCGGTCAACGCCGCCAAGGTCGCCGATGGCTCGCTGACCGGCCAAGACATCAACATCGGCGCCCTTGGCACCGTCCCCTCTGCGACCAGCGCCGCCCATGCCTCTAACGCCGACACCGTAGGGGGGCACGGCGCCTCTTGTCCTGCCGCCACCACCTTGATCCGCGGCCTTTGCTTTGACTCCACTTCAAACGGCCCGGCATCCTCCCTGCAAGCCGCGACCGAAGCCTGCGCGGCAAAGGGCGGCTACCTGCCGACCCCGATGGAGCTCTACTCCACCCGCGGGGTGCTGAACTTGGGCTCTGGGATCGGCTCAGATCGCCAATACACCGACTCGATCTACTCCAACACCTCCGGCGGTAACTACCGCACGATCGTGATCGACGGCACCGGAGCGCTAACCGAACAGGCCCCCTCAAGCGCCGCCCATTACTTCTGCGTCTATGAGTTGGTGCGCTAGGTGAGAGTCAAAGCACCGATCAAGGCGGTTGGGCTCGGCGCCCTCGCGCTCGCCCTGTGCTTGGGCACCTTGGCCCAGGCAGAGCAGGCCAAGAAGGGCAACCTGGAGGTCTCCTTCAACGGCGGCATCTCCCCCCAGCACCTGCCCCGCACAGAAGCGGTGCCGGTCACGGTGCAGATGGGCGGCAAGATCAAGACCACTGACAAATCGATCCCGCCAAAGCTCGAACGGATCATCCTCGCGATCAACTCCGCCGGGCAGATCGAAACCACCGGCCTACCCACCTGCTCGCTAAAGAAGCTGCAGTCGATCTCCTCCGCGGGAGCCCGCAAGGCCTGCGGGGATGCCCTGATCGGCCACGGCAACGTCACCTCCAGGGTCAGCCTGCCCGGCCAAGGCGCCTTTGCCTCAAACGGCACCCTGCAAGCCTTCAACGGCACCTATAAAGGCCACTCCGCTGTCCTTGCCCAGGTCTCCTCCGGAGCTCCCCTGCCGCTGACCTACGTGATCGTCTTTGAAGTCAAGAAGACCAAGGGCACCTTCGGCACCGAATTGGTTGGCACCCTGCCCCCGATCGCCTCTGAATACGGCTACATCTCCGCCTTTGATCTCTCCCTAGCCCGCAACTACCCCTACAAGGGCAAGAGCCGAAGCTATGCCTCTGCTTCTTGCCCAGCACCGAAGGGGTTCAGCGCGGCGTCCTTTACCTTCGCCCAGGCGAGCTATGAGTTCGCTGATGGGAGGGTGCTTTCTTCGAAGCTTGTTAGGCAGTGTCGGGTTCGGGGGTGAGGGGGCTTCATCCGTCGCTAACCTCGTCTGAGCGGGATGGGGCGACTGATCCGAAAGAGGAGCTTGATGATCGCGACGGGGATGGCAGCTGTCGTCGCGATGTCGCTCGTCACCCTTGCCCACGCTGAGCTGACCGAGCGCGGCGACCTCTTCGTGCGCTTTCAAGGTGGGATCAACCCGACGGTTCTGCCACGCACGCGGCTGGCGCCGATCACGGTCAGCGTTGCCGGGACGGTGAAAACGCTCTCGGGGGAACGCCCTCCGGCCTTGCGCAAGATCAAGATCGAACTGAACCGCAGCGGTGAGCTCAACTCCCATGGGCTGCCCGTCTGTCGCTACGACCAGCTGGTTGCGGTGGAACCAGCTCGGGCGCTCGCGGCGTGCGGTGATGCCCTGGTGGGCGAAGGTGAGTATGTCGGCAAGTCCGCCTTCCCCGAACAGGCGACCTTCCCGTCACAGGGACACATCCTCGCCTTCAACGGCGTCTACCACGGGCGCGAAGTCATCCTCGCCCACGTCTACGGCACCGACCCGGTGCCGATCACGCGCCTCATCGTCTTCGATATCCACCGTATTGGCGGCACCTACGGGACGGTGATCACCGGCTCCCTGCCCGATGCGGTCAATCACTACGGCTACGTGCAGGGACTGGCCCTGCGCCTGCACCGCAACTACACCTACCGTGGACAGCGGCGCAGCTACCTGAGCGCGACCTGTGCGGCGCCGAACGGCTTCACCGCTGCAGCCTTTCCCTTCGCCCGGGCCTCGATGACCTTCGCCGACGAACGCACGCTCTCCAGCACTCTCACCCGCAGCTGCAAGGTGAGCGGTTGAGGCGACTGCCGCCCGGGCCGCACGGACTTCCGCCCGAGCTCGTCGAGCGCAACCAGCGTGAACGCCTGATCGCGGCGATGGCAGAGGTCTGTGCCGAGCGCGGCTACGCTGAGTCCTCGGTTGCCGAGGTGGCCAAGCGGGCCGGCGTCTCCACCGCCAGCTTCTACCGCCAGTTCAAAGACAAGCGCGAGTGCATGCTTGCCAGCTTCGAGGAGCTGTTTGGGCGGCTGCTCGAGGCGCTCGAAGGAACCTGCGACGCAAGGGCCGACGTCGAGAGCAAGGCTCACGCCGGAGCGAGAGCCGCCGCGGCGTTGCTAGCCGATGACGTCCCCACTGCTCGCTTGCTCAGCGTCGAGATCATCGCGGTCGGGCCCGAAGGGGTGGAGGCCCAGCATGAGGCGATCGAGCGCCTGGCGGCGCTGCTGCGTGCACCCGAGGAGCCGGCTGCTCTCGACTCGGCATGGGTCGCTGTGGCCGCGATCACGGCACTTGTGGCGAGACGGATAGCCGAAGACCAATTCCCCGATCCCGATCAGCTTGAGGCATTGACGGAGATGCTCTAAACAGAGACCTTTCTTTCAAAAATCTCTTTCTTGACTTTATGAAAGTCCTCGTTTACGGTGTAAATCGTCGTCTCTGAGAAGACGGCCAGGGACAGCATCACCGGGACATAACCGAGCCTCGAGGAAGCCGCAAGGGAAGCGGCCGGCAGAGGGGCTCACGGGACAAGGAGAGAGACGTGTTCGCACCTGCAAGGGATCGCATCGGCATCCTGCGTGCGGCCCCTGCACCAGCGGAGGTGGGGGGAGGCCGGGTGAGCGCTACCGCCGGCCGTATTCTTCTCGGCTGCCTAGCCGTGGCTGCGACCTTCATGTTCGCCGCCGCGCCGGCCTCAGCGACTCTCGCTCACCCGTACCTTCGCCAGATCAACAGCGCCCCGGGCACAGCTCCGGTTCCGGGTCCATTCGGACCACCGGCGGGTATCACCCTCGAAGGCTCCGGCAATCTCTGGGTCTTTGCCAACGGCGCCATCGACAAGTTCGACTCGGCGGGCAACTTTCTCGGGCAAAACCCCGGGAGCGCCCAAACCTGGCACCGCGGGGGGGCGGGGGGCCAGCTGAGGAGTCTCGCCTTCAGCACGGCCTCTACTCACCTCTACGCGGCCGACAGCAACTTCGCCGACCTCTGGGTCCTCAACGCCGATACCAGCTTCAACACCGACATCACCAGGTTCCAGACTGGCTGCTGCGCCATATACACAGCGGCAGACAACTCCGGCGCCGCCACCGACGGTGACGTCTATGTCTCCTCCACCGGCGGCAGCGTCACCCGCATCGATGGCGCCGGCAATCTCGTCAACTTCTCGGCCTCCGGCACCAAACCCTACATTTCCGGTAGTCAGCTCACCGGCACTCCGGGCGGCTCGTTTGGGCGCCCGGAAAACATCACGGTAGATAGCGCCGGCAACATCTATGTCGCCGACACCGTCAAGGAAGAAGTCGACGAGTTCGAACCCTCGGGCGTATTCGTTCGCTCCTTCACTGGCCTTAGCAGCATTACCGCTGTGGCCGTCGACCCGACCAGCGGCGATGTGCTCATCGCCGCTGCCGGCACGGTCCACGAGTTCAGCTCGACCGGCGCTTTCATCAACGATCTGACCGCTGGCCTCGAATCTCCCGCCGACCTGACCGCAACCCGGCCGAGCCTCGCCGTCGATTCCTCCGGCAGGGTCTACGTCGCCCAAAAAAACGCCGTAGACGTCTACGGGCCCGCCGTCATCTTGCCCACCGTCGCCACGGGGGAAGCCGAAGAAATCACGCGGACGACGGCCAAGATCAACGGCACGATCAACCCCGAAAACACGGCGGCCTCCTACCAGTTCGAATACGGAACCACCAAGAGCTACGGGAATACGATCCCCGCTTCTCCGGCCTCCGCAGGAAGCGACAACACCGTCCACTCGGAGACGGCTGCACTCTCGGGCCTGCAAGCGGAAACGACCTACCACTACCGGATCAAGGGCATCAACCCCCAAGGCACCAACCTCGGGCCTGACAAGACCTTCACAACCCCTCCGGCGGTCTCCGGCGTCGTCACCGAACCGGCCACCGCGATCAAAAAGGGGGCCGCAACTCTCAACGGCACCCTCACTCCCGAAGGGACCGAACTGAGCGAATGCTTCTTCGAATACGGCGATAGCGAAACCTACGGCCACACCGCTCCCTGCGCTGAGACGCCAGCCGAAATCGGCAGCGGCGGCGCTCCGGTCGCGGTCCACGCCGACGTCGAAGGCCTCTCCACCGCCATCCACCACTTCCGCCTGGTTGCCGCCAATAGCTTCGGCACCACCAAGGGAGCCGACCAAAGCTTTGAAACGCCCCCCGCCGTCACTGCTCTGACGACGACACCCGCGAGCGAAATAACGAATACGAGCGCCACCCTCAACGGCTCCTTTGAAGTCGAATCGGGAGTCGAAACCCACTACTACTTCGAATACGCGGCCGGTCCTCAGCTCAGCCACAAAAGCACTGTCGGACTCGTTCCTGGAACCGCCACCGGCATTCAGAACCTCAGTGCTCCGATCGAGAACCTTGCCCCCGGCACCACCTATCAATATCGCATTGCCGCCGAAAACAAATACGGGACAACGGTCGCTTCCAATGTCGAAACCTTCACCACCGATCAGCCGCCGACGCTAAACGCCTTCTCGACTTCGAACGTCACCGCCACTAGCGCCGACCTGCACGCCCAGATCGACCCCCACGGCTTCGCCACCACCTACCGCTTCGAATACGGCACCACCTCGGCCTATGGCCAGAGCGCCCCCATCCCCGATGGGGAAATCGCTGAAGAACTGGGCCTCGCCCACTCGCTCGAAGTCCATCTCTCGGGCCTGCAAGGCGTCCAGTACCACTTCCGCGTAGTCGCCGAGAATCAGTGGGGCACGGTCACCAGCGAAGACCAGACTTTCGAATTCTTCCCTCCCGGCTGCCCCAACTCGGCCGTGCGCCAGCAGACCGGCTCGGCATACCTGCCCGACTGCCGCGCTTATGAGCTGGTCTCCCCCGGCAATGCCAACGGCACCCTGCTCTACGCCGGCGGGCCAAACACCGGCACCGCCACCGCTCCATCGCGCTTCTCCTTCACCGGCAACGCCAACTCGCTGAAGGGGACCAACACGATTGAGACCGCCGCTGACCTATACACCGCGACCCGCACCGACAGCGGTTGGGAATCCAAATACATCGGCCTCCCTGGCGATGAAGCCGGCTGCATGGGCGGGCCGCCGAACTCTCCCACCTCTCACGTCGCCTTCTCGAACCCGCCTTACCTGACCAACACGGTGCTGACAGACCCCTCGATGAGCAGGCTGCTGATCTGGCCCGACGGCACACCGATGAACTGCTTCGCGGGACGCAGTCCCTACTTCGACAATAATTGGGAACTCGCCCCAGCTTCCAATGCTCCCTACATGTTCAACGCGAGCGGCAGCATCAACCAGCGCCTGCCGAGCAGCTTCGCGGGTGGAGAAGAAGCCGTGGAAGCGCTCGAGTGCCCGTATCCAAATGCTAGCTACGCCGTGCCGTTTTGCACCGGGGACGTAACGGCCTCTGCCAACCTTGAACACTTCGTCTTCTCCTCTACTAAAACCTCCTTCGTCGAAGGCGGCTTGGAGGAGGCCCCCGGCTCGGCCTATGACAACGACATCGCTACCCACTCCATCTCGCTGATCTCGCTCGACTCGGACGGGCACTCGATCGCACAGGATCCCAGCTTCGCCAACGTTCCTCCTGAATGCGATTCTATTTCGTGTCAAACCAACGCCAAAGGTGAAATCTCCAGTGTGATCGCAGCCCGCGGAGGCAAAGAAGAATTCATCCGCTTTCCGGCGATCTCGGATGATGGCTCTCACATCTTGATGTCGACCGCGACCACGCGGACTCGCGACTGCGTACGAGGGGGGGGTAATGCCGAACCATGCCAGCGTTTCACCGACCCCCCAATTCACCTCTACATGCGGGTCAACGACGCGATCTCCTATGAACCCTCAAGAGGCGAAGACGGGGTGAACCACGCGGTCAAGTTCCTCGGCATGACGCCTGACGGATCGAAGGTTTTCTTCACCTCCGAAGAACAGCTGATTGCAGAAGACATGGACACCAGCACAGACCTATATATGTGGAGCGAGTCGAGCGATTCGCTGACGCTGATCTCCAAGGCAAATGATTCTGGCAACGCCGGCGAACCGGGACAGAGCGACGGCTGCGACGCGAATGCATCCTGGACGACCAAGTGCGGAATTAAGCCCTACTCGAACTATGAGTGGTCACTACTTCCGGGTGGAGAAGGTGGCAACGGAGTTGCCGACAGCTCGATTGCTGCTAACGGCGACATCTACTTCTATTCGCCCGAGCAGCTCGATGGCGACAGGGGCGTCGTGGGCGGCCAGAACCTCTACGTCTACCGCGGAGGCAAGGCGCAATTCGTAGCGACGCTTGAGTCCGAAGAAAAGTGTCGGTTGAAAGGTCCGCGCCTCTGCGCCGAAGGCCCGATCGTGCGCTTCGAGGTCACTCCCAGTGACAGCCATGCCGCCTTCCTCACCACGACGCAGCTGACCTCCTATGACAACGCCGGCCACATCGAGATGTATTCCTTCGCTCCTTCCAGTGGAGAAATCATCTGCGACTCCTGTCGCCCAGACGGCGAAGCGCCGACCGATGACGTCGTGGCCAGCCAGGACGGGCGCTTCATCACCAACGACGGCCGGGTCTTCTTCTCCACCGGCGACCCACTGGTGGCTCAAGACACCAACGAAGCCATCGATGTCTATGAGTACGTCGATGGCCGTCCGCAGCTGATCACGCCGGGGACGGGAACTGCTACTGCTGGCTCAGGCGAACACAACGTTTCTGGCGATGCCGAGCATGCCGGCCTGGTGGGAGTCAGCAACGACGGCACCGACGTCTACTTCGACACCTTCGACACCCTCACCAGCGAAGACCACAACGGCAACTTCCTCAAGTTCTATGACGCCCGCGTCAACGGCGGCTTTGCCCAACCGACGCCGGTGCCTCCTTGTAAGGCGGCCGAAGAATGCCACGGCGCCGGCGGCTCAGCTCCGGCCCTGCCGACTCAAGGCACCGCCGCCGCAATCAGCGGCGGCAACGCCAAGCAGAAGACGGCGGCAAAGCACAAGCACAAGGCCAAGAAGCACAAGAAGGCGGCAAAGCGCCACCGTGCACGAGCCGCCAATAGCAAGTGGAGGGCGGGCAAGTGAGCGCCAAGGCAAGAGCTGTCGCTTTCACCGTGATGCTGTCGGTCATGGCACTGCTGCCGAGCACCGCCGCCCAAGCGATTCCGATCGAATCCTTCAGCGCCCTGCCCACCTCTACCCAGGCCGGAGGGCACCCCGACGTTGCCTTCTCTTTCACGATGGGAAATCGCCAGTTGGCCTCTCCTGACCCTTGCGCCTGCAGGGACGCCAGGACTATAGGCGTGCACCTGCCCACCGGGCTGATCGGCAACCCCCACGCCACCCCGCAGTGCGACATTGCCCACTTCTCTTCCGACCAGTGCCCGGCCGACGCACAGGTCGGAGTTGCCGAAATCAAAGTGACTGGTCTTCCCGGCGATCCAGAAGGATTTCTCGCTACCGCCGGATTCCTTGCACCCGTCTACATCCTTGTGCCACCCCCCGGGGACGTGGCTCTGCTCGGCTTCAAGGCCACCTTCAACTTGCCCGTTTTCACCGTGATCGGGGCTCGCACCAACAGCGACTACGGTGTCGATGCCACGGTTGAAAACATTATCCACTTCTTGCCACTGACCAGTGTCAAGCAGGTGCTCTGGGGAGTGCCGGCCGACCCCAGCCACGACCTCCTCAGGTTCGGCTTGGGGCAGCGTGTTCAAACGGGCGGTGAAATCTGCGATGCCAGCGGCAAGATCAGCACGAACGATCCCTCGACGATGGTTCAGTACTGCAGTCCTGACGGCATCTTCAAGGGGGCGATCGGCGAAGGTGGCACCGAAAACGCCCCCGGCCACCCAGTCTCCTCCTCAAGCCCCCCAACCCCCTTCTGGCAGAACCCAACCACCTGCGGGGAATCCCTAGCCACGTCCCTGGACATCCTCGGCTACGACGACAGCGAAACCCACGCCGACTCTCTCTGGCCCCCCACAACAGACTGCGGCCAGTTGAGCTTCAACCCATCCCTCTTCGCCCGCCCCACAACAGAATCAACAGACTCCCCCTCGGGCATAGACGTAGACCTAAAAGCCCCCTCCTTCGAGAGCCCAGACACCCCCTCCCCCTCAGAGATCAGGGGAACCACGGTCACCCTGCCCCCGGGCTTCTCGATCAACCCCAACGCCGCAGACGGCAAGACCTCCTGCCTGGACCAAGAAGCCAAGTTCGGCACCACAGAAGAAGCCAAGTGCCCGGAGTTCTCAAAGATCGGCACCCTGGAAGTCCACAGCCCAGTCCTCCCAGGCGTATTGCCAGGAGCGATCTATATAGGCCACCCCCAAGAAGGCAAGCGCTACCGCCTCTTCCTCACCTTCGACGGCTTCGGCGTGCACGTAAAGCTCCCCGGAGAGGTCCACCCCGATCCCCAAACAGGCCAGGTGGTGACCGAATTCAAGGACCTGCCCCAGTTCCCCTTCGAAGACTTCGACCTGCACTTCTTCGGATCAGAAAGAGGAGTCCTCGCAACCCCATCCCAATGCGGCACCTATCCGGTCTCCACCCTCTTCGAACCCTGGGACGGCTCCTTGCCAAACCAGACCTCAACCCAGTTCTTCAGCTTGACCTCCGGCCCTGGGGGAACCCCCTGCCCCAACGGCCCGCGTCCCTTCAACCCGGGCTTCAGCGCCGCCTCCTCCACCAACACCGCCGGCTCCCACACCGGCTTTGCCTTGAACCTGACAAGGCCCGACGGCGATCAGAACCTCAGCGCCCTGAACGTAACAACGCCCCCCGGCTTCTCGGCCACCCTCAAGGGCATCCCCTACTGCCCCGAGCAAGCAATAGCCGCCGCAGGGGCAGGCGTCTACTCAGGCGCCCAAGAGCAATCCCATCCCTCCTGCCCGGCCGCCTCCCTCGTAGGCGAAGCAATCGCTGGCTCAGGAGCAGGCACCCACCCCTTCTACGCCCCCGGAAAGGTCTACCTAGCCGGCCCCTACAAAGGCGCCCCACTGAGCCTGGTCGTGATCACCCCAGCCGTCTCAGGCCCCTATGACCTCGGAGACGTCGTAGTCAGGACAGCCCTCTACGTCAACCCCACCACGACCCAGGTAAGCGCTATCTCTGATCCCTTGCCCCAGATCCTCGCCGGCATCCCCCTGCGCCTGCGCTCGATCATGGTCAACCTCAACCGACCCAACTTCGCCCTTAACCCGACCAACTGCGATCCCTTCTCGACCCAAGCCACGGTCTTTGGCAGTGAAGGAGCCACCAAGACCCTCGCCTCCCACTTCCAGGTAGCCAACTGCGCCCGCTTGGACTTCGAACCGAAGCTCGAAACCTCAATCGTCGGCCCGACCAAAAACGGCGCCACCCCTCGCTTCAAGGCAGTCCTGCGGATGCCCCAGGGCGGCGCCAACATCGACCACGTCGCGGTAACCCTGCCGCACTCAGAGTTCCTCAAACAGGCCCACATCAGAACCGTCTGCACCAGGCCCCAGCTCGCCTCCCACAGCTGCCCAGCCGGATCTGTCTATGGCTTTGCCAGAGCCGAGACCCCGCTCCTAGACAAACCGCTTGAAGGCCCGGTCTACCTCGGCACCGGCTACGGGCACAAGCTGCCTGACCTGATCGCCGAACTAAACGGCCAGATCCACGTGATCTTGGACGGCATCATCGACACCGGCAAGGGCGGCGGGATCAGAAACACCTTCGAAGTAGTCCCCGATGCCCCGGTCTCCAAGTTCACCTTGGAAATGCAGGGAGGCACGAAAGGCCTGCTGGAAAACTCAAACGTCTGCTCACAGCGCAACTACCTGACGGCCAAGTTCTTCGCCCAGAACGGCAAGACCAGCGTCTCCCACCCGCTGATGCAAGACGGCTGCGGAGCTAAAGGCCGCCACGAACGCCACAAGCGAGACGCCAAGCGCAACCGGGGGGTGGGTAAGTGAGGGCCCGGATCGGACATATCGCGGCTTTGGGAGCTCTTGCTGTCGCTTTCTTCGCTCTGAGTGCCTCCTCGGCCTCAGCCCTCTCCAAACACGTCTTCTCGACTTCATTCGCTGGCTCAGGCACAAACGCCCTCTCCAACCCCTCTGACGTCGACATCGACCAGGCAACCGGAGACGTCTACGTCACCGACCCCGAAAACCACCGGATCGAGAAGTTCGATGCCTCGGGCAACTTCATCCTGATGTTCGGCAAGGGGGTCGACTCCACTACTGGCGGGGATGTGTGCACGGCGGCTTCGGGGGATGTCTGTCAGGCCGGGGCTAAGGGGAGTGAACCGGGGGCTTTTGACGGGGAATTTGAAACGACTATCACCGTCGGTGGACTGATAACACCGGTCACCGAAGAACGTCTCTTCCTCGCCGTCGACAACTCAGGCGGCCCTTCTGCCGGCGATGTCTACGTCGGCGACCCCGGCGACAGCGTCGTGCAGAAGTTCGACTCCGAAGGGAACCTGATCACGAGCTGGGGCAAGGAAGGGCAGCTCGACAGGGCGGCCGAACATGAAAAGACGTTCTTCCCTGAAGGCTTGCTGGGAATAACGCTTGATCCGAGCGGCACCCTCTACGTCTACGCCGGACGTTTCGAACTCTTTGAGTTCGCTCAAGACGGAACGCCGAACAAATCGCTTTTTCCTGCTCCGAGCAGCAGCATCAAGGGGATTGCTGTAGACGGCGCTGGCAGTCTCTATGTGCCTGAAGTTTCTCGTTTGTTCAAGGTTGCAAGTCTCAAGCCTAAACCTAAGCTACCGATTGGCTTCGTTAATTCAAGTGATAGTTCCGCAGTATCTGGTCTTCGGGTTGACCGGGACTCGTTTGATCTATATCTGACGCAGGTCGACAGCCTAGTCGCACACGTCTCCGCCGCCTGCAACCCGATCCCCACCCCCTGCAAACCAGTCGATACCTTCGGCGAAGGCCATTTGAACGAACCCCGCGGAGTTGCGATCAACGACACAACCGGCGCCGTCTACGTAGCCGATACCGGCAACAGCCGGGTGGCGGTCTTCACGGCCGAACCCTTCCTCCCCGACGCAAGCGCCTCGGCCCAAGCGCTCACGCCCAGCACGGAGGCGATGCAAGGCAAAGCCGACCCGGCAGGAGCCGGGCCGATCATCGCCTGCCACTTCCAATACGTAACTACGGAAGCCTTCAATAAAGAAGCCTTCGAAGACCTCAGCTCAGGAGGAAGCGTCCCCTGCGCCGAGGGCCAGTCGTTGGCCTCCGCGACCGAAGTCCACGCCGAACTGAGCGGCCTCACCTACGGCAGCGAATACCACTACCGCCTCATCCTCGAAAACGCCAAAGGCACCAATGCCAGCTATGACCAGAGCTTCGAGTCGCTTCCCCTCGCTCCGAACGTGGAAGCAACCTCGGTCTCAGACGTCAGCTCTGACGCCGCCCATATCCACGCCCAGGTCAACCCCAACGGCGGCGATGCCACCTACCACACGACCTACCAGGTCGAATACGTCACCCAGGAAGGCTTCGAAGCCAGCGAATACACCGAAGCCCTGCAGAGCAAAGCCACAGACGCCGGCTCAGCCAAGACCCCGCAGGCGATCACCGCCCAGATCAGCTCCCTTGCCGCCGACACCACCTACCACTACCGGGTGGTCGCCCAAAACGCCTCGGGTACGACCAAAGGCCCAGATCGCACCCTGACCACCTTCCCGATCGCCACCCCGACCACAGATCCCTGCCCCAACTCCCACGTGCGCCAGCAGACCGGAGCGGTTCGTCTCCTCGACTGCCGAGCCTATGAGCTGGTCTCAGCCCAAAACACCGGGGGCTATGACGTCGAGTCGAGCCTGATCAGTGGCCAGTCCCCCTTCCCGGGATATCCAGAGGCAGAAGGCAAGCTCCTCTACGGCGTCCACAACGGAGGAATCCCCGGCACCGATCACCCGACCAACAAAGGCCTCGATCCCTACATCGCGACCAGGGGCAGCGAAGGCTGGCAGACCCAATACGACGGTGTGCCCGCAAACGACCCCTACTCGTCAGCCCCCTTCTCCTCGCTTCCAACAGGTGCAAGCCAGGACCTCGGCACCCTCGCCTTCGGCGCCCCGAACGGCTGCTCCCCCTGCTTTGAAGGCGGCTATACGGGCATCCCGCTCAGAAAGCCCAACGGGGAACTCACAAACGCCATGCAAGGCCCTGAAGACCCAGGCCCCTCAGCCAAATCCCAAGGGCTGATCGCAAAGCCGCTCTCAGCCGATGGCTCTCACTTCGTCTTCGGCTCGACCTCGAAGTTCACCGAAGACGCCAGCGAAGGGCAGCTGGGGATCTATGACCGCAACCTGAACACGAACCAGACCCACCTGGTCTCAAAGACCCCCGGCGAAGCGCAGATGAGCGGAGCAGAAGTCGCAGAGCTAGACATCTCCAAGGACGGCTCTCACATCCTGATCGGCCAGCTCGTCTCTGAAGAAGAAGGCAACAAGCTCTACCACCTCTATATGAACGTCGGCGACTCGAACAAAACGATCGACCTCACCCTCGGCACCACCACCGGCGTCCTTTATGCCGGCATGTCCTCGGACGGGACCAAGGTCTTCTTCACCACCAAAGACCAGCTGCTCCCCGCAGACGAAGACGAAAGCTCAGACCTCTATGAGTCGACCATCTCCGGCGAAAGCGCCAGCTCGAGCCTACTCTCAAGCGGAAGCGAAGGAACCGGCAACACCGACTCCTGCGATCCCTTCGCCAACTCCGCCCACATCCACTGGAACACGAAGGGCGAAGAAGCCAACTGCGACGTGGTCGCGGTTGGAGGCGGTGGGGGAGTGGCAGCCGAAGAGGGCTCTGTCTACTTCCTCTCGCCGGAGAAGCTTGACGGCTCAGGGAACGGGACGCAGGATGCGCCGAACCTCTACCTGGCGAGCCCCGGCTCGGCCCCTCATTACGTCACTACGTTGGAATCGGTCGTAAACGGCCCCCAACCGCCAGCCCTGCGTCACAGCTTCGATCATGACTTCGGCTCCTTCACGGAAGCGACTGGCCTTGCCGTCGATCACTCCGACGGCTCGGTCTACGTGCTCGACATCGAAGCCAACGCGGTGCAGAAGTTCGACTCCGAAGGCAACCTGGTGACTACCTTCGGTGACAGCTCTCCGGCTCATGACGGGGTGCTGCATGGGAGTGAAACTGCCGCAGGTTCTTTCGCCGAGATCGCGGGCACCGGCCCGACCCAGCTCGCGGTCGACAACGATCCTTCGAGCCCCTCTTATCGCGACCTCTATGTTCCCGACCTCCTCCATGGCGTCGTCGATAAGTTCGGGCCAGAAGGCCATTACGAAGATCAGATCAGCACCACCTTTCCCGTTGGGGTCGCCGTGGACTCCACGAACGGCCACCTCTACGTCTCGAGCTTCTTCGGACACGTCGAAGCCTTTGATGCCGAAGGCAACCCAGCGGCGCCCGCCTCTTTCGAAACCCCCGCTTTCATCCCCTCGGCGATTGCGGTCAATACCAGCGGCACCATTTATTTGG
Source organism: uncultured Solirubrobacterales bacterium (assembly GCA_963716345.1). Classification (GTDB taxonomy): domain Bacteria; phylum Actinomycetota; class Thermoleophilia; order Solirubrobacterales; family 70-9; genus VRUE01. The sequence continues at coordinate 1,362,662 of OY970304.1, forward strand.
CCACCGCCGATGGAACAGCAACCTATAGCCCTTCGGGCACCAAAGCGGGCACCCTTGACCCCCACCCCTCAAAGGGCGTAAGCGTCGACCCTTCAAACAACGACGTCTACGTCAACGAGGGCACCCAGGTGGTGCAGTTCGACTCCTCAGGCAAACAGCTCGCCATCGTCGGCTCGGGCAACCTGAGCGAATCGGTCGGCCTTACGGTGGATCCCGAAGGCAGCCTCTATGCATCGAGCAAGACCAGCGTCTCTGCCTTCCCCATCTCCCTCGCCCCCAGCAAGCTGATCGACAACCCCCTGGTGGTGGACTCGGTAAGCGAACCGGAGACACGTAGGACCGCCGACTTCCAAGTAACCCCCCAGGGCAACTACGCCGCCTTTGCCTCGACCCTGCCCCTGGCCGGGCAAGGCGAAGAACCATCCGGCCACCCCCAGGTCTACCGCTACCAAAGCCAAGGCGAAGCTCTCGAGTGCATCTCCTGCACCAAGACCGGTGCCGCCTCGGCCGGGGATGCCTCCCTCGCCCCCAACGGCCTCAGCCTCTTGGAAGACGGCAGGGTCTTCTTCGACTCAACCGACCAGCTGGTCAACTCAGACACCGACGGGCGCCAGGACGCCTATGAGTACTCCGAACCCGGGGTGGGCAACTGCACCCCCCAATCCCCCGCCTACGCCAAAGCCACCGGCACCTGCCTGGCCCTGATCTCAGCCGGCACCAGCCCCTTCGACTCGGGCCTCCTGACCGCAACCTCAAACGGCAAAGACGCCTTCTTCTTCACCCGCGACAGCCTCGCCCCGCAAGACGAAAACGGCTCGACGATGAAGATCTATGACGCAAGGGAAGGCGGTGGGTTCCCCTTCAGCCCCGATCCCAACACCTGCCAGGCATCGGATGAGTGCCACGGGGCCGCCTCAGCTCCACCGGGGCCGGTTCAGGTCGGCTCGGTCGCAGGGACTGCTGGCAACGAAAAGGCGGCAAAGAAGAAGAAGGGCCACAAGCACAAGCACAAACACCACAAGCACCGCCACCAAGCAAAAGCCAACCACAAGCGCGGAGGTGCGAAGTGAGGACGCTGAAGACAAGCGCTGCCTTGGCGATCGCCTCGCTGGCTGCCCTAGTGCTCTCCACCTCCGCCCTTGCCTCTGAGCCGATCGAAGCCTTCTCCACCTCGATGTCAACCTCCCAAGCCGGCGGACACCCCGACATCACCACCAACTTCACCCTGGGCTCACCCGGAGCACCCGAGGCGGCCCAAAACGTGATCTTCGAGGCCCCCACCGGCCTCTTTGGCAACCCCACCGCGGCAACCGAATGCCAGGCCGATGACTTCACCCTCGATCAGTGCCCACCCAACTCCCAGGTCGGCCTGATCACCCTCCACGCCAACTATGAAGGCAACCCCAACTACCTCCTGGGCACCGCCCCGATCTTCACCGTCGTCCCCCAAAACGGCGACACCGCCCGCTTCTCTTTCATCGTCCCGGTCCTAGGTATCCCAATCGCGATCCCAGTAGCGGTCAGGACCACCAGCGACTACGGCCTGCGCTTCACGGTCAAAGACATCTCCCAGCTCACCCCCCTGGCCCAGGCCAAGCTGACCTTCTGGGGCTTCCCCGCCGACGGCGAACACGACATCCAGCGCTTCGGCAAGGGCTCACCCGGGCACCCCGCAGGCTGCCCCAAAGAAGAAGGCACGGCCTGCATCACCGAAGGGACCGAAGCAAGCATCACCCCGACCCCCCTTACCGACAACCCGACCACCTGCACGGGGGAAGACCTCTCAGCTGCCTTGGAAGTGCAGACCTACCAGGACCCCGAACACCTCACCCAGGCCCACTCCACCTACCCGCCGATCACGGGCTGTGAGAAAGAGGTCTTCAAACCGGTCCTCCAAGCCTCCCCGACCACAAGCCAGACAGACTCGGCCTCGGGGCTAAACGTCGAGCTGCGCTCCCCCCAGTTCCTAACCCGCGCAGCAGCTCCTTCCCAGATCAAATCGGCCCTGGTCACCCTGCCTGAAGGCTTCACGGTCAACCCCGACGCCGCCGACGGCCAGTCGGCCTGCACCGATGCGGAGGCCAACTTCTCTTCAGAGGGCCCGGCCAACTGCCCCGATAGCGCAAAGATCGGCACCTTTGCGATCGGCACCCCCGCCCTGCCCGAACCCCTAGAAGGAGCCGTCTACATCGGCCAACCCAAAGCAGGGGACCAATACCGCCTCTTTGAGTTCACCCACGGCTTTGGGATCAACTCCAAGCTGGTTGGCTCGGTGATCCCAAACCCGATCACCGGCCGCCTCGCAGTCAGCTTCCCCAACCTGCCCCAGGCCCCCTTCGAAGACTTCCAGCTACACCTCTTCTCCGGCGAACGCGGCCTCCTGGCAACGCCCAACTACTGCTCGGTCTATGCCGTCAGCGCTGAGTTTCACCCTTGGAACTCGACCCTCGCCGAACAGACCTCCGTTCAGCACTTCGGCCTTTCATCCGGCCCCGGCGGGGCTCCCTGCCCCGGGCAGGTGCGCCCCTTCTCACCCACCCTCTTTGCCGGCACCTCAAACGCCTCAGCGGGTGAGCACTCCTCTTTCTCCTTGCGCCTCGACCGCGAAGACGGCAACCAGCTCTTGGGCAAGCTCGGCTTCACCATGCCCCCGGGCCTCTTGGCAAACCTGCACGGGGTCAGCTACTGCCCCGAGGCCCAGATCGCCGCCGCCGCGCAGCGCTCGGGCCTAAGCGAGCAGGCCACACCCAGCTGCCCCGCCAGCTCACAGATCGGCACCACCAACGTCGCCGCCGGCCCCGGCTCTCACCCCTTCCACGCCACCGGGCGGATCTACTTCGCCGGGCCCTTCTCCGGAGCGCCGCTCTCACTGGTCGCGATCACCCCGGCCCTGGCCGGCCCCTATGACTACGGCACCGTGGTCGTCAGAGTGGCGCTTCGCATCGACCCGCTCGATGCCCACGTCTTCGCCGACTCAGAAGTCGTCCCGGAGATCCTCGGCGGGGTGCCATTGCGCCTGCGCCAGATCCAGGTCAACATCGACCGCCCCAACTTCATGGTCAACCCGACCAACTGCGAACCGATGTCGATCGGCTCGCGCGGAATCGGCGACCAGGGCACCCTCGCCTCCTTTAGCTCCTACTTCAACGCGGTCAACTGCTCGACTTTGCCCTTCGCCCCGAAGATGAGCGTTACCCAGCTCGGCGGCCACAAACAGGCCAAGCGCGCCGCCGACCCCGCCCTGCGCTTCGATCTGCGCACAAAGGCGGGCGAAGCAAACATCAAATCGGTCACGCTCACCCTGCCCAAGGCTTTCGGGATCGACCAGCGCCACCTCGGCAACATCTGCTCCAAGTCCCAACTACAGCGCGAACACTGCGCCGGGCGCCAGCCGATCGGCAACGTGATCACCGAAACCCCGCTCTTGGAAGCCCCGCTTAGCGGCCCCGCCTACGCGGTCTCTGGCTATGGCAAGTTGCCCCACCTCGCCTTCATCCTCTCCGGGCAGGTAACGGTGATCCCCGAAGCGATGTCCTCGACGGTCAAGGGCGGGCGCCTAAGGACAGTGGTGCCAGTCATCCCCGATGCCCCGATCGGCCACTTCGCCCTCACCCTGCTAGGCGGCAAACAAGGCTACATCCGCAACTTCGCCAACCTCTGCGCTGCCCCGACCACCACCACAGTCGAATACAGCGGCCAAAACGGCAAGACCCACACCGAACAGGTGAGGACCAAGGCCGCCTGCGCCGCCAAGGCCAAGCAGCACAAAAAGTAAGAGAGGAACTCCTAGATGTTGAAGCTAAAGCGGCCCTCACCGGCCCTGGTCATCGCTGTTATCGCCCTGATCTGTGCCCTTAGCGGCACCGCCTATGCCGCCCTGGGCAAGAACTCAGTTGGCTCACGCCAGCTCAAGGCAAAGGCAGTGACCACCGGCAAGATCGCCAATAACGCGGTCAACGCCGCCAAGGTCGCCGATGGCTCGCTGACCGGCCAAGACATCAACATCGGCGCCCTCGGCACCGTCCCCTCTGCCACCAACGCCGCCCATGCCCAAAACGCCGACACCGTCGGTGGGCACGGTGCCTCTTGTCCTGCCGCCACCACCTTGATCCGCGGCCTTTGCTTTGACTCCACTTCAAACGGCCCGGCATCCTCCCTGCAAGCCGCCACCGAAGCCTGCGCGGCAAAGGGCGGCTACCTGCCGACCCCGATGGAGCTCTACTCCACCCGCGGGGTGCTTAACCTCGGCTCTGGGATCGGCTCAGATCGCCAATACACCGATGAGATCTACTCCAACACCTCCGGCGGTAACTACCGCACGATCGTGATCGACGGCACCGGGGCGCTAACCGAACAGGCCCCCTCAAGCGCCGCCCACTACTTCTGCGTCTATGAGCTGGTGCGCTAGGTGAGAGCCGCGCCCAAGCGCGCCGGCGCCGTCTTGCTCGTTGCCTTGGCCCTGCTTTGCCTGGTAGCGGGAGCCTCCGCCGAGCAGGCCAAGAAGGGCAACCTGGAGGTCTCCTTTAACGGCGGCATCTCCCCCCAGCACCTGCCCCGCACCGAAGCGGTGCCGGTCACGGTGCAGATGGGCGGCAAGATCAAGACCACCGATAAATCGATCCCGCCAAAGCTGGAGAGGATCATCTTGGCGATCAACTCCGCCGGGCAGATCGAAACCAAGGGCCTCGCTACCTGCTCGCTTCAAAAGCTGGCCTCGATCTCCTCCGCGGGGGCAAAGCGCGCCTGCGGGGATGCCCTGATCGGCCACGGCAACGTCACCTCCAGGGTCAGCCTGCCCGGCCAAGGAGCCTTTGCCTCAAACGGCACCCTCCTAGCCTTCAACGGCACCTATAAAGGCCACTCCGCTGTCCTTGCCCAGGTCTCCTCGGGAGCGCCCCTACCGCTGACCTACGTGATCGTCTTTGAAGTCAAGAAGACCAAGGGCACCTTCGGCACCGAATTGGTCGGCACCCTGCCCCCGATCGCCTCTGAATACGGCTACATCTCCGCCTTTGATCTCTCCCTAGCCCGCAACTACCCCTACAAGGGCAAGAGCCGCAGCTATGCCTCTGCTTCTTGCCCAGCTCCGAAGGGGTTCAGCGCCGCCTCCTTTACCTTCGCCCAGGCGAGCTATGAGTTCGCTGACGGGCGGGTGCTTTCTTCGAAGCTTGTTAGGGAGTGTCGGGTGCGGTGAGGGGGGGCTCTGAGCCCCGCCGGGGCTAAGATCCACCGCCAGTTCACAGCGCCAAAGCCAGATCCCCGGGTAGCGGGCTCAAAGGGCGCGATCCAAGCCGGCGAACGCGCTTGTGAGGGCAAGACGCCAAGTGAGGTAGGGGCGCAGTTCCTCAGTGCCGCGCGCTCTCATTTGAGCCCTGAACAGATGCGCTCGATTAAGCGCATCAGTGCCTATGAAGCGCGCGAGGCAAAGGACCCCAGCTTCGCCGCCGGGCAACTGGCCGCGGTTGTCTATGCGGCTGCCCTGCCGGCAGCGGTGAGCCAGTACGGCTATCAGGGCTGTGTCTATGGGTTGGCTGGGGGGTTGGGGGGGCGGTAGGGGTTAGGTTGAGATATCGGCCTGCTGGCGAGATTTATGTCGCTTGATTTCGCCTCTCGTATATACGAACATATGTTCGTATGGAGGTCACCTGTGTCCTGATTCCCGATTCCGCGCTTGCCGACCCGGTTGGGGCCGGTGAGCTGACCGAGGGGCTGCTGCGCCGACTTGAGAGGATCGGCGCCGCGGTCGAGTCGGAGCGGGCCGGGGAGGCGTTCTTCGCCCTCGATGGGTTGCGTGGGATCCACGGGGGCACGAGCGCCGGGGTGCTGGCGGCGGCGCGGCGTGCGGCGAAGGCCGAGGTGCGGATCGGGGTTGCGCCCACCCGCTTCGCTGCTCATGCCGCCGCGCGGAGGGAGACGATCGTCCCGCCGCCCGAGGCAGGCGACTTCCTGGCAGCGCTTCCCGTCTCGACGCTGGCTGGCAGGCTCGAGCTGCCGCCGCGCGAGGCGGGGAGCCTGATCGAGACGATGCGGCGGCTGGGGATCGAGACGCTGGGCGACCTCGCGGCGTTCTCCCCGGGCTGCATCGCCGATCGCTTTGGTCCCGCCGGGTTAGAAGCGCTGCACCTCGCCCGCGGCGAAGACGCGCCGCTGCGCCCGCGCCGTCCGCACGAGGAGCTGGCCGAGCAGGTCGAGCTGCCCGAAGGCGCTGCCGGCGGCCAGCTCGAGCACGCCCTGAAGTTGCTCGTCGCCCGGCTGCTGGCGGCGCCGCAGCGCAACGGCAGGACGCTGCTCGGGCTTCGCCTCGGCGCCGTGCTCAGCGGCGGCGGCAGCTGGAGCGTCGATCAGGGGCTTGGGCGGCCGACCGCCTCGGAACGGACCCTGCGCGCGGTGCTGGCGCCGCGGCTGGAGACGCTGCCGGGACCGGTCGCCGCCCTCCGTCTTCGCGCCCTCGGCCTCGGCCCGCCGGTCGGCGACCAGCTCGAGCTCTCACTGCGCGGCTCCGAGCACCGCAAGCGCCGGCTCGGCGAAGCGATCCGCGAGGTTCGCACCGCCCAGGGCGGCGACTCGCTGCTGACGATCGTGCCGCTCGACTCCGCCTCGCGCTTCCCCGAGCGCTGGGCGATGCTGACGCCAAGCCCCGACCGATGACTCCCGGCTTGCGGCGACTGTATGTGCCGCGACCGGTGCGGGTCGAGGCCGACCGGGCAGGGAAGCCGACCACAGTCGACGGAGTCGCGGTCGAGGCGGTGCGCGAGGAGTGGGTGGTCGAGGACCGCTGGTGGACGCCGAATCCGCTCGGCCGCCACTACTTCGAGCTAGTGCTCATCGACGGGCGCAACTTGGTCATCTTCCGCAGCATCGTCAGCGAACGCTGGTACCGGCAGCGTGCCTGATGGCGGCCGGGGCTCCCTACGTCGAGCTGCACGCTCACTCGGCCTTCTCCTTCCTCGACGGGGCCTCGACCCCGGCTGAGCTGGCTGGCGCCGCGGCGAAGCTCGGCTACCCGGCCTTCGCGCTGACCGACCACGACGGGGTCTGGGGGTCGATGGAGTTTGTCGGCGCCTGCGGGGAGATCGAGGAGGAATGCAGCGGGCCCAAGATCAGAGCGATCACCGGAGCGGAGGTGACGGTGGGGGCGTCGCCGGCTGGCGACGCCCACCTCACCCTCCTGGTCGAAGACGGAACCGGCTACCGCAACCTCTGCCGCCTGCTCACCGCCGCGCACTCCCACACGCGCGACAGCTCCGCAGCGCAATGCCGGACAGCCGTCGGTGACCCTCGAGCAGGTAGAGGAGCACGCCGCAGGGCTGGTCTGCCTCTCGGGCTGCGCCGGCGACGGAATGCTTGCCGCCGCCTGGGAGCGAGGTGACGCGGCAGCGGCAGCGGAGACCGCCCGGCGGCTGCTCAGGGCCTTCGGGCGGGAACGCTTCCGGATCGAGCTGCAACGCCCTTACTGGCACCGCGACCGCAGCTCGCAACCGTGGCTCGCCGGGCTGGCCGAGCGGTTGGGGGTCGCCAGCCGTCGCCACCGGCAACGTCCACTCGCACGGCGGCAGGGCGCGCGCCTACCTTCAGGACGCCTTTGTCGCGATCCGCCTAGGAATGACCCTGGAGGAGTCCGAGTCATTGCGGCGGGGGAACCGGAGCTCGGCCCTGCGCTCGCCCTGGGAAATGGCGGCGTGCTTCGCCGAGCATCCCGCCGCTGTCGCCGAGACCCTGCGGCTCGCCGAGCGGCTCAAGTTCGACCTCAGCCGCGAGCTCGGTTATCGCTACCCTCGCGCCGAGGAGCCGGATGTCGATCGCAAGCTGGCCGAGCTCTGCCGATCCCTGCTGGCCGAGCGCTACGCCGGGTCTCCGTACCGCTCCAAGGCGGGGACCCAGCTCGAGCAGGAGCTGGAGACGATCCGCGCCCTCGGCCTCTCCGGCTTCTTCCTGCTCCACCACGACCTGCTGCTGCTCGCCCGCGAGGTCGCCGCCGAGGTTCGCGGTCGTGACTCGGCTCGCTCGATCCTGCCGCCGGGCCGCGGCCGCGGCTCCAGCGTCAGCTCGGTCGTCTGTTACCTCACCGGACTCTCCCACATCGACCCGGTCGCCAACGACCTCAACTCCAGCCGCTTCCTCAACGAGGAGGTGGGCAAGGAGGTCGGGGCGACGATGCCCGACATCGACCTCGACTTCCCGCGCGACATCCGCGAGGTGCTGATCCCCCGCGTACACGATCGCTACGGAGTCGACCGCTCGGCCCTGGTCGCTGCCTTCCCCACCTATCGCCCGCGCGGCGCCGTGCGCGACCTCGGCAAGGCCCTGGGGCTGCCGCCGGAGGAGCTCGACCGGGTGGCGAAGATGGTCGGCTTCCACGATCGCAGCGGCGAGATCGAGAAGGACGTCGTCGCGGCGATCGGGCCCGAGCGCGCCGCCGATCGCGCGCTGGCGGGTGCTGCTGCGACTCTGTCCCGAGGCGATGGGACTGCCTCGCCACGCCTCCCAGCACTCCGGCGGCATGGTGATCTCGACCCGGCCGCTGATCGACGTCTGCCCGGTCGTTCCGGCGGCGATGGAGGGGCGCCAGATCGTCCAGTGGGACAAGGACTCCTGCAACGACGCCGGTTTCCTCAAGATCGACCTGCTCGGCCTCGGCATGCTCTCCGCGGTTGAGCGCTGCGTCGATGAAGTGAGGCAGACGCGGCGGGAGTCACTCGACCTCTCGCGCATCCCCTTCGACGACCCCAAGACCTTCGAGTCGATCCGCGCCGCCGAGACCACCGGCGTCTTCCAAATCGAGAGCCGCGCCCAGATGTCGATGTTGCCGCGTACCCGCCCCGAAAACCTCGACGACCTCACCGTGCAGGTGGCGCTGGTGCGGCCCGGCCCGATCCAGGGCGGCGCCGTGCATCCATATATAGAGCGGCTGAAGCGACGGCGCGAGAATCCGGACAGCTTCGAGATCCCCTACGAGCACTCGTCGCTGCGGGGTGTGCTCGATTACACCCTCGGCACGATCGTCTTCCAGGAGCAGGTGATCGAAGTGGCGATCGCGCTGGCCGGCTTCACCGCTCCGCAGGCCGACTCGCTCCGGCGGGCGATGAGCCGCAAGCGCTCCGAGCAGGCGATCGAGGAACACCACAGAAACTTCATCGCCGGCGCCTGGGAGAAGAACGAAGTTCCCGAGGCCGTGGCGGAGAAAGTCTGGGACCAGATCAAGGGCTTCTCCGGCTTCGGCTTTCCCAAAGCGCACTCGGCCGCCTTCGGCCTGCTCGCCTACCAGTCGGCCTGGCTGCGGGTCCACCGCTCGCAGGAGTTCCTCTGCGCCCTGCTCAACGAGCAGCCGATGGGCTTCTACCCGCCCGACGCCCTCGTCCACGAGGCGCAGCGCCGCGGCGTGCAGGTGGTCGGTCCCGACGCCAACCGCAGCGGGGTCCGCTGTCACGTCGAGTCGATCGAAGGCGACCTGACCGTGCGAATTGGGCTCGGCTACGTCAAGGGTGTGCGTGGGGAGGAGATGGAGAGCCTGGTCAGCGAGCGTGAGCGCAGCGGCGACTACGCCGGGATCGCCGACCTCGCCTCGCGCTCAGGTTCCGGCCGCGATGGGTTGGAGAGGCTCGCCTGGGCCGGTGCGCTCGATGATCTGGTCGGTATCGGCCGACGGGACTCAAAGCGATCTATATCTTCCTTTTCAGGCCCATCGGCGGCGGGGCTGCGGGGGCGGAGAGAGGCGCTGTGGGAGGCTGGGGGCGCCGGGACTGGACGACGGTATGGGGAGGACGTACAGATGGCGCTGCCGCTGGAGCCGCCCCGGGCGCCCGAGCTAAAGCCCCTCGGCGACTGGGAACGGCTGATTGCCGACTACCGCTCGATCGGGATCACCCTCAATGCGCACCCGCTGGGCTTGATGCGGGACGACCTCGAGGCCGAGATCCGCTCCAGCGCCGACCTGGAGCAGGTCGAGAACGGTGCGACGGTTGCGCTGGCCGGCTTCGTCGTCGCCCGCCAGCGCCCCGGGACCGCCAACGGGATCGTCTTCATGCTGCTCGAGGACGAGCTGGGGACGATCAACCTCGTCGTCCCACCAGCGGTATATGAGCGCTGCCGCGCCGCCGTCCGCGCCGCGCCCCTGGTCCGCGCGCTGGGCAGACTGGAGCGCCACGAAGGCACCACTAATATCGTCGTCGCCGAGGTGACCGAGCTGAGCATTCCCAAGTCCTCGGCACGGCGGAGCCCGACCGAGGATGGGACCAGCGACCAGCGCCGGCCCCACAAAGCCCGCCGCCGCGGTACGTCCTATCAACCGTTACGCGAGCGCGCCGTAGCCGAGCTGCGCGCCGCGGCCCCCGAGCCCCACAGTTGGGGTCGCCGTCGTTGACGTAATCGTGTGACTCAGCGCATCACGTGTGCGTAATGTCCTGCGACAATACGTTTCGTGTTCGATCGCAATCTCACCCGCTACTTCGAAAAGCGCGACGAGGAATTCGCGGGCGCGACGAAAGGTGGGAAAGCGAATCCAGAAAGCGCGACGAAGAAGCCAGGAAGCGGGAGGAGCAGTGGGCAGTGGAAGCCCGAAGGCGTGATCAGGAGGCACGGGAGTCCAGGGAGCGTCTCGACGGCCTGGTTGAGGAGACGCGTGAGTTCAACCGCGAGATCCTGCTTCGCAATGAGAAGGTCTACACGAGCGTGATCGCCGAGATGGAGGAATCGCGCAAGCAGATTCGGGCGACCACGCAGGCCGTACTCAGTGTGTTCGACCGCCTCAACGGCTCATCTGCCTGACGATCTCTGGCAGCGAAGCGTTTAAACGGTTTGAAGCTCCAGCTCGACGCCAGCACACGCGCATGGCTCCGGCATCGGGAAGAGACGGAGGAAGCGCTTGGCGGCTTGCTTGGAGCCTTCGACCTGGGCAACGCCCGAGGCGACGGCCTCGTCGAGGGGGAGCTGGCCGGCGAGAACGGCCGCCAAGGTAGAGGCGTCGGCAAAGGCGATCGTCGCGGCGGGCTCAGCGGCGGCGCCGCGGCCGAGGTCGAGCTCCCCAGTGCTGACCTCGATGTGGAAGCGCAACTCGCCGATTCGCAGCTCGTAAGAGGCATTCATCTCGCCCGCGGCCTCCTCGTCAAAGAGCGAGCGCAGGGCGAGGACCACCGAGTCGGGGCCGATCTCCTGTGAGTCGGGCGGGACCGGCGAGCGGGCGCCCCAGGCGCCGAGCTTGGTCACGATCGGCTCCAGCTCACGGCCCCACTCGGTCAGCTCGTAGACCGTGGACGCCGCCGGCGGCGGCAATTTGCGACGCTGTATGACGCCCCCGTGCTCAAGGTCGCGCAGGCGCTCGGAGAGGATGTTGGAGCTGGCGTGGGGCAGCCCGGTACGCAGGTCGGTGAAGCGCTTCGGGCCGAGCAGCAATTCACGAACTACCAGCAAGGCCCAGCGCTCCCCGACGACGTCGAGGGCGTAGGCGAAACGACAGGCCTCCCCATATGAGCGCTTTGTCGACATGTAAATAAGTTTACAACCATGAAATACGGATAAGCAAGCTAGTGGTTGTTTTTTTGAACTACTTGATAAGGTGGCCGACATGACGAAGACGAACGACAACCGCTGGCTCGCCCTCTACGTCCTCTGCGCGGGGATGCTGATGATCGTTCTCAACGTGACGATCGTGAACGTCGCCCTGCCGACGATCCAGGACAGCCTCGGCTTCTCCCAGAGCGGCCTGGCTTGGGTCGTCAACGCCTACCTAATCCCGTTCGGCGGCCTGCTCCTGCTGGCCGGCCGCCTCGGCGATTTGCTCGGGCAGCGGCGCATGTTCTTGATCGGCCTTGGGGTCTTCGTCGCCGCATCGTTGCTCTGCGCCGTCGCCGAGAACCAGGCGATGCTGATCAGCGGCCGCTTCCTCGCCGGTGTCGGCGGCGCGCTTGCCTCGGCGGTGATCCTGGGCATGATCGTGACGATGTTCCCGGAGCCGCGCGAGCAGGCGAAAGCGATCGGCGTCTACGGCTTCGTCGCCTCGGCGGGCGGCTCGATCGGCCTGCTGCTCGGCGGCATCCTGACCCAGGCGATCAGCTGGCACTGGATCTTCGTGATCAACCTGCCAATCGGCATTGCCACCGCTTATGGGGCCACGCGCCTGGTCGAGGACAAGCCCGGCCTCGGCTTCAAGGCCGGCGCCGACATTCCCGGCGCGGCCCTGATCACCAGCTCGCTAATGATCGGCGTCTACGCGATCCTCGGCGTTAGCCAACACGGCTGGGGCTCTGCCCAGACGTTGATTCTCTTCGCCGTCTCGTTCGCCCTCGGCGCGGCCTTCATCACCCGCCAAGCGCGGATCGAGAACCCGCTGATGCCGCTGCGCCTCTTTCACTCGCGCAACGTGGTCGGGGCCAACGCGATCCAGGCCTTCCTCGTCGCCGGCATGTTCGGCATGTTCTTCCTCGGCGCCCTCTATCTGCAGCGGATCCTCGGCTACGACGCGCTCCAGGTCGGCCTCGCCTTCCTGCCGACGACGATCGTGATGGGCACGCTCTCGCTTGGCTTCTCGGAAAAGCTGATCATGCGTTTCGGCCCGCGCAGGACGCTGATTCCTGGCGTAGTCATGGTCGGCATCGGCCTGCTGCTCTTCGCCCGCACTCCGGTCGACGGCAACTACCTCACCGACCTGCTGCCGCCATTGCTGCTGGTCGGCCTCGGCGTTGGCACCTCCTTCCCGTCGCTGATGACGCTGGCGATGTCAGGGGCGACGCCGGAGGACGCCGGGCTTGCCTCCGGCGTGGTCAGCACCAGCATGCAGGTGGGCGGCGCGATCGGGCTCGCCGTGCTGGCGACCCTCGCCGCGCAACGCACCGACAACAAGCTCGCCGACGGCGCCAGCCATCTGGCCGCGCTCAACTCCGGCTATCACCTCGCTTACCTGATCGGCGCGATCCTGGTCGCGGCCGCGACGGTCATCGCCGTCACCGTCCTGCGCGAAGTGCCGATGCCCTCGCCGGAGGAGATGGCCGCCATGCAGGAACAGCAGGCTGGGTCCGGCGAGCCCGAGCCGGCCTACTCCGAGGCCTGAGCGCCTGTCACCGCGTCGGGGCCGACTCGAGCACGCCGAGCATCTCGGTAACGCGACAGACCAGCAGGCGCTCCTCGTCGATCTCGACCCAGACGCCGGCCGAGGCGGGGAAGACGACGTGGTCACCGGGCACAACCGGCATCTCGACCCCGACGTGGGTCCACCAGTCGAGGCCAGGCCCGATCGCCAGCACGATGCCCTGCTGGGGCGGAGGCTCGTGGCTGCCCGGCGGTACGACGAGGCCGGAGCGCCGCACGCGGTCGGAGTCGAGCTCCTTGATCACGATCTGATCGAAGAGCGGCCGCAACTGGTGGCGCACGGACTCGGTCGGGTCGGGTATCTGCGCCATGCTCACCGCCTTAAGTCTGCCCGATCCCGGGGTGAGTTTGAGGTCTGTCCCTCTATATGGCCACAAACCTCAAACTCAGCAGGGGAGGGCGGCGAGGCGGCGCTCGATGAAGCGGCGCTCGACCGGGTTGGGATCTAGCGCTAGGGCGCGCTCGTAGGCCTCGGCCGCCTCAGCATCTCGGCCCAGGCGGCGCAGCAGGTCGGCGCGAGCCCCGTGCAGCGGTCGGTAGTCGTCGAGCCCTTCGATCGAGTCGATCAGCTCCAGGCCGGCCTCCGGCCCGTCGCGCATTGCCAGCGCCGCGGCCCGGTTGAGCTCGACTACCGGACCGGGAGCGACCTCAGCGAGCCACTCGTAGAGGCGGGCGATGCGGTCCCAGTCGGTCTCCGTTGCGCTCGTCGCTTCGGCGTGGACCGCGGCAATCCGCGCCTGCACGGTGTATGGGCCGGCAGGGCCACCGGCCGCCGCTTCGCGCGAGAGCGCCAGGCCCTCGGCGATGCGCTCCGCGTCCCACAGCGAGCGGTCCTGGTCTTCGAGCAAGACCAGCTCGCCGTCGCGATCGAGCCGCGCCGCCCGGCGCGCGTCGGTGAGCAGCATCAGCGCCAGCAGGCCGCGCGCCTCGGGTTGGCGCGGCAGCATCGCGACGAGAATGCGGGCGAGGCGGATCGCTTCGCCGCTGAGCTCGGTGCGGACCAGCTCCTCGCCGGAGGCCGCCAGGTAGCCCTCGTTGAAGATCAGGTAGAGCGTCGCCAGCACGGCGGGCAGGCGCTCGGGCATCTGCTCGACCAGCGGCACCTCGTAGGGGATGTTGTTGGCGGCGATCTTGCGCTTGGCGCGGACGATCCGCTGCGCCATCGCGCTCTCGCTGCTGAGGAAGGCGCGGGCGATCTCGGCGGTGCTGAGCCCGCCGAGGCTGCGCAGGGTCAGCGCCACCCGCGCCTCGGCCCCCAGCGCTGGGTGGCAGCAGGTAAAGATCAGCCGCAGGCGGTCGTCCTCGATCTCGCCCAGCTGCTCGCCCGGTCCGGCCTCGGCCTCGGCGCGCAGTGGCTCGAGCCGCTCCAGCGCCGCGACCTTGTCGCGCAGCACGCCCTCGCGTCGAATCCGGTCGATCGCCTTATTGCGGGCGACCTGGGTGACCCAGGCGCCTGGGTTGGCCGGCACCCCTTCGTGTGGCCAGCGCTCCAAGGCGACGATGAAGGCTTCCTGGACCGCCTCTTCGGCGAGGTCGAAGTCGCCGGTGACGCGAATCAGCGTCGCCACCGCCCTTCCAGACTCCTCGCGGAAGGCGCGGGCGGCGACGCTGTCGCGAGCCGCGGCTACGAGCGTTCCGCCTTCTCCAGCAGTTCCTTGCCGCCGGTCACCATCGGGCGGATTTCGACGTGGCCGCGGTTCAGCGGAACCTTCTTCGCCCAGGCCAGGGCGTCGTCGAGGCTCTCGACATCGAGCACCCAGAAGCCGGAGAGCTGCTCCTTGGTCTCGGCGAAGGGACCGTCGGTGATCAGCGGCTCATCGTCGCTGTAGTGCACGGTGGTACCAGTGGCGCGCTCCTGCAGGCCGGCGGCGGTGACGAAGATCCCGGCCTCGGTCAGCTCGGCGTTGAACTGACCCATCTCAGCGAGGTTTTTCTTCACCTCCTCAGGCGTGATCTCCTCCCAGCTGCGCTCCTCGGCGATCAAAACAAGCATGAACTGCATCTCGATTCCTCCTGTCTCGTGAGCAGCGCCGTTCGCCGCTCTCACCCTAACGACGAACGGGAAGCGCTCAGATCGACAGGCAGCGAGCGATCTGCTGCGGGTCTTCGAGTTGGGGGTAGTGAGCGAGCTCCGGCAGCTCGCTCACGATCACCCCAGGTCGGAGCTCGCGCAGCGCCGCCAGCACCGCGGTGGTGGCGACCGGGTCCTGCAGGCCCCAGGCGAGGCTGAGCTCACCGGGCCAGTCGCGGATCGCGCCGTGCCAGCGCTCGGCGTGCTCTTCGCGCTGGTCCATGTAGGAGATCAGGCGGTGGCCGAGGGTGCGGCCACCGTTGTGGCAGAGCACCGACCACTGGTCCGCCGCCTCGCTGTCGCTGAGCGGATGAGCGGCGGAGAAGACCGAGCCGAACTGCTGGCGGAAGACGCGCTCGCTGGAGAGACGGCCGAAGAGCGCGCCGAAGCGACTGCGCAGGATGCGCTGGCCAAGGATCGGGCTGGCGCGTTCAAGCACCATGCTGCCGTTGAAGAGCAGGATTCCGGCGATCTCCATCTCGAGCTTGCCCTCGATGTCACGCGCCATCAGCTCGTTGGCGACCGAGGTGCCCATGTCGTGGGCGAGGATGAAGACGGGCCGCCCGTCGCCGTGGCGACGCACCAATTCTTCGGTCAGGTTGGCCTGCGAGAAGAGGGAGTTGCGGGTATCCCTCGGCTTCGCCGAGAGGCCGAAGCCGAGGAAGTCGAAGGCGAGCACATTGCGATCCGGCACCTCGTTGAGCAGCAACCGCCAGTCGTAGGAGCTGGAGGGGAAGCCGTGCAGGAGCAGCAACAGAGGCCCCTCGCCCGGCTGGCGAAAGACGTGGATCGAGTCACCACCGAACTCCTCGCTCTGTCCGCGCCCATGCCAGGCGCGGACCCGCTCGGTCAGCCCCACGCTCGCTAGGCCTCGCTGAAGCGCTTGACGAACCCGAGGGCGTTCTCGGCAACCTCGCGCCAGCCGTGGTCGATGACCAACGAGTGGTCCCGGTTGGGCATCTCGATGTGCTCGGTCACCCCCGGGTTCTTGCTCTGCTTCTTGAAGGCCGCCACGCTCATCGCCGGCGGCACGGCGTGGTCCTTCTCACCGGTGAAGATCAGCAGCGGCCCGCGATCGGGGTTTTTGGTGTCGGCCTTGGTCTCGGCGGCGGGGTTGAAGTTGGCCATCGCCGCCTGGAAGATCGGCTTGCCCGGCGCGGCGACGTGGTAGCGCTCATACAGCTTGCGCGCCTCGTCCTCATCGACCGCGTTGGCCCAGCCGTAGCGAAACTGGTCGAATGTGAGCGTTACCGCCTTGCCCTTGTTGAGCGGGTTGCTGAGCACTGGCAGGGTGGTGCGGATCGCCGCCAGCGGCAGTGGCAGCACGCCCTTGAACGGCGCCGGGTCGACTGCGACCGAGGCGAGTGAGAGCCCGCGCCCGGCGAGGATCTGGGTGATCAGACCGCCGAAGGAGTGACCAATGATCGCCGGCTTTCGGTCCAGCGCCGCGATCGCCTCGGCGAAGTGGTCGGCGACCTGGACCACGCCCTTGCCGGCGAAGGCCTGCGGGTTGGCGCGCGCCGCCTCGACCGTCTCGGGATCGTCGGGCCAGCCCGGGGCAAGCGGTGCGTAGCCGGCCTCGTCGAAGAGCTCGATCCAGTTCTGCCAGCTGCTCGGCAAGAGCCAGAGGCCGTGGATGAAGACGACCGGGGTCTTGCCCGACGCGTTCGCCCGCTCGATCTGCTCTTGCTCGCTCTGCGTGATCGTCGCCATGTACCTGTCCTTATGTGAAATTTCTTTCGCATCGTCAAATAGACGAGCGCTGTGGTCGATGAAGCGTCCATGTTCTCACTCCGAAGCAAGTCCAAGTCAGCGCGGTTCGCTTCCGCGGCCACCCTCGCCGCCGCCATCTGCGTGCTCTTGGCGGCGATCCCGGCGCTAGCCGCCGCGGCTCCCGCGGAAGGAGAAGAACCAGCGGCTCCGCAGCTCGCCTTCGAACCGGGCAGCTATGACTTCGGCCTGCACGAAGCCAATCGCGAAAACAGCCAGACGAACTTCCAGATCCGCAACGTCGGCAGCGTTCCCGCCCCGATCTACTCGATCCAGGTCATCGGCTCGGGCTCGGGCGCTTTCTGGACGGGTAACAGCGACTGCTTCAACCATCCGCTCGAACCGAACGAAACCTGCTCGATCCAGGTCAGCTTCAACCCAAATGACGTCGCGCCCTTCTCGGCCCAGTTGCGGGCTGAATCCGAACGAGGTGTCAGTGCCACGGCCGATCTCAGCGGCGAAGGTGGCCGCCCCGAACTGACCGCGGCAACCAACCCGACCAACTTTGGCTCGGTCCCGGTCGACTCCGGCGGCGTGACCAAGACGATCGACGTCACCAACGAGGGCAACATGCCCGGAGGGGCCTTCATCGCGATCATCTCCGGCGGCGCCGTCGGCAGCTTCCATCTGCTCGACGAGAACTGCACCGGCACCCCGCTCAGCCCGGAAGCGACCTGCAACCTGGTGGTCAACTTTGACCCGATCAGCACCGGCGCCAAGACGGCGCGCCTCTTCCTCGTCGGCGACGGCGAAGGCGGTGCCCAGATCAGCTTGACCGGAGTTGGACTTGAATCAGTGCAGTCGGGAGGAGCCTCGCCGCCGCAGGCGGGGGGTCCCGCAGCCCAGACTCAGTCCCAGCCGAAGCCGCGCCGCAAGCGCCGCAACCGCAGCCAGCGCCGCTACGTAGCCCCGAACACCGCCGTCGTCTCACCGCGTCGCGCCACGCACTGAGTCGACGCTTCCGCGCGGTTCTGGCGCCTGCATCAGCACAAGTTGAGAACCTGACCCGATGACGGGTGAGGCGGGAGATTCAGTTCCGGACCGGGTGCGCTCGGCCTCTGCCTGGGTGGCGGACCGGGCGCGCTCAGTTCGGATCGACGAGGGCGCCCTGCAGCCCTACGCTGCCGGGCTGCCTACCACGGTTGCGCCACCCGATCCTGACCCCGCAACCGAGCTGGTCGATGGAGGCCGCGAGGCGCGCGCCGCCTTCGTCCTCTGCCTCGACGCGATCAACTTCGGCTCGGGCTGGTGGCCGACGATCCGCAAGCGACCCGGTCGCAGCGGCTACTTCACGATCGCGGCCGGACTAACCGCGCGCTTCCGCGAGAGCGGGCCCTGGCCGGCCGCCGAGCTCGCCGCGATCGGCCCGGTTGAGATCGCCAGCGTCCTCTGCCAAGACCTCGAGCACCCACTGATGGGGGACTACGCGGCGGCCCTGCGCGACGTCGGTGCCCGCGTCGGCGCGGACCACAGCGGCCGCTTCGGGGCTGTGATCGAGGCCGCTGATGGCTCCGCCGTCAGCCTGGCCAACCGGCTCGCCGAGTGGGACGCATTCGCCGACGTTTCTAACTACGAGGGCCGCCTCGTCCCTTTCTTCAAGCGCGCCCAAATTGCTGCCGCCGACGTCGATCGCATGGGAATCGCCCTGAGACGAACCGGCGCTCCTACGGAGTCAGGCAGGTTGCACGACGTCGACCGGCTCACCGCTTTCGCCGACAACCTCGTTCCCCACGTGCTCCGCCTCGATGGCGTCTTGAGGCTCGATTCTCGCCTTGAGCGACGGATCGAATCCGGCGAGCTGCTCGAGCACGACTCGCCCGAGGAGGTCGAGCTGCGCGCCTGCGCCGTGCATGCGATCGAGCTGCTCGCCACCGCCACGCCACTCTCGCCCGCCGAGATCGACGGCGTCCTCTGGAACCGCGGCGCCGCCGAACGCTACAAGTCAGTCCTCCGACCCCGCTCTCGTAACACCGCCTACTAACTGCGCCGCGAAGTCGCCTCAACCCGCGTATATGGCGGGTTGAGGCGATCTCGATGAGCTAGCCCGCCGCCTCGGCGCGGCGCAAGCCGCTGCGGGCCCAGAGGGCAAAGAGGATCGGCAGGGTGAACGCGACCGCGAAGGCGAGGGCGACGACGACAGGTTCGCCGGAGATGAAGCCGCGGCCAGCCTCGAGCAGCGCCGTCACCGGGTTGACCGAGGCGACCGTGTGGATCCAGCCGCTGAGCAGGCTGAGCGGCACGTAGACCGGGGCGAGGAAGAGGATCAGGAAGACCGGGAACTGCATCAGCGGGCCACCCTGGATCGAGCGCACCCGCATCGCTATGCCGGCCGCCCACAGCGTCGCCGCCAGGTTGGTCAGGATCGCCAGCCCGTAAAGGCCGAACAGTTCGACCCCCACTCCGCCGACTTCCATGCCGGCGATCAGGGCGATCGTGGTCAGCACGGTCCAGGTAATCGCTGCCCTGGTCAGCGCGGCCATCGCGTAGCCGGCGATGATCCCGTTGCGGTTGGCGGCGGCGAGCAGGTAGCGGTTGGCGAAGCCGATCTCGAAGTCGCGGGCGATGCCGAAGCCGGTGAAGACGCCGCCGAAGGCCGCCGACTGCAGCAGCACGAAGACGAACTGAAAGGCGGTGTAGCCGCTGGGGAAGTCGAAGCCGGGCACTTTGCCGACCGCCGAGAGCCCGCCGGCAAAAGCGATGAAGAAGAAGAGCGGGAAGACGATCGCTGGCGCCAGGAAGGCCGGGTTGTTGAGGAAGTTGTGGATGCTGCGCCAGGCGACCGCCCGTGCGATCGCGATGAAGCCGGCCGGGTTGCGCCTCTCTCCGCCCGCGCTCATGTCCGCACCAGCCGTGTCTTCATTGCTCTGCTGGCGGCGAACATGCCGACGATCAGCACCGCTGCGGCGATGCCAAAGCCAAGCGCCAGCGCGCCCGCGTCCCAGCCTTCGAAGAGCAGCGAGCGGAAGGCCTCGAGCAGGTAGGTGACCGGGTTGGCGGCAGCGACGTCGTGAAACCACTGGGTCTGCAGCAGTTCCAGCGGCAGCGACATCGCCGAGATGAAGAGGAAGACGAAGAAGACCGGGAAGAGGCTCTGTACCGCCTCGCCCGAGCCGGTGCGCAGGGCGGCGAAGAGGCCGATCGAGCCGAAGGCGACCGTGATCGAGACCGAGAGCGCGACGATCACCAGTGCCCCGGCGACGCCGGTCACCAGTTCAGCACCGAAGATCAGGCCCACGCTGAGGTAGGTCACCGCCTGCACGAGGCCGAGCAGCACGGTGCCGGCGAGCAGGCCGCTGAGCAGGGCGGCGCCACGCAGCGGCGTCAGCGCCAGGCGGTTGAGGAAGCCGGTCTCGATGTCGCGGGCGAGGTCGGTGCCGGTGTTCATCACCGAGAACAGCGCCCCCTGCATAAAGGGCACGGCGAGGGCGAAGGTGAGGTAGGAGTCGGTCGGGAAGCCGGGCAGGTTGGTCACCTCTTTGAGGCCGCCGGAGTTCACCGCCAGCAGGAAGAGCGGGAAGACCAGGGCGGGGACGATCTGCGCCGGCTGGCGCAGGGTGCGCCGCACCGAGCGCTGGGCGAGCTGACCGACCTGAGTGCGCAGGCCGCTGCTCACGCCGCGCCGACCGCCTCGGTCTCCTCGGTCTCATCGCCGGCGCCCTCCAGCGAGCGGCCGGTCTTGGCGAGGAAGACGTCGTCGAGCGAGGGCGCGTGCAGCTGTAGCGTGCTCGATCGCGATCCCCTCGCCGTCGAGCGCCCGCACGACCTCAGCCAGCTGCGACTCGCCACCCTCCAGTCGCGCAGCGGCGCCGCGGGGCGAGGCGCCGGCGCGCTCGCCGAAGCGCTCCAGCACGGCGGCCAGCTGCTCGCGTTCGCCGGGGTTGCGCGGCGTCGCTTCCACGGTCGGGCGGCCGATCTCGGCCTTGAGCTCGGCCGGGGTGCCCTCGGCGACGATCTGGCCGTGGTCGATGATCCCGACCCGGTTGGCCAGCGCGTCGGCCTCCTCCAGGTACTGGGTGGTGAGGAAGACGGTCACCCCCTCCTCGGCGGCGAGTCGCGCCACCTCGTCCCAGAGCGCGGTGCGGCTCTGAATGTCGAGCCCGGTGGTCGGCTCGTCGAGGAAGAGGATGCTGGGGCCGTGGGCGAGGGCCAGAGCGAGGTCGAGGCGCCGCTTCATCCCGCCTGAGTAGCCGCCGACCTTGCGGTCCGCCGCTTCGGAGAGGCCAACGCGCTCGAGCAGTTCCTGGCCGCGGGTTTCGCGCTCGGGCTTGCCGATCCCGTGCAGGGCGGTCTGCAGTCGCATGTGCTCGCGGCCGGTCAGCAGCGGGTCGAGCGCCGCCTCCTGCAGTGCCGCGCCGATCGAGGAGCGCACATGCGGACCCTGCTTGACGATGTCGAAGCCGGCCACGCGCGCGGTGCCTTCAGTCGGCGGCAGCAGTGTCGTCAGCATCAGCACCGTGGTCGACTTGCCGGCGCCGTTGGGACCGAGGAAGCCGTAGATCTCACCGGCCTCGACCTTCAGGTCGATCCCGTCGACCGCCCGCGGCCCGTTCTTGAACTCGCGCACGAGCGCTTCGACTTCGATGCCCTCTTGCCGCTCCGTTGCCATCGTGCCCCGCAGGCTAGCGATCCATAGGATCGGGTCCGTGAAGCCCGTCACCGTCTCGATCGAGGTGCCCCAGCCCGCCGAGGAGGTCTTCGATTACCTGGCGGTTCTCGCCAACCACGAGGCCTTCCTCGACCACTTCCTCGTCGACTGGAAGTTCTCCGGGCCGCGGCGGGGCGTCGGGGCCAAGGCCGAAGCGCGGGCCAGTGCGCCGATGTCGCAGGACTGGACCGACTTCGAGATCGTCGAGATCGAGGAGCCGCTGCGGATCGTCGAGGAAGGCGTCGGCCTGAAGGGCAAGCGCCGCACCCGCGGCACCTATCGGCTGCAAAGCCTGCCCAGCGGCGGCACCGAGATCTCCTTCAAGCTGGAGTGGATCTCCTCAGCGCGGGCGGAAAGGCTAATTCCAGCGATGACGCGCGCCTTCATCCGCCGCCCCAATGCTAAGGCGATGCGCCGCCTCGCCCGCCAGCTCGCCAAGAGCTGAGCTCGCTTAGGTCAGCGACGGCTCGAGCACGAAGACCTGGACCGCCATGTCGGGGTCGAGGTGGTTGTCGGACATGAAGGCGAGGACTTTGCGCTCGGTGAGCCGGGCGACGGCGGCCTTCATTTCCTCGGCCATGGCGCGCTGGGAGAGCCGGCGCATGGCGAGCACCGCGTCGCCCTCCTCGTAGGCGACGAGGGTCTGCTCGGCCCGCGTCAGCACCTCGAGCATGATCGTGATCAGGGTGTCGCCGTTGTGGAAGGAGTAGGACTTCCTCGGGCCACGGCCGATCGCCGCCGTGTGGATTCGGACCAGCTCACGGGTGATCGCGGCATTCAGCTCCCCGCCGTTCAGCGGTGCGGCGGTCTGCTCACCTTGCTCCTCTCTCATCGCAGGTGAAAGCGGTCGCTGAGGTAGTGCCGGGCGGTGACGATCAGCCCCTCCTTTAGGTGCTCCACGGCCCAGAACGAGGATGGCCCGGCGGGATCGGCGGCGGAGAGCGTGCCGGCGGCGATCACCTTGTCCCCAGCGGTCGCGCTGACCTCGGTGAGGTCGATCCGATGGCGGTGCTCCATCCGCACCAGGTCGGCAAACCAGTCACTCACGCCGACGTGGCAGTGGTAGACGGCGTCGATCCCGTGCAGTCTCAACGGGCGGAAGTCGACGTGTGCGTCCATGCAGGCGAGCATTGCTTCGAGGTCACGAGAGTTAAAGGCGTCGAACCAGCGCCTGACGTTGGCCTCATCGGCATGGGACATGCTCCGACTCCACGGGGGGACCCCGATAGGCCGAATCGCCGCCGCAACAGCTGCCATCGCGCCCACCGTTCTGATGCCAACGCCGAGGCGGCCCCTGCGAGGTGCGCCAGCGTCGGGCGCGATGGTAACGCGTGCTAGACGTGAACCGGTGGGACCTTCGCCGCGTTTGCGCCGCCCCGCTCGAAGAGCTTCGCCGAGGGAATCCCGATCACCTCGCCCTGGAAGCGCTTCTCGCGTCCATAGACGACCCAGGTGGTGTCGATTTCGCCGATGTCGAGATCGAGCCGCAGCTCATCAGCGTGCTCTTCGACATGCTCCATATGAGTGAGGCCGGAGTCGTACTCGCCACGCAGCAGGCCCTCGCCGACAACCGGCTTGGAGACGACGTCGATGACCTCCTCCCACTGGGAGAGGTCGACGTAGCCCCTTGTTGCCGGCACGATCCCGATTGAGCGCGGCACCTCGACGTCGCGGCGGCTGAGCAGGACCAGGTGCTTGGTCGGGTAGATGAAGGTGTCGACGACGAAGACCTCGGTCCAGTACTTCTCGGTGATCTCGTGCACCTTGGGATGGGCGCTGCACTGGACCAGGAAGCCGTTCGGTGTTTCCCGCAGCATCTCCAGACCGTCGAAGAAGTCCGTGATCAGCTCGATCCGATATTCGTCGATGCCCTGGAACTCGAGGTAGCGCTGCACCGCCCGCTCGTGACATGTTCCCTCCGGTCCGAGCGTGATCACCGTGATCTTGTCCCCTGGGGCTGCAACCATCGCCACCTCAGCGTAGCGAGTGGACAGGAATCCTCAAGCAGTGGGAGAGAAAAATGAGACGAGTCGCCAAAGTGCTTTCAGCCGCAGCCGTTGCCAGCCTCCTCGCGATGGGCATCGTCACCGCCGGAGCCTCGGCTGCCCCATCGGCCAGCGCTGCCTGCACGCCGGCGACCGACATCGAGGCGATCGTTGACGACTCGATCTCGATGGAATTCACCGACGCCAACCGCCTGCGGGTGCAGGCGATGAACCTGCTGATCGACACGCTGGGCAAGGGGACGACGCTGGGCGCGGTCGAGTTCGGCTCCGAAGGCTTCGAAACTCCCGCCGCGGATACGGTCTTCCCGCCGCAGCCGGTTGGCCCTAACGGCAGCGCGATGCGCACGGCGCTTGACCAGAAGATCCACGCCGACAACGGCGCCACCGACTACAACGCCGCCTTCGCCCAGTCCGACGCCGACAACCCCGCTGCCAACGCCCGCATCTTCCTCACCGATGGCGGCCATGACGTCGGCACCTACAACGAAGGTCACCTCCTCCACAACGTGCCGACTTACGTAATCGGCTTCGGCGGCATCGCCGCCGGCGAAGACCAGGCCCGCCTGCAGAAGATCGCCAGCGACACCGGCGGCCACTACTTCCCGCTCAAAGACTCGGCTCAGCTGCAGTCGGTGATGAACACGATCGAGGCCGCGCTAACCTGCCAGACGCCGCCGCGCCAGTTCACCGACCTACTCGGTAAAGGCCAGAGCAAGACCCACTCCATCGCGATCGGCGGCGCCAGCAAGTCGGTTCAGATCACGCTCACCTGGACCAGCCCGCTCGACAAGTTCAAGCTCTCCGGCTTGCGCCTGGTTAACAAGGGCCACCTGCTCGCCGTGGCGTCGCGCCCCGGCAAGAAGCCCGGCAAGCTGAAGGTCTCGCGCACGATCAGCTCGACCTTTGCCGTGATCAAAGTCTCGCACCTGCACAAGGGACAGCTGAGCTTTGCGGTCAAGGCGACAACGGTCGGCTCGGGCGAACCGAAAGTCAGCCTGACCACCCAGGTCGGCCAGAGCTCGCACAAATAGGTCGCGGTTAGTCCGAGCCCGGGCGCAGGGACAAGAGCACGAGGTCGTCGCGCAGCCGGCCGCCGCTTCGCGCAATCGCGTCTTGGCGCAGGCACTCGGTCATCTCGGCTAGCTCGAGCTCGGCGAAGGAGTGGGCGAGCTCGCCAAGCGCCGAGGACGCCACGTGTGTCTCCGGCGGTCCGGCCTCGAACCAGCCGTCAGTGGCGAGGACCAGGGTCTCGCCGGCCTGCAGCTCGATCTCGTGGCTCGGTATCGGCGCGTCCGCCCAGGCGCCGAGGACGGCGCCGCCGCCGAGCTGCACCGGTCCCTTGCTGGTGACGTGGATCGCCGGCGGGTGTCCGGCAGCGGCCAGGGTCGCGGTCCAGCGCTCGCCGTCGCGCCGCAGGCGCAGCAGCAGCGCCGTGGCGAAGTCGTTGAGGCTGCGGCCCTCGAGCAGCATCTCGTTGAGTTGGGCGAGCAGTTCGTGGGGCTCGTCGATCTGGCGGGCGAGGCCGCGCATCGAGTGGCGCAGAGCCACCGAGACGCCGGCGGCGACGCTGCCCTTGCCGGTGACGTCGCCGACCATGATCCAGCAGCCGTCCTCGGTGGGGAGGATGTCGTAGACATCGCCACCGATTTCCATCCCTTCGCCGAAGGCATCGAAGACGACGGCGATGTCGAGGCCGGGCACGTAGGGCGGCTCAGGCGGGCGCAGACCGCGCTGCAGATTCTGGGCGATCAGGTCGCGCTCCTCGTAGAGGCGGGCGTTGTCGAGCGCCATCGCGGCGCGGTCGGCGAGTTCGCCAAGTAGGTGCAGGTCCTCGGCGTCGTAGCGCATATCGGTGCTGGCGTGGAGAAAGGAGATCGCGCCGAGCGTGGCGCCGCGGGCAACCAGGGGCGCCACCGCCGCCGATTGGTAGCGGGTTTCCTCGATCAGCCGCCGGTGCTCCTCGCTCTGGACGACGTCCTCGAGCACGCTCGGGGCGGTGAGGTCGCGCCAGACCATCGGCCGGCCCGCCCTCAGCACCTGGGCGACCGGGTGGTCGCAGCGCGGATCGAGCGGCGTGCGCCTGCGGATCTCCTCCAGGATGGCGCCGGAGTCCGGGTCGCGGGCGCCGACGACGCTGTCGCCGACCCAGCCGTCGCGGCGGATGAAGTCGAGCACGCAGAGCTCGGCCAGCTCGGGCACGGCCGTCTCGACGATCGTGCGTGCGGTGCGGTTGAAGTCGAGTGAGGCGTCGAGTCCGCGGGTCACGGCGACGAGCAGCTCCTGCGCGTGCCGGCGTCTGCTTTCAGCAGTCGTGTCGCGGGCGATTACAGAGGCGCCGACGATGCCGCGCTGGGGGTGCTCGATCGGCGAGATCGTCAGCGAGACGTTGATCCGGGCCCCGTCCTTACGGATTCGCTCGGTCTCGTAGGTCTCCACCGGTTCCCCCTGGCGCACCCGGGCGAGAATCTCGTACTCCTCGTTTTTATGGTCCGCCGGGATCAGCAGCGAGATCGGGGAGCCGACCGCTTCGGCCTCGCTGTAGCCGTAGACGCGGACCGCACCCGGGTTCCAGGAGGTGATCACCCCGTTCAAATCCTTGCTCAGCACCGCGTCGCGAGTGCCCTGCACCACTTGCGCGAGCCGGTAGATCTCGTCCTCGCGAACGACGGCCGGCGCTCCCTCTGTGTGGGATGACTGCACCAGATAAAGCTACTCCAGCAATCGCTCGCTCGGGCTGAGTGGAAAAGGTTGTCGACCCTGGTTGCGTTCCTATATAGAACCACCTAAAACTACATATCCATTGACTTAGTAGGGTGACACTCCGACCTAACACACGGGCCAGCGCGCATGACTTGCAAGAGCTGACCGGGCCGCGGGGGATCTCAGTCCAACGCGGGCCGTGCAGAGGTCGCGCGAGGAGCGGTTGAGGTTGGCGACTTTGTCGAACCCCGAGCTCCTAGGACCCGATGGCCGGAAAAGAGACCCCCAAAGGAGGCCAGGCGCTGGTCGAGCTTTCCAACGCGATGGTTGCTCTCCACCGCGAGTACTTCGGTCGCGGTCCCGGTGCGGCGAAGAGCTTCGTCAATGACGAGATGGTTGTCTGCGTGCTTAGCGATATCTACACCGCGGTCGAGCGCACCCTGATCAACGCCGGCCAAGCGGAGCACGTGCGGCGTACCCGCGGCCTGCATCAGGAAGCCCTGGAAGACGAGTACAAGGCCAGTGTCGAAACGATCATGGACCGCCCGGTCGAGGCCTTCCTCAGCGCGGTCCACGTCGACCCCGACGTGGCCATCGAGATCTTCCTGCTCGGCGATTCCGCCGCGGCTTAGCTCTCGGGCTCGGCGAAGATGAAGAACTCGAGCGCCAGGTTGGCCTCGACGTCGACCTGGCTGAGGAAGACCCGCACGGAGCGGCCGGTGATGCGCTCGACCACATCGATGAACTCGTCTTTCACCGCCTCCTGGAACTTTTTACGAGTCTCGCTGACGTGCTCGCTGGAGCCGGCGCCGATAAGCGTGCGCTCGGCGGTGGTAAAGATCTCCTCGAGGACGCAGACCGCGTAATCGCTCTGCAGGTAGCTGCGCGCCTTGGTCGGGCCGCGACCATAGAGGCGTGCGTGCAACTGCACGATCTCGCGCGATAGTTGAGAGACGAGTGCCCCGTGGGCTGCAGGGCTTTCTGGAGGGTTTGGACGATCCAAGCTACGGCTCCGGGTGGATGAGCCGTTTGCCCTGGCTTCGAATTCGTCGCACCCTGCACGGTGAGCCTCGAGACTCCTGTGCCTGGCTGATGCTCGGCGCCGCCAGGGCACTCGAGCGCAAAAAGCATACCGGGGGTACCGATGTCGAGAATGGGTTGGCGGCTTCGACACAGGAGTGAACGCGCAGAACGGAAGCGCGCTGAGCAAAGGAGATTCGAGATGAAGTTCATGCTGCTGCAGGACTACGGCGGAGTCGAAAATGAGGCCGTCGGCCCGATGAGCACCTGGACGCCGGAGGAGATCGAGGCGCACATTGCCTACCAGCTAGAGCTCAACCAGGAGCTGAGCGAGCGGGGTGAGCTGGTCGAGGCGCAGGCGCTGACCGCTCCCGAGCAGGCGAAGTTCGTCGTCCACGACGGCACGAGCGCCGCGGTCATCACCGATGGCCCCTTCCCGGAGGGTAAGGAGCTCCTCGCCGGCTACCGGATCGTCGACGTCGAGTCGCCCGAGCGGGCATTGGAGATCGCTGCCAAGGGGTCGGCCGCACCGGGGCCAGGCGGCGAGGCGATCAGGCAGCGGATTGAGGTGCGCGAGGTGATGGGCACGCCGGGCGCCGAGGACTGAGCCGAGTGCGGGGACGGGACGACAGCGAGGCCCTGTTGCGCGCCACGGCGCCGCAGGCCCTCGCCGTCGTCGCCCGGCGCTTCGGCGACTTCGCCGACGCCGAGGACGCGATGCAGGACGCGATGCTCGAAGCGAGTTCGCAGTGGCCGGCACAGGGCCCGCCGGAGAACCCGCTCGGCTGGCTGATTCACATCGCCTCGCGGCGGCTAAGCGATCGTCTGCGCAGTGAGTCGGCGCGCCGCCGGCGCGAGGAGGAGGCGGCAGCCCAGGAGCCGCCGCTGGCTGTGGCGGGTCCGGCCGAGGTGGTTCTCGAGGGCGACGACTCGCTGGCGCTGATCTTCATGTGCTGCCACCCGGCGCTCAGCCCAGCCTCGGCGATCGCCCTGACGTTGCGCGCCGTGGGCGGCCTCAGCACGGCCGAGATCGCGGCTGCATTTCTCGTCCCCGAGGCGACGATGGCGCAGCGGATCAGCCGCGCCAAGCAGACGATCAAGAGCGCCGGGGCGAGGTTTGAGATGCCAGTTGGGGAGGAGCGCGAGCAGCGGCTGCGGGCAGTCCTGCACGTTCTCTACCTGGTCTTCAACGAGGGCTACCTGAGCAGTGGCGGCAACGAGCTCGCTCGCATCGAGCTCTCAGCTGAGGCAATTCGCCTGACCCGCTCGTTGCACGCTGCCCTCACCGATGATCCCGAGATCGCCGGATTGCTGGCGCTGATGCTGCTGACTGAGGCCCGTCGCGACGCCCGCAGCGGCCCGAACGGCAGCCTGGTCCCACTTGTCGAGCAGGACCGCTCGCGCTGGGATGCAGGGCTGATCGCCGAAGGAGTCACCCTGATCGGCGCCGCCTGGGCGCAAGGGGCGATCGGCGAGTACCAGCTACAGGCGGCGATCGCCGCCACTCACGACCAGGCGCCCAGCCCCGAGCAGACCGACTGGCGCGAAATCCTCGCCCTTTACGGGCTCCTGGAGCGAGTCTCCCCGAACCCGATGGTCAGCCTTAACCGGGCGATTGCGGCGGCGATGGTCGACGGACCCGAAGTCGGCCTGGCGCTGCTTGAGCCGCTGCGCGACTCGCTCGGCGACCATCACCGCCTGCTGGCGGCGCGGGCCCATCTGCTCGAGATGAGCGGTGCCGACGGCGCCGCGGAGGAATACGCCGCCGCGGCGCGGCTGACCAACAGCCTGCCCGAGCAGCACTACCTGCAGGCCCAAGCCGCCCGGCTGCACGGGGCTCGCCGAGAAATTTCGTGAAGGTGTCGATCTCGTGTCTGCCCGTTCGTCGTAGGGGTAGAAGTCCGACAACGAAGAGAAGGAGAACGAGATGGGCAAGATCGTCGTAACCGAGTTCGTATCCCTCGATGGCGTGATCGAGGATCCAGGCGGCTCAGAGGACTACAGGCACGGCGGCTGGACCTTCGAGGTCGATCGTGGCGAGGCGGGCGACAAGTTCAAGCTCGACGAGCTGGTCGAGGCCGAGGCGCAGCTGCTGGGCCGCGTGACCTACGAGGGGTTCGCCGCAGCTTGGCCGACGATGGAAGACGGTGCCGGCTTCGCCGAGAAGATGAACTCGATGCCGAAGTACGTCGTCTCTTCGACCCTGCGGGAGGCAAGCTGGGAAAACACGACGATCTTGAGCGGCGAACTCGCCGACGAGGTGGCGAAGCTGCACCGCGAGATCGACGGCGTGATCCTCGTCGCCGGCAGCGCCCAGCTGGTTCAGGGCCTGCTCGAGCACGGCCTTGTTGATGAGCTGCGCCTGATGGTCTTCCCGGTCGTGCTCGGCGAGGGCAAGCGCCTCTTCGGCGAGGTGAGCGCGAAGAAGCCGCTGCGCCTTACCGACTCGAAGACCCTCGGTGACGGGATCGCGCTGCTGACTTACGAGCCGGCGGCGGCCTGAGCCAGCGCGTCAACGGCGGGCCGCACCGACTGCCAGGGAGGATC
Organism: uncultured Solirubrobacterales bacterium; assembly: GCA_963716345.1. Lineage (GTDB taxonomy): Bacteria > Actinomycetota > Thermoleophilia > Solirubrobacterales > 70-9 > VRUE01. The sequence goes on from OY970304.1 coordinate 1,392,501, forward strand.
GGAATCCCTTGGGTGGTTTTTCCCTCCTAGCGAGTGGGTATGAAGCGTCCATGATCGACACCAAGTCGATACCCCGCGCGGGTGAGCGTTGGCTCAGCTGCCCGCCCTACATGCTGGTCGCGCACGTGCTGCGAGTCGAGCAGGCCGGCGAGGAGCCGCCGCTGGTCAGCTATGAGCTCCAGGACGATGACGGGGTAGTGATCGAGCGGGTCGAACACGCCCTCCTTGACGACGGCTGGTGGAAGGCTTTCCAGCCGATGCGCCAGCACTTCGGCTGAGTCGCTGCAGCTGAATTTCGCTCCTCGCGGGCCTCCTATAGGGTCGGCGCCCGTGCAGGGGAACGCCTCGAACAGCGCTCGCGTTGCCGGTATCTGCGCTGCCGCCCTACTCGTCTTCCTCGTCTGGCTGTTCGGGCCCGGTCCCTCCAACATCGGCATTGGCTTCTTCTACGCGATCCCGGTCGGGATGGCGACCTGGTGGTTCGGTCGCCGCGCCGGCGCCATCGCCGTGCTCGGCTGCGTGGCTCTTTACTGCGCTGGCGCTTTGATCCACCCGGTACCCGACTTCGGCTTTTCCCTTGCTGTTCGGCTGCTCGCCTTCGCTGCTGTGGCAGCGCTGACCGCGCTGCTGCGCGAGCGCCAGCTGGTCCTTGAACACTCAGCCGAGGAACTAGGGGCGATCCGCGCGGCGCTGACTTCGGCGGCGCTTCCGCAGCTGCCCAAGGTCGATTCGGCGGCGACCTTCGTCGCTTCCGAGCTCGGAGTCTCTGGCGACTTCTACCTGCTCACCAACGGCCGCGACGGTTCCGCCATCGCGATCGTCGGCGATGTGGTCGGCCACGGCCCGGAGGCGGCCCAGCTGGCGACGTTTGTTCGCGCCCGCTTCGCGGCCTACGCGGCCAGCACCAGCGATCCGGCCGAGTTGCTCGGGCTCGCCAACGGCGCCCTGTTCGAGCGCCCGGGCGCCGAGCAGGAGCTGGTCAGCGCCGTCTGTCTACGTCTTCGCGACAGTCAGCTCTCCTTGGCGATTGCCGGACACCCGCCGCCGTTGCGCCTACCGGGTCTCGACGAGCTTGCTCTCGAGGGTTCGACCTACCTGCTCGGCGCCGAAGCCGAGTTGGCCCTGCGCAACCGGGAGATTCCACTGGCCGACGGCGAAGGTGTCCTTGTCTACACCGACGGCGCGACCGACGTGCGGCGCGGGGGCGAACTGCTCGGCCTCGACGGCCTCACGCGGCTGCTCGCGCCGTTGACGAGGCTGCCGGCGGCGGAGATCGTCAGCCAGGTCGAGCGAGCGATTTTGGACTGGGCCGAGAAACCGATCCACGACGATCTCTGCCTGCTCGTTCTGAAGCCACGGTAAGCGGCACGCTGCGAAGTTTCATTCCCGACTCGCGGGGGAACCCAAAGGGTTTGAAGGCAAGCTGCGAAGTGACCTGGTCACGATTCCTTACCCAATGAGACAAAGCGTCTAAACCCGTGCTCGAAGTTGGTCGAAGACACTGCAATGGCCATGCGGGAAGTCGACATTGATATGGATCTGGAGTTCCGACACGAGGCGTTGATCTATGAGGACGCGCCGCAGTTTCTGGATGCCGCCGTCCCCTTCCTCTTAGCTGCTATCGCGGCCAGTGAACCTGCCCTGGTCGCAGTGAGGCGCCCCAACGTGGAGCTGCTCAGGGACGAGCTGGGTCCCGGCGCGGAGGGAGTGGGCTTCATCGCGATCGAGGACATCGGGCGCAACCCGGCGCGGATCGTCCCCTTTTGGCGCGATTTCCTTGGCGGACCGGCCGGCCGGTCCGCCCGCGGCGTCAGCGAACCGGTCTGGCCCGGGCGGGACGCCGCCGAGGCAGACGAGTGCCGACGCAACGAGTATCTGCTCAACCTTGCCTTCCCTCCCAGCGCCCACTCCTCGCTGCTCTGCGCCTACGACGGCTCGGCCCTCCCCGACGAGGTTCTAGTCGGGGTTCCCCGCTCGCACCAGGCTGTGCTGCGCGACGGCTCCCGCGAGCCGAACGGCAGCTACCTGCGCGAGTGCAATTGCTACGGTGGCAAACTGTCCCGCCATCCGGCTGATGCCGCGGTTTTCCCCTACGACCGCGCCCGTCTCTCGGCGCTGCGCAAGCGCGTGAAGCGAGCCGCTGAAGAGGCCGGGATCGGACCGTTGGGAGCAGCCGATCTGGTCGCCGCCGCCAGTGAGCTCGCCGCCAACAGCGTCGCCCACGGCGGTGGCGCGGGGACGATGTACGTCTGGCGCAAGGGGGAGCGTCTGCTGATCGACTTCGAGGACCTGGGAACGATCGAAGAGCCCCTTGCCGGCCGCCTGCGCCCGGCCGCCGACCAGCGCGGGGGTCGTGGTCTTTGGCTGGCCAATCAGCTTTGCGACTTGGTTCAGATCCGCTCCGGCGCACTCGGCACGACCGTGCGGGTGCAGGCCGCCGCGGCTTAGGTCTCGGACTCGGGCGCCGTGGCTTGGCTTCTCACGACTCCGTGTTTTCCTCGCCGGGCCAGCGGCCCGTGACCGAGGCAAAGCCGACTCGTGCCCCGCGATCGACCATGCCTTTGACCAAGCGGAAGATTGCGCCCTCGAGCAGCAGCGCCATTGCCAGCTTTGGGTATGAGACCTGACGCTCCTCGACCTCCGGCGCCTGCTCGTCATCGACGATCGCCCAGACCCGCTCGAACCCCTTCTGGGCGGCAAAGCCCGCGATCAGGCCGGCGAGAACTCCGACTGGGGCAAAGAGCACCTTCACGCTGGCGAGCTACCCGTGACGCCGTTTGCCAAACGGCCGGCGGCCTTGCGCTGACAGACATTCGTGTTTACCATGCGCGCTTCAACGGCAGCGGGGGCGGGGATGGGCGACGGCGCACGGCAACCAGACGATTTCGCTTTTGCCTTCGACTCAGCGTTTGCGGCTTTGCAGGTTCGGATCGAGTTGGCCTGCGGGGCGGCGGATGAGTGGCCCGAGCAGGTGGCGGCGGGGATCAAGGCCGCCTTCGAGTGGGTGGCGGCTGAGCCCGTCGCGGCGCAGCTGCTGACCAACGATGCCCTGGCCGGTGGCAGCGCCGGCTTCGAGCGCTACGAGCGGATGATCGCCTACGTCGCTGAGCTGCTCGAACCCGGCCGCGAACAGGCCGGCCACGGCGAGCGCCTGCCCGAGATCACCGAGCGGGCGATGGCGAGCGGGGTGGCGATGCTCGTCGCCCAGCGCCTCGCGCTCGGCAAGCAGGGCGAACTGCCAGCGATCGCCGGCGAGGCGATCCAGTTCGTCCTCACGCCTTACCTTGGCGGCGCCGAGGCCCGCCGGGCAGCGCTCGATTGACCGCACTTGACATGTGACTAATTAGTCACCTATAGTCGGATCCATGGACGAGGTATTCAAGGCGCTTGCCGATCCCACTCGCCGCGGCCTGCTCGACGAGCTCTTCGAGCGCGATGGGCAGACCCTGAGCGAGCTTGAGGGACGGCTGCCGATGACACGCTTTGGCGTGATGAAGCACCTGCGGGTGCTGGAGGAGGCGGGCCTAGTCAAGACCCGCAAGCGCGGTCGCGAGAAGTTGCACTTCCTCAACCCCGTCCCGATCCGGCTCGTTCACGACCGCTGGGTGAGCAAGTACGCGGAGCCCTGGACAGCGGCCCTGAGCGGGCTCAAGCACGAACTGGAGAAGGAGTAGACGATGGAGAAGGTTTTTGAGATCTACATCAAGACCACCCCCGAGCGGCTCTGGGAGGCGATCACCGACCCCGAGCTGCGGGCGAAGTACAACTTCGGCGTCGGCGTTAGCTCGGATTGGTCACCGGGCTCGAGCTATGAGTCCATCCATCCGGCCGCCGGGATCAAGATCGCGGCCGGGGAGAACCTCGAGGTCGAGCCGCCGCGCCGCCTGGTGCAGAGCTTCACCGCGCTCTGGAGCGATGACGTCAAGAACGAAGGCACCTCGAGGGTTACCTGGCAGATCGAGCCGATTGGCGACTCCTGCCAGCTCACCGTCACCCACGACCAGCTGCCCGAGGGCGCCAATTCCGAACTGTTCGGCGGCTGGCCGATGATCCTCTCCGGCCTGAAGACCCTGCTGGAGACCGGCGAGGAACTGACTACACCCGGATCGCTGCGCTACTCGGGCCAGGGCGGCGAGGCCTGGTCGGCGTAGGGGGCGGGCTCAGACGACGCCGAGGTCGACCGTGCTGCGGCCGGTCTCGGCATCGTCTGCTCGAGCGGGCGCGTGGTCCAGTCGAGCGTCGTCTCGGCCTTGGCGCTCGGGTAGGTCAGCTTCTTGCCGAGCTGGTTGGTGATCGAGCGGATGCCGGGGTCGAAGAGCGCCAGAAGTCGGTGCCGTCGAGTGGGACATCGCCCACGCCGGGCAGTTCGACGCTTAGCGCACCGGTCAAATGGAGGTGGGCGAGTCGAGGTGGAAGGGGCGGATCCGTGGAAGGGCACCGGCGGGGTCACTGATGCGTGCAGGTGTCGCGCTGATGCTGATTCGATAACCGTTCTGAGTAAAGCGCCCGAGGCTGTTCGGTGAAGGCTTGCTAGCCGAGATCGAAGTCTTTGCGCCGTTCTTGCGGCACGAGCTCGGCGTACTGGCGGTGTCGGCGCATGTAGTCATTGACGAAAGGGCAGAACGGCAGGACCGCTAGTCCACGCTCCCGCGCATCGTCCAGAGCAAAGGAGATCAGCTGGCTGCCGAAGCCCCGTCCCTCGAACTCTTCGTCGATCTCGGTATGCACCAGCTCGATCAAACCGGAGCGCAGGCGGTATGTCACGAAGCCGGCCAGCTCTCCGCCGACTCGGATCTCGTAGCGTTTCTCGTCCGCGTTGTCCGCGACCGTGATCTCGGCTGGGCTCACGTCAGCACCCTAAGTGACCGGACTCCAATCAGCGAGAAGGAGGCGATATGTGGATTCAGCGGACGATCCGACTTGCCCCGCGGCCCCGGGGCTTTCACCTGGTCACGGCGGAGGTGCTCGATGCATTGCCCGAGCTGGGTAAGATCTCGGTCGGGATCCTGCACCTGCTGATCCAGCACACCTCGGCTTCCCTGGCCTTGAGCGAGAACGCCTCGCCGGAAGTGCGGCACGACTTCGAGGCCTGGTTCGATCAAGCGATTCCTGAAGGAGCTCCGTACTGGACGCACACCCTGGAGGGCGACGACGACATGCCGGCCCACATCAAGGCCGCGCTGCTGGGCCCGTCCTTGACGCTGCCGCTGAGCGACGGCGGCCCGGCGCTGGGGACGTGGCAAGGCATCTACCTTTGCGAGCACCGCGACCATGGCGGCTCACGCTCCCTTGTCGCAACCGCCTGGGGAGAGCCGGCCTAGCGATGCCGCTTGTCCCATAGCCATCCGGCTCCGAGCTCTCCCGCGGATCGGGATAATCGACCGATGCGTGCTCCGCGATCGTTGCGGCTCGCCCTGCTTGCGGCCTGCGCCGCCGTAATCTGGGCGCTGCCTTGTGGCTCGGCCGAGGCGGCGGAATCGGTTTGGACGGTGACTGAACTCAACCTCGGCGCCCAGGAAACGCTCTTCGGTATGTCCTGCGACGCCGCTTCGGCCTGCGTTGGCGTCGGCCAGGAAGGCGTGATCGTCAACTCCTCCGCTCCGACCGGCGGCGCCGGCGCCTGGGCTGTATCTCACGTCACTCTCGGCGAAAAACTGAGGGGGAACCTCCGCGGTGTCTCCTGTCCCTCGGTTTCGCTCTGCGTTGCCGTCGATTACAGCGGCGGCGTCTACACCACGACCGAACCGGCGGTCGGCGGCGGCGCCTGGAAGCCGACCCGGATCCCAAAAGCGAAATCGCTATACGGGGTTTCTTGCTCCTCGCCCAGCCAGTGCGTTCTGGTCGGCTTCGAAGGGGAGGTCGTCACCTCGAGCAACCCGACCGGCGGTCCCGGCGCCTGGACGATCACGCATCTGGCCGAACCGCTGCCCCTTCACTCCGTCTTCTGCATTGCCGGGCCGTTCTGTGTCGCCGGCGACACGGCCGGCAACCTGGTCACATCGAGCGAACCAGCGGCCGGCGCGGCTGCCTGGGCCCTGACTGCCCAGCCCGCCGGAGAAAACCCGCTGCTCGGGGTCGCCTGCGCGGGCACCGCTCTTTGCGTCGCCGGAAACTCGGGCAACGTCCTCGTCTCGACCGCCCCCGGCGCCGGCGCGGCTGCCTGGCCGGCGACGCCGCTGCCGGCCAGGTTCCAGATTCTCGCCGCCTCGTGCCCAACCACGACCCTGTGCGTGCTGAGCAGCAACAACGGCGAAATGTCGGCAAGCACGAACCCGACCGGCGGCTCGGCGGCGTGGGCGACCGAGCACCTCATTCGCGGGATCACCAACGCCCTCTTCGGGCTCTCCTGCCCAACCGAAGGCCTCTGTGTGGCCGGTGGCAAGTTCGGCCAGTTGGTCACATCGACCGACCCGGCGGCGACGGGCCAGCCCATCCCTGCGCCGCCCCCACCGCCCAATACCCAGTTGCGCCACCACCCACGGCAGCTGATCCGGCTTCGGCCGCGCCAGGCTGTACCCACGGTCTCGTTCCGCTTCTCGGCTCGCGGCGCCGCGACTTTCTACCGCTGCCAGCTCGACAACCGCCGCTCCGGTCTCTGCCAGTCCCCACGGCGCTACCGGGTCGGGGTCGGCCGCCACGTCTTCCGCGTCCGCGCCTTCGGACCCGGAGGCGGCGACCCGACGCCAAGGCTCTTCCGCTTCAGGGTGAGCCGTCGGCCAAGCCGCTCACGCGGCGGTCGCTAGGCCGAAGGCGCCGGCGGTGCTCAATGCGGGCAGGGTGATCGCGAGCATGAAACAGAAGGCGGCGAATCCGTAGAAGCCGATGAGGAAGTTGCGCAGCAGGACGGCGAGCGGGGCGAAGCCGCCGTGGGCCTGGGTGAAGACGGCGAGGACGCTGGCAATGATCGGGAAGGGCGCCAGCAGGCCGCTGAGATGGGCGCCGAGAGCGCCGGAGAGAGCGGTCAGGGTGAGTACGAGGTCCAGGCAAGCCCCGCTCTTCCCAGCTAGTCGAAGAGGTCGCCGAGAAATCCCCGACCAGGTTGCTCGCCGTGGTCGCGTCCCCCGTCCGAGTGGGCGCCGAGGTAGGTGCTCTCGGCGCCGATCAGGCGCTCCAGCTCGCCCCGGTCGAGGAAGATGCCGTGGCAGACGGTGCACTGGTCGATCGTGATGCCGTTGCGCTTGTAGGTGCGCATCGCGCCACGGCACTTGAGGCAGATCAGATCGGTTGTCGGGTCGTTCACAGGCTCGTTATGGGTCGCTGAATCCGCTCGCATAACAGGGGCCGCTGTCGCAATTATCCCCTTTGGGAATCGCCCCGTCGAAGAAGTCGGAGACGAGCTGTTGCTCAGCGGGCGTCGCCCGTGGTGCCCCGTGCGGGTCCGCGCCTTCGCGGTTGGGCACGTTTTCATACGGCGGCGGTTCGGTGCCGATCAGCGTGCCGGGGTTGGCCGGGTCTTCGCGAATCGGCCCCGTGTCCCAGTAGTAGATGGCGGAGCCGGTATATGGATAGCGGCGGATCGTCGGGACGTTCCAGAGGACGTCGGTGTCCGGCCAGCGGCCCGGGAAGAGGACCGGCCTATGGGCGCGTACACCGATCGTCCGTGCCTCGACGTCGGCCTGGTAGTCGCTCACTTGGTGGTCGCCAAAGGCGACGTCCATCAGCACCTGGTGCGCCGGCGTGTCGGGCAGCGGGTTGTCGGTGATCCGGTGCGCGTAGCCGTTCGGCTCACCCCGGTCCCAGAGCATCTGGATCAGGTCGAGGACCAGCGGCCGCTCCGTTTCGTCGGGGTAGGAGGGGTAGAGGACGCTCGCAAAGGGGTCGAAGTCGACCGAGCGCGGCAGCAGCACCGAATAGTTCATCGCCGGCACCCCTAGCGATGCTCTGGTGAAGTCGGGCGCGAGCGCGGTCAGAGCGCCGCCCATGATCCCGCCCTGGCTATTGCCGTTGTAGAAGAGGGAGCTGGTGTCGAGCGCCGAGGGGCTCGCCGCGGTGCCGTCCTGGTGAAAGGCCGGGGCGGTGGTGAAGCCGCTCGAGCTGATCATCGCCCGGCCAAGGAAGAGCTCGTCGAGCAGGCCCTGCTGCAAGCGGTCGGGGATCGCCGGGAACCGGGACAGCTCCTGGAGGGCGGAGATCGCGACCGGGACGTCGCTTTCGGACATGCCGATCTCATCAGTGGCGCAGGTGACGATGTCGTGCGCTTGGGCGAGGCTGCGCTGCGGCGCCGAGGCAACCTCGTCGGCGCTGCCGAAGAGGCCGTGCCCGTAGAGCGAGAGCCTGGCCGACTGCGGCGAGCCGCTGAGCGCCGACTCGGGGACGATGCAGTCGAAGTTGGCGGTCCAGGTGCCATTCTGAGTCGGCGTGCCGCCGGGGCCGAGCTGCATGGTCCCGCCTGGGCCGCAGCTCGGGAAGAGGTAGCAGGGAACTTCGAATGTCCCTTTGACCCGGCGCGCGATTTCGCCGGGGAATGGATCTTCTTCGACTTCGTTCACCTGGAAGCTGGGCGAGACGCCCTGCGGGATTCCGTCGGCGAGATCGGTATCGCCGAGCTGGGCGAAAGCGGCGTTGCGCATCGCCAGCACACGGCCGGCGTTGTTGATGTCGCTGGCGGCGGTGAAGTCCCAGGCCAGGTAGAGGCCGTGGCGGGAGATGCCCGATCGCTGCAGCCGGTTGAAGATCGCTTCGAAGTGCCCGCGCCGCGCTTCGATCTCGGGTTGTTTGGAAGGAACCTCGTCGCGGTAGTAGCGGAAGGCGGCGGGCGCTTCGATCTTGTCGCCCGCCGCATTACGCAGGTTGCGCAGGGCGACGATGTAGCGGTGGCCGGCGGCGAAGTTGGTCGCTGGGTGGATCTCGAGTGCCGCTTTCGAGGGATCGCTGGCGAGCGAGTCGATCTCGACCCAGATCGGCCAGCGCTTGCCGGTCGTGGCGTCGATCACCACCACCGGCGTGTTGCCCTTGCGGTAGCGGCCGATGTGATTGATCGGCACGGCGCCGGTAGCGCGAACGTCGGCGGCCGTTTCGATCCCGGGCACCTTGACCAAGATCGTCGCGCCCTGGCTGAACCCGTCCGAGGCGTTGTAGGCGTCGGCGGAGATGTGGGTGCCGAGGACGTTGGCGGGCATGCCCGCGGTCTTGAAGTCGATGCGCCGCCCGGTCGGGCTGCTCGGATTCCGGACCGTGTAGTAGTCGTCGGGGAAGGGCAGCATGCAGAGCGTGTTGTCGGGTTGGGCGATGAAGTCGCAGTTCTGCGCTTCGGAGGTATCGATCGGCGGCAGCCCGGGTTTCGGCTTGCCGTGATGCCCGTGGTGTCGCTGATGTCCGTGGTTCCACTGCGGCTTGCCGGAATGATCTCCCGGCGTTGCCAGAACCACAGCCGGAACCATCAGAACCACCAGGATCGCCGCGCAGGCGGCCCGCAACAAAATCCTCATCGGTTTCCCTCCAACCTCGGAGGTCGACCCCCTACACGTCCCTCGAATCGGGACTCGCCGAGCCTCAAGCTCTCGCCCTGAATACCCGCTGTGGCATCGGCCAAAACGCCGACTTCCGCGCTGCCCACGCCGGGTGCCCGCGCGCATTGTTCAAGGCGCCCGCAGCCTCGGTCGAGAAGACCTCGAGCCCAGCCCCTCGTCCGAACGGAGCCTCGATGAAGTCAGCTCGCCGACACCTCAGCTACGCCAACGTGATCTCGACGATCTGCCTCTTCGTCCTACTCGGCGGCGGCGCCTACGCGGCCGCCCGGCTGCCGGCGAAGAGCGTCGGCACTGCACAGCTGAAGGCGAGCGCGGTGACCGGCGCCAAGATCAAGGACGGGACGATCACCGGCGCGAAGGTGGACAGCAGCACGCTCGGGCCCGTGCCGACGGCCGCCAACGCCGACCACGCAACCAACGCGGACCATGCCACCAGTGCGGACAGCGCTACCAGGGCCCTAAGCGCCGACAAAGCCGCCTTCGCGACCAAAGCGGACCTCGCGGCCAACGCCGAACTGCTTGGCGGTAGCCCCGCCAGCAGCTTCGTCAGCAACAGCCAGGTCGGCTACATCGACCGCACCTTCTCCGGCTGCACCCTCTCGGTCTCCTGTATCTCCGACGTCCTCACGATCGCCGACGTCACCGTGCGTGCCATCTGCGAATACAACGGCGGCCTCGGCACGATGGCCCTACGCGTGATCGGTGCTGCCCGGACCGGCTACGCCTTCACGACCAACGCCAACGAAGCTCGCCGCGGACAGTTTGAAGGCGACGGGAACGTCGTCGCAACCGTCTCGACCGGGACCGAACTTGGCGCGACCGGGACGATCGTGGCGCGCACGCCGGCCAGAATCATCACCTTGAGCTTCGACGCCAGCTCGCGGATTCCGACGCCGGGCTCGGCCTCCTGCGTTGTGTTTGCCACCGCGCTGGCGGTCTGACAGTTAAGGGGCTGCCGCTGCCCAAGCGGTCGCCACGGCCTGGGCGCGGTTGCTGACCCCGAGCTTGGTGTGGACGCGCTGCATGTGCTTGTCGACCGTCCGCGGGGCGATACCGAGCTTGGTTGCCACCGTCTCCGGCTCGGCCCCGCGGGCGAGCTCGTGCAGGACGGCGGCCTCGCGGGGAGTGAGCCCGAGTTCTCCCAGGGCCTGCAGGGAGAGTGCTCGGCCGGCGTCGTCGAGCACGAGGATGGTGCGGCCATCGCTGCGGAGGCGACGCAGCAGCAACGATCCGTCGGCCGCGGCCACGCGTCCGCTTGGTTCGCCCGCCGCGACCCACTTGGCGAGGGGCTGGGGCAGCGGCTTCCCTTCTTCGATTGAGAGCCCGAGGGCTTGGTCAACCAGCGCCGCCGCCGTCGCCGAGGCGAGCTCGACCCTGGCATCGGCGTCGAGCAGGACGATCGCGGTGCGTTCGGCGTCGAGCGCGGAGCGCAGCCCGCTGACCATTGCGGTCAGCCGCTCGCGCAGCTCGGCGGCACGGTAGGCCTGGATGATGTGCGGCCGGGTCAGCTCCAGCAGTCTGCGGTCGCGCTCGCTGAAGTCCGACTCGGCGCGGGTCAGTGCGACGCCGATCGTCAGCGCCGGAGTCGAGGGCAGGATGAAGGCGATCTGGTGGTCGACCCCAAGCGGCCCGTAAAGGTGTTCGTAGAGTGGGAGGCTCCGCAGCCGCTCGCGTGAGACGACGTCGGAGAAGCGCAGCGCCCGGCCGTCGCGGGTGCGGAGATAGCGTTGCAGCAGCGGGTTTTCGCCGGCGTGGCGTTCCCAGGCTGATACCGCCCAAGCGGGCAGCTCCGGTTCGACCATTGCTGCCACCACCCGATCGCCGTCCTCGATCTCGTTGTAGGAGACGTGCAGCGCCGGCACCAGGCCGCGGTAGCCCGGCAGCAGGATCGAGCGAAACTCGTCGCGGTTCTGCGCGTCGTTCGCTTCGCCGACGAAGTCGAGAGCCGCCCGGAAGTCACGTTCGCGTAGCTCCGCCACCCCCGGCATCTTCCTACCGAACGCGTCGCGGCGCGTTCGGTAGGAGCGCTTCGCTCAGCTCTTGGTCAGCGTGACAGTCTTGGAATGGGTTGTGGGGCTGCCGCCCGTGGGGGTGAAGGTCACCGACACTTTGACTTTGACCTTGCCCGTTTTGGCCAGCTTCTGCGCCGCTTTGCCACTGGCTTTGACAGTGAGGTTCACGGCACCAGCAGCTTTGGCATTCACGGTGGCACCCTTGACGCCTTTGCCGGAGAGCTTCACCTTCCCTGCCGCGGGCACGGTGACGCCAAGCGTCGCGGTGCCGTTTTTGGTGTGGACTTTGGCCTTGCCGAGGCTGAAGGCCGTGGCTGGGGCGCCAGTGGTGGGTGCGGTTTTCGCCGGGGGATTGAAGCCCGCCACCGGGCAGGAGCCCACCGTCCCGACGAGGGCGGGCGCGAAGGGGACCACGCTGGCTTCGGGGAAGAACGGGGTCACCTGGCTAGCCGATTCGCCGGTATAGCAGACCTGCATCGAGCTTTTCGGTGCGATGCTCGGGCAGCCGATCGCTCCCGCTATTGGCTGGTTGTAGGTGCAGGTGCCGGGGGAGATGGCGGCACCGTTGCCGCCGCTGAAGATGAAGAACTGAATCTGCTGTTCGCCGGTGTTGGTGACGGTCAGCAGATAGTTGCCGGTGGTGGCGGAGTCGATCGGCGCAACCGTTGCGACGGCGCTCGCGGTCGGGATGGTTTCGGCCGATGCCGAGGGCACGATCATCAGCGCCACCGCCAGGACGGCCGCGACCCCGGCGGCCCAAGTGCGCCCGCGCACCTCACCACGATCTTGCTTGCCTGCGGTATCGGTGTTCACCTGTGAATTCCTCTCGGTTGGCTGACCTTCAAAGTGCCTCAACGTACTAGTGCGGAGACAGTTACCTGAATACTGCGTACGCGCCAATACGTACCTCAGCCGCCGCGATGCGACTCGACCGCAATCGCCGTCACCTTCGTCGCGCCGTTGCAGTCGAAGATCGTGGCGATTTCCTTCTTGCCCTTGATTTCGAAGACGGTGACGCCGGGAGAGGCGATCTTTTTCGCGCTTGGGTAAGCCCGCTGCACTTCGCCGATCGTCGAGCCGAGGCCGATCCCCTTCGAGGTCTTGTAGGCGGTCAGCGGTGTGTTGAAGTCGGGCTTCGACTCATCGCCGACTTTCTTCGAGCCGACGTTGATGTAGATCTGCCAGACCTTTGCCGGGCCCTTGCCACTGGCCGGCTGCTGGAGCAGAACACCGGCGTGAGCAGCTGTTTCGTCGCCGTTTTTGCCGTCTTCGTAGATGCACTGGAATTCACATTCTTTGCTGTGGCCCCATTCTTTCTGCACCTTGGTGGCGGTGGCGCCGAGGGGGACGCCCCCGAGTGCCTTGCCGGGAACAATCAGCGTCGTCTTCGGCTTCGGCAGGGCAGCGCCGGCGACTGCCGAGATGGCGAGCGCAGCTATCGCGGCGGCGCTGAGGACGACGGTAATCACACGAGCTTTCTTCAAGGCTTCCTTACGGTAGAGAGGGGCTCTTCATGCAAAGGAGCGCCATCGTATGTGCATATTCACCCAATCGTCCGAATTTCATTACGCGGTTTGGCGTAGGTGGGTTTGAGACACCCAGCCCAGTAGGTGAATGACTAGGCGGGAGTGACCAGACCAGCTCCGCTTGTCGTCAGCTGCGATCCGACGATCCTAGGCTGAAAAAAGACCGCCCGTAGCTCGAGCGCTCTGGAGCCGGCTCTGCCCGCCGTCGAAGGCCTGGGCTGGCAGTACGCTTGTCTCACCTGCGAAATGGGCCCCCTCGCCGATGGCAAATCCGCGACGGTCTCCCCGATCCCCAACCAATGGGTCGCGCTCACCGCCGAAATCGACGGTGAAAGAGGCGGTGGAGAAGAAAGCGGCACTCAGCCGCCCACCTGCATCGGCAACCCCTGTTCCCTCCCGACTATCCCTTCCCTCACGCTTCCACCCCTGACGCTCCCGTCTCCGATGGCGGCCCAGCCCAAGAAGAAGTGCAAGAAGGGCAAGAAGCTCAAGCACGGCAAATGCGTCAAGAAGCACAAAAGGCGTAAGAAGACGAGGCGATAAGCCGAGGGCCCCGGGCTACCCTAGGAGCAATGTCTCGGTTCGGATCGGGGATTGTTGCTGTAGCGATCGTGGCGCTCCTGGCCGCCGCGAGCGCCTCGGCGACGCAGAAGGAACGGGTCCGCAATAGCGCTCCGGTGACGCCGCCAGTCGCCTTCTCCTCGAACCGGGTGATCGTCGAGTGGGCTGCAGGCGCGAGCCCGACGGAGCGCCGTGCGGCCCGTGAGGGGGCTGACGTCGCCTACGCCGACGACCTTGGCAGTCGCCACTTTCAGTTGGTCGAAATCGAGCCCGGGCAGTCGCCGCGGCAGGCGGTTCGCGAACTGGAAGCGGACCCGGCCGTGATCCTTGCCGAACGCGACGGATCTATCGGCCTGGACTCGATACCCGACGATCCCCTCTTCGGTCAGCTCTGGGGCCTGCAGAACTCCGGGCTGGGGATCGACGGCTTCCTTGGCGCGGTTGCGGGTGACGACATCAATGCGAGCGGCGCCTGGGATCGGACCGTCGGCACTCCGACCACGGTCGTCGCGGACATCGACACCGGCTACCGGTTCGAACACCCGGACCTGGAAAACGTCGCCTGGACCAATCCCGGCGAGATCCCCGAAAACGGTCTCGATGACGATGACGACGGCATAGTCGACGATGTCCATGGCGCCGACTTCGTCGGCGCCAACGCCGAAGAATCAACCCCCGACGGCGACCCGACCGACGGCGACCTGTTCACCGGCGGCCACGGAGTCCACACCGCGGGGACGATCGGCGCCGAGGGAAACAATGGCATTGGCATCACCGGGGTCGCCCAAGACGTCAGCATCATGCCCCTGCGGGCCTGCTCTCGCTTCGTTGCGGCCCAGGAAAGCGGTTGTCCGACCTCGGCCGTCGTCGCCGCGATTGAGTACGCCGGCGCCCACGGGGCGCGAGTGGCGAACATCTCCCTCGGGAGTAAAGACGATCACCCCACGATCCGCGATGCCATCGCCGTCAACCCGCAGACCCTCTTCGTGATTGCGGCCGGCAACGATGAAGAAAACAACGAAGTCACGCCCCACTACCCCTGCGTCTATGACCCGCTCGCCGAAGGGAAAGGCACGGTCGACAACGTGATCTGCGTCGCGGCGACGGATCAGGCCGACCAGCTGGCCGAATTCTCGAACTGGGGCGCGAGCACCGTCGACCTCGGCGCGCCGGGGACCCAGACGCTCAGCACCTTCCCGATTACGCATCTCTTCGAGGACGACTTCGAGGTCGACGACTTCGCCACGAAATGGACCGCCAGCGGTCCCGACGGTGGCTTCGGTCGCAGCGACGAAGCGCCGCTCACCTCCTTTGGCATCACCGACACGCCTGGCGCCCCGCCCGACCCCGGCTCGACTCGGGCGTCAACCTCGGCTCCGATCACGATCCCGGCCGGTTTCCAGGAATGCGTTGTGGAAGTGACCCGCAGGGTGTCCGGCGCCCCGATCGCCTGGCTCGACGTCGATCTCAACGGAGAAACGGTGCTTGGCTTCGCCAATAACACTTCCGGGCGCATATCCCACCGCCTTCTCCGCGACCTGAGCGAAGGTGGCGAACTGACCGTGCAAGTCGAATACACGGCCGCCTCCGAACCCAACCCCACCGACGGTGCTTGGTTTGACGACATCGATCTACATTGCATCGCGCAGGTAGGCGAACCGGGCGGATACGCCTTTCTGGAAGGCACCTCGATGGCCACCCCGCATGTGACCGGCGCCGCTGCTCTGCTCTTCTCCGAGAAACCGAGCGCGAGTGTGACCGAAGTGCGACAGGCGCTGCTCGGGAGTGTCGACCCCGTTCCCTCGCTGGCCGGGAAAACGACCTCCGGCGGTCGTCTTGACGCTTCCGCGGCGGTCGATCTCTTCGACAACGCTCCTCCTCCAGCGCCGTCGCTCGAAACCACCAGCCCGCTCTCGCCGTCCAAAGACACTCAGCCGCGGCTGCTCGGCTCGGCCCAGCCCGGGACCAGCGTCGACGTATACGCCAACTCGACCTGCTCCGGCACCCCGCTCGCGAGCGGTAGCTCTGCCCAACTCGCGGGGTCGGGCATAGCCGTAACCGTCGGCGCCGGAACCACCACCGAATTCTCCGCCAGCGCGACCGACATGGTGCCGCTCGCCTCCGCCTGCTCGGCGCCGATCTCCTACACGGAGAACAGCGACACCGTGCCACCAGTGCCACCGCTGCTCACGAGCACTGATCCCGCCTCGCCGGACCTGAGCGGCACCCCGCGGATCCTCGGCTCCGCCGAGGCGGGGTCGGCGGTGAGGATCTATGCGGACTCCGCCTGCGCGGGCTCACCACTCACCACCGCAAGCGCGGCCGAGGTCGCCTCGCCCGGCGTCGCCGTCCAAGTGGACGAGGGGGTCACCGACGTCTTCTCGGCGACGGCCACCGACGCAAGCGACAACACCTCGGACTGCTCGGAACCGATCTCCTACACGCGTCTGAAAGCGACGACGGATCCGGGTGGAGGAGACGGTGGCTCGACGGGTGGTGGCGGAGAGAATGGCGCCTCGCCGGATTCGGGAGGAGGGGGTGGCGGCCCGAACCCCGCCCCCGAGTGCATCGTTCCGAAGCTTGCTGGGGAGACGTTGGCGCGGGCAAAGGCAGCGCTGACGCTGATCGCCTGCAAGCTCGGCACGGTGCGCAGGCCACGACCGCGCAAGAGTCACCGCCTGCCGCCCCTAATCGTCAAGTCCACAACCCCCGCGGCGGGAGCGAAACCCGCCGATGGCAAGGTCAACCTCACGCTCGGCCCGAGGCCGAAAAGAGCGCACCGCTAGAGCTGCGAGTCCTTCAGCCAGGAGCCGGCGGTTAAGCTGCCCGCGTCTCGTCCGTTATCTCGGAATCTGCGGGAACCCAACGACGAAAAGGCAGGTGCGCGGTGCTGGGAATCGGCTGGAAGGAGGGGGTCGCGACGATTGTCGATCGCCGTCTGATCGCCAAGAACACGGAACCCGACATGGGCGAGTTCGCGGGGCAGGGGGTCGAACAGTTCGAGTTCATCGCCGACGTCGAGGCGGACGACGGAAGCGCTCATTTCCGCGCCCCGGTCAAGGAACCCTTCAATGCGATCACCTTCAAGGCGCCCGCGGTCGGACAGCGGGTGAAGGTCAAGCTCCACTCGAAGGACCAGAAGGTGAAGTTCGACCGCGGGGACGACGGGACCTACCAACACGTTCCGGGCGTGCCCGATTGGCATCGTCACAGCGATCCGCTGAAGGAGGCCGACGATGCCGAGGTCGCGGCCGACCACTCGAGTGAGGCACAGGCTCGCTGGGAGGCTCAGTTGAACCAAGCGCCCGGCGCGGCCCCGGCGGACCCCCTGCAGGAGACCTCGGCTCCCGCCGAGGTTGAGCTCGGCCCGGGAGGTATGTCCGCCCAGAACGAAGAGCGGGTCAAACCCCGCGGCGCCCACCTGTCGATGGCTGAAATCGTGGAGCTGAAGAAGAAGGTGGACAGCGGCGAGATCACCGAGGCCGAATTCGAGGCCAGGCGAGCCGGCCCTACTCCAAGCTGACGTTCTGTGACAGCTCAGGGGTGACCGGAGCGCAGCTCCTTCTTAGCCTGCAGCACCGTGCCGAGGTTGCCGACCGGCTTTCCGAGGTGCCTCAGCTTGTCGGGGTTGGCGACCGAGCTGACGGCTTTGATCTCACCGTCCATGATGTCGAGCGCGGTAACGCCGATCAGCCGCTGCCGGTTGTCGAAAAAGAGTGCTCCGGGAGCGCCGTTCACCTCGACAGTACGCATCGATAGACCCGGCGCCCGAGTGTCGGCGCTGAGCCACTCCATGAGCATGCGGGCGACGCGGCTACGTCCGCGCAGGGTCCGCGCGAGCGCCGGTGCCTTGCCCCCACCGTCGCCGGTCAGCTGCACGTCGTGGGCGAGCAGCGCCTCCAGGCCGGCGAGGTCGCCCTGCTCGGCGGCCTGAAAGAACCGCCGAGCCAACTCGTCGCGCTGCTCGCGCGTGGTCTGAAAGCGGGGGCGACCCTGCTCGACGTGGCGCCTCGCGCGGGTCGCGAGCTGGCGCACGTTGTCCTCGCTCTTGCCGACGATCTCCGCAATCTGGGGATACCCGTAGTCGAAGACGTCGTGGAGCAGCAGCACCGCGCGCTGCTCGGGGGAGAGGCTCTCCAGCAGCACCAGCATCGCCACCGAGAGCGAATCGGCGGTCTCGGCGTGGCGCGCTGGGTCGTCCTCGCCGTCGGTGACGATCGGCTCCGGCAGCCATTCGCCGACGTAGCGCCCGCGGCGCGCCCGCGCCGAGCGCAGCTCGTTGATCGACAGCCGCGTGGTGATCGTGGAGACGTAGGCGCGCGGCGAATCGAGCTGCTCGCCGGCGTCGATCGCCTGGTGCACTCGCAGTAGTGCTTCCTGGACCACGTCCTCGGCTTCCGAGACGCTGCCGAGCATCCGGTAAGCGATCGCGAAGGCGATCGGCTGCAGCTCGTCCAGTAGTTGCTCACGATCCGTCATTTCCCACCACCTGGCCTCTTGGTAATTGGAGCACGTCTATCTCTTAGACAAGAGAGGGGGGCTGCTTTGTGACGGCCAGTGATCCACTGTCACATTCGTCCGTGGAGCGTTGTCAAAGGTCCAGACACCCACGACTGACGGAGGGCAGCACCATGGAACCACGTATCGACCATCCCGCTCAGACGCTTCCGGGCGCGATGCAGGCACTGAAGAAGCTCGACCGGGCGACCAAGCAGGCCGGGGTGCCGGAGGCAACCCATGAGATGGTCAAGCTGCGGGCCGGCCAGATCAACGGCTGCAGCGCCTGCGTCGACATCCACTCGCGCATGCTCAAAGCGCTGGGCGAGCCCGACGAGCGCATCTTCTTGATCGGCGCCTGGCGGGAGTCGACCTACTACTCCGATGCCGAGCGCGCGGCGCTCGCCCTCGCCGAGGCCGTCACCCGGCTCGCCGACCGTCCCGACCCCGTTCCCGACCAGGTCTGGGACGAGGCCGCGCGGCACTACGACGACGACCAACTGGGTGCGCTCGTGCTCTCGATCGCGACGATCAATACCTGGAACCGACTCAACGCCGCGACCAGGCAGATCACCGGCGAGTGGGTCGAGCAGCTCGTCACCGCGCAGATGGCCGGCGCGTCGGCCTGAGCAGACGAATAAGGAGGCGATCGCAGTACCGTCAGCTCGATGCGGATCGCCACCTGGAACGTGAACTCGGCGAAGCAGCGGCTGCCGCGATTGCTCCCGTGGCTGGACGAACGGAATCCGGACGTGGTCTGCCTACAGGAGACGAAGCTCGCCGACGGCGCTCTGCTCGATCTGCTTGGTGACGAGCTGGCGAGCCGCGGCTACGAGATCGCCGTCCACGGTGAGCCGTCCTGGAACGGTGTTGCGATCTTCTCGCGCGTCGGCATTGAGGACGTCGTTCCGAGTCTCGCCGACGGCCCCGGCTTTCCGCACCAGGAGGCACGGGCGCTGTCGGCCACCTGCGGCGGCATCCGCGTGCACTCGGTCTATGTGCCAAACGGGCGCGAGCCGGGTTCGGAGCACTACAAGTACAAGCTCGCCTGGCTGGCCGCGCTGCGCGACGTGGTGGCCGCGGGCCCCGAGGCGACGATCGTCTGCGGTGACGTCAACATCGCCCCAGCCGACGAGGACGTGTTCGACCCGGAGGCCTACGTCGGGCAGACGCACGTGACGGCGCCCGAGCGCGCCGCGCTGGCGGAGCTCGAGGCGCTGGGACTGCGCGACGTCATCCGCGACCGCTGGCCGAGTGAGCGCGTCTTCACCTACTGGGACTACCGGGCCGGGATGTTCCACCGCGACCTGGGGATGCGGATCGACCTGATCCTCGCCGCCGCGCCGGTTGCCGCCCGGGTCCGCGCGGCGTGGGTCGACCGACAGGCGCGGAAGGGAAAAGGACCGAGCGACCATGCCCCGGTAATCGTCGACCTCGACGAGGCCCCCGACGGAGATATCGGACCCGTCGTTCCACCGCCATCGGCGCCGGTCACAAAGCGAGGGGCGACCAAGCTGCCGCAGTCGCGATGAACTCTGGCGAGCTCCGCGATCACTGCCTCGCGTTCACCGGGGCGGAGGAGACCTTCCCCTTCAATCCCGAGACCTCGGTCTTCAAGGTCGGGGGAAAGATGTTCGCGCTCTCGCGACTCGACGAAGCATCCCTGCGAGTCAGCCTCAAGTGCGAGCCCCGGTTGGCGGAAGCGCTGGGCGAGGAGCACGCAGCGGTGATCCCGGGCTACCACCTCAACAAGAAGCACTGGAACACGGTGATCCTGGACGGCTCGCTTTCCGACGAAGCAATACAAGAAATGATCGAGGACTCCTACGACCTCGTCGTCGGCAAGTTGCCGAAGACGCTCGGCTGAAACGGCGTCGCCTAATCCAACGCGATGGAGTCAGGGATTCGAACTGCCGACCTCCTGGGTGCGATCAAGGATCCCATCTTCAGTATAAGCGCCTAGAACATGTTGATTTACAGGTATATTCGTGATCTGCGCCCGCGCGGACAATCTAGCCGGATGCGCGGGATTAGCGGCGACTAGCGGGAGTCAGCCACTTCTGGTGAAAAGTGGCTGAAACGAGTAAGGTCGGTTCGAGCGTGTGGTCCTGCGGGCCATCCGCTCCGGGCTTAGGATTTCACTCCTCCCCCGCCGAATCCTTGGCGGCTTCGGCGAACGCCATGGCGCTGACCGTCGGATCGATCTGTGCCAGGAGCTCGAGATTGTCTAGCTGGCGAAAGAGCGGCTGAAGGCGCTCGACCTCCAACGGCACCTGGGACGAATCAAGCAGTACTGGTACCTCGTCGACTGGCCCGGGCCCCTCTCGTCTCTCAGTGGGCAGCTAGATCAGGGGGATCGATTTCAGGGGGTCGGTCAGGACCGCGAGCGCATCGGCTCGGCATCGCCATCCTCCCGCGATGAGGTAAGTTCCTTCGCAGCCTTGAGCGCCTCTGACGACTATGCGTCCGAGTGGCGCGCCCTCTTCACCACTAGACGAGCAAGAAAGTTGATCGACGTCTAGCGCGCGGAGCGCAACTTACAGCCAGGCCAGCGAAGCTCAACCTCGTCGAGATTGGTGATGACCCGGGGAACCCCCTTGCCGATCGACGCCAGTTGCTTCGTCATCGCCAGCATCTTTCCGTGACCCTGATCCCCGGGCATGAGGGTCTGGTACCGGAAGGTCCGCGTGTCGAGTTCGAGGATGACAGCGATCGGTCGTCCGGTTTTGGGATATACGGCTCGTTTTCCTTCCTTGAAGCCGAAGTCGAGCTCGATCTTTGGGTTGAGGTTGATCGAGCTCTTGACTAGGCTGCGACGAGCCTGGGAGTCGAGGGTTCCGTCGCTCTCGACTCGCTCGAAGGCGAGTGGCCGCTTATCGTCCTCGTGCGCCCTGAAAAACTGTCTGATGATGTCTTTGTTGAAATGAGTCTGGGTCCAGCGACTCCCCGCTTTCGGGACCTGCGCAACGAGCACCAGCTCGCTCCCGGAAAGCGGTGGCTCGATCACCTGCTCACCCGATCTCCATAATTTCGTTGTAGGGGAGGGCGTTCTTGCCCTTTGACTTCTTCGCCGGGGGCTTGGCGACGACGATGATGTACTCGTGGACGTTCTTGAACAAGAAGTTGGGTGGAAACGGGTAACTGCCAAAGATCGGCCGCTGCTGGTTTGCCGACCCCCACTTTCCGCCGGTCCCGTCCTTGGACCACACCACCTCCGTCACTAGCACGAACCCTATGTCTCGCAGCAGCACGATCAGATCCGAGGCCAGGGGAAAGGTAAGCAGGCCGTGATCGGTGTGTTGGTTCACGTTGGCGGTGTTCACCGCGAACTTCCGCCCCGGGGCCAGCAGGCGGAAGACCTCTTCAAAGACTGGCCGCAGCGAGTCGACGAAGGCCGGGTAGGAGCTGATGTTGCCGAGGTTCGCTTTGCCCCTGCCGTAGTTGGCCTTGTTCCAGTAGGGGGGGCTGGTGACCGCCAGGCCGATTGAGCTGTCCTCCAGGTCGGTGAGGTCGGTGCGAGCATCTCCGTGTCGGACCTCGAGCAGGTGCCCGCTCCCATTTAGCGCGGCGTGATCGGCCCGCATCCGGGTGACGTACTTCTTGTTCTGGTCGACGCAGACCGCGCGCCGCCCCAGTTCGGCCGCGATCTTCCCGGTCGTGCCGACTCCGGCGAACGGGTCCAGCACCGTCTCGCCGGAAAACGAGAAGAGCTTGATCAGCCGCTTGGGGATCTCAGCTGGAAAGACCGCCGGATGGTCCGGGTCGCTCGTATTGGCGATGTGCCACACGGTCTTCGTGTAATCCCGCCACTCCTCTTTCGAGAGGCGGCTGAGCTCCTTCTGCTCAGAGGTGACGGTCAGCACGGCATCTTCCAGGTCAAGATCATCGATTTCTCCTATGGTCAGTGTCGTCTACGACGACAAGTTTCCGGTGCCAGTCGCTGAGTCGCTCAACGCGGGCCGTATCGATTCCCGCCACGTCTGCCACCGCAGCGTCCAGGCTGCGCAGCACGCGCTCGTCGGCCATTGGCGGGAAGGCAACCGTCTTCCTGCCGCGGTTTACCGCCACCACGTCGCGATCGAGGCTGCTGGCCCAGACCTCTCGCCCCAGCTCCGCCAGCCCCTCAAGATTGTCCCGGCTGAGGCTGCCGAGCCGAACGGGGAGGCCGAGGAGGAAAGACTTGCCGACGTGGAAGGCGTCGCTCTCCACCCGCCACAGCCAGAAGGCGACTCGAGAGGCGACCACGGCATAGGCCGCGTCCGCCGCCAGGCTGTCCCCGAAGGCGAGGGCGTGAAAGCCTGCCTCCGAGTTGTGTCCGGCGGCGATGCTGGGGTTGAGGTTGCGCAGGCAGTTGAACCAGTTGTAGGCGGTGGTGCTGACGAAGATGCTGTTGGGCCAGGCCGCGATGGCCTCCGCGGTTGCCGGGACCCTCTTCGAGTCCGTGACGTCGTCGCCGAGCCGCATTCCGTTGCAGCGCAGCGCTTTTAGCAGCTCCGCCTCGGTACGCGTCGACAGCTTTGGTATGCCGCTCTCGATGGCGATGTCGATCTCGACTGGGCGAATCGCCGGGAACAGTGACTTCCTGCTCCGGCTCGTCCACCTGAGCAGCTCGGTCACCGCCAGCCCCTCCGCGTCTGCCCGGTAGGTCATGACCATGTTGCGAGTCTTCACGTCGTCGCCGAAGAGCGCATCCGGGGCGCGGTCGAAGAAGCAGCACTCCCAACGGCCCGAGGTCTCCGACACTGCTTTGCGCAGGGCGCGGAAATGGTTCCCCTGGTGGCACGCCAGCGAGAGCGGGACGACAAGGGAGGCGCGTCCAGTCTCGGCGCGGGTAGTGCGCCAGGCGAGCTCCACGAACGGGAGGTAGAGGCTGCTGCGGGGCGTCGGCGGACTCTTCTCGAAGGCTTGGAAGCCTGCGGCAGCGGCTCCAAGGTCCCCTAGCGCCGCGTAGGGCGGGTTGCACAGCAGCACGTCGGCGCCCCGCTCTAGTGCGGGGAATAGGTCCCCGAGAGCGCAAAACGCGGCGGAGTCGTCGACCGGCAGCGGGACGATGTGCTGGCGAAGGCTTGCGTTGATCTCCCTGATTCGGTCCGCGCGGCGACGGCGGGCGAGTTCGTCCAGTTCGCCGGGAGCGACCAAGTGCAGCGCGTTCATGGTGGCAAAACGCGATCGAGCGCTGTGCCACCCGCACCACGGCGATCGTCGCCAATCCTCGAAGTCGGTGGCGAGCACGACAAAGGTTGCCATCTCGACGGCGAACGGATCGATGTCGACGCCGAACGGGGTCGCCCCCGGGGAGAGGGCGAGGGAGGCGCGGAGGAAGACGCCGGATCCGCAGGCGGGGTCGAGGCAAGTCCAGTCTTGATCCTCGGCCGGCGCAGACTCAGAGACCATCCATTGGGCGAGATCGGCGGGCGTGTAGAAGATCCCCCCTGCCTTGCGAGCGGCGCGGTCCGCGGCATGCCTCTCTTCGCTGCGGCGGAGATGACGACGGGTGCCGGGGCTGAGTGGATCGAGTAGGTACGGGAGCAGTGCCCAGACCTCCTCACTGGTCGTCAGCTCCGGCAGCGCGGCGGCCGATCCCCGTGGAGCGATCTGCGGGAGGCCCTGGGCGTCGCCATAGAACCAGTTCTCGGCGTCCTCGAAGCTGCTGCCAGCGTGGAGGGCGTCGAGCGCGAACCCGGTCAGCCATTGTCCGAGCAGCCACCATGCGAGTCGTCTCGACACTTCCTCTGGGTTGAGCGTGAACCCGAGCCCGGCGATGCGAGGGCAGAGGGACTCGATCGCGGCTCTTCGGCTGGCGGAGAGGTTGACGGCTAGCTCCTCCGCCCTCAGGCGGACGACATCCCCTAGGGGCTCGACTCTGGTCGTCATTGACCTTCCCACTTCGGGCGAGGCCATGGCGACTGCATTGGATGGCACCCCGACCCGCGACATTGACCGATGAGCGGCGGGTGCGAAGTTCATGAAAAGGTCAAACTACAGCCGCTATGGGACGGAGCGGAAAGATCGACAAGGGAGGAAGATGGCTGCCTATGCGCTGAGCACGAACCTCTATTCGTTCGCCCAGGTGAAGGCGGAGCAACCGTTCTTCGGGTGGCCTGAAGCGACGGGCGAGGCGGACATGATCAAGCAGTTCAAAGCCGGCGATTTGATTGTTCCCAAGTTCGCCGCCAGCGCCCATTACGTCGGCGGCGAGGACGACCCCGAGTGGCAGCAGAGGTACTGCGCCGCGATAGGGATTGACTATGAATCCCTAGTTGAAGAATATGAAGAAATCGTTGCCTCCGGGGAGGGGGCGGTTCCGTTCCTTCTTAAGGTCAGTGGCCCGCTCCCTCCGGACGAGCGTCAGGAGGGGGTGCCCTGGATCAAGGTGGCGATCGAGAAGGTTCAACTCGAAGAGCCGCTAAGCACCAAAGAGTTTCTACGCCTGCGTGCCATCCCGCCGACCCTGGCTGCACAGTTCAAGGGAACGGTTTCGCGGGGCCGTCACATTCAGGAAATACCGCTCGGTGTCGTTGGGGCGGTACGTGAAGCCGCCGCCGCCGAGGACCGGGAGCCATTCTTGCGCCAGTACTCACTGGTCGAAGCCTCCTCCGCCGAGTCGGGGGCACAGATCTTGGCTGACGCTGGGCGGGCGATGGAGGAGGGCGATCGCGCCTTTCTCGCTTCTGCGGGTGGGATGCTCGGCGTCCACGATGTCGACGGCGACGGCGCGCTTCAGCCCGTAGGGTCTCCGATCCTGAAGACGCCGGACGAGCTGGCCGAGCTGTTTGAAGAGGCAAAGGGCAAGGCGGTCTCGGCGGATCAGTTCGCGCCGAGCAGAGTTTTGGTCGCCGCCGGGGAGCTGAAGGACCTACTGACGGGCCCGTTGTCGGTCCTGCCGATCGACGATTTCGCCCGGTTCCACGACCGCTATTCCTTGATGGCGAGCAAGGTTACGCAAGCCCTTCAGATCGCTTCCCGCTCGTCTCGCGGAACAGGTGTTGTCGAAGCAGAGGAGAACGAGGCCGAGGACGAAGCCGACGAGATGGCGGCGCTGCAAGGACTCACGATCGAGGCGGTACGGCAGGCACTGCCGGCAGACGTCGTGCTTCCGAAGTCGGTGCTTGCCGAGGCTGTCACTGCCCTCCGGGCCGGCAAGCACCTACTGCTCGCTGGGCCGCCCGGAACCGGGAAGTCGACGCTAGCGGAAGCCCTCTGCCAGGCAGTAAAGGGAAGCCAACACGACCTCGTTACCGCCACGGCCGATTGGAGCACCTTTGACACGATCGGGGGGTACGTGCCCTCCGTCCAGGGCCTGCTCCGGTTTGAGCCTGGCGTTGTCCTGCGTTCGATCCAGCGTGGTCGCTGGCTCACGATCGACGAGCTCAACCGGGCGGATATCGACAAGGCCTTCGGGCCGCTCTTCACGCTCCTGTCGGGCGGCGGCGGCGATCAACTCGGCCAGAGTATCCTCCTGCCGTTCCAGGGGACCGACGGGAACAGCATCGAGGTCCGCTGGGCGAAGAACAACTCCGCTTCCTCGGCCGAGTTCGTCCTCACCCCGAGCTGGAGGTTGATCGGGACGATCAACCTCTCCGACAAGGCGACCCTGTTTCAGCTCTCGTTCGCTTTCCTGCGGCGTTTCGCCGTGGTTGATGTGCCGCTGCCGCCGCAGAGTGGCTATGAGGATCTCTTTCGCAGCTGGTGCTCCGAGGTCGCGGAGGGCGAGCGCGAGAATTTGGTGAAGGCGGCGATGGCACTTGCGTTCGGCGCTCGACAGCTGGGTCCGGCAATCCTCGGCGATGTGGCCGACTTCCTGGTCAAAGGGCTGGCGGAAACTGCCTCGGGAGAACCGAATTACGACGACCCGGTGGTCGCCTTCGCGACTGCGATCAGGCTGCTGGCCGTGCCGCAGTACGAGGGTGCGGGGCCGGAGGACGTGGCGTCGGTCCTCGCCGTCTTCGAGGAGATGTGGCCGGATCGCCCCTCCTCGGATTGGGATTCTCTGCGAGAGGCCTTGGACTCGGTCGCGCTGGCTTGAGTTACGTAGACGCCAAGCTGGAGGCGGGGGAACGGGCCGGCCTGCTGGCAGAGGTAAAGACTCAGCTCCCAGCCTTCCTCGGCACCGCCACGACTGAGCGAGTGGAAGTGCTGGACGACGTTTCGGCACTGCTAGACCTCAGAGCCTCGGATCTGCGCAAGATCGTCGCCGTCCACCTGGCCCTGACCACCGAGGTGCGGGAGCTCGTTGCGGCGCTCCCTGGGGGCTTGCGCAGCCCGATCACGGCCAGTATCACCACGCGTTCGACGACGAAAACGATTCGGGGTTCGATCGACTGGGCGGAGACGATCCGGTTCCGGGGTCGCGGCGGTCTCGCCAACGACTTTGTTGTGCGCTCGCCACGGCGAGTTTTTGACACGCCGGAGAACCGAGCGCTGGGATACCTGCTCGAGCGGCTCGACGCCGAGCTGCGCCAAGTGATGCCAGCGCGTGTGGACCAGCGGGCCGGAACCTACAACGCCAGCTGGTTGCAGGAGATTGCCGACGAGATCGTCCGGTTGCGCGCGGCCCGGAGGCACCACTGGTTGCGGGGAGTGGCGTCAGCGCGACCAACGAGCCGGGTACACCAGCGCCTGCGGGCCGCGAAAAGCAGGTTCTATAGCGTCCTCATCCCGCGTGCCCTGGCTTCGATTTCTACCTACTCCGAGGACCCGTCGCCTTTCGCGATCACCGAGCTGCTTGCCCAGCGTTACTTCGAGCCGGAGCGAGACTGGCAGCTATTCGAGCTTGCCGTCGCGCTGAGGCTGGCGAAGGCGTTCCAGATACGGAGCAAAGCTAAGCGCAAGCGAAGGATGATGATCGGAGCTGGCCGGTCCCCCTTCGCCCGCTATCTGATGCCGGATGGGGCGGAGGTCTGGCTCTGGTATCAGACTTGGCCAACCGAGGCAGCTGACTCCGCCCACATGGCCGCGCTATCGAGATACGAGATCAAGGGGCTTCCCTCGAAGCCAGACTTGGTCGCGCAACGGCGCTGCGACGGGAAGCCAGTGGACACCGTGATCCTCGAGTTGAAGGCGTCGCGCAGTTCCTCCTACCTTGGCTCCGGCCTGATGCAGCTCCTCGGATATCTGAAGGATCGGCCGTTAACGCTGGGACCGGCCCCCGCCGGTTGGCTGGTCGCTCCCCCCTCGAAGGCGTTCAAGACTGCGGCTCATGAGGGTTCGGATCTTCTCGTCCTCAGCACCGATGCAGTCGCAGGGGCCCTTGCGACCAGATTCGGTTATTGAGGATGGAGGGCGGGGCCATAGTGTTCCGGCCCCTGATCGCTGGCCACTTACGTCTTGGCGCTGGCGAACGAAGCAGCGCCGCCGCTGGAAAGCGAGACGGAATAACCCGAAATCGTCGCTAATCCCGCGCATCTAGGCGATTTCAGCCACTCGTGCCAGTTGTGGAGCGCTTTTCGGGGGGCGGTTCGAGCGGCCCTGAAAAAGCGAACCTGCCGATGTACAGGGGGTTCTGCTGATGGAGCTAGGCGGATTCGAACCGCCGACCTCCTGGGTGCGATCCAGGCGCTCTGCCAGCTGAGCTATAGCCCCGAGTGCGTGGGTGGGAGGATCGTCCCAGCGCCCTCGCAAGGCGAAGGATAACCGCATAGGCTTTAGGTT
Source organism: uncultured Solirubrobacterales bacterium (assembly GCA_963716345.1). Classification (GTDB taxonomy): domain Bacteria; phylum Actinomycetota; class Thermoleophilia; order Solirubrobacterales; family 70-9; genus VRUE01. The sequence goes on from OY970304.1 coordinate 1,420,218, forward strand.
CCCGCTTTGGGACCTAGCCATGGGCATCCTTGACGAGGCCATTCGAGAGCATCTGGAGCTGAAGCGCCAGCACGGCGCCGGCGATTCCGAGCTGCAGCAGCTCGAGGACGATGCGTTCGGTCAGGCGGACCGTCCAGGCGACGAGCAGACGGCGGATCCGCTGGCTGAGGCGCCGACTCAGTTCATGGAGCAGCCGGAGATCGCGGAGGAGGAGACCGCCCGGCGCGAGCCGACGATTGCTGATCTGCAGGAGCCACCGCCGCTTCCGGCGCAAGAGGAGCCGGGGGCCGTTGAGGAGGCTCCTGAGGCGGATCCCGCTCCTATCGACGATGCTCCCGTCGAGGAGGAGCAGCCGGCGATGGAGCACGAGATCGTCGCCGATGCCGTCGAGGCTTCCGGGCCCAGCACCGAGGAACGCCAGACGATCGCCGAACAGCCGACCGAAATCTTCGATGTCGAGGAGGAGCTGAGCGGGCCGCCGAGCCCGACCGACGAGGAGCTGGTCGAAGAGGAGATCGCCGAGCCGCGCCTGGCGCCCACCGATCCACTTGCCGGTCTGGCGGAGACCGAAGAGTCCGAGGTCAGCGTCCAGGGCCCCGCGCCCGACGACGATGACGAGTACGACGACGAGGACGACGCCTTCTGGAACGAGCAGCGCCTCTCCGACGAACTCGACCAGGCACTCGAGGCGCCGCGCGATCCCGAGCCTGAGACGACGACCGAGCCGGAGCCTGAGTTGACCGTTGAGCCCGAGCCCGAGTCGACCGTCGAGCCCGAGACTGAACCCGAGGACGAGCCGGATTCAGAGGAATACGAGGAGCCCGAGTCAGGTGAAGAGCCGGGGCCGACCGCCGAATCCGAGAATGCGGAGCCTCGGCACGACGAGGACGTGCTCGAGGAGACACCGGACTTCCTCGAGGAGACCCCCGAGGACGACCAGCTCTGGTTCGAGCAGAAGCCGCCCAAGGACTTCGACTTCGACGACTGAGGCGCTTAGCCGGCCTGGCGTCGGCCGCCTACACTTCCCCATGCGGGGCCATAGCTCAGCTGGCAGAGCGTTCGGTTTGCATCCGAAAGGTCGCCGGTTCGATTCCGGCTGGCTCCACTTTCAGGGATCGAGATAGTCCTCTGCCGGGCGGGTGCCGAGCCGCTGTCCGTTGCGGGCGGGTGTGAGTCTCAGGCAAAGGGTTGAGCGACCAGCGCCGAGCTCCTTCGCCGGCACGTAATAGCAGCGATCCGATGTCGCGTCGTAGACAGCCAGAAGGTCAATCGTCTCCGCTGTGTAGTGCTTGACGCGTCTGATCTTGCCGTTAGTCAACGAGTGGGAGCGGCAGCGAACGTTGATCACAGCTCCATCAGACCTCGTGTGCTTGATCTGCACGCGCTCCAACTGGGTGCCTCGGATCAACACCAGGTCGAAGTCGCAGTCCTCTCCGTACGGAATGGCGATCTTGTAGCCGCGGCGCATGAGATCGACGGCAACCATCAGCTCGGCCAGATCGCCCTTAGCCTTGAGGTTGAGCGGAATCTCGGGCGCGCTCGAGATCATCCAGCGACGGTACGGCGCGAAATGTCACGTCTCAAGACGTACTCGTGACGAAAGTGTGCCTGCTCAGCCGCTCGGCTCGGAACCAGGCAAGTCCGTCGTCCCGGGCTCAGCTGGGAACGAGCCGCTCGCGTCGGCGGCCATAACGACTCGGCGGTCGATCAGATCCCGGGTCGCGGCGATCGCGTCTTGCCGTGCCCGCTCGCGGTCGATCCCGTAGCGAGCCCGCAGAGCGCTCTCGGCATCGGCCAGCGTGCCCCCGTTGAGGGCGTCCATGACCACGCCGCCCGACTCGTTCAACCGCAGGTAGCTGCCGTCGCCGGCGAGCCGTACGAACCGCTGTCGCTCGCTGCCACTCCAGCGCAGAGGCGCATGGCGGTACCGTCGCGCCGCTGCCAGAGCGTGCACCTTCTCCTGCGCCCCCTGCATCTCCTCGGTCGGATCAACCGCCTTCGGCGGCGTCGGCTCCGGCACGGGTGCATCTCGACCTCCGGGACGTTGGCCGTTCGTCCCTGAGAGAGCTGCTGGGTCCGTCTCGACGGAACCTCCCCGCTTTTGTTCCGACGAGGCAGGCCCGACAGCTCTCCCGGCCGAGGAATCGCCAACGACCTCCACCTCGTCATCGAGATACGCCACTAGATCCGACTTCGGAAGATCCTCCGGGCGCTTCATCGAGTCGGCCCAGCGGTTGATCCGCTCGTCGTCCCAGTCGCTCTGGATCGACTTCCAGCAGGCCGCGACGCCATCGCGCAGCGCGTTGCCGAAGCTGAACGGGCGCATCGAGTCGGGCCGCACGTCGCCGTTGGGTCGCACTAGGTAGCTGCCCGGTGCCTCGCGCCCCTGCAGGCTGATCGTGCCCCCTGTCCCGGGCTGAAGGACGATTTTCATCGCCTTGCCGTGTCGTCGCCCGAACTCGTCGACCGCCTCCTGCAATGCTCGGCGCGAGATCTGCCAGTCGCCACCGCGGGCCGCCGCACCGGTCATCACCACCGGCGTCACCCTCACCCAAGGCACCCCGAGCGCCCACATCTGCTCGAGGAACTCCGGCACCGCGTCGGCATTTCCCGGCGTCACCACGTGTACGACGCAGACGCCGACACCGGCGCCGAGCAAGCGATCGATCCCCTCGACCGCGCGACGCCAGCTGCCGGGCACGCCGCGCGAGCTGTCGTGCAGTCCCGCCCGCGCCCCGTCGAGCGAGACGTGCGCGGTGACGCCCCGCAAAGCTCCGAGCCGCCCCGCCACCTCGTCATCGACGAACCAACCGTTGGTATTGAGGGTGACGCCGACGCCGGCCTCGGCCAGGGCCTCGATCACGCCCAGGGTCAGCTCCTTGCGCAGGAACGGCTCGCCGCCTGTGACGACGGCCTCGACGATGCCGAGGTCGAGCGACTGGCGCACGACCTCACGCCACTCCTCATCGCTCAGCTCGGGAGTGCGTTGCAGGGTGTGCCGCGGCGAGTCGGTGTAACAGAAGCCGCAGCGCAGGTTGCAGGCATAGGTCAGCTCGAGCTTTGCCCCGATCGGGCGATCGGGTGCCTCAGTGAGCGCTCGTGGGGGGCGGCGACCGAGTCGCCAGAGCAGCCGCCCCCAGCCGAAGCTTTGCTCGCCGCGCCTACGTGATGCTGGCGAGGACGCCCGGAGCGGTGGCAATCGGCTTGCCGTCGGTCTCGACCTCCTCGACGCTCGGCGGCTCGTAGGGAGCGGGGTTGCTGCTGATGTCGCTCATCAACCGGGGACCTGGCTAGCGCCGGCTGCCGTGCTGATCGGGTATCCGCCGGTGTCCACCTCTTCGACGCTGGGAGCCTCGTACTCGGGACGAATCTCGCTCATCTCTCCTCCTGAAGTAGATCGCGTGGTGCGTGGTGGCGGGGAGTGTAGTCATCGAGATCGATCGAGTCGAGAAGCTCTTGGCCATTCGTTGGGAGCGCCTCGAGGTCGTCTGGCAGGGAGACGGCGAACGCCGGGGTCGATCTCAATAGCGTGGCAAGATTGGCGAAGGCAGCCGCGATCGCCTCGCGGCTGCCGCTGTGGACGAGGTTGGGAGTCAGCAGCGCGAGCGCCCGCGCTGGCGGCAGGCGCTCGACCGTGAGCTCGGCACCGCGCTCCCCGAGCAAGATGACCGCAGCCACGGGCCGGGGTGGCGGCTCGCCCGCACCGGGATCGTCGAGCAGGTCGGTGCGATTGCGCCCCGCGCCGTCGCGGCTGCGCACCCGCACCCCCCGGGCCCCGGGGAAGGCCATCGGCGCCCTGTCACCGAGCTCGATCGCGATCCCGTCCTCGCCGAGCAGGCGGTGTCCCGATTCGCCCAGCGCCCGCGCCAGCGTCGACTTGCCCCGATGCGTGGGCCCGCAAAAGAGCACCGCGCGCTCGCCGGCCTCGACCGCCGATGCATGCAGGGCGAGGTCGCCGTGCATCGAGAGCAGGGTGCAGGCCGCCGAGGAGACGATCCGGTGCTCGAGCAGCTCGGAGTCATCGTCCTCGTTGTCGACGACGATGCGGCCCGCCACCTGCTCGAGCAGGAACCGTCCCGTCGGCGGCAGTTCCAGCAGGCAACTCCCGTCGGCCAGCGCGTAAATCGCGTACCAACAGCGGCCGTCATCGCCGACCAGCTCGCCGACCGGTTCCTCAGCGGGCAGCGCAAGCGGGCCGTCCGCCACGTCGATCCGCAGCTCACCCCGCGTCCCCGTCGCCGAATTAAGCCGCAACAGCCGCAAATCGCTCTTAACCTCGAATCCATAGAGGCTGCTCATCCGGTCTTAGGGTATGGATCGATGGAAGCAGCGACCACAATCGAGGCCGAGACGACACTGCGCCGCACCGACCGCGCCGTGCACGGCGACCTGCCCGAGGAGACGGTCCTGCTCGACGTCGATGCGGGCACCGCGGTGCGGCTCAACTCGACCGGCGCCTGGATCTGGGAGCAGCTCGAGCAGCCCCAACAGGTCGGCGAGCTGGCCAGCGGCCTGGCGCAGCGCTTCGAGATCGACGAGGGCCGTGCACTCGGCGACGTCGTCGCCTTCGCTCGTGAGATGGCGCGGCGTGAGCTGCTCGCCGCGAGCTAACCGGCCAGGGCGCGCTCGGGCAGGTTCTGGTCGGCGTGGTAGCTGCTGCGCACCAGGGGGCCGGCGGCGACCGACTCGAAGCCGAGCTCGTAGGCCGCCTTCTCCAGCGCCGCGAACTCCTCCGGGTGCCAGTAGCGCACCACCGGCAGGTGGTTCTCGGTCGGGCGCAGGTACTGGCCGACGGTCAGCACCTGGACCCGGTGCTCGCGCAGGAGGCCGAAGGTCTCGACCATCTCCTCGAAGCTCTCGCCGAGCCCGACCATCAGCCCCGACTTGGTGACGACATCAGCGCCGCCCATCTCCTTCGCCATCTTCAGCACTCGCGCCGAGCGCAGGAACTTGGAGCCGCGGCGCGCCACCGGGTAGAGGCGCGGCACGGTCTCGACGTTGTGGTTGAAGACGTCGGGGCGCTCGTGGATCACCTTCGCCAGCGGCATCTCCTGGCCGCGGAAGTCGGGGGTGAGGATCTCGACCTTGCAGCCGGGTGCCAGCATGCGGATCGAGCGGATCACGCCGACGAAGGCGCTGGCGCCGTAGTCGGGCAGGTCGTCGCGATCGACCGAGGTGACGACGGCGTGGCGCAGCCCCATCTTCTTCACCTGGTTGGCGACTCGCAGCGGCTCCAGCGGGTCGTTCCAGGTCGGCATGCCCGTCTTCACGTTGCAGAAGCCGCAGCGGCGGGTGCAGACGTCGCCGAGGATCATGAAGGTGGCGGTGCCGCGCTCCCAGCACTCGCCGACGTTGGGGCAGTTGGCCTCCTCGCAGACGGTGTGGAGGTTGTCGCTGCCGATCATCGACTTGAGCCGGCGATAGTTCGGACCGCCCGGGGCCGGCACCTTCAGCCACGGCGGCTTGCGGGCGCGGCGGAAGGGGACGGTTCCGTCGCTCTCGGCCGCGCTCCCGCCCGGCTTGGCGCGGGAGCGGGTTACGTGGACGCGCTCCGCGGGCTCTGTGGTCGACTCGCTCATGCGACTCCGAGCCTAGCGTTGTCAAGACCCAACTCGGCCGGGCTGGCCTCCCTGGGCTCGCGCTCATAGAGCTCGGCGAAGCGGGCGGCGACCGTGTCGGCGAAGGGCGCGAACTCCTGCTCGGCAACGAGCTCACGGCTCAGCGAGGTGACCTGGCAGCCCTCGATTCCGCAGGGCACGACCCACTCGAACGGCTGCAGGTCGTTGCTGACGTTGATCGCCAGGCCGTGGGTGGTGATGCCGCGGCTGACGTGGACGCCGATCGAGCCGATCTTGCGGGCTTCGCGCGGCGCCGGGCCGATCCCGTCGGTGATTTGCACGCTTTCCGCGGCGCGGACGGTGCTGCCCGGTGGCTCGCCCTCGGTCCAGACGCCGGTGAGGCCGTCGATCGTCTGCGCCCTGACGCCGTGCTCGCCCGAGCGAGCGCGATCACCACCCGCTCCAGTCGTCGCACGTACTCGTGGACGTCGTCGCCGTAGCGGCCCAGGTCGACGATCGGGTAGGCGACCAGCTGCCCGGGCCCGTGGTAGGTGACGCGGCCGCCGCGGTCGGTGTCGCGCACCTCGATCCCCTGCATCTCGTACCACTCGGCCGCCCATCGGCAGCTCCTCGGGAGTGGAGCGACGGCCGCGGGTGTAGACGGGCGGGTGCTCGAGCAGCAGCAGCACGTCGGGAATCGAGCCGTCCTCGCGCGCGTCGCGCAGCCAGCGCTGGGCAACCAGCGCCTCGTCGTAGGGGACGAGGCCGCAACGGACTACGAGGACTTCTGTGCTCATCGCCGAAATCGTTGCACGGCGCCGCATTATCCTGGTGCCCTCCCTAATGGTCCAGTCAAAGGCCCTCCGACCAGACTGGCTTCCGGCCGTCGCCCTCAGCTCCCTGCTCGCCCTGGCGATGATGGTGTGGAACCCGCAGGTCGGCGACCTCGCCGCCCAGGTCTTCCGCACCGAGCTCTTCCAGCACGCCGGCCTGGCGATCTGGAACGGCAGTTGGTACGGCGGCCACTACACGCTCACCTACAGCTTTCTCTTCCCGCCGCTGGCCTCGCTGCTCGGGCCGCAGGTGGTGGGGGGCCTCTCAGTCGTCGCCTCCTCCTACCTCTTCGATCGCCTCGTCCGCGACCGCTGGGGCGAGCCCGCCCGCTGGGCGACCCTCTGGTTCGCCGCCGGCGTCGTCACGCTGCTTGCCGACGGCCAGCTCACCTTCGCCCTCGGCGTCGTCTGTGGGCTGGCGTCGCTGCGCTGCCTGCAGGTTCGCCGCGACAAGCTCGCCTTCGCCGCGGCCGCGGCTTGCGCCCTCTCCAGCCCGGTCGCCGCCGCCTTCCTCGCCGGGATCGTCCTGGTCGGGGTGCTGGAGCGGGGCAGGCCGGTCAACCGGGTCGCGCTCGGCGCGGCGGCGATCGCGCTCGGCCTCGTCCTCCTGCCCAACCTCGCCTTCCCCGAATCGGGCCAGTTCCCCTTCGCCTTCTCCTCCTTACGTCGCGATCCCGCTCTTCTGCGGCGGCGCGCTCTTCGTCACCCGCGGGCTTGGCGAGGAAGAGCGCCAGCTGCGCTGGGCCCTGATCGGCTACGTCCTGGCGGCGACTCTGCTGCTGCTGTCCCCGAACCCCCTGGGCGGCAACGCCGTGCGCCTCGGCGCCCTCTTCGGTGGCCCGGTGCTGGCCGCGGTGATGCTCGCCCGGCGGCCCCGCCTCGGCGCCCTCTCGGTCGTCGTCCTCTCGCTGGCGCTGGCCGGCGGCCTCTACTGGCAGGTGACCGCCAGCGTCAGCCAGATCGCCCGCAGCGTCGGCGATCCCTCGACCTCGCCCGACTACTTCCAGCCCCCCGCTAGGTGGCTGCGTGCGCACGGCGGCACCGGCGTGCGGGTCGAGGTGCCACCGACCGCGAATCACTGGGAGTCGGCCTACCTGGCGACCCAGTTCGAGCTGGCGCGCGGCTGGCTGCGCCAGCTCGACACCACCCGCGACGACATCTTTTACGACAACGAAGGTCAGCTGACCGATGCCGCCTACCGGCACTGGCTGCACCGCAACGCGATCTCCTATGTCGCTCTGCCCGACGCCCCGCTCGACTACTCCTCGGTCGCCGAGCGGCGCCTGATCCTCAGCGCGCCGCCCTATCTCGACCTGCGCTGGACCTCGGCCCACTGGCGGATCTACTCGGTGCGCAATCCCCAGCCGCTGGTCGAGCCGATGGGCGCTGCCGCAGCCCACACGCTCTGGGTCGGGCGCCAGAGCTTCGGCCTCGACGTCACCCGCCCGGGTGACTTCCTCGTCCGCGTCAATTTCACCCCCTACTGGTCGATCTCCCGCGGCGCCGGCTGTCTGCTCCGTCACGGCGAGTGGACGATCGCCCACGCCTCGCATCCGGGCATCCTCCGCGTCGTCAGCCGACTTCTCGCTCGGCCGCGCCTGGAACGCGGTGACGGGTGCGAAGAAGACTTGCTGAGCGACGCGGTCATCGCCACCGAGGCCGCTGCTAGGTTGCCGCTGATGAAGAAGCTCGCTCTTCCTGCCCTCGCTGCCCTGGCCCTGCTTGTCGCGCTCTTGGCCGCCGGCCCCGGCGCGGCGGCCGTGCCGACGACATGCCCCAGCTTCCGCGTCCTCCACGACGATCGCATCGGCCCAGCCGTTCTGCCGGCCGGCAGCTACGCGATCACGATCGATCCGACCTCGGGGCTTGCCTGCGGCGCCGCATCGAAACTCTTCGCGCGCTTCCTCGAGGACTACGACGGGGTTCTTCCCAGGCCATGGAGGGTGAGCGCCGAAGGGAGCGGCAAGGCGTCGTTCAAGCCCGGGGACGCCGGCGGCTTCTCGGTCTCGCGCAGCAGCGGCACTGGCGAAGGAAGCTCTTTGCTCGGTGCCCTCTGCAAGGGCACCTTCACGGTCAACACCAGCACCCGGGTCGGCCCGCTGTTCTTCCCCAAGGCCGGCTACCTGCTCTACATCCCGCCGCGATCGGGGATCAGCTGCCGCCGCGCCTCCATCCTCTTCACTCGTTTCCTCGGTGCTGGCGGCGCCTTGCCGCAACCCTGGCGGACGATCGCCCAGACGGCGACCTTCTACAAGCCGGCCAATCCCAGCCGTTCGGCGTTCCGCGTGGAGCCGCTCAGCGGCGCCGGCCCCCGCTAAAGGGCCAGGGCCAGCGGCTCTTCGAGCAACGCCCTGATGCGGGCGAGGAATTCGGCGGCGGGGGCGCCGTAGAGGATGCGGTGGTCGCAGGCTAGGTTGACTCGCATCAGGTGTGCGGTGGTGATCTGACCGTTGCGGACGACGGGCCTCTCTGTGATGGCGCCGACGGCAAGGATCGCTGCCTGCGGGGGGTTGATCACGGCGGCGAAGCTGTCGATGCCGAACATCCCCAGGTTGGAGACGGTGAAGGTTGCGCCGGAGAGCTCGGGCGGTGTGATCTGGCCGTCGCGCACCCGCTGCGCCAGCCCCCGCGAGTCTCCGGCAATCTGCCGCAGGTTCTTCTGATCCGCATCGAAGATCGTCGGCACCACCAGCGCATCACGCGCCGCCACGGCCACGCCGACGTTGACTCGCGAATAAAGCTCAAAGCGCCCATCCCGATAAGCCCCATTGGCCCGCGGATGCTCCCGCAGCGCCAGCGCACAAGCCTTGACCACCATGTCGTTGAACGAGGGCACCACGTCGCCCTCCTTGGCCGAACCTTTGATCTCACCTCGCGCAGCAACCAATCGACTCATATCGATCTCCGCCTCAAGATAAAAATGCGGTGCGGTCGCCTTCGACTCCGACATCCGCCGCGCCACGGTCGACTGCAACTTCGACGGGTCTTCGTAGCTGACCTGACCCTTCGCTGTCTCGGGGCTAGCGGCTTCTTCCGCGGGTGGCGCCGTAGGGGGGCCCGCCTCCGAGGACGCTTTAGCGACCGGAGGAGGTGGGGGGTCCCCTGCGGCGACAGGACCCGCGGCCGATGCGGCTCGCTCGACATCCGCCTTGACGATTCGCCCGCCGGGTCCTGAGCCCTCGAGCTTCGTAAGGTCGAGCTTCTGCTCCTTGGCGATCCTGCGAGCTATCGGCGACGCGTGCGGACGGCCACCTCCGTTTGGAGCCGGCGGCGCATTGATCGCAGCTTCCGCGGGTGGCGGTGTAGGGGGTACCGGCCCCGAGGAAGCTTTAGCTACCGGAGGGGCCGGTGGGTCCCCTGCACCGACAGGACCCGCGGCAGTGCGGTCAGTCCCTCCGCCGTCCTGACCAGCCGCATCCGAATCCCCGACTCTGGCGATTGGCGTACCTATTGCGACGGTCTCACCCTCCTGAACCAGGATCTCGGAGAGCGTCCCGTCCAGGTCAGATTCGTAGGCCATGTTCGCCTTGTCAGTCTCGATCTCGACCAGCTCATCGCCGATCGCCACCTCGTCCCCGACCTGCTTCAACCACTGCAGGATCGTCCCCTCCTCCATCGAGTCCGAGAGCCGCGGCATCACCATCTCGGCCATCAGATCGTCCCCTCCAACGCGGCCAGGGCCGCCTTCACCACGTGCTCGGAGTGCGGGATCGCCGCCTGCTCCAGTCGCCGCGAGTAGGGCATGGGGACGTCGGCTCCGGTCACCCGCTGCACCGGCGCGTCGAGGTGGTCGAAGGCCTGCTCGGTGATCAGCGTCGCCAGGTTGGCGCCGACGCCGCCGTGCGGCCAGCCCTCCTCGACGATCACCGCCCGGTTGGTCTTGCGCACCGACTCGAGGATCGTGTCGAGGTCGAGCGGGCGCAGCGTGCGCGGGTCGATCACCTCGGCCTCGACGCCGTGTTCGCTGGCCAGCGTTTGCGCGGCGTCGGCGGCATGTGGGCCATTTTGAGGATGCCGACGATCGTCACATCAGAGCCCTCGCGCCGCACCGCCGCCTCGCCGAAGCGCAGCACCTCGTCCTCGCCCTCGGGCACCTCGCCACGGATGCCATAGAGGCTCTCGTGCTCGATGAAGATCACCGGGTTGTCGTCGCGGATCGCCGCCTTCAGCAGCGCCTTGCCGTCGGCTGGGGTGGAGGGGCAGGCGACGAGCAGGCCCGGCACCTGCAGGAAGAGCGCCTCGAAGCTGTGCGAGTGGGTGGGGCCGAGCTGGTGGCCGCCGCCGCCCGGCATCCGCACCACCATCGGCACCCGTGCCTGGCCGTTGAACATGTAGGGGATCGCGGCGGCGTGGTTGACGATCTGGTCAAGCGCCAGCAGCGAGAAGTTGACCGTCATCAGCTCGACGATCGGTCGCAGGCCGCCCATCGCCGCACCGACGCCGGCACCGACGATCGTGTTCTCGGAGATCGGCGTGTCGCGCACGCGGCGCTCGCCGAACTCGTCGAGCAGTCCTTCGGTCACCTTGAAGGCGCCCTGGAAGACGGCGACGTCCTCGCCCATCACCAGCACCCCCTCGTCGCGGCGCATCTCCTCCGCCATCGCGTCGCGCAGCGCCTCTCGCATCCGCAGCTCGGCCATCAGTCCGCCGCCTCCTCAGCTTCAGCGGCGACCTCGGGCTCGGTGCCCTCCTGGGCATCGCCGTGGGTGGCGGGGTTGGGGCGCGGTCCGTCGTCCTGCGCCGCGTAGGCGGCTCCCGCTTCGGCCAGCTCGCGCGCCGCGTCGGGCATGTTGCCCTCGTGCTCGCCGCGGTGCGGCTCAGGGCTGCGCTCGTCGACCGCGTACCAGCCCTCGTCCTCGCCGAGCACGTAGAGGTTCTCGTAGAGGGTGTCGAGCGGCGGCTCCGCCGAGGCCTCGGCGAACTCGACCGCTGCCAGCACTGTCTCCTCGGCCTTGTCGCGCACCTCCTGCAGCTCGCGCTCGCCGAGCACGCCTGCCTCGATGCAGCGCCGCGCGAAGCTCTCGATCGGGTCCTTCTGGCGCCACTCCTCGACCTCCTCGCGCTCGCGGTAGACCTCGGGGTCGGCGGCGGAGTGGCCGCGGTAGCGGTAGGTGAAGGCCTCGATCAGGGTCGGACGGCGCTCCTCGCGGGCGAGCCGCACGCCCTCGGCGACGCTCTCGCGCACCGCCAGCACGTCCATGCCGTCGATCCGCCGGCCGGGGATGCCGTAGCCCTCGGCCTTCTTCGAGAGGTCGGTCTGAGCCGAGTGGCGCTCGATCGAGGTGCCCATGCCGTAGAGGTTGTTCTCGACCAGGAAGAGGATCGGCAGGCTCCAGAGCGCCGCCAGGTTCATCGTCTCGCCGAAGTTGCCGGTGTTGGAGGCGCCGTCGCCGAACATGCAGACGGTGACCGCGTCTTCGCCCTTGTAGTGGGCGGAGAGCGCCAGCCCGGCCGCGATCGGCAGGTTGCCGCCGACGATCCCGTAGCCGCCCATGAAGCGGCGCTCGGCATCGAAGATGTGCATCGAGCCACCGCGGCCGCCGCTGGTCCCGTCGACCCGGCCGAAGAGCTCCGCCATCACCCGCTTGGGCTCGGTGCCGCGGGCGATCGCGTGGCCGTGGGTGCGGTAGGTGCCGATCAGGTAGTCCTCGTCGCGCATCACCGAGGTGGTGCCGACGATCGTCGCCTCCTCGCCGATCGCCAGGTGCAGGAAGCCGCCGGCTTTGGCCCGCTGGTACTGGCGCCCCGCCTCCTCCTCGAAGCGGCGGATCAGCGCCATGCGGGCGAGGAGCTCGTAACAGGAGGAAGCGTCAGGCAGATCAGCCACGACCTGACCTTAGATGATGGACACCGCGACCTCGCACGCCTGGATGCCGCGCGTGGCACTTCGCATCTCTGCGTCCTCAGTCGGCTGAATAGCGCTGCTATTCAGCCTCCCTGCGTCCTTGACCTGCTCGACCACGCCCGTCCCCAGTCGCACGCGGCCACGCCGTCCATCATCTAGCTAGCCGCGGCGACCGCCTGCTCGACTCGGTCGTCACCCCAGAAGACCTGGTCGCCGACGACCAGCGAGGGGACGCCGGAAACGCCCCGCTCGGCGGCGCGATCGGTCGCCTCGCGCAGGGCGTTCTTGACGTGTTCGGTCTCGACCGCCTTGAGCAGTGCCTTGGGATGCAGCTCGCAGGCGGCAGCGGCGATCAGCACGTTGTCTGGCTCGCTCAGGTCGCGCCCGGCGACGAAGGCCTGGCGGAAGGCGGCGAGAGCGAAGGAGACGGTGCGGCCGGTCTGCTTGGCGAAGGTCGCTGCCCGCATCGCCATCAGCATGTTTCCCGGCCACGGCTCGCGGCCAGACCAGCGCCGGCAGCCCGTACTCGGCAGCGCGCCGTTCGACCTCGGCCATGCCGGCCTCGCGCTCTGAGCCGTTGCGCCCAGGAGTCGCGCTCGAAGTGCCGGAACAGCCCGCCGAGCAGGATCGGCTGCCACTCCGGCTGCTCCAGCCCCGCTTCGGTGAAGAGCGCGCTGACCCGCTCAGCGGTCAGGTACGCGTAGGGCGAGCCGAGATCGAAGTAGAAGGTCGCGCGAGGGAGGGAATCGGCCACGCCATGACCTTATGCGCAGATGCACCGGTCACTGCGTGAGGATTCTCATGGTAATTTCAATGCTCATGAAGAAACGCATGAAAATCAGCAAGGGTGGTCAGGTCTCGATCCCAGCACCGATCCGCAAGCGCTGGGGAACTACGACCGTGACGCTCGAGGACAGGGGCGAGGAGATCGTCCTCAAGCCCGCTCCCGACGACCCGATCGAGGCCGCGGCTGGCGCGTTCGCGGGCGAAGGTCGTGGGCCGGGCCTGGAGACGATCCGCCGCGAAGAGCGCGAAGTGGAACTCGAAATCGAAGAGCGCAAGTACGGGAAGTGAACGTTCTGCTGGACGCGAACGCCGTGCTCGCGGTGTTGCTCGCTGAGCCCGCCATGGACCAAGTGCTGCCACTTCTGCGCGAAGGGAGGGCTGCGATGACCGGAGCCAACATCGCCGAGGTCTTTGACGTGGGAATCAGGCGGAAGAGGTTGTCACCGGCTCGGATGGCTGAGCTGGTCGAGCCTTTGTTCGAGGGGCCTATTGCCTCGATCACCGTCGACCCTCGTCTTGCCCGACGGGCGGGCGAGCTTCGAGCGGCTCACTATCACCGCTCCAAGCGTCGTATTTCCCTCGCTGACGCGGTGCTCCTTGGGGCGGCTCGCCCTGGCGACCAGATCGCGAGCGCGGACAGGCCCGTGCTTGCGATTGCCGCTGAGCTCGGCATCGAGACGATCGCATTGCCGCCCAGCTCGGGCTGAAGCTACCCGCTCGCTCAGGCGTGAATTGCCCAGCCGTCGACGGCTCGCGCGGCTTCGAGGATCGCCTCGGAGATCGTCGGGTGGGGGTGGACGATCCGGGCCAGCTCCTGGTAGCCGCCCTCCAGCGCCATCGTCGCGACCAGCTCGGCGATCATGTCGCAGGCACGGTTGCCGACGATGTGGGCGCCGAGGATCTCGCCGTACTTGGAGTCGACGACGAGCTTGACCAGGCCGTCTTTGTCGTCGTAGACGGTGGCTCCGCCGACGCCGCCGAGCTTCTGCTTGCCGACCTTGACGTCGTGCCCGGCCTCCTTTGCCGCCGCCTCGGTGAGGCCGACGCTGGCGACCTGCGGGTGACAGAAGGTGGCGCCGGCGACAGGTTCTGGTCGACCGGATGTGCGGCCTCGACCGGCCGCGTGTCTCGACCGCGACGACGCCCTCCTCGGAGGCCTTGTGGGCGAGCGCCTTAGCGTTGACCAGGTCGCCGATCGCGTAGACCTTCGGGTTGGTGGTGCGCTGGTACTCGTCGACCTTGACCTTGCCGTTCTCCGTCGAGCTCGACCCCGGCCTCCTCGAGCCCAAGCCCCTCGACGTCGGGGGCGCGGCCGCCGGCGATGCAGAGGTAGTCGACCTCGGTCGTCTCCTCGCCGTAGGTGAACTTGACCGAGCCCTCGCCCGCCTCGACGTTCTCGACCGGGGTGCCGGTGGAGATCGTGATGTTCTGCTTCTTGAAGGCGCGCTCGACGACCCGGGCCATGTCCTTGTCCTCGGCGGGGAGGATCTGGTCGAGCATCTCGATCAGCAGCACCTCGGTGCCGAAGCGGCCGTAGGCGGAGGCGATCTCCGAGCCCGAGGCGCCGGCGCCGACGACGGCGATCTTCTTCGGCTGCTCTGGCAGCGACCAGGCGCCCCAGGTGTCGACGACGCGCCCGCCGAACTCGACCCCGGGGATCGGCAGCGCGACCGAGCCGGTGGCGAGCACGACTGCGCCCGCCTCGTAGACCTCGTCGCCGACCTTGACGTTGCCGTCCGCCGTCAGCGAGCCGTCGCCCTCGATCACGGCGATCTTGTTCTTGTCCCAGAGCATCTTCACCCCGCTGGAGAGCGACTCCGAGACCGCGGCGCGGCGCTTGCCGAGCGCGTCCCAGTCGATCGAGACGTCCTTGGCGACGATGCCGAGCTCGGCGCCCTCGCGGGCTTCGCTCGTAGATCTCCGCCGTGCGCAGCACGGTCTTGGCCGGGATGCAGGCGTAGTTGAGGCAGCGGCCGCCGGCCTTGTCGCGCTCGACGACGGCGGTTTTCTTGCCCAGCTGGGCGGCGCGGATCGCGGCCACGTAGCCGCCCGGGCCGCCGCCGATGACGATCACATCGAAGAATCAGCCACTGGCCTGAGCCTATAGAAGCATCACCCGCCATCTCCGCCCGCGTCCGGGGGCGGCGGCAGATCGCCCCGTTCGGCGCCGCTCACGAAGAGTCAGCCTGCGACGTTCGCTAGTCGGGGCGCGATGGCATCTGGATCCGCGCCATCGCCTTGACCATGAAGTAGAAGAAGGTGCCGGTGACGACGAGCAGGCCGAGGGTTGCGAGAACCTGGCCAACCGTCGCCGCCTGCAGGGCGAGGCCGTAGACGGCGCTGAAGATGAGGAAGACGAGGATCAGCTGGAAGCCGAGCACGGCCCAGTAGCGGGCGCGCCACATGCCGTAGGCCATCAATCCCAGCAACAGCGACGGCGCCAGGACCTGGACGAAGGGCGGTCTCTCGCCGTTCACCTTGGTGCCCACCAGGTAGCCGATGACGATCGAGAGCACGATCAGGGCGGAGATGATCGCCCCGATCGTCACCACCAGCGGCCGTTCGCCCTCGGCCAGCGGCTCGAGCGCCTCGCGGGCCTCCTGGTTGCGCACCTCGGCCTGGGCGTAGCCGCGCTCCATCCGCTCGCGCGGTGAGGTCGAGGCGTCGCGCTGCTTGCGCTTGCGCGGGTGCTCAGGCACCCGGTGCCTCCTCGCCGAGCGACGCGAAAGCGGCGCGCAGCTCTTCCGCGGCAGCGGTGGGATTCTCGGCATCACGGATCGCTCGCACGACGCAGAGCCGCCGCGCCCCCGCCTCGACCACCTGCGCCGACGTTCGACGAGTCGATGCCGCCGATCGCGAAGAACGGGTGGGGAGTGCTGGCGGCAGCGTGGGCGATCAGCTCCAGCCCGACCGCGGGTCGTCCCTGCTTCGTCGGCGTCTCCCAGATCGGCCCAACGCTGATGTAGTCGACGGGCGCCGCGGCTGAGGCGCGATCTGCTCCTCGGAGTGGGTCGAGAGGCCGATGATCGCGTCGGGGCCGAGCAGCGCTCGCGCCTCGGCAACCGCGAGGTCGTCCTGCCCGACGTGGACCCCGTCGGCGTCGCAAGCGCGCGCCAGGTCAGGATCGTCGTTGACGATGAAGAGGGCGCTGTAGTTGTCGCAGAGGCGGCGGAAGGTCTGCGCGGCAAGCTCAATCTCGCGCCGTGGCAAGCTACTTCTCGCGCAGCTGAACGATGTCGACACCGCCGCGCAGTGCGGCCGCGCAGCAGCGGTTCGGGATCCTCGCCGCGCGGACGTGCCTCGCAGACAGAAGTAGAGCCGCGCCGTGCGCAGCCGCTCGCGCCGCAGCGGTCCCTCGGCCTCGGGTGGTGCCAGGCTCACCGGAGGATTATCGCGCTACTGACGAATTTGCCCGTACTAACGATTTCGTGCGCATTAACAAAATCGTTAGTACGGGTAGCATCGGAGAAGTACGGGAGCCCACGAGGGCTGAGAGGGTGGCAACGAGGCCACCGACCGTCTGGACCTGATCCGGGTAATGCCGGCGGAGGCAAGGCTTGAACGACAGAGCATACTTATGACGTGGTCGTCGTCGGCGGCGGAGTGATCGGCCTCTGCTGCGCCTGGCGGCTTGCCCGGGACGGCGCCGAGACCATCGTGCTCGATCGCGCCGAGCCGCCAGCCGGTGCCACTCGCGTCGCCGCCGGGATGCTGGCGCCGATCGGCGAGCTCGCTTTCGGCGAGCCCGAGCTGCTGCGAATGACGATCGCCGCGGCCGAGATCTACCCGGACTTCGTCGCCGAGCTCGAGGCTGCAAGCGAGCTCAACAGCGGCTACGCCAGCCACGGTGCGCTGCACGTCGCCCTCGACCGCGACGAGGCGGCGGAGCTGCGCCGCGTACACGACCTGCAGCGCTCACTGGGCCTCGGCGCCGAGTGGCTGCCGCCGCGCCGCTGCCGCGAGCTGGAGCCGAGCCTGACTCCGTCCTTCAACGGCGGCGTCCACGCGCCCGGTGAGGCGGCGATCGACCCACGGCGGCTGACCGCGGCGCTGCTGGCGGCCCTGGCCGCCGAGGGCGTCGAGGTGCGCGGTGGCGCCGACGTGGTCGCGCCGATCCTGGACGGCGAGCGGTTGCAAGGCGTGCGCACTGGGGCGGGCGAGGAGCTGCTGCGCAAGCCACGTCGTCCTTGCCACCGGCGCCTGGGCAGGCGCGGACGAGCTGGCTGCCGGCGTCCGCCCGACCACCCGTGCGGCCGGTCAAGGGCGAGATTCTCGAGCTGCGCTCAGCCGAGGGCGAGGCACCCTGCCAGCGGATCGTCGCCTCCGAGCGCGTCTACCTGGTGCCGCGGCCCGACGGCCGCCTGATCGTCGGTGCGACGACCGAGGAGCGCGGCTTCGACACCACTGTCACGCGCCGGCGGCGTGCACGAGCTGCTGCGCGAGGCCTACCGCCTGCTGCCCGACGTCGCCGAGATGGAGCTGGTCGAGTCGATGGCCGGGCTGCGCCCCGGCACGCCGGACAATCTGCCGCTGATCGGACCCGGCGCGCTCGAGGGCCTGATCCTCGCCCGCGGCCACTACCGCAACGGCATCCTGCTGGCACCGCTCACCGGCGAGGCAGTCGCTGGCCTGATTGCGGGAGGAGATCTGCCCGACTCGGTCGCGGCCGCCAACCCCGAGCGGCTGGGCGGCGTGGGGGTGGGGCGGTGAGGATCGAGCTCAACGGCGAGGGCGCGGATCTGCGCCGCCGGCGCCACCCTCGCTGACGCTGTGCGTGCCGCCGGCGCCGACGAGGACGCCCGCGGCGTTGCGGTCGCCCTCGACGGCGAGGTCGCTGCCGCGCGGCGAGTGGGAGCAGACGCGCCTGCGCCGAGGGCAGCAAGGTCGAGGTGCTGGCGGCGATCCAGGGCGGCGCCGAAGGCTGGCAGCTGGGCACTCGCGCCTGGACCTCGCGCCTGATCGCCGGCACCGGCGGCTTCCGCTCGCTGGAGCAGATGGAGGGCGCGCTGTCGGCCTCCGGCACCGAGATCGTCACCGTCGCGCTGCGCCGCATCGACCCCGCCGCCAAGGGCTCGGTCCTCGACGTGCTCGACAGCTCGGCCTCTTCGCCCTGCCCAATACGGCCGGTTGTTACACCGCTCGCGACGCTGTCCGCACCGCCCAGCTCGCCCGCGAGGCCTTCGAGACCGACTGGATCAAGCTCGAGGTGATCGGCGACGATCGCACCCTCTTTCCCGACGCGGTCGAGCTGCTCGACGCCGCCGAGACCCTGGTCGGCGAGGGCTTCACCGTCCTGCCCTACACCAACGACGACCCGATCCTCGCTCGCCGCCTCGAGGAGGCGGGTTGCGCCGCGGTGATGCCGCTCGGCTCGCCGATCGGCTCCGGCGCCGGCATCCGCAACCCCTACAACATCGCGATCATCGCCGAGCGTGCCAGCGTGCCGGTGATCCTCGACGCCGGTATCGGCACCGCCTCCGACGCAGCCCTGGCGATGGAGCTGGGCTGCTACGCGGTGATGGCCGCCAGCTCTATCTTCGGCGCCGCCGACCCAGTCGCGATGGCCACCGCCCTGCGGCTCGGCGTCGAGGCCGGCCATGCGGCCCGCGGCGCCGGCCGCATCCCCCGCCGCACCCACGCCGAGGCCTCGACCCCCGAGCAAGGTCTGCCCGAACTTTCCTGACCGCAAGTCCGAGTCCCCGGCGCCCGACTACCATTGGGCGCTGCGCCCCTGTAGCTCAGCTGGTTAGAGCGGCGGCCTTTTAAGCCGCGCGGCGCCGGTTCGAATCCGGTCGGGGGCACTTTGGAGGGGTCCAATGGGAGCGCGGGAGCAAGGCATGACGAGCTGCTGCTGCGCACTCCCTGCGATGTCGAGGAGCGCGATGACCTTCGCCTCGGGCGCATCCACGATGAGATCGAGCGCGGCTTCGACGCCCTGCGTGACATTGACGACGGGGTCACGATCTTTGGCTCGGCCCGGATCGGCGAGGGGCATCGCTGGTATGAGCTCTGCCGCGAGATCGCGGCCTGCCTGGTCGACCATGACTTCTCGATCATCACCGGCGGTGGTCCCGGCCTGATGGAGGCCGCCAACCGCGGCGCCGCCGAGGCCGGCGGTCTCTCAGTCGGCCTCAACATCCAGCTGCCGCACGAGCAGCAGACCAACCCCTACGTCAACCGCGCGCTCGAGTTCCACTACTTCTTCGCCCGCAAGCTGATGTTCGTCCGCTACGCACGTGCCTTCGTGATCATGCCCGGCGGCTTCGGCACCCTCGACGAGATGTTCGAGTGCCTGACCCTGATCCAGACCAATCGGATCAAGCACTTCCCGACGATCCTGGTCGACTCCAAGCACTGGGCGCCGCTACTCGACTGGATCGACGACGGCCTCGAGGACGACGGCATGATCGGCCCCGAGGACAAGGAGCTGCTCGTGGTCGCCGACAGCCCCGGCGAAGTCTGCGACCACGTGCAGCGAGCGAGCGCCAAGCAGAAGGAACTGGCGGCGAGCTAAGGCCGGTGCCGCTAGTGCCGGTGCTTGGTGAAGACGATCGTCACGCCGGCTTCTTCGCGGGCTCGGTCACGTCATCGCAAGGATGCAGCCTGAGGTACTGAATGGGACTGGGCCCACTCGATGATTGGCCTTGATTCGACGATCACGTCACCCTCGTCAGTGACGAGCACGGGAACCACCTTCTGGCCACTCAGCTGCTCGACCTCACGGCGGCCGTCGGTCGTCCAGCGCAGAAAGCGCGGACCAACTCCCAGCCCGCGCACCTTGATTACCTCCGGCTCGTGGCCCGCTGCCAGGAGCGCCTGGTGAGCCGCACGACACGGATGCTCGTGGAAGGGCTCCCTGTGGGTCCCCCAGCAGACGTAGAGCTTCATTGCCGTGACGATATTTGTCCCCCGAAAGGAGGACTGTTGTGATTTTGCGAAGAGACTTTTGGGGCCGCTGATCAGTGCCGGAAATGCCGGTGCTTGGTGAAGACCATCGTCACGCCGGCCTTTTCGCAGGCGGCGATTACGTCGCCGTCTCGCTTCGAGCCGCCGGGCTGGATCACCGCAGTGGAGCCGGCTTGGAGCGCCAGCTCGGGGCCGTCGGCGAAGGGGAAGAAAGCGTCTGAGGCGACGGCGGAGTCGACGAGCAGCGCCTCGGCGTCCTCGCCGCGGGCGTCGCGGCACTTCTCGACGGCGAGGCGGACCGAGTCGACGCGGCTCATCTGGCCGGCGCCGATGCCGAGGGTGGCACCGTCCTTGGCGATCACGATTGCGTTGGAGCGGACGTGGCGGACGACGGTCCAGGCGAAGCACATGTCATCCCACTGCTGATCGCTCGGCTGCGACTTGGTGACGACCTCCATGATCTCGCGCGGCTCGGGGTCGCCGTCGCGGTCCTGGATCAAGAGGCCGCCCATCACCCGTTTGACGTCGCGTTCGCCCGGTTCGCGCTGGCGGCGCTCCTCCTCACAGAGGATCCGGATCGCCTCCTTCTGCTGCAGGACGGCGAGGGCGCCGTGCTCGTAGTCAGGCGCGATCAGTACCTCGACGAAGTTCTCGTGCAGCCTCTTGGCGAGCTCCTCGGAGACCGGCCGGTTGAAGGCGATGACGCCGCCGAAGGCCGACATCGGGTCGCAGGCCAGGGCCTTCTCGTAGGCCTCGAGCGCGTCCTTGCCGATCGCCACCCCGCAGGGGTTGTTGTGCTTGACGATCGTGCAGGCCGGCTGCTCGAAGTCATCGACCAGGCGGCGGGCCGAGTCGAGATCGAGCACGTTGTTGAAGGAGAGGGCGCGGCCGTGCAGCTTGGCAGACACGCGAGAGTACGTGGCTGCGCACTCCCGCTTCGGAGTAGAGCGCCGCCCGCTGGTGCGGGTTCTCACCGTAGGAGAGGTCGAGCACCTTCTCGTAGGCGACGGCGAGGTGTTCGGGGAAGTCCTCGTACTCGGCCGAGAACCAGCGACTGATCGCGGCGTCGTAGCGCGCGGTCTGGGCGAAGGCCTCGTTGGCGAGCCAGTGCCGGGTTGTCGCGGAGACCTCACCACCGGACTCCTCGAGCTCGGCGAGCACGGCGTCGTAGGACTCCGGCTTGACCACGACGGCGACCCCTCGTGGTTCTTGGCGGCGGCGCGGATCATCGTCGGCCCGCCGATGTCGATGTTCTCGATCACGACGCCGGGCTCGACGTCCTGGTCGCGACGGTCTGCTCGAAGGGATAGAGGTTGACGCAGACCAGGTCGATCGGCTCGATCGCCTCGCGCTCGAGCGTCGCCATGTGCTCGGGGTCGTCGCGGCGGGCGAGCAGCGCCGCGTGCAGCCGCGGGTGCAGTGTCTTGACCCGGCCGCCGAGGATCTCTTCCTGGCCGGTGAACTCGGAGACGTCGGTCACCTCGAGCCCGGCCTCGCGCAGCGCTGCGGCGGTGCCGCCGGTGGAGAGGATCTCGACACCGAGCCCGGCCAGGCCGCGGGCGAAGTCGGCGACCCCGGTCTTGTCGGAGACCGAGACGAGCGCCCGGCGCACCCTGATCGCGCCGTCGTTGACGGTCTCGGATTGGGTGTCTGTGGGGGCCTCACTCATCGATTACGACCTGGCGCGGATCGCCGGAGTCGATCCTAACCTTGCCCGCCGCGATCATGCGGATCGCCTCCGGGTAGAGCTGGTGCTCGATGGTGTGGATCGCCAGCTCGAGCGCCCCGCGGTCGCGATCCTCGGGGACGGCGACCTCGCGCTGCGCGATCACCGGGCCGGTGTCGACACCCTCGTCGACGAAGTGGACGCTGACACCGGTGACGTCAGCCCCGGCCGCCAGCGCCTGGCCGATCGCGTCGAGACCGGGGAAGGCAGGCAGCAGGGCGGGGTGGACGTTGACGATGCGGTTGCGGAAGCGCTCGACGAAGGCGCCGCTGAGCAGCTGCATGTAGCCGGCGAGGACGACCAGATCGGCGCCTCGCCCCTCGATCCAGTCGCCCATCGCCGCGTCGCGCTCTTCGCGGTCGCCGAAGTCCTCACGCGGGAAGACGCCGACCGGAATCCGCGCTGCCCGAGCCCGTTCGATCGCCGGCGCCCCCGGCTTGTCGGAGCCGACCCCGACCACCTCGATCCCCTCGCGCATGTGGATGCGATCGAGGATCGCCTGCAGATTGGTGCCGGTTCCCGAGGCGAGAACTACAAGTTTGAAGCCGTCGCTCACCGCCGGGAAGCTAGCGGCTGGCGGGGACCACGGCGACGTCCTCCAAGGCGAACTTGCCGTTCGCCTCTTCGGGGTCGCCAAGCGGGTAGTGGCCGCTGAAGCAGGCGTCGCAGTGGTCTTCGGGCGGCGCTGCCGATCGCCTCGTAGACGCCCTCCATCGAGAGGTAGGCGAGCGAGTCGGCGTCGAGCTCATCGGCGATCTCCTGCGACGCTGCGCTTGTGGGCGATCATCTCCTCGCGGGTCGACATGTCGACCCCGTAGTGGCAGGGGTTGCGGATCGGCGGCGCCGAGATCCGCAGGTGGACCTCGCGGGCGCCGGCGTCGCGCAGCATGCCGACGATCTGCCGCGTCGTGTTGCCGCGCACGATCGAGTCGTCGACGACGACGATGCGCTGGCCGGAGACGATCTCCGGCAGCGGGTTGAACTTGAGCCGCAGGCCGTGCTTGCGCAGCTCCTGGCCGGGCTGGATGAAGGTCCGCGCTACGTAGCGGTTCTTGATCAGGCCGTCGTCGCGAGGCAGGCCGGAGGCGCGGGCGAAGCCGGCGGCGGCGGGGTTGCCGGAGTCCGGCACCGAGATCACCAGGTCGGCCTCGACCGGCGACTCGCGCCAGAGGATCTCGCCCATCCGGCCGCGCACCTGCTGCAGCACCTTGCCCTCGAGCCGGCTGTCGGGGCGGGAGAAGTAGATGTGCTCGAAGACGCAGGTCGCCGGCCGCTCGGCCTTGACCACCTGGCGCGTCTCCAGCCCGCGCTCGGTCAGCGAGACCATCTCGCCCGGGTGCACTTCGCGCATCAGCTCGGCGCCGATGATGTCGAAGGCGCAGCTCTCCGAGGCGACGACGAAGCGGTCGTCGAGGCGGCCGAGCGAGAGCGGCCGGATCCCGTGCGGGTCGCGGAAGGCGACGATCGCGCGCTTGGTCATCACCACGGTCGAGTAGGCGCCCTCCAGGCGCGGCATCACGTCTGCGACCGCGTCCTCGATCAGCTTGCCGTCATGGGAGGAGAGCAGCGCCGCGATGATCTCCGAGTCGGAGGTGCCGCGGAAGTCGATCCCGCGCTCCTTCAGCTCGCCCCAGAGCTCGACCGCGTTGGTCAGGTTGCCGTTGTGGGCGAGCGCCAGCTCGCGGCCGTCGTCGCGCCAGACCGGCTGCGCGTTCTCCCAGGAGCCGCCGCCGGTGGTCGAGTAGCGCACGTGGCCGATCGCCATGTCGCCCTCCAGTGCCCGCAGCTTCTCCTCGTCGAAGACCTGGGAGACCAGGCCCGGAGTCGCGCATCGTGGTGATGTGGCCGCCCTCGCAGGTGGCGATTCCGGCCGACTCCTGGCCGCGGTGCTGCAGCGCGTAGAGCGCGAAGTAGGCCAGGCGGGCGACGTCGTGCCCGGGTGCGTATACGCCGAAGACCCCGCATTCCTCGCGCGGGCCGTCGCGGTCTATGAACTGCCCCTGGGGCGGAGTCAAGCGCGCTTTCCTCGCGGTTGGGGAAGGACGTGACGCGCAGGCAGACTGCCTACCCCGGCAGGGTAGCAACGGCACCCGACTCGCAAGCGCCTGCGCCACCGCCGGTCCGCGGCGATTACCCGCCCGATCCGGGCCGCGCCCGGCCCGGCAGGCGGACCTTCAGCTCGTGCGTGCCGGAGGCGTGGACCAGGTTGGTGGCCACGATGTTGATGCGGGCGCGCAGGGCCTGTTGTGGACGGAGCCGGTCGAGCTGCCGCAGGATTGGCTTCCGCAGCGGCACTCGAAGCACGACCGTCGTGCCCGGCATCACGGTCATCGCCGATGTGCTGTGGAGTTTGACCTTCACCTGCCGCGGAGAGCTGGGTTTGGCCTGGCCGTTCTTCTTGGTCCCTGTCGTCCAGCGAACCTTTCCGCGTGCTTCGACTGATGCTTGGGTGTTGTTGCCGACTTCGATCAGGATGGCCCGCGGTTTCACCGTGACCGTGCCGATGTCCAGCGCCACGAGCGGGCAGGTGGTCTGGAAGAGCGCGCTCTCGGGACAGCGGTCCTGGCTCGCGTCGCCGTAACCGTCGCCGTCGGCGTCGGACTCGACCACCGCGCCCACCGGGGACCTGGCCCCCGGTTCGACCTTGAAGGCCCTGGTTTCGCCGAGCCCGACGTCGCCTTCGAACAGCGTCGGCGCCGGGCTCCCCTGGTCGCTACAGATGAACGTCGCTTCCGGGCCGTGGAGCCCGATCAGGTCGCCCGCTTGCACCGGGATGCGGGTTGGGACAGCTTCCGTTTTTTCGCCGAACGTCTCGCTGGGGCTTTCGGCGACCTTCATGTATTCGGCCCCTCCATTCACCGGCCGGAACACGACGAGCTGCTGAGCAAGTGGGCTGAGCCCGGCGCCGACCCGCACGTTCCAGCTGACGATCACGCCGGGTGACTCCTTAATCAACGGTGAGTAGGGGCTGTCAGGCAGGGGTCCGGCTAGCAGGGTCCAGCCGGCCCGGCTGCCGTCGGCGGCGCAGTGCCAGCCGGCTTCGTCAGAGACTGCAGCGGACGCGCTTGATGCGCCCAGCAGTAGGGCCGCGAGGGCAATGGAGGTTGAGAGTCCGAGGCGCCGGCGCATTCGCGCACCTTAAACCCGTGAGTCGCGGCGAAGTTGCCTATTCCCGCAGCAGGCGGTCCAATGCCTGCCCGAGCCCGCCGATTGCCGAGTCGAGCGGATCGGTGCTGCCGGCGGCGCGGGCGCGGATCAGGGCGCCCTCGACGGTCGAGACGACGAGTCCGGCGAAGGTCTCGGCGTCGGCGCGGGCCACGCCTTCGTCGAGCAGGGCCGCCGCGATCGGCCTTTCCCAACTGCGGAAGGACTCGGTTGCCGCCGCCGCCAACTCGGGGTCCTCCGGCCGGGCCAGGGCCGCGGCCGCAACCGGGCAGCCGATTCGCTCGGGGTGATCGACGACGCGGCGGCGGAAGATCTCGCCGAAGCGCTCCAGGGTGCCGCGCAGGCCACGTTCCTCCAGTGAGCGTTCGATCAACGCACCGATCTCCTCACCTTCGGCCCGGGCCGCCTCGATCGCGAGCTGGCTCTTGCCGCCCGGGAAGTGGTGGTAGATCGAGCCGCGCGGCGCCTTGCCGCGCTCGGCGACGTCGCGCAGCTCCATACCGGCGTAGCCCTTCTCGGCCAGGAGCTGGCGCGCGCCCTTGATCAGCAGGGCGCGGCCGTCGCGGCTCTTGCGTTCCACCGGCTCCCCGTCTGCGATTCGCGCTATGCCCACGGTCATAGTCTATAGTCCGCGCCGATGTATGACCGTGGTCATAAAGGAATCGTGGCGATCGCTTGTGCTGGCGCCTTCCTCGCCTTCCTCGACGCGACGATCGTCAACATTGCCTTCCCCGACATCTCGCGCTCCTTCGCGGGCTCGGGGAGGGACGCGCTGTCGTGGGTGCTCGACGGCTACTTCGTCGTCATCGCGGCGTTGCTGGTGCCGGCCGGCGGCCTCGCCGATCGCTTTGGCCACAAGCGGATCTTCTTGCTCGGCGTCGGCGGTTTCACCGCCGCCAGCCTGCTCTGCGCCTTGGCGCCCTCGCTCGGCTTCCTGATCGCCTTCCGCGTCATCCAGGGTCTCGGTGCAGCGCTGATCGCGCCGACCTCGCTGGCCCTT
Organism: uncultured Solirubrobacterales bacterium; assembly: GCA_963716345.1. Lineage (GTDB taxonomy): Bacteria > Actinomycetota > Thermoleophilia > Solirubrobacterales > 70-9 > VRUE01. The sequence goes on from OY970304.1 coordinate 1,446,037, forward strand.
GTCCTCGACGCCTTCCCGGCCGAGCGCCGCGCCGCCGGCGTCGGAATCTGGGGCGCCGCCGCAGCCGCTGCTGCGGCGGTGGGGCCGACCCTGGGCGGGGCACTGGTCGAGCTCTCCGACTGGCGCCTCGTCTTCCTCGTCAACCTGCCGCTGGGAGCCGCCGTGGTGTGGTTCGGCGCCAAAACACTGCGCGAGCGCCCGCAGCTCGACAGCCGCCTGCCCGACCTGCCCGGTGCGCTGATGCTGGCTCTGAGCCTGGCTCTGGTCACGTTGGCGATCGTCGAGGGCAACGACTGGGGCTGGACCGCGACTGCGACGCTCGGCTGCTTCGCTGCGTCCGCCGCCTTGCTCGGCGGCATGATCTGGCGCAGCCGCAGCCATCCGCGCCCGATCGTCGAGCCGGAGCTCTTCCGCCACGGCTCCTTCCGCATCGGCAATCTCGGCACCCTGCTTTTCGCCGCCGCCTTCTTCTCGCTGATCCTCGGCAACGTCGTCTTCCTCACCTCGATCTGGGGCTACACCGTGCTCCAGGCCGGCGCCGCCACCTTGCCGGGGCCGACGCTCTCGACGATCGTCGCCGGGCCCGCCGGCAAGCTCGCCGACCGCTTCGGCCACCGCGCCGTGATCGTCCCCGGCACCCTCTTCTTCGCCGCCGGGGTGATGGTGCTGCGCTCGGCCGGCGCCACGCCCGACTGGCTCGGCCTCTGGCTGCCCGGCGCCTGCCTCACCGGCATCGGCATCGGCCTCGCCTTCCCGACCCTCGGCGCCGCCTCCGTGCGCGACATCCCCGACGACCGCTTCGCCACCGCCAGCGCCGTCAACGCCGCCTTCCGCCAGGTCGGCGCCGTACTCGGCACCGCGATCCTCGTCGCTATCGTCGGCGAACCGGCGACCCTTCAGGCCGCCCTCGACGTCTCCAACGACGCCTACCTCTTCTCAGCCATCGCCGCCCTCGTTTCGGGCGTCGTAACCCTGGCGCTGAAGCCGACGTTCGAATCTGCCGAGCAGAGGGGTCCGCAGGGCGATTCCCCAGCCCTCGTCGCTACCGGCGAGTAGCGGGGCCAACTCACGATCGGCGATTTCCATACAGTCCGCTCTCGTGGATTACCGGAAAGACCTTGCGCCCGCTCTTCTGGCGGTATGTGTCCTCCTCATCTTCGCGGCGCCGGCCGCCGGGGAAACCTCAACTCACTTCAGTCCGGCGAGCGCGAGCTTCTCCTTGCGGGCGGGCAACGGCTACAGGATCTCGGTCGAACGCACCCGGGGCCGGGTCTCGTTGTATGCAGTTCATGGCGGTAAGTCCTTCTTCGCATCGACTTCCTACACCGTGCGCGCCAAGGCTTCGCCGCAGCGCATCGACGCTCGCTTCGGCAGGTTCGGCCGAGTCTCGGTGAGGCTGAAGACACAGCGGATAAGAAAGGGAAAGCTCGAAGAGCAGTGCGAGGGCAAGCCGGAAACGGTCCGCTTCGGTGTCTTCGTCGGGACGATTCGATTCAGGGGAGAAGGGGGATATACCTCGGTCGCTGCCAGGCATGCAGAGGGGCGGCTGAGCACCGGAGAGAAGTTCAAATGTGTATTTCCCAACCTCCGTCCCGGTTCCGGACTGGCGGCTCACGAGTCGCGCCAGGTCGCACCGTCTCTTACTGCCACTCAGGGTCGCCGCAGATTTCTCCAAGTCGAAGCTTCCGGTGAGAAACAGCGGTCGATCATTTTCTCGGCGGGCGCCTTGGAGCGACGCGGTCACATGTCGATTTTTCGTGACGTTTTCGCTGAAGCAGCGCCGGCCAGCTTCGTGTTCGCGAGCGACCTCTCTTCGGCGACGGTGCAACCTCCACTGCCATTCCAAGGTGAAGCCAGCTTCCAGGGAGCATCTTCAGGCTCTGCCTGGACCGGCTCCTTGAGCGTCGATTTTCCCGGCCGTGAGGACGTTCAACTAGCCGGCCCGCGCTTCACAGCGCACCTTCTCACGCGACAGCTCCAGCAGCTCGTTCTTCTTCCGCCGTCCCTAGGCGTCGCTCTCGAGCAATTCGCCGAGCGAACGCCAGGCGCTCTCGGCGGTGCCGACGCCGACGGTGAGGCTGCGGTCGCCGGCGGCGACCTCGATCGTGCTGCCGCCGACCTCGCCGATCAGCGTCGCGCCGAGCGCGTCCAGGGCCTCGCGCTCACCGCTGAGCAGGAAGCCGCCGGGCCCTCGCCGAAGAGGGCCTCCTCGGGCGAGCAGCCGCGTTCGCGCAGCGGCTGCAGGTCGACCCGGCAGCCGAGGCCGCCGGCGATCGCGGACTCGGCCAGGGCACAGGCGAGGCCGCCGTCGCTGATGTCGTGGGCGGAGGCGAGCTGGCCGGCGCGGACTGCGTCGCGGACGGTCGCGCAGGCGGCGGCGACTGCGGCGACGTCGGACTCGCGGCAGACCCGTGTCGAGCTCGCCGCGCAGCTTGGCCAGCTCCGAGCCGGCGAGGCTCGGGTCGAAGGGGCCGAGCAGGGCGATCGCGTCGCCCTCGCGCAGCGAAGGCGCTGCCGCGAGTCACGGCCGGGTCGGGCAGCTCGCCGACCATGCCGACCACCGGGGTCGGGTAGATCGGGCCATCCGGTCCCTCGTTGTAGAGCGAGACGTTGCCGCCGACGACCGGCACGCCGAGCGCTCGCAGGCCTCGGCGAGGCCGCTGACCGCGCGGTCGAGCTGCCAGGCAGGCGCCGGCTTCTCCGGGTTGCCGAAGTTGAGGCAGTTGGTCAGGCCGAGCGGCTCGGCGCCGACGCAGGCGAGGTTCTGGGCGCACTCGAGCACCGCCTCGATCGTGCCCGCGTAGGGGTCGCAGGCGACGCGGCGGCCGTTGCCGTCGATCGAGACCGCGATCGCGTTGCCGGCCTCGGGCAGCTGCAGGACCGCGGCGTCGGCCGACTCGGGCCGGCGCACCGTGCGCGAGCCGACCACCGAGTCGTACTGCTCGAAGGCCCAGCGCTTGGAGGCGATGCTGGGGGAGGCGAGCAGCGCCAGCAGCGTCTCCTCGGCGGAGACATCCGGCGGCGAGCGTCGCCCGGTTGCCGTAGATCCAGCCCTCGCGGCTCGGCCGGCTCGAGGTCGTAGAGCGGGCAGCCGTCGACCAGGGCCTCGACCGGCATCTCGCCGACGAGCTCGCCGCCGCGCAGGATGCGGACCTGGCCGGTGTCGGTGACGACGCCGATCTCGGCCGAGCCGGTCTGCCATTTCTCGCAGACCGCCAGCACCTCGGCCACCCGCGCCGGCTCGACCACCGCGAGCATCCGCTCCTGCGACTCGGAGACCATGATCTCGAAGGGCTCCATGTCGGCCTCGCGCAGCGGCACCAGGGCGACGTCGATGTCGATCCCGACCCCGCCGGCCGAGGCCATCTCGCCCGGCCGAGGAGGTCAGCCCGGCGGCGCCGAGGTCCTGCAGCGAGACCAGCAGGCCCTTCTCCAGCAGCTCGAGGCAGCACTCGAGCACCTTCGACTCCTCGAAGGGGTCGCCGATCTGCACCGTCGGCCGCTTCGCCTCGTCGCCCTCGCCGAGCTCGGCCGAGGCCAGCACCGAGGCGCCGCCGATCCCGTCGCGCCCGGTCGAGGCGCCCATCAGGACCACCGTGTTGCCGACCCCGGCGGCGGCGGCGCGGACCATGTCCTCGGTCTTGGCGATGCCCGAGGCACATCGCGTTGACCAGGCAGTTGTGCTCGTAGGGCTCCTCGAAGTAGATCTCGCCGCCGACGTTGGGCACGCCGATCGAGTTGCCGTAGTGGCCGATCCCGCGCACGGCGCCGTCGAGCAGGTGGCGCGAGCGGACCGAGTCGAGCTCGCCGAAGCGCAGCGAGTCGAGGATCGCGATCGGCCGCGCCCCGATCGCGAAGACGTCGCGGAGGATGCCGCCGACCCCGGTCGCCGCGCCCTGGAAGGGCTCGACCGCGCTCGGGTGGTTGTGGGACTCGACCTTGAAGGCGACCGCGTAGCCGTTGCCGACGTCGACGGCGCCGGCGTTCTCGCCCGGCCCCATCACCACCCGCTCGCCCTCGGTCGGCAGCCGCCGCAGCAGCTTGCGCGAGTGCTTGTAGGCGCAGTGCTCGGACCAGAGCAGGCTGAACATCGCCAGCTCGACGTCGTTGGGCTCGCGGCCCAGCTTCTCGACGATCAGCTCGAACTCGGAGTCGGTCAGCCCCAGCTCGCGGTGCTTGGCGAGCTCGACCGTCACGCTGTCGCTCCCGCCGCCGCGACCGCCTCGAAGACCCGCAGCCCGTCGGTCGAGCCGGTCAGCGGGTCGACCGCGTGCTCGGGGTGCGGCATCAGGCCGACCACGTTGCCGGCCTCGTTGCGCACCCCGGCGATGTCGCGCGCCGAGCCGTTCGGGTTCTGCCCCGGCGCGTAGCGGTAGGCGATCTGCCCGTTCGCCTCGAGCGCGTCGAGCACCTCCGTCCGGCGCGAAGTACCGGCCTTCGCCGTGCTTGGCCGGGATCGAGAGCGACGCTCGCCGCTCATCGCCGATCAGGTCGAGCTGGCGGCAGATGAAGCGCATGCTCTCGTTGAGCAGCAGCGCGCCGGGCAGCAGGCCGGCCTCGCAGAGGACCTGGAAGCCGTTGCAGATGCCCAGCACCGGGCCGCCCGCGGCGGCGAACTCGGCGCACCGCCTCCATCGCCGGCGAGAAGCGGGCGATCGCGCCGGCCCGCAGGTAGTCGCCGTAGGAGAAGCCGCCGGGGACGACGACGCGCGTCGATCCCGTCGAGGTCGCGCTCTTCGTGCCAGACCAGCCGCGCCTCGCCGCCGCTCCGCTGGCAGGCGTGCAGGGCGTCCCGCTCGTCGCAGGAGCCGGGGAACTGGAGCACTCCCCAGATCACAGCGCGTCTGCTCGATCTCGTAGTCCTCGATCAGCGGGTTGGCGAGCAGCTTCTCGCAGAGCTCCGCCAGCCGCTCCGGGTCCTCGGCCTCCAGCTCGACCATGCGGCCGACCCGGACGTGCTCGATCCCCTCGAAGCCGAGCGCCGGCAGCGCCCGCTCGACCGCCTTGCCCTGGGGGTCGAGGATCCCCTCCTTGGGCGGATCAGCACCCGGGCCCTCGGCACTAGAAGGACAGCTCCGTGATCCGCTCGTAGGCCTCGACGTACTTGGCCGCGCGTCTGCTCGACCACGTCGGGCGGCAGCTCGGGCGCGGGCGGGGTCTTGTCCCAGCCCTGCTCGGTCGCCCAGTCGCGCACGTACTGCTTGTCGAAGGAGGGCTGCGTCTTGCCGGGCTCGTAGCGGTCGGCGGGCCAGAAGCGCGAGGAGTCGGGCGTCAGCACCTCGTCGCCGAGGACGATCTCGGCGCCGGCGTGGCGGCCGAACTCGAACTTGGTGTCGGCGAGGATGATCCCGCGCTCGGCCGCGTGTTCGGCGCCGCGCTTGTAGACCTCGATCGAGATCCGCCGCAGCTCCTCCATCAGCGCCCGGTCGCCGACGATCTCGGCGGCGCGGTCGAAGTCGACGTTCTCGTCGTGGTCGCCGATCTCGGCCTTGGTCGCCGGGGTGAAGATCGGCTCCGGCAGCTTGTCGGACTCGAGCAGGTTCGGGCGGCAGCTCGATCCCGCAGACGGCACCGCCCTCCTTGTATTCCTTCCAGCCCGAGCCGGAGAGGTAGCCGCGGACGACGCACTCGACCGGGTACATCTCCAGCCGCCGCACCCGCATCGCCCGTTCGGCGACCTCCTCCGGCACGTCGTCGGAGATGAAGTGGTTGGGGACGATGTCGCCGGTCAGCTCGAACCAGAATTCCGAGATCCGGTTCAGCACCTTGCCCTTGTCGGTGATCGGCGTCGGCATCACGACGTCGTAGATCGAGATCCGGTCGGAGGCGACCATCAGCAGGTCGTCATCCCACTCGTAGATCTCGCGGACCTTGCCCGGAGGAGTGGAGCTTCAGATCGGTGAGGGGTGGCATTAAGCGCGATGCTAACCAGTGCGCGGCGTAGCTGGACTGAGCCTTCATCTGGCTGGGCAGCCAGTCTGCGATCCTTCCGGCCGTGACCGCTGCCGCCCGAACCGACGAGCTCACCCCTGGTCCAGACGCTGCGCTGGAGCTTCCGGCCGCTGCGCCTTCATGCAGGAGTGCGCGCGAGAAGTACGGCGACACCTTCAGCGTCAACTTCCTCGGCTTCGAGCGGCCGATGGTGCTGATCTCCGACCCGGCCGCGATCAAGGCGCTCTACACGGAGCGCTCGCACGGCCTGCCGCCGGGGCGCAACATCATCCTCGAACCCGATCGTCGGCCCCCGCTCGCTGCTCGCTGCATCGAGGGCGCCGACCACCTCGCCCGCCGCAAGCTGATGCTGCCGCCCTTCCACGGCGAGCGGATGCGCTCCTACGCAGCCGCTGGTCGAGGAGATCGTCGACCGCCGAGATCGACTCCTGGCCGCTCGGCGAGGAGTTCCCGATCCACCCGCGGATGCAGGCGATCACGCTCGAGGTGATCCTCGGGTCGTCTTCGGCGTCGCCGACGGCCCTCGCTTCGAGCGCCTGCGCACGGTCCTCACCCAAGTGCTGGAGCGAGACCGCCTCGCCGGTCGCGCAGCTGAGCGGGCTGGCCTCGCGCCGCTTCGGCGGCCGCGGGCCCTGGGCCAAGTTCGAAAAGCAGCTGAAGCTCGCCGACGAGCTGCTCTACGCCGAGATCGCCGAGCACCGCGCCAGCGCGCGACCTCGAGGAGCGCGAGGACATCCTCTCGCTGCTGATGCAGGCCCGCTTCGAGGACGGCAGCGCAGATGAGCGACTCCGAGCTGCGCGACCAGCTGATGACCCTGCTGCTCGCCGGCCACGAGACGACGGCGACGGCGCTGGCCTGGACCTTCGACCTGCTGCTGCGCCACGCCGGGCCGCTGCAGCGCCTGCGCGAATCGCTCGAGGCGGGCGAGGACGACTACCTGCGCGGCGACGATCACCGAGTCGCTGCGCCTGCGCCCGGTCGTGCCGCTCGCCGGCCGCCGCCTCGCGTCGACCTCGAGACCGAGGACCTGCAACCTGCCCGCCGGCACCGACGTGACCCCGGCGATCTGGCTCACCCACACCCGCGCCGACTTCTACCCCGAGCCGTTCGCCTTCCGCCCCGAGCGCTTCCTCGAGGACGGCCCCGACACCTACGCCTGGATCCCCTTCGGCGGCGGCATCCGCCGCTGCATCGGCGCCGCCTTCGCCGAGTTCGAGATGCGGATCGTCCTGCGCGAGGTGCTGACCCGCTGCGAGCTGCACAAGGCCAGCCCGGCGCCGGAGAAGATCGGCCGCCGCAACATCACCCTCTCGCCGCGCGCCGGCACCCCGGTCGTCGTCACCGCCCGCCACCCGGCGCGCGAGCGCGAGCTGGTTCCGGCCTAGCCCACACCCACACCGCCGGGGCTCGACAGGTGCCCGCCGTCAGGGCATGATCAAGGCATGGCCGAAGATCGCGATGCGGGTCGGCTGACGTGGTGGCAGCGCTTGGCGCTGCGCCGCATGCATCGGGCGGCCCGCAAGAAGGCCGATGAGCCGCTCACCCCCGAGGACTGGGCTGTCTACTTCGAGATGGTTTACGGCGCGTCCGGGCGGGGGATGAGCCGGCTGCTGCGCGCGCTCCCGTCCAGCCCTCGCTGTGGAATCTGCGGCGCGCCGTTCGACGGCTTCGGCAGCCGTCTGGTCCGGCCGCTTGGGTACCGGCAGTCGCGCAAGAGCCCCAATCTCTGCGCGACCTGCGTTGAGGCCTCGCCACCGGGCGGGATGACAACCGAGGCCGGGGTGCTGTTCGCTGATCTGCGTGGCTTCACCCGCCTCTCGGAGCAGTCCGACCCCGAGGCGATCAGTGCCCTGCTGCGCCGTTTCTACGCCTGCGCCGAGGACGTCCTCTTTCCCGAGGCCGTGATCGACAAGTTGATCGGCGACGAGGTGATGGCGCTTTACCTGCCGATGTACGGACGCTTCGAGGAGGCCGCGCCGGTGATGCTTGACAGCGCCCGTGAGCTGCTGCTGCGGATTGGCTATGGCAGCGCCGAGGGCCCCTTCGCCGAGGTCGGGATCGGCCTCGACTACGGCGAGGCCTTCGTCGGCAATGTCGGCAGACGCTCGCTCAACGACTTCACCGCGATCGGCGATGTCGTCAACGTCGCTGCGCGATTGCAGGGAGAGGCGGCTGGCGGAGAGATCCTTGTCTCTGGTCGCCTTGCCGAACACTTGGCCGAGCCTCCGGGCGAACGCCTCGAGTTGGCCCTGAAGGGCAAGGCAGAGCCGGTTGTTGCCTATCGCAGTGGGATCGGCACGCGAGGGTGAGGCGGTAGCGCTCAGGCCTTGGCGGCGGCGCGGGCAGCAGGATGTTCCTGCGCCCAGCGCGCGATCGTGCTCGAGCCGGAGATCACTTCGCCGTCGTCGAGGACGAGGATCGGCACCTCGTTGGTGCCGCTCAGCTCTTTCACTTCGGCCCGGTCCTCGTCACGGCTGCCCCAGGTCCAGGGCATCAGCCGGTAGCCGCCCATCACCTTCAACTCGTAGGTGTAGCCGGCGGCGTCGAGTGCCTTGCCCGCCTTCGCACACGGGTGCGCAAAGGCCGGCCCGGTCGTCTTCTGTCCACAGGTGTAGAGAAGCATCGTCGGTGAACCCTACTCGTCCGTTCCGGTGCGCTTTATGCGGCCTATGAGCACATAAAGCGAGCGCACCGGAAGGTCAGCGCAGCGCTTCGAGCCGCTCGAAGATCTCGGGCAGGTGGGTGAGGTAGGCGTTGTAGTCGAAGATGGCGTCGAGGTCGAGCTCGGGTGCGGCCACGCCGAGCAGCTCGCGGAACTGGGTGCCGGTGTCCCAGGCCTGCTGGGCGTTCTCCTGGACGACGCGATAGGCGTCGTCGCGGGTCATGCCGGACTCGACCAGGGCGGTCAGGGCGCGCTGGCTGAAGAGGGCGCCGTGGGTGAGCCCGAGGTTCTCGCGCATGCGATCGCTGCGGATCGTCATCCCGCTGGCGACCTTGGTCGCCAGGTCCTGCATGTAGTCGAGCCCGATCGTCGCGTCGGGCAGGATCACCCGCTCGGCGCCGGAGTGGGAGATGTCGCGCTCGTGCCAGAGGGCGACGTTCTCGAGACCGGTCTGGGCGTAGCCGCGCAGGACGCGGGCGAGGCCGGTGATTCGCTCGGTGCGGATCGGGTTGCGCTTGTGCGGCATCGCCGAGGAGCCCTTCTGGCCGGCGGCGAACGGCTCCTCGACCTCGCGCACCTCGGTGCGCTGCAGGTTGCGAACCTCGGTCGCGAAGCGCTCCAGCCCGGCGCCGGCGAGCGCGATCTGCGAGAGCAGCACCGCGTGGCGGTCGCGCGGGATCACCTGCGTGGCGACGTCCTCGCGCCGCAGCCCGAGCCGCTCCATCACCCGCGCCTCGACCGCCGGCGGCACCGAGGCGTAGGTGCCGACCGCGCCGGAGAGCTTGCCGAAGGCGAGCTGCTCGAAGGCGTCGGTCGAGCCGGGCGAGGTTGCGATCGGCCTCGAAGGCGAAGCCGGCCAGTCGCAGGCCGAAGGTGGTCGGCTCGGCGTGGACGCCGTGGGTGCGGCCGACGCAGAGCGTGTCGCGATGCTCGAGCGCCCGCTCGATCAGAGCGTCGCGGTAGGCGCGGGCGCTGGCCAGCACGACCTCGCCCGCCTCGCGCAGCTGCAGCGCCAGCGCCGTGTCGAGCACGTCGGAGGAGGTCAGCCCGTAGTGGATCCAGCGCCCGTGCTCGCCGACCGACGCGGCGACGACGTCGACGAAGGCGGCGACGTCGTGGTCGGTCACCTTCTCGCGCTCGTCGACCGCCTCGACCGTGAAGGCCGCGTTCGCCCGCGCCGCCTCAGCGGCCTCGCGCGGCACCACGCCCTCCTCGGCCCAGGCCTCGGTCGCCGCCAGCTCGACCTCGAGCCAGCACTCGATCTTGCGCTGCGGAGACCAGACGGCGCCGATCTCCGGGCGGGTGTAGCGGGGGATCACGCGTTGATTATCCGCGCGGCGAGCATGCCGGCGTTCTTCGCCCCGTCGATCGCCACGCAGGCAACCGGGATCCCAGGCGGCATCTGCACGGCGGAGAGCAGCGCGTCGAGGCCGCCGAGCGCTCTTGCCGAGGATCGGCACGCCGATCACCGGCAGGTCGGTGTGGGCGGCGGCGACTCCCGGCAGGGCGGCGGACATGCCGGCGCCGGCGATGATCACCTTCAGGCCCCTCATCCTCGCGTTGGTGCAGTACTCGCGCACCATCTCGGGATCGCGGTGGGCGCTCATCACCCGCACCTCGTAGCGGATGCCCGCCTCGTGCAGCGCCTTGCCGGCCGGCTGCATCTTCGGCTTGTCGTTCTTCGAGCCCATGATGATCCCGACCAGGGGCTCATCGACGTCGATTTCCTCGAAGGCCTCCTCGACCGCCGGCATCGCCAGCGCCTCGCCGACCTGCGGCTCGTTGGCTTCGCCTCCTGTGGGCTGGGGCTCCTCTGAGATCTCGTTCATCTCGTCCTCTCTTGTGACTGGCTAGCTAGCGACGCGCTCGACCGCGCGGGCGGCGATGTCGGTGCGGATCTGCATTCCCTCGAAGTCGATCCGGCCCGCCGCATCGTATGCACGATCGCGGGCCTCGGCCGGCGTCGCGCCCGAGCGCCGTCACGTTGAGGACCCGACCGCCGGCGGTGACGATCGTCGCCGTCGCGCTCGGCGGTGCCGGCGTGGGTGACCTCGGCCAGCTCGGCAGCGGCCTCGAGGCCCCGGATCACGTCGCCCTTCGAGGAGGACTCGGGTAGCCGGCCGAGGCGAGGACCAGGGTCACCGCCCAGTCGCTGGCGAACTCGGCCTCGGCTCCGGCCAGGCCGCCCGGCTCGCGCGCGGCGAGGCAAGAGGTCGACCAGGTCGGAGCGCAGCCGCGGCAGCACCGCCTGCGTCTCGGGGTCGCCGAAGCGGGTGTTGAACTCGAGCACCTTGGGGCCGTCGGAACCGATCATCAGGCCGGCGTAGAGGACGCCGTGGAAGGGCTCGTCCGCGGCGCGCCATCGCCGCCACGATCGGCCGGTGCACGGTGTCGACGATCTCCTCGACCTCGGCCGGGCCGAAGCCGGGCACCGGCGAGTAGCTGCCCATGCCGCCGGTGTTCGGGCCCTCGTCGCCGTCGAAGATCCGCTTGTAGTCCTGGGCCGGCGCCAGCGGCACGACGTTCTCGCCGTCGCAGAGGGCCAGCAGCGAGAGCTCCTCGCCCTCGAGGAACTCCTCCAGCACCACGGCGATATTGGCGCCGAAGCGCTGCTCGGTGAAGAAGACGTCGACCGCGGCGCGCGCCTCGGCCTCCGTCGGCGCAGATGATCACGCCCTTGCCCGCGGCCAGGCCGTCGGCCTTGAGCACCGCCGGGTAGGCGGCGGAGGCGATCTCGCGCGAGCGCCTGCTCGCGGCCGCGCAGCAGCGAGTAGCCGGCGGTCGGCACGCCGGCCTCGCGCATCAGCTCCTTGGCGAAGGCCTTCGAGCCCTCCAGCTCGGCCGCTGCCGCGCTCGGCCCGAAGGCCGGCACCCCGGCGTCCTCGAGCGCGTCGACGACGCCGGCGACCAGCGCCGCCTCGGGCCCGACCACGACCAGGTCGACGCTGCGCTCTCGCGCCGACGCGACGATCGCCCCGACGTCATCGGCCGCGATCTCCGGCAGGCACTCGGCGTCGGCGGCGATGCCGGCGTTGCCGGGTGCGCAGAGCAGCTCGGGCGCGTGAGCGGAGCGGGCCAGCGCCCGCACGATCGCGTGCTCGCGCCCACCCCCACCGACGACGAGGATCTTCAAGTGTTCGCCCCGCTAGAGCGAGCCGGCCAGATCGTCGGCCGACATCGCCGTCAGCGTCTGGCTGGTCATCGTCCCGCGCGAGCCGAGCTCGACCGAGACCTTGGCCATCGTCTTCTCGTCGGGCGCCTCGACCACGGTGACGAAGTCGTACTGGCCGAGCGTCGCGTACTGGGCGACGACCTTGGCGCCGATCTGCTCGACCTCTTTGTTCACCTCGGCGACCCGGCCGGGTTGTTCTTCAGAGTCCGCACTCCCTCGGCAGTGAGGTTGGTCAGCATCAGATAGGTAGGCATCGCACTCTCCTCTCGACGGGGGCTTCGACCCTACGTTACCCGGCCCTTGAGATCGCAACGAAGGATCAGTACCCAGCGGGATGACGCACGACGAAGCCTTCCGGATAAGGAGGCTCTGCGTGCCAGCGTGGGCCGGTGCCCTGAGCATCGCCTACGGTGTCCCAGCGCAGGCCGGCGATCTCGGCGTAGGCGTGGGTTGCGCTGGCGTAGATGGTGATCCAGCGACCGGGGCCGGGTTCGCCGTAGCTCTCCAGCGAGCCTGAGGTAAGCGGGGTGTCGAGCAGGCCGGCCCCGTAGAGCGCGAAGCTGACAGCGCCCGAGCAGTCGTAGCCGGAGGCGTACCAGGAGCCGTGGCCGCCGCCCCAGATGTAGGGGGTAGTGGCGATCGAGTTGGCCGCGGCGATCGCCGCCTTGACCGCTGCCGGGGCATCTTCGGGGGCGCTGGCGAGGCCGTTGTCGAGAACCGCGCTCGGTCCCGGCGGTTTCGAAGCCGGAGGCGAGCGGGGCGACCCGCCAGTCGACGTAGCTGATCTTGCAGTGGCCTTCGAGGTGCTTCGGCGTCGCTGAGCACCTCCTGCACGTACCAGTCGGCCTGGTTGTGGGCGAAGATTCCGGCGCGGAGGCTGCCCGCGACCAGATCAGCCGCGCCAGGGTCGCCGCCGAGTCGGCCGGGTCGGCACGGTGGATGTGGCCGTCTTCGTCGCCGTCGACCGCGTACTTGTTCCACTCGCTCGGTTCGAGCCCGAGCGGGCCGCGTTCGCGCATCTGCTTCGCGCCCATGCCACGACCGAAGTTCGACTCGAGCCTGGCGACCGCGGCCAGGGCCCAGACTCCGCGCTGTGCCGAGTTCGTAACGAGCCGCCGCGTCCTCGAAGGCGGTCAGGTAATCGGCTGGGATCTCGCTCTCGCCATGCCGGCGCCGGCTGCAGGCGAGGACTGGCATCTGCGGGGTAAGGGCGAAGCCGCCGCCGGGGCCGCCGCCGAGCGAGCCGTAACAGCCGGCGTTGGCGAGCACCTCGCCGACGTACCAGTCGGCGTGGTTGTAGGCGAAGATCGCGCCGTAGGTGTCGGTCGGCATACCGGAGGCGTTGAGGTAGCGGCCGCGGCGAAGATCGCGTCTTCGGGGTTGTAGGGATCCGCGACGCCGTCGCCGTTGGCGTCGACTCCCTAGGTTTCCCAGGTCGAGGGCATGAACTGCATCCAGCCGACCGCGCCGGCCGAGGACGGGCCCATGTTGGTGCCGAAGGCAGTCTCGATCTCGTTGATCCCGGCGAGGATCGCGGCGCCCTGCGGACCGAGTCCGTAGGCGTCGGCGGCGCGCTGGTAGATCGGGATCAGCACCGGCGGCACTCCCGAGCTAGCGCAACTGGAGCTAGGAATCGACGGCACTTCGAAGATTTCGGAAGGGGTGGGAGCGGGAACCGCACCGGCAGCGGGTTCGTTTTCCGGCGCCGGTTCGCTTGCTTCTGTTTTTTCTTCGGCTGGCCCTTCGACCGCGGTGCCGCCGCTGGGCGCCGGCTGCGGTGCTGGCGTCGCCGCCGGCGCGGCGAGCGTTTCGTTCTGTTCGAGCGCCGGCGCGATCGTTTCCGTCGGAGCGGGCTCGGCGGCGCTCGCCTGCGTGGCGCTCAGGGCCGCGCCGACCGCCGCGACGGCGAGTGTGTTGCGAAGCCGCCCCATCAGCCGAGCGAGTCCGCGACTTGCCACACGCCGGTTTTCGGATTGCGTTGCATCTCGAGCCGCAGCTCACTGGTAACGCCGACGCGCAGCAGCGAGATGCTCAGTGTGAAGGTGTCCCCTTGCGCGGTCCGGCCACGACGTTGAGCACTTTCGCCTTCGGCACCTTGACGCCTGCCGGCTGTCGCGGTGGCCGACGCAAGAGCTCTGGGCCAGACGCGGGGTGGCGGTTTCGTTGAAGGTCGTTTCGACTTGGGCGCTCTTGCGCCCGATCTCGTAGAGGACGAAGCCGCCGGCGAACTGGCGGGCGACAGTGGTTGCCGGCGGGCCGGCGGGTTTGACCGCGTTGGCGGTGGCAGACCCTTGGGTGCTCGAGCTCGCCGACTTCGCCACTTCCGCGGTCGAGCCGGCTGCTGTCGCTGTGCTTTCGGAGCCGGACGCTGCGACGCTGCTTTCCGCGCCGGCGGCTTCGGCCGAGCTCTTGGAGGCGTTGCCCTGTGGCGTATCGGTGAAGTCCGGCTTCGCGCCCTGCAGCACCGGCGCTGCCGCAACGGCTGCCGCCTGCGGCGTCTGCCGCACGACCGGGGCCACGACCGGCGCGCTTGCCTGCGGTGTTGAGGAAGTCCCGCCGCTGCCGCTGCCGGAGGCCCAGACGAGGCCGAGCACCCCAGCGCCCGCCGCCAGCAGAACCAGGGCGGCAACGCCAAGGGCGCGCAGCGGTGCGTTCCAATCCCCAGTGCGCTCCTCCAGCGGCCAGACAAAGCCGCGCTCGATCGCCCAGATCATTCGTTCAAACGGCCACTTGACCACCTCGGCGACGCCGCGCAGAACGTCGGCGCCGCCCCAGACCACGCGCTCCTCTACCGCGAAAGCGGCGTGGGCAAGCGAGGAGCGGATTGGGGCAGAGGTATCGATACGACGTCGTCCGAGCATGGATTGGTCAGCTTGAGAGCTTATTTCGGATTCTCAAACCTTTCCCTTAACACCAAATAATGGGCTTTAGTTCCCATCGGTGCCCTCAGGCGGGCACTTTGGCGCTTGCGCCCTCGAAGACGAGCTCGCCGTCCGCGGCGCCGACGCGCACCGTGTCGCCCTCGCCGAACTCGCCCTCGAGCATCTTCAGCGCCAGTTTGTCGACCAGCTGCTTCTGGATCACCCGCTTCAGCGGCCGGGCGCCGTAGGTCGGGTCGTAGCCGAGGTTGCCGAGCAAGGTCCTCGCATCCTCGGAGAGCTCGACCTCGATCCCGCGCTCGTGCACGCGGCCGACCAGCTGGTCGACCTGGAGCTCGACGATGCGGCCGATGTCGGCCTTGGAGAGGCGGTGGAAGATCACCGTGTCGTCGATCCGGTTGAGGAACTCGGGCTTGAAGGTCGCCGCCAGCACCTCTTCGATCTGCTCGCGGATCCTCTCGTCGACCTGCTCGCCGACGATTCGGTCGCTGCCGACGTTGGAGGTCATGATCAGCACCGTGTTGGTGAAGCTGACCGTGCGCCCCTGGCCGTCGGTGAGGCGGCCGTCGTCCATGATCTGCAGCAGGGTGTTGAAGACGTCGGGGTGCGCCTTCTCGATCTCGTCGAGCAGCACCACCGCGTAGGGCCGCCGCCGCACCGCCTCGGTCAGCTGGCCGCCCTCCTCGTAGCCGACGTAGCCGGGCGGCGCGCCGATCAGCCGCGCGACCGTGTGCTTCTCCATGTACTCGGACATGTCGAGGCGGACGATCGCCTGCTCGGAGTCGAACATGAACTCGGCCAGCGCCTTCGCCAGCTCGGTCTTGCCGACCCCGGTCGGGCCGAGGAAGAGGAAGCTGCCGATCGGCCGGTTCGGGTCGGAGAGGCCGGCGCGAGAGCGGCGCAGCGCGTTGGAGACCGCCTCGATCGCCTCGTCCTGGCCGATCACCCGATCGTGCAGGCGCGTCCTCCATCTGGATCAGCTTCTCGACCTCGCCCTCGATCAGCCGGCTGACCGGGATCCCGGTCCATTTGGCGACGACCTCGGCGATGTCCTCCTCGGTCACCTCGTCGGCCAGCATCGAGGTGCCGCTGGCGTGCAGCTCGGCGATCCGCTCCTCCTGCTCGGCGACCGCCTTCTCCAGCTCCGGGATCTCCCCGTAGCGCAGCTTGGCGGCGCGCTCGAGGTCGGCCTCGCGCTCGGCCCGCTCGGCCTCGCGGCCGGCTTCCTCCAGTCGCGCCTTGGCTTCGTTGATCGAGTCGATCGCCCCCTTCTCGTTCTGCCAGCGGGCGTTCATCTCGTTGAAGCTCTCGTTCAGCTCGGCGAGCTCGGCCTCGAGCGCCTCGAGCCGCGCCTTGGAGGCGTCGTCGGTCTCCTTCTTCATCGCCTCGCGCTCGATCTCGAGCTGCTGGATGCGCCGCTCGACCTCGTCGATCTCGGTCGGCATCGAGTCGATCTCGATCTTCAGCCGCGAGGCCGCCTCGTCGATCAGGTCGATCGCCTTGTCGGGCAGGAAGCGGTCGGCGATGTAGCGCTCCGAGAGGGTCGCCGCGGCGACGATCGCCGAGTCGGTGATGCGGACGCCGTGGTGCTCCTCGTAGCGCCCCTTGAGCCCGCGCAGGATCGCGATCGTGTCGTTGATGTCGGGCTCGCCGACCAGCACCGGCTGGAAGCGCCGCTCCAGCGCCGCGTCCTTCTCGATGTGCTTGCGGTACTCGTCGAGCGTGGTCGCGCCGACCGCGCGCAGCTCGCCGCGGGCCAGCATCGGCTTCAGCAGGTTGGCGGCGTCGACCGCGCCTTCGGCGGCACCGGCGCCGACGATCGTGTGCAGCTCGTCGAGGAAGAGGACGATCTGGCCCTCCGCCTCCTGCACCTCGGTCAGCACCGCTTTCAGCCGCTCCTCGAACTCGCCGCGGTATTTGGAGCCGGCCAGCAGCGAGCCGATGTCGAGCGCGATCACGCGGCGGTCGCGCAGGCTCTCGGGCACGTCGCCGTCGACGATCCGCTGCGCCAGGCCCTCGACGATCGCGGTCTTGCCGACACCGGGATCGCCGATCAGCACCGGGTTGTTCTTGGTCCGCCGGGAGAGCACCTGGATCACGCGGCGGATCTCCTCGTCGCGGCCGATCACCGGGTCGAGCTTGTCCGCCCTGGCGCGTCGGCGGTCAGGTCGCGGCCGAATTTCTCCAGCGCCTGCACGCTGTCCTCGGGGTTGGGCGAGGTCACCTTGTGAGGACCACGCACCTCGCGAGGCCTGCTCGAGCGAGCCGCGGTCGGGGAGCAGGTCGGCGACTCCCGAGGCCGAGTCGGTCAGCGCCAGGAGGATGTGCTCGGTCGAGATGTACTCGTCGCCGAGCTTGGCCATCTCCTTCTCGGCCCGCTGCAGGGTCGCGACGAGGGCGGAGGACAGGCGCGGACCTCAGCGGTCGTCGCTCAGCTTCGGCAGCTCCTCCACCGCGGCCACGGCGCGCGCTCGCGATCGCGCTCACCTCGGCGCCGAGCTTCTGCAGGATCGGCACGACCAGCCCGTCCTCCTGTCGAGCAGGGCGACCAGCAGGTGGGCGGGGGTCGACCTCCGGGTTGCTTGCGCTCGCGCGGCGAGCGCCTGCGCCGCAGCCACCGCTTCCTGCGACTTGACGGTGAACTATCCGGTTGCATCAGGCGTCTTTCCTTCCTTCCAGCTCTCTCACTCGCTCTCAGCTCTGCCACCTGCTCTTCCAGCGCCAGCACCCTCTCGACGCCGGCCAGGTTCAGCCCTTCGGCGGTCATCTGCTGGATCCGGCGCAGCCGCTCGACGTCGCGCTGCGAGTAGAGCCGGGTGTTCTTCGGCGAGCGCTTGGGCTGCGATCAGTCCGCGCGCCTCGTAGATCCGCAGCGTCTGCGGGTGCATCTCGCGCGAGCTCGGCGGCGACCGAGATCATGAAGACGCCCCGCTCGTCGTCGATCGAGACTTCGATCCGTTCGCGCCGGATATGCGCTCATCAGTGCTGCCCGCCTTGCGCAGCAGCTCAGCCCGCGGGTCGGCGCCGTTGAAGGCCTCGGCGAGCTTCTCGGCCGCCTCGCTCTGCTCGTCGGTGAGCTTCTCCGGCATCTCGATCTCGAGCCGGTAGCGGATGTCGCCGTCGCCCTGCCCCTTCGGCTTCGGCGCGCCCTCGCCGCGCAGCCGCTGGATCGCGCCGTGCTTGGTGCCGGCGCCGACCTTGATCTTCTTCGTCCCGTCCAGCGTCGGCACCTCGATCGTGCCGCCGCGCAGCGCCTCGGCGATCGTGATCGGCACCGTCACCTCGAGGTTGCCGTCGTCGAGTCGCTTGAAGACCGGGGAGGCGGCGACCCGGGTGGTCACGTAGAGGTCTCCCGGGGGCCCGCCGCGCTGGCCCGGCCTCGCCCTTGCCGGCGAGGCGGATCCGCGCTCCGTCCTTGACCCCGGCCGGGATGTTGACCTTGTAGCGCTTGGTCTGCTGGGTCAGGCCGGAGCCGCCGCAGGTGGGGCAGGGGTCCTCGATGATCTGGCCGGCGCCGCCGCACTGCGGGCAGGGCTGGCTGATCGAGAAGAAGCCCTGGCTCTGGGCGTCGATGCCGCGGCCTTCGCAGCGCGGGCAGGTGACCGGGCTGGTGCCCGGTTTGGCGCCGCTGCCGTGGCAGGTCGGGCAGCGCTCGGCCTTCGGCACGGTGACGCTGACCTGGGCGCCGTTGACGGCCTGGTCGAAGCTGAGCTGATCTCGGTTTCGAGGTCGCGGCCACGCACCTGCTGGGCCTGGGCCCGCCCGCCGCCGCCGCCGCGGCTGAAGATGCTGGAGAAGATGTCGCCGAGGTCGACGCCGCCGAAGCCGCCCCAGGGCCGCCAGCCGCCGAAGGGGTTGCCGCCGCCCGGACCGCCGGCCGCCGCCACCGAAGCCGCCGAACATGCCCCACCGGCGTCGTACTCCTTGCGCTTCTCGGGGTCGGAGAGCATGTCGTAGGCGCCCGGATCTCCTTGAAGTTCTCCTCCGCCGCTGGGATCGTCGGGGTTGCGGTCAGGGTGGTACTGGCGCGCCAGCTTGCGGTACGCCTTCTTGATCTCCTCCTCGGAGGCCTCCTTCGAGACGCCGAGCATCTTGTAGAGATCGTCAGCCAACTTCCTCCTACTCGCTCACCACCACGCGGGCCGGCCGGATCAGCTGCTCGCCAAGCAGGTAGCCCTTCTGCATCACCTCGACGACCGTCCCCGACTCGACCCCACTCGACGGCCACCGTCGAGAGCGCCTCGTGCAACGTGCGGGTCGAACTTCTCCCCCTCCGGATCCAACAGCCTCGACCCCATTCCGCGTCAGCGTCTCCCGCAGCCTGCGGAAGACCAGCAGCACTCCATGCGACAAGCCCATCCTCCGAGTCCCCCTCCGGATCCAACCCAGCAGCCTGAATCGCCCGCTCCAGATCGTCGAGGACCGGCACGACCTCCCGAATCACCTCAGCTTTTCCACGTCCCGCAGCGGCCTGAACCTCAGCCGTCATCCGCTTACGAAAGTTCTCGAAGTCAGCCTGAGTCCGCTTCGCGAGTTCCAGGTACTCGTCCCGCTCCCGCTGCGCGTCAGCCAGCAGCGCATCGAGGTCCTGCTCGATCTGATCGGACGCCTCGCCCGCGGGTGGCGGTGTAGGGGGTACCGCCCCTGAGGACGCTTTAGCGACCGGAGGGGGCGGTGGGTCCCCTGCACCGACAGGACCCGCGGCCGATGGGTCCCGTCCCTGATCGTCCTGAGACTCGCTCACTTGTCGTCCCCCTCGTCGACCACCTCGGCGTCGACGACCTCCTCCTCCTCGGAGGAGTCGCCGCCCTCGGCAGAGCCACCGTCCGCCGACTGCTGCGCCGCCTCAGCCTGCGCCGCCGCGTAGAGCTGCTCGGAGACTTTGGTCATCGCCGCGGTCAGCGCCTCGGTCTTCGCGTTGATCTCCTCGACGCTCTCCGAGGTCGAGGGACTCGCGCACGTCTTTGATCGCCGCCTCGATCTCCTCTTTGGTCGTCGGACTCGACTTTGTCGCCCAGCATCCTCGAGCTGCTTTCTCGGACTGGTAGGCGGCGTTCTCGGCGAGGTTGCGCGCCTCGGCCAGCTCGCGCTGCTTGCGGTCCTCCTCGGCGTGGGACTCGGCGTCGGAGACCATGCCCTGGATTTCCTCGTCGGAGAGCCCGGAGCCGGATTTGATCTCGATCTTCTGCTCTGTGCCGGTGCCCAGGTCTTTGGCGGTGACGTTGATGATGCCGTTGGCGTCGATGTCGAAGGTGACCTCGATCTGCGGCATGCCGCGCGGCGCCGGCGGGATGCCGGTGAGCTGGAATTTGCCCAGGCTCTTGTTGCCGCTGGCCATCTCGCGCTCGCCCTGCAGCACGTGGATCTCGACCGAGGGCTGGTTGTCGTCGGCGGTCGAGAAGGTCTCCGACTTCTTGGTCGGGATCGTCGTGTTGCGCTCGATCAGCTTCGTCATCACGCCGCCTTTGGTCTCGATCCCGAGGGTCAGCGGGGTGACGTCGAGCAGCAGCACGTCCTTGACGTCGCCGGCCAGCACACCGGCCTGGATCGCGGCGCCGACGGCGACGACCTCATCCGGGTTGACGCCCTGGTGCGGCTCCTTGCCGGTCAGCTCCTCGACCCGCTCGCGCACCGCCGGCATCCGGGTCATGCCGCCGACCAGGACGACGTGGTCGATCGTCGGCGTCGGCATCGTCGAGCGCCCGTTTGACCGGGCCGACGATCCGCTCCAGCAGGTCCGCCGTCAGCTCGTTCAGCTTCGAGCGCGAGAGCTTCAGGTCGAGGTGCTTGGGCTGGCCCTCGACCGCGGTGATGAAGGGCAGGTTGATCTGCGTCTCCTGCGTCGAGGAGAGCTCGATCTTCGCCTTCTCCGCCGCCTCGTAGAGGCGCTGCAGCGAGTTCTTGTCGGCGGCGAGGTCGACGCCCTGGTCGCGTTTGAACTCGGCGACCAGCCACTCGACGATCGCCTTGTCCCAGTTGTCGCCACCGAGGTGGTTGTCGCCGGCGGTCGCCTTCACCTCGAAGACGCCGTCGCCGATTTCGAGCACCGAGACGTCGAAGGTGCCGCCGCCGAGGTCGAAGACGAGGATCGTCTGGTCGGCCGTCTCCTTGTCGAGCCCGTAGGCGAGCGAGGCGGCGGTCGGCTCGTTGATGATCCGCTTGACCTCGAGCCCGGCGATCTTGCCGGCGTCCTTGGTCGCCTGGCGCTGGTCGTCGTTGAAGTAGGCGGGGACGGTGATCACGGCGCTGTCGACCGTCTCACCGAGCTTCGCTTCGGCGTCGGCCTTCAGCTTCTGCAGGATCATCGCGCTGATCTCCGGCGGGCTGTACTGCTTGCCGCGCACGTCGACGCGGACGTCGCCGTTGGGGCCGGCCTCGACCTTGTACGGGACGATCGTCTCCTCCTCTTTGACTTCGGCCTCCTTGCGGCCCATGAAGCGCTTGATCGAGAAGATCGTGTTCTCGGGGTTCATCACCGCCTGGCGTTTGGCGACGGTGCCGACCAGGCGCTCGCCGGACTCGGTGAAGGCGACCACCGACGGGGTCGTGCGCCCGCCCTCGGCGTTCTCCAGTACGGTCGGCTCGCCGCCCTCCAGCACGGCGACGCAGGAGTTGGTCGTGCCCAGGTCGATCCCGATCGTCTTTCCCACTTTTTCACGTACCTCCAGGGTTTCGTTGTTCAAGCCTAAGAAATCTAAGTGGCAGTATGGCAGATCTCTGCCACGGTTCCAAACTGCCGCTTATAGTGGGTTTGCGTTTAGCAATGCCGGGCAGCCACGTGAGAGCGGGCGCCCGGCGGGGAGGCGCCTCGACGACTCGACTCACCGGCTCGCGGTGGGTCGCCAACGAAGAGGAGCCGATGTGAATCACCTTCATATGAGCAATCGACGACCGGTGACGCTGCTCGCGATCGCCGCTGCGCTGATCTTTGCCCTACTTCCGCTGGACACCGCGGGAGCGCACCGGGGGGGTCGGGACTTCGGCCATCACGGCAAGTCCCATCACTACCCGCATCACCCCGGCCATGGCCATCCCGGCAAAGGCCACGGCCACGGTAAGCGCGACCTGACGGTCATGACCCAGAACATGTACCTGGGTTCCAGCCTCAACCCGGCGCTCGAAGCGACGACCCAGGAAGCGTTCGTCGAAGCCGTCGCGCGGATCTACGCGACCGTGCAGTACACGAACTTCCCCCAGCGCGCCGAAGCGATCGCCGATGAGATCCAGGAAGAGGAACCGGATCTGATCGGTTTGCAGGAGGTCTCGAAGTGGACGACAGCTGGCTTGAACCCGCCCGCCGGTTACGACTTCCTCGCGATCCTCGAAAACGATCTCGAAGCCCGGGGGCTGCACTACACGGCGGCGTCGATCTCCCATAACGCGAAAATCGGGCCGGCGCCGCTCGCTCTCGCCGAACAGGGCTGCGTCCAGCCAGGCCCGACGATCACCTGCTCGGTGGAACTCGAAGATCGCGACGTGATCCTCGTCAATGACGACACGCGGGGGCTGAGCTGGAGCAACCCGCAAAGCGGTCGCTATGCCACTCAGCAGGTGATCGAATCGCCGGTCGGCCCGCTCTCGTTCGACCGCGGCTGGGCCAGCATCGACGCGAGGCTGAAGGGCCAGCCGTTCCGCTTCGTCGACACCCACCTCGAAACCGAGGAATCGCCGCTCGTGCAACAGACGCAGGCGAACGAATTCCTCGCTGGACCGGGCAAGGGCGGAACGATCGTCGTCACCGGCGATTTCAACTCCGCCGCGGACGGCTCCACGACCACCTCCTACGCGCAGCTCACCGCGCCCGGCAAGTTCCGCGACAGCTGGAACGAGAAACTGCTTGGGCCCGGGCTCTCCTGCTGCCAGGAATCGGAAACCCCACCGCTGGCGCCGGGGGCGCTTAACAACCCGGTCTCGACGTTCCGCACACGGATCGACCTGATCCTCAGCCGCGGCGCCGCCCGCTCCGACGGCGACGATGCCGAACTGATCGGGGACTCGCCGTTCCAGGCAACCCCGCCGTTCTGGCCCTCAGATCACGCCGGAGTGATCAGCGTCCTTCACCTCGGCAGCTAACCAACTCACGAGGACATCCCGGTGGGGCTCCGGCCCTACCGGGATGGACTGCCGCTTAACCCTCGCCGGCGGTGTGGGCGACGAATTCGGCGACTTCCTTGGTCTGCTGCTCGTTGAGGATGCCGGCCGGCATCCGGCCCGGCGTGGTGGTGCTGTCGACGCCGTTTTCAACCGCGTTGAGGACGCGGCCTTCTACCTGACCTAGTTCTTTGCCCGTCGCCGGGCCGGATGGCGTCAGCAGTTCGTCGAGATTCGGCGCGTAGTTGCCGTCGGTGCCGGCGGCGTAGAGCGTGTGGCAGGTGCCGCAGTTGGTCTGGAAGAGGCTCTGGCCGCTCTTCAGGTCCGCGGGCACGCTCTGGTCGCCGCGGGCAGCATCGCCGTCGTTGCGGAAGGCGAGCCAGGGAATCAGCACGGCCAGGACGACGACCACGAGCCCAAAGACGATGAAGGTTTTCTTCGTCATTTTCGCCCGGCACGGTACCAGGGACACATTCGGCGCAGCTCGCACTCGCCGCAGCGCGGTTTCGGCCGGCAGACCTCGCGCCCATGGCGAATCAGGTTCATGTGCAGCTCGAAGGCGTCCTCGGGGTCGACGGCGGCCTGCATCTCGTCGTGGGCGCGTTCGAACGAGGCCTTCTCGGGAAAGAAGCCGAGCCGGCCGCCGACCCGGTGCACGTGCACGTCAACGGGGATCTCGGGGATGCCCCAGGAGAACATCAGCACGCAGGCCGCCGTTTTGCGCCCGACCCCCGGCAGCGAGTCCAGGTAGGCCATCGATTCGGTCGGCGGGGCAGTCTTCGTCCAGTCGAGGCTGGGCTGCTCGCCGAGCTGCTCGAGGATCGCCTGGATCCGCGGTGCCTTCTGCTTGCCCAGGCCGCCGGGCCGGATCGCCTCCTCGACCGCGCTGACCGGGGCTTCGCGCACTTCCTCCCACTCCGGAAAGCGCTGGCGCAGGGCGGCGAAGGCACGGTCGCGGTTGCGGTCGTTGGTGTGCTGGGAGAGCACCGTCTTGATCAGCTCGGCGATCGGGTGCCCGTGCGGCTCGTTCACCGGCCGCCCGTACATCTCGCGCAGCCGGTCGCGAATCGCGCGCACGCGGCGCTTGGTTGGGCGTTTCCAGGGCATCGAGGGACCTTATGCAGCGAGGGAGCGACGGGCGCCCCTCCGCTGGAGACCGTACGGCCGGCAGTGTCGCTGGCTGCGAAGGGTGATCGCTCCCAAAGTCTCCATCGGAGGGGCGCCCGTCGCTCCCAGGTCAGCGTAGGGTTCGCTTGATGGCTGGCACGGGCGAGAAGGGGGCGAGCGCGATTGAAGAGGCGGAGCTTGTGGTGGATGGGGTGCGTGTCTTCTACCGGCGCGTTCCGGGCGAGGGGACGCCGGTGGTCTATTGCCACGGCAATCCGACCCATGGCGGGGACTGGCTTCCCTTTCTCGAGCGTGGTGACGCGGCGATCGCGATCGACATGCCGGGCTGGGGACGCTCGGATCATCCCGACCCCGCCGCCTTCGACTACTCGATGTACGGGCTCTCGGCCTTCCTCGAACGCTGTCTCGAGCAGCTCGGCATCGGCCGCCGCAAGCTGGTCGTCCACGACTGGGGTTGCCTGGCGCTGATCGGCGCCCAGCGACGGCCGGAGCTGGTCGAGAAGCTCGTGGTGATGAACGCGGTGCCGCTGCTGCCCGGCTATCGCTGGCACTGGGTCGCCCAGCTCTGGCGGCGCAAGCCAATCGGCGAAGTCCTCAACCGAACGACCACCCGTGCCAGCCTTGACCTACTGCTGCGCCAGGCCAAGGGCGACCGCAGGCCAATGCCAACGGCTTTCGTCGACATGATCTGGGACCACTGGGGCCGCGGCACCCAAGCAGCCCTTCTCGCTCTCTACCGTCACGCCGATCCCGACCGCCTCGCCATCGCCGGCCGCAACTTGAACCGCCTGACCTGCCCCTCCCTGGTCCTCTGGGGCGACCGCGACATCTATTTCCCCACCCGCTTCGCCAACGCCTACGCTGACGCTCTTCCAAACTCCCAGCTCCAAATCGTCCCCGGCGCCGGTCACTGGCCCTGGATCGACGACGCTCGCGTCATAGACGACGCCCTCAGCTTCCTCGAGTAGGAACAAGCCTTTTATTGGTCGCTTAGCGGCGGCTGATCGGAAGCGGTGGGGCTCCGCCCGGGAGACCGTCCGGCCGGCAGTTGCGCCGGCTGCGGGAGGTGATCGCTCCCAAAGCCTCCCGGGCGGAGCCCCACCGCTTCCCCACCACCCCCGTTAACGGGCGAATTACAATGACCTGTCACGTGTCTCGTGCCCTCGCCCGCATCGGAACCAAGTTGCCCCAAGGCTGGGGCGACGCCGGGCGCCAGCTCGGGATCCTGGTCTTGCGTCGACATCGCTTACGAGCTCGTCCGCGGCATCGCCGACGGCCAGCGCTCGGAGGCGATCGGGAACGGCCAGCAGGTGATCGACTTCGAGCGCTCGGCCCACGCTCTCTTCGAGCCCAGCGTGCAGGCCTTCTTCCTGTCGGCGCACTGGACCATCGACCTCGCCAACCAGCTCTACCTCAATGCCCAGTTCTCGATCGCGCTCGGCTTCCTGATCTGGCTCTACCTCTTCCGCAACGACTCCTACTACTTCGTGCGCAACATGTTCGTCGTCTCGATGGGCTTCGCCTTGATCGGCTACACGCTCTTCCCGACCGCGCCGCCGCGGATGTTCCCCCACGACGGCTTCGTCGACACGATCACCGACTTCTCCGGCGTCAACCACGACTCCTCGCTGGCCAAAGTCTTCATCAACCCCTACGCCGCGGTGCCGAGCATGCACTGCGCCTTCGCCGCGATGATCGGCGGCACGGGCGCCCGCGTCTGCCGTCACTGGTGGTCGAAGGCGTGGTGGGCGTTCTGGCCGCTTCTGATCGGCTGGGTCGTGATCGTCACCGGCAACCACTACTGGGTCGACGTCGCGCTCGGCTGGATGGTCGCCGGCGCCTCCGCCCTCGTCGCCCAGCGCCTGCTGGCCCGCGCCAGACCTGAGGCTTGGTCCTGGGGCCGCCCAGCTCAGCCCCGAGAGGCAGAGGCGTAGGTCCGATCCCAGCAGGGGTGGAGCGTCTTGCACTTTTTGGTCAGGACGCCCTCGGATGGCCCAGCCGGTCATCCAAAAAGTTAAGCGGAACCCCTGCTGGGATCGGACCCATCCTCTAGCCTCACGCCATGGAGTCTTCGGCGCCCCCCCGGGCCCCCGGCCCTCGCCGCAACGGTCGCCAGGCCCGCAACGGCCAGGAGCTGCGCGCCTACGCTCGCGATCGGTTGATCGAGTCGCGGCTGACCCCGAACGCGATCTCGATCGCTGGCCTGATCGGCAACCTGATCGCCGCGGCGCTTGTCACCCAGGAGCTTTTCTTCCTCGGTGGCATCGCCTTCATCGCCGGTTCGGTGATGGACACACTCGACGGGCGCTACTCGCGGATGTCGGGCAAGGGGACGCTCTTTGGCGCCTTCCTCGACTCGACCCTGGACCGGATCGAGGAGGGAATCGTGCTCGCCGCTGTCGCCGGCTACTTCGCCACCAACGGGCGAGGATTTCGCCGCGGCGATGTGCGTCGTCGCCGTGCTCGGCTCGCTGATGGTCTCCTACACGCGTGCCCGCGCC
The DNA here is from genome assembly GCA_963716345.1 of uncultured Solirubrobacterales bacterium. Classification (GTDB taxonomy): domain Bacteria; phylum Actinomycetota; class Thermoleophilia; order Solirubrobacterales; family 70-9; genus VRUE01. The sequence continues at coordinate 1,472,423 of OY970304.1, forward strand.
GAGGCACTCGGGGTCGAGTGCAAGGTCGGGTTGGCCACGCGTCCCGTGCGGGTGGTGCATACTCTCCGATCGGCTTGGTCTTCGCCAAGGGCGCCGGAATCGGCGATTTCGAACTGCTGGCGCCCGCGGTCTACCTGATCGCGGCGTTGACCATCATCACCATGATCCAGCGTGTATGGCACGTCCGAAACGAGCTTTCAAACGAGGGGCCGGACCCAACAGATCTGTAACCAGTCGCGGCCCAGGGTGTCCCTTGCCACCTAGCCCGATCGAGGAAGGACTTCGAATTACATGAGCGATAGCAACGGAGCAAATGGCAGCAACGGCACCGGCCGCACGGACGAGAAGGTCCGCGTCGCGATCGTCGGCATCGGCAACTGCGCCAACTCCTTCATCCAGGGCGTCCAGTACTACAAGGACGCCGATCCCAGCGAGGAAGTGCCCGGCCTGATGCACGTCGACCTGGGCGGCTACCACGTCGGCGACGTCGAGTTCGTCGCCGCCTTCGACATCGACTCCGAGAAGGTCGGCAAGGACCTCTCCGAGGCGATCTGGTCGGGCCAGAACGACACGATCAAGTTCGCCGAGGTGCCGAACCTCGGGCGTCAAGGTCAATCGCGGGATGACCCACGACGGCCTCGGCAAGTACCTGAAGGAGAAGATCACCAAGGCGCCGGGGGAAACCGCTGACGTCGTCGGCATCCTCAAGGAGACCAAGGCGGACGTGCTCGTCTGTTACCTGCCGGTCGGCTCCGAGGACGCGACCAAGTGGTACGTCGAGCAGGCGCTCAAGGCCGGCGTCGGCTTCGTCAACTGCCTGCCGGTCTTCATCGCCCGCGAGGACTACTGGGACAAGCGCTTCAAAGAGGCCGGCCTGCCGATCATCGGCGACGACATCAAGTCCCAGGTCGGGGCGACGATCGTCCACCGCCAGCTCGCCCGCCTCTTCCACGACCGCGGCGTGCGCGTCGAGCGCACCTCACAGCTCAACGTCGGCGGCAACATGGACTTCTACAACATGCTCGAGCGCGAGCGGCTGGACTCGAAGAAGATCTCCAAGACCAACGCGGTCACCTCGATCATGGGTCACGATCTGCCCGCCGAGAACGTCCACGTCGGCCCCTCCGACTACGTCCCTTGGCTGACCGACCGCAAGTGGGCGCACATCCGCCTCGAGGGCAAAGCCTTCGGTGACGTGCCGCTCAACCTCGAGCTCAAGCTCGAGGTCTGGGACTCGCCGAACTCGGCCGGCGTCGTGATCGACGCGGTGCGGCTGATCAAGCTGGCGCTCAACAACGGCATCGCCGGCCAGCTCGACGGGCCCTCCAGCTACCTGATGAAGTCGCCGCACAGCCAGCGTCCCGACGACGAAGCGCGCGAGCAGACCGAGGAGTTCATCGCCGCCAATCGCCGCGGTGCGGCGGCGGCTCCGGTCGAGAAGACGGCAGCAGCGGTCGAGGCGTAGGACGCCGGAGCAAGGTCCGGGCCGGCCTTCGGCCGGAGTCCCGGAACCCCGCCGGCGTCCTAGACCACTCCGATCTCTGGCCGGATCGGTCTTATGCTGCGGCCAGTGTCCGAGAAGCTTTCGATCGCCCAGGTCACGCCCTACCGCCGTGGCAGCGAGAACCCGGTCAATCGCTATGTCGAGCAGGTCTCGGTGGAGCTGGAGCGGCGCGGGCACGAGCGTGCGGATCGCCGGCGCCGGCGATCAGGTCAAAAAGCTGCTGAGAGCGTCCTCGGCTCGACATCGTCCACGTCCACGAGCCCGTTCGCGCCGCGGGTCTCCTCGGCCGCCCTGCGCCACTCCTCTGCGCTCAACGTCGCCACCTTCCACGCACCGCAGGAGCGGGTGCTCTCGACCCAGGTGGCGCGGCCGCTGGTCGAGATCTTCTTCGGCCGGATCGACGCCCGCACGGTGGCGACAGCCAGCGACCGGTGAGCTGCTGGAGCGCTACTTCCCCGCTTCCTATGAGCTCGTCGCGCCGGCCGGTGGCGAACGCGACTGGGCCGCGGTCGCGGCCGAGTTCGAGGCGATCTACCGTCGCCTGGTCGCCCGCCGCCACGACTCCGACCGGCGACCCCGAGCTGCGCCGGCGCATCGCCAAGCGGCCGCTGATCGAGGTCGACCTGCACATGCACACCGACCACTCGACCGACTGCGCGACCCCGGTCGAGGTGCTGCTGCGAGACCGCACGCGACCGCGGCCTCGGCGCGATCGCGATCACCGACCACAACGAGGTCTCCGGGGCGCTTGGAGGCGCGCCGGATCGCCGCGGGAATGGACGACATCAAGGTGATCGTCGCCGAGGAGGTGAAGACGGCCGAGCAGGGCGAGGTGATCGGACTCTTCCTCGAGGAGAAGATCCCGAAGGGGCTGACGATGGCGGAGACGATCGCCGCGATCCGCGCCCAGGGCGGCCTGGTCTACGTGCCCCACCCGTTCGATCGCTTCCACTCGGTGCCCGACTACGAGCACCTGCTCGACATGGTCGAGGAGATCGACGTGCTCGAGGTCTTCAACCCGCGGGTGGCGCTGACCGCCTTCAACGAGGAGGCCGAGCGCTTCGCCCGCAAGTACCGGATCGTCGCCGGGCGCCGGCTCCGACAGCCACGTCGCCCAGGGGCTCGGCAGCGTGCGGGTGCGGATCCACGACTTCGAGGGGCCCGGCCGAGTTCCTCGAGGCGATGCGCGACGCCGACATCACCCGCAAGCACAAGAACCTGGTCTACGTGCAGACGCTGAAGCTGCTGCAGACAACGGGGCGGCCGAAGGCGCCGAAACGCAGCGTTCCTGACGCCAAACCGGTCCGCGGGGGGCGCCCGCGCAAACGCCGGCCGGCGAGCAAGAGCTGATGCAGGCGGGCGCAGGCGAAAGGAGCCGCGCCCGGCTCGTCAAAGAGAGTCGCGGCAGATGCGCACCACCGACGACGAGATCACGCGAGAAGTACCTCGAGCGCGCGATCCGCGAGCTCAACCAGCTGACCCACGATCTCCAGGACTGCCCCCACTGCCCGCGCGGCAAGCTGATGCCGGTGCTCGGCTCCGGCCATCCGCAGGCCGACGTCTTCATGGTCAAGCACGCGCCCGACGGCGGCCGAGATCGAGGAGGGCGTCGCCTTCTACGGCCGCGCCGGCAATGCCCTGATGAAGAGCTTCAAGCGGCTCGGGATCGACCCGCTCGTCGTCTACGGAACGCTCTGCGTCAAGTGCCCGATCGCCGAGCCCGACCTCGCCGCCGGAGTGCGTCGCACCGCGCTGGTCGAGGAGATCGCGATCGTGCAGCCGAAGATCGTCGTCGTCATGGGCGAGCCCGCTCTGCGCGTCCTCAACGGCCTCCAGGTCCCGCTCTCGCGCACGATCGAGCGGCGCGAGGGCGAGATCCAGGCCTTCACCCCGACCATCGACGCCCTCTACACCCCCGACATCGACGACTCGCTCGACGAAGAGGACGCCAAGCAGCGCTTCTGGCGCGCCTTCAAGATGCTCGGCGACTGGTACGAGGATCTACCTCCGTACTGAACCGAAGCGGAAGAGGTCCCGGCCCTCTACGGTGCGGCGGCCCCAGCAACGGCGGTCATCGCCTCGGAAGTGGCGGAGGCGAGGCCTCGGACGACCGCTGTGTCGAGGGCGGTGTAGGCGGCGAGCTTGTGCTGGGCATCTGCGGCATCGGCGGCGGCTACGCCGACGGTGCCCTCGGGCTCGGCGAGGCGGTCGAAGTGGTTGCGGTAGCCGTGGTGGAGGTCGCGGTAGAAGGACTCCTCCTTGGCGAGGCGCTCGGCCGCGTCGGGGCCGACGGCGGTGCGGACGTAGCCGAAGACCGGTGGAGTGTCGCGGCCGGCCTCGCTGGGCGCCAGCCTCGACCTTGGCGCGGGCGCCAGCGGCGAAGCCGGGGGTCATCCAGTTGAAGAAGACGCCGTCGAACTCGGCGCCGGCGAGGGCACACATCTTCGGGCCCATCGCGGCGAGGACGAGGCGAACGCCGGGCAGCTTCTCGCGCAGCTCCGGCAGCGACTCGCGCATCCGCGTCAGCGGCTTCTCGGAGAAGCCGGCACCGACGCCGAGCCAGAGGCGTGAGGGGTCGAGTCCGAGCCGCTCGATGTCGGCTGCGATCGTCTCCGGCGGCGTGCGGTCGAGCGCGATCACGGCGACGCCGAGGTCGAGTGCGGGCGCGGCGGCGCCGAACTCAGCGAGCGTCTCGAGGCCTTTGGCGCCGGGATGGTCGTTCGACCAGATCGAGTCGTAGCCGAGCTCCGCGCAGCGCTCGGCCAGCGGGTGCGCGACATCTGGATCGAGTCCGGCCGCCACCCCAAAGCCTCTGCTTTTTCCATCGCTCATCGACGAAGAAGCCTATTGCCTGACCTTTGCGTGGAAGTCGTGTCGAATTCCCAATCTTCTCTCAATCACAGACAACAAGTTTCGGGCTAGCCTGGCATCATCATGGAGGCGATGGTCAAGGAATGGACAGATGGGCGGCTCGATGACCTCAGCAAGGGCATCGATCGCGGGTTCAAACAAGTCGACCAGCGCTTTGACCAAGCCGACCACCGCTTCGACCGAGTCGAAGCCGAGATCAAGAGCGTCGGCCGCGAGATGAGGAATGAATTCGCCGCGATACGCGGCGAGATCGGCGGAGTGCGGAATGAGATTGGCAGAGTGCGCGGGGAGCTTGGCAAAGAGATCGGTGGGGTGCGCGGCGAGCTCGTGGAGATGCGGAAAGAGATCAACGGTGTCCAGCGCACCATGGTCTTCGGCGCGATCGCGATGACTGGCTCGATCCTTACCGGCTTCGCTGGTATCTGCGCCCTGATCGCGACTCAGCTCTAGCGCTCTTCGAGCTACTTCTCCAGCAGCGCCACGCACTCGATGTGCGGGGTCTGGGGAAACATGTCGACCGGCTTCACGCGGCGCAGCGTGTAGCCGGCCTCGACCATCTGGGCGGCGTTGGGGGCCAGCGTGGTCGGGTTGCAGGAGACGTAGACGATCTTCTTCGCCTCGCACTCGAGCACGCGGCGGACGATCTTCTGCGAGAGGCCGGCGCGGGGCGGGTCGATGACGACGACGTCGGGCTTGCCGGCCTTCTCGATCAGCGGGCGCACGCCGGTGCGGGCGTTGCCGGCGATGAAGTGGGCGTTCTCGATCTTGTTGCGCTCGGCGTTGCGCTCGGCGTCGGCGATCGCCTCGGGGACGATCTCCAGGCCCCAGACCTCTCCCGCCTGTGCGGCCATCGTCAGGCCGATCGTGCCGATCCCGCAGTAGAGGTCGAAGACGCGCTCGCTGCCGCTGAGGCCGGCGAACTCGGCGGCGACTGCGTAGAGCCGCTCGGCCATCTCGGTGTTGGTCTGGAAGAAGGCGCCGTGGGACATCTCCAGCTCGAGGCCGCAGAGCTCCTCGCGCAGGCGTTCCTCGCCGAGCACGCCGGTCGGTCCGTCGGTGCCGCCGGAGTCGCCCTCGATCGCCGTGTGCAGGTCGACCGGCGGTTTCGGGAAGCGCGCCGCCGAGGTGACCAGGCGGGTCTGAATCTGGCCGGTGCGCCGGCCCTCGCGGACGACGAGGTTGCGCAGCACCCCGCTTCGCGTCGCGGCTGTCGTAGGCAGGGACGGACTCGAGCCGGGCCCACTCGCGGACCGCGTTGCGAGCGGCGTTGCCGCCTCGGAGGCGAGCTGGCAGTCGTCGACGTCGACGATCAGGTCCCAGCGGCCGCGGGCGTGGAAGCCGAGGATCGCCTCGTCGTCGCGCTCGCCGAAGGAGTACTCGAGCTTGTTGCGGTAGCGCCACTGTTCGACGGCCGGCACGATCTGCTCGAGCTCGAAGCCGTCGAGCTCGCCGATCCGCCGCAGCGCCTCGCCGACCTGGTCGCTCTTGTCGGCCAGCTGGCGCTCGTAGGCGAGACCCTGCCAGGGGGCGCCGGGGCAGGGCTCGCCGCCGTGGATGCAGCGGTCGGCGATGCGGTCGGCGCCGGCGCTGCAGCAGCTCGACCGTGCGCGCCTCGGCGAAGCGCTTCTTCGCTTTCGTGATCTCGACCCGAACCCGGTCGCCCGGCAGCGCGCCGGCGACGAAGACGACCAGCCCGTCGGCGCGGGCGACCCCGCGCCCGCCGAAGGCGAGCGAGTCGATCTCGACCTCGAGCTGCTCGCCCCGGTGCCGGCGGGCTGCCGGTTTCTCACCGGTGGCGTGCTCCACTAGGGCAGTTTCTTGCGGGCGCGGCGCGCGGCCTGCGTCGCCTGTTTGCGCACCGGCTCGGCCCGCCCGCCGACCTCGCGGCGCGCCTGGTTGACCAGTCGTTCCAGTTCCTCGAGCAGGGAGTCGGTCTGACGTGCGGCCCCGTTTGACCAGTTCGGAGAGCATTTTCTCGGCGTCGCTGCGGGTCATCCGGCCGCGTTTGACCGCGTCGTCGACGACCTCCTGCAGACGGTCGCGGCTGAGCGTGACGTTGCGCTCGAGGCTTTCGCGGAACTGCTCAACGCTCTTGTCGAGCCCGGTGGTCGCGCCTTTGTTCGCCGTTTTTTTGGCTTTCGCTTTTTTCGCGGCTGGCTTTTTAGCCGCGGCCTTTTTCGGAGCTGCTTTTTTTGCGGCCGGTTTTTTGGCGCGCGTGCCGGCTTTGGCTTTTTTCGTCGCTTTGCCGGTTGACTGTTTTTTCGCGGCCATTTCCGTCATCGCCTCCTGGTCGTTTGGGCGGGTGTTCCCGCCTGACTATCTCATTCCTGCCGTTCGGACGGCAATGGGCTACCCGTTTCGAAGCGAGCCTGGACCGGCGCGTGGTCGGAGAGGCGGAGTGCGCAGGCCGTCCCGCGGAAGCTCCCGCCGCTCGGGCGGCCAGACGCTCGACGGCTCGACGATCTCGAGACCGCGGCTGAGGAGGTGGTCGATCGCACGCGGGCGCGGTCGGCCCGGTGAGATCGAAGTCGCTTGCGCAATGCGCTCAAAGACCTCGGGGTCCTCGGCCGGGCCGCAGGTTGAGGTCGCCGCCGAAGAGCAGCGGCGAGTCCCCGGCCCACTCGGTCGCCGCCTCGGCGGCACGCAGGACATCGGCCGTCGCGAGCGTCGGCCCGGTCGTTGGTCGCGTGCAGGTTGGCGATGCAGATGCGCCCGGAGGCGGTGCGGGTAAACGCCATCGCCCGCCGCTCCGGTGATCCGCGTGGATCGCCAGCTCGCGTCGCTCCACGATCCCGCCGCGCCGCCCCGGCACCCGCACCAGGGTCAGGTTCGAGCCGCCCTCGCCGGAGGCGATCAGGTCTGGGTTGCGGCGGGCGAGAAGGTGCGCAGGGGGCCTAGCGAGTTGCGCGAGGTGAGCACGCGGTGCGCTTCGGCGCCGCACGCATCGGCGAGCGGAGCGGCAAAGCGAGGCGGGCACTCCTGCAGCAGGGCGACGTCCCACTCGGCGTTTGCGAGTAGCTCGCGAACTCCTCGACCAGGTCGCGGTTGACCTGGACGTGGGTCTCGTTTCGCTCGTCGATCCGCAGCAGTCGCGAGCGCCAGGTGAAGAGGGCCGGATCGGGCGGAAAGTCGCGGCCGTGGAAGAGGTTCCAGGCTGACGGCGGTGAATTCCACCGCCCGTAGTATCCGCTGCTTGAAGCGTGACTTCCTCACCGGCGAAGAGCTCGGCGCCTTCGAGCTCGGCAAGCTGCTCGACCGTGCCGCGGCGCTGAAAGCCGGGCGCGAGCGAGCGCCTCGGCGCCGACTCGCTGGCCGGGCGCAGCATCGCCCTCGTCTTCGAGCGGCCCTCGACCCGCACGCGGATCTCCTTCGAGGTCGGGGTCGCCGAGCTCGGTGCGCAACCCGATCGTCCTGCGCGGCGACGAAATGCAGCTCTCGCGCGGCGAGTCGCTCGGCGACACCGCCCGGGTGCTCTCGCGCTACGTCGACGCGATCGTGATCCGCTCCGGCTCGCACGAGCGGGTCGTCGAGCTGGCCGTCGCCGCCGAGGTCCCGGTCGTCAACGCGCTGACGCCGCTCCACCATCCCTGCCAGGCGCTCGCGGACCTGCTCACCCTGCGCGAGCGCTTCGGCGATCTCGCCGGGCTGCGCCTCGCCTACGTCGGCGACGGCAACAACGTCGCCCGCTCGCTGGCGATCGCCGGTGAGCTGGCCGGGGTCGAGGTCGTCGTCGCGGCGCCCCCCGGCTACCAGCTGGAGGAGGGGCACGAGGCGAAGCTGACCGCCGACCCGCGCGACGCCGCCGCCGGCGCCGACGCGATCTATACCGACGTCTGGGTCAGCATGGGCGATGAGGAGGAGGCGAGCGCTCCGCCGCGCCGACCTGGCGCCGTTCCGGGTCGACGCCGACCTGCTGGCCGCCGCCAAGGACGACGCGATCGTTCTGCACTGCCTGCCGGCGCATCCCGGCGAGGAGATCACCGCCGAGGTCCTCTACGGCGAGCGCTCCGCCGTCTGGGATCAGGCCGAGAACCGCCTGCACACCCAGAAGGCCCTGCTCGAGATGCTGATCGCCGGCTGAGCCGATGTATCCCGAGCTCCACATCGGTCCGCTCACCCTGCAGACCTTCGGCCTGATGTTCGCGCTCGCCTTCCTCGCCGCCGGGGCGCTGATCGGGAAGCGGCTGCACGAGATCGGCAAGCCCGTCGACTGGGCCTATGAGATGGGCTTCGCAGCGCTGATCGGCGGCATCGTCGGCTCGCGCGATCTACTTCATCGTCCAGAACTACAGCAGCGTCAAGAGCGACCTGATCGGCAACCTCTTCTCCGGCTCGGGACTGGTCTGGTACGGCGGTGCGATCGGCGGCGCCCTCGCGGTGCTGGCCTGGGCTTGGTACCGGGACTTCCTCAGCTTCACCCTGCTCGACCTCGCCGCACCGGCACTGGCGCTCGGCTACGCGATCGGTCGCTGCGGCTGCCAGCTCTCCGGCGACGGCGACTACGGCAAGCCCTGGAACGGGCCCTGGGCGATGTCCTACCCGAACGGCACCGTGCCCACCGATCGTACGGTCCACCCGACGCCGATCTACGAGACGCTGGCGATGGGCCTCGGCGCCTGGATCCTCTGGCAGCTGCGCGATCGCTTCCGGGCCGGCGTCCTCTTCGCGATCTACCTGATCTACGCCGGGGTCGAGCGCTTCCTGGTCGAGTTCCTGCGTCGCAACAGCGAGGTCGCCCTCGGCCTGACCAGCGCCCAGCTCGAGAGCCTGGGGATGATGATGATCGGGACGATCTGGATCGCTCGTCGTGCGGCGCCGACACGGTAGCCTTGCGACCGTGACTTCCACCGAACCGATCAGACCCGTAGCGGGGCTGTAGCCGTGGCGAGCTCAGACGGAGGGAGCGCCGGCAGCGGCGAGCGCCGCCGAGATCCTGGCGCGGCCACCGAGTCGATCGCGGCAGCCGGCTGCGAGACACCCGAATCCGACGCAAAACTTTTGGTCGCCAAGGCGCTCTCACTGCGGGTCGAGGAGCTCGAGCGCGACGGCACCACCGTCGTCTCTCCCGAGGCGCAGGCGAGATCGAGCGCTTGGTCGCCCGCCGCGTCGAGCGCGAGCCGCTCGGCCTACATCCTCGGCCGCGCCGCTTCCGCGAGATCGAGATCACGGTCGACGAGCGGGTGCTCTGATCCCGCGCCGCGAGACCGAGCTGCTGGTCGAGGTCGGCACCGAGCTGCCCAAGGGCGCCCGCGTCCACGAGGTCGGCACCGGCTCGGGGGCGATCGCCCTGGCGCTGCTCAGCGAGCGACCCGACCTGCGGGTCACCGCCTCCGATCTCTCGCCCGAAGCGGCCGAGAGAAGCGCGCGAGAACGCGCGAGCGGCTCGGCATCGCGCTCGAGGTGACCGTGGCCCACGGGCATCCCCGATCACGTCGAGGAAGTCGATCTGGTGATCGCCAACCTTCCCTACGTCACCGACACGACGATCTTCGAGCGCTCGCCGGAGATCCGCGCGAGCCGCGGATCGCGGTCACCGGTGACTGCGGCGAGGACGGCCTCGGCGTCATTCGCGGTCTGATCGCGGAAACGCCGTCGTGGCTGGCGGATGGCGCTCGAGCACGACACTCATCACGGCCCGACGATGCGCGAGTTGCTGCGCGAGGCGAGACGCTGCACCGACTACGGGGCGACGAGCGGGTCACGGTCGGCCTGGCGCCATGAGCGACGGAGCACCCGCGAAGGCCGAGCCTTCGCAGGGCTCGACCGAGAGCGTCCGCCGCGCGAAGCTCGAGCGGCTGCGCGCAGAAGGGATCGAGCCCTACCCGCACTCCTTCGCAGACCGCGACAAGATCGTCGACGATCCTCGCCGCGCACGATCCCGAGCAGCTCGGGGAGGGGGAGCAGGCTGAGGTCAGCTACCGGATCGATGGGCCGGGTGACCGGCCAGCGCGGCCACGGCAAGACGATCTTCCTCGACATCCGCGACCTGACCGGCTCGATCCAGGCCTACGCTCGCCTCGACGCGCTCGGCGAGGAGGCCTTCGCGCGGATCGACGACGCTCGACATCGGCGACACCGTCGGCGTCGATGGCGATCTCTACGTGACCAAACGCGGGCAGCTGGCGATGGCGGTGCGCGAGTGCACGATGCTGGCGCAAGGCGCTGCGCGACCCGCCCGACCTCTTCCACGGCATCTCCGACCCAGAGGTCCGCTATCGCCAGCGCGAGCTCGACCTGATGGCCAACGAGGACTCGCGCGAGGATCTTCAAGATGCGCGCCAAGCTGGTCGCGGCGATCCGCAGCTACATGAACGAGCGCGACTTCGTCGAGCTCGAAACGCCGATCCTGCAGACGGCTCGACCGGCGGCGCCGCGGCTCGCCCGTTCGTCACCCACCACAACGCGCTCGACCGCGAACTGTTCCTGCGCACCGCGACCGAGCTCTACCTGAAGCGGGCGATCGTCGGCGGCTTCGAGAACGTCTATGAGTTCGGCAGGTTCTTCCGCAACGAGGGCATGTCGCCTAAGCACAACCCCGAGTTCACGATGCTCGAGATGGTTCGTCAGCGGCGCCGATTACGAGGGCGTGATGAACTTCGTCGAGCAGATGATCTCGACCGTGGTCGAGCAGGTGTTGGGGACGACGGAGGTCGAGCACAGCGGTCGCACGATCGACTTCAAGGCTCCGTGGCCACGGGTCATCCTGCGCGACGCGATCCTCGAAGCGAGGCCGGCGTCGACATCCTCACCGGCGAGCCGCGACGAGCTGGTCGAGCTGTTGCCGGGGAGGACGTCGCACCGGATGACGGACTGGGCCGGATCGTCGACACGATGCAGGGCAAGCTGATCGAGCCGAAGCTGATCCAGCCCACCTTCCTTGTCGACCTGCCGCTCGACTCTGGCCGCCGGTGAAGCCGGTGCCCGAGCATCCCGAGCTACTGGGCGAGGCCTTCGACGGGATCGTCGATGGGATGGAGATCATCGGCGGCGGCACCGATATCAACGACCCGGACGAGCAGCGCGAGCACTTCGTCGGCCAACGCGAACGCCGGCACCCGGAGCTGAGGAGGACTCCCTATCCACAGCGACGATGAGTTCGTGCGGGCGCTCGAATACGGGATGCTGCCCGCGAGCGGCTCGGGCATCGGCATCGATCGCCTGATGATGATCATCACCGGCGCCGAGAACCTGCGCGACGTGATCCTCTTCCCCTCGATGCGCCCGACCGCGGCCGACTAGAACGCGGAGCGCAGCAGGCCACCGTCGATCGGGATGACGGTGCCGGTTATGTAGGCGGCGCGCTCGGAGCAGAGGAAGGCGACGAGGTCACCGTACTCCTCGGGACGGCCGAGCCGAGCGGCCGGGACTTCTTGCTGGCGCTCTCTTCCGCGCCGTCGAGCGAGCCGTTGGCATCCGCCAGCCGTTCGGTGGCGAAACGGCCGGTGGCGACGGTGTTGACGGTGATCCCGTCGGCGGCGACCTCGCGTGAGAGCGTCTTGAGGAAACCGACCGCGGCCATGCGGTGGGCGTTGGAGAGGTTGAGGCCGGGGATCGGCTCGCGGGTCGAGCTGGAGCCGACGTTGACGATCCGCCCCCAGCCGCGCTCGCGCATTCCCGGCACGACGGCGTCGGTAAGCACGCGGGGGGCGAGGACGAGCGAGCGGTAGGCGCTCTCCCAGTCATCGAGCTCGTGGTCCAGGGCGCCGCCAAACGGTGGGCCGCCGGTGTTGAGCGACGAGGATCTCGATCGGGCCGAGCGCCGCCTCGACCTCACCCGGCAGGGCGCCGAGGCGGTCCAGGTCGGAGGCGTCGGCTACAAAAGGCGTCACCCCGGAACCGATCTCAGTTGCTGCTTCCTCCAGCTTCTCGGCCGAGCGGCTGGCGATAGCCACCATGGCGCCCTCCTGCGCCAATGCCGCCGCGATCGCTCGGCCGATGCCGCGGCTGGCGCCCATCACCAGCGCCACGCGATTCTCGAGGCCGAGCTTCACGGCCGCAGCTCGAGGCCGGTTTCGCGCTCGGAGACCTGCCAGAGCACCTCGATCGCCCGGCTCATGCCGAGTCGTCGCAGCACCGGCTTGCGCACCGGCGGGCCGCTGTTGACGAAGAGCGGCCCGTAGAACTCACCGCCCTTGGCGCCCGGATCGGCTGCCGCGCGCAACTGTGAAAGCGCGCCCTCGCCGGGGGACATGCCGACCGTGCGGGCGAGCATCAAGAAGAAGCGCTGGGAGAGGCCTCCGTCGGTCTCCTTGACGCTGACCGCCTGCAGCTCGGTGTTGGAGAGGCCGGGGTGGGCGACGAGGCTGGCGGCGGGTACGCCGGCCTGGCGAAACAGCCGGTCCAGCCCGAGGCCGAAGTGGAAGTTGGCGAGCTTGGCCTGTCCGTAGGCGCGCCAGGGTCCGTAGCGGCCGTCGAGATTGGGATTTTCGGGATCGACCGCGCGACCCATGTGGTGGGCCGTGCTGGTCACCGTCACCACCCGTGCCGCCGGTGCCTTCAGCAGGGCGGGAAGCAGGCGGGCCGTGAGCGCGAAGTGGCCGAGGTGGTCGACGCCGAATTGCATCTCGAAGCCGTCGGCGGTGCGGCTCTGGGGAATGCCCATGACGCCCGCGTTGTTGACAAGAAGGTCGATTGCCTCTTGGGACGCCAGGATCTCTTCCGCTGCCGCCTTGACGGAATCAAGCGAACCGAGGTCCAATTTGACGATCGTCAGATTGGCTGCGGGGACTGCCGCCTGGATCCGCTCCTTCGCCTCCGTGGCCCGCTCCTGGTTGCGCGCCGCGATCACGACTTCGGCGCCGGCCGCGGCCAGAGCCCGCGCAGTGGAGAGTCCCAGACCTCCGTTGGCGCCGGTGACGACCGCGGTGCGGCCGCTCAGGTCAGGGATATCAGCGGCGCTCCAGCTCACGAAATCGCTCGTTCGGGATCGGCGCTCATCGGGGCCTCAGGCCGGGCAGGCGGAAATCGATCGCGCAGAGGTAGGCGAAGAGGCCGACGGCGATCAGGGCCCCCAGCCAGTGCTGACCGATCAGCACTGCAAGCAGGCTGACGATTCCCGCCAGCACCGCCCGCACCAGCGTCGGCTCGATCTCCAGGCCGACGATCCTGGCCGTCAGCCAAGCGCATCCAAACCAGGCCAAGGGGCCGACCAGCCACCCCCAGCTGACGAAGAAACCGTGAGAGAAGATCACCGCGAGCACCACCGAGAGCAGCGCCACGGCGACCAGCTGCACGACCGCGACCCGCCAGAAGACCTCGAATCTCACGCCGCAAAGTCTCCCATTCCCAGCACCGCGCCACCTCCTCCTCTCCCGTGTTCCATAATCAGAGCGTTGCGCCTGGGCGGTTAGCTCAGCTGGGAGAGCACCTGCTTTACACGCAGGGGGTCACTGGTTCGAACCCAGTACCGCCCATCAGGGATGGAGATGCTCAGAACGATTCGAAATCGGTTTGTCCTGCTCGGCCTCGCCGTGGTGCTGGTCTCTGTTCTTGCGGGACCGGCCCAGGCTGCCTTCCCCGGCAAGGTGGGGCCGCTCGTTTACCCGCGCGTCGACCTCAACGAAGCCGCTGACGTCGGTGGGTTGGTCCTTCACGGGCCGCGGCAGAGGCAGAAACCGCACCGGCTAACCTCGAACTCGGGCGATGACACGCCGTCGTTCTCGGCCGATGGGCGCTTCGTCGTCTTTGCGGGTAACTCGGAACCGGTGGCAACTCCGGTCGGTCGCCATATCTACGTGGTCAAAGTTGACGGCAGCGGCCTGCGCCAGCTGACCACCGGTGCCGGCTTCGACGAGAACCCGGCTTTCTCGCCGAGCGGGAAGCAGGTGGTCTTCGATCGACACGTCGGCACTGGCAAGGCGCACATCTTCAGCGTCAATATCGACGGCAGCGGCCTGCGCCAGCTGACCACCGGCAACTTCAACGACTCCGAACCGGTTTACATGCCGAGCAGCAAGCGCATTGTCTTCGTCAGCGATCGCGACCACGACGTCAAGACCGACCGCAGCGACATCTTCGCGATGGCTCCCAGTGGCGCCAACCAGCGGGTCCTGATCGACGGACCACGCAACGAGTACGAACCGGACACCGCCCCGGACGGCAAGAGCATCGCCTTTGTCAGCAACCGCGCGGCCGGCATCAACATCTTCGTCGCCAGCGCCAACGGCAGGCACGTTCGCCAGCTCACCCACAACAAGCGCGATTGCTTCAGCGGCAACTGCAACCTCAGCCCGGCTTGGGCGCCCGACGGCAGGCACATTGCCTTTCTCGCCGTCGGCCGCTTCAGCAGCGATCTCGAGGTGATGCGGGCCGACGGCAGTGGCGACAAGGAGTTCTCCGACGGCAATACCGAAGAAGAAGGCTTCGGCACCAGGGTTGGTCCCCCGAGTTGGGGACCCGCCGTCCGACCTTAACATCGATTTGTGACATGTTCGCTATCTTGAGATTTGGGCAAATGGGAGGGGAAGAGGTTCTATGAAGAAGAGGATCGCTGTAGTAGCTGTGCTCGCCTTGCTTGTCGCCGCGGCGTCGGCGAACGCGTTCAAGGTGCACGTCGTGGTCGGCAACCTGGTGCTTGACGCCCATGGTGAATTCGCGCCGAAGGCGCTGCCGAAGCACGAAAACGCGCCGATCACCACCGAAGGCGGCGGCAAACTCTCGACCGTCAGCGGCGAGCTGCCACCGATCCTCGACAAATTCGTACTCGAATTCGACAAGCACGGCGCGCTTGACACCACCGGCCTCGGAGTCTGCACCAAAGGCAAACTCGTCGCCACCGACGTGCCCACCGCCCGCAAGGCCTGCAAGGACGCGATCGTCGGCGAAGGCTTCGGCAGCGCCGTGGTCAAGTTCCCCGAACAGGCCCCGATCAAAGTCGGCTCGCCGATCACCCTCTTCAACGGCCCGAAAAAGGGCAACGACGACACGATCATCGCCCACGCCCACCTCAACTATCCCGGGCCGACGACCTTCATCGTCCCGATCGTGATCGAAAAAATCCACAAAGGCTCGTTCGGCTATCGCGTCAATGTGAAAATCCCCAAGATCGCCGGCGGCTACGGCCACCCGATCGAAGGCACCGCCAAAGTCGGGAAGAAATGGACCTACAAGGGCAAGAAGCACAGCTACATCAATGCCCGCTGCGAAACCGGCCACTTCGTCGTCCACGGCGCCTTTAGCTTCAAAGGCGGCCCGGAAGAATCGGCCTCACAGGCAGAAGAGGCGAAAAGCATCCTCAACGCCAGCTTCCTGCTGCCCTGCAAGGTGCGTAACTAATTAGGAGGAGGAGATTGGGATGAGCAGGCACCGGCGCAGGAATCTCCTCGTCCTTAGCCTGCTCGCCGTGGCGGCGCTCGCACTGGCCGCCACGGTCGTCTCCGCTCGCCGCGACAACGACAGCGTGGAACTGCGCGCGGGCGACCTGCTGATCAAGGGCCGCGGGGGGTTCAAACCGGAAACGCTGCCGAAGCGCCACGACGCGCCGATCAAGATCTACGGCGGCGGCAAGGTCTCGACGGTCTCCGGTGAACTGCCGCCGATCCTGGAAACGCTCACCTTCGAATTCGACAAGCACGGCCACGTCGACACGACCGGCCTCGAAGTCTGCACCGCGGGGAAACTGCAGGCGACCGATGTGCCCGCCGCCCGCCGCGCCTGCCCGGGGGCGATCGTTGGCACGGGCTACGGGACGGCGACAGTCGCCTTCCCCGAACAGAAGCCGTTCCCGGTTTCCTCGCCGATCACGATCTTCAACGGCCCGAAGAAGCATGGCTTCGACACGGTCCTCGCCCATGCCTACACGACGGTGCCGGTGGCGACCACGTTCATCGTCCCCGTCGTGATCGAAAAAATCCACAAAGGCGTCTACGGCTATCGCGTCAAAGCCAAAATCCCGAAGATCGCGGGCGGCTATGGTCACCCCGCTTCGGGTCACATCACGGTCAACCGCAAATGGACCTACAAGAGCAAGAAGCACAGCTACGTCAACGCCCGCTGTGAAACCGGCCGTCTGCAGGCGCGCGGTGAATTCCTCTTCCAGGACGGCACCTTCCTCACCGGCACCTTCTTCCGGCCCTGCAAGGTGCTGCCCGGCAGCGGCTAGCCCAGCTTCTCCCGTAGCCGTCGCCACAGCGAGGGTGGCCGCGGCTGCGTGCGTCGCCACTCTTCCTCGGTTGGCAGGTTCCCCGCCTTGCGTTCGCGCAGAACGCACTTGGTGTGGGCGTGGCGGCGCTGGCTGCGATCGTCCTCGGGAGCGATCAGTACATGCTCGCTGAGCGCCGGCAGGTGCTTGCCGCAGATCGGGCAGCGGTAGGTCACCGGCTTGCGATTCTGGGCGGGGCGCATCGACCACCAGCGGACCGCTGGGCGTTTGGCCGCTGGCTGGGGCGCCATCGGCTCAGGCGCCGGCGTGGAGCTGCGGGGTTACGGTGCCGCCGCGCTGGTGCTCGGTCTTGCTGACCACGTCGAAGAAGACGTCGTTGCGACCGCGACGCATCTTGCGCGGGAAGTAGCGGCGGGCGCGGCGATGGGTCGCGGTCATCGCCCGGAAGGTCCGCTCGTGGGCGGCGCTCCAGCGGATGCCGAAGATCTCCCGCACCCGCGGTGGCAGCGTGCCCTTGATGATGTGGTTCTGGGCGAGGATGTTGCCGCGCGCGGCGCGCGGCACCGGTTGCTCGAAGGCGACCAGCGGCGCCATCTCGAGACCGTGAGCGGTCGCCTGCAGATCGGGTGAGGAGAGGCGCTCCTGCCACCAGGCGCTGAACTCGCGATAGCTGCCGGGGACCTCGCTGGCTGGCAGGCCGAAGAGCTCGCCGAAGTGGACGTAGTCCTGCCAGAGGTCCTCGCGCTCGCCCTCGCTCAGCGGTCGCACCATCGTCTCGTACATCGCCCGGCCCGAGTCGGCGATCACCGCCAGCGTCCACAGCATCAGCTCCGGATCGAAGGCCGAGTAGGCGGCGCCGGCCGGGTGCACCCCGGCCGCCTCGGGCAGCGTGCCTTTGACTCGTTCGTGCAGCCGCTGCACTACCGCCAGCGCTTTGTCGGCTTCCTCGCGGGTGCCGAGCAGGATCGTCTCCTGAATCTTCGCCGTGCGGGCGAGGCGCTGGAAGGGCCGGTTGGCCGAGCTGGTGCTCATCATCGTGCCCGTGTAGGTGAGCGGCTCCAGTGCACCGATCAGCAGCGCCCGCTGACCGTAGAGCAGGCCGACCGAGCGCTCGCCGTGAACCATCCGCGCGATCGAGCGGCCGGGCGGGAAGTAGTGCGAATCGGTGTCTTTTGGGTGCGCCACGGTACCGACGATGCTAGCTCGGCTCCGGCGCCTCCGAGGAGAGAGCGACGACGGCGCGATCGAGCATTCCCGAACGCGAGGGGGTGTGTAGCTCGTGGGCGGCGAAGATCTCGTCGAGGTCCTCGCGGGTGAGGGTCTCGCGCTCGAGCGCGTTGGCGGCAAGGTTGTCGAGGCATTCGCGGTTGCCCGCCAGCAGGGCGCGGGCGCGCCGGTGCGCTTCGCGGGCGAGGACCATCGCCGCCCGGTCAACGTCACGGCGGGTCTGATCGGAGACCGCGTAGTCGCCGGTCGGCAGCGCGATCGGCGGCGCTCCGTCGGCGTCGATCGAGACGCCCATGCCGAATTCGGCCGCCATCTGCTTGCAGACCGCGTGCACGCGGGCGAGGTCGTCGGCGGCTCCGGAGTAGGAGTTGGCGAAGACCTCTTCCTCGGCGGCGCGACCGCCGAGCAGGGTGACGACCTCGTCGATCAGCTCATCACGGGACTTGAGGTAGGTGTCCTCCTCCGGCGAGTGGGCGACGAAGCCGAGTGCCGGGCCGCGCGGGACGATGCTGAGGATCTCCGGCGGGTCGAGGCCGAGCAGCCGCCGGCAGAGCGCGTGGCCGGCCTCGTGGTAGGCGACGATGCGGCGCTCCTTCTGGTTCAGTCGCCGCGCTTGCTGCGAACCGACCGACTGGCGCAGCAGCGCCTCGTCGAGGTCCTCGCGGGCCGTCGCCTTGCGCTCGGCCCGACCAGCGATGATCGCCGCCTCGTTGAGCGCGTTGGCGAGTTGTGCGCCAGTCATCCCAGTGGTCTTGCGGGCGACGTCGGTGAGGTCGAGATCATCGGCCAGCGGCTTGCCCTTGGCGTGGGCGCGCAGGATCGCCTCGCGGCCGTTGCGGTCCGGCGGGGAGACCAGCACCTGGCGGTCGAAGCGGCCCGGTCGTAGCAGCGCGCGGTCGAGCTTGTCGACGTGGTTGGAGGCGGCGATGACGATCACCGTGCCAGGGTCGCGCTCGAATCCATCGAGCTCGACCAGCAGCTGATTGAGCGCCTGCTCGCGCTCACTAGAGCCACCATCGCCGCCTCCACCACTTCTTGCTCCACCGACGGCGTCGAGCTCGTCGATGAAGATCACGGCGCGGCCGGACTTGCGCGCCTCCTTAAACAGCCGCCGGATGCGGGCGGCACCCCTCCCAACGAACATCTCCACGAAGCTTGAGCCCGAGGCGGCGAAGAAGTCGACGCCGGCCTGCGCGGCCACGGCCCGCGCCAGCATCGTCTTGCCGGTCCCGGGAGGACCGAAGAGCAGCACCCCGCGCGGCGGCTGGGCACCCAGCGCGGCGAAGCGCTTGGGGTCGCGCAGCCACTCGGCCACATCCATCAACTCGTCCTTGGCGGCGTCGACGCCCTGTACGTCGTCCCAGAGCACCGGCGCCGTCTTGCTCGCCTTCACCGTCTCCGGTTTGGTCGTGCCCATCGTCGTCCGCATCAGCTTGAAGAAGACGAAGAGCAGCATCGCCATGAAGACGACGCCGAAGACCGGATACCAGTCGAAGGCGAATTCCTGAATCTGGTTGGTGGTGAGCGCGAGCGTCAGGTCATTGCCTTGCGATCGAAAAAGGAGTGTTTGCTCAGAACTAACGATGGAGTGTGGGCACAAAGTGCGCGCACTCCAATCGCATATGCGTCCAGGCCTTGCCCGGGAGCTAAAGGTCGCGCTCGTGTCGACTAAAGGTCGCGCGGGGCGACGACACCGCTCTGCAGCGCTCGCTCGACCAGGGCGACGCGCTTGCGGTTCTGCGGCAGATCCTCGAGTCCCAGCTTCTCGAAGAGGGCCCGCATGTGGGTCTTGACCGCATCGACGCTGAGGTGGAGCTCCGCGGCGATTGCCTGGTTGGTGGGAGGGGTGGCGAAGGCGCCACCGTCCTTGAAGGGGCGACAGAGGGCGAGCAGGATGCGGCGCTGGGCGGGCGAGATCGACGCTGCGGCGGGTACCTCGGTGGCGATCACGGTTGCTTCCGGGGCGGACTCGCCGGGGCGGCGAAAGAGCGCGGTGGTGCGGCCGAAGCGCAGCGTGTCGCCGTCGCGCAGGTGCTTGCGGCCGTGCACGCGCTCGCTGCCGACGAAGGAGCCGTTGCGGGAGAGGCCGTCATCGAGCAGCGTGCACTCGCCGGCGACGACCTCGATCTGGGCATGCAGGGCGGAGACCTCCTCGTCCCAATCGATCCGCAGCCCGGCCGCCTCACCGCGCCCGACCCAGAGCTCGGCGGCGCCCTCCTCGATCACGATGATCCGCTGCTCATCCTCACCATCGCGCAGCACGAGGAAGGGTCGGCCACCCCGTTCGGCCTCGATCTGCGCCTTCAACTCGGCGGCGCTGGTCTGTCGCGGCTCGGCATTCACGCGGCTGATCCTATGACCATCTCCTACCCCCTCCGCTGTTGCCTTTGCCGCCCTATGTCACGACAAGGCACAGTGGGAGGGATCGCGGTTTGCTGCGCTGTGCCTTTCCGTCGCCGTGCGGTGATTTGGAACAGCGCGGGGTGAGGGAGTTCACCCCTGGGGGGCCTGGGAGGGGCGGTCGAGTCGGGCGAAGGTGTCTGCACAAGGCACTCACCGCCAAACACAGACTCGAAGGAGACTCAAATGAACCGCAACCACACCGCCCAGAAGGTCGCCCGTCGCGCCGCCATCGTCGCCGCTTTCGCCTGTCTCGCCCTGGCCGTTGTCCCGGCCACCGGAATGGCTAAGGCCCCGGTCCGCTTCGGCGCCCAGCTGAACTCGACCGTGCAGCCCTCCAACTCGCTGCCGGGCCTCACCTGCAACGGGCCGGAAACGCCGCTCGTCGGCTGCACGATGATCCTCAACGAAGCGTACGGCCGCCCCGACGGCGGCGAGCTGGCGCCGCGTAATGGCACGATCAAGAAGATCCGCCTGATCGCCGGCGGGCCCGGCAGCATCCGGCTGCAGATCGAGAAGGTCAACCGGGCGACGCTGTTCGGCAGCAACGAAGCCAGGGCGGTTTGGTACGGGCCCCAGATCCACTACCAGGGTCAGACCGAAGCCAACTTCGAAGACGACACCTACCGGGTCGAGTCGTTCCCGGTCAACATCCCGATCAAGAAGGGCCAGCAGCTCGGCCTGCGCGGCCAGATCACCTCGATGATCCGCTGCTCCTCGGGTGGCGACAACACCCTGATCTACACCCCGCCGCTCTTCCTCGGCGGCCCGTTCACCGCCGCCACCAACACCGACGGCTGCTGGCTGCTGATGGAAGCAGTGATCCGCTAGCTAGCCGCCAAACCATGCGAATCAAGTTTCGGGGCTATTTCCACCGGAACTTGATTCGCATTGGCGGTTCAGCCCCGTTCGACCTGCGACCCGCCGACGATCGCCTCGTGCCGTCAGTCGCCGAAGACGATCCAGGCCTTGTTGCCGCCGTCATAGTCGGGCGCCCAGAGCTTCATCGTCGCCGGGCGTCCCCAGACCGTCACCGCCTCCTCGCCGGTCTCCTCCTCACCACGCCAGATCCGCACGAAGGGGTTGCCCTCGCGCTCGGCCCCGATCGTCGTCGGCTCGCGGTGGCCGGGGTGAACGGTGGTCTCCGGGGGCAGCTCCATCAGCCGCATTACCGAGGCCTTGAGGTCGTCGAAGCCGCTGGCGCCCGGCGCCATCGTGCCGCCGACCGTGCCCTTGAAGAGGACGTCGGCGGTGAAGACGTCGCTGCCGTTGACGAGGAAGGCGAGGTGGCCGGCCGCGTGGCCGGGGGTCGAGATCGCTTCGATCTCGAGGTCGCCGGTCTTGAGTGTCTCGCCGTCGGCGATCGTCTCGGCGACCTCGTCCTCGATCTCGGCCAGCGGCCTCGGCATGGGCGACCATCGGTAGGCCGCCGAGCTGCTCGCGTGCCGCGGCGAGGCCGGCGATGTGGTCGCCGTGCGGGTGGGTGATCAGGATGTGGGTGATCTCGATCCCGTCGCTGCTCGGCCCGCTCGAGCAGCGGGCCCGAGGTCGTCGTTGCCGTCGATCAGCACCCCCTTGCCGCCGGCGCCGTCGGCGACGAGGTAGGCGTTGGACAGCCACTGCGGGTTCTCGGTCCTCTCGACGATCAAGCGCGTTTCCTTTCGGGATCTCGTTACTCAGGATGAAGGCGGATGCCGAGAACTCTCCCAGACTCGCCTCGCGCGCGGCGAGGGTCAGCTCGCGACCGCGACTGCACTGCCCTCGAGCAGCGTCTGGGCGACCAGCTCCGGGTCGTCCCAGGTCGGGGTGTGGCCGACGCCGGGCAGGACGAGGAAGCGAGCGCCGGCCGGCCGGCGCTCCGGCCGCGGCGGGCCGACCAGGCGGTCGAGCTCGCCCCAGGCGATCGTCACCGGGACTCTCCGGGTAGCCGGCCGGGTCGAAGACGTGGGTGCGCATCGCCCGGTTGGCGCCGTCGTAGCCGCTGGCGTCGATCCAGCCGAGGACCAGCTCGCGGCCGTCCGCGGCGGGAATGCGATCGGGATGGGCGGCGAAGGTGGCGAGCATGCGCTCGCGCAGGCCGCGGTATGCGCAGCGCAACGGCGACGAGCGGGCGCAGCCGCCGCGCCCAGAGCTGGGTGTCGACCCGGCGCTCGCCGATCGGTGCCCGCCAGAGGCCGGCCGGGGAGATCGCGGTCACCGAGGCGGCCCAGCCCGCCCGTCCCATCTCCAGCGCGACCCAGCCGCCGAGCGAGTTGCCGGCGACGTGGGGTCGCTCGATCCCGCGCTCGAGCGCAGCGCTCGTGCAGCGCCGCCGCCAGGTTGGCAGCGCTCGGCTCGACCTCGTGCCGGCAAGCGGCGGCGCGGCGCCGAAGCCCGGCAGGTCGAGCGCGATCACCTCGCGCTCGGCCTCGAGCAGGCCGAGCACCGGCGTCCCAGATCGCCTTCGAGCCGCCGAGGCCGTGGATCAGGAGCAGCGGCTCGCGGAGCTCCGCCGCTCACTGCCACCCCGGCTTCGCGAAGAGCAGCCTGCACGTCGCCGATCCGGCGCTCGCGGAAGCCCGCCTCGGAGGAGCACAGGTAGAAGTCCCAGAGGCGGCGGAAGCGCTCGTCGTAGCCGCGCGCGCGCAGCCGCTCCCAGGCGTCGAGGAAGCGCTCGCGCCAGGCGGCGAGGGTCGGCGGGTAGTGCGCGGTGATGTCGTCGACACCAGACCTCACGCATGCTCGGTGACGCGGGCCAGGCAGTCGGCGATCAGCTCGTTCGAGGGCAGGCAGCCGCCGGGGAAGACGTGGGTGTTGGCGAAGCTGCGCGCGCGCCTTCTCGACCTCGTAGAGGCGGTCGTCGATCGTGATCGCCTGCAGCAGCATCAGGCCGTCGGCGCTGAGCAGCTCGCTCGCAGCGGCGGAAGAACTCGTCGAAGTACTGCCAGCCGACCGCCTCGATCATCTCGACCGAGACCAGCCGGTCGTAGCTGCCGCGCAGGTCGCGGTAGTCCTCGCAGCAGCACCGTCGACCCGGTCCTCGAGCCCGGCCTCGCGCACCCGCTGCTGCGCCAGCTCGTGCTGGTCGCGGGAGATCGTCGTCGTCGTCACCCGGCAGCCGTGCTCGCGGGCGGCGTGGATCGCCAGCCCGCCCCAGCCGGTGCCGATCTCCAGCAGGTGGTTCTCGGGGCCGAGGCGCAGCTGCTCGCAGATCCGGTCGAGCTTCGCCAGCTGGGCCTCCTCGAGGCTCGGCCTCTGGGCTGCGGGAAGTAGGCGCAGGAGTACATCATCCGCTCGTCGAGGAAGGCGGCGAAGAGGTCGTTGCCGAGGTCGTAGTGGGCGGAGATGTGTCTGCGGGCGCCGGCTGCGGGTGTTCTCGGGGACGAGGCCGCGGACCCGGTGGAGCCCAGCCGCGCGGCTTGGCGACGGCGGCCGCGCAGACCGTCGGTCTCGCGCAGCTCGCGGGCGGCGATCCGGATCAGCGAGACCAGGTCGTCGGTCTCCCAGAGGCCGTCGACGTAGGTCTCGCCGAGGCCGACGCTGCCGTGCATGGCACCGCGCCAGGCGGCCGGGTCGTTGATCGCGATCGTCGCTCGCAGCTCGGCGTCGGCCGGACCGAAGCTGCGCGGCGACCGGCTTCGATGACCTCGATGCGGCCGTTGCGCAGGCGGCGCAGTACCTGCGAGACGGCATTGCGGGCGAGCGGGTCCCTCATGGCGAGAGGAACCCCTTCGGCTTCCTCCCCTCGGGATGAGGGAAGTAGCGCGCGCCCTTCAGCTTCAGCCGCAGCGACTGGGCGTAGATCTTCGCGACGATCTGCAGCGACATCGCCGGGTAGCGGGCCAGCAGTCCCGGCCAGCCGAGCGCGGCTGAGCTCGCGGCGGCGCAGCGAGAGGGTCGCGTCGAAGGCCTTCGGCTCGCGACTGCAACGTTTGTAGCCTCCTGGCGTGTGCGTGACGGGCGCGACTCGATGTGGACGCTGAGTCGCTCGCCGGGCTCGCCGGCGCGGAAGGCGTAGGTCTGGTCCATCCCCATCAGCGGGGAGACGTGAAGGGTCTTGTCGAGCTCGTCGGTCAGCACGGCCCCACGGCGCGATCCGCGCGCCAGGACGTAAGGATGGCGCTCGCCCCAGGGGATGTTGTTGACGTCGGCCACGACCGCCTCTACCCGCTCACCGGCTCCGTCGAAGCAGTAGTAGAAGCTGACCGGGTTGAAGACGTGGCCGAGGTAGCGCAAGCCGGCGAGCATGCGCACCGGGCCGGCCGGGCCGGCTGCCGGTCTCGGCCTCGACCGCGTCGCGGGCGCACTCGGCCAGCGGCCGGCTCGGGTCGCCCATGTAGTCGGCGCGGCGGAAGCGGGCGGGTGCCGAGCGGCGGGCCGAGAAGAGCGGGAAGGGGTCGAGTACGCCCGGCAGCTCGTCGAGGTCGAGGTACATAAGGAAGAGCGGGTAGCGGAACGAGTGCTCGACCGGCTCGAAGCGGCGGTGGCGCACCCAGCCCTCGTAGACGGCGGAGGCGCTCATGCCGCCAACGCTTTCGCCGACTCGCTGACGCCCGCTGAAGCTCTGGGCGGCTTGCCTGCCGCCGTTGCCCTGGCTGCTGCGGAAGGCGCGATCCGCTCGCAGGCCCGCATCGCGCTGACCACGCCGTCCTCGTGGAAGCCCCAGCCCCAGTAGGCGCCGCAGTAGTGGGTGCGGCGCACGCCGCTGATCTCGGCGTGGCGG
This sequence comes from uncultured Solirubrobacterales bacterium, assembly GCA_963716345.1. Taxonomy (GTDB): domain Bacteria; phylum Actinomycetota; class Thermoleophilia; order Solirubrobacterales; family 70-9; genus VRUE01. The sequence goes on from OY970304.1 coordinate 1,497,227, forward strand.
CGCCTGGGCGGCGACGCCCTCGGCGGTGTAGACGGGGTGGTCGTAGGTGAAGCGGCGCAGCACCTTCGCCGGGTCGATCGCCTCGCCGCGGTTGAGGGTGAGGAGGAACTCGCGGTCGGCGCGCAGCCGCTGCAGGTTGTTCATCCAGTAGGTGACGGTGCTGCCGCCGGCTGGCCGGCTCGGCGAGGTGGAAGTTCCAGCTCGACCAGGCGGTGCGGCGGCGCGGCAGCAGCGAGGCGTCGGTGTGGAGGACGGCCTCGTTGCGCTGGTAGGGGATCGCGCCGAGGATCTCGCGCTCGGCCTCGCTCGGGTCGGCGAGCATCGCCAGCGCCTGGTCGGAGTGGGCGGCGATCACGACCTGGTCGAACTCCTCGCTCTCGCAGCCGTCGGCCTCGATCCGCACCCCGTCGGCGAGGCGCTCGATGCCGCCGCACCGGCGCGCCGCAGCGCGGACGCGGTCGCGCCAGGGGGCGGTGATCGCCTCGACGTAGCTGCGCGAACCGCCCTGCGACGGTGCGCCAGTGCGGCCGGTCGCGCAGGCTGTACATGCCGTGGTTGTCGAAGAACTCGGCCATGAAGCTGGCCGGGAAGCTCCACATCTGCTCCGGGTCGGCCGACCAGACGGCGGAGGCCTGGGGCACGATCAGGCGCTCGATGAAGTGCCGGGAGAAGCCCTGCTCCTCGAGCCAGTGGCCGAGCGAGGGCGCGGTGCCGTTCATCCCGATCAGCGCCTGCGCCTCGCGGTTGAAGCGGCGCCAGTCGCGCAGCATGCCGAGGAAGGCGGGGCTGAGCAGGTGGGACGCGGCGGGCGAAGAGGCCGCGCGGCGTGCCGGAGTACTCGAAGCCGCCGTGGCCGTCGGAGACCGAGAAGCCCATGTGCGAGGGCTGGCTGGCGACCCCGAGCTCCTCCAGCAGCGCTTCGAAGTTGGGGTAGTTGCGGTCGTTGAAGACGATGAAGCCGGTGTCGATCCAGTGGCTGCCCTCGCCGCTTTCGACCTCGACCGTGTGCGAGTGGCCGCCGAGCCGCTCGCCTGCCTCATAGACGGTGATCTCGTGCTCGCGGTGGAGGAGGTGGGCGGCAACCAGCCCGGAGACGCCGGTTCCAACGATCGCGATCTTCATCGCCCGTTGCTTACGCAGCTGAGCGTCGATTGGATGAATCCGCCAAACCCCCTCAGCCGTAGGGCCTGTAGATCATCCGCTGGTCGAGCAGGGCGGTGACAGTGGCAAAGCCGTAGCCGCGGGCGCGCAGGGTGTCGATGATCTGCGGCAGCGCCGCCAGGGTCTCGTCGCGAGGGCCGCCACCGTCGTGCATGAGGATGATCGAGCCGGGCTGGGCGGCGCCGACGACGCGGCTGTAGATCGCGCCGGTGCCGGGGGTCGACCAGTCGGCCGGGTCGACGTCCCAGGTGATCGTGTGCAGCTCGAGCCTCAGCCGGCAGCACCGATCACCGCGGAGTTGACCGCGCCACCGGGTGGTCGGAAGAGGCAGGGACGGAAGTGGGTGTATCGACTCGATCCAGCGTCGTCGCGGCGCCGGCGATCTCGCCAGTAGCCGGGGAATTCGATGTGGTGCATCGTGTGGTCGCCGATCTCATCGCCTTCGCGGAGGATCTGGCGCATCGTCGCGGGGTAGCGCGACATCTCCTCGCCGATCTCGAAGAAGGTGGCGGGGACGTGCTTTTCGCGCAGCACCTGGAGGAAGCCCGGTGTGTATTCGCTGGGCCCGTCGTCGAAGGTGAGGGCGACCGACGTTGCGGTCGCGCGGGCCGTTGCGTGTCCAGCCCGGCGCTCGCCACCGGTGCAGCCGACCGCGCGCACGGGTCGCAGGCGGAAGAGCCGGGAGCCGCGGGTCGGCAGGCTCGCTTCGCAGGCGCCGGGGCGCTTGGCGCGACAGCCGCCGCGACTGGCGACGACGCGCCAGTGATAGCGCTGTGGGGTGAGGCCGGCATTGGCCGGGAGCAGGGCGAGGACGAGCTTGTCGGGCTGGGGCCGCTTGAGCCGCGCCGGGATTGCTTCCTTGGCGGTCACTTCGCCGGCGGCGTTGAGCAGCTCAAGCCCGGCGTGCCGCGAGGCCCTGCCGCCGCCGAGACAGAGCCGCCGCTCTCCCGCGCCGCCGCTGGCTCGTAGCTCCAGACAGAGCGAAGGCGAGCCGCTGCCGGCGGGCAGGCGGCTGAGTCCGGCGAGCGCCACCGGCTTCGACGTCCGCAGGCCGATCAGCAGCCGCCGCCCGGCCTGGGAGAGGCGGCCGCCCACCGGCACAGGCGGTGAGGCAACGGCCGGACCGGGCACGACGACCGCCACCAGCGAGGCGCTGATCAGGGCGGCGCTGCACAGGATCTTGCGGGAAGGGGAGATGGCGTCGATCCAGCTGACTAACTCGAAGGAGGTGTCCATACTAGGCGCCGCGTGCTCGCCGATCGACAATCCGCAAGCGCCCAGACCGCCGTGCTCAGTTTCGGTACGCCAATGGTATGGCGGTTTCTTTGTCCGCAGCCGGATGATCGCTACCGTGTTTGCAGTTGACGTGAAGACCAGCTCTTCTGCGGCGCCAGGGTTCCGCCCAGTGCTCTTCGCGATCACCGTTCTCGCAATGTCGCTCCTCGCGTACATGCCAACCCCTGCCTGCGCAATTCCGGGTGGAACCGGTGAAGCCACCGTCCCCGCGACCGAAACCAGCGCCAGCACCCCGTTCGATCGACAGGGCATGTGGATCTGGTACGTCGACCACTCCGAAGGCGGCAGCCTCAGCCGCGATCGTCGCCCACGCCAAGCAGGACGGCATCGGCACGCTCTACGTCAAGTCAGGCGAGGCCGGCAGCTACTGGAGCCAGTTCAGCTCCGGCCTGGTCGAAGCCCTCCACCGCGGCGGGCTCGACGTCTGCGCCTGGCAGTTCGTCTACGGCGAAAGCCCCGTGGCCGAGGCCAAGATCGGCGCCGCCGCGGTGCGCCGCGGGCGCCGACTGCTTGGTGATCGACGCCGAGGCCTACTACGAAGGCAAGTACGCCGCGGCCGAACGCTACATCCGCGCCCTGCGCGCCCGCGATCGGCGCCGAACTTCCCACTCTCCCTCGCCGGCTTCCCGTATGTCGACTACCACCCGGCCTTCCCCTACTCGGTCTTCTTCGGGCCCGGACGGCGCGACCTTCAACCAGCCGCAGATGTACTGGAAGGCGATCGGCACCTCGGTGCGCACCGTCTTCGAGCACACCTACCTCTTCAACCGGCTCTGGGGCCACCCGATCTACCCGATCGGGCAGACCTACGAAAACCCGGGCGCCGGCCAGGTCCTGCGCTTCCGCCGCTTCGCCGCCAGCTACGGCACGCCGCCGAGCTGGTGGGACTGGCAGGAGACCAACACCGCCAGCTGGGGCGCGCTGGGCTCGACCGCCGCGACTGCGCTCACCGGCTACCGCCCGATCGTCGAACACCCGTTGCTCAAGCGCGGCAGCCGCGGCGACCTCGTCGTCTGGGCGCAGGAGCACCTGGTCGGCTCGGGGCAGACTCAGCTTCCCGTTACCGGCGTCTTCGGCAAGCAGACCTACTCAGCGGTGCGCTCCTTCCAGGTCGCCCACGGCCTGGCTGCCGACGGCGCGATCGGCACCACCACGTGGTCCTCGCTGCTCGGTGCCGAACCGGTGCGGCCGCGCTGGGCAGCACGACCGGCGCGTGGCCGTGCGGCCACCGGCACCAGCCGGACCCAACCCCCCTTCACTACCTCAGGGGTGGCCAACGGGGGGCGGATGCTTCCTGCCCGCCGTCCCGCCTCCGCTTCCCTGCCTGCCCACGCCTACGAGATAAGGCCGGGTCCCGCTCCGTGAGCGGGCGCCCGGCGGGGGCGCTTGCGGGCATAGCCATGATCTTGCTTCTCCTGGCGGTCCCAGGAGGGGCCGTCGCCGAGCGTCCCAATCCGGGCGTTGCGCTCGAGGTGCCGTCGCCGGCGGTACCGATGCGCGACGTCGTGTTGGGCGAGCCCGGTGCTGCGGCGGCGCGGATATCGGCATCCGCGTCGTCGCAGCGCTACTCGATCAATGACGGCACGGAAGCGACGATCACTGTCTCGATCACCCCCGCCTGCGCCGAACTCTGCGAAATCACTGACCCCCAGCAAGTAGCCGACTTCATCGGCACGCTGATCCACGGCCCCGAGGTCGACCTGCTGACGATTCAGCTCGACAGTGAATACCAGCTCGGCTTTGACTGCGGCTTCGGCGCCGAGGCCTGCTACTTCAGCGGCGAAAACAAGATCGTCATCGGCGGCTACGAAGAACCCGACGGCAACGACGGCGCCACCTTCGACTTCATCCTCGCCCACGAGTACGGCCACCACGTCGCCCAGCACCGCTCAATGCCACCGCCCTTTGGCAGCGCGATCGATTGGGGGCCGGAGCATTGGGCTAGTGCCGAGGGGGTCTGCCGCGGCCAGCGCAGCGGCCGCTTCTACCCCGGCAATGAGGGCACCCATTACTTCGAGGACCCCGGAGAGGCTTTTGCCGAGTCCTTCGCCCATTACCGCTTCCCCAACCTCCCGGTCACCTGGAGCTACAGCCCAGCCCTGAAGCCAAATGAGGCCGCCTTCAGGGCGATCCGGGAAGACACCCTTAAGCCCTGGCAGGGGCGGACCAGCCAGACGCTGTCCGGGCACGTTCCGGCCAGGGGGGAGGGCGCAGCCGTCGAGTCCCTGTGGACGCCGCTCGACGGATTGGTCAGTCTGCGCCCAAGCAGTCTGTCCAGGCACGGCTACGAACTGGCCCTTCGTAGTCGTGCCGGCAGGCTCCTGCGCAGCTCGCGCGACGGCCTCGACCCCAGCCACCAGCTCGACTACACCGTCTGCGGCCAGCACCACCTCCGCCTCGTCATCACCTCAAAACGCCGCCACAGCGGCACCTTCCAGCTCCAAATCCAGCGACCCTGAGATAATGCTCGCCGGGCGCTAATCTGCCCTGCCTTCCGGGGGCGTAGCTCAGCTGGTTAGAGCGCTGGCCTGTCACGCCAGAGGTCGCGGGTTCGAGTCCCGTCGCTCCCGCTTTGGGCACCGCAGAATCCCGATCGGCTTCGTGGCATTTTGCCGCGCCTTGGAGTAGGAGGCACGGTCTCGACCTCCCAGAGCTCGGCTAAGTCCGAAAGCAACTACTCGGCCTGTGCCGCCTCACTCAAGAGCTCTCAGGCCGGTCCGGTGGAGCCCTGGGTCGGCCAATGCTGCGCGGTGGGCATAGACAGACGGCGGCGGAGCCCTCAAGAGCCGCATCTCTTCAACTTGCGCTTGCCCCGAGCAAACTCCATATCGTCCGCGAATCGGATCCCCCGGACACAAGCCGAAGCGACACGGTTTTCTCGTCGTCAGCTGCGCCACCCGCTGGCGCGTTTGCTTTACCGATGACACGCCATCGGAGTGGTCAGACAAACGGCAGGCCGAGGAGTTGCTCGGAAAGTGGCGCGGCGCGGCGGAGGACATGCTGTCGGGGGCGAAGAAGAAGGTCGAGAAGGCTCGGGAGGAGTTCATCGACCAGACCCAGGTCGAGGTCATCTTGGTCGCCAACCCCCATCCATTCCAGGTCGACGACCGCAAGCCGACTGTGACCTTCCCCGACGGCTCAGCCATCCAGTTTCCCGAGGAAACGCAGCAGAACGCGATCGACGAGGAGATTCGCAATGCGGCGAAGGAGGCGCATCCGGATCCATCCCCGCAAGACGTCGCGGGGGCTTCCGCCGAGCTTGAGAGCGTCAGGGTGTGGGAGCGTGAGCTTTTCGAGGGCGGGCGCCGGATTCCCTATCCGGACATCCTCGCCTGGGATCACCACTTCCCGATGGCCGACGTTGCCCAGACCCTCGACGAGCTGGCGCGGGAGGGCTGGTCGGTCCTCGAGGCCTCCGAGGACCGCGGCCTCTTTCGCTCCGATCTTGCCGAGAGCGTCTCCGCCCCTCTCACGGTCCGCTATCTGCTCGCCCGTGAGGACGGGTCTCACTAGTGGGCATCTATGCCACCCAGCACCCTTTCGGCGCCCTCAACAGGCATCCCTGGAACAATCCGTTGGCCCCGCAGGACTTCAGGGACCCTCGGCCCGACACCGAGCTCGCGGTCCTTGGCGGAGGCGGCCCACGACCCGAGGACTTCCCATTCAACGACAGGGGTCGAAGCGAGTACTACGCGGCCGTCAGGGCTGAGGCCCACGCGCTCCAGGCGCAGATGCAGCAGATCGCCATCACCCGGCAGGCCGAGGAGGAAGCCGCCGCACGCCGCGCGGCGTTCCTGCTCCTCTCCTGAGCCACTCCATGTGTTGCGGCTCATAACCCGAAGGTCGCGGGTTCCGAATCCCGCTGGGGCTACGGCCGGATCTCAATGCGGTGTTTTGCCCCCCGTCGCTCCCGCTTCCTCGAGCTGCCCGCCAATTGCGATTTCGTCTATGAAGTGCGTGGCCGGATCAGCGTCGTTGAGCCGTAGGTTGGCTCGTTAGGGTGCTCAAGATCTTGTCGTGATCGTCGGGGGTTAGTTTCGCGAAGTCGCCGCCAAGCTGAATGCGGCCAATAGCCTGCCGCGGAGCTACTTCGGACGTTCGCGGGCCCTGATCGATGAGCGGTACCCAGGCATCAACGCGGCAAGGGTAGACCCAAGGCCAGCGGAGCCCCCAAACCGGATCCCGTTTCCATTCGGGATTGTCGAGAATTTCTCCCTCAGCAAATACGCGAGCGTGGATGACCGGCGTGAAAGAGGACTCGATCACCCTTTCCCATTTGCGGCGGCTGGCGACGGGTGGCGGGTCCGGTGCGGAGGGCGAAATCATCGAGCGGGTACTCCTCCAGCCAGTCGTTGGGCATCGGGGTGGGCGGATCGCTGATGCCGAGCGGCTTCAGCTAGTACTGGGGCATCGACTCAGGCTCGCAGCCCATCAAGCGCGACGCCGAGGATGCGATCGATCTGCTCGGCGTCGGCGGTGCGGATTGCGGCGATGCCGCTGACCATCTTGGTGACGTCGGTGATGTCGGCGTCGGGGCGGACTACGCCGGCGTCTTGGGCTCGCTTCAGTAGCGGCTCGCCGGCGCCGTAGATTGCGCCGCCGCAGGCGGTGAAGACCTCGGCGTCGCGGTCGATGTAGGCGAGTAGGTCCTCGGCCAGGGCCCGCTTGGTGGCGGCGAAGCCGACGAACTCGTGCAGCCAGCCGCTCAGCGCCTCCCAGGGGGGCTGATCTTCGTAGCTCTCGGCGGCGCGGCAGATTCCTTCGACCCCCTCCAGGTAGACGGCTTCGAGCAGATCCTGGCGCGTGGGGAAGTGGCGGTAGAGCGTGCCGATTCCCACGTCCGCTCGGCGCGCGACCTCCTCAAGGGTGGCCGAGGTGCCCTGCTCGGCGAACGCCTCGCGGGCAGCATTGACCAGCTTGTCGTAGTTGCGGCGCGCGTCGGCCCGCTTCGGTCGCGGCGCGAGAGTGGTGACGTCGGCTGCGCTCATGGCTCTTCTCTAAATCTTGCAGATTGGGGTTGACAAAGCGGAGGCACCCTCCGTATAGTGCTCGTACGAACCGGAGGAACCCTCCGAATTACCCGGAGGCCTCCTCCACTTTATCACCACTTCCTTCCTCCCGAAAGGGGCTCGATTGATGTTGCCCAAGTTGCTCAAGCACGCCCTCGCGCGGCGCCCCCGGCCAGACCAGGCCGCTTCCAGTCCCAACTTCATCCTCGCGATCATCCTCGGCTGCTACCTGATGATCATCCTCGACGTCTCCGTCGTGATCACTGCTCTGCCGAACATTCACCGCGACCTCGGCTTCTCCAACTCGGCGCTCTCCTGGGTCCAGAACGCCTACGCCCTCACCTTCGGCGGTCTGCTCTTGCTCGGCGCCCGTGCAGGCGACCTGCTCGGCCGCCGCCGTGTCTTCGTCGCCGGAATCGCCCTCTTCACCGCCGCCTCGATGCTCGGTGGCATCGCCCAGTCACCGGCCTGGTTGCTCGGCGCCCGTGCCCTTCAGGGCGTCGGTGCGGCAATAGCCGCCCCCTCGACCCTTGCCCTGCTCACGATCAGCTTCCCGGAGGGCCGCGAGCGCACCCGCGCCGTCGCCTATTACAGCGCCGTCGCCGGGGCCGGCGGCAGCGTCGGTCTCGTTCTCGGCGGCGTGCTCACCACCTGGGCCTCGTGGCGCTGGGGACTCTTCATCAACGTTCCGATCGGCCTGGCGCTGATCTGGCTGGCGCCCCGCCACTTGCCCGAGACCGAGCGCCAAGTCGGCCACTTCGACTTCAGCGGCGCCGCTGCTTCGACGCTGGGCATGACCGCGCTCGTCTTCGGCCTCGTGCGCGCCGCCGAGGTCAGTTGGGCAGATCCGCTGGCGCTCGCATCCTTCGCCGCCGCCGCGACCCTGCTCTCTGCCTTCGTCGTCAACGAGCGCCGGGCCGAGCACCCGATCACGCCGCTGCGCCTGTTCTCCAGCCGCGTTCGCTCCGGTGCCTACGGCGCTCGCATGTTGGCGGTGGGGGCGATGTTCGGGATGTTCTTCTTCCTCACCCAGTTCATGCAGGGGGCCGAGGGCTACAGCGCTCTCACCGCGGGCCTCGCCTTCCTGCCGATGACGCTCTCGCTGTTCGCGACAGTGCAGGCAGTCCCACGAATCATCGCCCGGATCGGCGAGCTGCGCCTGCTGGCCGGCGGTCTCCTGCTGGCCTTGATCGGGATGACCTGGCTCAGCCGCATCTCCGTCGGCGCCGACTACGTCACCCAGATGGCGATGCCGATGGTCCTGCTGGGGATCGGCATGGGCTCCGCCTTCACGCCGCTGACCACAGCCGGGATCCACGACGTCGCCGATCGCGATGCCGGTGCTGCCTCCGGCCTCGTCAACACCGCCCATCAGCTGGGAGGGACGCTCGGGATCGGGATCCTGGTCACGGTCTTCTCCGCGGCCGGCAAAGGCGCGGCGAACCAACTGGCCGAAGGCGTGCCGGCTGCGCTGACCGCCTCGGCGATCCTGATCGCGCTGGCGCTGGTCGTGGTGGTGACGGTGATGCGGCCACAGGGAGTGTCGGTCGGCACCGCTGAGCTTGAGGCGGCTGGCTAAGGAGAGCGGTAGCTACGGGTGGCGGTGGAATTTCCTTCGATCGCGTATCGACCCGGTGTAAGTAACGCTATGGAACTCGATGAGCGTCAAACTTTCAAATATGGTTGTTATTACGAAAGTTTATAGCGTGATTCAAAGTTGCGTAAAAATAGATGTTTCCGCAACTTTGAGATGAAATGCGATCTCCACGATGAAACTGCAAGAGCGTAAGAAGTTGATTGGAAACGTGGCTCGGCTGCGGCGAGCAGAGCGAGACACCCGAAATCTCGACGTCGCGGTGGTCCGCGAAGATCTCGAAGAGCGATTGGGAGGCACAATCGCTCGCAGCATGGCCGCGGAATTGCTGGGCGTGAGCCACACCGCGCTCAACAACTGGATCGCGGCTGGTGACGTGCCGGTGGTGATTTCGGAGCGGGGGCGCAAGGAGATCCCATTGCCCGCTTTCTTCGAGCTGTATGAGCGGGTTTCCGAGGAACGCGAAGCGGGTCGGCGCAAGCTCCACGTTCTCGAGCCGATCATGCTCGGGCCTCGCCGCCGAGCAGCGCGAATGCGCGCCGGACGAGGCTCCAACGGCAGCGGTCGCCGCCCCGCGGGCCATGGGCCTGCTGAGCTGCGCGGACTCGCCTACCACCGGGCACTGGCGCCCCGCCTTCGCCGCCCGATGATCGAAGAGGCGCAGCGCAAGTTGGCCCGCTGGAAACGCGCCGGACGGATCGATCGACGCTATGCCGAGGCGTGGGAAGAAGTCTTCGCGATGCCGATGGCGGAGATCCGCAAGATCATTGCTGCGGATGATGAGAGAGGCCGTGACCTTCGCCAGAACTCTCCCCTGGCAGGTCTACTGAGCGAGCCCGAGCGCCGCAAGATCCTCGAGACGGTTTAAGACTCGATCTCGTCTTGGCAAAGTGCGCGGCCGGCCGAGACCGCGACTGGGACTTCGCTCGCGACGCTCTCGAAGCTGACCTCGTTGACCTCGATGAGCTTGTCGGTCGCATTGACGACCTTCCAATCGACAAAACCGATCGCGGGCATGTGCGTCAGATGCTCGCCGGGATAGCGAGCCAGCTTGATCTATAGCCGGGGAGGGCTGATAGGGGGCCCGCCGAAAAGACTTGGGTGAAACAGCATCTGTTGAGCGACGGTGACCGTGCGGCGCTGCAGGCGCTGGTGCCTTTGGCGGGCGCGCTTGGGGTCGGCACGATCTTCGCGCTCTTCTTCGGCGGCCGGCGGAAGTCGGGGACTGCTGTGTTCGAACTGTTCGCGATCGTCGCGGTGCTGACGGCAGCCGCGTCGACAGCCTTCTTCAGCGTCTCGCTGCTGCATCAGAACGAAGCGATCACCAGCCACGACCTGACCCAGACAGCGACTCCGTTGCTGGTGGCAGCCTTCCTGCTGGTCTTCGTGAGTGTCTTCGCCAGGTTGCCGGGGTCGGGGTTGCGGCTCTTTACGCTGGTGCCACTGGCGCTTTCAGGCGCCGTCATCGCGGCTCTGCTGGCTAGCACGACCTGGTCGGCTGAACCGGAAAACGCCAGCCTCGCAGCGCTGATCATCCTTGGTGTGGGCGCGGCGCTCGGCGGTTGCGCTTGGGCGTTCGAGCGGCTTGATATCGGCTGGGATCGTCGCTGGGAGCACCGACGACTTACCCGCCTCTACGGCGCCGGCTATCTCCCGGTGGAGAGGGGCCTAAACGTGGTGATGCCTCGTAAAAGTGTGGATGGACGCAGCGAGGACATCGCCTGCTGGGTTCGAAAGGGCCGGTCCTATATGGACATATCGAGCTGGTTGCGCCTGCGCCGGCAGGCTGGTGACCGATGGCGAGCGTTCGCGACAGGAGAAGCACGGCCCCCGGTCGGCTCAGAGATCCTCGTTCACGTCAAGGTCGGCTTTCGCATTCCCTGGATTCGCGATCACGCCGTTGTACGACTCTCGATCCTCGAGCCCGCTCGGGGCGGCGAGGCGCGGACCGAGGAAGTGCGATCGAACGAGGACGGCCTCTTCGACGTCACCGACCTCGGGCTTGTCTAACCACTGACCGCCCAGCGGCTCAGTCGCGCGGCGCGTAGCGGTTGTGGATCATCAGCACGTTGCCGTCGGGGTCGGCGAAGGGGACCATGTGGCAGACGCCGCTGTCCATCGTCTCGGCGAGGAACTTGACGCCCCTTGATTCGAGCTCGGCGCGAGTCGCTTCAACGTCTTCGACGTGGAAGGCGATCGGGTGGGTGTTGGGGACGAACTCGCGGCCGATCGCGGCGGCATCGAGGATCTGCAGGGTGAGGCTGCCGGTCTCTACCTCGCCGCCCGGAATTTTCCCGTAGTCGGCCGACTGCTCGAGGTCGAGGGTCTGGCTGTAGAACTCGACCGCGGCGGGATAGTCGGTGACGAGGACGGTGGCGAAGTCGACGCCGGTGATCGTGGTGGGGCCTGGCATGGCTCTCTCCTAGCTGGTATTCAGGGCAGGTGGTCTTGGGAGACGATACGAAGGTCGTGCTGCTGGCGGCGGCGCTGATGTTTCTCTGGGCGCTGCTGCTGGGGGTGCTGAAGTTTCGCCAGATGGACGCTTCCGAGGAGGGCCTGGCGCATCCCTACACCGACATCGCCCACCGTGCGGCGCTGCTCTACAGCTTTGCCCTGCTGCTGGTCGCGACCTTCGTCGAGCTCAGCGGTTGGGGCGTGCTGGTCAACTTGCTTGCCGCCGGAGCGCTGGCCTTCTACTTCTACGCCGCCGTCTTCGGCTACATGGTGCACGGCCTCAAGGGCGACACCGACAACCAGTTTCGCCGACCGGTGCGCGGCCTAGAGGTCTTCATGACGACGCTGATCGTCGCCGAGATCGGCGGCTGGCTGGTCCTGATCGCCGGCTTCCTCGACGCCCAGATCTTCTGAGCCAGCCGACGAGCGCTCGGCCGCTCGCGCAGCTCAACCAGAGACGACGCAGTCCTTGGCATCGGTCATCTTCAGCGGTTCCGTGTTGGGGAACGATTCCAGCAGAGCGTCGGCGATCAGGCGGCCGCGGGCGGCATAGCCTTCGGAGGTGAAGTGGATTCCGTCGGGGATGAACCATTTGTCCTTGACGTCGGCGGCCCAGTTGTAGATGCGCATGTTGGGGTAGCGATCACAGGCTTCGCGCAGCGCCTTGTCCCAGCTCGCCATGTTGGTCTCCGCGTAGGGCCCGCTCGGCACCAGTGACTTGACGTTGACCCACATCACCGGTTCATCGCCGATCGTCGACATCATGCTTTCGATCCGGTCGTCGTAGGTGAAGTTGGAGCCGGCGGCGACGTTGGCCGCCTCGTTGGTCCCCATCGCAATCACCCAGCAGCCTTTGAAGCCTTCGTTCTTCCACGCTTCGGCGACTTCCTGGGCGTTCGGTTCGCCCTCGAAGTTCTCGTAGATCGAGCGCGCGCCGGCCACCTCAAGGTGCGCCGTGGTCGCCCCGACGCGCGCGTACTGGGCGGCGATCAACTGGCTGCGGGGCAAATATTCTTCGGAGACCAGGCCCTCGGAGGTGGAGTCGCCGATGTGGACGACGCCTTCGCACGACGTCGCTAGCGGCTTGCGCCTGGCGTTCTTCGCGGTGACCGTCTTGGCCACGTTCGCCGAGCCGATCGCGGGCGAGTTGGAGACGCCGACGCCAGCCAGGCCGGCGATCGCGGCGATCACGACCAGCGCCGCCGCGCCGATGCCAACCCAGCCCTCGCGCGACACCCGCACTCGCCGCAGCTCACCCGCTTTCCAGCGCTTCCAGAGCCTGCCCAGTGCGCCGTGGCGGATCGGGTTCTCGACGTAGCGCCAGGAGAGCTCGGCCACCACCATGATCGCTGCCACCTGCAGGATCGCCGCGCAGCAGGTTGGGACCGTGCACGCCTTGCGGTGAGGTGAGGACGATGATCGGCAGAGTCCAGAGGTAGATCCCGTAGGAGCGTTCGCCGATCCACTGCATCGGCTTGCAGCCGACGATCGGCCCCAGGCGTGAGGCCGGGTGGGCGAAGGCAGCGACCGAGAGCGCCGTGCCCAGCGCCAGCAGGGCGAAGCCGCCGCGATAGATGAAGGGCGAGAACTCGTTCGAGCGCCAGAACATCAGCCCGATCACGATCAGCCCGGCGAGCCCGGCGGCGTCAATCGTCCGCCGCGCCTGTGGGGTCACCTTGCCGGTGAGGCGGCGACTGGGCCAAACCATCGCCAGCGCCGCGCCGATCAGCAGCTCCAGCGCCCGCGTGTCGGTGCCGTAATAGACCCGCGAGGGATCGAGCGAGGGGTGGTAGAGGATCGCCATCCAGATCCCCGAGCAGAGCGCCGCGACCAGGGTGACGGCGGCCAGTCGCGGCCGCGGACCGGCCTTACGCCTGGCTTCCGGCACGAAGTGGAGCGCCGCCATCAGCAGGAAGGGCCAGACGATGTAGAACTGCTCCTCGACCGAGAGCGACCAGAGGTGGTTGAGCGGCGAGGGTGGCGCGAAGCGGGCGAAGTAGGAGACGTTGTGGAGGATCAGCCACCAGTTGTTGAAGTAGCCGACGGCGCTGAGCTCGGCCATGCGGAAGTCACTCGGTTGGTGCGGGCCGATCGTCGTCACCCAGGCCATCACCACGATCAGCATCAGGAAGAGCGCCGGCAGCAGGCGGCGGGCGCGGGCCAACCAGAAGGACTTCAGTTTGATTCCGCCACGGTCGACCTGGTTGAGCAGGATGTCGGTGATCAGGTAGCCGCTGAGGGTGAAGAAGACGCCGACCCCGAGCAGCCCACCTTCGGCCCAGCCGAATTTGAGGTGGTAGAGGACGACGCCAAGCACCGCGATCGCGCGCAGGCCGTCGAGGCCCGGCATGTAGCGCTGGCCGCGCCCTACCGGTTCAGGCATCGTTTGCCAGCGAGATCGGGAAAAGCTGCAGGGCCCTGCCGATGATCGAGTTGACGATCTCGGCCTCGCGCCGCGCCAGCTTGTGCGCCGGCGGCAGGTTGGGGCCGGATTCCAGCGCCGGTTTGGCTACTGGCGTCGTGGCGATCCCGAGGCAAGTCTTGATCCCCTGCGCGATCAGGCGGGCGCGCAGTTCGGCGCCGGCCGCGATCGGGTGCAGGTCATCGGCCTGCATCAGCTCGGGGTGGGTTTCCTCCGCCCTCGCCCAGTCGGGCACCTGAGTCCCTGGTCGCGAGGCGGCGAATTCCTCGACCACCCTGTTCTTGCCGGCGCTGTCGATGCCATTCACGGTAAGGCCGTGGATGGTCGGCACGACCATGCAGCGGTTGCCGATCTCCGCTGCCACCTTCTGCAGGTTTCCGGCGAGTATCTGGGGATAGGCGGGGTTGTCGTTGGTGCCGGCGTCGAAGACGATCACCGATTGCGACGGTTCGTAGCTTTCCTGGAAGAGGTCGAAGATCTGGAAGCTGTTGGAACCGCCGACCGCGTTGACCGTCAGTGGCACGCCCGGCAGGAACTGCTTCAAGTAGGGCGAGGTCAGTTCCTCGAGGCTGTCGCCGACGACCAGCACACCGCCGCTGCCACTCGCCTGCGCCGAGGGAGCGGTGAACAGGATGAGAGCAACAAGCGTGGCCGCCAGGACCGCGAGCTTGCGCAAACTCGGCATCCAGCGAATTTCTACACTACGCCGATGCGGCTCAGCTCGGCGGCGACAGTCGGCATCCTGCTGGGCCTGGTGCTGATGCTGAGTGCCTGCGGCGAGGACGGGACGACGGCTGCCGAAAAGCCGGCGAGAACAACCAGGACGAGCTCGGCTCCGCCACCGTCCGCCACGACTATCCGCAGCTCCTGTAGCCGCCTGCGCCCCTTTCTCGGCTCGATGACGAAACTGCGCAACGACTTGGCACGGGGCCTCAGCTATGACGACTACCTGCGTGAGGTGCAGGGCGTGCGCTCGGTCTACGCCCGGATCGATGCTGGCAAGCTGACCGCGGGCTGCCTGCTCGCCAGCGGCGGTCCGGCTGAGCGCGCCTTCAACCTGTACATCGACGCAACCAACACCTGGGGCGATTGTCTGGCAACGGTGTCCTGCAACACGCGCTCGGTCGAACCGAAGCTACAGCGCAAGTGGGCGCTTGCCGCCCACCAGCTCGCCACTGCCCAGCAGGGCCTGCGCCGCACCTAGGTGGCGATGCGGGCGATGTATATCGCCTTGGTGTGTGTGGGTTGGAGCGGTTGAGTGGGAATGCCGTCGAGGCCGTGACCGTAAACATCGATGCACTCCAGTCCCGCTTGCGCCAGCGCCGCTCGCACCTCAGCTTCGGGGAAGTGGCGCTGGCGGTGGGTCAGCACCTCGCCGGGCGCGACTTCCATTTGTGACTCACAGATTGAGCCCGGCGGCACATCGGCGGCCGCCAAACCCCGCCAGATCAGCCGTCGCCCCCCGCGCTCGACCATCGTAGTTTCAGCGAAGAAGGTGCGGTAGGCCTGCAGCTCGTTGACATCGAAAAGCAGCAGGCCGGTTGGGGCGAGGTTGGCTCGCATTCCCGCCAGTGCTAGCCCCAGTTCCTCGGGACTGAGCAGGTAGTTGATCGCGTCATCGAGTGCCCAAACCAGGTCGAACTCGCCGAACTCCGGCAGGTCGAGCATGTCGGCGGCCGTGAGCTGAACCGCGTCGCCGGCTTTCTCGCGGGCGAGCTCCAACATCGCCGGGGAGATGTCACAGCCGGTGACCTGCCAACCATGGGCCAGCATCGGCAGGAAGCTCGTGCCGGTGCCGCAGCCAACGTCGAGCAAGCGCTTGCCGGTTAGGCCGCGGCGCTCCAGCGCCTTGACCAAGTCGGCGATCCACTCCTCGCTTTCGTAGTGGCCAGTGAAGTCGTCATAGACAGGCGCCATCGCCTCGTAAGTGCGCTGCGCCCAGTCCCCGCCCGTCTCCCCCGGTGTTGTTACCGACATGAAATAAAGACCAGATCTGTGATCTAAAAAGTTTCAGCAATAAAATTCACCCGTTTGGTTTTAGAAGTAGTACGGTCGAGCAATCAACGTTTCGATCATTCAAGAATCGGATCAGGGTGATGGTTGGGAGTGGGATGAGGCGCACCGTTTTTGCCTGCGGATGGCCTATCACTACGCCAGCAATCCCAACGAGGCGGAAGACATCGCCCAGGACGCACTGCTTCGCGCCTGGCGCCGGCGTTCAACCCTTCGCGACAGCGCCAGGCGCAAGGAGTGGCTGGGCACGATCGTCCGCAATGAGGCCTTCCGGCACCACTCGCGGGTGCGTCCCGACCCGGTCGACACGGCCGAGGACTGGGAGGGCGCCGAGGACGAGCAGATCATCTCCACGGTCGAGCGCGCCGACCTGCACGCCGCGCTCAAGCGCCTCAGCGAGCGCGACCGCAAACTGATCGAGCTGCGCTATGAAGAGGACCTGACCCAGGAGGCTATTGCCCGACGCCTCGGCGTCCCAGACGGCACCGTCAAGGTCCGCCTCCATCGCCTGCGCCACCGGCTGCGCAGGGAGATGGGCCGCCCAGCCGCCCGCGCGGCCTCCTAGCGCTCAGCTCGCTGCGGCGACGCGGCGCATCTCCTCGGCCGCGGCGCGGGGACCGATGTAGGGGACGAGCATCGCGAAGAGCAGGTCGGGCAGCATCGCCGGCAGCTGCGCCGCTCGTCCCGCCAGCAGCTCATCGAAGATCAGCCCCGAGACCGCCCCCGCCGACATCAGTGAGATGTTCTCCGGCAGCTCGCGGCCGTCGGAGAGTTCGCGACCCCCCTCGAGGTACTGGGTGAAGCGGGCGACCGCGTCCCAGTGCAGCTGGCGCGCGTCGGCGCCGGCGGCAGCGACCTCGACCACGGCGGTGCGGGCGAGCTCGGGATCGAAGGCGAAGAGCTTGACGATTGTCGCCAGGCCGTTCTCGACTCGCTGCAGCCACGATTGGGCGCCGTCGCATTCGGCGAGGACCACGGCGAATACCTGCTCGACCAACATTTCGTAGGAGGCGAGGAAGCACTCGTGCTTGTCCTCGAAGTGTTTGTAGAAGGTGGTGCGGGAGGTTCCCGCCTCCTCGATCACGTCGGCGACCGAGGTCTCCTTGTAGCCCTTGCTGCCGACCACGCGGATCATGGCCGCCAAGATGAGGTCCCGCCGCGATTCGGATGCCATCAGCCCGTCCCAGGTAGGTTGAAAACTCCGGAGTACCTTCATCATAGCGGCTCGGTGTACGTAAGCGTTTATCTAGTTTTCTCCGCCCACCTCCCTGGCAGCCGCAGCAGGACCGATATAAGGCATCAGCGTCGCAAAAAGCACCTCTGAAAGCAAATTCGGCAGATACTCCGCGCGTCCCTCAATCACCTCGTCGGAAATCAGCCCGGCGACGGCCCCAATTGCCATCCGTGAGGTGTTGGCCGGCAGCTTGCGCCCGCCTGGCGCGAAGTCGCGTCCCTCGTCGAAGAAGGGGGTCAGTCGCTGCAATGCGGCGCGGTAGCGCCGCTGCGCCGCGGGCCCAGCGGCGCCGACTTCGATCAGGGCCATGCGGGCGATTGCGGGCTCTTCGGCAAGCGCGCCGAGCAGCTCCGCAAGCCCGGCTCGTGCCCGGCTCGGCCAGCCCTCCTCAGCCTCATACGCCACCGTCACGCGGCGTACCAGGGTGTCGATGACGCCGTCATAGGCGGCGAGGAAGCAGCCTTCCTTGTCCTCGAACATCCCGTAGAAGGTGGTGCGCGAGATCCCCGCCTCGCGGGTGAGGTCGGCAACTGTCGTCGCCGCGTAGCCCTTCTCGGCGACGACGCGGATCGCCGCTTCCAGCAGGCGCTCGCGCTGCGAGCGCGCGATCACCTCAGGGGGGAGGCGGTGGCGTCCGCGCGGTGGCCGCCACCGCTCCCGTTTTTGCCCCCCGGCTGCGGCCACGCGGTCAGCCGTCGGCGGGAGCTGCGGTCCTCTCGGCCTCGCGCGCCTGTCGCAGCGCCTCCTCCTGGCCGAGGTAGGGAACCGTGGTGATGTAGACGATGTCGGGGAGCAGCTCGCGCAGGCGAGCCGTATTGCCGGCGAGGATCTGGCCGACGATCAGCGACTCCGCGGCCGAGAGTGCGGCGCGGCCGGCGCTCGAGGGGATCGCCTCTTCCTCGACTGGATCGTCGCGGCCGCGTTCGAGCAGCGACTGCAGGACGCGCTTGCCGGAGGCATAGAGCTCGAAGGCGCGGTCGCCCGAGGAGGGCGCCTCGACCAGGGCCATGCGGGCGAAGCTGGGCCGGCTGGCGAGCAGGTCGAGGAAGGCGGCGGCGGCGTCGCGGACCATCGTCGCCCATGGCTTATCGGGCGAGTAGACGGCGATGATGCGTCCCATCGCGTCAGCGAGAGCGACCTCCATCGAGGCGTGGAAGCAGTCCTCCTTGTCCTTGAAGAGCTCGTAGAAGGTGGCGCGCGAGACGCCGGCGCCCTCGCAGACGTCGGCGATCGTGGTCGCGCCGTAGCCTTTCTTGGCGCAACTGCGGGCCATTGCGTTGAGCAGGCGTTCGCGCTGAGAGTGCTCGACCAGCGGCTCGGTCAGATCGTCGATGCCGGCCGGCAGTCGCTCTTGCTCGATTACCGCGCCAAGGTCCTCAGCTGGCACTGGAGCTGGGTTTCCGGAGTTTGGAGAGGTGGGGGACACGTTGATCTTGCAGGTAGACAACCGTGTTTAGGTAAACGCGATTGTACACCCTGAAGGTGGTCTGTGGACGTTCCGGTACCGATTTAACAAAGCCAGAAACCGCTGGGAACGCGGGCGGAATGCGGAGCTGGCGACTGTACAAGCGGCGAGCGCGCCGGGGCGAACTTCAGACCCCTGTACAAGCGAGTTTTGGCCGCGTGGGAGGACCATTTGAGCATGGAGACTGCACCTCGTCAGATCGTCGCTTTCGGGGGTGGGGGGTTCTCAATGGAGTCGGGCAATCCCCTGCTTGACGAGTACGTGCTCGGCCTTTGCCGCAGCGAGCGACCCAAGGTCTGCTTCCTGCCCTCGGCCAGTGGCGATGCTGACCACTACGTCGTTCGCTTCTACCGCGCCTTCCCCGCCGAGCGCTGCGAGGCCAGCCACATCTCGCTCTTCCGCCGCGAGCAGGGGCCCGAGGACCTGCGCGCCCACCTGCTGTCTCAAGATCTGATCTACGTGGGCGGCGGCAGTGTGGTCAGCTTGCTTGGCGTCTGGCGAGCACACGGGATCGACCAGATCCTGCGCGAAGCCTGGGAAGCCGGCGTCGTCCTCTGTGGCCTTTCCGCCGGCTCGCTTTGCTGGTTCGAGGAAGCGGTCACCGGTTTCCACGGCGCCCCACAACGGGTCGAGGGCTTGGGGCTGTTGCCGTTCAGCAACTGCGTTCATTACGAGCCGACCTCCGAGCGGCGGCTCGCCTACCACGAGATGTTGCGTGGGGGGATGCGTCCGGGCTACGCCGCCGAGGACAGTGCCGGCCTGCACTTCATCGGTTGCGAGCTGAATCGGGTGGTCGCTTCGCGGCCGGCGGCGCGCGGGTACCGACTCGATGCGGCCGGCGACCGGGTGGTCGAGATGCGGCTGGCGACCACCTACCTCGGCGACGCGCTCCCGGTCACCCGCTTGCCCGGCGTGACCTCATCGACGCTCTCGGCCACTTCGGCGGCCTAGTCGCCGATGGTCTCGCGCATCCTCACTCTGGGTGGTCACGACTTCACCTCGCGCCCGCCCGACCGGGCGGTCAGCGAGTTGATGCTGCGGCTCGCCACCGAGCGTGCCGGCAAGCGGCCGAAGATCTGCATCCTGCCGACCGCCAGCGGCGATACCTCCGAGCAGATTGGCCGCTTCTACGCCGCCTTTGGCGAGCGTCCCTGCGACCCCTCCGACCTCTCGCTCTTTCGCCTCGGCCGGCGGCCGATGGCGCTGCGCGACCACCTGCTCGACCAGGACCTGATCTACGTTGGCGGGGGCAGCATGGTCAACCTGCTGGCGGTCTGGGAGGCCCACGACCTCAGCGCCATCCTCAGCCTCGCCTGGCGCCAGGGCATCATCCTCGCCGGTCAGAGCGCCGGAGCGATGTGCTGGTTTGAGTCCGGCATCACCAAGTCCTCGGGCAAGCCCGAGATCGAGGCCGGCCTCGGCCTGCTCCACGGCAGTCTCTGCGTCCACTACAACAACGAGCCCGAGCGCCGTGCCGCCTATCTCGAGGCAGTCGGCAACGGCATGCCCAGCGGCTACGGCCTCGACGACTACGCCGGCCTGCTCTGGGAAGGCCAGGGCCCACCGTCCGCGGTGACAGCCCGCCGCGGCGCTCGTGCCTACCGCGTCAGCTCGAGCGACACCGGCGTGGTCGAGTCGCCTTTGCCGGCCCGCTTCCTCCCCGCCCCGGCGCCGGCGGCCCTGCGTGAGGACATCGCCGAGTTCCGCCGGATCAAATCGATGCGCAAGCGAGCCGGCTGGTTGGGGTAGATTTCAAAAGTAATCGGTAGGCGCAGATCAAATCGCGCCCTCCTCCTGGCAATTGCGGCAGCCGCTGTAATTGCCGGTTGCGGGGGTGGAGACGGGGAAGAACCGGTGACGCCGCCGGTTGCCAATCCCGCTCGCGCCGAAGGCCTGGCCAGCCGTTACGAGCCGGACCTGATGCTCGAAAAGCACGATCAGTTCTGGCCGGTTGCGGTGCGGACCATCGACCAGCTGCACGAAGGCACCAGGCGCACCTGCCTCGCCAGCGAAGCGGGCGCGCCATGCAAATCGGCCCATATCCGCGAACTCCCCTGGGCCTCCGGCTCAGACCTCGCTTACCTCGACTATCCAGCCGACAGCAGCGATCCCGGCGAGGAGCGCGAAGGAGTCGCCGCGGCGCTGAAGAGTGGCGCCCCGGGCACCGATGCGCGCATGTACTACTACGTGACCGGCCGCGACCCGGATCGTCCGGTGACCCTCCAGTACTGGTTCTACTACCCGTTCAATTACCTGGAAGCCCACTCACCCTTCGGCCTGGCGAGCGTCAACACCGACCTCCACGAGGGCGATATCGAGGGCATGTCTGTGCTGCTCTCGGCGCACAGCAAGCAGCCGGTTTACGTCTGGATGCCACGGCACCGCGACGAGGGCGAGCGCTTCACCTGGAACGAGGGAGCACTGCAGCGCCACGGTTCTCACCCGGTCGGTTTCGCCGCTAAGGGCAGCCACGCCACCTACGAATCGTGCGGACGCAAGTACCGCACCGCTCGGGTGTTCGGGCTGACCGGTGATATTCCTGACGACTACTTCTCCTGCAGTCCCAGCGCTAGCTATGAACTCGGCGCGACAATTCCGGCGCTCGACCTCGCCCGCACCTGGTGGGCGTGCTGGCCCGGGCACCTCGGCTATGCGCCACACCTCCCTTCGCCGTTCAGCGAAATTCGCGCGGATGGCCCTACCTCACCGCTGTACCAGCAGAAGTTCGACTTGCGCAATCCCCAGCCTTGCGCCGGCGTCGCTGCGCCGTCACCGCCCGGTCCCGGCCGGGAACTTCTCGCTGACCCCGAAACCGCGAGCGCGCTCGATGCGGCTGGTGGCCGCCTGAACGAACTGTTCCGCAGCTGCGACGACTGGTGGCAACGCCCGCCCGAAGGCAGCTACATGGTTGCCTGCGACCAGGCCACGCTGGAATCGTTTTTCGAATCTGGCCTCGAAGACACCGGCGACCAGAATCTGCGGATTGGTGGAAGCCCTGCACCGCAAGGCCGGATGGTGCCGGCTGTGTTCGCCGCTCCAACCCCGCGGGAAGGTGCACCGCAGGGCGTCGACCGGGCGACCATCCGCACCGATCAGGTCGCCCATCCCCAGGTCTTTGTCGCGATTCGCGACGAAGACAAGCTGAGGGTCGCCCGGTTCCCCGAATTCACCCTGCGCCCCGGCCAGACGCTGCGCCTGCGGCGCGACAGCAATTCGACCTGGCGGCTGGTGGACGTCGCTGCCGGCGGCAAAACCGTCGCCGAAGCCGGCGTCCACGAAACCGAAACACCGACCTCGCCGCAGAAACCGACGACCGTCTCGGCCAGCCGTCAGGGCAACTCGATCGTGCTGCGCTTCAGCGGCGGCAACAATCCGGAAACGACGCTGGTCGCCTACGCCGGCGCGAGCCGGCAGGACCTGCTTGAAGGGGGCCGCGCGGTCGGAACCCTCAGCGGCAAGCCAAGCGGCAACTACGAACTGACAATCGACGATCCCGATCGCCAGATCCATCAACTCCGCGTGATCGCCTTCAACGAAGGCGCCCTGGCGGCGAGCTCGCTCGCCGCCGTCACCGAAGGTGGCTAGCCGGCGCCGCCAGCCATCGGCGGTGCGGTCGGGTCCGAGCCCTCCTCACCGAGGCTCTCGCGAGCGATGTAATCCTCGGCCAGCAGCAGGTTCTCGCTCGAGCGCTCGACCACGTTGAGCAGGTCGCCCATCAGCGCGACCTCCTCGACCTGCTCCTTGACGAACCACTGCAGGAACTGCTCGGCCCGGTAGTCCTTGAGCTCGCGCGCCAGCTCGAAGAGGGCGAAGATCTCTTTGCTGACTCGCTTCTCCTGCTCCAGCGCCATCCGCACCGGCGCGCTGCCGTCCGCATAGGTCGTCTCCTGCGACTTGATGTCCGGAATGTGGACGCTCTCGCCGACATCGAGCAGGTACTGCACCATCATCATCGCGTGCTCTCGCTCCTCGAGCGCCTGGCGATAGAAGAAGGCGGCTAGGCGAGGCAGCGTTTCCACGTCGTAGTAGACGGCCGCGCCCACGTACTGCTGCGAGGCAGCGAACTCGTTGGCGATCTGCTCGTTGAGCGCATCGGCGAATCGTTTCTCGGCCATCTCTTCTCCTTGCTCGGCGGGGCGGGTTGCCGCAACGTAGCCGAAACTAGAGATTCGGCTGGCCGAAGCCGGGGTCAGGTGGACCTAAGACTTCGCCGGTCCCTGAACTGGCGCCAGAGACTTGCAAGCCAAAGGCCCAGCGCGAGCAGGAGCGCGAACCAGATGATGTGGAAGATGCCGGGCGGCGAGGTCAGTGGCGAGATGCCGTCGGGCCCTCTCTTGCCGGTCGACTGTAGATATCCGAGCGAGGTAATGGGTAGGAAGAGGGAGAGCAGCACCCAGGGGCGGGCGACGAGAAAGCCGGTAAGGATCGCGATCAGCATCACTGTTATCGCGATGACCGACTCGGTCAACGTTTCGTGCAGCGAGCCGGGTCGTTCATAAGACCATTCAACGAAGTAGAGCCACGCACCCAGCAATAGCCCGAACGCGGTGGTTGTCGCGATGCGCCACGCCATCGCCGAAGTTACCCCGCGGCAAGGAGATGGTTGCCGGAGTCAGTCTTCCCAGCGAAATCCCGTGGCGCTCAGCTTCGGCTCGAGCGGACTGACGGGCAGGCCCTCAGGAGGCACGGCTTCGTTGTAGGGGCGCGGTGCCGTGTCGTTGGGCGTGTCTGGATGGAAGAGCGAGGCGAGGACCTGGATCTGGCCGCGGCCGACGCCGAGCTCCCACTGGCCGCCGCCGTAAGCGCCGATGTCGTGCTCGGCGCAGTAGTCGTAGGTCTCGCAGAGCGCGCGCAGGCCGCCGACGCGCGAGGGCTTGATGTTGACCATCTTCGGCTCCCAGGGCAGCGCCTCGATGTCGGCGATCGAGTGGATCGGCGCGTCCCAGGTGAGGCGGTCGCGGACCGGCTCGAGGATCGGCCGGGTCTTGTCGCTGACGTCGGGGTCCTCGAGCCAGGCCTCGGGGAAAGCCTCGATCAGCTTGGCGTAGAGCACGGGATCGGTCTCGACGTCGACGACGGTTCCTTTGTACTGGCCCTTGAGGTCGAGCGAGTCGACGGCGCCGGTCTCGACCAACTCGGCGATCAGCTCGTCGGTCCAGTCGTTGACCGGGTCGAGCTTGAAGCGCAGGGTGGGGTAGCGGTCGAGCTTTGCCCGCAGGGTGTCGATCGTCGAGGGCTTGTCCTCGCCTGGCGAGAGCCGCATCGAGGCAACGAAGGTGACCGGCCGCGGCTCGCGCCCGAGAGCCTCGGCAAGGCTCTTGCCCGCCTGGCGCAGCGCCAGGTCGAGCGCGGCTGACTCGAAGGCCCAACGGCGGTAGAGCCGGGACACATCGCGCTGCGGCTCGGCCGGGAAGGTATCCAGCCCACCGACCATCTCGCAGAACTCGCCCAGGGTTGAGAAGCCGGTGAGATCGAGGATTGGCCCGGCGTCCTGAAGGGCGATGTGGTCGACCGCGTCGTAGGTGACGTCCTCGCCGAGCCCGTCCTCGCCGCCGCCCCAGAGGTGGATCACCGTGCAGAGGCGTTCGAAGCCTGGGGTTTGGAACTCCAGAGGTTGGAGCTCGTAGCCCTCGATCTCTAGGGGGAGGGTTGCGAGGGCGTTGAAGGTGGGCACGGGCAGGAGTGTAAGGAAGAGGCAACGGCGCCCCTCCCCGGAAGGCCGTCGCGCAGCTGGGTCGCCCCGGTAGTTCCCGGCGTGGTCTCTTGAGCCTCCCGGGGAGGGGCGCCGTTGCCTCCTGCCAGACTCTCCTCCGTGAAGCACGATGCCTTCGGGTACTGGTTGGAGGAGGCGCCCGGGGTCGAGGTTGCGCCGGAGCTTGTTGGGACCCGAGAGGTCGATGTGGTTGTGGTTGGTGGGGGCTATACCGGGATGTGGGCTGCTTGGCACGTCAAGCAGTTGGAGCCTGAGGCGTCTGTGGTTTTGCTCGAGGCCGATCGGTGTGGGTTTGGTCCCAGTGGGCGGAATGGGGGGTTCTGCAATTTGATGTGGTTCTCGCTGCCGAGCATGCGGGGGCGGTGGGGTGACTCGGCAGCGCTGAAGGTGGCGCGAGCCGCTGAAGAGGCTGCGGTGGGGATTGGGGATTTTTGCGAGCGGGAGGGGGTCGACGCGTGGTGTCGGCACGGGGGGTACATGCAGGTCTCGACTGCGGAGGCACATGACCATGTCTGGGGTGAGGCTCTGGCGGCCTGTCGCGAGCTAGGCGTGGACGATGCGCTTGAGGCGTTGTCGCCGGCCCAGGTCGCGGAGCGCTGCGCTTCGCCGGTATTTCGAGGCGGGGTCTACTACCCCCGCGCCGCAACGGTGCAGCCGGCGCGGCTGGCGCTGGGACTGCGCGAGCGGTTGCGCCTGCGCGGGGTCGAGGTCTGCGAGCACTCGCCGGTGCGCCGGCTCGAGGGCTCCTGGACCGGCGTTGAGGCGCACACTGCCGCCGGCGTTGTGCGGGCCCGGAGCGCCGTGTTGGCGCTCGGCTCGGCGGCCAAGGCAGCGGGCGGCCCCTTCCAAGGTCGCCTCTCGGTCGCTTCGTCGCACATCGTCCTCACCGAGCCGGTGCCGGAGTTGCTCGAGCAGGTTGGCTGGACCGGCGGCGAGTGCATCACCGACAGCCGCGCCCTGATCAACTACTTCCGCACCACCCCCGATGGCCGCATCGCCTTCGGCTGGGGCGGTGGCCACATCGCGATGGGCGCCCGCCTTCACGGCCGCTCCGAGCTAGACCCCGAGGTGATCTCCCAAACCGCGGCTCACCTATGGGAGTACTTCCCTGGCCTCGAGGGCAAGGCGATAACCCACGCCTGGGGCGGCCCGATCGACGCCTCCCCAACCCATCTTCCCCTGGTCCTCCCCCTGCACGGCAACCGCGCCTTCGCGGCGGCGGGCTACACCGGCAACGGCGTAGGCCCCTCCCACATGGTCGGCCGAACCTTGGCCTCCCTAGCCCTGGACCGCCGCGACGAGCACTCGCGCCTAGCTTTCGTCGACCCAAGCCCACCGCGCGTCCCACCCGAGCCCTTCCACTGGCTAGGAGGAGAGGCCATCCGAGCCGGCATCCAACGCAAGGAGCAAGCCGAGCTTTCAGACCGCAGGCCCGACCCCATCAGCTCTCTCATCGCGCGCATTCCCGAGCTGATCGGTTTCCACATCGGCAGGTAGAAAGGCGCTACGCGGGAACTACCAGCAGCGGGCACTCCGCCTGGTGCAGCAGCTTGTAAGGGGTCGAGCCGATGATCACGCCCTTCAGCGGCGCTTCCCCGTAGCTGCCGACAACGATCATTCGTGCGGCCCTCTCCTTTGCCACCTCAGCCAGGGCGTGCGCCGGCTTCAGCGGCTTCAGCATCACCTCGTGCTCTACCCCGACCGCGGTAGCGCGCGCTGCCGCCTCTGCGGTCACCTTCTCGGCGATTTCCTCGACCGCCTCGCGGTGGGTGGGGATCTCGCCGCCCCCATAGCCGCCCGGCGCGTAGCCGAACACGATCGCCACCTTGTCACCTAGCTCCATGGCCAGGCTGCAGGCCTTGTCCAGCGCCACCTTGCTGCACTCCGACCCGTCGTAGCCGACGACTATCTCACTCATCGCTCCCTCCTCATTCCGGGTCTGCCATCACCGAGGCTTTGCCGACCACGGTGCCCTCGAGGATTCCCGGGTCCGCCACTTCGGTCTTGCGTTTGAAGAACTTTGGATAGACGAAGTTCGCCCAGATCATCACCAGCACCCCGACCAAGATCAGGCCGACGCCGACCGCCACCGGGACGCCGACCCCGAGGAACGCCTTGCCGGTTTCCGTTTCGGCCGGGTCCGAGTAAGTGATCAGCGCCTTGATGAAGATGAAGGTGAGCGCCAGGCCGCCGAGCAGCGGAGCCATCCCGACCATGATGAAGTTTTTCAGGCTCTTGAAGATCTCCTTGCGGTAGTAGACGACGCAGGCAAAGCCGGTGAGCCCGTAGTAGAAGGCGATCTGGAAGCCGAGCCCGATTATCGAGTCGCCCAGGACGCTGGTGCTGATGTTGATGATCAGCAGGGTCCAGATCAGCGAGATACCGCCCATCGTGAGCGTCGAGACGTCGGGTGTCAGGTAGCGGGGGTGGATCCGGCCGAACGCTTTCGGGATCGATCCGAAGCGTGCCATCGAGAGCGTCGTTCGGGCCGTCGGCAGGATCGTCGTCTGGGTCGATGCGGAGGCCGAGGTCAGGACCGTGATGATCAGCAGCTTGTCGAGCGGAGACCCGAGCACGTTGTGGCCCAGCGCGCCAAGCACGTCTTCGGCGTTTTCACTGAGGAAGTGGGGACCGTGGAAGGCCTGTGCAGCGACGCCGACGACGACGTAGATGAGCACGAGCAGGATCGTGCTCATCACCGCGGCCTTGCCCGGGCCATTGGCGCTGTCGGTTGACTCCTCGTTGACGCAGACGCCGCTGTCCCAGCCCCAGTAGATGAAGACACCGAGCAGCACGCCGCTCACCAGGGCGGTGGTTCCGCCGGGCAGACCGAAAGGGGAGAACCAGCTGAGGCCGATGTGGACCGACCCCGGAATTCCGGTGATGTAGACCTTCCACAGCGCCACCACCGCGAACAGCGCCAGCGTGAAGATCTCGATCCCCAGCAAGAAGAACTGGGTCCTGGCCGAGATCTCGATTCCGACGTAACAGATCCAGGTCATCACGGCGATCCAGATCGCGGCGACGATGCTGATGTCGAGGAGATTGGTCGAGGCGGCGTCGAGGCCGAAGAGCAGGAACGTGTAGACGCCGGCGATGTAGGCCAGGGTGGCCATCACGACGATGTCGGCGGCGACGATGACCCAGCCCGTCAGCCAGCCGAGCCGAGGCCCCAGGGCTCGGGTGACCCAGGTGAAGCTGGTCCCGCAGTCGGGGTCGGCCTTGTTCATGTAGTTGTAGGCGGCAGCGATCAGCAGCATCGGCAGGAAGGAGACGATCAGCACCGCGGGGGCGTGGAAGCCCATCCCGGCGATCGCCGTAATGAAGCCGAGCGTCACCGCCAGGCTGTAGGCGGGTGCCGTCGAGGCGACTCCGATGACGAGGTTGGAGAGGTAACCGATCGCGCCGGTCTTCAGGCCCTTCCCGCCTGCCCCTGCCGGTTCCGATGCCGGGACTGCTGCACTCTCCATCCCGTCTCCTTCCGTCGATCCGCCGCTCACTTGTGCGCGACGACGGCTTCAAGGTAGGACCGCCAGCCGATTTGCACAAGTTGCAAATGTCCCAAATGTCCACCCAGTACTTGTACGCTTTGTACAGGTCATTTGCTAGGACTCTCCCAAGCGAACATTGCAAGTGCGCTATACCAGTTCTAGCGTTATCCATATCGTCGTAGCATGAGAGGAGACTGACATGGCCGTTGTGTCGCAACCGGACTCGGCGTCGGATTCGGCAGCGAGCTCGGGCCTGCAGGAGATGGCGCGCCGCCACCTCTGGATGCATTTCTCGCGGATGGGCTCCTACAGCGCCGACCACGAGATCCCGATCATCGAACGCGCCGAGGGCTGTTACGTCTACGACGACCACGGCAAGCGCTACCTCGACGGCCTCTCCGGCCTCTTCTGCGTCAACGCCGGTCACGGGCGCACCGAGATCGGTGAAGCGGCGGCCCGCCAGGTCGAAGAGCTCGACTTCTACACGCTGTGGAGCTACGCCCACCCGCGTGCGATCGAGCTTGCAACCCGCCTCGCCGGACTCGCCCCCGGCGACCTCAACCGCGTCTTCTTCACCTCGGGCGGCTCGGAGTCGGTCGAGTCGGCGCTGAAGCTCTCGCGTAACTACCACCGGGCGCTGGGCAAAGGCCAGAAGCACAAGGTGATCGCCCGCGAGATCGCCTACCACGGCACCTCGCTCGGCGCCCTCTCCGCCACCGGCATCACCGAGCTGCGCTCGCAGTTCGAGCCGCTCGTCCCCGGCGGCTGCCACGTGCCCAACACCAACATCTATCGCTGGCCCGAGGACCGTCACCCGCTCTGGGCGGCAACGGCAATCGAGGAGCGGATTCAGTTCGAGGGTCCGGAGACGGTCGCCGCCGTGATCCTCGAGCCGGTTCAGAACGCCGGTGGCTGCTTTGTTCCGCCCGAAGGCTACTTCGAGCGGGTGCGCGAGATTTGCGATCGCTATGACGTGCTGCTGATCTCCGACGAGGTGATCTGCGCCTGGGGCCGGCTCGGCCACTACTTCGGCTGCGAACGCTTCGGCTATCAGCCCGACCTGATCACCGTTGCCAAGGGACTGACCTCGGCCTCCGCGCCGATGGGGGCCGTGATCGCCTCCGATGCCGTCGCTGCACCGTTCATGGAGGGCGACGCTTCCTTCGCGCATGGCTTCACCTTCGCCGGCCATCCGCTTGCCGCGGCGATGGCGATGGCCAACCTCGACATCTTCGAGCGCGAGGACCTCTGCGGCCACGTGCTCGCCAAGGAGGGCGAGTTCCGCCAGATGCTGGAGTCCCTGCGCGACCTGCCGATCGTCGGCGACGTGCGCGGCGCCGGTTTCTTCCAGGCGATCGAGCTGGTCAAGGACCGCGAGACCAAGGAGACCTTCAACGACGAGGAGGCCGAGGACCTGCTGCGCGGCTTCCTCTCCGGTGAGCTCTACAAGCGCGGGCTGATCTGCCGCGCCGACGATCGCGGCGATCCGGTGATTCAGCTGGCGCCGCCGCTGATCGCCGACACGGAGCAGTTCGAAGAGATTCACGACGTCCTGCGCGGCGTGCTGAGCGAGGCCTGGGAGCGGACGAGCGCGAGTCCCAGCGGTGGATCGTCGGTCAAGACTGGGTCCAGCGATAGGCGATCGGGTGCTTACCGTCCAAAGCCTTCTTGACGAGCTAGACCTCGAGCTCACCGCGGGCGCGCAAGCGGCCGAAGCGCCGGTGCGCTGGGTCCATATCTCCGAGCTCGAGGACCCGACTCCGTGGCTCTCCGGCGGCGAGCTGATGTTGACCACGGGGATCCCGCTGGGCAGCGCCGCCAAGCAGCGCGCTTTCGTCAAATTGCTCGCCGACCACAACCTCGCCGGGCTCGGTTTCGGCACCGGTTTCAGCCACGATTCGTTGCCAAAAGCGTTGGTCGAAGAGGCCGAAAAACGCGACTTTCCGCTCTTCGAGGTTCCCTACTCGACGCCTTTCATCGCGATCACCGAGAAGGCCTTTGCACGTCTGGTCAACGAGCAGTACGAGGTGCTGCAACGCGGCATCGCCGTGCAGCGCCGGCTCGAGCGGTTGGTCCTTGAAGAGCGCGGCCTGGAGGAGATCGTGGCGACGATCGCCTCGGCGGTTGGTGGCACGGTGGCGATCCTCGGTGGCCGCGGCGAGCGCCTTGCCGGGCGCGGCTTCCGCCGCGAGCTCTCCTCCGAGGCGGTCAACGCGATCCGCGAGGAAGCGCTGCGCCACACCGCCGACGGGCATCCCTTCGTGCCATCGCATCCAGCTGTGGCGGGCCGGGCTCTAGCCCACCCGGTGATCTCACCGGGTGGGGGCCCGCCCCAGGCCTGGGTCGTGATCGTGCGTGACTCCGGCGGTCTCGGCGACTTCGAGCGGCTGATCCTGCAGCAGGCGGTGGCGGTGGTGGCGTTGGAGCTGATGCGCCGCCGCGTCGCCCGCGAGACCGAGCGCCGCCTTGCCGGCGACGTCCTCGCCGGGGCGTTGGGCGGTCGGCTCGAGCCTTCAGAGCTGCGCCGCCGCCTCGAGCCCTTTGGGATCGGCGATGAGGCGGCCGTCCTGGTCTTCGACCTCGATGATCCCGCCTCGGCAGAGGCAACCCTGGAGCGAGCGCTCGCTGCCGACGCCTGTCCGGCCGTCGTGGCGCCGCACGCAAGTGGTCGTCGCGAGCTGCTCTGTGCGGTCGTCGATGCCGCTGACCGCGACCCGGTCGATCTCGCCGCCGATGCCCGCAAGGCCCTGATCAAAGACCGCGGTGCGGTGCGCGCCGCGGCGAGCCGGCCAGCGCCGCCGGAGAACCTGCGCCACTCCTTTCACGAGGCCCGCTGTGCGCTGGAGGCGACCTCGATCAACAACGGCAGCGCGCCCGAGGTGGCCTCTTGGCGCGATCTCGGCGCCTTCACCCTGTTGCTCTCGATCCAGGACGACGAGGCGCTGAAGCTCTACTGCGACAGTGTGCTGGGGCCAATCGAGGGCGGCGATGAGGAGTACGGCGGCGAGCTGCTGCGTTCGCTCGAGGCCTTCATTGAGCAAAACGGCCAGTGGGAGAAAGCCGCCCGCCAGGTCTACTGCCACCGCCACACGCTGCGTTACCGGATGCGCAAAGTCGAGGAGCTGACCGGTCGCGACCTCTCGCGCGCCCACGACCGGATCGAGTTCTGGTTGGCAATACGAGCGAGGGAGCTGGTCACATGAGGATCGGGATTCCGACCGAGATCAAGCCCGACGAGTACCGCGTCGCCGTCACACCGGCGGGAGTGCGCGAGCTGGTTGAACACGGCCACGAGGTGTTGATTGAGGCGGGTGCCGGCGAGGGCAGCGCGATCGCCGACGCCGACTTCGAGGCCCAGGGAGCCCGCACCGTTGCCGACGCCGCCGCGGTCTTCGCCGAGGCGGAGATGGTGGTCAAGGTCAAGGAGCCGCAAGCGGTTGAGGTCGAGATGCTGCGCCCGGGCCAGCTGCTCTTCACCTACCTGCACCTGGCACCCGACCCCGAGCTGACCCGTGGTCTCTGCGCCTCGGGCGCCACCTGCATCGCTTACGAGACGGTCGAGGACGCGCATGGGCACCTGCCGCTGCTGGCGCCGATGAGCGAGATCGCCGGCAAGATCGCCACCCAGGCCGGCGCCTTCATGCTCGAGAAGCCGCTCGGCGGCCGCGGAATCTTGCTCGGTGGAGTGCCTGGCGTCGCCGCCGCCAACGTGATGGTGATTGGCGGCGGCGTCGTCGGCATGAACGCCGCCTTTGTCGCGATCGGAATGGGCGCCGACGTCTTCGTCTTCGACCGGTCTATCGACCGCCTACGTGAACTCGACACCGACTTCGCCGGTGCCTGCTCGACCGTTTACTCGACCACGCTGGCGGTTGAGGAGATGCTGCCTCGCGCCGACCTGGTGATCGGCGCGGTCCTCGTCCACGGCGCCCGCGCGCCCTATGTCGTGCGCCGCGAGCAGCTGGCGCTGATGAAGCCCGGCGCGGTCCTGGTCGACGTTGCGATCGACCAGGGCGGCTGCTTTGAGACTTCGCACCCGACCACCCATCACGAACCCACCTTCGAGGTCGATGGAATCACCCACTACTGCGTCGCCAACATGCCCGGCGCGGTGCCGATCACCTCGACCCACGCGC
This sequence comes from uncultured Solirubrobacterales bacterium, assembly GCA_963716345.1. Lineage (GTDB taxonomy): Bacteria > Actinomycetota > Thermoleophilia > Solirubrobacterales > 70-9 > VRUE01. The sequence continues at coordinate 1,529,215 of OY970304.1, forward strand.
TCACCAACGCCACCCTGCCTTACGCGATCGCCCTCGCCGACGAAGGCGTCGCCGAGGCGATCCGCCGCGACCCCGGGCTGCGGCCTGGCGTCAACGTCGCCGGCGGCGTGGTCACGCACCCGGCGGTCGCCGAGGGCGTCGACGTCGACTGCGTACCGGTCGAGGAGGCGCTCGAAATGGAAAAGACAACTACGAAGTCCTGAGGAGGAGAGGAGTCGATGAGCACCTACGCGGTCGTCAACCCTGCAACCGGCGAGAAGGTCAAGGAGTACGAGGAAATAAGCGACGCCGACCTGGACGCGGCGATCGCGAGGGCCGACACGGCCTACCGGGGCTGGACTTCCTCCTCCACCGTCGCCGAGCGGGCGGGGCTGATCCGCAGGGTCAGCGAGCTCCACGGCGAGCGGCGCGAGGACCTAGCCGGGATCATCGTCGGCGAGATGGGCAAGCCGGTGGAGCAGGCGCTCGGCGAGGTCGACTTCACGGTCGAGATCTACGCCTATTACGCCGACAATGCCGAGGAGCTGCTGGCGGACGAGCCGATCGCCCTGCTCGGCGGCGAGGGCACGGCGGTGGTCCGCCGCAGCGCCTTCGGCGTCCTGCTCGGGATCATGCCCTGGAACTTCCCCTACTACCAGGTGGCCCGCTTTGCGGCCCCGAACCTGGTGATAGGCAACCCGATCCTGCTCAAGCACGCTCCGCAGTGCCCGGAATCGTCTGAGGCGATGCAGCAGATCTTCGACGACGCCGGCTTTCCCGAGGGGACCTACCAGAACATTTACGCCAGCAACGAGCAGATCGAGGAGCTGATCGCCGATCCTCGGGTGCACGGCGTCTCGGTTACCGGCTCCGAGCGGGCCGGCGCGGCGGTCGCCGAGGTCGCCGGCCGCAACCTGAAGAAGGTTGTGCTCGAGCTGGGCGGCTCGGACCCGTTCATCCTGCTTGGCTCCGACGACCTCGAGGCGACGGCGTCGTCGGCTGCGGAAGCGCGGCTCGACAACGCCGGCCAGTCCTGCAATGCGGCCAAGCGGTTCATTGTCGTCGACGAGCTCTACGACGAGTTCCTGGACAAGTTCAAGGTCGCCTTGACCGCTTCGGCGCCCGGCGATCCGGCCTCCGAGGACACCGCTGTCGGCCCGCTCTCCTCGGAGACCGCCGCGGATCGGCTCGAGGAGCAGGTCAAGCGGGCTGTCGATGCCGGCGCCGAGATCGTCGTCGGCGGCAAGCGCGAGGGCAACTTCTTCGAACCAACCATTCTCGCCGGGATCGAGCCGGGGGCTGAGGCCTCCCAGGAAGAGTTCTTCGGCCCGGTTGCCCAGGTCTACCGAGTCGGTTCCGAGGATGAGGCGGTTGAGCTCGCCAACCAGACGCCGTTCGGGCTCGGCTCCTACGTGCAGACGACAGACGCGGAGCAGGGCGAACGGGTTGCCGACAGGATCGAAGCGGGGATGGTCTACGTCAATCTGGTCGGGGCCGACAGTCCTGAGCTGCCCTTCGGCGGCTTCAAGCGCTCGGGCTTCGGCCGCGAGCTGGGCCGCTTTGGCGCTGACGAGTTCGTCAACAAGAAGCTGATCCGCAGCGCCTGAGCGGGTGGCCGCGGGCCCGAATAGGGTTTCGGTCGCGATGAGGAAGATTTTCGTACCGCTGGCGCTCATCTTCCTGCTCGCATCTTCCCTGGCGGCGGCCGTGCCGGCAGCCGAAGAAGAAGTCGAAGAAGCGCGCTGCCACGGACGGCGGGCGACGATCGTCGGCACCGAAGGGAACGACGTGCTGCAGGGCACTCCCGGGCGCGACGTCATTTGGGGTGGCGGTGGCGACGACACGATCAACGGCAGCCTCGGTAACGATCTGCTCTGCGGCGGGCCCGGATCGGACCTGATCCACGGCGGCCGCGGCAACGACGTCATCGACGGGGGTGCGGGGAACGACGACCGTCTGTACGGGGACCTCGGCGACGACAAGCTGACTGGCGGCCCCGGCAACGGCGACGAAGTCGCCGGCGGCCTTGGCATCGACACCCTCAACGGCGGCCCTGGCAACTTCGACTTCGTCCACGGCGACTACGGCTACGACCGCATGGACGGCGGCCCCGGCAAAGGCGACATCGCCTCCTTCGCCACCGACGTGGGCTCCGGTCGCGACGGTGGTGTCAAGGTCAACCTGGCCAAGCACAAAGCCAGGGGCGACGGCCACGATCGCCTCTTTCGCTTCGAGAGCCTCGAAGGCTCGGCCTTCGACGACATCCTCGTCGGCAATGGCCAGAGCAACGTGATCGATGGCGGCGCCGGCGACGATGTGATTCGCGGCGGCGGCGGCAAGGACACGCTGGTCGGCGGCCAGGGAAACGACCGCTGCAACGGCGCCAAAGGCAACACGATCTCCTGCGGAAAGGAAGCGAAGCTGAAAGCCTCGGCCTACGCTGAAATCGACCCGGTCTCGGGCGGCGGGGGAGGGCTGGAGCTGGTTGGCGGCGGCGGCGAAGACCACTTCGTCCTCGCTTTCGACGAATCCACCTCCACCTTCGGCATCACCGCGAAGAAGGGCATCGCGGTGGGTCCCGGCTGCGGCCGGGTAAGCGCCGTGCAGATCACCTGCGCGACCGAAGGCCCGGCGCGCTGGGTGATGGCCGACCTCGGTCCTGGCAACGACAGCCTCAGCGTCGAAGGCTCGCTGGCCGGTGCCCAGAACGTGCGCCTCGCCGGCGGCCTCGGCAACGACACGATCCACGGCGGCTCCGAGGACGACCTGATCGAGGGCGGCTACGGCAGCGACCACCTCTACGGTGGCGCCGGTGCCGACGGTCTGATCGGCAGCCGTCCCGGCCCGACTTACCTCTATGGCGGGCCCGACGGCGATCTGCTCGCAGCCGGCGGCGGTTGCGCCGGGGGAGCGTTGGTCGGCGGGCCCGGTCGCGACGACGCCTCCTTCGCCGAGACCCCCGCTCATCCCGGCACCCTGCACATCTCCTTCCCCGCCCACGCCGCTTGGATCGACGCGATCCCCGGCTGTCACAAAGTCCACCTCTCGCCGACCGACGAGGACATGGAGGGCTCCTTCGACAATGACATTCTCGTCGGCGACGGCGGCGCCAACGCGATGCTGGGCCAGCCCGGGCAGGATCGCTTCTACGGCGGCGGCGGCGAAGATGTAATCGATGCTCGCGACGGGGAACGCGACCTCTCGATCCAGTGCGGCCGCGGTACCGTCGCCAAGTCGGGCACAGTCCACGGCACCCCCAGCGGCCGCGCCCTCACGGACCCGTTCGACCCTGCCCCGGTGCTCTGCAAGTACTCCAAACACGGCCACCCGGTCGACGGCCTCGGCGACGCCAGCGGCAACCGTAAGAAGGGGAGCCGCTAGCGTCCGCGCCCGTCGCCGTTGGCGATCGTGCAGGCTTGCTCGGCGCCGATGAAGGGCGCCAGGGTGATGTAGGTGGCGAGCGGGGCGACTTCGTGCATGTTCTCGGCGCCGCCGCCTTTGATCTGGTCGTAAATCATCGAGTAGATCGCGCCGCCGATCGCCTCAGCGGCGATTGGGCTGACGTCTGGCTCGAACTCAAAGCCAGGAACGAGGAGGCCCTCCATCGTCTTCATTACCTCGTCGCGCTGTTCCAGCGCGCGCCTTCCGGCGGCGTAGACGTCGACGGCGCCGAGGGTCGTGTACTCGGGCTCGGCGGCGCAGAAGGCGAACATCGCGCCGAAGGCGCCGCGAACCGCGTGTGGCCAATCGGGGGCGCGGCGGAAGGCCGGCAGCGTCGTTGCCAGCATCTGCGATGAGCCGCTGTCGACAGCGGCCAGCATCGCCTCCTCCTTGTCGGCGAAGTTGGCGTAGAAGGTCGAGAGCGAGATCGAGGCGCTGGCGGCGATGTCACCGATCGTCATCGCCGGGTAGCCCTTCTCGGCAACGACCGAGGCGAGCGCGCGCAGGATCCGTTCGGCCGGGTCGTAGCCGTTGGCGGGACCGCCGTTCTGGGCCGCGCGGCCACGCGGCCGGCGCAACGGCTCCGGTGGCGGCTCATAAGCGGCGAACCAGTCCCACATCTGCGGGATCAACTCGATCAGCTCATCCTCCTCGTGGCGGTAGAGGCGGCTGTGGATCACCTTGCGTACCCCGCCGACCATCGCCCGCACGATCTCCGGCGGCATGTCCTGGCGGCCGGGAACCTGGTCGAGCGTGGCGGAGAGGAAAGCCTGCACGCCGTCGGTGGTGCGGTCGATCTCTTCGATCGCTCGGGGACCCGCGGCGTAGATCTCGACCAAGCACATCCGCGCTGCCGCGGCCTGTTCGACGATCAGGTTGATGAAGGCGTCGAAGGCTTGGCGGGCGCGCACTTCGTCGGGCGGTGGGCCGCCGTCGGCGAAGATCGCGCCGACGGTTGGTCCGACGAAGGCGTGCAAGGCGGCGAGCAGGCACTCCTCCTTGTCGCTGAAGTGCGCGTAGAAGGCGCTGCGCGAGACCCCGGAGAGCTCGAGCAGGTCCTCGACCCGGGTCGCCTCGTAGCCCTTCTCGGCGACGATGGCAACAAGCGCGGCAAAGAGACGCTCCTGCTGGTTGCGGGCGACCTCCTCGGGTGGCAAACGCCGGCCCGGTTGGAGCTTGCGATCGCGCAGCGTGCCTGCATCCCCCCACGGCGTCGTCACCATCGCGACCGGACCATAACTGGCCATCTAGCTACCTCCGTGGACACTTGAATCTGTCAGAGCGTTTGATGGTACGTACCATTCTTTTGGAACGCAACCGGTCTTCCTTAGATAAATAGACGATTTAGGCTGTTAGCAAGGGAAATTACGTGCAGTAGGCATTTAGCCTTAACAAAGAATCTGACCCCAGACCTTGCTTTTTTTGTAGGGCTATGTTTTTATGTGGGCGGCCCAAAGATGTCGCAGCGGCACCGCCGGATCCCTGCCGGCAACCCCCTGCCGTCGGTCCCCTTCCGACGGCGGCCAGCAAACATTGGCCCGGGTTCGACGCCTCCCTCGTCGGCCCGGGCCGTTTGTTTTGATCTCACGCTGAAGCTGACGGCGGGGCTAACCAGTCATCTAGGCTTCGGACATGGCCCGGACCCCAAGCGAGGACGAAGCCGTCGCAATCGCGGCGGCGATCGAGCGGTTTCGCGCGGAGACGGCGCCGGCGCCCGGCACGGAGGAGGACGCCATCGGCCCGTGGCAGCGGGCAGCGCTGCTCGAAGGAGTCAGCGCCAAGGGCACTGTCGAGAAGTCCGAAGGAGGAGAGAGATGGCTGTCGTGAAGATCATCGAGTTGGTCGGTAGCTCAAAAACATCAACCGACGACGCTGCGCGCCAGGCGCTGAGCCAGGCGCAGGGCACGTTGCGCAACATCCGCGCGGTCGACATCGTCTCGACTGGGATTCGTGGTGAGAACCTGGACGAGTATCGGGCGCATGTGCGGGTCGCTTTCCTTATCGAGGGAACGGATATCGACTAACGGGTTTGGGAGAGGGCGGGATGCCCCTCCCAAAACGAGCGGCTCACGCCGCTCTTGAGTGTTTTGGGAGGGGCATCCCGCCCTCCCTCTAACTCGTTGGCTAGATTCCGTTGCATGAGTGATGAGACGCGAGAGGTCTCCCGCGAGGAGGCCCAGAAGCTGATTGGGGATGGAGCGCAGTTGGTTGATGTGCGCGCCGATCATGAGTGGGAGGCGGGGCACATCGAGGACGCAAAGCACCTGTCTCTTGCCGAGCTCGCCGAACGCACTGACGAGATCGACAAGGAGCGGCCGGTTGTTCTCTATTGCCGAGGGGGCAATCGATCGACGATGGCGGCGGACGCTCTTACCGACGCGGGCTATGACGCGGTAAAGCTCAGCGAGGGGATCATTGGGTGGTCCGAGGCCGGGTTGCCGCTGGCTCCGGAGGGCGGTGTGGTGGCCGAGTCGGGGGAGGCCGCGTCGATTCTTCATGCCCGTATGAAGCTGCCTCCAGAGCTGACCAAGCCTTAAATACCCTAATCCCTGTCAGGTTTTGCTATTTTCCTCCTGTGGAGGTAGCAGTCGACCAACAGAAGGAGCAGCGGGGCAAGGGCCGCACCGGGACTCTGGAGAACCCGGAGACCTACCGCAACGTCCCCGGCCACATCATCCCGATCATCGAGCGCGAGTTCGACGACTTCGACAACGAAGCCGAGACGTTCCTCGCCGGCGAGCTACCCGAGGACGAGTTCATCGGCTTCCGCCTCAAGCAGGGCGTCTACGGCCAGCGCCAGCCCGACGTGCAGATGGTGCGGGTCAAGCTTCCCTTCGGCGGCGTCACTCCGCGAGCAGATGGAGGCCTTCGCCAGCGTGGTCGAGAAGTACGCGCCGCTGAACAAGGGGCACATCACCACCCGGCAGAACATCCAGATCCACCACGTCCCGCTGCGCGACATGGAGTCGCTGCTGCGCGAGATCGCCGAGGCCGACCTCTCCTCACGCGAGGGCTGCGGCAACACGGTGCGCAACGTCACCGGCGATCCCTGGGCCGGCGTCGCCCCCGACGAGATCTTCGACCCGACTCCCTACGCTGGCGCCTACGTCCGCTACTTCGTCCGCCACCCGACGACGCAGCTGATGCCGCGCAAGATCAAGACCGCCTTCAGCGGCTCCGACGAGGACCGCGCGATCACCGGCATCCACGACATCGCCTTCCTCTCGCGCGAACGCGACGGGGTCAAGGGCTTCGAGGTCCGGGTCGGCGGCGGCACCTCGATCATGGCCCGCGTCGCGCCGACGCTCTACGACTTCGTCGAGGCCGACAACGGCGACTACCTCAAGGTCTCCGAGGCCGTGCTGCGCATCTTCGACCGCCAGGAGTGGCTGCGCGTCAACCGCGCCCGCGCCCGGATCAAGGTCCTGGTCGACAAGATCGGCATCGACGCTCTTCCGCGAGCAGGTCGACGAGGAGCTCGAGGGCGACTGGGTGGCAGAGCGGGACTTCGACGCTGAGCTGGTCGAGCGGCTGCGCTTCGACGACGACGAGCAGGCCAACGCTCCGTCGGTACCGCCGACCGCGGCCTCGCCCAACGGCGACCGCTCCGAGTTCGAGCGCTTCGTCGAGGGCAACGTCCAGGCGCAGCGCCAGGACGGCTTCTCCGCGGTCGAGGTGAAGATCGAGCGCGGCGATCTCACCCCGGAGCAGTTCCGCGGCCTGGCCACGATCATGCGCGAGTTCACCGGCGGCTACGCCCGCAGCACGGTGCAGCAGAACCTGGTCCTGCGCTGGGTCCGCGACGAGGCGCTCTACGACGTCTGGCAGCGGCTCGGCGAGCTCGGCCTCGACGAGGCCGGCGCCGCGCGAGATCACCGACGTGGTCAGCTGCCCCGGCACCGACAGCTGCAAGACTGGGCATCACCAGCTCGATGGGCCTCAACCGGGCGATCAAGGAGCGGCTCGAGGCGATGGAGATCACTGACGAGCAGACCCGCAAGATCCACATCAAGATGAGCGGCTGCCCGAACGGCTGCAGCCAGCACCACATCGCCAACATCGGCTTCTACGGCGCCTCGCTGAAAGTCGGCGGTCGCCAGATGCCCGCCTACATCCCGCACATCGGCGGCAACTACGAGGGCGGCGAGGTGATCTTCGGCACGCGGCTGAAGTCGCGCCTGCCCGCCAAGCGCGTGCCCGAGGCGGTCGAGCGCTGGGTTCGTATGTATGAGGCCGAGCGCTCCGGCGAGGGCGAGGAGTTCAACGACTTTGCCGAGCGGATCGGCGCCGCCGCGCTTCGAAGCTGAGGTCAAGGAGCTGACGATGCCGGCCGAGTTCAGCCTCGAGACCATGCAGCAGTTCATCGATTGGAACCGGTCCAGCCCCTACAAGGTCGAGAGGGGCGAGGGCGAGTGCGCGATATGAATCCAGTCGCCGCCCCAGCCGCCATCTCCGACCCTGAGGCGATCGCTGCCGAGCTCGAGGGCCGCTCGGCCGAGCAGACGATCGAGTGGATGTTCGAGACCTTTGGCGAGAACCACTACATCGCCTGCTCGTTCCAGAAAACGAGCTCGGTGACCGCCCACTTGGCTAGCAAGGTCAACCCGCAGGCCCGCTTCTTCTATCTCGACACCGACGTGCTCTTCCCGGAGACGTATGAGACGCGCGACCGGCTCGCCGAGTCACTGGGGATCGAGTTCGACCGGTACCACAACCTGACGCTGGCCGAGCAGGCCGCCCAGCACGGCGACGAGCTCTGGAAGCGCGACCCCGACGCCTGCTGCGGATTGCGCAAGGTCGAGCCGATGCGCCGGGCGCTTTCTTCCGTAGACTGCTGGCTCGCCGGCGTCCGCCGCGAGGACTCAACCAGCCGCGCCAACACTCCGAAGTTCGGCTGGGACAAGCGCTTCGAGCTCTGGAAGCTCAATCCGCTCGCGGACTGGACCGAGCGCGATGTCTGGAACTACATCCATGAGCACGACCTCCCGTACAACCCGCTCCACGATCAGGGCTACCCCTCGATCGGGTGCACGCACTGCACCAAGCCAGTCGGCGTGGGCGGTTCGTCCCGCGATGGCCGCTGGGCGGGTCTCGAAAAGACCGAGTGCGGGATCAACTAGCGGCGCCACGCGCCTGAGATAACCCCCCCTTTCGTATTCCCTTCCCCCGACCGATTGGTGAGATTCAACGCATGAGCAACACGATGACCAACCTCTCCCTAACCCTTGACGAGCGCCACACCGCCGACTTCGAGATGATCGCCAACGGCGGCTTCGCTCCCCTGGCCGGCTTCCAAGGCTCCGCCGATTGGGAGCGCGTCTGCACCGAGATGCGTACCACCGACGGCGATTACTGGCCGATCCCGATCACCCTGGCCTCAGAGCTGGAGTGCGAGGTAGGCGACACGATCTCCCTATCAAGCGATGAAGGCAAGGCGCTGGGCCGCCTCAAGGTCTCTGAGATCTGGGAGCGCGATGTCAAGCGCGAGGCAGAGCTCGTCTACGCCACCACCGATGAGAACCACCCAGGAGTAGCGGCGATCTACGCCGAGGGCAACCGCATGCTCGCCGGCCCTCTCGAGGTAGACGCCCTGCCCGACCACGAGGACGCCTTCATGCGCCGCTACAAGACCGCGGCCGAGCACAAAGCAGACTTCCAAGAGCGAGGCTGGAAGAAGATCGTCGCCTTTCAGACCCGCAACCCGATCCACCGCGCCCATGAGTACCTGACCAAGGCCGCTCTAGAGACCTGCGATGGCCTCTTCATCCACCCCCTGATCGGCAAGACCAAGGCCGGGGACATCCCCGCTGACGTGCGCATGCGCTGCTATGAGGTCCTGATGGAGAACTACTACCCCCAAGACAGGGTAGTTCTGGGCGTAAAGCCGGCCAAGATGCACTACGCCGGCCCCCGCGAGGCGGTCCTGCACGCGATCGTCCGCCGCAACTACGGCGCCACCCACTTCATCGTCGGCCGCGATCACGCCGGTGCTGGGGACTACTACGGCACCTATGACGCGCAAAAGATCTTCGATGACATCGACATCGATGAGCTCGGCATCGAGCCCTTGATGTTCGAGCACACCTTCTGGTGTAACGAGTGCGAGGGCCTTGCCTCAAACAAGACCTGTCCGCATGACCAAGAGGCGCGCCTGTTCCTCTCCGGAACCAAGGTCCGCGAAATGCTCGGCAAGGGCGAGCGCCCACCGAGTGAGTTCTCGCGCGACGAGGTCGCCGACATCCTTATCGACGCTTACAAGGAGGACTGAGCAGGCATGGCCCAAGAGCAAGGCTTCACCCTCTGGTTCACCGGACTCTCCGGTGCCGGCAAGACGACCATCTCCGGACTGCTGGAGACCCAACTGCGCGAGCGCGGCTCAAAGCTTGAGATCCTCGACGGCGACGTCGTGCGCGAAAACCTCTCCAAGGGCCTTGGCTTCTCCAAGGAGGATCGCGACATCAACATCCGTCGCATCGCCTTCGTCGCTGATTTGCTCTCCCGTAACGGCGTGCCGGTGATCACCGCAGCGATCTCCCCCTACGCGGAGATCCGCGATGAGGCCCACGAGCTAATGGGCGATCGCTTCATCGAGGTCTACGTCAAGGCCTCAGTCGACACCTGTGCTGAGCGCGACGTCAAGGGCCTCTACGCCAAGGCCTTCTCCGGAGAGATCAAGGAATTCACCGGCGTCAGTGATCCCTATGAGATCCCCGAGAACCCAGCTTGGGTCTGTGACACCGAGAATGAGAGCCCTGAGGAGTCGGCGCAGAAGCTGCTGGGGTATCTGGAGTCGCGGGGGTTGGTACCGGCGGCTGCGGTTACCGCCTAGGTAGAAGGGACGGGAAGGGGCGGCGACCCCTTCCAAAACGCGCGGCAGGAGCCGCGCTTGAGTGTTTTGGGAGGGGCCGCCGCCCCTCCCTTTCGCGTTCTGGGGCGGTAACCGCAGCCGCCGGAATCTCTCGCGGAGCTTGGGGGTTCCGGTGCGCTTTATGTGGCTATGGACCGGAAAAGGCGCACCGGAAGGTGCGGGGGGACCGCGCGCTAGCGCTTGGGTGGGACTACGGGGTCGGCTAGGCCGTAGGTGTTGTAGTCGCCGAACTTCGAGAAGGTCTTGTGGGTGGGGCCGTGGTAGTCGGAGGAGGCGGTGGGGATCAGGGCTAGCTCGTCGCAGAGGTCGCAGCAGGTGTTCGGTCTGCTCTTGGGTGTGGGGCGGGATAGAAGGTCTCGACGCCATCGGGCTCGAGCGAGCGGATCAGGTCCTCGACCTCGTCTGGGTCGTCGATGTCCCAGTAGGGATGGGCGATCGACCGCAGCGCCGCCGGCCTCGTGGATCAGCGCAATCGCCTGCTCGGCAGTTGGCCAGCGGCGCGGCACGAAGGCCTTGGCGCCGGGCACCAGGTACTCCTCGAAGAAGGGACCGAGGTCGCCACTTGCGCCCGGCGGCGCGGGCGATGTGGGGGCGACCGATCGAGTCGCGTCGCCGGCCTCCTGATCGCATCCTCGAGCTTGAGGTCGAAGCCCTCGCTTGCGCAGGTTCTCGACGATCTCCCCGGCCCGGTTGACCCGTTCCTTCTGAGCCCGCTCGCAGGCCGGCCCGATCGTTCTCCAGATCGACCCAGTAACCGCAGATGTGGAGGTCTTCGGCGTACTCGTGCACGCAAGACATCTCGATCGCGGGCACCAACTCGAGCCCCAGGCCCTTGGCCGCCTCCGCCGCCTCTCCGACCCCCGCGACTGCGTCGTGGTCGGTCAGGGCAAGCGTGGTCACCCCCGCTTCGCCGGCCTGCGCTACCACTTCTGCCGGCGCCAGCTGTCCATCGGAAACGGTCGAATGACTCTGAAGCTCGATCAACATTAGGCCGAAGAAGCTATTGCACCGAATGGCATGACGGCGGCGCAGACTATTGTCGATCGATAGGAGGGCCGGTCTCCCTCCCGCGGAAACCGTCCGGCTGGCACGTGCGCCCGGGCGCAAATCGTTCCGCTCCCAAAGCTTCCGCCGGAGGGAGACCGGCCCTCCGTTCCATCCGCTCGGCAAATAGACTGCGCCGCCGTGTTCCAGAAGGTTCTGATCGCAAACCGCGGCGAGATCGCGATCCGGGTCGCCCGGACCCTGAAGGAGATGGGGATCGCGTCCGTCGCTGTCTACTCCGAGATCGATCGGGATGCGCCGCATGTGCGCGAGGCCGACGAGGCCTTCCTGATCGGCCCCGCGGTCCCGGCCGAGAGCTATCTGAACATCGCGAAGATCATCGAGACCGCGAAGGAGGCGGGCGCCGAAGGGATCCACCCCGGCTACGGCTTCCTCGCCGAGAACGCCGAGATGGCTCGCGCCTGCGACGAGGCCGGGATCACCTGGATCGGCCCGCCGCCGGAGGCGATCGAAGCGATGGGGTCGAAGACCAAGGCGCGCGAGATCATGGAGCAGGCCGGGGTGCCGATCGTCCCCGGCTCGACCGAGGTCGCCAAGGACCTCGAGGCGGCCCGCGCCAGGCCGAGGAAGCCGGCTACCCGGTCGCCTGCAAGGCCGCGGGCGGCGGTGGCGGCAAGGGCTTCCGCGTCGCGATGACTCCCGACGACCTCGCGGAGGCCTTCGAGGGCTCGGCGCCGCGAAGGCGAGAAGTTCTTCTCCGACGACCGCGTCTACGTCGAGCGCTACCTCGAGGACCCGCGCCACGTCGAGGTCCAGGTGCTCGCCGACTCGCCACGGCAACGTGATCCACCTCGGCGAGCGCGACTGCTCGATCCAGCGTCGCCACCAGAAGGTGATCGAGGAGGCTCCCGGGCCGCACGTCGACGAGGAGATGCGCGAGCGGATCGGCAAGATCGCCACCGACGCGGCCGCCGCGGTCGGCTACCGCGGCGCCGGCACGATCGAGGGCATGCAGGTCGGCGACGAGTACTTCTTCCTCGAGATGAACACCCGCGTCCAGGTCGAGCACTGCGTGACCGAGATGATCAGCGGCGTCGACATCGTCCGCGAGCAGATCCTGGTCGCCGCCGGCGAGCCGCTCTCGATCGCCCAGGAGGACGTCGAGCTGCGCGGCTGGTCGATCGAGTGCCGGATCAACGCCGAGGCGGCGCACAAGAAATTCGCTCCCGCCCCGGGCCCGATCGGCGACTCCTACCGCGAGCCCTCCGGCCCCGGCGTCCGCGTCGACTCCGGCGTCGAGGGCGGCTCCGAGGTGACGCCGATGTACGACCCGATGGTGGCCAAGCTGATCGTCTGGGACGTCGATCGCGAGAAGGCGACGCGGCGCATGCTGCGGGCGCTGGGCGAATACGACTCCGGCGGCCTGACCACGCTGATCCCCTTCCACGAAGCGATCCTCGCCACCGAGCAGTGGGCGAAGGGCGAGACCTGCCGCGACCTGATGGAGGACACCGACTGGCTCAAGTCGACCGCTCCGGCCGACGCCGAAGCCCCCCGAGCCATCCGAGGACGGCGGCGAGATCGTCAGCCGCGACTACAAGGTCGAGGTCTCCGGCAAGCTCTTCGACGTCAAGGTGATCGGCGAGGCCGTCGCCGGCGGCGCGCGCCGCCGGCGGCCGGCGGCAAGAAGCCGCCGAAGCGCGAGCGCAAGGCCGGCGGCGGCGGCGGCGCCTCCAGCGAGTCGCTGCCCTCGCCGCTGCAGGGCACCGTCTTCAAAGTCGCCGTCGAGAAGGGCGCCGAGGTCGCCGAGGGCGACCTGATCTGCGTGATCGAGGCGATGAAGATGGAGAACGAGATCATCGCCCATCGCGCCGGCAAGGTCGAGGAGCTCAAGATCGCCGAGGGCGACGCGGTCTCCAGCGGCGACGTCCTCGCGATCATCAAGTAGCCGAACCGGCGATTGGGTCTCGGCACTTCGCGCCTAGCCCTGGTGTTTTTTTCTTCTTTCTTCTTCTTTTTTCTTGTGCTGGTCGCGCCGTTCGGCCTTGACCTGGCGCAGCACCTGCTGGCGTTCGCGCCGGGTCAGCGGGATTTCCGATGCTTCTTCGCGGCAGCTACTACCGCTGCAGTCCTCCAGCCGTTCGGTCAGTTCGCGGTGGAGGAAGTTGCGGACCGGGAAGTAGTTAGGGATGCGGACCAGGTTGTTGAGCTCGTAGGGGTCCTTTCGAGGTCGTAGAGCTCTTTCTCGCCGTCCGGCCACTCGATGTACTTGTAGGGGCCGAGGCGGATTCCCTCGTAGTCCTTGGGCGGCGCCAGAATCGAGGCCGTGGCTTCCCCGCGCTGCTGCAGCTGCGGGATCGCGCTTTTGCCGCTGCTGTGCTGGGCCGTGGCCCTGCTCTGATCGCCAGGTTCCGCGATCGCCCCAGCTTCGTTGACGTCGTCGGTTTCGACGAAGGACTCGAAGAGGTAGCGGCCGCCGCGTGCGCAGGTTCGGGATCTTGCGAAGAACGGTACCATCGAGCGCCCGTCGATGCTCTTGTCGGCGTTTGACCCCAGCCAGTTCGAGGACGGTCGGCGCGATGTCGATGTTGCCGACGATCTCACCGGATTCGCGTGCCGGGCTTGATGCCCGGTCCGCGGATCAGGAAGGGCAGGTGGGTCGAGGGCTCGTAGGCGAGGAACTTGCCGCCGATCAGGCGGTGCTCGCCGTAGAAGAAGCCGTTGTCGGAGGTGAAGATGATGTAGGTGTTGCGCAGCCGGTGCAGCGAGCCGAGCGTGTCGACGATCTGCTTGACGCCGTCGTCGATCGCGCGCAGCGACTCGAGCGCCTTCTGCGTAGTAGACGCGGTAGGTGTGGATTTCGCTGAGGCCGAGGTAGGGCGCTTCGCGGATGAAGCGCGGCTTGTCGTAGACGTTGCCCTCGTTGAAGCCTTGGCCGCGGTTGTGCGGGCAGCGGCGCGCCCTTGAACCAGTCGTAGTTGCGCGGGGCGGGCTCCGGCCCGGCCGGCTGCGGAAGTCGCCGTGCGGGGCGGTGTAGTCGAGCTGCAGGTAGAAGGGCTGTTCCGGCGAGGTGTTGCGCAGCTCCTGCGTCGCCAGGTTGGTCAAGCATGTCGGTCTCGTAGTAGCAGGGCTGCCCGTTGAGCGGCGCGAAGGGGCAGCCGACGTCATCGCGCACCCCGTATTCGCGCGTTTCCCAGCTGCCGGAGTCGCCGTAGGGGCCTTCGACCACGCCGTTGTTGTTGAGCGTGTAGCCGTAGTAGTAGTGGTCGGTGTCGGCGTTGAGGACGGTGTGCCAGGCGCTCCAGCCAGGCGGCACTTCGGTGCCGCTGTCGTAAGGTTCGTCGCCATAGCCGTTGAGGAACTTGCCGACGTGGATCGTGCGGTAGCCGGCGCCCTGCAGCCAGGTGGCGATGTTGTGGGTGTAGGCGCCGCGGAAGGAGAAGCCGAAGTAGCCGCCGTTGGGCTGGATGTTGCCCTGACGTCATGGTTGTGGGCGTAGCGGCCGGTCAGCAGGCTGACCCGCGAGGGGCAGCAGAGCGGGTAGGAGACGTAGTAGCGGTTGAAGGTCTCACCCCTTTGGCGATCAGGTTGAGCGTGTTCGGCATCGCCTGCAGCGTTCCGCCCTGGCCGAAGGCGGCGTAGAGCTGGTCGAGGGTCTGGTCGTCGGTCTGGATGACGACGAAGTTCGGCCTTTCAGGCGTCGCCGCGGCTGCGCTTGAACGATTCGCGACGTTGACTAGCAGGCAGAGCAGCGCCAGCATGCCGGCAGCGATTACGGCGAGCCGGATGCCCCGTCCTGCCCTGCTTTGTTCAGATCGATGCATGGAGATAGTGGTCGCGCAGGCGACCTACCCGGTCGAAACAACTACGCGCGCTGAAGTTGCGAAACGCTAGAGATCGCTCAGGACGCGCCGAGCTTTTTGGCTGCGTCGCGGAAGGTTTTCACCGTGGCGCTTGGCGCTTTGCGGCCTTCGAGTTTCTCGCCGTGGCGGTTGACCCAGATCACCGGCACGTTCATTTTCAGCAGCGGCGCGATGTCGTTGGTGTAGTTGCAGCCGATGTGCAGCCAGCCTTTCTTGCCGCCGATCCGCCGCGCGCACTCTTTGAAGTGGACCGGGTCGGGCTTGTAGCTGCGCACCTGCTGGGCGGTGACGACGAGGTCGAGTTCGGTGCGCAGGTGGCGGCGCGAGATGCCGAGCAGTTTGTCGTCGATGTTGGAGACGATCCCGATCTCGTAGCGTTTGCCGAGCCGGTCCATCGCCGCATTGGACTCGCGGAAGGGCAGCCAGTAGGCGACGCTGTCGGGCAGGAACTGTGCCCGCGAGGGCTCGATCTCCCAGCCCAGCTCGCCGGCGACTTTGACGATCGTGCGGCGCAGCACCTCGGCGTAGAGCTCGTAGGAGCCGGCCATGATTTCGGCCTGGACCTCCATGAAGCGGGCCAGGAAGGGCTCCTCTTCGAAGCTGAAGCCGTCTTTCTGCCGCCTCTTTCTTGCAGGCGTCGATGATGCCTTTCTCCCAATCGATCAGGGTGCCGTAACAGTCGGTGGTTACCCATTTGATGGTTTTGAGACTGGGAAGGGCCATCGGCGGCGGCGCATTATGGCAGCAGCCCGCAAGGCAGGCGGCGCGCCACTTGAAATCTCGGATAGGCTGCCGCCCCGCGCCAGCTCGGCGCGCCTCTCTAATGGACCTCCTCGAGTACCAGGGCAAGCAGCTTTTCGCCAAGCACGGCGTCGCCGTGCCGAGCGGCGAGGTCGCTGCCAACGTCGATGACGCCGTCGCCGCGGCGGAGCGGATCGGCTACCCCTGCGCGATCAAGGCGCAGGTGCTGATCGGCGGCCGCGGCAAGGCGGGCGGGATCAAGATCGCCAAGGACGTCGAGGAGGCGCGCGAGTACGCCGACGCGATCCTCGGCATGGACATCATCGGGCCGCACGGCGAGGGTCCCTTCCGGGTCGACCAGGTCTGGATCGAGGGTGGCTCGGACATCGCCTCCGAGTACTACGCCTCGGTGATCCTCGACCGCGGCGAGAAGAAGCTGCTGGCGATGGTCTCCGCCAAGGGCGGGATGGACATCGAGGCAGTCGCCGCCGAGGACCCCGACGCTCTGGTCAAAGCGCCACATCGACCCGACCACGCCGTTCGACGCCGCCGCCGCGCGGCAGATCGTCGACGCGGCCGGGCTCGACGAGGACGTCCGCGACCAGGCCGCCGAGGTGCTGGTGAAGCTGGCCGAGGTGGCGAGCAGCGAGGACGCGAACCTGATCGAGGTCAACCCGCTGATCGTCACCACCGACCGCGAGGTCGTCGCCCTCGACGCCAAGGTGACGATCGACGGCAACGCGCTCTTCCGCCACCAGGACCTGGCCGAGATCGCCGACACGGTCGAGGATCCGCAGGAGGCGATGGCGAAGGAGAAGGGCCTCACCTACGTCAAGCTCGACGGCAACGTCGGCATCCTCGCCAACGGCGCCGGGCTCTGCATGTCGACCCTCGACGTCGTCGCCCAGGCGGGCGGCGCGCCGGCCAACTTCCTCGACGCCGGCGGCGGCTCCAAGGCCGAGGCGATCGTCGACGCGCTGGAAGTGATCACCTCCGACGCGAAGGTCACGGCGATCCTCTTCAACATCTTCGGCGGCATCACCCGCTGCGACGAGATCGCCAAGGGGATCGTCACCGCCTCGCAGCAGCTCGACCTCGAGCTGCCGCTGGTCGTGCGCCTCGACGGCACCAACTCCGAGGAGGGCCTGAAGATCCTCGCCGAGGCCGACCTGCCCAACCTGCACCAGGAGAAGACGATGCTCGACGCCGCCCGCCGCGTCGTCGAGCTCGCCGGGGGCAGCCGCATGAGCATCATCGTCGACAAGCGAGACGAAGCTGGTCGTCTCCGGCCTGACCGGCCGCGAGGGCTCCTTCCACGGCCTGCGCAACCGCGCCTACGGGACCGACCTCGTCGCCGGGGTCACGCCCGGCAAGGGCGGCCAGGACGTCGAGGGCGTGCCGGTCTTCGACACGATCTCCGAATCGGTCGACGAGGCCGGCGCCAACACCTCGATGATCTTCGTGCCGGCGCGCTTCGCCGCCCCGGCGATCGACGAGGCGATCGAGTCCGGCGTCGACACGGTGATCGCGATCACCGAGGGGATCCCGGTGCTCGACATGCTCAACACCTACTGGAAGGCCAAGGAGGCCGGGGTGCGGCTGATCGGCCCGAACTGCCCCGGCGTGCTCTCGCCCGGCAAGGCCAACGTCGGCATCATCCCCGCCCAGTTCTTCGACCCGGGCCCGATCGGCGTCGTCTCCAAGTCGGGCACGCTGACCTACCAGATCGGCAACGAGCTGAAGCAGGCGGGGACGGGCAACTCCTCGATCGTCGGCATCGGCGGCGACCCGATCGTCGGCTCCGACTTCATCGACATCCTCACGCTGTACGAGGCCGACCCCGACACCGAGCTGATCGTGATGGTCGGCGAGATCGGCGGCGACGCCGAGGAGCGGGCCGCCGAGTTCATCGCCTCCGAGATCTCCAAGCCGGTCGTCGCCTACATCGCCGGCTTCACCGCCCCGCCCGGCAAGCAGATGGGCCACGCCGGGGCGATCATCTCCGGCTCCTCGGGCACCGCTCAGGCGAAGAAGGACGCGCTCGAAGCAAAGGGCGTGCGGGTCGGCGAAAGCCCGACCGAGACGGCCGCGATCGCCGTCGAAGTCCTGCGCGGCTAGCCGTTGCTAGGCTCGGAGGCGATGGCTGGCGACACGATTTCGTTTGCGAGAGGGGCGCCCAGCGCCGACATCCTGCCGCGCGACGCGGTGCGGGATGCGGCGGCAGGGGCGCTTGCCGAGGACTGGGAAAAGGCCCTCTCCTACGGCACCGGGATCGGTCATCCGGGGCTCTGCGAGTGGATCGCGCGAGCGGTACGGGGGCCTCGATGGCGGCCAGGTGATGGTCGCCAACGGCTCGCTGGAGGCCGGCTGCGATGCTCTTCGAGCACCTGCTCGAGCCGGGTGACCGGGTGGTGGTCGAGCAACCGACTTACGATCGCACGCTGCTGATGCTGCAGCGGCTCGGGGTCGAGCTGGTGCCGGTATCGCTTGAGGACGAGGGCTCGGATATGGCGGCGTTCGAAGCCGCCCTCACCGACGGGCCGATCAAGCTCGCCCACGTCATTCCCAACTTCCACAACCCGGCCGGTTGCACGCTCTCGGCCTCAAAGCGGGTGCGGCTAGTCGAGCTCGCCGCCGAGCACGGCTTCTGGATCTTCGAGGACGACCCTTACCGCGAGCTGCCCTTCGAGGGCGAGGGGCTGGAGACGATGCTCGAGATCGATAAGGCGGACAAGGTCGTCCACGCCTCCTCCTTCTCCAAGACCGTCAGCCCGGGCGTGCGGGTCGGCTACCTCGCCGGCCCGGCGGCGGAGATCGCCAAGCTCGCCAAGCGGGCCAACGAGACCTACATCTCACCCAACATGCTGGCCGAGGCGGTCGTGCTCGAGCTCTGCCGCTCCGGCGGTCTGGACCGCAACATCGAGTTCGTCAAAGGTGCGCTGCGCGGCGGCGTGACGCGCTGGTCGAGGCCCTGAACGAGCAGATCCCCGAGGCCGAGTTCGTCATTCCCGGCGGCGGCTACTTCCTCTGGCTCGATCTCGCCGAGGGCACCGACACCAGCGCCCTGCTCGCCGAGGCCAAGGGCGAGGGCGTCGCCTTCGTCGCCGGCCCCGACTTCATGATCGATGGCGGCGACCAACAGCCTTCGCCTCTCCTTCGCCAGCGTGCCGCCGGAGCGGATTCCCGAGGGCGTTGGCCGCATCGCCCGCGCGCTCGAGCGCATTCGCGCCGGCTCACCTGCCTGAGTACTGATCCAGCCGCGCACCCTCCCCGTAGGTGGGTTTAACGACCTATCCGCGACCGAGGAGGAAGCATGGCTGTGGCAAACAAACCGAACGCGTTGGAGCGCGTCGCGAGCGACCCGGTGTCGCGGCGGAAGCTGCTCGCCGTAACCGGCGGTTCGACCGCGCTGGCAGCATTTCTCGCCGCCTGTGGTAGTGACAGCAACTCGAACTCGACGACGACCACCGCCAACAACGGTGGCGGCACGACCGGCACGGAGAAATTCGGCAAGGGCGACATCGGCATCCTCAACTACGCGCTGACGCTCGAGTACCTCGAGACCGCCTTCTACGCGGACGTGGTCAAGAGCGGGCTCTTCAAGGGCTCCGACCTGGCGACGATCCGCAAGTTCGGCAGCGAGGAGGCCGAACACGTCACCGCCCTGACCGGCTTCGTTAAGCAGATGGGCGGTACGCCGGCGCCGAAGCCGAAGACCGAATTCCCGCTGAAGAACGCCAAATCGGTGCTCGAATTGGCGGCGACGGTCGAGAACCTCGGCGCCGCCGCCTATCTCGGCCAAGCGGCCAACATCAAGGGCGCCTCGGTGCTCGCCGCGGCGCTCTCGATCCACAGCGTTGAGGGCCGCCACGCGGCCTCCCTCAACACCTTGCTGGGCGAACCGATCACCCCTGACGGGGCGTTCGCTAAACCTGCCGGCGCGGACGAAGTCCTCAAGTCGGTCGAACCCTTCATCGTCGGCTGACCCGGCGCAAGCGCGAAAGGAGAATCAGATGAGCGACCAGATCATGGCCCAGCCCGAGCTCGCCGGTGTGCATATCGACGAGGACAGCGAAGACATCTCCCGCAGTGAGGTGATCCTCAAGGGAGCACTCGCCGCCGGCGCGATCTACGGCGCCGTCGCGGTTGGCCCCTTCGTCGGCCGGGCGCTGGCGATGGCCGAAAGCGGCGACGTCGGCATCCTCAACTTCGCCCTAACGCTGGAGTACCTCGAGGCGGCCTTCTACAAGGAAGCCAAGACGCGGGCGAAGGCAAGCGGCGACCTCAAGAGCCTGATCGAACTGGTCGGGCGTGATGAGGAAGAACACGTTGAGGCGCTGACCGAAACGATCAAGAAGCTCGGCGGCAAGCCGGTAGCGGAACCGAAATTCGACTTCCCCTACAACGGCACCTCCGGCTTCCTCAAGCTGGCGCAGACCTTCGAGGACACCGGAGTGAGCGCCTACAACGGTGCCGCGCCGCAGATCAAGGCCAAAGAAGTGCTGGAAGCGGCCGGCTCGATCGTCCAGGTCGAGGCCCGTCACGCGGCCGCGATCCGGCTGCAGAACAAAGAAGAACCGGCGCCGGAAGCGTTCGACCCGGCTCTGACCGAAGCTAAGGTGCTGAAGGCGGTCGAACCCTTCATCGCGTAGTCGGATGCCGGGACGGTCGTAGGAGAAATCGAAGATGCGCGCGAGCAAAGCCGAGCGCCTCGCCGATGAGGAGCTGATGCCGCAGATCGGGGAGAAGAACCCCGATGCCTTCGAGGTCTTCTACGACCGGCACGGCGGCGTTGCCTACTCGCTCGCCTACAGGATCGTGGGCGAGCGAGGGGCGGCCGAAGACGTTGTGCAGGAGGCGTTCATCTCGATCTGGCGCAGCGGTGCCCGCTACGACGCGGCACGCGGCAGTGTCCGCACCTGGATGCTCGGCATCGTGCGCAACCGGGCGATCGACGCCCTGCGTAGCAAGGCGGGGCGGGCGCCGAAGCTCGACTTCGACGACGACTCGATCCTCGAGCAGCGGCCGGCGGAAGAGCTGACCGATTCCGAGGCGTTGCGACGGGAGACTGCAGACGAGGTGCGCGGGGCGCTCGACGAGCTACCCGGCGAGCAGTCGAAGGTGATTCAGCTGGCCTACTTTGGCGGCTTTAGCCACTCGGAGATCGCCGGCATGTTGGGAGTGCCGCTCGGCACGGTGAAGGGGAGGATGCGACTTGGATTGGAGAAGATTCGCGGTGAGTTGGCGGAGGGACTGACATGAGCGAGATCGAGCACGATCGTCGCAGCGACGAGATCGCTGCCTACCTGCTGGGGGCGCTGGAGCCCGGTGAAGCGGCCGAGATGGAGCGCCATCTCGCGGGTTGCGATGAGTGCCGCACGGAGCTGGAGTGGCTGCGCCCGGCGGTGCAGCTGCTGCCCGAGTCAGTGGAGCGGGTCGAGGCGCCGCAAGAGCTGCGCGGGCGGTTGATGGAGCAGGTCCGTTCCGAGGCCGAGAGTGCGCCGGCGCCGCAACATGCGCGCCGTTGGAGCATCGGGGGTTGGAGCCTGCGTCCGGTGGCCGGTCTGGCCGCGCTTGTCCTCCTCGCGGCTGTCGGCGCCTATGCGATCAGCAGCGGCGACTCGGGCGGCGCCAATACGACCACGGTTGTCGCCGGTCACTCACCGGGCGTGATCGCCAAGGTGGTCAGCGACGGTGGCTCCGGCACCCTGCACCTGACCAACCTCCACCAGCTGCCGAGTAACAAGGTTCTGCAGGCCTGGGTGGAAAAGGAAGGGCGCGTGGTCTCGGCCAAGACGCTCTTCGTGCCCAACCAGGACGGCACCGCCTCGGCGACGATCGATGACATGGAAGGCGTGAAGACGGTGATGGTTACCGCCGAGCCGCGCGGCGGCAGCGTTCAGCCGACCAGTGCCCCGATCGTCGCTGTTCCTATACCGCAGTAGCGGCCGCGTTTAGCGACCGTAGCGGTCGTTCGAAAGCACCAGCTGCTCGGGAATCGTCGCCCGTGGCGGCGGCGCTGGGTCGGCGCGAACCGAGACCGTCTCGGCGACGCTGCGTGAGACTTGGTGGGTGCCCTCATCGGAGGCGATCGTGACGCCCTCCTCGCCGGAGCTCTCGAACGTTGCCCTCGAGGCCGGGGTAGAGCCCCGCGTCCTTGAGGTAGTGGAGCAGCTCCTCGGCCTCGTTCTCGAAGCGCAGCACGTGGACCTTGGCGCCGAGCTCGACGTCGGAGAGCAGGGCGCCCTGCTCGCGAGCGCCCTCGATGATCGGGTGGCCGTGGGGGCAGGTGGTTGCGTCGCCGATCGCGGCCCGCATGCGCTCCTCCAGCACCGGCGACATCGCGTGCTCGATCCGCTCGGCCTCCTCGTGCACCTCGTCCCAGGGGATGCCGAGCACGTCGGTGAGGAAGCGCTCGATCATGCGGTGGCGACGGACGATATGACTGGCGTGCTCACGGCCCGAGACGGTGAATTCGAGCGACTTGTCGGGCTTGCGTTCGACGTAGCCGTCGTCGGTGAGGCGGCCGATCATCTCGTGCACGGTCGGTGGCGAGAGCTGCATCGCGCGGGCGATGTTGGCGCCGGTCATCGGCAGCCCGGCCTCCTCGAGCCAGAACATGATCTCCAGGTACTCCTGCTCGGCAACTGTTGCTGTCTCCACGGTGTCCATTGGTTCGATACTAGCCATCAGCGACGCTCCACCAGAGTGGAGACGATCGCCTCGTAGAAACCGTCGCCCATCGCGCCATCGGTGACCGTGGCATTGTCCCAGGCGCCGAGGGCGGCGCGCAGGCCTGGATCGCGTTCGGGCCCGTTGGCGACGACGAAGAAACGGCCGACCGAGGCGGCTACCTCGAGGTCCTCGACCGAGTCGCCGACGGCGATGCACTCAGCCGGGTCGTAGCCGCGGACGCGGGCGTGGGCGGCGACGGCACCGGCCTTGCTGACCCGCTTGGGGACCAGGTGGTAGGCGTGGGTCGGGCCCTCGACGGCGGGCATCTCACGGCCGATCGCGCCGTTGTCGAGCAGGCGCAGATCGTCGTGCCCGTGGCTCTCGAGCAGTGGTTCGCCTCGTCGACGTCGACCTTGCCGCGGAAGAGGTGGGAGAGGACGCGACCGTGGTGCCAGGGCGCGTGGTACTCGAGCCGGCCATCGAAGTGCTCGAAAAGCATCTTGGGGATGCCGCGGGCCTCGATCTTCTCGTAGACGGTGCCGTCCTCGTCGGGGACCAGCTCGCCGGTCAGAAGGGTCGTCTCACCCTCGATCGTGAAGGCGCAGCCAGCCTCGTAGATGTAGGAGTTCTGGCCCATCAGCGGGCTGCCTCGTGCACCTGGGGCTCGCGGCGGCCGGACATGATCACGACCTCGACTCCGGCCCGGTGGCAGGCCTCCAGCCCGCGCGACTGGGCCAGGGAGAAACCGCCTTCCGCGTCGCGAAAGAGCGAGCTGCCCCTGCCGAGCAGGGTGCCGTCGAGGTCGGTGTAGACGCAACTCAGTGCCATGGTGCGGTCGCTACGGTAGCCGGATGAGCTGGCGCCTCGCCGATCGCAGCCTCGACTTGGCCCAACCGCTGGCTGCCGGGATCGTCAACGTCACCGTCGACTCGATGTTCGAGGGGGCGCGCAGCGGCACGCCCGAGCAGGCGATTGCCGATGGCTTGGCGCTTGTCGAGGCGGGCTTCGAGATGCTCGACGTCGGCGCGGTGGCGGCGAAAAGCGGCCCCCCGGTGCCGGCCGAGGTGGAGGCGGCGGCGCTGGTGCCGGCGATCGAGGGCCTGGTGGGTGCGGGCGTTCCGATCTCGGCCGACACCTTCTCGGTCAGAGGTGGCGCGGGCGGCG
This sequence comes from uncultured Solirubrobacterales bacterium, assembly GCA_963716345.1. GTDB lineage: Bacteria > Actinomycetota > Thermoleophilia > Solirubrobacterales > 70-9 > VRUE01. The sequence goes on from OY970304.1 coordinate 1,552,951, forward strand.
CTTGCCGCCGGTGCCGTCGCCGTCAACGACATCTCCGGCGGCTCGGAGGAGATGTTCGAGCTCGTCGCCGAGGCGCGGTGCGGCTACGTGCTGATGCACATCGAGGGGCCGCCGCGGGTCGACCGGCCGGCGCCCGAGTACGGCGACGTGGTCGAGTACCTGGTGGAGTGGTTCGGGGGGGAGTCGAGCGCGCCCGCGGCCTTGGCGTCACCGAGGAGCAGATCGCGATCGACCCCGGACTCGACTTCGACCTCAACACCGAGCAGGACCTGGAGATCCTGCGGCGCTTGCCCGAGCTGCTCGAGCTCGGGCTGCCGCTCTACGTGTCGCTCTCGCGCAAGGACTTCATCGGCGCCGTGCTCGCCGGGTCTTGGGAGGAGCGGCTGCCCGCAGGCGAGCGCGAGTGGGGCACCGTCGCTGCGGTTGCCCTGGCGGTGCGTGGCGGCGCCGACGTTCTGCGCATCCACGATCGCAGCTCACTGCAGGCGATGCGGGTGGCAGGGCGGGTCGCGCGGCCGGCGCGGAGCACTGCCTGATGGCGAAGAGCCTGCTCGAGGCGCCGTGGTCGGTCGCTCTCGATCCAGCCCATCGCGACGGCCGAATCGTCGCCGAGAGCAGTCGAGGAGGAGCGGGGGGCGAAGCCGGTGGCGCTGCCGCGCTCGCTCGACCCCGGCTTCATCGAGGCGCTGAAGCGCAGTGGCGTCGAGAAGCTCTACTCACACCAGCGGGCGGCGCTGGAGACGGCAGTCGCCTCGAACCTGGTGATCACCAGCGGCACCGCCTCGGGCAAGAGCCTCGCCTTCAACCTGCCGGTCCTCGACGGGATCGCCCGCGACCCCAAGCGCCGCGCCCTCTACCTCTACCCGACCAAGGCGCTGGCCCAGGATCAGGCGCGCAAGCTGGCGGCGCTGCGGCCGCCGGGCCTGCGCGAGGCGATCTATGACGGCGACACGCCGAAGGAAGAGCGGCCGGCGATCCGCCGCCGCAACAACCTCGTCCTCACCAACCCCGACATGCTGCACGTCGGCATCTTGCCCCACCACAAGAGCTGGGGCGACTTCCTCGCCAACCTCGAGTGGGTGGTGGTTGACGAGGCCCACACCTACCGCGGCGTCTTCGGCTCCCACGTCGCCAACGTGCTGCGGCGGCTGCGGCGGGTGGCGCGCGCCTACGGCTCGGAGCCGCGCTTCCTGCTCGCCTCGGCGACGATCGCCAACCCGGTCTGAGCTGGCCGAAGAGCTGGTCGGCACTCCCTTTGAGCTGATCGACGACGACGGCGCGCCGCGGGCCGGGCGCGAGATCACGATGTGGAACCCGCCGTTGATCGACAAGGCGACCGGGACGCGGCGCTCGGCGCTATCCGAGGCCGCCGAGCTGCTCGCCGAGCTGGTCTCCCACGGCGTGCGGACGATCTGCTTCCTCAAGAGCCGGCGCGGGATCGAGCTGATCCAGCGCTTCGCCCGCGAATCGCTGGAGGCGCGGGGCAAGCCCGAGCTGGCGGCGCGGATCGCGCCCTACCGCGGCGGCTACACGCCGCAGCAGCGGCGCGAGATCGAGGCGCGGCTCTCGGCCGGGGAGCTGCTCGCGGTCGTCGCCACCGACGCGCTCGAGCTCGGCATCGACATCGGCGAGCTCGACGCGGCGATCTGCGTCACCTTCCCCGGCACCGTCGCCAGCCTGCGCCAGATGTGGGGCCGGGCGGGGCGCCGGCGCCGCGGCCTGGCGATCTACGTCGCCGGCCAGGACGCGCTCGACCAGTTCTTCTGTCGCCACCCCGACAAGTTCATCGGCCGCCCGGTCGAGGCGGCGATCCTCGATCACGCCAGCGAGCAGATCGCCGGGCGGCATCTGGTCGCCGCGGCCTACGAGCTGCCGCTGAGCGAGGATGACGTCGAGGTCTTCGGGCCCGAGTGGCGCGAGCGAGCACGAGCGGCTGATGGCCGCCGGGGAGCTGCGCCAGGCGGGCGGGCGGATGCATGCCGCGCAGCAGCGAGTTCGTCGCCGCCAAGGTGCCGCTGCGCTCTGCCTCACCCGATTCGGTCGCGGTGATCGAGCGCGAATCGGGTGAGATGCTCGGTCTGGTCGAGTCCGAGCGCGCCTTCACCACGATCCACCCGGGGGCGATCTACCTCCACCTCGGCCGCTCATATGAGGTCGAGCAGCTCGACATCCAGCGGCGGCGGGCGATCGTCTCGCGCTTCGACGGCGACTGGTACACGCGGCCGAAGAAGGAGACCGAGATCTACATCGAGCGGGTCCGCGAGCAGCGCACGACCTCCGGAGTCGAGCTGAACTTCGGCGAGGTCTCGGTGAGCGAGCAGGTGATCGCCTACCAGCGGGTCTCGATCTCCGAGCAGGAGCCCTTCGACATCGTCTCGCTCGAGCTGCCCGAGCAGCAGTTCGCCACCCAGGCGCTCTGGTACGTCCTGCCCGACGGGCTTAGCGGCACGCTGCCGCCCGACGTCCTGCTCGGCGCCCTGCACGCGACCGAGCACGGCCAGATCGCGGTGCTGCCGCTGATCGCGATGTGCGACCGCTGGGACATCGGCGGCCTCTCGACCAACGTCCACTTCCAGACCGGCCGCTCGACGATCTTCATCTACGACGGCCATCCCGGCGGGGTCGGCATCACCCTGCGCGGCTACGAGCAGTTCGAGCGCTTGCTCGGTGACGCCGAGCGATTGATCGGTGAGTGCCCTTGCGAGTCGGGCTGCCCCTCCTGTGTGCAGAGCCCCAAGTGCGGCAACCTCAACGAACCTCTCCATAAGGAGGGGGCGTTGGAGTTGATGCGGACCATGAAGGGCGTGCGGTGAGCGAAGGGGGTGGGGATCGCCGTCACGAACAGCGGGGAGGTTCCGTCGATCCCCACCCCCCTTCGCTCTGAGCGCGTGCGTCAGGTCGCCGTCATCGGGTCAAGCGGCGCCGAGCTTGATTCCGAGCTAGGGCGACTGGCGAGGGACGTCGGGCGGCTTCGGCAGCGCTCTAGCTAGGCCAGAGTTGGCGCAGGGCGAGGATTGCGAAGGCGTGGGACCAGGCCAGCGGCGTGGTCGAGGTGGGGATGCCGGTGTGGGCGTCGACGCGCTCGGGCAGCATGCCGGCGGGAGTTGCGGCGCGGCGCAGCTCGGCCATCAGCTTCAGGGCCGCACGCCGTTCGCCGAGGGCGGCGAGGCTCCAGGCGGTCCAGGCCGTGGGCGCCACCCAGGGGTCGATGCCGCCGTCCCAGTCTTCGGACGGGAGGATGCCGAAGCGGCCGCTGGTCGCCGCCAGCCTCAGCAGGGTGCGGCGTACGAGCGGGTAGAGCGCAGGCTGTGGGAAGGGCCGGACCGCCCAGGCGGCGGCTGAGTCGAGGCCGGAGGCGGGATCGTTGGCGCGGCGTGCGAGCTCGCCCGACGGCGTCCCAAAGAGCGTCCCAATATGTGGCGAGCCCGAGGCGATTGCGTTGGCAAGGAAATCGCCACCCCCGTTCTCCTGGTAGTCGTCCAGTCCACGCCACGGTCGCTCTATCGGTGCGCCTGGGAGACCCGCTGCCCTGGCCGCCGTCGCGATCCACCCGGCCGCGTCGCCTTGGGCAGCGCGGCCGTCAACCGGGGCGCCATTGCTTTGGAACCGCGCCGCGGCGCCAAGGTCGAGTCCTTCGAGGAAGCCGACGATGCGCCTCGCCTCGCCGCGGTAGCCCGCTGCCGCGAGCGCCATCGCAACTGTGCTGGCGTCACGGGGCCAGACGTAGTTCCAGCCCTTGCGAGCACCCGCCTCCACCGCGCCCGTGCGCTCATTGGTCAGCGCATGTACGACCAGCAGCGATCGCCGGTACATCCGCTGCGCCCACGCCGGGGCGCCGGCGCCAAGCGGTCGCGCTACGGCGAGCCAGCTGGGATCGGCGCGGATCGCGTCGGGCTCGCCCAGGGAGTGGACCGTCACGGTCCGGGCCGTGCCGACCCTCGCGACCGTTCGCAGCGCGTTGCTTTGCGGCAGGTAGCGCTGCCGAACCGAGTCGGCCCGCAAACCGCCCGAGGCAAGGGCCGCACCGATGGCGAGCAGGGCCACCACCCTGATCGCTGCCCGCAACCATTTCATCGGTCGAATGCAAGCAGCCTCACGGCCGTCCGGTCGCTAGCCTTCGCCAAGCAAGCTTCGGCTTTGCGCTTCCCAGGCGAGGTAGCTCAGTTGGTAGAGCACACGACTGAAAATCGTGGTGTCGTGGGTTCGATTCCCACCCTCGCCACTCTTGTGATGTGCCGGGACATCGGAGACAGATGTCGCGGGACATCGTAGACACCTCAACTCGCTCCGATCGGCTGGTAGTCGCGGCTGGGATCGAGGGTGAGCTGCCTGATCAGCTCGCCGGTTCGGGCATCGAGCACGCGGATGTCGCGATCGGCGACGAGGAGCTTGATCGACTTGCCTTTGTGGGCTCGACCAAGGCCGATGTGGTGGAGCTTTGAGTCGTGGCGCAGGCTGACCTTCCCCACCGAGTCGACCTTGTCGTGACGGATGCGGAAGTGGGTGTCGGGAGCCTCCGCGTCGGCAGGTCTGGCCTTGAGCCGAGCGCTGTAGGCCTGTAGGGGCGTGCGCCCTCCTAAGGCCCGGTGGGGCCTGATCGTGTTGTAGTAGTGGCAGAAGGCATCGAGCTGTTCCTGCAGCTCAGCCAGTGTCTTCGCCGGAGCCTGCCTCGCCAGGTAGCGCTTCAGCGTCTGGTGCAGGCGCTCGACCTTGCCGCAGGTCTGGGGGTGGTAGGGCCGCGAGTTCTTGGCGGCGATCCCCAGCCGCTCCATCTCTGACTGCAAGAGCACCTTGCCCCCGCGCGGCGTGGCGGTGAAGACGGCGCCGTTGTCGGTGAGCAAGGACGCCGGAGCCCCGTGCAGGGAGGTCGCGAAGCGAAAGACCTCGACGACGTCGGCGGCCTTGGTGGTGGGGAACGCCCGCGAGGCCACAAACAGCCGTGAGTGGTCGTCGAGCATGTTGAGGATCTCCGCATGCCCTCCGCCGGCGAGCTGCCAGTGGGTGATGTCGGCCTGCCACATCTCGTTGGGCAGCTCGGCTTCGAAGCGGATCAGCGAGGAGCGCGGGCGCTTTTGGGGCTGGGGGACCACCAAGCCCTCGCGACGCAAGATCCGCCAGATCGTCGAGACCGAGGGAACGCAGTCGAGCTCCTTGGCGAGGTGGTGGGCGATCGTCTCCGCGCCGCAGTCGTGACCTTCGGCCGACAGTTGCTCGCGCAGGCGACGATCGCCTCGACAAGCTCCTCCGGGGTCTGGTTCGGAGAGCTGTGCGGCGCCCTGGAGCCAGGCTCCAGGGCGCCATAGCCACCGGCTCTGTAGCGGGCCAAGAGCTTGTAGATCCAGCTGCGATGCACGCCGTGGGCCCTCGCCAGCTCTGCGACCGAGCGGCCTTCGACCAGATGCGCCTCGACCAGGTACCGCGCCTTTGCCACAGGAGAGCTCCCTTCGTTGGGTGTCTCCTATGTCTCGACACAGGTGTCGCCTATCTACTGAAACCGGACACCTCCCTCGCCACTCTTTCTGCCTGCCGTCGTTGGGCGGCACTACCGAGAGAGACGTCGGTGCTCTGAGGTAATTCAGGCAACCGGCGAGCCGCCGAAGTGTCGCTGCAGACGCTTGTGGCGGTGGCGGAAGAACCAGCCGATGAGGGGACGGAGTGGCCGGCCCGGCAGGCCGAGGCGGGGTTGCCAGCTGACTCGATCGGTGACCTGGCAGCCGTTTCCGTCAGGCTCGATGGTCCGTTCGTGTTCCCAGACTCGCTGGCTCAGCATCTTCGAGCGCTCGAGGAAGCCGCGCCCGGGCTCGAGGCGGACGAGGGTGACGTCGTCGTAGTCGAAGGGCAGCAGGCCGAAGAGCAGGATCCAGCTGCGACCGATCGGCTTGCCCAGCTCGACGCTCTCCGGGTCGAGGCGGTCTACATCGGGAGGGAGGGTCATGCGCAGGTAGGGGCGCATCTCGTCGTTGATTCCCTCGGGTGCGATTACGCGGTCCCAGACATCTGCCGGGGAGGCGTCGAGACGAGACGAGACGGTGATCTCCGCGGTGGCGCGCGAGCGTTGGGTGGTCATCTGTGGGTGAAGTTTCGACCAATCGTCGCACCGCCCGTCGCCCGCTAGGCTCGGGCGCGATGCGAACCGCGGTGATCACCGGCGCTTCCAGCGGCATCGGCGCTGCTACGGCCCGGGCCCTTGCCGGCGAGGGCTACCGCACGATCCTCGGCGCCCGCCGCCTCGACCGGCTCGAGAGGCTGGCCGCCGAGATCGGGGGCGAGGCGATCGCGCTCGACGTCACCGACCCGGCCTCGGTCGAGTCGTTTGCGTCCGGCCTCGACACCTGCGACGTGCTCGTCAACAACGCTGGCGGCGCCCTCGGCCTCGACTCGATCGCCGATGCCGACGAGGAGAAGTGGCTGACGATGTACGAATCGAACGTGTTGGGGCAGATGCGGATGACGCGGGCGCTGCTGCCGCGGCTGATTGCGTCCGGCGATGGTCACGTCGTCGGCATCACCAGCATCGCCGCGATCGAGCCCTACCTCGGCGGCGCCGGCTACAACGCCGCCAAGCACGCCCAGCGAGCGATGCTGCGGGTGCTGCGCCAGGAGCTGCTGGGCCAGCCGGTGCGGGTGACCGAGGTGGCGCCCGGGATGGTCGAGACCGAGTTTTCCGTCGTTCGCTTTGGCGGGGACGAGGAAGCCGCCGCCAAGGTCTATGAAGGTATGCAGCCGCTCAGCGCCGAGGACGTCGCCGAGTGCATCCGCTGGGCGCTCGCCCAGCCGGCCCACGTCAACATCGACGAGATCATTGTCCGCCCGCGCGACCAGGCGACGGCGACCGCCGTTCACCGGCGCTAATCCTCCTGCCTACGCGGGAGGGGGTTCGGCGAGGAAGCCGTCGGGCTCCTCGACCACCGTGTTGACCAGCTCGCCGACCCGCTCGATCTCGACCCGCACCGTGTCGCCGACGTGGAGCAGGTACTCGCGGAACGGCTGGCGGCCGAGGCCGACGCCGGCCGGGGTGCCGGTGGCGATCACGTCGCCGGGCTCGAGGGTGAAGGCTTCGGAGAGGTGGGAGACCTGTTGGAAGCAGTCGAAGACCATCTCGGCGGTGCTGGCGTCCTGGCGCAGGTCGTCGTTGACGTAGCAGCGCACGCGCAGGTCCTGTGGGTCGCCGACCTCCTCGGGAGTGACCAGCCAGGGGCCGAGCGGCCCGTGGGTGTCGAAGGACTTGCCGATCGTCATCGTCTGCGCCCGCCCCTGCCAGTCGCGGACGCTGACGTCATTGGCGCAGGTGTAGCCGGCGATCACCTCGTGGGCGCGCTCGACCGGCACGTGGCGGCAGCGCTTGCCGATTACCAGCGCCAGCTCGGCCTCGTAGTCGAGCAAGGTCGAGACCTTTGGCATGTGCACCTCGGCACCGGGCCCGGTCACGCAGGTCACCTGCTTGTTGAAGAAGACCGGCACTTCCGGCGCCTCCATGCCCATCTCGGCGATGTGGTCGGCGTAGTTGAGCGCGATCGCCAGGTACTTGCGGGGCGAGGCGGGGGCGAGCAGGCGCGTCTCGGCCAGCGGTAGCCGCGGCGCCTCGGTTGCGGCTTTCTCGATGCCGTCATGACCTGACTTGGCAAGCGCCGCCGCGGGTTCGCTCGGCAGGTCGCTGCCGCTGAGGTCGACTATTTCCCCATCCTCAACGAGCCCAAGCGCGGGCTCCCCACTGGCATCGACAAAACGACATAGCTTCATGACCACGACTCTGCCAGACCGAGGGTGACTTCGTCTTTTCTATCCATATAGAGGGAGAAAAGACGAAGTCAGTCGTCAAGCTCGCCGGCCAACTCGGTGACGCGGCGCTCGATCTCGTCGCGGGTTGCGCGGACCGCCTCGATCGGCCGGCCCTTCGGGTCCTCCAGCTCCCAATCGAGGTAGCGCACGCCGGGCACGTAGGGGCATTTGTCGCCGCAGCCCATCGTTACCACGACGTCGGCCCACTCGGCGTCGGCGGTGCTCAGCTTGCGGGGGATGCGAGCAGTGAGGTCGATGCTCAGCTCGCTCATCGCTTCGACCACCTCGGGATGGACGCGCTCCCCGGGTTCGGTCCCGGCTGAACGCGCCTCGTGGCGGCCCGCCGCGGCGCGGATGAAGAGCGCCTCGCTGATCTGCGAGCGGCCGGCGTTGTGCAGGCAGACGAAGAGGACGCGAGCCATCAGGCCTTCTCGGCCGCCGGCTCATCGGAGGGGCCCCGGACCAGTTGGTAGGCGAGAGCGCCGAGCGCGGCGCCGGCGATTGGCGCCGCGATGTAGATCCAGAGATCGTGCAGTTCGCCGGAGACGAGGGCGGGGCCGATCGAGCGGGCCGGGTTCATCGAGGCACCGGTGATCGGGCCGCCGAAGAGGGCATCGAGGCCGACCGCGCCGCCGATCGCAATCGCTGCGCCGGCGCCGACCGCCCGCGTGTCGGTGGCGACGGCCATGATCGTGAACATCAGTAGGGCGGTCAGTGCCGCCTCATAGACCAAGGCGCTGCCATCGCTGACCGAGGGCAGGGTCGTGCCCAGTGCCGCCGGCTGGCTGGGCCAGACCGCGAGCAGAAGCAGTGCCGCGGCGATCGCACCGAGTAGCTGGGCGCCGATGTAGGCAAGCGCCTCGCGGCGGGGAAAGTGGCGGGTGAGGGCGAAGGCGAGGGTGACGGCTGGATTGAGGTGAGCGCCGGAGAGGTGGCCGGTGGCGTAGACCATCGCCATGATCACCAGGCCAAAGACGAGTGAGACGCCGACGGCACCGAGCGAGCCAGGATGGACCGCGTCGGTGACGATCGCGCCGCAGCCAGCGAAGACCAGGGCGAAGGCCCCGAGCGCCTCTGCCGCGGCGCGTCGCGGCAGGCCGGGCCGCCCGCTCACCGCGCGAAGACCTCGCTCACCGCGTCGAGCGCGCCCGGCACGAGGCTGAAATAGCTGTAGGTGCCGCGCGTCTCGCGGGTGATTACGCCGGCATCGAGCAGCTGCTTGAGGTGGTGGCTGACCGTGCCTTGGGAGAGGCCGAGCAGGGGCTGGATCTCACAGACGCAGACGGGCTGCCCATCGGCGCGCAGCAGCAAATTGACGATCCGCAGTCGGTGACGGTCGGCAAGCGCCTTCAGCACCACCTCGAGCTCAACCGCACGCGGCTCCGAGAGCGACGATCCAGCCAGCGGAGTGCAGCAGGAGATCGCGGGGAGCTCGGCAACGGCCACGCCGATGACAGTACCAATTCATCGATGAATATCAATGAATAATGCCCACCGGTTAGAATTCGCTCCTGAGCGATGGGGCTCGCTCCTTCATAAGCGCGGATCTGGTCCGCTGACGGTCCCTACCAACGTCCATCGACGCTGATAGGAGACCCCCGATGCGCCCTACCTGGTTTGACTTTCGCCGCCTCGCCGCGATCTACGTCGGCGGTGTGCTCGGCGCTCTGGCCCGCGTCGGGCTCTCCCAGGCGACCCCGCACGCTCCCGGCGGCTGGCCCTGGGGCACGCTCGTGGTCAACATGGTCGGCGCCCTTTTGCTCGGCTACTTCTTCGCTCGTCTCAATGACCACCCTGAGGACAGCCTTACCCACCCGTTCCTCACCACCGGTATCTGCGGCACCCTGACCACCTTCTCGACCCTGCAGCTGGAGTTGTTCGAAATGGTCGACGGTGGGCACCTGGGACGGGCCGTCGCCTATCTCGCCGTAACTCTGGTCGCGGGGTTCATCTGTGTGCGTGCCGGGATCGCGCTCGAGCGCCGGCCCGAGGTAGCCCCGTGAGCGGTCCGATCGCCACGGTCATCGCCGGGGGTTCGAGTCCGTGGCGATCGGACCGCGAACACGAGGTTGTCCTATGAGCGCCGCCGGCTGGGTCGCGGTGGCATTGCTCGGCGGCGCCGCCGCCACCGCGCGCTTCCTGATCGACTCGGCCTTCGCCGCCCGCAGTGACCACCCGTTTCCACTCGGCATCCTGGCGATCAACCTCGCCGGCACGCTTGCCCTTGGCCTCGTTGCCGGTTTTGCACTCGAAGGTCAGGCCCTGGTGATCGTCGCCGGTGGCGGCATCGGCTCGTTCACCACCTTCTCCACCTGGATGCTCGACTCACACCGTCTCGCCGATGCCGGTCATGCACACCTCGTCTGGCTCAACCTCGTGCTCTCGCTGGTTGCTGGTTTTGCCGCGATCGCCGCCGGGCACTGGCTCGGCAGTGTCCTCTGAGTTCCGTCCGATCCTGTTGCATTACCCCTGCAAAATGGAGAGAAAATGCGACGTCAGATGGTCGTCCGCAGCTGTCATTACTTTGGATTGCAGATGGAACAGCAAGCCCTCACCGACACACTGATTGCGGCAAGGGTGCCGCTCGGCGCTTTGCAGGACGGCCAGCGGGTCGGCGGCGTTTACGCCGTTCGCCAGCGTGAGTTGCGGCGCAAGAAAAACGGTGAGCCGTGGCTACGCCTCACCCTCGGCGACGCCAGCGGCAGCGCTGAGGCGGTCGCCTGGGAGGACGCCGAGGAGCTCTACTCACTAGCCGCTCCGGGCACGCCGATCCACGTCAGCGGCGTCTTCGAGATGAGCGAGCGCTGGGGGGCGAAGGTCAAGCTCAGCGCTGTGCGCGAGGCGACCCCGGAGGAGTACGAGAGGAGGACCTCGCGGTCGAGTCCGAGGTCTCCTTCGAGCTCCTGGAGAGCGACCTGCGCGAGCTATTGGCGACGATCCAGGATCGCCAGCTGCGCTACCTGCTCGAGCGCTTCTTCGGTGAGGATTCGGAGCACTGGGCTCGCTTCCGCGACGCGCCCGCGGCCAAGACCTACCACCAGGCCTACCGCCACGGGCTGCTCGAGCACACGGTGTCGGTCGCCCAGGCGGTCAGCGCCGCCTCCGCCTTCTTCCCCGGCATCGATCGCGACGTCGCCGTCACCGGCGCCCTGCTCCACGACATCGGCAAGACCGAGGCCTACAACGACGACCCACTGGCGATCGACCTAACCGACGCCGGCCGCCTGCAGGGCGAGATCCCGCTCGGCTATTACAAGGTGCGTCGCCAGATCGAGGACATCCCCGGCTTCGATCCCGCCCTCGCCCAGGCCGTCCTGCACATCATTCTTGCCCACCACGGCTCGCTCGAACACGGCTCCCCGGTCGTCCCTGCCACTCGCGAGGCCGTGCTCGTCCACATGATCGACAACCTCGGCGGCCGCCTCGGCAGTTTCGACCGTCTCGAGCGCCAGCTCCCCGCCGGCGAGTCCTGGTCGGGATTCGACCGGGCGCTCTCCGGCTCCGCTTACTTCGGCCAGCGCGCCGCTTAGCGACCCCTCAGAACCTTCTGGTGCAGCGTTCGATCCGGTGAGCGTTGCCTTCGGCCCGTTGCACGCAGTGGACCAGCTTCTTACGCTGACCGCCGGGGCTGGCCCCCTCGAAGGTGCGGTGGACCTCGCGTTTGATCTCGACGCCGACGCCGTCCAGTGACTTGTCGATCTGGTCCAATCCGCTTGAGTGAATCGCGTCCGTGGTCGTCTTCAGGACTGGCTTGATGATCAGGAAATAGAGGCGCAAAAGGATTCCGGCGAAGACCGCAAGCCGGATAATGCCCGAAGTTACGTTGCCGAAGAGGTTGCGGAGCAGGTCCACGAGACGGGCCGCACACTATCCTGCGGGCCGTGGCAAAGGACACCGAGAAGCTGATCCGTCAGCTCTCGCTGATCTCGTTCCTGATGGCTCAGGGGAGGCCGGTTTCGGCGCTCGAGATCAAGCGCGAGGTTGAGGGCTATAGCGACATGAACGACGACGCCTTCGCGCGGCGCTTCTACGCGGACCGAGCCGAGCTCGAGAGCCTCGGGATCGAGCTCGGGGTCGAGAAGCCGGGCGAGGGGTTCTTCGAGGCCGAGCTCTACTCGCTGCCGCCGGAGAACTTCTACCTCGACGCGATCAAGTTCTCCGACGACGAGCTGGCAGCGCTGAGCACGGCGCTGCTGCTGCTCACCGACGGCGACTTCGCCTACGCCGAGCCGCTGCGCCTCGCTCTGCAGCAGGTCGCCTGGGGTCACCCCAACCCGCTCAAGGAGGGCGAGCGGGCGCCGGTCGAGATGGCGATGACGGCCTCGGCCGGCGGCCGCGACCTCTCCCAGCGCCTCTCCAAGATCGAGACCGCGATCTCGCGCCGCAAGACGATCGAGTTCACCTACTACACGATGGAGCGCGACGAGACCGAGAAGCGCAAGGTCGACCCCTACCACCTGGTCTTCCGCGGCGGCCAGTTCTACTTGATCGGCCACTGCGCACGAGCGCGAGGCGGTGCGGGTCTTCCGCCTCTCGCGGATCCAGGGCAAGGTCGGCTACGCCTCCAAGGCCGAGCACGACTTCTCGCCGCCGGAGGACTTCGACCGCCGCGACTACGGCAGCGCGCCGACTGGCAGCTGGGCGAGACCCGGGGCCGAGCGCAAGATCTTCGTCCGCGAGCGGATCGCCTGGCTGATCGAGCGCGACTTCGGCGCCTACGGCGAGCTGCGCGCCAGCGAAGAAGGCCGACGGCGCTCCCGGCAAAGGCTCGGTCTTCGAGACCGACTACGCCTCGCCCCGCGAGCTGATCGCCTGGGTGCTGCGCTGGCGCCAGAACGCCGAGGTGCTGGGCCCCGACGAGCTGCGCGCCGAAGCCGAGAGCCGACTCGGCCTGCTGCACGAGCGCCACGACAACGGCTTCGAGCCGGCCGAGATCGTCGACCGGCCGCTGCGCGAGGCACCGCGGCGCAGCCGCTCCAACGGCCGCGGCGAGGCGGCGATCCGGCCCGAGCGCTTCGCCCGCCTGGTCACCCTCGCCGGCCTGCTGATCGAATCGTCCAAGGGGGATGAGCGGCTGCGGTTCGCCGAGCTGCGCCAGCGCCTCGAACTGACCGACGAGGAGCTGCGCGAGGACATCGACCTGCTCAACGTCGTCAACTTCGGCGGCGGCACCTACGTGCTCTACGCCGAGATCCACGGCGACGAGATCGAGGTCGACTCGCAGCCCTACGGCGACAACTTCGCCCGCCCGGCGCGCCTGCTGCCGCTCGAGGCCAAGGCCCTGGTCGCCGCGATCGACCTCTTCGGCGACCACCTGCCGCAAGGCGACCTGCAGAGCGCCCGCACGCAAGATCGTCACCGCGCTCGGCCACGATCCCTCCGAGGAGGGTCTGGAGATCGCCTCGGCCAGCGGCGGCGACGCCGAGGTCGCCAGGGTCGTCAACGAGGCGATCGCCGGCAGCCGGGTGCTCGAGCCTCGACTATTACAAGGAGAACGAGGACACAGTTCACCAAACGCTCGGTCGAGCCCTACCGTCTCGAGAACGGCCAAGAGGGCTGGTACGTCGAGTGCTACGACCTGACTAAAGAAGGCGTTCGTCACTTCAAGCTCGACCGGATCAAGGAGGCGACCCTCTCCAAGCAGAGCTTCGAGCCGCGACCCGAGGTCGAGGAGCTGGCCGGGGTCGAGGGCTGGATGACCCACGGCGAGGTGCCGACCGCCCACGTCGCCCGCGTCTGGGTCTCCCCCGAGCGGGCCCGCTGGCTGCGCGAGGAGCGCACCGTGGTCGAGGAGCTGGCCGACGGCGCCGTCGTCGTCGAGCTTCCCTACGCTGGCAAGCTCCTGGCTGGTCCGCGAGATTCTCCGCGGCGCCGGCGACCTCGTCGTGCTCGAGCCCGAGGACGCCCGCGAGGCGATCGCCAGGGAGCTCGCGGCGAGTGCGTGACCCGCTGACGTGACCCAGGCGCCGGCGAACGAGGAGATCGCCCCAGGGCACCCGGAGATTCTCAGGGTCGTCGCGCCGAATCCGGGGCCGATGACGCTGGAGGGGACGAACACCTACCTCTACGGCTCCGACCCTTGCGCGGTGATCGACCCGGGGCCGGACGACGAGGGCCACCTCGACGCGATCCGGGCGGCTGCGGCGGAGCGCGGCGGTATCGGCCTCGTCCTGCTCACCCACGCCCACGGCGATCACGCCGATGGGGCGGAGCGGCTCGCTGCGAGCTCGGGCTCCGGAGGCGTTGCACCTGCGGTCGTCCTGCCCAGCGACGGCGAGGATCATCACGGCCTGCGCGCCATCGCCACCCCCGGCCACGCCTCCGACCACGTCTGTCTTCTGACCGCCGACGGGGTCTGCTTCAGCGGCGATCTCGTGCTCGGCACCGGCTCGACCTTCGTCCCGCCCGACGGCGGCTCGCTCGCTGCCTACATGGACTCGCTGCGCCGCTGCAGGCCGAGCCGATCGAGCTGATCGCCCCCGGCCACGGCCCCTGGATCACCGAGCCGGCGGCGAAGCTGGCCGAGTACGTCGAGCACCGCGAGATGCGCGAGCGCCGTCTTCTTGCCGCCCTCGAGCGTGGCGAGCGTTCCCGCGCCGCCCTGCTCGCCGAGGCCTGGAGCGACGTCGCCGCCCGAGCTGCGCGAGGCCGCGGCGATGGTGATGGACGCCCACCTCGACAAGCTCAAAGCCGAAGCCCGCCTCCCCGCCGGCATCTGAGCTTCCGGTGCGCTTTATGTGCCCATAGGGAGCAAAAGGCGCACCGGAAGGGCAGTTCGTCCTGGCTGCCTGGCCAGTAGGCTTGGGAGATGGCGCGCGGGGGTGCAGTTCGAGCGGGGTTGACGGTCGGCTTGGCCGGGACCGGGCTCGCTGCTGTCACGACCGCGGCTGCCTGGCACTGGTTGGCGCGGCGGCCGCTGCCCAAGCAGAAAGGGACGATTGCGCTCCCCGGTCTGGATGGGCCGGTCAGCGTCGAGCGCGACCGTTGGGGCGTGCCGCACGTGGCCGCCGGAACCGCCCGTGACCTCTGGTTCACCGAGGGCTTCTGCCACGGCCAGGACCGCCTCTGGCAGATGGACTTCTACCGTCGTGTCGTCTCGGGGCGGGTCTCCGAGATGGCCGGGCCCGAGGGCCTGCCGATCGATCGGCTGATGCTGACGCTCGGCATCCGCCGCACCGCCGAGCGCGAGGCCGAGGGGCTCGACCCCGAGCTGCGCGCTCTGCTCGAGCGCTTCTGCGAGGGCGTCAACGCCGCCGCCGCGTGCGCCAAGGCGATGCCCTTCGAGATGCAGCTGCTGCGCCTCGACCTGGAAACCCTGGCGCCCGGTCGACATCCTCAGCCTCGGCAAGCTGCTCGCCTTCGGTCTCTCGACCAACTGGGAGCGCGAGCTGCTGCGCGCCGACATGGAGCGCGCCCTCGGCCCCGAGCTGGCGGCCAGGCTCGACCCGGCCTACCCCGCCGACAACCCGATCGTCACCCAGGAAGCCTGGTCGGGCGATGGCCTGGCGATGGTCGAGCAGATCGACGCCGTGCGCCGCTCGATTGGCCTCGCCGCCGAGGCCAGCGGCTCCAACAACTGGGCAGTCTCGGGCAAGCTCAGCGCCAGTGGCTCGCCGCTGATCGCCGGCGACCCGCACCTGCCTCCGAGCATGCCCGGCATCTGGTACCAGGTCGGCCTCACGCTCGGCGATCGCTTCGTTCGCGGCGCCTCGCTGCCGGGCATGCCGGGTGTCTACATGGGCCAGAACAACGACGTCTGCTGGACCTTCACCAACGTCATGGCCGACGTCGAGGACCTCTTCATCGAGCGGCTCGATGGCGATCGCTACCGCTTCGAAGACGAGTGGCGCCCGCTCGAGACTGTGCGCGAGGAGATCCCGGTCAAGGGTCGCGATGCGCCGGAGGTGCTCGAGGTGCGGATCACCCACCACGGGCCGATCGTCAACGAGGCGCTCGGCGCCGATGCGGCCGAGCCGCTGGCGCTGCGCTGGCAGACGCTCGACCAGCCAACCGCCTTCGCGGGGATGTTCGAGATGCACGAGATCGACTTCCGGTCCGGAGCTGATCGACAAACTCGCCGCCCACAGCTCGCCCGCCTCGAACCTGATCTGGGCCGATCGCCATGGCTCGATCGGCTACAAGCTGATCGGCCGCCTGCCGCTGCGCAAGGGCGGCTGCCCCGACCTGCCGAAGCCGGGCTGGAGCGGCGAGTTCGAGTGGGAGGGGACGATCCCCTACGAGGAGCTGCCGGAGACGGTCGACCCCGAGAGCGACTTTCTCGTCACCGCCAACAACCGCATCGTCGGCGACGACTATCCGCACCACATCACCAGCGAGTGGCTCGACGGCTTCCGCGCCGCGCGGATCGAGCAACTACTGCGGGCGAGCGACGAAGCACGACCTCGAGAGCTTCGAGGCGATGCAGTCCGACAACCTCTCGCTGCCCGGCATCGAGGCGGCGCGGCGCCTCGGGCGCCTGACGCCGACGCGGCCAGCGCGAGCTGCAGCGCGATCGAGCGGCTGCGCAGCTGGGACGGGCGGCTCGACCCGGACTCGATCGCCGGCACGATCTACCAGGCCTTCCTGCTGCGCCTGGCACGCGAGGTGGCACGCGCCGCGATCGGCGATCGCGACCTCTCCGAGCGCTGGCTCGACCGCGCCGACAACGGCTTCACCCCACACGTCACCTCGCCCTGGCGCTGGCATTCGCACCTGATGAAGCTCTGGGAGGAAGGCGACGAGGAGCTGATCGGCCGGCCCTGGGACGAGCTCGTGCTGGAGGCGCTGCGCGGCGCCCTCGACGACCTCAGCGACCGCTTCGGCCCCGACGCCGCCGGCTGGCGCTGGGGCGAGGTGCACGAGATGGAGTTCCCGCACCCGCTGGGCGAGGCCAAC
The DNA here is from genome assembly GCA_963716345.1 of uncultured Solirubrobacterales bacterium. Classification (GTDB taxonomy): domain Bacteria; phylum Actinomycetota; class Thermoleophilia; order Solirubrobacterales; family 70-9; genus VRUE01. Next base: position 1,569,625 of record OY970304.1, read on the forward strand.
CCGCTGCTGCGCCGCCTGCTCAACCGGCGGGTCCGAGCCGGTGGCGCCCAGGAGACCGTCAGCCAGATCGCCTACGACCCCAACGACCCCTATAAAGCCGTCTGGGCGCCGAGCTGGCGCATGGTCGCCGAACCGACCGCGCCCGACCGCTCGCGCTGGCAGATGTTCACCGGCCAGTCCGGTCACCCCGCCAGCCGCCACTACGACGACCTGCAGACCGACTGGCTCCATGGCCGCACCCAGCCGATGGTGCGGCGAGGGGCCCTGGCGCAAACTGGAACTGGTCCCAGCCTCGGTCTGACGCCACGCGAATCAAGTTCTCCAGCTATTTCGTGGATAACTTGATTCAGGTCGGGGGGCCGAACCCCGAATCGATTGACTCTTGCAATGGTTGGACGGGTATGCGCCTGCTTCGTCCAGCCGTCGCAGTTTTCGTGCTGCTCGGTCTCCTCGCCGCGCCGGCGATGGCTCGCACCGTCCAGTTCGGCGGTCGCGCCGTCGACGTGCCGCGTGGCTGGCCCGTGCTGCGACTGGCTGAGCATCCCCACGCTTGCGTCAGGCTCGATCGCCGCGCCGTCTATCTAGGCAGGCCTGGCTCCGATCAGCGCTGTCCCGCGGAGGCGATGGGCCGTCAGCGGGCGATCTTGGTCGAACCACGCGCCCCTCGTCCGCAGGCCAACGCGAGTACCGCGGCCCGGGCCCAGGCCGGAGCCAGCTCCGTCGCCGCGCCCGCACCGGGCCCCGTTTCCTCACCGGAAGCCTTCACCGGCCTTGGCTTCGATGCCTGCGCGGCCCCCTCTTCGCGGACGATGACCGCCTGGGCGGCTTCGCCCTACCGCGGCATCGGCGTCTACATCGGCGGTGCCAACCGCGCCTGCTCGCAGCCCAACCTGACCTCCACCTGGGTCAGCGAACAGGTCGCCGCCGGCTGGCACCTGATCCCGACCTACGTCGGCCTGCAGGCGCCCAACAGCACCTGCTGCGCGCCAATCAACCCCTCGCGCGCTGCCCAACAGGGGGTCGAAGCGGCCAGCGACGCGGTCGAAGAGGCGGCTGAAATCGGCATGGGCCCAGGCAGCCCGATCTACTTCGACATGGAGGCCTACACGCGCACGACCAGCGCCAGCAGCGCGGTGTTGACCTTCCTCTCCTCCTGGACCAGCCAGCTGCACACGCTCGGCTACGTCTCAGGCGTCTACAGCTCGAGCTCCTCCGGCATCGCCGACCTCGACCGGGCGATCGGCGGCAGCTACACGCTGCCCGACCAGATCTGGACCGCCAACTGGAACAACCAGCAGAACACCCTCGATCCCTACCTGCCCACGACCGCCTGGCCCTCGCACCAGCGCATCCACCAGTACCACGGCGGCCACAACGAGAGCTACGGCCTGATGACGATCAACATCGACAACGACTACATCGACGGCGCCACGGTCGGCGCCTCGATCGCCGCGCCCGAACTGCCGCCGCTGACGGTCAAGCACGTGCAGCCCGAAGGCAGCAAGGTGCGGGTCTGGGTCCGCTGCGGCTGGCCCGAAGGCGAAACCTGCCCGGGCCAGATCATCCTCCGCACCCACGCCCGGGTGCCGCTGCGCGCTCGTCGCGGCACCCCGACCCGGGTCGTGCGCGTCGCCGCCGGCCACCGCACCTTTAGCCTCGCCGGCGGCAAGTCCCACACCTTCGTCATCGCCCTCAACGAGCGCGGCCGACCGCTGTTGCAGACGCGCGGCCTGCTCAAGGCGCAACTGCTCGTCGCCATCCCCGACGCCCGCACCACACGCGCCGTTCAGCTCAAGCGCGCTCGTTAGTCGGGACGGCCCACTCCTCGCTGGAGCCGGCGACGGATTCGACCAGCTCGACGATCGGGGCGGGCGCCTTGCTCGGCGAGCCCGAGTCAAAAGGGGGCTGGGGGTCGTACTCGAGGCCGAGCTGGATTGCCTGGGCAACCTCGGGGCCGGCCTCGCGTGAGACCAGGTGCAGCGCCATGTCGATTCCGGCCGTAACGCCCGCCGCGGTCAGCAGCTTGCCGTCCTCGACGTAGCGGCCCTCGATTGCGGTGGCGCCGAAGTCGGCGAGCCGGTCGAGGAAGAGCCAGTTGCAGGTCGCGCGCTTGCCCTCGAGCAGGCCGGCGGCGCCAAGCACCAGCGAGCCGGTGCAGACCGAGGTCGTCCACTTGCTGCCGGCGTCGATTTGGCGCAGCCAGGAGAGGACGGCCTCGTCGGTAAGCAGCGGCCGGTTCCCTTCCCCGCCGGGGACGAGGACGGCATCCGCCGCGTCAATCTCGTCGATCGAGTAGTCGGCGTGGAGGCCGAGGGCGCCGCTGTCGGTGCGCAACGGCCCTTTCTCGGGCGCAACGAACTTCACCTCCCAGCCGGGTACCGAGCGCAGCACCTCGTAAGGGCCGATTGCGTCGAGGGCGGTCAGTTTCTCGAAGATGAGGATGGCTATTTGCATAGGGAGAGATTGGCGCGGGGACGATCCGCCGTCGAGTGGCAGGATTGCCAATATCCGATAGATTCCTGCCATGCATCGCGTAGTCGCACTCTGCCTCGACGGGGTGGTTGCCTTCGACCTGGCAGCGCCCGCGCAGGCCTTTGCGGTGGCGTCAACGCCAGGGGGCGAGCCCCACTACGAGTTCTCGACCTGCTCCCTGGATGGAGGCGAGTTGACCTCGACCACCGGCTTCGGCGTGGTCCCCGAGGGAGACCTTGGCTTGCTCGAGCGCGCCGACACAGTCGTCGTCCCCGCCTATTTCGATGTCTTCTCCGCGCCGCCGGCGGAGGCGATTGAGGCTTTGCGCGGGGCGGCCGAGCGCGGCACCCGGGTGATCTCGGTCTGCACCGGCGCCTTTGCCCTTGCCCACGCCGGCCTGCTCGACGGGCGACGGGCGACGACCCACTGGGCCTTCGCTGGGGAGCTGGCGGCCCGTTTCCCGGCCGTCGCGGTCGATTCGGCGGCGCTCTACGTCGACCAAGGAGCGGTGATGACCTCGGCGGGGCTGAGCGCCGGCATCGACCTCTGCCTGCACGTGATCCGCGAGGACTGCGGCGCGGCGGTCGGCGAGCGCGTTGCTCGCCACATGGTGGCTGCGCCGCATCGCGAGGGTGGCCAGGCGCAGTTCATCGAGCGGCCCCCGCTTGCCCCAACTGGCGACAGCGGCTCGCTGGAGGAGACTCGGCGCTGGGCGGTCGAACGCCTGCATGAGCCACTCGACGTTGCTGCAATGGCCGGCCACGCCAGCGTCAGCCCTCGCACCTTCGCTCGCCGCTTCCGCGAAGAGACCGCGACGACGCCGCTGCAATGGCTGCTCAACCAGCGAGTGCAGGAGGCGCGGCGACTGCTCGAGGAGACCGATCTGCCGATTGACGCGGTTGCCTGGCAGGCCGGCTTCGGCACGGCCGCCTCGCTGCGCGATCACTTCCGGCGAGTCACGGCGACAACCCCGACCGCCTACCGCCGCTCGTTCGCGCCGCTGCCTATGTAGTTGAGCCGAAGGGTCAGCCCCAGGTTGCAAGGGGGAGATGCTCGAGGATGGTCGTATCCGCGGTGAGCAGCTGTGCGTCGGCAGCTATTGCGTGTGCCGAAATCAGCCGGTCGAACGGATCGCGGGTCCACGAAAGGTCCGCCGCCGCTTGGGCCACGGCCGCCAAGGGCGCGTCGGCGATCTGCAGGCCGATCGTCTTTCGCAAGGCCGCAAGCGGCGCAGAGGCAGGCTCGGTGACTCGCCTGACTTCGTAGAGATAGGTCAGCTCGAGCTCAACCATTGGTGAGACAAAAGGCGCCTCGATCTCGATCAGCTTGCGCACAGGGGTTGGAATGCGCCGATCGACTCCCTCGTAGAGCCAGCCCACGACATGGGTGTCAAGAAGGATCAGGGTTCCACTCCGAGGACCAGTCGACGTGAATCAACTCGTCGGGGTCGCCGACAATGAAGCCCTCGCGACGCGGCAGCCGATCCCAAATCGACTGCTCCTCCTTTGGGGCAATCACCAGAGTCTTGCCATTGCGCTCGATCTCTAGCGGCTGGCCGGTCTCGAGGACCTCGTCCAGCATCCGGTAGATGTTTGCGCGGAGCTTCGAGGCGGTGGTGGCCATTGTGTCTCTCATTAGTTTCGTACGTACGTAATTCTCAAAAAGCATACGTACGTTAGCATTCTGCTCAGTCGAACTTGAGACGGTCGTCCGCGTTGCCATGCGGCGAAGCTACAGGTCGATTTCCGGCGCGTGGTGCGCAGAAACGCACGTAACCTGGACGCGGTGAGCGCGCGATTCAGGCAGTCTCTCCACCGTGAGCCGGCGCGACCAGATCAAGCTCAGCCCCGCCGAGCTATTGGGGCTGCTCGAGGGTGAGCGGGTCGCCATCGTCACCAGCCTGGGCCCACGCGGCTGGCCGCACGCGATGCCGATGTGGTTCGTTCCCCGCGAGGGCGAGGTCTGGATCTGGACCTACGCCAAGTCGCAGAAGGTGCGCAACCTCGAACGCGACCCGCGGGCAACGGTGCTGGTCGAGACTGGGCACGAGTACGGAGAGCTGCGCGGGGCGATGATCGAGGCCGAGGCGGAGATCCACCGCGACGGCGCGACCGTCCTCGGCTTCGCTGAAGAGTTGACGCTGCGCTACGCGGAGGGGATTTCCATAGTCGAGGGGGACGCCAAGGCGGCGCTCGAGGCGCAGGCTCCGAAGCGGGTGGCGATCCACTTCAAGCCGGTCCGCACCGCGAGCTGGGATCACCGCAAGCTGGGTGGGACGTATTGACCGTTAACAAGGCTGCGCTACCAACGTCGGCGTTGCGTGTTAGGAAGTGACCTGCATTCGTCCCGCCGCCGCTCCCGCACCGCGTTGAGACCCGTCAAGACCACTGTCCTCCTGCTGGCGCTCGCCGCCGCCCTGCTCGCGCCTGCCGCGGCGCAGGCGTTGCCGAGCACGTTCTTTGGCATCGCCCCGCAGACGGCGCTGACCGACCAGGACGCCTCCTACATGAAGGCCGGCGGCATCGGCAGCGTGCGCTGGCCGATCAACTGGGCGACGGTCCAGCCAACGGAAAAGGGGGGGTATGACTGGAGCAGCGTCGATCCGGCGATCACCGCGGCCTCGCGCAAGGGCCTGAAGTTCCTTCCTTTCCTCTACGGAACGCCCCGCTGGATCGCCAAGAAGCCGACGACGCTGCCGGTCGACAGCGGCCGCGCGCGCAAGGCGTGGCTCGCCTTCGTCGACGCGGCGGTAAAACGCTATGGCCCCGGCGGCGAATTCTGGAACGAGCACGCTCCCAGCCAGGCCACCATCAACTATGTGCCGGCTGTTCCGCAGCCGCAGCCTGTGCGTACCTGGCAGGTCTGGAATGAGGCCAACTTCTTTTACTTTGCCTACCCGGTCTCGCCGAGCCGCTACGCGAAGTTGCTGAAGCTCACCTACACGCAGATCAAGGCCGACGATCCGCTCGCCAAAGTCATCCTCTCGGGCCTCTTCGGCGCTCCCGACCAGCAGGGCGCACGCGGCATGGACGCGTCGAAATTCCTCGCCGCCCTCTACCGCGTGCCAGGTATCAAGAGCTACTTCGACGGGGTCGCGCTGCACCCGTACGCCTTCCACGTCGAAGACCTCGAAGAACTGGTCGAAGAAATGCGCGAAGTGGTGGTCGAAAACCACGACAGCAGCACCGGCCTCTACCTGACCGAGATGGGCTGGGGCTCCCAGAATGACCCCAACAAAGTCGCCTTCGAGCAGGGCATCGCCGGCCAGGCCCGCGAACTGCGCAAGGCCTACGCCTTCCTGATCGCCAACCGCAACCGCCTCGACATCAAGGGCACCTACTGGTACTCGTGGAAGGACAACCCGGAATACACCGCCTGCTCCTTCTGCGACTCGGTCGGCCTCTTCAGGGCCGGCAAGGCCTTCCGTCCGAAGCCTGCCTGGCGCGCCTTCGTCGCGCTCAGCGGCGGTCGGGATCGGCCTTAAACAGGCCCTGCTTCGCCGAGCCCGCCGTGGCCGCAGCCGGAGGGCGATGGGGCCCCTAGGATGCAGGCGGCTTTGAGCAAGCGCGCGCTGATAACCGGCATCACCGGCCAGGACGGCAGCTACCTGGCAGAGCTCCTGCTTGAGCGCGGCTACGAGGTGCACGGGCTCGTGCGCGGCCTCCCCGGCGGGGACTTCGAGCGCCTGCGCTCGATTCGGGATCGGCTCGTCCTGCACCAGGGCGACCTGCTCGATCAGGACTCGGTGACCGCCGCGATGCGTGCCTGCGCGCCGGACGAGGTCTACAACCTCGCCGCGATGTCAGTCGGCTCCGCTTCGTGGGACGAGGCGGTCCTGACCGGAGAGCTCACGGGCCTGGGGGTGACGAGGGTGCTCGAGGCGATGCGCGAGGTCTGCCCCCAGGGGCGCTTCTGCCAGGCGTCCTCGAGCGAGGTGTTCGGCTCGGCCGAGGAAAGCCCGCAGAACGAGTTGACACCGTTCAGCCCGCGCAGCCCCTATGGGTCCGCCAAGGCCTACGCCCAGTTCATCGTCCGCGGCTATCGTGAGCGCCTCGGGCTGTTCGCCTGCTCCGCGGTGCTCTTTAACCACGAGAGCCCTCGACGCGGCCCGCAGTTCGTCACCCGCAAGGTCACCCGTGGGGCGGCCGCGATCAAGCTGGGAATGGCGACCGAGCTCCGCCTCGGCAGCCTGGACGCCCGTCGCGACTGGGGCTTTGCGCCTGACTACGTCAAGGCGATGTGGCTGATGCTCCAGCAGGAGGACCCCGAGGACCTCGTCCTTGGCACCGGTCGGCAGCACTCGGTCGGAGACCTGGTCGAGATCGCCTTCGACCGGGTCGGCCTTGACGCCGGCCAATATGTGACCCAGGATCCCGCCTTCATGCGGGGGGGCGAGCCCGACCGAGTGGTGGCGGACTCGACCAGAGCCCAGGAGCGGCTGGGCTGGCGACACACAATCGACTTCGGGCAGATGGTGGGCCTCATGGTCGATGCCGATCTCGCTCGCGCCGCGGCCGGGTCGGGATCGAGTCAGGTCCCGGGCGACCTTTAGGAGGACGCTGGCTTCTTCGCTCGGCGTCGTCCCGCGCGCCAGGTGCCGCGGGGGCGGGCGGTGGGTTCCTGGCCACGCCTGTAATCGCCGCGGCTGAGGTGGTGCTCGAGGAAAACGTAGAGGACGATGAAGAGGTAGCGGCTGCCCATCTCATTGAGGGAGAGCTTCGAGACCCCGGCCTTGCGGTTGGTCCAGGAGATCGGCACGATCCCGTAGCTATAGCCGCGGACCACGGCCTTCAGCGGCAGCTCGACGGTGAGGTTGAAGTGGTGCGAGAGGAAGGGCTGGACGTTTTCGATCACCTCTCGCCGATAGGCCTTGAAGGCGTTCGTCGTGTCGTTGTAGCCATGGCGGAAAAGGACGCGGATGCCGAAGTTGACGATCCGGTTCATGATCAGCTTCGAGCGCGGGTAGTCGAGCACCGTGGAGCCGTGGACGAAGCGCGAGCCGAAGGCACACTCGTACCCCTCTTCGAGCAAGCGCTGGTAAGTGACGATGTCCTCGGGGCTGTCGGAGCCATCGGCCATCACGATTGCCACCGCATCTCCCACGAAGGCCTCGAGGCCGGCACGGACGGCGAAGCCAAAGCCATTTTCGTAGGGCGAGGGGAGGCAGCGGACCTGTGGATGCTCCGCAGCGATCCGCTTCACCACGGCCACGGTCCCGTCGGAGCTGGAGTCATCGACGACGATCACCTCGTGGTCGATGCTCTCGCGGTCGAGCGTCGAGACGATCCCCTCGACGGTCTCGGCAACCGTCTCCTCCTCGTTGTAGGCCGGGATGACCAGCGAGAGCTTCATGCCGGCGCGGACGTCCAGCGTTCGGCGTTTGCCTCGTGGATCTCGCGCAGGATCGTCTCCAGGTCGCGCCGCGGGCGCCAGCCGCCATGCCGGGAGCCGAACTGGTCGAGGTCGCTTATCCACCAGCGATGGTCGCCGACCCGCGCCTCCTCACTCATCTCCCAGCGCAGCTCGCGGCCGGCCACGCGCTCGCAGATCTCGATCGCCTCGAGCATCGAGCAGGCGTTGCCGCGCCCGCCGCCGATGTTGTAGACGGAGGCGGCCTGTGGGGCCTGGTGGAAGAGCAGAAAGGCGTCGACGAGGTCGGCGCTGTGCAGGTTGTCGCGCACCTGCTTGCCCTCGTAGCCGAAGACCGTGTACGGGTCGCCGGTGACGGTGCACTTCATCAGGTAGGCGAGGAAGCCGTGGAGCTGGGCGCCGGCGTGGTTGGGGCCGGTGAGGCAGCCAGCGCGGAAGCAGACCGTCGGCATGCCGAAGTATCGGCCGTACTCCTGGACCAGCAGGTCGGCTGCCGCCTTCGAAGCGCCAAAGAGCGAATGCAGGGTTGAGTCGATCGACATCGTCGTGTCGATGCCGCCGAACCAGGCGTGATCGGGCGGCAGCTCCAGCCGGGTCTCCAAGTTCTCCAGCGGCAGCCGATTCGGGGTGTCGCCGTAGACCTTGTTGGTCGAGGTGAAGACGAAGGTCGCGTCTGGACAGTGCTTGCGGGTCGCCTCGAGCAGGTTGAGCGTGCCATTGGCGTTGATCCCGAAGTCCGCCTGAGGGTCGCTCGCCGCCCAGTCGTGCGACGGCTGGGCGGCGGTGTGGACGATCAGCTCGATCTCCCCGCCGGCCTCGGCGAAGACGCGCCCGATTCCCTCCGCGTCGCGGATGTCGAGGTCGACGGTGCGCAGCTGCTCCAGCTCGCGCTCGAGCCGCTCGGTGACGTGCGCGGTCGAGGCCTCCGGCCCGAAGAGGACGGCCCGGGTGTCGTTCTCGATCCCGATCACGTCGTAGCCGGCCTCGACCAGCCGGGTTGCAGACTCCGAGCCGATCAGGCCTCCGGACCCCGTGACCACTGCCTTTGCCATCGCTTCAGTCCTCCCCTTCCGGCGATTGCTCGAAACCCAGTGCGGCTCGCAGTGAGTCGCCCTGTGCGGCCGACCAGTCAAGCAGGTCGGCCAGCACTCGGCGCGGCTCCCGGCGGGGACGCCACGAGGTCAGCGAGTGCAGCTTGGAACAGTCGCTGAGGTAGACCGGCACGTCGCCCTGTCGCGTCTCGGGGTCGACCTCGATTGGCACCTCGTTGCCAGTCAGCTCGCGACAGAGCGCCGTCGTCTCCAACAGCGAGAGGCTGCACTCGCGGCCGCCGCCGACATTGGCGGTGACGCCGCTCCAATGCTCGGGATCGGCGAGCTGCTCGTCGACGAGGTCGATCAGGTCGTCAACGTGGAGCAGGTCACGTACCTGCTTGCCGGAGCCGCTGTAGCCGATGTAGGAGAGCGGGCGGTTGAAGAGGTGGCTGAGCAGCCACCAGGAGAAGACTCCCTGGTCGACCTTGCCCATCTGCCAGGGGCCGGCGATCACCCCACAGCGATTGGTTACCGCCCGCAAGCCGAAGGCATCTACGTACTCCTCGATCAGGTGCTCGGCAGAGAGCTTGCTGGCGCCGTAGAGGGTGCGGGCGCCGGCCATCGGGAAGTCCTCGCTGATTCCAGCCGCCGTCGCCCCGGCGACCGGCTGGGCGGCGGCCAGCTCGAAGCGGGTCTCCGTCTCCTCCAGCTCCAGCTGCAGCTGCGGGGCGACCGGGTAGACGCGACTGGTCGAGAGGAAGACGAAGAAGGCGTTCTCGGCGCGTGCCCGCTCGAGGCAGTTGAAGGCGCCGAGCAGGTTGGTCTGCACCAGGTACGAGGTGTCGGCGAAGCCGGCGAGCACGGAGGGCTCGGCCGAGCACTCGACCATCGCGTCGAAGGGCCCGGCCGCCGTCAGGTCGGCCGGCTCGCGCACGTCACCGTGAACGAACTCGACCCCCGCCTCCCGCAAGCGCGGCAGGCTCAGCTCCGAGCCGCGGCGCATCAGGTTGTCAAGCGCGACGATCTCCCAGTCGGGGTGGCGGCCGGCCAGCGAGACGACAAGGTTGCCGCCGACGAAGCCGGCGCCCCCTGTCACCAGGACGCGCATTTATTTCTAAGCGGGGATCTCGGCGCCGTCGTGGCCGACGACGCGAACCTCGGGAAGCGGGACGATGAATCGGCCGCCCCGCTCGAAGAATGCCGCCTCGCGCTCGAGGAACTCATCAAGGAAGTGCCAGGGGAGGATCAGGTAGTAGTCGGGCTCCATCGCCCGCGACTCCTCCTCGCTGATGATCGGGATCTCGGTGCGGATCGTGCGCGACCCCCACTTGTCCTCGTTGCGATCCGCCGCGTGGGAGATCACCGTGTGGTCAAGGTCGGCGTACTGGAGGATGGTATTGCCCTTGGTCGAGGCGCCATAGACGTGAATCGTCTTGCCTTCGGCCTTCAGCTCGCGGCAGAGCTTGGCGAGGTTGTCCCGCACCGCTTCGGAGCCGGCGGCGAAGCGCTCGTACGGGGCGCTCGCGTCGAGCGCCATCTCGAACTCGCGCAGCCGCAGGTCCTGGAGGACCTGGCGATGCTCGGGAAGGGGATCGCGCTGCCCCTTATGCCCGATCATCAGTCGGATCGAGCCGCCATTGACGTCGTTGACGCTTGCCGCGATCGCTTCCAGTCCGGCCGCGGCGAAGAGGCGCTCCAAGACGGCGAGCGAGTAGTACTCCAGGTGCTCATGCACGATCGCGTCGAAGGCGTTGCGTTCGAGCATCATCGGCAGGTAGTGCAGCTCCATCACCCAGACGCCGTCCTCGGCAAGCCGCGCCGCGACGTCCCTGGCGAAGGCGCCTGGGTCCTCGAGGTCGTAGAACATGGCAATGCTGGTGATCACCTTGGCCTTCTGGTCCGGATAGCGCTCGGCGAGCCGTCTGCCGGAGAAGAAGTCCCGGACCACGTCGTAGCCCTTCTCGATCGCGTAGCGGGCGACATCCGAGGGATCAAAGCCAAGCTGCTTGAGCTGCTCGCTGCGGTAGCCGTCGAGGAGCGTGCCGTCGTTGCAGCCGATGTCGACCACCAGGTCACCGGCTTGCAGGCCGACCAGCGCCTCCGCTTCCTGAGCGATCTCATGCAGGTTCTCGGTCATCGTCCGGTTGACCCCGCTGCGGTACCAGTACGAGCGGTAGAGGATCGAGCCCGGCACCGTGTGCCGGGTCTGGATCAGGCCGCAGGCGTCCTGGTCGGCCGTCATGTCGCAGCGGACCAGCTCCAGCGGAATCGCTCGCTTGACCGGATCTGTGCCGCCGGGGTCGGCGAACGCTCCGGCGATGCACTGGTCGCCGAGGTCAAGCATGGGGGCCAGTTGTGAGGAACCGCAGATGCGGCACGTCGTGCGGGTCCGCAGACTCGTCGGGATGAGCGTTTGAGAGGCGGCCACCGGCGGAGAAACGTAGCAACTCGGTACGACTCCGGCGATCCGCCGCCGCGCCGCGCCGCGATAGGCTCCGCTCGATGTCGCGCCGCGCACTGATAACCGGAATCACTGGCCAGGACGGGAGCTATCTCGCCGATCTGCTGTTGGAGAAGGGCTACGAGGTGCACGGCCTGGTCCGACATCTCTCCAGCGAGAATCACAAGCGCCTGGAGCACATCCGCGATCGGATCACCCTGCACTCGGGCGACCTGCTCGACCAACGCTCGCTGGTCGACGTGATGCGCGAGTGCGAACCGGAGGAGATCTACAACCTCGCCGCGATGTCCTTTGTGGCGGCCTCCTGGAACCAGCCGACGCTGACCGCCGAGTTCACCGGCGTCGGCGTGACCAGGATGCTCGAGGCGATGCGTGAAGTCTGCCCGGAGGCGCGCTTCTACCAGGCTTCCTCCAGTGAGATGTTCGGCAAGGTGCGGGAAACGCCGCAGAACGAGCTCACCCCCTTCTACCCGCGCAGCCCCTACGGGGTGGCGAAGGTCTACGGGCACTTCATCACGGTCAACTACCGCGAGAGCTACGGCCTCTTCGCCTGCTCGGGCATCCTCTTCAACCACGAGAGCCCCCGCCGCGGCCTCGAGTTCGTCACTCGCAAGGTCACCCACGGCGTCGCGGCGATCAAGCTCGGCCTCGCCACCGAGTTGCGGCTGGGCAACCTGGACGCGCGGCGGGACTGGGGCTACGCCCCCGACTACGTCGAGGCGATGTGGCGGATGCTGCAGCAGGACGAGCCCGACGACTTCGTCATCGGCACCGGCGAGGTCCACTCGGTGCAGGAGCTGGTCGATGTCTCCTTTGCCCGGTTCGGCCTCGATCCAGCTGACTACGTCAAGCAGGACCCCTCCTTCATGCGGCCTGCCGAGGTCGACCTCCTGGTCGCCGATCCCGCCAGGGCGAAGGAGACGCTGGGCTGGCAGCCGGAAACCAGCTTTGCGCAGCTGATCGAGCTGATGGTCGAGTCCGACCTGGCACAGCTGCGCGCCGGCGCCCCGACCGCGTCGGCCTAGAGCCGCAGGTCCACGCAGGCGACAGCTCGCGCCGCCGCCGCCTTGTCCTCCGGCCACCTGGCTTCCTTGGTGAAGTCGTGGTAGGCGGCGTCTGCCGCGGCGACGGGGTCGCTCAGCTTCCAGCCGTCGCGGTCGTAGGCGTAGACCTCCACCTTGGAGGAGCTGGGCTGGAACGAGGCGACGAGATCCTCGATCTCCTCCTCGTCGAGCTGTCGCGACCAGCCCATGTCGGTGCGCCTCCCGTAGGGCACGGAGATCAGGATGCGACCGCCTGGTTTGGTCACGCGCCGCAGCTCGGACAGCGCCACCTTCATTTCAGTGTGGGGGTCAGGGGCCTGTGAGGAGTCGTCGCCGTAGTGGACGTTGTCCATGCCGATGTGCTCGAGAGTCGAGAGCGAGACCACCGTGTCGAACCATCCGTCCGCGAACGGCAGCTCGCGCATATCGCCGTAGACGTAGGAGACGCCGAGCTCCGGGAAGGAGTGGGGCTCGGGGGCGAGGGTGAAGATGACGAGGGGGTCGAGGCGGTTGAGGAAGTGGGGCAGGATGTAGGAGTGGTTGAGGATCGAGCCGGCGTCGAGCGTCCGACCCGAGGGCTCTGAGGCCAGCAGCCACGGATACTCGATCGAGCGCTCGTCGAAGCCGTAGCCGTAGCCGTCGGGAAGGCGACGGCCCTCTCGTAGCGCCTCGACCAGCGCCCCGCACTCGAGCGCTTTTTCGAGCAGCTTTTGGCGCCGCCGCAGGTGGCTCGGCCGCCACTGCCGCAGCGGCGGCCGGTGACCCTTTGCCAGCTTCTCCAGGCAGGCGCCGCTCGCCGGCGTCGGCGCCTCCGTCTTCAGCTCAGCCGTCACGACGGCGACGGCGCAGGGAGAGGGCCTCGGGCAGGCTGATCTCGAGCAGCCCGTCGGGCGGAGGTGTCTTGCGGGGAGCACTCTTGGCCGCACGCCATCCGGCGATCCTTCCATAAAGGCCCTGGGCTGTACGGTCCGCGACGATCTGGCCGGCGCAGATCGTCGCCTCGGCGCAGAGCGCGCGACCGAGCGCCGCCGGCCGGCGGCCGAAGCCGTAGGCCCGCAGCATGTAGCCGCGGCTCCAGCCGGTCATCGCGTACTTACGGCCGGAGTTGGCGCCGAGCGTTTCCGAGTAGGCGTGGATGCCGCGGGCGGCGGGGGCGAGTCGGCACCTGGAGCCGGCGAGGCGCATTCGCAGCGCCAGGTCGAGGTCCTCGTAGTAGAGGAAAATCCGCTCGTCGAAGCCGCCGACCCGCTCGAAGGCGGAGCGCCTGTAGAGCGCCGCGCCCCCGGTTGGCCCGAGCGGATCGACCGCGCCGTCGAGGCTGCTCAGCGGCTCGCCGCTGAGGTAGTCGAAGCCGAGCAGGGTGCGATCGGCGACCACGCCGGCGGAATCGATGCGCTCCGGGTCGCGTTCCTTGAGCAGGACGGCGGCAACCGCGTCCACCCCCGGCGTGAGCGCCTCGGTTAGGGCCGAGACGAAGCCTGGTTCGACCGTGACGTCGTCGTTGAGGAAGACGATCGGGTCGCCAGGCTCTTCCCTGGCGGCGCGGTTGAGGGCGGACCCAAAGCCCAGGTTCTCGCCGAATCGCAGCGCGCGTGCCCAGGGAAAGCGCTCTTTCACCAGGTCCGCGCCGAGTCCGCTCTCGCTGTTGTCGGCGATCACCACCTCGGGGCGAAGGTCCTGGCGCTCGAGTGCGTCCAGCGTCTTCGCCAGGCGCTCGCCGGCCCGCAGGGTCGGGATGTAGACCGTCGGACGCAAGGACTCAGGCGGCGTCGTCGAGCTCGAAGGTGGCCCGGACCGCCCGCCGGAACGCTTCACCACCGTGGTCGTGCCAGTAGCGTTCGAGGTTGGCGCGGTAGCGATCCGTCCCCTGGGGGTCCTTGACGATCTGAAAGAGGGCGGAGCGGAGTGCCGCGGGGTCGGTGGGGTCGGCGGTCAGGCCGATCTCGTACTCCCGCACCTGGTGGGCGATCAGGCCGTGGTCGGGGGCGATCACGGGCGTGCCGACCACGGCCGCCTCAGTCAGCACCCGTGAGGTCCCGGCGTGGAAGCGGTATGGCAGGACCGCACAGCGAGCCGTCGCCAGTGCCCGCATGACTTCCTCGTCGCTGAGGCGGCCGGTGCGATCGGTCACCTCGACGCCGTTCCTCCGCATCTTCGCGAGCAGCGAATCGAGCTCCTCGCGGTAGCTGGGCTCGACCTCGCCGGCGACGGTCACGTGGAAACCGGCGGAGTCGACGCTGAGGGCGTCGGCAAGCAGGTCAAGGCCCTTGCGGGGCGCCAGCATGCCGAAGAGGATGCAGCCAGAGCGCTCCTCGTCGAGGTCGGCCGGGACCGCGACCGGAATCGGCGGCTCCGGCAGCCACCTGGCCGCGGCTCCGCGACGCTTAGACCAGCGCTGTGCGGCGATTTTGTCGAGGGCGAAGACGGTGTGGGCATCGGGCTTGCGCTGCCACCGCGCGACCAGGTGGTCCTGATAGCGCGCCCGGACTCGCTCGCCGAGGGGAAGCTTGGTGCCGTAGGCCGAGCGGTAGTGCGCGCGGGCCTGAAAGACGCAGATGCTGTGGGGGAAGGGGAACGGCGGCCTGTCGACGAGCCACCTGAGCACCGGGTCGGCGTGCATCAAGACGAGGTGGTCGGGCTCGACCTCCTCGCAGACGGTGGCGATCAGCTCCAGTTCCTCCGCCGCGGCCTCCGACTTGTCGAGCAGCTGACCGTCGCGCGTGAACTGGTTCTTCACCGCCGTCGGCTGTGGCCTCTGGCCGCCCAGGGGCCGCCTGCGCACGTCGTCGAGGTCGACTCGGGCAAGCGCCGCGTCGGGGGCGGCGAGGACGACCTCGGCCCCCGGCAGCAGTGCCGCGGCGAAGCTCCTCAGGTAGAGCGGGTTGTGGCCGCCCTCGTTCCAGTCGAAGAGGCAGATTCTCATCAGCTGGGGATCGTATTTGCGAGCGGCAGTCCGAGGGCGCTGCGGATTTCATGGCGGTAGCGCTCGCCACCCAGCTCCCGCGCGTAGGCGGCGAGGCCATCGGCGTATCGCTGCGTTGGGGCGGATGCCATCGCCAGCTCCTGGATCGCCCGTCGTAGCCCCTCGGTGTCGTCGGGATCGACGGCCCGGCCGAGGTCATGGGCTTGGATCAGGTGGCCGACCGCACCCTTGGTGGACCCGATCACCGGCGTTCCCGCGGCCGCCGCCTCCAGCAGGACCCGCGATCCAGCCGGGACCCAGCCGAAGGAGAGCAATGCCACCCGCGAGCGCGCGATGCCGTCGAGCGCCTCCTCATAGGGGATGCGTTCGAGCCGGGCCTCGACCTTGACCCCGCCGGCCCGCATGCGAGCGATCTCCTGGTCCAGCCGGCTCTCGTAGCCCCCGACCGGCTTGCCGTAGAGCCGCAGCTCGAGTCCCTCGCAGCCCTCGGCGAGGGCTGCCGCCACACGGTCGATCCCCTTGCGCTCGTCGAGCGCGCCGAAGAGGATGCAGCCACTGCGCTGCTCGGGTGGGGGTGTGTTCGGCAGATAGTTGAGCGGGGTCTCCCCGAGGCCGTAGGCGCGGGCGCCGGGGTAGCGGGCCCAGCGCTTTGCCGCGTTGGGATCCAGCGCGAACAGGGCGTGGGAGTCGGGCCGCCGCGTCCAGCGCAGCAGGTTGAGCTCCTTGTACAGGGCGGAGAGGCGCTCTTTGGGGCTGAGCGGGGTCTTGTAGAGGCGGGGGTAGTGCAGGCTCGAGAAGGCGACGTAGAGGCTGACGGCGGTGGGTAGTGGCGGGCGCTTGAGCAGCCAGCGCAGGACCGGGTCGGCCCAGAGCAGGATCAGGTGATCCGGCTTGACCCGCTCGACCGTCTCCTCGATCAGGTCCAGTTCCGCCGCCGCCAGCTCCTGCTTGGACGGATGTGGATCGCCGGGCCGGGGCCGTCCAGGGCCGAGAGAGATCGCCTCGGCCGGTATCTCTCCAGCGGATGCGATCGTCGCCTCCGCCGCAGCCAGCACCACCTCGGCGCCGGGGTCGAGCGCCCGCGCGAAGGCCTTTGCGACCTCGGCGTGGTGACCGTCGACGTTCCAGTCGAAGAGGCAGATCCTCATCCGCTTCGCATTCTTCTCAGCAAGGGGCGGGCAAATTCGGCAGCTTCCCGCAGCTCGCCGCGGGAGAAGATCGCGCCGAGCCCCAGCCAGACAACCGAGACGGTCACCAGCGCGATGATCAGCCCACCGATGTCATTGCTGAGGTCCAGTGCCTGGGCCGCCAGAGTCGCGGCGGCGGCGATCAGGGTCGCCTTGACCACCGCCAGCAGGGCGCCGCGGATGCGGGGATGGGTGTTGAAGGCGAAGAAGACCGTGGCGACGATATTGCTGACCGCGATCGCGATCCCAACTCCCGTCTCGTGGAGCGAGTGGGTGAGCGCGATCGCGATCGCGCAGAGGATCGTCGCTTCGATGACCGCCGCGGCGATTGCGGCATTCGGTCGCCCTTCGGAGAGCGAGACGCTGACCATGGTCGAGAGCGCGCTCGCCGTCAGCATCATCCCGACGGAGCCGAGCAGGACGATGTTGGCGGTCGGCAGCCACTCGCTGCCGAGCAGGACGCCGATCAGCGGCTGCACCGCGCCGGCGACGAGGGCGAGCGGGAGGCCCGCCGCGACAGCGGTGAGCGCCATGATGCGGGCGGCACGGGCAGGGCGCTGCTCGGGGTCCCTCGAGAGGGTGGGAAAGGCGACTCGTCCCACCGCCGAGGTGAGCGCGATCGGGAAGGAGAAGAGGCGCTTGGCCATCGCGTAGAAGCCGGCGAGCGGCGCTCCCCCAAGCGCGGCAAGCAGCCCGACGAAGCCCAGTTCGCGGAGCAGGTAGACGCCCTGCAGCGCACTGACGCGGAGGCCGAAGCCAGCCAGCGGCCGCACCGGGTCGAGGTCGAGGCTCGGGCGCCGGGCGAAGGGCTGCACGGCCCAGGCGGTGATCGCCCCGGCCAGGCCGCCGATCGGCACCGCGCCGGCGAGGCTGAAGGCGCCCAGCCCGGCGAGCGCCCCGGCGAGCGCGAAGCCGTTGAAGGCGAGCGTGTCGGCGGTCTCGACGATCGCCACCCTGCCGAAGCGCAGCTCCCGCTCCATCAGCACCATCGGGATCGCCCGCGAGGCGTAGAAGGGAATCGCGGCGCAGGAGACGGCAACCACCTCGAGCGTGCGGGCGCTGCCGAAGGTCGGCGCCACTACGAAGCCAATGATCAGCAGCAGCCCCGCGAGCGCCGCCGAGGTGATCAGCAGGACGCCCGCCACCGCCGACTGCAGCCGCGGCGATGGATCCTCTTTCATCTGGACCAGTGCCGCGGGAAGGCCCAGTTCGGCCGCGCGCTGCCCGACTAGCTGGACGGCAAGGGCGATCGCGAAGAGCCCGTAGTCGGCGGGGGTGAGCAGCCTGGCGAGGAGGATCGTGACGCCGGCAGTGAGCAGCTGCAGGCCCAGCGTGCGGCCGACGAGGAGGCCGACGCCGCGAGCCGCGGTGACGCCGAGCGCGGGCTCGGGTGGTTGCGCGGCCTCGAAATGCTCCAGATCCGGTTTTAGCTCTGGCTCCGTTATAGGTGTCCAGTGGGCGGTTCGAGCCCGAAGATCTTCAGCAGTGGTCCGTCGTGGGAGTGTGGTTCGACCTCGAAGATCGCTCCCGCGCCGTCTCTGGAGCCGATCAGGAAGGCCGTGCCCCTGCTGACCTTGCCCGGCGTATCGAGGTCTCGCTGGAAGGCGAAGCCGTTGAAGCCGTCCTCGCCCAGCAGCACCTTGAGGTCAGCGTGGGCGTGGCTCGGGTTGTGTTCGATCAGGGCGATGTCGGACTTGATCGCGTCGATCGTGCCGGAGATTTCGCTGGGCGGCCGGCTGGCGATCGAGCCGACGTCGAGCGACCAGAGCGACGGCGACAGTCCGGAGAACGGCAGCGAAGTCGAGACCAGCTGTCGCCTGAAGCCGGACTCGCCCGAGATGATGCCGACCCTGACCCGGTTGTGGGGGACGTTGCGGTTGATCACGAAGAGGTCGGGGACCCGTCCGTTGAAGGTGACGATCGCGAGGTCGCGGGTGCTGCCGGGAGCGGGCGGCGGGATCGGCGAGCTGAAGCGTTTGAAGACCCCCTTGCCGTCGGTGCGCCGGACCGTGATCTCGAGGTTGTTGCCCTCCTGGTGCATCTCGATCAGTGCCGGGCTGCGCAGCGGTGGCCAGCGGGTTATGTCGAAAGTGCTCGCCTTCGGGTCCGGCAGGTGAAAGCGATCGACTTCAACCGCGGGCTGGTGTGGGTGGGAGGGATCGAAGACGTGAAGCGAAACGCTGTTGCCGCTTGTCCTGACCCACCAGAGCTCGGCGTTGTCGAACGGCCGGTCACCGTCGGTCATCAGCGCCTGCGCGTCCGCCGCTTCGGCCGGGAGGCGGATCTGGGCACTGAGCGGGTAGGGCGGCGGCAGGGTCGCCTGGACGGCGAGACCGACCGCGAGGAGCAGGATCAGCGTGCCCAGCGCGACGATCACCGGCGGGCCGAGACGCCGCCGCCACGTCTTCCCGCCTGCCTCGGCCTTGCTCTCCTCTGGTGTCTCCGGCCCTTGGCCCCTACCGCTCATCTTGCGGATCTTGCCCCATGCGCGTCCGGTCACGCCGGGCGGGGAGCTCGGGTCTTCGATGAAAGCCCCAAAGACGAGCAGGATCGGCGCGACGACGAGCCAGTCCAGATGCTGGGTCCAGAGGTTGGTGTAAAGCCCGAAGAGGGCAACGAAGAAGAGGTAGGCGGCGACCATCGCCCAGCGCAGGGAGACGGTCCTCACTGCGGCTGCGTAGGCACCGGCCGAGAGCACGCCGGTGAGGGCCACGCCGAGGACCAGGACCGGAAAGCCACCGTCGGCCCAGAACGAGCCGGCTACCGTGCTCGTCACCCAAGGGGGCGTCAGCGCGCCGGAAACGTCGCTGACGTTGCGGGTGCCTGAGGTGAAGTCGTGCAGTGCCACGGCGTCGTAGACCCCGTGGCCGAAGGGGGCGACGGTCGGGAAATGCCCGACGATTCCCTGCAGCGCCAAGAAGTTCGTCGTCAGCGCCACGTAGACGGGGATCAGGGGCTTGATGAAGAAGGGAAGCGGCGGCAGGATTTCGCTGAACAGTTCCGCCTCGAAGGGAGTGGTCGGGTGCTGGTGGACGCGCAGGTAGAAGCCGGCGACGATGGCAAGGAAGGCGACTCCCCCACCGAGGGCGAGCACGTAGAGATTGGGGCGTCCCCAGTAGAGCCAGCGGGCGACGATCGCCACGATCACCGGCAGGACGACGCTGCCACGGCCGGCCTGCAGACCGAAGGCCCCGATCGCCACCGCCGCTACGCCCAGCTCGAAGCGCGCCTCGCGCGAGAACAGGTTGGGTGGCTTGACGAGGGCGGCAATCGCCGCCACGGTGAGCAGGTCGGTGAGCAGGATGGTCGGGCCGCCCTGGCCGAACCGAGCCGCGTCGATGCTGCCGCTGAGGACCGGGATCGTGCCCGCCTTTGCGAACTGGTGCGCCAGCTCGAGCAGGCCGATCCCGACGAACACGGCCAGGCCGCGGCGGAACCCGCGCTCCGACATCTTCAGCTTCGCCTTCTCCGCTGCTTCCCGCGTGCCCACGGTCGCGAGCGCCTCGCCGATCACCCCGCCCGCGAGGAAGGAGAGGGGGACCGCGACGGCGACCTCGATCATCGTCGTCGACCAAGGCCCCTGCGTGTGCAGCACCCGCAGCTGGCAGAGCAGCGCTGCGAACGCCCAGGCGATCGGGAAGGCCAGCAGGGGCGAGATCAGCGAGCTGTTGAGGCGGCGCAGGCTCATCCCGCCTCCGGAGGCCCGAGGCGGTAGCCGCGCGCGTAGCCGGCTCGATTGAGGGCGAGCCAGAGCTTCTCGCGCAGGAATTGCGGCGCGGGCAGGCGGGAGGCAGGAAGCAGGAACGGGCTCGCCAGGCGCACCCCTGTCCAAGCCGCGCCCCTCGGCGGTTTGATCTTGCCGTGTGGTCGGTCTGGGCGGAGCTGGTTGTAGAGCGCGGCCGAACGGCCGACGGTCACCGCCCGGCGCAACGACTGCTCCGGCGTCGTCGGGTGATCGTGCAGGACCAGCAGCTCCGGGTGGTAATCGAGCTCCAGCCCACCGTCCGCCAACCGCACTCCCAGCTCGGTGTCCTCGACGGCGGCGGAGGGGAAGCGAACGTTGAAGCCGCCCAGGCGCTCGAAGATCGAGCGCTTCAGGGAGACGTGGGAGCTGTAGAAGTAGCTGGCGGCATCCACCGGCCCGGGTGCGAGCTCGGCGAAGTGAAACTGGGGCCCGCCGTTCTCGAGCCAGTGCATGTACGGCGTCACCGGACTGCGCGGGCTCCAGCTGATGCGACCGAGCACCGCATAGGAGTCCTGGGGGTTGGTGGCGTGCAGCGCCGCGTGCGCCTCGACAAGCCCCTCGTCCGCCGGCTCGGTGTCATCGCCGAGCAGGAGGAGGATCTCGCCGCCGGACGCTGCCGCTCCGGTGTTGCGAGCCGCCGCCGGGCCGCCCTCGGGATGCTCGATCAACTCGATCGGCAGCTTGCTGCGGGCGGCAAGCTCGCTAACCATCGCCACCGTCCCGTCGCTGGAGCCGTTGTCGACGACGATCGCTTCCAGCTGGTCGCTCACCACCTGCGACTCGAGCGCGGCAAGGGTCCGCGCCAGCGCATCGCTGCGATCCTTGGTCGGTATCACCACCGAGACGCTGCTCATCCGAGTTTCTCCTTGCTTGCCGGCGTTGTCGAAGCGGGCGCTGCTTTGACGCCGCCTGCTCTAAGGCGGCCGGCGATGCCGAGTAGCGGTTTGGCGAGGGGAGAGATTGCGCTGTGGTGCTTGTCGATGTAGTGACTGACGGAGGCGAGGCGGATCGCCTGCTGGCGCTTGCGGTCGACCTGGCCAAACGACTCGCCGCCGACATGACGAACCTGGGCCGAGCCGACGACAAGGTTATGGAGGCCGGCGTCATGCAGGCGTTTGGCCAGGTCGACGTCCTCGTACCAGAGGAAGAAGGCCTCGTCGAAGCCGCCGATCTGTTCCCAGACCTCCCGCTTGACGAGGAAGCACGCGCCCGAGGGTTGCCCGACCTCCTCCACCTCGCCCGGTTCCGGATTCGGCACGGCGCCGCGGGCGAACGAGCCGATGAAGATCCGCATCAGCATCGTCGCCGTGCCGGGCAGCTTGGCGTGGTAACGATCGGTGTCGCCGCCGAACCGCGGGCCGACCATTCCCGCCATAGGCGTTTGCTGTGTCGCCTCCACCAGCGTCGCCAGTGCCTCCGGCGTCGGCAGGACATCGGCGTTGCTGACGCAGATCATCTCGCCGTCGCCGCGCAGGGCGCGGTTCGCCGCGGTCCCGTAGCCGAGGTTTAGCTCGTTCAGCTCCAGCCTTACTCCAGACGGGCAGCCATCCTCGAGCAGGCGCCGCTGCTCGGGAATCGAGGCGTTATCGGCAATCGTCACCGCCGTCTCGACGCCCTCCGAGTCACGGTAGGCCTCGGCTGCGGCAATCGCCGCTGCCGAGGTGTTCCAGTTGACGATCGCGACGTCTATCGCCGGCTTACCGGTCACCTGGAGGTCTCGAGCTTCGCTCGATTCACCGGGCGCGGCGGGTTCACCCGCTGGGCGAAGAATTCGATGCTGACCGGCCGTGACTGGACCCCCTGGATCTGGACCGAGAGAGTTTTCGCGTTGAAGGCGAGCTGGAAGGGTTCGGGAAAGTCGACGGCTTTGGGCGCTCGCATGATCAAGCCGTCGCCCGCCGTGTCCGGCACCAGCCTCCAGACCGCGTAGCCGTCGAGCGTGACGGTCCTCTGGCGCGCTCGGTAGAGCGTCGAGCGGAGCTTTTCCCAGCCTTCCACGCCAGCGCCGTGGATGCGGGCGAAGACGATGTCGCGCCGGGTCGGCGGCGCCGGAATCGCGAATTCCTGGTCCGTCGTCCCTTTCACCGTGCCGATCAACCGCGATGGCCCACAGCGATTGGGGACGCGATCGAGGACCTGCCAGCGTTCGGTTGTGTAGGCGGCGCGATAGTGACAGAGCATCGCCAGCGTCGCCGCCGGTGGATCCCAGGCGGAGTAGCGCCCGTCGATCGAGGAGTCGGGGATGTTGGGGATGAAGAGCTTGGCGTTCTGGCGCAGGATCCTCGAAGGACCCTCCGGGGTGCTGAGGGCTCGCGCGTTGAGGTGGTCCAACGCAGGCGTGTAGGCCGAGTAGTCCTGGAATACCGGAAGCGGTCGCCAGTTGAGCCCGTAGGCCCAGATCGCACTGATCTCCCACGGGTCTATGTGAACCGGCCGGTCGCCGATCAGGCCGAGGATGCGGGGGCCGAGCCGGTAGGTGGCGAGCATTTCGCTGCGGGCTTTATCGCGGATTTTGTTGCGCTCGCTGCTGCTGACGAAGGCGTGCGCCTGTTGGCGCAACGCGGTCAGGTGTTCGCCCGGCTTGATCAACGTCCCGAACGGGATCGGCAGGGTGACGATCGCCATCGCGATCACCGGGGCGAGGAAGATCGCCGCGGGCAGTCGCGAGGGCAGCGAGCCGATCTTCTCGGGCAGCCGCCAGGCGAGCGCGATCGCCCCGCCGAGCATCAGCACGAAGTACTCCGAGGTGCCGCCCGGCCCCTGCCGCACGAAGCCCTCCTTGAAGTTGAAGAAGCCGAAGAGAGCGACCAGTGCCAGCGAGGCGAGCCGTTGCGGCAGCTTGTCGCGGCGGGTCGCGAGGACCGCGCCAGCGAAGAGGAACGCCACCAACGCTAGGGCGTAGCTCCGCTGCCAGGCGACTTCGCCGACGTCGTTGCTCATCGCCCTCGAGTAGCCGGAGATCACCTGAAAAGAGTTGGAGACGAAGTCGGGCAGGTTGGAGAGGCCCTGGCCCGAGCCGAACCAGAGCGCCATAAAGCCGATGACGACGATCCCGACGAACCAGGGCAGGTTGCGCCGCCGCGCGCTGCCGAGTACGGCGATGCCGCAGAAGGCGAGAACCGAGATGCCGAAGTTGGCCTTGCCAAGCAGCTCGATCGCCGCCAGTGAGCCGCCCGCGAAGGTCACCAGCGTTATCGCGTAGCCGGGCGCCCGCTCGCTGAGCGCGGCAACGCACCAGATGAAGGCGAGCAGCAGTACCGCGCCCTCGAGCGGGCTGATCACCAAGGTCACGTAACAGAGGACCGCGGCCGGCAGCAGCGGCATGGCGCGCCGGGCGGCCCAGAGCAAGGAGATCGCCACCGCGACGTGGATGAAGCTCTGGTAGGCAATCGCAAGCATCCACATGTCGCTGTTCTGCAGCCCTGGAACCTCGAGGAAGCCGAGCGGGCCGTAGGTGAAGACAACTTCGGTACCGAAGTGAAGGCCGTGTTCGAACGCCAGATAGAGGCCCGTGGCCCACGAGGGATCGGGTCCCATCGCAGGGGCGAGCCCCCCGAGCGGCCAGGTCAACAGTCCGATCAGGGCGCCGATTAGCGGAGTCGAAAGCGCCACCGCGAGGATCCGCTCCCTACTGAGTCGATCGGCCTCCGGTCGGCCGCCTTGTGCTCTCAGAGAGGGCATCTGGCCCGGCACTCTGCCAGGCGTCGTGGATCGATGCCGCTCCCCACAGGTAGCCTTCCGGCGACGTGCAAGACCTCAAAGGCCTGATCCTCTCCGGCGGGGCCGGGACGCGGCTGCGGCCGATCACTCACACCTCGGCGAAGCAGCTGGTCCCAGTTGCCAACAAGCCCGTGCTCTTTTACGGGATCGAGGCGCTGGTCGATGCCGGCGTCACCGAGATCGGGATCATCATCGCCCCGGAGACCGGCGATGAGATCCGCGAGGCGGCCGGCGATGGTTCCGCCTTCGGGGCCGAGATCACCTACATCGTCCAGGACAAGCCCGCCGGGCTCGCCCACGCTGTTCTCACCGCGGAGGAGTTCATCGGCGGCTCGCCCTTCGTCATGTACCTCGGCGACAACCTGCTGGCCGACGGCCTGCGCGGCCTGGTCTCCACCTTCCGCGAGGAGGAGCCCGACGCCCTGATCCTGCTCACTCCCGTTGATGACCCGCAGTCCTATGGCGTTGCCGAGCTCGACGGCGAGCGGATCGTGCGTCTGATCGAGAAGCCGAAAGACCCACCATCCAATCTCGCCCTGGTTGGCGTCTATCTCTTCGCGCCGCCGATCTTCGAGGCTGCCCGCGCGCTCGAGCCCTCCTGGCGCGGCGAGCTCGAGATCACCGAGGCGATCCAGAGCCTGATCGAAGAGGGCAAGACCGTGAAGTCGGAGGTGGTCAGCGGCTGGTGGAAGGACACCGGCCAGCTCGCCGACATGCTCGAGGCCAATCGGCTCGTGCTCGAGGAGATTGATACCAAGATCGAGGGCGAGGTCGACGAGGCCTCGAAGATCGAGGGCCGCGTCATCGTCGAGCCCGGCGCGGTGGTGGAGAACTCGGTCGTCCGCGGTCCCGCGGTGATCGGAGCCGGCGCCCGCATCGAGGACGCCTACATCGGCCCCTACACCTCGATCGGCGATGACGTCTGCGTGCGCCGCTCCGAAGTCGAGCACTCGATCATCCTCGCCGGCTCGGTGGTCGAAGACCTCGGCACCCGGCTTGAGGCCAGCCTGCTCGGCCGCGAGGTGAAGCTGACCCGCAGCGAGGGAATGCCGAAGACGCTGCGAATGCTGGTCGGCGACAAGTCCGAGATCAAGCTGATCTGACTTCGTCTCCCACCTTGCGCGCTCGGACGGTAAAAGACCGAGTCGTTTTTGCACTAATATCCTGATCTAGTCAGGAGTCACGCGAATGGAAGGGAGATCGCGATTGGGCGCAGATTACGTCCGGTCGTGACCCCGTTGAACAGGGAGGCACCATCCAGTGACGAACGAGGAGGCTCGCGCCGCTCTCTGCGCTCGGCTGCAGTGTCGCCGCGAGGAGATGGAAGCGGTGATCGTCACCCGCTCCGACGCCGCAGCCGAGCCTTCCGAGGCGAATCAAGCCGAGTACGTTCACGATCTCCGAACGTCCCTCACCGCCTCGATCGACTACGGCCTCGCCGCCATCGAGTCCGGTGAGGGCCGCTCCCTCCCGTTGCCCGCCAGCGTGGCCATGCAAGCGCGAGCAGCGGCTCGTCGCAGCGTCGGCCTCGACACCGTGCTGCGTCGCTACGTTGCCGGCCACACCCTGCTGATGGAATACGCGATTGCCGAGGCCGAAACAGGCGGCCTGCTGGGTGGAGTCAGTTGGGGAGAGCTGCTTCGCGGTCAATCGGCCCTATTCGATCGGCTGATCGCCGAAGTGAGCAACATCTACATGGACGAGGTGTCCGCATGCCTGGCCTCGGTTGAGCAACGGCGTGCCGAGAGGGTCCGGCGACTCCTCAGCGGCGAGTCACTGGACACCTCCGGCCTCGGCTACGACTTCGACGGTTGGCACATAGGCGCAATCGCATCGGGGCCGCGAGCTGCCTCGGCCATTCGTCAGATGGCGAGCTCGCTGAATTGCCGGCTTCTTCTCGTCCCGTCCGAGCCTGAAACGGCCTGGGCCTGGTTCGGGTCCCGCCAGCCAGGAGACGTCGTCGAGCTCGAGCGGTCCGCCCGTTCAGCTGGCTCGCGGCATCTCTCGGTTGCCCTCGGCGAGCCAGCCCAGGGTTCGGTCGGCTGGCGCCTCACCCATCGTCAATCCTCCGCCGCCCTATCGATCGCATTGCGAGGCGCTCGCAGTCCCGTCCGCTACGCCGACGTAGCCCTCCTTGCCTCGATGCTGAACGACGACCTTCTCGTCACCTCACTGCGAGAGCAGTACCTGGCGCCACTGGAACGAGAGCGCGACGATGGCAAGCTAATGCTCAAGACCCTGCGCGCCTACTTCGCCGCCAATCGTAATGTCTCCTCGGCGGCAGCGGCCCTGGGCGTTACCCGTCGCACAGTCTCCAATCGCCTGCGCAAAATCGAGGAGCGGCTTGGCCGCTCACTGCTATCCGTTGCCGCTGAGGTGGAAGCCGCCTTGCGATTGCGGGCCCTCCAATGAGCAGCAACGACGACTCACCTTGCGAAATTCCGCAATCGAGATCTATGCACATTGGGCATTGCGCTTTCTCCCCGCGGTGAAGAAGGTTCACGCTGGTCTTCGTTCGACGGGGCCAATGCCAACCACATGACCCAATGCACCAGGGAAGGAAGCACGCCCATGCGGCCACGCCGTTTGAACCTGTTCGTCTCGATCTTTTTGACTGGTGCTCTTATGAGCAGCGCGCTGGCTACATCGGCCTCAGCGCTGCCCGAAAAGTTCTTCGGCATGAACGCACATGAGCAGATAAACGAAAGTGCCCCGGATTGGGACGCCCTGCAGAAGGCGGGCGTCCAGCGTTTCCGCATGCAAGTCAAGTGGCTGACTGTCAACGAAGCTGGCAACTGGCGGACCGCACCTGCGTGGGAAGCCACATACGACAGGTATTTCAAAAACGCCGCCCAACACGGCATCGAAATCCTCCCTTATCTATACACTCGCAAAACCGGTGCTCGAGCCTACTATCTGACAAGCGAAAAAAGCAACTACAAAGAATGGCTTGAATTTGTAGAACTATTCGCGGCTCGCTATGGGCAAAATGGATCATTTTGGGTGTACAACCCGAGCCTTCCTCAGTATCCAGTGAAAACATGGGAGGTATGGAATGAGCCAAACCTGGGAAAGAATTGTCCAAGTGAAAAATGCGACGGGCAAACCTATGGCGAATTTCTGGTCGGCACCTCAGCCGCAATTCATGCTGCCCAGTCGGGATACAGCCCAGTCGTGCTGTTCGGTGGCATCTATATGGAAGCTTTCGAAGCATTGCCTAACCCAATCACTAGCTTCCTGAAAAAAGCTGCCAAAGCTCCAGGGATAAATTCGGCATACGATGGTCTCTCGATCCATCCATACGCTTTGGGCAACGAAGGGGGGAGTCGCTCCGAAGCTCAGCTGGCGGCTGGTGTGCGTAGCAATATCGTTGAAGCGGGCAAAGCGCAGGGTGAAGCAGGTCTTCCATCGAAGCCACTCTGGGTAACTGAGGTGGGCTGGCCCGTGGCGGGAGAAGGCGCTCAGTCCGTGTCTCCAGACGAGCAAGCGGGCCTGCTGAATGAAACGTACAACTGGCTCAAAGAAAACTGGGCGACTTATAATGTGAAGTACGCGGCCTGGTACTTCTATAAGGATATTTCCGGGGAACCGAATTGGGCCGGGAATGCAGGTTTGCGCGCCTCCAACGGCGCCTTTCGACCTTCGTGGTGGGTGTATCAAGCCCAGACAGGGACCACTCCTTGGCCAGGTGGGCAGATGGCTTTCCAGGCCAACACCAACCAGCTGTTCGTCTTCTCCACTGGAACCGGAGCCGGTAACACGGGATTCGGCATGGCGGCCAGCACCAGTCCGAGCGTCACGACGCTTGGGAACGGAGAATGGGTGTCGGCTTTCCAGAGCAGCGGCAACCAGCTCTGGATCAGGCTTGGCTCCACTGAATACGGGAATACCGGCTTTGGCATGGCCACCGGCACCAGCCCCAGTATCACGACGCTCCAGAAAGAAGGTCACCCGACAGAAGAATGGGTGATCGCGTTCCAGAGTAATGGCAGTCAGCTCTGGACGAGACGCTCCAACACCGCTTACGAAAATACGCTCTTCGGTATGGCCCCCGGGACCAGCCCCAGCGTTGCGCCGTTTGCCAATGGCGAATACGTGATGGCTTTCCAGAGCAACGGCAATCAGCTCTGGACGAGGCGCTCCAACGGCGCTTTCGAAAACACGAGCTTGGGCATGGCCCCCGGCACCAGCCCGAGCGTCGCGATGCTCGCCAATGGCGAATACGTGATGGCCTTCCAGAGCAACGGCAACCAGCTGTGCATAAGGCGCTCCAACGGCGCGTTCGAAAACACGGGTCTTGGCATGGCTGCTGGAACCAGTCCCAGCATCGCGACCCTCCCCGGCAGCGAATACATCGTCGCCTTCCAGGCCAACACTGGCAGCCTCTGGACGAAGATGTCCTCGGGCAGCGTCGGAAACTGGGAACAGGGGATGAGGGGCGGCACCAGCCCCAGCGTTACCGGCCTGGCCCGTGGGGGCTATGAAATCGCCTTCCAGGCCAACACCAGCGAATTGATCGCGGTCGGCACTTCCGGCGGGACGACCACGAAACAGGGCATGGCGGCAGGCACCAGTCCGAGCATCTCGTCCCCCTCGCGCTGGGCGAACTGAAGCAGTTTGTCGCCCCGGGATCGTCTCTAGACGATCCCGGGGCTCCGCCGTAATAGCCTGTTCGCCGCAATGAAGATCCTCGTCACAGGCGCCGGCGGAATGCTCGGCCGCGACGTAGTCCTCGCCGCCGGCAACGCCGGTCACGACGTGGTCGGCTTCGGCCACACCGAGCTCGACATCACCGATCCGGCAACGCTCGGCGCGAAGTTCGAGCTCGAGCGCCCAGATGTCGTAATCAACTGCGCCGCCTGGACCGACGTCGACGGGGCGGAGGAGTCCGAGGAAACGGCGCTGGCCGTCAACGGTGCAGCAGCCGGTAACGTCGCCGCCGCGGCCGCCAAAGTCGGCGCCAGCGTCGTCTACGTCTCCAGCGACTACGTCTTCGACGGCAGCAAGGGCGCGCCCTACGTCGAAACCGACCAGACCGCGCCGCTCTCCGCCTACGGGCGCACCAAGCTCGCCGGCGAGGAGGCGACCGCGGCGGCCAACAAGCGCCACTTTGTCGTCCGCTCCTCCTGGCTCTTTGGCATCGGCGGCTCCAACTTCGTCGAGACGATGCTGCGCCTCGCCTCGACCCAGAACGAGGTCTTGGTCGTGCGCGACCAGGTCGGCTCGCCCACCTACACCTGGCACTTGGCCTACGGGATCGTCCGCCTGATCGAGGGAGTCGAGTTCGGCATCCACCACATGGCTGCCGGCGGCGCCTGTTCGTGGTACGACTTCGCCCGCGAGATCTTCGACCAGGCCAAAGTCGAGTGCCTGGTCCTCTCCGCCACCACTGACATGCTCGGACGCCCCGCACCCCGCCCCGCCTACTCGGCCCTCGACAGCCAGCGCGAGCACGCGATCGAGCTGCCGCCCTGGCGCGACGGCCTCTCCGCCTATCTGTCGCAGCGCGCGGCCGAGCAGGAGGCGGCGGCGTGAAGCTGCTCGTCACCGGTGCCGCCGGTTTCATCGGCTCGACCTACGTGCGCCTCGCCGGCGCCGAGCACGAGATCCGGGTGCTCGACAAGCTCACCTACGCCGGCCGTCCCGAGAACCTGCCCGAGGGCACGGAGCTG
The DNA here is from genome assembly GCA_963716345.1 of uncultured Solirubrobacterales bacterium. Classification (GTDB taxonomy): domain Bacteria; phylum Actinomycetota; class Thermoleophilia; order Solirubrobacterales; family 70-9; genus VRUE01. Next base: position 1,599,252 of record OY970304.1, read on the forward strand.
ATCGAGGGCGCGATCGAGGACCCGAAGATCGTGCGCGAGGCGATGGAGGGCTGCGACGCCGTCGTCAACTTCGCCGCCGAGTCCCACGTCGACCGCTCGATCGACGACCAGGACGCCTTCGCCCGCACCCACGTGATCGGCACCGGCACCCTGCTCGACGCCGCCCGCGAGCTCGGCATCGGCCGCTACCTGCAGGTCTCCACCGACGAGGTCTACGGCTCGATCGAGTCCGGCTCCTTCACCGAGACCTCGCCACTCGATCCCTCCTCGCCCTACTCGGCGACCAAGGCGGCCGGCGACCTGCTGGTCACCGCCCACGTCCACACCTACGGCATCGACGCCTCGATCGTGCGCGGCTCCAACAACTACGGCCCGCGCCAGTACCCGGAGAAGCTGATCCCGCTGATCACGCTGAACGCTCTGCACGGCGACTCGCTGCCGGTCTACGGCGACGGCAAGCAGGTCCGCAACTGGCTCTACGTCGAGGACTTCTGCCGCGGCATCCACACCGTGCTCGGCAAGGGCAAGGCGGGCGAGGCCTACAACGTCGGCGGCCCCGACGAGTGCGAGAACATCGAGGTGATCAAGCGGGTGATCGCGCTGACCGGCAAAGACGAGTCGCTGATCGAATACGTCACCGACCGCCCCGGCCACGACCGCCGCTACTCGCTCTCCTCCGCCAAGCTGAAGGAGCAGCTCGGCTGGGAGGCGCAGGTCCACTTCGCCGAGGGGCTGGAGAAGACGGTCGCCTGGTACCGCGACAACGAGGACTGGTGGGGCCCGATCCGCTCCGGCGAGTACCGCGAGTACTACGAAAAGCAGTACGGCAAGGCCCTCGGCTGAGTGCTCGAGCGCCTGCCGACCAAGCTCGAGGGAGTCGTCCTGCTCGAGCCGACCGTGCACGGCGACGAGCGCGGCTTCATGGTCGAGACCTACCGCCGCGACCTCTGGGCCGAGCACGGGGTCGAGGTCGAGTTCGTCCAGCACAACCACTCGCGCTCCTCCAGGGGCACCCTGCGCGGCCTGCACTTCCAGACCGAGCCGGGCCAGGCGAAGCTGGTCCGCTGCCCACGCGGCAAGATCTTCGACGTCGCCGTCGACCTGCGCCGCGACTCGCCCACCTACGGCCAGTGGGAGGGCTACGTGCTCGACGACGAGGCCCACCGCCAGCTCTTCGTCCCGGTCGGCCTCGGCCACGGCTTCGCCGTGCTCAGCGAGATCGCCGACGTCACCTATCTGTGCTCCAGCACCTACGACCCGGCGACCGAGTCGGGCATCGCCTGGGACGACCCTGACGTCGGGGTCGAGTGGCCGGTCGACGACCCACTCCTCTCCGAGCGCGACAAGAGCGCGCCGACCCTCGCCGAAGTCGGCGAGACGCTGCCCTTCTAACGGCCGCGAGCGGCGGTGATCGCCAGGCTCGTCGCCAGCTTGGCGCCGATCCCGGCGTAGACCGCCGCGTTGACCAGCGGGTTGTGCTCCGGCGCGTCGAAGCGGCGGTAGAAGCGACCCATGCCGCGGTGGAAGGCGATCTCCTGTTTGGGCGCGCCGCCGCTTGCCGCTGGAGCCGCCCTTGACGTGCAGGGCGACGCCGGCCGGCTCGTAGAAGACCTTCCAGCCGGCCTGCCAGAAGCGGTGGCACCAGTCGAGGTCCTCCATGTAGAGCCAGTAGCCCTCGTCGAGCAGGCCGACCTCGCGCACCGCCTCGGCGCGGCAGAGCATGAAGGCGCCGTTGACGGCGTCGACCTCGCCGGGCTCGTCGTCGCCGAGGTGCGGTCGCCCGGTACTGGCTCAGCGACTCGCCGGCATCGTCGTCGCGGCCGATCCCGGTGAAGTGGGCGAGGGCGCTGAGCGGGGTCGGGAAGGAGCGCTTGCAGGCGTGGTCGAGCTCGCCCGACTCGGTGACCAGCTTGCAGCCGACCATGCCGATCCGCTGCGTCCGAGTACAGCCGCGCCAGCGCAGGCGTCGAGGGTCCCGGCGTAGACCTCGGTGTCGGGGTTGAGCAGCAGCACCGCCTTCGCCTCGTCTCTCGCGCAGGACGACGTTGTTGGCGGCCGAGAAGCCGATGTTCTCGCGCCGCAGCAGCCGCACCTCGGGGAACTCGCGCGCGACCATGTCGGGGGTCGAGTCGGGGCTGCCGCTGTCGACCACGGTCACCCGCATCGCGCCGCTCGCCGGGTGCTCGCGCAGCGAGTGCAGGCAGCGGCGCAGCAGCTCTTCGGCGCCGTGGCTGACGATGACGATCTCGAGATCGAGCGAAGCGGGCATCGGGCTGGATTCTCTAGTAGGCGCCTTCGCCGCGGACGATCGCCCGCGGCGTGCGCAGCAGGATCGCCAGGTCGCCGGCGACCGAGAGGTTGTCGAGGTAGTCGCGCTCCATCGCCAGCCGCTCCTCGAAGGTGAGGTCGCCGCGGCCGTAGACCTGCATCGGCCCGGTCAGGCCCGGCTTGATCGCGAGGCGGGCGCGCTGGCGCTCGTCGTAGAGGGCGACGACCGCCTCCTCCTCGGGCCGCGGGCCGACCAGCGACATGTCGCCGCGCAGCACGTTGATCAGCTGCGGCAGCTCGTCGAGGCTGGTCCGCCGCAGCATGCGTCCGGCGCGGGTGATCCGCGGGTCGTCGGGGATCTTGAAGGCGGGCTCGTCGAGCTTCTCGAGGTCGACCAGCTCGGCGAGCCGCTCCTCGGCGTCGGTGACCATGGTGCGGAACTTGAGCATCGTGAACGGCTCGCCGTCCTTGCCCGCGCGGCGCTGGCGGAAGAAGACCGGGCGGCCGGAGTCGACCAGGATCGCGAGCGCGATCAGCGGCCAGCAGCGGCGAGAGCAGGATCAGCATCAGGCCGGAGACGACGATGTCGAGCACCGCGCTTCAGCGCCAGGGTCGAGCGCGGCGGGTCGGAGAAGCGGAAGTCGAGCACCGGCAGCTCGGCCAGGCGGTTGAGCTCGATCCCCGGCCCCAGCAGTCCGTAGTGCTGGGGCAGGAAGGTGAGCGCCGAGGCCGGCGGCCTTGCACTCCTCGATCAGGCGCTCGGCAGTCGCGCTCGCCCATCTCCTGCTCGGCGACGACGACTCGCTCGATCGTCGTGCTCGCGGGCGACCCGCGAGATGTCGTCGATCGAGCCCAGCCTCGGCAGCGATCCCTGTCGGTCCTCGTCGCGTGGGGCCGAGAGGTAGCCGACCAGCAGCAGGCGCGCCTCCGGATGGGTGGCGATCCGCCGCGCCACCACGTCGACCAGGTTCGCCGGGCCGATCACGATGCCGATCGCGACCCCGGTCAGCCGGTGCCAGATGAAGCGCAGGACGCCGCGCGGGCGACGAAGCAGGCGAGCAGCGCGCCGATGCCGACGATGATCGCGCTCTTCGCCGAGAGCGGCGCCGACCGGGCTCAGCCCGAGCAGGCCGTCGAGCACGATCGTGCCGAGCGCGCTGGCCGAGATCAGCGAGGGCAGCTCGTCGAGGGTGCTGTGGCGGATCCGGCGGTGGTCGTTGTCGTAGAGCCCGTGCAGCTTCAGCACGAGCATCCAGGCCGGGGCTGAAGAGCACCGCCCAGAAGAGCTTCGCCGACGTCGGTGGTCGAGGTGAGGGCGGTGACGACGCAGAGCGCGACGACAGATCGCGACCCAGTCGCCGGCGGCGAGCAGCGCCGCAACATCGCTCCGCGCCGGCGCGAGCCACTCGGCCCGGTGAGCCCGAGCCGGTTCGCCATTTCGGCTTGGGCGCGGGTCGTCGCTTGCGGCGAGGTCGCCGCCTCGGTCTGTCCTTGGGCCTTGTCGCTGGTCTTGGTACTCATCAGCAGGTCCATTCCCCGCGCAGGCATTCCGCCACCGGATTCAGTTCGCGCGCCTTTTCGAGGTCCGCCAGGGCGGCCCTGGATTCGCCCGCCTCGTGCTCGACCCGCGAACGCAGGTAGTACCACTGCCAGTTGCGGTCCTCACGTTCGATCGCCTGGCCGAAATGGGTGATCGCGGCCGGGTAGTTCCCCTGGCGCTCGGCCAGCAGGCCGAGCTGAACGTAGGGGGAGGCCGCCCAGGGCTCGATCGAGCGGGCCGTTTCGGCGTGGTCGATCGCGGCGCCGAAGTCTGCCCTCGGCGACTGCCGCCTGGCTGGAATCGATCTCGTGTTCGACCAGCAGCGGCCCGACCAGGGCGATTGCCGAGACCCAGGCGAGGACCAGGCGGCAACGGTCAGGCCGAAGCGCCGTCCGTCGGCCTTGGGATTCGCCCGGCGCCGGGGGTCGGCGGTGAGCTGGGCGCAGCGGGCGGCGACCACGACGCCGCCGGCGAGGAAGAAGAACGCTCCAACGGCCGGCGATCTCCCAGAACCAGTCGAAGGTCGCCCCGACCGCGAAGGCAAGCATCGCCGCCAACAGGGCCGCGTAGCGGTCGCGCTGCGGCTCGGGGGCGGCGCGCCAGGTGGCGAAAGCGCACCAGAGCAGCGTGCCGACCAGGGCGAGTACCAGCAGCCCGCCGACGACGCCCAGCTCGGCGAAGGACTCGAGGTAGAGGGAGTGCGCGTCGTGGACCGGGAGTTCGATCGAGCGCAGCTGGTTCCAGGAGAACTGGTAGGTCCCGGCCCCGTGGCCGAGGATCGGCTTTTCGCCGAAGGCTTCGATCGCCACCTTGTAGAACTCGTGGCGCCCGGCGCCGGAGAGGTCGGCGAAGTGGGCCTGCGGATTGCTGGGGAACTGGATGTCGGGACTGGAGAACTGGTCCCAGGCGCGGCCGCCGACGGCGGCGATCACCGCGACGACCGCTACGGTCGCGGCGAGCGCGATGCCTTTCAGCACCTTCGGGTTGCGCGAGATCGCAATCGCCCGCCCGCTCAGCCTGCCCTCGCGGCGCTCCTCCCAGCGCAGGGCGGCGAAGAGCAGCAACGAGATCGCGGTGCCGGCGAGCAGGATCAGCAGGACGGTGACCCCTTGGTCGATCGCGGCATGGCCGCCGAGGTTGTCGGCGAGGCTGTGGCGCGACTGCACGGCCAGGACGCGCCGGCAGCGCCCCGATCGCCCCGATCGCGAGCGTCGCCAGCAGCCAGAGCCGGTCGCTGCGAGAGAACGAGCAGGCAGCCGCAGGCGACTAGGAGCGAGAGCAGGCCACCGCGCGAGTAGGTGAAGTAGAGGGCGAGCAGGCTGGCGGGAATCACGGCGACCGAGAGCCAGCGCAGGGCGACCGAGAGGGCACGGCGGCTTGTCCAGAGCAGCATTGCAACGCCGATCCCAAAAACCGCGCCATTGGCGTTCCAGTAGCCGAGCGGATAGCTCAGTCGTGGCCCACTGCCGACTGACTGGGAAACGTCGAGCACATGCGGCAAAAGGCGCCCGCCGAGGCCGAGTAGAGCGACCAGCGCCGCGGCAATTGCCAGGCCTTCAGCGAAACGTTGGCGCCTCTCGTCGGTTTGGGCGATTAGGAATGCGGCAAGGAAGAAGCCGAGGTAGACCAGCGACGCGGTCCGCCTCGATGACGCTCAACTCAATCGACCCCGACCAGAGAGATGAGAGTGCAGACAAAAGCGACAGACAGACGATCAGTCCGCCTGCCCAGTACAGCGGTCGCTCTGGCTTCACCGCCGAGCCGGCGCCAAAGACGAGCAGGGCAACTACGACCAGCCACACGGCCAGGCCTGCAATGTGACGACTGCTCACATCGAATCCACCGCCAGCCAGGGCCAGGCCGCCGATCAGGGCGACTGGCGCTAGCAACGCCGCCGTTTGGTCTAACCTTGCGCGCGATGAACGTCGGGAAGCGCCATCGCCGGGCGCCGCAATGGGCTCGCCTCTCCTTGTTGATGTCAGTGATTGCTCTGGCATTGACTTGCTTCCCCGCGCTTGCTCAAGCTGAATGCACAAGCTCGAGCTGTGTCCAGTACACCGAATCTATCCCCAAGCCCGAAGGCGAAAACACGCCTGCGCACAACCAGAAAACCCCCGCGAAGGCGTCGAAGACCGGTAATACGGGTGGATCTGAAACATCTCCGTCGCAGGGCTCAAAGGTCCCAAAGGAAGCTGAAGGTTCTGGCGAAGGCGAAGGCTCATCCGAAGGGAAGGCCGCCGTGGCGGGCGGCAATGGTGGCGGCAACGGCCAGGGTAAACCAGGCGGCAGCGCCAACCCCGGCGCCAAGAAGGCGGTGCATCCCGCCCCCCAGAGCGAATCTGGCGTCAAGACTTCCAAGTCCAGTGAAAGCGGTGGCTCCTCGCCCCTCGTTCCAATCCTGATCGCGATCGCCGTTCTCGCTGCAATTTCGGTTGCCGCGGTGATGATCAGGCAACGCCGTCAGCGCCGCGGACCGACAGCGACCGCCTCCCCCGAGGCAAACTGATCGTGGCTCAGGAGCGGAAGCGCCCACTGGGGCAGGCTCGTACGTGGCTGGTGGCGATCGGCCTATCGATCGTTTGCCTGGCGGCGATCGCCCCGGCGGCGATGGCCTTGCCCAGCGGCTTCTGGGGTGTCTCACCCCAGGCCGCGCCGAGCGTCGAACAGTTCCAGCGCCTCCGCGCCGGGGGCGTCGAAAGCGTGCGCATTCCCATCTCCTGGTCGGCCTCGCAGCCACTCAGTGGAGCGGAAGCCAATTTTGCGGCTTCCGACCAGCTGGTGGCGGGCGCCGCGGCAGCCGGCCTCAACGTGCTGCCCTTCGTCTACGACGCTCCCTCCTGGGCTGTGACACAGGCCCGGGTTCCACATAGTCGGGCGACCGCGCCGAAGACGCTGCCGGTAAAGACTGGCGCGCAGCGCAGCGCCTGGGCGAACTTCCTCGAGCTGGCGGTGCAGCGCTACGGGCCCTCTGGCTCGTTCTGGGCAGCCAACCCATCTATCCCCGCCAGTCCGATCCGCACCTGGCAGATCTGGAACGAGCCGAACTTCAAGTACTTCGTCGACGCGGCCCAGCCCGTCCGACTACGGCAAGCTGGTCAACATCTCCTACTCGGCGATCAAAAGCGTCGACCCGGGGGCGAAGCTGATCCTCGGCGGTCTGTTCGCGCGGCCGGGAGAAGCCAAATTCAAGAGAAAGCCACCGGAAGCCTACTTACGCAACTGACTTCCTCGATCAGATGTACCGCCTCACACCGGGCATCAAGACCAAGTTCACCGGCGTCGCCCTGCATCCGTACACCACGAAGTACCAGTAGCTCACACCCGAGATCGAAGAAGTCCGCACTGTTCTCAAGGCGCGTCATGATGCCAAACAAGAAGCTCTGGATCACCGAGATCGGCTGGAGCTCCGAACCGCCAAGTCGTCGGGTGACGCCTTCGCCAAAGGCCCGGCTGGCCAGGCAACGCAGCTAAAAGGAGCCTTCAGTCTGCTCAGAAGCAAGGCGGCGAAATGGAAGCTGCAGCGGATCTACTGGTTCTCGGTCGACGACGCGCCCGGCATCTGCAACTTCTGCGGCGGTTCGGGCCTCTTCGGCCCCGGCTTCGTTCCGAAGAAGTCCTGGTTCGAATACGTCAAGTTCGCCGGCGGTACCCCCTGATCGGGATCTAAGCCCGCACTTTCCGCTGCGGGGCGGTGGAAAGTGCTGTTGCCCGCGTTGAGCGCTGCGTAAGATCGGTGGGTTGGCCGCCGACGCGAAGAAGAGTGCGGGACCTGATCCCCTGGCGCCGTTCAGCGCTCCTGTCAGGCGCTGGTTCGAGGCGTCCTTCGAGGGGCCGACGCCGGCTCAGGCGGGTGGCTGGGAGGCGATCTCCAGCGGTTCCAACACGCTGATCTGCGCCCCGACCGGTTCCGGCAAGACCCTCGCCAGCTTTCTCTGGGGCATCGACAAGCTCTCGCGTGAGACCGAGCGAGGCGGCGGTGTCCGCCTCGTCTACATCTCGCCGCTGAAGGCGCTCTCCTACGACATCGAGCGCAACCTGCGTGCGCCCCTGCGCGGCATCGGCGCTGACATCTCGGTCGGTCTGCGCACCGGCGACACGCCGCAGAAAGAGCGCCGGGCGATGCAGAAAAACCCGCCCGACATCCTCATCACCACCCCTGAGTCGCTCTACCTGATGCTCTCCTCGGCGGTGCGCGAGATCTTCTTCAGCACCGAGGCGGTGATCGTCGACGAGATTCACGCGGTGGCCCAATCAAAGCGGGGGTCGCACCTGGCGCTGAGCTTGGAGCGGCTGGAGCATTTGGTGAAGATCGGGGCGGATCGGCCCGCGGGTCCTGTCGGTGCAGGGGACCCACCGCCCCCTCCGGTCGCTAAAGCGTCCTCAGGGGCGGTACCCCCTACACCGCCACCCGCGGGAGATGCGCCTGGGCTTCAGCGGATTGGTCTGTCCGCGACGCAGCGGCCGTTGGAGCGGATTGCTCAGTTCTTGGTTGGGCCCAAACGCGAGTGCAAGATTGTGGATGCCGGGGTCGCCAAGGAGCTCGATCTGGAGATCGTGGTCCCCGTGGAGGACATGGCGGAACCGGGAGCTCCCGCCTACCCCAACGAAGACGGCAATCCACAGGACGGTGAGCCCCTAGCTCACGTGAGATCGATCTGGCCGGCTATCTACCCGGAGCTGCTGAAACTCGTCCGCGAACACACCTCAACCATCATCTTCGTCAACAACCGCCGCGCCTCAGAGCGCTTGGCCAAGCGCCTCAATGAGCTGCACGCCGATGAGCCCGAGCAAGAGCTCCCGGCCACCGAGCAGCTCGGTCATACGCCTCTGCCGGGGGGGTCCCCTGCGGTGACAGGACCCGCCGGCCCAGACGCCATCGAGGAAATTGCCCGGGCGCACCATGGATCGCTCTCGCACGAGGAGCGAACGATCGTCGAGGAGCTCTTGAAGTCTGGCCAGCTCCCCTGCCTGGTCGCGACGTCCTCCCTAGAGCTGGGCATCGACATGGGCGCCGTCGACCTCGTGATCCAGGTCGAGTCGCCGAAGTCGGTCAGCCGCGGACTGCAGCGGGTCGGCCGCGCCGGCCACTCGCTGGGCGAGGTCTCGCGCGGCCGCATCTTCCCCAAGTTCCGCGGCGACCTGCTCGAGTGCGCGGTCGTCGCCAAGCGCATGCGCGAAGGGGCGATCGAGGAGACGGTGATCCCGCAGAACCCGCTCGACGTGCTCGCCCAGCAGCTGGTTGCGATGGCCGCCCTCGACGAGTGGGAGATCGACGAGGTCGAGCGCCTCGTCACCGCCTCGGAGCCCTTCCACGATCTTTCCCGCGAGCAGCTGGAGAACGTGCTCGACATGCTCGACGGTCGCTATCCCTCCGACCGTTTCGCCGAGCTGCGCCCGCGCATCGTCTGGGACCGCGCCGAGGGCACGATGCATGGCCGCAAAGGCGCCCGCTCGCTGGTCGTCACCAACGCTGGCACGATCCCCGACCGCGGCCTCTTCGGCGTCCACCTGCCCGACGGGCGCCGGGTCGGCGAGCTCGACGAGGAGATGGTCTACGAGGCCCGGCCCGGCCAGACCTTCCTGCTTGGCGCCACCACCTGGCGGATCGAGGACATCACCCGCGACCGCGTCATCGTCACCCCGGCCCCCGGCGTGCCCGGCGCGGTGCCCTTCTGGAAGGGCGACGGGATCGGCCGTCCGGCTGAGCTGGGCAAGGCGATTGGCGCCTTCGCCCGCGAGGCGGTCTCGCGCGAGCCGAAGGAGCTGGCCGCCGAGTACGACCTCGACCGTCGCGCCGCCGAGAACCTGGTTGCCTACCTGCGCGAGCAGCAGACCGCGACCCGCGTCGTTCCCTCCGACGAGACGATCGTGGTCGAGCGCTTCCGCGACGAGATCGGCGACTGGCGCCTCTGCGTCCTCTCGCCCTACGGCGGCCGCGTCCACGCCGCCTGGGGTCTGGCTCTCGCCGCCAAGATCCGCGGCGAGCGCGAACTCGAGGCCGACGCGATCTGGTCCGACGACGGCATCGTCATCCACCTACCCGATGCCGACGAGCCACCGCCCGCCGACCTGGTCCTGATCGAGCCCGACGAGGTCGAAGAGCTGATCGTCGGGGAGCTCTCCGGCTCGGCCCTCTTCGGCTCCCACTTCCGCGAGAATGCCGCGCGCTCGCTGCTGCTTCCACGCGCCTACCCGGGCAAGCGCACACCGCTGTGGCAGCAGCGGCTGAAGTCGCAGAGCCTGCTCGAAGTCGCCCGCGACTTTCCCCGCTTCCCGGTCGTCTTGGAGACCTACCGTGAGGTGCTGCGCGACGTGCTCGACCTGCCCTCGCTCGGCGAGCTGCTGCGTGATCTGCACTCGCGCAAGCTCAGCCTGGTCGAAGTCGAGACCCCGACCGCCTCGCCTTTCGCCTCCTCGCTGCTCTTCGACTACGTCGCCGCCTATATGTATGAGGGGGACACGCCGAACGCCGAGCGGCGGGCGGCGGCGCTGGCCCTCGACCGCGATCTGCTGCGCGAGCTGCTTGGCCAGGAGGAGCTGCGCGAGCTGATCGACCCCGCGGCCCTGGAGGACGTCGAGGCCCAGCTCCAGCACCGTACGGAGGCCGGCCAGGCCGGTGACCGCGACGCTCTGCAGCAGGTGCTGCGCAACGTTGGCGACCTCACCGCCGCCGAGTGCGAGGAACGCGTCAGCGAGGGCTACTCGGCCGCCTCGATGCTGGCGAAGCTGGTCGGCGAGCGTCGAGTGGCGCTGGTCCGAATCAACGGCGAGGAGCGCTACATCGCCGGCGAGGATGCCGGCGTCTTCCGCGATGCCCTCGGCGTACCGCCGCCCGCAGGCCTGCCTGAGACCTTCCTCGAGCAGCATCCCGACCCGCTTGCCACCTTGGTGAGCCGCTATGCACGCACGCATGGCCCCTTCCCGACCGTCCAGCTCGCCTCGCGCTACGGAGTCGACCCGATGCCCGCCCTGCGCGAGCTCGAGCGCGCCGGAACCCTCGTCCGCGGCGAGCTGCTGCCTGGCGGTAGTGAACGCGAGTGGTGCGACGCCGACGTGCTGCGCCGCGTGCGCCGCGCCAGCCTCGCCCACCTGCGCCGCGAGGTCGAGCCCGCCGGTCGCGACCGTTTCGCCCGCTTCCTGTCGAGCTGGCAGAACGTCGACGCCCATCGCGCCGCCGGTGCCGGCCCGGACCGCCTGCGCGAGGCGCTGGTGCCGCTGCAGGGCGTCATCCTGACGCCGAAGGTGTGGGAGGAAGATGTGCTGCCACGCCGTCTCGGCGCCTACTCGCCCGCTTGGCTCGATGAACTCTGCACCAGTGGAGAGGTGGTCTGGATCGGGGCCGGCGCCCGCGGCCGCAGCGACGGCCGCATCGCTCTCTACTTCCGCGACGACGTCCGCCTCGCCGGCCCCCCGCCGGCCAATGTCAAGCTCGAGAAACCGGAGGGTGAGGTTCACAACGCGATCCGCGAGCGCCTCAGCGCCGGGCCCGACTTCTGGCTCGATCTGCTCGCCGACCTCGATCACCCGCCCGAGGAGCTGCATGCCGCCCTCTGGGACCTCGCCTGGGGGGGAGAGGTCACCAACGACGCCTTCTCGCCCCTGCGGGCGCCACGCCGCCACGCCACGCCGCCACCTGATCGGCAGCGCGGCCGCCGCTTTGCCCGCCGCCGCGCCGCGGGCGCAGCCGTACAGGGCCGCTGGTCGCTAACCGCGCCGCTCTTCGCCAACGCCCCCGCGGCGGGGCCGCGCCTGCGCGCCCAGGCCGAGCTGATGCTCGAGCGCTACGGCATTGTCACCCGTGAGACCGTGCTCGCCGAGGGCATTCCCGGCGGCTTCTCCAGCCTCTATGCCGAGCTCGGCAACCTCGAGCTGCTCGGCACCGCCCGCCGCGGCTACTTCGTCGAGGGCCTCGGCGGCGCCCAGTTCGCCCTGCCCGGCGCGGTCGAGCGCCTGCGCTCGCTCCCCTATGAGGACGGCTCCTTCCAGCTGCTCGCCGCCACCGATCCCGCCAATCCCTACGGGGCCTCACTGCCCTGGCCGAAACCGGCGAGCGGTCGTCGCCCGGCCCGGACGCCCGGTGCCCACGTGCTGATGCGCGACGGTTCGCCGGTGATCTACATCGAGCGCGGCGGCCGTGGTCTCGTCCGCCTCATTGAGCTGTCCGCTGATGAGCTGACCGCCGCCGTGCGCGCCCTCGCCACCGAGGTCGCCGCCGGCCGTCTGCCCAAGCTGGCGCTCGAGAAACTCGACGGAGACCCGGTGATTGGCTCCGGCCAGGAGGACGTCCTGCTTGAGGCCGGCTTCAGTCGCGGCCCCCGCAAACTAACGCTGGCTGCGCGCTAGCGCGCAGCTCGTCCCCTCACTCAGTCGCCGAAGATGTTGTAGCGCTCGACGGCTTCGACCCAGGGAAGCTCCGGTCTCTTCCCCGGGTCGTGCAGCATGCAGTTGTAGAAGACGCCCTCGTTCTCGCCCTTTACGCACACCTCGCGAATCTCGTCAGGAGAATGGAAGCGCTCGGAGGCGATCAGGTCGGTGTCGAGATCACAGGTCGTGCAGAGCACCGACACCGGGCTTTGGTCATCGCCGTTTGCCGGCGGACGGCTCACGCGCAGTCGCAGGCCGATGTCGGTTGTGAGGGTCGTGCCGATCTCGCTGTCGTCCTCGAAGATCACTTCGGAGACGCGGCTTGCGATCCGGGTGCGGAACGTGCCGAGCTCCTCCCGCAGCTCGCCGATCAAGAGCAGCGCCGGGCGGTTGCTCTCCTTGCTGCGCTTTGCCATCCGTTCGGCGACGTCGAGCAGGCCGGCGAGGTAGAGGTGCCGATCCGAGGGGGGGTCCATCTTGTCGGGGGCGTCGAAGGGGGAAATCGCCAGCCGGTCGCCTTTCTTGCCCCGACTGCGGAAGGCGAACTGCAGCTGGTTCAGCAAGAAGCTCGTCTCGTCTTCGATCGACGGCCCGGCGTTGTCGGCCGCTTTTTTCCAAATCTCGGTAAATGCTCCCACCAGCTCATCGTCGGAGTCTGGGCCCGACGTCAGCCCGGCCAGGTCGCGAAGCTCCGGCAGCGGCACCGAGCTGAGGTGGGCGACGACGACGTCGGCGATCTCGATCGCCGACGCCAGGCTCGTTTTTCCGGGAGCCTCGTAATGCACGGGCTCCTCGCCGTTGGGCCCGGGCGCCGGGGGCCGTCCAGTGTCGCCCGTGAAGAGGATCGAGGCGCGCTCCCCGCCATCCCCGATGTGCAGCAGGAAGCCCTGGGCCACGTGACCCCCGGCGTCGATGTGATCGACGGTCTTGACCGGGTCGATCTGAAGCGTCTTCGGCGAAAGCAGGATCTTTGGCTTCTTCTTCTCGTCTTTCTCCTTGGTGCCTTTGATCGCTTCGTCGCGGGCGACACCGCGCTGGCTGGAGATCGCGGCGAACTGCTCGAAGCTCATCACCCGCACCGGTTCGCTGCGTTCCATGTCTTTTTCGTCTTCGGTTTTGCGGACCGGTTCGTCGTCGTTGAAGAAGCCGTAGCGCTCGACGACGCTCTGGTTGCCGACGATCGTCAGCCGCTCCTCCTTGCTGAAGATCGGGTCGGCGAGCATCTGACGCGTGCCCAGCAGCGCCAGCAGCGAGTCCAGCGAGGCGCTGTGGTCGGCGTGGTCGTGGGTGAGCACGATCATCTGCACGTCGGCGAGCGAGTAGCCGCAGCGAAAAAGGTTGTTGAGGAAGTCGGGGCCGGGGTCGATCGCGATCCCGAATGGCTCCTGGCCCTCGTCGCGCACCCGCACCAGATAGCCACCGCCAAGGGCGCGGAAGGCCGCCGGCCGCGGCAGCAGGGGGAAGAAGCTGCTGTAGCGCCGCAGGCAGACCAACTCGATCGTCGGCGACGGTTGCGTCCCGACATGGTCGAGCTCGCGGGGGCGCTGCATCAGGTAGTTGTAGACCTGCGCCAGCTTCACGTTGCTGCTGTCGGTGTGGGCGAGGAAGGAGCGCAGCAGCTCGCGAGCGATCCGCGCGCCGTTCGTCCGTTCGGAGTCGTCCTCCTCTGGGTCGTCGTTGAGCCAGCTCTGCACGACGTACTCCACCACCCGGACCGCTTCCTCGAAGCGGTCCCCCCCGGAGGGCCATTGCTCGTCGAGCGGCACCGTGGATGGCAATTCACTTTTCTTGTCGTCTTCCCGTGGCTCCTCCAGCTCCTCTGCGTCCGCGGCCTCCTCGAAGTCCGCGGCGGGAGTGCTGTTGAGGATCTTCAGCAGGTCGGCCGCGATCAGGGTGCTGGCGGGGTCGAGCAGCGCCGCTTGGCGCATGCAGCTCCAGGCGAGCTCGTGGTCGGGCTGCGGGGGGAATTCTTCGCCGTTCCAGTCGAGCGGCGGCAGTTTGAGGATGTAGAGGAGGTGCCCCAGCCTCATCATGATTTCGGCCGCGAGCAGGCGCAGGTGGACCGGGCTGTACACGGTCTGGAATTGGCCGATGAGCGGCTTCAGCCGCCTGCTCAGCTCGGCCTTGCTCAGCTCGGGTTCGTCTTCGATCGAGGCGAGCCACTCGATCGCCTGTGTCACCAGGTCCAGGTTCGCCGTGTGCTCGCTCTCGGAGTCGGCGAGCTGGAGGAAGGCGCGCCAGGCGCGGGCGTAATAGAGCAGGCTGGTCTTCACGCGGCCGAGCTCGTAGTTCGCCTTGCCGCGACTGATCAGCAGGTCCACCCGCCAGCGGGAGTTCCTCATGATCCCGCCGATCTCGGGGTGCTCGGCCCAGCCCTCGAGGTGCTTGGAGGCCCGGTCGAAGTAGCGGAGCGCCACCCGATGAGCGTGCTGTTCACGATAGATGCGGCCGATGTGGTGCTCCGCGGTCGCCGTCAGGCCCTCGACCAGAGTCTTCGTGCCGCGCACCCGCATCGCCCTCTGCTCGACTTGGCCCCGCAGGCTCCTGAGCAGCCGAATCAGCTTGTGGAAGTCGCGATAGGCGCGATCGTGCCGGCCCAGCGTCCACCAGGTGTAGGCGCGGCGCTCGAGCGCCAGCAGGCCCACCTGGTTGGCGATCCACATGCCGTAGGTGGGTGTGAGGCTGCGGCAGGCACCGTCGAAGTCCTCGAGGATCCGCGTTCGCTCCTCGTTGTTCTCGGCGAAGATCCAGGGCGCCGAGCGGGCCGCCACGTAGACGAAGGTGTTGAGCACGACGCTGCGGTCCAGCAGCCGCTCCATTCGTTTTTGGGTTTCCGGGATCTCGGTGAACATCGGCCCGAAGGTCTGCGAGCGCAGGTGCTCGGCCTGGTGCATGCAGAAGGTGGGCATCGCTGAGTGCTTCGAGGATGGTCAGATGCAGTCGCAGCGGCGGGATGGCGGGCTTGTCCTCGACGTCTTCGTCCACCCGCAGCCGCTCGTCGAGGATCTGGCCGAACTCGAACTTCCGCGCCGCTACGGGCTGGTCCTGCTGGTGGGCCTCTTCTTCTTTCTCCCGCCGCAGCGTTGCCTCGCCGCGGCGGTGCTTGACGCGTTCCAGGCGGCCCTCGATCAGCGAGCGCGGCCGCGTCTTTGTGTTGCGATGCGGGTCGTGGACGTGGGCCAACAGCATCCCGAGCCTCTCGCCGTGGTCGCGCTCGTGCCATTTCTTCCCAATCGCACCGAGGTGAAGGCTCAAGGCCTCGCCCGCGGTTTCGTAGAACCCCTCTATCGGCACGAGCAGCTCCGGGCCCAGCAGCTCACGCTTGTTGCCGAACGGGGAGGGGTGGCGGTGATGGCGATCGTCCTGATCGTCCTTATGGGGCCGGTGCAGGTCTTCGCGCAGGCGCCCGTTGAGGTCCTTGGCGGCGTCGACCACCTCGAGCAACACCCGGTCTTCGGTCTCGCCGCCGATTTTGCGGTGAAGTTCGGTCAGCTCTTTCGTGGCGAGGCGATAGGCGCCGAGGGTGTGCAGCAGCTCGCCACGGAG
Source organism: uncultured Solirubrobacterales bacterium (assembly GCA_963716345.1). Classification (GTDB taxonomy): domain Bacteria; phylum Actinomycetota; class Thermoleophilia; order Solirubrobacterales; family 70-9; genus VRUE01. The sequence continues at coordinate 1,614,970 of OY970304.1, forward strand.
CAGGCCCGTCAGCTGCAGCTGCATCAGCAGCGCCGGAGGTTCGGCTGCGGACGCCATCAGGACTCGGTGGCGCCTTCGGGAAGCGGTCGCGACAGGCCGGGGCTGTCGCGACCAGTCCCCTCGTACTCCAGGCCCGCGGCACGGACCAGGCCAGGGTCGAGGTGATTGCGCCCGTCGAGGACCAGGCTGCCGCGCATCGCCGCTGCGGCCAGGTTCCATTCGATTTCGGTGAACGCCGGCCACTCGGTTGCCAGGACCACCGCGTCGGCGCCATCGATCGCATCGAGCGCCGAGCCCGCGAGCTCGGCTGGCGCCATCCCCTCGGGCCCGTCGCCGGTCGCGTAGTTACGTTCCGCGCGTTCCAGGGCGCCCTGCTCGGGGTCCCAGGCGCGCACCTGAGCGCTGCGGCAGCGCAGCAGGTCGGCGATGGTGAATGCTGGACTGCCCCGCAGGTCGTCGGTGTTGGGCTTGAAGGCGAGGCCGAGGACCGCGACCCGCTTCCCATCCAAGGCGCCCAGGCGTCGCTCGAGCTTGTCGACCACCCGTACCGCCTGCCGGACGTTGACTTCGAGGACGGTATCGACGAGTGAGAGGTCCATCCGCCCGGTCTTTCGAGCCAGCGAGCGCAGCGCGCGAATGTCCTTCTCGAAGCAGCTGCCGCCGAAGCCGATGCCGGCGCGGAGAAATCTCGGGCCGATGCGGTCGTCGGCGCCGACCCCGCGCATCACCTCGGTGACGTCGGCGCCTATCTCCTCGCAGAGATTGCCGATCTCGTTCGCGTAGGAGATCCGCGTTGCCAGCTGCAGGTTGGCGGCGTGCTTGACCATCTCTGCGGCGGTCAGGTCCATCTCGAGGTATCGCTCGGGCTCCAGCTCTGGGTGCAGCTCACGATGGAGCTCACGCAGCGCCTGGCTGGCCCAGGATGCCGCGTCGCGCCCGACGACGATCCGATTGGGTTCGTCGAAGGTCTCGAATGCCGCGCCCTCCTGCAGGAACTCCGGGCAGGAGAGATAGCTCAGGGAGCTGCCGCAGGCTGTGGCCCGCCGCGTGATCTCCCGGCCGGTGCCGGGTGGGACCGTTGACTTCATCACCATCGAGAGCCCCTCGTAGGGGAGCAGTTCGTCGACCAAGCTGTGGACCGCATCGAGATTCGCTGCATCACCGTCCTCACCGTTGGTGACGGAGGTGTTTCCCGCGCGGCTCGGGGTGCCGACCGCGACAAAGACAAGCTGTGGCCGGCGGTCGCCAAGCGCCTCGCTCAGGCTCGTGTGCAGACTGATCTGATCGCGATGCTTCTCGTAGCGCTGCTCGAGTCCGGGCTCGGCGATCGGGACCCGGCCGGCTTCGAGCCCAGCTATCAGGCCGGCTTGGCGATCCACCAGCCGGACTGCCCTCTTCTTCGCGATGCCCACAGCGGTCACCAGGCCCACGTAACCGGCCCCGACGACGACTACGGGTGCTTTTCTGCTGGTAGTCATAAGGTTTGACAGGCCTCCGACACTGGAGACTGTTCCAGTAACGCAAATAGGCCAAAGCGACTTGCGTTTTCGTTGAGTGCCATAGAAGTACCAACAGGAGTACCCCCCGGACTCGGCCAGGCGGGATAATTAGGCAATGGCTGATCTCATGGAGGGGGCGGGGCCAGTTGCACTGCTGCGGAGCGTGCCGCTCTTCGCCGACCTGGAGGAGGGTGAGCTGGAGCGCTTCTCACGGGTCGCGGTCGCTCGCTCTTTCCCCGCCGGCACGCGGGTCTTCCATGAGGGCGACCACTCCGATGCCTGCTATATCGTCCGCGACGGCAGCTTCCGCGTCACCCGCGAGCACTCCGACGGACGGGCGATCACGCTGGCAACGCTAAGTACCGGCGACATTTTCGGTGAGCTGGCGATGCTCGACGGCGAGGTGCGCTCGGCCAGCGTCGAAGCGCTCAGCGATGGCGAGCTGCTGGCGCTGCCCGCGGGCAAGGTGCGGGCGCTGCTGTCCCGCCATCCCGAGATCACGGTGAAGCTGATCGCCGCCCTGGTGCGGCGCTTGCGCACTGCCAACGAGCGGATCTCGCGCCAGTCCTTCCAGACGGTGCCCAGCCGCGTCGCCGGCGTTCTCTCCCAACTGGTCGCCGATGAGTCGCCACGGGAGAGGGAGGGCGGCGAGGTGACGATTCGCATGAACCAAGCTGACCTGGCTCAGCTCGCCGGCACCTCGCGCGAGAGCGTCAGCCGTTTCCTCGCTGACCTCGAGCGCGCCGGAGTCGTCCGTCCCGGTCGTGGCCGGGTCACCGTGTTGGCGCCCGAGAAGCTGCGCAACTACATCTTCTGAGCGCGCTCAGCAGCTGATCGGTTTGGGGTCTGACGAATCCGTGCTGGCTTCGTCGTCGCCTGGGCCGCAGTCGATCGATTTGTCGTGCTGGCCGTCGATCGCTTCGATCGTGTCGTTGCCGCCCTTGCCGATGAAGGTGTCGGCACCGGTGTGGCCAAAGAGGCTGTTGGCGCCGTTGTCGCCGATCAGCACGTCCGGGCCGTCGGAGCCCTCGAGGTCCTCGTTGTCGCCGAGGACGTGGTCGGGCGTGGCGCAGCCGGGAGGCCCACCGGTGCCGCCCAGTTCGATTCGCATGTTGGCGTTGGAGCGACCGTAGGAGACCGTGTCCTCGCCTGGACCGCCGCTGTAAGTGTGTCCCTGGCAGACCGCGACCGAGGAGACCAGCAGGTCGTTGCCGGGCCCGCCGCTAAGCTGGTCGGCACCGGGATCGGCGTAGAGCACGTCGCTGCCGCCGTTGCCGATCAGGGTGTCATTGCCGTCGTCGGGCCCGTTGTAGTTCTCGCCCGCTTCCAGCACGTCGTCGCCGGGTCCGCCGATGAGCGTGTCGCTGCCGGCGTTGCCGTTGGCCCGGACTTTGACGCTGGTCGGGACGCTTTCGCTGACGTTGATCGAGTCGTCGCCATCGCCACCGGTGATCACCAGTAGGCCGATCGCGGTGCTGGTCGGGCAGCTGACCGTTGCGATCAGGCTGCTCGCGGTTGACGATTCGCAGCCTTCGCCGGAGACGATCGGACCGTTTTCGGTCACCGACCAGATGCCGTTGTTGAAGTAGACGTGGATGTCGTTGGCGCGGCTGTCGCCTTGAACGATCAGGCTGCTGCCGTCGAGTCCCTGGTTGAGGATGACGAAGGTGCCGTTGCCCGGCGGCACCTCTTCGGGGCCGCACGAGTTTTCGACGGCGAAGCCTTCGCACTCATCGGTGCCCTGGCCGCCGAAGGCTTCGTCGGGGCCGCCCATGCCGTCGAGGTCGTCGTTGCCGACGCCGCCGTCGAGGCGGTTGAATTCGCTGTCGCCGATAATCGTGTCGGGCTGCGGTGAGCCGACTACGTCCTCGAAGCCCTGCAGGGTGTCGTGGCCGTCGCCTTTGGCGCGGCCGGTGGAGAGGTCGGCGATGACCGGACCGCGCGTGGCACTGGCGTAGGAGACGATGTCGCCCGTTCCGGGCCCGCCGTCAAGCGTGTCTTCGCCGCTGTCGCCGCGGACGATGTCGCCGTCGCCTTCGCCACCGTCGGCGTGGTCGCTGCCGGCGCCGCCGTAGACGAAGTCGCTGCCGGGCCCGCCTTCGAGATCGGGGTCGTCACCGGGCCCGCCTTCGATGTGATCGTCGCCAGTTCCGCCTTCGATTTCGTCGTTGCCCTTGTCGCCGAGCAGGATGTCGTTGCCGCCGCCGCCTTCCTCCTCGTCGCTGCCCTTTTCGCCGTTGATGTAGTCGTTGCCCGCCTCGCCCTTGAGGTCGTCTGGCCCTTTCTGGCCGAGCAGCTTGTCGTCGCCGCTGCCGCCGAGGATGCTGTCCTTGCCCTTGGCGCCGATCAGGTCGTCGTTGCCGCTGCCACCTTCGAGGTGGTCGGAGCCGGTACCGCCGTCGATGTGATCGTCGCCGCCTTCGCCGTAGATCTTGTCGAAGCCCTTACCGCCGTAGATCTTGTCGTCGCCGGGCCCGCCGCAGATGATGTCGTTGCCGTTAGGCCCGCCGTAGATCGTGTCGTCTCCACCACCGCCGTAGATCACGTCGCTGGCGCTTCGTGCCATGGATCACGTCATTGCCCGGAGTGCCGACAATCGTCGCGTGCTTGCCGTGGCAGCTGGCGGCGCTCGCGCCGGCCGCCAGGGCGAGCAGGCAGAGCGCCGCGCAAGCCAATGCGGCAGCAAAGCGAACGTGGGCAAAACCCCTGCTGGGACGGTGGGACCTGAATCGCATCTCACCCCCCATCGACCCGATTACGGCCGATCTACACCTTTGAACGACAAACGTTCAGAAGTGACTAGATCCTTCGTCCGCGCCTGCGACCCGACCCAGGGTGAGGATCACGCCGAGCGGGAGGCCGGGCCTGGCGCGGTCAGATACGCTCGCAGCCGATGCGGGGCGGTATCTACGTACTCAACTTCTACTCGGCGATCTTCGTCGACCAGCTCAAGCGCGGTCGTAAGACGGCGACGATCCGGCTTGGCGACAAGAGCAACAAGTACGAGCGCGGCCAGGTCGTCTGGATTACCGTCGGTTTCCGCCACAGCCCGCGCGAGAAGATCTTCACCGCGGTGATCGACGACGTCGAGGTGAAGCGCGTCTCCGAGCTCTCGCCGCGCGACATCGAGCACGACAACCCGGAGTTCCGCCGGCTCGAGGAGGAGATCAAGTTCCTCGAACAGATCTACAGCCAGCCGGTCGCGCCCGACGACATCGGTCACCGTGATCCGCTTCTCGCAGATCGTCGAGCCGCCCGGCGCCCACTTCGGCAATGGCGAGACCCCGCACCACAACTGATCGCGCCGATCACCTGATCCGTATCGATCCGATGGCCGACTACTCCTTCCTCACGACCTGGCTGCTGGAGTCACCGCGCGAGCCGGTCTGGGAGGCGATCTACGACCAGGCGCGCTGGCCGCAGTGGTGGCGCGGGGTCGAGGAGGCGGAGGAACTTGTCCCCGGCGATGACGACGGGATCGGCACAGTCGCGCGCATGGTCTGGAAGAGCCTGCTGCCTTACCGGGTCGAGTTCGAGATAACCACGACCCGGGTCGAGCGCCCATACCTGCTGGAGGCCGATGCGGTCGGGGAGCTGAGCGGAGTCGGCCGCTGGCGCCTCTACGAGCAGGATGGCGTCACCGCCGTCCTCTACGAGTGGAACGTCACGACCAGTAAGGCCTGGATGAACCTGCTGGCGCCGGTCGCCGCGCCCGGTCTTCGAGTGGAATCACGACTGGGTGATGGCGCGCGGTGGCGAGGGAATCGCCCGTCTGCTGGGCTGTCGCCTGCTTTCCAGCGGCTGAGTTGCCGCCGAGGGCTAGCCCTCGCTATCTTTCAGCGCTGGCACTCTCACCAAGAGAGTGCCAAGCAGTTCCGATCTTTGTTCCCAGCCCCTACTGATCCATGATGGAGGTATACGGATGAAGCTGAAGCCCCTCGGGGACCGGCTGATCGTGAAGCCGATCGAGGAGGAGGAGACGACCGCTAGCGGCATCGTTCTCCCCGACACGGCCAAAGGAGAAGCCGCAGAAGGGCAAGGTCGTCGCCGTTGGCGATGGCGCGATCAACGAGGACGGCACTCGCCGCCCGCTCGACGTGAGCGAGGGTGACGAGGTCCTCTACTCCAAATACGGCGGCACCGAGGTCACCGTCGAGGGCGACGAGCTGCTCGTGCTACGCGAGTCGGACGTCCTCGCCAAGCTCGGCTAGCCCCGCGCCCAACCAGGACTTAGAAGAACCAAGGAGGACTGAAAACACATGGCTCATAAGGAGCTGAAGTTCAGCGAGGAGGCACGGGGGGCCCTGCAGGCCGGCGTCGACGCAGTTGCCGACGCGGTCAAGGTCACCCTCGGCCCGAAGGGCCGTTACGTCGTGCTCGACAAAAAGTTCGGCGCGCCGACGATCACCAACGACGGCGTCACCATCGCCCGCGAGATCGAGGTCGAGGACGTCTTCGAGAACCAGGGCGCCCAGCTCGTCCGCGAGGTCGCCACGGCGACCAACGACGTCGCCGGTGACGGCACCACAACGGCGACCCTGCTGGCCCAGATCATCGTCCGCCAGGGCCTCAAGAACGTGGCCGCCGGCGCCAACCCGCTGGCCCTGCGCCGCGGCATCGAGAAGGCTGTCGACGACGTCGTCGAGAACCTGCGCGAGAAGCAGTCCAAGGAGGTCGCCGGCAAGGAGCAGATCGCCCGCGTCGCCGCCATCTCCGCCGGTGACGACGAGATCGGCAACGTGATTGCCGACGCGATCGAGAAGGTCGGCAAAGACGGCGTCGTCAACGTCGAGGAGGGCCAGACCTTCGGCATGGAGCTGGAGTTCACCGAGGGGATGCAGTTCGACAAGGGCTACATCTCGCCCTACATGGTCACCGACCAGGACCGCATGGAGGCGGTGCTGGAGGACCCCTACATCCTCATCGCCAACCAGAAAATCGGCTCCGTGCGGGACATCCTGCCGGTGCTCGAGCAGGTCATGCAGGGTGGCAAGCCGCTGCTGATCGTCGCTGAGGACGTCGAGGGCGAGTGCCTCGCGACCCTGGTGGTCAACAAGCTGCGGGGCACCTTCACCGGCGTCGCGGTCAAGGCTCCCGGCTTCGGCGACCGCCGCAAGCGGATGCTCGAGGACATCGCGATCCTCACCGGCGGCGAGGTGATCACCGAGGAGATGGGTCTCAAACTCGAGAACACCCAGCTCACCCAGCTCGGCAAAGCCCGCCGCGTCGTCGTCTCCAAGGACACGACGACGATCATCGACGGCACTGGCGAGGCCGACGACATCAAGGGCCGGATCAACCAGATCAAAAAGGAGATCGAGAACACCGACTCCGACTTCGATCGCGAGAAGCTCCAGGAGCGTCTCGCCAAGCTGGCCGGCGGTGTCGCCGTGGTCAAGGTCGGCGCCGCCACCGAGACCGAGATGAAGGAGAAGAAGCACCGCGTCGAGGACGCGCTGCAGGCGACCCGCGCCGCGCTCGAGGAGGGCGTCGTGCCGGGTGGTGGGGTTGCCCTGCTCAACGCCCAGGCGGTCTCGACCCGGACAAGCTCTCCGATCCCGATGAGGCGACCGGAGCACGGATCGTCCACCGGGCGCTCGAGGAGCCGGTCCGCCAGATCGCCGAGAACTCCGGCGAGGAGGGCTCGGTCGTGGTCAACAAGGTTCGCGAGCTGAAGGCCGGAGAAGGCCTCAACGCGGCGACCGGCGAGTACGGCGATCTGATCACCGCCGGCGTCATCGACCCGACCAAGGTGACCCGCTCGGCGCTGGAGAACGCAGCGTCGATCGCCAAGAACATCCTCGTCACCGAGGCGATCATCGCCGAGCCGCCCGAGAAGGAAGGGCTGCCGGCGGTGGTATGCCAGGCGGTATGCCCGATATGGGCGGCATGATGTAGCCACGCCCCTTCGGGCGTATCCTCGCCTCAACAGGCGAGTGGCTTTCGAGAGGCCCGGCAAACGCCGGGCCTCTCTTTTATTTGGCCTTCGCGGTTTTCGGCGGCGGCGGTAGCGGCGGCAGCAGGCCGGCGTTGTATTCGGCGTACTGGAGGAAGTTGTCGCGGCGCAGCTTGAGGCGCAGGGTGTTGATCGTGCGCGGGTAGCTGGCGCAGGTCGTAGGGATTGCACCCGGGCCAAAGCCGTTGTAGTAGACGAACATGCGCACGCGCGGGTGCTTGACCGTCCAGGAGACCAGCTGTTTGGCGAAGCGCGGTTCGTCTTTGCCCGAGACGGCCCACTCGGTGATCGCCAGCGGCTTGCCTTTCCACTGCTTGCCGGCGTAGAAGCGGTTGAGGTCTTTCCAGACCGGATATTCGGAGTAGAAGTCGGTCCCGACCCAGTCGACCCAGCGTGCGCCGGGCCAGAAGTTGCCGGGGAAGTTGCCTTTCACCCGCGGTGAGCCGCCCGGCAGTGGGCTCCAGACGATGCTCACCGGGGCCGCCGGCAGGCTGGTCGGGTTGGGCCCTTTGGTGCGGTTGAGCGGCGGCAGGCCGATTTCGGCGAGGGTCGCGTTGATCCCTTCCAGGGTCTGACCGCCGCGCACGATCGTGGCGATGCGGCGGAAGGCCTGCTTGTACCAGCCGGCGGTGTGTTCGCCGCCCTTCTGCGTGCCGTCGCAGTTGATCGCCGACCAGGCGTTGAGGCAGCGGTTGGGCTCGCCCAGCGGCCTGATGTAGGCGGGCAGCCCGTGTTCGGCGAAGAAGCTGTTGATCTGCAGCAGGTAGTCATCGCCGGCCCCGAGGGCGATCTGCTCTGGGGTGATCAGCTCGCTCAGGTTCTGGTCATCCATCGTCGAGATCGCCAGCACCGGTCGTGTGCCGGTTTCGCGCCAGCGTTCGAAGGCCTGGTTGAGGCTGTTGCCCCAGGGATGAAAGGTCTCCAGCAGCGCCGGGTGCTTGCCGAGTCAGTTCGGTGAATTCGTTGAACTGCTGCGTCGATCCCTGGTCGCTGACGCCGAGGAGAACATCTGGCTTGGGCGGCACCAGGGTCAATGCCTGCGCGGGCGCGGCGACGAGCGCGGCGAGAACCGCCGCCAGCACCGCCGCTTGTCTAGTCCTCCTCCAGTACATCGCCCATCCTTCTCGGCTCGACCCCAAGCTCCTCCGCGTCGGCCGTGCCACGCTCGCTCAGCATCGAGACCTCCATCAGCTCGGCCTCCTCCCAGGTTGCAAACACGGCCTCGCCGAAAAGGGAGCGCATCGCGATCAAGCCCGAGCGCACGACGGCGGAGCGGAATGTGGACCAGCGGCCGTGGCCGGCCGGCGATCTGGCTGACCAGGTCTGACATCTGGTCGTAGCTGAGCGCCTCGGGCCCAGCCAGCTCATAGCGCCGGCGCCTGCCCTGCTCCAAGGCCGCGACGACGCAGCGGGCAGCGTCGTTCGCCCAGATCGGCTCGAAGCGGGCGCGACCGGCGCCGGAGACGGGCAACACGGGCAGGAAGGAGAAGCGGCGCAGCAGCGTGATCCAGGGGTCGGAGCGGTCGTAGACGATCGAGGGAGCGAAGACCATTGTCTCCAGCGATGAGGAAGCAATCGCCTGCTCGGCCAGCCACTTGGCGCGGAAGAAGCGCGTGCGCTGGGCCTCAGATGCATCGAGAGCGCTGAAGAAGACGAAGCGCTTGACGCCGCTGCGCTCGGCGGCGCGCAGCAGGCGCACCGTCGCCAGCCCGTTCAGCTCCTCGATCCGGTGCGGTGGCTGGTCGCGGATCGTCGCTGCCAGGTGGACGACGGTGTCGACGCCGCGCAGTGCTTGGCGCACCAGGTAGGGGTCCGACATCTCACCGAGGTCCCCCAGGGCGATCTGCACGTCAACCCGGCGTGGGCCCAGGCGCCGCGGCTCGCGCACCAGGCAGCGCACGTCGTGGCCGCGCTCGAGCAGCAGCGGCAGCAGCCGCGATCCAACGCTTCCAGTTGCCCCTGTCAGCAGCAGCATCGTGTGCCCGATGCTAGTGGGGGAGTGCCCGCCGCCGCACAATCCGTAAAATGTGCGTCCGCGCTTTGGCGGGGGCGATCAACCCCCGACGGCATCGAAACGACGACTCAGGAGAAAGACTCGAATGACCTACGTCATCGCCGAGCCTTGCATCGGCCAAAAGGACAACTCGTGTGTCGAGGTCTGTCCCGTCGATTGCATTCATCCGACGCCGGACGAGCCCGACTACGACTCGGTTGAGATGCTCTACATCGACCCGGACGAGTGCATCGACTGCGACGCCTGCGTCGAGGCCTGCCCGGTTGACGCTTGCTTTGCCGAGGATCAGCTCCCGGCCGAGTGGGCGAAGTACGCCGAGATCAACGCTAATTACTACAAGAGCAAGTCGGCTGCCTGAGGACATCGTCGTGAGCGGTTGCACGTCCGTGCCCACCCCTTAGGCGATCACGGTAATGCGTGGGCAGTATCTCGGCTTTTCTTCGCTGCCATCCTCGGTGGAGACGGCCAGCTCGGCCGAAGGTCCTCGGCAAGACTCGCTTCACTTCCACTATGCGAGTGTTTGCGCACTCATCGGGTTGTTCGCGACCAAAACGCGACACGAAAACGTGACACATAGTTTAGGCACCTTTGGCGTACCGAAATAACTACGAAATCTCCCTTGCCTCGCCGAAATTAAACCGTTTCGCCACTTTGCAGCAAGATATCTATGAGAGTTGTCTTTCACGTCCACTCTCGCCCCAGTGCACCATTTTTTAGCTCTAACATCGTTAGTGCGTCGGGTGACCCGCTAGGTCGTCAGCATGAGGCTTCCTGGCATTTGGGGACTCGATGCTTGCTCGATGGACTGGGAGGGCGGCGCTGTACTGGCCGCCCTCCTAGCTGTCACTTTGCGATGACCGCCGTGCGGCCTGGTCTATGACTCGCTCGTAGCCAGGCGCTCCCCGGGTGGACGGCCGGAGCGGCTGCGCTCGAAGCTCATCGTTGCGACCACAGTCGAGGTTCCGGACTCCTCGGTCTCGAGTAGACGGGCAGTGCTTTTCGTCTCAATCTCCTCAACCCGCGCATAAGAGGCAGCCATCTCGTCGGCTACTTCGCGCCGGCCCTCCTCATCGAGGCTGACCGAGCGCCAGCTCATCCAGATGTCTTCGTCGGAGTCCATCTTGCCGGCGCGCAGTGCGGCCAGGCCCTCGGCCATGATCGCCTGCAAGATCAGGGCGGCGAACTCACGTTTCGTCTCGGCCGGCAATTGGCGCGCTTCCTCATCGCTGATGAACGGCCGTGCGATCGCCCGGTAGAAGTGCTCGGTTGCGCCGCGCCGCTGCTCGGTGCCGACGAGTTCGATGCAGCCCGAGTCGAACAATTCTTTGACGTGGTGGCCGACCTTGCTGACACCCTCGCCGAGAATTTTGGCGATTTCATTGGGACTGGCCGTGCCTTCGTTGAGGATCGCAAGAGCGTCGATCCTGATCCGGTGGCCGACGGCGTAAGCCACGGCCTCATCGATGCTTCTCCTCTGCTCCTTTGCGGTCGTCGCCAAGGCTGATCCCCCAGTTAAGAGATTTAAGTGGTAAGGCGGCCGGAGGATAAGCAAATTTCCCTGATCGGCGATCCTGCCGCTCAGCCACCCCTCAATACTTAATTTCTTCTTAGTATTACAGGTTGAATCCCGTTGAGACGGGCAGGAGATGCGAAGGGGGGTGAGTTGGATGACGATCAACATCGTCAGCGCGATCATGCCGAGCGTTCAAGTGTTCAAGCACAACTAGAGGCAGCTACTGAACGACGGGCAGCGGCGTGCCGCTGACCGGGGGCGCTTCAGCAGCCGCCGGAGTTGCCTGCAGCACCGGCAGCTCTTGCGGCGTGGCCGCGACAATGCCTCGCGCGGCCTGGCGAATTGCCTGTGACGCAGGGGAATCGGGCTGCGCCGTTGCCAAGGGTGAGCCGCTGTCGGCGTGTTGGCGCAGGGGCTCGGAAAGAGGGACCTTGCCGAGCAGGGGAATGTCGAGTTCGTCGGCCAGGAGTTGACCGCCGCCCTCGCCGAAGATCGTCAAGCGCTCGCCATCCGGCGTCGTGAAGCCAGACATGTTCTCGATTGCGCCCAGCAACTCAAGATCGAACTTGAGCGCCATGTCGGCTGCCCGTTTGGCCACGGTTTGCGCTGCGGGTTGAGGAGTCGTGACGATCACGAACTTCGCCTGCGGCAGCAATTGAGCCAGGGTCATCGAGACGTCACCGGTTCCCGGTGGCAGGTCGAGCAGCAGATACTCCAGCTCCCCCCAGGCGACGTCCTCGAGGAACTGCTGGATCGCCTTGTGCAGCATCGGGCCGCGCCAGACAACGGCGGAGTTCTCCTCGACGAAGAAGCCAATCGACATCACCTTGACCCCACCGGGCGCTTCGAGGGGGAGGATTTTGCGCTCGGCGTTGACCTCGGGCTTGTTATTGACGCCGAGCATGCGTGGGATCGAGTAGCCATAGACATCGCAGTCCAAGGCGCCGGCCGGGTGCCCTTCGGCGGTCAGGGCAGCGGCCAGATTGGCGGTCATCGTCGACTTGCCGACGCCACCCTTGCCGGAGGCAACGCAGATCACGTTTTTCACCTGGGCGAGGGCCCCGGCGGGCAGCTTGCCGCGGCCAAGGGTCTGCTGCAGGGACGATTTCTCCTCGTCGGAGAGCACATCGAAGCCAACGGCGACCCCAGTTACCCCGTCCAGCTCGGAGATCTGCTTGGCGACAGCCTGTTCAAAGTGGGAGCGGATCGGGCAGCCCGCGGTGGTCAGCGAGACGACGACCTCGACCCGACCATCGTCGCGAACCTCGATCGATCGCACCATGCCCAACTCGACGATCGAGCGGCGCAGCTCGGGGTCGATCACGGCTCGCAGCTTCTCGGTTATCTGATCCTGCGTCGGAAGTGACATTGGGGCCATTCTCGCAAAGGCGCCGAAGCGGCAGCCCGTGGGTGCTCACCGCCGGGGGGAGAGAACTGCCCGCCGCCGGCTTAGGCCCCGCACATGTCGTCGAGCGAAGGAGGGGTTATGTCGGGCACGCGGGGAGGCGTTGGCCGCATCGTGGCAATGGGAATTGCGTTGGCGCTGGCCTTGTTGTTGCTGGTTGCCAAGGAGGCGACCGCGGGCAAGTACGCGGTCGCCCAATGCGGTTGGTACGTCGGCGCCGATGCGAACTGGGCCGACAGCACCGGCGGGGCCAAGTTCCGCTCGGATGGTTGGTGTGTGCCGCCGGCCGGGCAGGACCCCTTCGACGGGGCCCACCTGAAGAGCTTCACTCGCGACGGCCAGGTGACGGTTTCGGGGACGCGCTATGCCCGCTGGCGCTGGGACGCCCCGCCGGGGACCGGGATCGCTCAGGTGCGCGGAACCTGGTGGCACGCGCTGCACGATGGCATCGAGCAGCGGCTCGGCATGGCCAACTGGAGTGGCGGCTTCGACGCCTTCGCGGCGGCGGCGAGCACCGACACCACGCCCCGTGAGTTCGTTGCCGGCTTTAACCCGGCCCAGCCTGCGTTCGAGGATCGCCTGCTCTGCGCCAAGGCCGAAAGCAAGTGGTGCAGCCTCGAACCCGGCTCATGGTCGGCGATCCGGGCGCTGACGATCACGGTCCAGGACGACCAACCGCCCGCAGCGGGGATCGGCGGCGAAATTACCGCGGGGGGATGGCGCCGCGGCACCCAGAACGTCGGCTTCGCAGGCAGCGATGTGGGCGGTGGCGTGCGCTTTGGCGAAACCGCGGTCGACGGCGGTCGGGTGAACCTGACCGAGTATGGCTGCGCCAAGATCTCGATCAGCGGCGAATGGCGAGCGACGCAGATGCGCCCCTGCAGCCTCAGTGTCTCTGGCAGCGCGCCGATCGACACCACCCGCTTCAGCGACGGCCCGCACAGTATTCATCACTGTGTGACCGATTTTGCCACCAACCTTTCCTGCACAGCGGACCAGACGTTTCTGATCGACAACAGCCCGCCGGCTCATCCCCGCGAACTCACTCTCGCCGGCGGTGACAGCTGGCGGCGTAACAACGACTTCGATCTTTCCTGGATCAATCCCGGCCAGGCTCCGGCGAGCCCGATCGGCGGGGCTTCCTGGCGGATCACCGGTCCGGCTGGATACGACAGTGGCGCGAAATTCGTCGCCGGCCACGAACTGAGCAGCCTGCAGAACCTGTTCGCACCTCGCGCCGGCACGTACGCGCTCAGCGTCTGGTTGCGCGACGAGGCCGGAAACGAAGTTGCATCCTCGGCGGCATCAATGTCTCTGCGGTTCGACGACGTGCCCCCAGGCGTCGCCTTTGAGCCGACTGCCGCCGGGGATGCGACCGCAACCCAGATCCGCGCCGAAATCAGCGATGCGCATTCCGGTCCGGCAAGTGGGGAGATCCACTATCGCCGGCTCGATGGTCAGCAGTGGACTGAGCTGCCAGCGAAATTCCAGCGCGGTGACTCGGCGGAGAAAGCCGAGCTGTTGGCACGATTGCCGAGCGATCTGGGCCCCGGCACCTACGTCTTTCGCGCCGACGCCGCCGATGCGGCAGGCAATACAGCAACCTCGACCCGCCGCAGCGACGGTACCGAGTTGACGGTGCGCAAGATCGCGGGCGAACCGGTGACAGCAGTCAAGCGGTCCGAGCCGGCACGGGGCAAGGCGCGCATCTATGCACGCCTCCGCTGGCGCGGGCGCAGCGGCACCGAGCTGACCGTGCCGTTCAGGACAGCGGCAAGCTTGAGCGGCCGGTTGGTTGACGGCGATGGCGCCGGCCTTGCCGGAAGAACCTTGCGCGTCACGGCTCGCCCCTCGCGCGGCGCTCTCGGCCGGACGCTGGTGGAATCGCTGCAGACCGGCCCGCACGGCGGCTTTCAGCTGCGACTCCCGGTTGGTACCTCACGCCGGATCGCCGTCGCGTTCCCGGGTGACTCCCACCTTGACGGCGCCGAGCGGAGTCCGCTGACGCTGCGCGTGCGCAGCGGGGTCGAATTGAAAGTCACGCCATCGCAGCTGCAGACCGGTGAGGCAGCGCGCTTCAACGGCAGAGTCCGCAGCCTTGGCGCCCCGCTGCCGCGGCGGGGCAAGCTGGTCTCGATCCAGTACTACGAGTCGGCAGCGCAGCGCTGGCGGCCGATGCTGGTCGTGCGCACTGACCACGCCGGCCGCTTTCACGCCAGCTATCGGTTCCGCTACATCAGCGGCACTGCCCGGATCAGGATCCGCGCGGTTGTGCTTCCCGAGGAGCGCTGGCCCTACGCGCCAGGTGCTTCACGCCCGCTTGTCGTTCGCGTAACCGGGTAGGGTGATGGCCGATGTCGCAGGCAACCCTTCACACCAGCGCCGGGGCGATCGTGCTCGAGCTGCACGACGAGGACGCGCCGAAGACGGTCGAGAACTTCCGCAAGCTCTCGGCCGACAAGTTCTACGACGAACTGGTCTTCCACCGGGTAATCCCGGACTTCATGATCCAGGGCGGCTGTCCGGAGGGAACCGGTCGCGGTGGCCCGGGTTACACCTTCGAGGACGAGTTCAACGACCACAAGGTCGAGCGAGGCGCGCTGGCGATGGCCAACGCCGGGCCCAATACCAACGGCTCCCAGTTCTTCATCGTCACCACCCCTTCGGCGCCCTGGCTGGACGGGAAGCACACCGTCTTCGGCCGTGTCGTCGATGGCATGGACGTGGTCGACGCGATCGAGGCGTCTCCAACCGACGCCGCCGATAGTCCACTCGAGGCGCGGACGATCGAGCGCGTCGAGCTCTCCGAGTAGCTAGCTAGCTCGCGGGCGGGAGATCGGTGGACGGTGTCTCGCCGCCACGTTGCTCACGGCGACGGCGGATCGCTTCGCCTGGTCGCCAGAGGCTGACCAGGCCTGCGACCAAGGTGACGAGGAATATCTGCCCGGCCATCATCTCGAAGCCGGAAATCATCTGACCAGGCTGGCCGCCTGGCACGAGGTCGCCGAAGCCGGTGGTCGTCAGCGTCGTATAGCTGAAGAAGATGAAGTCGGAGCCATGAGGGTGGGCGACCCCTTCGAAGAACGGCCCCCCCTGGATCCGGTCGATCGCGCCGTAGACGAAGGTGAACAGGAGGCCCAGCACCGTGTAGACGCTGAGCGCGCCGAGGATCGTGCGCGAGCCCACGTTCGGCGTCATCACGACCCGGCGTAGTACGGCTCCCATTGCAACCGCCAGCATCGATACCTGGATCAGCGAAGCGAAGTTGAGCCAGGTTTGACCCCCGGCGGCCGCGCTGACCCCCGCGAGCACGACGGTCAGCGCCGAGAGCAGCAGCGCCACTCGCACCACCCTGGCGTTGGCGTGGGAGCTGGTTAGCGCGACCACCGAGGTCGCGCTGGTCGCCACCGTGAGCAGGACGGCGCTCCAGCCATGATTCGCGAGCAGCGAGGTGAGCACGTAGGTGATCAGGACCAGCCCCAGCACCAACCCGAAGGCGTCGCTGACCTGCTCTGCCCTCTGTATCCATCGCTCACGCCTGCGCGCCCGGCGCGAACCCGTCTCCATTCCCGCACGTTCGGCTGAATCGCGGGCTTTCCTGCTCGTTGGCTCGTCCTGATAGACCTCCGGCGTGGCACAAGACACCTGGACCGCAGTCGACGAGTACGTGACCGGCCTCTTGGCCCCGCCCGACGAGGCGCTGGATGCTGCGGTGCGTGCGGGAGAAGCGGCGGGGCTTCCCCAAATTCAGGTCTCACCGCCGCAGGGCAAGCTCCTCCACCTCTTGGCGAAGACGATTGGCGCCAGGTCGATCCTCGAGTTCGGCACCCTGGCCGGCTACAGCACGATCTGGCTCGCCCGGGCCCTGCCGGCCGACGGTCGCCTGATCAGCCTCGAGGCAAACGGCGACTACGCCGCCGTGGCGAGCGCGAGCATCGAGGCCGCAGGCCTAGGCAAGATCGTCGAGGTTAGGGTCGGCCCGGCTCTGGATCAGCTCCCTCAGCTCGACGCCGACGGAGTCGGCCCGTTCGACCTCACCTTCATCGACGCCGACAAGGTCCACACGCCCGACTACTTCACCTGGGCCCTCGCTCACTCACACCCTGGCAGCCTGATCGTCGCCGACAACGTCATCCGCGACGGCCGCCTCGCCGACCTCAGCGATGACGACCCGCCGATTGCGGCCCAGCGCCGCTTCCACGAGCAACTCGCCGCTGAGCCCCGAGTCGAGGCGACGACGATTCAAACGGTTGGCGGCAAGGGTTATGACGGCTTCAGCCTGATCCGCGTTCTCTTCTAGTAGGCAGCTTCCGCGGTGGTCGTCTCTCTAGAGCGCTTCTGCTCAGTGGTCGCTGTCAGCCTGGCTCTGGTGCTATCTGGCCCACCTTCCTCATTCGCGAATACCGGGACCGCTAAGCCTGAGCCCGTAATCGCCTGTTTCCACAAGAAGATCAGTCGCTTCACCGCCCTGGCTCACCCTGGTCGGTGCAGCATCTGGGGATACCGGGGAAAGCAATTCTTGGGGATTCCGATCAAGGGCATGAAATGGGGCCATTGGGGCGCCAACCCGACTCGGGCTGCCTTCGGAGTTGACATGTTCAATGGGACTCGCGTCCGGATAATTGCCTACCGGCCGATTGCCTGCGATGAAGGCCGCACTTGGTACTCGAGGGTTGTCGTTGTTTTCCCTGGGGACGGCAGGTTCTTCGGACTTCGTCTTCCAACCTGCGATGGCCCATCCGTGATCTCGCCCTCAGTTTGACCCTGTCTGGAATGAATCCAACTATTTAGCCTTGGCCTCTACGACCTCAATGGGCGTAATGTATGTGGGACTGTCGGCGAAGCTCCTATAGTCGGTGGACTGCTTGAAACCGGGGGTCACCTTGGTACGTACATTTCGCCAACTGAACCCAACTCCTCTGGAAGATGCAGAAGAACTTGGTAAGAGATCACAAGATTTTGCTAAGTATGCAAGTACGCACACGTTTGGGCTATGTCTCAATGGTGCTGCCGGGGCAGGGGTTGGGATCAACGCGCAATTGTGTGTGGCTGGTAATTCGCATAGCGTCGGGGTTGCAGCGTCAGGTGGAGGAGGGGGCTATCTTCCGTTCGGGCTGAAGCCGGCGCTGGACCTATGTACATCAATGCTCACTCCGCATGTGAGCTCGGAGGCCCATTTGCAAGCGGAGGAGTCGGTGCGGGAGAGGGAATCCGCGGAGGTGTCAACGGAGCCGTAGGCACGACCAGCGGCAACAGAACTGTCAATGTGTATCACCCCTGGCTCGGCGTAGGCGTTGGCCCGCCTATCTCCGGAAATGCTGGGGTCAGCGACACCTATGCACCCTGCGCATCATGGTAAGTTAACGGTCGACAATGGAGACTCAAACCGCACATTCCACGCAAGAGTATGTCGGTGGCGTACGTTGGCTTTACATCAATTCAACGTGGCCCCTCGCAAGGCTCACGGTTTCGCCGAAAGGTCTTGCGGTCAGACCCTCATCAACTAGGCTCCGACGGCTACTGCTCCTGTTGAGAGTTCCAGTTCTAGATGTCTCTTGGGTCGAGGTAGAGCGTATCGAAAAGATACGAGGTGTTATGCCGATGAGCTTTGGGATCTCTTTCGTGATCGACGAAAAGAGATTGATTTGGTGGTGTAAGTCATCCGATATTTCAAATGGGTTGATGGAGGAAATATCGCGATACGCAGCAGAGAAGGTTGTACATCAGGAGAAACCCAAGCTCGTTTTTTAGGCAAGTTGATGATTCGCCGAGGCGGACCGGCGAGGCCGCTGGATTTGAGGAAGTTGTGCGTGAATTCGAGCGCGACTGAGCAGCTTCTCCTGACCGCTGCTTTGTGCGAGAGCCTTTGCGCTCCACAAAACTGCGACCATCATCCCGTGCAAATCATCGCTGTCGACTGGTCTGGCAGGGCCAAAGGGCCGGCGGAGTCTCTGTGGCGAGCCGAGGTCCGGCACGGCAGGCTGACTGAGCTGAGAAACGGGCTTAACCGCGATGAGCTCATCGCGAAGCTTCTTGAGCTTGGTGAAGCCGAGCCCCGCATGGTCATCGGACTGGACTTCGCCTTTTCGTTCCCCGCGTGATGGTGCGAGGAGAACGGTTGGTCCAGCGGGGAGGACGTGTGGTCTGCCATGGGGCATGAAGGAGAAGATCTGCTTGAAGGATGCGAAGACCCCTTCTGGGGGCGCCCGGGTAAGCGAAATCCCCATCAGAAGGCACGGCTCTACAGGCAGACCGAGAGAAGCGAGGATGCGGTGCGTCCGAAGTCTGTCTTTCAGATCGGTGGTGCTGGCGCCGTGGGCACTGGCTCGATTCGCGGGATGCCGCATCTGTTGACGCTTGCCAAGAACGGCTTCGGCATCTGGCCGTTCTCCGAGGGATGGCCGCGCGTGGTGGAGATCTATCCGCGCGCCCTAACGGGTCCGGTCAACAAGAGCAGGTGGTCGGCGCGACACGACTATCTACTCGAGCACTTTCCCGAGCAGCCGAGACGCCTTCTCGAGCGGGCCGCCGGGTCCGAAGATGCCTTCGACGCGGCGGTCTCCGCTTTGGTCATGGGCAAACACGAAGCAGAGTTGCGAGCCCTCGGTCCGCCAGCCGACCCCGCGGACCGAGTCGAGGGGAAGATTTGGCAGCCCCAATGACCCTGACGCTGCCGCTTGGCACGAAAAGCGAGGGCGCGGAGTGCAGTGGGGCGACACCGCCGATATGCCGACAGAATTTGTCTGAGAGCCCTGTCAGGCGGGGACGCGCCCGCCCGCTGGAACATAGTGCTCCAACTCGGCGGGGTGCTCCAGAGCAAAAGGAATGCCCTCTTCGGCGAGTTTGACTACCTCGGCGTAGGAGTCGCCGCCGGCGGACCAGCCTTCCACGTCGAGGGACTCGGCCCACCAGCTATCGGCTTCATGTGGTAGATGACGCGTACGGTCTTCATAGATCCTCCAAGTCAGAGTAGCTTCCCAGGTAATTCCGGCGAGCAGATCGTCGGCGGTCACACCGAGCGCGTCCCTTGAGCTTCACCAGCGTGTCTATGTGGGGAATGCGACCGCCGCGCTCAAGTAGCCCGATCTCCGTTCGGTGCAGCGAGGCGCGGAAGCTCAGCATCTCCTGGGCGGCTGGAGATTCGGGAGCCGAGCATCGAGTTGACATCGGGATTGGGCTGAAGCTCCCGACCCGCGCGATTGAAGCACCGGCCTTCGCGGCCCTCAACCCCCTTCGGGGGTCGGTCGCTTCGCGACCTTGACGCCGCTTGCCCGGCGCTGGTTTGGCGGGTAGGTCGGGGGAGCGGCTAGTGGTTAGCGGAAGCAACAGAACGGAGCAGGTCCGAATAACTCTCACGCAGGAGATCCTCATCGCGAATACCGAAGGACTGCTGCAGATCAGCCAATAGCTTCGCGAAGTCACCGGGATCCTTGCCATTAACGGCCACCCCCTCGAACTCGATGAACTCGCCGAGGTCATCGAGGCGATCGAGATGGATTCTCACGCCTTCAAAGATGAAAAGGCGTCGAGCCTTACTCACGACAACCGCGATGCCAAGGACCGCTGCAAGAGCATCCCGCATCTCAGCGGGCTCGCTCACCTCGATCAGCCGATAGCGGCTCTCGCTGTTGCCGGGTAGATCCGGACGCTCATAGGCGATCAGGTGGGCGACCGCGTTGGGTTCCTCTCGAAGCTTGAGCCGTCCCCGTGGAACCTCGAAATAGGTATCCCGTTGGATGAGCGTTCCCTTGTCTTCTGCGCGAAGCTCTCCGCACACCTCGACGGATCGCGCAGGATCGCGATCTCGTGCCTTCAACTCTAGATTTCGGCGCGGGACCCCGATGCCAGTCACCCTATCTGCGCGTCGGCAGCGATGGGACGTGCGTCGCGATCTGACAGGGCTGGGGATTTGCCTATTCATCTTGAGCACATTTCGGCGGGGTGGCCAATCTGATCAGTTACTCCTGAGCAAAGCTGGTGCCACCGTTCGTGCCACCCTGTGCCACCGTCACAACCGGATTCAGCCGGAGACAACTGGCCTCGAACGGGGTCTTACAGAGTCTCCGCAAACCCCTCTAGCAAGCCGAATATGAGGCTATAAGCGGAGGGGGAGGGATTCGAACCCTCGAGACACCTTTCGATGTCTGCCGGTTTTCAAGACCGGTGCATTCAACCGCTCTGCCACCCCTCCGGGGAGTAGGCGATCTGCCGATGCTAGACGCGACGGCCCACGACTGTGATCGCTCCAGATGATTGTATTGTCTGCAATGCGTCGATTGCTCATACTTGCCTCGGCGATGGTCTTCTTCGACGTCGTCTTCTTCTCGGCCATCGCGCCGCTGCTTCCCGACTACGTCTCCGAGCTTGGACTGAGCAAGGCGCAGGCTGGGGTTCTCTCGGCCTCCTATGCGGCGGGCACGCTCGTCTTCTCCTTGCCGGCGGGCTTGGTGGCGGCTGGCTTTGGGCCGCGTCGCACTGTGATCTCAGGACTGTGCCTGCTCGGGATCGCCAGTGTCGCCTTCGGCTTTGCCCATGAGTTCCTGCTCCTCGACGTGGCGCGCTTTGCCCAGGGTGCCGCCGGCGCGCTGATCTGGTCCGGCGCACTGACCTGGCTGATCAGCGCTGCACCGGCCGAGAAGCGCGGCTCGATCATCGGCACGGCGTTGGGCACGGCGGTCGCCGGCGCCCTCTTCGGACCTGCCCTGGGTGCGCTGGCGGCCACGGTCGGGACGGAATGGGTTTTCAGCGGCGTGCTCTTGGTCGCCCTCGGCCTCGCCGCCTTCGCCGCGCGTCTTCCGGAGGTCGAGGCGCCTGAACATCAGGACTTGCGCGAGGTCGCCGAGACGATCCTCACCCGGCCGATCCTGATGGCGACGGCTTTCGTCGCCATCCCCTCGGTGATGTTCGGCGCGGTCGAGGTACTGGTGCCGCTGCAGATCGCCGACCTCGGCGGTGGCCACGCGTTGATCGCCGCCGGCTTCATCGCCGGCGCTGCCCTGGAGGCGGTTCTGGCGCCGCTCGCCGGCAGCTACTCGGACCGTGCGGGGCGGCGCGGACCTTTCATGGTCGGCCTCAGCATCTGCGCGGTGGCAATGGCCGCGGTCGCGATTGGACAGGCGATGGGGGTCGTGATGGCCGGCTTGATCCTCACCTCACTCGGCGGCGGCATCTGCTTCACGCCTGCCCTGACCATGCTCTCCGAGAAGGCCGAGTCCAGCCGCCTGCATCAGGGCTTCGCCGCGGGCCTTTCGAACATGGCCTGGGCGGCGGGCCAGGTGATCGGCGGCCTTGCGGGTGGGGCCGCGGCCAGCATCGCCGGCAACGCGGTCCCGGGCCTCGCGATCATCGCCCTGCTGGTCGGCACCGTCTTCTACTCGTTCCACGCGTTGGCCCCGCCGGCGATCAGAACGGTTGAGGGCTGACCGGACTAGGCTCTCCGAGCATGTCTTCCGGTGTCGAGGTGGGAGGGTCGAGGAGCACCTGGCGCAATTGGGCTGGCGATCAGGTCTGCACTCCCTTCGAGCGGGTTCGGCCGGCCGATCGCGAGGAGCTTGCAGCGGCGGTGAGCGCGGCCGCTGCGGCGGGGCGCAAGGTCAGCGTCGTCGCCAGCGGCCACTCCTTCACCGAGACGGCGATGACCGACGGCACGATGATCGACGCCGGGGCGCTCAGCGGCGTGCTCGACGCCGATCGCTCCTCCGGTCTGGTCAAGGTGGGCGCGGGAACGGTCCTCGCCGACCTCAACGAGCGAGCTGCACGGGCTCGGTCTCGCGATGGAGAACCTCGGCGACATCGATCGCCAGACGGTCGCCGGCGCGATCTCGACCGGCACCCACGGCACCGGCGCCAAGCTGCGCAACATCTCCTCCCAGGTCGAGGCGATGGAGCTGGTCCTCGCCGACGGCTCGTTCGTGAGCTGACCGCGGAGGACGACCCCGCGCTGCTGCGCGCGGCGCGGGTGAGCATCGGCGCCCTGGGGGCGATCTGCTCGGTGACCCTCCGCTGCGTTCCCGCCTTCACCCTGCGACCGGGTCGACACGCCCGCGCCCGCGCGAGGAGGTGCTCGACACGCTTCCAGGAGCGGGCCGACGCGCAACGACCACTTCGAGCTCTTCACCTTCCCCTACGCCGACTCGGCGCTCGTCCTGGAGCGCAACCGAACCGAGGGGCCGCCCCGCCCGCGCGGTCGCGCCGGCGCCTTCCTCAACGACGTCGTGCTCGAGAACTGGGCGCTGGAGGCGGTCTCCGCCGCCGGCAAGGCGCTTCCCGCGGGCGATTCCCTCGCTATCGCGCTTCGCTGCCCGACTCGCTTCCGGCAGCACGCTCGACCGATCGCAGCGACCGGATCTTCGCCAACGAGCGCCGCGTGCGCTTCACCGAGATGGAGTACGGCGTGCCACGGGAGCACGGGCCCGAGGCGGCGCGCCGGGTGATCGAGTGGATTCGCACCAATCGCTACCCGGTCTTCTTCCCGATCGAGATGCGGGTGACTGCCGGCGACGACGCCCTGCTCAGCCCCTCGCACGAACGCGACACTGCCTACATCGCCGTGCACCAGTACCGCGGCATGGAGTGGCGCCCGTACTTCGAAGCGGTCGAGGCGATCATGAACGAGTTCGGCGGCCGCCCCCACTGGGGCAAGCGCCACTTCCAGACCGCGGCAGACGCTGGCGCCGCGCTACCCGCGCTGGGCCGATTTCCAAGCCGCCCGCGACGCAGCTCGACCCCGGTCGCGTCTTCACCAACGAGTACGCCGAGCGCGTCCTCGGCCCGTAGGCGCTTAGAGGAAGGTTCGTCCCTCGCCGCGGTAGGTGGGGACGACGTCGACGATCTCCTCGCCTTCGACCAGGTGCAGGGCGTCGAAGCGCTCGCAGAGCTCGCCCGCCTTGGCGTGGCGCATGTAGACGCGGTCGCCGACCTGGAGGTCGCGCGGCGGCAGCGCCGCAGCAGCGGGGTCTGCACCTCGCCGGCGCCCTCCTCGGGGTCGAGCTCGAGTCCCGGCGGCAGCCAGGGGGACGGGGAGCGCGGGCGGCATCGCCGCTGCCGGAGGCGAGGTAGCCGCCGCCGAGCGCGGTCGCGATCGCGCGGCGTCGGGCTTGCGCACGATCGGCAGGGCGAAGCCGGCAGCCGGGGTGAGGCTGAAGCGGCTGTAGGGTCGAAGAGGGCGGGGGCGTAGAAGCCCGAGCCGGCGGCGACCTCGGTGACCGCGTCCTCGGCTCCGGTCAGCTCGAGGCTGCCGGTGCCGCCGCCGTTGACGATCTGCAGCTCGGCGAACTCGCCGATCGCGGCGACGATCGCCGCCCGGCGCTCGGCCAGCTCGGCGGCGGAGCGGCGCTGCATCGAGCGGATCGCCGCGCCGCGCAATCGCCGACCCGGCGGCCGGTCGCCGACGCCGGCGATCTGGCCCTCGTAGGCCATCAGTGCGGCCAGCTCGATCTTGTGGCCGCCGCTCGATCTCCCGCGCCAGCTCGACCGCCTGCTCGACGGTGTGGATCGGGGAGCGCTTCGGCCCGACCTTGATCCGGCCGCCCGCCGTCCACCAGCTGGCGTCGAGCTCGATGCAGACCCGCACCGGTGAGGCCCCGGCGCCGAGCACGGACTCGATCGCGTCGAGGTGCTCGGCGCAGTCGACCATCACGATCGGCGCGCCACCCGGGTTGGCGACCGAGCGCAGCGCCAGCTCCTCGAGCGCGCCGCCATCCGCGGTCGGGTAGGCGAGCAGCAGGTTCTCGAAACCCTGCTTCGGCCAGCCAGAGCGTCTCCGGCAGGGTGAAGGTCATCAGCCCGGTGAAGCGCTCGTCGCGACCGAGGATCCGCTCGATCAGCGCCCGGCAGCGCAGCGACTTGCTCGCCACCCGGATCGGCTTTGCACCCGCCCGCGCCAGCATCGCGTCCGCGTTGGCCCACATCGCGTCGAGGTCGACGAAGGCAAACGGCGCCTCGACCTCGGCGAAGATCTGCTCGAATTGTGCGTGCGAGCGGCCGGACACGCCCACGAGACTAACCGCGCCGTATCCCGTGAGTTCCTACAATCGGGCCGAATGCCCGGAGAGGTGGCCGAGTGGCTGAAGGCACTCGCCTGCTAAGCGAGTAGGGGGCGCAAGCTCTCTCGAGGGTTCGAATCCCTCCCTCTCCGCTGCCCGCGGGCAAGCATGGCGGCGTCATCGGTCGCTTGCGTGCGGAGCACGCGGCGCTTCCTGCTTCCTTGCCATGCTTGCCCCCGCGGGCAGCGGAAGCCTTAGCTGCGGGAGCGCAGGACTACGCGGCCGCCGCGCGACGGGATCATCGTCACGTTGCGGTGCAGGGCGCGCTCGGGCTCGGGCTCGGGGGCCTCGAGGTCGAGTCGACGGGCAGTCGCCTCGAGCACAACGCGCATCTCGGCCATCGCCAGGGCGGCACCGAGGCAGCGGCGGATGCCGCCGCCGAAGGGGATCCACTCATAGGTGCCCGGCTTGCGGCCGAGCCATCGCTCGGGACGGAACTCGAAGGGTTCGGGGTAGAGGTCCTCGCGATGGTGGACGAGCAGGATGCTCATCGTCACCGGAGTGTCGGCAGAGACGGCGTAGGGGCCGAGCTGCCAGGGGACCATCACCCGGCGGCCGATCATCGGGACGACCGGCCGCGAGCGCATGCTCTCGACGATCGTCGCCTCGACCTGCTCCTCGGCATTGCCGCCATTGCGGGTCGCCTCGCACAGCGCCTCGTGGGCGTCGGGGTTGCGGACCAGGCGCTCCCAGGTCCAGGCGAGTGAGTTGGCGGTGGTCTCGTGGCCGGCGAGGACAAGGGTGAGCAGCTCGTCGCGGAGTTCTTTGTCGTTCATCGACTCGCCCTCCTCGGTGCGCGCCTGCAGCAGCAGCGAGAGGATGTCGCGCCGCTCCGCCAGGTCCTCCTCGGCACGGCGGGCTTTGATCACGGCGTAGGTGGGCCGGTCGAGGATGGCAACGCCGAGCTTGATCACCCCGGATCGCATCTTCGCGGCCGATGTTGAGCAGTTCGCCGGCCTGGCCGACGGCGAGGTCGAGGCGTTGACCAGACGCTTGATCGTCGAGCGCAGCGCGTCCTCGGGCGTGCCGCGCTCGGGCTTGCCCTCGATGCCGAAGATCCCGGCCATGATCACGTCGAGGGTGATCGCCTGCATGCGCGGGGCCAGCGCGAAGGGCTGGTTCAATCGGCCAGCGGTCGATCTCGCGTTCGGTCGCCTCGGTGATCATCTCCGTGTAGCGCTCGATCGCCTCGCCGTGGAAGGGCGGCAGCAGCAGCTTGCGCTGGCGCATGTGGCGCGTCGCCGAGCGAGGTGAGGACCGAGTCGGGGCCGAGGATCGGCCGCAGCGGCGACTCGCCGGTCAGCGAGGGCGCCAGCTCCGGTTTGGCGGTGAAGAGCGAGCGGACGTGGTCGGGATGGCTGGTGACGACGGGGCCGCCGGGCATCGCCGTGCGCATGCGGAAGATCTCGCCGAGCGGCGCCGAGCGCCGAAGACGAACTCGATCTGGCGCTGGGTGAAGCGCAGCATCTGCGCCGCGCGGGGAAGGGGGACGACGGGCGGCTTGGGCAGCTCCGCCGCGACGGCGGGCTCGATCGGCCCGGCCGGAGAAGGTGGCGCCTCGCCGACGAGATCGGGGAAGGCTGGTTCCTCGGCACTGGCGGGATGCTCGGCAACGCTGCTCACCACTCCATTGTCACAGAGATCGGTGTCAAGGTCGTCAATTCACAAGGTGCGATCCGTCACTCTCTACAGTCAGTAGAAATGCATCACGGCAGGCGCACGAAGATCATCGCGACGGTCGGGCCGGCGAGCTGGGAGCCCGACACGCTGGAGCGCCTGATCGAGGCCGGCGCCGACGTCTTCCGGCTCAACTTCTCCCACGCCGATCGCGACCGGCACGCGCGCACGATCGAGGCGATCCGGGCGGCCGCCGAGCAGGTCGGCGCGAGGTTGCGGTGCTCGGCGATCTGCCGGGGCCGAAGCTGCGGATCGGCGAGCTGCGCGACGACGTCGCCGAGCTCGAGACCGGCATGCACGTGACGCTGACGCCGCAGCGAGGTCGAGGGCGACAGGGAGACGATCCCGGTCACCTGGCCGGGAGTGACGTCGACTTGCGCAGGACGAGCTCGTCTACCTCGCCGACGGTTCGATCCGCTTGCGCGTGCGCGGCCCCGAAGACGGCGGCGTCGACTGCGAGGTCGAGGTCGGCGGCACGCTCTCCTCGCACAAGGGGATGAACATCCCCGGCGGCACCGAGACCGCCGGCGGCGACCGACGGGCGACCTCGGCTGGGTCGAGTTCGCGGTCGAACAGGGCGTCGACCTGCTGGCCGTCTCCTTCGTCTCGACCGCCGCCGACCTCGACGCCGGTCTACGAGCGGCTGCGCAGCCTCGACTCCGACATCCCGCTGATCGCCAAGATCGAGAAGCAGCAGGCGGCCGAGAACGCCGAGGAGATCGTCGCGGCGGCGACCGGCGGGATCATGGTCGCCCGCGGCGACCTCGGGATCGAGGTGCCGCTGGCGCAGGTGCCGGTCGTTGCAGAAGCGGCTGATCCGCGCGCGCCGGCAAGCGCTCGAAGCCGGCGATCACGGCGACCCAGATGCTGGCCTCGATGGTGACCGCGCGGCGCCCGACCCGGGCCGAGGTGACCGACGTCGCCAACGCGATCTACGACGGCACCGACGCGGTGATGCTCTCCGAGGAGACCGCGGTCGGCCAGCACCCGGTCGAGGCGGTGCGGGTGATGGACCAGATCGCCCGCGCCACCGAGCCCGACCTTCGCTACGGCGAGTGGCTCTTCAGCCGCACCGACCAGGCGACCCAGGACGTCGCCGACTCGGTCGCCCAGAGCGCCGTCGGCGCCGTCTACCGGCTCGGGCTGACGGCGCTGGTGGTGCCGACCACCAGCGGCCGCACCGCGCGCCTCGTCTCGGCCCACCGGCCGAACGTGCCGGTGCTGGCGATCTCGCCGCGGATCGAGACCGTGCGCCGGCTGAAGCCTCCTCTTCGGCGTCACCGCGGTGCTCAGAGCGAGCACGACGACGGACGTGCGCGGCCTGCTCGCACGACTGCGCGGCGCTCGCCGCCAAACACGGCATCGCCGCACTCGGGCGACCTGATCGCGATCACCGCCGGCCTGCCGGAGCAGGAGCTGGGGACGAACCTCTTCGAGGTCCACCGCGTGCCATGATCCCGGCGCGATGAGCGCGGCGCCGGGCCCAATTCGAGTGGAGCGTGACGACGCCGGTTTGGCGGTGATGACGCTCGACAGCCCGCCGCTGAACCTCTTTGACCGGGCGATGTTCGACGACCTGCAGGCCGCGATCGCCGACGTGGAGGGCGACCTGCCCCGCGCACTCTTGATCCGCGCCGAGGGTCGCGCGGTCTCCGGTGGCGTCAACGTCGCCGAGTTCGACGGGCTGACGCCGGAGCGGGCGAGTGCCCTCTGGGACGAGCTGATCGGCGCGGTCGAACGGGTGGAAGCGCTGCCGCTCCCCGTCGTCTTCGCCGCCCACGCCCTGACCCTGACCGCGGCCTTTGAGCTGGCGCTGGGCTGTGACTTGATCCTCGCCGCGCGATCGGCCAAGTTCGGCCTGGTTGAGAAAGTGGTTGGGCTGACGCCTTCAATGGGGGGCACGCAGCGTCTGGCGGAGCGGGCGGGCAGCGGCCGGGCGCGGGAGCTTGTGATGACCGGCGAGCTCTTCGGTGCTGAGCAACTGGAGGGCTGGGGCGTGGTCAACCGGGTCTATGAGGACGAGGGCTTCGATGAGAAGGCGCGTGCTTTCGCCGCCGAGTTGGCGGCAGGCCCAACCAAGGCGCACGCGATGACGAAGCTGGTCCTACGTCGCTTCCGCGAGGGCGGCATCCCAGCAGCCGACGAGGCGATCCGTACTGAGGCCGGCGAGCTCTTCGCCAGCGAGGATCTGCAGCAGGCGGTCAAAACTTTCCTCGAGCACGGCGGCCCCGGCCACGCCACCTTCGAGGGTCGCTGAGCCTTACCGCAACGGGATAGGGTCCCGCCGATGATCGACTACGAAGCAATCGCACAGGGAATGACCCAGGCCGTTCCGTTCGCCAAGTACTTGGAGATCCAGATCACGAAAGTCGCGCCGGGAGAGGCGACGGCGGTGCTGCCCGAGCGCCCTGAGTTGAAGAACCACGTTGGCTCCCACCATGCCGGCGCCCTCTTCACCGCTGCCGAGACGGCCTCGGGAGCCGCATTCGTCGGCGCCTTTGCCGAGCGCATGGGCGACGTCACTCCACTGGCACGCAGCGCCGAGATCTCTTACGAAAAGATCGCCAAAGGCCCGATCGAGGCTCACGCGACTCTCGCTGTGCCCGCCGACGAGGCACTGGCCACCCTTGACGCCGACGGCAAGGTTGTCTTCCCTTGCCAGATCGAGCTGATCGACGCCGACGGCCAGCGAGTTGCAACTGCCACAGTCGAGTGGCACGTGCGGCTGAACAAGCCCAGCGAGCCGCAAGCCGCCTAACCACGCCCCCGAATCCCTAGAATCGCCCCCCTTGGGCTGTCAAGCCCGATCCCGCGCCAGTAGCTCAGTTGGATAGAGCGTCGGTCTACGAAACCGAAGGTCACAGGTTCGAATCCTGTCTGGCGCATTCCTCGCTGTCGCAGAGCTCATGACAAAGCGGTGATTCCACCGAGGCCGTCGCCGAGCAGCTTGGCTCCCAGTAGGAGCAAGACGACCATCATGATCACCGTGCTGTTCTCGGACATGAACCGTCCGACTGCTGCGAGTGGACGGGCTGCTCGTTCTGGGCTAAGGAAGTAGAGGAACACCGACCCTGCGACGGTGATCGAGCCCAGGGCCACGTAGATGAGGATCGCGAGCGTCGTGTCGGTGCGGTCGAGTCCTGCCTCGGAAATGGACGCGGAGGCGGCCAGGGTGAGCGCAAGGTTCTTCGGGTTCGCAGCTGAAAGCGCGGTGCCCAGTGCTGCCGCTTTGGGGGCGGTGATGGAGGCAATCGAATCCATCCACTCGGGCATCTCGGCGATGTCTCCGTCGCGCGGGCGCTTTTTCCACTGCTGGCCGCCATCAGAAGGAAGACGATCCCGATTACGACCTTGAGCCATTCGATCCCCGATTCGGCGTCGGAGCTGACGTCGTTTCCCAATGCGAGAACGACGATTGTGCTCAGGACCGCGAGACCGAAGATCCAGCCAAAAGCAAACGCGGCCCCCGAGGTGCGAGCCCGTGGCGTGTCGAGGACGAGCACGACGCCGACGATCGGAATCGGACTGAGGGCGACGGCAACGGCCGACGGAAGCAGTCCTCCGATCGCTTCACCCAACACGAAGCGCATCCTCTCAGGCTTTCCAGCTTGGCCACCAGAGGGGGTCGGGACCGCTCGAAAAATCTGTTTTCGATTTCTTGACATCCACTCAAGGTTCTCTGAGAACTTGACGAACTCTGAATGTCGCAATTTTGAAACGTCCCTTGTCTGCGGCAGACAGAAAGGTTCAGATGAACAATCGAACGAAGGTCCTGCGCACGTTTGTGGTGCTTGGCGTTGTGGCCTGCATCGCTGGCGCCGGGGTCTTCTCGGCGTTCTCTAGCCAGACCGATAACCCGGGCAACAGCGTCACCTCGGGAACGGTCGTGCTGTCCGACAATGACGCCGGCTCGGCCCTCTACAAACTCACCAACGCCAAACCTGGCGACAGTCAGACGTCCTGCATCAAGGTGACTTATTCGGGGTCGCTCGACGCCTCGGTCAAGGTCTACACGCCGAGCACGGTTGAAGCGCTGGCCTCCAGCGTCAACCTGAAGATCGAACCGGGAACGCAGACGACCTCGAGCTTTCCCTCCTGCTCGACCTTCACCCCGGACGCTGGCGCTGCCCTGTACGAAGGCACTCTCGCCAGCTTTGCCAGCGAACACGGCAGCTTCGCCAACGGGATTGCCGACAACCCGGGCACGGTCGCGACCAAGTGGGCAACCGGGGATTCGGTCGTCTACCGAGTGACGGCGACCCTCGCCGCCAACGCCCCCGACTCGGCCCAAGGCCAGAGCACGGGCGCGCACATCATCCGCTGGGAGGCGCAAAACCAGTAACGGGAACGGGCACCGCCTGCCACGGACGGTGCTCCTTGCCCGCACTGGATTGCGACGGCGCAGATGCCCGCGCAGGCCTCCCCACCGATCTTCCGCCAGATCGTCAACGGCGTCGTCTGGGCCGTGGTCGTGGCGGCGGCAGCGTTGATCCTTGCGATCGCTCTGCCGCTTGCCTTCGGCGCCCGGCCACACACGGTGCTGACCGGCAGCATGGAACCGACGATCTCAGCGGGCGACGTCGTCATCGACGCGCGCATCTCCCCCCTGGATGCGCGCGTCGGAGACGTCGTCACCTTCCGCGACCCCGAAGACCAGAGCCGCTTGATCACCCACCGGGTGAAGCGGATCCGCCGCAGCGGCTCGCACCTGTGGTTTGTCACTCAGGGCGATGCCAACAACACCACCGAGCACTGGCGGATTGCCGCGAATGGCGAACTTGGTCGGGTCGTCTATGCAATTCCCTGGATCGGCCACGTCGCCGTTCTCACCCACACACCGTGGGGCCTGCTGCTGCTCCTGGTTGTGCCGTTGTTGCTGCTTTCCATCGATGAGCTGGTGAAGATCTGGCGTCCGCGCCAAGCGAGGGCCATCGGTGACCCCGGTTAGGCCACTGCCAGTTGCCGTTGGCGCGGTAGTAGCCGTCGCGATCGGCTTCGGCGCAATCACCCCCAGCTTTGCCTCCTTCTCCTCGCGAGCCGACAGCCCCGGCGACAGCGTCACCGCCGCCAGCGATTTTCGCGCCCCGCAGGTGACCGCAGTCGCGTTGGGCAAGGTCTCCGGTGGAACTCCCGGTTTCGTCAAGCAGGGCGGCAACTACTTCGTCTACGCCAACGTCGCCGCCGACACCGGCAACCCGGCGAGCGGCACGGCCTCGGTGACGGTCGACGCGAGCAACTTCACCATCGGCGCCACCGCGGCGTCTTTGGTCGCGGGCTCCTACTCGGCCGGCGGGGCCTCCTACAACTACCGCAGCGCCTCGCTGCTCGCCAACCCGAGTCTGGCGCCGGGCACCAAGTCCTTCACCGTCACCGCAACTGACAAAGCACTCAACTCGGCCAGCCTTGCCGGCTCGGCCACGGTCGACAACACGGCGCCCGCAGCCGCCGACGTGCAGACGACCAATGCCAGCACCAACGGGCTCGCGGAGGCCGGCGACTCCCTCGTCCTCAGCTTCAGTGAGCCGGTCGAGCCGACCTCGATCCTCGCCGGCTGGAGCGGCGCTGCAACCAACGTCGTTGTCCGGATCAACGACAACGGCCTGCTCGGCCTGCCACTCGGTAACGACAGCGTGCAGGTCTGGAATGCGTCCAACTCGGCCGTGCTCCCACTGGGCACCGTCGACCTCGGCCGCAGCGACTACGTCGCCGGCCTGCTCGGCGGCAGCATCCGTTTCGGCGCCAGTGGCACTGCCTCGACGATGACGATGAGCGGCAACACGGTGACGATCGTGCTCGGCACCTACAACGCAACGCCGATCGTCGACCCAGCGCGAACCACCGCGGGCGGCAACGGCACGGCGACCTGGACCCCCGTTATTGGTCCCTATGACCGGGCGGAAAACGCGATTTCTACGGCTGTCGCGACCGAGTCCGGCGCGGCGGACCGGGAGTTCTGATGTTGCGCGGCATCGCCATCGTTTTTCCGCTCACCCTGACGGCGATCGCCGTCGCTGCCGCGGCTGCTGGTCACGGTGATCCCTCGTCGCCGCGTCCGGTCGTCACCGTGACCAGCGGCAGCTTCCACCTTGAGAACTCGCGCAACGGCACGCCGATCTTTGAGGCCAGTGACATCGGACCCGGCGATGGCACTAGTGGCACGGTCACAATTGCCAACGACGGCGATGAAGCCGGTGAGCTGACGCTGAGACAGCACGATGTGGCCGACACGCCCGGTGCCAGCGGCGGCCTGCTCTCCCACGGGATGTCGATGCGGATTCGGGAGGTCAGCGATCCCGCCAATCCACATCCGGTCTATGACGGGGTACTGGCGCCAATGCCGGTGCTCGAGCTCGGCCCGCTTGGGCCAGGTCAGTCCCGGGCCTTCGAGTTCGACGCCAGCCTCCCAGACAACGGCACGCCGGCTGGAGCGACGGTTGGCGACAACGTCTTTCAGGGCGCGGCGGTCAGCGTCGGCTATTCCTGGACGGCCACTGAACTGCCGCCAACCCCCGCCGTCACTCCTAAATCAACCTCGCCCCCGACGGGTCCAGCAGGTGCACCTACAGGCCAGAGCGTGCAGCTGACCATCCTGCGGATCCACGCGGCGATCTGGCACCGCCGCCTCGTTCTCTGGGCGTACTGCGGCCCCGGCACCTGTCAGGTACTTGCCCGCCTGCGCTTCAGGGCGCATCACTCAGGGCGATCTCGCGACAAGACGCTCGGCACATTGCGTCGGCAGCGCCTTGTCACCGGCTCTCAGAAGCTCGTTTTCAGGCTTTCGCCCGGGCTGCGACGCGCTCTGCGCGCGGCCGCCTCAAGCGGTGAAAGGGCGACGGTCAGCGTCGCACTCGTCCTGCGCAACCACGAAGCGGAACCGCTCACAGCTCGCGATGCGGTGCGACTTCGCCATCTCCACTCCGGCGTCCGGCACGGGCGGCGGTGACCCCACGAATCGGAGGAACCATGCACGCCATCACTCGGTCTCAATCCGCTGCTCACCGTTGGGGCGCACCGCTCTCGGCGGCGATCTTGATGTTCGCCTTCTTCGTCGCTTGTAGCCCCGCAAGCGCGAAGCCGCGGGCGAGCTCCACCGCGACGCACACAGTGCAGGCCTGTGCGGTCAAGGCCGGCAAACACCGCGGCTCCCTGCGCTTGGTCTCGGCTGGGAAGAGATGCAAGCGGGGCGAGCGGCGCATCGTCTGGAGCGTGCTTGGCCCGCCAGGTCCGCAGGGCGCTGCCGGCACCACCGGCTCACAGGGCGCTCAAGGAGGCGCCGGAGCAGAAGGAGCGGCCGGCGCGGAAGGGAAAGTCGGCGCGGAAGGACAGGCGGGGTCGCCGGGCCAGGCCGGGCCCCAGGGCGCTCCGGGTACGCCTGGAGCCCAGGGTCCCGCGGGCACCCCGGGCGTGGTCGACCTATCTCTTAAAGAACTGGTCGAGACACAGGGCGATCAGATCGAAATGCTGACCAACAGCCTCGAAACAACCACGTCGCTGCTCAAAGGAGTAACCCACGAACAGTTGACTACCGCGGTTGAAGCGGGAGCTAAGCTCGCTGGCGTCACGACGGGTGAACTGAACGGAGCGATCACCAACGCCTCCAAATTGAGTGGAATCACCACCGCGGAACTGAGCAGTGCGATCGCGACCATCCCGAAAGTGACCGCGCTTTGCACCCGCACTACTGCACTGACGACCCAAGCCAACTCGCTGTTGTCAGGACTCGGCGGAATCAGTCTCGGCGGCCTCCTGCCGGTTGGGCTGGAACTGAAAATTCCTTCGCTGCCGGCAGCGCTGCCGGCGTTTGCCTGCCCCTAGGCAGCGAAGCTCGAACAACCGAACGCCCCGGCGCAGGCCGGGGCGTTCCTTTTTTCTGTCCACACGGTTAGGCTGGGTCCATGGCGGTCAAGCTCCATCGCTGCTCGGTCAAGTGGGCGAAGTTCGACGCTCATCCCTGCTGGAAAGTGCAGAAGGCGCTTGACGAGCAGGGGGTCGAGTACGAGGTGGTGACCGGCCCGCTGCGGCCGGGCAAGCGCAACGAGCTCGAGCAGCTCTCCGGCCAGCGCAAGTATCCGGCAATCGAGTTCGAGGACGGCCGCGTCTACCGCGAGGAATCGACCGAGATGGCGGTGCAAATACGCGCCGGCAAGCTCTTCGACGCCTAGCCTGTGTCCAGGCTCAGATTCCAGATCGCCATGTCGCTGGACGGCTTCGTTGCCGGTCCCAACCCCAGCGAGGAGCACCCACTCGGCGAAGGCGGCATGCAGCTGCACGAGTGGGTATTCAAGCTCGCCGCTTGGCGCAAGCCGCACGGCCGCGAGGGTGGCGAGGTCAACGCCAGCAGCGCCGTGGTCGAGGGAACGCTCGAGAATGTCGGCGCCACGATCATGGGCCGCAACATGTTCGGCGGCGGCCCCGGCCCCTGGGGCGAGGATCCCTGGGATGGCTGGTGGGGCGAGGATCCGCCCTTCCATCACCCGGTCTTCGTGCTTACCCACCACGAGCGCGAGCTCCTCGAGAAGGATGGTGGCAACAGCTTTACCTTCGTCACCGACGGGATCGAGTCGGCGCTAGAGCAGGCCAAGCGCGCCGCCGCAGGCAAGGACGTCTCGCTTGGCGGTGGTGCCAAAGTGGCCCAGCAGTACCTCGCTGCGGGGCTAATCGACGAGATGCTGATCAACGTAGTGCCGGTCTTGCTTGGCAGCGGCACGCGGCTGATGGAGAACCTCGGCGACGTCTCGGCGATCGGGCTCGAGCAGGTGCGGATTGTGGATGCGCCTGGAGTAGCGCACTTGCTCTACCGCCGGGCCTAGGCAAACGCCGCCAGGCGCTTTAGATCTCGATCCAGGTTCCCTTTGGTCCGAGGTTGCGGACCGGCGTGCCGCCGATCTGGCTCTCGCATCCCCAGGACTCGTGGATGTGGCCGCAGACCGCTACTCGCGGCGTCTTCTCTTCGATCGCCCGCAGTAGTGCGGGACTGCCGAAGTGCATGTTGCCGCCGGTGCTGTCGCAGTGACCGCGTGGCGGGGAGTGGAGGACGAGGACGGCATTGTTAGGGCAGTCCGCGAGCATCGTGGTTGCCGCCTCGTCGTCGAGGTCGAAGCTCCAATCCCACGGGGTGACCGGAATGCCCGAGCCGAGGCCGTAGAACTCGACGCCCCTGATCTCGGTGCCGCTGCCGTGCAGGACGGTGGCGGCGTTCCAACTCGCGGCGGCATCGCGCAGCGCCTGCTCGGTCTCGTTGTTGCCTGGAACCAGCACAGTCGGCGTCTCGATCGCCGCCAGGGCGTCGATCGTCTCACCCAGGCCCTTGTGCACCGAGGCGAAGTCGCCGGCGCCGATCACCACGTCGGCCTCGGCCGACATCGAGACCAGCTCGGTCGCCTGGTCGAGGTCGCAGTGCAGGTCGCTGAAGGCGAGCAGCTTCACCGGGCGAAATCTAGCTGGCGCCGCTCGAGACCGTGAGCGCCTGTACTATCGGTGCAGACGAAAAGTTTCAAAGCTATGACATTCAGCGCGCAACGGTTGCGGCGAGCCGAGGCACGATGGAGGCATGGAGGCGATGCGAGTGAATTGGACGGACGATCGGCTGGACAACTTGAGCAGCCGGATGGATGAACGCTTCGGGCAGGTAAATCAGCGTTTTGACCAAGTGGGTCAGCGCTTCGATCGGGTGGAAGCGGACATACGCGAAATTCGGGCGGAGATGAAAACCGGCTTCGAGGGCTTGCACCGCACCTTGATGCAGGTCGGCGGCGGAATCATCGCCGCACTGATCGGGGTCATAGCAACCCAGCTTTGAGGTTCGCTCAGGCTTCGGCGGTTGCCGCTCGCCGCGGCAGCCGCTCGCGCCAGGGCGTCGCCGGCTCCTCCTCGGCCCGGACGCCAAGGTCGAAGTAGAGCAGCGTGCGGCCCAGTGCTACGTAGGGGACGAGCAGGGCGAAGACGACCGAGCCGATCACGTTGATCCAGAGCAGCGAGAAGTTGGTGAAGATCAGGGTGAAGCCGAGCACCGGGCCGGCGGCGATGCTGAGCAACCAGAAGAAGCCGAGCGACCCGAACGGTGTGCCACCAGCGCCCGCGCACCCGGTCGGAGCTGCCGCGGAAGGCATCGCGGATGCCCTTGTCCTCGATCAGGATCTCCTGCTGGACGAACTGCCAGCAGACGAACTTGTAGACCGCGAAGGGGATGCCGATCACCGTGATGAAGAGTGCCAGCGCCCCGACGTACGGCAGCAGCGAGCCGGCGACCACTCGCCAGAAGCGGCGCATCACCCCGCGCCAAGAGTCGAGGAAGCCCATCCCGCCGCTGTCGACCAGGAGGCGCACGGCGAAGATCACCACCGCGGCGACGATCGCCCCCGCGATCGGCTGGCCGAGCGATTCAATCGGTCGGCGAGGGCGAGGTGGGCGCCGGCCCGACCGGTGGCGCTGTCGACGCCGCGCTGGCCGGCGATCAGGGCAGCTGCGCCGCGCACCGCGCCGACGAGCAGCAGCGCGCTCAGCCCAATCGGCACCATCGTCCGCCAGTGACGGCCGTAGAGCTGGCGCGCCGCGCGAACGATCTGGCCGAAGGTGCGACGCCGGCGCAGCTCGGTCAGGTCGACCGGGCCCCACCTGGTCACACCGACGAAGAGGATCAGCAGCAGGGCCGGGACCGCAACCATCGCGATCGCCGCCGGCCGCGAACGGGACTCGGTGTTGATCACGTCAGAGACTGTGGAGACAGCGCCGCAGAAGGCGCCGCTGACGGCGGGCCCGGCGAACGAGCCGCCCGGCAGCGCGCGGGCTCGTCGTCCGCTGCTTTTCCATCCAGGTGAACGGTTCGAGCCACTCCGTCTTCGTCAGCGGGCCGGTCGGGCCGTTGTTGAAGCCGGCCTCCTCCTCGCCCCAGTGACCAAAGTAACTGAGCCACTTGAAGCGGCCGGTGGCGGTGGGGAAGGTGGGGATCGCAACGGGGCGGACTCGCAGTTCCCGCAGCGGTTCGCTGGTGTTGTCGCAGCCGACACCGGAGCCGTTCGCCCCGTTCTGGACGTAGACGGCGAGTCGTAGAAGGTCGCGTGCGAGCCCGCGGCCGGATAGACCATCGGGTGCGTTCCTTCCTTCTCCACCTTCGAGTCTTCCCAGTCGGCTCGCTCGCCGCCGGCGTGCTGGAAGAGGATCATTTCGCCCGGGTCTTCGGCCAGCGCCCCCCGCGCGGTGTCCGCTTCGAAGGTAATCTGCATCCCCTCCCAGTCACCCTCGTGCAGGTCGTTGAACTGGTTGAAGTACCAGAAGAACCAGTACTGAAGCGCGAGGCCGTGGCGCCCGACTTGGTGGGCGATGTGGGCGTAGGTCGTTGGCGGTGCCTTGCCTTCTCGCTTCAGCTTGGCGAAGTCACGCGCGTAGACGCAGGTGTCGCCGAGCGGGTCGCCAGGCGAGTTCAAGGTGGTAGTTGGAGCCGAGCCCGGCGATGTCGGCGGCGGTAGGCCCTTTTTTGATCAGCACTTCCCCGCCGTCTTCTTCGACCCGCTTGAGCCCGACCGCCGGGTTGCCGAGCACGGTCGAGACGCTGGTCGGCTCGTACTGCTCGGCCGAGGTTTCGCAGGGCGGGTCCTGCTCTTCGCGCAGCATCGTGATCGGCGTATAGGTGTCGATCAGGCGTTCGGGCGGGCTGGATGCGCCGGCTGCTGTCGGCAGTCCAAGCAGTACGACCGCGACGAGTAAGGGGACGAGGCGAAAAACCCGGGTAGTCACGCCCGGCAACGTAAGCCAGAACCAGGTGAGGTGCAACGCACTACGGCTTGCTCAGGGCCGAAAGCGTTTCACCGCTGGGCGCTAGGACGCTGGCTCTGTCTCCGCTATCTGCTCTTCGACCTTGCCTGGCTGCATCGTCGCGACGGCGACGACGAAGGCGAGCGCCATCACCCCGGCCATCACGTAGAAGACCGTCTGGGTGGCGAGTGCGAAGTCGTGGGGGATGCCGTCGACCACCTTGGCGAGCGCGCCGCTGACATGCGCCGGCGCTTCGCCGGCGCCGCTGCCCTGGCTGATCGCGTCGGCGATTTCGTCGGCGGCCGCTTTCGGCACACCGTGGGCCGTCGCCGTCGACTCCAGGTTCGACTTGTTCTGGAGAATCAGGATCGTGCCCAGCACGGCCATGCCGAGACTGGAGCCGAAGTTGCGCACGGTCTGGGTGATTCCCGTGGCCTCTCCGTAGCGGCTGGCAGGGACGCGGTTGAGCGCGTCGGTGTTGGCCGGGCTGAGCACTAGGCCGACCCCGGCCCCGGCGAGGACGATGTAGTACCACTGCGAGCTGACCGAGAGGTCGGGCATCGAGTGCGCCCAGAGGGCGAAGCCGACTGTGGCCACGGCACAGCCCAGGATGACCGGCGATCGGGCGCCGGCTTTGTCGAGCATCCGCCCGCCCCACTGCGAGGCGGTGGCGAAGCCGACGAAGAAGATCAGCAGGTAGAGTCCGGTTTCCGAGGCGCTTTCGCCGAGCGAGATCTGCGCGTACATGCTGGCGAAGAAGAAGAGCGGGATGAAGGGGATCATCAGCAGGAAGAGGATCGCGTTGTCCGCCGCGAAGGCGCGGTCGGCGAAGATCCGCACCTGGATCAGCGGGTTCTCGATCCGCAGCTCGTAGAGGACGAAGGCGGCGAGGACAGCGACGCCGGCGGCGATGCAGATCCAGGTGATCGGGTTTCCCCAGCCCCAGACGCTCGACTGCTGCAGGCCGAGCACGGCGAGGCCCATGCCGCCGCAGACCAGCACCGCGCCGCGGTAGTCGAGCGGCGCGGGGTGCTTGGTGTTCTCCGGCTTGGCGATCGCGGTGAGGACGAGGGCGATGATCGCGACCGGGATGTTGACCCAGAAGATCGTCCGCCAGGTCTGATTTCGACCAGGTAGCCACCGGCGAGCGGGCCGATCGAGGTGAGGCCGCCGGTGATCGCGAAGAAGATCGCCAGGGCGCGGCCGCGCTCGTGTACCGGGAAGGCGCCGAGCACGATCGCCAGCGCCGCCGGGAACATGATCGCCGCGCCGGCGCCCTGGATCACGCGGAAGGTGATGATCCAGGCCTCGTCGAGGCTGCCGGTCGGGGTGGCCCCGCAGAGCGCCGAGGCGGTGGCGAAGATGATCACGCCGAGCACGACCATGCTGCGGTGGCCGGCGATGTCGGCGAGGCGGCCGCCGAAGGCGAAGAGCGCCGAGAGCGAGAGCAGGTAGCCGTTGACGATCCACTGCACCCCGGTCGAGGAGAGCGAGAGGTCGTTCTGCAGGCTCGGCACGGCGATCGCGACGATCGTCATGTCGATGAAGGTCATCGAGACGGCGAAGATCATCGCCGCCAGGATTAGGTTCTTGTTGGTGCCGCCGCTGGTCTCCATGCTCCTCCGCTTTGCCAAGGGGCCGCCAAATCCTCCCCGTTCGATAGTCTCGCGGCGCTTATGCCGGACGTATTTTGGGTTGGAGTAGTTCTCGCGGGCGCGATCTTCCTGATCAGCGTCATCTCGTCGACGTTCTCGCGCACGACCAGCGTCGCCACCGGCGCCGCGATGGGCGCCTACCTCGGCGTCATGCTGGCCTTCCCGCTGCTCGCCATCGGGCTCGCCACCAGTTAGCCCCACAAGCGCCCGCGTAGGCTCGGCCACAGCGGGTAGCTAAGCGGCTATGACGATTCCCAGCCTCACTCTCCACGACGGCATCGAGATCCCCCAGTTGGGCTTCGGTGTCTTCCAGGTTCCCCCCGAGGACACCCAGGGGGTCGTCGAGCAGGCGCTCGACGTCGGCTACCGGCATATCGATACCGCCGGCGCCTACCGCAACGAGAAAGGTGTCGGCGCGGCGATAGCCGCATCGGGGCTCGCCCGCGAGGACCTCTTCGTCACCACCAAGCTGTGGAATGCCGAGCAGGGCTTCGACACGACCCCGGCGGCCTTCGATGCGAGCCTCGGTCGACTCGGCTTCGAGTACGTCGACCTCTACCTGATCCACTGGCCGGTGCCGAGCGAGGGCCGTTTCGTCGATACCTGGCGCGCCTTCGAACGCATCCACGGGGAGGGGCGGGCGCGCACGATCGGGGTCTCCAACTTCCGCATCGAGGACCTCGAGCGGTTGGAGGTAGAGACCGAGGTTCGGCCGACCGTGAACCAGATCGAGCTCCACCCGCGCCTGCAGCAGGCCGAGCTGCGTGGCTGGCACGCCGATCACGGCATCCTCACCGAGGCCTGGAGCCCGCTTGCCCAGGGCGAGCTGCTCGACGATGAGACGATCGGTGCGATCGCTGAGCGACACGGCAAGACTCCAGCGCAGGCGATCCTGCGCTGGCACCTGCAACTCGGCATCGTGGTCTTCCCCAAGTCGGTGACGCCGGAGCGGATCCGCGAGAACATCGAGCTCTTCGATTTCGAGCTGAGCGACGCCGAGATGGCGGAATTCGAAAGACTCGACCGCGGTGAGCGCATCGGTCCAGACCCAGGGACGTTCGTCTCGCCGTAGCGCGCGGGTCAACGCGGTCGCGGCGACCGTCTTCCTATTCGGCGGCTCGCTATTCGCGCTTGGCGCGGCGCTGGCGCAGGCCGGGGTCAATCCGACCGCCTGCGCGACGATTTACCTGGTCGGCGGCGTCTTCTTCAGCACCGGCGGCTACACCTCGGTGCTGCAGGTCGTCAACGAGCCGGCCGCCGATGGCACGCCTCCGGCTCGCTGGCGCTGGTGGTCGCGCGAGCCGCGCCGCCTGCAGTGGCTGAGTGCCGTTGTCCTCTTCGCCGGCACGATCGTCTTCGCGATCAACCTCGTCGACTCGTTTATCCAGGAACTCAGCCCAGCCGGGTTCGATCGCCTCGTCTGGTCACCCGACATGGTTGGCTGCGCGCTCTTCCTCATCTCCGGGCACCTGGCGATGGCCGGGATCGCGGGTGGCTTCTGGCGCGTCTGGCACCGTCGCGACCTCGGCTGGTGGATCATCGCCGTCAACCAGGTCGGCTCGGTGCTCTTCATGGTCTCTGCCGTGGCCTCCTTCGTGCGCCCCTCCTCGGGCGACATGCTGGCGACCGGCATCGCCAACTGGGGCACCCTCCTCGGCGCCCTCTGCTTCGCGATCGCCGGCCTGATGCAGGAGTTCGAGCACCCGCTCGGCCCCCGCCGCCGCCGCGATCAGGTGCCGGCGGCCTGAGGCCTTCGCAGGCGCTGGCGGCCCTCGCCGTAAAGGCGGGTCTCGTAGGCGATCATCGCCCAGATCAGCACGTTGACGAAGGCCAGCGCCACCAGGGCCGGGACCTCGGTGGCGACCGGAACCAGGATCAGCAGGACGATCGCCAGGAGCAGACGGCGGCGGTTGACCGTGTGGACGTGGCGGTAGCGAAAGGCGACGTGGCCGAGCAGGTAGATGGCGAGGCCGCCGAGCAGGGCAAAGGCCGGGACGGTGTGGAGGTGGGCGCTGGTATGGCCGATCGTCAGCTTCAGCCCCAGGGCGACGAGGACGATGCCGGCCACCATCACCAGGTGCATGTAGGAGTAGGAGTCGCGGGCCATCTCGTTCTGGGTCTTGCCAACCTCGGCCTCGGCCAGGCGTTTGCCGGCGACGATCGCGACGACGTCGAAGTAGATCCACC
The DNA here is from genome assembly GCA_963716345.1 of uncultured Solirubrobacterales bacterium. GTDB lineage: Bacteria > Actinomycetota > Thermoleophilia > Solirubrobacterales > 70-9 > VRUE01. The sequence goes on from OY970304.1 coordinate 1,656,671, forward strand.
ACATCGCCGCGGTTAGGGCGACGCCGAGCACCGCGGCCGTGCCGATACCGAGTGTCAGCGTGTGCGAGGCGCCGACGCCGATCGCGACGATCGACTCGCCGAGCGCGATGATGATGATCAGGCCGTGGCGCTCGGCGAAATGTCCGGGCACGAGTTTCCAGCCTTCGGAGCCGAAGAAGTAGGGCCCGGCCATGTCGAGGAGTAGGGCGAGCGCCCAGAGCGCCCCCTGGGCGAGGCCGTCGAAGAGCGAGGCGAGGGCCAGCAGGGTGACCGCGACAAGGGTGCTGGCGCCCAGCCCCAGGACCGAGTGGCGCAGCGCGTCGTCCTCGGGGCTGGCGAGCATGAAGAGGGCGATCTGGGCACTGCGCACGACCCCGTAGATCAGGGCGAAGGCGAGCCCGAGCTCGCCGAACGCCTCCGGCACGCAGAGCGAGACCAGCAGCAGCGCCGCGATCGCGCCGAAGATGACCAGCCGCACCGCTCCCTCCTCCGGGTCGATCACGCTGGTCAGCCAGGAGTAGCCGGTCCAGGCCCACCAGAGCATGCCCAGCACCAGCAGGCCCTGGGCGAGTCCCGACCAGGTCGGGTGGTGAGACATCAGCGCCGTGCACTGGGTGATCGCCAGCACGAAGACGAGGTCGAAGAAGAGCTCCAGCGGCGTTACCCGCTCGCCATCGCGCAGGGTGGCGGCGAACCTCGATTGCTGGGAGTCAGCGGGAGTGGCCACCGCGGCATCTTCGCAACCCCCAGCTACCGGCTTGTTGTTCCCTTATGCGGCCATAGACCGCATAAGGCACACCAAACGCTGGTTAGGCGTCTTCGGCGTGGTACTGGGCGAGCAGCGCCATCTCTTCCTCGTGCTTGGGGAAGAGGAAGAAGACGAGGGCGGCGCCGAAGATGATCGCGACGATGCCGACGGTGTAGGCCCAGTCGTCACCCTGCAGGAACGAGGTTTTGGCGGCGGCGATGATCTGTTCTGAGTACCTGGGATAGCGCGAAGCGAGGTCGGCGGCGCCGGAGAACGACTTGGTCAGCTGGCCTTCGACCGAGCTGGTGACGTGATTGCGTTCGGACGAGGAGGCGATCGCTTCGTTCATCGCGGCGGCGTATCCGGCAGTGAGCAGGGCGCCGAGCAGCGACTGCATGATCGCGCCGCCGAGGTCGCGCTGTAGGTCTGCCGTGCCCGAGGCCATCCCCGCCCGCTTCACCGGCACCGACCCGGTAAGCGATTGCGAAGCGGGAGTACCGGCGAGCCCAACGCCGATCCCGACCAGGGCGTAGGCGAGCCCAACCTGCCAGTAGGGGGTGCCCGGTTCCCAGAGGATCAGCATCGTCAGGAAGCCGAGATCGAGGAAGAGGAAGCCGAGCAAGAGGGTGAAGCGTGCTCCTCGAGTCTCGACCAGCTTGGCCGAGCGTGGTGCAACGAGAACCATCAGAACCGCGACCGGCAGGATCGAGAGGCCGGCGTCGAGGGTCGAGTAGTCGAGCACGTTCTGCAGGTACTGCTGGCCGATGAACATCGCCCCCATCAGCACGCCGAAGACGATGATCCCGGAGACCGCCGCGACCCAGAAGGTGCGCCGGCTGGCGATCTCGAGGTCGTAGAGGGGCGAAGGTGCACGCCGCTGGCGCACGATGAAGGCAGCGACGCCGGCCAGCGCGACCACACCGAGCCCGATCGCCAGCGTTCCCTTGCCCGGCACCGGTGCCAAGTTGATTGCCAGGGCAAGCGAACCGACGAAGACGATCGAGAGGACGCCGCCAAGGTTGTCGACCGGGTCGCTGGTCTCGTTGACGTGGCTGGGGAGGAAACGCCAGGCGAGGATCAGGCCGAGTGCGGCGAGCGGAATCGTCACCAGGAAGACCGAGCCCCAGTCGAAGCCCTCGAGCAGGGCGCCGGCAAGGATCGGGCCGAGTGCGGAGATCGCGCCGCCGACCGCTGACCAGAGCGCGATCGAGTGCGTTCGCTCAGGCCCCGCCGGCCAGAGCGCCGCGATCAGCGCCAAGGTGGTCGGGTAGGCCATCCCGGCTGCCACCCCGCCCAGCACCCGGGCGGCGAAGAGGACGCCTACCGAGGGCGCCAGGCCGGCAAGCAGCGAGGCGGGGATCGAGAGGCCCATGCCGAGCAGCACCATCTGCTTGCGCCCGTAGCGGTCGCCGAGCGCGCCGAGGTAGAGGACTGAGCCGGCCAGGCCCAGCGAGTAGCCGATCGCGACCAGGTTGAGCGCGGTCTGGCTGGCACTGAACGCCTTGCCGATGTCGGGCAGGGCGACGTTGGCGACGGCGAGGTTGATGTTGGCGATCCCCGCGACCAGGATCAGCGTGGCCAGGATGATTCCGGCGCGCTTGGGGCTGCTCGATTCCATCGCCGCGTGCAACCTATCCGAGCATGACGGCGATCACGCGGCGCAGCCGCGGCGGCTGAGAGGATCAATGGCGTGAGCAGCGAGCGCAAAGCCGAGGCGCCGCGCGGCGAAAAGGTCCTGCCGGGCGTCTGGCGCCTGCGCCTGGCGTTGCCCTGGCCGGGCGTGCCGCACGGCAACGTCTGGGCGATCGAGGCCGACGGCGGCATCGTCCTCTTCGACACCGGCATTGGCGGTAAGGGTCGGCTGCGCCAGTTCGACCTCGCCCTTGCCCAGGCTGGCTTCGGCCTCGAGGACGTGAAGCTGCTCGTCTGCACCCACTCCCACACCGACCACTACGGGCTGGCGGCGCCGATCGTCGAGGGAGCCGGCTGCGAGCTCTGGATGCATCCGGCCTGGGAGCACGTGCGCCTGCTCGCCGACGACCCGGCCGCGGCGCTGGAGCAGCGGCTCGAGGTGGCGCGCCAGAGCGGCGTCCCGGTCGCCGGCACTCGAACGCTACCGCGAGCGCAGTGACAACAGCGACAACGGGATCGACGCGATCGTCGAGCCCGACCGCGACCTCCTGCCCGGGGTCGAGGTGGAGACCGACCTCGGCACCTGGCAGGTCTACGAGACCCCCGGCCACGCTCCCTCGCACGTCGTTCTGCACCAGCCCGAGCGCAAGCTGATGATCTCCGGCGATCACCTGCTCGGCCGCACGGTGCTCTTCTTCGACCACGGCCACAGCCCCGACCCGATCGGCGAGTTCCTCGGCAGCCTCGACCGGGTCGAGCCGCTCGAGGTCGACCTCTGCCTGCCCGGTCACGGCCGACCCTTCCGTGACCCCGAGGCCAAGATCGCCGAGGCCCGGCGCCAGGTCGACGAGCTGCTCGAGAAGATCCGCGAAGCGCTCGGCGAGGGGGAGAGGACCGCGTTCGAGATCGTCGCCGAGATCGTCGGTGCGGAGAACGTCAACACCCCGGTCAGCGCCTGGGTCCTGCAGATCGTCCTCTCCTGCCTCGACCACATGGCGATCCTCGAAGAAGTCGAGAAGGTCGATGGCACCGATCCGCAGCGCTGGCGGCTCGAGGTCGAGGGTCGCTCCCGGCCGCCATGCCCGGCCTGTAGCCTTCCGCCGATGGCCAGCTTCACTTTTACGCGCGAGGTCGCGGCGCCTCCGGAGACGGTGTTCGCCGTGCTGACCGACCATCGCCGCTACGCGGACATGACCCGCTGCGCAAGTCGGAGCTCGAGCGCGAGGGAGAGCCGGCGCCCAACGGAGTCGGTGCGATTCGCAGGTCTGACCGCGGTCGGGCCCGCCACTGCGCGAGGAGGTCATCGCCTACGAGCCGGACGAGCGCTTCTCCTACAAGCTGCTCTCCGGTCTGCCGGTGCGCGATCACGTCGGCACGGTGAGCTGACCGCCGCCGGCGGCGGCACCGAGATGGTCTACGCCGTGCGCACCAGCCGACCGTGCCGGTGGTCGGCGGCGATCGTCGTCGCCGTGCTCAAGCAGGCGGTCAAGGGACTGGTTGACGGCGTCGTCAAGGAGTCCGAGCGACGCGCCGCGGCCGGGGGTTGAGCGGCAGCGCCAAAACACTCCTCGCCGGTCTGTGGGCGCAGGCGGAGCACCTTCTGGAAGCAGCACCGGCGTCTCGCGATTGGACTGATCGCCGCCGGCTTGATCGCCGTCTTCGGCGCCGGCGTGCTCGCCTACGAGCTGCTGAAGCGCCCGGCCGACGTCCACAACGAAAACGCCACCTTCGTGCCGCAGAAGCCGGCCAAGCCGGAGCCGAAGGCAAAGACGGTCAACTGGCCGATGTACGGGCTCAACCCGGCTCGCACCCGCTACCTGCCGGCGACGGGGATCAAGCCGCCGTTCCGCAAGCTCTGGCGCTACACCGAGCAGCCGCTGCTCGAGTTCCCGCCGATCTACGTCGCCGGCAAGCTCTACTTCGTCAACAACAACGGCATCGCCTTCGCGCTCGACGCCGAACACCGGCAAGGTGCTCTGGGAACGCAGGATCGGTCGCCTCAACGCCTCTTCGCCGACCTACTCCCGCCACCGCCTCTACATCGTCAACCTCGATCCCGGCCACATCGTCAAGCTCGACGCCAAGACCGGCAAGATCATCTGGAAGCACTCTCTGCCGGGCCGGGCCGAGTCCTCGCCGGTGGTGATCGGCCGCACCGTCTACTTCGGCTGCGAGGACGGCAACCTCTACGCGCTCAGCACGATCAGCGGCAACGTGCGCTGGGCGACCGCGCTCGGCGGCCCGGTCAAGTCGGCGCCCGCCTACTACGGCGGCACCCTCTACGTCGGCGACTACGGCGGCTACATGAACGCGGTCGACGCCAAGACCGGCAAGCTGATCTGGCAGAGCGGCTCGCTGGGCCCGGGCTTCGGCGCCTCCGGCGAGTTCTACTCGACCCCGGCGGTCGCCTTCGGCCGCGTCTACGCCGGCAACAACGACGACCGCGTCTACAGCTTCGACCTCAAGGACGGCGACGCTCGCCTGGAGCTACTCGACCGGCGGCTACGTCTACTCTGGCCCGACCGTCGCGAGCACCCGCCACAGCCCGCCGACCGTCTACATCGGCTCCTTCGACGGCAACGTCTACGCGCTCGACGCCAAGGACGGCAGCCTGCGCTGGAGCCGCTCGGCCGGCGGCCAGGTGGTCGGCTCGCTCTCGGCGGTCGGCGACATCGTCTACGTCGCCGAGTTCACCAACAACACGACCAGCGGCTTCATGATGAAGAGCGGCCGCAAGGTCTTCCAGCTACCCGACGCGGCACCTACACCCCGGTGATCTCCGACGGCCGTCGCATCTACCTGACCGGCTACTCGAGCATCACCGCTCTGCAGCCTTACAAGTACAAAGGCGCCGTCGGCCCGGCGATCGTGGCGCCGAAGGGCAAGTCCGCGCCTAAGGCGCGACCCCACCCGGCGGGGGCGGCGGCGCCAGCGGCGGGTCCGGCGCAAAAGCAGGGAAAACAGGGTGGTGCAGGGCGTCGCTGAGGACGGTGAGGCTGGCCGGGTAGTTCTGGATCCGGTAGGAGCTGGTCGAGCCGAAGTCTTGGTAGTAGACGAGCATCTTGCAGCGCGGGTGGCCACGCACCCAGTCCATCAGGTGTTCCGATGTAGGCGGGGTCATCGGCGCCGGTTGAGATGCCGAACTCGGGGATCGCGAAGGGCTTGCTCGAGAAGCGGTTGTAGAGGCCGGTGAGCGCTTTCCAGTCCTGGTCATCGGAGTAGAAGTCGGTGCCGACCCAGTCGACGTATTTGTCGCCCGGGTAGAAGTATTTGGGCCGGTTCTGAGGGACCGTCGGCGAGCCGGCTGGCAGGGTGCTCCAGAGCACCGCGACCGGCGCGCGGGGTAGGCCAGCGCCGCCGGCGCGCAGCGGCGGCAGGCCGGTTTCGCCAAGGCGGGCGTTGATTTTGGCGCGGCTGCCACCGCCGTGGACGATGATGTAGATGCGGCGGAAGGCGAGGCGGTACCAGCGCGGCTTGTGGGCGGAGTCGCGCAGGTTGCCGGCACAGTCGTAGGCCGCGTAGACGTTGAGGCAGCGGTTTGGCTCGCCCAGCGGGCGGATGTAGGCGGGCATTTTCTTCTCCCAAAAGAGCCGGTTGAGCCGGACCAGGTATTCGTCGCCGTAGCCCTGGGCGATCGAGCGCGGGCTGATCAGCTCGTGTCCGTCACCCGAGTCGGCGGTGGTCAGGTGCAGGACCGGCCGGGCCCGGGCTGACTGCCAGCGTTCGATCGAGTCGGGGAATTCGGCGCCCCAGCTGCGGAAGCTCTCGATCAGCGCCGGGTGCTTGTGCAGGTCGGCGGAGAAGTGGCCGAAGTCGGCCGGATTGCCGGTGTCGCTGACGCCGAAGAAGATCTTCTTGCCCTTGGGCAGCAGCGTGCCAGCCGGCGCGCTCGCGGCGGCCAGCAGGCAGAGCGCGACGGCAAGGACGATCGCGCTGAGTCCTCTCCTCGACCGAGGCGTCATCCGGGGCAAGTTCGATCCATGCTGGCCGACCACCTTCCGCCAACACGGCGGCGGCGGATGGTTTCTCAGCTCAGTGGGCGACGAGTTGCAGGACTTCGTCGGCGTACTTGGCGACGAAGCTCGGTCCGACGCCGCTGATCTCGACCAGGCCGGCCTTGTCGGCGGGACGGCTGGCGGCGATCGCCGCCAGGGTCTTGTTGTTGGCGACGGTGTAGGCAGGCTTGCCGGCTGCGGCCTTCAGCCGCCAGGCCTTCAGCTCCTCGAAGAGCGGCGCGTCAGCTTCGGCCGAGAGCTCGGCGCGGCGGCGCCGCTCGCGCTTGGCCGTGCGGCGCACGACGATCGTCTCGGGATCGGGCAGCCAGCTGGCGCCGTCGCAGACGTCGCAGCAGCGCCCCAGCGGCCTGCCTGCCTCGTGGTCGCCGAAGTGGTCGAGCATGCTGCGCCGGCGGCAGCGATCGTCGTAGATGAAGGACTTGATCGTGCGGTAGGCGCGCCAGCCGCGCTCGTGGGCGATCGTCAGCTCGGGGTGCCGCGCTGTTCGATGAAGCGCACGAGGCGGCCGAGGTCGGCCTTCATCGCCAGCAGCACGGCCTTCGCCGGCAGCCCGTCGCGGCCGCCGCGCCCGGCCTCCTGGTAGTAGGCCTCGAGGCTGGTCGGGATCGCCATGTGCCAGACCGAGCGCACGTCGGCCTTGTCGACGCCCATGCCGAAGGCGTTGGTGGCGACGATGACTTCGGCGTCGCCGCTCCATGAAGCGGCGCTGGATCGCGGTGCGCTCATCCGACTCCATGCCGGCGTGGTAGGCGAGCGCCCGCAGGCCGGCGTCGCGCAGCGCCTCGGCGACCTCATCGGTGTCCCTGCGGGTGCCGCAGTAGACGATCGCCGGCCGGTTCGCGGGGTCGGCAAGCCCGCCTTCGAGCAGGGCCAGCCGCCGCGCCTTCGAGCCCTTGCCCTCCAGCGCGCACGACGTCGAAGGAGAGGTTTGGCCGGTCGAAGCCGGAGCGCACCTGCAGCGGTTCGCTGCAGGCCGAAGCGGGAGACGATCTCGGCCGCCACGGCCTTGGTCGCGGTCGCCGTGCAGGCCATCACCGTCGGCCGCCCGAGCCGCTCGGCGATCTGCGGCAGGCGCAGGTAGTCGGGGCGGAAGTCGTGGCCCCACTCGGAGACGCAGTGCGCCTCGTCGACGGCGAGCAGGTCGATCCGCCGTTGCGCCAGGGCATCGAGGAAGACGGGCGAGGCGAAGCGCTCCGGCGAGCAGTAGACGATCCGCGCCTGCCCTCGCGCACCTGGTCGAGCGGCGTTGCGGGCGCCCTCGGCGACTCATCGCCGAGGAGATCATCGCCACCGGGTGCCCGGCCGCGGTCAGCCGTCGCCACTGGTCCTGCATCAGCGCGATCAGCGGGCTGACGACGATCGTCAGGTCCTCGCTGGCAAGCCCTGGCAGCTGGTAACAGAGGCTCTTGCCGCCGCCGGTCGGCATCACGATCAGCGAGTCGCGCCCCTCGAGCCCGGCCTCGACCGCCTCCCGCTGCCCGGGCCGCCAGCTCTCGAAGCCAAGCGCTTCGAGCAGCTGGTCGGCCCTGTTTCCTGTGGCGACGGTCATCCGGACCAGGCTATGCGGTCTCCAGCCGACGATCTGGGCGGGAACCTGTGACAACTCCTCGGCGAGCGCGTCGATTTCCTGTGCCAGCTTGCGCGTGTCGGCCTTGGTCAGTTCCGTGTAGGAGACGAAACCATCGCCGCGCCTGTAGGGCTTCAGCGAGGCGTAGACGTCTTCGAAGCTCGGCTTCGATTTCCTTCGCCAGCTTCGGGTCCTTGTTGCTGAGCAGCGGCTCGACCGCTTCGAAGGCGGCCTCGGCCCCTTCGACGTTGGCCTCGAAGTCGACCAGGTCGATGTGCGAGTAGCGCTCCTCCTCGCCGGTGATCTTCGAGGCCGAGACCTCGCCGAGCAGCTCGTTGGCGCCGTTGGCGATCTGCACCGCCTGCAGTTCGACGTGCTTCACCTTCTGCGCGCAGTTCTTCGACGTCGGCGAGCAGCTGTTTGGCGACCGGCGCCATGCCCTTGGCGGTGTCTTCTTCCCAGAGCGCTTTCTCGATCCGGTGGAAGCCACCGAATTCGCTCGCCGGCACGTCGTTTTCACGCGCGTCGATGCGCGGGTCGAGGTCGCCGAAGGACTCGGCCACCGGCTCGATCCGCTCGTAGGGGATGCGGGCCGCCGGGTAGAGCGATTTGGCCTTCTCGACCTCGCCCGCGATCGACCGCGGCGACGAAGGGCTTCGGTCGTCGCGACCAGCTCGTCGGTGTTCTTCTCGAGGTATTCGCGGTACTGCGGCGACCGCCGCTTCGACCTCGGGGCTCGTCCTCGGCCTGCAGCTCGCCGGTCACGGTCAGCGTGCCGTCTTCTTCGTCGCCGCCGTTGCAGCGCAGGGTGTATTCGCCTTCCTCCAGGGTCAGCGAGAAGCTGCCGGAGAGGCCGTCGGTGAGGTTCTCCTTCTCGCCGAGGATCGTTTCGCCGTCGAGGACCTCGAGCTCGGTGACGCTGGAGGAGCCGGCGTTTTCGACCTCGAAGTTGATCGGGCCCGCCGGGCGCCTTCGCGTCGTGCGGGTCGCAGCCGGCGTCGGTCAGCTTGAAGCTCATCTTCTTGGCGCCGGCAGGCCCGTCGTCGCTGGAGCCGCAGGCGGCGGCGAAGAGCGCGACCAGGCCGACGGCCAGGGCGGCCAGCGAAGCGCGGACGGGGAATCGGTTCATCGGTGGAGAAGCTCCTTGTCTGGAAGTGAACGAGAAAAGTTAGGGCACCCTAACAAAAACCGACACATTCAGTCGGATTACCGCTCCGGTGTTCCATTGCCGCTTTATTCAGGGATAAAGCGCACCGGAGCTCAGCCGAGCAGGGTTTCGCCGACGTAGCCGCCCTTGCGGGCGCCTGGCGGGACCGCGAAGACGGCGCTGCCGACGTGCTTGATGTACTCGTTGAGCGCGTCGTTGAGGCCGAGACGACGCTGGATCGCGACGAACTGGCGTGCGCGGGTCGCGCTGGAAGCAGATGAAGAAGAGGCCGGCTTCGAGCTCGCCGAGGCTCTCGTCGACGCCGTCGGTGAAGGAGTAGCCGCGGCGCAGGATCCGCTCGCCGCCGTTTTCCGTGGCCGAGGCGAGGCGGACGTGGGCGTCGACGGGATCGCCGGCAGCCCGTCAGCGTCCTTGGCTTCAAGGTCGAGCGGGTCGAACTCTTCGCTCCCGCCGAGCGGGGCGCCGCTGTACTTGGCGCGGCCGATCGTCTGCTCCTGGTCTTCCAGCGAGGAGCGGTCCCAGACCTCGAGCAGCATGCGGATCCGGCGGCTGACCAGGTAGCTGCCGCCGCGCATCCAGGCCGGCCCTTCGCTGCCGACCCAGACGTAGTGGTCCATCGCCGCCGTGTCCTCGGCCTTGATGTTGGCGGTGCCGTCCTTGAATCCCCATCAGGTTGCGCGGGGTGTCCTGGCTGCGGCTGGTGCGTGGCGGTGCGGCCGAAGCCGAGCTGGGACCAGCGCATGACCACGGTGCCGCGGCCGATCCGGGCCAGGTTGCGGATCGCGTGGAAGGCGACCTGGGGATCGTCGGAGCAGGCCTGCACGCAGATGTCGCCGCCGCTTTCGAGCTCGTTCAGCTCGTCGGCGGGCAGCGGCGGGATCGGCGCCAGCGCGGCGGGACGCGAGGCCTGCGAGCCCGAGCTCGCGCCGTTCGAAGAGGCTCGGGCCGAAGCCGAAGGTGACGGTCAGGCTGCGAGGGCAGCAGGCCGACCGTCTCGCCGGTGTCGTCGGGCGGCGCCAGCTCAACCGTCGTTGACGTCGCCGATCATCTGCCCGGCGGTCATTTCGGCCGCCGCGCTCGACCACTCCTGCATCAGTTCGCGCAGCGCCGCCCGGCTCGTCGGTTGACCAGGTCGAAGGCGGCGAAGTGGAGGCGGTCCTGGGCCGGTGTGTCGATCCCGGCCTGGTGCTCGCCGTAGAAGGGGACCGGCCGGTGCCGTCGCTGTGCCTCGCGCGTCTCCTGGCCGACCAGGTAGCCGCCGCGCCGCCGAGGCCGATCCCGGCGGCGCCGACGCCGGCCGAGGCCAGCAGTCGCCGCCGTGTTAGCTCGGTCATCGCCAGGCGGGGCGGGGTCTCACGCCGGGCTCTCGGCCGGCGCGCCCTGGCGCCCCTCGACCCGGCTCCGCCGGCCCGGGCGGAAGCGGTCCGGCCAGATGACGTAGAGCGCCATCGGCACCGCGTAGAGGCCGTAGGCCACGACCTCGATCACCGTCGGCGCGGGCTGCAGGCCCAGCATCCCGGTCAGCAGCGAGCCGCGAGATCGTGCCCGGCTGGACCAGCCAGGTGAGGTCGAGCGCCTGGCCCTGGAGGCCGTTGATCCAGCCCGCCTCGTGGGCGGTGTGGGCGCGGTGGCGAGCAGGCCGGCGGCGACGAAGACGAGGACCAGCGCCGGTGACGCGGAAGAAGCGGGTGAGGTTGATCCGGACGCCGCCGCGGTAGAGACCGAGGCCGATCGCGACCGCCGCGACCAGGCCGAGGACCGCGCCGGCGCCGGCGGCGGTGGTGTCGGTCGCGTCCTGGAAGGCGGCGAGCAGGAAGACCGAGGTCTCGAAGCCCTCGCGCAGGACGGCGAGGAAGGCCATCCCGACCAGCGCCATGGTCGAGCCGGCGGCGAGCGCCGAGGCGGCCTCGCCCTCCAAGGTGGCCTTGATCTCGCGCGCGTGGCGGCGCATCCAGATGATCATGTAGGTGATCGTCGAGACGGCGATCAGGCCGATCACCGTCTCCAGGCCCTCCTGCTGCTGTCTGCGGCAGCTGCTGGCCGACGATGTCGAGCGCGATCGCGCCGGCGGTGCAGAGGACGATCGCGATCCCGACCCCGATCCACATCTGGCGCATCGCGTCCTGGCGGCCCTCCTTGACCAGGAAGGCGGCGATGATGCCGACGATCAGAGAGGCCTCGACGCCCTCTCGCAGGGTGATGACGAAGGTGGGGATCATGTGGTTAGGCGCCCCGGGAGCCTGGTTAGGCATCCCTAATTAGGGGTCCCAAACCTAGCATGGCGGTCGGGATTGCGTCCGAGGAATTGCTAACTAGGCAGCCAGGGCTCGCGACCACTGGGCGATGCCGCGGGTCAGCTCTCGCCGCCTCGGGCGGTCCCCAGGTGCCGGGGTCATAGGGGAGCACCGGCCCCGGTTCGTCGAGCAGCGGCTGCACGACTCGCCAGGTCTCCTCGACCGTGTCCTGGCGGGTGAAGAGTGTGTGGTTGCCGGCGATCGCGTCGCCGAGCAGGCGCTCGTAGGGCTCGGGCTCCTCGCCGGGCACCTTTTCGAAGAGGACCTCGAGGTCGGCCGGCTCGAAGGCCTCCTCGCCCGCCTTCTTCGCGAAGAGCCGCATGCGCGAGCCCGGCGTCGGGCTCGATCCGGATCGTCATCTGGTTCGGTTCCGGCGTCTTGCCGTGCGCCGATCGCCAAGCGGCGGCGGGCGCTTGAAGACGACGGTCACCTCGCTCGACTTCGCCGGCATGCACTTGCCGGCGCGGATGAAGAAGGGGACGCCGCTCCAGCGCCAGTTGTCGACCTCCAGCTCGATCGCGGCGAAGGTCTCGGTGGTCGAGTCCGGGGCGACGTCCTTGACGTCGAGGAAGCCTTCGTACTGACCGCGCACGTAGCGCTTCGGGTCGGCGGTCCGCATCGCCTTGAAGAATTCGAGCTTCTTGTCGCGGATCGAGTCGTGGTGGTTGCCGGTCGGCGGCCCCATCGCCGACCAGGGCCAGCACCTGCAGGGCGTGGTTCTGGATCACGTCGCGCATCGCCCCGACCGCGTCGTAGAAGCGGCCGCGGTCGTCGACGCCGAAGTTCTCGGCGATCGTCATCTGCACGTGGGAGACGTGCTGGCGGTTCCAGACCGGCTCCAGGATCGAGTTGGCGAAGCGCAGGTAGGTGATGTCCATCACCGGCTCCTTGCCGAGGTAGTGGTCGATGCGCAGGATCTGCTTCTCCTCGAGCACCTCGCAGAGTTCGGCGTTGAGCGCGCGGGCCGATTCGAGGTCGTGGCCGAAGGGCTTCTCGATCACGACGTGGGCGTTCTCGGTCAGCCCGGCCTCGCCGAGGCCGTGGACGACGGTGGCGAAGAGCGAAGGGCGGGATCTCGAGGTAGAAGACGGGGCTCTTGGCGTCGCCGAGCGCCGCCGCGACTCGCTTGAAGGTTGCGGCGTCGGCGTAGTCGCCCTGGACGTAGGAGAGGCGCTTGGCGAGCCGGGCGAAGACGTCCTCGTCGGGGTCTGTCGACGGTGGCGTCGATCGATTCGCGGGCGTGCTCGCGCAGCTTCTCGTCGTCCCACTCGTCGATCGCGACGCCGACGATCGGGCAGTCGAGCTTGCCGCGCGCCTCGAGCCGGTAGAGCGCCCGGAAGGTCATCTTCTTCGCCAGGTCGCCGCTGATCCCGAAGATCGTCAGCACGTCGGCATCGGTGTCGGAGTGCTTGGCGTCGGTCCGGGGCATGCGCTCGCCAGGCTACCTCCGCGCACGCTCGCGCTCGGGCTCGCGATCAGAGGTTACGCCCATGGAGCTCGGAATGGTCGGACTCGGCCGCATGGGCGCCAACATGGCGCGGCGGCTGATGCGCGACGGTCACACGCCTCGTCGTCTTCGACGTCAACCCCGACGCGGTCTCCGAGCTGGCCGGGGAGGGCGCCGAGGGCGCCTCCTCGCTGGAGGACCTGGCCGCGAAGCTGAACGCCCCGCGCTCGGTCTGGGTGATGGTGCCGGCCGGCGAGATCACCGAGAAGACCGTCGAGGAGGTCGCCGCCGTGCTCGACTCCGGCGACGCGATCATCGACGGCGGCAACTCCTACTACCGCGACGACATTCGCCGCGCCGCGAAGGTGGGCGAGCAGGGGATCGACTACGTCGACTGCGGCACCAGCGGCGGCGTCTTCGGCCTCGACCGCGGCTACTGCCTGATGATCGGCGGTCCCGACGGGGCCGTGCGAGCGGCTCGACTCGATCTTCGCCATCGCTTGGCGCCGGGCGTCGAGTCGGCCGAGCGCACGCCGGGCCGCACCGGCGAGCCCACTCGCCGCCGAGAACGGCTACCTGCACTGCGGCCCCAACGGCGCCGGGCACTTCGTGAAGATGGTCCACAACGGGATCGAGTACGGGATCATGGCCGCCTACGCCGAGGGCCTCAACATCCTCAAGAACGCCAACGCCGGCAAGGTCCAGCGCGAGGCCGACGCCGAGACGGCGCCGCATGGAGCAGCCCGAGTACTACCAGTACGACCTCGACCTGCCCGAGGTCGACCGAGGTCTGGCGTCGCGGCAGCGTGATCGGCTCCTGGCTGCTCGACCTGACCGCCGCCTCGATGCAGGAATCGGCCGACCTCTCCGAGTTCGCGGGCCGCGTCTCGGACTCCGGCGAGGGCCGCTGGACCTCGATCGCCGCGATCGACGAGGGCGTGCCGGCGCCGGTCCTGACCACCGCTCTGTACGAGCGCTTCGCCTCGCGCGGCCTCGACGACTTCGCCGACAAGGTTCTCTCGGCGATGCGCAAGCAGTTCGGTGGCCACGACGAGAAGTCCTCCTAGGCTGGGAACGTGGCAATCGAGCTCGAGGTCTGCGCCGACGAAAAGGCGGCGGCGCGCCGTGCCGCCGAGCTGATCGCCGCGATCGGCGCCGCCGCGGCAGCCGAGCGCGACATCTTCTCGCTGGCGATGAGCGGCGGCCGCAGCGCCCTGGGCGATGCTGGCGATCCTCGGCGAACTAGAGCAGATGCCGTGGGACAAAGACCGAGCTGTTCCAGGTCGACGAGCGGATCGCCTCGCCCGGCAGCGAGGACCGCAACCTCACCCACATGGTGCTCGGCCTCTCGATGGACCACCAGGCGGCGCTGCGGCCGATGCCGGTGACCCAGCGCGACCTCGAAGGCGCCGCCCACGAGTACGAAACCACGCTGCCGGAGCGCGCTCGACCTCGTCCACCTCGGCCTCGGCCCCGACGGCCACACCGCTTCGCTGGTTCCCGGCGACCCGGTGCTCGAGGTCAGCGATCGCCGCGTCGCCCTCACCGAGACCGCCTACCAAGGTCACCGCCGCATGACGCTCACCTACCCCGCCCTCGACGAAGCTCGCCAGATCGTCTGGCTGGTCACCGGCGCCAGAGAAGCGCGACGCCCTGGCCAAGCTGCTGGCCGGCGACACCTCGATCCCGGCCGGGCAGGTCGAGAACGACAATATGATCGTGGTCGCCGATGCGTCCGCTGCGCCGCAGCAAACTTAGACTTGTTAGCGAATCCGCTAACATTTGCCTATGTCGGTAATCAGAACTCCGCTCGCAGAGCAAATTCGGGCGCTAAGCGGTCTGAGCCAGGCTGAGTTGGCCCGCCGGGCCGGCATGCCTCGCTCCGTGGTCAATGCCTACGTCCAAGGCACTCGTGAGCCTGGTGCGGAGGCAATCGCCCGGCTTGCGGCGGCGGGGGGCTTGGCGCTGAAGCTCGATCGCCGCAGGCCGCCCGTCGATGCCGAGCGTGCCGGGCGAATCCTGGTCCAAGTGCTCGAGCTGGCGGAGGCGCTGCCCTTCCGGCCACGGCCCGAGCTGGGCTATCCGCGGCTTTCGGATCGCCTCGGCGAGAAGAAGTTGGCGGCTTGAGCGAGCTGGTCGACAAGCTCTTCGCCATTCACGACTCGCTGAACAAGTCCAGCATTCCTCATGCTTTTGGTGGAGCTATTGCCCTTGCTTACTGTGTCGAGGAGCCTCGCGGTACGCGGGATCTGGACGTGAACATCTTCGTCGACTCCAACCGGGCTGGCCCGACTCTCGCCTGTCTGCCGCCCGGCGTGAAGGTGACTGACGATGACGTCGCCAAGGTCGAGCACGACGGGCAGGCGCGCCTCGATTGGGACGGCACTCCGATTGACGTCTTCCTCAACAACGTCCCCCTGCACCAAGCGGTTGCCTCGGCGATCGTTTGGGTGTCGCTCGCCGGCCGCGAGATACCGGTGCTGGACTGCGCCTCGCTGGCGATCTTCAAGGCCTTCTTCGATCGCACCAAGGACTGGGCTGATATGGAGGCGATCGCTGAGGCGACGCCAGAGGACATTGACGTCGCCGCTGCGACGATCTCCGAGCTGGTCGGCCCCGACGACCCGGCGGTCAAGCGCCTCGAGAGCCTGATCCCTCTCGATGTCGGTTCCTGGCGCCGGTAGTCGCGACCTAGGCCGTTTCCAGTGAGACCGAGTGGTTGGCGACGATCATGCCGTCGGGGTCCCACTGGCGCTTCACCTCAGCCAGCCGGGCGCAGACGTCGGCGGGCAGGATCGCGTCGGCGTCGCAGGGCCGCTCGGTGAAGTTGAAGTAGGAGCCCTCGCCCGCCCAAGGCTGCATCGTCTGCTCGATCTGCTTCAGGTACTGGGGGATCGCCTCGCCCAACTCCGGCGTCATCGGCATGCCGACGCTGTACATGACGAACTCGGTCTCGAGGTGGGTGAGCGCACCCCCGTTGGGGTCCGGACGGCCGAGTGCGCCGCCGAGATGGCGCAGCTCACTGAGCAGCATTGGAGATCCAGAGCCGGGGCCCGCCACGCTGGCGAAGGCGTCGATCGCCTCGTCGGGAAGCTCGCGGATCGTCAGCCCCTCGCCCAGGCCGGGCACGGGGTTCTCTGGGTCCATGTGGATCCGACAGAGGCCCTCGGCGGGAATCTGTCCCCAGGTGTCCATGATCGTCTCGCCAAGCTCGCGCAGTGGCGCGACGATTGCTTCGCCCTCCTCCTGACTGCCGATGCAGGCGCCGTCGATTGTCAGCAGCGGGCGGCCGCGAATCGGCTCGGGCACGTCGGGGATCGGCGGCGGGGTGATGAAGCGGACCACTGAGGTGACGTCATCGGAGAGGCCGGCGGTCCAGTCCCGGTATGCACGGACAGCATCGGCGCCGAGCTCGGCGGGGAAGACGAGGGCGCCGGCGTAGATCTCGGCGATCGGGATCAGGTTCAGGTGCAGGGCGGTGACGATCGCGTAGCCACCGCCGCCACCACGCAGCGCCCAGAACAGGTCCGGCTCGTTCTCGGCATCGACGGTGCGCGGCTCGCCGTCGGCGGTGACCAGCTCGATCGCCTGCACGCGGTTGCAGGCAAAGCCGTAGTGGCGGCCGAGCCAGCTGAGGCCCCCGCCGAGGGTGTAGCCGGTGACGCCGACGTCCGGCGAGGAGCCCGGCATCGAGCTGAGGTCGTGCTTCTGGGCGGCGGCGCTGAGCTCGGCGACGAGCACGCCGGCCTCGACGCGGGCCGTCTGTGCGTCGGGATCGACTTCGATTCCGCGCATGCGCTCGGTCTTGATCAGGATCGTTCCGCTGAGAGAAGCTGTCAGGCCAAAGGCGCCGTGGCCCGTACCCTGACCGGCCACCTTGAGGTCGTTGCCGGCGGCGAAGCGCACCGTCTTGGCGATGTCATCGGCGCTCTCGGCGAAGACGACCGCCTCCGGCCTCTGGTCGGCAGCTAGGTTCCAGGCTTGGCGCGCCTCGTCCCAGTCGGGATCGCTCGGGGTTGCAACGCGGCCGGCGATCGCCAGCCCGGTGAAATCACTCATCTGGTCTCCTCGGATTAGCTCAGGGACAAGCTTTTGACGGCGCCCTCGGCCCCCACCAGCACCGCGCTCACCATATCCGGCGGAAAGAGGCCATGAGCGGCGACGCCGGGGTCAGCCTCAAGCTGGGCGGCAAGTTCCGCTGGGTCACTGATCTCACCGCCGTAGTCGGCGATCAGCCCGTTGTCGGGGCTACGCGGGACGTCGCGCAAGGTGACCGCGGAGCCGAGTCGCTCGAGGGTCGAGGCGATGCCGAAGGCGAAGAGCTCGAGCGGCACCGGCGCGCTCAGCGCCTCAATCGGCTTGCTCGAGTCGGCGATGACGATGAAGCGCTCGGCCGCGGCGGCGACGATCTTCTCGCGCAGGTGAGCGCCGCCACCACCCTTAATCAACCAGCCGTCGGGCGTCACCTGATCGGTGCCGTCGATCGCGATGTCGAGTCGCTGCAGCTGGCTGAACTCCTCGACCGGGACACCCAGCCCCCGCGCCTGTTCCTCGGTAGCGATAGAGGTAGCGACGCAGCGGATGCCGCTGACGCCGCGGGCTGCAATCGCCGGCAGCAGGTGGGCGACGGTCGATCCGGTGCCCAGCCCCACCGTCATCCCGTCTTCGACCAGCTCCGCCGCCGCCTCGGCGGCGATGCGCTTCTCGGCGTCGGCGGCGTTCACGGCCGCCACTCTACTCACGGCCTCCGATCACGCGAATCAAGTTTCAGGGTTATTTCCCCCCAAACTTGATTCGCGTTGATGGATCTATGCTCGCGTCCTATGGACGCGCGAATCTGGCTCACAGGCGAGGGTGGCGAGCCCCGTTCGGTGGCGCTTGCCGGCGAGCGCACCGTGGTCGGTCGCAACCCGGAGGCGCAGATCCAGATCGACGACGAGGCGGTTTCCTGGAACCACCTCGAGATCGAGAACCGCGGTGGGGTGCTGATGGCGACCGACCTCGACAGCCGCAACGGCACGGCGCTCAACGGCGAGCCGCTCGACCGCCCGCGGCGCCTGCGCGACGGCGACACCCTGATCGTCGGCGGCCACCGGCTCGAAGTCTCCGACCCGGCGCCGGGCCGGGCGGGAGGCACCATCGCTGCCGCCGGCCCGAGCGTGGCCCTCAATGAAGAGGAGCGCGCAACCGCCGCCGCACTGGTCGCGCCCTACCGCAGCGAGGGCGCCTTTGCCGGTCGGCCGGCGACGCGGGCGGAGATAGCCGAGGCGCTGCACGTCAGTGAGCGCACCGCACAGCGCCGCCTCGATTCCCTCGCCGCCAAGCTCGAGGTCCCCGGCGAGTCCGGCCGCGAGCGCCCCCGCCTGATTGCCGCTCGGGTGATCGAGCTCGGCCTCGACCGCTGACCCGGACCGGGCCAGAGCTGGCCCGTTCGGTGTCGCGGCTGTCGTTGGCGCGTGCGCTCCGGCCCCGGAGTATCGGTTGGGCAAATGCAACCCACCCGAAAAGGGGAGTCCAATGTTCAACCGTTCGATCTACGCCGCACTTTTCGTCCTCCTTGCCCTCGCCGTGCCGGCGACGGCCTCGGCCGCATCGTCGCGAACCGGAGCTGTCGTCTTCTCACGAGTAAGCGACGAAGGCAAAGTCGCCAAAGGCGGCCTCTTCGCAGCGAAGGAAGGGCATCTCAATCAGCTGACCGAAAATCCGGGTGACAGCGAACCCGACTTCTCCGCCGACGGCAGAACGATTGTCTTCTCCCGTGCCGGCGACATCTACTCGGTCCGTGCCGACGGCTCCGGCGAGCGGATGCTGACCAGCGGGCCGCAGGTCGACGGGCACCCGATCTTCTCGCCCAACGGCAAGATCGTCGTCTTCGAGCGACGGGCGAGTGAAGGCGCGCCGCGTGACCTCTATACGGTCCGGGCAACTGGCGGCAGCCCTCACGCGCTGACCACCACCGCGGCCGACGAGCACGAAGCCTCGATCTCCGATGACGGTTGTGACATCGCCTTCGTGCGCAGCGTCGCCCTGCCCGGTGGCGGTACCTCCGACGACATCTACTCGGTGCGCCCGGCCGGCATCAAGTTGCGTCGCCTCACCAACACGCCCGGGACCGACGAGTTCGCGCCCCACTACTTTGGTGACGAGAACATCGTCTTCAGCCGCGGCCAGAGTGGCGACGGGCCGGACGCCTATGCCGACATCTACACGATGCGCGAGAACGGCAGCAAAGTTCGCCCCCTGGTTCACGGAGCGGGCTCGGCCTTCGTCGAAGACGTCGCGCCGAGCGGTCACACGCTGCTCTTCCGCCGCGATCAGGGCCTCTGGGTCAAGCCGATCGGGCCGGGCCGGGCGCGCAAGCTGAGTGAGCTACCGGACGGTTCCAAGACCAGCTCTGTCTTTTCCTCCGACAGTCGCAGCGTCGCTGCTTTTGTCGCCACCGAAGGCGTCGAGTCGCTCTCCGCACTCGACGTCGCCAGCGGCCGCCGCGCCGATCTCGCCGAAGGCTATGACCCCAGTGAAGGCGAATCGACGACGACGATCGGCCCGGTGATCGCCTGGCAGCCGGTGCGGCACTAGGACTCCCCCGGCTCCAGCTCGAAGGGCCCGCTCTGACCGGAGCGGGCCCTTCGTCGTTTCGCGGCTGTATAACCGCCGCGTGGGAGAACCTTCGATCGGCTCGACGCTTGGCGGCTACCGGATCGAGTCGCTGATCGCCCGCGGTGGCATGGGGGTGGTCTACCGGGCGACCCAACTGGCGCTTGAGCGCCCGGTGGCGCTCAAGGTGATCGCCCACCAGCTCGCTGACGATGAGAAATTCCGCCGCCGCTTCCTGCAGCGAGTCGCGCCTCGCTGCCCGCCTCGAGCATCCCGCGGTGGTGCCGGTCTACGACGCCCGCGAGGACGACGGCGAGCTGATCGTCGCGATGCGCCTGGTCGAGGGCGGCGACCTGCGCAAGCTGATTGACCGCGAGGGGCCGCTGGAGCCCGAACGCGCGGTCCACCTGCTCGGCCAGATCGCCGAAGCGCTCGATGCCGCCCACGCCGCCGGCATCGTCCATCGCGACGTCAAGCCGCACAACATCCTGATCGAAGGCGAGCGGGCCTACCTCTCGGATTTCGGCCTGGCCAAGGCCTACGCCGAAACCGGGCCCGGCAGCGGCGCCTCGATCGTCGGCACGGTCGAGTACATGGCGCCGGAGCAATGGCGCGGCGAGCGGGTTGGCCCCGCCGCCGACGTCTACGCGCTGGGCTGCGTGCTCTATGAGGCACTGACCGGGATCGTGCCCTACGCGCGCAAGGAGGCCGACACCGAGCCGGAGATCCCCAAGGGCCTCGACGCGGTAATCGAGCGCGCCGTTTCGAAGGACCCAAGCGAGCGCTATCGCTCGGCCGGGGAGCTGATCGCGGCGGCGAGTGAACGGGAGGGCGCGACGCCGGCGGCGACTCGAGTGCTCTCGGCTCGCGACGAGCGGCCGACCGCGCGACTTGGCGATTCGCCGAAACGGCGGCATCGTCTCGGCCCAAGGACGAAGCAGTGGCTGGGTGCGGCGGTGGCCGTGGTGGCCGGCGCTGTTGCGTTGGGTTTCCTCTTGCTCGGAGGAAACGGGGTCTCGGTCTCGACTCCAATCCCAGTTGGCGATCCACCTCTGCGCCTGGCGGTCGGGCCCAGAACAGTCTGGGTGACGAGCGCTGCCGACGGCACCCTCACCGGGATCGACCCCCATACGCAGCGGATCGTCTCCAAGGTCCAGGTGGGGAAGGGCGTCTCCGGGGTAACGATCGGCGCCGGCTCGGTCTGGGTCTCGAACCCCCGCACCGGCACGATCCTGCGGATCGACCACGCCGGGCACACGACTGCCAGGGTTCATTTGGGTGGCAGCCCCGGGGCGATCGTCTCCGGCGGCGGCCGCATCTGGGTTGCCGACGAGGGCGGGGCCGGCGTTACCGCGATCGATGCGAAAGCAGCAAGGATCGTCAGGCGGGGGCTCGCGCCCCACGCCGCGCCCTTGCGCCTCGCTGCTGGTGCCGGCGGCCTCTGGGTCAGCAGCGCGAGCACCGGCACCGTCCGCCGCATCGATCTCGGCACGATGGCCGTCGGGGCGCCGATCCTCGCCGGGCGGGGCCCCGCCGGGGTAACTGTCGGCCACGGGCTGGTCTGGGTCGCCAACAGTCGCTCGGCGACCGTCACCCGGGTCGATCCCTCGACCCACTCGATCCTCGGCGACCCGATCGCGGTCGGCGAACAGCCGGGCGGAATCGACGCTGGCACCGAAGCCGTCTGGGTCGCCAGCGCCGCCGATGACTCCGTAATCCGCTTGGGCCTGGGCAGCGGCGAGCCGATTGGGGGCCCAATCGACGTCGGTCCAAAGCCCGGCGCCGTGGTGGTCGGTCCCGAAGCCGTTTGGGCCGCCAACAACGGCGACGGCACCGTTACCCGAATCGAACCGTGATGCCTCGCGCTATTTAATAACACTTCGTTCGAGGTCCCGAGCACGGTGGATTCGTATTCGGGCAGGTTTTCGGGGGAGCGGCCGATTTCGCGCTCTCCCTCGACGGTGATCTCGATCGCCTCGCCGGCTTCCTGGGAGAGTTCGTGGAGGGCGAGCGGGAAGAGCTGCCAGTACTGACCGCCGCCAAATGGTTCACTCGCGCTGCGAGCTGACTTCCTCCTTGTCAAGGGAGGCCGTCAGGCCCCATTCTCCGGGAGATACCGCTGTGCAGGTGTGTGTGCCCTGATCGCATGAGCCGAGGCCGTTGCAGTACGCGGTGACCGGTGTGGTCGTGGGCGAGCCGCAAATGCTCTGTGACCCTTGGTATTCCGTAATGAGGCTGGTCTGATTCGTCACGTCGCCGAGATCGCGTTTCCCTTCGAAGAGGTGCACTCGGTACTGCTGAGTTTCACCCGCGGTAATCGTCGCGACGTCAGGGGAGAGGACGAGTCGCTTGCGTCCTCCCTTACCGCCACTGCCACCACCTTTGCCACCCTTTTGCCCCTCTCCCGCGACGAATCGTTTGCCGTCCCAGCGCCAGAGGCGCCACCTGCTGCCGCCGAGCTTGCAATTCTTTCCGTTGTCTACAGGGCTGGTTTCCTTGATCCGCCGCCCGGTCGAGCCCATCGGTCCCGTTGTAATGGTGTTGAAGCGTCCTTTGTAGGCCCAGACTCGCCGCCACCCACCCTGTTCAAGGCGGAAGGTGATCCAGCTCCGGCCCTGTCGCTTGCATCCCTGCTCAGGCAGTGCGACCACCATCGTCGAGCTGCCGCGGCCGGCGAATGGGCCGCACAGAACGGACTTCGGCGCTTGGATCGACGCCTTGCGATGTCCTTCGAGGACGCGTTTCGCGGTTTCGTTCCCACACGCACCGGGCCTGCCGCGGAGGCGTTCGAGCCAGCGCGAGCGAAAGCGGCCGGGGAGATCATGGCGGCAAGGACGGCAAATCCGACGAGAGCAGAGACAGCGGGCGAGTCGGTCTCATCAGTGGCGTGGCGCGGGAACGTAGCAGTTCGTTAAACCAAAATCGCGCAACCCTGAGCGGGCCACCATCTGGTTACAGCTCCGGTGGAGCGGGGAATAGGATCGAATCGAATGCCGGACGAGCGCGACATCGACCAGCTGGCGATCAACACGATCCGGACCCTCTCGATCGATGCGATCCAGAAGGCCAACTCGGGGCACCCGGGCACGCCGATGGCGCTGGCCCCGGTCGCCTACACGCTCTGGCAGCGCTTCCTGCGCTTCGACCCGGCGGATCCGATCTGGCCGGGGCGCGACCGCTTCGTGCTCTCCGCCGGGCACGCCTCGATGCTGCTCTACTCGCTGCTTCACCTGGCCGGGGTCAAGGCAGTCGATCCCGACTACGAGGTGGTCGGCAACGATGCCGTCTCGCTGGCGGACATCGAAAGCTTCCGCCAGCTCGACTCGCGCGCCCCCGGGCACCCCGAGTACCGCTGGACCTCGGGGGTCGAGACGACCACCGGTCCGCTCGGCCAGGGCGTCGCCACCTCGGTCGGCATGGCGATCGCCGGCAAGTGGCAGGGCGCCCGCTACAACCGACCCGGCTTCGAGCTCTTCGACTTCGACGTCTACGCGATTGCCGGCGACGGCTGCTTCATGGAGGGCGTCTCCAACGAAGCCGCCTCGATCGCCGGCCACCTGAAGCTCGACAACCTCTGCTGGGTCTACGACAACAACCAGATCACGATCGACGGCAAAACCCAGCTCGCCTATGACGACGATGTCGCCGCTCGCTTCATGGGCTACGGCTGGAACGTCACCCGGGTCGGCGACGCCAACGACACCGACCTGATCGCTACCGCCTTCGAGGAGTTCAAGGGCGAGCAGGGGCGGCCGACGCTGGTCATCGTCGACAGCCACATCGGCTACGGCTCGCCGCACAAGGTCAGGACACCTCCGCCGCACACGGCGAACCGCTGGGTGAGGAGGAGGTGCGCGAGACCAAGCGCGCCTACGGCTGGCCCGAGGACGCCCAGTTCCTCGTCCCCGAGGGCGTGCGCGAGCACTTCGACGCGGGGATCGGCAAGCGTGGCGCTGAGCTCAGCGCCGCATGGGCGGGCAAGCTTGCCAACTACGCCAGCGAGAACGCCGAGCTCGCTGCCGAGATTGACGCCCAGCAAAAGCGCGAGCTGCCCGCGGCTGGGACGCCGAGATCCCCAGCTTCGAGGCCGATGAGAAGGGGATCGCCACCCGCAAGGCCTCGCAGCAGGTCGAGAACGCGATCGCCGCCCGCCTGCCCTGGCTGCTCGCCGGCTCCGCCGACCTCACCGACTCGACCTCGGTGCGGCTGGGTGGCGAGGGCGATCACGATCTTCGAGCCGGGCTCTTACGACGGCCGCCAGCTCCACTTCGGCATCCGCGAGCACGAGTCGGCGGCAATCTGCAACGGCCTCTCGCTCTCCAAGCTGCGGCCGCTCTGGTCGACCTACCTCACCTTCTCCGACTACGCCCGGCCCGCGATCCGTCTCTCGGCGCTGATGGAGCTGCCGGTGATCCACGTCTTCACCCACGACTCGATCGGCCTCGGCGAGGACGGCCCGACCCACCAGCCGGTCGAGCAGCTCGCCTCGTTGCGCGCGGTCCCCGGCCTCGACGTGATCCGGCCCGCCGACGCCAACGAGGTCGCCGAGGCCTGGCGGGCGGCGATCGACCGCCACCACCAACCGGTCGCGCTGGTCCTGACCCGCCAGAACGTGCCGGTCTTCGACCGCTCCAAGTACGCCTCAGCCGAGGGCCTGCGCCGCGGCGCCTACGTGCTCGCCGACGCCGAGGGCGGCGATCCGGAGGTGATCCTGATCGCCACCGGCAGCGAGGTGGCGCTGGCGCTTTCCGCCCACGAGGAGCTGCTCGCTTCCGGGGTTCGCTCCCGCGTGGTCAGCCTGCCCTGCTGTGAGCTCTTCGACCGCCAGGACGAGGACTATCGCGACGCAGGTGCTGCCGCCGGGCATCACCGCTCGGGTCTCGATCGAGGAGGCCTCGACCCTGGGCTGGGACCGCTACGTTGGCTTCGACGGCGTCAAGATCGGGATGCACACCTTCGGCACCTCGGCGCCGCTGAAAGACGTTCAAACCAAGTTCGGCTTCACCCCCGACAAGGTGGCCGAAGCCGCAAAGGAGCTGCTCTCATGAAGTCGACCGCGAAGCTTCACGACATGGGCCAGAGCCTCTGGCTCGACAACATCACCCGCACGATGCTGGCTGACGGCACCCTGCAGGGCTACATCGACGAGCTCTCGGTGACCGGGCTGACCTCGAACCCGACGATCTTCGACAAGGCGATCTCCGCCGGCGACGCCTACGACGAGCAGATCGCCGAGCTCAGCGCCAGCGACGTTCCCGAGCAGGGAATCGGCGCAACGCCCACCGAGCGGATCTTCTTCGAGTTGGCCCTCGCCGACCTGCGGGATGCCACCGACCTCTTCGGCCGAGTCCACGAGCGGACCGCCGGGGTCGACGGCTTCTGCTCGCTTGAGGTCTCGCCGCTGATCGCCGACGACGCCGAGGCGACGATTGAGCAGGCCGCGGCCCTGCACGCCAAGGCGGAGCGCGACAACCTCTTCATCAAGATTCCGGGCACCGAGGCCGGTCTGACCGCGATCGAGGAGTCGATCTTCGCCGGCATCCCGATCAACGTGACGCTGCTCTTCGACGCGCAGCAGTACCTCGCCGCGGCCGACGCCTACATGAAGGGAATCGAACGGCGGATCGAGGCCGGGCGCAGACGCCGACGTCGCCTCCGTCGCCTCGATCTTCATGAGCCGCTGGGACGTCGCCGTCGCCGACGAGGTGCCGGACGAGCTGCACAACCGGCTCGGTCTGGCGATCGGCTTTCAGGCCTATCGCGCCTACCGCGAGCTGCTCGACTCAGACCGCATGCAGCGGCTGATGAACGAGGGCGCCCGCCCGCAGCGCCTGCTCTGGGCCAGCACCGGCACCAAGGACCCCGACGCCTCCGACACCCTCTACATCGAGGGCTTCGCCTCGCCCTTCACCGTCAACACGATGCCCGAGCCGACCCTGCTCGCCTTTGCCGATCACGGCGAGGTCGGTGAGTTGGTTCCGGCTGACGGCGGCGACTGCGACCAGGTGCTGGCGAAGTTCGGCGATGCCGGAATCGACGTCGACGCCCTCGCCAAGCGGCTGCAGGACGAGGGCAAGGACGCCTTCGCAAGTCCTGGGACGAGATGCTGAAGACGATCGAGTCCCAGGCCGGGGCGCACGCGTGAGCGACGGTCCGGCGCTGCGCCAGCGGCCCGCCTGGCAGGCGCTGGAGACGCACTTCGCCGCGATCGAGGGACAGCACCTGCGCGACCTCTTCGCCGCCGACCCCAGCGCGGTGAGCGGCTGATCGCCGACGGTGCCGGTCTGCATCCTCGACTTCTCCAAGAACCGGATCACCGACGAGACGCTGCTGCTGCTCGGCGCGCTGGCGACGGAGTG
The DNA here is from genome assembly GCA_963716345.1 of uncultured Solirubrobacterales bacterium. Lineage (GTDB taxonomy): Bacteria > Actinomycetota > Thermoleophilia > Solirubrobacterales > 70-9 > VRUE01. Next base: position 1,682,499 of record OY970304.1, read on the forward strand.
CGGGGTCGAGGAGCGTCGCGAAGCGATGTTCGCCGGCGAGCACATCAACGTCTCCGAGGACCGCGCCGTCCTCCACGTGGCGCTGCGGATGCCGCGCGGGCGCTCGCTGATCGTCGACGGCGTCGACGTGGTCAAGGAGGTGCACGAGACGCTCGACCGCATGGCCGCCTTCGTCGAGCGCGTCCACTCGGGCGAGTGGACCGGCCACACCGGCAAGCCGATCCGCAACGTCGTCAACGTCGGCATCGGTGGCTCGGACCTCGGCCCGGTGATGGCCTACGAGGCGCTTGCGCCACTACTCGCGCCGAGAGATGACCTTTCGCTTCGTCTCCAACGTCGACGGCACCGACTTCGCCGAGGCCACCCGCGACCTCGATCCTGAGGAGACGCTCTTCGTGATCTCCTCGAAGACCTTCACCACGCTGGAGACGATGACCAACGCTCGCACTGCCCGCGAGTGGTCGCTGGCCGGCCTCGGCGGCGACGAGTCCGCTGTCGCCAAGCACTTCGTCGCCGTCTCGACCAACGCCGAGGAGGTCTCGAAGTTCGGCATCGACACCGACAACATGTTCGGCTTCTGGGAGTGGGTCGGGAGGTCGTTACTCGATGGACTCGGCGATCGGCCTCTCGACCATGCTGGCGATCGGCCCGGCCCGCTTCGAGGAGATGCTCGCCGGCTTCCACGCGATGGACGAGCACTTCCGCACGGCGCCGTTGGCCGAAAACCTTCCAGCTCTGATGGGGCTGCTCAGCGTCTGGTACAGCGATTTCTTCGGCGCCCAGACCTGCGGCGTCTTCCCCTACGACCAGTACCTGCACCGCTTCCCCGCCTACCTACAGCAGCTGACGATGGAGTCAAACGGCAAGCACGTGACGCTCGATGGCGCGCATGTCGACTACGACACCGGGGCGATCTTCTGGGGCGAGCCGGGAACCAACGGCCAGCACTCCTTCTACCAGTTGATCCACCAGGGCACGCGCCTGATCCCCTGCGACTTCATCGGCTTCTTCCAGTCCAACAACCCGCTTGGCGATCACCATGATCTGCTGATGTCAAACGTCTTCGCCCAGAGCGAGGCGCTTGCCTTCGGCAAGACGCCAGACCAGGTGCGCGAAGAGGGCACGCCCGAGCAGGTCGTCCCGCACCGGGTGATGGAGGGCAACCGCCCCTCCAACACGATTCTCACCGAGCGGCTCGACCCGCAGACGCTGGGCAAGCTCGTCGCCCTCTACGAGCACAGCGTCTTCACCCAGGGCACGATCTGGGGCATCGACTCCTTCGATCAGTGGGGGGTCGAGCTGGGCAAGGCCCTGGCGGTGGCGATCATCCCCGAGCTGCAGGCGGATGCGGAGCCAAAGCTCCGCCACGACAGCTCGACCAATGCGCTGATCCGCCGCTACCGCGGCGCCCGCCGCGGGGAGTAGGGTCGACTACATGCTCTCGCTCGACCCGCTCCCGCTGGCGGCGTCGGCATCGAACTTGCTCGCCGCCCGCGAGCAGATGGCCTTCACCCTCGCCTTCCACATCGTCCTCTCCTGCCTCGGCGTCGCCTTGCCGGCGATGATCCTGATCGCCAACTACGTCGGGCTCAAGCGCGGCGACGATACGGCGATGGAGCTCGCCCGCCGCTGGTCGAAGGCGATGGCGATCACCTTCGCCGTCGGCGCCGTCACCGGCACCGTGCTGAGCTTCGAGTTCGGCCTGCTCTGGCCGCACTTCATGGACCGCTTCGGCTCCGCCTTCGGCATCGCCTTCGCGATCGAGGGGCTCTTCTTCTTCACCGAGGCGATCTTCCTGGCGATCTACATCTACGGCTGGAAGCGGCTCAGCGGCTGGGCCCACTTCTGGTCGGGCGTGCCGATGGTGGTGACCGGCATCGGCGGCGCCTTCTCGGTGGTCGCCGCCAACGCCTGGATGAACCAGCCGCAGGGCTTCACCCTCGACGCCGCCGGCAAGGTTGTCGACACCGATCCCGGCCAAGATTCTCTTCAACCCGGCCACCGGCTACGAGGTCCCGCACATGATCCTCGCCGCCTACATGGTGGTCGGCTTCCTCGTCGCCTCGATCTACGCGGTCGGGATGCTGAAGGGGCGGCGCGACCGCCTGCACCGGCTCGGCCTGCTGATCCCGCTGACGATCGCCTGCATCGCGACGCCGGTCCAGCTCTTCGTCGGCGACACCGCGGCGCGCGAAGTCGCCGACAACCAGCCGGCCAAGTTCGCCGGCATGGAGTGCATCCAGAAGACCGGCACCCACCAGACCGAGTACGTCGGCGGCATCTGCACCAGCGACGGGGTCAAGGGGGCGATCCCGATCCCCGACCTCGACTCCTTCCTGGTCGGCTTCCAGCGCCGACACCAAGGTCATCGGCCTGAAGAACATCCCGCCCGACGAACGGCCGCCGGACAACACGCTTCTGCACCTCGCCTTCGACGGCATGGTCGGCATCGGCACCGCGCTGCTCGGGCTCGGCGCCTGGCTCGCCTTCGTCTGGTGGCGCCGCCGCGACATCCCGCAGCACACCCTGGTTCCTGCGCGCCGTGGCGATCTCCGGGGCCGGCGCGATCCTCGCCCTCTGGTGCGGGCTGGATCGTCACCGAGGTCGGCCGCCAGCCCTGGATCGTGCAGGGCTACATGCGCACCTCCGAAGCGGTCACCGACGCGAAGGGGATCTGGTTCAGCTTCGGCCTCGTGCTGCTGCTCTACGCGGCGATCGGGACGATCGCGATCGGCGTCCTGCGGTCGATGTCGCGGCGCTGGCGCGAGGGTGGGGCGGACCCCGAGGTCGACACTCCCTACGCGCCGCCGATGGGCCGGCGCATGCGGAGAGTATCCGTTAGTGTTGCCTCCGTAGCCAGGCAAAGGCACAGGGGGGGCTGGCGTGAGCCGCGCCGACGTCGCGCCGGCGATCCTCTGGGTCGGCGCGACCTTCTACGCGCTCTTCGGCGGCGCCGACTTCGGCGCCGGCTTTTGGGATCTGGTACGGGCGGGGCCGAGCGCGGCGAGCGGCCGCGGGCGCTGATCCAGCGCTCGCTGACTCCGGTCTGGGAGGCCAACCACGTCTGGCTGATCTTCATCCTCGTCGTTCTCTGGACCGCCTTCCCGCCGGCCTTCAGCGCCGTCATGACGACGCTCTACGTGCCGATCGCCCTGGCCGCGGTCGGCATCGTCCTGCGCGGCTCCGGCTTCGCCTTCCGCAAGTCGATCGATCGGCCTCGCCGGGCGCCGCGCCGCCGGCGCCACCTTCGCGGTCTCCTCGCTCGTGACCCCGTTCTTCATGGGCGCGGTGGTCGGCGCGGTCGCCTCCGGCAACGTCCCGGCCGCAGGCAACGGCGCCGCCCTTCTCGAGCTGGCTGGAGCCGCTGCCGCTGCTGACCGGGGCGATGTTCGTCGCCAGCGGCGCCTACCTCTCCGCCGTCTTCCTGATCGGCGATGCCCGCCGCGCGGGGGACGAGGAGCTCGCGGGTTACTTCGCCCGCCGCGCCCTCGCGGCCGCCACCGTCGCCGGGATCGCGGCTGCCTTCGGGCTGATCGAGCTGCACGCCGAAGCGCGCTACATCTTCGACCGCCTGATCGACCAGGGCCTGCCGCTGGTGATCGTCTCCGCGCTCTGCGGGGTCGGCGTCCTCGCTCTGCTCCTCGCCGCGGTGCGCGGCGCAGCGCCGCCCGCTGCAATACCTGCGGCCGCTCGCCGGCGGCGCCGTGATCGCCGTGATCTGGGGCTGGGGCGTCGCCCAATTCCCCTATCTGCTGCCGACCTCGTTGAAGATCACCCAGGCGGCGGCACCACCGGACACCTTGGCCAGCGTGATCATCGTCTTCATCGTCGCCGCGATCCTCGTGCTGCCCGCCCTCGGCCTGCTCTACTGGCTCTCGCAGAAGGAGCTGCTCGGTGAGTGAGCCCAGCGCGGTGCGCGCCGTCCTCTTCGACATCGACGGCACGATTCTCGTTACTGGCGGCGCCGGCGGCTTGGCCTGGCAGCGCGCCTTCGAGGAGCTGCACGGGGTCGAGGCAAACATCGCCGAGCACACCGACGCCGGCATGACCGATCCCGAGATCGCCGCGATCATCTTCCGCGAGGTGATCGGCCGCGAGGGAACGCAGGAAGAGCGTTCGAAAGCGATCGGCTGCTACCTCAAGTACCTGCCCGACGCGGTCGCCGATTCGGACGGCTACCGGGTGATGGCGGGGATCGAGCAGCTGCTGCCGCGCCTGATCGAGGACGGCGTCCTGCTCGGCCTGGTCACCGGCAACATCGAGGCCGCCGCGCACATCAAGCTCGCCCGCGCCCGACTCAACCGCTTCTTCAGCTTCGGTGGCTACGGCTCGGACTCGGCCGATCGCACCGAGGTGACCAAGGCCGCCCTCTCGCGCGGCTCCCTCGTCTCCGGCGGCATCCTCGCCGACGGCGCCTGCATCGCGATCGGCGACACCCCGCGCGATGTCGTCGCCGGCCACGGCGCCGGCATCGAGGTCGTCGGCGTCGCCACCGGCAGCTACAGCGTTGAGCAGCTGCGCGAGAGCGGCGCTGACTACGCGCTGCCCACGGTCCAGAGCGAATTTCCGCTCTAGCCGAGTTATTCACGGATTTGGCACAAACCCTGGCTGGCTCACTCGAGCCTGCGTAAGCTGAACGACTGGTCCCGAAGTAAGTGAAGCGGTGGCGCTGAGCGTCACCCCGAAAGCGGCGCAGGGGAAAATGTGGCTCTTCACGTACGCAGGGCAACGGGACTGTCGCTGGCCTTCTTGGCCATCTTTCTGCTTGCCCGACCGGCTTATGGCATAGCCGCCGAATTCGAAATCCCGCCGGAAGGATTCGCGGCCAGGCTGCTCAACGCGGCTGGCGAACCCGAGCAGCGATCCGGCGCCCATCCCGACCGCCTTGAAATCGATTTCTCTCTGAACCTTGGGGAAACCTCGGCCCGTGACTTGGTCTTCAATCTTCCCCCGGGCCTCGGTATGAACGCCACCGCGGTGTCGGGCTGTTCGCGCGCGCTGGTTGAAGCCGGTCAGGAATGTCCGGCCGAGAGTCAGGTGGGAACGCTGGGGATAGCCCTCTCCGGCGGCAGCGAAAGCAAGCTGCCTCTCTTCGAGCTCGAAAGCGCCCCGGGGCAACCGATCTCGATCGGCACCAAGCCATCCTTCGCCCTGCCGCTGAAGACCGAATTGCGACCCAGCGATTTCGGCATCACGGTGAAGGTCGATGAACTCCCGCGGGGGTCATTTTCCGAAGGGCACCTCGTGCTCTGGGGCATTCCGGCCGATCATCAGGAAGGCACCTCGATCGAACGGCGCTCACTGATCAGCGCGCCCTCGACTTGCGGCCCGCTGACGTTCGGTTTCGAAACGCGATCCTGGGAAGAAGGAGCTCCCTGGTTGAGCGCCTCGACTGAAACGGCCCCGCTTTCAGGTTGCGAAAGCCTCGATTTCGAACCGCGCGTAGGCGTGCGGCTCAGCAATCCGGTGGCGGATTCCCCGACCGGCTTGCAGCTGGAATTGAGCATGCCAGAAGAAGCCGCCCTGAGCGAAAGAGCACAGGCGCAGATCTCCGATGCCTCGATTGAACTGCCTGCGGGCATCGGACTGTCACCGGGCGGAGCGGCCGCTTTGGCGGCCTGCAGCGACGCGCAGTTGGGTCTCGGCAACGACACCGAAGCACACTGCCCCCCGTCGTCGAGAGTTGGCTCGGTCGAAATGGCTTCGCCCGCGATCAATGGAGCGCTGCACGGCACGATCTACCTCGGTCAGGAACGGCCCGGGCAGAGAGCCCGCGTCTTCGTGGTGGTCGACGTCGCTGGCAGCGTTCTCAAGTTCGTCGGTGTCCTCGGTAGTGAATCGACAGATGGTCGGCTCGCGGCCGTTCTCCAGGATCTGCCGCCGCTCTCGATCAATCGCCTCGCGCTGAGCTTCGACGGGGGTCCCGCGGCCCTGCTCGCCTCCCCATTGAGTTGCGGCTCCGTTGAGACCGACGCCCGCTTCAGCCCCTACGGAGGGGGGCCGACGGTGAAGGCCTCGGCGAGCTCGGAGATCGCCCCGGTACCTCCGGCAACGGTCTGCGCGGCCCCGCCCTTTTCGCCGCAGCTGACCACCGCCGCATCGACCCGCGAGGCCGGGCGTCCGAGCTCCTTCACGGCGACGGTTCGACGCCGCCAGGGAGAACAACTGCCTCGCCGTCTGTCCGTGACCCTTCCCGCTGGCTTGGCTGCGCGCTTGGGAGCCGTCCAAGCTTGCACCGAGGACGCCGTCGCGGCGAAGGCATGTCCGGCGTCAAGCAGGTTGGGAAGCTTGTTCGCCGCCGTCGGCTCCGGCACCAGCACCGTCGGGCTGCAGGGGGGGGTGTTTTTAACCGGTCCCTACCGGCGATCTCCATTTGGCCTCTCGATCGAGATCCCGGCTGCGGTTGGCCCCTTTGACCTCGGCACGATCGCGCTGCGAGGCGCGGCCGAAGTGAATCCGCGCAACGGCAGGCTCTCCGTGGTCACCGACCCCATTCCGGCGTCGATCGAAGGGGTCCCGATCCGCTTCCAGACGATCGAGCTGAGCATGGACCGAGCCGGCCTGATCCGCAACCCGACCGGCTGCTCCCGCACCGCCACAGACGCCTCGATGGAAGCCCAGAGCGGCGCCATCGCGGCTCTACATGACCCATTCTCGGCTCGGGGCTGCGGTCGGCTCGGCTTCAAGCCGGCGTTGCAGATGGCCCTGATCGGCGCTTCGCAGCTGCACAAAGGCGGGAAACCAGCCCTGCGCGTGGCAGTGCGCCTGCGTCGAGGTGACACGAACCTCCGCTCTCTGCGCTTCTCCTTGCCGTCCGCCCTGGGCCTGAGCACCGGCAGCCTGCACGCCATCTGCTCTCGACGCCAGGCAATCGCCGGTCGCTGTCCAAGCGACTCGCAGATCGGCCGCGCCACCGCCCGCTCGGCACTCCTCTCCAAGCCGTTGTCCGGCTCGATCTACGTCGCTCAACCTCAAGGTGAGGGTCTGCCCGACATCTGGACCCACGTCAGCGGTGCCGGCATCGAAGTGAACCTGAGGGGGAAGGTGCGGAACAAGGGTGGCAAGTCCGCGATCGAGCTGGCCGGCCTGCCGGACATTCCCCTCGACTCGCTCGAGATGAGCCTCGCGGGAGGCCCTCATGGTTTGGTTTCACTTGTCGCTCGGCCCTGTGTCGAAGGCAGGCGCAGGCAACTCGCCACGGACATCGCCGCCAGGGGGCAGAACGGCGCAAGCAGGGTCTTGCATCCGCCTATCGCGATGAAAGCGCACTGCTCGCGCGGTCTCCGATGAGCCCTGGCCGCAATTTCTCACCGCGAGCATTCGGTCGGGCCGCAGCCGAGAAGATCGCCCACGCCGCAACGCGACGAGCGCGCCTGGTGGTCGGTGTCTGGCTGCTTCTCGTCGTCCTGCTCTCCGGGCTGGGGCACGAACTCAAGAACGAACTCAGCATCCATCCGGTCCTGGTCAACGGCAGCAGCTCCAAGCGGGCACACGAGATCGCCCTGCACGAGTTCGGCAACGACTATCCGATCGTGGTCTTGCTGCGAGGGCCCCAGCAAGACGTTGAACGGCAGGGGCGCCTCCTTGCCGCGCGAATCGGGGAAACGCCGCCGATGCTGGCCGTCTCTCCCTGGGACAGCAGCGGTGCAGTAGTCGACGGTCTCAATCCTCGCCCGGGAGTTGCCGCGGTCCTGGTGCGGACGGCGAGTCGCAGCGGCGATGAGGTCTCCGACCTTCTGCCGCCGCTGCAGCGGCAGATCAACCGTACCGTCAGCGCCCCCGTGCACACGAGCCTGGCAGGGCTGCCGGTGATCATCAACTCGATCCGCGAAGCCAACAGTCACGCAGCCTCTCTGGGCGAGCTGATCGCCGTGCCGGTGCTGCTCCTGGTGCTTCTGTTGGCCTTCAGGTCGTTCCTGGCCGCGCTGACGCCCCTGCTTGTCGGCGGCGCGGTCGTCGTCGCCACCCAGGGACTGCTCAGCTTGCTTTTGCACCTGGTCGAACTCGACCTCATCGTCCTCGGGGTCTCGGCGATGATGGGCTTGGCGCTCGGCGTCGACTACTCGCTGCTTGTCGTCTCGCGCTTTCGCGAAGAGCGAGAACACAGCGATTTGCCGGAGGCAATGCAGATGACGATCACGGCTACGGGGCGTGCGATTCTGCCAGCTGGCAGCGCCCTGCTGCTGGCGATGATCATCGCTCCGGTGGTTTTGCCAGGGCTTCTGATTCGCTCGGTTGCGATCGGGGTCGGCGTCGCGACCGTGCTCAGCATGGTCTCGGCGCTCTGCGTCGTGCCGGCCCTGCTGACCGTCTTCGGCCGCCATCTGGATCGCTGGGGACTGCCGACGCGGCGCAATCGCCAGATCGCCCCGCTCCGTTGGAGTCGCGCGATCGTCAAGCGGCCAGCTGCGGTGATCGCGCTTGTCTGTGGCTTGCTGTTGCTTGCCGGTCTCGCCTTCAACCTTCAGTCCGGAGTGGCGACCGCCGGTTTGCTGCCCGCCGGCGATACGGGGCGGATACAGCAGGAAGAAGTAGAAGGCGCGCTTGGGCCAGGCTGGGTGGCGCCGATGGAAGTCGTGATCAACGGCCGCGACAAGCCGATCACCTCGCCGGCGCGCCTGCGCGCGATCGCGGGCTTCCAGCGCCAGGCAGAAGCCGACCCCGGCGTCGCCAGTGTTGCTGGCCTGCGGCAGATCCAGCGCAGCACCAGCAAGTTGGGTGGCATCGAAGCTGAACTGGCGGACCAGGAACGTGGCCTGGACCGGCTTAATCGTGGAATCAACCGCATTGGCGCGGGCGCGACTCGCAACACCGAAGGCCTGTTCAGCGCCGCCAAGGGGTCGCAGAAGCTCGAAGCCGGCGCGAGCTCGGCCAGGGCGGGCGCCGGGGCGTTGACGAGCGGCCTGAAGAAGACGAGCGCCGGCTCGGGACGGCTCTCGACTGGCCTCGGTCGCGCCGACGCGGGCAGTGGCAAGCTCGCGCAGGGAACGGCGGAGGCATCCAGCGGTGCCAGTCGCATTGCCCAGGGCCTCTCGAGCAGCAAGGAAAAAACCGGTGAGATCCAAGGCAACGCGCGGCTGTTCGAGAACGCGATGGGCACCGGGAAGGGCGACCTCGAACAACTGCACGCTCCCCTGCATGACACCGAAACTCAGTTGGCTTTGGCCCGGCAGGCGCTGCTGCGGATGACCAGTGGCAAGGGCGATCCCGAATATGCCGCGGCGCTTGCGGCTGTGGAAGAAGCAAGCAAGAAGCTCACCGGCAGCGATCCAGGCAGTGGAGAACCGACAGATCCGGGTTACGAAGGCGTCGCCGCCGGTGTGGGGGAAGCCGAAGGGCAGTTCGAAGTGGGCGAATACCTGTCCACGCGCATGGCTAAGAATGGCCGCCAGGCTGAAAAAGGCCTCGGCAAGCTCGCCGATGCGTCGGCCCGCCTCGACCATGGGCTTCGCCGCCTCTCAGCGGCCAGCCAGCAGGTTTCCAGTGGCGTCTCAGCTTTGAGTCGTGGAAGCGAAGCCCTCTCGCCGGCACTGCGGCGATTGAGCCAAGGGGCGGAAAGCCTGACCGCGGGACTCGGCCTGCTCGATCAGGGCAGCGGTCAGCTGACCGCTGGCCTGCAGGAAGGCGCCGAGAAGTCACGGGCTCTGCCGCGGGCACTGCGTCGAATTGGCAGTGGCCTCGAAGGGCAGCGTGGCGAATCCCATCTGAACCAGTTGCAGCAGCGTGCCCCGGGCCTCTTTCGCTCCTCTTATTTCGTTCTCGCTGCGCTGGACGGGACTCCACCCGCAAGGCGTACCCAGCTCGAGACCCTGATCAATATCGACCGTGGCGGTACGGACGCCCGGGTGCTCGTCGTGCCCAAGGACGACCCCTCGAGCGATGCGGCGCGCGATACAGCGGAACGGCTGGAAGGCGACGCCAAGAAGCTGGAAAAGAAGACGGGCGCGGAGGTGGTAGTCGGAGGCATCGGTCCGGCGGATGCCGCGATCAACAACGAGATTCGCGGGCAGACGCCGCTGATGCGCCTCGTCCTGGCCCTGATCGGCCTGCTCGTCCTGATCCCGTTGCTGCGATCGCTGATAGTGCCGATTTTTGCGGTGCTGATCAACCTGGTGACCGTCAGCGCAAGCTTTGGCGTGCTTTCACTTCTCTTCAACGGCTCGTTCTTCGGCGGCCCGGGCTACGTGGACGCGACGGTCATCCCGGGGACGATCATGGTGATCTTCGGCCTCGCGATCGACTACGAGGTGTTCGTCTTTGCCCGCATCCGCGAGGAATACCTGAGAACCGGCTCGACCCGCAAGGCCGTCGAGCTCGGCCTCGATCGCACCGCCCCTGTGGTCACCGGCGCCGCCGTGATCATGATGACCGTCTTCCTGGCCTTCTCGGCGTCGGGTTTCATCTCGATTCGCAACTTCGGCATCGCCCAGGCGGTCGCCGTGTTCATCGACGCCTTCGTCGTCAGGCTCGTCATCGTGCCGGCGCTGATGCTCTGGCTCGGCGACCGCTGCTGGTGGATGCCGCGCTGGCTCAGCCGGTTCCGAACGCCGACCGAGCGCTCCTCCGTACTGCCGGGCTGAGGCTGAAACGCGTGGCCGGCCGGCCGCAGGTCTCGCCATCGCTGATGCCGGGTCGCGTGCTGATCACCCCGGAGGCCGTCAGCGCGTCGAGGTGTCGGCGCAGCGTCTGGTAGCTCGCCGGGCTGCGGGCCGCCAGCTCAGAGGCGGTCGCCTCCGGCAGCTCGCAGAGGGTGCGCACGATCTGCAAGCGCACCGGTTCCGCGATCGCATCGACCCAACTTCCCGACACAGTCTGTAAAAACTAGCTCGTTTATGCGGAGCGGGGGCGTAGCTTCGATTAAGCCAGGCTGCAGCGAGCCTGGTAGATCGAGGTGAAGCCGGAGAGGAATCCATTGCGCGCGGCACGCAGATAAAGGCGCCAGACGCGCACCCGTTCGGGACCGGCGAGGCGGATCGCCTCGTCGAGGTTGTCGTCGAGGTTCTGCGCCCAGTGGCGCAGGGTCTCGGCGTAGTCGAGGGCGAAATCCTCGACGTGGTGGGTGACGAAGCCGGCCCGTTCGAGTGCGATCAGGTTGCGCGAGAGGTGCAGGGGGGCGGCGTCGGGGAAGACGTAGCGCTCGGAGAAGGCGCCCGCCTCGGAGTCGGTGTGGCGCAGGCGGGTGATGCCGTGGTTGAGCAGGCGCCCGCCTGGCTCCAGCAGGCCGGCGAGGGTCTGGGCGTAAAGGTCGATCTGGGAGGCGCCGACGTGCTCGACCATGCCGATGCTGGCGATCGCGTCGAAGCGCTCACCTGCCAGGTCGCGGTAGTCCATCACGTGGATCTCGACCCGGTCGGCGACGCCGGCCCCCTCGGCCCGTTCACGGGCCTTTTCGGCCTGCGGGGCGGAGAGGGTGATGCCGACGACGCTGGCGCCGTGCTTGGTCGCCGCCCAAAGCGGGAAGCCGCCCCAGCCGCAGCCGACATCGAGCACGCGATCGCCCTCCTTCAGCGCCAGCTTGCGGGCGACCGTCTCCAGCTTCTCTTCCTGGGCCTCCTTCAGGGTGCTCGCGCCGCGCGAGAAGATCGCGCAGCTGTAGACCATCGTCTCGCCGAGGAAGAGCTCGAAGAACTCGTTGGAGACGTCGTAGTGGTGGCGCACGGCGCGGGCGTCGCGCTCCTTGCTGTGGCGCTTGCCACTGGGGCGCAGCTCGGCTTGCGGCCGCGGCGGCGGCTTGGTGATGCCGGCGGCCCGGACCGCGCCAACCAGCAGAGCGCGCTTGTCGGCGCCCTCGAGGCTGGGGGGGTCCCAGCTGTCAAGCAGCGCGATCACCGCGTCCATGTCGTCGACCTCAATCTCGCCGCTGACGTAAGCGCGGCCGAGCCCGAGCTGACCGGGGGCGCGCAGGACGTGGGCGGCGGCGCGGGGCGAGCGAATATGGAAGGTGGGCCCACCGCCGTCGGTGGAAGGCAGTCGCGTGCCATCCCAGAACTCGACCGTGAAGGGTCGATCGGGAATGCGCGCCTCGATCTCACGACGCAATGGGGCGGTACTGGCGAACGCCAACGACGACTCCTCTCGTTAGAAGGCTTGGGCGCGGAGCGCGCGACTTTACCTTTCCCCGGACCGCAGACCGTATGATCGGCGCCGCGCATGTCAGCCAGCGGAGTTCTTCCCTCAGATATTCAGCCGGTCGCCAACGAGACCCGCGACCGCATCATCACCGGCGCGGTGACGCTGGTTCCCTTCGTCGCGCTCGGGCTGGCGGGATGGCAGGTCTGGGGCAAGGCCCTGCACTGGAGCGACGTCTTCCTCTTTCTCGGCATGTACCTCTTCACCGGGCTGGGGATCACGGTCGGCTTCCATCGCCACCTCACCCACCGCAGCTTCAAGGCAAAGACCTGGCTGCACGGACTGCTGGCGATCCTCGGCTCGGCGGCGATCGAGGGCCCGGTGATCTCCTGGGTTGCCGATCACCGCAAGCACCACGCCTTCTCCGATGAAGAGGGGGACCCGCACAGTCCCCACGTCGACCACGGCCACGGTTGGTCGGGGGCGATGCGCGGCCTCTTCCACGCCCACATGGGCTGGCTCTTCATCCACACCCAGCGCGGCAACAAGGAACGCTTCGCGCCGGATCTGATCAAGGACCCGGTGATCAACTACGTCGATCGCACCTTCCTGATCTGGGCGATCGGCGGGCTCCTTCTGCCTTTCGCGCTCGGCTGGGTCATCGGCGGCACTCTCTTTGCCGCTTTCACCGGCCTGCTCTGGGGCGGCTTGGTGCGGGTCTTCGTTCTGCACCACTTCACCTACAGCATCAACTCGCTCTGCCACGTCTTCGGCAACCGCGACTTCGAGACCACCGACGAGTCGCGCAACCTGGCCCTGATCGCGATCCCGACCTTCGGCGAGGCCTGGCACAACAACCACCACGCCTTCCCCACCTCCGCCACCCACGGCCTCGGCCGCTGGCAATTTGACCTCTCGGCCGTCGTGATCGACTCGCTGGAGAAGGTCGGGCTGGTTTGGGATGTAGTCCGCGTCTCGCCCGAGCGCATGGCGGCCAAGGCCGCCTCTTAGGGCACTTCGGCTGATTCGTACCAGTCGATCCAGCCGCCGCAGGCCTGGCTCAAAGGCACGATGCGATGGGGCTTGGCTGGCACTGCTACCAGCTCTCCCAGGGTTGCCTTGCCCGAGTAGCCGCTGAGGCGCTGCAGGGTGCTCGGATCCGCCGCGCTGATTTGGAAATTGATCGGCGAGCCGTCGCTCTTGACCACACCGGCTGGCCAGAACTGGCCCTCGTTGGCGAGGCTGATCGTGTTCGGCCGCTGACCGTCGAGGGCGGCTGGCAGGGCCTGACTAAAGCCCGGCGCACTCACGGTCAGGCCGAAGGGGGAGAAGTACTGGATCGAGAGACGCCAGCGGCCGCTGGGCAGGCGCAGCGTCTGGGAGGCGCTCTGGCCGGCTTCGAGTTCCGCCGCGGGGTTCCAGCGACTCTTGCCGCCGACTACGGCCCCCGGGAAGACCGAGGCGCGGCCACCGGCGGCGACGAGGATGCCGATCTCCGGCGAGGCGCAGTTGGCGAGGGCCGCCGGTTCGGTCCCCTCGAGTAGGACGTGGCGATTCTTGGGTGGCGTGCCGGTGCGCTTCCAGAGGATGTAGGAGGGGGTGGCGGCGACCCGCTTGAAGCCCGATGGCGCTTCGCTGTTCCAGGCGGCGCGGCCGGTGATCACATACGGGAAGCGGTCGAGGGTGCCGTGCGAGAAGGAGTCGAAGTCGATCGGGCTGTAGGCGTCGCCGGTGTCGAAGGGCTTTTCCGGGTTGGGGGAGACCTCGGCGTCGGGGAACTCAACCAGGGGCACGTGCGTGTCGGCGCCCATCAGCTCGTAAGCGGCGTAGCGGTCCTGGCCAGCGTAGAGGACCGGTTCTCCGTGCACGATCGGGATGAAGGCCTGCAGCTCGGAGCCGTGGCCGGGGGGCCCGATCGGGGCGTCGCGCAGCACCAGCAGGCTCGAGTAGACCGCGCCACCGATGAAGGCGACCGCGACGACGCCCCAGACCAGTCGCATCGCGCTCCGTCGCCCCAGCTCGAAGAGCAGCGGGCGGATCGCGATCAGCATCGCCAGCGGCGCGGCGATCATCAGCGCCTTGGCCTGGGAGTACTCGCCGCTGCTGGCCAGCGAGGCGAGGTAGAGAACCGTGCAGCCGGCAAGCGCCACCGGCACGGCGAAGTTGCGCCGGCGCAGCCACCAGGTGCCGCCAAGTAGGATCGCGGCCGCGGCGATCACCGTCGCCAGCCCGGTCAGATGGGCGCCGCCGGCAGCGTTGAGTCGGTAGTTGGAAGCAGGCCAGACGCCGAGCACCTCGAGCGGTGAGACCGGTCCGTAGGTGTTGGTGCCGGCGACGCGGTTGAAGCCGTGGATGAAGGCAAAGGGGCCGACGACGGTGAGCACCGCCAGGGCGCCAAGCACGGCGATGATCAGCAGCGTCGCCGGCTGGCGCAGCGTCGCCAGCCATGAGCGCGGCGCCAGCGCCCGGCGCAGCGGGGCGAAGGTGAGCGCCCAGATCGCGAAGATCACCACCGGCCAGGCCAGCCCGGCAAAGCTGTAGGAGAAGAAGATCCCAGTTGCCAGGGCGAGGCCGAGGATCGCCGAGCCGAAGGCGGGCATCTCGCTCACCTCACCTCGCTCGCGCTCGAGCCGGTGCAAGAGGAGGGCGAAGGCGAGGACGAAGAGCGCCTCGCCGGTCTCCTTGAAGGCTCCCTGGGCGAAGTAGGAGGCGCCGAGGTAGGGAATCGCGACCAGGACCGCGGCGAGCACGCGGCGCGCTGGGCCGAGATCGTCGAGCGCGGTCAGGGTGACGAGCGCGGTGAGGATGCCGATCGCGAAGATCTCGCCGACGAAGGCCTGGCCGAGGCCGATCCCCGGCAGGGCGGCGATCGCCGCAGCCAGCGCGTGCGGTCCCAGCGGGTAGCCGGCTTCCGGCGCCGGGCCGAGGCCGCTGCGCAGCCACTCGGCCCAGGCCAGGTGCAGGCCAAGGTCGTTGTTGAAGCCGACGCCGATGATCCCCCAGCGACCGCTGACCGCGAACGGGATCGAGAAGGCGAGGGCGACGATGAGCGCGACCGGCCAGCCCTCGCGCAACAACGAGGCGCCGCTGCCCGTACGCGGTCGCCGCCAGAGCAGGGCGAGGGCGGCGATGACGAGGAGGACGAGGCCGATCGTCGCACTGGTCGCGTGCCCGGGCGCTCGGGCAAGGAAGCCGGTCACCGTCAGCACGGCACCAAAGCCGACCGCGGGCGCCAGCCAGCGCCGCGACTCGCCCCCGCCGCTGAGGCCGAGGATCGCGTGTCCAACCAACAGCGAGGCGGCGCAGATCAGCGCCGCCGAGGCGTAGGTCCCGATCATCAGAGGCGGAAACTATGGCAGCGAGGGGCGCCGGCGCCGCCTCGCTCAGTACTTCTCGGCCGCCCGTTCCAGCGCCGAGCGCAGGTTCTCGCCCCGCAGCGGCTCGTCATGGCCGGTGCCGACGACCTTCGGCTCGAGCGCAGCAAGCTTGCGCACTGACTCCTTCGCCTTGGCGTGATCCCAGGCCCAGGCGGGATGGGGCACGCTCGCCTCGCCCGCGGGCAGTGGCTTGCCCATCTTGGTCGAGTCGAGCAGGTAGATCGATGTCGCTGACCAGTGCCACCCGGTCGCTCTCGCGCCAGAGGCCGATCAGGCCCGGCGCGTGGCCGGGGAAGTGGACCACCCGGAAGCCCGCCACCTCCTCGCCCTCCGCGACCGTGCCGGCGATCTTCACCGCGCCGCCGTCCCAGCGCCGCAGCAGCAGCGGGTAGAGCCAGCGCGCCGGGGCCGGCAGCGCCGAGATTTCCATGTAGGGGGCAATCGCCGCGTCGCTTTCGGCGTCGGCGACCTCGTCGGGATGGCAGTAGACGGGGACGCCCAATGAGGGTGCAGTGCCGCGGTGGTCGGCGTGGGCGTGACCGAGCACGACTCGCTTCACGCCGCCCAGCTGCTGTCGCCGCTGCCCGCGCCTGCTTGACCATCGCCTTGGTGCCGGCGTCGAACTGCACGACCCCGTCCCCGTCCTCGAGGAAGTAGATGTTCATCGCCTTGCGGGTATCCCCGCGCAGCAGCCAAACCCCATCGGCGACCTTCTCCATGATGAGATCAGCCTAATGCCAGTTCTGGATCTGGAAAGCCGGATTGGCGGTGCTGCTCGATCTGCCTGCTCGCCTCGATGGGGATCGCGATCTACCGTCTGGCGACAACGCCGAGCGAAATTCTCGGCGACCGCTTTCACGGCCTGCCTGTTCGCGCCCACGGCTCCCGTTAGTATCGGCCCCGTTCAGCGACCGAGCAGAGGAGACGGCGTGTTCACTCGCATCGTGGTTGGAACCGACGGGTCCGAGACGGCCGCCGAGGCGGTCCGTCAGGCCGATCGACCTGGCCAAGCTCGCTGGGGCTCAGCTCAGCATCGTCAGCGCCTACGCACCGGTCTCCAAGCGACAGGTCGAAGGCGAGAAGGAAGGCGCGCCGGCGGACGTCCAGTACGAGATCGGTCCGCGCGAGGACGTCAACCTGATTCTCGACGGCGCCGCCGCGGCGGCTCGCAAGGAGGGGATCGAGGTTCAGACCCACCCGGTCGAGGGCGACCCCGCCGAGGCGATCCTCAACGTCGCCGAAGAGACCAGAGGCCGACCTGATCGTGGTCGGCAACAAGGGCATGACCGGGGCACGGCGCTTCCTGCTCGGCAGCGTCCCCAACAACGTCTCCCATCACGCGCCCTGCAGCGTGATCATCGTTCGAACAACCTAGGAAGTCTCAGTCGCCGCGCGTCGCGTGGGCCTGGCCGGTTGGTTCGGTCGCCAGGCCGGCGTCGATCAGGCCGGCGCCCTCGCGGGTCGTCGGCTGCCCGAGGCTGCGCGCGGTGCGACGCAGGCGTTTCGTCACCGCGGCCACCCGCCCCGGGGTGCGCTTGTGGCTGACCGTGCCGCTGGCCAGCACCATCGCCGCGACGCCGGAGACGTGGGCGGCTGCCATCGAGGTGCCGACGTAGCTGCCGGGCTCGCCGAAGCGGCGCGTGCTGCCGGCCTTCAGGGTCACCTGGTAGATCGGCCAGAGGAGATCGAGGGGCAACCGGTGAGCGGCGGGCCGCCGCCGGGGGCGACCAGGTCGACGTCGCGGCCGGCCAGCGAGTAGGCGCCCAGGCAGCCGCCCTCGGTGCTGCCGCCGACGCCGATCATGCGCGGGCTGGTCGCCGGCGGGGCGACGCAGGCCTCGGAGCCGAGGTTGCCGACCGAGGCGACCGCGATCGACCCCCTGGTGGTAGGCCTGCCGCAGCGCTTCGTCGACCCCGGGCACTTCGCGGCCGCAGCCGAAGTTGAAGCTCATGTTGATCACGTCGGCGCCATTGGCGACGGCGAAGCGGATGCCCTTGGCGATTTCGATCGGCCCGTCCGCGGCCCTGGGCGTCGAGCACCCGCACCGGCATCAGCTTGGCCCGGTAGGCGAGGCCGGTGAGGCCGATGCCGTTGTTGGTCTTCTCGGCGATCGTGCCGGCGACGTGGGTGCCGTGGCCGTTTTCGTCAAGCGGCAGGCGGTCGCCGTCGACGAAGTCATAGCCTTTGACGAACTGCCCGGCGGTGAAGTCGGGGCTGCGGCGGAAGCGCTTGCCCAGGGAGCGGTAGGCGATCCCGGTGTCGAGCACGGCGACGGTCACGCCTTCAGCGCCGGGATGCCCCGCCGCTTCCAGGTGTTCCCAGGCGCTGACCGCGTCGATGCCGCCGGCGGAGACCGGGACCAGTGGCGTGCCCAGGCCCTCCCAGGGCAGGAAGTTCCACTGCTTTGAGACCCAGCCGCCGGGCGCCCCGGGAGGTCCACTGAGTGGCCCGGGGTCGTTGGGCACGGTTGGTTCTTCTTCACTTGCCGAGGCGGTGGCGATGTAGTCGGGCTCGGCGTATTCGACATTGGGGTTGGATCGCAGCGCCGCCGCTGCCTCGCTGACGCCGGTCCGCCGCGGCAGGGCGATGGTCTGCGCCCGTTCGGACTCGCCGTCGAACTTGACGACCAGCCTGCGTGGGGCAAAGCCGTGTGCGGCCGAGACCCCAACTGCCGCCTGGCTCGAGGCCGGCGCAAGCATCAGGACCGCGAGCAGGGTTGCGGCGGCGATCGGAAAGGGTCGATTCATCTTGCGCTGGCCCGTTACTCCCTGCAACCGAGCGGGCCTCTCCCTAACACCGGCCCGCCGGCGAAGTTGTAGTCCCACATACTCCCCCATGTATGCAGGACGACGTTGCAAAGCCGCTTGCCGAGCAGATGATGGCGCTGGCGATCGAGCAGGCGCGCGAGGCGGAGCGCCACGGCGACGTGCCGATCGGCGCCGCGATCGCCCGCGACGGGGAGCTGCTCGCCGCGGCCGGCAATGAGCGCGAGCTGCGCGCCGACCCGACCGCCCACGCCGAGATCCTCGCCATCCGCGCCGCCGCGGAGGTCCTCGGCGGCTGGCGCTTGCCCGGCACAACTCTCTACGTGACCCTCGAGCCCTGCGCGATGTGCGCCGGCGCGATCGTCCTCGCCCGCATCCCCAGCGTCGTCTTCGGCGCCCCCGACCCCAAGGCCGGCGCCGCCGGCAGCGTCCTCGACGTGCTCGATGAGCCCGCCCTCAACCACCGGCCCGAGGTGCGCGGTGGCCTGCTAGAGGCCGAGTGCGCCGCCCTGCTGCGAGGCTTCTTCGCCGCGCGGCGCTGACCCGGGGGAGATTTCCGCTGACTCAGGCCTGTCCAGGCATGGCGTTCTCAGCAACGACAGCGACAAATGGTGCAGCACCATCTTTCCAAGGTGTTACACTCAGCGCCGTGCCCACCAGCAAGCCCCGATACATGCTCACCGATACCGGTGACCTCAGCGATCTCCTCGATGCCGCCCAGCGTCGCTGGCCCGAGGTGAACAGCCGCAAGGAGCTCTTGCTGCGGCTCGCCGCTGCCGGTGCCGAGGCAATCGCGACCGAGGCGGAGAAGCGGGGTGAGGACATCGACGCAACTGCCGGTGCGCTTACGGGCGTCTATGAGCCGGATGAGCTCGAGCGGCTGCGCGCGGAGTGGCCCGAGTGATCGTCCTCGACGCGAGCGTCCTGATCGCCCATCTGGACGCTCACGATTCACATCACGAATCGGCCGTGGAGTTGCTTCGAGCCCACTCCATCGAGCTTCTCGGCGCCAGCCAGATCAGCCTCGCCGAGACGCTCGTCGCACCAGCGCGGGCCGGCCGACTGGAGGAGGCGGAGGAAGTTCTCGAGCAGATCGCCGTCCGCGAGCTTGCCTTCGGGCACGCTGCCTCGCCGCGTCTCGCCAGCTTGAGTATCGAAACCGGCCTCAAGCTCCCCGACTGCTGCGTCTTGCTGACCGCCCAGGACCACCATGGCGGGATTGCCAGCTTCGATCGGGATCTGTGCCAGCGCGCCCGCGACTTGGGAATTCCGGTCGTCGACTGAGCGGAGAGGGTGGGATTCGAACCCACGAGGCGGGTTACCCCGCCCACGCGATTTCCAGTCGCGCTCCTTAAGCCACTCGGACACCTCTCCGTGGTCAGCCAAGGGTATTGCTTTGCCGCCTGTGGGCGGCTAGGCGACGGCGGTCTGCGGCAGCGCTTGCGGCGCCGGCAGCGGCAGCACGATCGCCTCGCCCGCGGGCACCGCCGGCCGGTGGCCGCGCAGGCGCTCGTGATTGCAGACGACGTAGCACCACTCCATCAGCCGCATTCGCGAGGCCGAATCGATTTCGGTGATCGTCGCGCCGACCAGGTGGCGTCCCTCGGCCTCGCGGCAGGAGCGCACTTCGACCTGGGCCGCAACCTCGTGCGCGTTGCCGGCGGCATCTTCGAGCTGGAGCAGGATCGCCGGCTTGGCGCCGATCGCGATCGGCGCGTCGAGAACGAGGCCGACACCGGCGGCGCTGGCGTCGATCAAGCGACCGCTGACGTGGCCCTCCTCGGAATAGCACTCGGCCTCGGCGTCACCCTCGAAGCGGTAGATGAGGCGGCGCTGCTGGCGGCGGCCGACGGCGAAGAGGGTACGCAGGATGCGGCGCATCTCAATTAGGCCCAGCAGCGGCACGACCACGGCGGCGATGCCGGGCAGGTCGGGCAGCGGTCCGACTCCGGCGAGGTCGAGCAGGCGCAGCACGGTCCCGGCCCCGACAACGACGGCACAGACGAGCACCAGCCGCAGCTTTCGTACGGCCTTCAGCCCGCCGCCGCCGGTGCCCTGCTTCGGCGTCACCTTGAAAGCGGTGTGTCCCGGCCGGAAGATGCAGCGCAGGGCGCGGGTGTAGATCTCCATCGTCAGCAGCTCGTAGTGGGCGGTCTCGCCGATCTTCATGTAGCCGCGGGCGAGGGCGGCGCCGGCGCCGAGGTTGAGCGTCACGTAGGGCAGCCAGAGAGCGGCCAGCGCCACCACGCTGATCTTCATCGGCAGCTCGCCGGTCCACATCACCAGGCCCAGCGTCGCCATCAGCAGCAGCCGCATCGGCGGCGCCAGGTAGGCGAAGAGGCTGGCGAAGTAGGAGAGGCGCTGCAGCGGCGCCAGCTCTTTGGCGCGCAGGGGGGACTCGGGCAGGGTGAAGACGGCGAGGTTGCCGCGCGCCCAGCGGTCGCGCTGCAGCAGGTAGCCATCGAGGTCGTGCGGGGCGAGGCCCTGGACCAGGACCTCGTCGTGGTAGCGGCTCTTCCAGCCGTGGCGCTGCATGCGGATCGTCGTGTGGAAGTCCTCGGCGATCGTCTCGGTGGCGACGCCGCCGATCTCGAGCAGCGCCGCCCGACGGATCAGCGCCGCGGAGCCGCACCAGTAGGCCGCGCCGTGGCGGTCCTTGCCGGGGCAGACGACGCGATAGAAGAGCGACTGCTCGTGACGGCCGACGACGTAGTGCTGCACCGAGTCGTGGTTGAAGAAGTCGTGCGGGCTCTGCACCAGGGCCATGCGCTCGTCGTCGAAGTAGCCGACCATCGCGTCGAGCGCGTCCGGCATCGGCACGTGGTCGGCGTCGAGCATCAGCACCAGCTCGCCCTCGGTGCGGGAGAGCGCCGCGTTGATGTTGCCGGCCTTAGCGTGCGAGTTGTCGGGGCGGGTCAGGCATTCGGCCCCGGCGAGCCGGGCCAGCTCCGCCATCTCCGGACGTTTGCCGTCGTCGAGCAGGTAGGTGGTGTGGGGATAGGTGAGTGCGCGGCAGCCGGCCAGGGTGGCGGCGACCACCTCGTGCGGCTCGTCATAGGTGCAGACGTAGACGTCGACGGTGCGGCCCGGCGTGGTGGGCGGGCGCACGGCCGGCGGTCGGGACCATGAGAACCAGGCCAGCGTGCCGAGCGCCCAGAGCCCGTAGATCTCGGTCAACAGCAGCATCCCGTAAGCGACTGGGCTGGCCCCCTGGCTGCTCCAGCCGATCCGCCAAACCAGGTAGCCGACCCCCCAGAGCAGGGCAATGCTCGCCAGCGAGCGCAGCAGCAGCGGATGGCGATCGAAAAAGCTCCCAAGTCGGGTCTGCACGGGGCTTTCCACGCGGCTGCATCGACGCAAACCCGCAGGTTCTTGAGCCCGGAGAGACCACCCGCAGACCCCCAAAGTCGCCCGACCGTAAAATCAGCCCCGACTGAGTCCCGGAGGGGTGCCGGAGTGGTTGAACGGGGCAGTCTCGAAAACTGTTGGCGTCGCAAGGCGCTCGTGGGTTCGAATCCCACCCCCTCCGCTTTCTGGCCCACCACGGATCGTCTCTAGATCCGCCTCCTCTCGCTTGGATTACCGCCCCTGAGCCATCCGGCTCGGATTGCCCAAACGCTTTCGCAGAGCCGCTATGGGCGTCATACCACTCTCGTTCCTTGACAAAGCCAAACTCGTCTGTTTATCTTTGCGCTGTCGTTTAGGAACCCGAGTGTCAGTTAAGGGAACCAGCTCGTTTGAGCAACGACGTCACAGGGACATAACCGAGCCTCGCGGAAGCCGCAAAGGGAAGCGGCGGGCAGAGGGGCTCACGGGACAAGGAGAGAGACGTGCTCGCACAGGCAAGGAGTCGCCTCGGCGCTTTTCGCGTCGTCCTCACGCGTTCACCGGCCCATGGAGACGCCTCCGTTCGCCGTCTCTCCACGATCCTTTTCTGTACTTCTCTAGTTGCTTTGGCGCTTGCACCCTCGGCCTCCGCCGATCCCGCCGACACCTACGCACGCAACTACGAAGCTCAGATCACGGGATTTGGCCTGACCGGTGGCATCAGCATCGATCCGGCTGGTCATCCCTGGGTCGCCGACTCTCAGCCACCGCTAATCAGCGAGTATGCCGCCTTCCCGTCCCTGGCGAGGATCGGCGAACAAGGCGGCCAGGGCCACTTTGGCGAACGGATCTCCTCTTATGCGAACGCTGCAGTCGACGGAGTGAACGGCTATCTCTACGCTGCCGACACCGGCGAAAACGCCAACATTCAGGTCTTCAATCCGACGAACTTCGTCGAAGAATGGCCGATCTCAGGCGGCACCAGCTGGATCGGGATCGACAACTCGGGCGGCCCGTCAAACGGCAGGATCTACGTCGCCACCTACAACCCGGCAAAGCTCGAAGCCTTCGAACCCGGCCACGTACCCGCTGCCTTCAGCTGCCAGCCGCCGGCCTGCAGCTACGTCGAAGGCAACACCATCACCGGGACGCCGGGCGGGTCCTTCGGCTTGCTCTATGACGCGGCCGTTGATGCCAACGGCAACATCTACGTGCTCGACGCCTCCAGAGGCGTCGATGAGTTCAAGCCGAGCGGTGAATTCGTGCGGGAATTCCCCGAAGGAGGCATCGGCATCGCGGTCGACCCGAGCAATGATCACCTCCTTGTCTTCAAACAGAGCACGATCACCGAGTACTCGGCCTCGGGCGATGTCGTCGCCCATCTCAGAGAAGGAGCTCCCGGTGAAACGCTGCAAGGCGGCTCGGCCTTCGCTGGCATGGCGGTCAACTCGACCGGCTATCTCTACGTCCCAAACGGAGAAGTCGTTGACATTTTCTCCCCAGCCTTCCTGCTCCCGCAGGTCACCTATGAACCGGTCTCAAACCCGGCCCGCAACTCGGTCACCCTGAATGCGACGCTCGAACCACATGGCGGTGGAGACATCACCGCCTGCCACTTCGAATACGGCACCGACACCACCTATGGCCTCGGCTCGGTCCCCTGCACGCCAGATCCTGCGGCTAACCCACCAGCCTCCAACTTCACCGGGCCCACTCAGGTTCATGCCGATCTCTCCGGCCTGACCACTGAGACGACTTATCACTACCGCCTCGCCGCTAGCAACGCCCACGTCACCCAGCACGGAGAAGACCAGACCTACACCCCGGCCCCGGCGGTCACCAACGCCTCGACCAAACCCGTCACTGACGTCGCCAACACCTCGGCCACCTTCAACGGCTCCTACACCGCCGAGGAAGGAGTCGAAACCGAATACTGGTTCGAATACGGCACCACGACCAACTACGGGCACAAAAGCGCGGTCGGCACCGTGCCTGGAACCGGTTCCGGAGCTGGCACCAAAACGGAAGGCGTCAGCACCCACGTCGAAGGCCTCGATCCTGGCGTCTTCTACCACGTGCGATTGGTCGCCCGAAACCAATACGGCACCACCAAAGCCAACGATCAGACCTTCACCACCGATCAGGCGCCGACGATCAACGCTTCTTCGACCTCCAACGTCACCGCCACCAGCGCCGACCTGCACGCCCAGATCGACCCCCACGGATTCGCCACCACTTATCGCTTCGAATACGGCACCACCTCTTCCTACGGCCAAAGCGCCCCGGCCCCCGATGGGGAAATCGGCGCAGAACTGAACCTCGCCCATTCAGTCGAAGTCCATCTAACCGGCCTACAAGGCGTCCAGTACCACTTCCGCATCGTCGCCGAAAACCAGTGGGGCACGCTCACCAGCGAAGACCAGACCTTTGAATTCTTCCCGCCCGGCTGCCCCAACTCGGCCGTGCGACAGCAGACCGGCTCGGCATACCTGCCCGACTGTCGCGCCTATGAGCTGGTCTCTCCCGGCAACGCCAACGGCACCCTGCTCTACGCCGGCGGCCCTAACACCGGCACCGCAACCGCTCCCTCGCGCTTCTCCTTCACCGGCAACGCCAACTCGCTGAAGGGAACCAACACGATCGAGACCGCCGCCGACCTCTACACCGCCACCCGCACCGACAGCGGCTGGGAATCCAAATACATCGGCCTGCCCGGAGATGAAGCGGGCTGCATGGGTGGGCCGCCGAACTCCCCGACCTCTCACGTCGTCTTTCAGAGCCCACCCTATCTGACCAACACGGTGTTGACAGACCCCTCGATGAGCAGGCTGCTGATCTGGCCCGACGGCACGCCGATGGACTGCTTCGCCGGAACCTCCCCCTTCTATGACAACAACTGGGAACTCGCCTCCCCCTCCAACGCCCCCTACATGTTCAACGCGGACGGCAGCCTCAATCAGCGCCTGCCGAGCAGCTTCGTGGGTGGGGAAGAAGCAGTGGAAGCGCTCAAGTGCCCGTATCCGACCGCAGGCTACGCTGCCCCGCCCTGCACAGGTGACGTAACCGCCTCATCCGACCTCAGCCACTTCGTCTTCTCCTCCAACAAGGTCTCCTTCGCCGAAGGCGGCAAAGAAGAGGCGCCCGGATCGGCTTATGACAACGACCTGGCCACCAACACCGTCTCAGTGATCTCGCTTGACTCGGCCGGGCACCCTATCGCACAGGACCCCAGCTTCGCCAATGCTCCCCCTAGCTGTGGAGGCGGCTTTTTCGGAGAATGTATAACCAACTCTCACGGCGACATCATCGATGTGATCCAAGCGCGCGGCGGCAAAGAAGAGTTCATCCGCTTCCCAGCGATCTCCTCGGACGGCTCCCACATCCTGATGTCGACCGCGACGGCGAGGACCCACGATTGCATTCGTTCGTCAAGCGCTCCCGAACCGTGCGAGCGCTTCACCGACACCCCGATCCACCTCTACATGCGCGTCAACGGCGCGATCTCCTACGAACCGTCGCGCGGCGAAGACGGAGTGAACCACGCGGTCAAGTTCCTCGGCATGACACCCGACGGCTCCAAGGTCTTCTTCACCTCCGAAGAACAACTCACCTCTGAAGACAAAGACACCAGCACCGACCTCTACATGTGGAGCGAATCGAGCGACTCGCTAACCCTGGTCTCGAAGGCAAACAATGCCGGCAACGCGGGTGAAGCAGGGCAAAGCGACAGCTGCAATTCGAATGCCTCCTGGACGACGAAGTGCGGAGTCCAGCCAAATGAAAACTACGAGTGGTCCTTGCTGCCAGGTGGGGAGGGCGGCAACGGCATCGCCGACAGCGCCATTACTCCCAACGGGGACATCTACTTTTACTCCCCCGAGCAGCTAGATGGCGACCGGGGCGTTGTTGGTGGCCAGAACCTCTATGACTACCGCGAAGGCAAAGCCGAGTTCGTGGCAACACTGGAACCGGAACAGAAGTGCCGCCCGGCCGATCTCAACTTCGCCATCCTCTGTGCCGAAGGTCCAGTTGTGCGCTTCGAGGCCACCCCCGACGACAGCCGCGCTGCCTTTCTCACCACCACGCAGCTGACCTCCTACGACAACGCCGGTCACATCGAGATGTATTCCTTCACACCTTCCAGTGGGGAAATCGTCTGCGACTCCTGCCGCCCCGACGGCAAAGCGCCAACCGACGACATCAAGGCAAGCCAGGACGGTCGTTTCCTCACCAACGACGGGCGGGTCTTCTTCTCCACCGCCGATCCCCTGGTTGCACAAGACACCAACGAAGGCATCGACGTCTATGAGTACGTCGACGGCCGCCCGCAGCTGATCACCCCCGGGACGGGCGCTGCCACCGCCACCGGTGGCGCGGTGAACATCTCGGGATTCGCCGAGAAGCCGGGCCTGGTCGGGGTCAGCAACGACGGCACCGATGCCTACTTCGATACCTTCGACGCCCTCACCGCCGAAGATCACAACGGCAATTTCCTCAAGTTCTATGACGCTCGGGTCAACGGCGGCTTTGCACAGCCGACGCCGGTGCCCCCCTGTACTGCGGCAGAAGAGTGCCACGGCTCCGGCAGCTCGGCTCCAGCGCTTCCCACCCAAGGCACCACAGCTCCGATCAGCGGTGGCAACGCCAAGCACAAGGCGGCGGCCAAGAAGAGGCACAAGCAAAAGAAGAATAAAAAGGCGGCAAAGCGCCACCGCGCCCGAGCCGCCAAGAGCAAGGGGAGGGCGGGCAAGTGAGCGCCAGGGCAAAGTCGATTCTCGCGGGGGCGCTTTCAGCCCTGGCTGCGCTCCTGGTCGCCGCCCCCGCCCAGGCGATCCCGATCGAAGCCTTCAGCGCCCTGCCAAGCTCCACCCAGGCCGGCGGTCACCCAGATGTTGCCTTCTCCTTCACGGTGGGCAACCGCCAGAACGCTGAACCCAGCTCCTGCGCCTGTAGGGACCCACGGAACATCAATGTGCATCTTCCAACCGGGCTGATCGGCAACCCACACGCCACTCCGCAGTGCGACATCGCCAGCTTCTCCTCTGACCAGTGCCCGGTCGATTCGCAGGTCGGCGTGGCCGAGATCAAGGTGACTGGCCTGCCCGGTGATCCACATAGCTCTTTCGGCTCAGTAGGATTCCTGAGTCCCGTCTACGTCCTCGTGCCGCCACCCGGGGACGTTGCGCTACTCGGCTTCAAGGCCACCTACAACCTCCCAGTCTTCACGGTTATCAGCGCCCGCACCGAGAGCGACTACGGGGTCGACGCGACGGTCGAAAACATCATCCACTTCTTTCCGCTGCTGAGCGTCAAGCAGGACCTCTGGGGGGTGCCAGCCGATCCCAGCCACGACGACCTGCGGTTCGGCTTGGGGCAGCATGCCGAAATTAGCGGTGGCTTCGCAACAGAAATTTGCGATGCCAGCGGCAATCCCAGCACGAACGATCCCTCGACGATGTTCGTGTACTGCCCCCCCGACGGATTCGAAGGCGCGATCGGCGAAGGCGGCTTCGAAAACTCCCCCGGCCACGTCGTCTCCTCCTCGAGCCCCCTAACCCCCTTCTGGCAGAACCCAACCACCTGCGGGGAATCCCTAGCCACGTCCCTGGACATCCTCGGCTACGACGACAGCGAAACCCACGCAGACAGCTTGTGGCCCCCAACAACCGACTGCGGCCAGTTGAGCTTCAACCCATCCCTCTTCGCCCGCCCCACAACCGAATCAACCGATTCTCCCTCAGGCATAGACGTAGACCTAAAAGCCCCCTCCTTTGAGAGCCCAGACACCCCATCACCCTCAGAGATCAGGGGCACCACGGTCACCCTGCCCCCGGGCTTCACGATCAACCCCAACGCCGCAGACGGCAAGACCTCCTGCCTAGACCAAGAAGCCAAGTTCGGCACCACAGAAGAAGCCAAGTGCCCTGAGTTCTCAAAGATCGGCACCCTGGAAGTCCACAGCCCGGTCCTCCCAGGCGTATTGCCAGGAGCGATCTATATAGGCCACCCCCAAGAAGGCAAGCGCTACCGCCTCTTCCTCACCTTCGATGGCTTCGGCGTGCACGTAAAGCTCCCCGGAGAGGTCCACCCCGATCCCCAAACAGGCCAGGTCGTAACCGAATTCAAGGACCTGCCCCAGTTCCCCTTCGAAGACTTCGACCTGCACTTCTTCGGAAGTGAACGAGGCGTCCTGGCAACCCCAAGCCAGTGCGGCACCTATCCGGTCTCAACCCTCTTCGAACCCTGGGACGGCTCCTTGCCAAACCAGACCTCAACCCAGTTCTTCAGCTTGACCTCAGGCCCTGGAGGAACCCCCTGCCCCAACGGCCCCCGTCCCTTCAACCCGGGCTTCGGCGCGGCCTCGACCACCAACACCGCCGGCTCCCACACCGGCTTCTCGCTCAACCTGACCAGGCCAGACGGCGATCAGAACCTCAGCGCCCTTGACGTAGTGACGCCCCCCGGCTTCTCGGCCACCCTCAAGGGCATCCCCTACTGCCCCGAGGCAGCGATCACCGCCGCAGGGGCCGGCGTCTACTCAGGCGCCCAAGAGCAGGCAAGCCCCTCCTGCCCCGCGGCCTCATTGGTAGGCGAAGCGATCGCCGGCTCAGGAGCAGGCACCCACCCCTTCTACGCCCCGGGAAGGGTCTACCTAGCCGGCCCCTACAAAGGCGCCCCCCTGAGCCTCGTAGTGATCACCCCAGCCGTCTCAGGCCCCTATGACCTAGGAGACGTCGTAGTCAGGACAGCCCTCTACGTCAACCCCACCACGACCCAGGTAAGCGCGGTCTCTGACCCCTTGCCCCAGATCCTCGCCGGCATCCCCCTGCGCCTGCGCTCGATCATGGTCAACCTCAACCGGCCCGACTTCGCCCTCAACCCAACCAACTGCGATCCCTTCTCGACCCAAGCCACGGTCTTTGGCAGTGAAGGAGCCACCAAGACCCTTGCCTCCCACTTCCAGGTAGCCAACTGCGCCAGGTTGGACTTTGAACCGAAGCTTGAAACCAGCATCATCGGCCCGACCAAAAACGGCGCCACCCCTCGCTTCAAGGCAGTCCTGCGGATGCCCCAGGGCGGCGCCAACATCGAACACGTCGCGGTCACCCTGCCGCATTCAGAGTTCCTCAAACAGGCCCACATCAGAACCGTCTGCACCAGACCCCAGCTGGCCTCCCACAGCTGCCCAGCCGGATCTGTCTATGGCTTTGCCAGAGCCCAGACCCCGCTCCTAGACAAACCGCTGGAAGGCCCGGTCTACCTCGGCACCGGCTACGGGCACAAGCTGCCTGACCTGATCGCCGAACTAAACGGCCAGATCCACGTGATCTTGGACGGCATCATCGACACCGGCAAGGGCGGTGGGATCAGAAACACCTTCGAAGTAGTCCCCGATGCCCCGGTCTCCAAGTTCACCTTGGAAATGCAGGGAGGCACGAAAGGCCTGCTGGAAAACTCAAACGTCTGTGCCCAGCGCAACTACCTGACCGCCAAGTTCTTCGCACAGAACGGCAAGACAAGCGTCTCCCACCCACTGATGCAAGACGGCTGTGGGGCTAAAGGCCGCCATGAACGCCACAAGCGAGACGCCAAGGCCAACCGGGGGGTGGGTAAGTGAGGGCCCGGATCGGACATATCGCGGCCATTGCCCTAGCTGCAAGCGCGCTGCTTGGGTTGAGCGCCTCTTCAGCTCAAGCCCTCTCCAAACACGTCTTCTCGACCTCATTCGCTGGCTCAGGCACCAACGCCCTGGCCAACCCCTCTGACGTCGACATCGACCAGGCAACCGGCGACGTCTACGTCACCGACCCCGCCAACTACCGGATCGAGAAGTTCGATGCCTCGGGCAACTTCATCCTGATGTTCGGCAAGGGGGTCGACTCCACTACTGGCGGGGATGTGTGCACGGAGGCTTCGGGGGATGTCTGTCAGGCGGGGGCTAAGGGGAGCCTGCCTGGGGGCTTTGATGGGGAATTCGAAACGAGTGTCGTTGTCCTCGCGACGACCCAGTACATAACGGAAGAACGCCTCTTCCTCGCCGTCGACAACTCTGGCGGCCCCTCTTCAGGTGATGTTTACGTCGGCGACCCCGGCGACAGCATCGTGCAGAAGTTCGATCCCGAAGGCAACCTGATCACCAGCTGGGGCAAAGGTGGTCAGCTCGACGGGGCTGCTGAACATGAAAAGAAGTTCTTCGCTGAACCCAGATTGGTCTTGCAGGGAATAACCGTCGGTCCAAGCGGGGTCCTCTACGTCGACGGCGGGCATTTCGAACTTTTCGAGTTCGCTCAGGACGGCACGCCGACCAGAAGGCTCTTCACGCGCACCTTGGCCCGCGGAATCGCCGTCGATGAAACCGGTGACCTCTATTTCCCTGCAGGCCAACTTGTGCTCAAGGCTGCGCCCAACCCTCGTGAATGGATCGGCTTCCCCAGTCAAGTTAACGGTTCTTCATTTGAAGCCTCCGGCTTGCGAATTGACCTGGCCTCGAACGACCTCTATCTCACCCGCGTTCACTTCACCGAACACGATGGCTTGGTCGAACATGTCGCCGCCGCCTGCAACCCAATCCCCAACCCCTGCGAACCAGCAGAGACCTTCGGCGAAGGCCACCTGAACGAACCTCGCGGAGTTGCGATCAACGACACAACCGGCGCCGTCTACGTAGCCGATACCGGCAACAGCCGGGTCACTGTCTTCAACGCCGTCTCGTTCCTTCCCGACGCAACGGCCTCGGCAGAAGCGCTGACGCCGAGCAGCGAGGCAATGGAAGGCAACGCCGACCCCGCCGGCGCCGGCCCGATCAGCGCCTGCCACTTCCAATACGTAACCGGTGCCGCCTTCGAGAAAGAAGCCTTCGCCGATCTCAGCTCAGGCGGCTCGGTCCCCTGTGACGAGGGCCAGTCCCTCGCCTCTGAGACCGAAGTCCATGCTGAACTGACGGGTCTCACCTACGGCACGGAATACCACTATCGCTTGCTGCTCGAAAACGCAGAAGGTGAAAATGCCAACTTCGATAAGACCTTTGAGTCTCTGCCGCTGGCGCCGACACTAGAAGCCGAGTCGGCGTCGAACGTCAGTTCAGACGCAGCCCGCATCCACGCCCAGGTAAACCCCAACGGCGGCGACGCCACCTACCACACGACCTACCAGGTCGAATACGTCACCCAAGAAGGCTTTGAAGCCAGCGAATTCGCCGAAGCCCTGCAGAGCAAAAGCATCGATGCGGGTTCGGCCAGGACCCCGCAGGCGATCACCTCTCAGCTCTCATCCCTGGCCGCAGACACCACCTACCACTACCGCCTGGTCGCAGAAAACGCCTCGGGCACGACCAAAGGGCCAGCTCGCACCTTCATCACCTTCCCGATCGCCACCCCGACCGACGACCCCTGCCCCAACGCCCACGTGCGCCAGCAGACCGGAGCGGTCCGCCTCCTCGACTGCCGCGCCTATGAGCTGGTCTCAGCCGCCAACACCGGCGGCTATGACGTCGAGTCGAGCCTGGTCTCAGGCCAAAGCCCCTTCCCGGGATATCCAGAGGCAGAAGGCAAGGTCCTGTACGGAGTCCACAACGGCGGCATCCCGGGAACCGATCACCCGACCAACAAAGGCCTCGATCCCTACCTCGCCACCAGGGGCAACGAAGGCTGGGAAACCCAATACGACGGTGTCCCCTCAAACGACCCCTACTCCGATGCTCCCTTCTCCTCGCTGCCAACAGGGGCAAGCGCTGACCTAAAGACCCTTGCCTTCGGAGCCCCAGGCGGCTGCTCGCCCTGCTTCGAAGGCGGCTATACGGGAGTTCCGCTCAGAAAGCCAAACGGCGAACTGACAAACGGCATGCAAGGACCTGAAAACCCGGGGCCCTCAGCCAAATCCCAGGGAGAGATCGCAAAGCCGCTCTCCGCCGACGGCTCTCACTTCGTCTTCGGATCAACCTCGAAGTTCACCGTAGACGCAAGCGAAGGCCAGCTCGGCATCTATGACCGCAACCTGAACACGAATCAGACCCACCTGGTCTCGAAGACCCCAGGCGAAGCGCAGATGACGGGTGCAGAAATAGTAGAGCTGGACATCTCCAAGGACGGCTCCCACATCCTGATCGGCCAACTGGTCTCTGAAGAAGACGGCAACAAGCTCTACCACCTCTATATGAACGTCGGGGACTCCTCAAAGACGATCGACCTGACCCCTGGCACCACCACCGGGGTTCTCTATGCCGGCATGAGCTCTGATGGCTCTGAGGTCTTCTTCACGACCACCGACGAATTGCTCTCCGAAGACGAAGACGAAAGCGCTGATCTCTACGCAGCAACCATCTCCGGCGAAAGCGCCAGCTTGAGTTTGCTCTCCACCGGATCGGAAGGCACCGGCAACTCAGACTCCTGCGATCCCGCTGCCAACTCCGCCCACGAGCACTGGAACACGAAGGGCGAAGAAGCCAACTGCGGCGTCCTCGCGATCGGCGGCGGCGGTGGGGTGGCCTCCGAAGAGGGGTCGATCTACTTCCTCTCGCCGGAGAAGCTCGACGGGTCTTCTAAGGGGACGCAGGATGCGCCCAACCTCTATCTGGCCCAATCCGGCTCGGCTCCCCGCTACGTGACCACGCTCGAATCAGTTGAGAGTGGCCCGCAGCCCCCAGCCCTCCGCCGCAGCTTCAGCCATGACATCGGCTCCTTCGCCGACGCCACCGGCGTGGCCGTAGATCACTCCGACGGCTCGGTCTACGTGCTCGACATCGAAGCCAGCACGGTGCAGAAGTTCGACTCCGAAGGCAACCTGGTCAGCTCCTTCGGTGACAGCTCCCCGGCTCCCGACGGCAAATTGGTCGGCAGCGAAACAGCGGCCGGCTCCTTCTTTGAGATCGCCGAAGTGGGGACCCCCACACAGCTCGCGGTCGACAACGATCCTTCGAGCCCCTCCTACCGCGACCTCTACGTCCCCGACATGGCCCACAACGTCATCGACCGCTTCGGCCCCGAAGGCGAATTGGAAGATGAAGTGCCGGTCTCCTTCCCCGTCGGGGTAGCGGTCGATCCAAGCAACGGCCACCTCTACGTCTCGAGCTTCTTCGGCCACGCCGAAGCCTTCGATGCCGAAGGCAACCCGACCTCACCGGCTCCCTTCACGACCCCTGAATTCGTCCCTTCGGCGATCGCTGTGGGCTCCGGCGGCACGATCTATGTAGCCAGTGCCGAAGGCACCGCCACCTATGACCAAAGCGGCAAAAAGACAGGCACCCTAGACGCCAAACCCTCAAAGGGCGTCAGCGTCGACCCCTCCACCAACGACATCTACGTCAACGAGGGCAACCAGGTAGTCCGCTACGACAGCTCAGGCAAACGAGGGGAAGTGCTGGGCGCAGGGCACCTCTCCGAATCGGTGGGGGTGGCGATCGACCCCGAAGGCAGCCTCTATGCCTCCAACAAGACAAGCGTCTCGGCCTTCTCGGCCTCCCTTGCACCGAGCCCCTCGATCGACAACCCCCTGGTGGTGGACTCGGTCTCTGAACCCACAGTCAGAAGGACCGCCGACTTCCAGGTAACCCCCTCGGGCAACTACGCCGCCCTCGCCTCGACCCTCCCCCTGGCAGGCGGCGAAGAAGAACCAGCCGGCCACCCCCAGGTCTACCGCTACCAGCCCCAAGGCGGAGCGATCAAGTGCATCTCTTGCACCTCCACCGGCGCCCCCTCGGCAGGGGATGCCTCCCTCGCCCCAGATGGCCTCAGCCTCCTCTCCGACGGCCGCGTCTTCTTTGACTCAACAGACCAGCTGGTCAACTCAGACACCGACGGCAGACGCGACGCCTATGAGTTCTCCGAACCGGGGATGGGCGACTGCACCAACCAATCCCCCGCCTACGCCAAAGCAACAGGCACCTGCCTAGCCCTGATCTCAGCCGGCACCAGCCCCTTTGACTCGGGCCTCTTGACGGCGACTTCCAACGGCACCGACGCCTTCTTCTTCACCCGCGACAGCTTGGCCCCGCAAGACAAAAACGGCTCGACGATGAAGATCTATGACGCTAGGGAAGGCGGCGGGTTCCCCTTCAGCCCCGATCCCAACACCTGCCAGGCATCTGATGAGTGCCACGGGGCGGCCAGCCCCGCACCGGGCCCAGTCCAGGTCGGCTCTGTTGCAGGGACTGCTGGCAACGAGAAGGCGACAAAGAAGAAGGGCCATAAGAAGAAGCACAAACACAAGAAGCATCACCGCCACCAAAGCAAAGCCAACAACAAGCGCGGAGGTGCGAAGTGAGGGCCCTAAAGACAAGCGCTGCTTTGGTGATCGCTTTGCTCGTGGCACTCGGGCTGAGCAGCTCCGCCTCAGCCTCTGAGCCGATCGAAGCCTTCTCCACTCAGATGTCAACGAGCCAGGCCGGCGGGCACCCCGACATCACCACCAACTTCACCCTGGGTAACCCCGGAGCACCAGAGGCAGCCCAAAACGTGATCTTCCAGGCTCCCACCGGCCTCTTTGGCAACCCCACCGCGGCAACCGAATGCCAGGCCGATGACTTCGCCCTCGATCAGTGCCCGCCCAACTCCCAGGTCGGCCTGATCAGCCTCCACGCCAACTATGAAGGCAACCCCAACTACCTCCTAGGCACCGCCCCCATCTACACCGTCGTCCCCCAAAACGGCGACACCGCCCGCTTCTCTTTCATCGTCCCGGTGCTAGGTATCCCGATCGCGATCCCAGTCGCGGTTAGGACCACAACCGACTACGGCCTGCGCTTCACGGTCAAAGACATCTCCCAGCTCACCCCCCTGGCCTCTGCCTCGCTGACCTTCTGGGGCTTCCCCGCCGATGAAGAACACGACATCCAGCGCTTCGCCAAGGGCAGCCCCGGGCACCCGGCAGGCTGCCCCAAAGAAGAAGGCACGGCCTGCATCACCGAAGGGACCGAAGCAAGCATCACCCCGACCCCGCTGACTGACAACCCGACCACCTGCACCGGGGAAGACCTCTCGGCTGCCTTGGAAGTGCAGACCTACCAGGACCCCGAACACCTCACCGAGGCCCACTCCACCTACCCGCCGATCACAGGTTGTGAGAAAGAGGTCTTCAAACCGGTCCTCCAAGCTTCCCCGACCACAAGCCAGACAGACTCGGCCTCGGGGCTAAACGTCGAGCTGCGCTCCCCCCAGTTCCTAACCCGCGCAGCAGCTCCTTCCCAGATCAAATCGGCCCTGGTCACCCTGCCTGAAGGCTTCACGGTCAACCCCGATGCCGCCGACGGCCAATCGGCCTGCACCGACGCTGAGGCCAACTTCAACTCAGAGGGCCCAGATAACTGCCCCGATAGCGCCAAGATCGGCACCTTTGCGATCGGCACCCCCGCCCTGCCCGAACCCCTAGAAGGAGCCGTCTACATCGGCCAACCCAAAGCAGGGGACCAATACCGCCTCTTTGAGTTCACCCACGGCTTTGGGATCAACTCCAAGCTGGTTGGCTCGGTGATCCCAAACCCGATCACCGGCCGCCTGGCAGTCAGCTTCCCCAACCTGCCCCAGGCCCCCTTCGAAGACTTCCAGCTACACCTCTTCTCCGGCGAACGCGGCCTCCTGGCAACGCCCAACTACTGCTCGGTCTATGCCGTCAGCGCTGAGTTTCACCCTTGGAACTCGACCCTCGCCGAACAGACCTCCGTTCAGCACTTCGGCTTGGACTCAGGCCCCGGCGCAGGGCCCTGCCCCGGCCAGGTGCGCCCCTTCTCACCCACCCTCTTTGCCGGCACCTCAAACGCCTCAGCGGGTGAGCACTCCTCTTTCTCCTTGCGCCTGGACCGCGAAGACGGCAACCAGCTCTTGGGCAAGCTCGGCTTCACCATGCCCCCGGGCCTGTTGGCAAACCTGCACGGGGTTAGCTACTGCCCCGAGGCCCAGATCGCCGCCGCCGCGCAGCGCTCGGGCCTAAGCGAGCAGGCCGCCCCCAGCTGCCCCGCCGCCTCACAGATCGGCACCACCAACGTCGCCGCCGGCCCCGGCACCCACCCCTTCCACGCGACCGGGCGGATCTACTTCGCCGGCCCCTTCTCCGGAGCGCCGCTGAGCCTGGTTGCGATCACCCCGGCCCTGGCCGGTCCCTATGACTACGGCACCGTGGTGGTTAGGGTGGCGCTTCGCATCGACCCGCTCGATGCCCACGTCTTCGCCGACTCAGAAGTCGTCCCCCAGATCCTCGGCGGGGTGCCCCTGCGCCTGCGCCAGATCCAGGTCAACATCGACCGCCCCAACTTCATGGTCAACCCGACCAACTGCGAACCGATGTCGATCGGCTCGCGCGGGATCGGTGACCAGGGCACCCTCGCCTCCTTTAGCTCCTACTTCAACGCGGTCAACTGCTCCACCTTGCCCTTCGCCCCGAAGATGAGCGTGACCCAGCTCGGCGGCCACAAGCAGGCCAAGCGCGCCGCTGATCCCGCCCTGCGCTTTGACCTGCGCACAAAGCCCGGCGAAGCCAACGTCCGCTCGCTGGCGCTGACCCTGCCCAGGGCCTTTGGGATCGACCAGCGCCACCTCGGCAACATCTGCTCCAAGTCCCAACTACAGCGCGAACACTGCGCCGGGCGCCAGCCGATCGGCAACGTGATCACCGAAACCCCGCTGCTAGAAGCCCCGCTTAGCGGACCCGCCTACGCCGTCTCTGGCTATGGCAAGTTGCCCCACCTCGCCTTCATCTTGGCCGGGCAGGTGACGGTGATCCCCGAAGCGATGTCCTCGACGGTCAAGGGCGGGCGCCTAAAGACAGTGGTCCCGGTCATCCCCGACGCCCCGATCGGCCACTTCGCCCTCACCCTGCTAGGCGGCAAACAAGGCTACATCCGCAACTTCGCCAACCTCTGCGCCGCCCCGAGGACGACCACAGTCGAATACAGCGGCCAAAACGGCAAGACCCACACCGAACAGGTGAGGACCAAGGCCGCCTGCGCCAAGGCCAAGCAGCACAAAAAGTAAGAGAGGAACTCCTAGATGTTGAAGCTAAAGCGGCCCTCACCGGCCCTGGTCATCGCTGTTATCGCCCTGATCTGTGCCCTTAGCGGCACCGCCTATGCCGCCCTGGGCAAGAACTCAGTCGGCTCACGCCAGCTCAAGGCAAAGTCGGTGAGCACCGGCAAGATCGCCAACAACGCGGTCAACGCCGCCAAGGTCGCCGATGGCTCGCTGACCGGCCAAGACATCAACATCGGCGCCCTTGGCACCGTCCCCTCTGCCACCAACGCCGCCCATGCCCAAAACGCCGACACCGTCGGTGGGCACGGCGCCTCTTGTCCTGCCGCCACCACCTTGATCCGCGGCCTTTGCTTTGACTCCACTTCAAACGGCCCGGCATCCTCCCTGCAAGCCGCGACCGAAGCCTGCGCGGCAAAGGGCGGCTACCTGCCGACCCCGATGGAGCTCTACTCCACCCGCGGGGTGCTGAACTTGGGCTCTGGGATCGGCTCAGATCGCCAATACACCGACTCGATCTACTCCAACACCTCCGGCGGTAACTACCGCACGATCGTGATCGACGGCACCGGAGCGCTAACCGAACAGGCCCCCTCAAGCGCCGCCCATTACTTCTGCGTCTATGAGTTGGTGCGCTAGGTGAGAGTCAAAGCACCGATCAAGGCGGTTGGGCTCGGCGCCCTCGCGCTCGCCCTGTGCTTGGGCACCTTGGCCCAGGCAGAGCAGGCCAAGAAGGGCAACCTGGAGGTCTCCTTCAACGGCGGCATCTCCCCCCAGCACCTGCCCCGCACAGAAGCGGTGCCGGTCACGGTGCAGATGGGCGGCAAGATCAAGACCACTGACAAATCGATCCCGCCAAAGCTCGAACGGATCATCCTCGCGATCAACTCCGCCGGGCAGATCGAAACCACCGGCCTACCCACCTGCTCGCTAAAGAAGCTGCAGTCGATCTCCTCCGCGGGAGCCCGCAAGGCCTGCGGGGATGCCCTGATCGGCCACGGCAACGTCACCTCCAGGGTCAGCCTGCCCGGCCAAGGCGCCTTTGCCTCAAACGGCACCCTGCAAGCCTTCAACGGCACCTATAAAGGCCACTCCGCTGTCCTTGCCCAGGTCTCCTCCGGAGCTCCCCTGCCGCTGACCTACGTGATCGTCTTTGAAGTCAAGAAGACCAAGGGCACCTTCGGCACCGAATTGGTTGGCACCCTGCCCCCGATCGCCTCTGAATACGGCTACATCTCCGCCTTTGATCTCTCCCTAGCCCGCAACTACCCCTACAAGGGCAAGAGCCGAAGCTATGCCTCTGCTTCTTGCCCAGCACCGAAGGGATTCAGCGCGGCGTCCTTTACCTTCGCCCAGGCGAGCTATGAATTCGCTGATGGGAGGGTGCTGTCTTCGAAGCTGGTTAGGGAGTGCCGGGTTCGGGGGTGATCTGGGGATCTGCAATCCCCCTTAACGATCCCCTAAGCTGGCGAATCCCTGGGCACCCGCGTGTGTTTGGGAAGATGAAAGCCTGGGAAAATTGGGAACGAGAGAAAGGTATCCGGTGGGGAAGAAGATCTTTGCTGCGCTGAGCACCATCGTCATGACCCTCGCGATGGTGGCTGCGCCATTCGCCGAGGCGGCCGAAGTGACGCGCGAAAGCTACAAAGAAGCGGTCGAGCCGATCTGCAAGACCAATACGGAAGCCAATGAAAAGATCCTCAAGGGCGTCCGTCAGAAGGTCAAGTCTGGCCAGCTTAAGGCTGCCGGCACGCAGTTTGAAAAGGCCGGCAAAGCGCTTCACAAGGCGGTTCTGCAGCTCAAAGCCATCCCGCAGCCCACTGCCGACGAAGCAAAGCTCGCCAAG
This sequence comes from uncultured Solirubrobacterales bacterium, assembly GCA_963716345.1. Taxonomy (GTDB): domain Bacteria; phylum Actinomycetota; class Thermoleophilia; order Solirubrobacterales; family 70-9; genus VRUE01. The sequence goes on from OY970304.1 coordinate 1,720,837, forward strand.
TGGCTCAAGTATGTCGGCGAAGAGGAAAAGCTCTTCCTCGCGGGCGCCAAGCAGCTCAAGGCCGGCAACAAGACGGGAGCGCAGGCGACCGTAATCAAGCTCGATCACAACGCTAACCAGGCCAACAACCAGGTCCTGGCTTTCGAATTCAAGTACTGCCGCTTCGAACCCTCGAAGTTCACCTGATCCAGGCTTGAAGATCGGCTGTGACGGCGGCGGCTAGCCCGTCGCCGTCGCGGCGATCTGTTCGGCGATCCACGGGTAGATCCGGTCTATCCGCGTGAAGATGTCGGGTAGGTGGGTGTCGCAATCCGCGGCGCCCAGGCTCGTGATCCCGATTTGTACCGGCGTCCCGTCTTCGCGGAAGGCCAGCGCCGGACCGCCGCTGTCGCCGTGGCAGGTGCCGATCGAGAAGCCCGGTGGGGTGATCGTGCAGAGCTGCGAGGAGTAGTTGAAGAACGGGTAGTAGGCGCGCGCGTGGTTGCGGCAGTAGAGCCGTTCCTGCACGAAGGTTGCCCCGCGTCGCAACACCGGCGTCCGTTTCAGCTTCCTCAGCGTGCCGCTGAGGCCCCAGCCGGCGATATAGGTCGGCGTGTTCGGGGCGAGCAGCCCCGCGTCGGTCGGTCCGGCGAGAGCGATGGCCGGCACCGTGGTCGGGGTCGCCAGGACCAGCAGCCCGGCGTCGCCGTGGACCTTGAAGCGATTGAAGTTGGGATTGATGATCGTCCGGCTCACTCGCGAGACCTGCCGCAGGCTCGAGTCGCGGATGTCGGAGCTGCCGGTGACGACGACGTACTGGGCGGGCGGGGTCCTCTTGCCGGTTTCAATGTCCTCGACGCAGTGCCCGGCCGTAAGGACCAGGTTGGGGGCAATCACCGTGCCGGAGCAGCTGAAGCCTTCGCCTTTCGCATCAGCGGCGAGGATGAAGGCGGCCCAAGGCCATTCTTCGCTTAGGGCGGTGGTGCCGCCGACGATTGATGCGGTCGCGTCCGGGGACGCAGCGACCGGTCCGGCCAGGGCAAGCGAAGCCAGCAGCACGCCTAGCGCCCCGCAGACCATCGGCCATCCACGCATCCGAACTCGCATCATCGATCCTCTATCGGCAGCTTCACCAAAATCGGTAACCCCAAATCACCCTTCGAGGAGCGCCCACGACCCACTAAGATCGAGCGCCCCGCCCAGGTAGCTCAGTTGGTAGAGCACCTCCATGGTAAGGAGGGGGTCACGAGTTCGAGTCTCGTCCTGGGCTTTTTCGCTCGACAGCGCCCTCGATCGGCCTGTCCTCGGCCAATCCTCAGCCTTTTTCGACCGTTAGGCTGCCGCTTCGTGGACTTCGCTCTCACGGATGAGCAAGAGGACTTCGTCGACGCGATCCAGCGCTACTGCGATCACGAGTGCGGCACGCAGGATCAGCGCGAGCGCCTCACCGAGGGCTACACCGAGCACCACAGCGAGGCGATCTACAAGGAGATGGCCGAGCTCGGCTGGCTCGGGCTGACGATCCCCGAGGAGTACGGCGGCTCCGGCGGCACGATGCTGGACGCCTGCATCTTTATGGAGGAGACCTCGCGCGCCCTCGCCCCGATCGGCGGCTACGCGACGACGCTGATCGTCGCCGGCGCCACCAACCGCTTCGGCACCGAGGAGCAGAAGCACGAGATCCTCGGTGGCATCGCCGGGGGCGCGGTCGAGGCGATCGCGATGACCGAGCCCGAGGCCGGCTCCGATGTCGGCTCGCTGAGCACTTTCGCCGAGAGCGTCGATGACGGCTACGTGCTCAACGGGCAGAAGGTCTTTTGCTCCAACGCTCACATCGCCGATCACATCCTGGTCGTCTGCCGCACCACCCGCTCCGCCTCCAAGCACGAGGGCCTGACGATGATCTGGCTTCCGCGTGAGACCGACGGGCTCGAGATCATCCCGATCGACACGATGGGCGGCCGCGACACCAACCATCTCTATTTGACCGACGTCGCCGCTCCCGCCAGCGCCGTTCTCGGCCAGGTCGACCAGGCCTGGACCCAGCTGATGGCCGGCCTCAACGTCGAGCGCCTGATCCTCGCAGCGACGATGCTCGGCATCGCCCAGCGCGTCTTCGACGACCTGATCGTTTACGTCAAGGAGCGCGAGCAGTTCAACCGCCCGATCGGCTCCTTCCAGGCGCTGCAGCACCGCATCGCCGATATGGCCACCGACCTCGAGGCGGCCCGCCTGATGACCCGCTGGGTGGCGACGCTGACCGACGAGGACCCCGACCGCATGCTCCCCCGCGAGGCCTCGATGGTCAAGCTCTTCGTCACCGAGACGACCAAGCGCGCGGCGCTCGAAGGCATGCAGATGATGGGCGGCTACGGCTACGCCTCCGAGTACGACATGGAGCGCCTCGTCCGCACCGCCCTCGTCTCGACGATCTATGGCGGCACTTCAGAGATTCAGCGCAATATCATCGCCAAGACATTCGGACTCTGAGACAGGCATAATCCGCTCACGCAGGGATGCGTGAGCGCCCGTAGCTCAGTGGTCAACGGGGTTTTAACGAGCCCCAAAGAGCGCCGGTCTTTCAAGCCGGAGGTCGAGAGTTCGATTCTCTCCGGGCGCATACCGGTCTACGCCGGTCTGTGCCGCTTTGTGCTGCAAATCGGCACTATCGGCGATTCGTTCGCTCAGGATCGTTCCGTCACGCGCCGGCCTGCACAGGGTCTCGCCGTCGGCTGAGTGCTACATCGCTGCTACATATTTCGGCTCCCGCCCCGTGTGGGTGGCGCCGGGGGCCGCTCGTCCGTGTAGGGGTCATGGCGATCAGCTCCGAAGGGCTGTCCCGGCCGGCGGCCACAGCAAAGCGCCGCCCCTGGTTTACGCCGGAGAGCCTTGCGAGCTACCTGCAGGTCTCAGAGCGCATGGTTCGCAAGTGGGTTGCCCAGGGGCGCCTGCGCTCCTACAAGCTCGACGGCTGCCGCCGCTTCGACCCGGCCGACGTCGACGCCTTCGTCGCCCAGTTCCGCGACGAACGGGGGAGGGGACGGTGAGCCGTACGGGCGTCGCCGGCAGGCCGCCGCGCCAGACGCCCTACAGGCGCACTTACGCGAGTGGCCGCACGGTCTGGATCGCGCGCTTCCGCGACCTCGACGGCAAGATGCGCTACGCCAAGCCACGCTGGAACGGCGGCAAGTCCTCCTTCGCCCTCAAGGGCAATGCCCAGCGGGCGATCGACGAAGCGCTCGACCGCCTCCGTGGCGGCGTCGAGATGCCCGAGCGCGTCGGTGAGTACTTCAAACGCTGGCTGCAGCACCACCCGCGCTCGCCGCGTACCGACAAGACAAACGCCGAACGCGTCTCCCACGTGCTCGAACGTCGAGATCGACGGGCGGGCGCTCCGCGACTGGGAGTTCGATGAGCTCCGCCGCCGGCAGGCTCTCGCCCTCCTCGATCACATGCTCCGCGTCGAAGGCCGCGCCGCGCAAGGCGCCCGCGGCATCCTCAGCGTGTTCTCGGCGATGGCCGAGGACGCAATCGGCGACGAGGCGGCGACCCAGAACGCCTTCATTGGGATTCGCCTGCGCCGCAGCGACCCGCGGATTAGGAAGCCGCCGAGGAAGATCCGGATCTGGAGCTTCGAACAGATGCGCGCCTTCGCGGTTGGGGGACGGCCAGAGATACGCGCTGCGACTCCCCGTCCGCGCGATCCACGTACCAAGGGTCGCTACAAGCAGAAAGCGCACTTCTATCCGCCAAACGACTACGAGGCCCTTCTCCTCACCCCGGGTTTCACCGGCCTCCGCCTTGGCGAGTTCCTCGCCTTGGAGCGCAGCGGCTACGACGGCCATTCCTTTCGCTTCGAGTTCTCTGCCCACGAAGGCGAGCTGGTCGGCTCGAGCGAGCAGAAGAACCACGAGCGCACCGTGCCGGTGCCACCGACCCTGGCCGAGTTGATCGACCGCCGCCCGCCTCGCATCGACACCGGCCTCCTCTTCCCAACGCCCCGCGGCAAGCTCTGGCGCGAGCGCAACTTCTACCGCGACGTCTGGGTCCCAGCCCAACTTGCGACCGGCCTCGACCCGACGCCTCATGAGTTCCGCCACTCCTATGTCACGCACCTCGTCGCCGCCGGCGTCAACCAAGCCGATCTCGCCAAGGTCGCCGGCCACACAGTCGAGACGATGATCTCCGTCTACACCCACGCCCTCGATCGCAGCCACGATCAGATCAAGGAGATCATCGGCTAGCGCCGATGCTGCCTGAGCACGGCAGTAAGTTGGCGCGATTCCATCGCCTGGCGCCACACCGATCCGAGGCGAAATCGTCAAGGAGTGGGGATCGGCTGCATCGGTTTCGGCGGCCCTCCCGCCCACATCGCTCTCTTGCGCGACCTCTGCGTTGAGGGCGGAACTGGCTCTCCTCCCACGAGTTCGAGGACGCGATCGCCGCCTGCAATCTCTGCGTTCTCGCTTCCACGCGGGAGCAGGCGAGGATGCTTGCCTGGTCCAGGCCGCAGTTCTACGGCGGGCCTCTTGAGCTTCCCCATGCCGGGCAGCTTGGGGACACTGAGGGAAAGCGGCTGCTTCTTCAAGCTCTATAGGGGGCGCTGGCAGGTCGGGCGAGCGGCGATCGGGCGATAAGCAAGCCGGGACGAGGGCGAGACGCGGTACTGGAGCGGTCAGCCGGCTTCGCCTTGCGGTGGATTGTTGAGGTAGGCGGCCAGCTCGTCGATCGACACAAGATCAAACGGGATCTCCTCGATGAACGGAACCATCGTTTCGCGCTTGGTGCAAAACAAGCCCCGGACCTCCCAGCCGTCTCGCTCGGAGCCGGGAATCTGCAGCAGATCGAGGGCGCTCTCAATACGGTCTGTGAGCCACGCGATCCGCTCGGCGTGCTTTGAGATCGAGCTTCCGCCCTCCTGGCCGAAATGGCTGCTCATCTCGCGAACGACTTCTGAAGTGCTGAGGCTGCCGTTGAGGGCCTTGCACTCGATGCCCCAGAGGATCCGAGAGCCGGGGTCGGCGACGAGGACGTCGATGTCGCCGAGGCGTTCGCTGCTGTTTCGCTCAAGCGTCTCGGTGCCGAGCTTCTTGACATTGCTTTTCAAAGCCAACCCGAGCTCGGATACGGCAGCTACGACTTCGCCCTCGAACTCGGCGCCGAGCTCATCTCCGAGGCGCCCGAGCTCGCTGATCAGGGCCGGCGCCGCAGCGAGCTTCGCATAAACGGCGGCACCGATCTGACCGCCGAGAATCGTCAGCGCGGCGACGACCTGCCGCCGCCCCCAGATGATCGCCTCGCGCTCGCCGGTGACCCGCGAGAGGAAGGGCCGACGGTTGTAGGACCAGCGGCGGGCAAACAGCCATGGATAGACGTCGTTCTTTCCACCGCCGGGTGGCTTCAAGAACTCCTCGCGTTGCCCCATCGTCATATACGCGATCGCCTGCTCGATCTCCTCGTGCGGCACGTCGTCGATCAGCTTCGCGGCGAGCATCTCGGGGACGTCGGCTCCTGCCATCACCACGAGATCCCCGGGAGCTTCGCCAGCGAGCTGCTCGGCAGCGACCAGGGTTTCCCCGATCCGCGAGAGAGTGACGCCGGCCTCGTCAACCATCGCCTGATCGAAGCGCGCCGTCAATCCCGATTCCCCGTCCTGACCGTCGGACTGAAAGCGATCCTCCCAGCGCTCCTGGCTGCGTCGGGTCTCATTTGAGACATGGTGGTCGAAGTAGCGCGAACGGCCTGAGTCGAAGCGGTCGGTCTCGGTAAGTCGCAACCAGCCATCGTCCTCGCGGATCAGCAGATCGACACTCGAGAGCCCACCGCGAATCGCGTCGTAGAGATCGGCCCAGGTCAGGGCTTCGGCGACCAGTGCCATCGCCCGGTCGTGATCGAGCAGACTCCAGGGCCTCGCTCCCTGCGGTGGGATAGCGGTTGCGCGCTCGATCAGGAAGCGACAGCAGATGCCCGCGAGGTTTGCCTCAAGTACGTCCTTGCGAAGCCTCTGCGCCGACTCGGGGTAGGTGGCAAGCCGTGCCGGCAGGCAGACCCGCCGGTGCTCAGCGGCGGCGATGATTCGCTCGTTCTGGCTGACCAGAGACTCGAGCAGGCCCTCGGGACTCAACTCCGCGATCACCTCATAGGCGGCGGCGAGGAGCGTGTCGACCGCTACCTTCAGCACCTTCGGCACGATGCTCGATTGGAACGACCTCGCCGCGGAAGTCAAATCGGGCGTCGAGCTCAGTGGCCAGCAGGTCGCGGGCCGCGCTCAGGTCAGCTTCCTGGACCGCCCGCATCGGGCCATCGGCTTCGGCGAGTAGCGGGTTGTTCTGAGCGGGAAACATCAGAAGGTGCTTCTTTACGCCCAGCGGCGCGACGGTCTCAAGCGCCTCGCCGGCGAGCTCTGGAGTGATGGCCTCCATGCCGGCTCCCTCACGAGCCCGACCGATCGACTCGATCAGCAGACTCACCAGCTCGCGCTCCGCCCCATTTCGCCAGTCCAGTAGGTCTCGCCGGATGGCAGGGCCCAAATGCAGCTCGATCACCCCGGAGCCGAGATCGGCGACGGTCCCGGCCTCCTCGCCCCCGGGATCGTCTCCACCCTCAAACCAGAAGTCCCACGGCTCGAAGTCAACTTCGATGGCGAGTGCGTCGAGATTCTCGGCGAGCTCAGCTAGCGGTTGGGCGAGTGGCTCGCAGAGCTCCGCCAGCCAGTAGGCAACGCTTTGGACCGCGTCGAGACTGCGGGAGGGGTCCCTGGTGGGGCCGTGGACCCAAAGCGAGAGCGGAGAGCCGCTGATGTGAACGCGAACGCGTTCGGTGTCGAGCTCGACTTCGTAGTGCAATCGATCAGCGAGTGAGGCATCGAGCTCCTTGCGCTCGACCTCGACAACCCCTCCGTCGACCTCGGTTGCACCGTGTCGATTCCTGAGCGCCGCCGCCTCGCAGCGATAGTTGCCCGACAGCCCTGGAAGGAAGGAGACGCCGTTGAGACCCGCGAGAGAGCCGAAGGTCCGCTCCTTGTCACGATAGGCGCCGTAGAGATCGAGCATCGAGCTGGTGTTGATCCTGCTCTGCTCGCGCAGGGCGTTCTCGGCCTCGGCGAACTTCCAGAGCGCCAACGGCGACGCGGTCTCGAGTACCGAGATAGCTTCGAGGTTGGCTCCGGTCAGGGTTAGCGTCCGCAGCGCGCTGCCCTCCGCTGAGAGCAAGGGCATCAGGGCAGGACGGCCGGCGGGCTGGGTGATCATCAGGCAGAGGCCCTCTTCGCCACGCTTTTCGAGCTCGGCGGCGATTTCGGCGACACGCTGATCGATCTGCCCGGCCAGCTGCGAGGCATCCCAGATCGAGTAGGGATTTTGTGGGGCGAGCTCCTTGAAATCGTCAGCGAGGACGATCGCGATCACGCTTCGACCGACATCAACGCTGGCTCGGATCTCGGCGAACGGAGAATCGAGCCCACGAGGAACAACGGTTCTCGCACCCGACATCCCCATCCGGCGCAGCGCTTCGATTACCTCGCCGTCGACCGAGCTGCCGAACATGCGCTCGACGCGATCGGCGCCGACCGTCTCGGCAGCCACCACCGAGTAGTGGTGGCGAAGCGCGGTGATCACGTCAAATGGCCGCGCCAAGATGATCCACTCGCCTGCTCTCAGAAGCGGCCGCGCATCGGCAATTCCCTCGCCTATCTGCTCATCGGACAGGCGGGGTGAGCCGACCTCGCGGACAAGCGGATCGAGCGCAGGAATCGCCTGCGATGGCAGCTTCGCCAGGCGCCTGCGGTCGAAGGCCATCGCTTTCTGGAGGTCGATGAGCTCAGCCGCGGTAGGGATCTCGAGCTGGTCCTCCCTCTCGGGGGGAGTCAGGTAAGGAGTGAGACCGGCCGCCCGAAGGGCCCAATGGCTCAACATCAGGGCAGCGGTGCCGCAGATGCCGAGCTCGGAGACCAGCTCCTCGGGAAGGCCGTCTCGCAGAAGGAAGAGACCGCGTGCAAGGTGGCGAAAGGCGAAGACGCCTTCCTCGGAGAGGCCGCCGCCAACCAGATAGGAGCCGGCGAAGAAGCCGACCTCTTCGGTCAACGGGCTGTCGAGCGGATCCTCGTGGAACCGGGCCCGCTCGGCAAGCGAGCTGTGATTGAGAAGGCGGTCGAGATCTGCCCTGTCGAGTTGCCGGGCCCCTGGCCTCTTGGGTACCTCGGTCGCGAGCGTGGCCAAGACGCTGAGACGCCAGAGGAAGTGGGCGCTTGAAGGTCGCGCCTGAAGCCCAGCGAGGGCCGTGGCGAGTGCAAGCGGGTCAAATCTCGAGAGCTCCTGTCGCAGCTCGTCGAATTCGGAGAACTGGCGCTCGATCGCGCTACTCACCGCGTCCACCAAGTCCGATGGCCAGCACTCTTCGCCGACCGGCTTTTCCATATTGCCGTTGTCCCATTCGATGGAACCATTTCGGATTTTCGTGCCTGGGGCAGCTCGACGAGATCGTCGGCCTCAACCGTCCCATGGCGAGGGCTTTTCCTTTGCCAAGCGGGAATTCGGAGAAACAGGCAATCGGCCCGAGCGGGTCTTGGATGACCTGGTCCTCCATGAACGATTCGGGCTAGCTCGGGCTCGGCTCCGTCGTCCGCCAGCCGATCTCAGACCAGTAGGCAGGTTCGTTGGTGCTTGGATTCAAGTACCAACCAGGCGGGTTACCCGGGTTGAACCAACGGGGAAGATTGTCCGGCTGTGCCGGGATCGGTCGTGACGCGTACTTTGCTTCCAATCGCCGCCGCCGACGCTCTTGCGCCCGCAGGGTGTTGTTTCTAAAGAAAGCGAGCAACATCCACGCAACGCTCATTGCGAACCAGAACGCACCGGTGCCGTACCTGGCCTCAGCGAGCGCCCAGATACCGAGGGTGGCGAAGGCCGCGGAAAGGACGAGCCCCGCGATGCGGAACTGCCGCGAAGTCATGTTCGAATGGTACCTCCGATCCGCGGCGCTCGCCAACTCTCGGAATGGTGCGCGGGTTGCCGTGGTCGACGAAGGTATGTGGGTACCGAAGGCGAGCATCCGCCGCGTCGTTCACACGACTTTGACGAGGTTCCTCGCCTCAAAGTCTTCGAGTGCCTCTGGGGGAGGCCACCTGACCGCCCGCAAAGAGGCAGGCCAGACTGGAACGATGGTCTTCGTGCGACCGCGCGAGCCGGGTTGCACTTGCTCTGGCCCTGGGAAGAGTCGTCCAGCGCAGAGAATGAGAAGCCTGCCTAGCGCCAGGGCCGAAAAGAAGCCCGGAACTTCATGTTGGACGTTCACCATGTTGACCTCTGTCGAGGTCTCTCTCCCTGCGCTGTTGCCTCTGGCGGTTCCAAGCCAGACACGGGTTTCCGCGGGCGGGCGCCGAAGCACAAAGAGCTCGTGGAACCGGCTGTGCGGGATCGCTCGTGCATTCTCGGCGCGCAAGAGCTGAAAGAGCAGGGCCGTCTTGTAGCTCCAGGTTGCGACCGTCTTCTGCTCGGTTGACGAAAGGTCCGTCCTCTTGCCCGTGACCAGACGAGTCAGTACTGGCTTGGCCTCAGTCTCAAGGCTGTGCAGCCAGCCGTTGTTGCATTTCTCGCACACGGAGTTGGTAACGAGATTGATCTCGTCGGTGGACCACTCGCGTGGCGAGCTGGCGTCGTCCGGGCCTGGGTTAAAGCGATGAGTGAATCGCTTTCCAGTAGAAGAGTCTCCGGTTGGTGGTTGGGCTCGGTAGAGCAAGGATCCCAGCCAGAGCGGGATGACGTGCTCTTTGGTTCGCTTTCCGGCGACGTCGCAGAACACGCATCTCTTCGTCGAGGTCATGCCTGCAATGTTGGCAGGGCCCACGAGTGCTGCTTTGCGCGAAATCCGGCAGTCGTCCGCGCCCAGATGTCGAAGGTCGTGTTTGGAGGAATGAGGCGACTCGCGCGCCCTTAAATTAGGGGTTGAGACCCATCCAGGGACTCAGCGTCGGACTCTCTTCGACGATTGCCGATCTTCCCCCGGGACTTGCTTTCGCCGTGTCCAGGTCGTGCTTGATCTGGGCCGCCAGCCCGGGTTCAGCCGGTTTGCCTTCCGCAAACCTCTGATCCAGCTTGATGTTGCAGAAGGCGCGGTTGAACTCGTACATGGGGTAGCGACCGCTCATCAGCGGGTCGCGATCCCTGCGTTCGATCGCCTCCGTTAGGTTTGCCACTGCGGCTTCGTAGTCGTCCTTGCTCGGCGACCGGCGGTCCTTCAGCGCGTACCCGAGCTCGCCGCAGTTGCGGTGGAACTCCTTGTCCGTGTCCAAGCCGACCAGGGCTTCGAAGACCGGTATCACCAAGTCCACGAGGTACTTGTCTTCCTTGGGCGGCACGCCGCGCCAATTCGCCCGTCGCTGATTGCGCGCCAGGTAGAAGGCTTCGTCGCGGATGCCGGAGGAAGCCTGATAGAGCGCTTTGACCAACTCCATCAGGGTTGGATCCTTTTCTCCGCTGGGGTCGAGTTGGAGGCGCACGAGGGGAAGCGCGGTGGTCAGATCCTCTTCCTGTTTCTTCAGCGCCGCTTTGAACGGTTCCAGCACCTTCTGAAGGCGGAGGCGCGTGAACAGGTAGCTGCTGAGAAAGCCGACAATCGAGAACGAGACCATCAGCATGATCGCGATCGAATGCGTGTCTTTCCCGAGGCCTTCTTCGACGCCCTTTCCGAGGACGGATATCCCGTGCCCGATCTGTCCCAACTGAACAAGTCCGACACCGACGAGGATCTTCGTCAGCCAGTCGGAGATCTGCTCGAGGTTGGTATTGGGTGTGTACGTCGGGCCATTCGTGGCCCCCGGGGCTGGGGCTGTTCCCTGCTGCGCCAGAAAGCGGGGAATGCCGAAGAGGAACCCGAGGAGAGCGCCGGCGGCGAAGGCCGCAGCGGCCGTCAACAGGCCCACCGCAAGCACTTCGAGCCCGTGGTTGTCAGCGGCGAAGTAGAGGACTAGACCGACAAGGGCGGGTACGGCGAGCACGCCGCCGACGATCTTGATCGTTCCGTTCTGTCGCGCTTCCTCACGTTGCTCGGCGTCGCGCTCTTTGCGCTCTTCGCACCATTCCTGAATCTTGCTCTTGTCTGCGCTCATAACGCCTGGCATCCTCGATTACTTAGGAAACGTTGTCAACCCGATTCTCCTGAGTGGCGTACTCGATCTGCTTTCGATACGACATCAAGCATCGGCGTCTTCCCCAACCAGGCAACTCCTCTCAAGCGCGGCATTGGCCACAGCGCTCACCGTAGGGATCCTTCGATAAAACGCTCTCGCCTTGCGCGAACAATGGAGCAGGCTCTCGAAGGTCAGAGTGCTTCCGCATTGCGAAGACCACGTGAGGGTCAGGAATTGCTGACAGAGGCACTCAAGAGATCCCAGCGCTCGCGGTATTGCTCAAGCCAGGTCCCCTCGTAACCGAGAACCTCGAGCGGTGAGTAGTCACGGCGCAGCCGGCGGAACTTCGAATCTCTGTGAGCTCGACCCCCCCTTCCTGGGGTTTCCAGCCAGAGTTGGTGAGATTTTGCAACGACCTCCGCAACCATCCTGCTTGGAACGATGTAGGTCGCCGGAGGCTCTGCTTCCAAGTCTACAAAGGTGTAGAAGAGCCGATCCTCAACAATCCCCTCATGCTTTTCGCTCATGTGCCAGCCTTGATCGGGGCCATAGGTGCGCGTCTTCACCTGGAGTGACGCCGCAACGGTTTGATCCGAAGAGAGGACAAGGATGTCGACATCAGGTGAACCGGGTGGCGCCAGTGACGCAAGCATCCCCTGCTGGTAAAGACGGAAGAGAACGTAGTGCTCTCCGGCGGGGCCGACAAGCGCCCTTTCGAGGCGGGTGCGTTGCGGTCGAGGCACAATCCGGAGGATATGGCCATTTCCGACGACACCTCGTATGGCTACCCTTTCGCCACTTCCGCCTCGCCCTGGCAGGGTGCCGCTCAGCTCATATGAGGTTGCTCTCCCGCTCCCTTCGCAGGGACTAGTCGCCCTTGAATGCGGCCGTCATCGGGGTGGCACGGCGTGCTTCGCGCAGTCGACCCACGCCCAGGCGGTCCTCGATCGTCGCGAGCAGCGAGTAGTGGGAGTAGGGATGGTGCAGGCGAATCCCCTTGTGCACTTCCGGCCCGATCAGGATCGTCGCCACGCGCCCACCGTGCGCATTGCCGCAGCAGCTTGCATTTGAGCTTCCCTCGTCGAAGGTGATGATGAGAAGCCCATGTGACCCAAGCTGGCGTAGCAGCCGCGGTGCGAGGTGTCCCAGGTATTCGTCGGCCGTCCCGAGTTCGCAGCTGTGCGCGTCGTTGCAGAGGTTCGGGCTGATCCACGAGAAGGCGGGGAGGTCATGGTGGGCGAGCTGCGCACCCAGTTCGCTTTCGGGAACGTCGTGGGCGCAGAGGCTCGGGTTGTTCGCAATCGAGGGGAAGTAGAGGAACGGGTTGTGACGCTTGGCGTAGCTGCCGACTTCGGCGCCCTTGAAGCACAGCCGCGGCATGCTTCCCATGTAGGCCCGCCAGGAAATGCCCGCTGCCGAGAGCTGTGTGGCCAGGTTGGCGCCCGATGCATGGCAGTTGGTGCAGTCTTCGGAGATCCCGAACGTGGACCCGCCGGTCAAGGCGAGGTAGTTGGGGAGCGATGGATGGGCGACCGCGTAGTAGTTGACCGCGAGCGCTCCCGTCTTTGACAATGCGTCGAGCGTCGATGATTCAGAGCCGCCGATCACTTCGTTCAGCTCGTGGTTCTCGAGCACGATCAACACCGTGTGGGACGGGCCGCCCTGGCTGGAGAGGGCAAGGGGTTGTTCGTTGCCGGAAGCTTTATCCGTGCTGCCGCCGCAGCCGGCGAGGGCAATCGCTGCCGCTGCGAAGAGCAGCAATGCCGTCAGGCGGATGAGCAGGGTTGTCGAAATCTGGCCCACGGTGCTCGCCTTCACCATCTCACCCGAGGTCCGGCCAATCCAGCGCAGGGCGAGGAGGAGTGCAGCCGGGACTATCACCACGCCGTTGACGATCAGGAACCACGGCTCGGCTGCGTCGCTGCCACTGCCGATCGTATGGACGATCGCCAGCAGCCAGAAGAGGGCGGTCAGCCGGTGCAGGCGCTTCCACCGCGAGGCGCCGATCCGGTCGCGCAGGTAGTAGCTGAGACCGAGCACGGCCAGCCCGTAGCCGGCGAGGATGCCGAGCCCGGTCCACAGTGGCCGGTAGGTGCCGGAGAACGGGACGATGATGCCGGTGATACCTGGGTTCAGATAAGCGTCCCCGAGGAGCGAGACGCCGTGCAGGCCGACCATCGCCAAGACGGTGAGGGAGAGCGCCTCGTGGAGGATTCGCAGGTCGCGCCGGTTCGGGTTGCGGCGGCCCGAGCTCATCATCAAGCCGAGCACGACAGAGGCGCTCGACAGCAGCAGTGCGGCGCCCCCGGCAGCCCGGCTGGTAATCCAGAAGAGGTGGTGGGCAGCGCTCACGCCGCGGTCTCGATCGGGGTCCGCGCCGCCACGGTCTCGACGCTGCCGTCGGCGAGGACGAGAACGCCGCCGTAGGGAAGGCGCGAGGGGGCGAGCTCAGTACCGGAGAGGAGGGCCCACTTTGCGTGGACGTCGGCGAGGAAGGCGCTGGGAGCGAGGGCGGTCGCCTGGATCACTCCGGTGAACGCCGGCTCGCCTGTCGCGGGGTCGAGGAGGTGGTGGGCAGGGGCGCCTCCGGCGCCTTCCCAGCTACGGCGGGTTATCCCGCTGGTCGCAACACCGCCATCGCTGATCTCCAGGGAACAGATCGGTTCGCCTCCGAATGGGTCCTCGACCCGAATCGGTCGCCGCTGCCTTGCCATTCCCCCGATGCACGCGTCTCCACAGCAGTCGACCGCGTAGGCCGGGAACTGGGCCAGAGCTACCGCGACCTCGTCCGCGAGAAGTCCCTTCGCCACCCCACCGCTGTCGATTTCGACCCCTGGCGGGCGCTCGATCGCTCCCGCCCGCCAGTCCACCGAGAGCTTGGCCCAAGCACGCGCCGAGCGAGGGGCGGCGGGTGTCACGGCCTCCGGCTCGGCCGGTCGGCGGGTCCTGGGCCGGCCCTGCATCGAGTCGCGGTATCCGGCCGCTTCGATCTCGCCCAGAAGCGTCGCGTCCACCAGTCCGTCGGTCAGCTCGCCCGCCTCGCGTGCGGCGCTCGCGAGGCTGAGCAGCAGCGGGTCTGCTGGGACACTCGACCGAGGGTCGCGGTTCAGGCGACTGAGCTCGCTGGCCGGCAGGAAGCGCGAGAGCTGCCGGTGGGCGGCGAGCAGCCTTGCTTCGGCAGCGGTTGCCGCCTTCTCGGGCTCCATCGACGCGGGTCCGAGGACGGACACGCCGACCAGGCCGCCGAAGCACTCGAACGTGCGCCGCGCCTCGCTCACGACTGTCCCGTGGTGACCGGTTCTAGTTCTTTCAGTTCCCGGGCTTCGGCTTCTCTCTGTCCGATTTCGATCTGTTCGGCTTCGACTCTTTCGGCTTCGGCCTGTTCGGCTTCGATGCCGGCGGTTTCGCTCGCTTCCGGTTCCACGGCCGGCGAACTTTCTTCGATTTCTTCTTCGCTCGGTGGCGGTGCCGTGGTCTGGAGCTTGCGCCGTTGGAGCTCTGTTGCACGCTTCTTCGCAGTGCCCGAACGCGCCGTCGCGCCGGTTCCGAGCGCGGGGTCGTTACCCGTCGCCAGCTGCACGAAGACCACCGTCCACAGCAGCACGAAGCCGATGATCGCGGTTGCTATGACCCGCCGCCGCAGTTGCCCCGTGCGCCGCTTCATCGCGTCGAGTTTTCGCTGGCCGCGTCGCCGCGCCATGTCGCGGTCGAGTGGGCCCATCAGCCCCACGACCCCGCGGCGGAGAAGCTGAGCAGCATCAGGCCGACGCCTATCGCCAGCGCTGCCGCGATCGCGGCGAGCCGCAAGCCGGCCCCGGTGAGGCGCGGCCCGCGACGGCGCCAGTCGGCAAATGCCGGGCCGGGCAGCTCGAGGATGTGGCCGAGGACGTGGATCGTCATCAGCGCGAACCAGGCGATGAAGCTGACCTTGTGCAGGAAGGAGAGCTCACCGTTGGGGCCGGTGAAGAGCAGGGCGACCCCGGTCCCGAAGAGGGCGACGGTTGTGAAGACGACTCCGGGAGCGAGCAGCCGCAGGGCGACCCTCGGCGGTCCCTTCTGCACGTAGGTGGGGGCACCGAGGTAGTAGCGAGAGAAGCGGTACCCGGTGCTGGCGAGCTTCGCCGCCACCGGTCCGAGCAGGAGCATGCCGATCAGGATGTGCTCTTCGCGCAGCTGCCCGATGAACGGGATCGTCGCCCCCTCGACCGCGAGCAGGACCAAGAGCAGCGCGCCGAGGGCGGCGGTGAGGCGGCCGTTGCCGGCTACGCCGTCCTTGCGCACCTCGATGAGGGCGCTTTCCTGGGGCTTGAACACGCCGCGATCTTCGGCGCCGCCGCTACGTGCTTCTTAAGCGGCGCGTGAGAGTTTTCTCAGGAATCCGGCGTGAATCCGGGCAGCTCGAAGGCGGCTCTGGCGCCGCCGAGGGCGGAGTCCTCGACCCAGATTCGGCCGCCGTGCGCCTCGACGATCTTCCGTGAGATCGCCAGCCCGAGCCCACTCCCGCCCGACTCGCGGTCGCGTGCGGAATCGACCCGGTGGAAGCGCTCGAAGATGCGCTCCCGCTCGGCAGCCGGTATGCCCGGTCCGTCGTCGTCGACGCAGATCGTGACCCGCCCGTCCGCGGCCGTTGCGCTCAGGACAACCCGCCCGGACTCACCCGCGTGGCGCCGGGCATTGGCGAGCAGGTTGCGGACGACGCGGGCAAGCAGCTCGGGACTGCCTGCGACGTGTCTCTGCGCCAGCCCTCCCAGCTCGACGCCCGAGGCGTCCGCCGCGGCCAGTTCGCGCAGGAGGGCAGGGAGATCGACCTGGCTCACATCCATTTCGGTGCGCTCGTCGAGCTGGGCGAGCGCGAGCAGCTCCTCGACCATCCGCTCCATCCGCTCCACCTCGGCAAGCGTCACCGTCTTCACCCGCCGCACCTCCTCGACTCCCGCGTCGGGGTTGGCGGCAAGCACTTCAAGCTGGCCCCGGATCGCGGTCAGCGGGGTGCGCAGCTCGTGCGAGGCATCGGAGACGAAGCGGCGCTGCCGCGAGAAGGCGAGGTCGAGGCGCTCGAGCATCCTGTTGAAGCCGGCGATCAGGGCTCGCAGCTCGGGAGCCGCCGCCGGCTCTTCTTGCAGCCGCGGCGTCAGATCACCGGAGCGAACCTCCTCGGCGGTCGCGGCCATGCGCCGCAGGGGGGAGGCGGTGCGGGCGGCGATCAGGTAGCCGCCGAGGAGCGCCGCGACGAGCGCGATGCCGCCGACGATGAGAAAGGTTCGCTCGACCTCTTCCTGGGCGTCGGAGATCGGCGAGATCCTCTGGCTCTCGTCTGCATCCGCTCCGCCAGTCGGCGCGCGATGCTCACGTGCCTCCTCGCGATTGATGACCTGCGACTCGTCGGCCATCTCCGCGCGGACGAAGACGAAGACGACACCGAAGGCGATCAGCACGAGCATGCCGATCGAGAGAGCGAGCCTCGCCCGCAGGCCGAGCCTTGTCCACGCCGCCCGCACTAGCGCTCGCTCAGCTTGTAGCCGACCGAGCGCACGGTCTCGATCGGGACGGGCGAGTCGGGGAGGCCGAGCTTGCGACGCAGGTAGCCGACGTAGACCTGGACGATGTTGGTGCCGGGATCGTGGTCGTACTCCCAGACCGCGGCGAGGATCTCCTCGTGGGTGCAGACGCGGCCGGCGTGTCGCATCAGGTAGGCGAGCAGCTCGGCCTCGCGCTTGGGGAGCTCGACAGAGAGATGGCCGCGCTCGGCGCGGCGGCTCACCAGGTCGAGTCGGATGCCGCCGGCCTCGAGTGTCGTCGCCGCCTCGCTCTCGGCCTGGCGTAGGTGAGCCCGCACGCGGGCCGC
This sequence comes from uncultured Solirubrobacterales bacterium, assembly GCA_963716345.1. GTDB lineage: Bacteria > Actinomycetota > Thermoleophilia > Solirubrobacterales > 70-9 > VRUE01. The sequence goes on from OY970304.1 coordinate 1,737,786, forward strand.
CAGCTCCTCGAAGGAGAAGGGCTTGGTCACGTAGTCGGTGGCGCCCTGGTTGAGGCCCTCGACGCGGTCGGCGACCCCGGTCTTGGCGGTCAGCATGATCACCGGCAGTGAGGGCTTGCTGCGGCGGATCGCTGCCAGCACATCGAGTCCATCGCGGCCGGGCAACATCCGGTCGAGCACGATCAGGTCGAAGGCGTGATCGAGTGCCAGCCGCTCGCCCTCGGCGCCGTCGGCAACCGCTTGGACCGCGAAGCCCTCCCTCCTCAGGCCTCGCTCGAGGAAGTCGGCGATCGCTGACTCATCCTCGACGACCAAGATCTCCACGCCTTGATGCTAGCCCGGCATTGGAGGAGCACCCGCTAGCTTCAGCCCATGCCCGAAGCGGTCGTTCTGCTGCTCGCTGCTTCCGCGACGGCACTCGCCACGGGGCTGGGCGCGATCCCGGTCTTCTTGCTCGGTCGCCACGCCGCCCAGCTGACCCCGTCCCTGCTCGGGTTCGCCGCTGGAGTGATGGCGATCGCGGCGATCGCCGGCCTGCTGATCCCGGCGACCGAAGAAGGATCGGCGGCGATCGTCTTGGCGGGACTCCTCCTCGGTCTCGGATTCCTTTTCCTGGTTCGCCGTCGATTCGCCGTCGACGCCGGCTTCATGGGCCGCAGCGGCCCCAGGGCGCGAACCTCTGGCCTGGTCTTCCTTGTCCTTTTCGTCCACAGCCTGCCTGAGGGCTTCGCGGTCGGCACTGCCTTTGCCTCGGACCGCGCCGGCCTCAGTCTCTTCGTGATCCTCGCGATAGCGATTCAGAACATTCCCGAGGGGACCAGCGTCGCGATACCGATGGCCGAGGCTGGTTTCAGCCGCGCCCGCCAGTTCTGGGCGGCGGTTGGCACCAGCGCCCCGCAGCCGGTGGGTGCCCTGATCGCCTTCGTTGCGGTGGAAGAGATCGGTGGCCTGCTGCCGCTCTCTTTCGCCTTCGCCGCGGGGGCGATGCTGGCCCTGATCGCGGTCGAGATGCTGCCGCGGGCCTTCTCGGGAGCGCAGCGCCTCGGTCCGATTGCCGGCCTCGTCGCCGGCGGGGCGTTGATGTTGGCGCTGAGCCTGCTGCTCGGCGTCTGACCTCAGAGCACCGTGAGCACGCCAAGCGCCAGCACCGAGACCGCGATAACGGCCAGCGCGATCGCGGTTACCAGCCGGTCAGCGCGCCCCAGCGCATGTTCTCCCATCAGCTCGCGGTCCTTGCCGAGCGAGCGCATGAACGGCAGCAGGACCAAGAGCAGGACCGCGTTCAGTGCCTGGGAGAGGAAGAGGATCGGGATCAGCGGCGCGCCGGGGATCAGCACGATCGCCGCCGCGAGCAGAGTCACCCCACCAAAGCTGAGGTAGAAGGACCGAGCCTCCTTGAAGCTGTCGTTGATGTCGGCTTTGCGGCCTAGGGTCTCCGAGATCGAGTAGGCGGTCGAGAGCGGCACGATCGCCGCGGCGAGCAGGGCAGCGCCGAGGAAGCCAAGACCAAAGAGGGTCGCCGCGGTGTCGCCGGCGAGTGGTTCGAGCGCTCGCGCCGCGTCGCTCGCATCGTTGATTTCGACGCCCTGGACGTGCAGGGTCGCGGCACAGGCGATCACAACGAAGAAGCCGATCACCCCGGTCAGCACGGCGCCGGTGATCACGTCGGCACGCTCGTATCGCAGGTCCTTGACCTTGAGCTTCTTGTCGACCGCGTAGGACTGGATGAATGCCAGTCCCCAGGGCGCCAGAGTCGTGCCGACCGTGGCCACAGCAACCAGCAGCGCCTCGCGGTTCAGCGGCAGGCTCGGCACGACCAGGCCTTTGGCGGCGGCGCCCCAGTCTGGATGGGCGAGCACACCGGAGATCACATAGGCGATGAAGACCGAGCTCAGCGCCAGCAGGAAGTGCTCGACGCGGCGAAAGCTCTCGCGCAGGACCAGCACCGAGACGCCGAGGGCGGCGAGCGGCACGCTGATGTAGAGGCTCATCCCGCTGAGCAGTTCCATTGCGGCGGCGACGCCGGCGAACTCGGCGCAGAGCGTGCCGGTGTTGGCGATAACCAGCGCCGAGAGCACCAGTGCGGCAGCGCGGGCGCCGAAGCGCTCGCGAACCAGGGTGAGCAGCCCCTTGCCGGTGACGATCCCCAGCCGCACCCCGAGCTCGTGGAAGACGATCAGCGCCGCGGTTGAGAGGGCGAGAACCCAGAGCAGCTCGTAGCCGTACTTGGCGCCGAGGATCGAGTAGGTGGTGATCCCGGCCGGATCGTCGTCGGAGAGGCCGGCAAGCAGGCCGGGGCCGACCACCGCCAGCAGCGCCGCAACCCCGCCGGCGCGGAGCAGCCGGTGTCGGCGCTGGGTGAGGTGCCAGTGCAGGTGGCGACCGGGGGTGAGGTGGGCGCGGCGATTTGACAAGGCTGATTGCGAGTATTGCGAGCGTGTCGGTGATCGAGACCGAGCGGCTGAACAAGTCGTACGCACATTTAGTCGGCTCCGATCGACGGTGATGCGCCCGGCGAGGAGGAACCGCCTCTTTTCCAGCGCGCCAGGCGAGTGCGCGGCGCGCGGCCGGTTGCCGGCCAGGCACTGCGTACGGAGCCCCCGACCCGGCGACCATGGTGGTGGTGGCCGTGGGGCAACTGCCGAGACGGTCCGCTTGCAGGCCCGGTGGAGGCTTGGGCAGGGCCGGACGGAATTGACATCGTCGCTGCTAGGCAGGCGAGCGCCGCTGCCAGGCAGACGTGACGTACGAAGGACGGGTGCCTTGGCTCTGACTCAAGAGCTCTTGAGGTTGTCTATCGACGCAGCGAGAGCGCTTCCTCGAGGTGCTCGAGCAGACAGTCAACTATCTGCGGATCGAACTGACTACCTTTGTTCTCCTTGAGTATCTCGACCGTTCTCTCCACCGTCAGCGCCGGCCTGTAGGGACGGTCGCTGAGCAGCGCGTCGAAGACGTCGGCGACCGCGGTGATTCGCCCCTCGAGTGGGATCTCCGTCCCGGCCAGGCCATTGGGATAGCCGCTGCCGTCATAGCGCTCGTGATGGGTCAGGGCGATGGTGGCGGCGACACCGAGCAGCTCACTCTTGGAGTCAGCGAGGATTTCGTGCCCGACGGTTGTATGGAGATTCATCTCCTCGCGCTCAGCCGGCGTCAGGGGGCCGGGCTTGGAGAGGATCTCGCTCGGGGTGGCGATCTTGCCGACATCGTGCATCGGAGCTGCCAATTGCAATAGATGGACCGCTCGTCGTCTAGGCCGAGTTGGCTTCCCAGGAAGGAGGCGACCTTCGCCATTCGGTCGACGTGCTTCCCGGTGGACAAATCGTGAAGCTCGATTGCCTTGGTGAGCCGTTCGACCGTCTCTTGACGAGATAGCCGAAGCTCGTCAATTGCCTGCTGCTGGGCGGCTGCCAACTTGTCGCGCAATTGTAGTGCCTCATTTTGGCCAGTGATATCGGTGGAGATGCCGCAGACCGCCGTAGCTCGCCCGTCCTCGTCGAGAAGGGGGAACTTGACCGTCCGAAAGGTACGCTCGACTCCACCGATCTCAAGCGTTTCTTCTGCCTCATAAATCGTGCCCTTCTCGAGGATCCGGCGATCGACGGCGCGGGTGTGCGCCAGTGCCTCAGGGGCCATGATCGCCTCATCGGTCTTGCCAAGTAGCCGACCCCTCACCTGTCCCGCCAGGTCGTCGGCCTGTGCGTTCGCAAAGACATAGCGGTAGGCGTCGTCCTTGACGTATACAGGCATCGGCGCCATGTCGATGATCGTCTGACGTCGCTCTTCGAGGTTGAGCCTGTGTGCGCTCTCGAAAGCTTCGAGTTCTCGCCGTCGTAGGGCATTCATTGCCGTGATCAGCAGCTGCCCCGGCCAAAACGGCTTGACCAAGTAGCCGTGGACGCCGTGACCACCGAGGCCAAATGCTTGTTTTGCGACCTCTGGGTCGTCCTTGTCGGTAATCAGGACCACAGCGGTCTCGGGATGTTCTTCGGTGATTTCTTCGGCTAGGGCCAACCCTGACCCATCAAGCATTTGCATGTCACACAGGGCGAGGTCGAAGGGAGTGGTTGCGAGCTTCTTGTGCGCTTGACTAACGCTGCCTGCGAAGTCGCACCGGTACTGCGCCCCTAGCGCACTATCGACTAGTCGCAGCATCTCGGGCTGGTCGTCTGTTACCAGGATGCGTGCTAGCCCGGGCCGGGCCGATGTGGGATGGGGTGGCGGTCTCGACCCCGTCGGCTTAGCAGTCACCGCCTGCGCCTTTCATCCGGGGTGCAATCTGACAATCGCCCCTGAAGCCGCGCATAACCGCTCGGGCGTCGAGCTGTTCGTGCCGGATCTGGTTTTGCCTCCCATAGGGATTCACCGGCGGTTCCTCCAGCCGGTTGGGTTGGCCTAGTCAGATGCTCATGGACTTGACTAGTCGGATAGACCGTAGGCGCTCCAGTCCATAAATGCAACTTTCACCCTTCTCTATTTGTTATACCCAGTATGTAGCTATTGAGTCTCGGTACCGTTACGTTTACAGGTCTAACGTCTGGTTCGGGCGTACTCTTTGTAACTGTGACTACATCAGCGGAGCGCGCCGAGGGCCCGGCCCGCCGCGAGGCAGACAAGGCCACTCGCCGGCTCTCCCGCACTTATCAGGATGCGCTCACGGTCGCCGACGCCGGGGGCGCGGGGCGCGTGGCCAGACAGGCGCTGGGCGAGGGTTTGGGCGTTGCGGGTCTCTACCAACGAGTGATCGCTCCGGCGATGTGGCGGATTGGCGATCTTTGGGAACAAGGGACGATCTCGGTTGCCGACGAGCATCTCGCGACCGCGCTTACGCACCAGACGATGGCGGGTATCTACGGACCCAGCCTCGGCCACAAGGCAAGGCCAGGGCGGATTCTGATGGCTGCCGTGGAAGGCGAGCAGCACGCTCTCGGATTGAGGATGGCCGCTGATGTGATCGAGCTGGCAGGGTACGAAACGATCTACCTCGGGGCCGATGTTCCGACTGCCGATCTCCTCCAGGCCGTGGCGACTCGGTCACCCAACCTGGTCGGTCTTTCGGCGACGATGCCAGACTCGATCTCCGCGCTCGATCACGCCCTTGCTGAGATTCAACGTGTCAATCCCAACTTGGTCGTTATGTTCGGAGGCCAGGGTGCGCAGCCTCGCGAAGAGGACGGCGGAGCGGTGCTCGTTCGGAGTCTCGAGCAGCTGTTGGGCGCGGTTGAGGCCGCCCTTGACGTCCCGGCCGTCCTGGGCTCGAAGGATCTCCCGAAACATGGGGTGCCGCTGCTGGCGCGCGCCGATGAGACGGGCGAGCAGAAGCGCGATACCGAGGCGAGGTCCGGCAAATCGGCGCAAGAAGCGGAGGAGTCGGTCGAGCGGAATCTGTCTGGCATTGCCGCCGAGACGGCCGATCTGGCACGGGATCTGGCTCGCCAGGCGAACGCTTACAAGGATCTGGCCTACACCGATGCTCTCAGCGGACTGCCCAACCGCCGGGCGTTTGAGGATCGCGCGGCCCGTCTCAGAGACTTCTCCGACGCCAAGCCTCTCGCGGTATTGATGATGGATCTCGACGGTTTCAAGCGAGTGAACGACTCAGAAGGACATGAGGCCGGGGATCGAACCCTCGCCCTGGTGGCCCGGACGATCGCCGGCGGCCTGCGCGAGGGCGACTTCGTCGCTCGCCTTGGCGGCGACGAGTTTGCGGCCTTGCTGCCACGCACCAACTTGGGCGAGGCGGAGAGCATGGCGGAGCGATTGCGGGCGAAAGTGCAGGATGTCGGCTCCGATGCTTCGGTCACTTCCAGCATCGGCGTCGCCATGCTCGAGGACGACGTCCGGCGAGCGCTGCTGCGGGCTGACGTCGCTCTCTACGAGGCCAAGAACTCAGGCCGCAACACGGTCAAGTGCGGGTGAATGGCAGCCCCGTGTCGAGGGCAGTCAGGTTGAGCACGTATGCCACGCGTTACCCGCAGGAGGTTGCCATTAGCCGTCGAGCGATGCCAGGCGTCACGAGGACGCTGAGACCTGCCGCGTCGACGAACGTCAGCTCTTCGAGACCTCGATGCGTATGGCATAGGTGTTTTCCTCCCTTGCAGTGCTGATCCCAAATAGAGGCGGGAAAAATGCGGGCTGTCTCCTCGATTCAACTGGAGGGCCTTGGGTCGTGTGCATTCGACATCCCTTCGTTCGCGTGGAACGCCCCGCATGCGTGTCACCGCTTCTCTTTTGTGGCCCCCTAGGTCCGGCAGGGGAGAGACCTAGGGGGCCCGATGGCAATTCACGAGTCGACAGGCGTCGGCGGGAGAAAGCCGAATCGCTGTCAGGCCGCACTGTTGTCGCTTCCGCCGAGTAGCACAATCCCCCAGACGTGTGAAGCACTGTGGATATCCCCCAAAGGGGTTAGGCGCGCAAAAAGGACGAGATTCGACGCAATGCCTTGCACCGTCAATAACTTTTCGCTTATCGTAGGAATCGTAGTAAGTAATCGGCATGTACGGGCCCAGAGCCAAGGGAGTTTGAGGTGGCTTCTCCTGATCAGCCCGGCGACGTGGAGAGCGCCCAGGTTTTTGCAAACGGCGAGTCTGATTCGCAGGCGTGCGCCTGCGAACGGCGCTGGAGCGCTCGCGGCACCCGATGCTGATCGCCGACGACCAGCGACGCTGGGTAACCGGGAACGCCGCTGCATGCGATCTGCTGGGGGTCGCGAGGGAGGAGATCCCCTGGCGCACGATGGACGAGTTCACCTCTCCTGCAGAGCGCAAGAGGCTCGAGGATCAGTGGGGAGCGTTCTTGGCGAGCGGGGCCGCAGAGGGCTGGTATCAGCTGTACGTTCCGGACCGCGGGCCGGTGCCGGTCGAGTTCAGTGCGACGGCCAACGTGCTTCCCGCTCGCCACCTCTCTGTCTTTATCCCGCCTGACGAGGGATCCGCCGAGCAGGCAAAAAGCGCCTTGACCCGTGAAGCGACTTGGGCGCCGGTAGTGGTGGAGGGGACAGACAGGGTGCACTTGACGGAGCGCGAGCGCGAGGTCATGACGCTGGTCGCCTCCGGACTGCAGAGCGGCGACATCGCTGGGCAACTATTTCTCTCCCCCGAGACGGTCAAGTCTCATGTTCACAATGCCCTGGCCAAGCTCGGAGCACACACGCGCGCGCATGCTGTGGCGATCGCATTGGTCACCGGGCAGATCACCTGGGAGGTATAGCTGTCATGCCAATAAGTAGTAACGCTTAGTCCTTCCGGGGGATATTCGTCACGCCTCATCTGTCCGGGGGATTGTGCCGCTCATTCGGCGCCCGGATAGTGGGCATTGAGATGAAGGTTGACCAGCTCGGCCTCGTCAAGTCGCCGAGCCCCCACGAAGCATCAACGCTCCCACGCGTACTCGTCGCCGGGGCCGGGGGGCCAGCCGGTGTTGCGGCGGTAAGGGCGCTTGAAGGTGAAGCGCTCGATGTTTTCTCCGCTGACTTCAATCCCAAGGAATACCGAGACTCCTACACGGAGTTGCTCTTCGAGCTCTGTGAAGAGCATCGAATTGACGTTTTGGTGCCGGCCATGGGCTGCGAGCTGCTGTTGCTTGCGAGCGCGCGGGCCTTCTTCGCCGAGATCGACACAGGGATCGTTCTCCCTTCGGAGAAAACGCTGCGATCGTGCCTCGACAGGCGGTCTCTTCGCAGGTGCTGCCGAGGGGTGGTGCGGGTGTCTGGCTCGGGGCTTGCTGACGAGGACTTGCCGGGAGCCGAGTATTCGCTCGCCACTCTGGCTGGGTCCGACGGCGAGGTGATTGCCGTGGTGCCGTGGGTGCAGGCCGACTCGGGAACCGCGGAGAGCGAGCGCATCGTGGGTGATGAGAGGCTGGAGAAGCTCGGGCGCAAAATCGCCGCGCGGATTGGACTCACGTCCCTCGCGAACATCCACGTGAAGGGGGCCTCCGACGGGGAGCCCGTCCTGCTCGAGGTCAACCCGTGCTTCACAGAAGCGATGCCGCCGGTGGGGCCGAGCGGCGTGAGCATGCTGGGGCTCTGCATCGATTGCGTTCTCGCCGATGGCTGAGCTGGCCTTGACCCGGGACATGCACGTCCACTCGACCTTCTCGGGTGGCGCGAACACGATCGAGGAGAACGTCACCGAGGCCGAGCGGATCGGCTTGACAGAACTCGCTTGTGTCGAGCAGGTTCGGGGGGACAGCAGGTGGGTCCCCGCCTACGTCGCCGCGATCAGGGACAGCAGAAAACGGACCCAGATCGTCTTGCGTTGTGCGGTCGAGGCAAAGATCCTCGATACCTATGGCTGCCTTGACCTTCCTGCCGAGCTGGACGGGATCGACGCGGTGTACGCGGCGAGTCATCAGGCGCCCTCGCCCGACGGACCGATGAATCCTCGCTCCACACGCGAACGAATCGAAGCGGGGGAGCTCGATCCGCAGATGGTGCTCCGATGGATAGTAAGCGGGACCGTCGCTGCGGTCTCCCACCACGAGCACCTGGTGATGGCCCATTTGTTCAGCGTCCTTCCAAGGCTCGGGCTCGAGGAGGGAGAAGTATCGCCGGATCTGATCGATTCACTTGCGATTGCGGCGGCCGAGTCCGATGCCCGGATCGTGGTCGATGAGCATTGGAGGTGTCCGGCGGTGCGGACCCTCCGGCCGTTTCTGCGCCATGGCGTGCCGCTGCTGCTGGGCAGCGACAGCGATGAAAGCGAGACGGTTGGCCGCTACGACTACTGCGCCGACGCCATGCGCGAGCTCCGGCCACTGTCCGTTGCGGTGGGCTGACCGCACTCAGGGACGATCGCGCCCTTATCGATGACCGGGTACATCGGGCTGAGCCGATTCTTTGAGTGCTCCAGCCCGAGCCAGTGCCCGTACTCGTGAACCACGGTCATGCAGCGGAGCCGCTTCGAGAGACCGAGTTCGATGGTCATTTCGCACGGTCCACTTTCCACGGGGTCCGGGATCGTCGCCTGGCCGAGTACGCGGTTTGGCAGCTTGCCGTAGCCGGCCGTCTCGGTCGAGCAGCGCGCCGGCACGCTCTGGTGCCAGTAGGTAGCCGCAGCTTCGAGGTCGCCAGACAGGTTGGCGGGCGCGGGGGTGACAAGCGAAACGGCTGCGCTGGCGATCGCGGCGGCGACGATCATTGAGTGATTCCCGCGAAGTCCATGAGGCCAGTGGAGCACAGGTGTTCGAATATCCCCCCTCATAGATTCGTCTAGAGAGGCGTTGCGGGCTCAAGTTCGCGGCCGGTTATGCCAATGGGGACCGGCTTGGGCAACCTCCTTGCAACGAACGTCGAGTTGCCCCAGCGAATGCTCAAGCCGTTCCAACCGGTGGGCGATGGACCAGGACACCAGGGCAAATCCCTTTCGACACAGGCACCCTCGTCGCGAGACGAATCCGCAAAGCCACGGAGCTCCGCCGGAGCGAGCCGGGCTACCGAAGACCTCATGACCCGAGCCGCCCCCGAGGCGGGAAGCGGCTGGGATCAGGACCGTCGTCAGGACTGCCCGACATATAGGGAGGACACCTATGTCCAACCGATTCGATCTCAGGCGCGCCCGACTTGCCGGCATCGCCCTGGCGGTGCTCGCCGTCTTCGCGCTACCCACCGCGGCCCAGGCCGCGCCCGTGGGCCTCGGCACCGTCGACCCCTTCGTGGTCCTCGGCGGCACCAAGGTCACCAACGTCGGGCCGTCGGTGCTCAACGGCAACCTCGGCATCTCGCCGGGTACGGAACTCGAAGGCTTCGGCCTGCCCGCCGTCATCAACGGCTCCACGCACGCGACCGACGAAGTCGCGGCCAAGGCGCAGCTCGATCTCACCACCGCCTATGACACGGCGGCGGAACAGCCGGTGCTGCCGGCGAATGACCTCTCCGGCACCGACCTGGGCGGACTTAAACTCGCTCCGGGCACCTATCGCTACAACGCGGCAGCCCTGATGACCGGACCCCTGACCCTCGACGCCGAAGGCGACCCCAACGCCGAATTCGTCTTCCAGATCGGCTCCCAGCTGACCACCGAATCGGCCAGCTCGGTCGTGCTCGTCAACGGTGCGTCGCCGTGCAACGTCTACTGGCAGGTAGGCAGCTCCGCCGTACTCGGCACCACCACTTCCTTCCAGGGAACCCTGATGGCGCTGACCTCGATCTCGCTCAATAGCAAAGCGACGGTGGTGGGCAGGATGCTGGCCCGCAACGGCCAGGTCAGCCTGATCGAAAACACTCTGACCCGGCCGCTGTGCCCGACCGGGTCGACCGGCCCGCCCTCCGGCGAAACGCCGCCGGGTGGTACGGGAACCGGGTCGCCAACCACGCCCGGAACCACTGTCTCGGCAGTAACGCCGGGCAGCGGCTCCCGGATTGCCTCCGGTCGCGGGGTGAAGGGTGCCAAGTCGTCTAAGAAGGGCCGGGCCACGGTGCGATCTGCACCGCGCGAAGCCTGTACCGAAGGATTCCGCGCCACTGTCAACGGCAAGATGATCAAGCGGGTTGCCTTCAGCCTCGACGGCAAATCGATCGGCAGCCGGACCAACTCGCCGTTCGCCATGTCGGTGCGAGCCACTCCCGGCGCGCACCAGGTCAGTGTCCGCGTCACGTTCACGGACGCCACCCCGGCTAAGACCACGACGCTCCCTTATCGCGCCTGTGCCGCAGCGCTGCTGCAGCCCCGCCACGGCCCGTCCCAGTTCACGGGATGACCCGCAGGGCTGACAACGACCGAACCTCCCCCGGCGTTCGTCGGGGGGGTTCGGGGTTGGCCTCGGTGCTGGTCACGGCAGCGATCGCTTGCGTCTTTGTTGCTCCGGCCGGAGCTGCCGCCCCCCGGATCCCCGCAAGCCAGTCGCTTGTCGTGTTCCTGCACGGTCACGTCGCCCGGACCGGGCCAAGCGCACATGCACCTGGGATCGAAACCGTCGCCGCCCGCCGCCCGCTGACGGGGGCGCGCACCGTCCTTCCGGTCCTCGGCCGAGCGAGCAGCCGAAAGAGAGGTTCGTGGCTGCAGGTTCGGCTTCCCGGGCGACCCAACAGTCACAAGGGCTGGATCTCCACCAATCGGACGAGACTCACCTCCACCGCCTGGCGCATCGGGGTCGAGCTTTCGACTCGGCGCGTCACCGTCTACCACGGCGGTCATGTCCGGCGCCACTTCCCTGCGGTGGTGGGCAAGCCTTCGACGCCGACTCCTCGCGGAGCTTTTTTCATCGAAGAGGCTCTCGCGCTCTCCTCGCATGAAGCCGGCGCACCGTTTGCGTTGGCCACCAGCGCCCGATCCAACGTCTTTCAGGAATTCGAGGGCGGCCCGGGCCAGATCGGCCTCCACGGAACGAACGGCCTCACTGGCGCGCTCGGGACGGCAGCTTCACACGGCTGCATCCGCCTTGGCACCCGCGCAATCACCTGGCTGGCGAGACGCATCGGCGCCGGAGTTCCACTGACCATCACGCGATGAGGGGTTTAGTTATGTACACCTGCTGTCGATACTCAATAGACGGTCGCCTTCCCGCTGATTCCAGCCTCCCCAGGCTGACCAAGCCGGCACTTGACCGTCACCCCTCATCCACCCGGTGGATTTGAGGCCCGGGACACTCCCGGCACTGAGGTCAAGAAAGCTGGTAAAGGCATGCGCAGTCGGCGATATCGGAGCATCCTGCTCTTTGCAATAGGCGCGATTGCTGTTCTATGCCCGGCCGCGATCGCTACGGCGGCGTGTCCCCTGCACCCCCTTCCGCCCTGTGGCACGGCAGGGTTCACCGGCAGGGTCGGAACCTCCGCACGCTGCGGCCACCGACCCCCATCGGCGTGCCACACGCATCGAGGCCCACGAGGGCAACAGGGAGCTACCGGCGAGACTGGCTCCCCAGGTAAACCCGGGGCAGCAGGAGCCACAGGTGTGACTGGCACTTCCGGCCCCCAGGGACCAGGAGGCACTAACGGAGCCGCGGGCGCCACCGGCTCGTCGGGCGCGACTGGTGCTGAAGGATTGCAGGGCGTCCAAGGCAAAATCGGTGCCGCTGGACCGACTGGGGCTAATGGCTCGACCGGCGCGTCAGGCGCAGAAGGGGCGGTGGGGTCGACCGGAGCCACAGGGTCGCAAGGAGAAACGGGAGCCACCGGCAGCGCTGGTGCGGCGGGCGCCAACGGAGAAGTCGGCAAAGCGGGAGCAACGGGTCCCCAGGGTGAAATCGGGACTACCGGTTCCGTGGGTTCTCAGGGGTTGCAGGGGGTCCAGGGCGAAGTCGGTGCCCCGGGGGAAACTGGAGCCACCGGGTCCCAAGGAGAAGCTGGGACGAACGGGGCTCCAGGTGCTCAGGGTGAAATAGGTCTTTCGGGAGAAATCGGAGCCACCGGCTCAGAAGGCCCCGCCGGGACTCCGGGACCACCCGGCAAAGCTGGCCAGCAGGGAATCCCTGGCACCGAAGGCACTCGAGGGCCGGCTGGCACACCGGGCGCCACTGGGGCAACTGGCCCCGCGGGATCGAGCGGGTTGTCGCAGTACGCCTACATCTACAACTTGGGCGGAGAGACGGTTCCGCTCGAGGCCGACGTGACCTTCGATTCCAATGGCGTCCTGACGCCTGGCATTACTCACGCGCTCGGTGCTGCTGGGATCACGTTGACGGCTGCCGGTGCCTACGAGGTCACCTTCTCGGTGTCTGGCACCGAGCCGAGCCAGATGGCGCTGTTCGTCAACGGCACCCTGGTTCCCGGGACGGTCTACGGCTCGGGCGCCGGCACCCAGCAGAACACTGGGCAGGCGATTTTCATTGCTCCAGCTGGTGCCGTGCTCACGGTGAGGAATCACACCTCGAGCGCAGCGGTCGGCCTCGCGACGCCGATTGGAGGGACGCAGTCGAGCTCAAATGCTTCCGTAGTGATCGAGAAGCTCACCTAATGTCTTTGTTCTGGCGGCATTGCTGGGCGATGGTCGCGGTTCTCATCGTTGCTGCCGGTCTCGTGCTTGCGGCGTGTGGTTCCTCGGAGTCGATCTCCACCCTCGACACCGGGAAGATCGAGCGGGCGATTGCACAGAGCAGCTTGGCTCAACGCGGACAGCATGCCCAGGTGAGCTGTCCATCGGCGGTCCCCCAGATAAAGGGGCTGAGGTTCTCCTGCAGGGCCGTCGTCGGATCGGTCAGTACGCGATTCGTCGTTGTCGAGCAGGATGAATCTGGGCACGTTCACTATCGAGCCCCTTGACAACCCTCAGTGCCAGGTCGAAGCGGCTCCCATAGTTTTTGCTCATGCCCGACGTGGTCGTCTTGGTGGTTGCAGCACCTGGCACTGCGCGTCAGAGTTATCGAAGGCCACGAGAATTTCGACCAAACAGGTGGTCTCTATCCAGGTGCGATCTCGGACTGCGGGCCCGCCTGTACTCCTGGGTGCCGGACACCCGGGATCGAATTCAGGAACGGTGCCAGAAAGCGCCCGATGATCTTGCCCTCATGCTCCCAGAGCGCATGATCGCTGAAGATTGAGGTTTCGCCAGAGCCGCCAGCTCAACGTCTGATGGTGCACCAACGTTGTGGAGACGCTGTTGTGGGGTCGTGACCAGGTTGCCGGCCTCGATGCCCGACTCCGAGGGCATCCTCGTGAGCAATGGCGGTTACACGATCGACCGGGATCGCGCAACACCATGTCCGCAAATGTGAAAAAAGTCATGTCCGCTAGGCCGAAAAAGGCGTCCGCTAGGCCCTGAAACACGTCCGCTAGGTGTCCGCTAGGCCCTATTTCGTGTCCGGAAATAAACGCGATTCTGCGTCCTAACGGACATGTCCGCAAATCGTTTGCCAGCTTGCAGAGCCAAAAAACACCTTTCTAAATTTTCGGCCTCTGCGAAGGGGAAGAGAGAGATTGACGTTGTCTAGTAGTCATGTAGGCGTTGAGTCCTGCACCTTGAGCTTTCGGTCGGCATCTGTCTCATGGTCATCTAATGCGTTGAGGATCCCTATCCCTGAGGTGATTCCATGACTTCAACCGCCCAGCCCCTTTCCAGATCGACGAGCGTCGTCTCTCTCGCAATGACCTCCGCCGCCACACTGGCTGTGCAGCCCCGCCCCGCTCGATCAGGCAACAGGGTTACGCAAATCCCGCACCTCGCACGGGAGCCGCACGGCGACGTTGATGATCTCGGGGTCGCCGGTGAGTAGCACCGCATCCTGCTCCGCTGCCAACGCGACAGCGAAGCAATCCGCCAACGACATTGCGAAGTCCGCCTTAAGCTCGGCGGCCGCTCGCATCGCCACCACGCCCGGAAGATCCTCGGCAATTCGCGGCCGGAGTTCGACCAACACCCCGTCGGCCTGCTGCCTTCCGTGGTCGCGGGCCAGTCGGTAATACACCTCCACCAGATTGATCCAGCTCATTGCCGGCCGTTCCCGCGCCAGGATCTCATCCAACGCACCAGCAGCAGGTTCTTCGCCGTCGAGCCAGCAGAGAACCGGCCAAGAGTCCAGGCAGGTATGCACGTCTCAGTGAGGCTCGCGCTGGCGATCTTCGAGCAGTCTCGTCGCCATTCCGCTGCCGGAGAACCTTCCGCGCAGAGTCGAGCGTCGATCGGCACGTCGCACCACGATTCCGTCGTCAACGGGCTCGAAGTCCACACTTGAGCCGGGTCCAAGACCTGCCAGCTCGCGCAGTTCCTTCGGAATCACCACCTGCCCCTTGGCTCCCATCTTTTGCGTCATACGCCGGTAGTATAACGTGATGTGTCGTTCAAATAAGTGGGGCCGCGCGCTGGAACGCCGGCCCCGTGGCGATCGGCCAAGTCTCCAAGGTCCGACCGCAGCGGGAACGGTAGCGGGCTACCGGCCTCAAGAAGCGGCGACCCGCCGTGCGCAAACACGAACGGGCCGCCTGACCACAAGGAGGGATCACTCCTCATGGCTGACGAAAACCCTACGGGTCCCGGCGCGGCCGTCGCGCTCAACCTTCCCGCCGATCAGATCCGGTTCCTGCGCAGCACATTCAAGAGCGCCCGAGCGGGGATCTATGACGAGCTGAGGGAATACCCCGGGCAACTCAGAGAGCCGGCCCGCCTGCGTCGCGAAATAGTCGTTTACGGGCGGCTCTTGACGGCGCTGGACGAGCTGGTAATCGTTCCGGAACGTGATGTCCGCGATGTCCTCGGCGACCTGGCCGGGATCATCGACAGCGGCAACGAGTACAGCCGCGTCGTCGCAGAGCACGAGGCTCTGCAGGGGCTGCTCGACCAGCTCGACGGAGGAGACCGCCGATGACCGAGGTTGCTGCCCGCTTCGCCGAGAACCTCGTTGCGCTGCGTGGCCGTGCAGGCTTCCCCCAGGAGAGGACCGCCGAGCGCGCCGGCCTGCACATCACCGAGGTTGGCCTGCTCGAGCGCGGCCTCAGGCTGCCCCGTCTGGACACGATCGTCAAGCTCGCCGGCGCTTTCGATGTCGAGCCCTGCGAGCTGCTGGCCGGGATGGCCTGGCAGCTCGGCCGAAACGTACAGAGGCCCGGTGCTTATGCGCCGCGTGGCACCTTCGAGCTCGCTGTCGGCAGCCAGGCAGGGCCGTCCTGATGGATGCCCGGATGGCACACCGCTTCGGCACCAACCTTCGGCGCGCCCGAGGGCGTGCCGATCTCACTCAGGTGCAGCTCGCGCGCTTGGTCGAGTTGCATCGGAATGACGTCGGCCAACTGGAGCGTGGGCGGCGGCTTCCCCGTCTCGACACAATCCTCAAGCTCTCGGCCGGCGTGAGCGAATCCCCGTGTGTGCTCCTTGGCGGCTTGCACTGGCATCCCGGCCACTACGTCGAGGGCAGCTTCTGCGTCGAGGATGACTTGGAGGCAAGCGCTTCTAGTGGAGGTGTGCGATGAGTCCTCGCAGGCGCACGTTGCTCCCATCAGACGAGCTGCGGGCGCGGTTCGGAATCAACCTGCGCGAATGCCGCAGACTGCTCGGCATCAGCCAGCTCGAGCTGTCCTTGCGCGCCGAGACCCATATGAACGCGATCTCGACACTGGAGCTCGGGCAGAGGCTCCCCCGCATCGACACCTTCATTCGCCTGGCCGGTGCGCTTGAGACGACGCCAAACGAGCTGGCGGCGGGCATCCTCTGGACTCCGGCGGAGCGGGTCGTGGTTCCCGGCGGCTTTGAGGTGCCGAGGAACCAGGCGCTCTCCGCGGAGGTTGCCGCTCTGAGAAAGACGACTCGTCGCAGGAGGCGATCGAGATGACAGAGCTGAGACGCACCTTCGAACTGACCTATGAAGCGAGGGCACGAATCGCCGACAACCTGCTTCTGTGGCGCAGGCGAGCCGGCTACTCCCAGGAAGCTCTCGGCGAGCGTGCGATGGTCACGCCCGCCCGGATCGGTGTGATCGAGAACGGGCAGGGCGTGGGCATGCTCGACACCTATGTGCGGCTCGCCGGATCGCTCTCGATCACGCTCGACGATCTCCTCGCCGGGGTGGCCTGGACGCCCGGCGTCGTCGAGCTCGAGTTCGACGCCGGATACAAGGTCGAGTTCGAGCTCGACGCTCCGGCTGACTTGTGAGTAAGAGCTGGGTATCGTCGGCCTCCGTGCAGGGGAAGGTCATCGAGTTCTGGCGAGCAGTCGAGATGTTCAGTCCGCCCGCGATCCCGGACGTCAGTCCGTCGCGGCTGGTGTTCGACGCAACGCCCGACGAGCCCCTGCCATGGCAGCCTGGACACTCGCTCCGACGCCGGCGGCTGAAGAAGCACCAGACGTGGCGACACACGGTCTACCTTGGAACGTATCCCCGCGAGGCGGTGTTCGCGGCCCTGAAGCCTGTATTTCAGGCCGAGGCCGAGAGCTTCGAGGAGCGGCCGTCGGGCGCCAGCGCCCTGCTCGCGTTCGTGGTTTCCGACAAGGGCATCTTGCTGGAGGACTCAGCGGTGCTCTCCGCCTGCGCCTGGGCCACGGCCCGGGCGCTCGATCCCGGTCCGGGGTCGGCGGACTGGCTCGACGGCTTCGGCGACCTGGAAGTGGAGTTCGCGGCGCAGCTCGAGCAGATGTGTCTTGGTGAGAAGGACGAGGAACCGATGGTGTTCGAGTGGGCCGCGCTCGCCGAGTGCCGTGCGGCCGCCGCCGAGGCGCTTTGTGTAGATGGGGTGCTTCCCGTCGAGGGCATCCGGGTTCGCAGCGACATCGTCGCGAGGCGGAGCGCCGACGTGGTCGACCAGGACTTCCTCAACAGCTTCATCGCTGACGATCTCGCTCGCGTCGCCGTCGGCGCCGGTCGAGGAGAGATCGGATCCGCGCTTCGCGATTACCTGCGACCAAGCACGGAGATTGACGTCTGCGGCCGGGTCGATGTGCGCACCCGACTCGAGGAGGTCCGTCGCGCCACCGATCCCGATCGCGTCCCCCTCGGTCGCTGGCCCGCCGGCCCGGACCGACCGCTCGCACTCGGGCAGCAGCTCGCCGTCAACGAGGCCGTGGCGATGCCGCGTGCCGGCGGCCATCTGTTCGCCGTCAACGGGCCGCCGGGGACGGGCAAGACGACGATGCTGCGCGACCTGATCGCGGGCCTCGTGACCGAACGCGCTGAACGCCTGGCGGCACTGCCTGATCCCGCCGACGCGTTCCTCGATCAGCCCCACTATTGGAAGACGACGGGCTACCAGCGCGTCATCCATCGCCTCAGGCCCGAGCTCACGGGCTTTGAGATGGTGCTCGCCTCGAGCAACAACGGCGCGGTCGAGAACGTCACCCTCGAGATCCCCTCCGGCGAGGCGATCGACCAGTCCTGGCGTGAACAGGCGCTGGACCTCGACTACTTTCCGGAGCTCGCCGAGCGGGCGATGAGCGTCGCCCGGCGCACCGACGCTGAGGCCGCGCCCCAGGCCGTTGAGTCGGCCTGGGGACTCGTCGCCGCCAGACTCGGCAACAGCAAAAACCGGAAGGACTTCGTCAACGCCGTCTGGTGGCCCGATAGTCGGCCGACCGCCAAGGATCGCCCCCCGCCACCCACGGCGCTACGCGATCTGCTCAAAGCATGGGAGGTTCTCCCCGAGGGTGTCTCCTGGACGGAGGCCGTGGCGGCGTTTGAGCGAGCGCGCGATCGGGTGGTGGCGATTCGGGATGAGCGCCTGCAGGCGCGCGAGGCGCTTGACCGCATCGCCGAGCTGGAAGCGGAGCTCGAGCCTGCCCGTGAGGCCGAGCGGGCGGCCGGCGAGCGGGTCGAGGCGTCGCGGCAGCGTCGCGAGGGACTGGACGGGGCGTTGCGGACACACGAGGAAGAACGGGAGCGACGGGTGCAGGCGCGGGAGGAAGTGCACGTTCGTCGCCCCTCGGTCCTCAGGCTGTGGGCACGCGCTGAATGGCGCGATCACGACCGTGAGCTGGCAGCCGATGTCGCCGCGGTCGACGCGCAGCTGCGCGAGACCCGCGAGAAGCTCGGCCCACTCGAAGAGGAGGTGCACGCTCACGTAGAAGCCGCGGCCACGGTTACGGCCCTCGCGCGGTCCCTTAAGGAGTGCGACGAAGTCCTTTCTCGCTACCGCGAGCAGGCCGGCGCCAAGCTTCCGGACGGTGGGTGGCTCGGGAATCGGGAAGAGCGAGAGAGTCAGGCGCCGTGGAGCGACAGCGAGTGGAACCACGCTCGCACGGAGCTGTTCCTGGCGGCGCTGAGCCTGCACCGAGCGTTCCTTGTTCACGCCGCGGGGCCGATGCGCGAAAGTCTCGACGGGGCGATGGACATCCTCTCCGGCAGGGCTCCATCGGACCTTCCGGCGGACGCGGCTCTCGCCGCCTGGGAGGCGCTCTTCCTGCTCGTTCCCGTCGTCTCAACGACGTTTGCCTCCGTCTCGCGCCTGTTCAAACCACTCGGGGCCGAGGCGCTCGGCTGGCTGCTCGTCGACGAGGCCGGCCAGGCCACCCCCCAGAACGCCGTCGGTGCGCTGTGGCGCTGCCGGCGCGCCGTGGTCGTCGGCGATCCGCTGCAGCTGGAACCGATCACGACGATTCCCTTCAAGGTCGAGCAGGCGATTCGGGGGCACTGCGGGGTGGATGAGGAGTGGCTGACGGGACGCGAGTCGGTCCAGAGCCTTGCCGATCGCCTCAACCGGCTCGGTACGACGCTGAAGGGAGCCGAGCGGCCGGTATGGGTCGGCTCGCCGTTGAGCGTCCACCGCCGCTGCGACGAACCGATGTTCGGCCTTTCCAACGCGATCGCCTACGACGGGCTGATGATCGACGCCACCGATCCCGCGCTCGCCCGGGCCTTCGAGAGCCGCTATCCCGCCCTCCCGGAGAGCAAATGGATCGACGTCGGCTCAGACATCTCACAGGGTCATTGGATTCCCGCCGAGGGAGTCGAGGTCGATCGGATCCTCGCCCACCTCGCCGAAATCGAGTTGGACCCGTCCCGGGTGATGGCGATCGGCCCGTTCAGGGATGTCGCGCGAAGGCTCAAAGAACGCACTCAGAAGCATGATGGACTGAAGGCGGGAACGATCCACACCGCGCAGGGCAAGGAGGCCGAGATCGTGATCCTCGTGCTCGGCTCCGACCCCGCTCGCGAGGGCGCTCGGACGTGGGCGGCGAGCAAACCCAACCTGCTCAACGTCGCCGTCAGCCGCGCCAAGCGCCGGCTGTACGTGGTCGGCGACCGGGATGCGTGGATGCGCCATCGCTACTTTGACTTGCTCGCTGACCGACTGCCCCACAGCCGCCCCCGCGCCTGAACCGACGGTGATCGACTTCCGAAAATCGGCCTATTTTTCGGAAGTGTGCGCTAAGCTTCTTGCATGGGAAAGCGGGACGCACAGCTGGTGACTAAGGCCCTCTACACGCTTGTCGACGCGCGCGAGGCCGTCGCGAATGGTCATCGCGACGCGGCGCTTGATGCCCTCGACGAGGCCCAGGAGGTGCTGATCTCGGTCAAACACACGCCGGGGGTGAGCGTGGCTGCGGCCAGTGAGCGGCTCGGCGTTTCAGAGCCGACGATTCGCAGCTGGGTCAAGCGCGGGGCGTTGAGCACCGTGTCGAAAGCCAGCCCGATGCAGATCGAGCTGGAGAGCTTGCACCAAGTCAGTCGCGCGCTGACAGAGTTGCGTGAGCGCGGCCAAGACCGGGACTGGCTGCAGGCCGTAGTCGACCTCCTGCACGATCGCGAGGCGCGCGAGAGCGACGCGCTGCGAAAGGGACTCTCCCAGCTCAAGCGCGGTCAGCTCGAGCCTGCCTGATGCCCTACGAAGTTCTGCGGACGCCTGAGGTCACGGCGGCGCTTCGAAGGATGTCCGCGCGAGAGAAACGCACCTACGAGGCAGCGCGCGACGCACTACGCGGAGAAGGCTGCAAAGCTGGCGGCTATCGCCTGGCCGCGGTCGAGGGTGATGACTATCCGCTCTGCTGTCGCCACCTCGCCTACGCGTGGCGCATATTCACCGCTTTCCCTGACGACGAGCGCATCGTGATCGTCGCGCTCGACAAGCACGACCGAAGCCACAACCCCGCAGCCGACCTCGCCGAGGCTTTGCCTGGCCTCGCGACCGTCGGTCGCCGGCGTTCCGATAAGCCGCCTTGCTGTGAGGACCCGAGCAAACCTCCCCCGATGAACGACGATCTACGACAGCTTCTCTCTGCCCTCGCCTGAGGATCGGCCAGTTGACGATTCCAGACGACGATTCCTCACCGTGTGGTTGCTACGTTTTAGCTACATCGCAATCGCCGACCAGCCGCACTGCGGCACCAGGACTGAAACGACCCTGAACCAATCCCCAGCCTTTCAAGCCGGAGGTCGAGAGTTCGATTCTCTCCGGGCGCATTTCGTTGCCTTCCCTGCGGTGCCGTTCTATTCCAGGTGCAGAGCCAATTGCGTCGGATTGCACCGGGCTTCTCTCGAATCGCCATTCCTCGCCCGTCCGGGCGATTCCGACCCGTTCCGCGAGGTCGTGGTCGCATCTTGGTGTCATTTCGGCAGCGTCGCGGGTGGCGAATAGGCTCCCGGCAATGGCAGACAAGGCACGGCAGAAAGCACTCGCGGACGTGCGCAAAGCACAGGCCGAGTTCGAGCGCTTGCAGGTTCGAGTCGAGAAGGGTCGCGATGCGCGCCGCGAGAGCTTCGAGCGCGCCCGTGCTGCCGGCTTGTCGCTGGCCGAGATCGGCAAAGCAGCCAAGTTGCACCGCAGCCGCGTTGACCAGATTCTTCACGGCAAGTAGCCTCTTCAGTCTCGTCTAGGGTCTCTAGACGAGACTGCTAATCTCGGAAGCCACTTCAATAAGCGGCCCCCGGCCGGCGCGGTAACGCCAACCGAGGGCCTGACCACAAGGAGGCAGAGCTCCTCATGGCTGATCAGAACCCTACGGGGCATGGCGTTGCCCTCGCCCTCAACATCCCCGCCGATCACGTCAGCTTCCTGCGAAGCACCTTTGAGAAGGCGCGAACGGTGTCAAGGACGAGCTGGAGGAATTCCCCGACCAGCTAGACCCGAAGCGCTTGGAACGCGAGGAGACGGTCTATACACGCCTTCTGGCTGCGCTGGACGAGATGGTGATCGTCCCCGATCGAGATGTCCGCGATCTGCTCTCGGATCTCGCCGGGATCATCGATCGCGCCAACGAGTACACCCGCATCGTCGCGGAGCATGAAGCGCTGCACGGTCTCTTGGCGCAGCTCGGGAAAGGGGATAGCCGATGAACGAGGTCGCCGCCCGCTTTGGCGCGAATCTGGCGAGTGCCCGGGAGCGCTCCGGCATCACCCAGGAGGAGCTGAGCTTCGGCGCTTCGCTACATCGCACCGAGATCGGCCTCCTAGAGCGAGGCGGCCGCATTCCTCGCATCGACACCCTCGCCAAGCTCGCCGGCGCCCTGGGAGTGCCCACGTCCAACCTGCTCGACGGCATCGACTGGCAGCCGGGCGAGTTCACGCGCGGCGGCTTCCGCCTGCCGGATGAGACCAAGAAATGAAACCCAAGACAAAAGAGACCAAGCAAAACCAAAAAGAAAAAGGCCAAGAAGAAAAAGCAAGCCAGCTAAGAACGAAGCCAAAACCGAAAGCAAAGAGAAGCAAGAAGAAGGACCCAAAGAAGCAGGCAAAGGAAGAACTCAAACAGCAACAACCCAAACGCCGACACACTACGAATCTCTCCGATTCATGCCTGGGCCGCAGTTTGGTGATCCCAAACGTCAGGAAGGCTCTGACGTGATCGCGCTGGCGACTCCGGCCGTGCCTCCGGCGGCCGATTGTGGCACGGCTCCGCCGTGCAAAGGCCGCCCGTATGGAGGCCTGGCGAGAGGTCTGACCTTCGGTCGTTTGCCAAACAAGTGGGTCAAGCAGAGGCCTATTTGGCACCAGGGGGGCATGAAGAGAAATGCCTCATCAATCACCTTCTTCACCGAGCGCACCCTCGCGGCCTATCTCGCCGTCTCCGACCGCACGATCCGCAACTGGATCAGGAGGGGAGAGCTGCCTTCCTACAAGCTCGGAGCTTCCCGCCGGATCGACCCGGCAGACGTAGACGCCTTCCTCGCCCAACGAAGGGACGAACTGGCATGACGCGCCGGGAGGCTCCCACGAAACGTCGCAACCCCTCCGGGGAGATCGTTTGGGTGGCGAGATACACCGGCCGAGACGGCAAACGCCGGGTCGCCAGGTCACGCTGGAACAAAGGCAAGGGCACGTTCGCCCTGAAGCGAGAAGCCCAGCAGGCGATCGACGAGGCATACGGGCTCTCAGACCGTCCCGACACCATGGGCGAGTACTTCGCCACCTGGCCGACCCATCACCCGCGCTCGGAACGGACCAACGAGACCAACGAGCACCGCATCAGCCGCGTCCTCGAGGTGGAGGTAGAGGGCATCCCGCTGAAGCAGTGGCCGATGCGCGAGCTGCGCCGCCGCCACGCACTCGCCTTGGTCGATCACATGCTGCGGGTCCAAGGCCGAGCGACAACGGGAGTCGTCGGCATCCTCCGATCCCTCTCGGCGATGGCCGAGGACGCGATCACCGACGAAGTAGCCGACCTCAATCCCTTCAAGGGAGTCCGAGTCCGAGCGAATGACCCGAGAGCAAAGAAGAAGCGCCGCCCGATCCGTGTCTTCAGCTTCGAGCAGATGCACGCCTTCGCCAAAGCCGCCGTCGCTACGAGGCAATGGTCCGCGTCTTCACCGACACCGGCATGAGGCTGGGGGAGGTGCTGCCCCTTCGAGTCGAGGACTTCGACGGCGAGACCCTGAAGGTCAGAAGGACCGCCCACGAGGGCGCGATCTTGGAGGGAACCAAGACCGACCACGGCGAGCACGATGCAGGGAGGACAGTCCCCGTCCCCGCGACTCTGGCCTGGATGATCGAAGCCCAGATGCGCCTCAACGGCGAGGACTGCGAGCTGCTCTTCACGACCCCAACCGGCCGCATGTGGCGAGAGCGCAACTTCTACCGCGACCTCTGGAAGCCGACCCAGCAAGCCTCCGGCCTAGACATCCGCCCCCACGAGTGCCGCCACTCCTACGTCACCCACCTCCGCGCCGCCGGCATCAACGACGCTGACCTAGCCGAGATCGGGTCGAGACGATGCTGGCGCGCTATACGCACGCGGTGGGTCGGAGCTTTGGCGACATAGCGTCAATTATTGGATGAATAAGTCCCTATGAGATACGACTCCTTGCAGTAATTGGTACGTTCCGTTCCTCTCTGCTTACCGCCAAAGCAACTTAAGTCATTGCGTCGATGGAGGGGCGATGAAGGCCGAAAAGAAAAAACGCCTTGAGAAGTTGACGATTTCTCTCTTTAGAGAGGGCATAAGTCGCGGCGACGTACTCCGCAAAGGGAGAAGTGACCGGCCACCGCATCAACTCCATTAACAAAACGGAGGACTCACTTTTCACGGATGCGGTTCCGATGCATCCGCCAAAATGGGCGAACTATCTCGATTCCCACACCTTGGACGATTTGAAGGCTGTTCTTTTTAGCGCGTCGGCGTCTGCCGTGCTCATATTGGAAGCATCGGAGCGGATTTTCGCTGTCACTTGGGGGCAAGGCAGGCATTTGCTGGAATCGGACAATCTCGTTCAGGACTTTGGCCTGAAGGTGGTCTTGAACACTGTCGCTCCCGATCAACTCAAGAGCGTGGATGCAAAGACGATTGATGAGAACACCGTCCATACACGGCGGGACGTGAGTCGAGACTCCAACTTTGCTGCGTTTGGTCTAGATCCCATACGAGACCTTCTGCGGGCTGTAACCGGCACGCCTCAAGATTCGGCCCTAGCTCATCGTCTCACGGGCTCTGACGCACTAGGTATTCACACGCGGGAGCAGGTTCCCGATCTGCCGAGTCTTGCTGATCGGCTACTTGAGGCCTACGAAAGTGATACCTACAAGGAGAACTTCGACTTCGTCGACTATTTGCGCCCTGAGCGCAGCCACTCCCGGAAACTCGAACTCGACGAGGCTCTAGTTGAGGCGCTCCAGAGTCGCGAGATCGACGATGTCCATCTCGCAGCGCCTGAAACGCTCGACTGGCTTGATATCCAGGGCTTTCGATACCAGACTAAATTCAGCAGCGACCAACTAGACGCAGACCCGCGAATAAGCGCCTATCTCGATCTTTACGATAGCTCCGAGATTTCCTTCGACGAGCTCAAGGGAGATCGCCTCGTAGCGATACGTGCTTCTGATGGAGGCGTCTCAAACGAGTGGCAGGTCTACAAATCTCTCGTTTATCAGGTTGAGATCGATGAGTATCTATA
Organism: uncultured Solirubrobacterales bacterium; assembly: GCA_963716345.1. GTDB lineage: Bacteria > Actinomycetota > Thermoleophilia > Solirubrobacterales > 70-9 > VRUE01. The sequence continues at coordinate 1,762,460 of OY970304.1, forward strand.
TGTGCTGTCGGCTGGCGAATGGTTCCGGGTCGATAAGGACTATCGGTCCCGTGTCGAAGCAGAGGTTGAACAGTTGCCCAAGGCCACCGACCTTCCCGACGCCGATCTTGGCACGGACGAGGACACCTATAACAAGAAAGCAGCGGAAGCTCTTGGGGCTCTTTGCCTCGATAAGCATTTGATCTACGACGGTGGCCCCGACAAGATGGAGGTCTGCGACATCCTCACAAGTGACGGGCGCTTCATTCACGTGAAGCTGCGGGGTAGTTCTTCCACGCTCAGTCATTTGTTCACACAGGGCACCAATACCGCTGAGCGTCTTCTTGCCTCCGATAACGACTTCCGCCAGAAGGCGCGGATGATGATTGCCGATCTTGACCCGAAATACGCAAATGTGATCCCTCTCGATCGGCCGGAGAATCCGGCTGACTACGAGATGACCTTCGCCGTAGTCACGAGAAGTAAACGCAAAACGCCACTTACGCTTCCTTTTTTCAGTGTGATCAGCCTTCGCGCTGCCGCGCAGCGGCTCGGCGCTTTTGGCCTTCCTGTATCGATCGCGGCCATTCCCGAGAAATAGCTTCCCAGGCAACTTCACCGTCGATCGAGGCGCCCGCACAGGATCAATCGCCCGCCGAGCTTGCACCGCTAAGTCTCTTAGGGTGAGTAGGAGAGCAGTACCATAATCCGCAAACTTCAACTACTTCTTTATCCCGAATCCCAATAGCTGAGGACCTCGCTTCTCTTGGGTTTCGCCTAGGAGACTTAGAGCGCGTTCCTCGCGTCGTACATAGGGCAACTCATCAGTTCGAAGCTCGTCGGGCTCAATGTCTGCGACCCTAGGAATCGCTACTAGCGGCTTAAACTTCACTAGCTTGCCTTTTTCCTTGCGTTTCGGCATGTCGAACAGTTCGAGGTAGCGGCGCGGCCCGATTCCAACGAATGGTTCGAAAGCGACGCGCCTCCTAGATTTCTTCCGATGGGGTGGGTCCACCACGATCGAGTCGTCGTGCATGCCATCGGCAAGGCTCTTGGGGTAGGGGGTTACGTAAACGACGCGCTTGATTCCAGACGCGACGATATGTCGAGCGCAATGATGGCACGGGAACGTGGTTGCATAGAGCACTGTATTTGTGACCGATATTCCACGCCTGGCCGCATCCATGAGCGCCGCCATCTCCGCATGAACAGCCCGGACAAACTCGATCAGATCTGCGATCTCAGTACGTTTGAGATCGCGCTTCATCGTACCCTTCTTAACGCCCTTTCGTAGCCGGCCTTCCTTATGCAAGCGCTTGAAGATGCCGCGAACGATTCGTTCCTTGCGCTTATCGCTTGTATCAGTGCCCAAAGTAAACTCTCGGGCGTCATCAGGATCGCCCTCCCAATAGAGACCACCGCCGGCGCGGGGCACCTCGTTCGTACCAACGGCAATAACCGCTCCATCATTAGTGCAGATAGAGGCTCCAACCTGTCTACCTAGCTCAGCCGAGCGCTTGCTTGCCGCAACGGCTTGAAACATGCCGAACTCATCGCGGGTCGGAGTTCTGTTTGGATGGCCGAAGAGAATCTCTACTGTTCGTTTTAGCTGTGCTTCAACATTGGTAGTTGCGTCGACAAAGAAGTCGCCATGGTGAAAGGTGCCCTCGACATCTTGACCATACTTGGCTGCCTCAGAGCGATCGCGGCGGATTAGATCCTTTGCGCTATAGACTGGCTTGGAGTTGGCTGGGACGATGCGTGACTGCCTTATCTTTCTCTTGAGGTAGCGCCGCCTCGTCTTTTCGGGTGCATAGATCGAGATCAGTACAAAGCGTGGTCCATAGACTTGGCGAAGAAGAGCGACCTCCTCATAGCGCTTGAGCGAGCGCAGTATGTAAGCGCTTCGATCAACGGGAACTTTGTCGTCACCGCTCAGCTTTTTACGCTCGAGGGTTATCGCGTTAACTGCTAGTAGTCCAAACGCGTCGCGACGCTTCCATTCTTGGCATAGGCGATTGCCAGCAGACATATAGGACCAGACGCGCTCATCGTAGGGTTCCTGTTCTAGTTTGAAATCCCATTTCAGAGCTGCGAGCTGGTCAGTGAGATGAAGATTGTGAGCCCGATACCCGAATTCGCTCAATACTGAGCCAAGTTCGTTGATGGTGCTGTCGAGATCAATGCCTACGGCACCCACCAGGCCGATGATCAACTCGGTTTGGGGTGGCGGAGAGGCTAAGTCCTTCTTAATGGCCATCGCCACCTGATGTCGGCAGGTAGAAGGGAAAAATCAAAGTTGGCAAGACCGCTTGCCAGTATTCGAGCGTTGAAAGCTATCTGAGCATCCCTAGGTCAAGGACTATGGGCTAATTGCGCGGTTTGCTCTGTGAACTGCTCGAACTGTTTGATGTCGTCCGACTCTCATTTGCTCGCCGAATCTGAGAACGCTGCTCGCGCTCGGGCAAGGACTGATGTCGCTCTACGACCTCTCGTAGATGCCGTCCGTATTGGCTTGGATCTCTCACGGTCTTCCTCCTTTGGTCCCTGCCGATGATTACCCGAACGTATGTTCGTGTCAAGCCGTGCCAACGTCTATTCCAGTCGGCGGTATCAATAGTCGACGTCGTACCCATCAAAGCTGCCTGGGATCGCAAATTGCATTCGCCCGCACCGGCCTAGGAGCCCGCTATTTACGGCCCCGCAATCGGTCGTTCTTTGCAAAGAGCAGGCAACTTTTCTTGCTTCTTGGGCCGGAGAATCGCGGTTAGCGGCAACTTGTGACATTTATGTCGCAACTGAGCTGGTCAAAAGCCCGACATGTTCCTTTGGAAAGCCTAGGCGTTATCTCGGACAGCAATGGCAGAAAAGCCTCTAAACAAAGAGAAACTTGCCACGGTCCAACGGGCACTAGGCGAGCGAGTGGCTGATCTTCGTCGTGTGTCTAATTTGTCACAGACTGAGGCATCAGCCCGGACTGGCATCCATCGCCGGCATTGGATCAGGATCGAGAATGGCGAAATTGGGCCACGGCTCGAGTCATTGCTGCAGATCCAATACCTCTTCGGCTTGGATACCCTCGACGCGCTTTTCGGTCCCACCACTGGCGATCTCCTCAAGATCCGGCCGCGCGAGGATCTGTGATCCGATTTGAGCTGGTGATTCACGCGATGAAGATGAGGCCGAAGTACCGGCGACTCCTGCCGGGGGATTGACAATGGCGAGAAAGAAAACTCAAGACAAGACTGCCAGCGGCAACCCGATCACCGACGACTTGATCGACAAGCTGGCCAAGAAGGCCGAGGCGGGCTACGACGTGGAGGAGACGCTTCGTCGTCGCCCGGGACGGCCGACGATCGGTTCGGCCCCGGCTCGGATGGAGTCTGTCCGCCTTGACTCGGAGTTGCGCGAGGCGCTTGATGTGCGTGCCAAGCGCGACCATTAGGCCACCTCTTCTGTAATCCGCAAGGCGCTTCGCCAATATCTGCAAGCTGGCTGATGCGCTGCGATCGCGGAGGTTGAGCGATACGCGAGATGATCGAAGGATGGGAAAGGCAATGACCGCCGACAGCAATCGCTCTCCCGCCGCCAAGGTGATGGACGAAGCAATCAACCTCGCAATCGAAGGCCGCTCGCCTTACCCGGAGCGCGCCGCGTTCGTTGATGTCGACGCTCCTGCGGCCGGCCATGACATTGAGCGCGCCGCGGACGAAGGGTTGTCGGTTGTTCTCGTTTCGTCCGACGGCAGTACCCGAGTCCTCAAGCCGGAGCTCGCAGCGAGCTGATCGAATCAACGGCGACCTTCGCTGACGTAGCTCGCCGCGCTTCGGCCAGCACCCCGAAGCCCTATTGGATTCGGTAGATGCCGAGGCCCTTCGCTCGCTCGCACGGTGCCATCGGCGACAAGGGCGGCAAGGTGCGGCGTCGGGTCGGTTGCCATCTGCACCGGTCGTCTTCCCGTGGTCTCTTTGATCGGTTTGTGCGCCACGGAGCCATGATACGAATTGTCTGCGGTTAGATCTGCGAATCACCGATGCTCGGAAAGGACCGCGCACATGGAGCAAGTGAACATCAGAATTGGCCCGGTCGCCTTCGACCACGCCGACTATGACGCTGAGAACGACGTGCTCTATTTGCATGTCGGCGAGCCCAAGGAGGCGGAGGGCGAGGAGACGCCCGAGGCAGCTTCTCGGCTATGCGCCGCTTATATACACGGCTGAATTCCCGCTGAACTCGCTGCCGGCTCTCCGTCGGGTTAAAGGTGTCTACTGGCGCCACCACATAGCCGCCCGAGTTGTGAATCGAGTCCCTGGATCGGAGACCGTGCTCGTCGAGATCCGTCTCAAGCCCAGGTTTTCGCGGAGCGTGGTCGGCTCCGATCTCCGGCTCTTCCGTGGCCGCCGAGATCCGTCGGTGACCTGGATCGGGATTGTCCCTGGCGAATGACCTGACCGGAAGGCCGTTTTGGCCGATCCAAAAGCATTGACGCCCGGCTCGAGCATCTGAGCAATTTCGCCTAAGGCTTATCGCTTCGTTTCCTGGCGAAGATTGACTGGAAGTTTGCGCGCTCGCTAATAGCTCATTTCCAGGGAGTTCTTTTACAGGCACAAGACAACTTGCGCCGCGAATAGCTAGACGCAAGTTTTAGACGATATATTTGCGTCTGTGGATATAGCCACGCTTGAGCAAAGCCCTATCGGCACCCTAATCCCCATTCTTGGGCCGGATCCGGTTACTCACGAGATGGTCGAGGGCGAAGCCTTCCTGCCCGATCCGTTGCCCCGAGAGATCGTGCTTTCAACGAAGACCTGGAACGTCGTTAACTCGGCGACCGCAGCGCTGGCTCGACTCGACGGCGCGGCACGGCGTATTCCCGAGCCCTCGCTCCTTCGTCGACCCACCCTGCGCCGTGAGGCGCAGAGTACGAGCGCGCTGGAGGGGACGTACGCTCCATTCGCCGACGTTCTCGCGGCGGAGGGCGACGATCGGCAGCAGCTCTCCGCTGAGCTGGTTGAGGTCCTCAACTTTGAGCGGATGGCTGAGCTCGCCTTCTCTTGGCCTGAAGATCGCGCACTCACGATCGGCATGTTGGGTGATTTGCAGAAGACACTCGTTCGCGACACTGCCGGCGAGCTATCCGATGCCGGAGGGATCCGCGACCGAATCGTTGTCATCGGCGCCCGTGGCGCCGGGTTTGATGAGGCGCGATTCGTGCCCCCGCCCCCGGGAGACCAGTTGCGCGGTGGCGTCGAGGAGTTGCTCGCATGGATCGCTTCGCCTCCTGAACTGCCGACAGTCGTCCTTGCGGCGCTTGGTCACTATCAGTTTGAGTCGCTCCATCCCTACTCCGACGGGAACGGGAGGCTCGGTCGCCTACTGGTGATCGTTCAGCTGCTGCGCGGTGCGGTCATCCGAGAGTCGCTCCTCGTGGTCTCTCCGTGGTTTGAGAAACGCCGCGACCTCTATCAAGAGGAACTCATGCGCCTCAGCTGCAATGGGGACTGGGATCGGTGGGTCAGCTTCTTTGCTGAGGGTGTTGCTGCATCAGCCCTCGACTCTCAGCAGAAAGTCGAGGGCCTGGTCGCCCTGCAGGAGCAGTTGCGCCGTCGAGTGCAAGATGCGAACAAGCGAGGCTCTGCCGAGCGACTGGCCGCCGATCTAGTTGGTCGTCCTTACGTCGATCGGCCCTGGGTTGCCAAGCGCCTTGGCCTGTCGGGCCAGGGCGCCCAGAATGCAATCAACACCCTCGTGTCGCTAGGTATTTTGGAGCCCGCCCCCGTTCGTCTTGTCAGAAACGCTCGCCTCTATGTAGCTCCAGAGGTTGTGCAGATCATTTCGTCGTAAGTACGTCGCCGGGCCGAGTCGCATCTCGGTTACATCTCCGCCGCAACCCCGCTCCCCAGGCGGCCAGCCTTCGTCCTTTCAAGCCGGAGGTCGAGAGTTCGATTCTCTCCGGGCGCATTTTCTGCTTGGCGACGGCGTCATTAAAGACTTAGGCAACGCACAGCTGGGCTAAAGGTGGCGCACCTAGCTTGGCCGTTATGAGCAAGCGAGACTCTTATGCGCTGGTCTTGGATGCGATGGTTGCCGAGGCGAGTCGACCAGCCGCCCCGGCCTCGCCACCACCGCGTCCGACCTTGCGCAGGGTGCGGCTTAGGACTTCGCCAGAGCCTGCTCGAGGTTGTCGAAGCACGTGGTCCAGCCCTCTTCGTGGGAGCGAGCCGATTCTCCGTCCCTGAGGTTGCTGTGCGTGAAGCGCACCGTGGTGACGCCTTCGGCCTCTTCGAACTCGAGCTCGATCAGGGTCTCTCTGGGGTCCTCGTCCCAGGTCCAGGTGAATGCCAGGCGGGTCGGCGGCTCGATCTCGGTGTAGCGACCGCCGCCGCCGTGCTTGACTCCCTTCTCGGGGTCGCGCATAACCACGCGTACGGCGCCGCCGATTCGTAGGTCGACCTTGGCCTCGGGGGTCTCCCAATCGTGGCGACCGTGGAACCAGCGGCGCATCACCTCCTCGCTGGTCCAAGCGTTGAAGACCGCCTGGGCGGGGGCCTGGAAGGCGCGCTCGATCAGCAGCGTCTCGCCGCTCATCGGTTCCGCTCCCTTCGTAGGCGCACGCTAATCCAGGCCCGCGCTACGACGAGGCCGGTGCCGGGGCCGGCCAGCCAAGGCAGGAACTCCTCTACCGGCATGCCGCCGATGTGACCAAGCGGGATCATGGCCGCGGGCTCCTCGAGCCCCGCTGCGAGTCGGAGTTGGCGGAAAGGGCCGCCTCGTGGGCGGTCGGCTCGTCGTACTCGTCGTGGAGGTTCCACCACGCATATGGCTCGCCCTGTGGGTAGCCCTCGGGCGAGTCCTCCCATTTCTCCTGACGACCAAGCGCTGTGATGTCGAGGTAAGCCCAGGCGGTGCCCAGCCCCTCGTCACCGCGCTTGTCGATGAAGTAAGTACGGAAGATCCGATCGTCATCGTCGCGGTAGAAGGCGTTGGTGCCGTGCCACTCGTCGACATCGAAATCGGCGTCGAAGTCATCGGTGATCGTGTACCAGGGGATCTCCCAGTCCATCCGCGCCTTCCAGCGCTCGATGTCAGCCTGCGGCGCGCGCGAGACGTTGGCGAAGGTGGTGTCGCGCGAGTTGAGATGGGCGAGGTTTTGTTTAGCAGCTCCTCGCGGGCTGATTTCCACTCCTGCGGCGAGACGATCGGCGGCATTTTCATTTCGACTGCTCCTCCTTCAAGTACTCATCGACGACATCGAACATGCGCCCCCAGAGGGCGCGCTGGCGATCCATCCACTCGGCTGCCTCGTCGAGCACCTTGGGCTGGAGCGAGAGTCGGTGCGTCCGGCCCTCTATTACCCGGGTGACGACGCCCGTCTCCTCCAGCACCTTCAGGTGCTTGGAGATCGCTGGCTTGGACACGTCGAAGCCACGGGTTACTTCGCCGACGGTGGCCGGGCCAACAGCGAGGCGTTCGACGATCCCACGGCGGATCGGGTGTGAGAGTGCCTTGAATGAATCGTTAACCATTTGGTGAACAGTAGCAATGTCGATGAGCCGACCCTGGACGGGTCGGCGGTTGGGTCAGGCCCAGTCGGGGGCGCCGGCCGAGAGCCGGTGGGCGGCAATTGCGCTGATGGCAAGCAGAGCCGCGGCAATGCCGAGCGGCACCACTAGGTCCACGTGGACCACGAGGAGGGCGCCCACCAGCGCACCGGCGAACATTGCCGCGACCGCGATCAGGCGGCGACCCGGATGCCCCCCTTTACCGCCGGCAAGGCGCGAGTCGGCGGCGACTCCGGTCAGCGTCAAGGTCAGCACGGTGGTCGTCAAGTCGGGGACGGCGAGGCGGCGCGCCGTCGCGTTCTGGATTCCCATCGCCAGGCCCAGGGGAATGATCAGCGCGTAACGGGCGCCGGCCGAGACCGGCTGACCGACGATTGCTCCGACGACCGTGGCGAGCACGACTGGCACGAGCGCGATCGCCGCGGCCGTGCGCAGCTGCCGCCCCCGGTGGCCGTCCCAGTGGCTGGCGATACGCCCTCCTGCCACCGCACCGACGAGGAAGGCCCCGAGCGCCGCGATCGAGGCTGGGGCGGAGAGGCCGGACGCACCCGCCAGGGCGAAGCCGAGGAAGACGACGTTGCCGGTCATGTTGGCGACGAAGACGTGGCCCAGGGCGATGTAGCTGACAGCGTCAACGACGCCGGTGACGACGGTCAGCAGGATGAGCAGCAGCGGCAGGGGGCCGTGACCAGTTCCGCGCCACGGCCAGCGCGCCTCCGCCAGTTCGGCAAAGGCGGTCAGGAAGCTCCTGGCTCGGACTCCTCGACCGTCAGCTCCGCGGTCGGGACGACCTCGAGTCGCTGGTCAGGGATCGGCTCGCCGCTGCGGACTGAGAGCCCGTAGGTGCCAGCCGCGAGTCGCTCTTCAGCCCGCTCGATTGCCCCCAGGCGACCGCGCAGGTCCTCGAGGCGACCGGCGTCGAACTCGTCCTGGTAAAGGCCCTCGGAGTCCTTGTCTCCGGGCTCGCGACGCTCGTCGCCCTCCTCGGTGCCTTCGCCCTCGATCGTGGCGATATCTCGTTCGACCTGGGCTCGCTCGTTGGCGAGCAGTTCTTTGGCGCGCTCTGAGTTCATGGCCGACACCGTACCCGGCCTCAGCTTTTTGATTCCCGTCGAGCGCATGGAATCGAGACCAGCCGCAGTCCGACGTCCAGTGAGGGCAGGGCGCGCAGGTGCCCGTATCGCTGCTCCCAGACTCCGTTCTCCAGGTCCGCCTTGAGCCGCTTGCGTCCCTCCCTTCGCGCTTCCTCCGAGATGCTCTGCCAGGCCCACATCGGCTTGACGATCTCCTCATCGAAGAGCTTCTCGGGCCGCGCCCAGAGCGCGGCGAAGAACTGATCCGTGCAATTGCGCGGCACCGGTATCGGCTCAACCGTCGCACCCGCCAGCAGTTCGGTCAGCCCACCACTGGTTGCCTCTGACCGTCGCTTCAGGGCGAGCGTCTCCGGGAAGTAGTCGCGGTTGATCCAGAGCTCAGTGAGCGCCTCGGGATCGAAGGTGACGATCACGATCCGTTCCCTGCTCACCCGCTGCATCTCAGCCAGGCCGGCACCGAGATCCGCCCAGTGGTGAACGGTCAGCACCGCCAGCGACGCGTCGAAGCTCCCCTCGGCGAAGGGCAGATCTTCGGCGCTTGCCTGCACTACCGGCGCCGAACCGGGTGGCCGCTGCCCGATCATCTCGGCTGAGGGCTCGACCGCCGTCACCTCGCGCTCCTCCGGCTCATAGGAACCGGTCCCGGCGCCGACATTGAGCACCGTCCGTGCCTGGCCGAGCGCGGCATCGATCTGCGCCGCGATCCGGGGGTCGGGTTGGCGCACGCGGCTGTAGCCTCGTCCCAGGCGGTCGTAGGGGGACACGCTCACCGGCTCACTCTAATCGGGGCCGTTTCCGCCCGGTCCAGGGCGAAATGAGCGGCCGAGCCTCACATATCCAAGGGCGCTATTCTTCGGTTCAGCCTCGTGCCTCGGCCCGGGGTTTTTCCTTGTAATGGCGCGTAAGTAATCGAGGGAGACATGGCTCGCGGAGATGTCCGCATCGCGGTGACGATGGCTTGCGAAGACTGCAAGCGACGTAATTACCAGACCAACAAGTCGCGGCGCAACTCGCCGGATCGGATTGAGCTGCGCAAGTTCTGCCGCTGGTGCGGCAAGCACACGGCGCACAAGGAGACGCGCTAGCCCCAATGGCTAAGACGCGCGCACAGCGCAAGGCCGAGCGGCGGGCTCGTGAAGAACAGGAGCGCAAACGCGTTAGCGGTGAGCGCACGGCTGAGTCGCACGCGCAGCACGACACCCAGGTTCCGGTTTCCGGCGACATCGCCGAGATCGAGGCGGTTGAGGCCGGCATGGCTGTCGGCGCTCCCGAAGCGGCGCTGGAAACGCCCGACGCTCCCAAGACCTCGCGCGCCGCAAAGCGCGCCGAGGCCAAGGCGCTGAAGGAAACCGAAAAGCGCAAGCGCGGCGAGCAGAAGCGCCGCGAGAGCGAGCAGATCGCCAAGAAGCAGAAACAGGCGCAGGCGCAGCAGCGCCAGCGCGGCGGCGTGATCGGCTTCCTCGTCTCCTGCTGGGCCGAGCTGAAGAAGGTCCAGTGGCCCGACCGCGACACCCTGGTCCAGGCCACCGCCGTCACAGTCATCTTCGTCGCCGTCGCCGCCACCTACCTCGGTGCGCTCGACGCGCTTTCAACTTCCTCGTCAAGCAGATCCTCTAGCGGATCTCCAAACAAAGGCGCCTAAGACGATGTATCGCTGGTACGTGATCAACACCTACTCCGGGTCACGAGAACAAGGTCAAGCACAACCTCGAGCACCGGGTTCAGACGATGAGTCAGAACCGCAACGTGCGCCAGGTCGTCGTTCCCACCGAGCAGGTGATGGAACTAGGCAAAGACGGCCAGAAGGAACCGAAAGAGAAGCGCACGATGCCGGGCTACGTCCTGGTCAACATGGAGATGACCGACGATGCCTGGGGCCTGGTCAAGAACACCCCCGGGGTAACCGGCTTCGTCGGCTCGCGCAACAAGCCGGTGCCGCTCTCCAAACCCGAGGTCGACCGCCTGCTGCACCGCGAGACCGCCGAGCGGCCGCGCACTCAGGCCCAGTTCTCGATCGGCGAGTCGGTCAAGGTCATCTCCGGTCCGCTCTCCGATTTCTCCGGCGAGATCGCCGAGATCAACGAGGACGCTGCCAAACTCAAGGTTCTGGTCTCGATCTTCGGCCGCGAGACGCCGGTCGAGGTCGGCTACGACCAGGTCAAGAAGATTTAAGCCGGCGCCCGCTACCCTCTCCGATCCCAATGGCAAAGAAAGTCCTCACTCTGATCAAGCTGCAGATCTCCGGCCGGGTCGGCAAACCCGGCGCCGCCGGTCGGTCCCGCGCTGGGCCAGCACGGCGTCAACATCATGGAGTTCTGCAAGGCATTCAACGCCCAGACCCAGTCCGAAGGCGGGACGATCATCCCGGTCGAGATCACGGTCTACGAGGACCGCTCCTTCACCTTCATCACCAAGACGCCCCCGGCCGCGGTGCTGATCAAGGAGGCGATCGGGATCAAGAAGGGCTCGGGCGAGCCCCACGTCAACAAGGTGGGACGATCTCGATGGACCAGGTCCGCCAGATCGCCGAGCGCAAGATGCCCGACCTCAACGCCAACGACCTCGACGCCGCCTCGAAGATCATCGCCGGCACCGCCCGCTCGATGGGCGTCGACGTCAAGTAGGAGATTCCCCATGGCTCACGGCAAGCGCTACCGCAAACAGCTACGACAAGGTCCAACGCGACCAGGCCTACCCGCCGGCCGAGGCGATCGCCCTGCTCAAGGAGACCGCCAGCGCCAACTTCGACGAGACGGTCGAGCTGCACGTGCTGCTCGGGGTCAACGTCCGCCACGCCGAGGAGCAGCTGCGCGGCACCCTGGCGCTGCCCCACGGCCTCGGCAAGGACGTCACCGTCGCCGTCTTCGCCCAGGGCCAGCAGGCCCGCGATGCCGAGGCCGCCGGTGCCGACTTCGTCGGCGGCGACGACCTCGCGAAGAAAGTCGAGGAGGGCTGGACCGACTTCGACGTCGCGATCTCGACCCCGCAGATGATGGGCACGGTCGGCAAGCTCGGCCGCGTGCTCGGCCCGCAGGGCAAGATGCCGAACCCCAAGGTCGGCACCGTCACCGACGACATCGAGAAAGCGGTCAGCGAGTCGAAGGCCGGCAAGGTCGAATACCGCACCGACCGCCAGGCGATCGTCCACATGGCGATCGGCAAGGCGAGCCTCTCGACGCCGATCAGCTGCTCGACAACTTCAGCGCCGTGATCGAGGAGATCATCCGCGCCAAGCCCTCGGCGGCGAAAGGCCGCTACATCGTCTCCTGCACCCTGACGACGACGATGGGCCCCGGAATTCGGGTCGATGCCTCCAAGGCTGGCGATCGCGATGAGGTCGCCGCCGCCCCCCGGGCGGCAGAGGAACCCGTAACGGCCTAGACTGCGCCGTCGCGAACCCCAGACCACCGGCGGGGCCGACCCCGTAAGCCCGGTGCAGGCGAACGATGAACCGAGACGAAAAGTCAGCAGCCATCGAGGAGATCGCCGCCGAGATCGAGGCGGCCGAGGCGATCTTCGCGGTCGACTACCGCGGGATCAGCGTTCCTCAGGCGGCCGAGCTGCGGGCGAAACTGCGCGAGTCCGACGCCAGCTTCCGCATCGTCAAGAACCGCCTGACCAAACTCGCCGCTGACAAAGCCGGCGGAGGAGCGCCTCAACGAGCTGCTGCAGGGGCCGACCGCGCTCACCTTCGTCCGCGGCGACACCGCCCAGGCCGCGAAGGCGATCTCGACCTTCAGCAAAGAGCACAAAGTGCTCACCTTCAAGGGCGGCTTCATGGACGGCATCAATGCTCGATGAGGGCGGCTTCGAAGCGATTGCCAAGCTGCCTCCGCGCGACATCCTCTACGGCCAGTTCGCCGGCGTCGTCGCCAGCCCGCTGACCGGCTTGGTCCGCGGCCTCGGCTCGATGATCCAAGGCCTGGCCCTGCAACTCGGCCAGATCGCCGAGAAAGGCCTAGTCACCGGCGAAGCCCCAGCTGAGGCGCCCAAAGAGGAGGCGCCTGCCGAGGAGCCCAAGGCTAAGGAGGCCGCTTCCGCCGAGGAGCCCAAAGCTGAGGAGCAGCCAGCAGAGGACACCCCTGCTGACGAGCCCGCGGATGCTGCTGGAGGTGAAGCGGGTGACGCAGACGCTTCGGCCGCGGGTGGCGCTGTAGGGGGGCCTGCCCCCGAGGACGCTTCAGCGACCGGAGGGGGTGGGGGGTCCCCTGCAGCGACAGGACCCGCGGATGAAACGCCTGAGCCCTCACCCGAGGAAAACGAGACTTCTAACACTGACGATGACGACGCGAGCAAGGAAGAGGAGTAGATGGCAACCAAGGTTTCAACAGATGACTGGATCGAGGAGCTGAAGAGCATCTCGGTGCTCGAGCTCTCCGAGCGGATCAAAGCGCTCGAGGAGGAGTTCGGCGTCTCGGCGACCGCCGTCGCCGCTGCCGCTCCGGCTGCTGCCGGCGCTCCCGCCGGCGACGGTGGTGGCGAGGAAGAGTCCTCCACGGTCGACGTCGTCCTCACCGAGGTCGGTGGCCAGAAGGTTCCCGTGATCAAGGTCGTGCGCGCCGCGACCGGACTTGGCCTGAAAGAGGCTAAGGCAATGGTCGACGAGGCCCCGAAGGCGATCAAGGAGGGCGTCGACCGCGAGGAGGCCGATAAGCTCAAGGCCGAACTCGAGGAGGCCGGCGCCACCGTCGAGCTCAAATAGACCTCGCATTAACCGCGGTTGGAACCTAGGCAGGGAGCCAAACTCGCGGCAGAGCGTGGCCGTGTGTTATTTTTCGCGGTCGCGCTCAGTTCTGTCCCCTGCCCGATGTCTGCGCTGTACCTAACGTCCCTCTGACCTTCTGAGGAGTCGCCCGACTTGGCACGTTCGAACGCTGCCCCCGTAACCCGCAGGAGTTTTTCCCGCCTACAGAATCCCCTCGAAGTCCCCCATCTGATCGATATCCAACGTCGCTCTTTCGAGGAGCTGACGGATCCGAAGAAGGGTGGACTGCGAGAGACGATTAACGACATATCCCCGATTGAGGACTACACGGGGAATCTCGCCATCGTCTTTGGCGAGTTCAAGTTCGAGGAGCCGCCGCACACGATCGAGGAGTGCCGCGAGAAGGACATGACCTACTCGCGACCGCTGACTCGGCGACGGTCGCCTTCCAGAACAAAGAGACCGGTGAGATCCGCGAGCAGTCCGTCTTCATGGGCGACTTCCCGTGGATGACCGATCGCGGCACCTTCATCATCAACGGCACCGAGCGTGTCGTCGTCACCCAGCTCGTCCGTTCCCCAGGCGCCTACGTGATGGCCCCGAAGGATGCTGAAAAGCAGGTCTTCATCGCCAACCTGATGCCGGCCCGCGGTTCCTGGCTCGAGCTGGAAATCGACAAAAAAGGCAAAGTCTTCGTCCGCATCGACCGCAAGCGCAAGCTGCCGGTCACGGTGCTGCTGCGTGCGATGGGCTATGTCGAGGACAAACAGCTCCTCGACATGTTCGACAACTCGATCTACCTGCGCCACACGATCGAGGCCGACACCGAGGCGACCCGCACCGAGGAGGGTGCCCTGATCGAGCTGTTCAAGAAGCAGCGTCCGGGCGAGCCGCCCTCGGTCGACGCCGCCCGCAACCTGCTCGAGCAGCTCTTCTTCGACTCCAAGCGCTACGACCTCACCCGGGTCGGCCGCTACAAGCTCAACGCGCGGCTCGACCTCGACATCGACCTCGACACCAGGGTTCTCACCCACGACGACATCATCGCCCTGGTCAAGGAGCTGGTTCTGCTGCCGAAACTGCTCGGGATCCCCGAGGAGATCGACGAGGAGAACCCGATCAAAGACTATGCCGCGGAGGCGATCACCTACCCCCGCGAGCCGGTCAACGAGCACCTCGACGAGTACGAGCACTTCGGCAATCGGCGCCTGCGCACGGTCGGCGAGCTGATCCAGGAGGCCTTCCGCATCGGCCTCTACCGGATGGAGCGCGTCGTCCGCGAGCGGCTGACCACCGAAGACTCGGACGCGATCACGCCGCAGACGATCATCAACATCCGGCCCGTCGTGGCCGCGATGAAGGAGTTCTTCGGCTCCTCGCAGCTCTCGCAGTTCATGGACCAGACCAACAGCCTCGCCGGACTCACCCACCGGCGCCGTCTCTCGGCGCTGGGCGCCGGCGGGCTGACCCGTGAGCGTGCCCCGATCGAGGTGCGCGACGTGCACCCGACCCATTACGGGCGGATGTGCCCGATCGAGACGCCGGAGGGTCCGAACATCGGCCTGATCGGCTCGCTCTCCTCCTACGCGCAGGTCTCCGAGCACGGCTTCGTCACCACCCCTTACCGGTTGGTCAAGGACGGCGTCGTCACCGAAGAGATCGTTCACCTCGACGCCACCCAGGAGGAGGACAAGGTGATCGCCCAGGCGAACGCCGAGGTCGACCCCGAGACGGCAAGCTCAAAGGCCCGACCGGTTCTGGTCCGCGCCGGCGAGGAGGAGTACGCGACCGCCTCACCGAAGGAAGTCGATCTGATGGACGTCTCGCCGACCCAGATCTGGTCGGTGGCGACGGCGCTGATCCCGTTCCTCGAGCACGACGACGCCAACCGGGCGCTGATGGGCTCCAACATGCAGCGCCAGGCGGTGCCGCTGCTGAAGCCCGACCCGCCGCTGATCGGCACCGGCATGGAGCGTCGTGCCGCGGTCGACACCGGTGACGTGATCCTTGCCGAGGCCGACGGCGAGATCACCCACGTCGACTCCGAGCGGATCGTGGTCAGCCACGGCGCGAAAAAGGACGAGTACCCGCTGCACAAGTTCATGCGCTCCAACCAGGGCACGATCATCCACCAGCGGCCGATCGTGAAGAGCGGACAGAAGGTGAAGCAGGGCGACGTGCTCGCCGACGGTTCCTCAACCGGCGGCGGCGAGATCGCTCTGGGCAAGAACTGCCTGGTCGCCTTCATGTCCTGGGAGGGCTACAACTTCGAGGACGCGATCATCCTCTCCGAGCGCCTGGTCAAGGACGACGAGCTCACCTCGATCCACATCGAGGAGTACGAGATCGACGCCCGCACGACCAAGCTCGGCGACGAGGAGATCACCCGCGACATTCCCAACCGTTCCGAGGAGAGCCTGCGCAACCTCGACGAGCGCGGCATCGTCCGCGTCGGCGCCGAGGTCGTCTCCGGCGATCTGCTGGTCGGCAAGGTGACGCCGAAGGGCGAGACCGAGCTGACGGCCGAGGAGAAGCTGATCCGCGCGATCTTCAAGGAGAAGGCGCGCGAGGTCCGCGACACCTCGCTCAAGGTTCCCGCACGGCGAGGGTGGCGTCGTCATCGACGTGCTCACCTTCAGCCGCGACGATGGCGACGATCTGGCCGCCGGGCGTCAACGACCTGGTCCGCGTCTTCGTCGCGACCAAGCGCAAGATCGCCGAGGGCGACAAGCTCGCCGGCCGCCACGGGAACAAGGGTGTGATCTCGAAGATCGTGCCCGAGGAGGACATGCCCCACCTCGCCGACGGCACCCCCGTCGACGTGATCCTCAACCCGCTCGGCGTGCCGAGCCGGATGAACATCGGGCAGATCCTCGAGACCCACCTCGGCTGGGTCGCCGGCAACGGCTGGTACGACGACGGCTCCGAGGCCTACAAGCAGGCTCACTCCGACGAGGGCGACGGTCGCGTCTACGTGGCGACCTCGGTCTTCGACGGGGCCACCGTCGAGGACGTCGACGAGGCGCTCTGGTCAAGTGGCAGGAGGAGAACGAGGAGCGCGGCATCGACCTCGGCATCGACAAGGACGAGCGCCCCGGCGCCCGTGCCGCTGGCACGCGTCCAGCTCTACAACGGCCGCACCGGCGAGCCCTACGAGGGCAAGGTCACGGTCGGCTACATGTACATCCTCAAGCTGCTGCACCTGGTCGACGACAAGATCCACGCCCGTTCGACCGGCCCGTACTCGCTCGTCACCCAGCAGCCGCTGGGCGGCAAGGCGCAGTTCGGCGGTCAGCGCTTCGGCGAGATGGAGGTCTGGGCCCTGGAGGCCTACGGCGCCGCCTACACGCTGCAGGAGATGCTGACCGTCAAGTCCGACGACACGGTCGGGCGCGTCAAGGCCTACGAGGCGATCGTCAAGGGGGAGAACATCCCCGAGCCGTCGATCCCGGAGTCCTTCAAAGTTCTGCTGAAGGAGATCCAGAGCCTCTCGCTCGATGCCAACGTCGTCTCCGAGGGTGGCGACGTCGAGATCGCCGAGGAGGACGACGACCTGCTCAAGGCCGCCGAGGAGCTCGGCATGGACCTGACCGGGGTCCGCGCCGACGGCAACGGTTCCAACGGAGCGGCTGACGAGCACGAGGAGCAGATCGTCGCCGAGGGCGAGGGTGGCACCGACGGGGCTGAGGCAGAGAAAGACGAAAGAGGCCGATGAGGCGAAGGTGGAGGACTGATGATCGACATCAACAATTTCGACGCGATCGAGATCGGCCTCGCGTCGTCGAAGAAGATCCGTTCCTGGAGCTGGGGCGAGGTCACCAAGCCGGAGACGATCAATTACCGCACGCTGAAGCCGGAGAAAGACGGCCTCTTCTGCGAGCGCATCTTCGGTCCGACCAAGGACTGGGAGTGCTACTGCGGCAAGTACAAGCGCGTCCGCTACAAGGGCATCGTCTGCGAGCGCTGCGGCGTCGAGGTGACGCGGTCCAAGGTGCGCCGTGAGCGCATGGGCCACGTCGACCTGGCCGCTCCGGTCTCCCACATCTGGTTCTTCAAGGGTGTGCCGAGCCGCATCGGCTACCTGATCGACATGGCTCCCAAGGAGCTCGAGAAGGTTCTCTACTTCGCCGCCTCGATGATCACCTGGGTCGACGTCGAGGCTCGCGACAAGGACCTCGGCAAGCTCGAGAAAGAGGTCAAAAAGGTCACCGACTCCTACGAGGCGGAACGGCAGAAACGGACCCAGGAGCTGAGCGAGTCGCTCGAGCGCCGGATCAAGTACCTCGAGGACGGGTGGTCAGACCAAGTTCGACGACGACGACCACATCTGGGCCGACTCGCTGAAACTGACCGCCGCGCAGCTGCGCAAGCTCAAGGACGACGAGCGCGCCAAAATGATCAAAGAACTGCGCAAGACCTTCGACGCGGAGATCTCCGACACCGAGGCCTACATCGATGAGGCGATCGAGCGGATGGCCGAAGTCTGGAAGATCTTCACCGAGATGAAGCCGAAGGACGTCGT
Organism: uncultured Solirubrobacterales bacterium; assembly: GCA_963716345.1. GTDB lineage: Bacteria > Actinomycetota > Thermoleophilia > Solirubrobacterales > 70-9 > VRUE01. Next base: position 1,780,322 of record OY970304.1, read on the forward strand.
CAACGACGAGACCGTCTTCCGTGAGCTCAAGGACCGCTTCGGCTCGCCGTTCGGCTGGGGCGAGTACTTCCGCGGCGGCATGGGCGCCGAGGCGGTGCGCGACCTGCTCGAACAGGTCGACCTCGCGGCCGACTGCGAGGAACTGGAGCTGATGATCAACAGCTCTAAAGGCCAGAAACAGGCGCGCGCGGTGAAGCGGCTGAAAGTCGCCTCAGCCTTCCTCAACTCCGAGAACAAGCCGGACTGGATGATCCTCGACAGCGTGCCGGTGATTCCGCCGGAGCTGCGCCCGATGGTGCAGCTCGACGGTGGCCGCTTCGCGACCTCGGATCTCAACGACCTCTACCGCCGCGTGATCAACCGCAACAACCGGCTCAAGCGGCTGCTCGACCTCGGCGCTCCCGAGATCATCGTCAACAACGAGAAGCGGATGCTGCAGGAGGCGGTCGACGCGCTGTTCGACAACGGCCGTCGCGGCCGCCCGGTCACGGGCCCCGGCAACCGCCCGTTGAAGTCGCTCTCCGACATGCTCAAGGGCAAGCAGGGGCGCTTCCGCCAGAACCTGCTCGGCAAGCGCGTCGACTACTCCGGCCGTTCGGTGATCGTCTCCGGCCCGAGCCTGAGGCTGCACCAGTGCGGCCTGCCGAAGCTCATGGCGCTGGAGCTCTTCAAGCCGTTCATCATGGCCCAGCTGGTCGAGCGCAAGGCCGTGCAGAACATCAAGGCGGCGAAGAAGATGGTCGAGTCGATGATCCCCGAGGTCTGGGACGTGCTCGAGGAAGTCATCCACGAGCACCCGGTGCTGCTCAACCGCGCGCCGACCCTGCACCGTCTCGGGCATCCAGGCCTTCGAGCCGGTGCTGGTCGAGGGCAAGGCGATCCAGGTCCACCCGCTGGTCTGCTCACGCCTTCAACGCCGACTTCGACGGTGATCAGATGGCGGTCCACGTGCCGCTCTCCGCCGAGGCCCAGGCCGAGGCGCGGATCCTGATGCTCTCGGCGAACAACATCCTCTCGCCGGCTCACGGCGCGCCGCTGGCGACGCCGACCCAGGACATGGTGCTCGGCATCTACTACCTGACCTACGGGCCCGACGCCGAGGAGCTGGCGAAGATCGACGAGGAGCTCAAGGCGGGCCAGGGCAACAGGCGCAATGGCTCATCGCCGAAGGTGTTCCGCTCCTCGCAGGAGGCCGAGCTCGTCTACGAGAACGGCGGCTGCAAGCTGCACGACCAGGCCGAGTACCGGCGGGCAGGGCGCGGGCACTTCCTGACCACGGTCGGGCGGATCATCTTCAACGAGAAGATCGAGCGCGCCCTTGCCGAGTCACTTGGCGAGGACTTCGATCCCGACCAGTTCGAGTTCGTCAACTTCTCGCTGAAGAAGAAGAACATCAACGAGATGGTCTCCGACCTGGTCGAGGCCTACGGTGCCCCGGCTGTCTCGCAGGTGCTCGACGCGTTCAAGGACCTCGGCTTCCACTACGCCAGCCAGGCGGGGATCACGGTGTCCAAGAACAACGTCGTCTCACCGCCGGACAAGGAGGAGATCCTCGAACGCTACGAGAAGCAGACGGCCGAGATCCAGGGCCAGTACAACGACGGCTACATCACTGCCGAGGAGCGCCACGAGGCGGTCACGTCGCACTGGAACAACGCCACCGACGAGGTCGCGAAAGCGATGGAGGACAACCTCGACGAGCTGAACCCGATCTTCATGATGGCCAACTCTGGTGCTCGCGGCTCGTTCAAGCAGATCCGCCAGCTGGCCGGCATGCGCGGCCTGATGGCCAATCCGAAGGGCGAAATCATCGAGCGGCCGATCAAGGCCAACTTCATGGAGGGCCTCTCGGTGCTCGAGTACTTCATCTCCACGCACGGTGCTCGAAAGGGTCTCGCCGACACGGCGCTGCGCACGGCCGACTCGGGTTACCTGACCCGGCGCCTGGTCGACGTCGCCCAGGACGTGATCGTGCGCGAGGAGGACTGCAAAACCAAAGACCACATCGAGATGGCGATCCGCAAGGACGACAACTCGCTCAACGACAACCTGATCGGCCGCCTCGCCGCGAAGAAGTTCGAAACCAAGCGCGGTCGCGAGCTGCTCAAGCGCAACCAGGAGATCACCCTGGCCGACGTCGAAGCGATCGCTGAGGCGTTCGAGGACGACGAGTCCAAGGTCCCGGTTCGCTCGACGCTCAAGTGCGATGCCGACTCCGGCGTGTGCCGTTCCTGTTACGGCGTTGCTCCGGCCACTGGGTTCACGGTCAACATCGGCGACGCGGTCGGCATCATCGCCGCCCAGTCGATCGGCGAGCCGGGCACGCAGCTGACCATGCGGACGTTCCACACCGGCGGTGTCGCCGGCCAGGACATCACGCAGGGCCTGCCGCGCATCGTCGAGCTCTTCGAGGCACGTAAACCGAAGGGCTTGGCGCAGATGGCCGAGGCGGCGGGCAAGGTCTCCGTCGAAGAAACCGACAAAGCGCTGAAAGTGCACGTCACCGAGTCCAGTGGCGAGGAGCACGCCTACAGCTTCCCGCCCCGTACGCGCCTTCACGTCACAGACGGCGAAAAGGTCGAGCTCGGCCAGCAGCTCAACGAGGGCTCGCTCTACCCGGCCGACCTGCTGGCGATCCGGGGTCGCACCGATGTCGAGCTCTACCTGGTGGCCGAGGTGCAGAGGGTCTACCGCGCCCAGGGCGTCGACATCAACGACAAGCACATCGAGCTGATCGCCCGTCAGATGCTGAAGAAGGTTCGGATCGAATCCAAGGGCTCGACCAGCCTGTTGCCGGGTCAGCTCGAAGACCGCGGTGCGCTCAAGCGCCTCAACAAGAAGACCAAGGAAGGAGGGGGCACGCCGGCCAAGGGCGAGGAGGTCATCCTCGGAATCACCAAGGCCTCACTTGCAACCGAGTCCTTCCTCTCCGCCGCCTCCTTCCAGGAGACGACGAAGGTGCTCACCGATGCGGCGCTGGAGGGTAAGCGAGACCAACTCGTCGGCCTGAAGGAGAACGTGATCATCGGCAAGCTGATCCCGGCCGCGACCGGTCTCAAGCACTACCGCACGGTCGCGATCGAGCCGGCCGTGCCGATCGAGCCGCCGAGCGAGGAAGGCCTGCTCGACGAAGACGAGCTGGCCGCCGAGCTCGGGCTCGACGATGGCGAAGCGGTCGAGAGTTTCGGCCCCTCGTTCGCCGAGGAGCTCGAGGAGCTGGCGCACGAGATTGAGGCGACGTCCGAGGAGAAGTCGCCCGGGCAGTCTTAGTTGCGGGAACGGGCCTGGGTCCTCCCGTCGGAACGCCCCTTCGGGGCTGAGTGTTCCGCCGGCAGGACCCAGGCCCGCCTCACAGCATGAAAACGGCCCGGGTGACTTCCCCGGGCCGTTTAGCTTGGTGCTTGTTCGGTCGTCAGTTGCTGCTGCCGCCGGAGAGGCAGTATGCGAACACCGTCAGGGTGCTGGCTGCGCCGTTGTTGTTTTTCGCTTGGTACTGCCAGCCGTTGCCGCTGCGGAGCGTGGAGGTCATCTCCACTCCGAAGTTGGCGGGCTGGCCGCCACCGCTGATCACGACCGTGCCTTCTGGGCAGTTGACCGAGACGCTGCCGTTGGCGCCGGCTGCGATCGGGGTGCTGTTGCTGACCTGGATGATCCCGCCGAGCTCCGAGGCGCGGACTGAGCCAGCCTGCAGCTCGCTCGAGCCAACCGAGTTGGGGCCGAGGTCGTCGGCGGTCAGCGACTGATCGGCGACCTCCGAGGAGGTGACCGAGGCGGCGCCGAGGTCCTGAGCCGTGAGGCTGTCCGGCGCGACGTCGGAGGATTCGACGCCGTTTTCGGCGATCTCCGTGGTGTCAACCGCGTTGGGGGCGATCTTGCCGGCGGCGACAGCGTTGTCGCGGAGGTCGACCGTGCGGATCGTGCCGTCGACGATTTGCGGCGAGCGCACTGTGTTCTTGCCGACGACGCCGGCGGCGAAAGCGCTGCCGGTGAGGGCGGCGAACAGAGCGAGGCAGGCGATCACGAGGGCGGGGGAGGGACGGAATGTGCGGGTCTTGCTGGTCATCGGAGGTTCCTTTCGTTGGGTTGTTGATCCGATGGACCAAGCTTCGAATCGATTGCCCTTTCTCTCTACGGACCCCAGGGGTGGTCTTCCTCACCCCTTGTAGATTTCAGGCATGCCTGCCGCCCAAAAAGTCTGCGTGATTGGCGCCGGTTCCTCCGGCATTGCCTCCTGCCAGGTGCTCAACGCTCGCGGGGTCGCCTTCGACTGCTTCGAGAAGGGCTCCGAGGTCGGCGGCAACTGGCGCTACGAAAACGACAACGAGTTGTCCTCGGCCTACCGCTCGCTCCACATCAACACCTCGCGGGGATTGATGGCCTACCGGACCTACCCGATGCCGGATGACTACCCGGATTACCCCAACCACTTCCAGATCGCCAGCTACTTCGACGACTACGTTGACCACTTCGCCCTGCGCGAGAAGATCCGCTTCCGCACCGAGGTGCTCAGCGTTGGGCCCGTCGACGGCGAGTGGGAAGTGACGGTTCAAGCTCGCGACGGCGACCGCGAAAGCCACCGCTACCGCGCCGTGCTGGTCGCCAACGGCCATCACTGGGACCCGCGCTGGCCCGAGCCGCCGTTCGCCGGCTCAGAGGGGTTCGAGGGCGAGCAGATTCACGTCCATCACTACCGCGAGCCCGAGATCCTGCGCGACAAGCGGGTCCTGGTGCTGGGCATCGGCAACTCGGCAACCGACATCGCGGTCGAGGCCTCGCGGATCGCTGAGAAGACCTTCCTGGCGATGCGCCGCGGCGCCTACGTCATGCCCAAGTACCTGAACGGCAAACCCATCGACGAAGCGGCTTCGAAGCTACTGACGATGATGCCGCTGGCGGTGCAGCGCTTTGTGCTGGGGCGGATGCTGGGGCTGACTGCCGGCGATATGACCGCTTATGGCCTGCCAAAGCCCGACCACAAGCTGCTCGAGGCCCATCCCACTGTCTCCGCTGAGCTGCTCTCACGGCTCGGACACGGTGACATCGAGGTCAAGCCCAACATCGATCGCTTCAGCGGCGGGCGCACGATCCGCTTCGCCGACGGCAGCGAGGAGCAGATCGACCTCGTCGTCTATTGCACCGGCTACAAGATCAGCTTCCCTTTCTTCGACGAGGAGCTGATCTCGACCAGGGAAAACCGGCTGCCGCTCTACCGCCGGGTCGTCTCGGCCGAGCACCCTGGCCTCTATTTCATCGGCTTGATCCAGCCGCTCGGCGCGATCATGCCGCTGGCCGAGGCACAGGCCGAGTGGGTCGCTGATCTGCTCGGCGGACGGGGCACGCTGCCGACGCCGAGCGAGATGCGCGACGAGATCTCAGGGGCCGAGAAGAAGATGAAGAAGCGCTACGTCGCGTCCAAGCGTCACACGATCCAGGTGGACTTCCAGCCTTATCTGCGGGAGCTTCGCAGGGAGCGGAAGCGGGGGGCTCAGCGGGGGTGAGTGGGGGGAGGGGACGTGGTGCCCCTCTCGGTTGCTGGGCTTTTCGCCGGGGACGCTGTTTCTCTCGCCGCGTGGACTGTGCGAAAAGCAGGACGCCGCTGCCCGAGAGGGGCACCACGTCCCCTCCCTGCAGTCCCAACCGCCGCGCCGCCGCCATGAGGTCCTCGGCGGGGCCCTCTGGGGAACTTCGGTTCTGGGGTCCGGCGCTTGAAGTGCCGCCGTCTGAGTCCTCGGCTGCTCCCTCGGGCTCCGGTTCGCGGGCCGCCCACCAGACGAGCCAGAGCGAGCCGAGGACGGGGATCTTCAGCACGATGAGGAGAAAGAAGATTGGCCAGAACCCACTCACCGGGCTCAGTGTAGAGACACGGCCCACTGCCGCAAAGCCTCGACGTGCGCCTCCTCCAGGCCGAGGTGGGTCTCGGTGAGGACGAGCAGGGTTGGCAGCTCGCGTCGCTCCGCCCACTCGTAACAGCTCTGGTCGAAGTTGTCGTCGATCCAGGCCATCGGCCGCCCCGCTGCGTACTCATCCAGCGGGCCCAGCTTCCAGTGCGCGGCGCCCTCCCGCACCGTTCCGTCGAAGGTGACGTGTGGCAGCTCGGGCAGGCCCAGCAGGGAGGGCAGGTAGAAGTTCGCCTTGTCCTCCCAGCCACTGGCCCAGACCAGCTCGAAGTGCTCTCCCAGCCGCCGTAGTCGCTCCCCGGTCGGCAATGAGATCAGGTGTGGCACTCCGTCCACCAGCTCCAACTTGGTGAATGAGCGGTCGGGGGGATTCTCAGCTCCAAACAGCGAGATCACCCCGTCGATATCAATCGCAAGTATCGGCTTCATGCCCAAGCTTCTGATCTTCGGATAGCGCTGCCTCGCTGGACAGTTCTTATCTGCGGATGGTGAAGGCCACTGGGTGCCTCTCGCTCGGGCGGATACTCAAAAAGCCGGCCTAATTAGGCCGGCTTTTGTCCGGGCGAGAGGCACCCAGTGGGCCCCTTACCAGCGGTAATGAGCAAAGGCCTTGTTGGCCTGCGCCATGCGGTAGATGTCGTCCTTGCGCTTCCAAGCCGACCCCTGCTGCTGAGTCGCATCGAGGATCTCACTCGCGAGCCGCTCGGCCATCGAGTACTCGCGGCGGTTGCGGGCGAAGTCGACAAGCCAGCGGATCGCCAGCGTGCGGGCCCGGCGGGCGGGCACCTCGACCGGCACCTGGTAGGTGGCACCGCCGACCCGGCGCGAGCGAACCTCGAGCACCGGGGTAAGTTGCTTGATCGCCGCCTCGAGCGTCTCGATCGCGTCCTCGCCGGAGCGCTCACCGACGATCGCGAGGGCGTCGTAGACGATCCGCTCGGCGAGCTGCTTCTTGCCGTCGCTCATCACCTTGTTGATCAGCTGCTGGACGAGCCGGTTGCGGAAACGCGCGTCGGGCTCGACCGGTCGGATGGTTGCAGCGGAGCGGCGCGGCACTAGGAAGCCTTGACGCCGTAGCGGGAGCGGGCTTGCTTGCGGTCGGAGACGCCGGCTGCGTCGAGGGTGCCGCGCACGACCTTGTAGCGGACGCCCGGCAGGTCCTTGACTCGACCACCGCGGACCAGCACTACGGAGTGCTCCTGAAGATTGTGTCCCTCACCGGGGATGTAGGTGGTGACCTCCATCCCGTTGGTCAAGCGCACGCGGGCGATCTTGCGCAGCGCCGAGTTCGGCTTCTTCGGCGTTACGGTCGCGACGCGCGTGCAGACGCCGCGCCGCTGCGGGGCCGCGACGGCCTTCTTGCGACCTTGCGCGGACTTGAGTCCCGGCGTCGTCGTCTTCTTCTTCGGGCGCTTGCGGCCCTTCCTGACAAGTTGATTCGTATTCGGCACGGCCGCGCATAGTAGAGCAGTCCGCCTATGAGTAGCCCCGCCGCTGCAGCGAGCTCCGCGTAGAAGCCCCCCTGGAGTACCGCCGTGGCGCCTGAGAAGCGCGACGACTGAGCCCCGACATCCGTTCCCGCAGGCAGGTCGACGATCAGGATCAGGGCGATGCAGATCAGGCCAAGGCCGATGATGATGCGAGCCAGGCCACGGCGCTCGGTGCGCAGCATCATGTGGCAACGAAGGCGGCGATCAAGGCGAGCGGGACCAGAACATAGGAGTGGGCGTCGCCGGCGGTTTCGCCGGCGACGGTCGGCGGTGATGCCGACGTGAGCTCGGCGTAGGCCGGCTGACCGATCTCGACGCTGCGGTAGTCGACGAACTGCGAGACGGCGAGACAGATCGCCGTGGCTAGGATCAGGAGGGCGATCCCCCGCGCCGGGGTGAGCAGAGCGCTGGCCCGGGTCGCGCCCCGGGCCGAGAGCGCCGACACCCGCCGCAGCAGTCGTTCCCCCCGGCCGAAGCCCCTTAGCGCCAAGACCGCGACCGGACGCAGGCGCTTGCCAACCGCCTTCGCGACCCGGCTGCCCCGAGCGCGCAGCTGCCGCAGTCCCTTCGCCAGCTTTGGTCGCGCCGACTCGATCCGGCGGGAGAGGGCTCGGTCCACCTGTCGGGTGCGCTTTGCGCTCAGCGAAAGCACCGCGGCGATGCGCCGCCGCGCCGCTGCTATCATCGCGCGTCGCTCAGGCAGTCCTTTCGAAGTACGGTTCGAAGTTCGTTTCGCCGGGCCCGCGAGGGCCTTTTTCTTGCGCCGATCGCGGCTCTTGCCAGATCGTTTGCTTTTGTCCCGTCCCCGTTTCACAACTAAACCCTTACCTTAGGAACACATGGCACGCAGCTTTCCCCTAGAGAAGACGCGCAACATCGGGATCATGGCGCACATCGACGCCGGTAAGACGACGACGACCGAGCGCATCCTCTACTACACCGGCCGCACCCACAAAATGGGCGAGGTCCACGAGGGCGCTGCGGTGATGGACTGGATGGAGCAGGAGCAGGAGCGCGGCATCACGATCACCTCCGCCGCCACCGCCTGTGAGTGGAAGGACCACCGCATCAACATCATCGATACGCCCGGCCACGTCGACTTCACGGTCGAGGTCGAGCGCAGCCTGCGCGTGCTCGACGGCGCGATCGCCGTCTTCGACGCGGTCGCCGGCGTCGAGCCCCAGTCGGAGACGGTCTGGCGCCAGGCCGACAAGTACAAGGTGCCGCGCTTCGCCTACATCAACAAGATGGACCGCACCGGCGCCGACTTCTTCTACTCGGTACAGACGATGACCGACCGGCTCGGCGCCAACCCGCTGCCGATCCAGCTGCCGATCGGCAGCGAGGACAACTTCAAAGGCGTCGTCGACCTGATCGAGATGAAGGGCCTCATCTGGACCGACGAGCTCGGCGCCGAGTACGAGACGATCGAGATCCCGGAGGAGCTGCGCGAGCAGGCCGAGGAATACCGCACCCAGCTGATCGAGGCCTGTGCCGACTACGACGACGAGCTGATGGAGACTTATCTCGCCGAGGAAGAGATCCCCCACGAGCGGATCGCCAAGTCCCTGCACCGGGCCTGCCTCGATACCAAGGTGACGCCGGTGCTCTGCGGCACCTCGTTCAAGAACAAGGGCGTGCAGCCGCTGCTCGACGCGATCGTCGAGCTTGCTGCCCTCGCCGCTCGAGGTGCCGCCGGTGACCGGTGTCGTCCCGGCCGGCAAGGGCCAGGCCGAGGACATCGAGGCCGAGCGCCCCGCTGCCGACGACGGCTCCCTTTGCCGCCCTCGCCTTCAAGGTCATGACCGACCCCTACGTCGGCAAGCTCACCTACTTCCGCGTCTACTCCGGCAAGCTGGAGAAAGGCGGCCGCGTCCTCAACGTGAAGACGGGCCGCACCGAGCGCATCGGCCGGCTGCTGATGATGCACGCCAACAGCCGCGAGGAGATCGACGAGCTGCTACGCCGGCGACATCTGCGCCGGCGTCGGCCTCAAGGAAACCGGCACCGGCGACACTCTCGCCGCTCCCGACGCGCCGATCGCCCTCGAGAGCATCGAATTCCCGGAGACCGTGATCGCCGTCGCGATCGAGCCGAAAACCAAGGCCGACCAGGAGAAGATGGGCAACGCCCTGCAGCGCCTCGGCGAGGAGGACCCGACCTTCCGGATCGAATCCGACGAGGAAACCGGCCAGACGCTGATCCACGGTATGGGCGAGCTTCACCTCGAGGTGATCGTCGACCGCATGCTGCGCGAGTTCAAAGTCGAGGCCAACGTCGGCAAGCCGCAGGTCGCCTATCGCGAGACGATCCGCAAGCGGGTCGAGAAGGTCGTCGCCCGCTTCGTCCGCCAGACCGGCGGTCGCGGCCAGTTCGGCCACGTCGTGATCAACGTCGAGCCGGCACCCGGCGAGGGCTTCGAGTTCGTCAACAAAATCAAGGGCGGCGCGATCCCGGGCGAATTCATCGGCCCTGCCGAGCAGGGGATGAGAGAGGCGCTGGAGAACGGCGTCAAGGCCGGCTACCCGATGGTCGACGTCAAGGTCGAACTCGTCGACGGCTCCTACCACGATGTCGACTCCTCGGAGATGGCCTTCAAAATCGCCGGCTCGATGGCGATCCAGGACGCTGCTCGCAAGGCCAACCCGGTCCTGCTGGAGCCGGTGATGGCGGTCGAGGTCGTCACTCCCGAGGACTTCCTCGGCGACGTGATCGGCGATCTCTCGCGTCGCCGCGGCAAGGTCCAGGGTCAGGACCAGCGCGGCAACGCGCTCGCTGTCCAGGCCTTCGTGCCCGCTCGGCGAAATGTTCGGTTACGCGACCGAACTGCGCTCGCTCGACCCAGGGCCGAGCCACTTACACGATGCAGTTCGAGCGCTACGAGGAGGTCCCCGGCAACATCGCCGAGGAGATCGTCGAGCATCGCTCGGGTGAGCCGGTGGGGGCATCCTCATGACCGGCAGTAGGCCACACGGTTGTTCTAGCTATATTTCCCAGGTTCGCCCGCAGGCAGGGCAAGACAGCCCTGCCGCCGGCAGCGCACCCAAAACTTAATCAGCCAACCAGACAGAACCCGACTTTCGAAAGGTAGAACGGAGAGAGATGTCCAAGGAGAAGTTCGAGCGCGATAAGCCGCATGTGAACGTCGGCACGATCGGTCACATCGACCACGGGAAGACGACGCTGACGGCCGCGATCACCAAGACGCTCTCCACCAAGGGCGACGCCGAGGCGAAGAGCTTCGCCGAGATCGACAACGCTCCCGAGGAGAAGGAGCGCGGCATCACGATCGCGACCTCCCACGTCGAGTACCAGACCGACTAACCGTCACTACGCCCACGTCGACTGCCCGGGCCACGCCGACTACGTGAAGAACATGATCACCGGCGCCGCCCAGATGGACGGCGCGATCCTGGTCGTCTCCGCCGCCGACGGCGTCATGCCGCAGACGCGCGAGCACATCCTGCTCGCGCGCCAGGTCAACGTCCCGCACGTGGTCGTCTTCCTCAACAAGATCGACCAGGTCGACGACGAGGAACTGATCGAGCTGGTCGAGGAGGAGGTCAAGGAACTTCTCAACGAGTACGACTTCCCGGGCGACGACACGCCGATCATCAAGGGCTCGGCGCTGAAGGCGCTGGAGGGCGACGAGGAGGCCCAGAAGGCGATCTTCGAGCTGGCCGACGCGCTCGACTCCTACATCCCGGAGCCGGTCCGCGAGCTCGACAAGCCCTTCCTGATGCCGATCGAGGACATCTTCTCGATCACCGGCCGCGGCACCGTCGCCACCGGCCGTGTCGAGCAGGGCATCGTCAACACCGGCGACGAGGTCGAGATCGTCGGCATCAAGGACACCACGACCACGGTCGTCACCGGGGTCGAGATGTTCCGCAAGCTGCTCGACGAGGGCCAGGCCGGCGACAACATCGGCGCCCTGCTCCGCGGCACCAAGCGCGAGGAGATCGAGCGCGGCCAGGTTCTCTGCAAGCCGGGCTCGATCACGCCGCACACCAAGTTCAAGGCCGAGGTCTACTGCCTGAAGAAGGAGGAGGGTGGCCGCCACACTCCGTTCTTCTCCGGCTACCGGCCCCAGTTCTACTTCCGCACCACCGACGTGACCGGGATCGCCAACCTCCCCGAGGGGACGGAGATGGTGATGCCGGGTGACAACGTCGAGATGACGATCGAGCTGATCCAGCCGATCGCGATGGATCCAGGCCTGCGGTTCGCCATCCGCGAGGGTGGCCGCACCGTCGGCTCGGGGGTCGTCGCCGAGGTCATCGAGTAGCGATTCACCAGAGGGCGGGCACTGGCCCGCCCTTCGCTGCCCGCCGGGCAGCGAGACAACTGCAAAGACATACGACCGGGGCGGCGCCCCACTAAATGGGGCCCCGCCCTTTATGCGCGGTAAGACGCGCGGGAAAGACGAAAGAAAAGTCCGAACGTGGCAGCGATAGCAGCACAGAAAATTCGAATCCGGCTCAAGGCGTATGACCATGACGCCATCGATCGGGCTGCCCGCGAGATCGTCGAGACCGCGGAGCGCACTGGCGCCAGCGTTTCCGGACCCGTGCCGCTGCCCACCGAGAAGAACGTCTACTGCGTGATCCGCTCGCCCTTCAAGGACAAGGACTCGCGCGAGCATTTCGAGATCCGCACTCACAAGCGCCTGATCGACATCCTCCAGCCCTCGCCGAAAACCGTCGACTCGCTGCAGCGCCTTGATTCGCTGCCGGCTGGCGTCGACATCGAGATTCGCCTCTAGCACGATGGCTGCGATCCTCGGCAAGAAGCTTGGGATGACGCAGGTCTTCCCGAGGACGGCGAGGTCGTCCCCGTGACCGTGATCGAGGCCGGTCCCTGCAAGGTGACCGCGGTGCGCGAGCAACGAGCGCGACGGCTACGCCGCCGTGCAGCTCGCCTTCGGCGAGATCAAGCAGGGCAAGCTGAGCAAGGCCGAGGAAGGCCACCTGAAGAAGGCCGGCGCGGCGCCGATGCGCCACCTGGTCGAGTTCCGCGACGAGGACCTCGGCGCCGAGGAGGGCCCCAAGATCGGTGATGACGTCACGGTCGAGTCCTTCGAGGCGGGCCAGAAGGTCAAGGTCGCCGGGATCTCGATCGGCAAGGGCTTCCAGGGCGGAATCAAGCGCCACAACTTCAGCCGCGGACCGGTCAGCCACGGCTCGCACAACGTGCGCGCGCCGGGCTCGATCGGCGCCAGCACCTTCCCCGCCCGCGTCTTCAAGGGCATGCGGATGCCGGGACAGATGGGCAACAAGCGAATCACCCAGAAGGGCCTTGAAGTCGCCCAGATCGACGCCGATCGCAATCTGCTCCTGATCAAAGGCTCAGTGCCCGGGTTCGCGCAACGCGATCGTCGAGGTGAGGACCGATGGCTAAAGCCACCGTGCTCGGCAAAGCGACCAAGACGGACCTGCCCAAAGAGCTCTTCGCCGAGCCCTTCCACCAGTCGCTGGTCGACGAGGCGGCGCGCGCTGATCTCGCTTCCCGGCGTCGGGCATCGGCCTCGACGCTGACCCGCGGCGAGGTCTCGATGACCGAGCGCCAAGGCCTGGCGCCAGAAGGGCACCGGCCGCGCTCGCGTCGGCGCGCTCAGCTCTCCGAGTCGTTTCGGCGGTGGCGTCGCCTTCGGTCCCAAGCCTCGTCACTACACGGTCAAGGTCAACCGCAAGGCGCGACGCAAGGCACTGCGCTCGGCACTCTCGGTTCACGCCGAGCGCGACAGCGTCGCCTGCTCGACGCCGGCAGCTTTCGACACTCCTTCGACCAAGACCGCGGCTGAGGCACTCGACAAATGGGGCGCCAAGCGCTCCGACCCTGATTGTGCTCGCCGCCGAGGAGGGCGGTGCGACCAAGAGCTTCCGCAACATCCCCCGGGTCGAAGTTGCCGAGGTCAGCGCCATCGGCGTCGCCGACGTGATCGGTGCCGCCTCGCTGGTCGTCTCCGAGAAAGCGCTCGAGAAGCTGCAGGAGAGGCTGGGCTGATGGACGCGCGCACGACGATCATCCGCCCGGTCGTCTCGGAGAAGAGCTACGCCCTGATCGCCGAGGGCAAGTACACCTTCCGCGTCGACGATCGGGCCCACAAGACCCAGATCGCCCACGCCGTCGAGGAGATCTTCGAGGTCAAGGTCGCTGCCGTGCGCACCTCCAAGGTGCGGCCCAAGCCGAAGCGCCGCGGCCTGCACCAGGGCAAGACGCGCGGCTGGAAGAAGGCCATCGTCCAGCTCGCTCCCGGTGAACGGATCGAGCTGTTCGAGGGCGCAGAGACCGCATAGGAATAGGGAAATGCCGAACCGAAAAACAAAACCGACGAGCCCCGGACGCCGCTTCGCGACGTACCCGCTGCGCGAGCAGCTGACCGCGTCGAGCCCGGAGCGCAAGCTGACCGAGGGCATGCGCAAGTCCGGCGGTCGCAACGCCAACGGCCGCGTCACCGCCCGCCACCGTGGCGGCGGTGCCAAGCGGCGCTACCGCAAGATCGACTTCAAGCGGCTCAAGGACGGCGTGCCCGCCAAGGTGGCGAGCGATCGAGTACGACCCCAACCGCAGCTGCTACATCGCCCTTCTTCACTACGCCGACGGCGCACAAGAGCTACATCCTGGCCCCCGCCGCACTTTCCGTCGGCGACCAGGTCCAGTCCGGCCCCGACGCCGACATTCACCCCGGCAACGCGCTTGCGCTTGCCGAAATGCCGACCGGCACGATCGTCCACAACGTCGAGCTGATCGGCTGGCCAGGGCGGCAAGCTCGGTCGCTCGGCCGGCACCTCGATCCAGCTGGCGGCGAAGGAGGGCGACATGGTGACGCTGCGGTTGCCCTCGTCGGAGATGCGCCTGGTTCGCGCCGAGTGCCGCGCCACCATCGGCGTCCTCTCCAACGCCGAGCACCAGAACGTCAAGATCGGCAAGGCGGGGCGCAGCCGCCACAAGGGCAAGCGCCCGCAGACCCGCGGCGTCGCGATGAACCCCGTCGACCACCCGCACGGCGGCGGCGAGGCCCACCACACTCCCGGTGGTCACCCCGTGACCCCATGGGGCAAGCCGACGCTCGGCTACCGCACCCGTAAGAAGGGCAAGCAGTCTGATCGCTACATCGTGCGCGGCCGTCGCCGCGGAAAGAAGAAGGGGGGCCGCTAGTGGGACGCTCGACCAAAAAGGGCCCGTGGGTGGAAGAGGCGCTGATGAAGCGCGTCAACGCCATGAACGAGTCCGGCACCAAGCAGATGCTGAAGACCTGGTCGCGCACCTCGACCGTCTTCCCCGACATGGTCGGTCACACGATCGCCGTCCACGACGGGCGCAAGCACGTTCCCGTCTTCATCTCCGAGTCGATGGTCGGCCACAAGCTGGGCGAGTTCGCGCCGACCCGCACCTTCCGCTCCCACTCCGGCACGGGCAAGGGTGATTAGCGTGGCCGCAGCCCCCGTTGTCGTTCGTGCCAGCTCCCGCTACGTGCGGCTCGCGCCGCGCAAGGCGCGCCTGATCGCCGACCAGGTGCGCGGGATGCACATCGAGAAGGCCCGTGCGCTGCTCGAGTTCTCACCTCGCGGCGCGGCCGAGGACATTCGCAAGCTGATCGAGTCGGCGGCGGCCAACGCCGAGAACAACCACGACCTGGTCGCTGATGAGATGCTGATCACCGAGATCACCGTCGACGAAGGCCCAACGCTGCGCCGTTACCGGCCGCGCGCAATGGGCCGCGCACTCCGGATCAACAAGCGAACCAGCCACATCGCAGTGGCCCTGAGCCCGGAAGAAGAGGACTAGAAGATGGGACAGAAGATCCATCCCGAGCGGTTTCCGCGTCGGCTACATCCAGGACTGGAAGTCGAACTGGTTCGAGGAGAAAGACTTCGCCGACGTCCTCAACGAGGACCTCAAGATCCGCGACCACATCGAAAACAAGCTTGCCCACGCCGGTCTCTCGAACATCACGATCGAGCGCCGCGGCGAGGTCGCGGTGGACATCCACACCGCTCGCCCAGGCATCGTGATCGGCAAGTCGGGAAGCGAAGTCGACGCGCTGCGCAAAGACCTGCACAAGCTGACCGGCAAACCGGTGAAGGTGAACATCCGCGAGGTTAAGCGTCCCGAGCTCGACGCCAAACTGGTCGCCCAGTCGATCGCCGAGCAGCTGCAGAATCGCGTCGCTTTCCGGCGCGCGATGAAACGCGCCCTGACTTCGGCGATGCGCTCCGGCGCCAAGGGCGTGAAGGTCCAGGTCTCCGGCCGCCTCGGCGGCGCCGAGATGGCCCGCACCGAGGGCTACTCTGACGGTCGCGTGCCGCTGCACACGCTGCGCGCCGACATCGATTACGGCTTCTTCGAGGCCCGCACGACGACCGGCCGGATCGGCGTCAAGTGCTGGATCAACAAGGGCGAGGTGATGCCCGAGGGCTTCCGCGATCAGCTCACCGATGAGGACAGTGCGCCCCCGAGCGGCCAGCGCGGTGGTCGGCCGCCTGGAGATCGCGGTGGTCGCGGCGGCGGTCCCGGTGGACGCCCCGGCGGCGGCCGCGGCGGTCCCGGTGGTCGTGGCGGCGGCCCGGGTGGCGGTCGCGGTGGCCAGCGTGGCGGAGGTGGTCGCTGATGCTGATGCCGAAGCGGGTCAAGCACCGCAAGCAGATGCGCGGCCGCATGCGCGGCAACACCAAGGGCGGCAGCACCGTCGCCTTCGGCGAGTACGGGCTCAAGTCGCTCGATCGCGGCTGGATCACCAACCGCCAGATCGAGGCCGCCCGCGTCGCGATGACCCGCAAGATCAAACGTGGCGGCAAGGTCTGGATCAACGTCTTCCCCGACAAGCCCTACACAAAGAAGCCCGCCGAGACGCGGATGGGCTCCGGCAAGGGCAACCCGGAGGGTTGGGTCGCTGTGGTCAAGCCGGGCAAGGTGATGTTCGAGCTGGCTGGCGTGCCCGAGGATCTCGCCCGCGAGGCATTGCGCCTGGCCGGGCACAAGCTTCCCGTCAGGACCAAGTTCGTCAGGCGCGAGGGGGCTGACGCACAGTGAAGTCCGCCGAGGTGCACGACCTGAAAGACGACGAGCTGGTTGCGAAACTGCTCGACGCCAAGCAGGAGGCGTTCAACCTGCGCTTCCGCCACGCGACCGGGGAGCTTGAGAACACCTCGCGGCTGGGAGTCGCCCGGCGAGACATCGCCAAGCTGCTGACGGTAGCCAAGGAGCGCGGCATTGACGTTGAGAAAGAGCTGAAGAGATGAGTGACGAGGAGAAAAAAGACTTGACTGACGAGACGCCCAAGGACGAGGGCGCAGAGGCCGCGGGTCCTGACGCGGCAGAGGACTCCTCGTCCTCGCAAGCTGCGGGCGAGGAGCCCACCGCCACGCCACCCGCGGACGCTGCGCCCGAGTCCAAGGACGACGCGCCCGAGGTAGATTCTTCTGACGCCTCTACCGCTGAGCAGGCGGAGCCCGCTGCGGCTGAGGCGAAACCTGCTGCCGAGCCTGATCCCGAGGACGATCTTCCCTGGAAGGAGCGCCGCAGGCTGCAGCGTTCTCGCCAGCCGCACAAAGCTGGTCCTACCCTCACGCCTGAGGAACGGGCTGCGAAGCGCGCTCAGGAGCGCAATCTCAAGGCTTCGTCGCGACGCAAGGAACGAGCTGCTGCGAAAGAGGGGAAGACGGCCGGCACCGGCACGCCGGTGGCCGAGAAGGACGCCAATGCGGCCAAGACCCGGCAGGGGATCGTCGTCTCCAACAAGGGCGAGAAGTCGATCACGGTGCGGATCGACATCGCTCGCCGGCACCCGACTTACGAGAAGGTCGTGCGGCGCTCGCGCACGCTGCACGCTCACGACGAGCGCAACGAGGCCGGCGAGGGCGACATCGTACGTATCGTCGAGACCCGACCGCTCTCCAAGACCAAGCGCTGGCGCCTGGTCGAGGTTGTCGAGAAGGCGGGTAGAGTGATCCAGCAGGAGTCGAGACTGAAGGTCGCCGACAACTCCGGCGCCCGCGAGATCCTCTGCATCCGCGTCAAGGGCGGATCGCACCGCCGCTATGCAGGCGTCGGCGACGTGATCACGGCGACGGTCAAACAGGCCAGCCCGCAGGGCGGCGTGCGCAAGGGCGAGGTCGTCCAGGCCGTCGTCGTGCGCACCAAGAAGCAGCTCGGGCGCCCCGACGGCACCTACATCTCCTTCGACGAAAACGCCGCGGTGCTGATCGACCCGGCCAGCAACAACCCGCGCGGCACCCGCATCTTCGGTCCCGTCGCCCGCGAGCTGCGCGATCGCAACTTCATGAAAATTATCTCGCTTGCACCCGAGGTTCTCTGATGGCCAAGGGCATGCGAATTCGCAAAGACGACCAGGTGGTCGTGATCAGCGGCAAGGACTCCGGCAAGACCGGCCGCGTGGTGCGGACCGAGCCGAAGAAGAACCGGGTCTACGTCGAGGACCTGAACATGATCAAGCGCCACGAACGGCCGCGTTCGCAGACCGATCTCAAAAATCCGCAAGCCGGCGGCATCGTCGAGAAGGAGGGGCCGATCCACGTCTCCAACGTGATGCTGCTCGACCCCAAAGACAACAAACCGACCCGAGTCGGCGTGCGCCGCGACAAAGGCGGCAAGCGCGAGCGTTTCGCCAAGCGCAGTGGGACGACCTTCTGATGGAGCCGCGACAGTGCCCGCACAGGCCGCTCCGCCGCCGCGCCTGCGCGAGCGCTACGAGCAGGAGATCCTGCCGGCGCTGACCGAGAAGTTCGGCTACTCGACGCCGATGCAGGCTCCGCGCCTGCAGAAGATCACGCTCAACATGGGTCTTGGCGAGGCGAAGCAGAACGCAAAGATGCTGCGAAGCCGCGCAGGAGCAGCTGGCGACGATCGCCGGCCAGCAGCCGAACGTTCGCCGCGCCCGCAAGTCGATCGCCTCCTTCAAGGTGCGCGAGGGAATGCCGGTCGGCGTCTCGGTCACCCTGCGCCGGGCCCGCATGTGGGAGTTCCTCGACCGCCTCTGACCTCGATCGCGGTGCCGCGCATCCGTGACTTCCGCGGCCTCAACCCGCGCTCCTTCGACGGCCGCGGCAACTACTCGATGGGCGTCAAAGAGCAGCTGATCTTCCCCGAAATCGACTACGACTCGATCGACGAGGTTCGCGGCCTCGACATGACGATCACGACCACGCGCGAAGACCGATGAAGAGGCCTTCGAGCTGCTGCTCGGGCTGGGCATGCCGTTCGCCCAGGAGGGTCGGCCCGGCCAGGCCGACGCGCGAAGCAGTCGAGGCCAGGAAGCTGCTGAGGAGGAGAAGCGCAAGGAGGAGGCCCGCCTGCAGGCCGAGGCCGAGCAGGCCGCGCTGGAGCAGCTCAAGGAGGAGAACCCCGAGGCATACGCCAAGCCCGAGACCGATGAGGGCGACGAGGAGGGCACGAGCCCGCCGCCGAGGGCGACGAGGAGGCCGAGAGTGCGGCCGACGAGGAGAATCAGGAGAATGGCTAAGACTTCGCAGAAGGTGAAGCAGGGCCGCAAGGCCAAGTTCAAATCCCGTGAATACAACCGTTGCCGCCGTTGTGGCCGGCCACGTGCCTACTACCGCAAGTTCGGCCTCTGCCGAATCTGCTTGCGCGAGGCAGCGCACGAGGGCTACGTCCCCGGCATGACCAAGTCGAGCTGGTAAGAGACCGAGAAGATGCACACTGACCCAATAGCCGATTACCTGACCCGAATCCGCAACGCGCTCGGCTCCGGCCACGACGAGGTGGAGATTCCCGCCTCGCGGCTGAAGCTGGAGATGTCGCGGATCCTCAAGGAGCAGGGCTACATCCTCGACTTCGGCAAGCAGCCGGCTCGGATTGGCGAGGCGATCAAGGTCCGGCTCAAGTACACCGAGGATCGCCGCCCCGTGATCCTCGGCCTCGAGCGGGTCTCGCGCCCCGGCCGCCGTCGCTACGTCGACCACAAACAGGTGCCGCGCGTGTTCGGCGGCACCGGTACCGCAATCGTCAGCACTTCGGTCGGCGTGATGACCGGTCACGAAGCCAAGGCAAAGGGCGTCGGCGGCGAGGTAGTCGCCTACGTCTGGTGAGCATGCGATGAGCCGAATCGGAAGAAAGCCGATCACCGTGCCCGACGCCGTCACCGTCGAGGTTAGCCCTGGCCACGTCGCGGTCAAGGGGCCGAAGGGCGAGCTCGCTCAGATCCTTTCCAGCGACATGAAGGTCGAGCAGACCGAGGGCGTGCTGACGGTCGCGCGCCCGACCGACCGCGGCGAGCACCGGGCCCTGCACGGCCTCACCCGCAGCCTGATCGCCAACATGGTCGAGGGCGTCACCGATGGCTTCGAGAAGCGCCTCGAGATCCAGGGCGTCGGCTACCGCGCCGCAGCTCAAGGGCAAAAACCTCGAGCTGGCGCTGGGCTACTCGCACCCGGTCTCGATTGAGGCTCCCGATGGCATTGACTTCGAGGTACCGCAGCCGACCGAGATCATCGTGCGCGGCATCGACAAGCAGCTCGTCGGCCAGGTCGCCGCGGACATCCGCAAGCGCCGCCCGCCGGAGCCCTACAAGGGCAAGGGCATCCGCTACCGCGGCGAGCACGTGATGCGCAAGGTGGGTAAGCGCGCATGACAGTGCTCACTAAGAGGCAGAGTCGGCTGCGCCGCCGTCGCCGCGTGCGTGCCCGCATCACCGGCACGGCCGCGCGTCCCCGCCTGTCCGTCTATCGCTCGAATCGCGGTGTTTTCGCTCAGCTGATCGACGACGGCAAAGGTCATACAGTGGCCGCCGTCAACTGGATCGAGCCCGAGCTGCGCAAGCTCACTGCCAGCGAGCAGGCCAAGCGAGCGGGAGAGCTATTGGCCGAGCGGGCAAAGAAAGCTGGAGTGGAGACCTGCGTCTTCGATCGCGGCGGTTACCAGTACCACGGTCGGGTCAAGGCACTCGCCGAGGGAGCACGAGAGGGGGGCCTGGTCTTCTAGCGCTAGTTCGCTACCTTGGACCGCTCGCTATGAAGGGAATGGACACAACCAACGTTGAGACGGTGAGCCCGCGCGGACTCGACCTGCAGGAGCGCGTGATCGAGATCAACCGCGTCGCCAAGGTGGTCAAGGGCGGCCGGCGCTTCTCCTTCACTGCCCTGGTCGCCGTCGGTGACGAAGAGGGCGTCGTCGGGATCGGCTACGGCAAGGCCCGCGAGGTACCGCTGGCGATCCAGAAGGGCGTCGAGAACGCCCGCAAGGACTTGATTCGCGTCCCCAAATACGGCCAGACGATCACCCACAAGATCATCGGCCGCTACGGCGCCGGCCACGTTGTCCTGCGCCCGGCCAGCCCCGGTACCGGCGTGATCGCCGGCGGTGGCGTGCGCGCGGTGCTCGAGCTGGGTGGGGTCAAGGACGTGCTGACCAAGAGCATCGGGACTCAGAACCCGATCAACCTGGTCAAGGCGACGATGGACGGGCTGATCCGTCTGCGTCGGCCTGAGGAGGTTGCTGAGCTACGGGGGCTGACGGTTTCGCAGGTGCTGGGGGTTCAGAAGAGCAATGGCAATGGTGCTTCGGCTACTGAGTCTTCAAACGGCTCGGCTGCGGGGCCTGTCGCCGCAGGGGACGCGAGCGAGCCTCGGCCGGCGGGTCCTGTCGCCGCAGGGGACCCACCGCCTCCTCCGGTAGCTAAAGCTTCCTCGGAGGCGGTCCCCCCTGCGACGCCACCCGCCGGAGAGGCGGACGCCGCGACAGCGAAAGAGGCGCCAGCCGCTGAGGCTGCCACTGCAACTGCTAATGAGCCCAAAGCTGAGGAGGCTCCGGCCGCTGAGGCAGCGCCCGCCGCTGAGGCGAAAGCCGAGGAGCCCGTCGCTGAGGCGAAAGCTGCTGAGGCGCCAGTTGCCGAGGAGGCTCCCGCCTCTGAGGGTGATGCCTCGTGAGCGCGGTGAAGATCAAGCAGGTTCGGTCTGCCAACGGCTGCAATCCTGACTCAGAAAGCGACGCTTAGTGCGTTGGGGCTGGGGCGGATTGGCAAGGCTGTCGAGCGGAAAGATTCGCCGCAGCTGAAGGGACAGCTTGCTGTTGTCTCTCATCTGGTCGAGGTGGATGGCTGATGGCTGACAAGAAAGAGCGCTCGGAAGAGATTGGACTTCACAACCTGAGGCCGAAGCCTGGGTCGCGCAGACCGCGGAAGCGGCTTGGTCGCGGTGAGGGCTCGGGGCTGGGCAAGACCTCCGGCCGTGGACACAAGGGCGCCGGCTCACGCTCGGGCTCCAAACGGAAGCCCGGTTACGAGGGCGGCCAGACCCCGATTCATATGCGGATGCGAAAGCTGCGCGGCCCGCACATGAAGAAGTCGATGCCGTTCGAGAACTTCAGGACCAAGTCGCAACCGGTCAACCTCGCTGATCTGGAGGAGCGTTTCGACGCCGACGCCGAGGTTACGCCTGAGACCCTCAAGCAGAAGGGCCTGGCCAAGCGCTCGGACCCGGTCAAGATCCTCGCTCGCGGTGAGATCTCGAAGAAGCTCACCGTCAAAGCGCACGGCTTCAGCGCCGCCGCCAAAGAGAAGATAGAAGCGGCTGGCGGTTCCTGCCACACTCTGGAGCCCTAATGCTCCGGACTATTGCGAACGCCTTTAGCGTCGCCGACATTCGTAAGAAGCTTGCCTTCACGGCGGCGATGCTGCTGCTGTACCGGCTCGGCTCTTATATCCCCGCTCCGGGCGTCGACCTCAACGCGGTCAAGGAACTGCAGAGCAACTTTGCCGGCGGTGGCATCCTCAGCTTCCTCAACACCTTCTCCGGCGGCAGCCTCTCGCGGCTCTCGCTCTTCGCGCTGGGGATCATGCCCTACATCACCGCCTCGATCATCCTGCAGCTGCTGACCGTGGTCGTGCCGGCCCTGGAGAAGCTGCAGAAAGAAGGCGAGGTCGGGCAGCAGAAGATCACTCAATACACGCGCTACCTCACCGTCGGCCTGGCTTTCGCGCAGTCCTTCGGTTACGTCTTCCTCTTCCGTTCCTTCGGCCAGCAAGGCGGCAACAACTTCCTCGGCAGCCTCGGCGGCCCCAAGGTGCTGCTGATCGTGATCTCGCTGACCGCGGGCTGCACGCTGCTGATGTGGTTCGGCGAGCTGATCACCCAGCGCGGCATCGGCAACGGCATCTCGCTGATGATCTTCGCCTCGATCGTCTCCAGGCTGCCGCAGGGGATCGAATCCTGGTGGAACAACCCCGATCAGGTCTTCGTCGTGATGATGCCCTTCATCGCCCTGGCCGTGATCGTCGCGATCGTCTTCGTCCAGGAGGGCCAGCGGCGCATTCCCGTGCAGTACGCGAAACGCGTCGTCGGGCGCAAAATGACCTCCGGTGGCTCGACCTATCTGCCGCTGCGGGTCAACATGGCCGGCGTCATCCCAGTCATTTTCGCCGCCTCGATCATGGCCTTCCCGCCGACAATCGGCCAGCTGCTCAACACGCCGGCCGCACTTGACTTCGCCGCCTTCTTCAGCCCCAGCAGTTGGGCCTACGTGGTTGGCGAGGTCTTCTTCATTGTCATCTTCACCTACTTCTACACGGCGGTCACCTTCAACCCGGTCGACCAGGCCGACAACCTGAAGAAGTACGGCGGCTTCATCCCTGGCGTGCGTCCGGGACGACCGACGGCCGAGTACCTCGACCGCATCCTCTCGCGACTGACCTTCCCCGGCGCCCTCTACCTCGGCGCCGTGGCGGCATTGCCGACGATCCTGCTCAGCCAGACGTCGGCCAACTTCGCTTTCGGCGGCACCTCGATCCTGATCGTGATCGGGGTCGCGCTGGAAACCGTGAAGCAGCTCGAGGCGCAGCTGATGATGCGCAACTACGAGGGCTTCCTCAAATAGACTGACCCGATGTCGGAGCTGAACCTAGTCCTACTCGGCCCTCCCGGGTCGGGGAAGGGCACGCAGGGCGAGCGTCTGCGGGATGACTTGGACCTGCCTTATTACGCGACGGGCGACATCCTCCGCGCCGCCGTGCGCGAGGGAACCGAGTTGGGTAAGGCCGCCAAGGACTACATGGACCGCGGCGACCTGGTCCCCGACGAGGTGATCGTCGGCATGATCGGCGAGCGAATCGATTCCGATGAGGCGGCCGATGGCTTCATTCTCGACGGCTTCCCGCGTACGGCGCCGCAGGCCGAGGCGCTGGCGGCGAAGCTGGGCGAGCTGAGCCGGGAGCTAACCGCGGTGCTGCTGATCGATGTCAGCGATGAGGAGGTCGTGCGCCGCCTGGGCGGCCGCCGTACCTGCGTTGAGAACGGCCACGTCTTCCACGTTGAGTTCAACCGGCCCACGCAAGAGGGAGTCTGCGACGTTGACGGTAGTGAGCTGATCGTCCGCGATGACGACAAGCCCGAGGTGATCCGCCACCGGCTCGAGCAATACCACGAGAAGACGGCGCCCCTGATCGAGCACTACGACAGCCAGAGCCTGCTGCGCCAGATCGCCGGCGCGGTGGCGCCGGATGCGGTTGCCGACGAGATTCAGCGCACTCTTGCGACTCTGCGGCTCGAGGCCGACGAGGCCATTTAGCGAGTGCCAGTGGGACGAGAGAGGGCACGAGCGTGTACAGGATGATCACCCGCAAGACTCCCGAGCAGGTCGACAAGATGGCCGTGGCCGGCGAGATTCTCGTCCGCTGCCTGCACATGCTCAAGGCCAAGGCGCGGCCGGGGGTGACGACCAAGGAGCTTGATCTGGCCGCTGAGAAGCTGATCCGCTCCCAGGGTGCCGAGCCGGCCTTCAAGGGCTACCGGGGCTTTCCGGGCTCGATCTGCGCCTCGCCCAACTCGATGGTCGTGCACGGTATTCCGGGCCACTACGAGTGCAAACGCGGCGACGTGCTGGCAATTGACGTCGGCGTGATCAAGGACGGCTGGGTTGCCGACGCGGCGATGACGGTGCCGATCGGCCCGATCGAGCCCGAGGCGCGCAAGCTGCTCGACGTGACCAAGGCCTCGCTCTTCGCCGGGGTGGAGCAGATGCAACCCGGCAACAAGCTCGGCGACGTCTCCGCCGCGATCCAGCGCGCGGTCGAGATCGAGGGCCTTTCTGTCATTCGCACCCTGGTCGGCCACGGGATCGGGCGCGAGATGCACGAGGACCCGCAGGTCCCCAACTTCGGCACGCCGGGCAAGGGCCCGGTGCTCGAGGAGGGGACGGTGTTGGCGATCGAGCCAATGGTCAACGTCGGCGGGGCGCTGGTGCGGATGGACGACGATGGTTGGGCCGTCTACTCGCAGGACGGCTCGCTCGCGGCCCACTTCGAGTTCACCGTCGCGGTCACCGCCGACGGTCCGCGCATACTTACCCCCTGGCACGAAGAGGACTAGCGCCGCCGTGCCTGGGCCGGCAAGCCCCTGGCTGAGTGCCCCTGCTATCTTTCCCGGTCGGTCCACTGGGCCGGTTTGTGCCTGCCGTCCAACTCCTGGGGCGTGCGGGAGACCTGTATTCGATACGAGACCGGAGCAATGAAGGTTCGAGCTTCCGTAAAGCCGATGTGCGAAAAGTGCAAGATCATCCGCCGCAATGGCGCGGTTTTGGTGATCTGTCAGAACCCCCGACACAAGCAGCGTCAGGGTTAGGGCGGCGCGCGCATGGCACGTATCGCAGGAGTCAACGTTCCGGTTGGCAAGCGGGTCGAAATCGGCCTTACTTACATCTTCGGGATCGGGCGCTCGACCGCCCAAAAGATCCTCGAGGAGGCGAAAGTCGATCCGAACACCATGGTTAAAGACTTGACCGAGGACGAGGTCATTCGCCTGCGCGACGCGGTCGACCAGCGCGAGGTCGAGGGCGACCTTCGCCGCGAGCGCTCCCAGGACGTCAAACGGCTGATGGAGATTGGCTCCTATCGCGGCCTGCGCCACCGCCGTGGCCTGCCTGTCCGCGGACAGAGGACCAAGACCAACGCGCGAGGCCGCAAGGGCCCGCGCCGGATGAGCGTCGCCGGCAAGCGCAAGGTCTAAGGAGACTCATGGCAGCAGCAAAAAAACCCGCCAAAGGGCGCTCTCGTCGTCGCGTCAAGAAGAACGTCACCTACGGGCAGGCGCACATCAAGACTTCTTTCAACAACACGATCGTCACCCTGACCGATACCGAAGGCAACGTGATCGCCTGGGAGTCGGCCGGCTCGGCGGGCTTCAAAGGCTCGCGCAAGTCGACCCCGTTCGCCGCGCAGGTGACGGCCGATGCCGCCGCGAAGAAGGGGATGGAACACGGCCTCGAGAAGGTCGAGGTCTTCGCCAAGGGTGCCGGTTCCGGCCGCGAGACGGCGATTCGCTCGCTGCAGGCCGCCGGCCTCGACGTCACCACCGTCAAGGACGTCTCCCCGCAGGCCCATAACGGCTGTCGCCCGAAGAAGCGGAGGCGTGTCTAGTGGCCCGCGATACCTCACCGCAGTGCAAGCAGTGCCGTCGCGAGGGTCAGAAGCTCTTCCTCAAGGGTGAGCGCTGCTTCACCGACAAGTGCGGTGTTGAGCGCCGCTCCTACCCGCCAGGCGAGCACGGCCGCGGTCGCATGCGCCAGTCCGAGTACCGGGTGCAGCTGCGCGAGAAGCAGAAGACGCGTCGCTATTACCAGGTGCTGGAGAAACAGTTCCGCGCCTACTACGACAAGGCCTCGCGCCAGGACGGCGTCACCGGCGAGAACCTGCTGCGCCTGCTCGAGTCGCGCTTCGACAATGTGCTCGTCCGCCTCGGCTTTGCCGCCTCGCGGCGCCAGGCTCGCCAGCTGATCAGTCACGGTCACTGGCTGATCAACGGCCGCCGCGTTGATATCCCCTCCTACCAAGTGCGTCCCGAGGACGTGATCTCGATCAAGTCGAGCTCGTCCGCCGGGGACACGATTCGCAAGGCAACGGAGCTCGTCTCCACCGTGCCGGCCTGGCTGCAGGCCGACCACGACTCCCTTACCGCCAAGGTCCTGCGCTACCCAGAGCGCGCGGAGATCTCGGCACCGGTGCAGGAGCAGCTGATCGTCGAGCTGTACTCCAAGTAACCGGACCCTGTTTCTGTAACACCCACACGCAAGGAACACATGCCAACTGATTTCCAGGTCCCTCGCATCACGTCTGAGAAGGTCGATGACCGTCGCGGCACCTTCACCGTCGAGCCACTCGACAAGGGCTTCGGCTACACCTTTGGCAACAGCCTCCGCCGCGTCCTGCTCTCTTCGCTGGGCGGCGCTGCCGTAACCAGCGTTCGGATCGAGGGCGTCGCGCACGAGTTCTCAACCGTGCCGGGGGTGAAGGAGGACGTCACCGACATCGTCCTCAACCTCAAGGACCTCGTCGTCCGCATGCACACCGATGCCGATGAGGTCGAGGCGCCGCTGGTTGCCACCGGCCCTGGCGAGGTCAAGGCGAAGGACATCGACCTTCCCTCGGGTGTCGAGATCCTCAACCCCGAGGCGCCGATTGCCACGCTGGAGAAGAAAACCAAGCTCGAGATCTACCTGACCATCGGCCGCGGCCGCGGTTACTCGCCGTCTGATGAGAACAAGTCGGACGAGCAGCCGATCGGTGTGATCCCGATCGACTCGATCTTCTCGCCGATTCGCCGTGCTTCCTACGCGGTGGCGACGGCGCGTGTCGGTCAGCGCACCGATTTCGACAAGCTCACGCTTGACCTCGAGACCGACGGCTCGATTGAGCCAGGCGCTGCCTTGCGCGAGGCCTCCGAGATCCTGATTAAGAGCCTGGCGATCTTCACCGACGCCGACCGGGTCGAGGAGCTGACCGCTCGCGAGCCGGTTCCGACTCACACAGCGGACGTGCTGCCGGGGCCGAGCGGCGATGGCATTGCCAGCAACAACGGCCTCGACGAGATCCTGATCGAGGAGCTCGAGCTCGGGGTGCGCTCCTACAACTGCCTCAAGCGGGCGGGAGTACAGACGGTCGGTGACCTGGTGCGTAAGACGCGCTCGGAGCTGAATGCGATTCCCAACTTCGGCTCGAAGTCGATCGAGGAAGTGATCGAGACCCTGCATGCACGCGGACTCGATCTTCAGGGAGACTAAGCGGGGGAGTTGAACACGCAATGCGCCACCGCAAGAAGCGAAACAAGCTGAGCCGCGACGCGGCGCATCGCGAGTCCCTGCTCTCGAACCTCTCCAAGCAGCTAATCGAGCACGAACGGATCAAGACCTCGCAGGCCAAGGCCAAGGCGGTCAAGCCCGAGGTCGAGCAGCTGATCACGCTTGCTAAGCGCGGCGACTTGCACGCCCGCCGACAGGCGCTGGCGACGCTGCATAACGACAAGTTCATCGTGCACAAGCTGTTTGAGGAGGTCGCGCCGCGCTACACGGAGCGCCCGGGTGGTTATACGCGGATCGTCAAGCTTGGACCGCGGAAGTCTGACTCGACGGAGATGGTTTACCTCGAGCTGGTGTAGGGCTCGGAGGGGCGTGACGCCTCCCGCCCTGACAAGTGTCGCGCTAACTAGCGCGACACTTTGAGTATCCGCCAGTTCGGGAGGCGCCACGCCCCTCCCAACCACAGCGGCTCTAGGTACGCCTAGTCGTACGAAACCGACTCCAGGTACAAGCCGTGAGGAGGTGCCGTTTCGCCAGCCTCGGAGCGGGGC
Organism: uncultured Solirubrobacterales bacterium; assembly: GCA_963716345.1. Lineage (GTDB taxonomy): Bacteria > Actinomycetota > Thermoleophilia > Solirubrobacterales > 70-9 > VRUE01. Next base: position 1,808,303 of record OY970304.1, read on the forward strand.
GCTCCGTGTAGTAGCAGTAGCTCGCGAAAGCTCTTCATGGTGCGACGGCCGCTCGCTACTTCCAGCTGGGTGCCGACGAGGACTCGGACCATGCTGCGCATGAAGGCGTCGGCGGTGATGTGGAAGTTGGTGATGTCGCCGTCTCGGGACCAGGCGGCGGCGAAGATCTTGCGGTTGAAGTGGACGTGGTCGGTCTGGGTGGGGGTGAAGGCGGTGAAGTCGTGGGTGCCGATGAGGGCCGCTGCACAGGCTTTCAGCGCGTCCCGGTCCATCCTGTGGGGCCACCAGAGCGCGCGGTTCTCCTCGAAGGGACTGGAGGCGCTGCGGGCGAGGATGCGGTAGCGGTAGGTGCGCGAGTGTGCGTCCTCCCGGGCGTCAAAGCCGTCTGTTGTGGGTGAGGCCAAAGTCAGCTTGACGTCGGCGTCGCAAAGACCGTTTACCCGCCTAGCGAGATCCGTCGGCACCGCCATCCCGGTATCGAAGCTTGCCACCTGCGCTGTGGCATGGACCCCAGCATCGGTCCGCCCAGCCACAGTCAGCTCAACCGGCTCCCGCAGCACCGTCGCCAACGCCGCCTCAACCTCTCCTTGCACCGTCCGCTGTCCGGGCTGCTTCGCCCAGCCGCGGAATCCAGCTCCGTCGTATTCGATGTCGAGACGCACGCTCGTCACGGCCCGAAGTATGCCTTTGGGAGACCGGTGTTGGGCGCCTCCCGAACTGGCGGATACTCAAAGTCGTCGCGCTAATTAGCGCGACGACTTGTCAGGGCGGGAGGTGCCCAACACCGGTCCCACTAAGCACCTTTGAGCAGCGCCAGCAGCCCGGCCTCGTCAAGAATCGCCGTCTCGTATTTCTCAGCTTTGGCCAGCTTCGACCCCGGGTTTTCACCGGCGACGACGTAGTCGGTTTTTTTCGAGACCGAGTTGACTACCTTGCCGCCAGCCGCCTTGATCAGCGCCCCGGCCTCCTCGCGGGTCAGCTCGGGCAGGGTCCCGGTCAGCACGAACGTCTTGCCTTCGAGCGGCCCGCCGCTGGCCCGCCTTTCGGACTCATCTTGTTCGAGCCGCAGGCCCTTCTCGCGCAGCTTCTCGACCAGCTCCCAGGTGCGATCGTCGCCCAGCGACTCGGCGATCTGCACCGCCATGATCGGGCCGACGCCCTCGACCTCCTCGATCTGCTCGGGGTCGGCCGTGTGCAAGGCGTCGATCGAGCCGAAGTGATCGGCGAGCGCTTCGGCGGTGACGTAGCCGACGCCGGGCAGCCCGAGCGCGTAGAGGACGCGTTTGAAGGGCCGTGAGCGCGAGGCGTCGATCGCTGCCAGCAGGTTGCGGGCGGAGATCTCGCCGAAGCCCTCAAGCCCCTCCAACTGCTCCTCACTGAGCTCGTAGATGTCGGCCACGTCGATGATCAAGGCCTCCTGCAGGAAGCGCAGCGCCTGCTTCTCGCCGAGACCGTCGATGTCCATCGCACCCTTGCTGACGAAGTGTTTGACCTGCTGAAAGGACTGACCGGGACAGCCGGCCCGATTGGGGCAGATGGTGAAGACCGCGTCCTCGGGCTTGAACGTGGGGGTGTCGCAGGCGGGGCATTTGGCCGGCGGCTTGGGTTTTGGCCCGCGCCGTTTGCCCTTCTCCTGGCGCTGGATCAGCGGTGCCACGACCTGCGGGATCACGTCTCCCGCTCGCATCACCACGACCTCGTCGCCCGGACGCACGTCCTTACGCGCCAGGTCCTCCTCGTTGTGCAGGGTCGCGGTGGAAACGGTGACGCCACCAACGTGGACCGGCTCCAGCATCGCAAAGGGCACAAGGTGGCCGGTGCGACCGACGTTCCAGACGACTTTGTTCATCTTCGTCGTCGCGGTTGTCGGTGCGAACTTCCAGGCGATCGCCCAGCGCGGCTCGCGGCCGACCACGCCGAGCTCGCGCCAGAGCGCCCGCTCGTCGATCTTGACCACGACCCCATCGATCTCGTAATCGAGCTCGTCACGGCGCTCCTCCCACCAGTGGCAGCGCTTGACCACAGACTCGATCCCCTCGTGATGGTCGGTGTCCGGGTTGACCTTGAAGCCCCTCGCCCGCAGCCACTCAACCTCCTCGCTATGGGTTGCGAGGTTGAGACCTCTCGTCGCCCCGATCCCGTAGCACCAGACCGAGAGCGGCCGTTCGGCGGCGAGGTTGGGGTCGAGCTGGCGGATCGAGCCGGCGGCTGAGTTGCGAGGGTTGGCGAAGGCAGGCTCGCCGGCCTCCACCCGCCGTTCGTTCAGTGCCTTGAAGTCGGCGATCGGTAGGTAGACCTCGCCGCGCACCTCGACCAGCGCTGGCGCGTCGTCGATGCGCAGCGGGATCGAGCCAATCGTGCGCAGGTTCTGGGTCACGTTCTCGCCGATTCGGCCGTCGCCCCGGGTGGCCCCGCGGGTGAAGGCACCCTCCTCGTAGGTGAGCGAGATCGCCAGGCCGTCGATCTTGGGCTCCGTCGTGTAGCTGAACTCGGCGGCGGTGATATCGAGTCGTTTGAGGTGATTGTGGATTCGCGTCTCCCAGGCCCGCAGCTCCTCCTCGTTGCGGGCGTTGGCGAGCGAGAGCATCTGCTCGGCGTGCTCGACCTGTTCGAAGCGCTCGAGCGGCGGTGCCCCTACTCGCTGCGTTGGGGAGTCCGGCGTGCGCAGCTTGGGATGCTCGGCCTCGATCGCCCGCAGCTCATCGAGCAGTGCGTCGTACTCGTCATCGCCGACCGTTGGATCGTCGAGGACGTAGTAGCGGTGGTTGTGCCCCGCCAGCTCCTGCCGCAGCTCGGCCGCGCGCTGCTCGGGCGTCCCGCTCACACCGAGGAGGGGGCGCTGGCGGCGAGCATCGCGTCGAACCCCCAGCCACGCAGGTTCTCGAGACCGCCGTGGTCGGTGAGGTCGAAGTGGATCGGCGTAACCGAGATGCGGCCGCTGGCGACTGCGTTCAGGTCGGTGCCGTCGATCTCCTCATAACCCGGCTGCCAGCCGTAGATCTCGTAGTGGCGGCGCCCGTCGGCCTCGCCGATCAACTTCAGCTCGTCGTTGTAGATCCGTTTGCCGAGCTTGGTCACCTCGATCCCTTTTGGCTCTCCTGCAGGGCAGTTGACGTTGATCAGCGTCGCCTTTGGCATCGACTGACTAAGCAGGTGGCGAACTAGCTCGGCGCCAAAGGACGCCACAAAGTCGAAGTCGAAGCGGCCGCTGACGTAGCCCATGCCGCCGCCTGAGGACTGCTGTGAGAAGGCAACGGCCGGGATGCCGAGGACGATCCCCTCGAAGGCAGCGGCGACCGTGCCGGAATAGGTGATGTCGTCGCCGAGGTTGGCCCCGTGGTTGATCCCGGAGAAGATCAGATCGGGGCGATGGCCAACCAGGCCCAGCTCGGCGAAGCGCACGCAGTCAACGGGAGTGCCGTCGGTCGCATACCCCTTGTCGCCATCGCCGAGCTCGACCTCCTCAACCGTCAGCGGCGATCGTGTTGTGATGCTGCGCGCCGTGGCGCTGCGGTTGGAGTCGGGAGCGATCACATCGACCTCAACCCCCTCGATCTCCCTCAAAGCGCGCCGAGCCGCCTGCAGGCCCGGGGCCGAAATTCCATCGTCGTTGGTGAGCAGCACGCGCACGACGACCGATTCTAGGCTCAGTAGGAGGCGACTTCCCCTGCGATCAGGTCCTGCTCGAGGTGAGCGAGGCTGAGATCGCGAACGCTTCCCATCAGGATCGAGAAGATCATCACCCGGCCGTCGCGGTTGAAGCAGTAGCCGGAGAGGTTGCTGACGGCGCTGATCGTGCCGGTCTTGGTCCGGCAGCGACCGTAGGCGGCGGTGCCGTGCATGCGTTCGGCAACGGTGCCTTCGTGGCCGGCGAGGGCGAGGTCCTGGATGAATTCATCGCCAACAGACGTGCCGCGCATCGACTTGAGCAGCCCGACCACCTGGGCCGGCGAGGCGCGGTTTGAGCGAGTCAGGCCGGAGCCGTCCACGGCGTGCACACCGGATTCGTGACCGCGGGCAAAGGCTTCAACGATCTTGGCGCCCGCCGCCGTTGTGCCGGCGCCGCCGAAGCGGGCGCCGAGCAGCTTGATCAGCGTCTCGGCGAAGAAGTTGTCCGAGTAGACGTCGGTGGTGTTGACGATGCTGGAGAGCGGCGGCGATTCAACCTGAGCCAGCTCGGTGCTGAAAGCCGGCGAGGTCCCCAGGGCGACGGTGGGGGAGATGCTCACGCCGGCTTCGCGCAGGCTCGCGTCCAGTGTCGCGGCCGCGGTGAGGGCTGGATCGCTGGCGAAGCCGGTGGCGCTCGGTGTGCTGTAGCCGGAGTTGAAGGAGAGGCCGGAGAGCGGCCCGATTTCCGGGCTGGTCGCGTAGCCCGAGTCGGCGACGCCGCGCAGGCGGTCGAAGATGCTGTCGTCGGCATAGAGGTGGCCGGTGATCGACTTGATCCCGGCTTCGCGCACCTGTCGCTTGAGCTGGAAGATGTTGGTGCCGACGCCGCCAAGGAAGCGCCGGTAGAAGGACGGCGTGCCGAGAGTTGGATCGCCGGCACCGACCAGGTAAAGGCTGCCGTGCAGGACGCCGTTGCGGTCAATGCCGCCATCGGTCTTCAGCAAAGTCGCGATCCTCGATTCCGCCCCGAGCCGCGCCAGCGCGGTCGAAGTCGTGAACAGCTTCATGTTCGAGGCCAGCGGCCGCGGACGCCCGGGCGTCCGCGCGCAGACGACCTTGCCGGTCTCGCCGTCGATCACGAGCAGGCCGCTGGAGCTCCCGCCGCCGTGCACGAGCCGAGAACGCATGGTTGCGCAGCGGTCGCTGCCAGTAGCCGCCTGTGCCGCCGCGGAGAGCAAGAGAGCCGCAAGCAGGGCACAAATCGCGGCAGAGATTGCCGGGGTACGCCTCACTTAGTGAGATAATGCATGTTTATGGGCAAAGTTGTGGACATAGAGTCGCAACCGCGTCGACGCCGCAGCCGCAAACGCCCGTCCAAGACGGCCCTAGTTCTGGGCGGCGGCGGCTTCACAGGCGGGGTCTACGAGATCGGCGCCCTGCGCGCTCTCGACTTGCTCGCGGTCAACAGCACGGTCAACAACTTCGACGTCTACGTCGGCACCAGCGCCGGTTCCTTCGTCGCCAGCATGCTCGCCAACGGCGTCACGCCCGACGAAATGATGCAGGTGATCAACCGGCGCATTCCCTCGGAGCTTGAGGATCTCGACCTCGGCACGGTGCTCAGGCCCAACTACCTCGGCTTCGTCGAGAAGGCGGCGATGCTGCCGCTGCGCACGCTGGAGCTCGCTCGCAGCTTGTTCGGCATGGGCAGGTTTTCGGCGATGGACGTTGGCGTCGGCCTGGCCGAGGCCCTGCCGACCGGCTTCTACTCGGGCGGTGGGATCGCCGACTATGTCGCCGCGGCGCTCAGCGAAGAGGATCGCGTCGACGACTTTCGCCTGCTCAACAAAGAGCTCTACCTGACCGCCACCGATCTCGACACCTGCGAGCGGATCGTCTTCGGCGAGGAGGGCTGGGACGACGTACCGATCTCGAAGGCGATCCAGTGCTCGACCGCGCTGCCGATCGTTTACAAGCCGGTCGATCTCAAGGGCCGCCAGCTGGTCGACGGCGGCATCCGCTCGACCACCAATGTCGACGTCGCGGTGGAAAAGGGCGCCAAATTCATTGTCGTCGTCAACCCGCTCGTGCCCTACGTCAACGATTTCGAGAAGACGATCCCGACGGTCTTCGGCACGAGGGTGCGCCGCGTCTCCGACATGGGGCTGCCGGCGATCGCCAATCAGACCTTTCGCTTGATCGCCCACGCACGGCTGCATCAAGCGGTCGAGGTCTGGCAGGAGCGCTACCCAGGCGTCGACATCGTCCTGGTGGAGCCCGAGCCGAACGACGAGCTGATGTTCGGCACGCCGATCATGGACTACTCGCGCCGCCTCAAAATCGCCCGCCACGGCTTCGAATCGGTGACCGCGACCCTGTCCAAGGACTACGACAGCTTCAAGGAGATCGCTGAACGCCACGGCCTCGAGATCTCCGGCCGCCGCGTCAATCGCGTGGTCGAGCGGGCGGCCGAAGAGGAGCAGGAGCAGAATTCCACCTGGCGTCGAGTCCTCGAGCAGACGACCTCGACTCTGCTGCGGCAGAGCGGCGAAGCGCCTTAGTCCACAAGCCGGGAGGAGGGTCGGGTGCCCCTCCTCAAAAGCCGTTGCGCAGCTGGTCCGTGGAGAAGCTTCGGCGCGTGGACTCTGAGCTTTTGCGAGAGGGGCACCCGACCCTCCGGCCAGCTCGGTAGCTAGGAAGCTGAGCTAACAGCAGAGGCCAAACCAGCTCGCGAGGGAGCCGAGCTTGCGCGTCGAGAGCAAGGCGCCTCGTGTGAGGTGACGCTTGGTGGCGAAGCCGCGCTGCAAATTCGTCGCTAAGCGCCCGCAGGGCGGGCGCGTGCGATGTCAATTCGACCAGAGAGCCAACCGACTCCTCCGACCCGACCTCAGCTCGCGTAGAGCGCCTCGATCTCCTGCTCGTGCTTGCTCGCGACCACCGCGCGCTTGACCTTCAGCGTCGGCGTCAGCTCGCCTGTTTCCTGTGAGAGGTCGCGGGGCAGGATTGCCACCTTCTTGACCTGCTCGACGCGGGCGAATTTCTCGTTGATCGTTGCCACGTGGTCTTCGATCGCTTTCAGCACGTCGGCGTTGGCGGCGAGCTGCTCGGGATCCTCGGCGAGGCCGTGCTCCTTGGCGTAGGCGACGGCGTCTTCAGGATCGAGCGTGACCAGGGCGACCAGGTAGGGCTTGCGATCACCGACGACGACGCACTGGGAGACCAGCGGGTGCTGCTTGATTTCGTTCTCGAGGTTGGCCGGGGTGATGTTCTTGCCGCCCGCGGTGATGATGATGTCCTTCTTGCGGCCGGTGATCTTGATGAAGCCGTCGGCCTCGATCTCGCCGATGTCGCCGGTGTGCAGCCAGCCGTCGACGATCGTCTCCCGGGTTGCCTCCTCGTTCTTGTAGTAGCCCTGGAAGACGTTGGGGCCCTTGACCAGGATCTCGCCGTCATCAGCGATCTTCACCTCGCAGCCGGGGAAGGGCTTGCCGATCGTGCCGACCTTGAAGTCATCGGGGGTCGAGATCGTCGCCGCGGTCGAGGTCTCGGTCATACCCCAGCCCTCGAGCACGAGCACGCCGGCGGCATCGAAGAAGGTGAGGATTTCGGGGCTGATCGGGGCGGCGCCGGAGACGGCGAGACGAATTTTGCCGCCGAAGAGGCCGCGGATCTTGGAGAGCACCTGCTTGTCGGCGAACTCGTATTGCTTGCGCAGCAAGAAACCGGGTTTGCGGCCGGAGCGCTCCGTCGCCCGCACCTTCTTGCCGACCCCGATAGACCACTCGAAGATCGCCTTTTTGATCCCGCCCTCTTTCTCCATGCCACTGCTCGCGGCGGTGTAGATCTTCTCGAAGATGCGCGGCACCGAGGGGAAGTAGGTCGGTTTCAGCTCACCGAGGTTGGGCAGGATCTTCTGCGGATCGCGCTCCCAGTAGGCGATCGTGGTGCCGAGGTCGTAGCTGCCGAACTGGATTAGCAGGGCGAAGGAGTGGGCGAGGGGGAGGTAGAGGTAAGTGAGGTCTTCGGGCTCGATCACGCTGGTCTCGTTGACCATGTCGAGCATCGCCCGGTAGTTGCCGTGGCTGATGATGCAGCCCTTGGGCGGCCCGGTTGTGCCCGAGGTGTAGATGAAGGTGCAGATGTCCTCCTTAGTCACCGACTGCCAGCGGGCCTCCCACTCGGCCACGTCGTGGGTGTCGCCGCGGGTGGCAAGATCCTCGAGCGAGATCGCGTCCTCGCTGGAGCCCGTCATCCGCACCACGTGCTCGAGCAGCGGCAGCTGGTCGCGGACGGCGCGGACCTTCTCCATCTGCTCGTCGTCCTCGACCACGACGACCTTGGCGTCGGAGTTCTCCAGCACGTACTGGCACTCCTCGGGCGAGTTGGTCTGGTAGATCGGCACCACCACGGCGCCGGCCGAGAGCGCGGCGAAATCGAAGTAAGTCCACTCGGGGCGGGTGTTGCCTAGGATCGAGACCTTGTCGCCCTTGGCGACGCCGAGGTCGATCAGCCCAAGTGAGAGCGAGCGCACTACCTCTAGTACTTGGGCGAAGCTGCGGTCAACCCATTTACCGTCCTGCTTGTAGCGCACCGCGGGGGCGCTGCCGTAACGCTGGGCGGAGAGTGGCAGCAGGTCCGCCAGGGTTGACGATTTGGTTCCCCGCTCCATCCGGGGAGGGAGTCTAGTTAAGAGCTAGTTGGGGCGAGCTTGGTGGCGCTGGCGCTGGCCGGCAAAGCTGCGCAGGGAGGTCTCGAAGAGGGACTTGTCGATGCGTCCGTGGAAGATCGGGATGCCCATCTGCATGCACTTGCCGATCACCTCCTGCCGCTTCATTTGAAGTTCTTCGGCAAGCTCGGACGGGGTGAGGTGATTGGCCACTGCGGACCTCCCTTTGTCGTTGAAACTGGGTAGGGAGATATTTACCCCTGATGGCGGACGTGTCAAACGATCCGAACCGTGTCCTCGGTGCCCGCGGAGTCGAGGCGGGATAATGCGGCGATGCCCGCCACCGCCGAGAAGCAGGGACCCGAGCCAGCCGTCGTGCCGATCCCCCAGCGCGGCCGGATTTGGATCGTCCTGGGGCTGGCGATTGCCCTAGGGGTACTGGGCTACTCGATCGTCAACATCTCGACCCAGAAGGCCGGCCGCGCCGTCGTCCACCTGGCCGGAATCTCCGAAGCCCAAGAAATCTTCGGTGGCGTGCCGCAGGAAGGCGACCGCCTTGGCTCCTCCGATGCGCCGGTCACGATCCAGGTCTTCAACGACCTGCAGTGCTCGAGCTGCCAGAAAGCCTTCCTCAGCACGATTCCGCCTTTGGTCAACTCATCTGTCCGGGCTGGCGAAGTGAAGCTGCTCTACCGCCATTACTCAAACAGCGAAAGCCCGCAGGAGCTTGGCTTCTACGGTGCTGAGGCAGCGGCGCAACAGGGCTACGGCTGGCAGTACACCTACCTCTTCTTCCGAAACCAGGAAGAAGCGAAAAAATTCGGCATCGACCAGGACTTCCTCGACTCGGTTGCTGGGGGGATCGAGGAACTCAACGAGCCGGAATGGCTGGAATACCTGGAAGACAACGGCGGCTCTCAGGGAGCGATCAGCAAGCAGCTGCAGAGCTACGACGAACTCGGCCAGAACCTCAGCATTCGCACTGGGCAGGCGGCAATCGTCAACGGACCGAGCGGGACCCAGACCCTGCAGGACAGCCCTACGCTGGCCGAAATCGAAGCCGCGATCGAAGCCGTTAAGTAGTTCCCCCCCCTGGTCTGGGATAATCGCCGCCTCTCGGGGCGTGGCGCAGCCTGGTAGCGCGCACCGTTCGGGTCGGTGAGGTCCCCGGTTCAAATCCGGGCGCCCCGATAGAAGTCGGTCTCAGTTCGGCGAAGAAGTTTCGCCACCGCTGCTTGGTAGGAGGATCGCGGCGACCAGAGCGCAGGCGCCGGCGGCGGTGATGCTGAGGGCGAGGCGGCCGGAGCTTTCCGAGGCCACGACCGCCAGCGCGATCGCCTCGCTGGCGATCAGGGCAAGCAGGGTGGCGACGGCATATCCAGCCGCCAGCGGCTGGGCGCGCTCGGGGTGGCGAAAGCGTGCTTTCAGCGGCGCTGGCAGCTGCCGGTTCGGCGAGAAGTAGCGCAGCTCGATCGCAAGGGCGAGGATCACCACCGGGATGATCTGGCTAACGGCTTCGTAGTAGGCGACGCTGGCGTGTCCTTTGACCAGAGCGATCACGAGTGCGAAGGCCAGCAGCGGCGCCCCGAAGAGGATCGTGGCGATGATTGGAGCAGCCCGCGCCTGGATCCATGCGATCATTCGGCGATCGTAACCCGGGGGGTCGGACCGGAGCGCTACTTCCTTCGATCTGCCGGGTCATGTGTTGGACGCATGCGCAGACTCCTGCTCATTCCGCTCACTGCCGCGTTGCTGGCATTGACCCCAGCGATTGCTGGGTCATTGACGCTGCCACCGCGGGGGTTCATCGGCATCTCGCCGCAGGGTGCGACCGACGAAAACGACTATGAACTGATGCACGAGGCGGGGATCACCTCGGTGCGCCTGCCGATGAACTGGGCCGAAATCGAGCCCGAAGCCCAGGACCGCTTCGCGCCGCGCTGGGAAGCCCTCGATGGGCAGGTCCAGTACGCAGCCGAAAATCACATGCGAGCCTTTATGTTCGTCTGGGGAACGCCGGAATGGGTCTCGCCAAGGCTCGGCGGCGAACCCATCGCGACGGCGCGCCAGCGCCAGGCTTGGCTGCAGTTCCTCCACGCTGCGGTCGCCCGTTACGGCACCCGGGGAAGCTTCTGGCACGAACACCGTGACCTGCCGCGCCTGCCGGTGGATCAGTGGGAGATCTGGAACGAGGAGAACATCATCACCTTCTCCAAGGAACCGGACCCGGTGCGCTTCGCCCGCCTGATTGAAATCTCCGGCTCATTGCTGCATCGGGAAGAGCCCGGTTCGACGGTGATCCTCGGCGGCCTCTTCGGTCGTCCGTTGCAGACCCCGCCGAACATCCAGTCGAGCGGCTTCCTCGCCGATCTCTACCGGGTGCCGGGGATCAAGCGGTATTTCGACGGCGTTGCGCTGCATCCCTACGTCGCCAATGCCGGTGCCATGCAAGGGGAGATCGAAAGCCTGCGCCAGGTGATGAGCTTCAACGGCGACGCCGCGACGCCGCTGTACGTGACCGAGATGGGCTGGGGATCCGCCGGCTTCGAGTCCCGCTGGGAGCGGGGGCCACGTGGCCAGGCACGCGAACTCGACCGCGCCTTCGCGCTGCTGACCAGCAATCGTCAGCGTTGGAACATCGGTGGCGTTTGGTGGTTCTCCTGGACCGACCAGGCCGGCTCCTGTCAGTTCTGCGACTCCGCCGGCCTGCTCACTAGCCAACGCGAAGCAAAGCCCTCTTGGTATCGCTTCAACGCCTGGACCGGCGGCGATGCATCCACCGTTCCCCGCGCTTCGGCAAGGGCACTGCGCAACGGTCCCTAGCGTCGTTCGGCCCCATGCCCGAACGCATTCCCCGTTGCGGTGGTGTGGACTTATGAGTTGACCCGAGCTACGTTATTTTCGGTATCACTGCAACTGGGGGGACGATTGGCCTGGATCGACATATCCGTGGTGGCGATCGCGCTTGCCGTCCTCTGCGCCTGGCTGGTCGTCGTCCTGCTCTTGCGGGCGCGCCGGTCGCAGCGCCGCTTCGAGATCCTCGGCAGCATTGCGGCCGCCTCGGAGTCGAGCGATTCGTTGGAGAGCACCTTCGAGAAGATCTGCGACATCCTCGTTCCCGAGATAGCCGACTTCTGCATGATCGATGTGATTGAGGACGGCGAGCCGAAACGCGTCGCCGTGCGGGCCGCGCCCGGGGGTAATCCCCTAGCCGAGCAAGGATTGAAAGAACGCCAACCTTCGCTGCCGGAGCGGATGGTTCGCGGCGAGGACGGCTCGCTAGAACCGCGCTTCTACGAGCGGATGTCGGAGAGCGATCTGCGGGAGATTGCTCACGATGAAGGCGACGACCTCGACTTCCTGCGCAGTCTCGGCATGCGCTCGGCGATTACGCTTGCGCTGCAGGCGCGCGGCCAGGTCAAGGGCACGCTCACCTTGGCCGTCGCCTGGTCGGGTCGGCGCTATTCCCGCGACGACGTGCGCTTCGCCTGGATCCTCTCCGGCCGGGTGGCCCTGACCCTCGACAACAGCGGCCTCTTCTCCGACCTCGAGCGGGCCGAAGCGGCGCGTGCCGAGATCGCCGAAACGCTTCAGCGTGGCCTGATGCCACCGCCGCTGCCTCACATCCCGGGCTGGTCGCTGGCGGCGATGTACCGGCCGGCGGGTGCGGAGAACGAAGTCGGCGGCGACTTTTACGATGCCTTCCCGATCGCCGACGGCTGGATGCTCGTTATCGGCGACGTGACCGGCAGGGGTGCGCGGGCCGCCTCGATCACGGCGCTCGCCCGTTACACGCTGCGCACGGCCGCGGCCCTCACCAACGATCCGCAGATCGCCCTGGCGACGCTCAACCGTGCCCTGCTCGCCCGCCACGACACCTCGCTGTGCAGCATGGCGGCACTCACTCTCAGCGATGACCCGAGGCAGCCGGTGCGCATGGCGGTTGCCGGCCACCTGCCGCCGCTCCTCGTCGACGGCGACGAGGTTCGCGAGGCGGCCGTGAGCGACCAGGTGCTCGGGGCATTTGCCGACGGAGAGTGGCGGATCGGCGAGAGTCGGGTCGAGCCCGGCCAGCAGCTAGTGGTGACCACGGATGGCATCGTCGAGGCCGAGGGTGAGGAAGGGCGCTTCGGCGAGCAGCGGCTGCGCGCCGAGCTTGCGGGGGCGGGCAATCCCGCGGGGGCGGTGCAGCGCCTCGAGGGTGCCCTGCGCGCCTTCACCGCGGGCACGCTCGACGACGACGTGGCGATCCTCGCGGTTGCCCGTTCGGTGGGCGGCGCGGTCCCGACGGCACTGGTCGGTGGGTATGACGTCGGCCCCGATGGCTGAGTCGCCGGAGACCCTGGTCGGGCGCCTCTTCAACGCCTTCAACCAGCGTGACCTCGGGGAGATGGTCGAGCTCTGCTCGCCGCGCATGGAGTTCTTCGCGATCACCGCGGAAGAGGTCGGGCGGGGCGCGCCCTATGTCGGTCCGGACGGCCTGCGCGACTACCTAAAAGACGTCGAGCGGTTCTGGGAAGAGCTGCTGATCACGCCTGGGAGGGTGGAGGGCCAGGGCGATCGCCTGCTCGTCGTCGGCCGCGTCTTCGTCCGCAATCGCGAGCTCGGCATTCGCGACATGCCCGTCGCCTGGATTTGGCAGATGGAGGACGGGCTCTTCGTCCGCGGCGAGGTCTTCGCCGACCCCGACGAGGCGATCAGTCGCTTCGCGCGTGCGCCGGCCTGAGCGCTCCCAGCACTTCCTCGGCGAGCTGCGAGCCATCGTCGGGGCGGAGTGGAGTGGCGCTCACCGCGGCTACCCGCAGCTCGCACGCGGAAACGACCGTTTTATGCGTGGAGACCACGGGTAGCGTTGGCCTAGGACGAGACGGTTATGCTCGCGGTGCGCGGGGGACCGGCTCTCCAGCGGGAAGACGAAGCGGACGATGGCAAACGGCCCCATGACCAACGAGAAGCCAACTGGGCTTCAAATCAGACTTCCAGCGAAGGCTGAGAACGTGGCGGTCGTTCGCCATGCCCTGGCAGGGCTGGCTGAGGAGATCGGCATGGACGAAGCCGGGATCGCCGATCTCAAGACCGTCGTCACCGAGGCTTGCATGAACGTCGTCGTCCACGCCTATCCCGATGGCGCCGGGCCGCTCGTGGTCGAGGCCGAACCCGATGACGAGGGCATCACCGTGACGGTGAGCGACAGCGGATCCGGGATCAGCCCCCAGGCCAACTCGGAACGCGCCAGCCTCAAACTCGGCCTGTCTCTGATCGCTGCCCTGTCCAGCAGCTTCAGCATCTCCGGCGGCCTCGATCGCGGCACCGAGGTGATGATGCGCCTGCCTCTCAGTGGTGGTGGCACGGGCGCCGGTGGTTCAGCCGACCAGGAAATATCAGTCGAGATGAGCGGAACCGAGGTGACCGTCGCTCGCGCGGAGCTGCTCGAGCCGGTACTGGCGCGCTTGGTCGGAGCGCTTGCGGCCCGTCGTGAACTTCCGGTGGAGCGGGTCTCCGATGCAGTTCTTATAACCGACGCGATTGCCGGTGCCGCCCCCGGACGCTTTGCCGACGGCTGCGTTCGGCTTGATCTCGGTGAGAGCGACTCTCAACTGGAGCTGCGGCTGGGGCCGATGGAAAAGGGATCCGCGGCAGAGATTCGCCGCGAGCTCGAGGTCCCGGACCTGGGTGGCTCGCTCGAGAAGCTCGCCGATGAGCTCGCGGTCGACGAGTCGAGCGACGGCGACTACCTGATCGTGCGCTTCGCTGGTCTTCCGGCCGCTTAGTCGCGCTCCCCTTCAAGGCCTCGTTCCTCCTCGATCCGCTTGCGGATCCGGGCCAGAGCGCGCCGCAGGATGCGCGAGACATGCATCTGAGAGTGACCGATGCGCTCGGCGATCTGTGACTGGGTCATGTCCTCGACGAAGCGCAGGCGCAGGACCACTCGCTCACGTTCCTCCAAGTAGGGCAGCGCCGCGTCGAGGGCAATCCGGCCCTCGACCAACTCAAAGCGTTCGTCCTCTTCGCCGATCCATTCGGAAGGCGAGGCCTCGTCGGAGTCCTCGGGACCGACCGGGCGGTCGAGCGAGAGTGGGCGCCGGTTGTGGTTTGCCTCCATCACCTCGAGCACGTCGGTCTGTTCTAGCCCCAGGCGCTCGGCGATCTCGCCGACCGAGGGCGAGCGCTGAAGCTTTTTGGTCAACTCGGTGATCGCTTTGTCGACTTCGGCCATGCGGTCGTGGAGTCCGCGGGGGACTCGCACGGTCCAGACGCGGTCGCGAAAGTGACGCTTCAGCTCACCGAGGATCGTTGGCGAAGCGAAGGCGGTGAAGGGGATGCCGCGCTCGGGGTCGAAGCGGTCGACGGCGTTGAGCAGACCGAGGTTGGCGACCTGGAGCAGATCGTCGAAGGACTCGCTGGCGCCGCGGTAGCGCAGGGCCAGGCGCTTGGCGAAGGCCATATTGCGCCGAACCAGCTCTTCGCGCACAGCCGGCTCGCGATCGCGAGCGAAGCGATCCCAGAGCTCGCGGTCGCCGCTCAACTGTTCACCCGCTCCCAATGGGGGCGAGCCTAGGGCGCTGTCGTGAGTGTCGCGTTTAGCTGCCATTGGTTTGACGTAGGGCGCTGGGTGTGCGACCCGCTACATGCCACCCTCGAGCCCCCTCCCAGGCCGTGCAGCTGCTCTCTGACACCAAAGCTATCAGGGCTCTTTGGGCGCGTACTGGTCACGGTTCAACCGCTTCACGCGTCCCTCCAGAACCGCCTCCCGCAGCGCCCCCCGGAAGCGTCCGGGGCCCCAGTAACGGCTGCCGACCCGGCGTGCCAGCTCCTTGCGATTGGCGCTTCCCTTCTCGTTCAGCGCTCGCTCGATGATCTCGATCTCGCGGTCGCGGTCTGCCCTGTTCGCGGCCGGTGACCAGAGCGGCATGCCGCGCGAGCCGGCGACCGTAACCCCACTCGATTCCGTCACACGCCGCGGGGTGGGCACCGGTTTGCCCGTCTCCACGGGCTTCTCCGTCTCCGTGCTCGCTTCTTCTCCTTCTTCTCCCTCCTCTCCTTCAGCGGTCAGCGGCGTCGCGATGTCCTCCAGCTGCTTCTGCTCGGCCTTGACTCCGAAGAGCAGCTCGGCAATGCCGCCGATCGCCATCACCACGGCGCCGATGAAGAAGCCGATGGCGACCTGGTTCAGGTTGCCGCTGGCAATCAGGTGGCCGAAGAGCAGCGGTCCGGCGATGCCACCGGCTGCCGTGCCGACCGCGTAGAAGAAGGCGATCGAGAGCGCCCGCGTCTCCATCGGGAAGATCTCGCTGACGGTCAGGTAGGCGGAGCTGGCGCCAGCCGAGGCGAGGAAGAAGATCGCCAGCACGAAGGCCATGAAGGACCAGGTCGTCAGCGAGTTGCCGAGCAGAAGGATTGCGAGCACCGTGGTCAGCGCCGCCGAGCCCAGGTAGGTGATCGACACCATCGGCTTGCGGCCGATGGTGTCGAAGAGCCGTCCGAGCACGAACGGCCCAAGGAAGTTGGAAAGGGCGAAGATCGCGATGTAGATCGGCACCGTGCCGGAGGCGACATCGAAGAATTCGCCGAGCAAGGTGCCGAGGTCGAAGGTGACCGCGTTGTACATGAAGGCCTGGCCGATGAAGAGGGCGAAGCCGAGCGCCGTGCGGCGCGGGTATTTGGTGAAGGCGGTACGGGCAATCTCCCTCAGCGGGATGCGCTCGCGCTGCTTGACCGTGAGGCTGTCGTCTACCGCGGAGAGCTTTTCGCCCGTCTCATCTTCAACCGATTGCTCGATTTCGCCGACGATTTTCTCCGCCTCGTCGTCGCGCCCATGGATGAAGAGCCAGCGCGGGCTCTCAGGCACGTTGCGGCGGACCAGCAGGATGCCGACCCCAAGTGCGGCGCCGATCCCGAAGGCGAGCCGCCAGCCGATGTCGGCGGCGAAGAGCGCCGTGTCGAGCAGGGCGATCGAGGCGATCGCGCCGCCAGCCGCGCCGATCCAGTAGCTGCCGTTGATCATCAGGTCGACCCGGCCGCGCACCCGGGCCGGGATCAACTCGTCGATCGCCGAGTTGATCGCCGCGTACTCGCCGCCGATGCCGGCACCGGTGAAGAAGCGCGCGATGAAGAAGTACAGGGGGCTGAAGGAGAAAGCGGTGGCGATTGTGGCGACGATGTAGACGCCGAGCGTGAGCAGGAAGAGTTTCTTGCGGCCGAAGCGGTCGGTGAGCTGGCCGAAGAAGAGGGCACCGACGCAGGCGCCGGCGACGTAGAACGCGGCCGCGGTGCCAATCTGGCTGGCGTCGAGCACTAGACCGCTGCCCTTTTCGGTCAGGCGCTGGCCGATGCTGCCGACGATCGTCACCTCGAGCCCGTCGAGGATCCAGACCGTGCCCAGCCCGATCACGATCATCCAGTGGAATCTTGACCAGGGCAGGCGGTCGAGGCGCGATGGAATACGCGTCTCGATCGTGCCTAGATCGGCCGCCGAATCTCTCCCTCCATCGGTCATTCTCACTCGGTCGGCTACCCGATCGCCGGTTACTTCATGCGCCTTGCGTGGTTGCCCAGCCACCCGCCGGGTACGCAAAGCGTGGCGGCGTTAGGCTCCCCGCCGACTTCGAATATCGACCAAAGGAGACGCCAGATGGCCTTTTCGGTTCCCGACCTTCCATACGCATACGACGCGCTCGAGCCCCACATCGACGAGGCGACGATGCGCGTCCACCATGACAAGCACCACCAGGCTTACGTCGACAAAGCGAATGCTGCCCTGGAGGGAACTGAGTGGGCCGACCGCGACGTCGAGGACGTGTTGCGCAACCTCTCCAGCCTGCCCGGCGATAAGCAGGGCCCGGTCCGCAACAACGCCGGTGGGCACTACAACCACTCGCTTTTCTGGCAGATGCTCAGCCCCGACGGTGGCGGTGAGCCGAGCGGTGAGCTGGCCGCCGGCATCGAGCAGGCCTGTGGCTCCTTCGATGCCTTCAAGGAAGAGTTCAAGAACGCCGGCATCGCCCGCTTCGGCTCCGGCTGGGCTTGGCTGGTCAAGGACAGCTCCGGCCTCGCCGTCGTTTCCACCCCCAACCAGGACTCGCCGATCTCAGACGGCAGTGTGCCGCTGCTCGGCTGCGACGTCTGGGAGCACGCCTATTACCTGAAGTACCAGAACAAGCGCCCGGATTACATCGACGCTTTCTGGAACGTCGTGAATTGGGACTTCGTAGCTCAGCGGTTGGCCGAGGCCAGCTGAGCAGGATCTACTTCGGCGGGAAGACCGTCAGGGCGTCGGGGGTGGGTGCCCGGGAACTCCCGGCCGGAGGCCGGCCCGGGGACCCACCCCCGACGCCCGCCGGCCTGGCTGCCTCCGGGAGGTGGCCAGGCTCGACGCCATCCTTGGGCGGGATCACGCTCATCGCGTGCTCGGCCTTGGCGGTGATCGTCAGGCTCGGGTTGACGCCGGGGTTGGCCGGGATCGCCGCCCCGTCGCAGACCAGCAGGTTCTCGTAGCCGAAGACGCGGTTATCACGGTCGACCACACCGGACTCCGGACCCTCGCCGACGACTGCGCCGCCGAGGATATGGGCGGTGGAGGGGATATTCCCGATCGACTCGGTGAGCGCGCTCTGGGCGACGCCGCCGGTGCGTTTCTCAAACCAGCGCGCCACCTTCTCGGCGGCGGGGATGTAGGTCGGGTTTGGCCGGCCAGGGTCCTGCTCGGTCTGCAAGCGCACGCCCTTGCCGAAGATCTTGCGCTTGGGCTGAAAGTGCATCGCGGCATCGACCGTCTGCATCACCAGCAGGATCACCGTGCGCTGCGACCAGCGATGGGGAATCATCATTCGCGCTGTGCGCAGCGGGTGGCGCAGGATCGCCGCCAGCCACTTGACCGGCCGCGTCAGCTTTGTCCCCGGCCCGGTCATCGCGGTGAAGGTGCCTGACATAGCGTCGCCGCCGGTGCCGTAGGTGACGACCTCGATGTGGGTATCGGGGTCGGGGTAGATACTCGAGGTGATCGCTACCGAGCGGCTGAAATCGCGTTCGTCGTCGGGTGCGGTTACGGACTGGATCGACTCCGAGTTAGTGCGGACCAATGCTCCGAGGCGCCCCGAGATCCGCGGCAGGGCGCCGCTGTGGCGGCAGTTGGCGAGCAGGTTGTTGGTGCCAAGGGCGCCGGCGGCGACGATCACGCCGCGAGCGGTCTGGGTGCGGCGCTGCTTGCGCAGCCAGGAGCCAGAGCGCTCGCTGGTAACCGCGTAGCCATCAGAGCCATCGGCGGCGCCGAGCGGGCGGATCTCGGTCACCTGGCGCTCGGGTTGGATCTCGACTCCGAGCTTCTCGGCGAACCAGAGGTAATTCTTCATCAGCGTGTTCTTCGCCCCGTGCCGGCAGCCGACCATGCAACTGCCGCAGCGCATGCAGCCGGTGCGGCTGGGGCCCTCGCCGTCGAAGAAGGGGTCCTCGACCTCGACGCCCGGCTTGTCGAAGAAGACGCCAACCTTGGTGTTGGTGAAGGTCTCACCGACGCCGATCTCCTCGCCGTATTCCCGCAGCAGCTTGTCGGCCGGGCCGATGCCTTCGTACTCGACTACACCGAGCATCCGCTCCGCTGTGTCGTAGTGCGGGGCCAACTCGAGCTCCCAGTTGCCCAGCCCGTTCCACTGTGGGTCCTCAAAGAAGGCCGGGCGGGCCCGATAGAGCGTGTTGGCGTAACCGAGGCTGCCGCCGCCGACGCCGCTGCCGGAGACGATGAAGACGTCCTTGAAGAAGGTCATCCGCATTACGCCGCGGAAGCCGAGGCGGGGGAGCCAGAAGTAGCGACGCGGGTGGCGCAGGTTCGACTCAGCGAAGTCCTCGTCACGGAAGCGGCTGCCGCACTCCAGCACCGCGACCTTGTAGCCCTTTTCGGCCAGGCGCAGTGCAGATACCGAGCCGCCAAAGCCCGACCCAACCACCAGGTAGTCGTAGTCGTAAGTCACGGCCGCGGTTGTCGGAGGCCTAAGCCTCGCCGGGCTCGAGCGGCCGGAAGTCCGAGGTCCTGGCTCCGCAGACGGGACAGAACCAGTCTTTGGGGATGTCCTCGAACTTGGTTCCGGGCGGGATGCCGCCGTCGGGGTCGCCAATCGCCGGGTCGTAGATGAACCCGCAGCTCTCGCAGATCCAAAGCGTTTGCTCGGTTGCCGTCGTCATAGCGGGAAGTTAGAGGCCTCAGTCTTTGCTGAAGTTGACCGCGACCGGCTCGCGATCCGCGGCGTCTTCGATCTCGAAGTAGTCGCGTTTGGTGAAGCCGCCCTGGTTGGCGATGATCGAGCCGGGGAACTGTTCGATGTCCGTGTTGTAGGACTGCACATTTGAGTTGTAGATCCGCCGCGAGGCCTGGATCTCGTCCTCGAGCTCCGACAGATTGCGGCTCAGCTGCTGGAAGTTCTCGGTGGCGCGCAGGGTCGGGTAGTTCTCCGCAACGGCCTTGACGTCGGCCAGTGCCTGGGTCAGCTGCTGCTCGGCCTTGGCGGTTTCCTCGACGCCCTGGGCGGCCATCGCCGCAGCCCGCGCCTGGGTCGTCTTCTCGAAGGTTTGGCTCTCGTGCTCGGCGTAGCCCTTGACCGTCTCGACCAGGTTCGGTACGAGGTCGTGGCGACGCTTCAGCTGCACGTCGATTCCGCTCCACGACTCGTCGACCCGGTTGCGCGAGGCGATGATCGAGTTGCGCTTGGCGATGTAGTAGAGGACCGCGATAACGATGATCGCGACGACCACGATGATGGCGATAAGCATGGATCCATGCTACTTGGCTCGCCGGCCAACTGCATAGGATCGACGGCGATGAACGCCAAGCAGGAAGCCCAGGATTGGACCGAGATCATCAGCGCCTACGGCGAGCGGCACCAGCTCAAATACGAGCCGGTGGGGGGGATCAATCCGGTCGACGGACCGGTGGCGCTCTGCGTCGGCGGCACGAATCGGCTCACAGGGCAGCTCACCGAAGGCTTTTGGGGCTCTTGCTGTGACGCCGACGAGAAGGAACTCGGTGGCCTGTTCAGCAAGGCGGTGTTGCCGACGGCACTTCTTGCCAAGGCACACATGCCGGATCTGGCCCAGGTGGTCCCAGCCTTCAATGTCGAGTCAATCGAGGGCCATGAGGTCGTCACGCAGCATTTCGCTCGCAAGGTGGAATTCGAGTCGATCGACTTCAACAAGCGCTTTGCGGCGACGGTGCCGAGCGAGTACGACCCGGTAGCCCTACGTGAGCTCTTTAGCCCCGGGTTCCTGAGTTGGACGACGACGATGACCGGCGAGGTCAACTTCGGCATCAACGATCGTCAGCTCTGGTTCCTATGGCGCCTGCGCGAGCGCAGTGCCGAAGAACTGAAAGAAGCACTGAAGAACGCCGGTCAACTCTTCAAACGCCTGCAGGGCGAGATGGAAGAGAGCGGCATCCACGCCTATCTGCCAGGTCCCTGGCACGCTGGCCTCGAGCCCTTTCCGGCTTCTTAGTTCGCCTCGGCGACGGACCGTCGGTTCTGAGACTCAGTCCGGGTAGTCCCGATCACCGGGCAGGACTACCCGGTTGTCCTCGGCGGTGCCGATCACCTTGGGCAGGATTGGTTGGACGTCGGCCTCGCGATGGGCTTCGAGCGCTTCGTCGGAGCTGCGGAAGGGAAGCAGGGCTTCGAGCTGCTTGATCGTCGGGAAGGCAAGGGAAATCTCTCCCGCGGCCTGGGCCCCGAGTGCACCGGCAGGCTCGAACCAGCCGGCGTCGGTGGTCTCGACCCCATCGGGGCGGGGCGGTGTGTGGGCCGGCGCCAGGGCGAGGAAGAACCAGGCGTCGAAGCGACGTGAGACGACCTCGGGCGTGATCCAGCGCGAGAAGAGCACCAGCTCCTCGTCCGCAGGTAGGGCGATGCCCGCCTCCTCCTCCAGCTCGCGCACCGCGCAGGCTTTGAAGCGCGCTTCGTCCTCGCCGTCGGCGTCATCGACCGCGCCGCCGGGGAAGACCCAGACGTTGGGCATGAACCGCGCCTTCTCGGTCCGCTTCAGCAGCAGCACCTCGAGCGCCCGGTCGGCGTGCTTGCCGCCGCGCCGCAACAGGACCACCGAGGCCGCTGGCCGCGGCTCTGCGGGCTCGCCGAGATTCGGCGCCTCCGCGGGCCCGCGTTGTCTCTCCTCGGCCACCGAGCCACCATATCGGCACGCATCCGCACCGGAACGGTGGTCGGCTACGTGTTGAGGGCGCGCTCGCGGCGGGTTCGCAGCCAGAGGCGTTGCGCGAGCCAGGCAAGGAGGCAGAGCAGGGCGAGCGGGGCGATCACGGCAAGGGCGACCAGGGTGACTCCGGCTGCGATGCCGAGGATATGACCGGCATCGTGGAATGCGTCGCCGATCCCCCAGGCGCCACCCGATTCGGTTGAGGTGCCGCTTTCGATCCGAACCAGGACGCGCGAGTAGGTGACGCGCTGATGCAGCCCCCCCAGCTGGCTGCGCAGGCGCGCCGCATTCCCGCGCTCAGCGTGCAGCTCGGCGGCGATCGCTTCCCGTTCCGATTCGACTTCCGCGCTCGAGAGCTGGGCGAGAAGGCTGTCGACCCGCGCTTGGGCGTCCTGCAGTTCTTCGCTGGCGGTGACCGTGGCCTTGGTGATGTCGTCGGTGGCCTCGTGGCGGCTGCGGACCTCGTCGATCGAGGAGACGGCGGCCAGGGCATCGCCCAGCCTGACGCTGGGAATCAGCAATTCGAAACGGGCGCCACCGTCGTTGCCCGAGCTGGTCGTCGAGTGCAGGACGATGCCGTTGGCGTCGTGGACCGCGGCGAAGACCTTGGCCGAGTCTTCGGAGACGTCAGCGGGGTCGGCAAGCAGGCTGACCTCAGCGGAGCGCTCGATCTCTCGGTTGCGCGAGAGATTGGCAAGGCTTCCGGCCTCGAAGGACTGGTTGGAATGGGTGTATTCAACGCCGCTTTCGGCCTCGGTTGAGGGGGCCGCCGCGGAGTTGCTTGCTCGGCCGAGACCGAATGATTCGGGTGGGGCGACCCGGGGAACGGCTTCGGAGTACTGCGCGCCGCCCGTCTGCGCGTGACCCAGACGATCGACGCCGCCTGCTTCGGTTGGGATTGGGCGATCGAGCGCGATCTGGACTCGTTGCGGGGTGGAGCCATTGCTCGCGATCACGACGGTGGCCATGGCAATGGCGGCCAGCGCTGTGGCGCTGCCGGCGAAGAGAAGGCGCCGGGGTGGGAGGCCGCAGATCCGGGCGGCAAAGCCCGCCAAGGGCGAGCCGGCGAGGCGCGAGCGCCGCGGAAAGCCCGCGGCGACGCGCCGATCCAGCTCCTGGGTGAAGTCATCGTGGGGTGTCTGCCGTACTTCGGCCAGCGCGGTGGCGAGATCGTTGTGGTCGCTAAAACGCTCCATCGCATGCCTCCCTCAGCTTGTCCATCGTTCGGTGCAGCTTGGTGCCGGCATTTGAGGTGCTGGTGCCGATCACGCGGCCGATCTCAGCGTTGGAGAGACCGGCGAAGAACTTGAGCGCGACCAACTCGCGCTCGCGCGCCTCGAGCTTGCCCAGCGCGTCATCGAGGAGCAGGCGCAGCTCGCTGCGCTGATCGTCCCTGTCCGGCTGGCTTGCGGTGTCGACCGGGTCCGTGCTCAGCTCGGCTTGGCGACCGCGCCGCCGCAGCTCGTCGAGTGCCGCGTTGCGGGCGATCCCAAAGAGCCAAGCGCGGGCGCTGCCCCTCTCGGCCTTGAAGCGCGAGCGCTTGCGGTAGGCGCGCTCGAAGGCGGCTGCCGTTACGTCCTCCGCGGCCGCTCGGTCGCGGAGGAGCCCTGCCGCGTAGGCGTAGACGTCGTCCCGGCTGGAGCGGTAGAGGCGCTCGAAGTCGAGCTCCCCCTGGCGTGGGCTCTCAACCTCGGCGACGGCTGCTTCACTCATGCTCTTACTACGAGCGAAGAGCCGATCTGTCACAAGGGGGCAGACTAGGCCGCTTGGGCAAGCGGCGCCGGGGCCGCTGACGCGCAGGCGACTTCGATCGACTCGCGGGTGATCTCGAGCAGGCGACGGAGGTCGGTCTCGGAGATCGAGAGGGGTGGCATGAGGACGACGACGTCTGAGAGTGGGCGGATGATCGCGCCGCGCTCGCGGGCCTCGAGCGTCACCTGGTGGCCCAGGCGCAGGGCTGGGTCGTGCTCGCCGAGATCGATCCCGGCCATGAAGCCGCGGCCGCGGACCTCTGCAACCTCGGGCATTGTCTCAATCTCGGTGAGCGTCTCGCGCAGCAACGCGATCTTCGGCTGTAGGCGCTCGATTGTGCGCTCGCTCTCGAAGACGTCGAGGCTGGCCAGGGCGGCGGCGCAGGCGAGCGGATTGCCGGTGTAGGTGTGGCCGTGGAAGAAGGTGCGGTACTCCTCCGGGGTGCCGAGGAAGCCCTCGTAGATCCGCTCCGTGGCCAGGGTTGCGGCCAGCGGCAGGTAGCCGCCGGTGAGGCCCTTGGCGATGCAGAGCAGATCGGGCGCGACGTCCTCGTGCTCGCAGGCGAACATCTTGCCGGTGCGGCCGAAGCCGGTTGCCACCTCGTCGCAGATCAGCAGCACCCCGAAGCGGTCGCAGAGCTCGCGCACCTGACGCAGGTAGCCAGGCGGGTGGGTGAGCATGCCGGCGGCGCCCTGGACCAGCGGCTCGACGATCACCGCGGCGATCTCCTCTTCGTGGCAGGCGAGCACCCGCTCCAGGTCGGCGGTGTCGCCGGGCTCGGCCGCGTGGGTCTGGAAGAGCAGCGGCCGGTAAGTCGAGTGGAAGAGTTCGATGCCGCCGACCGCGACCGAGCCGATCGTGTCGCCGTGGTAGGAGTCGCGCAGGTGGACGAAGGAGGTGCGGCGGCGGTGCTGGCCGCCGCGTTGCTGCTGGAACTGGAAGGCCATCTTCAGCGCGATCTCGACCGCGGTTGAGCCCGACTCCGAGTAGAAGACGCGGTTCAGGCCAGGCGGGGCAAGCTCGACCAGCCGGCCGGCGAGCTCGGCGGAGCCGGGGTGGGAGAGGCCGAGCATCGTCGTGTGGGCGACCTTCTCGAGCTGGGCGGCGACGGCGGCATCGATCTGCGGATGGCCGTGGCCATGGACGGTGCACCAGAGTGAGGAGACGCCGTCGAGGTAGCGGCGTCCGTCGCTTGCCACCAGGTGTGAGCCGGCGCCGGCCTCGATCATCAGCGGCTCTTCCTCGCTCCAACCCTGCTGCTGCGTGAAGGGGTGCCAGACGTGGTCGCGATCGAGCTGAGCGTGGTCCACCGACGTCACTGGAACCGAGACTAGCTCTGAGTCCGGCCAGAAACCCCGCGCTGTTACTTCGCTCGCATTGGTAGGGCAAAGGCACACTGGAGCTTGAGCTCGGGCGTGATGTTGGTCACATGAACAACTATTCTTCTAGAGAAATAGTTGTTTGTCTGCAACTATTATGAGCATGCAAGCGAGCGACATAACGGCACTCGTTGACGAGGTCAGTACTCCGGACGTCAGCGCCGAGGCACAGGACACGGCGGCGCGGATCAGCGCTTTGCTGCGCCACCTCTTCCTTTATGACCGTGGCAACGTGCTGCGGGTGATCGAGGAGAGCGGCCTCTCGATGACCCAGTCCAAGGCCCTGCTGGAGCTGGGCGGGCTGGGCGAGGCCACGGAGACGAGGCAGGTGAGCGAGCTGGGCGAGGCGCTGGGCGTCTCGGTGCCCTCGATGAGCCGGGCCGTCGATGGCCTGGTCAAGAAGCGGCTCGCCAGCCGGGTCGAGGACCGCGAGGACCGGCGCGTGCGCCGCGTCGCGATCACGGTCAAGGGCAAGAAGCTCGTCGACACCCTCGTCGTCGTGCGCCAGGCGGGAATGGAGACCTTTGCCGCCAGCCTCACCGCGGCGCAGCGGCGCAAGCTCGACGCCGCCGTCGACTCGCTGATGGACCGCGACGACATCGCGGAAGCTTTCGCACACCTGAAGGAGGTTGGACCGTGAACGCACTAATCGTCACGGTGGCAGCCGGTCATTCGAATCCGTGGCGATTCGTGCGTGAACACGGAGGTGTTCTATGACCCGTTACTCCCACCTGATCACCGATGACAACCGCAAGTGGTGGACGCTCGGAGCGATGTGCTTCGCGCTGTTCATGATCATGCTCGACAACACGGTGGTCAACGTCGCCCTGCCGTCGATCCAGAAAGACCTCGGGGCCTCGATCTCCGGCCTCGAGTGGACGATCAACGGCTACACGCTCTCCTTTGCCGTGCTGCTGGCGACCGGCGGGCGGCTGGGGGACATCTTTGGTCGCCGCCGCATGTTCCTTTTCGGCGTCGTCATCTTCGCCCTCTCCTCGGCGACCGCCGGGCTCGCCGCCAGCCAGACTGATCTGGTCGCAAGCCGGGTAGTACAAGGAGTCGGCGCGGCGCTGATGATGCCGGCCACGCTCTCGATCATCACCGACGCCTTTCCCGCTTCGGAGCGCGGCAAGGCGATGGGGATGTGGGCAGGCGTCTCGGCCCTTGCCCTCGCGGTTGGCCCGGTTGTCGGCGGCGCCCTGACTGAGCACGTCAGTTGGCGGGCGATCTTCTACCTCAACATTCCGGTCGCGATCGGCGCCGTGACCGCCTCGCTCTTCGCCGTGCGCGAGTCACGCGACAACACCGTCGGCCGCGAGGTCGATTACGCCGGCGTCGCCCTGCTCACCGGTGCCCTAACGGCGCTGATCCTGGCCCTGGTCGAGGGCAACGAATGGGGCTGGGGGTCACCCGAGATCATCGCGCTGTTGGTCGGTGCCGTCGTCGGCATGGCCGCCTTCGTCGCGGTCGAGCTGCGGGTGAAAGTGCCGATGGTCGAATTCCGCTTCTTCTCCGATCGCAACTTCCTCGGCGCGGTCGTCGTCGCCCTGATCGTCTCCTTCTCGATGCTCGGCGTCTTCTTCTTCCTTGCCCTCTACATGCAGGACATCCTCGGCTACTCGCCACTCGAGGCGGGGGTCAGGTTCCTGCCGTCGACCCTGATGATCGTCGGCGTGGCACCGGTGGCGGGACGGCTCGCCGATCGCTTCGGCCCACGCTGGCTGATCGCCGCCGGGCTTGGGATCGTCGCCGCCTCGCTCTACAGCTTCAGCGGCATCGCGGTCGACTCCAGTTATCTCGACCTGTTGCCCGGCTTCATGCTGCTCGGCATCGGGATCGCCCTGACGATGTCGCCGATGACCAGCGCGGCGATGAACGCGGTCGCGGTCGAGAAGGCTGGGATCGCCTCAGGCGTGCTCTCGATGTTCCGCATGGTCGGCGGCAGCCTCGGCGTTGCCGTCACCGGCGCGATCTTCCAAGGATCGGTTGGGACCACCAACTTTGCTGAAGCGAGCCCTCAGCAGTTCGTCGATGCCCTCGGGCAGGCGATGACCATCTGTTCCTTTGTCGCCCTGACCGGTGCCGTGATCGGTGCGGTCACGATTCGCGCCAAGCGCGACAACCTCAGCGACGAGGCCGCGGTCAACTTCGGCGGCGAGAAGCTCGCCGGGCGCGAGGTCGTGGCCGGGCGCGAGCCCGTTGCCGCAGGTGAGCCCGTCGCCTGAAAAGCTGCGCCTCGATGTTGATCCTGTTGCCGCCCTCGGAAGGTAAGGCCGAGCCCAAGGGTGGCAAGCCCGTCGATCTGGACTCGCTGGTCTTTGCCACCGAGCTACGCAAGGGGAGGCAGGAGCTGCTGCGGGCAGTCGACCCAAAGCTCCGCAAGGCGCCTGCCGCAGCGGCCGCCGCGGTCTATACCGGCGTGCTCTACCAGCGTCTTGACCTCGCCGGGCTGACCGCGCCCGCTCGTCGCAGGGCAGCGAAACGGGTCTTGATCGCCAGCGCTCTCTGGGGCTTCGTTCGACCGGCGGACCGGATCCCTCACTACCGGCTGCCGCCGTCGACCAAGCTCGATGGCATTGGCCCGCTCGCTGCCTGGTGGCGCCCGTCGCTGGCGGTGGCGATGCCAGACGAGCTCGGCGAAACGATCGTCGACATGCGCTCCGGCGCCTACGTCAGCGCCTGGAAGCCGAAGCAAGCGACTCTCCTGGCCGTGCGCGCCTTTCGCGAGGAGAAGGGTGAGCGCAAAGCGGTCTCGCACATTGCGAAGGCCGTGCGCGGTGAGGTCGCCCGAGCGCTGCTGCTTGCCCGTAGAGAGCCGAAGGATCCCGAGGCTGTTGCCGCGGTCGCGACCGATGCTGGCTTCGAGGTCGAGCTGACGCCAGCGAGCCTCGACGTGATCGTCAGTGACTGAACGCTTTGCCCCTGGATGCGGGGGGTTAATTGTTCAGCCGATTTCGAGTTCCGGCCAGTTACGGGGTTCGCTCAGGTCGAGCTGTGGCAGCGTCCGCACCGGCACCTTCCCCAGGTGCTCGATCGTTTCCTGGTTCGATCGCTCGATCGCGCTCGGCTGTTCGGGCCAGGGGGTGAGGACGACCGCGCTAATGGTGAGACCTGCGGCGCGGGCTGCCTCAACCGTCAGCAGCGTGTGGTTGATCGTGCCGAGTCCGGTGGAGGCGGCGATCACGAGCGGCAGCTTCAAATCAACCGCCAGATCACGCACCAAATAGGGCTTGGCGAGTTTGTTTCGCCTACCGGAACAAACTCGCCAAGTGAGCGGGACCAGCAGGCCGCCGACGCCCTCGCAGACGAGTCGGTCCGCGCTGGCTGCGGCGGTCCGCGCCGCACTGCGCAGGCGCTCCGGGTCGATCTCCTCATCGGCTTGGGCCGCCGCCAGGTGCGGTGAGGCTGGCGGGCCGTAGCGATAGGGGGCAATCTCTTCGTCGCTCTGCCTCGATTCGGCGGCACGCCGCAGCAAGGCGTGGTCGGTCTCGCCGGGCTCATCAAGGCCGGTCACCGCCGGCTTGAAGACCGCGACGGTCGACCCTTGTCGGCGCAGATCCCGCGCCAGCACCGCCGCCACGACGGTCTTGCCGACCTCCGTGCCGGTGCCGGTGACGAAGAAGCCCTTCGCGATGGCCATCAGGCAGCTAGTTGAGCGACCGCAGAACGATCCGCGCCAAAGCCGAGCTCTCGCGCCGCGCCGCCAATCAGCTTGGCGGCGCGCTCCAGCTCTTCGCGGCGATGGGTTGACATCACCGTGAAGCGCAGGCGCGAGGAGCCCTCGGGCACCGTTGGCGGCCGGATGCCCTGGGCGAAGACGCCGTGCTCCAGGATCCGCTCGCAGAGCTCCATCGTCATGCCCGCATCGCCAACGGCGACCGGCACGATCTGGGTTTCCGAACCACCCACTTCGAGGCCCTCCTCGACAAGTGCGTGGCGCAGTGTTGTCGTGTTCGTGGTGAGCCGCCCGACTCGCTCGGGCTGGGACTCGAGCAGCTCCAGCGCCGCCAGGCCAGCGGCGGCAACCGAGGGGGGCAGCGCGGTCGAGAAGACGAAGGAGCGGGCGGTGTTGAGCAGGTAGTCGGTTGTTTCGCGGTTGGCGCAGACGTAGGCGCCGTAGGAGCCGAGCGCCTTGCCCAGCGTCCCCATCACGACATCGACCTCGCCGCTCAGCCCGGCCGCTGCAACCGAGCCGCGCCCGCCCGGCCCGATCGCGCCGGTGGCGTGCGCCTCGTCGACCATCAGGCGGCAGTCGTGGGTCTTGGCCAGCTCACAGAGCTCCGCCAACGGTGCTATGTCACCGTCCATCGAGAAGACGCCGTCGGTGACGATCAGCGCGGCCCGCCCGCCCGCCTTGCGCAGCCCCCAGCTGAGGTGCTCGACGTCGCCGTGGCGGTAGACGAAGGTCTCGGCCCGCGAGAGCCGGCAGCCGTCGATGATGCTGGCGTGGTTGAGCTCGTCGGAGAAGACCACCTCGCCCTCTCCTGCCAGCGCCGCGATCGTGCCGGTATTGGCCAGGTAACCGGAGCCGAAGAGCAGGGCCGACTCGTACCCCTTGAAGGCGGCGAGTCGCTTCTCCAGACGCGAGTGCGGCTGCATGTTGCCCGAGATTAGGCGCGAGGCACCGGCACCGGCACCCCAGCGCATCGCCGCCTCCGCCGCCGCCCCCCGGACCTTGGGATGGTTGGCGAGGCCGAGGTAGTCGTTTGAGCAGAGCAGCAGGACCTGCTTGCCGTCGATGGTCACCCGCGGTCCCTGGGGACCGCCGATCAGCCGCAAGCGCCGGTAGAGGCCCCGGTCGCGGAGCTCCTCCAGCCGGTCCGCGATTTCGGTCATGCCGCGGTCTGGCGCGCCGGGTAAGGCGGGGGCTTCTTGGTCTTCTTGATCACCCGCAGCTGCGTCGAGGGATCCCAGAAGTTGGCCTCGTCCTGGTGGTCGATCAGCTCGTCCATCGGCGTCGCCGGCGTCTCACCGTCGAGCCAGCCGTCGCGGTTGTCGGGCCGCGGGTTGGCGCCGTTGTCGGGCTGGCGCGCGACGTTCAGCCCGAGCTCCTCGAACATCGCCCGGTCGTCCTCGGGCTCGGCGCCGAGCGTGGTCAGGAAGTTGCCCATCATCACTCCGTTGAGGCCGGCCTTGACCGCGAGTGGCTGCAGGTCGCCGAGGTTCTCGACCCGGCCGCCGCAGAGGCGGAAGAGGGCGCCGGGGATGACCAGGCGGAAGATCGCCACCCACTTGATCACGTCCCAGGCGTCCATCAGCGGTCGTTCGCCGAACTTCGTGCCGCTGCGCGGGTTGAGCAGGTTGATCGGCACCGAGGTCGGGTTGATCTCGGTCAGCTCGAAGGCCATCTCGACCCGCTGTCGCGGTGACTCGCCGAGGTTGAGGATGCCGCCGACGCAGGTCTCCAGTCCGGCCTCCTTTACCGCTTGGATCGTGCGTATACGACCCTCGTAGCGGACCGTGCTCGAGACCTCTGGGTAGTAGGAGCGGGCCGACTCGACGTTGTGGTGGACGCGCTGAATGCCGGCCTCGCGCAGTTTCTTGGCGCGCTCCGTCGACATGTGGCCGACCGAGGCGCAGCGCTTCAGGTTGGTTTGCTCGGCGACGAGCTTGGCCCCCTCGAGGATTTTCTCGAAGTCGCGCTTAGAGAGTCCCTGGCCCTGGGTGACCATGCAGAAGCGGTGAGCACCCGCCGCTTCTGCGGCTTTGGCGTGTTCGAGGATCTGCTCGGGCTCCATCATCGCGTGCATCGGCGTGTCCGCCTCGGCGTAGCGCGATTGGGCGCAGAAGCCGCAGTCCTCGGCGCAGCCGCCGGACTTGGCGTTGACCAGCGAGCACATGTCGGTCGAGTCGCCGAAATTCTCGCGCCGCACCGCCCAGGCACGCTCGACCAAGTCGCCGATCCCCTGATGGTCGGTCAGCTCGCCGAGGGCGAGCGCTTCCTCGAAGGTGATCAGGGAGGGCATTCGGGCGCAAGGCTAGGTGGCGCTCCGGACGCTCGATTAGCGTGTTCTTCGCGGGCCTGCGCCTAACATCGCCCGCGATGAAGGCGGCGAGGATCAGGCGCAGGCGGGTGGCCGCCGGGGTGACCTGTGGGCTGGCGATCGCGGCGTTTGCGTTTGGCGCTGCAATCAGCGATCACGGCAGCACACCGGCACCCAGCGCGGCGTCGCAGCTTTCCCTGCGCCAGCTCGCCGGCGAGCGCCTAATTGCTGGCTTCCGGGGCACCAAGGTGCCCCGACCGTTGCGGCGGACAATCCGCCGCGGAGACCTCGCGGGGGTGATCCTCTTTCACGAGAACCTGCCGAGCCGGGCGGCGTCCCGCGGTCTGATCGCCGAAATCGAGTCAATCCATCGCCCGGCTGATCTGCGTGACCCCCTTCTGATCATGGTTGACCAGGAGGGTGGCTTGGTGAAGCGGCTCGAAGGTGCCCCGACGGCTTCAGCGGCGCAGATGGGTGCGGCCGGCGCGGCGTTTAGCCGGACACAGGGCAGGGCCACGGCGGCAAACCTGAACAGGGTGGGGATGAACGTCGACCTGGCCCCGGTGCTGGACGTCGCTCGGCCCGGTGGCACCATCGCGAGCACCGATCGCGGCTTCGGCTCTAGTGCGGCTGTAGTGGAAGCGATGGCAGTGCCGTTTGCGGCCGGCCTACAGGGCCTCGGCGTTGCCGCCACCGCCAAGCACTTTCCCGGCCTCGGCGCGGCGGCCGAAAACACCGACTTCGCGGTGCAGCGGATCGACCTGCCGAAGCGGACGCTGCGCGCGGTCGACGAGCGCCCCTACCGGCGCTTTGTGGCCGCCGACGGTGAGCTGGTGATGCTGAGCACCGCTATCTACCCGGCCTTCTCGCCGAAACCGGCGGCCTTCGCCCGGCCGATCGCCACCGGCGAGCTGCGCCGGCGCCTCGGCTTCGATGGGGTCTCGATCACCGACGCGCTCGAATCGACCGCGGTTCGCGACTTCGGCGGGCCCGCTGCGGCAGCACGGGCCGCGACCGCGGCCGGCACCGACCTTCTCCTCTTCACCGACTACCACGCCGGCATGGCCGCCGGGAGTGCCCTCTTGGACCTGCTGCACAGCGCACCAAGCGCTCGAGCTGCCTTCGAAGTTTCGGCCGGCCGGATCCTGCGTTTGCGCCACACCTTGGCGGCTAACGCGGTTCGCTGACGGTGATCTTCACTTCGCCCATCCCTGGCTCCGGGGTGGTGTCATCGAAGGTTTTGACCCGGTCGCGGCCCGATCCCTTCGCCGCGTACATCGCCGCGTCGGCTCGGCCCAACACTGTTTCGAAGCTGAGCCGCTCGCCGGCGCCAAAGGGCGCGATGCCGACGCTGGCTGTTATCGGCGGCACCTTCTGGCTCGGCGCTCATGCGCTCGCGGATCGCTGCGGCGATCTTGTTGCCGACCTCTTCGGCCTCGGCGAGCTCACAGCGCGGCAGCACGATCGCGAACTCATCGCCGCCGATCCGTGCCAGCACGTCGGTCTCGCGGGCGCGGGCACGCAGCACGGCGGCGATCTCGGCGAGGACGCGGTCCCCGGCCGGGTGACCGAGGGTGTCGTTGACCTGCTTGAAGTGGTCGAGGTCGAGCATCAGCAGTGCTCCGGCGACGCCGTAGCGGTGACTGCGCGCCAGCTCGGCTCGTAGCTCCTCCTCGAAGCGACGCCGGTTCTTCAGCCCGGTGAGCGGGTCCTGGCTGGCCTGCAGCGCCAGCTCCTGCATCCGTTCGTGGCGGCTCCAGACGAGGACGAGCGCCGCCAGCAGCGCCGCCAGCGCCAGCCCGACGATCGCGATCATCACCGCCAGGTCGACGCCGGGACGGTTCGGGTCGCGCACAACCAGCAGCCAGGTGTGGTTGGCGATGCGGATCGGCGCCGCGGCCGATTCGTCTCGGGGCAGGTCGGGTCCGGAGATCGTCCTGCCGTGGTCGATCAGGGAGGCAGCGACTCCATTCGGCAGGGCGGTTGTCGCCGCCGCTGTCAGGTCGGGCACATGGAAGGCGCCGCCGGCGAAGCCGATCAGCGCCGCCCGCCGCTCGGCGACCGTTCGCGTTGGCATGCCGTCGCGGTAGACCGGCCGGAAGACGTTGATCCCGGTCCCGCCGATGGGCAGGCGCATGGCCGGGGTGGCCGCGGGCCTGCCGCTGTCCCGCGCCTTCAGCAGGTAGGGGCCGCGTAGCGGGTCGGAGCCGACGTCATAGCCGACCGGCGCCTGCACGTCGAGGCCCTTGGCGGCGACGTAGATGACCGGGAAGTACTGGCTTCGGGCGTGCGCGGGGCGTAGGTTGCCGAGCGGGGTGCGTTCGAGGATCGGGTAGCCGTGCGTGCGTTCGAAGCTGGTCCGGTCCCTGGCCGGTACAGAGCCGATGAAGGCGGTTGCCGCCAGCGCTTTGGGACGCAGCAGCGAGTCGGCCACGACGTCGAACTCATGGCGGCTGAAATGTCCCTCGGCCTGGTAGAAGGCCGAGGCGCTGGACAGCTGGCCGACCGATAGCGCCGCCAGCGCGCCGGCCTGGTGCGCCGCGCGCAATGCCTCGCCCTGCTGGCGGGTCTCGAAGTTGTCGCTTTCGCGGGCGTGAACGACCAGCGCGATCGCGATCGAACCAATTGCGATCGCGACGACGACGGCGAAACCGAGCAAGAAACGCGTGCGCATGGATCTATTGTCGGCGGGAGATCGCCGTGCCTCAATCCACGGGTGCGTTTGCAAGCGACTCCCACAGGTACAGGGAGGCGAGGCTGCGGTGCGGGCGCCAGGGCTCGCCGATCTCCAGCACCTTCGTCGGGGGCGGCATCTCCTCGAGGCCGTACTCGATCTGCACCGCCTTGCGGATGCCGAGATCGCCGCCGGAGAGGACGTCGGGCCGTTCGAGGTGGAACATCAGGAACATCTCCGCGGTCCAGACGCCGAGCCCGCGCACGGCGACGATCTCCTCGATTACCTCCTCGTCACCGAGATGATCGAGACGCTCGAGCTCGAGTTCGCCCTCGATCACGTGCGAGGCGAGGTCGCGTACGTACTCGACCTTGCGACCGGAGAGGCCGGCGCCGCGCAGGTCGGACTCCTCGGCTTCGAGCAGCTGCTCGGGCGAGGGCGTGGTGCCGTCGAAGAGCTCGAGGATGCGGCCGTAGATCGTCCGCGCCGCCTTGGTTGAAAGCTGCTGGCCGACGATTGCCCGCAGCAGTGCTCCGTAGGCGTCGTTGGGGCGCTCCTCTTTGCGGCGGCGCAGCCTTGTCGCCAGATCGATTTTGCCGAGGCGCTCGATCAGCGCCGCCATCGTCGGGTCACTGGCGGCGAGCTGCTTGCGCGCCGCTGCGCTCATTGGCCCTTCCACTCCGGCTTGCGCTTCTCGGCGAAGGCCTCGATGCCCTCGCGGAAGTCGGCCGAGCTGAAGCAGGACTCGCGCAGGGCGATCAGGCCGGCCTCCTGCTGCTCGCTGAGGATCGGCGAGGCAGCGAGCAGGTCGATCGCGCTTTTGTTGCCGCGCATCGAGAGCGGAGCGTTGCCGGCGATCTCGGCCGCTAAGGCGACGGCCACCTCTTCCAGGCGCTCGGCGGCGACGACTTCGTGGACGAGGCCGATCTCGGCGGCGCGCTCCGCCTCGAAATTGCGCCCGGTGAGGAACAGCTCCTTGGTGCGGGCGAGGCCGACCGTGTCGATGAACTTGCGCAGACCGGTGTGGCTGTAGACGAGGCCGAGCTTCACCGGCGGCATGCCGAGCTTGGTGCCGCTGGCGGCAATCCGCATGTCGCAGGTCACCGCCAGCTCGAGCCCGCCGCCGACGCAGGCCCCGTTGATCGCGGCGACCGTCGGCCAGGGATGATTGGCAAGCGCCTCCATCGCGGCGTGGAAGGGGTGGGCGACGAGGGCCTCGGCGTCGCGCTCAAAGGTCTCCGCCGGGATCGCCGAGATGTCGTAGCCGGCCGAGAAGACCGGTGGGGCGCCAGTGATCAGCAGGCAGCGCGTCGCGATCCCCCGGTCGAGGCGGGGCAGCGTCTCGGCAATCGCGTCGAGGATCTCGTGGTCGAGCGCGTTACGGCGCTCGGGATTGGAGATGCGAAGCCGGACTACGGCCTCGGCCGGGGAGTCGAGGAGCAGCTTGCCGCTGGCGAGCTGCTCGTTCATCGAACACCGCGTTCCCACAAAAATCGACCCGGACCCGAATACCCGGAAGTCACCGTGTCGATTTTTGCTTTCACTCCAGCACTACGAGGACGTCGCCTTCACTGACCGACTGACCCTCCTCGCAGCGAATCTCCTTGACGGTGCCGTCGTCTTCGCTCTCGACCGGGATCTCCATCTTCATCGACTCGAGGATCACGACCGTGTCCCCGTCCGTAACGGTGTCCCCAACGGCGACCTCAATTTTCCATACGTTGCCGGTGATGTGAGCCTCGATATCCATGGCGGGGGAGAATATCCGCGCGTGACGGCGGAGCGACCCAGGCATGAGTTCGACCCCAACCCGGCCGCGGGGCTGGCCGTGATCGTCGCTGCTCGCAACGAGGCGGATCGGATCGCCGCGACGGTGTCTGCTTTGCACGGTGCCTTCCCCGGCGCGGCGATCTGGGTGGCCGACGACGCCTCCGAAGACGGCACGGCCGAGGTGGCGATGGGTGCCGGTGCCAAGGTGGTCAGTCGCGGCCGCCCGCACGGCAAGGGGGCCAACGTCACGGCAGCGGCCGAGGCGGCACTGAGCGAGGACGTGCCGCCGGCGACCGTACTGCTCTGCGACGGTGACCTCGCTGGCTCCGCCCGGCGGCTCGGGCCGCTGGTCGAGGCGGTCGAAGCGGGGGAGTGCGACCTCGCGGTGGCCGCCTTCGGCAGGCGCGTCGGCGGTGGCTTCGGTCTGGCGCTGGGCTTTGCCCGCTGGGCGATCCGGCATCGCTGCGGCTTCGAGGCCGAAGCGCCGATCTCCGGTCAGCGGGCGCTGCGCAGCGAGGTGCTGCGCGCGGCGCTTCCCTTTGCGGCCGGATACGGAATGGAGCTGGGGATGACCGTCGACGTGGTCCGGGCCGGCTACCGGGTTGACGAGATCGAGCTCGAATTGGAGCACCGCGCCACCGGCCGCAGCTTCCGCGGCTTCGTCCATCGCGGTAGTCAGCTGCTCGACTTCGTGCGTGCTTACTGCGTTCGCGCTCAGGGTCGATCCCGGTAGGGGTGGAGCGTCTTGCACTTTTTCGGCAATTCCTCGCGGCGTCAGCCTCGATGTCTCCACCGAAAAAGTTAAGCGAAACCCCTACCGGGATCGACCCTCAACTCGGCCGCGGCCAACCACCTTCGGCGCGCTCAACCTGGCCCGCGAGGGAGAGCAGCGTCTCCTCGTCGTTTTCGCGACCGAGCAGCTGGGCGCCGATCGGCAGGCCGTTCGCGGTGAGGCCGGCGGGAACGCTGAGTCCCGGCCAGCCGGTCACGTTCCAGGCAAAGGCAAAAGGACAGGTGGCGCTTGCCGTGTTGCCCGTCTTCCAGTAGCCGGCGCCCTCGAGGGCGCCGATGCGGGGCGGTGGCTTCGCCGTGGTGGGGGTGAGGACGACGTCGCAGCGCTCGAAGACACGGCCGACCCGGCGCCGCAGGCTCGGCTCCGCTGCACGCGCGAGGCGCAGCGGCATACCGCTCAATGCCTTTCCAATGCGTGCGGCCGCCCGCGTGCGTGGCTCCAGTGCCGCGCGATCTTCGCCGTGGGCGCAGAGCCATTCCTCCACCGCGGCCTCTCCGCGGGCAACGATGGTGGGGCCGACCATGCCGTAATCGGGATCTGCGCGGACGATCTCGTGGCCGAGTTCGCCGAGTCGCTCGGCGAAGCCCTCGACTGCCGCCCGGTTCTCGTCTCTGACGGCGTTGGGGACGCCAAAGGGGGTGGCGAAGGAGATCGCGATGCGAAGCGGGCCGGGCTCGCGTGCCGCCGCAGCGGAAAACGACTCGACTGGCGACATTGGCTTGTGCAGGTCGGCGGGGACGTTGCCGTGGACGGCATCGAGCAACAGGGCAGCGTCGTCGGTGCTGCGGGCAAGCGGGCCGAAGCAGCTGAGCCCGTTGAAGGACTCTGCGTCAGGCCAGGTCGAGATGCGCCCGCGCTGCGGCTTCAAGCCGACGAGGCCGGTCCAGGCGGCGGGGATGCGAATCGAACCGGCGCCATCTGAGCCGATCGCGGCTGGGACCACGCCAGCTGCCACCGCGGCCGCGGCGCCGCCGCTGGAGCCGCCGGGGGTGTGGTCGGTGTTCCAGGGGTTGCGGGTGGCTCCGTGCAGCGGCGTCTCGGTGAAGTGCCAGAGGCCCACCTCGGGCGCGTGGGTCTTGCCAATCACGATCGCCCCTGCCTCGCGCAGGCGGCGTACAGCCTCGGCGTCGCGCACCGCGGGTCGCCCGCCGCCGCAGCCGAACGGGGTGGTGTGGCCACTGAGGTCGACGTCGTCCTTGATCGCGACGGGTACGCCGAGAAGCGGCGCCGCCTCGTCGGCGGCAAGGCGGCGATCCGCCTCATCGGCCGCCGCCAGGGCGTCCTCTGCGCAGATCACGCGGAAGGCGTTCAGCGTCACTTGCGCCTCCTCCGCCCGTGCCAGCGCAGCTTCGACCAGCTCTCGCGAAGTCGCTTTGCGGGCCTGCAGTGCCAGCACCGACTCGCGCAGGCCGAGGCCACCGTTCGCATCCGCCGTGCTCTCCTCCGCTGCTCCGGCAACTTCTGTTGTGCTGGTCGGCATTACTTCCCCCTCGCCCATCGCTGTTGTTCGTTCGAACGAACGATAGGTCAAACGGGTAGGCTGGCGCTTCTTGGCCACCGTCGCGTCCTCCGATACCCGCGAGCGAATTCTCCGTGCCACGGTCGAGTTGATCGGCGGTGAGGGGGTGCCCGCCGTTACTAACCGACGGGTGGCAAGCGCCGCTGGTGTTGCCCTCGGCTCGCTCACCTACCACTTCCCCAGCCAGGTGGATTTGCTGCGCGAGAGCCTGCTGCTCTTCGTCGGTGAAGAGGTTGCCCGCCAGGAGGAGATCGCGGCGGAGTTGCGCCGTGGGCAACCCACCGTGGAGCAGGTGGCGGTCGAAGTCGAGCGCGTGGTCGAGGAGTCGAGCAACCGGATCCAGCAGCTGGCAGAGATTGAGCTGCATTTGCAGGCGGCGCGTGACCCGGCCCTGCGCGAGGCCTCGCTGCGCTGCTTTGAGGCCTACGAAGGGGTCGCCGCGGCGGCGCTGGAGATGCTCGAGGTGCCGGAGCCGGGGCGCCACGCGCGCACGATCGTGGCGTTGATGTACGGCATGGGCTTGCGCCGGCTCGGCACCGGCAGCAAAGACGCCACCGGCGTAGCGGAGGGCCTGCTGACGATCTTCCGCGGGGTGGCTCCCTGATCCTGGCGATCGACCAGGGGACGACGGGGACCACCTGCCTCGTCTTCGACGATGTCGGACAGGTCGTCGGCCGCGCTTACTCGGAGTTCGAGCAGCACTTTCCGCGGCCTGGCTGGGTCGAGCACGATGCCGCCGAAATCTGGCAGGTGAGCCGCCGGGTCGCCGTCGCGGCGATCGTCGACGCCGGCATCCAGGGGGCCGAGCTCGATGCGA
Source organism: uncultured Solirubrobacterales bacterium (assembly GCA_963716345.1). GTDB lineage: Bacteria > Actinomycetota > Thermoleophilia > Solirubrobacterales > 70-9 > VRUE01. The sequence goes on from OY970304.1 coordinate 1,846,457, forward strand.
TCGGGATCACCAATCAGCGCGAGACCGTAGTCGCCTGGGACCCGGCGAGCGGCGAGCCGATCCACCGAGCGCTGGTCTGGCAGGACCGCCGCACGGCCGATCGCTGCGCTGAGCTGCGCGCTGCCGGCCACGAGCAGCTCGTGCGCGAGCGCACTGGCCTCGTCATCGACCCCTACTTCTCGGCGACCAAGATCGAGTGGCTGCTGCAAAACGCCGCGGGGGCCGAGCGGGCGGTCTTCGGCACGATCGACTCCTGGTTGCTCTTCAAGCTCACCGGCCGCCACGCGACCGACTACACGAATGCCTCGCGGACGATGCTCTTCGACATCCGCCGCCGCGCCTGGGATGAGGAGCTCTGCGACCTGCTCGGCATCGACCCGGCGAGCCTTCCCGAGGCGCTGCCCTCGGCTCACGTTTACGGCACCACCACCGAGTTTGGTGGTGAGGTGCCGGTGGCGGGGATCGGCGGCGACCAGCAAGCGGCCCTTTTCGGCCAGGCTTGCCACCGTCCCGGCAGCGCCAAGAACACCTACGGGACCGGCAGCTTCGTCTTGCTCAACACCGGGCCCGAGCCGCCCGAGCCGGTCGAGGGGCTGCTGGCGACCATCGCTTGCGGGACCGAGGACGATCCGGCTTGCGCGCTCGAGGCCTCGATTTTCGTCACCGGCGCCGCCGTGCAGTGGCTGCGCGACGGCCTCGGTCTGATTGAGCGGGCAGAGGAGAGCGAGGCGCTTGCCGCTTCGCTTGACGGCAATGACGGGGTCTACTTCGTGCCGGCGCTGACCGGGCTGGGCTCGCCGCACTGGGACCCCTATGCGCGCGGGACGATCGTCGGCCTCACCCGCGGCAGCGGCCGTGCTCACCTCGCCCGGGCCGCCCTCGAGGCCACCGCCTTTCAGACAGTGGACGCGGTGCGGGCGCAGGAGGCTGCGGCCGGCGAGCGGCTGGCGGCGCTCAAGGCTGACGGCGGCGCGGTCGCCAACCGCTGGCTGATGCAGTTCCAGGCCGACGTGCTCGGTTGCCCGGTGGTCGTCCCCGAGATCGCCGAGACGACCGCGCTTGGCGCTGCCTACCTGGCGGGGATCGCAACTGGCCGCTGGAGCCTCGACCAGGTCGGTGAGATGTGGCGAGAGGCTGCCCGTTTCGAGCCGGCGATGGGTGAGGACGAGCGCGAAACGCTCCTCACGGAGTGGCATCGAGCGCTCGATCGCGCCAAGGGCTGGGCCTCGCCCGAGCCTGGCAAAGAGGAGCCGTAACCCTCACCGCTGACGGGGGTACGCGTAGCGACGGCCTGCGGCCGTCGCGCGCCGATGAGGGCGGAGCGAACGTCGTAGCGAAGCGAGAAATTGACATGACTGAAATGAAGCCACAGAACTACAAGGACGACCGCCCGGCGGAGTATTTCGACCAGTTCCACGCGGCTGCGCGCAAGGGGGTCGGCTGGACCTACCCCTTGGTTCGCGCGATCGTCTCGCCGCCGACGCTGCTGATCTACCGGGTGCGCGCGATCGGGGTCGAGAACGTGCCGAAGGCCGGGCCACTGTTGCTTGCCCCCAACCATTTCAGCCAGATGGACCACTTCTTCGTCGGCCTCTACCTGCGCCGCCAGGTGCGCTTTATGGCCAAGTCCCAGATGTTCGGCACGCCGGTGCTGACATACATCTACAAGCACGGCGGCGTCTTCCCGGTGCGCCGCGGCCACCATGACGAGGAGGCGATCAAGACTGCCGACACGATCCTCGAGCAGGGCGAGATGCTGCTCGTCTACGCCGAGGGCGGGCGCTCGCGCAGTGGCAAGCTGGGTCAGGTCAAGCCCGGGATCGGCCGCATCGCGCTCGAATCGGGCGCTCCCGTGGTGCCGGTCGCGATTCAGGGCTCGGAGCGAGTCAGGCGCTGGAAGCGGCTGAGCTTCCCGAAGGTGACGGTGCGGTTCGGCGAGCCGCTGTCTTTCCCGATCGAGCGGGAGCCGAGCCGCGAGAGCCAGCTCGAGGTAGCCGAGCAGATCTTCGCTCCGGTGCGGGCGATGTACGCCGAGTTGAGCGGCTCCCGCTAGTCGCTACTCGTAGCGGGCGCTGAGCCCGGCGTAGAACTCCGGGTCGTGGCCCGGGGTGACGATCGCGTCGGGGTACTCGCGCTTGAACAGCTTCAGCTCCTGCAGCGAGCGGCGGTAATTGTGCTCGTCGAAGGGCCGTGGCGCCAGCGGCGCGTCGCCGTCGAGCTGGGCCTGCATGTAGGTGGCGTCGCCGCCGATCACGAAGTCGCGCTTGCCGAGGTGGGCGATCACCGAGATGTGACCGGCGCTGTGGCCGGGGGTGTAGGCAAGCCGCAGCGAGCCATCGCCGAAGAGGTCGAAGCAGCGGCCGAAGGTGGCGTAGGAGTCGATGCCGCCGCGGTCAAAGTCGACCGTGCGGTAATCGAAGGCGTAGTCGTAGTGGGCGTGGCGGTAGCCGTTGAGCAGCGGCCGCGGGCCGGTAGCGGCGGCGTGCCACTCCTTCTCACTGAGGACGAAGGTCGAGTTGGGGAACTCGGAGATCGCCGAGGTGTGATCGATGTGCATGTGGGTCATCACCACGATCGGGATCTCGCCGGGGTCGAGGCCGCGCCGGCGCAGCTGCGCCGGGATGTCTTCGCCGGGCTCAAGCGAGGGGTTGCCGAAGCGCTTGCCAAGATTGCCGAAGTTCTCCTTGCCGTCGGTGGCGACCGAGGGGTGCAGGCCGGTATCAATCAGGATCGCGCCGGCGCTGGGGTGGCGGATCAGGAAGGCGGGGCAGGGAACGGTGGCGGCAGGGTTGCCGCTGAGCAGCGCGCGCAGCAGCTTCAGGGTCTCGAGGCGGCCGCCGGGCCGTTCCATCATCGTCGCCGGCCAGGTGACGTGACCGGCGACCATCGGCTCGACCGTGACGGTTGCGCCGGGGGTGCCGCCGGCAAGCGGCTCGTGCAGTGGTTTTGGCTCTACGCTGACCTTCATTGCCGCTGAGGTTACGGTGAGCGCCCGTCTATAGGCTTGCGCCCCGATGACTGAAAGCCCGCATTCGCGCATCTTCAGGGAGGGTTTGCTCGACGGGGAGGTCTGTGTGGTCTCCGGCGCCGGCAGCGGCCTCGGGCGCGAGACTGCCCTCGAGCTCGCCCGTCTCGGCGCGATCGTGGTCGGTTGCGGGCGGCGTGAGGAGCCGCTGGTGGAGACGGCTGAGCTTGCGGCCGGTTTGGCTGGATCGTTCACCCATGCGGCGATGGACATCCGCGACGAGGAGGCTGTCGACCGCTTCTTCGACCACGTGCTGGCTGACCACGGGCGGGTCGACGTCCTCGTCAACAACGCCGGTGGCCAGTTCCTGGCACCGGCGGAGTCGATCACGCCGAAAGGCTTTCGCACCGTGATCGAGCTCAACGTCGAGGGCACCTGGCTGATGACCCACGCGGCAGCGACTAAGGCCTTCATCCCGCAGGTCGGCGGCAAGGTGCTCAGCGTCACCCTCTCGCCCCACAACGGGATGCCGGGGATGGTGCACTCGGGCGCTGCCCGCGCCGCGGTCGAGAACATGATGCGCACGCTCGCGGTCGAGTGGGCCCGCTTTGGAATCAGGACCTGCGCCCTCGCCGCCGGCCAGTTCGCCACCGAGACCCTGTTGACCAAGTATCCGCAGGTCGTCGTTGACAACCTCGAGCGCTCGATCCCGATCGGGCGTGCCGGGCGGGCCGAGGAGATGGCCTGGTTGGTCGCCTACCTGGCCTCGCCGGCAGGGGACTTCGTCTCCGGGACGACGATCACGATCGACGGTGCCCGCGACAACTGGGCTGGTCCCTGGCCACCCGATGCAATTACCAGCGAGTCCGGCGACCCGGTCGCCGAGGAGCGTCGCCCGAAGCCCTAGTTGCGAGGCTCGAGGACGACGAGGGGGATTTCGCGACCCTTGCTGCGTACCGCGTAGTCCTCGTAGCCGTGGTAGGCCTTGACAGCCAGTGGCCAGAGGCGCTCGCGCTCCTCCGGCGTGGCTACGCAGGCCCGGACCGGAAGACGGTGTGAAGCGACCTGGACCGTGGTATCCGGATTGGCCTTGAGGTTGTGGAACCAGGCGGGGTGTTTGGGGAAGCCACCCTTGGAGGCGACGATGACCAGGTCCTCGCCGTCCCTGAAATAGAGCAGTGGCGAGGTGCGTTCGATGCCGCTCTTCGCCCCCTTGTGATCAAGCAGCAGCATCTTGCCGGGGACGCCCGGGATCTTGTGCCCGAGGCGCCCGCCGGTTGCCTTGTAGAGCGCTGTGTGGGCGCCCATGAAGCGACGAGTGGCAGGCCAAATCCGATCCGCTACGTCGAGGTAGCGGGGCGGACGCCTGCCACTTGTCGCCTGGGGGCTCAGGTGTACATCCCCCCGAACATGCCGCCGGTGACGTTGAGTACCTGGCCGTGCACGTAGTTCGCCAGTGGCGAGGCGAGGAAGAGCACCGGGCCGGAGGCCTCCTCGGGCGTGGCGGGGCGGCCGAGCGGAATGATCGCCGAGGCCATCGCCCGCATCTGCTCGGGGATGCCGAGCTCGATCTTCTCGCCACCGGGGGCGGTCATCTCCTCGCCCTCCTCCTTGGCGGCGGTGAGGCGGGTTTCAACGAAGCCGAAGGCGACGGCGTTGACGTTGATCTTGAACTGGCCCCACTCCTTGGCGAGGGTTTTGGTCAGGCCGACGACGGCCATCTTCGCCGCCGAGTAGTTGACCTGGCCGGCGTTGCCCATCGTGCCGGAGGTGGAGGAGACGTTGATCAGCTTGCGGAAGACCTCTTTGTCTTCGCCGCGCTCGGCCTTGGCCGCCTCGCGCCAGTGGGGCGCCAGCGCCCGGGCGACGCGGAAGGGCACGACCGTGTGGATGTCGATCATCGCCTGGAACTGCTCGTCGGTCATCTTGTGAGCGACGCCGTCCCAGGTGTAGCCGGCGTTGTTGACGACGATGTCGACGGCGCCGAAGGCGTCGATGCCGGCGGCAACGAGCTTGTCGGCGGCCTCGGGCTGGGTCAGGTCGCCGGCGTGGACGGCGGTTTCGCCGTTGATCTCGCCCGCGGCTTGTTCGGCGACGTCGGCGTCGAGGTCGTTGATCAGCACCTTGGCGCCCTCGCTGGCAAACAGTTCGGCGGTTGCCCGGCCGATTCCGCGCGCCGATCCGGTGACGATCGCCGCCTTTCCGTCAAGAAGTCCCATCAGTCGCTCTCTCCTTATGGATTCAGTGAAATTCGGCTCGGGAGGCTACAAGGAACCAATCGTCCTGGTTGACTGGCCAGTCGGGTCAGGGCGTGGGGGACATCCACATCTGGTACTCGAAGGCGGTCTCGTAGCCCAGCTCTAGATAGATCGGCTTGCCCATCGGCGATGCCTGCAGCGAGCCGATGTCGGCGCCGAGGTCAAAGCCGGCGTTGGTCGCGGCCACGGTTACCGCCCGCCCGAGCCCCTTGCCGCGCGCCTGCTCGAGGCTGCCGACCCAGTAGATGCCGGCGACGCCGTGGCTGACCATCGTCATCGCGATGCTGACCGGCTCGCCGTCGAGCAGGGCGACGAAAGCAACGACGTTCTCGGCGAGCAGGCCAGCGTGGTTGGTGTAGCCGGCGAAGACTTCGGGCGGGAAGCCGATGCTTGCGTAGGAGGTGGTGGCCACGTGCCAGAAGTCGGTCGCCTGCTCGATTGCGGTCAGCTTGCGCAGCTCGGCCTTGGGAGGGAGCTCGGCTGATGTCAGCTTTTTTCCCAGAGTCATCTCCGGCATTTCGTAGACGAGCTGAAAGCCGGCAGTTTCGGCAGCCTCGACGAGATCGCGATCCTCTGCCTGCCCACCCCTCACCCAGATGCTGAAGCCGCGCTCCCTGGCGGCGAAGAACTCCTTGGCGCGAGCGATGAACTTGGCCCCCTCGACGCTGTCGTCGCGGCGAAAGGCGCCGTTTGAGATCACCGGGTGAGTGGAGCTGCCGGCGCCGAAGAGCCAGCCTGGCTCGGCCTCGATCGCTGCGCCTGGGTCGAGCTCGAAGAACTGGCGCGAGCTATCGAGGAGGTTGAGGTGGGCGTGCTGGAGGGGGCTAGCGGCCAAGCTCGATGCCGCCGCTTTCAGTCACGGTCCAGTGCGGGTTGTGGGCGACCTCCCAGGGGTGGCCCTCGGGATCGATGAAGACTCCGCTGTAGCCACCCCAGAAGGTCTCGGCGGGCTCGCGGCCGATCGTCGCCCCGGCGCTTCGCGCCTCCTCGATCGCCGCGTCCACCTCGGCCGGCGAGCCGAAGTTGAGCGCCAGGGTCACCCCGCCCCAGCCGCCACCGTCGGCGACCGCGCTGTCCTCGGCCAGGCGTGTGCGGTCCCAGAGGGCGAGGACCATCTCGCCCGCCTGGAAGAAGACGACATCGTCGTCCGGCGCTGCGCCGGTGCTCCAGCCCAGCGCCTCGTAGAAGCGGCGCGCCCACCCGAGGTCACCCACGCCAAGGGTGATCAGGTTGACGCGCTGTTTCACGGGCGGTTCAGCTTGCGGGTCCCGCGGGCGGCGGGTCGCCAGCGGGTGGCTCGGTTACCTGTGGCTGCTCGGGCAGCGGCGGTGGCATCGGGTCGGCGGGGGCGGGAGGCGCGAGTTCACCCTCGACTGGGTTGGCCTCTGCCTGCCAGACCTTGTTCAGCTCGGACTGGACGTAGAACCACAGCGCCGGCGAGATGACCACGAAGAGGATGACCGCGATCCAGCCGTTGAGCGGCGTCTGCCCCGCGACCTTCGAGGCGCCCATGACGCGCTTGGTCCCGCGCCAGTAGGTGATCAGGGCAGGCACGACGATGATGCCGCCGGGGAAGAGGGCGAGCAGGGAGTTGGTCGGGTTTTGACCGAGGTCGTATCCCTTTGCCTTGCCGTAGTCGCGCAGCTCGCGATTGATCTTGTACCACCAGACCAAGTGATAGATGCCGAGCGTGATGTAGGGCAGCAGCGCCGCCGCCCACGGGCTGCGGATCTTCACTTTGTCCTGACTCTCCCTGAGCTGCATTTCGTAAGCCATCTAACCCTCGTTTCTCCCCGCGTCGAATAGGTCGCGAAGACCCTACTCGACGTTTCGCGCGAAATTCACCACTCCCTGGACTGATGAGCACACACACTGAACTGCGGACGGCTCAGGCGCCGGTGATCGCCGCCAGATCTCGGGGCCTGAGCAGGGCGATCAAGGTGTTGCCGTCGACGATGGCGAGCCCGCCCTTGCGCAGCTTGACGTTGGCGCCGGTGAGGCGCGCCACCTCGGCAGAGAAGTCGGGCTCGTGACCGACAAGGAGGACATCGCCGCGGCCGGCGGCCAGGGCGGAGGAGTCGAAGGAACCGCCCCGCAACTGCTCGGCAATCTCCGGCTCGAGCTCAAGCGCCTCGCAGGCCAGCCTGGCGGTGTCCGCGGCGCGCACCTTGGGACTGGTCAGGCAGGCGTCGGGAGTGGTCGTGAGTGCTGCCAGTGCTCGTCCGGCGGCCTCGGCCTGGCGCTCGCCCTTGAGCGTGAGGCGCCGTGCCGCGTCGTCGCCGACGCCTTCCTCGGCATCGCCGTGCCTGAGCAGATAGACCACTTGTCTGATGCTACGAAACGGGCCCGCGGTGCGCACTGCCTATGCTCGGGTCCTGACCTTTCGTCGAACAGTTGCCGCCGTCCTCACCGCCTGCCTGGTCCTGCTGCTCTGCGACTCGGCGCTTGCCCGCTGGCATCCAGCTCCAACCACCCAGCCGTGGCAGTGGCAGCTGCAAGGCAAGATCGACACCAGTGTCGATGCCCCGGTCTATGACGTCGACGGCTTCGAAACGCCGGCGAGCGTCGTGCGACAGTTGCACCAACAGGGCCGACACGTCGTCTGTTACCTCGACGTTGGCAGCTGGGAGAGCTTTCGGCCGGATGCCGGTGCGTTCCCACGCTCGGTGATCGGCCGCGTCTACGAAGGCTTCCCGAACGAGCGCTGGCTCGACGTCCGTCGCTTCCACCTCTTCGCCAAGCCGCTCGAGCGGCGTTTTGACATCTGCGCTCGCAAGGGGTTCGACGCGGTCGAGCCGGACAACATCGCCGGCTGGGAAAACAAGACGGGCTTTCCGATCAGCGCCGGGGCACAGCTGCGCTTCAACCGCTGGGTGGCGCGGCAAGTACATGCGCGCGGGATGGCGGTAGCGCTGAAGAACGACGGCGGTCAGGTGAAGCAACTGCTCGGCAGCTTCAACTTCGCGATCGTCGAGCAGTGCTTCCAGTACGACGAATGCGGCACCTACGAGCCCTTCGTCAAGGCTGGCAAGGCGGTCTTCGAGGCGGAGTACGAACTCGAACCGTCCGCATATTGCAATGCAGCGGCAAGCCTTGACTTCAGCGCGATCCGCAAGTCATACGATCTTTTCGCCCAGCCCTGGCGTCCCTGCCCTTAGTTCCAGCGACGGCTCGGCCGTACCATCTGAGACTCGATGCCTCTCGCGCTCGGCGGTCACTTCCTTTTCCGCGAGGTCTCGCATGGCAGCTGGCTCGCTGTCGCCGCGATCGTCGCGGGCATGCTTCTGCTGCGCTTCTGGCCGCAGATCGTCGCCTGGGTTTCGCAGCGTTGGAGCTCGCGCTGAGAGCCGTTCAGCAATTGCCCAGGTGGTGCAGCCGGCGGCGGTAGATCTGCATCGAGCTGTGTCTCCAGTCCCCATGGGTCTGTCGGCGCAAGCTCGCAACGCGCTCGCGGTGGTAGGGGGAGGAGAGGCTCTCGGCGTGGCCGATCACGTTGCGGAGCTTGATCTTGAAGTGGCAGCGCAGGTAGCGGGTCAACTCCAGCGAGGCGTTCATCTGGCGCCGGTTGCCAAGTACTTCGGCGTCGCTGAAGCCAGTGTGCTCGATCCCGATCGCCGTCCAGTTGAGCCCCACCGTGTGCCGGCAGCGAATCCTCAACGAGACCAGCTGGTAGATCCGCCCCGACCCCGAGATCACGAAGTGGGCGCATGTATTGGGCAGCTCGTGGAGCTCTGAATCCGGATGGTCGGGAGCGAAGGTGTTGTAGACGGCCGCGGCGCTGCCGCTTTCGGCCCAGTGCTCGACGATCACCCGCGGGTGCCTCAACCGCCAGGTGTGTTCCCCGTAGTGGCGCTCAGAGTAGGCGGCCATCTGGCGCTTGCGCTTCGGCCCGAACGGAATGAGCCTGCGCACGACACGCGGCCGCTGGACATGCGAGGTGGTCTGGCGCCCGGTGGAGCCAGCCAGTGCCCCTCCCGCCATTGTGCCAGTGGCGAGGACGGCAATGAGGCCAAGTAGGCCTCCTATTGTGCTCAGGCGGTTGCCAATCATCTCGATCGCGCTGCGTTTTGCGTGTTCTGTCGAGTTGCGGTCGACGCCCAAACACTTGCACTTGCTGGCTCGGTGCGGTAGAAGATCGCTTGCGTTCTGAGGTTAAACCGTGCCCATACCTAGATCGACTCCCGTTGATCTAGCGGGGCGACGAGGGAGAATTCATGCGGGGAGGCGAGGTCGGCTATGTCGATGCGGGATTGACCGAGGGTCAGCGATGCAACGAGAAGTCACGTCTCTCAACTTCGTCAGGCGGAGCGCTCAACCAGTCTGCATCGAGCAAGCACTGCGCAAGGAGATGAGAAGATCATGCACACGAAGGCAGCAAGAAACTTCCTAGGGGGCCTGTTCGTGGCCTTGGCTCTCTGCGCCGCATTCGCGGCCAGCGCGAGCGCAGCCCCCGCCTGGAAGTTCAATGGAGAAGAACTCAAAGGCACGGAAACGATCCTCGGGGCGGCTGAAAAAAGCGGCCTCACCATGTGGGGATTCACGACCACCTGCGACAACTTCCTCTACAAAGTAGAAATCTCGAACAGCAGCGGGACGGGCAAAGGAAACATCACCGAACTGCCCCTGTTCAACTGCTACACGAACAGCACCTGTACGGTTGAAGCGATCGAAGCCGAAGCGTTCCCCTGGCCGGCCAGTCTGTCTACGGTCAGCGGCAGCAATTACCTCACGGTCAAAGGGGTGAATGTCTGGGTGCTCTACGGCGGCTGGTTCTGCCCGCTTTGGGGTTCCTGGGTCCACGTCACTGGTTCCGCTGGCGGCTTGATCAGCAACGCAACCGAAAGCGCTACGTTCGGCCCGACGAGCTTCAAAGCGACCGGAACCAAACTGGAAGCGCTCGGCGAACCGGTCGAATGGAACGGATTCTTCCCGTCCGAAGCGTTCCAATCGAAGCGCGAATCGGCGCTGAGCGTCTCCTGAGTCCCAAAGTCCGACAGACGAGCGCGGGGGTCATCCTCGCGCTCGTCGCTGCGGTGACGCTCGCCGTCTCTGGCTGCGGGGGAGGCTCCTCTGACAGTCAGACGGCAAGCGCGCCGACCTCGCGGGGCACGCAGGCGGGGACAGGAGACCTCGCGAGCAAGCCTCCGGCCTCGAACTCGACTTCGGAGTCGGGTTCGAGCTCGGGGTCAGCCTCGAACTCGAACTCGGCCTCGAATCCCCACTCGAACCCAGCTCCATCCGGGGGGTCGGAAGGCTCTGCGAACGCGGGAAAGCACGGCCCCGAAGTCGCGGTTCCCTCCGGTGAACCGGAGCAGGGGATCACCCCCAAACAACGTGCCGGAGCGACTGTGGTGAGCATCACCCTAGAAAGCCCGGCGCTCGGCTCCTCCTCCGTCGGCGGCGTAGCCGAGCTCCCCGCCACTTACACCTGCGATGGCAAGGACACTTGGCCAGAACTCGCCTGGCGGGGAGTGCCGGCGGATACCGCCGAATTGGCGCTCTTCGTGTTGAGTCTGAAACCGGTTGAAGGCAAATTGAGCTTCAACTGGACCGTGGCGGGCCTCGACCCAAGCCTGACTGGCATCCCCGCGGGTCAGCTGCCCAAGGGCGCCGTCGTCGGTCTCAACAGCTTCGGCAAGTCCGGCTACACGATCTGCCCGCCCAAGGGCTCGAGCGAAACCTACATTTTCGCCCTCTATGCGCTGCCCAAACGGGTCTCAGTTCAAAAGGGCTTCGACCCAATCACGCTGCGCAAGGAGGTCGGCCAGATGTCCGGCAACGGTGGGGTGATGGCGGTCGGTTATCAGCGCGGCTGAACCGGCTGGGGAGCTGGGCTCGGGATGAGCCGTGAGCGAGCCGCAAGTATCACGGCTTGAACTGCCAGGGCCGCTATCAGCGCAATCGAGAACGCGGCAGCAATCCCCATCGAGTCCAGGGCAATCGCGAGCGTGAAGCAGAACGCGGCGAACCCGTAGAAGCCGAGTAGGAAGTTCCGCAGCAGGACGCGCACTTGATCGGCGCCCCCATGGGCATGAGTGAAGACGGCCAGGACGCTGGTGATGATCGGGAAGGGGGCGAGAAGCCCGCTCAAGTGCGGCCCAAGTGCACCCGAAACCGCCGTAAGGGCAACGACCAAGGCGAGTGCTGCTCCGGCACGCGCCGGCAGGTCCCACCAGGGCGGCGCCCCCTGGGCTGTAGGCGGCATTTCTGGAGCAGCGAGCAGTTTGATCCCCAGCGCGAATCCAGCGCAGACCAGGATCAGGGCGCCAGCGGGTGGAGGATGGATGAGGGTCAGCAACGCGACGCCGACCAGGAACGCCGCCCAGCCGGCCGCCACGGTCGCTGCCGGTGGCGCCGAGGGCGCAATGCGCCCATAGACGACCACGAACGTCGTCAGCGCGCCCAGGCCGAGCAGGGTCCCCGCGGCGGCATCGGCGCCGAAGGAGCGGCCGTGGACCAAAGTGAAAACGAGCAAGATTGGCCCGGCAACGACCGGAAGACCTCCGAGGACACCCGCCACGGCCACGCCCCATCGGCGACCTGCAAGCGAGACGGCGACCACACAAAGCGGGGCCAGGAGCAGCTTGGTCGCCAGCAACGCCATGTCGTGGGTTCTACAACCCCATCAACTTTCCCAGAATCTCCTTCATCACCTCGTCGGTGCCGCCGCCGATCGGGCCGAGGCGGGCGTCGCGGACGGCTCGCTCGATGCCGTACTCGCGCATGTAGCCGTAGCCACCGTGGATTTGGAGGGATTGGTCGGCTATCTCGAGTACGGCACGCTGGGTGATCAGCTTGGCCATGGTCACGTCTTCGATGCAGTTCTGGCCCTCGTGGAAGAGGCGGAGGGCGTTGTAGGTGAGGGCGCGGGAGGACTCGGCCTTGGTCGCCATCTCGGCGACCTGGTGGCGGATCGCCTGGAACTTGCCGATCGGGCGGCCGAAGGCTTCGCGGTCAAGGGCATAGGCGACGGTGGTCTCGATCAGGCGCTGCATCGCGCCGACGGCTCCGATCGCCATCAGTAGCCGCTCCCAGGCGAAGTTGGCCATGATCAGCTTGAAGCCCTCGTTCTCGTCGCCGAGCAGGTTCTCTTCCGGCACCTCGACGTCGGTGAAGGAGAGCTCGCCGGTGTCGGATGAGTGCCAGCCCATCTTCTCCAGCTTCTGCGCCACCTCGTAGCCGGGCATCTCGCGCTCGAGCACGAGGAAGGAGATGCCGCCGTGGCCGCCCTCCTTCGTCGTCTTGCACGGCGCAGACGAGGAAGTCGGCGCGGACGCCGTTGGTGATGAAGGTCTTGGAGCCGTTGACGACGTAGCCGCCGTCGACCTTCCGGGCGTTGGTGGAGATGCCGGCGACGTCGGAGCCGGCGCCAGGCTCGGTGATGCCGAGGGCGCCGATCTTCTCGCCGGCGATCCCTGGCACCAGCCAGCGCTGCTTCTGCTCCTCGGTGCCGAAGTTGAAGATCGGCGGCATCGCGATCGAGGCGTGGGCGTTGAGGCCGGCGGCGACGCCGCCGGAGCCGCCGGAGCGCGCCAGCTCCTCGACCCAGATCGCGTCGTGCAGGTGGGTGCCGCCCTGGCCGCCGAGCTCCTCGGGGAACTTGAGGCCGAGGAAGCCGAGCTCGGCGCAGCGGGCGTAGAGCTCGCGGGGGAATTCGCGCGCCGCCTCCCACTCGTCGACGTTGGGGGCGATCTCCTTGACGACGAAGCGACGGACCGTCTCGCGCAGCTCCTCGTGCTCCTCGCCGAACGGCGGCAGGATGGCTCGCGTCCCGTTGTCCTTGATTACGGTCATCCTGCGCTCGCCGCTCATCATCCCCTAAAGCGATGGACCACACGACCCTCAGCCTGATCACGATCCCGCTCTTTACCGGGGCGATCGGCTACGTGACCAACCTGAGCGGGGTCTGGATGCTCTTCTATCCAGTGCGCTTCGCCGGGATCAGGGTGCCGGGCCTGGCGCCACTCGCCAACGTGATGCCGCGGCGCATCCAGCAAATACCTGGTCTTGGCCAGGGCGGCCTCGGCTGGCAGGGGATCGTCCCCTCGCGGGCGGCGAAGATGGGCTCGATCGCGGTCGACAAGGGGATCTCGAAGCTCGGCAGCCCCGGTGACTTCTACCGCCAGCTTGACCCCGAGGCGATCGCCGAGCAAATCCTTGCGACAGCCCGCGGTGAGATCCACGATGTGGTCGAGCGGATCATGGAGCGCGAGCGCCCGCAGCTCTGGCACGACCTGCCGCCGCGCGTGCGCGCCGCCGTCCACGCCCGCGTCGAGGAGCAGCTGCCGCAGATCGTGCGCACGATCACCGATGAGATCGGCACTCACGCCGATGAGCTGATCGACGTCAAGTTGATGGTGATTCGCCGGCTCGAGGCCAACCCGGCGCTGGCCAACCGGATCTTCCTCGAGGTCGGCCGCAAGGAGCTGCGCTTCATCGTCAACTTCGGCTTCTTCTTCGGCCTCCTGCTCGGCATCCCGACCGCTTTCTTCACTCAGGAGGTACTGACCCAGTGGTGGGTGCTGCCGATCGCCGGCGTGCTGATCGGCTACACGACCAACCTGCTCGGCATCCGCATGATCTTCGAGCCGGTGCGGCCGCGGCGGGTCGGGCCGTTCGAGCTTCAGGGCCTCTTCCTCAAGCGCCAGCCCGAGGTCGCCGGAGTCTACGCCGACATCATCGCCGAGGACGTGGTGACGATGAGCAACGTCGCCGAGGACCTGATGCACGGGCCGAACTCGGACCGCACGCGGCAGTTGATCGAGGACTCGCTGCGTCCCGCTGTTGATCGGGCGCTCGGCCGGGCGCGTGGCGCGGTGCGCGTGGCGGTCGGCAGTCGCGACTACGAGACGATTCGCACCTCGCTCGCCGCCGAGGCCGCCGACTACGCGGTCACGCCGCTCGCCGACGAGGAGTTCAACGCCAGGCAGCGCAGCGGCGTGCGCGAGTTCGTCGCCACGCAGGTGCGGGCGATGGGGCCACCCGAATTCTCGGAGATGCTGCGCACGGCGATGCGCGAGGACGAGTGGCTGCTCTACCTGCACGGCGCGGTGCTCGGATTCGGCGCCGGACTGCTACACCTGGCGATCTTCGGATGAGCTTCGACGACGACAGGGACGAGTCAACGGGGCCGCCGCGGCCCTCTGGTGCGACGGGACAGCAGGCGCTGGAAGAGCTACTGCAGGCGGCGCCCGGTCTGGCCAGGATCGCCGCCAATATGGCCAGGCAAGGGGCGTCGGAGATAGCCAACGCCTACATCGAGGGCGCCTCGCGGGTGGTGCGCGCCGCCTCCCAGGGCGAGTCGACTGCGGATGCGGTCCAGGAGACCACCGCTGAGCTGCGCGCCTATCTACGCGAGCTAATTGGCGTCGAGGAAAGCACGCGGTCGCGGCCCTCGAGCGACTCCTCGGCCGAGGCTCTGCGCAGCCGCGGCGGGGAGCTGCTGCGCCGCTCGGCCGACGTCAGCGTCGACGTCGATTCCCACCCCGCCTACATGCGGATTCTCGACGCCCTGGCACCGGACGAGGCTCGCATCCTGCGCTTCTTGGCCCGGGAGGGGGAGCAGCCCTCGGTCGATGTGCGGGCGGGCCTGCCATTCGCCTCCGAGCTGGTCGCCCAGGGCTGCACGATGATCGCCGAGGAGGCCGGCTGCCGCCACGCCGACCGCGTCTACGCCTACCTCAACAACTTGAACCGGCTCGGCCTCGTCTGGTTCTCACGCGAGTCGCTGCGCGACGCCCGTCACTACCAGGTGCTGGAGGCCCAGGCGGAGGTGACCGAGGCGCTGGAGAAGGGCGGGCGTACCGCTCGCACCGTCCGCCGCAGCATCGTCCTCACCCCGTTCGGTGAGGACTTCTGCGCGATCTGTCTGCCGCTGGATTAGCGGCACGAGAGTTGCGCGACTTCTGTTTCGGGATCTAAATTCCCGCAACACATTGTCTGAGCATGATTCGGCTAGCGTGACTACCATGGATCGCACGATGTGGAATGACGCAAGGCTGGATGACCGGTTCAACTCGGTTGACGACCGGTTCAACTTGGTCGACAAGCGTTTCGACGACCTGTCGAGCAAGATGGACGCGGGCTTCAACCGGGTGGACCGCGAGATCTCCGACCTACGCACAGAGGTGCGGGACCTGCGGCAACTGATGTTCATGCTCTGGGGACCGACGATGCTCGGCATCCTCGGCATGATCGCCACTGTCCTGATCACCAACGGCTGAGTTCCGGCCCGCGGGTCGCGGGCCGGAAGGAGATGCTCCTACAGCCCGTAGCTCCGCCCGATCACGTCGAGCATTACCTCGTCGGTGCCGGCGCCGATGCGGTTGAGGCGGACGTCGCGGTAGGCGCGCTCGATCTCGTACTCCTTCATGTAGCCGTAGCCGCCGAGGATCTGGACGCGCGTCGTCGGCGACCTCGCAGCGATGCGGGAGGCGTAGAGCTTGGCCATCGTGATCTCGCGCACCGGGTACTCGCCGTTGGCGAAGCGCCAGGCGGTCGCGTAGGTGAACTGCTTGGCGGCCTCGGTCTTGGTCGCCATCTCGGCGATCTTGTGGCGGAGCGCCTGGAACTTGCCGATCGGACGGCCGAAGGCTTCGCGCTCCTTGGCGTACTCGATCGTCTTCTCGATCATCCGCTCCGCCCCCGCGTGGCAGCCGGCGGCGGCGACCAGGCGCTCGCCCTGGAGCTCCCAGGCGATGTGGTAGAAGCCCTTGCCGACTTCGCCCAGCACGGCGTCGGCCGGGACGCGGACGTCTTCGAAGGCGAGCTCGCCGGTGTCGGAGGCGTGCATCCCCATCTTCTCCAGCTCGGCCGAGACGGTGAAACCGGGCACGTGGTTGCCCTCCTCGTCGCGCAGGTCGAGGACGAAGAGCGTGATGCCCTCGTGGCGCGCGCTCGGGGTCGGTCTTGCTGACGAGGACGATGAAGTCGGCGCGCGGGCCGTTGGTGATGAAGGTCTTGGAGCCGTTGATCACGTATTCGTCGCCGTCGCGGATCGCCGTGGTGCGGATGCCGGCGACGTCGGAGCCGGCGCCCGGCTCGGTGATCCCGAGGCAGCCGATCTTCTCGCCCTTGAGGCCCGGCTCGAGGTATTTGCGCTTCTGCTCCTCGGTGCCGAGCAGGTGGATCGGCGGCAGCACCATGTCGGTCTGCACGGCGAAGCCCATGTTGGTGCCGCCGGAGCCGGAGTAGCTCATGCACTCGGCGCGAACCAGCGAGTAGAAGTAGTCACCGCCCTGGCCGCCGTACTCCTCCGGGAAGCAGAGGCCGAGGAAGCCGAGCTCGCCGGCGCGCTTCATCGCCGCCGAGTCGCCAGTAGGTGTCCTCCCACTCGTTGCGGTGCGGCCACAGCTCCTTCTTCACCCACGACTGCATCGACTCGCGCAGGTCTTCGTGCTCCTGGCTGAAGATGAAGTGCTTGCGCCCGGCTGCGTGGTCGGGCTTGATGACTTTGGAGCCGTTGGTCGTCGCGGTCGCCACAGTCTCTCTCCTCGTTCGCGGGTTCGTGATGGGCGGCGCGGCCGCCGGAAATCCGCCGTGGACAGTAGCACTTCCTACTTTCAGCGAAGTTCGGCTATGGTCCCGCTCCGATGGACTACGAGGTCGTCAAGTACGAGGTCGCCGACGGTGTCGCCACGGTGACGCTGAACAACCCCGAGAAGCGCAACATGCTCTCCGGGCAGATGCTCACCGAGCTGGTCGCTGCAATGAAGACGGCGCGCGATTCCGAGGAGGTTCGTGCAGTTGTTCTCACTGGCGCCGGGGACAAGGTCTTTTGCGCCGGCGCCGACCTCGGTGGTTTCGCTGCCGACGTGCCGCTGGTAGCCAAACATTTTGCCACCGATCTTTTCCTTGAATTCTTCCGGCTGATGCCGCGGCTCGGCAAGCCCTCGCTCTGCGCCGCCAACGGCCACGTGCTGGCCGGCGGGATGGGCCTGGCTCTCTCCTGCGACCTGTTGATCGCCAAAGAGGGCGCAACCTTCGGCACGCCGGAGATCAATGTCGGCGCCTTCCCTTACATGATCATGGCGATCATCTACCGCAACGTCCCGCGCAAGAAGGTCAACGAGATGATGCTGCTGGGCGAGCGGCTCAGCGCCGAGCAGGCGGTCGAGTACGGGCTCGCCAACAAGGTCGTTCCGGCCGCGGAGTTCGACGCCGCGGTCGCCGACTGGGCAACCAAGCTGGCTTCGAAGAGCCCGGTGCTGATGCGGCTCGGCCACGACGCGATGTACTGCCAGCAGGACATGGCGGTCGATGACGCGCTCGAGTACCTGCGCTCGCAGCTCTCGCTCACCTTCACGACCGAGGACATCGTCGAGGGTGTCACCGCATTCTTCGAGAAACGCGATCCGCAGTGGAAAGGCCGATAGTGGCTGAGCAGGTCGAGCAGAAGCACTTCTTGCCGGGCACCGCCCCGCTGAGCGAGCTGACCGAGCAGCTGCACGAGCGCCGCGAGAAGGCGAGGCTCGGCGGCGGCGAGGAGAAGATCGCCAAGCAGCACGAGCGCGGCAAGCTGACCGCCCGCGAGCGGATCGACCTGCTGGTCGACGAGGGCACCTTCGTCGAGATGGGCATCCACGGCCGGCCCCACTTCGCCCAGCGGGCGATGGACGGCAAGCGAGGCGCCCGCCGACGGCGTGATCACCGGCTGGGGCGACGTCGACGGCCGCCCCTGCTGCGTCGCCGCCTACGACTTCACCGTGATGGCCGGCTCGATGGGGATGACCGGCGAGCTCAAGGTCACCCGCCTGCGCGAGATGGCGCTCTCCAAGCGGATGCCCTTCATCTGGCTGCTCGACTCGGCCGGCGCCCGCATCCAGGAGGCGGCGGGCTCGCTCTTCGCCGGCTCCGGCCACCTCTTCCGCGAGGAGGTCGAAATGTCGGGAGTGGTCCCGATGGTGGCGGCGATGATGGGGCCCTGCGCCGCCGGCACCGCCTACATCCCGGCCCTCGCCGACTTCGTGCCGATGGTCTCCGGCCAGGGTGCGATGGCGCTCGCCGGTCCGCACCTGACCAAGGCCGTGACCGGCGAGGACATCACGATGGAGGAGCTCGGCGGCGCCAAGGTCCACTGCCGCAAGTCCGGCGTGGGGGACCTCGAGGTCAAGGACGACGAGGAGTGCATCGAGGCGATCAAGACCTACCTCTCCTTCTTCCCGCCGAACTGGGAAGAGAAGCCGCCGATCCGCGAGACGGCCGATCCGGACGATCGCAAGTCGGAGAAGCTGATGGAGATCGTCCCCGACTCCTCGCGCCAGCCCTACGACATGTACGACGTGATCGGCGAGATCGTCGACGACGGCGAGTGGTTCGACCTGAAGCCGAAGTTCGCCAAGACGCTGATCACCTGCTTCGCTCGCTTCGGCGGCCAGCCGGTCGGGATCGTCGCCAACCAGCCCAAGCAGCTGGCCGGGATCCTCGACAACGACTCGGCCGACAAGGCGGCGCGCTTCATCAACCTCTGCGACGCCTTCAACATCCCGCTCGTCTTCCTCCAGGACGTGCCCGGCTTCATGGTCGGCGCCAAGGTCGAGCACGCCGGGATCATCCGCCACGGGGCGAAGATGCTCTACGCGGTCAGCCGCGCCACCGTGCCGAAGGTGACCGTGATCGTGCGCAAGGCCTACGGCGCCGGCTACTACGTGATGTGCGGCAAGGCGTACGAGCCGGACCTGATCGTCGCCTGGCCCGGTGCCGAGATCTCGGTGATGGGTGCCGAGGGCGCGGTCAACATCATCGGCCGCTCGACGATCGAGGCCTCCGATGATCCCGAGGCGACCCGCGAGGCGATGCTGAACGCGGTGCGCGAGCAGATCGACCCCTACATCGCCGCCGGCAACGCCGTGATCGACGACGTGATCGATCCGCGCGAGACCCGCCCGACGATCATCAGGGCGCTGCGGATGGCGCAAAGACAAGCAAGTCGAGAAGCCGAGGAAACGCCACGGGGTGATGCCGGTATGAGGCGGGGCTGGCGATTTCCCGTCAACACGGGAACTCGCCAGGGGTGCGGAAATGAGCTCGTTCGAGGACCCGGTGGTGATCAGCTGCTCGATCAGCGGCGTGATCGCCAACCGCGACCAGTGCCCGGCGATCCCCTACACGCCGGAGGAGTACGCGGCCGAGGCGCGGCGCGCGGTCGACGAGGGCGCCTCCCAGATCCACATCCACGCCCGCAAACCGGACGGCACTCCCTCTTATGAGGTCGAGGACTTCCGCGCGATCACCGAGGCGATCCTGGCCGAGGTCGGCGACGTGATCGTCAACTACTCGACCGGCGCGATCGGCATCCCGATCGAGAAGCGGCTCGAGTACCTGCGCGAGCTGCAAGCCCGACGTCGCCGCGCTCAACATGAGCTCGATGAACTACGCCAAGTACAGCTCGCGGCGCAAGGACTTCGTCTTCAAGACGGTCTTCGAGAACAGCTTCGACACGATCATCGAGTTCCTCACCGCGATGCGCGAGCTGGGGATCAAGCCCGAGCACGAGTGCTTCGACGCCGGCCACGTCGCCAACCTCGACCCGCTGATCGACATGGGCCTGCTCGACCGCACGCCGCTGCAGATCTCGCTGGTGATGGGGGTCAACGGCGGCATCCGACCGACGCCCCGCAACGTCACCTTCATGTCCGACCAGATCCCCGGCGGCGCCGAGGGCGCGAACCAGTGGCAGGTGATCGGCATCTCCCGCGACCAGTGGAAGCTGCTCGGCGCCTCGCTGGTCCTCGGCGGCAACGTCCGCGCCGGGGTCGAGGACAACCTCTACCTGCCGAACGGCGAGATGTGCCGCTCCAATGGCGACCTGATCGCCAAGGCGCGGCAGATGGCCGAGGACGTCGGCCGCCGGTCGGCCAGCGTCGCCGAGGCGCGCGAGCTGCTGGGAGTGCCGAAGCGTGAGCGCTCTCCCGCTTAGCGACGTCAAGGTCCTCGACCTGACCCGGCTGCTGCCGGGGGGCTTCTGCTCGCTGCTGCTGGCCGACCTCGGCGCCGAGGTGCTCAAGGTCGAGGACACCGGCATGGGCGACTACATCCGCTGGGCGCCGCCCTACTACGGCACCGACGAGCAGCAGGGGCTGGGCACGCGCTCGGCGCTCTACCTCTCGCTCAACCGCGGCAAGCGCTCGGTCCGGCTCGACCTCAAGAGCGAGACGGGGCAGAGAGGCGTTGCTGCGCCTGGTCGAGCGCCACGACGTCGTCCTCGACGGCTTCCGCCCCGGCGTGCTCGACCGGCTCGGCGTCGGCTACGAGCGCATGCGCGAGGTCAATCCCGGCGATCGTCTTCTGCGCGATCACCGGCTACGGCCAGGATGGCCCCTACGCCCAGCGCGCCGGCCACGACATGAACTACCTCGGCCTGATCGGCCTGCTCGGCCTGACCGGCGCCAAGGACGGGCCGCCCGTCCAGTCCGGCGGGCAGATCGCCGACCTCGGCGGCGGCGCCCTGATGGCCGCCTTCGGGGTGATGGCGGCGCTGCACGAGCGCCAGCGCTCCGGCGAGGGCCAGATGGTCGACGTCTCGATGGCCGACGGCGCCCTCTCCTGGCTGGCGATGGTCGCCGGTCGCTACTTCTGCGACGGCGAGGTGCCGCGCGCGCGGCGAGCAGCAGCTCGCCGGTGGCTTGCTCTGTTACCTGCCATATGAGGCCGCCGACGGCTGGGTCAGCTGCGGCGCTCTGGAGCCGAAGTTCTGGGCCGCCTTCTGCAACGGCGTCGAGCGGCCCGACCTGATCGAGGTGCAGTTCGAGGCGCCCGGCTCCGACGGCTGGCGAGAGGTCGCCGAGGTCTTCCGCTCGCGCACGCGCGACGAGTGGAAGGCGTTCAACGACGAGCACGACTGCTGCATCGAGCCGGTGCTCGACATCGACGAGGCGCTCGACTCCGAGCTGGTCCGCGCGCGCGGGATGGTGGTCGAGATGGAGCAGCCTGGCCTCGGCACCGTGCGCCAGCTCGGTGCCCCGGTGAAGATGAGCCGCACGCCCGCCGACCCGACCCGACCGGCGCCTGCCTTCGGCGAGCACACCGAGGAGGTCCTGCGCGAGGCCGGCTACTCCGACGAGGAGATCGCCGCGATGCTCGAGTCCGGCGCGGCCGCCGGTCCCAGCGCCGACACTGCGACGCACCTTCCGCGCATGAGCGCCAACGGCGACCTGCTGCGGATGGGCGAGCTGGCCGAGGCCTCGGGCGTGCCGGCGCCGACGATCAAGCACTACCTGCGCGAGGGGCTGCTGCCGGAGCCGGTCAAGACCAGCCGCAACATGGCCTACTACCCGCCCGAGTTCGTCGATCGGATCAGGCTGATCAAGCAGCTGCAGGAGGAGCGCTTCATGCCGCTGAAGGCGATCAAGTCGGTGCTCGACGAGGACCCCGAGCGGGCTCGCGCTCTGGTCGAGATCGAGGACCGCATCCTCGATCGCGCCCTCGCCGGCGAGCGCACCCGGACCAGCGCCGCCGAGGTGCGCGAGCGCTACGGCGTGCCCAAGGAGGTCCTCGACCGGCTCGAGGAGCTCGAGGTGCTGAGCCCCAACAGCCGCGGCTACTCGCCCTCCGACATCAAGATCATCGAGGCGATCAGCCGCTTCCGCGCCGGCGGCTACGACGAGCAGATCGGCTTCACCGTCTACGACACCCTGCGCTACAAGAGCGCGATCGAAGACCTCGTCCGTGAGGAGGTCGGAATGGTGATGGAGCGTCTGGCCGGCGAGGTCTCGCCCGAGCGCGTGGTCGAGATGCTCGAAGCCGGCGCCCAGCCGCTGCAGGACCTGATCGCAGCGCTCCACACCAAGCTGATGGTCGCCGAGCTCGAGCGCCACCGGGCCAGCCGCGGATAACGAGTCTGCTGTAGCCCCCGCTATGCGGGGCTGACAGCAGAAGCGAGCTCGGCAAGGCCCTGCTCGTGGCTGACGATCGGCTTGTAGCCGAGCTCCGCGCGGGCCTTTGAGATGTCGATCGTGCACTCCTGGGTGAGCAGCCAGGAGCGGAAAGCGGTCATCGGCGGTTCGGCGGGGAGGGGGAGAAGCTTCCAGGCCGCTTCGCAGACGCGAGCCATCGGTGCGGCAGACCAGGCCGGCAGGCTGCGGTCCGGCGGCTCGACTCCCTGCGTGCGCAGCAGTGCGCTGACGAACTCGCGGAAGACGACCGGCTCGCCGTCGGTGACGAAGTAGGCCTCGCCCGAGCGGCCCTTCTCGGCGGCCAGGATCAGCCCCTCGACGACGTTGTCGACATGGGTGGTGTCGGTGACGTTGCGGCCGCCGCCGACCCAGGCGAAGCGACCGGCCTCGACCGCTTTGACCATCTCCGGCAGCAGCGTCGTGTCGCCTTTACCCCAGACGAAGCGCGGGCGCACGGCGACGGTCTCGAAGCCCTCGCGCGCTGCGGCGCGCACAGCCTGCTCGGCTTTGGCCTTGGTCGCCGGGTATGGCGCGCGCGAGTCGGGTCGCAGTGGCGCCGTCTCATCGACGTTGATCAGCGGCTCGCCGGCCATCAGTGACGCCTCGGTGCCGCAGTGGACGAAGCGCTTCACCCCGGCCTCTTCGCAGGCCGCCAGCACGTTCCGCGTGCCGACGACGTTGCCGCGCTCGAAGTCCTCCCAACGACCCCACTCGCCCAGGTGTGCGGCCAGGTGGAAGGCCACATTGGCGCCATCGGCGGCGGCGGTTAGCGCGGTGGGTTCGCTCAGCTCGCCGAGGGCCGGCTCGGCGCCCAGCGCGGAGACCTTCTTCGCGGCCGCTTCCGAGCGGGCTAGGGCGCGGACCACGTGGCCTTCATCGACGAGTCGCTGCACCAGCCTGCCGCCGATGAACCCGGAGCCGCCGGTGACGAAGCACGTTTCAGCCATCTGGCGCGATGTTAGCCTGGCCCTACGTGAAGTCCGTTCTAATCACCGGTGCCTCGACCGGCATCGGCCGTGCGAGTGCCCTGCGGATGGATGCCGAGGGCTGGCGGGTCTTCGCCAGCGTCCGCCGCGAGGAGGACGCCGCAAGCTTGCGCGGTGCTGCTTCGGAGCGGCTGGTGCCGCTGATGCTCGACGTAACCGAGGCGGACCAAATCGCCGCTGTCGCCGAGCAAATTGGCGAGGTGGTGGGCGGAAGTGGGCTGGACGGCCTGGTCAACAACGCCGGCATGGCGGTGATGTCGCCGCTGGAGACGATTCCGCTCGACGATCTGCGCAAGCAGCTCGAGGTCAACCTGATCTCGCAGGTCGCAGTGACGCAGGCCATGTTGGCCCTGATCCGCACCGCTCGCGGCCGGATCGTCTTCCTCAGCTCGATTGGCGGGCGTATGGCGATGCCGTTCGGCGCCCCCTACCACGCCTCGAAGTACGGAATTGAGGCGGTGGTCGATTGCCTGCGCCAGGAGCTGCGGCCGTGGAGGATCGATGTGGTCGCGATCGAGCCTGGTTCGATCGACACCCCGATCTGGGAACGGGGCGAGGGGATCGCCGACGAGGTCGCCGAGCGGGCCCCGGCGGCCCAGGAGGAGCTCTACGGAGAGAAGATCGAGAGCTTCCGCGGGGCGGTGCGGCGCACCGCCGAACGCGGAATCCCGCCAGAGAAGGTGGCCAGCGCGGTGCAGCATGCGCTCAGCGCCCGCCGTCCACGCACGCGATACCTGGTCGGCACCGACGCACGCGGGCAAGCGCTGCTGTCCCGGCTGTTGCCCGACCGTGTGATGGACCGGGTCGTCGCTCGCGCCATGGGGATCTGAGCGCTCTCTAGCGCAGTGCGCCGAGCGTCGCCCGCGTCGTCTCGACGGCCTCGAGGCTGATCATTGCGCCGGTTTCCCTGGCTACTTCCGCCGCCTCGTCAAGCGCCTGCTCGGTGCCGTCGCGGCCGAGTGCGGTGCGGGCGATCGCCACCGCCTGGAGGGCGAGTGGCAGCGACCAGAGCATGCCGCGCTCGCGAGCGAGCGCGGTCGCCCATTCCGCCAGCTCCAGCCCCTCTTCGGCACGGCCGACGCCGGTAAGCGCCTCGGAGCGCAGGCCGGCGCGCCAGGTCTCCATCTCATCACCGTCGCTGACCGCGGCGCGGTGGACCCGCTCTGCCTCTTCCATCGTGGTGAGCGCGCCCGAGTAGTCGCCGGCGGTGATCTGGGCGCCGCCGAGATTAGCCAGGGCGAGACTGCGCGAGAAGACGTCACCGAGCCGTTCGGTCAGCTCGCAGTTGCGCCGGGCCATCGCGATCGCGGCGTCGAGGTCCCCCCGCATTGCCAGCATCAGCGACTGGTTGCTGCGGGTCCAGCTGGCGATCTCCGGGTCTCCCTCCTCGGTGGCGATCTGAAGCGCCGCGTTGAACTGCGCTTCCGCCTCGTCGAGCCGGCCGCGCTCGCGCATCACCAGCCCCTTCGCCATCGTCGCCCAGCCGACCGGGCTGTCGATGACGATCCCGGCGCCGGCACGGCGGTCCCCGTCCGCCAGCTCGAGCACTTCGTCGAGTGCCTGGTCGAAGCCGTCGAAGTCGCCAACGCAGAGATGGGCGTAGGACCCAGCGGCGCGAATCGCGATGCGCAGGTGCAGATCGCCCGATTCGTCGGCGAGGCGGTTGGTCTCGGCGACCGCCTCGAGCCAGGCATCGGCATGGTGGGGCATTCCCGGTCGGGTCGAGGTCGCGGTGCGCAGCAGGGCGAGCGAGCGCAGGTCACCGGTGGTGGTCGCGATTTTCTCAGCCTCGGCGACCAGCCGGGCTTCCTCCTCCTTGTCCATGCCGAGGCGCC
This sequence comes from uncultured Solirubrobacterales bacterium, assembly GCA_963716345.1. Classification (GTDB taxonomy): domain Bacteria; phylum Actinomycetota; class Thermoleophilia; order Solirubrobacterales; family 70-9; genus VRUE01. The sequence continues at coordinate 1,871,393 of OY970304.1, forward strand.
AGGCGTAGTCGAGTTGCAGCAGGCGTGACATCACCGCCATCGCTGTCGTCTCCTCGTCTTCCTCGAGATCTTCGGTCAGCTCCATCACCTTGCGCCAGAGCCGCAGCGCGTCCTGGGGGCGGCTGCTGCCCGCCCAGTAGGCGGCACGCCCCGTCCAGCGAGCGGCCTCAAGCGTTTCCCCACCCGCCTCCATGTGGCTGGCGATCAGAGCTGCCAGCTCGTCGTGGCGGTCGGGGTTGAGCTCGATCAGGGAGCCCGCGGTCGCAGCGTGGGTAGCAGTGCGTTGATCGGCCAGCTGGGTGCTGTAGGCCACCTCGCGGGTCAGCGGGTGGCGGAAGGCGAAGACCCGTTCCGGGTAGACCTCGGCCTCGAAGAGGAAGCCGCCGTCAGTGAGCTCGCAGAGCGCCGCCCGGTAGTCCTCGCTTTCGCTCTGCCCAGAGATCATTCCCAGCGCCCGCTCGCTGACCTCCTTGTTGGTGACCGAAGCGGCTTGGAGCAGCCGCTTCGCGGTCGGGCCGAGCCGGTCGATGCGGGCGGCAAGGATCGTCTGCACGCTCACCGGCACACCGGCGTCTTCCACCGGCCGCGCCAGCCGATAGACACCGCGCTCTCCCTCGAGGTTGCCGGCCTCGGCCAGGCCACGGACGATCTCCTCGGTGAAGAAGGGGTTGCCGGCGGTGCGCTCGTGGATCAGGTCGGCAAGCCCGTCGAGTGAGGGATCCTCGCCGGCCAGGTCGCGCAGCAGCTCGCGGCTGCCGTCGAGCCCCAGCGGCTCAAGCGAGATGCTGCGATAGGTGTTGGCCCCGGCCCAGCGGGCGGCGTCGTATTCGGGCCGGAAGTTGACGATCGCCAGGGTCTTGGTGCCCTCGACCGAGGAGATCAGCTCGCCGAGCAGAGTGGCACTGCCTTCGTCCATCCAGTGCAGGTCCTCGACCAGGGCGACGATCGAGTTACGCCGGTTGGGTGCTCGCACGAGGCGGCAGACGGCGCCGCGCAGTGCCCGGTGGCGTGCCTCGGCGCTCAGCTGCGGCAGCGGCCGGTGCGGATCGGGAACCCCGAGGAAGTCGAAGAGCAGGGGCAGGTCCTCTGCGAAGTCTGGATCGAGGAGAAGGGTGCGACCGGCGATTTTCTCGCGCACGATCCGCTCCGGGTCGCCGTCGACGATGCCGAAGTAGGAGCGCAGCATCTGCAGCACGGGCATGAAGGGGATCGATTGCCCGTGCGCCTGGGCCTGGCACTCGAAGACCTCGATGCCCCGCTCGCGGCAGCGTTCGGCGAACTCGTGGCAGAGACGGCTCTTGCCGACGCCGGGTTCGGCGACGATGCCGACCGCGGCGCCCTCGCTGCTCTCGGCTCGCGCCAGTGCCGCCTCCAGCACCGCCATCTCCTTGTCGCGGCCGACGAAGCGGGAGAAGCCGCGCTCGCGCGAGAGGTCGAGCCGCGAGCGCGCGGCGCCAACGCCGGCCAGCTCGAAGACCCCGACTGGCTGACTGGCGCCCTTGATCTCGAAGTCGCCAAGATCCTCCAGTTTCATATATCCGTGGGCCAGCTCTGCGGTGCTCTCCGTCAGGTACGCCTTGCCCGGCTCGGCCAAGGCCTCCATTCGCTGCGCCAGTCCGACGGTGTGGCCGACGGCGGTGTAGCCGCCCTCGCCGACCTCAGCGGCGACCACCTCGCCTGAGTTGATTCCGATCCGGGTCGAGAAATTGAGCCCGTGCTTGCGCCGCAGCTCGGCGGCGTACTCGCCGACGTCATCGAGCATCTTCAGCGCCGCGTAACAGGCGCGCCGCCCGTGGTCCTCATGGGCAACCGGCGCCCCGAAGACGGCCATGATCCCGTCGCCGGTGAACTTGTCGACGGTGCCCTCGAAGCGATGCACGGCATCGGCGAGGGTGGAGAAGAAGCGCTGCATGATCGCGTGCCACTGCTCGGGATCCTGGCTCTCGGCCATGTCCATCGAACCCTGGACGTCAGCAAAGAGGACGGTGACCTGCTTACGCTCGCCGCCGGCTTGGGCGATCTCACTCATGAAAACTCAAGCTTACGCCTGCACCTATACTGAGCAAACCGATTGACTGGTCAGTCAACCAGGGAGCCAAAAAAGGGAACTTTGCGCGCAGCAGTCGTACAGCTCAACTCCACCGGCGAGAAGGCACGGAACCTCGAAGCCGCCGAGCGGCTGGTGCGGGCTGCCGCCGCTGACGGCGCCGAGCTGGTCGCGCTGCCGGAGAAGTGGAACCTGCTTGCCGGCGGTGAGGAGCTCCTCGCCGGAGCGGAGGCGCTCGACGGTCCGAGCCTTAACGCCGCCCGCGCCTGGGCTCGCGAGCTTGGCATCCACCTGCTCGCCGGTAGCATCTCCGAGCAGGGGCCAGGTGAGAAGGCCTTCAACACCTCGGTCCTGATCGGCCCCGACGGCGAAGACCTCGCCGTCTACCGCAAGATCCACATGTTCGACGTCGAGGCCGGCGGGGTCACCTACCGCGAGTCGGCCCACGAGGAGGCCGGCGAGGAGATCGTCACCGCGGCGCTCAACGAGATCACCATCGGCCTCAGCGTCTGTTATGACCTCCGCTTCCCCGAGCTCTTCCGCATCCTCGCCGTGCGCGGCGCCGAGGTCCTCACAGTGCCTTCGGCGTTCACCCTCGCTACCGGCCGCGACCACTGGGAGGTGTTGCTGCGCGCTCGGGCGATCGAGAACCAGGCCTTCGTCGCTCGCCCCCAACCAGGTCGGTGCAGCGCCGCCGCACTTCAGATTCCAACGGCCGCTCGGCGATCGTCGACCCCTGGGGCGTGGTGCTGGCGACCGCGCCCGACGAGGAGTGCTTCGTCGCCGCGGAGCTCGACTTCGTCGCCCAGGAGAGAGTTCGCGAGACGCTGCCCTCGCTCGCCAATCGCCGCCCCGGTGCCTACGTCTGGCCGCAGCTGAGCGAGGCGCGCGCCTGATGGCCAAGGCACCGACAGCGGCGGTGGACAAGCGCCGCCAGATTCTCGACGCAGCGGTCCGCGTCTTCGCCCGCCAGGGCTTCCACTCGACCCGGGTCTCCGACATCGCCGACGAGGCAGGGGTCGCCTACGGCCTCGTCTACCACTACTTCAAGTCGAAGGACGAGGTTCTCAACGAGCTCTTCAGCGAGCGCTGGTCGCTGCTGCTCGCGGCGATCGACGAGGCCGATCGCGAGGGCGACCTCGCCGCGCGCGAAGCTGGAAGCCGTCGGCCGGCTTCATCGTCGACTCCTACCGGCACGACCCAGAGCTGATGAAGGTGATCATCGTCGAGGTCACGCGGGCCGCCAACTCCTTCGGTCGCACCCACCTGCCGGAGATCCGCCGCGCCTACGACTCGATCGCCAAGATCGTCGCCGACGGCCAGGCGGCCGGCGTCTTTCGCCGCGACATCGACGCCAACTTCGCCTCGATGGCCTTCTACGGGGCGGTCGAGCAGCTGCTCTCGGGCTGGATCTTCGAGGTGATCCCAGCCTGCCGACAGCGACTTCGACGAGGCAAAGGACCTTGCTGGTGACGACGATCTGCGACGGTCTCGAGCCTCGATAGGTATGGTCGAGTCGCAATGGATAACGACATCGCCAAACGTCTTGTCTGGAGCGGCATGCTTGCCGCTAGCGGCGCGCTTGCCAGCATTGTCGCCGACGCGCCTTGCCGCACTCGTCTTTCGCCGTATCTACAACGAAGACCCGCCCGAGTAGCGTGGCTGACGCAACCGGCACACCGCCCCCCGGCAGCGACGCACCGCAGCGGCCGACGCAGGACGAGCGCTCGGTCTCAGAGCTCGTCTTCGACGTTGCCGAGAAGAGCTCCTCGCTCGTGCGCGAGGAGATCGAGCTGGCCAAGACCGAGGTCTCCGAGAAGGTCGGCAAGCTCCTGCGCGGCTCCGCCGTCGGCATAGCCGCCGGCACCTTCGCCTTCCTGGCGCTGATCCTCTTCATGGAGGGCTTCGCCTGGTTGCTCGCCGAAGAGGTTTTCGACGGCAACGCCTGGCCCGGCTTCTTTGTCGAGGCGGCGCTCTTCCTGTTGATTGCCGCAGGAGCCGGCTTCTTCGCCTACCGCTCGGTCCAAGCGGGCGCACCGCCGATTCCCGAGCAGGCGATCGCCGAGGCGAAACTGACCAAGGAAACCCTGGAAGCAAGCAACAAGGCAGGTAGCGAATGAGCGCCAATCCGGAGCCCGTCAAGCCGCTGAAAGCGGGTCTGCCCGGCCGCTCGGCTGCCGAGATTCGCCGCGACATCGATCTTCAGCGCCGTGACCTGGGCAGCTCAGTCGAGCTGCTCCGCAGCCGCGTCACCGAGCTCACCGACTGGCGCCGACAGGCTTACGAGCACCGCTCGCAGCTGATCGCTGGTGCCGCGATCGCCGGCTTCGCCCTCGGCGGCCTGATGATGCTGCGCCGTCGCCGTTAGCGCAGCGCTCGCTGCTCTCCTCTCAGCCGGCGGTTAGGTGACGAGCGAGGAAGTCGAGCTGGTCGGCTGCCATGTGCTCCAGGGTCTCGCCGAGGAAGGGGTCGAAGTGGCCGCCGGGATAGGTTCTTAGCTCGCCAAACGGCGCTCGTTCGGCGGCCTGCTTTCCGAGGGCCGGTGGAGTGACGTCGTCGTCCTCGGCGATGCAGTAGAGAATCGGGATCGGGATCTGGCGGACCTTTCGTCTCAACCGGTAGGGCGGCGCCATGAAGGTGCGAGCGCAGGCTTCATTGCGCCAACTCGAGTCCGGCGGTGTGATCGATTCGAGGCCGCTCAGGCCTTCCGGGCTACTGATGACCGCGCCAGAGCCAGGCAGGCCAGCTGCGGGGACTCGGTAAGGCTCGGCGCCGCGGAGGGCGCGGAGCCCATCGCGAATCCCCGCGAGGCCGAGGCGGGTGAGGAGGGAGATGCCGCCGATGTAGTGCAGCGTGCGGGTGCCGTCGACGAGAGGAGCGACGCCGATTGCGGCGCTGATGCCGGGCTCGGTCAGGGCCAATAACTGAACGTGTCCACCGCCGGCGGAGAAGCCCCAGATGGCGATGCGTTGGTCATCGACCCAATCGAGCGAGCGCACGAAGGAAAGCGCCGAGCGCCAGTCGTCGCACTGGCGGTCGGCCCGCACCAGCTGTCGTGGCTCGCCGCCACTGTCAGCGAAGTAGCGGTAGTCAAAGACGAGCACGGCAAAGCCTGCGGCCGCGAAGCGCTCGGCAAAGGCGTCAAGCCCCTGATCGCGCACGCATGAGAAGCCGGACGCCATCACGACGCAAGGCGCGGGGGTCGCCGTGTTCGCCGGTCAGTAAAGCCAGGCAGCGCATCGATCCTTCCCGGATGCGAAGTCGATGTCCTCTCGTCCCACGGCGACGATCCTACGCAGCGCCTTCCATACAATCGCGCCGTGGCTGCCGACCTGGCTGAAATCGAGCGGATGATTGAGGCGGCGCTGCCCGGCGCTGCAGTCGAGGTGATCGACGAGACTGGTAGCGGCGATCACCTGCGGGCAACGGTCTCGGCCTCCCAGTTCGAGGGTCTCTCGCGCCTCGATCAGCACCGCCTGGTTAAGGCCGCGGTGAAGCAGCGCTTCGACGATGGCACGATCCACGCCCTCTCGCTAAAGACCGGGCTGCCCGGATAGCTACTCTGTGCCAATGGCCGACGCTGAGCTGAAACAGAAGATCGAGGAACTGATCGCCGCCAACCCGGTGCTGCTGTTCATGAAGGGCACGCCGGAAATGCCGCGCTGCGGCTTCTCGATGCGGGTCGTGCAGGTGCTCGACTCGCTCGACGTCGAGTACGGCGCGATCGACGTGTTGCCGGCGCTGCAGCCGCTGCGCGAAGTTACCGCCGAGATCTCCGACTGGCAGACCTTCCCGCAGCTCTACGTCAACGGCGAGCTACTGGGCGGGGCCGACATCATCGAAGAGATGTTCGATTCCGGCGAGCTGGCCGAGGCGCTTGGCGTCGAGCAGCCCGAGACTGCAGCAGCCGCTGCTGCGCCCCCGGCGCAGTCACCCCCGCTGCAGATCGAATAAGCGCCGACCGCGCTAGACGGCGGCTGTTTCGGCGGCAGGCGCGTCGTCCTTGACCTGGAAAGACGAGCCACAACCGCAAGCGGCGACGACGTTCGGGTTGTTGACCTGGAAGCCAGCACCCTGAAGGCCTTCGACGTAGTCGACCTCGGAGCCAAAGACGAACTGCATGCTGACCTTGTCGACGATCACTGAGACGCCGTCGACCTCGAAGACGTGGTCGTCGTCCTTGGCGCGGTCGAAAGCAAGCGCGTACTGGAAGCCAGAGCAACCACCGCCGCGGACGGCGACTCGAAGCGCTTGGCCCTCGGAGTTCTCCTGAGAGCCGAGAAGCTCGGCAATCTTGCCAGCCGCCTTGTCAGTCAAAGCGATCGCTGTCTGCGGAGTGTCGCTGGTCGCGTCAGTCACTTCACAAAGTGTAGCGAGCGCCTGTGCGGGCGGTGGGCGATGGGGCGACTGTGAGGCCGACGTGAGGCGACTGCCGCTCAGATCAAACTGACCAGCAGGGTCTGCCAGAATCGCTTTTGCTTGAGTTCCTCTGCTGAAACTGCGGTTGTCTGCGACACGACGGCTTACTTGCCGAGCGAGCTCGTTGCTTCGCTTGGGATCAAGAGGATCAGCCTCTATGTCTCGGTCGACGGCCACCAGGAGCCGGAGTTGGAGATCAGCGATTACGCCGGCTTCTACGAGCGCCTGCGTGCTTCGGAGGGAGGGGCGACGACCTCGCAGCCCTCGATCGGCGACTTTGCCGCCGTCTATGAGCCGCTGCTTGAAGAAGGGCGCGAAGTCGTCTCGATCCACATCTCCTCGGGGATCTCGGGGACCTTCGAGGCCGCCAACCAGGCTCGCGAGCGGCTCGTCGCGGAGGACAAGGGGGGAGAGCGCATTCATCTTTTCGACTCCCGCTCGGCGGCAGGCGGCATGGGGCTCTCGGTTCTCGCCGCCGCCGCCGCGGCCAACGCGGGCGGCGATAGTGCGGCGGTCCTCGCCCGTGCGCAGCAAGCGCGGGAGGAGCTGAAGATGTGGTTCGCGATCGACACGCTCGAGTACCTGCGGCGCGGCGGCCGGATCGGCGGTGCCCGCGCCTGGATCGGCTCGGCGCTGAAGATCAAGCCGATCCTCACCCTGGAGGAGGAGATCACCCCGGTCGAGCGCGTGCGCACCCGGGCCCGCTCGATCGAGCGCCTTCGCGATTACGCCCGCCAGCGCCACGCGGACGGCATCGATGGCTGGGTCGTCCAGCACATCCAGGACGACGAGACCGCCACGGCCCTGGCTGACGACTGCCGCGAAATCTTCGGCTGCGAGCCGGTCTTCATTTCTGAGATCGGCGCCGTCCTGGGCGCCCACGTCGGTCCGGGCTTGCTCGGCGTAGGCAGCGTTTCGAAGGAAGTGCTCAGCTAACTCGCGCGGATGCCTTCGCGGGTCCCGGACTCGCGCGGCACTGGCTGTGGCTTGAGCCGTACCGGAGTGGTGGCAAGGGCCTGCACGCGCAGGTCACTCCAGGTGAGTCCTTCGCGAACCAGCGCCGGCAGCCCCAGGCCGACCGCGGTGGCGATCTCGACCGCTTGCAGAATTACTCCGTAGGCGAGGGCGTCGGCGGTGCTGACGCCGAAGCCCGTGTGCAGAACGCTGATCACGGCGAGCTGGAAGACGCCGATGTTCGAGGGTGTCGCCGGCACCACGGCGGTCACGTTGACGGCGAAGAGCACCGCGGCTGCTGCGCCGATCCCCGCCTGGTCGTTGAGGCCGAGCGCGGCGAGCAGGGCCCAGCAGGCGGCGAGCTGGATCGCCCAGGCGCCGATCTGAGCAGCGGCAGCCGCTGCCCCGCGGCGCGGGTTGCGGAAGACGCGCAGGCCGGCGCGCACCTGCAAAAGGGCCGCGTGCATGGCCTTGCCGATCCTGGCCAGCCGCCCGTTGCCATTGCGTCGCATCAGCGGCGGTCCGAGCAGGACGACGAGCAGCAACAACAGGGGCACGAAGCTGAAGACGAAGAGCTTCTGGGTGCTGGAGTGGAAGAGGTCGGTGGTCGAGACGATGATCACGCCGAGCATCGCCAGGGCGACGAGGTTGAGCAGCGTTTGCGAGACCACGGTGCCGAGCAGGACCGGGAAGGTCTCACGCATGCGGCCGATGCGGCGAGCCAGTGACATCGCGCGGGCCGGCTCGCCGAGGCGGGCCGGCAGGGTCGCCGACATCAGCACGCCGATCATCGTCGCCGAGGTGACGTCGCGACGACGTACCGGGCGCAGGGGGAGCGCTGCCCGCACGATCCAGTACCAGGAGGCGGCGCGGAAGAAGAGCGAGAGCGCCATCAACCCGCAGGCCACCAGCACCCAGGTGAAATCGGAGCGGACGATACTTTCGACCACGTTGTCGACGCCGATCTTCTGTGCCGCCAGGGCAGTTAGGCCGACGCCGGTGATGCCGGCGGCCGCCAGCCCGACGCGGCGCGCGATCTTGCGCTTGCGCTTGCCCTTCTGGGCGGGCTCGGGGTCGAGCGAAGGGAGTCGCTGCGCGGGCTGGGGTGGCAGGCCGTCGGCCGGCTGTATTCCCATCCAGCGGGCGGCTCGCTCCAGGTTGCTTGCTGGTTGGGGGGCCGCGAGCGCTCGCTCATAGACGGCGATCACCCTGTCGGCAACGCGCGGCCAGGCGTAGCGCTCGGCGCTTTGGCGGGCGGCGCGGCCCATCGCCAGCAATCGCTCCGGCTCGTGATGGGCGCGCTGCAGCTCCTCGGCGAGGCGCTGGGCGTCGCCGGGGGGGACGAGCACGCCATCGACGCCGTCGCTGACGACGTCGCTGTAGCCGGCGATCGCGGAGGCAATCGCCGGAGTGCCCGCGGCGAAGGCCTCGGTCAGGACCATGCCGAAGCTCTCGCCCGAGAGCGACGGGGCGCAAAGTACGTCTGCTTCGTGCATGGCGCTGTGCAGCGCCTCGCCGGAGACCCGGCCGCGCACGTCGATGTGGCGCATCGTCTCCGGGTCGGCGAGGTAGCGCAGCACGTCCTCGCGCTCGGCGCCGATCACGGTGAGGCGGCTGGGCACGTGCTCGACCAGGGCGCCGAAGGCGGCAAGCAGGATCGGCAGGCCCTTGCGCTCCTCGGGTCGGCCGACGAAGAGGACACGCAACTGATCGCTCGCCGGCTTCGGCCCGCTCGGCGCGGCGGTGACGTCGACCCCGTTGGGGATCACCTCGTAGTGGCCGCCGTACCAGCGGCGCCCGGTCCAGGCGGCCGCCTCGGAGACGGCGATCCGGGCGGAGAGGCGGTTGAACACCCGCCGCGCTCCAAACACCGAGGCGGTGTAGTTGGGAACTGCCTTAGTCGAGTAGGCATGGAAAGTGCCGACAGCCGGAACATCGGCTGCCAGCGCTGCGTTCCATCCGACCAGCGGCACAAGTGGCTCGTGAATATGGACGACGTCGAAATTGCCCTGGCTCAGCTCGCGGCGCGGGGCGAGGGCCCCGCCGGGAGGAAAGGGTGAGAGGTTCGAGATCGCTCCGTTGGCGGGAAAGCCCGCCGTGCGGCCCAGTGGAATCAGGTAGTCGGGTATCTCACGCGACTCCGGTGCGGCACGGTGCAGCACGCGGCTGAGCCGACCGGGCGGGTCAAAGGGGGCGAGCACGCGAACGTGATGGCCACGGCCGAGGAACTCCTCAGCAAGCGCCTCCACGTGCCGGTTCACGCCGCCCTGGTAAGACCAGGAATATGGCGAGACGAGAGCAATCCGCACGAATCACAAAGGGTAGTTGATTCCCCAGAGGTGATTCGTTGCGTAAGTCACGCGGATCGCTCACACCAGGCGTAAGTCACGAAGACCAAGATGTAGGCGCTGCCGATCTCGAGTAGGAGGGCGCCGGAATCGTTAGCGAGCGTGCCGATCACGGTCGCGGCGATGGCGCCGATCAAACCCGCGCGCAGGGCCGGCGCTGGCTGTAGCCACCTGCGCAGGTGCGCACGCTGCCAGATCGCGAGCGCGACAAGCGCGGCGATGATGGGGAGGAAGAAGGCGACGATCGGGCGGACGAAGCTGTGTGCTGAGAGCTGCAGGCGTCGCTGGGCGACGTCGGCGAGATCGTTGAGCCCGCCGGCGTCCAGCACTGAGCGGGTGAAGTGGGAGTTGGCGCCGGTAGCGAGGTCGGCGAGCGCGATCAGCGCCAGCACCGCCAGCGGAGCGGCGATCACCAGCAGAGCGATGCGTCGTCGGCGAGCCGCGATCGAGGCGGCGGCGACCGCGCCACCGACCGGCAGAACGATTGCGGCGCCGACGTCGGCACCGAAGCGGCCGGCGGCGAAGACGATCGCGCTGAGCAGGCCGGCGGCGAGGAAGGCCGCGGCGGCCTGGCGCTCCGTCAACCGTGGCCAAAAGCCGGCCAAGCCAGCGCCGGTTCCGGCGACGACGAGGACGCCAAGCAGCGCCTCGAGCTCGTTGCCGATCCCGTAGAAGCGCACGCCGAGCCCGGGGTTGGGGCCGAGCAGGGAGAGCGAGGTGAGCGGCGAGCCGGCGATTACGTCGATCGCGAGGGCGCCGACGACCAGCCCCGACGCGACCGCGAGCGCCCGCAGTCCTCCCAGCAGGAAGAGCGTCAGCGCAGCGAGCAGGGGCGCGCCGAACATCACCAAGATCTGTTCGGTGTCCTGGCCCGGTTTGAGTGCCGCGGCCGCCAGCAAAAGCAGCGGCAGGTAGACGATGCTGAGGCCAGCGAGCCGAATTGCGACCCTGCCGACGCGATCGGAGCTGACCAGGGCGGCCAGTCCGAAGATCACCAGCCAAACCAGCAGGCTGATTCCGATCACCGGCCCACGTCGTTCCGAGATCACCGCCATCCGCGCCCCGAGCGATTCGATCGCGGCCGCGTCGACCGAGCCCTCGGAGCGGATTGACTGTCCCGACATCTGTGAGGGCACCGCGATCCCGAGTCGGGAGAGGATCGTCGGCGCGACGTCGGTCGAGAGCACGTAGCCGTTGGTCCGCGTGCTGTTCGAGCTGAGGTCCCCGTCGAAGCCGCGCCCCGCGACCCCGATCGCCAGCGCCCCGTTCTTGGCCGGCGGCGCCCGCCCAATCGCGATCAGGAGGTCGTTGCCCTTGAGATTGCGAACCAGCGCGGCCAGGCTGGCGAGCCCCGCCGACCGCATCTCGCACCTTCTGACCGTGTTCCGCAAGCGTCTTCGCCAGCAGCCCGGGCACGATCTCCGCCGGTGCAGATTCCGCCCGTTCGACCACTGCCGCCGAGTAGGAGGGCCCGCAGATCCCGCCCCCCACCTTACGCGGAAGCTCAGAGTCATAGAGCGAATCGAACACCCGATTCCCCTGCGAGATATCGAGGTAGGTCTGCGCCGCCGGCACGGTCCCGAGCCCAGCTGAGAGCAGTCCTGGAGAGACGTCTGGGATTTGCGCCAGCTGCTTCACCTCGGTCCCTTGGGGCAGGAGAGCAACCGTGACCTTTGTGTCCGGGGACCGGGTGGGGGTCGGAGCGTCTTGCACTTTTTCGGCAGCAGAATCGCGGCCAGCCGCCCACGCTTCACCGAAAAAGTTAAGCGGAGACCCCCACCCGGTCCCCGCAAGAACGCCAATAGCTATCGTGACCCCAATGGCCGATCGCACGTTCGCAAAGTTCAGTTTCTTCAAGGTCGATCCTGCCTGGCGCCGCCTCGACGCCGAGCAGCGGGCTGCCGACAAGCAAGAGTTCCTCGCCGCCTGCGAGGACTTCGCCCTCGACCGCTCGCTGCGCGCCTACTCAACCATAGGAACGCGCGGCGATGTCGACCTGGTCCTGCTCAGCCAGAGCCCAAACCTCGACGATCTGCACACCTTCCACGTCGTGCTCGGTCAGAGCGGCCTGGCGAAGTGGACCGAGACGCCCTACTCGTTCCTCTCGATGACCAAACGCTCTCCCTACTCGGAGGAGCAGGCGCGGCCCGAGATCTGCGTCTCGGAGCGCAAGTACATGTTCCTCTACCCGATGGTCAAGCAGCGCCGCTGGTACGGGCTGCCGCCCGAGGAGCGCGGCCGGATCATGAAAAGCCACATCGAGGTCGGCCGCCGCTATCCCGAGATCTCGATCAACACTTCCTATTCCTTCGGCCTCGACGACCAGGAGTTCGTGGTCGCATTCGAGGGTGACGACCCGGGGATGTTCCTCGACCTGGTGCAGGAGCTGCGCCCGACCGAGTCAAGCGAGTTCACCGAGATCGAGACCCCGATCTTCACCTGCGTGGCGCTCTCGCTGCGCAAGGCGCTGGACGCGCTCGACGGCGTCCCCAGTGCCGTTGCCGCCGGAGCATGACTGCGCAAGCGCTCAGCTACGCCATTGACGAGCACGATCACCTGATCAGGGTCGACGAGGGCTATTACCGCTTTGCCGAGGAGAATGGCTGGAGTGAGGCCGGCAGCAGCCTCGGCCGCTCGCTCTGGGACTACGTCTCGGGGCGCGAGCTGGTGAATCTGCAGCGGATGCTGATCCGGCGCGTTCGTGACGAGGTCGGCGACGTCGAGCTGCCCTTTCGCTGCGATGGGCCGGATGTGCGGCGTGAGATGAATATCCGCATCGTCGCCCGCCCCGGCGGGCGGGTCGTGCTTTTTTCCTCGCGATTGCGCTCCGAGGAGAACCGTGACTTACCGCAGCGGCTGCTTGATCCGGCCACCCCGCGCAGTGAGGAGGTGCTGGCGATGTGCGGCTGGTGTGATCGCTTCGAAGTCGGGGGCGAGTGGGTCGAGGTCGAGGTGGCGGCAGAGCGGTTGGAACTGTTCAACCAGCCCGAGCTGCCGATGCTGAGCCATGGCATCTGTCCCGACTGCAACGCGATGCTGCTCGCCGCGTAGGCGCGCCGCGGGCCGAGTTCCCTATTCTTTCGCGCTCGCATGAGCAAGATCGGAACTGAAGAGAATCCTCTGCGCGTCGCCATCGTCGGCGCCGGCCCGTCCGGCTTCTACGCCGCCGAGCACATCCTCAAAGACGGTGAACTGCACGCCCAGGTCGATCTCTTCGACCGCCTGCCGACGCCGTTCGGGCTGGTCCGCGGCGGCGTCGCCCCGGACCACCCGAAGATCAAGTCGGTGACTCGGGTCTACGAAAAAACGGCGGCCCGCGACGGATTCCGCTTCTTCGGCAACGTCAAGATCGGCCATGACATCGAGGTCGAGGATCTCGAGCGGCTCTACCACGCGATCGTCTTCACGGTCGGCTGCGAGACCGATCGCCAGCTCGGCGTCCCCGGCGAGGACCTGCCCGGCAGCCACGCGGCGACCGCCTTCGTCGGCTGGTACAACGCCCACCCCGACTACGCCGACCACGACTTCGACCTCTCCTGCGAGCGTGCCGTCGTGATCGGCAACGGCAACGTGGCGATGGACGTCGCCCGCATGCTGGCCCTGACCGATCACGAGCTGCGCCAGACCGACACCGCCGACCACGCGATCGAGCTGCTCGACGCAGAGCCAGATCCGCGAGATCGTCGTCCTCGGTCGCCGCGGCCCCGTCCAGGCGGCCTTCACCAATCCCGAGATCAGGGAGCTCGGGGAGATGGAGGACGCCGACGTGATCGTCGATCCAGCCGATGTCGAGCTCGACCCGGCCAGCGCCGCCTACCTCGAGTCCGACGAGGCCGACAAGACGACCCGGGTCAACGTCGAGACGCTGCGCGAGTTCTCCCAGCGCCAGCCAGCCGGAGGGCAAGAAGCAGCGGATCGTCCTGCGCTTCCTCGCCTCCCCGATCGAGATCAAGGGCGACGGCAAGGTCGAGAAGATCGTCATCGGCCGCAACGAACTGGTCGAGGAGGGCGGCACCCTGCGGGCCAAGGACACCGGTGAGCGCGAAGAGCTCGAGTGCGGCCTGGTGCTGCGCTCGGTCGGCTACACCGGCGTGCCGATCGAGGGCGTTCCCTTCGACGAGAAGCGTGGCCTGATCCTCAACGAAGGCGGCCGGGTGCTCGACTCACACGACGCCGGCCACAAGGTCGGCCACTACACCGCCGGCTGGATCAAGCGCGGCCCGTCCGGGGTGATCGGCACCAACAAGAAGGACGCCCTGGAGACCGTGCAGCATCTGCTCGCCGACGTCGAGTCGCAGACGCTGCTCGATCCGGAGAACCCGGACCCGGGCGCTGTCGAGTCGCTGCTCGGCCGAGCGCAACGTGCGCTACGTCAGCTTCGAGGACTGGCAGGCGATCGACCAGGCCGAGGTCGGCCGCGGCGAGCCCCACGGCCGCCCCCGGGTCAAGTTCGTTCGCGTCGAGGAGATGCTCCAGAGCCTCGGCGAGCGCATCTCGGGCTAGCGCTCTCTCGCAGACAAGTGTCTGCATCATCCTGCTTCTGTCGTTGTCGGCGGACAGCTGTCGTATCCAATAGGGTGCATCACGCTGACGGCAGTTTGTTTAAAAGACTTTTCACGTCCAATGTCCTCGATGATGCACGCCGACAGCACAGCGCTCCCTGCGCCGGTTCGCGCCGGCGGCACGGTGCTTTCGCTTATCGCGGCGCCGCTCAGCGTCCCCATCCTCCGCGCGCATCTCGAGGGTCCCCTGCGCCTTCCTGATCTGCGTGAACGCATCGGCGGCGCCGCTCAGACGACGTTGCGAGGCCAGGTCGGCAACCTGCGCGGCATCGGTGCCCTCGAACGCCGAGTGCTGAGCGGCATGCCCTACACGGTCGAGAACGAGCTGACCCCAGTTGGCTTAGAGGTGTTGTCGGTCGCCGAGATCGTCGAAACGTGGCTGGCCCGCGCCCCCCAGGGGTCGATCCCGCTTGGCAGCGAGTCGGCCAAGGGCGCGCTCCGCGCCTTGATCGGCGGCTGGGGTTCGACGATGTTGCGAGCTCTCGCCGCCCGTCCGCTCTCCCTCACCGAGCTGAGCAGCGTGATCAACGATCATTCATACCCAGCGCTCGAGCGTCGGTTGAGCGCGATGCGCGCTGCCAGGCAGCTCGAGCCGAGGCCAAATGGGGATAGGGGAGCCAAGCCCTATGGCGTTACCGAGTGGACTCGTCAGGCCGTCGCCCCGATCGCTGCCGCCGGGCGCTGCGAGTGCAAGTACCTCGCCCAGTCCACCGATTCCCTTACGCGGATCGACATCGAGGCAATCTTCCTGCTCTCGGTCCCCCTAGTTGACCTGGACGTGACTCGTTCAGGCGCCTGCCTGCTTGCCGTCGACACCGGCTCCGGCGGGTCTGGACAACCCACCGATCGCTTGGCCGGAGTCCATGTTGAGGTTGAGGGGGGAACAATCACGACCTGTAGCTCCCGCCTCGAGTACGACCCCCGAACCTGGGCCCTGGGTTCGACCAGCGCCTGGGTCGATGCAGTTCTTGAGGGCAAGACTGAACGTTTGCGGATCGGAGGCGATGGGGTCAAGCTCGCTGAGGAGTTGATCCAGAGGCTGCGCACCTTCTCTTTTGGCTTTTGAGATACGAACTGTCACTAGCCACCCGCACCATTGATTTCCCATCGTCTTGCGCCTAACCGCGCGCGCGGTTCTCTGACTTCTAGAGATTTGCAGGGTAATAAGCCATGTTTTGGGGCCGTTTGGTTACGGTTTAGTGTGAATAATCTGTAGCTCTTGACCGTGAAATCTCAGCCTGTTATTCAATGCACGCCCGAGGCCACGAAGGGGAGCCAGTCAGCCGGCTGGCGCCGAACGAATGGACTTGCGGCGCGACCTTACTCCCGGTCCAGTGGAGAGCCGGGCATACGGCGAACAGCCAAAGATCGACCCCCCATCGTCGTCAGCAGGGGGGCGAGCAGCGGCGCTGGGGCGGAGCCTGCTGGCTTCGCCCCATCCCGCGCGCCACTAAACGGGCGAACCGCTGGCCAGGGCGAGGGCTGACGTGGATGTCGCGCCGAGGTCCCCAAGTGAGAGGAGGGACCCCGGCGCTAACCGTAACTCAATGCCAGCGGACCAAAGCCCGCGTGGCAAATAGAGCATAGAACGCAAATAGCGAAGTTTCCAGCAAATGCAGCTAAAACTCGTCCTACTTTGCGGGCTCGCTGGGTGTTAGTACGCCCCCGCGCTCGGTGTCGGCAATTAGTTCGTCGGGCGAGTCGTCCTCCGGAATGAATCCGGATTTCATGCCGAAATAAACCGCCTGTGGATGGTGGGCAACGATCGCCACTGTCGACTGCTCGGGTGTAACGGCGTAGCCGTCGGAAAGACTCATACCGATCGATTCAAGATCGAGCAGACGCCATACCTTCAGATGCTCCGATTGGTCGGGACAGGCGGGGTAGCCCCAGGAGTAGCGTCGCCCTTGATCGAGCGCGATCCCCAGCTCAATCCGTACCTGCGAATGCAGCCACTCGGCGAGTCCCTCGGCAGACTGCACGCCAAGGCCGTGGACGAAGAGCTGCTCGGCGAACTCTCCTTCGCGCTCCAAGCGCTCAATCACGTTTGTCACTTCCGCTCCAACCGTCACACCCTGCAGGGCAACGACATCCCGCTCGCCGGAATCGAGCGGTCGGTAGAAATCGGCGAGGCAGATGCGATCGTGACGAGGCTGGCGCGGGAAGGTAAGGCGCTCGAGCTCGCGCTCGGGATCGTCCGGGTCGAAGACCACCAGCTCGTTGCCGTCGGCGTTGCAGGGGAAGTAGCCGAGCCGAGCCCTTGGGTGAAGGTAGTCCTGCTCGCGCCACATGCGCTCGAGGCGGGGGGCGAACCCCTCCTCCTCGCCGTTGCCCTCGACCAGTTCACGCCAGGCCTCGCCCTTGACGCCACGCCCGCCCCAGTGCAGCTTGAAGAGCACGTGGCGGTCCAGGTAGGGGAAGACGTCGTCGAGGTTCACCTCCACCTCGCGCGCGCCGAGGAAGGGTGGCTCGGGGATCGCGGCATCGATGCGCGCGGCCGAGCGCACGCTGGCGTCGCTGGTTGGCGGTCCGGTGTCGGTTGAGACCGGCTTCTCACGCAGCTCCTGTGCCTCAGCCCGGATCCGCTCTACCAGGGCCCCACGGGCGGGCTCGTCGACGAGGGCATCCATCGTGTCGAGCCCCTGGAAGGCGTCCTTGCAGTAGAAGACTCCCGGCTCATAAACCTCGTCAGACTCTTTGCCCTTGGGATAGAGCGTGCGGCGGCCAAAGTCGCGGTTGATTGCGGCGCCGCCAATCAGCACCGGGAACTCAAGACCGCGCTGGTGCAACTCCTGGATGCAGGCAGGCATCTGCTTAGAGGTGGAGACGAGCAGCGCCGAGAGGCCGATCGCGTCGGCATCGTTCTCGACCGCGGCCTCGATGATCGTGTCAATCGGGACCTGCTTGCCGAGGTCGATCACCGTGTAGCCGTTGTTGGTGAGGATCGTGTTGACCAGCGACTTGCCGATGTCGTGCACGTCGCCGAACACGGTCGCAATCACCACCTTGCCCTTGGTGTGGCCGTCGATGCGGTCGAGGTAGTTCTCGAGCTGGGCGACGGCGCGCTTCATCACTTCGGCCGACTGCAGGACGAAGGGCAGGATCAGTTCGCCGGCGCCGAACTTGTCGCCGACCTCCTTCATCGCCGGCAGCAGCACCTCGTTGAGGGTGGGGACGGCGCCGATCTTCTCCACCGAGCGATCGATCCACTCCTCGACGCCATCCTTCTTGCGGCGCAAGATGTGCCAGTGCAGGGCCTCCTCGGGCTCCATGCCGACGGTCGGGTCGGCTGCCTCCTCGGCTGCCTCCTCGCCCTTTGACTCGAAGTGGGTGATGAAGAGCTCCAGCGCGTCATCACGGCGGTTGAAGACGAGGTCGTCGGTCAGCGCCCGCTCCTCCTCGGAGATCTCCGAGTACGGAGTGATGTGGTTGGGGTTGACCATCGCCAGGTCAAGCCCAGCCTCGACGCAGTGGTGCAGGAAGACCGAGTTGAGGACGGCGCGCGGCCGCGGCGAGACGCCGAAGGAGACGTTGGAGACGCCAAGCGAGGTCTTCACCCCGGGGATCTCGGCCTTGATCCGGCGGATCCCCTCGATCGTCTCCACCGCTGAAGGCTTCCACTCGTCGTCGCCGGTGGTCAGGGTGAAGGTGAGGGCGTCGAAGATCAGCGCCTCGGGTTCGAGGCCGTGCTCCTCGCAGGCGATGTCGCGCAGCCGCTTGGCGATCTCGACCTTGCGCTCCGCCGTCTTCGCCATCCCGACCTCGTCGATCGTCAGTGCGATCAGGGCGGCGCCGTGCGCCTTGGCCAGCGGCACGACGACGTCGGCCTTGTCGCGGCCGGCCTCGAGGTTGATCGAGTTGACAATTGCCCGCCCCGGGATCGCCTCCAACGCTGCTTTCAGGACCTCCGGCTCGGTCGAATCGACCTGGATCGGCGAGGGCTGGGTCAGCGAGATCCGCTTGGCCACCGCCGCCATCTGCTCGTCCTCGTCCTGGCGCTCGGTCAGGGCGACGCAGATGTCGAGCACGTGGGCACCGCCTTCGACCTGGTCTTCGGCGACCTGCACCAGGCCGTCGTAGTCGTCGGCGAGCAGCAGCTCCTTTGCCTTGCGCGAGCCCTGTGAGTTGACCCGCTCGCCGACCAGCGTCGGCCGCGGTTCCTGGACCAGCGGGGTGGAGGTCATCATCGAGGAGACCTCGATCGGACCGGGCGCGGGGCGCGGCCCCGGCACCTTGCCATCGACCCGCTCGCGGATCGCGGCGATGTGCTCGGGCGTGGTTCCGCAGCAACCGCCGACGATGCCGACGCCGTAGCGCTCGACGAACTCGCCCAGGGTTGCAGCGAGCGGAACGGGCTCTTCGGGGAAGATCGTCTCGCCGTCGGGCCCCTGCAGGGGCAGGCCGGCGTTGGGGATGCAGTGGACCGGCAGCGGGCTGTTCTCGCCGAGGAAGCGGATCGCGTCGCGCATGTCCTCGGGTCCGGTCGAGCAGTTGAGCCCGACCACGTCCACGTCGAGCGCGGTCAGCGTCGTCAGCACCGCCTGGATGTCGGTGCCGAGCAGCATCTTGCCGCCGTTGGGAAGCAGCGAGACGCTGATCTGGATCGGCAGCGTGCGGCCAGCCTCCTTGAACGCCTCGCGCGCCCCGAAGATCGCCGCCTTGACCTCGAGGATGTCCTGCGCGGTCTCGATGATGATCAGGTCGGCGCCGCCCGCGACCAGGCCACCAGCCTGCTCGGCGAAGACTTCGACCAGCGTGCCGAAGGAGATGTTGCCCAGGGTCGGGATCGGTCGAGGCCGGCAGGAACCCAGTCGGCCCGATCGAGCCGGCGACGAAGCGGTCCGGCCCCGCCGCCTTGCGAGCGATTTCCGCCGCCTTGACGTTGATCTCAAGCGTGTGCTCGCCCAGCCCCCACTCTTCGAGCTTCAGCCGCGAGCCCTGAAAGCTGTCGGTCTCAACGACCTCGGCTCCCGCCTCGAGCATCGACGCATGCACGCCCTCGATCACGTCGGGCCGATTGAGCACCAACGCCTCGTGGCACTTCCCCTGCAGCCCGCCATAGTCCTCCTGCGTCAGCTCAAACTGCTCGAGCGTCGCACCCATCCCGCCGTCAAAGACGACGACCCGCTCGCCAACCGCGTCTATGAAATCTCGCTCAGACATGAACTTAGGAGGGTACGGGGTCACGGGCCCCCTCCCCTGGAGACTCAGGGACCACGCGCCGAATTGCCTACTACGACCTGCTGCGCAACGGTCTCCAGGGGAGGGGGCCCGTGACCCCCTGCGCCCCTGGATTCAGGTCAGCCGCGGAGGCCGAGGCGCCGCTTCAGATCCCGCGCGTTGAACGCCGTCAGGACCCGGTTGACCAGCCCGCGACGTCCCTTGGTGTAGGGGTACCACGAAGGTTCATTCTTGCCGCCGAAGCGGGTGACGACGATCGACTCGGGGCGGCAGTACTTCTTGATCCCGTAGTCGCCGTGGCGGGAGCCGATCCCCGACTGCTTCCAGCCACCCATCGGTACACCCATGGCCAGCATGTTGGTGATCACGTCGTTGACGTTGACCGAGCCCGCCTCCACTCGGCGGGCGAGCTTCTCCGCCCGGTCCTTGTCACCGAAGATCGAGGCGGCGAGCCCGTATCGACTGTCGTTGGCGAGGCGCACGGCCTCCTCGGAGTCGCGGACTTTCATCACCCCGACGACTGGGCCGAAGGTCTCGTCGCGCATGACTTTCATTGAGTGATCGACGTCGACGAGGACGGTTGGTTCGAAGTAGTCGCCGGGACCGGTGGCTTTCTTACCTCCGGTGAGCGCCCGCGCCCCGTTGGCCAGGGCGTCGTTCACGTGCTCCTCGACGATCGACGACTGGTTGGGCGAGGTCATCGCGCCGACGTCCTTCTCGGGCTTGCGGCCGTCGGTGCCCTGGCGCAGGCTGTCGACTTTCTTGGTCAGCTTGGCGACGAACTCGTCGTAGACGGGCTCCTCGACGTAGATCCGCTCAACCGAGAGGCAGACCTGGCCAGCGTTGTACATCCCGCCCCAGGCGGCGGCGTTAGCGGCGCGGTCGACGTCGGCGTCGGCGAGGACGATCATCGGGTCCTTGCCGCCGAGCTCGAGGCTGACCGGGAGTCAGGGTCTCGGCCGCCCGGGCCATCACCTTGCGCCCGGTCCGGTCGGATCCGGTGAACTGGATGTAGTCGACGTGGTCGATCAGTGAGCTGCCAGCCTCGCCTGTGCCGAGCACACAGTCGAAGACGTCTGGAGCGCCGATCTCGTTCTTCCAGGCGTCGATCACCTCGGATCAGGCTCAACGGGGTGAACTCAGACGGCTTGACCACCACCACGGCACCCGCCTGCAGGGCGGGGATCGAGTCGCCCAAGTCCCATCGCAAGGGGGAAGTTCCAGGGGCTGATCACTCCGACGACGGGATGCGGCCGGTAGCGGATCATCAGCTTCTTCGAGGCCATCAGCGGCGAGTGGGGGCGCACGTCTTCGTCGCCGATGAACTTGGCCGCGTTGGTGCCGTAGAAGTTGATCAGGTCGGTGACGTAGAACAGCTCGGTCGCGATGTCGCCGCGCACCTTGCCGGTTTCGGCCTGCAGGGTGTCGGAGATCTCGCTCGACGTTGTCGAGGAGCCAGTCGCGCAGCTTGCTGAGCCAGTGGTAGCGGCCCTCGATCCCGATCGCCTCCCACTCGGCCTGGTTGGCGCGGAGGCGAGCGACGGTGGCGGCGATCGTCTCAGGCGTATCGACCTGGATCGAGCCGACCGGAGCACCATTAGCAGGGTTTAGAACCTCGATCTGCTCGGCGGGCGGCGAACCGCTACTCCGATTGGAGCCATTGACCGCTGTCGTGCTCGTCTCGACCGTTCCGCTCTCCACAGTTCCTCCTCGACCCTTTGGCTGGTCAGCCAACTGTAGCCGCTATCTGCCCACCAGTCTGTAGACGGGGCCTTCCTGCGAGGCCACGTAGATGCGGCCAAGGTCGTCTTCCCCAAACGAGGTGGGGGAGGAGACGGTGAGGCCGAGTCTTGCGATCGCCGCTGGCGCGGTGCAGGTGCGGGATGAGGCTGCGCACGATGCCGGAGCAGTAGTCGGCGTAGAGGTAGCGACCGCGCAGACTGGGCGGGCCGCCGGGGCCGACGACGTAGCCGCCGATGATCGAACAACTGCCGCCGTCACGGCTGTGGCTGTAGGCCATGATCGGCTTTGTCGTGCCGCCGGGATCCGGAGTGCCGCTGTTTTCTTCTTCGTAGGGGTGGAAGCCCTCCAGGGCGTCCCAGCCGAAGTTGGCGCCACTGGCGCCGGCAAGCGTCGTGTAGTCGAGCTCCTCGAAGCGGTTTTGGCCGACGTCACCGATCGCGATCCGCGGCTGCGCTGCGGTGGTTGTGTCGAAGGAGAAGCGGAAGGGGTTGCGCAGGCCGTAGGAGTAGATCTCGTCGCGGCCCGGCTTGCCGACAAAGGGATTGTCGGCCGGGACCGTGTAGGGCTTGCCGCCGCTTGGCCGGGGGTCGATGCGCAGCAGCTTGCCCAGCAGGCTCTCCTTGTTCTGGGCGTTATTGGGCGGATCGCCGCCAGCGCCGCCGTCGCCGGTGCCGAAGTAGAGGAGGTCGCCGAGAAATTGCAGCTGGCCGCCGTTGTGATTGGCGTTGACCGGATGGGCGATTTCGATCACGTTGCGACGCGAGCTTGGGTTGGCCCTGGTCGCCCCGGCGCGTTGGAATTCGTCGATGCGGATGTTGCCGGCCCTGTCGGTGTAATAGACGTAGAAGTCACCGCTCTGTTTGTAGTCAGGGGGAAAGGCAATCGAGAGCAGCCCGCGCTCACCGCCGAAGCTGACCAGGCCGCGGATGTCGAGGAAGGGATGGCTGAGCTTGTGGCCGTTGCGCAGTACCTCGACCTTGCCCGGCTGCTCGACTACGAAGAGCAGCTTTGGGAACCCGGGTGCGCCGGCGACATAGGTCGGGTTATCGAAGTTGCCGATGCGCTTCAGGGACAAACCCTGATGGGGGGCCTGCTTGGCAGAGCCGCAGGCTGGCAGGCTGAGGGCAAGCAGGGCCGCGGCGAGAGCGGCTCGTCTCACTTTTCGACGACTTCTCCACTGTCGTTGACTTCGGTGTTGCGCGCGGCTGAGCTGACCTTGACGGTGAAGGAGCCACCCGGAGCGGCCCCGCCACCGGTCTTTGCCTTGGTCGTGTCGTTGAGGCCAGCCTCAACCGCGTAGACGACCGTGTGGGTGCCGGGCTTGACCGCGCTCAGCTTCCAGATCAGATGGGCGCTCGCGCCCTTCTTCAGCGGGCCGAAGTCAAAGGTCTTCGGGTTCGAGGTTTCGGCTCCGCCATTGGCAGTTGAGCCAGCGAACTTGGGGTAGTGCGCGGCGAGGACCCAAACCGGTCGGTCCGGCTGGGCCAGTTCCGGTTGCGGGTCGCGGATGCCGAAGGGAAGGGTGGAGCCTTCGCCCTGCTTGCCCTTGATCGAGACGTTCACGGTCAGGGCTGGGATCGTCTTGTCGCCTGTGTTGCGGATGCCGAGATTGAGCAGGTAGGTCTGACCCAGATGCTGTTCGGTCGGGAAGCTGGCGTCGGTCACCTTGACCCGGTAGCTGCCTTCCGCCTCGTTGGCGTCCGAGGACGATCCGCCGCCGCAGGCCGTGATTGAGAAGGCCAGCAGCACGGTTAGGACAGCGGCAACCGCAGCACGGTGGCGGTGACGCGAGACCTGTCTGGCGTGCCCCCCCAAAGCGGCCGGAACATACCACGGGGTTTGCCCTGCTCCCGAGCGGGTTAGCCCGAACTCAACAGAGCCCACTGATGCATCACATAGACTCGCTGAGGAGGAGGATGATGGTCGGATCTGCGGTCAACAGGGCATTCCTGCCCGCCAAGTCGCTGTTCGAGCAGGTTGGGGACATGATGATCCTCACCGCTCGCACGCTCGTCTCGGCGGTCAAGCCCCCGTACCCCTACGGCGAGGAGTTCATCGGCCAGTTCCTCTTCGCCTTGCAGCTCTGTTGGTTCCCGCTGCTGATCTCGACCGTGGCCTTCGGCTTCGGTGCGCCGGGTCTGCAGGCCTCTAACTTCCTCTCGCTCTTCGGGGCCCTCGACCGGCTCGGCGGTTTCTTCGTCCTCGCCTCGATCCGCGAGTTCGCTCCCTTCGTCACCGCCGTCGTCGTCGCCGGCGTCGCCGGCACCGCGATCACCGCCGACCTCGGTGCCCGCAAGATCCGCGAGGAGCTCGACGCCCTGCAGGTGCTCGGCGTCGACCCGATCAAGAACCTGGTCGTGCCGCGCTTCCTGGCGCTGATGCTGATCACCGGCCTGCTCGACATCTACGCCCTGGTCTTCGGCATCTCCGGCGGCATCCTCACCGAGCTGCTCTACCACCAGTCGCTCGGCGGCTTCTTCGCCACCCTCTTCTCCAACGCCTCGATCACCGACCTCTGGGGCTCGGTGCTCAAGTGCACGCTGTTCGGCGCGATCATCGCCGTCGTCTGCTCCTACAAGGGGATGACTGCGTCCGGAGGCGCCGCCGGCGTCGGCCGCGCCGTCAACGAGGCGGTGGTGATCTCCTTCATGGGCGTCTTCGCCTTCAACTACGCCTTCACCCAGACCCTGCTTGCCACCAACCCGGAGCTGCAGACGATCCGATGAACGCCTGGCTCGAAGTCCCACGCGGCTGGCTCGACTCCTTCGGGGAGATCGCTCGCTTCGGCTCGCGCGTCGCCGGCCTCGTCTACTCCGGTCGGGTCCTGCGCTTCTTCGGCGAGAGTCTGCGCCAGGCCGGCATCCTGGTCCTCGGCTCGGCCCTGATCATCTGGGGCCTCGTCTTCATCCTCGGCCTGCAGTGCGGGATCGAGGGCGCCTACCTGCTGCGCGCCCAGGGCGCGCCCGCCTACGCCGGCGTCTTCTCCGCCTGGTGTGACCTGCGCGAGATCATGCCCTACGCCTTCGGCTACATGCTGGCGGCCAAGGTCGGGACCGGGATCGTCGCCGAGCTCGGTGCGATGCGGATCTCCGACGAGATCGACGCGCTCGAGGTGATGGGTGTGCCGCCGGTCACCTTCCTCTGCGCGACCCGCCTGCTGGCCGCCTGGATCGCCTTCCCCTTCATGTACCTGGTGCGGGATCGGGATCATGTACTTCGCCAGCTACCTGGCGGTTGTCCAGCAGATCGGCGACGTTTCCTCCGGCGGCTACCTGCTGATCTTCTGGATGTTCCAGAACCCTCCTGACCTCTTCTTCAGCCTGATCAAGGGCATGTTGATGGCGACCGCCATCGTCTGGTCGGCTGCTACTACGGCTACACGGCGTCGGGCGGCCCGGTCGGGGTCGGCACCGCGACTGCGAAGTCGATGGTCCTCAATATCGTCTTGGTCCACATCATCGGGATGCTTGGGACCCTTGATCTTCTGGGGAGCCAACCCGCGCGCGCCGATAGGAGGCTGACCTAAGCTATGTCTATGTCAATGGACGACCCGACCCGGTCCGAAGAGGAGGAGTTCGAGGCGGAGGCAGAGACCACCGCCGAGGCCGCCGAACCGGTGGCCGCCGAGCCCGCCCACAGCGGCCCTTACGTCAGCGAGGACGGTCTGACGATGGGGCGTGACTTCGTCATCCCGGGCGTCGATCCGGCCGAGCCGATCCTTACCGCTTCCACACCGGCCGCAAGCGCGACCACGGTGGCGACCGACGCGATCGAGATCATCGACCTGGTCAAGCAGTTCGGCCGCGCCCGCATCCTCAACGGCCTCAACCTCGGGCTGCCCGAGGATCAGGTCTCGATGGTGCTCGGCCCCTCGGGCACCGGCAAGAGCGTGCTGATCAAGCACATCGTCGGCCTGCTCTACCCCGACTCGGGTGACGTGCTCGTGCACGGCGAATCGATCCCCAACATGACCGACGACGAACTCTTCGATGTGCGCAAAAAGTTCGGCCTGCTGTTCCAGGACGGCGCTCTCTTCGGCTCGATGAACATCTACGACAACACCGCCTTCCCGCTGCGCCAGCACACCGACAAGAGCGAGGAGGAGATCGGCGAGATCGTCAACCGCCGGCTCAAGGAGGTCGGGCTCACCGAGGCGATCTACAAGATGCCGAACGAGCTCTCCGGCGGCATGCGCAAGCGCGCCGGCTTCGCCCGGGCGCTGGTGCTGGAACCGGCGATCGTGATGTTCGACGAGCCCGACTCGGGTCTCGACCCGGTGCGCACGGCGCTGCTCTGCGAGCTGATCCGCGAGGTCCACGCCGAGAACGGCGGCTGCTACCTGGTGATCAGCCACGACCTCAACACGGCGCGGCGCGATCGCCGACTTCATCGCCGTGCTCTGGAACGGCAAGATCGTCGAGTCGGGCCCTAAGGAGGAACTGTTCGACTCCGAAAACCCGTTCGTCAACCAGTTCCTCAACGCGGACGTCACCGGCCCGCTCTCGATGGATTGAGCGCGATCGCGGCCTGGGCTGTCCGCCACGCGCGGCCGGTCCTGGTGGTTGCGGCGCTGCTTGCGATCAGCGCCGCGGTGGCGGCGACGCAGCTCTCGACCGATGCCGGCATCGACACCCTCGTCGATCGCGACAGCGAGACCTACCGGGCCACCGAACGGGTGCGCGAAGTCTTCGGCGAAGAACCGGTCGTCGTGCTTGCCGAAGGGGACCTGCAGCGAACTGATCCTGACCCCGAACCTGTGGCGCCTGCTGCGGCTCGAGGGCTGCCTCTCGGGCAAGGTGCCGAAGGGCGCGAAGCCGATCCCCGGGCCCTGCACCGAACTGGCGCGCGCTGCGACCCGGTCGCAGTTCCTCGCCGGGCCGGCGACCTTCCTCAACGAGGCGGTGATCCAGATCGACGAACAGCTGCAGCGGCTGGCAGCCACGTGCCGCCCGATCGGCTGCGCGAATTCCTCTCGCAGGTGGCGGCGCGGTACGGCATCACCAGCGCCCCAAGCATCGGCAACCCGGAATTCCTCGCCACGGTCGTCTTCGACCTGCACCAGTGCGCGCGGCACGCCGAAGGCACGCCTCGCCTATCTCTTCCCCAACGACCACTCGACCCAGATCGTCCTCCGCCTACGGCCCGACCTCAGCGACAGCGAACGCAGCGAAGCGCTGAGGCTGATTCGCGAAGCGGTCTATGACACGACACCGCGCAAGGTCTGCACCTACAGGGGGCAGCCGGAGCCTTGCTTCGGGCTGCACGGGGCCGGCACCTACACGATCACCGGCGCTCCGGTCCTGGTTGACGGGATTACCGGGGCGCTGAAGGACGCGCTGCTGATCCTCTTCGCGGTTGCGATCGTCGTTATGGGCGATCGTCTTGCTGCTCGTCTTCCGCTCGCGCTGGCGCTTGCTGCCGTTGGCGATCGCACTTGCCGCGGCGGCGCTCACGTTTGGCCTGCTCGATCTCATCGGTGGCTCGCTGACGATCGCCTCGATTGCGACGTCTGCCGATCCTGATCGGGTTCGTCGTCGATTACGCGATTCAGTTGCAGGCGCGTTTTGATGAGGCGAGCGCTGGCGGAGCTGAGCCGCTTGAGGCGGCGCGTTCGGCTGCGGGTCGGGCTGGCCCGACGATTGCTATCGCCTGCCTCGCGACCGCCGCTGGGTTCCTTGCGCTTCAGCTTTCGCCGATTCCGATGGTGCGGGGGTTCGGTGTTCTGCTCATCGTCGGTATTGGCCTCGGCCTTGGGCTGGCGCTAACGGTTGGGTTCGCGGCTCTCGGACTACGACCCGAGACGAGGCGAGGGGGTGCCCCTCCGCTTGCTGGGCTTTTCGCGGCGGGGTTTCCGGCTCTCGCCGAGTGGTCTGTGCGAAAAGCAGGACGCCGCGCGCATCCGGGGCACCCCCTCGCCTCGTCCGAGCGCGTAATCGGGATCGCGCTCAGGCATCCGAAGCGGGTGTTGGCTGTCGGCGGGGCGCTGGCAGTGATTGGGTGGGGGCTCGGGACTCAGATCGACACCGTGTCTGATGTGCAGTCATTGGGGCCGCAGGGGCTGCGGGAGATCAAGGACCTGGAACGGGTGCAGGACGCGACGGGAGTAGCGGGGCAGCTACAGGTGGCGGTGGAAGCTCCTGATTTCTCGGACCCGGCGACGATTCGGTGGATGGCGGATTTCAAGCAGCGGGTACTTGAAGAAAATGGGTTCACGGGTGCGCGGCCCAGCTGCTTGAAGGCTGAAATCTGCCCGGGGCCGGCGCTCTCTGACTTCCTGGTCAGCGGCAAAAGAAAAGAACAACTAAAGCGGAATGAAATCCGTGAGACGTTGCGGGAACTGCCTCCTTACGACCTGGAACAACTGGCGCCTATAGATCCGAAGACCGGACTTCCGGGGCAGTTGGCGTTGCTCAGCTTTGGCATTCGCTCGCAGTCGCTGCAGGGTCAGCAGGCGGTGATCTCGCGGGTGCGGGCGGCGGTGGGGAAGTCGGGGGCGCCCGGCGGTCCGCCGGCAGGGGTGAGGGTGCGCTTCGCCGGGCTGCCGGTGATCACTGCGGCGGCGGCATCAGATCTCTCCAGCAGTCGCTACTGGTTGACGCTGGCGGGGCTTGCCGCGGTGGCACTCGTGCTGCTTGCCGCCTACCGCTCGTTCGTACGGGCGCTGGTGCCGTTGGTCCCGGTTGTGCTCGCCACCGGCTGGTCCTCGCTGATCCTCTGGCTCACCGGGATCCCGCTCAACCCGATGTCGGCGGCGCTGGGGGCCCTGACGATCGCGATCGCCACCGAGTTCAGCGTGATCCTCGCCGCTCGCTTCCGCGAGGAGCGGGACGGTGGCCTGGCGGCCGCCGAGGCGCTCAAGGCGGCCTACGCCCGTACCGGCGCCGCCGTCCTCGCCTTCGGCGGTGACCGTTATCGCCGGCTTCGCGGTGCTGATCGCCAGCGACGTCAGCATGCTGCGGGACTTCGGCTTCGTCACCGTGATCGACCTTGCGGTCGCACTGCTCGGGGTGATGGTGGCGCTGCCCGCCGCCCTCACTTGGCTGGAGCGGCGGTGAGGGACCGCTACTCGCTCGTCGTCGGCTTGATCTTTGCCGCGGTGATCGTGATCGCGGCGATCAACACGCTTGAGCACAAGGACGAAGGCACGCTCGGGCTCGACAAGCTCGCTAGTCGCTGGCCATTGCCCGAGTTCGCGGTGCCGCGAGCCAATGGCCAGCTGGAAGGGGACGCGAACGTCGCCCAGGACGATTGCGAAACCTCGCAGACGCCCTGCCCGCAGTCGGCCCGGCGTGAGCCGGCCTGCCGCATCTCCACCCCCGGCGCAATCCGCGTCTGCGATCTCTTCAATCGCCCGCTGGTGATCTCGTTCTGGTTCACGAAGGGCGGCAGCACCTGTAGCGAACAGCAGAACGTGGTCGATCGCGTTTATCGGCGTTACCGTGGACGAGTGAACTTCCTCTCGCTCGATATTCGCGATGACCGCAGCACGGTTCGCGAACTGATCACGCGCAACGGCTGGAAGATGCCGGTCGGCTACGACCGCGACGGCGCCGTCGCCAGCCTCTACCGGATCGGCAGCTGTCCCACCTTCGCCTACGTCTACCCCGGTGGCACCCTGCAGGAGGCGAGCATCGGCGCACTGAGCGCGCGCCAGCTTGAAGCTCGGACCAATGATCTGCTGAACGCGACGCGAGCGGCGGAGGGCGGCTGAGTGGCTGGCGCCAAAGCCAGCGGATCGGACCTTGATTCAGAGCCCCTGCCCCAGCAGGGCTGGGTCGCCCCGCACATCGCCGCCGAGTTCCCTGGTCTCGGCATCGCCTGGGTCGAGCTCGAGAGCAAGCGTGCGAACAGCCCCGAGCCGGTGCGACGGCGCTTGCGCGATCTCTCTGACCGCTTCTACGGTTCGCACGCGATTCACATGCGCGAGCGGCCGATCCCCTGGGCCTACCGGGTCTTCTTCCGCCAGATCGGCCTCGACCCCGACCACACGCGTACCCCGGTCGAGCAGCTCGCTCTCGATCGACTGCATGACGGCGCCTTCGTCAGCCGCGGCATGCCCGCTGACGCCCTCACGATCGCCACGGTCGAGACCGGTGTCGCCCTGCGCGTCTTCGACACCGACTCGGGTCCGCGGCGAGCTCTGCATTCGCGACTCAGCGCCGGGCGAGGCTCTACCTGGCAGGCCCGCCAAGCTGGCCCAGGGAACGCTGACGATCGCCGATGGTCGTAGCCCGCTGGCGCTGCTCTTCGGCGGGCCGGCGGCCGATGGGGAGCTCGATTCGGACGTTGCCCAGATCGCGATCGTCGCGGTGCAGGTCAAGGGAGTGCCTCAGGCGGCGGTCGATGAGGCGCTCTGGATCGCCAGCGCGGCGATCGCAGCCTGATTCGCGGGTTTAGGCATTCCTTAACCGGTTCATCGTTTTCAGTCGTGGCACCGTGATCTACACTCGATTTGAGTTTTATGCCGGATCTGCTCGATCGAGACACACTCAAGACGTTTCGAGTGGGAGGCGACGAGCGCCTCGCGCGCGCTGAGCTGCGCCGTCAGGTCGGCCGTCTCGAGCACGAGCTCTCCCGTCTTTGCGCCGAGGCTTTCCCGCGCCTCACGCTTGACACCGGGGTTCCGGCCAGCTTCGCTGTGCCCAGGGTCGCCAGGCTCGAGGAGCTGGAGCAGGTCCGCGACGCCCTGGCCGAGCGGATCTCGATGCGCGCGAGGCACTGCGCGAGCAGGACGAGCTGGAGACCCGCAACCGTGAGCTGCTCGAGGACATGCTGGCGGCCCCGGCCGAGCACAAGTGGATGCGGATCTCACGCGCCGATGTCGGCGAGCCGGGGTGCGGCCACTGGCACTCGCGACCGCGCCTCGGGCCGCTGGGCATGCTGATGGGCTGGTGGCGGGTCAAGGTCTCTTCCGGATGTCCATTATCCGGACGGCTTGCGGCCGTTGAGCGATAGACCGGGTCCAGAGGAGCGGCCGCCGGCCCCCTGGGGAAACTTCCCGCTGGCCGAGCTGACGGTGCTGGCCGGCATCGTGATGCTGGTTATCGGCCTCGTCGCTGGCAGCCCGACCGCGATCGGGGTCGGGGTTGTTCTCGCCGGTCTCGGTGGCCTCGAGGTTTCGCTCCGCGAGCACCTCGCCGGCTATCGCTCGCACACGACGTTGCTGGCCGGCACGGTCTTCGTGCTCGTCACCGGTGGTCTCTTCTACCTCGGCGGCCTGATTCTGGCCGTATGCCTTGGGGTCGGAGCGGTTGCTTTCCTTGCTGCTTTCCTCGCCCTACGCCGCGCCTTCCAGAAGGCTTCCGGGGGCCTGTCCTTCAAGGTGGGACGTTTCGGCAGCTAAGGCCTCATCCGGCAGGGGTGGAGCGTCTTGCACTTTTTGGCCGACCACGTTGGGGCGCCAGCCGGTTCCGCTTCACCCAAAAAGTTAAGCGGAACCCCTGCCGGATGAGGCCTTCTAGACCAGGACTGACTCGCGCGAAGAAAGTTCGGCAGAGAGCAGTGAACGCTGGCGCGAGGTCAGCGTGCCGAGCTGCTTGTTCTCGTTCAGCGCGAGCGGCGATCAGGAACTTGCGGGCGCGGGTGCGGCCCCAGCGGCGCTGGCTGGTCAGCAGCTCGGCCAGTGGTCATGCTCTCGGTCTCCCAGGGGCACTCGCGCACAACGTCCGCCGCGTCGACGTCACCCCGTGCGATCGAGCGCTTCAGCTCTGCCCGGGCAAGTCGCACACGGTTGGCGCGAGCCAGCGCCTGCATGTGCTGTGGGGCCTGGGTTATGGAAGCGGTCGTCTGAGCAGGGGCGATTGAAGCAGCGTCCACTGGGACTCCTCCCTTCGAGGTTCATTAACTGGGTAGCTCTGCGCACCGAACCGGAGGGGCGAACCTCGGCCTGGCTGAGTTGAGTGCTCCACCATTCGCGTCCCTGCCCCGGGATGCGGTCGGCGCGGAGGGCAAGCTATGCCTTCGAGGTGGAGACCGTCAACCCCGTCGGATGGAAAGTCACGCCCAGGCCGGTCGCTAAGAGCATCTTTTTCGTGAACGTTTTGGTCTGTCCCGTTTCGGACAGGCCCGAAACTACCCCGACCGGGGTAGTTCGGGAAAGTTCTCGATAACTCTGGCGATCGTTCCCAATGCGCCGTCGAGGTGCTCGCGCTCGTGGGTCGCCATCAGGCTGGTCCGCAGCAGGGCCCCGCCGGGGGGCACGGCGGGGTGGATCGCG
The DNA here is from genome assembly GCA_963716345.1 of uncultured Solirubrobacterales bacterium. Taxonomy (GTDB): domain Bacteria; phylum Actinomycetota; class Thermoleophilia; order Solirubrobacterales; family 70-9; genus VRUE01. Next base: position 1,902,863 of record OY970304.1, read on the forward strand.
ACGTTGGTGTAGACGCCGGCGTCGAAGAGCGCCTTCCAGAGCAGCACCGCCTGCCAGTCGTCGCCGACCACGACCGGAACCACCGGGGTCGTCGCCACGGTGCCGTCGGGGAGGGTTCCCGGCTCGATCACCTTGAGGCCGAGGTGGCGCAGGCCCTCGCGCAGGTACTCGGCGTTGGCGAGCAGGCGCCTCGAAGAGCTCGCGGGCCTTCTGCGCGGATCACCCGCAGCGCCGCCAGCGCCGCGCCGACCGCCGCCGGCACCGCCGAGGCGCTGAAGATGAAGGAGCGCGAGGAGATCCGCAGGTACTCGATCACGTCGGCCGGGCCGGCGATGAAGCCGCCGCAGGAGGCGAGGCTCTTGGAGAAGGTGCCCATCCGCAGGTCGACCTCGTCCTCGAGCCCGAACAGCTCGCAGGCGCCGGCACCGCGGGCGCCGAGCACGCCGGCGCCGTGCGCCTCGTCGACCATCAGGCGGGCGCCGTAGCGCCTTGCAGAGCTCGACGATGCGGGGCAGGTCGCAGACGTCGCCCTCCATCGAGAAGACGCCGTCGACGACGACGAGCACGCCGCCGCCGTCCTCGGCGGCGCGCTGCAGCATCTTCTCCAGCTTGTCCATGCGGTTGTGGCGGAAGGGGCGCAGCTTGGCGCCGGAGAGCCGGCAGCCGTCGAGGATCGAGGCGTGGTCGCCGGAGTCGCAGATCACGGTGTCGCCGGGCTCGAGGATCGTGCCGATCGCGCCGAGGTTCGACTGGTAGCCGGTCGTGAAGACGATCGCGTCCTCGGTCCCCATCCACTCGGCCAGCTCGCGCTCGAGGTCGACGTGCAGCGGGCGTCGTGCCGTTGAGCAGGCGCGAGCCGGTGACACCGGTGCCGTAGGTCTCCAGGGCGTCGCGCGCCGCCTGCTTGACCCGCTCGTCGCCGGTCAGGCCGAGGTAGTTGTTGGAGCCGAGCATGATCGTCTCGCGCCCCTCCATCTCGACCACCGGGCCGGCCTGCGAGGTGAGCAGGCGGAAGTAGGGGAGGAGGTCGTGCTCTTTGGCCGCTTCGAGCTGCTCGAGGCGGTCGTGGTTGCGCGCCTTCTCGAAGACGTCGACCGGGGCCTTCGCTGTCTCGCTCATGGCCAGAGTGTAGGTTCCGGCCCCGTGGCAAGCGTGTCAATTCGGCCGGTACGCAGCAAGCGCGAGCTGAAGCGCTTCGTCAAGGTTCCCTTCCGCTTGCATCGCGACCACCCGCAGTGGGTCGCACCGCTGATCTTCGAGCGGATGGAGTTCCTCAACCGCGAGAAGAACCCCTTCTTCGAGCATGCCGAGGCCGAGTACTTTCTCGCCGAACGCGATGGCGAGCCGGTCGGTCGGATCAGCGCCCAGATCGATCGGCACTGGGATGAGTACCCAGGGTGGCAGCGACGCGATGTTCGGCTTCTTCGAGACCGATGAGGACCGGGAGGTCACCGCGGCGCTGCTCGAGGCGGCCGTGAGTGGGCGCGCGGCAAGGGCCGCAGCCGCGTGCTCGGGCCGATGGATTTCACCACCAACGACGAGATCGGCGTCCTGATCGAGGGCTATCGAGCGGCGGCCGATGATCCTCGAGCCCTGGCACCCCCCCTTCTACAAGGAGTTGATCGAGGCCGAGGGCTTCGGCAAGGCGATGGACCTGTTGATGTGGGAACTGCAGTTCGGCGACCTCAAGGAGGGCGAGCGCTTCGATCCCTCGATTCACGTCGCGGCGGAGAAGGCTCTGCGCGAGGAAGGGATGGTGATCCGCAACATCAGCCAGCGCAACCTGCCGGCCGAGATGCGCGCCTTCAGCGAGGTCTACAACGAGGCCTGGGGCAGCAACTGGGGTTTCGTCCCCGCCACCGACGCCGAGATCGAGTTCCACGCCAAGACTGCTGAAGCAGGTGCTCGACGAGGACTGGGCCTACATGGCCGAGAAGGACGGCGAGCCGGTCGGCGCCGCCCTCACCCTGCCCGACATCAACCAGGTAATGGCGAAGCTGAACGGCCGCCTGCTCCCCTTCGGCTGGCTCAAGTTCCTGCTCGCCAAGCGCAAGATCGATCAGCTGCGCGTCTTCGCCCTCGGCGTCAAGCACGAGTACCGCCACAGCGGCGTCGCCGCTGGCCTCTACCTGAAGCACCTCGAGACCGCCGCCGGGCCGGGCCTGATCGAAGGCGGCGAGATGGGTTGGATCCTTGAGACCAACGGGGCGATGAACCGGGCGATGGAGGGGATGGGGGGCAAGGTGGTCAAGAAGTACCGGGTGTATGAGAAGGCGCTGTAGGTCGATCCGCGCAAGGTGCGGCTTGCTTCCGTGCGCCCGCCGCGGGCATCGCTAAGGTCGATTGGGTGAGCGATATGGAGCTAGAGCCGGTTTCGGTTCGAGTTGTTCCCCGCGAGAGTTCCGGCCAGCTTGCCGTGCTCAGCGAGGCGCGGACAGCGGCTATTGCGGCCGCCGGAGGAGTGATTGCCGGCGCCGCCACTGTGGCGGCTGTGCGGGCCGTTGGTGCTGCCGCCGGGCGCAAGAAATCCCCTCGCCGTCTTTCGCGCCGCGAGCGCTCCAACGTCGTTGCCAGTCGCTCCTTCCTGGTCGACGTCCACCTGCTCGGTCGGTGAGCCTCGAAGTAGAGGTTCGACCGCCGTCGCCCTTCCGCTTGCCGGGCTACGGCAGCGAGGACGGCACGATGCGGGTGCAACGCGGTGTGACTTCTCGCCTTCTGCATGTCGAGGGCAGCCCTGTCCTGGTGCGAGCTTGGGAACCGGGCAAGGATCGGGTCTCATTGCGGGCCGAGGCTCTCGACCCAGGGGCGATCGCGGCGCCCGGACCGGCGATGGCGGGGCCAGATCGGCGGGCCGGCTCGGCCGAGTTGGAGCTTGCCCTGGAGCGGATGCGCTTCGCCCTCGCCGTCGATGACGATCTCAGCGAGTTCTATCGCCGCTTCCGGGGCGACCCGCTGTTCGGGCCGCATCTGCGCCGCCGTCCGCATCTACGCCCGCGCCGGCGTCCCTGGCCCTGGGAGGCGCTTGCCTGGGCGGTGGTCAAGCAGTTGATCGAGACCGGTCGGGCCGCCCGCATCCAGCGCCGCATGGTTGGCCGCTGGGGCCTGCGGCTTGGACCCCGTGGTGAGGGGTTGCGCGACGTCCCCACCGCTGACCTGATCGCCGGCCGCGCTCCGGCCGAACTGGAGTCGATGGGGTTGGCGCTCAAACGCGCGATCGCCTTGCGCGCGGTCGCGGAGCAGGTCGCGGGTGGGCGCTGTGAGCTCGAGCAGCCGGCGGCAGACCGCCGGCTGCTGCGGGTTCGCGAGATCGGGCCCTGGACCGTGCAGTGCCTCGGCCTCTTCGGTCGCGGCGACCCCGATTCGCTGCCCGCCGGCGATCTGATCTACCTCAAGCTGGTCGGTCGCTTGGCCCGGCTCGGGCGCCGCGCGACGGTCGAGGAGGTGGAGGAGTTCTACGCTCCGTACGCGCCCTTCCGGGGCTTGGCGGGTGCTTGGACAGTCGGCCTATAGAGGGTCATCCGCGGCTGAACTCAAGCGTGCGTGGTTACGGTCGATAAGCGAGCAAATGGAGAGCTCGAAACGGGGGGGCGCCTGGCCCGATAAACGCGTCAACGAGTTCTTCGACCAGATCTCAGCCGGTGGCGAGGATTACCGCCGCCTGGTCGAGCGGCTGCCGGCGATCGTCTACGCCTCCGAGCTCGGCGAGAACGGCCGCTGGCGCTACGTCAGCCCCCAGGTCGAGGAGATCCTTGGCTACACGCCGGAGGAGTGGCTCGCCGACCCCGGTCTCTGGGCGCGCCTCCTGCACCCCGACGACCGCGAGCGCGCGCTCTCTCAAGAGTCGCGCAAGACGATCGGCGACCCGCAACCCGCCGCCGGTCGACTACCGGATGATCACCCGCGACGGGCGCATCGTCTGGATCCTCGACGAGGCGGTGCTCGAGCCCGACGAAGCAGGGACGCCGGTCTGGCACGGCGTCCTCTATGACATCACCGAGCGCAAGAACGCCGAGCAGGAGCTGCAGCGCGCGGCGGCGCAGCAGGCGGCCGTCGCCCAGCTTGGCGGTCGCGCCCTGCAGGATGGCGACCCCGAGGGCCTGATGCACGAGGCCGTCTCGCTGCTGGGGGAGATCGAGGGAGTCCACGCTGCCTGCATCTGGGAGGTGGGGCGCGATGGCCGCCGCCTCGACCTGCGCGCCGGTCTCGAGGATCGGGTCGTCGGCGCCGCCCGTGCGTCGGCTGCCCGCGACTCGCACGCCGGCGCGGCGCTCGACTCGCGCCTACACGTGATCGTCGATGACTGGTCGACGGAGCGGCGCTTCTCGATGCCGCCGGCGCTGCGGGTGATGGGCGTCGCGCAGCAGCCTCGCTGTCCTGATCGACGGCAAGGAGCAGCCCTTCGGCGTGCTCGACATTCACTCCACCGAGCCCAACCGCTTCACTCCGCAGGACGTGCACTTCGTCCAGGCCTCGGCCAACGTGCTCGCCGACGCGATCGAGCGCCACGTCACCGATCAGGCCCTGCGCCACCGCGTCCTGCACGACCCACTCACCGGCCTGCCCAACCGGCTCAGCTTCGTCGACTCGCTGGGCGACGCGCTCAAGCGCAGCACTGTCTCCGGCTCGCCGGTCGGGATCCTCTTCCTCGACCTCGACAACTTCAAGCTGATCAACGACAGCCTCGGCCACCACGCCGGCGACGAGCTGCTGCGGGCGGTGGCGCCGCGACTGCGCGCCCACCTGCGGCCCGGCGACATCGTCGCCCGCTTCGGTGGCGACGAGTTCGGGATCCTCGTCGACCGCCTCGCCGACGAGGACGAGGCGGTCGCGATCGCCGACCGCGTCGCCGCCGCCTTCGCCGAGCCCTTCGCGATGGGCGGTGTCGATCACTTCGTCAGCGCCAGCGTCGGCATCGCCGTGGCGCGCCCGTCAACGCGTGAACCGATCGACGCCGATCTGCTGATCCGCGACGCCGACGCCGCGATGTACCGGGCCAAGGAACGCGGCCGCGCCCGCTGTGAGCTCTTCGACGCCGAGATGCGGGCCGGCGCGTCTGCGCCGTCTGGAGATCGAGCGCGAGCTGCGACAGGCGCTCGAGCGCGACGAGCTTGAGCTCCACTACCAGCCGCTGTCGCCTTGCGCAGCGGTGAGATCACCGGCCTCGAGGCGCTGGTGCGCTGGCGGCACCCTGAGCGCGGCCTGCTCGACCCCGGTGACTTCGTCCCGATCGCCGAGGACAGCGGCCTGATCGAGCCGATCGGACGCTGGGTGCAGGAGCGCGCCTGTCGCCAGGTGCTCGAGTGGCACGAGCTGCGCCCCGACCAGCGCCCCTTCGACGTCTCGGTCAACCTCTCGGCGCGGCAGGTCACCCACCGCGAGCTGCCGCCAACTCGATCAGCCGAGATCCTCGCCCGCACCGGCCTCGACCCGGTGCACCTGCGACTCGAGATCACCGAGAGCGTGCTGGTCGAGGAGTCGGCAACTGCGACCGCCACGCTGGAGGCGCTGAGCGAGCATCGGCGTTGCGGCTCGTCCTCGACGACTTCGGCACCGGCTACTCCTCGCTCGCCTACCTCAACCGCTTCCCCTTCGACGCGCTGAAGATCGATCGCTCCTTCGTCGACGCGCTCGGGGTCGAACAGGAGCGCACGGCGATCGTCGAGGCGATCATCGGCATGGCCCGGGCGCTCTCACTCGACGTGATCGCCGAGGGAGTCGAGAACGAGGTCGCAGCTGCTGGAGCTGCAGCCGCCTCGACTGCGACTACGCCCAGGGCCACCTCTTCCACGCGGCGCTGCCGGCGGAGAAGATCTCCGCCCTGCTCAGCGAAGGGGCGCTGCTCTATTCGGGAATCGCGCCCGGCAGGTAGCCGTTGCTGAGCAGGCTCGCCGGGGCCGGCAGGCCGTCGATCAGTTCGTTGTCGCGCATCCAGCCGCGAATGTCGCCCCAGTGGCTGGGTCCATGTAGCCGAACGGCTGTTTTCCGCGGGCCGGGTTGAGCAGTGGCAGCGTCACCGCCACCTCGGCTTTGGTCAGTTTCGGGTCGAGGTCCGGGTTGGCTTCCAGCAGTGCTTTGGTCGCCGCCTGCGGGTTCTTGGCGGCAGCGGCGGTGCCGCGGGCCAGCGCGGCGATGAAGAGCCGGATCGCCTCCGGGTCTTCCTGTAGCCGCTTGCCGCTGCGCGACCAGCACCAGCTCGTCGTAGGTCGGCACGCCGAGCTTGTCGACCGGGGTGACGACCGGGTCGTTGCCGCGCCGCCGCAGGTCGACGCCCTCGACGTTGCTGAAGCCGCCGAGCATCGCCTGGGCGCTTGCCGCCGAGCAGTGCCGGCAGCAGGCCGAAGCCGACGTTGACCGCCTTGACGTCTGAAGTGCTCAGTTTGGCCCGGCCGAGGATCGTCTTCAGGTAAGGCGTCCTGGTAGGGGATCCCGGCGGTGGCGATCGTCTTGCCGCGCAGGCCCGCCGACGCCCTTGATCCCCGATTTCTTCAGCCAGATCATCGAGGTCAGCGGCCGGTTGACCAGGGCGGCGACGGCGACCACGTCGAGGCCCTGTTCGCGGGCCAGGATCACCTCGGGCTCGTAGGAGATCGCCAGGTCGGTACGGCCGGCGGCGACGCAGCTTCAGCGGCGCGGCGGGGTCGGAGGGGGTCTGGATCGCGACGTCGAGCCCGGCTTCTTCGAAGTAGCCGAGCTTCTGCGCCATGTAGATCCCGGCGTGATCGGGGTTCGGATAGAAGTCGAGGGTGAGGCTGAGCGCTTCCGTCTTGCCGGTCGTGTCCTCGCGACTTCTCGCCGCAGGCGGCAAGGCCGAGCGCCAGGGCGAGCAGAGCGGTTGCCAGGGCGACCGCCGGGATCGAGGCGCGCTTCATCCCCTGCTTTCTATCGCCAAGTGACGACGCGACGCTCGCGCGAGCGCCGTCAGGCCGAAGAGGAGCGAGCGCCATCGCGGAGAGAATGACGACCGCGGCGAAGAGCGCGCGCCGTTTCCAGCTGGCCGTTGTCCTGGAGGATCAGGTGGCCGAGTCCCGAGCTCGATCCGACCCACTCGCCGAAGACGCCGCCGATCGGGGCGAGGACGACGGCGATCTTGGCGCCGGTGAAGAAGTAGGGCAGCGCCGTGGGCGCCTCGACCCGGCGGAGGATCTGCCAGCGCGAGGCGTCGAGGCTGCGCATCATCTTGATCGCCTCGGGGTCGGCGGAGCCGCAGGCCGTCGAGCGTGTTGACCGTGATCGGGAAGAAGCAGATCAGCGCGACGACGACGACCTTGGGCCAGATCCCGAAGCCGAGCCAGACGATCAGGATCGGCGCGATCGACGAGGATCGGGATCGTCTGCGAGGCGACGATCAAGCGGGTAGAGGGCGTCGCCGGACGTACGCCGGAGAGGTGCATGGCGATCGGCGAAGCGCGACTCCGACGACGAGCGCCGCAGCCGAAGTCCGAGCAGCGATCTCCCGCAGCGTCACCCAGGCGTTTTCGGCGAGCAGCGAGCGGCTCTGCCAGAGCGATTCGGCGATTTCCGCGGGGAGGGGACGAGGAAGCTTTCGAGCTCGAGCAGGTCGGCGAGCGCACCGCTCGAGGCGGCCAGCTGCCAGGCGCCGACCAGGTCGCCAGGAACAGGACGGGGAGGAGCCAGCGCCTCACCTGCGCGCCCTCCCGCAGTGCCTGCATCGCGTGCTCGCGCACGGCGACGAAGGCGGGGTCGGTGACGGCCGCGTCGCGATCGGCCGCCCGCGGGTGCCGGGGCGCTCGAGCTCGGCGACGATCGTGCGGGCCGGCCGGGCCGAGAGGACGACGACGCGGTCGGAGAGGTAGAGCGCCTCCTCGACGTCGTGGCTGACCAGGACGACGGTGCGCGGGTCGGCACCGCAGCGCCCCCGCCAGCCACTCCTGCATCTCCGCCCGCGTGATCGCGTCGAGCGAGGCGAAGGGCTCGTCGAGGGCGAGCACCGGCTTGCCGGCGATCAGGGTGCGCAGGAAGGCGACGCGCTGGCGCATCCCGCCGGAGAGCTCGGCCGGGCCGGGCGCGCTCGAAGCCGCCGAGGCCGAAGCGCTCGAACAGCTCGTCCGGCCTGCTGGCGCGCGTCGCCGCGCCGGGCGCCGCGGTTGCGCAGCGCCAGCGCCGCGTTGTCGATCGCCGAGAACCAGGGCAGCAGCAGGTCGCGCTGGGGCATGTAGGCGCAGTGCGCGAGCCGCTCTGTCGCGGCGCTCGCACCACCGACCTCGACCTCGCCTCGCGCAGGGCTCCTGCAGGCCCGCAGATCAGCTCGAGCAGCGTCGACTTGCCGCAGCCCGGAGGGTCCGACCAGGCCGAGCACGCCGTGCGCCGGCAGCTCGAGGTCGAGTCGCTCGATCGTCGTCAGCTCGCCGTAGGAGTGGCCGAGGTCACGGATCGAGACAGCAGCGTTCGCCGCGCTCCGACCGGCAGGCGATGCGGATCCGGCAGCGAAATCTCTGGCTCCAGTAGCGGTCATCTTGGTATCCTGGCGCACTCCGCGCTCCTGACCAAGAAGGTCAGGAAAGTCGATAAGCTACCCCGCGCGGAGCACAATCATCATGGACCCGGCAATCATCCTCTTCGGACTGGGAATCGGCGTACTCGTCGGCATGACCGGCATGGGCGGTGGCTCGCTGATGACCCCGCTGCTGATCCTGATCTTCGGCATCCAGCCGACGACGGCGATCGGCACCGACATCTTCTACTCGGCGGTCACCAAGACGGTCGGCGGCTGGCGCCACTTCCGCATGAAGACGGTGAACATGGAGCTGGTCAAGTGGCTCTCCTTCGGCAGCGTGCCGGCGGCCGTGCTCGGCGTCGCACTCGTCTCGGTACTCGAGAAGCACATCGGCGAAGACCGGCTCGACTCGCTGGTCTACGCGGTGCTCGGCGGCACCCTGCTGATGGTCGGGGTCATCACCCTGACCCGGGCCCTGATCCTGCGCGACCTGATCGACGAGCGCGACCGCTTCGAGGTCGAGCGCCGCCACAAGGTCGCCGCCGTCGTGATCGGCGCCACCACCGGCTTCGTGATCGGCGATCACCTCGGCCGGCTCGGGCACCGTGATCGCGATCCTGCTGATCGCCGTCTACCGCCTGGCGCCGAAGAAGGTCGTCGGCACCGACGTCTTCCACGCCGCGATCCTGCTCTGGGCAGCGGGGATCGCCCACTCGTCGGCGGCAACGTCGACTTCGGCCTCGCCGCCAACATCCTGATCGGCTCGATCCCCGGCGTGGTCATCGGCGCCGCGCTCTCCGACAAGGCTCCGCAGGGCTTCATCCGCACCGCCCTCGGCCTCGTCCTGATCGGCTCGGGCATCGTCACGATCCAGAAGGGCGATCCCGAACGTCTGGCCGATCGCCGCTGCCGTGGCCGCCATCGGCCTCGGCGGCATCCTGGCCGCGCCGCACTGGCTGCACCGCCGTCGCGAGAAGGAAGCGCAAGCCGCCGCTCGCGCTGCGGCGCTGGCCCCGGACGCGACCGGCTGACTGATTAACTAGCTGACCTATGCGCGTCTCGGCCAAGGCCGACTACGCGGTGCGGGCGGCTGCCGAGCTGGCTGCCGCCGACGACGATCCGGTCAAGGGCGAGAAGCTCGCCGAGGCCCAGGACATCCCGCTGCAGTTCCTCGAGCACATCCTGCTCGAGCTCAAGCACGCCGGGATCGTGCGCGCCCGCCGTGGCGCCAAGGGCGGCTACTGGTTGGCCCGTGCCGGCCGACGAGGTGACGATCGCCGACATCGTCCGCGCGGTCGAGGGGCCGATCGCCCACGTGCAGTCGGCGCCGCCGGAGTCGATCGAGTACCGCGGCAACGCCGAGCACCTGCAGGAGGTCTGGATCGCCGTGCGCGCCAGCCTGCGCACGGTGCTCGAGCACGTCACTCTGGCCGACCTGGTCAGCGGTGAGCTGCCCAGCGAGGTCTCGGCCCTGGCGGCCTCACCGGACGCCTGGGCCGCCCGCTAAGGCCAGCCGTCCCCGGACGCGGGAGGCGAGGACGCGAGATCGCCGGTGGTATTTAGCGCGTCCTCGTGGGAGCAGAGGAGACGGCGTTTTGTTCAGGCCGAGAGGCGGAACGGCGGGTAGTCATCGGTGACCAGAACGAGGGCGTAGCCGATCACGCGGTTGTTCCAGCGGAAGACTCCCTCGACGAATTTGAAGATCCCGCGCGGGTAGCGACCGGTGAAGAGGATCGCGAGCCAGGCGCCGATCACGGCGAAGAAGACGCCGATATAGAGGAAGAAGAGGACGATGTAGTGCGGGATCGCCAGCAGCCACTTGACCAGCGGCAGCCCGCGCTCGAGGCGCTCGGCGTCCGGGTAGGCGAAGTCGAGGTGGACTGCCTGATGCTCGTCGGTCGAGGGATATTCGTCGTCCATCAGCAGCACGTAGACGCCAATTCGGTTGCCGAAGCGCATCAGTTCGAGGTTCCAGTCGTACCACCAGCGCGGGTACTTCTTCCTGAATAGGAGCATCAGCACGATCGGCAGGACGACGAGGGCGCCACCGGCGATCGCACCGCTGAACGCGGCGCCGCTGGTGTCGGCGCTGCCGGCCAATTCGGATCCCGGCAGCAACCCGATCACGATCACGATCGGGATCGCGGTGAAGATCCGGAAGAAGGTCGTCAGCCGGTTGAGCTGTCGCTCCGGATAATCGACTGAGAACGAGACTGGATAGGACGGTGGCATCTCTCCCCTTAGGTCGGGTTTGTGCAGATGCTTACTAGCCGCCCGTCATTTTTCCTTCCGGTGCGCTTTATCTGGCCATGGCCCGGAAAAGGCGCACCGGAACGCTCAGTCGGCCGCGGGGACGCCACCGGCTACGACGTTGACGAAGTTCTCCAGGTGGCGGGTGGTCCAGCACTCGAAGGCGCCGTCGCAGTAGCGCTCGTAGGCGGCCATCACCGAGTCGCCGTAGTTCCAGTAGAGCTTCGGCTCTGGGTTGAGCCAGAAGAGGCGGCCGGCTCGTTCGGACGACCTGGGCGAAGACATCGGCGTGGGGCTCGCGGCCGTTGGTGCGCGCATCGCCGAGCACGATCACGGTCGAGCGCGGGTCGAGGTCGTCGGAGATCTCGCCGAGGAACTCGAGCCAGACGCGACCGTAGTCGGTGTAGCCAGAGACGTCGGCGACGCCGCCCTCGCTGGAGATTTTCTGGGCGATCACGCGGAAGTCGCGCTCGTGCTCGAAGACGTCGGTGACCTCGGAGATGCGCTCGATGAAGACGAAGCTGCGCAGCTTGCGGAAGGAGTCGTGCAGGGCGTGCAGGACGGAGAGGAAGAAGACGCTGGCCGAGGTGACCGAGGTGGAGACGTCGCAGAGGACGTAGATCTCCGGCCGGCGCGGGCGCTTGGGCCGGTAGTGCAAGCTTCATCGGCACGCCGCCGGTCTCCAGCGAGCCGCGCATCGTCCGCCGCACGTCGATGCCGCTGGCTCCTGCGCCGGCCGCGCTGCTCGTGACCGAGCGTCGCCAGCCGTCGCTTCATCTGCGAGACGGCGCGGTGCACGGCGGCCAGGTCCTGGGTCGGGTTGGTCGGCAGAGCGCGGTCGAGCTCGGCCAGCGGCCGCGAGGGAGGCAGGGTGTAGGTGCGCTCGATCAGGTCGCGCTCGAGCTCGCGGCGCAGGTGACGCTCGAAAGCGTTGAGCTGCTCGCGGTCGATCGACGGCAGCTCGTCGGCGCCGTCCTCGGCCGGCGGCTGGGTGCCGGCGGTGAGGCCGAGGGTGCGGCGGATCCGCTGTACGTCGACCCCGACCACGCCCGAGCCCTCGCCCTGGCGGCCGAAGGCGGCGATCGCCAGGCGGGCCAGGTCGCGCATCTCGCCGTCGTTTTCCTCGATGATCGCCTGGCGGATCTGCTCGCGTAGCTCGTCGATGTCGAGCCGCTCGGCCCCTTCGCCGCGCTGTCCGCTTTCCTCGATCCCACGCGCTATCGCCTCGGCCTCGGCGGCGCGGAAGAACTAGCGATCGAAGAGCAGCTCGAAGAGGCGGCGGTCCTCCTGGGACTTGGCGATCGTCGTCGCCAGCGCCTCGCGGAAGTCGTCGCGCGAGGTCCACGGCACCTCTTCCAGCGCCGCGAAGGCGTCGAGGATCTCCGAGGTGCCGACGGCGACGCCCTCGCTGCGCAGCTCCTCGCAGAAGCCGAGCAGCTTCGCCGCCATGCCGGGCGGCCCCGGCTCAGCCTGCGGCCCGTAGGGCGAGGCGTTCATTGGCCCGATAATAGGTGGGTGGGAGACGGGCACGACAGGAGGGATGCGCGGCGGGCACTGCGCGAGATGCGTTCGGCGCGGCGGCGGCGCTTCGTCGGGCAGATCGACGTCATGGACGTCGTCTACCGCGTCTACGTGACGGCGATCTTCGGGGCAGTGGCTCTGGCGGTCGTCTCGGGTGCCGTTCACGATGCTGACGTGAGCGCCGCGACGATCGAAGACATCGCCGCCAAGGGCCCAGCTCTGCTTGGCCTCGGCGTCTCCCTTGCTGCCCTCGCCGGGCTGCGTTCGGGTGCGAGGGGCGGACCGCTGGCGATCGAGGACGCCGAGGTCCAATACGTGTTGCTGGCGCCGATCGATCGGGGTGCAGCGCTGCGGCCGGCGGCGCTGCGGCAGATGCGGATCGCGGCGCTCGCCGGCGCCGTCCTGGGTGCCGTGGCCGGCAACTTCGTCTTCCGGCGACTGCCGGGCTCTCCGGTCGAGTGGTTTGCCTGCCTGGCTCTATTTGGTGCGCTCGTGCCGCTGTGCACGCTGGGAAGCGCGCTGTTGGCTTCGGGTCGGCGCCTGCGCCCGCCGTTGGCGGCGGGGATCGGGGTCGGCTTGCTGGTCTGGAGCGTCGTCGACGTTCAGCTTGGAGCGAAGACCTCGCCAGCGACGATGCTCGGGGTTCTCGCGACGCTGCCGCTGCAGGGCGGAGCGTCGCCGGCTCTCGCTTTCGCCGGCTCGGCAATCGCCGCGACTACGATGGGGCTTGGCTTGGCCTGGCTGGGTGGTCTCTCGCTCGAGGCAGCGCGCCGTCGGGCGACCCTTACCGACCAGCTCCGCTTCTCGGCTTCGGTTCAGGACCTTCGCGCCGTCGTCCTGCTGCGCCGCCAGCTTGCCTCCGAGCGGCCACGTCGCCGGCCCTGGATCGCCCTGCGAGCCCCGGCATTGGTGCGACAGCCGATCATGCGACGTGGCTGGCAGAGCTTTCTGCGCTGGCCGTTGCCCCGCCTCGCACGGATTCTGGCTGTGGGTGCACTCGGAGGAGCCCTGGCTGTTGGCGCCTGGAGCGGAACTACGCCGCTGATCGCGCTCGCCGGCGCCGTCCTCCTGGTGGCGGCGCTCGACTTGGTTGAGCCGCTGGCGCAGGAGGTTGACCATCCGTTGCGGCGTGACCTCCTACCGATGCAGCCGCAATCGTTGGTCCTGCGCCACCTGTTTGCGCCCGTGATCGGGATGGCCATCGTCACTCTCGCTGGCGTCCTCGCGGCGATGGCGCTGGCAACCCCGGGGACGGTTGCGGGTGTCGGCGCGGTGATGATTGTTCCTACGGCGTTCGTGCTGCTCTGCTGCGCGGCGGTCAGCACGACCAACGATCCATACGAGTACATCTTGGTCCCGCAGCTCGGCTACGCGCAGACGGGTTTGCCCATCGTCGTGGCGATCGTCTCGGTTGCGGCGCCGGTACTGGTGGCGAGGGAGGTCGCCAAGCACGGTGGCTCGGCGGCGGCGGCGGCGGCAGGTGTCGAGGCGGTCCTCGTCGTATTGGCGGGGGCGATGGCATCGTGGGTGGGCATACGGGTGGCGGGGCGCACGGCGGTGAAGCCTTGAGCGCCGAGCAGCGCCAGCAATCCGGGGCCGCACCGGTGCTGGTTGCACGCGACCTCACGCGGAAGTACGACGACTTCGTCGCGCTTGCTTCCTTTCGGGTCGATGTGCCGGCCGGCCAGATGGTCGCTCTGGTCGGTCCCAATGGAGCCGGCAAGACAACGTTCATGACGATGGCGGCGGGATTGCTCGAGCCCACCACCGGCACGCTCAAGATCGACGGCGCGACCGCCGGGTCGATCGCCGCTCGTGGCGCGGTCTCCTACCTCTCCGACACGCCGGTCTTCTACGACGACCTCAGCCTCGACGAGCACCTCGAATACGTCGGTGCGCTGCATGGCGTGACCGACGGTGGGGTGCGATCGGCGCAGCTCCTGGAGCGGTTCGGGCTGGGCGACTGGGGCGACAGCCTGCCTTCCGAATTCAGCCGCGGCATGCGCCAGAAGGCCTCGATCGCCCTGGCCCTGGTCCGGCCCTTCTCGATCCTGTTCGCCGACGAGCCGTTCGACGGCCTCGACCCACCCAGTCGCGACGTCCTCTTCGAGCTGTTCACGGAGTCCCGCGCGGCGGGGGCTGCGATCGTTGTCTCGACTCATCGCCGCGACGTTGTCGCCGCCGCCGACCGCTGCTTGGCGCTCCGCGACGGCAGGCTCGCCTACGACGGGCCGCCCGATGCCGAGGCGCTCGCTGAGTACTTCGAGCTCAGCTCTCCGCCGGGCTCGGTGCTTCCGCCAGCCTGACCCCGACCCGCTCCGCCACCAGCTCGATGTCGGTGCGGTGCTTGACGATGATCGACATCGACTGATTGAAGGTTTCGCGGTCGATGTCCTCGGTGCCCATCAGCAGCAGCGTGCGCGCCCAGTCGATCGACTCGGCGATCGAGGGCGGCTTCTTCAGATCGAGGTCGCGGATCATCCGCACCACCTCGACCAGCTTGCGGGTGAGTGCCTCGGAGAGCTCGGGAGCGTGCAGGCGGACGATCTCCATCTCGCGCTCGAGGTCCGGATAGTCGAGCCAGAGGTAGAGGCAGCGCCGCTTCAGCGCCTCGGTCAGCTCGCGCGAGTTGTTCGAGGTGAGGATTACGATCGGCATCGTCGTCGCCGACACCTGGCCCAGCTCGGGGATCGTGATCTGGAAGTCGGAGAGCAGCTCGAGCAGCATCGCCTCGAACTCCTGGTCGGTCTTGTCGATCTCATCGATCAGCAGCACCACTGGCTCGGGGCTGGCGATCGCCTGCATCAGCGGGCGCTCGAGCAGGAACTCCTTGTCGAAGATGTCGCCGTGGACGTCCTCCCAGCCGTCCTCGCCGCCAGCCTGGATGCGCAGCAGCTGCTTGCGGTAGTTCCACTCATACAGCGCCTTGGCCTCGTCGAGGCCCTCGTAGCACTGCAGGCGGATCAGCTCGCGGCCGGTGGAGCGGGAGAGCGCCTTGGCCAGCTCGGTCTTGCCGACCCCGGCCGGGCCCTCGACCAGGACCGGCTTGCCCAGTCGCTGGGCGAGGAAGGAGACCAGCGCGGCGGGCTCGTCGGCCAGGTAGCCGACCTCGGCGAGCGCCTGCTTAACCTCGGCTGCGGAACCATCGACCATGGGGGCGATGATAATCGGCCCTGTGCTCGAACTCGCCCTGCCGCTCGCCTCGCTGCTGCCACACAGCGCCACCCCCTATATCGCGCTGGTCCTGATCGGCTTCGCCGTCGGCATCCTCGGCCACCTCAGCTCGGCCCGCTGGCTTGTTGCCGCCGGGGTGATCCTGATCTTCCTCGGCGCTTTTCTCTTTCCGGTGGCGGTGAACTTCACCCAGGACAGCCCCGGCAGGATTGAAGCGCCCGAAGAAAGCTCGCGAACTCTGGAAACAATTCGCTAGAGCGCTAGCTTTACGACTACGCCAACCCGATCGTCTCGTCCAGGAGGCCCACCGCTTTGAACCGAGTTCGCACGCTTTCCGTTTTCATCGCGCTGGTAGCGCTGAGCGCAGCACTCGCCGCCTGCGGCGGCGGTGGCAGCGATGATCCTCAGACAGTCGTCGAAGAAGCGACTTTTAAAGGGGTCGAAAGCGGCAAGGTGAACCTGGCGCTTGACGTCAACGTGCAGGGCGAAAAGGGCGGCAAGGTCGACGTCAGCCTATCCGGGCCGTTTCAGAGCGAAAGCGAAGCCGAATATCCCGAACTTGACCTGGCCTTCTCGGCCAAGGGCTCGCTCGCTGGCAAAGACTTGAACCGCGAAGGCGGCATCACCCTGCTCGGCAACAAGGCCTACGTGGCCTACGAAGGAACCGAGTACGAAGTCGACTCGACCACCTTCAACTTCGTCAAGTCGACGCTCAAGCAGCAGAACGGGGGGCAGGGCAAATCGAGCGAAATCACCGCTTGCAAGGATGCGGCGGGCGAACTCGAGCTCTCCGACTTCGTCGAAAACCTGAAGAGCGCCGGCAGCGCCGAGGTCGGCGGCACGAGCACGACCAAGGTCAGCGGCGATCTCGACGCCACTGCCGCGGTCGAAGCATTGAGCACGCTGATCGAAGATCCCGCCTGCAGCGAACAGCTCAGCGCGGCCGGCCCGCTGCCCTCGGCGGCCGAACTCGACAAAGCGAAGAGCACGGTGCAGGACTCGCTCAAGTCGGCTCACGTCGACCTCTACGTCGGCGATGACCACATCGTGCGCCGGATCACCGCGCAGGCGACGATCGAACCGCCAAAGAGCTCCAAAGCCGGAGCGAAAAAGGTCGAACTGGATCTCGACCTGACCCTGACCGGCGTCAACGAAGAACAGACGATCTCAGCGCCAAGCAGCGCCAAGCCGCTCAGCGACCTCTTTCTCAAGCTCGGCATCAACCCGATCGAACTGCTCGGTGCTTTCCAGAACGCTGGCTCGGAAGGGATTGGCGGCCTGCTCGAAGGCCTCAGCGGAGCTGGCGGCAGTGGCAGTGGCGGCGGTTCGGTCGGAGGCGGCGGTGGCAACTCAGGCGGCGGTCAGCAGTCCTACTACGAATGCCTGGGTGAAGCGCACACGCCGGTCGACATCCAGAACTGCACGGGGCTCCTCCAGTAGTCGCGTTTCTCCGCACTCCATATGGCTGGCCCTATCTGCTGACGCCGCTGATCCCGACTGGCGGTGGTACTCGATCTCTCCGGCGCCGCCGCCGGGGTCGGTCTTCGCCGCCTCGGCGCTGGGGATCATTCCGACGGCGGCGCTGATGGGTCGCGCCACCGAGGAGCTGGCGGCCCGCTCGGGGCCCGGCATCGGCGGTCTGCTCAACGTCACCTTCGGCAACGCGCCGGAGCTGATCATCGCCCTCTTCGCCCTCGGCAAGGGCCTGCAGGAGGTGGTCAAGGCCTCGATCATCGGCTCGATCATCGGCAACATCCTGCTCGTGCTCGGCGCGGCGATGCTCTCCGGCGGCATCGGCCGCGAGAAGCAGACCTTCAGCCGCACCGGCGCCAGCGTCCAGACCTCGATGCTGCTGCTGGCGGCGGCGGCGCTGCTGATGCCGGCGATCTTCGAGCTGGTCGAGGGCAAGGGCCTGCCGCTGCCGGGAGCCGAAATCGTCGACTACGGCGGCACCGTCGAGCACCTCTCGCTCGCGGTCGCGATCGTGCTCATCGTGCACCTACGTGGCCGGCCTCTTCTTCTCGCTGAAGACCCATCGGGACCTCTTCAACCCCGACTACGGGGACGAGGACAGCTGGGGCTGGTCGGTGCGCACCTCGGTGATCGCGCTGGCGATCGCCGGCGTTCTGGTCGGGATCATGTCCGAGGTGCTGGTCGGCTCGATCACCGAGGCCTCGCACGTCGATCGGCCTCTCCGAGTTCTTCATCGGCGTCATCGTCGTCGCGATCGTCGGCAACGCCGCCGAGCACTGGGTCGCCGTCCTGGTCGCGATGAAGAACAAGATGGACCTCTCGGTCAACATCGCGATCGGCTCCAGCGCCCAGGTCGCGCTCTTCGTCGCCCCGGTGCTTGTGCTCGCCTCCTTCTTCATCGGCCCGCTACCCGCTCGCCCTCGTCTTCAACGGCTTCGAGCTCGGCGCGATCCTGCTTGCCGATCCTGATCGCCAACTACGTCACCCAGGACGGCGAGTCGACCTGGTTCGAGGGCGTTCAGTTGCTCGCCGTCTACGTCGTCTTCGGGATCGCCTTCTACTACGCCTGAGTAGCGCGGGTTAGCCTGCACCGATGGACGTCGTGCTGCTGCTCGCCAGCTTCGCCGTGATCCTCGCGGGGGCACTGCTCTTCACCAACGCGGTCGAGTGGATCGGGCATCGGCTCGGGCTTGGCGAGGGGGCCGTCGGCAGCCTCCTGGCCGCGGTCGGAACGGCGATGCCGGAGACGCTGATCGCGATCGTCGCCCTGCTCGACGCCGACCGCGGGTTCGGAAGAGGTCGCGATCGGGGCGATCGTCGGCGCCCCTTTCCTGCTTGCCACGCTGGCGATGGGGCTGGTCGGGCTCTTCGCCTTCCTCTATCGCGATCGCCGCGAGCAGGGCATCGAGCTGAAGGCGCACCGACCGACGCTCGAGCGCGACCTGATCTTCTTTCTCGGCTTCTTTGCCCTCGCCCTTGCCCTGGCCTGGGGGGCGCCGGCGGCTCTACGGATTCCGCTCGGAATTGCGGCGATGCTCGCCTACCCGCTCTACATCCGCCGCACCCTGCGCGGCGGCGGCGCGGTTCAGGGCGAGGAGACACTGCAGCCCTTGTTCTTCGAGCGGCGCCCCGAGCACCGTCGCAACCCGACCCTGTGGCTCTGCGTGGTCCAGCTCCTGGTCGGCCTCGGCGCGATGGTCGGCGGCGCCCACCTCTTCGTCGAACACCTGCTCAGCATCGCCGACAGCCTCGGCGTCGAGGCGGTCGTTCTGGCGCTGTCCTCGCCCCGCTGGCGACCGAGCTGCCGGAGAAGGTCAACAGCTTCTTCTGGGTTCGCGACGGCAAGGACTCGCTGGCGCTCGGCAACATCACCGGTGCGATGGTCTTCCAGTCGACGATCCCGGTCGGGATCGGTCTCGTCTTTACCAACTGGAACCTGAGCACCAACGCTGCCGTCTCGTCGGCCTCG
Organism: uncultured Solirubrobacterales bacterium; assembly: GCA_963716345.1. Classification (GTDB taxonomy): domain Bacteria; phylum Actinomycetota; class Thermoleophilia; order Solirubrobacterales; family 70-9; genus VRUE01. Next base: position 1,921,705 of record OY970304.1, read on the forward strand.
GCCTCGTCGGTGGTCTGCTTGCCTACGTGCGCCTGCACCGCGCGCGGCCGCTTCGAGTTGCCTGCGGTAGCCGGCTGGTTCGCCCTCTACGCGGCCTTCATCGTCTTCGTGGCCGTGGGCGCCTGAGACTAAGCCGCGACGAGTTCGCCGAGCGCTTTGAGCACTACGTCGTCGTGCTTTTTCGGCGAGACCTTGGGGAAGACCCTGGCGATCTTGCCCTTGGGGTCGATGATGAAGGTCGCTCGCTGCACGCCCATGTACTTCTTGCCGTACATCGACTTCTCGACCCAGGTGCCGTAGGCCTCGGCGACGGCGTGGTCGGCGTCGGCCAAGCAGGGTGAAGTCGAGATCGAATTTGCGGGCGAACTTGTCGATCGACTCGACCTCGTCGGGGGAGATGCCGATCACGCGGGCGCCGGCTGTCTCGTACTCGTCGCTGCGGTCGCGCACGCCGCAGGCCTGGGTTGTGCAGCCGGGGGTATCGGCGCGGGGATAGAAGTAGAGGACGACGGTTTCGCCCTTCAGCCTCGAGAGGCTTACGTCGTTGCCGTCCTGATCAGGCAGCTTGAAGGCAGGGGCTTTATCCCCGACCTCGAGCACTAACCCTCGTCCTCGGCGCCGGAATCCTGGTCCTCGCGGCCAGGGTCCTGGCCGCTCTCGTCCTCGTCGAGCTCGTCGTCTCCCTGCTCGAGGGCGGTCTCGGAGACCGAGCCGGACGAGCCGGGGTGGTAGCTGCGTCTGGAAGGCTCTCGAGCACCCGGTCGCGGCTGTCTTCGTCGACCGGGACCTCATCGGAGATGCGAACCCAGTCGGCGCCCTCGTAGGCCTCCATGTTGAAGACCTCCTGGTCGAGCGAGGCCGAGTCGTCGACCACGACCAGCGACCTCGGTCTGCGGGTTGAAGTAGGTCCCGGGCTGCATCAGCAGCTCCTCGACCTCGTAGAGGTTCTCCTCGGCGGCTCCGGCCATCAGCTGCCCAATCCTATGAAATCCGCGACCTGACGCTCGGCCTCGGCCTCGACGTCGAGCGGCTCCGCGCCACGGCGCATGCGTCGTTCGTTGCGGGCGATCACCAGCTGGCGGACTTCGGCCCGCAGCTTCTCGTCGAGGTTGCGCTTTCCTTTCTTGACGCTTAGCTCGGTGTCGAGCAGGGCCGCCATCTCGGCCTCGACGTCGAGCGGCTCCTCACCGCGCTGTAAGCGCCGGTAGGACTTCGCCTCCAGCATCTGGCGCACCTCGGCCGCCTGGATCGCCAGATCGATCTCGGGCGATGGCTGGGCCAGGCGCGGCGGCGGCATCGACTGCATGACGCCGAAGCGGCCCTTGCCGAGCTCTTTCCAGGCCGGCCCGGAACGGGCAAAGCTGATCGCGGCGATCGGCAGGACGGCAAGTGTGACGACGGCCAGGATGTAGCCGCTCTGGATGTCGGTCAATGCCATCGGGCAGACCATCGCCTCAAGGGTAGGGCTATTGCTCTGACGCCGCTATCCGGTACCCTTCTCTTTGGTTGACTGACCAGTCAATCGGTGGTCGTCGCCCCTCTGGCGACGCCGCATCCAAAGGCTTACGCAACGACAGAAGGAGCGCCCCACCAGTGGTTGACTTCACCCTGACCGACGAGCAGAAAGACCTGCGCGAGCTCGCCCACAGCTTTGCCGAGAAAGAGATGCGCAGGGTCGCCTGGGAGTACGACAAGGACGGCACCTGGCCCCAGGACATCATCGACAAGGCCTGGGAGGTCGGGTTGATGAACACCCACCTCCCCGAGGCCTACGGCGGACCCGGCCTCGACTACCTCTCCGGCTGCCTGATCGAGGAGGAGATGGGCTGGGGTTGCTCGGGCATCGGCACCTCGCTGATGGCCAACGGCCTCGCTTCCGCACCGATCACGCTCGGCGGCTCCGAGGAGACGAAGAAGAAGTACCTCGGCATGCTGACCGAAAGCCCCAAGCTCGCCTCCTTCTGCCTGACCGAGCCCGACGCCGGCTCCGACGTCAGCGGCATGAAGACCAAGGCCGTGAAGAAGGGCGACAAGTACGTCATCAGCGGCTCCAAGTGCTTCATCACCAACGGCACCTACGCGGACTACTTCACCGTCTACGCCAAGACCGATCCCGAGGCGGGCCATCGCGGGATCAGCGCCTTCGTCGTCGACGCCGACCTCCCCGGGGTCAGCGTCGACAAGAAGGAGGACAAGATGGGCCAGCGGGCATCCAACACCGCGACCATCTCCTTCGACGAAGTCGAGATCCCAGCCGAGAACCTGATCGGCGAGGAAAACAAGGGCTTCAAGCTGGCGATGATGACCCTCGACCGCACCCGTCCCGGCGTCTCGGCGATGGCCGTCGGCATCGGCCGCGCGGCACTCGAGTACGCCACTGACTACTCCAAGGAAAGGGTCCAGTTCGGCGTGCCGATCGCGATGCACCAGGCGATCCAGTTCATGATCGCCGACATGGCGACCAAGGTCGAGGCCGGTCGCCTGCTGACCTGGAACTCCGCGGTCATGCTCGACCAGGGCGTGCGCAACAGCAAGGTCTCCTCGATGGCCAAGCGCTTCGCCGCCGACTCGGCGATGGAGATCACCGTCGACGCCGTCCAGGTCTACGGTGGCTACGGCTTCATCAAGGAGTACCCGGTCGAGAAGCTGATGCGCGACGCCAAGATCATGCAGCTCTACGAGGGCACCAGCCAGATCCAGCGCCTGGTGATCGCCAAAGAAGTGCTGCTGCCGCGCACTGCCGGCGAGCCCACTCCCGAGGCTGAAGCCCTGGCCAAAAAGGCCGAGGAAAGCCAGGCCGAACAGGCCGCGGCCACGGTCTAGTCGCACCACATCACTTAGGGCAGGGGCCCTAGTGAGAGAGCCGCCGGGATTCGTCCCGGCGGCTCCTTTCTTTTCTGAGTGGTCTCGGCGTTTATGGTGGACCGATGATTGACCGGCGATTGATCCGCCTCGCCTCCGATCCCGTCCGACGCGACGTGCTCACCCTCCTCAACGAGCGTTCGGCGGGTGCCAGCGAGGTGGCCGCCGAGCTCGAGATCGATCTTTCTGCCGCGGGTCGCCACCTCGACGCGATGCACGAGGCCGGTCTGGTCGAGGTCGTCGGCGAGGTGCTCAATGGGGGAGTGGTCGAGCCGCGCTACCGCGCCCTGGTGCGGACGCTTTGGGATGACGAGGAGTGGGCGGCGCTAGGCCAGGAAGAACAGCAACGGCTGATGGCCTGGATCATGGGCATGATCGAGGCCGATTCCCGCGTGGCACTGGAGCAGGGCACCTTCACTTCGCGCAACGAGGCGCACGCGAGCCGTACCGTCTCGCTCGTCGACGAGCAGGGCTGGAGAGAGCTGACGCGGATCAAGCAGGAGGCGCTGGAGGAGATCTTCGCAGTTCAGGCCGCGAGCACCGAACGGCTCACCGAGACCAACCAGGAGGGCATCCCGGTGATGTCGGCCTTGCTCTGCTTCGAGTTGCCGCGGGGAAAACGAGCGGACTAGTCGGTCCGGCTGCCCGTGCGGGCAGCCTTCTGGCGTTTCAGCTTGTCGAGCTCGACCTTGCGCAGCCGTACCGACTCCGGCGTGACTTCGACGCACTCGTCCTCGCGCAGGAACTCGACCGCGGCTTCCAGCGAGAGGCGCGTCGGCGGGGCCATCCGCTCGAGCACGTCGGCCGCGGCGGCGCGCATGTTGGTCTGCTGCTTTTCCTTGGTCGCGTTGACGTCCATGTCCTCGGCGCGGGCGTTCTCGCCGATGATCATCCCCTCGTAGACCTCCTCGCCGGGACCGATGAAGAGGGTGCCGCGATCCTGGAAGCCGATCAGCGCGTAGGCGGCGGTCTTGCCGCGGCGGTCGGCGACGATCGAACCCGTCGGGCGGAGACGCATCTCACCCGCCCAGCGCTCCCAGCTCTCGAAGACGTGGTGCATGATCCCAGTGCCGCGGGTCTCGGTGAGGAACTCGGTGCGGAGGCCGATCAGGCCCCGGGCCGGCACCAGGTACTCCATCCGCACCCAGCCGGTTGCGTGGTTGACCATCTGCTCGAGGCGGCCCTTGCGTCCTGCCAGCAGCTGCGTGATCGCGCCGACGTGCTCCTCGGGCGCGTCGATCGCCAGCCGCTCGACCGGCTCGTGCAGCTTGCCGTCGATTTCGCGGGTCAGCACCCGCGGCTGGCCGGCGGTCAGCTCGAAGCCCTCGCGCCGCATCAGCTCCAGCAGCACGACGAGCTGCAGCTCGCCGCGGCCCTGCACCTCCCAGGCATCGGGCCGCTCGGTGTCCTCGACCCGGATCGAGACGTTGCCGACCAGCTCGGCGTCGAGCCGGTCGAACGGATCTGGCGCGCGGTCACCTTGTCGCCCTCGGTGCCGGCGAGGGGCGAGGTGTTGATGCCGAGGATGATCGAGAGCGAGGGCTCATCGACCGTGATCACCGGCAGCGGTCGTGGGTCGTCGGGGTCGGCCAGGGTCTCGCCGATCGTCACCTCTGGGCAGGCCGGCGACGGCGATGATCTCCCCCGGGCCCGCCTCCTCGGCCGGCACCCGTTCAAGTGCCTCGGTGACGTAGAGCTCGGAGATCGTGGCGCGCTCGACCGTGCCGTCGGCTCGGCACCAGGCGATCGATTGGCCGTTGCGGATCGTCCCGTGGCGGACACGGCAGAGCGCCAGTCGCCCGACGTAGGGGGAGGCGTCGAGGTTGGTCACGAGCGCCTGCAAGGGGTGGTCGGGCTCGTACTCGGGCGCCGGGATCTTCTCCAGCATCAGGTCGAGCAGGGGTGCGAGGTCGGTCCCTTCGACGCCCTCCTCCATCGCCGCCCAGCCGGCCTTGGCGTTGGTGTAGACGATCGGGAAGTCGATCTGGTCGGAGTCGGCGTCGAGGTCGAGGAAGAGCTCGTAGACCTCGTCGACGACCTCGGCGATGCGGGCGTCGGGCCGGTCGACCTTGTTGACGACGAGGATCACCGGCAGTTTCGCCTCCAGCGCCTTGCGCAGGACGAAGCGGGTCTGAGGAAGCGGCCCCTCGGAGGCGTCGACGAGCAGCAGGACACCGTCGACCATGGTCAGCGCCACGCTCGACCTCGCCGCCGAAGTCGGCGTGGCCAGGGGTGTCGACGATGTTCAGCTTGACCCCGTTGTGGTCGACCGTGGTGTTCTTGGCGAGGATCGTGATCCCCTTCTCGCGCTCGAGGTCCATCGAGTCCATCACCCGCTCGGCCACGTCCTGGCCTTTGCGGAAGGCGCCGGACTGCCACAGCATCGCGTCGACCAGCGTCGTCTTGCCGTGGTCGACGTGGGCGACGATCGCGATATTTCTCAGGTCGTTTCGAGTGCTCATCGATGGGGAAGAAGTCTGAAGGCAGAGAACCAGTCGCAGATATTCGATTTACGCGACAAAAACGGGGCCCGCCTTGCGGCGGGCCCCGTGACTACTCAAGTTCGGAACGCGACTACGAGGTCTGCTGAACGCTCGCTGCGGCCGGGCCCTTGGGGCCTTCCTCGGACTCGTAGCGTCACCTTGGCGCCCTCTGTCAGGGACTTGAAGCCCTCGCCGAGGATGGCGCTGTGATGGACGAAGACGTCCTTCGAGCCGTCATCGGGCGTAATGAACCCGTAGCCCTTGTCGTCGCTGAACCACTTGACTGTTCCAGTCGGCATTTATTGCCTCCACTTGTTGTGCTGCGAACGCGGAGGCTTCGGTAAAGCAACGACGCGAGCGCTAGACACGACTTTTTGCCGGATAACCATCCGACCTAACGCGGGGACCGTAGCAGGGATCAGGCGGCAAGCGCGGCGCTCGGATCGCCGTCCAGCCGTGTTTGAGGAAGTGAGGAGACCAGTCGATACGGTGAATCAGATGATGCGCACGCACAGCTCTCGTGGGAGGGTGGGCGGCTTCTCAATCCTCCTGCTGGCGATCGCGATCGCCGCGCTGCCCAGTTCGGCGATCGCGATGCACGCTGAAGGCCGGCTCTCGCCACGGCTCGCCAAGCTGGCGACACCGGCCCTGCGGGAAGCTTCGCTGGGGCAGCAGGCAAGGGCGCTCGGCCTCACGGCAGGCGGTCTTTCGCGCAAGGGCCGCCGCGTGCTGGTCAACGTGCGCTTCGATGGCGGTGCGCTTTCTGCGCGCGACGATCTGCGCGAAGCCGGCTCCGAACTCCTCGCCGCCAGCGCCCGCGATCAGCGGGTCACGATTGCGGTTGCACCCGGCCGCTTGCACGCGATCGCCACAGTGCCGGGGGTCGAAGGCGTGACTCCGGTGCTCTCGCCCGTCATGGCCGCCGCTTGCCCGTCGGGGTCGATCGTCTCGGAGGGCGATACGCAGCTGCGGGCGAAGGCGGCACGGGAAGCCAACCCAGGCGTGAACGGGGGCGGCGTAACCGTTGGCATCCTCTCCGACTCCTTCAACCAGGCGAGCAAAGACGAAGAAGGAAATCCGATCGCGACGACAGCGGCGGATGACGTGAAAAGCGCCGATCTGCCCGGCACCGGCAACGAATGTCCTGGCCAGGCCACTCCGGTGGCGGTGCTCAAAACAGAGGCGAACTCCTCCGAAGCCTCGGACGAGGGACGGGCGATGGCTCAGATCGTTCACGACCTTGCGCCTCGCGCCAACCTCAAGTTTGCCTCTGCCTTCAACGGCGAAACCGCCTTCGCCGAAAACATTGGCCTGCTGCAAGAAAAAGGGGCCAAGGTGATCGCCGACGACGTCTTCTACTACGAAGAGCCCTTCTTCCAGGACGGCCCGGTCGCGGTGGCGGTGAGGGAAGTGGTCGAAGACGGGGTGACCTACTTCTCGGCTGCTGGCAACGACAACCTGATCGACGAAGATGGTCACGACATCGGTTCATGGGAAACGCCCGAATACCGGGACGCCCAGAGTTGCCCCTCGGCCGTGCAGGCGGTCTCGGGTGAGAACGCCTCTCACTGCCTGGACTTCAACCCGGGAGCGCCGGTGGATCGGACCTTCGGCATCAAGGTGAAAGCGGGCGCGACGCTGGCGCTCGATCTTCAGTGGGACGAACCGTGGAACGGCGTCAATACCGATCTCGATGCCTTCCTTCTCGACGCGAACGGCAACCGGATTGAAGGTGCCGAATCCCGCGAAGACAACGTCGGCGTAAGCCAGATGCCGGTCGAGGTCCTCGAATGGGCCAACACGAGCAGCTCGACCAAGACCGTTCAGCTCGTCGTCAACCGGGTTTCGGGTGGAACGCCGCGAGTCAAGTTGGCTCTGCTGGAGAACGGTGGTGGCGTCTCCGCCACCGAGTACCCGCGCTCTAGCGGCGAAGACGTGGTCGGACCGACGGTCTTCGGCCACAGCGGCTCGGCGAGCGCGATCTCGGTTGCCGCTGTGCCTTTCAACGACAGCTCCGAACCCGAGTCCTACTCCTCGCGCGGGCCCGTTGTCCATAGCTTCGGCCCGGTCGAAGGAGCGTCGCCCGCTGCGCCACTCGGCCCGCTCGGCGAAGTGGTCAGCAAGCCCGACATAGCAGCGACGGACTGCGGCAAGACGACGTTCTTTGCCTTCCTTTTCTCCGGCTTCTGGCACTTCTGTGGGACCTCCGCGGCCGCTCCGCACGCGGCCGCCGTGGCGGCGTTGATGCTCGACGCCGAACCCTCCGCCACGCCGGAAGAGGTCCGTGCGGCGCTGACTGACAGTGCCGCTGAAGTGAAAACCGGTGTGAAGACCTTCGGCCCCTGCGAGGTCGGTGCCGGGCTGGTCGAAGCCGTCGGCGCGGTTGAAGACATCCTCGCCAACACGGGCGCTACTGGGACGACCTGCGAACCGCCCCAATCCGAAGTCGATCCCGAAGAAGCGGTGGCTCCGGGCAACTGGGGCAGCGAAACGCCCCCGCCACCATCGGGACGCTCGACTACACCCACTTACACGCCATCCCCGACCGAAGAAGAAAAAGAAGAAGAAACGAAGCGTGTGCCCAACCCCAAGACCTTCTTCCTGCAGCGGCCGAGCAAGGTCATCCGCACCCATCACCACCAGGCGAAGGCGGTCTTCCGTTTCGGCTCGAATGAGAGCGACGCCTCCTTCGTCTGTCGCGTCGACGGCAGCTTCTTCCGGCCCTGTCCAGTGCGCCTGGCGCGCCAGTTCACGCTCGGCTGGCACGTGGTCAAGGTGGCGGCGCGCGACCCAGCGGGCAATGGCGACAAGACGCCTGCCAGCTACAGCTTCAAGGTCAAAAGAGTCCGCTGAGCAAGTCCAGCTGGGTGCCGAAGTAGACCGCGATCACGGTAATCGGCAGGTAGCCGACCGCGGTCGTCCAGGTAAAGCGCCAAACCGGCACCCGCGCGGCGCCGGCGGCGTAACAGACGATGCTGAAGGGAAAGATCGGAATTAGCCTGGCCGCAATTAGTGCCTTGGCGCCGCCGCGCTCGATCCGCGCCTCGATCCGCTCGAAGCGCTCCGACCCGAACCAGCGGTCGAGCAGCGGCCGTGCCACCGAGCGTCCGACGAAGAAACAGGCGAGGCCCGAGAGCAGCCAGCCGAACATCATCAGCAGCAGGGCGGGGAGGAAGCCGTAGGCGAGGCCGGCGGCGGCGTCGACGATCTCGGCCGGGTAGAAAACGACTGCGTGGATCAGCGTCAGGACGAGGATCAGCAGCGGCCCGGCGACGCCGAGGTTGGCGATCTCGCTCTGGACCTTGTCGGTTTCGCCGTGAACCGCTGCCAGCGCGGCTTCGTGCAGCTCTGGGATCGCGAAGACCAGGCCGGCGAGCAGGCCAACTCCCGCCAGGGTGATGCCGATCTCCGCCAGGGGAGGGCGGCTATCCACGCAGGCGCTCGGCCAGTCCGGAGTAGCGGCCGCCGCCGTCGCCGCGGCGAACCGCCGCCCCCAGCGCGGCTCGGTCACCGACCAGTACGCAGCTGCTGCGGGCGCGGGTGATCGCCGTGTAGAGCAGTGGCCGGCTCAGCATCCGCGAGTGCGAGCGGTGGCAGACGCCGACCACGACCGGGACCTCGCAGCCCTGCGCCTTGTGGACCGAGATCGCGTAGGCGAGCCGCAGGGTCGCCGTCTCGCCGTAGGGGATCGTCAGCGAGCCACCCTCGTCGGTGTCGACGAGGATCTCTTCCTCCTCGGGGTCGTCGGCGCGGAGGAAGACGATCGAGCCGTTCATCAGGCCCAGCTCGTGCGAGTTGCGGGTCTGGATCAGCCGGTCGCCGATCCGGAAGCGGTCGCTGAGCGGCACGCTTGCCGTCGGGGTTTAGCTCGGCCTGCAGGCGCTCGTTGAGGGCGTCGATCCCGATCGCCCCGCGGTACATCGGGGCCAGCACCTGGACCTCGCGGATCGGATCGACACCGAAGCGCTTCGGCGCTCGCTCGGCGACCACCTCGACGACGGTCTCCAGCGCCCGCTCGGGATTGGTCCGCTCGATGAAGAAGAAGTCGTGGTCCTGGTCCTCGCCCGGCTCGAGGTGCGGCGGCCGACCCTGGTTGATCTCGTGGGCGGCGGTGGTGATCATCGAGCGCGCCGCCTGGCGGAAGATCTGGGTAAGGCGGACCACGGGGGCGATCCCCGCCGCGATCAGGTCCTCGAAGGGCTTGCCGGCGCCGATCGGCGGCAGTTGGTCTGCGTCGCCGACGAAGACGATGTGGGTCGACTCCGCCAGGCCGCCGAGCAGCACCTCGATCAGGCGCAGGTTGAGCATCGAGGACTCGTCGACGATCACCAGGTCGACCGGCAGCGGATGTCCGGGCCTGAAGGCCGGCTCGCGGCCCGGGCATCCACTCGAGCATGCGGTGGATCGTCTGCGCCGCGTGGCCGGTCGCCTCCTCGAGCCGGCGGGCGGCGCGGCCGGTCGGGGCGCAGAGCGCGATCCGCAGGTCGGCGGCTTCGGCCTCGTCGACGATCGCCCGCGTGCAGACGGTCTTGCCGACGCCGGGGCCGCCGGTCAGCACCGAGATTCGCGCGCCGAAGGCGCCGCGCACGGCGGCCCACTGCTCGTCGGTGAGGTCGCTCGTCACGGGCGCTCTCACCTGGGTCGTGGTCGAGGTGAGGCGGAGCAGCGCTGCGCGGTGCCAGGGTCTCGCGCGACCGCGCAGCTCGCTGGCGTGGGTCAGCTCGCGGTAGAGGCGGCCCTCGTCGCTGATCAGGCCGCGCGCTTCGCCGAGCACGTCAGGGTCCGGGGCAAGGCCGAGCAGCTTGGCGGTGCGCGGCGCTCAGCTCGTCGATCGGCAGGTAGCTGTTGCCCTGTTGCTCGGCCTCGCTGAGGGCGTAGACGGCCGCCGCCTGGGCGCGGCGGCTCGACTCCGGCGGCACGTCGGCGGCGAGGGCGATCTTGTCGGCGCGGGCGAAGCCGACCCCGTCGACCTCGGTCAGCCGGTAGGGGTCCTCGTGCAGGATCGCCATCGAGCTCTCGCCGAAGCGGGCGTGAATCGGTGCCGCCAGGTGCGCCAGGCCGTGGGGGGCGAGCTGCACGTGCAGGTCGCGCACGGCGCGGCTGGCGTGCCAGGATTCGGTCGCGGCCGCGGCCTGGTTGGCGCTGACCCCGCGCAGCGAGCTGAAGACGCCCTGCGGGTCGGCCGCGATCGCCCCCAGCACCCCCTCGCCGTGCTCGTCGACCAGGCGTTCGGCGCGGGCGGGGCCGATGTGGCGCAGGGAGGTCAGGTAGGCGATCTGGCCCTCGCGGTCGGCGGGATCGAGCGGCAGGGCCCCCTGCGCCCGCAGCTGGCGGCCGTAGCGGGCGTGGGTCTGCCACTCGCCGCTGACTTCGGCGCGGTCGCCGGCGCCGAGGTGGGCGACCGGGCCGACCAGGGCGAAGCCCTCGCCCGACTCGGCATCCTGGACCTCGAGCACCGCGTAGCCGTCGTCCTCGGCGCTGAAGATGACGCCGAGCACCTCGACCGTGGCCGAGTGGGATGCCGCGTCGGCATCGAAAAGCGTCGCCGTGCCGTTCACACCGCAAAGCTAGCCTGTGGCGAAGATGACGGATCGGCAAAGTTCCGGACTCTGCGACAGCTGCGTGCACCAGCAGCTGGTGCCGAACACGCGCGGGTCGGTCTTCTCGCTTTGCCGGCGCTCGCGCACCGACCCGCGCTATCCCCGCTATCCGCGGGTCCCTGTGGCCGCCTGTCCCGGCTACGAGCGGCGCCGGGAAGGAGACTGAGCGTCTCAGTTGGCCATCGGGTCCGGCACGCCGAGCCGGGAGATTTCCGGTGCGTCGTAGGTGCCGCCGGGAACGCCGCCAATGATCAGAACGCGGACGCCCTCGTCGCCTGGCCAGACCTTGCGCTTGACGCCTGAGCCGACGCGGGCGATGTGATCGGGGTCAAAGGGGAAGCGCTCGCCCTCGATCTCGATCTCGCCGCCGCCGCGCAGTGCCGCGTAGACCTCCTCCTGACCGTCCTCGGCGTGATCGTGCTCTGGGTAGTTCTCGAAGTTGGGTGGCAGGTCGATCACTTGGATGCCGAATGACTCGACCCCCAGTTCTGCCCGGACGCGCTTGAAGGCGCCGAGGTAGACGGCCTCCATGTCGTCGATCTTCTTCACCGCGTGTCCCGCCATCGTTCTCTCCTCCTGGTTTATGAGTGCAGCTCTTGGCCGGGCGCAGAGTAGCGAATGAACGAACGTTCGTGCTTTTTTGTACGCTGGACAGGTGTCTGGCGCAAGCAATGCAACCCTGGGGCCCAGGCGGGATGGCGGCAAGGGCACCGATACCCGGGCGGCGATCCTGGCGCGAGCTCTCGACGTCGCTTCGGTCGACGGCCTCGAGGGCCTGACGATCGGCCGCCTCGCCGCCGACCTCGAGATGAGCAAGAGCGGTGTCTTCGCCCACTTCGGCTCCAAGCAGGAGTTGCAGCTGGCTGCCGTCGGCGCCGCGGCGGAACGCTTCCGGATTGCCGTGATCGAGCCGGCGCTGCAGGCGCCGGATGGCGCACCGCGTTTGCGCGCGATGGCCGCCGCTTACCTGGACCACCTCGAAGGCAATGACTACTCAGGCGGCTGCTTTTGGGCCGCGACCTCGGCCGAGTACGACGATCGCCCTGGTCCCGTGCGCGACGCGATCGCTGCTGCGCTCGATGCCTGGCTCGGCGAGCTCAAGCGCCAGGCCCGCCTGGCCGGCTCACCCGACTCCGGCCGCTTCGCCTTCGAGCTCTACGCGGTGGTAATGGGAGCCAACTCGCGCTTCCGGATGAGCGGCGATCGCGCGGTCTTCAGCTACGCCCGCGAGGCGATCGAGCGCCGGCTCGCCGAACTGCCGACGTAAGCGTTGGTACGCCCTCAGTCGAGCAGGCCGACCTGGCGCAGGATCCCGACCGAGTCCGAGTAGACGTCCTTGCGCTTGATCGGTCCGTGCTCGAAGGGGATCACGTCGACGCCGTCCCAGCTCACGCTGCGACCGCTCGGCGGCGCCTCGAGCTCGCCGCGATGCAGCGTCTCAGAGTGGGTCGCGGTCGCCGTCCACTCCTGCGTCACTACGCCCTCACTTACGTAGAGGCGTCGGGTCTCGAACCTCATGTCGGGCCAGGACTCGAAGATCTTGGCAATGTGAGTTCCAAACCTCGTTGTAGCGCCCGATTGCCTCGGTCAGCGCCTCGATCTCGTCCTGCTCGTCCAGGCGATCACTGTAACTCGCGATAGAGGCGCGGGCGAGCCGTGCCACATTGCGCGTCACCTGTGCGTCGCAAGGTCCTAGCGTCGGCGCATGATCAAAAACAGAATTGACATCTGATGACAAGCTATCTAGCATCACGCATCATGCCTCGTACAACCTTCGACCTCGACGGCACCGTGCTTACCGACTTGCGTCGCCGCGCCGCCGCAGAAGGCAAGAGCATGGGACGAGTGGCCTCCGAGCTGCTCGCGGTCGGCTTGCACGACGAGATCGCCTCGGAGCAGCCACCCCTGAATTGGGCGCGCAAGGACCTCGGTCTCAAGATCGATCTCGAGGACAAGGACGCCGTTTGGCGAATCCTCGATGCCGAGGAGTTCGGCGAGCGGGGCCATTGAGCGTCACCGTCGACACCAATATCTTGGTTTACGCGACCGACATCGGTACGGATGTTGGCGGCCTCGCCCACGAGCTGATCGAGCGGCTTGCCCGGGGGCCGGACCTGCTTTACGTTTTCTGGCCCGCGCTGATGGGATTCATCCGCGTAGCAACGCACCCGGCGATCAATGAACGGCCTTTGACGCCCGCCGAAGCTGTTGGGTCGGTAGCGACGCTGCTCGCGCGGCCCAACGTGCGGGCGCCCGGGGAGGGCGCTGGATTTCTGCACGTTTACGAATCGACGGCCCCCGCGATGACGCGTGGACGGCAGGTTCCCGACGCCCACATCGCCGCTCTAATGCGCCAGCATGGGGTTGGCACTATCTACACCCGCGACCGTGACTTCCGCCGCTTCGACGGGATCAGGGTTGAGGATCCGTTCGATTCTCGGTGAGCGACTGGCGTCTCGCCAAAGGTCCGTTCGGGTAGAGGGCTAGCGTTCGAGTGACGAGACAAGAGCGGAGGAGGGTCGGAATGGACGTATCGATCGGATTGCCCAACGCGGTGCCGGGCACGAGTGGCGGCGAGCTCGTCGAGTGGGCGCGCCGGGCAGAGGCCCGTGGGTTTAAGAGTTTGGGAACGATCGATCGCGTCGTCTACGGCAACTACGAGCCGCTGACCGCGCTCGCCGCTGCCGCGGCTGTGACCGAGCGGATCGGCCTCTGCACCTCCGTGCTGCTCGGCCCGCTGCGCACCAATCCGACTGAGCTGGCAAAGCAGGCGCTCAGCGTTCACGCTCTCTCTGGCGGTCGCTTCACCCTGGGGATCGGCCTTGGCGGCTCGCGAGGACGACTACGAAGCCAGCGGTGTAGAGCTGAAAGGCAAGGGCCGGAAGCTTGACCAGGCGCTCGAACGCATCAAGGAGGTTTGGGAGGGCGATGAGATCGGGCCCTCGGAGAGTGGCTCGCCTGGCCTCGTCGTTGGTGGCTCGGTCGACGCTTCCTTTGAACGCGCCGCTCGCTTCGGCGATGGCTGGATCGCCGGCGGTGCACCACCCGATATGTACGCCGAAATGGCCGAGAAGGCAAAGGCCGTCTGGTCGGCGGCTGGTCGGGCGGGTGAGCCACGGTTGATGGGCTTGGCCTACTACTCCCTGGGTGACCGGGCCGAGCAGGAGGCGAAGGCCTACTTGATGGATTACTACGCCTTCCTCGGCGAGGAGACTGCGGGGTACATCGCCTCCAGCGCGGCCAAGGACGCCGACACCGTGCGCCAGTACCTGGAGGCCTTCGACGCCGCTGGTTGCGGCGAGCTGATTCTCTTCCCCTCCTCCAGCGATCCCGATCAGGTCGACCTGCTAGCCGACGCCGCCGGGCTCTAGGCAGCCGCGGAGGCGGGGATGGCGGACGATCTGCCGGTCATCCTCTTCACCTCGACAGAAGAGCTCGAGACTTGGCTGGAGGAGAACCACGTCGGTGCCGAGGGCCTCTGGCTGAAGATCGCCAAGAAGGGATCGGGTGTCGAGAGCGTCAACTACGCCGAAGCGCTGGAGCTGGCGCTCTGCTTCGGCTGGATCGACAGCCAGAAGCGTGGCTTCGACGAGGCCTTCTTCCTACAGCGCTTCACCCCGCGGCGGCCACGGGGCAAGTGGTCGCAGATCAACAGGGCGAAGGCCGAGGAGCTGATCGCCTTCGGGGCGATGCGGCCGGCCGGCCAGGCTGAGGTGGAGGCGGCCAAAGCGGACGGGCGCTGGGACGCCGCTTACGCTGGCCAGCGGGCGGCCACCGTTCCGGATGACCTCAGGGACGAGCTGGATCGCAACAAAGCCGCGGGCGAGTTCTTCGCCAGGCTCGACAGCGCCAACCGCTACGCGATCCTCTACCGGCTACAGGAGGCGAAGAAACCGGAGACGCGGCAGAAAAGGCTGCGGAAGTTCGTCGCGATGCTGGAGCGAGGAGAGAAGATCCACGGCTAGCGGCGCGGCGTGGGTCGGGATCACGGTTCCGGCTCGTCTGTCCGCGCCGAGAAGGCCGCGCGGGCGCTTTTCAGGCCGACTCCGGACCGCTCCAGGTAACCGTAGGTGCCCTCCTCGATCAGCTCCCGCGCCGCTTCGGTTACCGCCCCCAGGGCGGCGAAGGCGAAGGCGCCGCCAACGGAGACGCGGCGGACGCCGGCTTGCGCCAACTCGTCCACGGACGGCACGCCGGGCCGCGCCAGGACGTTGACTGGGAGGTCGACCGAGGCAACGACCCGGGTGATCTCCTCCAGCTGGGTGATGCCGGGGGCATAGAGGACGTCGGCCCCGGCCTCCTGGTAGGCCTGCAGGCGGGCGATCGTGTTGGCGAGGTTGGTGACGCCGTGGAGGTGGTTCTCTGCCCGCGCGGTGAGGACCAGTCGACCCGCTCCACCGTGCGCGGCCTCGGCCGCTGCCGCGACTCGCTCCGCGGCAACCTCGATCGGGTAGATCGGCTCGTCCTCGCGGCCGCTGTAGTCCTCGATCGAGCCACCAGCGAGGCCGGCGGCGAGCGCCAGGCGAATGGTCTCGGCGACTCCATCCGGACCCTCGCCGAAGCCGTTCTCGAGGTCGGCCGATACGGGCAGGTCAGTTGCCGCGACGATCGAGGCCGCGGCGGCAATCGCGTCCTCCTGCCCCACCGCCCCATCGAGCAGGCCGAGCGTCGCCGCTGAGCCGCTGCTCGTCGTCGCCAGCGCCTCAAAGCCCAGCGATGCGAGCAGCTTCGCCGAGCCCTGGTCCCATGGGTTCGGCAGCAACAAGGGTCGCTCGCCTTGATGCAGCGCCAGGAAGCGCTCGGCTCGCTTGGCTTGCTCGCTCATCCAGCTGGCGAATCTACTCCTCCCAGCCAGCCGCTCGGCGTGCGTACACTCGGCGCGTGGACCGTGCCCTGCTCGACAGCACGCTCGCCGAAGCCGGACGAGCCCGCCTATCGCGCCTCCCAGGTTTGGGAGTGGATCACCCGCGGCGCCTGCGCCTACGAGGAGATGACCAACCTGCCGGCGGCGCTGCGCGAGCGGCTGGCCGCCGAGGTGCCGCTCTCGACGCTCGCGCTGCGCGCCGAGGCGAAGTCCGACGACGGCACGGTCAAGGCGCTCTTCCACACCGCCGACGGGCGGCCGATCGAGGCGGTGCTGATGCGCTACCGCGACGGCCGCCGCTCGGTCTGCCTCTCCTCGCAGTCGGGTTGTCCGCTGACCTGCACCTTCTGCGCCACCGGCAAGATGAAGTTCGGCCGCAATCTCAGCGCCGACGAGATCCTCGACCAGGCGCTGCACTTCCGCCGCATCGAAGCGATCGACCACGTCGTCTTCATGGGCATGGGGGAGCCGACGATGAACCTCGACGCGGTCCTCGCCGCCTGCGAGCGCGCTGCCGCGACCTCGGCGTCACCCACCGCCGCACCGCGATCTCGACCGTCGGCTGGGTGCCGGGCATCGACCGCCTCGCCGAGTGCGAGATGCCGGTCAGCCTGGCGCTCTCCCTGCACGCTCCCAACGACGGCCTGCGCTCGCAGCTGATGCCGGTCAACGATCGCTACCCGCTGGCCGAGGTGCTGGCCGCCTGCGAGCGCTACCGGGCCCGGCGCCGCCGCAAGGTCTTCGTCGAGTACGTGATGCTCGACGGCGTCAACGACCATCCCGAGCACGCCCGCGAACTGGCGGCCCTGCTCGACTCCCGCGTCTACAAGGTCAACCTGATCCCCTACAACCCGACCGGCGCCTACGACGGCTCCTCGCCGGAGCGGATCGAGCGCTTCCGCGCGATTCTCGCCGAGCACCATCTGACCGCGACGGTCCGCCTCACCCGCGGCCGCGACATCGACGCCGCCTGCGGTCAGCTCGCGGCCGCTAAGGGGTAACTGGCTGGTCAGCCAACTACGATTGCGGCCCCGATGAGCACCAAGTCCCCATCCCGCCGGGTACCGCCGCCGAAGCAGCTCAGCGCCAATCCGGTCGTGCGCGTCCTCGATGACGTCTGGGCTGAGACCCGCGTGCGCCGCCGCAGCGCATACCCGCCCGGCCCCCAGCGGTTCAGCTTCGCCCGCACCCGTCAGGCGGCCCGCGATCCGCTGCCGCTGCTGCTCGGCGCTCTACGAGGAGCACGGGCCGATCTTCAGCGTCCGCCTCCTGCACAGCCCGGTGATTTTCATGCTCGGGCCGGAGGCGAACCACTTCGTCACCGTCGCCCACCCGGAGAACTTCCACTGGCGCGAGTCGAGCTTCGGCGACCTGATTCCGCTGCTCGGCGACGGCCTGCTGACGATCGACGACGACTACCACGACCGTGCCCGGGCGATCATGATGCCGGCCTTCCATCGCGAGCAGGTGGCGGCCTCGGTGGAGGCGATGGTGACCGAGGCGACGCCGGCGATCGAGCGCCTGCGCGAGGGCGAGGTCGTCGACGTCTACGACTGGATGCGCAGGCTGGCGATGCGGATCGCGATGCGGGCGCTGCTCGGCCTCGACCCCGACGAGGCGGGCAAGGGCGCCGCAGCGGCCGAGCACTTCGAGCGGGCGCTCGGCTTCTACGGCATCGACTTCCAGCCTGCGCCTGTTGCGCGGCCCCGGCTCGCCCTGGCGAAGATGATCCGCTCGCGGGCCGTCCTCGACGAGATCGTCTACGCTGAGATCGCCCGCGCCGGGCCGACCCCGACGCCGAGCCGCTGGACATCCTCAGCCTGCTCGTCGGCGTCCGCGACGAGGCGGGGGAGGGTTTCACCGACCGGAGATCCGCGACCAGGTGATGACCCTGATGTTCGCCGGTCACGACACCTCGACCTCGACCCTGACCTTCATGATGCACGAGCTGGCGCGCCACCCGGACGTCGTCGCCGGGCTCTGGGCGGAGCAGGACCAGGTGCTCGGCGGGAGGACGCCGAGCATCGACGCAGCTCGAGCGCGAGATGCCCTACCTGGACATGGTGCTCGACGAGGTACTGCGCCTCTACCCGCCGGCCTGGATCGGTCCGCGCCGCGCGGTGCGCGACTTCGAGTTCGGCGGCCACAGCGTCGCTCGCGGCGCCTACGTCAACTACTGCTCCTGGGCCAGCCACCGTTTGCCCGAGGTCTTCCCCGAGCCGGAGGCATTCATCCCCGAGCGCTTCACGCGCGAGCGCAAGGCGGCGCTGCCGCGCGGCGCCTACGTGCCCTTCGGCGGTGGGCGACGGATCTGCATCGGCAAGCGCTTCGGCCAGATCGAGGTCAAGCTGGTGGCGACGATGCTGCTGCAGCGGCTGCGCCTCGACGCGATGCCGGGCCGCACGATGACGGTGCGCCAGATGCCGACCCTCTCGCCGCGGGACGGCTTGCGGATGCGGGTGTTGCCACGTCAGTAGCCTGCCCGCAGGATGCGGGCTCTGGTCATCTCCGACACCCACTTCGGCGCCTGGACCGGGCGCGACCTGTTGCGCGAGGAGTTCTTTCTCGAGCGGCTGGCTCCCGCAGCTCGAGGACATCGACGAGCTGATCTTCCTCGGCGACCTCTTCGACTTTCTCTTCGGCTCGGTCGGCGACGCTGTCGACGCGGCCGCTGGCCTGCTCGACCTGATCGCCGCGAAAATTGGTCGGCAAGCGTTTGGTCTTCCTCGCCGGCAACCACGACCACCACCTCGTTCACCGCGACTTCGAGAACCGCCTCGAGGCGCAGCTGGCCGCGGGGCGGGCGCCGCTGTTGAGCGGTGAGCCGGCGCTCGATTCCGCTTCGCCTGGCCCGGGTTTCTTCCGCTCCTTTCTCGCCCGCCGCTTGCCGGGCGTGCAGATCGAGATCGCCTACCCGACCTACAGCTTCGCCGACGTGCTCTGCACCCACGGGCACTATCTCGATCCCCACGCCCGGCTCACCGGCTCGCGCGGCGACCGCATCCTGACCAGGATGCTCTGGGCATCGCCACCGGCGGGCCGGAGGACCCGAAGACGATCGCCGACTACGAGTCGACGATCACGCTGCTGACCGAGTGGCTCTACATCGCCGCCCAGATGCCGCACGGCACCACGCCCAGCAGAACGTCTTTCGAGCCGTGCAGCGAGCCGGGCGCTTCGTCTCGACCCTCGGTGCTGCCGGTGCGCGGCCTCAAGCGACTCTCGGCCGAGCTGCGCGACCGCGGCGTCGGCGAGGCTGCGGTCGAGGGCGGCGCCCTGCCGAGCGAGTCGCACTTCGACTCCGTCGTGCGGGCCGAGGCTGAGCGCCAGCGCCGCGAGCAGCCGGCGCCGCAGGCCGCCTGGCCGCACCCGCCTATCCCGCGGCCGACGGTGATCTCGCCGCAGCGATCCCTCCGAGCACGCGCTCGAGGCCTTCGCCAAGGTGACGGCGAACCTCGGCTGGGACCAGGAGGCCGAGCAGATCGTCTTCGCCCACACCCACCAGCCGCTCGCCGACGTGCGCTGCGCCGATCGACCCGCGCACGCGCTACTGGAACACCGGCTCCTGGATCTACGAGCCCGATCTCGCCTCACGCCAGGCCTACGGTCGCTACCTGCGCTACGCCTGGCCCGGCACGGCGATCGTGATCGACGACGAAGAGCCCGAGCCGCGCCTGCTCGAGCTGCTCTCCGACCTCAACCCGCTGGCCGGCGGCGCCGGCTTGCCGGAGCTGCGATGAGCGAGGTGCTGACGATCGCGGTGCTCCTGGTGCGCGCCGAAGAGGCCTGGGAGCCGGTTCTCTTCGGCGGCATGATCCCGATCCTCGGCGCCCTCGCGATCGTCTTCATCATCTGGCGCGCCGTTCGCGACAACGACGAAGACGACGACGAGTAGCGATCGGTGCGGCTGAGCGCTTCAGGCTTGGAGCTGGCGCCAGGCCCAGATGCCAGCCAGTGCGGCACTGCCGCCAGAGAGGAGCCCCGCGACGCCGGCCAGCTTCAGCTCCTCGTTCCCGCGTCCGGCGAGACCGAGGGTGACCGCATCGCCGGCGTCTACCGCCGCGCCCGCCATCGTGGCCGCTCGAAGCGCCGTGCGGTCGTTGCGCGCGGCGAAGACAAGCGCCGCCAGGGCCAAGTCGCGCCCGCCGGCAAGCTGGGCAAGGCTGCGTCCGGCCGCATCGGTCTCGGGGAAACCCAAGGCCCGCAGGGCCGGCCGCGCTCTCAACAGCGCACCAGCGCCGATCGCGAAGCGACCTGCAGCGATGGCGATGGCGACCTTGCGGGCCGTGCCGTCGGTCGCCATCGCTGCCTCGCCTACTTGATGAACAGCATCTCCTCGTACTTCGGCAGCGGCCAGAGATCGTCGGCGACGACCTTCTCCAGCTTGTCGGCCGCCTCGCGCACTGTGCCGCTCGTGGCCAGCTGCTCGTCGCGGGCGAAGAGCGCCAGCTCCAGGCCCTCCAGCTCGGTCGGCTCGGCATTGGCCTTCTCGAGCGCGTCGAGCGCGGTCGCGGTCTCCTCGATCAGGCCGCGAACCTCGCCCTCGAGCGCAGGAGACGCCGGCCTCGGAGATCAGGGCCAGGTGCCGCAGCGCCGCCGGCAGGATCATCGTCTTGGCGATCGAGAACGTCGTCTCGGCCTCGATGTTGGCCCGCAGCGCGTACTGCTCGATCCAGACCTCGAAGCGGGACTCGAGCTCGCGCTTGGAGAGCACGCTGTATTTCTCGAAGGCGGCGATCGTGTCGTCGGCGATCACCTCGAGCAGCGCGTCCGGCGTCGTTTTCAGGTTCTTCAGGCCACGCCGCTCGGCCTCCGCGTGCCACTCCTCGGAGTAGTTGTCGCCGCTGAAGCAGATCTCCTTGTTGGCGAGGTAGGACTCCTTGACGATCTCGATCACCGCCTCGGCAGCGTCCATGCCGCCGCTCGATCTTCGCCTCCAGCTTGTCGGACATCTCGTCGATCGCCTCGGCGACGATCGTGTTGAGCACGGTGTTCGGGAAGGCGAGCGACATGCTCGATCCCAGCGCCCGGAACTCGAATTTGTTGCCGGTGAAGGCGAACGGCGAGGTGCGGTTGCGGTCGCCGCCGTCCATGCGGCAGCGGCGGCAGCACCGTCGCCCCGAGGTCGAGGAAGGAGGCCGGCGTGTTGCGGGTCGCCTTCGCCGCTGGCGATCGCCTCGAAGACTTTTTCGAGTTCGGCGCCGAGGAAGATCGAGATGATCGCCGGCGGCGCCTCGTTGGCGCCGAGGCGGTGGTCCTGGCCGATGTTAGCGACCGAGGCGCGCAGCAGGCCCTGGTGCTTGTTGACCGCCTGGATCACCGCCGCGCAGAAGAAGAGGAAGTGGATGTTGTCGGCGGGCGTGTCGCCCGGGTTGAGCAGGTTGCTGCCGGTGTCGGTGCCCATCGACCAGTTGTTGTGCTTGCCCGAGCCGTTGACTCCGGCGAAGGGCTTCTCGTGCAGCAGGCAGACCAGGCCGTAGCGGCGGGCGACGTTTTCGAGCATCCGCATCAGCAGCTGCTGATGGTCGGAGCCGACGTTGGAGTTCTCGAACATCGGCGCGATCTCGTACTGCGCCGGCGCCACCTCGTTGTGGCGGGTCTTGACCGGGATGCCGAGCTTGCGCATCTCCAGCTCGGACTCGAGCATGAAGGCCAGCACCCGCTCGGGGATCGAGCCGAAGTAGTGGTCGTCGAGCTCCTGCCCCTTGGGCGGCTTGGCGCCGAACAGGGTGCGACCGGTGGTGATCAGGTCGGGGCGCTCGAAGAAGTACTGCTCGTCGATCAGGAAGTACTCCTGCTCGGGGCCGACCGTGGTGAAGACCCGTTTGCTCTCCGTCGTCGCCGAGCAGGCCGCAGCGCCTTGATCGCCGAGCCCGAGAGCGCGTCCATCGAGCGCAGCAGCGGGATCTTGGCGTCGAGCGCCTCGCCGGTCCAGGAGGCGAAGGCGGTCGGGATGCAAAGCAGCGAGCCGTTCGGGTTCTCGAGGATGAAGGCGGGGCTGGTCGGGTCCCAGGCGGTGTAGCCGCGGGCCTCGAAGGTGTCGCGCACGCCGCCGGTCGGGAAGGAGGAGGCGTCCGGCTCGCCCTGGATCAGCTCCTTGCCGGAGAAGCCGGCCAGGGCCTTGCCTTCGCTGCCGGCGGGCTCGAAGAAGGAGTCGTGCTTCTCGGCGGTGGAGCCGGTCAGCGGCTGGAAGACGTGGGTGAAGTGGGTGGCGCCCTTCTCCAGCGCCCAGTCCTTCATCGCCTCGGCAACCGCGTCGGCGAGCCTCGGCGTCGAGCGCTTCGCCGGCTTCGAGCGCCGCCCTGCAGCTTCTCGAAGACGTCACCTGGCAAGCGTTCGCGCTGGACGGCGACTGAGAAGACGTTGGCGCCGAATGCTTCGTTCTCGGGCAGGGTCAGGTCGATCGCGCCAAGGGCCCCTCCGTTGGCGCTCCACTGGGCTGCGGTCACGTTCTGCTGGCGGATACGGGTCATCGCTCTAGTCGTCCCTCGCTTGGCATCGCGCCCGGTCGGCAGGCACGGTTGGTTACCGGTCTACTCCCTTTATAAGAGCCAAAAGAGCCTAATACCGATGGCTCGAAGATGCCTTTGTACTCGGGTACAAGGATCGCTGCTGGGGCTTGTACCGGCTGGCGCCGGGATCACGAAGTAGCCTGTTCCGCAGTTCCTCCGGAGTCCCCAGCATGGATGCTGAAACCTCGAGCGCAGGTATGCGCAGCCAAGCGAAGGCGGCGCTCGTTCTCGGCGCTCTCGGTGTCGTCTTCGGCGACATCGGCACCAGCCCGCTCTACACGGTCCAGGCGGTCTTCAACCCCAGTGATCCGCACCCGATCTCGGCGACGAGCGAGAGCGTCTTCGGGATCATCTCGCTGATCTTCTGGGCGGTGACGATCATCGTCACGCTCAAGTACGTGCTGTTGGTGATGCGCGCCGACAACGAAGGCGAGGGCGGCATCATGGCGTTGATCACGCTGATCCGGCGCAGGGGCGGTGCGGGCGGCGGCCGCACTGCTGTCGTGCTCGCGGCGCTTGGCATCTTCGGTGCCTCGTTGTTCTTCGGCGACAGCATGATCACACCGGCGATCTCGGTGCTTTCGGCGGTCGAAGGACTGAAGGTGGTGGAGCCCTCGCTGGCACACCTGATCGTGCCGATCACGGCCGTAATCATTGTCGTCCTCTTTGCCAGCCAGCGCTTTGGGACGGCCGCCGTCGGTCGCCTGTTCGGGCCGGTGATGGTGGTCTGGTTCCTGGTCATCGGTGCTTGTGGCATCGCCGGCATCGCGGTCCACCCCGAAATCCTCAAGGCACTCTCACCGAGCTACGCGGTCGAGTTCCTGATCGGCCATTTCTCGATCGCTTTCTTTTCGCTGGCGGCCGTCGTCCTCGCGATCACCGGCGCTGAGGCGCTATACGCCGACATGGGCCACTTCGGCAGAGGGCCGATTACCCGCGCTTGGCTGATGCTGGTCTTCCCGGCCTGCATCCTCAATTACATGGGCCAAGGGGCACTGCTCGTCGCCAATCCGGGCACCGATGCGAGTGGCTCCTTCTTCCTCCTGGTGCCCGATTGGGGCCGGGTGCCGATGGTGATCCTGGCGACCGCCGCCGCGGTGATCGCCTCGCAAGCGGTGATCACCGGCGCCTTCTCCGTCGCCCATCAGGCGATGCGGCTCGGCTACCTGCCGCGGCTGCGGATCGCCCACACCTCGGCGGAGACGGAGGGGCAGATTTACGTTCCCTGGATCAACTGGCTCTTGCTGGCCTCGGTGCTGACGCTGGTCTTCGCCTTCGAGTCCTCGACGGCGCTCGCCTTCGCCTACGGCATGGCGGTGACCGGGACGATCACGATCACCACCATCCTCTTCTTCTACATCGTCCGCCACCAGTGGGGGAAGCCGCTGTGGCTGGTCGCTACTGGGGCCGGTGCTTTCCTCATCGTCGACCTACTCTTCCTCGCTGCCAACCTGACCAAGGTCACCCACGGGGCTTGGCTGCCGCTGCTGATCGGGGTGATGGTCTTCACCGTGCTGACCACCTGGCAGCGCGGGCGGGAGCTGGTTACGGCGCGGCGGGAAAAAGTCGAGGGGTCACTGCGCGAGTTCGTCGACGAGCTGCATCAGCGCCAAGAGCCATTGCAGCGGACTCCGGGGACGGCGGTCTTCCTCAACCGCAACAACGAGACGACGCCGCTGGCGATGCGCGCCAACGTCGAGCACAACCAGATCCTCCACGAGCACGTAGTGATCCTCTCGATCGCGACCTTGCCGCTGCCGCACGTGGCGCCGGCGGGGCGCCTCTCGGTCGACGATCTCGGCTACACCGACGACGGGATCACCCATGTTGAGGCCCGCTTCGGCTACATGGAGCAACCCGACGTCCCCGACGCCCTGCGCCTCGCCGCCGACGCCGGCCTGGAGTGCCCGCTCGAGGTCGAGGAAGCGTCTTATTTCCTCTCGACGATCGAGCTGCGGCCCGGCGATGCGCCGGGCATGACGCGCTGGCGCAAGCGGCTGTTCGTCGCCACCTCGCACATCACCGCCGACGCGGCTGAATACTTCGGCCTGCCCCGCGATCGCACCGTGATCATGGGCTCGCTGATCGAGGTCTAGAAGGGTTGGCGAAACCCCCGCACACGTCTGGCGGCGGCGGACGCTGCGCGGTTCGGCGTCCTCAGTTGGCCAAATAGCGCTGCTATTTGGCCTCCCTGCGTCCTTGCCCCGCTTGGTCCGGCGCTCGCCAGGCCGCATACGCGGGTTTCGCCAACCCTCCTAGGGGCTAGCCGAAGGGCATGGCCGTAAGCAGGCCGAGCGGGTGACGCAGGCGAAAGCCGTTGCCCGAGCGCATGTATTCGCTCCAGCCGGGACCACTGCGGTCGCCGTCGTCGGTCATCGAGGTGTCCCAGCGCAGACCGGCGATCACGGCGAAGACGTGTTCGCGGTTGGCCGCTTCGATCATCGCCTTGACCGCGGGCGGTGCGGAAGGCGGCGCAACGGCGCGCCCACTCGGCAACAGCGTCGCCTGCGGTACCTCGGCGCCGGCAGCGGATGGCATCGCTGCAAGGCACGCGCAGACCGCCAGAATGATCGTCCCCCGCCTCGACATGAAGGACCGTTATCAGCAGGAAGGCCGCGCCCCTATAGCCTTCCGCGGCTCCCTAAACCCCCGGAGGAAAGCCAAGCCAATGTTCGTTTCCAAGGCCGCCGTCGTCGGCGGCGGCACAATGGGCGGCGAGATCGCCCAGGCGATCGCCGCCGCCGATATCCCCGTCGTCGTCAAGGACATCGACCAGAAGTTCGTCGATGCCGCGGTCGAGAAGGCGCGCGCCGTGACCGAGGGCCAGCTCGCCCGCCTGGTCAAGAAGGAGAAGCTGACCCAGGAGCAGGCCGACGCCCGCCTCGCCGAGGTGATGGGTCTCGATCACCGGCACCACCACCTACGAGGAGTTCGGCGACGTCGACTTCGTGATCGAGGCGGTGCCGGAGCGGATGGAGATCAAGCAGGCCGTCTTCCGCGAGATCGACGCGGCCACCCCCGGCCACGCGATCCTCTCCTCCAACACCTCCTCGCTCTCGATCACCGAGATGGCGAAGACGACGCTGCGCCCCGACAAGGTCGTCGGCTTCCACTTCTTCTACCCGGCCTCGGTGATGCCGCTGGTCGAGGTCATCGTCGGCGAGGACACCTCGCAGGAGACCGCCACCGTCGCCTACAACTTCGCCCAGGCGATCAAGAAGCAGCCGATCGTCTGCGGTGAGGTCCCCGGCTTCGTCGTCAACCGCATCCTGATGGCGACGATCGGCGAGATCTGGCGCGCCCAGGAGGAGCAGGGCCTCTCGCTGAAGGCGATCGACGAGGCGATCGCCGCCGCCCAGGTGGCGCCGATGGGTCCATTCTTCCTCACCGACCTGCTCGGTCTCGACACCGTGCTGCACGTCGCCGAGCATCTCAACGAGTCCTACGGCGAGAGCTTCTACGTCCACCAGGGCCTCAAGCAGCTGGTCGCCGACGGCAAGCTCGGCGCCAAGACCGGCGGCGAGGGCTTCTTCAAGGAGGGCGAGCAGAACATCCCCGGCGACGCCGAGCCCGACGCCGAGGAGCTGGTCGCGACTGTTCACCTGCCGCGCCCTGATCGAGTCCTGCCTGCTGGTCGAGGAGGGGGTCTGCTCGGTCCGCGACATCGACCTCGGGATGATGGCCGGCGCCGGCCTCGACCCACGCCGGGGCCTGCTGCCGCCGTTCTGGAAAGCCGACATCGAGGGCCTCGACGTTGTCCTCGAGCGGATGGAGGGCCTGCAGGAGCAGCACGGCGAGCGCTTCGCCCCGCCGTTGCTCCTGCGGCGACTGGTCGCTCAGGGTCGCCTCGGGATCGAAATCCGGCCAGGGCTTCTACCCCTACCCGCAGCCCGACGAGGGCGATCAGGCCGAGACGGTGAAGCTCGAGACCCGCGGCGACGTCGCGATCGCCTGGCTCGCCAACGCGCCGATGAACGCGGTCTCCCCCGACGTGATCCGTGACCTGAAGACGGTCTGGGAGCGGGTCAAGGCGGCTGACGGCGTCGGTGCGATGGTGATCGCCTCCTCGGTTCCGGTCGTCTTCTCGGCCGGCGCCGACATCAAGGCCTTCACCCAGATGGACGAGAGTGGCGGCGAGGAGCTGATCGACACCGCCCACGCGCTGCTGCGCGACTTCGGCCAGGCGCCGGTGGCGACGATCGCCGCCGTCAACGCGATCGCCTTCGGCGGCGGCTGCGAGGTGGCGATGGCCTGCGACGTGCGGATCGCCGCCGAGGCGGCCGTCTTCGGCCAGCCCGAGATCAAGCTCGGGATCATCCCCGGCTTCGGCGGCACCCAGCGCCTGCCCCGCCTGGTCGGGCCCAACAAGGCGCTGGAGATGAACCTGATCGGCGACGCGATCCTCGCCGAGCGAGGCGCTCGAAGCGGGTCTCGTCAACCGCGTCGTCCCCGATCACGAGCTGTTCGAGACCGCGCTGATGTGGGGCCGCAAGCTCGCCGCCCAGGCGCCGCTCGCGGTCGAACAGATCAAGCGCGTCTCCGCACGCCGGCGATCTCGACGAGGGCATCGAGGCCGAGAAGCAGGGCTTCGCCACCGCCTTTCGCAGCGAGGACGCCAAGGAGGGCATCGGCGCCTTCCTCGGCAAGCGCACGCCGAAGTGGAGCGGCAAGTAGACATCGCGAACGGGGTCGAGCGACTGGCGGAGCTGATCCGCCAGTCGCGCTCGACCGTGGTGCTGACCGGCGCCGGGATCTCGGTTCCATCCGGGATTCCCGACTTCCGCACGCCTGAGACCGGCCTCTGGGCCAACGTCGACCCGATGGAGGTTGCCCACATCGACGTCTTCGAACGCGACCCGGCCCGCTTCTGGTCTTACTACCGGCCCCGCTTCCAGTCGCTCGGCGACAAGCGGCCCAATCGTCGCCCACGAGGCGCTTGCCGAGCTCGAGCGGCGCGGCCTGATCGAGGGCGTGATCACGCAGAACATTGATCGCCTGCACGGCGCTGCCGGCTCGCAGAACGTGGTCGAGGTGCACGGCTCGATCGGGACCTCCTCCTGCCGGCACTGCGACGCTTCCTACGGCCTCGACCAGGTCGACGCGCTCTTCGACGCGACGGTGTCGCCTTCTGCAGCGCCTGCGGTGGCCCGGTCAAACCCGACGTGGTCCTCTTCGGCGAGATGCTGCCCGAGAGCCGCGATGCGCCGTGCGCCAGGAGCTGGCCGAAGCTGCCGAGCTGATGATCTGCATCGGCTCCTCGCTGGCCGTCTACCCGGTGGCCAGCCTGCCCGCGCTGACCCTCGAACGCGGTGGCCAGCTCGCCATCGTTACCAAGGGCCCGACCCCCTACGACAGCGACGCCGACGCTCAAGCTCGAAGGCGAGGTCGACGCGGAGCTACCGGCGCTGTTGACGGCGTTGGGCTAGCCGCCCCGGCTGCGGCGCTACTCCCAGCAGGCTCAGAACCTGACGCGCTGCGCCTTGCAGTCGGAGACGATCGTTTCGGCACGGGCGCCGCTGAAGTTCGACGCGTGGGAGCAGATCCCGACCGCTTCCCGGCCGCAGGCGCTGATCGTTTCGGCGCCAACGATGCCGGCGACCGTCCGACTTGATGCAGCCGATCGGGGGTCCCGGGTTGCTGTCGCCGACCGTGGCGGCGATGATCGCCACGAGGGCGACGAGCGTCACGGCAAGCTGTCCCGAAGGCCGCCTTCAGCTCCCGCGAAGTCAGCTTGTAGAGCGGTGTGGTCTGTCGTTCGTAGTGTCCTTCTAGTGGCATGGCGGCAGAGTAAATGCCTGCTCACAGGTGCGGTACCGCCACCGGGGAGAACAATTCGCGCCGATCTTTAGACACTCGTACGTAGTCGTCGGCCCGCCGTAGCGACAGGGTCTAGCCAAGTCCAACTGGGTCTCGGCCCGCGAAGCGAAAGGAAGCATCGGATAAATGGAATGGTTGAGCGAAGGCGCCAATTCATGGCAGCTCACCGCCGCGACCCTTGTAGGCCTGATGAGCATTCCGGGTCTCGTTGTCCTCTACGGCGGTGTTATGCAGAAGCGCTGGTCGGTGAACTCGATGATGATGGCGTTCGTCGCCTTCGCGATCGTGCTCATCCTCTGGGTGCTTGTCGGGTTCAAGATGGCTTTCGGAGATCCGATGCACATCTTCGGGGCGACCAGCGGCTTCTTCGGAAACATGTGGGGGAAGCCAGGCTCGATCCTCAACAGCCACAGCCTGCTTGAACAGGCTCATATCGGCGACCTGCCGGAAGAAGAATTCCTCTTCCCGATGTCGACGCTGGCTTACTTCCAGATCGTCTTCGCTGCGATCACCCCGATCCTGATGCTCGGATCGGTTCTCGGACGCTTCAACTTCAAAGCCTGGATCCCGTTTGTCGCGCTTTGGACTCTGCTCGTCTACACGATCAACGCGTTCATGATCTGGGGCGGTGGCTTCTTCGCCCAGCAGGGCGCCGTTGACTACTCCGGCGGCTACGTGATCCACCTCGCGGCCGGAGTCTCTGGATTCGTCGCCGCCGCGGTGATCGGGCCACGACTGCAACGCGACCGCGAGGTCGACGCGCCGAACAACCTGGCGATGGTCGCGGTCGGAGCCGGGCTGCTGTGGATGGGTTGGAACGGATTCAACGGCGGTGACTGGTACAACGCCGGCGAATTCGCTTCCGCGTCGATCCTCAACACCAATCTCTGCACCGCGGTCGCCTTCCTCGTCTGGGTCGCCCTCGACTACGTCACCGGCCGCAAGCCGAGCCTGATCGGCAGCGTCAACGGCATGATCGTCGGCCTCGTCGCGATCACTCCTGGCGCCGGTTTCGTCAACGGCTGGGGAGCGATCATCATCGGCGTCATCGCCTCGGTGCTCGTCTACTTCGCGCTCAACTACCTCAGCCGCGTGCGTCCCTTCCGCAACGTGGACGACACGCTCGGAGTGGTCTACACCCACGGGTTCGCCGGGGTTGCCGGCGGTCTCCTGGTCGGCATCTTCGCCAACAAACTGATGGCCGGCGAACACGAAGGCCTGATCTCCGGCGGCGGGCTGCACCTGCTCTGGGTGCAGGCATACACGGCCGCATGGGTGATCGTCTTCTCCGCGATCGGCACCTTCATCCTGCTCAAGCTGGTCGGCCTGGTCGTGCCGCTGCGGATGAGCGAGGCCGAAATGGAGGAGGGCGACATCGCCGTCCACGGCCACGAGGTGTACCCCTCAGACGTCCCCTCACTCGGCTACCCGGACGGCGTCGGCAGCGCCGCGCCGGCGGCGTCGGCAGGAGGCGTCTAACCAGACGTCCGGGCTGCGGCTGGCAGCCCGGAAGCAAGGAGACAGGAACCGCCCCCGTGCTCTCCCGGGGGCGGTTCCTTTTTCAGACTCGGTCAGGCTTCAGCTTGGGGGCGTCGCCGTAGGAGCGGGCGACCTCGCGCAGAGTGTCGAGCATGGTCGCGACGGCTGGCGTCACGGGCGCTCCCCGGCGCGTCGCGGCGAAGATCTTGCGCACGGGACTCTGTGGGTGCAGGGCGCGGATGCGGATGTCGCTCGCGCACGGCGGAGAGGGCCAGCTGCGGGATCAGGCCGACGCCGACGCCGGCGGCAACCAGGCCCTGGACGGTCTGGTAGTCGTCGCTCTCGAAGGAGACCCGGGGCTCGAACCCGGCCGCGTGGCAGGAGCGCACCACTTGTCGCGCGCAGGGGCTCGAGCCGAGGTCTGCACCCAGGACTCCTCGTTCAGGTCCTCGAGCCAGACCTGGCGATGGCGTGCAAGTCGGATGGTCGGGCTGGCAAGGCAAGGTAGAGGGGGTCCTCGAGCAGCTCGAAGCGCCGCATGCCGGTGCCAAGCCGCTCACCGACTCCCTCGAATTCGAAGAGCAGGACGAGGTCGAACTCCCCTGCGCGCAGGCGCGGCGCGATCTCCTCCGGCTCGCCCTCGGCCAGGGTCACCTCGACCCCGGGATGACCAGCGCTGAAGGCCGGCGATCGCCCGTGGCATCAGGGTTGCGCCGGCGGTGGGAAAGGAGGCGATGCGCAGTCGCCCCGCCTCGCCGCCGGCGATCGCGGCGATCTCGGTCTCGGCGGCTTCCATGCGGCCGAGGATGCCCTCGACGTGGGCGACCAGCGCGGCGCCGGCCGCCGTCGGGCGCACCCCGCCCCGATCACGCTCGATCAGGACCGCTCCCGACTTCGCCCTCGAGAGTCGCGATCGCCTGCGAGACGGCCGACTGGGAGTAGGAGAGCGCGTCGGCGGCGGCCGAGAAGGAGCCGTGGTTGACGACCTCGCGGAACACGTTCAGGCGGGTCGCGTTCAGCATAAGTAAAGCTTATTACAAGCATAGGTATTAACAGTTGTGATTATCGAAGGGGAGTGACAGCATCGGGTCGAACTTTCGCTCGACCTCATCCCAGCAAGGAGATTTCCGATGGCCACTCGCATCATCGTTTCCTACGACGACACCGATAACGACCGCGACGCACTCGCCCTCGGTCGCCTGCTTGCCTTCAGCGGCGCCGAGCTCTCGCTCGCCTACGTCCGCCACTCCCAGGGCGGCGCACTGGAGGAGAAGGAGGCCGAGGAGCTGCTTGCCCGCGGTGCCGAATCGGTCGGCGCCCCCGACATGCCGCGCCACGTCGTCGTCA
Source organism: uncultured Solirubrobacterales bacterium (assembly GCA_963716345.1). GTDB lineage: Bacteria > Actinomycetota > Thermoleophilia > Solirubrobacterales > 70-9 > VRUE01. The sequence continues at coordinate 1,952,669 of OY970304.1, forward strand.
ATCCCGGCACCAGCGTCGGCCTTGCCGAACTGGCCGAGCGGGAGGGCGCTGACGTGATCGTCTTCGGCTCCGAGTACCGCACTGCACCCGGCACCGTCAAGCCGGGCATCCCCGCCCACAAGCTGCTGCTTGGTGGCCCGGCGGCGATCGCCGTCGCCCCGGCTGGGCTACGGGACAACCCCTCGGTCAGCATCAACACGATCGGCGTCATCGACGAGGGCGATCCGGCCGCGCGTCAGACCGCCGAGGGCCTTGCCGCGGCGCTTGGGGCCAGCGTCGCCGAGCGCGCCGGTGCCGGTCACATCGACCTGCTCGTCGTCGGCTCGCGCCCCGAGTCCCCCGCCGGCAAAGTCACCCTCAGCGCCGCCAGCGACTACGCGGTTGAGACCGCGAGCTTCCCGGTGCTCGTCGTGCCCCGCGGGACTTTGGTCAGCTTCGCGGCTGGTCAGACCCAGACCGCTTGACGACCAGGATCACGGCCGCGACCTCGGCGTCGCGGCCGTCGATCCGCGCTCTTGCCGCCGGCCACTCGATCGGCTTGACGCCATCTCCAGCGGCGATCCTTGCGGCGGCGGCCTCGACCGAGTCGGCCTCAACCGCGACGATGCTCGGCAGCGGCGAGCGGGTCTCCGCCGCCGCCGTCATCTGAGCGGTCACGTCCGTGGCCGAGCGCAGGGCGTTTGACCAGCCTTGACCGAAGGCAAGGTCCGGCCCATCGAGGTGCTTGCCTTCGAGGATTGTCAGCTTGCTCTCTGCGGGCTCGATCTCCTGTTCGCCGAGCTCGAAGGTCTGGCCACCAAGCCAGAGGCCGAGGATCTCCTCGAGCTCGGTGGCGTCGATGTTGAAGACGCGAGCGTGGTGGAGGGGGGAGCGAACCTCGACGTGGAAGGGCATCGCCCAAGCCTATGGATGCCGCTGTGGCGTCGCTTTCGCGATGATCCCGCGGTGAGTTCGTCGCTGCCCGCCGCCGTCGTCTTCGACAACGATGGCCTCCTGCTCGATACCGAGTCGGTCTGGACCCGCGCTGAGCAAGATCTCTTCGAGCGCCGCAATCTCGACTTCATGCCACAGCACAAGCGCGAGCTGGTTGGCACCTCGGCCGAGATCGCTGGTGGCATCCTCGAGCAGCGCCTGGGCGAACCCGGGCGCGCCGCCGAGCTGATCGAGGAGCTGAACGAGCTGGTCGTCGCCGAGCTCGAGCACGGGGTCGAGGCGATGTTGGGGGCGGCGGAGCTGCTGCACCGCCTGAAGCAACGCGGCACCCCGATCGGGCTCGTCTCCAACTCACCGCTGCCCTTCGTCCAGCGCTCGCTGGAGATCGTCGGTTTCACGGACCATTTCGACGTCGTGCTCAGCGCCCACGAGGTGGCGGCGCCAAAGCCAGCCCCCGATCCTTATCTGGAGGCCTGCCGCCGCCTCGGCGTCGAGCCCGGCCTGGATGTGGTCGCCTTGGAGGACTCGCCCACCGGTGTTACCGCTGCCCGCGCCGCTGGCCTTACCGTGATCGGCGTGCCCTCACTCGAGGGAATCGAGCTTGCCGAAGCCCACGGGATCGCTGAGTCCCTCTCGGACAACGTCATCGCCCGTTATTTGCAGCTGTAGCCGCCGCTGCGTCGCCTCAATCGCTCAGAACGCGGCGACGACGGAGTACGCGCTCGGAGGTCGATAGAAGCTCGGTGAGTGTCTGAAGCTGCTCAGAGTCCAGGTCGCCTCGCAGGGCCGCGTTGGCCAGGTCACCCGCCTCGTGGCGACGCGACTCGATGGTTGCCATGTCCTCGTTGTGGCCTGGATCTGACAGGGCGCCTCGCAGCTCGACCAGGAACGCCTCGAGGCCGACGCGAAGTTGCAGCGCGGCCTCCCGCGTTCGACCTGCGTCGAGGTCGGCGCGGGCGCGGAGGAGCAGGGTCTCGCAGGCGTCGAGTTGCTCGCGATCGCCGAGCACCGCCGCCAGCCGCTGCTGTGGGCGCAGCTCTTCCTCGCGCTGCAGACGGCGGGATACCGGGCCGAGACCGGGGTCGACCTGGTGGGCGGCGGTGAAGGCGCCGTCAGCAAGAGCCTCGCCGCTGCCGTAGCCGATTCGGACCACGACCGCTCGTGCCGGCGTCACCGTTTGCGGATATGGATCGCCGCTGGCGACGGCGTGGGCGTGGAGGGCCTGGTTGAGCTCGTCGATTCCCTGCTCCACCAACTGGTCGACGGCTGCTTCCTCGGCGCTTGTTTCTTGCAACCAAGTGCTGGCTTCCCGCTCGTCCTCGAACTCGTTGAAGGCCAGCACCACCGTCGCCCGTGCGACCGGCAGCTCGGGTGGTGGCTCGGCGATCTCGGCGTCGCGCGGCCGGCGGCGGCGCCGGCGGGCCGGGGGCGGGGCGCCGAGGGTCTCGATCACGAGCACCTGCTCGCGCTCGCCGTCGCGGACGAGGTAGCGGCCGTCTGCGACCGCGAGCGCACCGGCGAAATCGAACTGGGTGAATCCGAAGAGGTGGGTCAAAGACCCAATTCTGCCGGGAGTCTCAGTCGCCGGCGCCCGATTTGCCGTTGTCGCCGTTTTTGCCCTTGCCCTGGCTGTCGGGCAGCGCGTAAGGCGACGGCGTCGGCGAGACGCGAGGATTCTCGATTTCGTCGAGGCGCCTCGTCAGTCGCTGCCACTGGTCCGGCTTGAGCAGCGCGTTGAACTGCTGGTCGAAGGGGCCGGCCAGCGGGCGGTAGCCGATGTGGACGTGGTCGTAGTGGTCGGGCAGGGCGAAGCTGGTTTCGCCCGGCAGGTCCTCGAGCGAGATCACCTGGTGGGGATGCATCGTGCCCTGCAGCTGCAGCACGTCGCGGATCAGTTGGTCGGTACAAGCGTCCCCGGGCCCTGGTGGCCGGTGACGGGGACGCCGTCGATGACGGCGATGTCGACCGCGTCGCCGGTGCTGTGCTCGGAGACGTAGCCCGAAGAGCTCATGATGCTGTGGCCGCACTTAAGCGAGGTGATCGTCAGCTTGAAACCCTTCGAGACGCAGGTACTCGAGCACCGCCAGGACGCGGCGGTCGATCTGTCCGGTGGCGATGTCTTCGCGGCCGCATTCATAGATGTCGAGAGCTTTGTCGGCGAGGACGCGCGTCTGCAGCGCTTCCTTGGAGAGCAGCAGGACACCGGCGCCGCTGAGATCATGCGGAGAACGGGTTCTTGCCCTTGGCCCGGTAGATCGCCGTCGCCTCGAGCAGCTTCCAGCCGTCGAGGATCGGCTTCGGGTCGATCCGCGGGGCGCCCCGGCCGGCCGGCCGGATCGCGAAGTTGATGTGGGGGTCGACTCCTTCCTGGGCGCCGCCGATACGAGCGAGGACTGTGCCGGCTATCACCTTCGACCCGACCCTTAGGGTTCCGTCTTCGCTGTTGGTCGGCGCTGTCGACTTCAGGCGCTTTGTCGCTGTTCTTGCCCGCGGCGCCATCCGCGCGGCCCGGCAGCGCGCGCAGCCGTGGCCGCAGGTCTTCGCTCTCGACCGGGAGCCGCTTCTCCTTGCCGGTCGGCATCACCACCGAGCGGTGCTTGCGGACGATCTGGCCGAGCTCGGCATAGGTGTAGCGGTTGCCGTAGGCGTCCTGCGAGGACGACGTAGTTGCCGAGACGCGGAGAGCTGCCGATCTTCTCGGATCACGCCGTCGTTGACGGCGACGACCGGCGCTCCCTCGGCGGCGAAGATGTTGATCCCGCGCCGAGTCGGCGAGGAGGAGATCACTTCGGCTGCGTTGCCGTAGGCTCTTCGGCGCCCGGGGTCGGAGCGCTTCAGCGCTGCGCGGGCGGAGATGTCGTCGGCGTAGCTGGCGTTGGCGGCGACCGGGAAGTGGGCACCCTCGGTGAGGCCGGTCAGCGAGCCGACCAGGTCGGTCGGCAGCTTGCCGTAGGCGCGGGCGTAGAGCGAGCACCTCCTGCACGTACCAGTCGGCGTGGTTGTAGGCGAGGATCGCGTTGTAGAGGTCGTGGTCGCCGCCGGCGAGCTTCAGGTAGTGGGCGGCGGCGCAGATCGCGTCGACCGGGTTGTAGGGGTCCTTGCTGCCGTCGCCGTTGGCATCGAGGCCGTACGCTTCCCAGCTCGAGGGGAGGAACTGCATCCAGCCGACCGCTCCGGCGCTGGAGACGTTGAGGTTGGTTCCGAAGCCCGTCTCGATTTTGTTGATCGAGGCCAGCACCTCCCAGGGAATGCCGTACTCGGTTCCGCAGGCCTGGTAGATCGGCAGCAGGAAGGGCGGGATCTCGAAGGAGTCGATGACGAAGTTGGGGACGCCGATCGGAGCCGGGCCGAAGGGGGCGATCGTCGTCGTCGGGTTGGCTTCGGTGGGGGAGCCGCCGCTCGTGAACTGGGAGCCGCCGCTCGTGTCCGACTGGTTGCACGCCGCCAGTGGCGCTCGGGGCGGTCGACGCCACCACCGGAGTTTTCGCCGCCGCCGCTGACGTCGCCGAGGCTTTCGTTGTGATGCGCTTTCGCGTCACCGGAGCCGATCGTCGCGCCGGTCTTGAAGCCGCCACCCTGGCCGCCCTGCTTGGGTGCCGGCTGCGCCGGAGTCGTGACCGGTGGAGCTTCGACGCTGCTGTTGCTGGTCGGACTCGCGGGGGCCGTGGGTTCCTCAGTGGTGTCTTCCGGCGATTCGCAGTCAGGGTCTTCCATGTCGACCAGGCCGTCGTGATCGTCGTCGACTCCGTTAGCGCAGGCCGGTTGCGTCGCCGGCGGCACCGCGGGAGTCGTGGTCAGCGGAGTCGTCGTTTCACTCGACGTGGTGGTCGAGAGTTCGTCTGCTCCCGCGAAGCCGACGCCAAGCGCCGTAACGACGCCAAAGCTGGCCAGAGCGATGATGAGTGCAAGCTTGTTTCTCATATGACGGCGCCCCTATACCCGCTGATACGGCTTGCGTAGCCGACACCAGCCCTCTCCCTGCGCAACAGGCACGCCCAAGCTACTGGCTCATCCAGGGGTACGCAACGACCGGCCGCCGCCCCCAACACGCCCTTAATCAAGGTCTCTCTCATGCCCGCAGCGCAGGAGGATTTCAGTCGAACCGGATGCGCCGGTTAAGCTGCTGTCAATGAGGTCGACAATTTGACTACGAACGCGGATTACGAGGACCAAGAGGGCCTGCGCGCACGCAGCGAGCAGGCGATTGGCGAGTTTGCTCAGGCGCTGCTCGACAGCCAGGTGCTGGAGAACGCCGTTGCCGCTGCTTTTGGTGCTCGAGAGAAGGCACTTGACGCCCAGCACGCGGCGATGAGCGCGCTCAACCTGCCCTCGGCTGGCGACCTCGAACGCTTGGAGCGGCGGGTTCGCTCACTTTCACAGCGCCTGGAAGAGGTCGAGGATCAGATCGATCGGGTTTCTCGCGATCTTGGCGATATTCGCCGCCGCCTCGTTGCTCGCGAGCGGGCCGAGGACGAAGCCTAACTCTCGACTTCAGCCTGAGAGTGACGCAGAAGCGGCCCTGCCGGCCCGTCGCTCCAGCTCCTCCAAAGCCTCCTTTTCCAAGCCCGCTTCGATGCCCTCCGCTTCGCTGACAATCAGCACTGCGGCAAGCTCGAGCTGCAATGAGTTGGCGCGCGCGAGCAGCGGCGCCGTTTGCATATCGATCGCGGCGACGTCCGGGAGGGCGGCGTGCTCGGCGGGGCGGGCGTCCACGCTCGCGATCGAGGCGAGCTTGCCTTCGCCGCCAAGCTCGGATTGAAGTCGTTCGGTCAGTCGCGGATCGGGCGTCACTGCGGTTCCCGGCTCGACCCCAAGCGCGGCTGCGCTGCCGCCCTGCGCAATCGCTTCGCGCACGACCAGCAAATCGCCCAGCGAGCCGCTTGGATCAGCCCCTGCACAGGTCCCGACTCGGACCGCTCGTTTCACGCCAAGCTCGGCGAGATCGCCGAGCACGAGCGCTGCGCTCGGTCCACCCATACCGGTGGCTTGGATGGTCAACTCGCCGCCCGCTGTTGTGGTCCCGAAGTAAGCCCAGAGGCCGCGGGCATGGTTGCTCATCTTCGGTTCCTCGAGCAACTCCTGGGCAAGGAGCAGTGCCCGGCCGGGGTCGCCGACCAGTACCGCGTCGGCGGCGATCGGAGCGGTGGGCCGGAGTCGCGAAGGCACTGCCGGACCCTATTGACACTTGCGAGAGTGACGACACGGAGATCTTCGCCATCTGTCTAATGCGCTGAGGTGGTCCTGGTTGGAGGATTGAGCCGATGAAGAAGATCGAGGCCTTCATCCGCCACGAGGCGTTCGACCCAATCCGGGCCGAGCTGCTCGACAAGGGGCTGCCCTCGCTCTCGATCCTCGAGGCCAAGGGGTCTGGTCGTCAGAAGGGCGATCGTCGAGCACTACCGCGGTTCGACCCTGACGATCAACGTGCGGCCGAAGCTGAAGCTGGAGGTGGTGGTCGAGGACAAGGACAAGGACGTTAGTCGTCGAGACGATCCTCCGGCACGCTCGCACCGGCGAGGTCGGCGACGGCAAGATCTTCGTGCTCCCGGTTGAGGAGGCGATCCGCATCCGCACCGGTGAGGACGGGGAGCCCGTCCTGCAAGCGCACGAGGAGTCAGAAATCTCGGCTTGAGGGTGCCTGACCGACCTCAAGGCTCAATCGCCTTTAGCCTCGGGCTCCGAGTGCCGGCCGACGAACGGATATCCCTGAGCGAGGCGTCGCGCCGCTCCGGCGTCTCTTCCAGCACGCTGAAACGCTGGGCCGAGGAGAAGGTGCGTGCCGGTGCGTCGCGGTCGCTGGACCGCGGCGGCGGCAGCCCAGGCCCGGGTCGTCGCGCGAATGCGCGAGCGCGGTCACTCGCTCGAGGACCTCAAGCGCGCTGGCCGCGAGGGCCGCCTCGCCTTCGGCTTCACCGAGGACCTCTTCCCCAAAGAGGAGGAGCAAACGACGGTTGAGGAGGTCGCCCGCGAGACCGGGCTCGAGCCGGAGCTGATCGAGCGCATCCTCGTCATCCTCGGCACCCCGCTGGGCCAGCGAGCGCCTGCTCAGCCCGGAGGACGCCGAGGCGCTGCGCCACTGCGCCCGGGTTCTGGCCGCGGGCTTCCCGCTGGTCGCCTTCCTGCAGCTGGTCCGCGTCTACGTGCAGTCGACTGCGGCGGATCGCCGACGCCGAGGTCCGCCTCTTCCACCTCTACGTGCACGAACCGCTGATCCGCGACGGCGTGCCGGAGCTGGAGATGGCCGAGGAGATGGGCGACCTCGCCGGCCGACATCCTGCCGCTGGCGGCGCCGCTGACCGAGTACCTCCACACCCGCTACCTGCGCTTCTTCCTCGAGCAGGACGTCGTCGGCCACATGGAGAGCGAGCCTGGCGACATGGCCGAAGTCGCAGCTGCGGCCACGTGCCGGTCACGCTCTGCTTCATCGACCTCACCGGCTTCACCCGCTACACCGAGGAGGAGGGTGACCTGGAGGCACTCGACGTGGTCGAGAACTTCGTCGAAACGGTCGAGGCGACGCTGCCGCGCGAGGCGACGATCGTGAAGACGATCGGCGACGAGGTGATGGTCGTCTCGCCCGACGCCGGCCTCGCTGACCGAGTGGGCGGTCGGTCTCCTCGGCCGCTTCTCCCAGCGGCCCGCAGCCGCGGGTCGGCATCCACTACGGCGAGGCCGTCTACCGCGACGGCGACTACTTCGGCAGCCAGGTCAACCTCGCCCACCGGGTCGTCAACCGCGCCCAGGCCGGCGAGGTGCTGGTCACCGATCGCGTCGCCGAAGCGATCGCAGGGCCGCGGCCTCGGCTGCGAGCCGATCGGCGAGGTCACCCTCAAGGGCTTCCCGATGCCGACCGACGCTCTTCGTGGTCCGCGCCGCCGACTGACCTCCGGTGCGCTCGGCTAGTCTCGATAGCCACGGTCGACGCCGACCAGATGCTGCGAGCGGGTCGCATGCCGAGTGGGCTGAGTCGGCCGCCGCCGGCACCCCGTTGGTGGCGATGCTCTCCGGCGGTCGCGACTCGGTCTGCCTGCTCGACCTCGCGGTTCGCGCTGCTCGGCGCCGACGCGGTTACCGTCGCTGCACGTCAACTACGGGCTGCGCGACGACTCTGATGCCGACGAGCGAGCACTGCGCCGACTCTCTGTTCACGGCTTGGGGTCGAGCTCGAGCTCGAGCGGCCGCGCCGCCCCGAGGGGCCCGGCAACCTGCAGGCCTGGGCGCGCGACACCCGCTACGCGGCCGCGGCACGGCTGGCGCTTGGCGCGAGGGCGCGACGATCGTCACCGGCCACACCGCCGACGACCAGGTCGAGACGATCCTCTATCGGCTCGCCTCTTCGCCCAGTCGCCGAGCGCTGCTGGGGATGCGCACGCGCGACGGCAGCCTGGTGCGCCCGCTGCTCGGACTTCACCCGGAGCAGACGACCGCCTACTGCGCAGAGCGCGGGCTCGACTGGCGCGACGACCCGACCAACGCAGAAGGCGGCTACGCCCGCAATCGTGTCCGCCACGGTCTCTGCCGCGAGCTCGCTGAAGTCCACCCGGCGGCCGCGCGCAACGTGCTGCGCACGGCGGAGCTGCTGCGCGACGAGGCCGAGGTGCTCGACGCTCTCGTCGATGCCGAGCTCGACGGTGCGAACGGATCCGAGCGCGGCACGATCGCGCTGAGCGGCTTGGCGGAGCTGCCACCGGCCCTGCGCCGCCTCGTCGTCCAACGCCTCGCCGACCGCGCCGCCGGGCGCCCGGTGCCGGGCGCGGCAAACCACGCCGACGAGGTCGCCGCCTGCGGCGCAGCGGTACCGCGATGCTCGATCTCGGCGGCGGTGTGCGCGCCGTCGTCGAGCGCGGCGTGCTGCACGCCGAGCGCTGAGCACCGAAAGCGCTCGCTATATCTAGACTGCGCCGCTTGAGCGCGGAACGAACGAGCATCCATATCTGACTCTTTGCGACTGAGTGAAGCGCGAACCTGACATTCCTGAGCCCTCGATCGGCGAGACCCTCGTCTCCAGCGAGGAGCTGCAGCAGCGCGTCGCCGAGCTCGGTCGTCAGATCAGCGCGCGACTACGCGGGCCGCGACCTCTTCATGGTCGGGGTGCTCAAGGGGGCTGTGCTCTTCCTCGCCGACCTGATGCGCCACATCGACGTGCCCTGCGAGATCGACTTCATGGCCGTCTCCAGCTACGGCTCGCAGACCGACTCCTCCGGCGTGGTGCGGATCCTCAAGGACCTCGACGCCCCGATCGAAGGCCGCGACGTGCTGATCGTCGAGGACATCATCGACTCCGGCCTCACCCTGCAGTACCTGATGCGCAACCTGAAGGCACGCAATCCCGCCTCGCTGGAGGTCTGCGCCCTGCTGACCAAGCCCGAGCGCCTGCGCGTCGACCTCTCGCCACGATACGTCGGATTCGAGATCCCCAATCGCTTCGCGATCGGCTACGGCCTCGACCACGCGCAGCGCTACCGCAACCTCTATTACGTCGCCGCGTTGGACGATTAGATGCCGAATCCGCCCTGGTACGCTGATTTTTCCCTGTGAGGCGTTTCTTCAAAAGCGCAGCTTTCCCGATCCTGCTGGTGGTGATCCTTGCCTTCGTCGCCCAGAGGGTGATCAGCAGCCCCGACGGCACGCAAGGCTCCGACCTACAACGAATTGGTCGGGCCGAACGCACGCGGGCTGATCGCGAACGACGAAGTCGAAGACGTCACGATCAACACCAAGGACAACTCCCTCGACGTGACCCGAAGAGCGAAAAACCGGAAGAAGACGGTGAAAGCTTCTCGACTGGCTACCCGCCCAATACCGAGCAGTCGCTGCTCAACCTGATCGACGAACACAACGTCGAAACGACCGTGCACGGAACCGGCGGCTCCAGCCTGCTCTCGCTGCTCACCTACATCCTTCCCTTCGTCCTCTTCTTCGGCTTCTGGATCTTCCTGATGAACCAGATGCAAGGCGGCGGCTCACGGGTGATGAACTTCGGCAAATCGAAGGCGAAGCGGATGTCGGTTGACGCGCCCAAGATCACCTTCCGCGACGTCGCCGGGGTCGACGAGGCGGTGCAGGAGCTGCAGGAGATCAAGGAATTCCTCGAGAACCCGAAGAAGTTCCAGGCACTGGGTGCGCGCATTCCCAAGGGTGTGTTGCTCTACGGCCCGCCCGGCACCGGCAAGACGCTGCTCGCCCGTGCCGTTGCCGGCGAGGCGGGGGTGCCCTTCTTCTCGATCTCGGGCTCGGACTTCGTCGAGATGTTCGTCGGCGTCGGCGCCAGTCGCGTCCGCGACCTCTTCGAGCAGGCAAAGCAGAACTCGCCCTGCATCATCTTCATGGACGAGATCGACGCCGTCGGCCGCCATCGTGGCGCCGGCATGGGCGGTGGCCATGACGAGCGCGAGCAGACCCTCAACCAGCTGCTGGTCGAGATGGACGGCTTCGAGATGAAGGACAACATCATCCTGATCGCGGCTACGAACCGGCCCGACATCCTCGACCCGGCGCTGCTGCGGCCCGGCCGCTTCGACCGCCAGGTCGTTGTCGATCGCCCCGACCGCAAGGGTCGCAAGCACATCCTCGAGGTGCACACCCGCGGCAAGCCGCTGGCCAAGGTGATCGACCTCGACGCGCTGGCCGGACAGACCCCCGGCTTCACCGGTGCCGATCTCGCCAACCTGATCAACGAGGCGGCATTGCTCACCGCCCGCACGGGCAAGCGCGAGATCACCATGGAGGAGCTCGAGGAGGGGATCATGCGAGTGATCGCCGGCCCCGAGAAGAAGACCCGGGTGATGAGTGAGAAGGAGCGCCTGATCACCGCCTTCCACGAGATGGGCCACGCGATCGTCGGCCACCTGCTAGAGAACACCGACCCGGTCCACAAGATCTCGATCATCAGCCGCGGCCAGGCCCTCGGCTACACGATCAGCCTGCCCGGCGAGGACAAGTTCCTCACCTCGCGCGCCGAGCTGACCGACACGATGGCGATGACTCTCGGCGGTCGAGCCGCCGAGGAGATCGTCTTCGGCGAGATCACCACCGGCGCCTCCAACGACCTCGAAAAGGTGACCGAGACGGCGAAGCAGATGGTGATGCGCTTCGGCATGTCCGAGCGCCTCGGCCCCCGCGTCTTCGGCCATGACCGCGGCCAGCCCTTCCTCGGTCGCGAGTTCTCCTCCGAGCCGGACTACTCGGACGAGATCGCCCGCGAGATCGACGACGAGATCCGCCGCATCGTCGAGAGCGCTCACCAGACGGCCAAGGACCTGCTCACCGAGCACCGCGACGATCTCGACACGATCTCCAAAATCCTGCTCAAGCGCGAGACGATCGACGCCGAGCAGTTCATCGCCCTGCTCGACGGCAAGTCCGAAGACGACGTCTTCGTCGACGAGGAGGAGCCGGCGCAGCCGGCCGAGCCGGCGCCTGAGCCGGAACGGGCGCAGCGCGAAGGGCCCGTCGCTCAACCCAGGCCGCGGCCTGGGTTTGCTGGTGGCGACGCCAGCTAACGGTTTAGGGACGAAGGTCTCCAGGTTGAGTAGGGCGCGGGGCACCACCCGCCCTGACAAATGCCGGGCTAATTAGCCCGGCATTTTGAGTATCCGCCAGTTCGGGTGGCACCCCGCGCCCTACTCAGCGGCTGGGGATACTTTGTCGATGAAGCCTAAGCTGATGGGGGTCATCAACGTCACCCCGGACTCGTTTTCGGACGGGGGGCAATACCTCGATCCGGATGCGGCTCTTCGCCATGGCGAAGAGCTTGTGCGGGGTGGGGCGGTGATCTTGGATGTGGGCGGAGAATCAACTCGGCCCGGTGCGGTCGAAGTGGGTGAGGCTGAGGAGTTGCGGAGGGTTGAGCCTGTCGTTCGGGCGCTGGCTGGCGAGACGACTGTTTCGATCGACACCTCGAAGCTCGCGGTCGCTGAAGCGGCGCTGGATGCGGGGGCCTCGATCGTCAATGACGTGAGCGCGTTTACGCGGGATCCCGAGCTGGCGGGGCTGTGTGCAGAGCGTGGGGTCGAGGTGGTGCTGATGCACATGCCGGGGAACCCGCGGACGATGCAGAACGATCCGCACTACGACGACGTGGTCGATGACGTCAAGTCATTTCTGGCCAAGCGGATGGAGTTCGCCGTTGGCCAGGGGATCGCAGAGGAGCGGATTTGGCTCGATCCCGGGATCGGGTTTGGCAAGACATTCGAACACAATCTCGAGCTGTTGCGGCGTCTGGGGGAGTTGCGGGAGCTGGGGCGGCCGTTGGTCGTCGGCACCTCGCGCAAGAGCTTTATCGGCAAGGTCGATGGGTCGGCTGTGGAGGACCGGATCGGCGGCTCGATCGCCTCATCGGTGCTCGCAGTGGCGGAGGGGGCAGATGTGCTGCGGGTCCACGACGTTGCCGAGATGGCGGACGCCATGAGCGTGGTCAGTGCGGTGCTGGCCCCGGCTACTCGACGCTGAGTTTTTCGATCGCTCCTGGCAGGTGGCGACCGAACTCCTGCAGCCAGAGCTCTACGTCGGGGTCGACGTCCGCGCCTCTTTCGGCTTGCCCGCTTAGCTCGAACACATCGCGTAGAGCCGACACCCCGTATGGCCCGAGCGGCGATCTGTCGCCCATCACCTTGATCAACTCGTCGACCGGGGCATCCTCGGCGATGCCTGCGTCCGCCACCTTGCGGCGAAGCGCGAGCTCGGAATTGATGCCCACGGCAATCAGCTCCTTCTTCGGGTCGGCGATCCGCTCCATGTCCCCATCTCCGTCCTCGGCCTTGACCTCCTGTACCGCCTGTTTGAGTGCTGGATCTTTCTGCGCCTTCGCGGTGGTTGCATTGGTCTGCTCCTCGGTGACATCGGGGAGCGTAAGACCGAACGGCAGGGTCACGGCGTATTTGCCCAAGGCGATTCGTTGCACCGCAAACCCGGTGATGAAAGCTGCCAGCAGTGCCAGGCCGAGACGGAGGATCACCACGCCGGCGGAATTGTCGACCGCTCGGCCAAGAAGCGATTCATCGGGCTTGTCCACCGGTTCTTTTTCTTCCGCCACCTGGGTGTGGAGGAATTTCTTCGCCGGGACATTGCTGTTGGTGCCGTTTTCCCTGGTTGTGGTCGTCGTCTTGACCACTTCGCCGGGCACCCTGCCGCTGCTCTTCGCGGGCAATGGCTGCAGCAGGAGCGCGGTACCGACGCCGAGGAAGGCGAGGAGCGCCGCTGCCGCCGCGATCGCGTTGACCTTTTTGCGAAAGCCGAGTCCCCGCCACCTCTTGCCTGCCCGGCCTCTTCCCCCGACCTCACCGCTGCCACTGACCAGAACGGCAGCGGCACCGGTGATGAGGGCAAGCGCGGCTAGGGCGGCGGTGAGCGGGCGTGAGAGGGACAGGGCCAGAGCGAGGCCGATCCAGAGCACTCCCAGGGCGATAACGAACAAGCCACGGGCGACCCGGTTGTTCATCGCGCGATCCTCACTTGGGCGATCCTAAGCACTCAGCAGATGTTGTTCAACGATTAGTACGAAGTTCACCCGATAGGTTCCCCTCTATGGAGGCACACGGCAACGGGTTCGATTCGCGTGTTGAGGTGGAGCTGCGCGGGCTCTCGATCTACACCCACCACGGCGTCAGCGACGCCGAGCAGGAGATCGGGCAGCGGCTCGAGTTCGACATCTCCTTCGACGTGCCCGACTGCGACGCCGTGTTGACCGACCGAATCGAGGACACCGTCGACTACGCCGAGGTCTGCGACATCGTCGCCCTCGCCGCCACCGAGCGCAGCTACCGCACGCTCGAGCGCCTTTCTCAGGTGGTCGGCGAGCGGCTGATGGAGCGCTACGGCTGCGAATCGGTGCGTGTCCGCGCCGCCAAGCCGGAGCCGCCATTGCCGCTGGCGATTCAGGAGGTCGCCGTCGAGGTCGTCCACGAGCGCGGCGAAGAGGCCGACGAGGACGAGGCGGAAGCGACCTGAGTGGCACCGCGGTGAAAAATGGCTACCTCGGGCTGGGCTCGAACGTCGGCGATCGCGAGTCTCACCTGCGGGCGGCGATCGAGCTGCTGCGCGAGCGCGGGGTCGAGGTCGAGGCGGTTTCCTCCACCTATGAGACCGAGCCGGTCGGCGAGGTTCTCGACCAGGCCGACTTCCTCAACGCCGCGATCCGCATCCGCACCGAACTCGAGCCCGAAGCGCTGCTCGACCTCTGCAAGGAGATCGAGCCGGCAGCGGTCGCGAGCTGAACGCCCCTCGTCACAGTCCCCGCCCGCTCGACGTCGACCTGCTCCTACTCGGCGATCTCGAGCTCTCCAGTGAGCGCCTCACGCTGCCTCACCCCGAGGTCAGCAGCCGTCGCTTCGTCCTCGCCCCGCTGCTCGAGCTCGATCCTGAGCTGGCGCTCCCTGACGGCACACGATTGGCCGACGCTCTCGATCGCCTCGGCCCTGGTCAGCGAGCGGAACGGACTGGCTCGCTGAGTTAAGCGGTAGTGGTGGTGTCGCGCAGCTGCTGCAGCCAAGCCGGCGGCAGGATCGGCGGGGCTTTACCTGGGTAATGGGGGACGACCCGGTTGGCCAGGGCACCGGCGGGCCGGCGCTCGATCGCCGGGCGCAGGTCATCGAGCGTCATCGCCAGGCGCGATGCTGGGGGCGATCTGGAAGTCGGCGGCATTGAGTTGCTCGCCGTTGAGAACTCCGGCCTCGATCCAGGCGTCGATCTTGTCGAGGAAGCCGGGCAGAGCGGCGAGATCGCGCCGCACGTTCTCGTCGGTTGCCTCGTTGATGCGGGCGGCGAGCGCGACGATCGGCGCCGCCGTCTTCACCGCCAGGCCGATCGGGATGCCGAGCTTGGCTCCCTCGGAGTAGCTGCGCAGCGAGGCGCTGTCCTTCTTGATCGACCACCAGGAGATCTGGCGGATCGGGTGCTGAAGCTCCTCGTCGCCGAAACGCTCTGCCTCCTCGACCGCGGCGCGACGCTCGGGATCCTCGGGGAAGAGCGGCGGCTCGCGGTTGCAGCCGCTCCAGCTCGCGGGCGATCGGGCGCGAGCCCTGCACCTTGCGCCCGTCGATCTTCAGCGCCGGCACCGTTTTGCCTGGGAAGCCGAGGACGCGCAGGATCCCCTTCGAGATCACCGGGAAGCAGGTCGGTGCGCTTGTAGGCGATGCCCTTGTGCTCCAGCATCGCCCGCGCCGCCATCCCTGGATGCGAGCCCGGAATCGTGTAAAGACGCGCCTCCACGGCGCCGATCCTACGGCGTCGGCGATAATCGCGCCGTGCTGCTCGCGGTCGACGTCGGTAACACCCAGACCCACCTGGGCGCCTTCGAGGGCGATCGCCTGGCCGAGCACTGGCGCTTCCAGACCCGTTCGGGCGCGACCGGCGACGAGCTGGCGGAGCGGATCAGCGGCCTCTTCGACCTCTGCGACATGTCCTTCGCCGAGATCGACGCCGTCTGCGTCTCCTCGGTCGTGCCGCCGCTCGGCGCCCAGTTCGAGCAGCTGACCGAGCGCTACCTTGAGGCGGAGTGCCTGACGATCGGGCCCGGGGTCAAGACCGGGATGCCGATCCGGATCGAGAATCCGCTCGAGGTGGGTGCCGACCGTCTGGTCAATGCGATCGCCGCGTACGAGCGGTTCGGTGAGGCTTGCGTCTCGGTCGATTTCGGGACCGGCATCAACATCGACGCGGTCTCCGCCGATGGCGAGTACCTCGGCGGAGCGATCGGCCCCGGCCTTGCGCCCTCGCTCAGCGCCCTGATCGAACGGGCTGCCCGGATCACCAGGATCGACCTTGAAGAGCCGCAGGAAGCGATCGGTCGTTCGACTCGGGCGGCGATTCATTCTGGCTTCATCTTCGGCTTCGCCGGGTTGATCGACGGCATCGTCGGCCGGATCGAAGAGGAGCTGCCGAACCCGCACGTGCTCGCGACCGGTGGCTACGCCTCAACGGTCGTCCCATTCACCGAGAGGATCGATGAGGTCGACGACATGCTTACTCTCAAAGGGCTGCGCCTGATCCATGAACGCAACACCCGAACAACCGGCGCTGACTGATCCCCTCCGGATCGGCGACGTCGAGATCTCCAACCGCGTCCTGCTGGCCCCCCTGGCGGGGATCGGCAACTGGTTCGTGCGCCTGCAGGCCAAGCGGCACGGGGCCGGCCTGGCGGTCTCCGAGATGGTCTCCAGCTTCGGCTTGCACCACCGCAACGAGCGCACCTTGCGCGAGCTGATGCGGATCCACCCCGACGAGCACCCGGTCTCGGTCCAGCTCTTCGGCCACGACGCCGAGGTGATGCGCTCAGGCGCCGCGATCGCGGCCGAAGGCGGGCGCCGACCTGATCGACATCAACATGGGCTGCCCGGTGCGCAAGGTGCGCAGGACCGGCGCCGGGGCCGAGCTGCTGCGCGAGCCCGAGCTGGCCCTGGCCCTGGCACGCGGCGCGGTCGAGGGCAGCGGCCTGCCGGTGACGGTGAAGCTGCGCTCGGGAATCGAAGCCGGCGACCGTTCCGGGTTCGAGCTGGCCGTGCGCCTCGCCGAGGAGGCCGGCGTCGCCGCGATCGGCTTCCATCCGCGGGCGGCGACGATCGGCCACAAGGGCAGCCCCGACTACGTGCTCACCCGCGAGCTGGTCGAGCGGGTCGAGGTTCCGGTGATCGTCTCCGGCGGACTCGAAGAGCGCCGAGGCCGCGCGCCGCGCCTATGCGGAGTCGGGTGCCGCGGCGGTGATGATCGCCCGCGGCTCACTCGGCAATCCCTGGGTCTTCGAGGAACTCACCGGACGGCGCTCGCGCCGCCAGACCGCGACGAGGTCGCCGCGGAGCTGCTCTGGGTGATCGACCGTGCCGAGGAGCACCTCGGCACCGAGCGCGCCGGCGCTACCTGCGCAAGTTCTACCCCTGGTACATGGAGTCACTTGGCGCTCCAGCTGAGCTTGCCGACGAGCTCCAGCGCACGCCGACCTGCCGCAAGCGCGTCGCTTGATCGCCAATCTGAGCCGCTCCAGCGGCCTCGCTATAATCCCGCGACTTCCGGCCCTGGTGCGGTGAGGCAGACGCCGCCGCACTTGGGCGTTTTTGGGTCTAGGAGCCGTTTGCGGCAGTTCTCAATCCACTAAAGCGAGGTTGGACCAAAGTGAGTCGCCAGGCCGTCATCACCCCCGAGGGTCTCGAGAAGCTCAAAGAGGAGATCGAGCACCTCTCGACCGCGAAGCGACGTGAGGTCGCCGCGCGGATCAAGGAGGCGCGCGAGTTCGGCGACATCTCCGAGAACGCCGAGTACGACGACGCCAAGAACGAGCAGGCCCTGCTCGAGCAGCGGATCGCCCAGCTCGAAGAGCGGCTGCGCCGCGCCACCGTGATCGACGAGAAGGACATCGGCACCGACGAGGTCAGCTTCGGCTCGATCGTCCACGTCAAGGACCAGAAGACCGGCGATTCGCAGAAGTTCCAGATCGTCGGCTCGACCGAGGCCGACCCGCTTGAGCACAAGCTCTCCAACGAGTCGCCGATCGGCAAAGCCCTGCTCGGCCACAAGCGCAACGACGTCGTCACCGTCGAGGTTCCGCGCGGCCCGAAGAAGAAACTGAAGATCACCAAGATCGAGACGGCTTAGCGCTGCTCCCGGGTAGGCTCGCGCTCCGATGAGCGAGGCCGAGCAACCGAAGCTGTCCGACGTTCTCCGCGACCGGCGCGAGAAGCTCGAGCGCATCGCGCGAGGCCGGCATCGACCCGTTCCCGCACGAGTTCGCCGACCGCGAGGAGATCGGGGAGGTGCGGGCCGCGCACGAGGGGCTGGCGCCGGGGATCGAGACCGAGTCGCGCCACCGGGTCGCCGGTCGGATCGTCGGCCGCCGCGGTCACGGCAAGGCCTGCTTCCTCGACCTGCGCGACGGCAGCGGCCAGATCCAGCTGCACGCCCGCGAGGACCTGCTCGGCGAGGAGGCCATACGAGCTCCTGGTCGAGCTCGACCTCGGCGACATCATCGGCGTCGAGGGCACGGCGCTGGCGACCCGGCGCGGCGGCGAGCTCTCGCTGGCGATCGACCACTGGCGCCTGCTCGCCAAGAGCCTGCGGCCGCCGCCCGACAAGTTCCACGGCCTCGAGGACATCGAGACGCGCTACCGCCGGCGCGAGCTCGACCTGATCGCCAACGAGGAGAGCGCGCCGCATCTTCACCGAGCCGCGCCCGTACGGTCAGCGAGATGCGCCGCTGGCTCGACGAACACGGCTTCGTCGAGGTCGAGACGCCGGTTCTGCAGCCGCTCTACGGCGGCGCCCTGGCCCGCCCGTTCACCACCCACCACAACGCGCTCGACCGCGACCTCTACCTGCGCATCGCCACCGAGCTCTACCTGAAGCGACTGGTCGTCGGCGGCATCGACCGGGTCTACGAGCTCGGCAAGGACTTCCGCAACGAGGGCGATCTCGCACAAGCACAACCCCGAGTTCACGATGCTCGAGTGGTACGAGGCCTACGCCGACTACGAGAAGACTGCGCGCACGACCTCGAGATGCTGGTCGCCGAGGTCGCCGAGCGGGTGCTCGGCACGACGGTGGTCGAGCGCGACGGGGTCGAGATCGACTTCGCCCCGCCCTGGCGCCGGATCACCCTGCGCGAGGCGATCCTCGAGCGCTCCGGAATCGACATCGCCGAGCACCCGACCCGCGAGGCGCTGGCCGCGGCGATCGGGACCGAGCCCGACCCCGAGGAGGGCTGGGGCAAGCTGGTCGACGGTCTGCTCTCGCAAGCGACGTCGAGCCGGAGCTGATCCAGCCGACCTTCGTCGTCGACTACCCGGTCGAGCTCTCGCCCTTCGCCAAGGCCCACCGCTCCGAGGACGGGCCTGGTCGAGCGCTGGGAGGCCTTCGTCGGCGGCATCGAGATCGCCAACTCCTTCACCGAGCTCAACGACCCCGACGAGCAGCGCCGACGCTTCGAGCAGCAGGCCGAGGAGTTGGAGCGCGGCGACGAAGAGGCGCAGCCCTACGACGAGGCTTTCGTCGAGGCGCTCGAACAGGGGATGCCGCCGACCGGCGGCGTCGGGCATCGGCATCGATCGCCTGGTGATGCTGTTGACGGGGGCCAAGTCCTCCGCGAGGTGCTGCTTTTCCCCGCGATGCGCAGCTAGCACGTCGTTTCCGGTGCGCTTTATGCACCCCTGAGGTCCAAAAGGCGCACCGGAACGGTTGAAAAGGCCGCTCTGAGCGTTTTTTGCGGCGACGGGCCGGGTCGGCCGGCTCGGTATCCTCTAAGGAGCACATAGGCGCTTGCCGATAACCGAAGGGCGCCACCGAGACTTACTCAACGGCGCTGCGTTGGGTAGATAGAGAGGCTTTTTGTTCGAGCGATTTACAGAGCGAGCCCGTCAGGTCGTCGTCCTGGCCCAGGAAGAGGCGCGCACGCTCAAGCACAACTACATCGGCACCGAGCACATCCTGCTCGGGACTGCTGCGCGAGGAGGAGGGGCTCGCCGCCCGCGTCCTCGAGTCCCTCGACATCACCATCGAGCGCGTTCGCTCGCAGGTCGTGCGCATCGTCGGTTCCGGCGAGGAGGTCACCTCCGGCCAGATCCCGTTCACGCCGCGGGCCAAGAAGGTGCTCGAGCTGGCGCTGCGCGAGGCGCTCTCGCTCGGCCACAACTACATCGGCACCGAGCACATCCTGCTCGGCCTGGTGCGTGAGAACGAGGGCGTCGCCGCCCGCATCCTGCTCGACTTCGACGCCGACTCCGACAAGATCCGCAACGAGGTGATCCGGATGCTCTCCGGTCCCGGCGGTCGTCGTCAGGGCGCCGGTGCCGGCGCTGGTTCTGGCGAGGGCAAAAAGTCTTCGAAGCTGCTCGACCAGTTCGGCCGCAACCTGACCAAGCTCGCCGAGGAGGGCAAGCTCGACCCGGTGATCGGTCGCGAGACCGAGATCGAGCGGATCATGCAGATCCTCTCCCGCCGCACCAAGAACAACCCGGTGCTGCTGGGTGAGCCCGGCGTCGGCAAGACCGCCGTGGTCGAGGGCCTGGCCGCCCGCATCAACAAGGGCGAGGTCCCCGAGCTGCTCAAGAACAAGCAGATCTACACCCTCGACCTGGCCGCGCTGGTCGCCGGCTCGAAGTACCGCGGCGAGTTCGAGGAGCGGCTCAAGAAGGTGATGAAAGAGATCACCCAGCGCGGCGACATCATCCTCTTCATCGACGAGCTCCACAACCTGGTCGGCGCCGGCGCCGCCGAGGGCGCGATCGACGCCGCCTCGATCCTGAAGCCGGCGCTGGCCCGCGGCGAGCTGCAGACGATCGGCGCCACGACGCTCGACGAGTACCGCAAGTACCTCGAGCGCGACTCGGCGCTGGAGCGCCGCTTCGCCCAGATCAAGGTCGACCAGCCCTCGGTCGAGGACACGGTCAAGATCCTCGAAGGGCTGCGCGAGCGCTACGAGCAGCACCACCGCGTCGACGATCACCGACGACGCGCTGGAAGCCGCTGCCGAGCTCGCCGACCGCTACATCTCCGATCGCTTCCTGCCCGACAAGGCGATCGACCTGATCGACGAGGCCGGCTTCGCGGATGCGGATCAAGTCGATGAGCGCACCGCCGGTCTACCGCGACCTCGAGGAGGAAATCGAGACGACGCGGCGCGACAAGGAGGCCGCGATCGAGGCGCAGGAGTTCGAGAAAGCCGCCAACCTGCGCGACACCGAGCGCCAGCTGACCACCCGCAAGCGCCAGCTCGAGGACGAGTGGGCCGAGGGTGAGAACGGCGAGCGTCCCGACGTCGGCGAAGAGGAGATCGCCGACATCGTCTCGATGTGGACCGGGATCCCGGTCTTCAAACTGACCGAGGCCGAGACCAAGAAGCTGATCCGCATGGAGGAGGAGCTGCACAAGCGGGTGATCGGCCAGGAGGTCGCGATCACCGCCGTCTCCAAGGCGATCCGCCGCTCGCGCGCCGGGATCAAGGACCCGAAGCGCCCGGCCGGCTCATTCATCTTCCTCGGCCCCTCCGGGGTCGGCAAGACCGAGCTCGCCCGCACGCTGGCCGACTTCCTCTTCGGCGACGAGGAGGCGATGATCCGGATCGACATGTCCGAGTACATGGAGAAGCACGCGGTCAGTCGCCTGGTCGGCTCGCCTCCGGGCTACATCGGCTACGACGAGGGCGGCCAGCTGACCGAGGCCGTGCGGCGCAAGCCGTACTCGGTGCTGCTGCTCGACGAGATCGAGAAGGCCCACCCGGACGTCTTCAACATCCTGCTGCAGATCCTCGAGGACGGGCGCCTCACCGATGCCCAGGGCCGCACGGTCGACTTCCGCAACGCGATCGTGATCATGACCTCGAACATCGGCGCCTCGGAGATCGCCAAGAACACCTCGATCGGCTTCACCGTCGCCGACGAGACCGGCATGTCCTACGACGACATGAAGAACCGGATCATGAGCGACCTGAAGAAGGTCTTCCGGCCCGAGTTCCTCAACCGGATCGACGAGGTGATCGTCTTCCACAAGCTGGCCAAGGAAGAGGTCAAGGAGATCATCGACCTGATGATCAACCGGGTCCGTGTCCAGGTCGCCGAGCACGAGCTGCAGCTGGACCTGACCGACGAGGCCAAGGATCTGCTGGTCGAGAAAGGCTGGGACCCGTCGATGGGCGCCCGCCCGCTGCGCCGCGCGATCCAGCGCTACATCGAGGATCCGCTCGCCGACGAAGTGCTGCGCCAGGGGCAGATGACGCCCGGCTCGACCGTGATGGTCAAGCGCGATCCCTCCGGTGACGAGGAGGACCGTCCGCTCAGCCTGACGATCATCAAACCGAAGAAGCAGGTGCGGCCGAAGAAGTCCAAGCCCGAGCCCGAGAAGGTCGGCGTCGGCGCCAAGAAGGACGGCGTCGAGGACGGCAATGGCGAGGGCGAGCCCGAGGCGGGCGGCGAGCAGCCGGCCCCCGACGGCGACGCTTCCTGACCCCGGCTTCGCCGTGCGCCAGCCTGGCCGCAGCGCGATCGGTACCTGGAGCGGTGGCCGCTTTCTTCACTTCGGCGAAGCCGTCGGGGAGGAGCGGCTGGCGACGGTACTGCGACCAGGCGGCGGGATCGACACCGTGCTCAGCGCCGATACCTACGGGCAGGGCGAGGCCGACTCGCTGCTCGGGCGGGCGCTGAGCGGAGTTCCCCGCGACGAGTACTGCCTGATTGGGGCGGTCGGTCATGACTTCTACGAGGGCGAGCGCGATGGGCCGCGCGGCTTTCCGCGCTTCACCGATCCGCGCCTGCGCGGCGAGGCCGAGTACGCGGGCTATTTGCGGATGGCGACGGAGCGCAGCCTCGAGCGCCTCGGCGTCGACTCCTTCGACTTGCTGCTACTCCACAACCCGGACCGGATCGGCTACTCCAGCGAGGCGGTCTGGGACGGAATGGCGGCGCTGCGCGAGGCCGGCCTCGCAGGGCGGATCGGCGTCGCCCCCGGACCGGCCAACGGCTTCACCCTCGACATCATCAGCTGCCTGGAGCGCTTCGGCGAGCGGATCGACTGGGCGATGATCATCCTCAACCCATTCGAGCCCTGGCCCGGCGAGCTCTGCCTCGACGCGGCTGCGCGCCAGGACGTCAAGGTGATCACCCGCGTCGTCGACTACGGCGGCCTCTTCTGGGGCGACCTGCGCCCCGGCATGGAGCTGGCCCGCGGCGATCACCGCGCATTCCGCCCCGAGGGCTGGATCGAGGCCGGCCTCGAGAAGCTGGAGCGTGCTCCTGCCCTACGCCGAGCGGGCCGGCCTGACCCCGATCCAGCTCGCCTGCCAGTGGAACCTCGCCCATCCCGCGGTCGAGTGCGTCGTGCCGACCCTGATCCAGGAGACCGGCCCCGAAGCACGCACGATCGAGCAGCAGCGGGCAGAGCTGGCAGCGCTGCCCGTCGAACAGAAGCTCAGCTCCGAGGATGTCGCCGAGATCCGCGCGATCGGCGACAACACGGGCTGCATGGCGCTCAAGGGAGCCAATCCCCAGCACGAGGGCGAGGAGCGCCCGGATCGCTGGGAGCTTTCGGGTGAGCTCGCCGAAGTCGGCACCCGCTGGGGCATCGACCCCGCGCGTGACTTGATCGCAACTCACTAGCGACTACCCCCGGCGCAGGGAGGTCCGGTGCCCCTCTCCTGGAGACCGTTGCGCAGCAAATCGTGCTCTAGCTTCAAGGCGTGGTCCCTGAGCCTCCAGGAGAGGGGCACCGGACCTCCTTCCACCACCGGCAGCCGCGTGCGTCGAGATCGGTGTCGGCAGGTGTGGGTGACCCCTCCCTCAGAGACCGTTGCGCAGCAGGTCGTATAGGCGCTTCGATTCGCGGTCGCCAAGCCTCTGCTGGAGGGGTCACCCACACCTGCGGTCCCGACCTAGATTCCTCGTAGTCTGCCGCCCGTGTTGGGGATCGACGAGCACAACAGACGATGGTGGACGCTGGCGGGAACCTGCGCGGGCCTCTTTTTGCTGATGCTCGATTCGACCGTGGTGGCGTTGGCGCTGCCGAGCATTCGCCACGATGTCGACGCGACGGCGGCTGGGCTCCAATGGGTGATGAACGGCTACTTGTTGGCGATCACGGTGTTCGTTGTCACCGCGGGGCGACTTGGCGACATGTTTGGGCGCAAGCGGCTCTTTCTCGTCGGCATGGTGGTGTTTGCGTTCGGTTCGGTGGTCTCCGGGGCGGCGGGGAGTCAGGAGGCTTTGATCGTCGGGCGGATCCTGCAGGGAATCGGGGCCGCGCCGATGTTGCCGTTGTCGTTGGCGATCGTCTGTAACGCCTTTCCGGCCTCTGAACAGGCGCGCGCGCTCGGGATTTGGGCGGGAGTCTCCGCTGTTGCCTTGGCGATCGGGCCGCTGGCTGGCGGGGCGCTGGTGGAAATCGACTGGCGGGTGATTTTCTGGATCAACCTGCCGGTGGCCCTGGTCGGGATCTGGATCACGGCTGTGGCGGCGCCCGAGTCGACCGATCCGGGCGCCGGGCGGCATCTCGATTTCGCCGGCTTGTTGGCGCTGGGCGTCGGGCTGGCGGCGATCGTCCTGGCCCTGGTGCAGAGCAGGACCTGGAGCGGCTCGATGACAGCTGTGGTCGCGTTTGCCGGCGTGGCGTCCCTCTTCGCCTTCTGGAAGCTCGAGCATCGGGTGCGTGCGCCAGTCGTCGACTTCGAGCTCTTCCGCAACCGGCCTTATTTCGGCGCCAGCGCCGCCGCCTTCGCCCTGGTCGGCGCTTACTGGGCGGTGATGTTTTTCCAGCCTCAGTACCTGCAGGATGTGGCCGGGCACTCGGCAGTGCTCAGCGGGCTGATGATCCTGCCGATCACGGCGCCGATGGTCGTTATATCGCCGCTCTCGGCGCGCCTGATCGGTCGCTTCGGCGCCCGGCGGCTGATGACCGCCGGTATGGCCTGCGGCACCGTCGGCCTGCTCGTCCTGACCCAGCTCGAGGCGGGCAGCGGCTACGGCCTCTTGCTGACCGGCTACCTGCTCTTCGGCATCGCCCTCGGCCTCGTTTACGCGCCGATGTCGACTGCGGCGATGGCCGCGATGCCGGCCGAGAAGGTGGGGATCGCCTCAGGTGTGCTGGCGATGGACCGGGTGATGGCGGGGACGATCGCGCTGGCTGCCAGCGGCGCCGTCTTTCACGCTCTCCAGGGCGGTGGCAGCTCATTCACGGCTGGGATCGCCGGCTCGACTTGGGTCCTGGTTGCCCTCTGCGTCTTCGGCACGGCGCTGACCTGGGTCTTCGTGCGTGATCCGGAGCCCCCGGGTCCCGACCCCGCGGTCGCCGGTAAGCCCCACCCAAGCGCTCTGCGCCACCACTTTCATCACCGCCGCTTTCACCTCTAGGCGTGATTTGGGCGGTTTAGAATTCTTAGGTGACCGGTTTCCTTGACAATGACTATCCCGACCTGTCCACTCGAGATTAGTCACACCGCATTCCAAAGCGGTTTTTGCCATCCTAGAAGGCGATGTCATCAATGCCTGGGGATGAGCTTCATGAGCTGTCCGAACGCCAAGATCCCCGGCTACTGAGGGCCCTCGACGTAGTCGCGCCCGGGCGGTGCCCTGCGCGAGGGCATCGACAACATCGTCCACTCGCGCACCGGTGGGCTGATCGTCGTCGGCGACGCCGACGACATCTCGCACCTGCTCTCCGGCGGGATCAAGCTCGACATCGATTACACGCCGGCGATGCTCTACCAAGTGGCAAAGATGGACGGGGCGATCGTGCTCAACTCCGAGGCGACCAAGATCGCCTGGGCCAACGTGCAGCTGATGCCCGATCCGACGATCCTCTCGGCCGAGACCGGCACCCGCCACCGCACCGCCGAGCGCGTCTCCAAGCAGACCGAGGCGCTGGTGATCGCGATCTCCCAGCGCCGCGACGTCGTCTCCCTCTACGTCGAGGGGACCAAGTACATCCTCCAGGACATCCCCGCCGTGCTGGCCAAGGCCAACCAGGGCCTGGCGACGCTCGACAAGTACCGGGCCCGCCTCGATCAGGTGTCGAACCGCCTCACCGTGCTCGAGTTCGAGGGCGGCGGCGTGCTCTACGACGCGCTCGCCGTCTTGCAGCGGGCCGAGCTGGTGACCCGGATGGCGGTCGAGGTCGAGCGCTACATCGTCGAGCTCGGCACCGAGGGCCGCCTGATCGAGATGCAACTGGAGGAGACGATGGTCGGCGTCGCCGCCGACAAGACGGCGCTGGTTCGCGACTACTCGGTCGAGGACTCCGAGCAGAACCTGGCCACGGTGCTGCAGTCGCTGGCCCGCTTGCCGCACGAGGACGTGCTCGACTTCGGCCGCCTCGGCGAGCTGCTCGGCTACGACCGCAAGCTCAACACCCTTGACTTCCCGGTGGCCCCGCGCGGCTACCGCGTGCTCGGCCGCGTGCCGCGCATCCCCAAGCTTGTCGTCCAGAAGATCATCCAGGAGCTGGGTGGGCTGGAGGAGGTACTCGCTGCCTCCGACGCCGACCTCGAGGCCGTCGACGGTGTCGGCTCTACACGAGCCAAGGACATCCGCGAGGGCCTGCGCAGGCTTCAGGAGGTCGACTGGTCGATCGGTACTTACAGAGCTGATGGCAGCTGTCGCCATCGACAAACGAAAGGAGCACCCGATTTCTGAGCTAGCAGAGGAGGCCTTGGAGGCGGGCTTCGAAGAGGACGTTGAGATCCCTTACGTCTGTGATTTCGAAGAGGGCGACAAGGTCGTCTACCCCCACCACGGTGCTGGTCTGGTGCTGAAGAAGGAGTCCCGGGAGCTGATGGGGGAGGAGCGTGACTACCTCACGATCAAGATCCTCCACAACGAACTCACGGTGATGGTTCCCTGCGAAAACGCTGGCATCGCTGGGCTGCGCCGCGTTATCGACGAGGAAGAAATCAAGAAGGTCACCGACGTCCTCACCGACGAAGTCTCGGAGATGCCGAAAAACTGGAACCGGCGCTTCAAGTACAACCGCGAGAAGATCAAGACCGGCGACGTGTTCGAGCTGGCCGAGGTCGTTCGCAACCTCGCCATCCGCGAGATGGAGAAGGGCCTCTCAACCGGTGAGAAGCAGATGTACACGCGGGCGAAGAAGATCCTCGCCTCGGAGTTCATGTACGCGCTCGACAAAGACGAGGAAGGCGCGGAGGAGTACCTCGACGGACTGCTGGAGGAGCGCTTCGCCGCCACGGCGTAGCTCCGCAGCGTCTGTCACGGCCGTGATCGCGGCCGCCGGCTCCGGGCAGAGGCTCGGAGCCGGCGGCCCGAAGGCCTTCGTGCCACTGGCCGACAGGAGCGATGGTCGAGTGGTCGATCTCCGCCTGTCGCGCCGCGCCCTCGGTTCGCTCGATCGTCGTCGCCTGCCCCGCCCGGGCACGTCCACGACCTCGCCGGAGGTGACATCGGCGTGGTCGACGGTGGCGCGACCCGGGCTGAATCGGTCGCCAACGCCCTGCAGGCGGTCGAAACCGAGTTGGTTGCGATTCACGATGCGGCCCGCCCCTTGGTCACTTCCGAGCTGATTGAGGGCGTCATCGCGACCCTGGTCGCAGATTCCGAAGCCGCCGGCGCCATCGCGGCGACCCCCGTCACCGACACGATCAAGCGCACCCCGGAGACGAGGCGTGCATTTGCCACCAATAACGTGGCAAATGCACGCCTCGTCATCGAATCGACCCTCGATCGCGGGCGGCTCTGGGCGGCGCAGACGCCTCAGGTCTTCCAGG
Organism: uncultured Solirubrobacterales bacterium; assembly: GCA_963716345.1. Lineage (GTDB taxonomy): Bacteria > Actinomycetota > Thermoleophilia > Solirubrobacterales > 70-9 > VRUE01. Next base: position 1,979,787 of record OY970304.1, read on the forward strand.
TCGAGGCGCTGCGCGAGGCGCTGGCGGCCGAGCCCGAGCGACTGGCGGCCGCCACCGATGAGGCGATGATGGTTGAGGCCGCGGGTGGACGGGTGCTGATCCATCCAGCTTCTGCGGAGAATTTGAAGGTGACAACCCCCGTCGACCTGCGAACGGCAGAGATCGCGTTGTTGGACCGCGAAAACCAAGCAGGTCGGGGGATGCAGGGAGGCAGGTGAGGGGAGCGCACTCCCGTGCGTGACCCGATCCGGCCGATCGAAGACCCCGAGATGCGCCGGTTTGCAGCGGTCTAACGCAGCAGTACCCAGGCCAGGGTCGCGGCGAAGCAGACCTGACCGACGCCGAGGGCGACGCCGAAGCTGACCGCGCCGAGTGCGGCGGCGACGGCGGTGCCGAGGACGAAAGCCGCGAGCATGATCGCCAGCTGGCGAATCATCGGTGCGGTGCGCTCCCCACGGGCTCGCCCGGCAGGCCGGCGACGGCGCGGCTGTCGTCCTTCATGTGACGGCGGCGCCGTTGCTCGAAGAGGCGGCGCTGGATCGAGAGGGTGGTGACGCCGGCGACTACGATGCCAATGAGGTTGACCGCGAGCTGAGCCATTGCCCCGCGCCATTCAGACCAGTCGCCGACCGCCACGGCGACGCCGATGTTGGCAGCGGCGGGGATCGTCGTCACTGAGATCAGCACCCCGATCAGGGCCCCCGACTTGGCCGAGGTCAACGAGAGCATGCCCGCCGCGCCGGCGAGACAGGCGACGATGAAGGAGAAGTCGTCCGGTTTCGAGATGAACTGGGTCAACGGATGCATCGAGCCGCTGAAGTCCGAGGCGAGCATTCCAGTCGCCTTCGCCAGCAAGGTGAAGAGAAATGCCGCCGTGATGCCGACCGGAAAGCCGATCGCCAGCGCCTTCAGCGAGCGGGCCGCGACGTTGCGCCTTCGCTCGACGACGGCGACGCAGAAGCCGGCCAGGGGACCGAACTCGGGCCCGACGACCATCGCGCCGACGATCAGGATCGGCGAGCCGAGGAAGATGCCGACCGAGGCGATCAGGCAGGCCAGCACCATGAAGATGAGGAAGTTGCCGCCAAGCTCGGTGTTCTCGGAGGTTCGCGCCTCCACCTCCTCCCAGACGACCGCGTTGGAGGGCTTGCCGTAGGCCGCTCGCTCGGCCCGGTCGGCCGCGTCGGAGATCTGCGAGTCGATCTGCTCCAACGCGATCGAGCCGTCGCGCCCCACGCCCATTTGCTTGAGATCGTCGATCAGCACGCTGGCGTCCTCGCGGGCGATGTCACAGAGGACGACGTCGCCCTTGGGCTGGCGTGCGGCACCGGCGAGGAAGACCAGGTTGGTCGTCGAGGGCGCCGTTTCGAGCAGGTCGAGGACCTTGCCGCAACGATCTGCCGGGACGACGATCCGCAGGTGGACCATGGCTTCAGCGTATCCGCGGCCCGGGTCGCCTAGTCTCACAGCCCGCGCGCTGTGCCCTCGCCCGAAATTGCAAGGCAAAGGAACATCTGAGTGCTCACCGACTACCACCTGCACCTTCGCCCCGACGAGCCGGACACCCCCGGCGAGCGCTACTTCACCAGCCGAGAACGTCGACCGCTACCTGGCCGCCGCCGCGGCGGCCGGGATCGCGGAGCTCGGCGTCTCCGAGCACGTCTATCGCTTCACTCAGGCGCTCGATCTCTGGCGCCATCCCGCTCTGGGAGCAGAAGGCCCGCGACGACCTCGACGCCTACTGCGAGTTCGTCCGCGGCACACCGCTGCGGCTCGGGATCGAGTGCGACTTCATCCCGGCGCCGAGGACCGCACGGCGCCTTGCTCGAGGCGCGCGACTTCGACTACGTCGTCGGCTCGGTCCACTTCATCGGCGATGACGCCGTCGATCATCCGGCTGGGACGTCTGGGAGAGCAAGGGCGACCCGGACGAGGTCTGGCGCCGCTACTTCGAGTCGCTGGCCGAGTGCGCCCGCTCCGGGCCTCTTCGACATCCTCGCCCACCCCGACCTGGTCAAGGTCTGGGGCGGCGCCCGACCGTTGCCCGAGCGCGATCTGCGCTTCTTCTACGAGCCGGCGGTCGAAGCGATCGCCGAGAGCGGGATCGCGGTCGAGGTCTCGACCGCCGGCCTGCGCAAGCCGGTCGGCGAGATCTACCCGGCGCGCGGCTTCGCCGAGATGTGCATCGAGGCCGGTGCCCGCTTCGCGCTCTCCTCCGACGCCCACCTGCCCGAGCAGGTCGGCTTCGGCTACGACCGAGCGCCGTTGAGTTCCTCGAGCGGCCTCGGGGTGGGGGAGATCTGTGTCTTCGAGGGTCGTAAGCGCCGACTCGAGCCGCTGCCCGACGCGGTGCGCGAGGATTAGCCTATGAGCGTCGGGATCGGCTACGACAGCCACCGCTTTGCCGACGGGCGCCGTCTAGTTCTCGGCGGGGTCGAGGTCGAGCTACCCACGCGGCCTCGCCGGCCACTCCGATGCCGACGTGCTCACCCACGCCGTGATCGACGCTCTGCTCGGAGCCGCTGGCAGCGGCGACATCGGCACGCTCTTCCCCGACGACGACGAGCAGCTGGCGCGACGCCGACTCGATCGACCTGCTGCGCACCGCGGTCGGGCACGATCGCTGGGCGGATCGTCAACGTCGACGCGACGCTGGTCTGCGAGGAGCCACGACTCGGGCCGCTACGAGGCCGAGATGGAGCGGATCCTCGCCGAGGCCACCTCGGCCCGGGTCAGCGTCAAGGCGACCACCAACGAGGGAATGGGCTGGATCGGCCGCGGCGAGGGAATCGCCTGCATCGCGGTCGCCTCGGTCGATAGCGAATAACCTTCGCCGCTGCGATGGGAAGGCTGAATTCGATAGCGGCGAGTGCGCGCCAGTCGGTCTCCGACTCGATCTTCGAGGTCAAGGTGCTGCACGAGGCTGGCATCGTCGGGCCGCTGCGCCCCGACAAGGCGGCGAAGGTCGGCGACGACCTTCCTGCGCTGGGGCGCCTCGCCGGCGACCGGCGTCGCCACCGCGGCGATCGAGCACCCGCACGAGATCGCGATCTGATCGACGAACGCGGCTCGCTCAGCTTCGAGCGGCTGCACCGCCGCTCCAACGCGCTCGCCCACGCCTTCGCCGCGATGGGGATCGGCCCCGGCGACGGGATCGGGATCATGTGCCGCAACCACCGCGGCTTCGTCGAGGCGACCCTGGCGGCGGCCAAGCTCGGCGCCAGCGCGCTCTACCTGAACACGATGTTCGCCGGCCCGCAGCTGGTCGAGGTGACGCAGGCGCGAGGGACCAAAGGCGCTGGTCTACGACGAGGAGTTCGCCGGCCTGCTCGACGGGGTCGACGACGGCGTCGCCCGCATCGTCGCCTGGGCCGACGGCGAGGTGGACGGGGGCGACGCTCGACTCGCTGATCGCCGCCAGCCCCGACTCCGACCTCAAGCCGCCGCCCGACAAACCCCGCTTCGTCATCCTCACCTCGGGCACGACCGGCACCCCGAAGGGCGCCCAGCGCTCCAGTCCCGACGGCTTGATGGCGATCGCCTCGCTGATCGACAGGATCCCCTACCGGGCCCGCGAGACGATGATGATCGCGGCGCCGCTCTTTCACTCCTGGGGCTTCTTCCACTTCGTGATGAGCCTGCCGACCGCCTCGACGATGGTGCTGCGACGCCGCTTCGACCCGGAGGAGACGCTGCGGGCGGTCGCAGGACCACCGCGCCGAGGTGCTGGCCGTGGTGCCGGTGATGTTGCAGCGGATCCTGCGCCTGCCCGACGAGACCCTCGCTTCGCTACGACCTCTCCTCGCTGCGGATCACCTCGCTCTCCGGCTCGGCGCTGCCGGGCGAGCTGGCGACCGAGTGGATGGACCGCTTCGGCGACAACGTCTACAACCTCTACGGCTCGACCGAGGTCGCCTACGCGACCGTCGCCACCCCCGAGGACCTGCGCGCCGCGCCCGGCACCGCCGGGCGAGCCGCCGCGGGGGACCGTCGTCCGCCTCTTCGACGAGGACGGGCGCGAGGTGCCGCAGGGCGAGGTCGGGCGGATCTTCGTCGGCAACGAGATGTCCTTCGAGGGCTACACCGGCGGTGGTGGCAAGGAGGCGATCGACGGCCTGCTGTGCAGCGGCGACGTCGGTCACATCGACGCGGGCGGCCGGCTCTTCATCGACGGCCGCGACGACGAGATGATCGTCTCCGGCGGCGAGAACGTCTTCCCGCGCGAGGTCGAGGACCTGCTCGCCGACCGCGAGGGTGTCGTCGAGGTGGCGGTGATCGGCGTCGAGGACGCCGAGTTCGGCCAGCGGCTGAAGGCCTTCGTCGTCGCTCGCGGTCGAGGCTGAGGTTTCGCGCCGAGACGATCTCAAGGCCCACGTCAAGGCCAACCTCGCCGCCTACAAGACTCCGCGCGAGATTCGAGTTCCTCGACGAGCTGCCGCGCAACGCCACCGGCAAGGTCCTCAAGCGCGAGCTGCATGAGCGGGAGGCTCAGAGCCAGTCCCGGTAGGGGTTTCGCTTAACTTTTTGGATGGAGACGCACTTGCTGGCGCCTCGGGGTGGACGCCCAAAAAGTGCAAGACGCTCCACCCCTACCGGGACTGGCTCCGGGGCGTCTTGCTAGTTCGCTAAATGCGCGTTTATGCGCTGGGCAGGGGTAGCGAGACGGCCGACGCCGGTAGTAGGTTGCGGCTCAATGGGCGAAGCGGCTACGCAGCTGAAAGCGGTCGGGGCGGCAAGCGAAGAGCTGCATGAGACGGCCAAGCAGGCGCTTGAGTGGGTGCGGGTCAGCGAGGAGCGCGTTGCCAAGGCTGAGGCTCGCAGCGAGGAGTTGCGTGGAGAGCTGAAGGCGAAGGCGATGGCGACCGTGCGCAAGCTCGGCGAGGAAGGCCAGGTGCGGATCAAGGCCGAGCGCGGCAAGCGCAAGGACGCCGAAGCGAATGCGAGCCGTGCCGAGGAGGCCCGCGATCGTGCCGAGAAAGCCTTTGAGCAAGCGCAGCAGCGAGCGGATTCCGATCGCGAAGCGCTGACCAGGGAAATGACCGCGCTCAAGTCCGACGCCCAGCGCTCGATTGACACCGGTGTCGAGGCCGCCGAGCGCAAGGCTGCCCAACGCCACACCGAAGCGGTCGATCGGGTCAAACTCGAGGCCGATCAGCGGGTCGCTGCCGCCGAGCAGCGCGCGGTCGAAGCCGAGGCTGCGGCGGCCGAGGCGCACCAGCTCGCGGTCAAGCTCGAGACCGAGATCGAGGAGCGCGTGATGCAGGGCACCGAGGAGGTGCGCCGCGAGGCTGAGGAGCGGGTGCGCACGCTGGTCGAGAAGGTCGAAGGCGAGGCCGTGAGATGGCGCCGCGACGCGGGCCGAGGAGCGCTGAAAGCCGAGTCGGATCGCATTCGCGCCCAGGCCGAGCAGCGCGAGGAGCGCGTCAGGCGGGCCGCCGAGGACGAGATCAAGGCGAGTGCCTCACGGGCGCGCCGCGAGGTCCTGGCGGCAGCGGACAAGACCGCACCCTCGTGGGAGCGGCGCGAAGCGACCCCTTCGGCGGTCCGGCTACCGCACCTTCTAGACCTCTCTAGCCTCCGCCCGATGCGCGAGGTGCGGATCAGGGACACGCTGAGCGGGGAGCTCGCGCGCCCTCGACCCCGGCCAGCGAGGTCGGTATCTACGCCTGCGGCCCGACCGTCTACAGCCGCATCCACATCGGCAACGCGCGTCCCTTCGTCGTCTTCTCCCTGCTCGCCCGGTTCCTGCGCTCGGAGGGCTACGCAGACGAGGCTGGTCGTCAACGTCACCGACATCAACGACAAGATCTACCTCGCCGCCGGCGAGGCGGGTGAGGAGTCGGGGGAGTTCGCGGCGCGGATGACCCGCGCCTACTTCGAGGACACCGAGTCGGCTCGGACTGGGGCGGCCCGACGCCGAGCCGCTGGCGACGGAGACGATCGGCGGGATCGTCGCGCTGATCGCCGATCTGATCGAAGCCGGCCACGCCTACGAGTCCGGTGGCGACGTCTACTTCCGCGTGCGCAGCTTCGGCGCCTACGGCAAGCTCTCCAACCGTCGTCCCGAGGACATGGACCAGGGCGAGGAGGCTGGCTCGGACTCGCTGAAGGAGGACCCGCTCGACTTCGCCCTCTGGAAGGCGCACAAGCCCGGCGAGGACACCACCTGGGACTCGCCCTGGGGCCCGGGGCGGCCCGGCCTGGCACATCGAGTGCTCGGCGATGGCCGAGGCCGAGCTGGGCGCCGTCCTTCGCGATCCACGGCGGCGGCTCGGACCTTGTCTTTCCCCATCACGAGAACGAGATCGCCCAGTCCGAGGCGGCCGGCCGGCCGTTCGCGCGGGTCTGGATGCACAACGGGATGGTCGAGACCGATGCCGAGAAGATGTCGAAGTCCGAGGGGAACATCTTTCAGCTCTCGGAGGCACTCGACCGTACGGGCGCGAGGCGGTCGTGGCGTACCTGATCTCCGGTCACTATCGGCAGCCGTTGGCCTTTGGTCCGCAGCAGATGGAGGAAGCCGTGGCGCAGGTTGAGCGGCTGAGGAACTTCTTTCGGGAGCATCCGGTGGGCGGTCGTCGGGGGAGGGTCCCGGGGCCGGCTTCGCCGGGAGGTTCCGCGGGACCCTCCCCCGACGACCCGCTCGACACAAGGTCCCGGGTCGAGAGCTTCAGGGAGGCGCTTGCGGACGACTTCAACACGCCGAGAGCGATGGCGGAGGTGTTTGAGCTGGTGGCGGAAGCGAATCGGGGCGAGATTTCTGGAGCGTCCGCGGCACTGGCGGAGATGCTGGCGCTCGTCGGCCTCAGCACCCTTACTCAGCCAGATAAGGGTGCTGAGGCCAACGACGAGGCAGAGAAGCTTCTGGAAGAGCGACAAGCGGCGCGAGCGACTAAGGATTTTGAGCGAGCCGACGAGATTCGCGACAGGCTCGCTGAGCTCGGCTGGGAGGTCCGCGATTCGGCCGACGGCGCCAAGCGCTGCGTGCCGCGCGAATGACCTCGAGGCGGTCGTCGGATCGTCGCAGCTGATCTACGGCAAGCAGCCGGTCGCCGAGGCCGAGCGGGGGAGGCGGCGGGTGCGGCGGGTCTGGCGGGCGCCGGAGACGTTCCGGCCGGAGAGCTGGAGCGACTGTGCGGATCGCCTGACCACCAGGGGGTCGTCGCCGAGGTCGACCCTACCCCTATGGCGGATCCTTCGGAGTTGCTGCGGGGCGAGAACGCGCTGCTCGTCGCGCTCGACCAGGTCCAGGACCCGCGCAACCTCGGCGCCGTCTGCCGCTCGGCCGAGGCGGCGGGGGCGGCCGGTCTGGTCATTCCCGAGCGTCGCTCCGCGACGGTTACCGCCGTCGCCTGCAAGGCGTCGGCAGGAGCGGTCGAGCACCTCGCGATCGCTCACGTCCGCAATCTCGCCGACTGGCTGGGCGAGGCGAAGGAGGCGGGCTTCTGGATCTGGGGGGCCGATGCCGAGGCCGAGCAGGCGCCTTGGGATGTCGACCTCACCGGCCCCACGGTGCTCGTCCTGGGCGGCGAGGGCAAGGGATTGCGCCCACGCGTCGCCTCCGCTTGCGATGGCCTGATCGCGCTCCCACAGCGGGGCAAGATCGACTCGCTGAACGTCTCAGCGGCGGCCGCAGCGCTGCTCTTCGAGGCCGTTCGCCAGCGCTAGCAACTGCAACGGCATTTGCACGAACTTAGGTTCGGGGTTGACAGAACTCCGCGCAACCGTAAACTACCGCCGCCATACAAGGGTAAACCTCAGCTTGAGTCTGAGATTTCCCAGTCAATAAGGGCGCCGCCAGGGGAGGTAAGGCGCCACGACCCTTCGTCAAGGAGAAGGATCTGTGGCTCTATCTTCGCCGACCCATGAAATGCAGCTTCCCTCAGGCCGTCTCAACGGCTCGCTCAAACCAGCTGAGACTAACCCTCAACCTGAGCTTGATGATCACTATCTGGTCGCTCTTGCCAAGGATGGACGGACCGACGCCTACGACGCGATCGTCCGCCGCTACCGCGGCTTCGTCCGCCTCAAGGCCTCCTCGTACTTCCTGCTCGGGGGCGAGTCCGACGATCTGATCCAGGAGGGCCTGCTCGGCCTCTACAAGGCGATTCGCGACTATCGCACCGACCGCGAGTCGAGCTTTCGCAACTTCGCCGAGCTCTGCATCACCCGTCAGATCATCACCGCGGTGAAGACCGCGACCCGCAACAAGCACACGCCGCTCAACCAGTACGTCTCCTTCAGTCAGACCCCGGCGGCGGCGGGCGAGTCCGACACGACGCTCGACGAGATCCTGCCCGGTCCCACCGTGCACGATCCGGTCAACCAGGTGATCGCCACCGAAGAGCTGGACAGCCTCGTCTCCTGTCTCTCCGGCGTCTCAGGCGTGCTCTCGGACCTCGAGAGCCGTGTGCTCTCGCTCTACCTCGACGGTCACTCCTACGAGGCGACCGCCGAGCGGCTCGAGTGCGACACCAAGACGGTCGACAACGCCCTGCAGCGGGTCAAGCGCAAGGTCGGCGCCCACCTCGCCTCACGCGAGGTGCCGTCTAGAACTGGGGCAGGTCAGCGAGGACGTACTCGAGCAGTTCGCGGCCGTGTTCGGAGGCGACGGCGACGTCGTCGGCCTTGATCCGGACACGGTGCAGGGACTGCATGCGCAGCACGTCGCCGTCGCAGCGGCTGTTGGGGAAGACGCCCGAGTAGGAGACGCCGAGCGCCTCGAGGTGGTCGGCGACGAGGGCGGTGGCCGGGGAGCTCCAGCGGTAGGTCGAGGTAGATCGCGTCGAGGCAGGCACGGTGGAAGAGGTGGTGTCGCTCCGCCGCGACCACTGTCTCCAGGTCGGCGCCCGGAACGTGCACGGTGATCAGGGCCAGGTTGTGGTCTTTGTCGACCGCGACGTGCAGCTCACTGCGCTCTGCCAGCTCGGCATCGGCGGCCGGCTCGGCAAGCGTTCCCCGCAGCTCGCACAGCTCGATGGTCTGCCCGACGATCTCGCGGTGGCGCTCGGGGACGAAGACCGGTCGCTCGTGGCCGTCGTTGAGCTTGGTGTAGAAGAGCGCCGCCGATTGCCGTCCGCGGCGGCCCCCTGCGGCGGCATCGTTTGAGACCGAGGCCGGGATCCAGCCGAGCAGGAAGCCGGTCTCATGGGCGCCGAGCTCGATGTTGGCGCGCTGGCTGTAGGGGTGCGCCGCGGTCGCCTCGCTGTACATCCCTGCCAGTCCCTCGCTCCATGCGCCCAGTCCATCAGGAAGCGCTTGGTCCTGGTGAAGAGGTGCTGTCCGCGCGCCGCCGGCATCGTCACCGCCTGGCCCGAGTGCCCGACCGCGTCGCCCGCCGCGCGCCAGGCTCATTCCCTCGTGGCAGAGCAGCTCTCCGTCCGTCGGTCTCGGCAACGCAGGAGACGTAGGTGCCCGCCGTCAGCCGCGCCGACACCTCGGCGCTGTCATAGACCCAGCGCACGTCGTAGCTGTCACCGTAGGCAGCCTCGATCGCCTCGCTCAGCACCCCACCCTCATCGGGCCTGAGGAAACGGAACCGCGCCTCGATGCTGCTGCCGGACTCGCTCATGGTCTCTATATTCGGCAGACTGCCCGCCTAGCTCAACTGGTAGAGCACCGCTCTTGTAAAGCGGAGGTTTCCGGTTCGATTCCGGAGGCGGGCTTAGATTCTCGTGCCTGTAATGGTACGGTCGAGATCACGATCAAGGATCACGGCCAATGATGTCACGGGAATTCCGTGATGACGATGACGGGGGGAGCATTGTGGTGAAGCGAGTGTTCGGAGTGGCGTTGTTCTGTATCGCAGCAGCGGTCTGTGTCCTGCCGGCGACGGCGTTTGGCGCCCAGTATTCCGCTTACGTTGGCTGCTCCACTAACGAAAGCGCTCCCTCGCACGTGTGCCAGATCGGTGACGAACTTGGAGCGTTTTTCGAATCGCCGAACGCGGAAGTGGAATACGAAGTCTGCGTCATCATCCCGGCGGAGAAGAACTCTGCAGCGAAGAAGAAGAAGCCAAAGAAGGCGTGCTCTATGTGAATCCTTTTACTACGAATGTTCCCGGCGACTACCTGTTCAACTGGTACGTCGAAGGCCTCGAAGTCGCCGCTTGGACGTTGCACATGGAAGCCCCAGCGCCACCGGTGACGCCCCCAGCCCCGGTCGTTGGTTCTCCCGCGCCACCGGTCGTCGTGCCGCCATCCGGGCCTACCCTGGCCTGCCAGCACGCCAGCCACCGGGTCAAGCAGCTCAAGGCGCAGCTTGGTACTGCAGGCACCGCCAAAGCTAAAAAGGGTCTGCGCAAACGCCTTCGTAAAGCGAAGTCTGCGGCGAAGCTCGCTTGCTGAGCGACCACTGGCGGCGGGCGCGTCGCCAGTGAGACCTACGGTTGGGAGCCGCCCAGCACGCGCGCCTTCTCGGCCGCCAACTCCTCGTCAGTGAGGATGCCTTTTTCGTGCAGGGTGCCCAGGCGTTCCAGGCGGGCAAGGCGAGCGTCATCGTCGTTGGCCGGCTTGGGGGTGGTGGGGGCCTCGCTGCCGTCAGCGGGCTTCGCGCGCATCTCCGGCAGGCGAAGTTTGGACGCTCGCTCACCCAGGTTGGCGTCTTTGACAGCACCGACCACGCGGTCCTTGGTGCGGCCGACCACGTCGCCGTAGCTGGCGTCGGGGAATTCCTCCGCCGTCTGCTTGCGCAGCTCGTGGATGCCGAAGGCGGCGAGGCCGGCGATCACCAGGGTGGTGAGGAAGGAGCGCAGATTCTGAGTCGGCGCCGAGAGGAAGTAGATCCCGACGAGGATCGCCAGGCCGGCGTAGACGTAGGCGGGGTACTCGCGCAGAGGCGGAGCGATTGCCCGTCGGGTCGAGCGGGCCGAGCCGGTCGGCGAGGCGAGCCAGCCGGCGATCCCGAAGAGGACGCCGATGATGATCACGGTGGTGGCGATGCTGGTCATCAGCGAGGTGCCGATCGACCAGGCCGCTTCCGCCGCCGGCTTGACGCTGTCTTCTTCGACCAGCTGGTCGACGACGATGCCGCCGGCGACCTCGCGGAAGACGATCACCGCGAAGCCCGCCGCGATCAGGCCGATGCCGCAGAAGAGCACCGTCACCCAGCGGCTCGTCGCGCGAGAGGTAGATGGCGAAGCCGAAGCAGAGGAAGGTGAGCAGCGAGAGGATCAGCGCCAGGCCCTTGATCGCGACGACGATGTCCTGCGCGGTCTTCAGCTGGTCGGAGCGCAGGATCGTGATCTGACCGCGTCGCAGCTTTCGGCCAGGTTCGCGCCGATCCCCACCTGACTGGCGAGGTTGGTCAGCAGACTGCCGAGATTGAGGCTGACCTTGCCTTCTTCGGTGGAGACGCGTCCCTTCCTTGTTCTTCGAGAACTGCCAGCAGCTGTTCGTGGGTTGTCTGGTTGGCGTCTTCCAGAGTTCCTGGGCGGTCGAGCTTTCCAGCACCTTTTCAGCTCCGCTGCCGGCGACCTGGCGCAGCGCCGCCGGAGATCGGCCCGGCCAGGTCCTTGGATTCGCTTGGGAAGCTTTCTTGCCGACTTCCTTTTCGACGTCGACGTTTTCGTAGAGCTGGTCAACGAGGTATTCGCTGACCGCTTCGCGGATCTTCGAGTTCTGGATCAGGCGGCCGCTGGTGTTGACCCAGTCGCTCTGTGTCGAGCGCCTGGCGCTCGGTCCAGATCGCGAAGACGCTGAGGAAGGCGAGCAGCGATCCGAGCACGACCAGCACTCTGACCAGTGCGTCGGCGTCCGCGACTCATCGGCGGGATGGTATACGTGACACATGAAGCTAGAGGGGATTCACCACATCACCGCGATCACCGAGGACGCGCAGCGCAACGTCGACTTCTACGCGGGAGTGATGGGCCTGCGCCTGGTGAAGAAGACCGTCAACCAGGACAACCCGACCGTCTACCACCTCTTCTTCGCCGACGAGAAGGGCGAGCGCTGGCTCTGACCTCACCTTCTTCGAGTTTCCCGGGCGTGCCGCCGGGGCGAGCCGGCGCCGGGATGGTGCACCGGATCGTCTGGCGGGTCGCCTCGCACGCAGCGCTCGACTTCTGGGAGGAGACGCCTCGCCGCCAAGGGGACCTCCGAGCCGGGCGCGAGGGCGACGGCCTGCGTCTTCGCCGACCCCGAGGGGCTCGACCACGAGCTCGCTGTGGTCGAGGTCGCCGACGCGCCGCTGATCGCCGACCATCCCGAGATCCCGGCCGAGCTGGCCCTGCGGGCTTCCACGCCGTCCGCGCCTACAGCGCCGCGCCCGAGGCCAGCACGCGGCCTGCTCGAGGCGCTCGAGTTCGAGCCGGTCGACGGCGACGGCTGGGAAGCACGCGGCGAGGAGCGCGGCGGCCTCTACGTCTACGACGAGCCGCCGGCCGAGCGCGGGCTTCAGGGTGCTGGCAGCGTCCACCACGTCGCCTGGGCCTCGACGCATCGACGAGCACGAGGAGTGGCGGCGAGCGGGCGATCGCGGGCGGCGCCCACCCGACCCCGGTGATCGATCGCTTCTACTTCCAGTCGATCTACTTCCGCGAGCCGAGCGGCGTGCTCTTCGAGATCGCCACCCTCGGGCCGGGCTTCACCGTCGACGAGCCGCTCGAGCACCTCGGCGAGAAGCTCTCGCTGCCACCTGACTTACGAGCACCTGCGGGCGGAGGTCGAACCGAACCTGCGCCCGATCACGAATCCTCGTTCGTGAAGAAAGCCGCCCCCGGACGCGGAAACGACCGAGCGAGATCGCCGGTGATTACGAGCGCGAGGGAGTGGGAGCAGAGGAGGCGGCGTTGAACTTCGTCTGGCGCGACGCTGGCCGCACGGTCGTTTTCGACACCGCTGGCGTCGCGGCGGCACCGAAGCTGCTCGCCGAGCACGGGATCGAGCGGTTCGAGCTGCTGAGCACCGAGCGGCACCTGGACGCTGGCGCCGGAGCTCGCCAACGCCGCCGCTGGCTGTACACGAGCTGCCACCTGCCGATCCGGCCGTCGCGGTGCCCGAGACGGCCGCGGCACTGCTCGACTCAGCGGGTGCGGCCAACCTTGTCGCGCTTGGCGGCGGCCGCGCGATCGACACCGCCAAGGCGGTCGCCGCGGTGACGGGCGCCGCAGTCGCGGCGATCCCGACGACGATGTCGGGAGCCGAGATGACCGGCATCCACCGTCTGCCTGCCGGCGCTGAGGAGCGGGTCCGGTCTCTCGTCCGCCCGGTGCTCGTAATCGCCGACCCGAGGCGATGACCGCGCCAGCCCGAGGCCGAGCTGCGGGCCAGCTCGATGAACGCCCTCGCCCACGGCGCCGACTCCCTCTACACCCCCTTCGCCAACCCGGTCTCGCGCATGACCGCGCTGCGCGGCGCCGAGCTGATCGCCACCTCCCTCGACGAAGACCCCGCGCGAGCGCGACCGCGCCGCCCTGGCCTCGGCTCGATCCTCTGCGGCTACGCGATCGACTCCGGCGCCTTCTTCCTCCACCACGTCATCTGCCAGACCCTGGTCCGCGTCTGCGGCAGCCCCCACGCCGAGACGCAACGCGGCGATCCTCCCCCGCGCAATGTCCTTCATGGCCGCCGGGCCCCCGACGAGTCGGGGCCCTCGCCGACTGCGCTCGGCACCGACACCGGACCGCATCGAGCCCCGCCTCCTCGAGCTGGGCGGCAATCCAGCCGGCCTGGGCGATCAGGCGCCGACCGAGCCAAGCTCGCCCGAGGCCCTGGACGCGATGCGAGCTCCGCCCGGAGCTGGCCTTCTCACCACAGCCTCCGACCGCGCCGAGCTGGAGCGCTGATCGAAACCGCCTGGTAGGGAATCGGGACCCCTCCCCGAAAGCTTGGGAGCGCTACGGCTACGCGGCTCACGGCGTGCCAGCCGGACGGTTTTCGGGCGGGGTCCGTAACGCGACCGACCTGTCGGGACCGTGTAGCGCCTCTCCGTGAGCGCACGCTGAGCGCCTCCAGGCGCTACCACGACTACACCCGCGCGCACGGCGTCAACTGGCCGATCCTCTACCTCGCTCGCCAGGATCTTCATGACCCCGTTCTTCCTCGTCTACTTCCGCTACGTCACGGACCGGCCGCGAGCACGCCCGGCTCAAGGGCGGTCTGATCGTCGCCGCCAACCACCGCAGCTTCCTCGACCCCTTCGCGATCGGCGGCTGCCCTGCCCTGGCGGCGGCCGATGAACTACGTCGCCAAGGTCGAGCTCTTCGAGCGCCGCTGGCAGGGCTGGATCCTCTCGCCGCTTCGGCGCCTTCCCGATCCGCCGCGGCGAGTCCGACGAGGAGGCGATGGAGACGGCGCGGCTGCTGGTCGAACGCGGCGGCGCCGTCTGCATCTTCCCCGAGGGCACCCGGATCCGCAGCGGCTCCCTGGGCGAGCCCAAGCGCGGTGTCGGGCGGCTCGCGCTGCAGACCGGCGCCCCGGTCATCCCGGCCGCCGTGCTCGGCACCGAACACGTGCGCCGCGGCTGGCGCATCCGTCCCCGCAAGGTCAAGGTCCGGCTCGGCAAGGCGATGACCTTCCCGCGCGCCGAGGATCCCTCGCGCGGCACTCGCGGAGACCGTCACCGCGCGGATCTGGCCCAACGTCGAGCTGCAGTGGGAGGACCTCGGCGGGCTGCCGCCGATGCGCCGCGCCGCCGTGATCGGCGCCGGCAGCTGGGGCACTGCGGTCGCCGTCCTGCTCGCCCGCGGCGGCCTCGAGGTCCAGCTCGGCACCCGCACCGCCGAGCACGCCGCGGAGATTGAGCGAGGCGGGCGAAAACCAGCGCTACCTGGAGGGCGTGTCGCTGCCGGACTCGGTTCGACGTGCGGCAGGCATCGAAGATCGAGCTCGCCGGCCTCGACCTCGATCTGCCTGGCGATCCCCTCCGAGCTCGCTGCCGCAGGCGGTCGGCGCGATCGCCGACCGGATCGGCGTCCGCTCGGCGATGCTGCTGCTGACCAAGGGCCTGATCGCGCCACGCGGCCAGCTTCCGGCCGAGTACGTCGGCGAGCGGGTGCGCGCCCGGGCGATCGCCTGCCTCGGCGGCCCGGCCCACGCCCGCGAGGCCGTCTCCGGCTCGGCGGCGCTGGTGCTCGGCTCCGCCGACCTCGACCTGCGCAACCAGCTCGGCGAGCGTCTTCGACCGCGCCGGTCTGGTCTGCGAGCGCTCGCGCCGACGTCACCGGGGTCGAGATGGCCGGCGCCGCCAAGAACGCCGCCGCGCTCGCCGCCGCCGCGGCCGAGCCGCACGGGCTCAACGCCGCCGGGATCGCCGCCGCCGAGGTCTGGAGCGAGTGCATCGACTACGCGATCAAGCCGCGGCGCCGAGCTCGAGACCTTCTCCGGGCTGGCCGGGGTCGGCGACCTGACCGCGACGGTGATGGCCCCGACCGGGCGCAACCGCCGCGCCGGCGAGTTGCTCGGGCCGGGGCACGCCGGCGGCGGAGATCCCGAGCCAAGATCGGCCAGGCCTCCGAGGGTCTCGACACGGTGCCGCTGCTGGCCGAGGCGGTCGCCGCGGCCGGCGGTGCCAGCGCCGAGGCGCTCGCAGGGCTGGCGGCACTGATCCGCGGCGAGATCGACGCCGAGGCCTGGGTCGCCGGGCTGCGACGGGTCGAGCGCTCGAGGAGGGCCGCCTGATGGCGCCGAGCCCGATAGGCTTGGCCGGTGAGCGGCCCGAGCGAGAACGTCGAGCCGGCCGAGTCTCGACCCGGCGGCGAAGGCGGAGCTCGACCGCGCCTTCGAGGATCTCTACCGGGCCCACCTGCGCGACGTCTACTCCTACGCCTACTACCGGGTCGGCAACCACCACGACGCCGAGGACCTGACCGAGCAGGCCTTCCTGCAGGCCTACCGTCACTTCGACCGCGCCCGGCGCGAGTCCGACGGGCGGCCGCTGCGGCCCTGGCTGATCCGGATCGCCCACAACCTCGCCTCCAACTACTACCGCGACCGCTCGCGCCGGCCGCAGACGCCGCTGGAGAGCAGCCGACCCGATCGCCGCCCGCCACGACACCGAGGCGATCGCCGAGGGGCGCGAGGAGCTGCGCCAGGTGATGGCCAATCTCGAGCACCTGCCCGACGATCGCCGCGAGGCGCTGATCATGCGCTTCGCGCTCGGCATGGACAACCGCGAGATCGCCCGTGCCCTCGGTCGCACCGACGGCGCCACCAAGGTGCTGATCCATCGCGCGATCAAGCAGCTGCAGGAGGAGATGGGCGATGAGTGAGTTCGAGCGGCGGCCTCGCCGGCAACTGGGACGTCGAGCAGCCTGCTCGCCGACGCGCTGCGGCCGATCGAGCCGCCCGAGCGCCTCTCCGGCCGGGTCGAGGACACCCTGGCGCGGTCACGCAGGCCGCCGCCGAGGAGCTCTCCGACTGGGCCGAGGAGCTCTCCGAGAGCGAGCTGCGCGCGCTGCGCGATCCGCGCAACTGGGTCCGCCCGGTGGTCGCTGTCGGCGCCGGCGGTGTCGCGACCGGAGCGCTGGTCGTGCTGGAGCTGCGGCGGCGGGGCAAACAACAGGCCAAGGGTGGCTTGCGCTCCTTGACCAGCCGGCTCAAGCCGTAGCGGGCGAGCCCTTTGCCTTCTTCTTCGCCACCGGAGTGCCCAGGGCGGCGAGCACGCCAAGCGCGCCGAGGACGAGGTGGAGCAAGTTGTCACCGCTGTTGACCGGCAGGAAGCCGAGGATCGCGTCGCCGCTGCCAATCGTGAAGCCCCAGAGGGCGAGGCCGACGTAGAAGACGCCGAGCCAGAGGGCGTAGCGGCGCGAGGCGTAGTCGGCGGCAATCAGGCCAAGCACTCCGGTGAGGACGTGGAGGATGTTGTCCCAGCCGTTGACGGCAAAGGCGCCGAAGACCTCCTCGACTTCTCCGGGGGAGCCGAAGGAGGCGCTGTAGAAGAAGCCGACGATGCCGATCACGACGAGCAGCCGCACCGACCGCGGTGGCGTAGAGGCGGGCTGGGCTGGGGCCGTCCATCGGCGGCGATTGTAGGCTGCTCATCCCCGTGGCCGAGACTTGTTACCGACACCCCAATCGCGAGACCGCCGTTTCCTGCTCTTCCTGCGGGCGGCCGATCTGCCCCGATTGCATGACCCCGACCCCGGTCGGCATGCGCTGCCCGGAGTGCGCTAGTCAGCGCACCAAGGTGGTGCGGGGGGTCGGCGAAGCCTCGCTGTCGGCGATCGCGCCGGCGACGCTCGTGCTGATTGCGGTCAACGTGGTCGTGTTCCTCGCCGAGATCGCCACCGGCAGCGGCGGCTTCTACGAAATCAGGGGCAGCTCGCTGATCTTCGACTACGGCCTCTTCGGGCCGCTGGTCAGCGAAGGCGAGTGGTACCGGCTGGTGACCAGCGGCTTTCCTCCACGAGGGCATCTGCCACATCGCCGGCAACATGCTCTTGCTCTTCTTCCTCGGTCGGATCCTCGAGCCGGCAATCGGCACCCCGCGCTTCGTCGTGCTCTACTTCGTCTCCCTGTTGGCGGGATCGTTCGGGGCGCTCCTCTTCTCCCCGGACAGCCTCTCCTTCGGGGCCTCCGGCGCGGTCTTCGGCGTGCTCGGGGCGACTTTCGTTATCGCCCGGGGGCGCGGGGTCGACGCGCTTGCCTCGAGCGTCGGGCATCCTCATCGTGCTCAACCTCGCGATCAGCTTCGGCGTGCCGGGGATCAGCATCGGCGCTCATGTCGGTGGACTGATCGCCGGTGTTCTCTGTGCGCTGCTGATCATCGCCGGCGAGCGAGGCCTGCTCGGCGCCCGCCACTTCCCCGCTGAGATGATCGCGATGGCCGCGATCGGGGTCATCTCAGTCGTTGGCGCCCTCGCCGTCGCCTGAGGCTCAGCGGCTGGCGCCGCGCCAGACGCTGGGGGCGCGCACCTCGGCAAAGCCGATGTTGCCGGGCGAGTCGACCAGATCGGGGTGGAGCAGGTGGCCGAGCAGCTCGACCCCGTCGACCAGACGGGGGCCGGGGCGCGAGAAGGTGGAGGCGGCGTCGACCGCGAAGACCCGCTGGGCGCCGAGGGGCTCGATCTCGATCCCAGTGCTCCATCGCCTGCGAGCGCGAGCCATCCACGTACCAGCCGCAAGGCATGACGATGACGACGTCGGGATTGAGGCCCGAGAGCTCGCCCCAGGAGACCTCCGGCGACTTCAGGCCTGGCGGGCCCGGCCACGTCTTCGCCGCCGGCGATCGAGATCATCTCCGGGACCCAGTGCCGCCGACGTATGGCGGGTCGAGCCACTCCAGCGCGATCACCCGCGGCATGCTTGCTCCAGCGACCGCGGCGCGGACCGTCGCCAGCCGTCCCTCCAGCTCGCCGCGCAGCTCGTGGGCCTGGTGCGGCGATCGCCGCTGCCTCGCCCAGGCGGATCACGTCCTCGAGCATCTCGCCCAGCGTGCTCGGGTCCTGCTGCAGGACCTGCGGCTCACCGCGCAGCCGGGCCGCCACCTCGAGCACGTCCTCGTAGGAGACCGCGCAGACAGCGCAGACCGCTTGGGTGACGATCAAATCGGGGGCGAGCTCGGCGAGCAACTCCTCGTTCAGTTCGTACAGCGCCTGTCCCTCCGCCACCCGCGCCTTCACTGCCCGGTCGATCTCAGCAGCGTCGAGGCCGCTTGGCAGCACCGTCTTGGTCAGGTGGGGAAGAGAACGTGCCTCGGCCGGGTAGTCGCACTCATGGGTGACCGCGACGACGCTGTCGCCGAGGCCGAGCGCGTAGAGCATCTCGGTCGCAGATGGAACGAGGCTTGCGATCCGCATCCGACCAGCAATATCTCAGTTATCAACGGCTCCGCGGGGCGGATGGCTATATTGCCTACGCCGAATGGCCGACGACGACCTCCAGCCCGAAGTACCGGGCCAAATAGCCGATGAGCGTCCTACTGCTCGTCCTCCTTCTGCTGTTGATCGCGATCAACGGCTTCTTCGTCGCCGCCGAGTTTGCCCTGGTGCGCAGCCGCCGCGGCAAGGTCGAGCAGCTCGCCGAGGAAGGCGAAAGCGGCGCCGAGGCGGTGATCGAGCAGCTCGACAAGATCGACGAGTCGCTCTCCGCCTGCCAGATCGGGATCACGATCGCCTCGATCGGCATCGGCTTCCTCGGCGAGCCCTCGCTGGCGGTGCTGATCGAACCGATCTTCGGCGGTCTCTCGCACGGCGCCGCCGTCGGCCTCTCGGTGGCGATCGCCTTCGCCCTCGTCACCGCGATCCACATCAGCATCGGCGAGCAGGTGCCGAAGATGCTCGCGATCGCCCACGCCGAGCGCACCGCGCGCCGCGTCGCCCGTCCGCTGAACTGGTTTCGTGCCGCGACCGCGCCCGTGATCCTCCTGCTGAGCTGCGATCTCCAACGCGATCGTCCGCCTCTTCGGCGTCGATCCCACCGACCTCGAGGAGCACCACACCGCCGAGGACCTGAAGCAGATCATCGACAGCTCAAAGATGGGCGGCACGCTCGACCCCGGCGAGGCGGGGATGCTCGGCGGCGTCTTCCACCTGCACGAGCAGGAGGCGCGCGAGGTGATGACGCCGATCCCGGCGGTGGTCACGGTCGACGCCTCCGAGACGGTGGAGACGGCGCTGCGGCGCTGCGTCACCTCCGGCCACACGCGCCTGGTCGTGATCGAGGACGACAACCCCGACCGGGTCAAGGGGATCGTCCACAACAACAGCCTCGCCCGGCTCTACATGAGCGACGGGCCCGAGGCCGACGATCGCGCCGGCGGTCCGCGACGCCGCTGATCGTGCCCGAGACCCGGCCGCTCGACGACCTGCTGCACGACCTCCAGGTCCAGCGCACCTCGCTCTCGGTCGTCGTCGACGAGTACGGCCGCACGGTCGGGATCGTCACCGTCGAGGACATCCTCGAGGAGGTGGTGGGGGAGATCGAGGACGAGACCGACCCCCGCGCCGCCGCTCTGCGCCAGCTCACCAACGGCGACTGGTTCGTGCGCGGCCACGTCTCGCTCGGCGACCTCTCCGACGCCGGCATCGAGCTGCCGGTCGACACCGACGCCTACAACTCGGTCGGCGGCTACGTCTTCGGCGAGCTCGGCCGGCTGCCCAAGCGCGGCGACACGATCACCGCCAACGGCTACACGATCCGGGTCGAGTCGGTGCGCGAGAACCGCATCGAGGCGGTCCGGATCAGCGGTTCCGTCCGTCCCGACTCCTAGCTTCTCCGGGCAACCCGCGTTCCCCATTCAAACCTGGAGGTATCGCATGTGGGTTGTGCGCCTGAGCGACAAGCAGCTTGAGGTCCTGAGGGCGCTGCTGCGCTCCGAGGAGCACCTCGGCCCGGCGCTAAAAGGCGCGATCGAGGCTCTCGATCTGGCCCGCTGGGACGAGCTCCCCGAGGCCGAGCTTCCCTGGGAGGAGATCGAGCTGATCGCCCGCCAGCCAGGGCATCTCCGCGGCCGACGTGATCTGGGATCTGGCGGGTAAGCGCTAGACCAAGCAGTTCAAGGACGCAGGGAGCGTGGCGTGCTTCGCACGCGAGCGACCGAGGACGCCGAAATGCGCCGGTCTAGTCGTAGCTGTAGAAGCCGGCGCCGCGACTTGCGGCCTAGCTTGCCCTCGCCGACCATCTCGACCAGCAGGCCGGGGGGCTGGCTGGCGGCCTCGCCGTTCTCGGCGTAGAGGGCGTCGCCGATCGCCTTGGAGACGTCGAGACCGACGAAGTCGAGCAGCGCCAGCGGGCCCATCGGGTGGCCGGCACCGAGCTTCATGCAGGTGTCGACCTCGCCGGCCTCCATGCCGGTTCGCTCGATCAGCCGCACGGCGTCGAAGAGGTAGGGGAAGAGCAGGCGGTTGACGACGAAGCCGGCCTGGTCGGGGACCTCGACCGCGGTCTTACCGAGCGCCGCGCACCAGGCGAGCGCCGTCTCGCGGGCGCCGGCGGCGCCGTCGGGGAAGCAGACCTCGACCAGCTTCATCCGCGGCACCGGGTTGAAGACGTGGAGGCCGAAGAGCTTGCTCGGTGCCGGCGGCCTCGGCGATCTCGGCGATGCTGAGCGAGGAGGTGGTCGTCGCCAGGTCGGCGTCGGGACAAGCCTCGGCGATCGTGGCGAGCAGCTCGCCCTTGGGCCCGACTTCCTCGACGATCGCCTCGACGATCACGTCGCAGTCGGCGAGGTCGCTGGGGTCGGTGGTGACCCGCAGTCGCGAGGGCTCGCCGCCCTCGATCTTGGCGCAGGCGGCAACCACTTTCTCCTCCGCGCGCCAGGCCGAGGCCTCGCTGCGCGCCAGCAGGATCGTCGTCTGCGGTCGTGGTCGCGACAGCGGCTAGACCGGTGGCGATGGCGCCGCTCCCCGCGATCCCCGGACTCTCGTACCCCTGGCTTCCGTTCATGGGCGGGTTCCTATCAAGCTCCAGCCCGGTTCTGCGCCGCCAGGTACGATTGGTTGACTGACCAGTCAATCGATACGGAGGGGCGCGATGGCAGAGCAACGGAAGCGGCAAGTTCGGTGGTCGCGAGGTCGTCATCGTCGAGGCGGTTCGCACGCCGATCGGGCGCGGTCACGCGGAGAAGGGCTACTACAAGGACGCCCATCCCTCGAACCTGCTCGCCAAGACCTACAACGAGCTCTTCGAGCGCACCGGCGTCGACCCGGCCGAGACCGGCGACGTGATCGCCGGCTGCGCCCAGCAGTTCGGCGAGCAGGGAGTCAACATCGGCCGCAACGCCTGGCTCGAGGCCGGCCTGCCGATCGAGACGCCGGCGACCACGATCGACCGCCAGTGCGGCTCCGCCCAGCAGGCGGTCAACTTCGCCGCGACGCTGATCGCCTCCGGCGTCCACGACGTCGCGATCGGCGGCGGGGTCGAGCACATGGGCCACATCTCCTTCGCCGACGGCTACTCGGTGATGAAGGAGCATGGCGCGCCCTTCTCGCCCGAGCTGATGGAGCGCTACAACCTGATCCCGCAGGGCCTCTCGGCCGAGATGATCGCCGACCAGTGGGAGATCCCCCGCTCCGAGCTCGACGAGCTCGGCGTGCGCTCCCAGCAGCTCGCCGCCAAGGCGACCGAGGAGGGTCGCTTCGAGCGCGAGATCGTGCCGTTCAGCGTCAATGGCGACACCTACTCGACCGACCAGGGCATCCGCGCGAGACCACGCTCGAGGGCTCTGGCCAGCTGAAGCCGGCCTTCAAGGAGGACGGCAAGATCACCGCCGGCAACTCCTCACAGGTCTCCGACGGCGCCGCCGCGGTGCTGCTGATGACGCGCGAGAAGGCCGACGCGCTTGGACTCAAGCCACGGGCCCGGATCTTCGACCAGACCACGGTCGGCGTCGACCCGGTGATCATGCTGACCGGCCCGATCCCCGCCACCAGGAAGCTGCTCGAGCGCAACGGGATGACGATGGACGACATCGACCTGGTCGAGATCAACGAGGCCTTCGCCTCCGTCGTCGCCGCCTGGCGCCGCGAGCTCGATCCCGACATGGACCGGGTCAACGTCAACGGCGGCGCGATCGCCCTCGGCCACCCGCTCGGCTCGACCGGCGCCCGCCTGATCACCACTCTGCTGCACGAGATGGAGCGCACCGACAAGGAGATGGGCCTGGTGACGATGTGCTGTGGCGGCGGACTCGGCACCGGCACCCTGATCCAGCGCGTCTGAGATTCGGCTCACCGGGATTCCCAGATCGGTACGGGCGGTGTAAGTTCCCCGCATGGGTAGGGGAACGATTGCGATCGCGGTCGCGCTGACAGTGGTCGCCCTCGCGGCGGGATGCGGTGGCGGCAGCGATTCCAGCTCCAGCACCAGCACCACGGGCTCGATTTCCAAAGCGGCCTTCATCAAGCAGGTTGACGCGGTCTGCCAGAAAGGCACCGAACGGATGCAGCGCGCGGTCCTCGTCTTCCTCAAAGAACACAAAGACGTCAAGCGGCCGAGCAAGGCCCAGTCCGAAAAGCTGGTCGGCTTGGCGATCGTTCCCAGCGTCGAAAAGGAAATCGCCGCGATGAAGGCGCTGGATGCGCCGGAAGGTGACGAAGAACGGTTCAACGAGATTGTCAGCGCGCTCGAAGAAGGCCTCGAAACTGCCGAAGCAAACCCCGAAGCGGTGGTCGCCAGCAGTGACGCGGTCTTCGGGATCTCCGGCCGGCTAGCCGGCGAATACGGCGCTGAAGTCTGCGGTAGTCGCTAAGTACTGGCTGCGCGGCCAAGCGGTCGCTATGCTCCGCCACCGATGGACCTGACCCTGTCGCCCTCCGAGGAGCAGTTCCGCGACGAGGTTCGCGACCTGGATCGAAGCGAACCACCCCGGGCCCGAGCCCGAAGGCAGGGCTCGACGAGGTGATGGCCTTCCGCCGCGAGTGGCAGCTGAAGCTGCACGCCGCCGGCTGGGCCGGGATCTCCTGGCCGAAGGAGTACGGCGGTCGCGGCGCGACGATGATCGAGCAGGCGATCTTCGTCGGCGAGGCGGCACGGTCTGGAGGCGCCGAGCCCGGCCAACGTGCTCGGCCTGGCGATGGGCGGCCCGGTCGTGATCGCCCACGGCACCGATGCGCAGAAGCAGCGCTACCTGGAGCCGATCCTCACCGGCGAGGAGATCTGGTGCCAGGGCTTCTCCGAGCCCGAGTCGGGCTCCGACCTCGCCTCGCTGAAGACGCGGGCGGTCAAGGACGGCGACGAATGGGTCGTCACCGGCCAGAAGGTCTGGACCACCTTCGCCCAGTACGCCAAGTGGTGCATGCTCGTCGCCCGCACCGACCCCGACGCCCCCAAGCACAAGGGCCTGACCTACTTCCTGATGGACATGGAGCAGGACGGCGTGGAAGCCAAGCCGCTGGTTCAGATCACCGGCGAGGGCGAGTTCAACGAGGTCTTCATGGACGAAGCGCGGATCCCCGAGGCCAACGTGGTCGGCGAGGTCGGCGACGGCTGGGCGGTGGCGATCACGACGCTGATGAACGAGCGCGCCGGCCTCGCCTTCGGCGCGATCGCTCAGATCGCCAATAACCTCAAACGCCTTGGCGCCCTCGCGGCTGAGACCCGCCTTGGTGGCGGCACTGCTGCCGAGGACCCGGTCTTCCGCCAGCGCATCGCCCAGCTCCACATCGAGGCGGAGACGATGCGGCTCAACGCCTACCGCGGCCTGACCAAGACGATGCAGTCGGGCATCCCCGGCCCCGAGGGCTCGCTCGGCAAGTGGCAGTGGGCCGACATCAACCAGCGGATCTGACCGAGCTGGCGCTCGAGATCGAGGGCGCCTACGCGCCGCTCGGCTCGCGGCGCCGAGCACGCCATCGCCAACGGCGCCTGGCAGTACAGCTTCCTGCGCTCGCGGGCCAACTCGATCGAGGGCGGCACCACCGACATCCTCAAGAACATCATCGCCGAGCGCGTGCTCGGCCTGCCGAGGATGCGTTAGGGGCGCTCGCCGACTCATGTACTTCGACCTCACCGACGAGCAGCAGGCGATCAAGGCGACCGCCCACGACTTCCTCGCCGCTCGCTACAAGTCCGAGCGGATCCGCGAGCTCGCCGAGAGCGAGAACGGCTTCGACGCAGTCCGACTGGGACGAGATGGCCGAGCTCGGCTGGACCGGCCTGGCGCTGCCCGAGGAGTGGGGTGGGCAGGGTCTCGGCATCGTCGAGCTCGCCGTCCTCTTCGAGGAGATGGGCTACGCGCTCGCCCCCTCGCCGCTCTTCTCCAACACGATCGCCGGCCTGGCTCTCTCGCCTCTGCGGCTCCGACGACCAGCGCGAGCGCTTCCTGCGGCCGCTGGCCGAGGGCAAGCTGCGCGGCACCCCGGCGCTCTGGGACGCCGGCTCGCCCGGCGACGATCGGCAGCTTCACGATGGAGGCCGCGCGCCGAC
Organism: uncultured Solirubrobacterales bacterium; assembly: GCA_963716345.1. Lineage (GTDB taxonomy): Bacteria > Actinomycetota > Thermoleophilia > Solirubrobacterales > 70-9 > VRUE01. The sequence goes on from OY970304.1 coordinate 2,004,593, forward strand.
GGCGACGGCCTCGTCCTCGACGGCGAGAAGGTCCTCGTCATGGACGCCGCGGCTGCCGACTTCTTCCTCGTCGCCACCTCCGACGGGCGGCGCCACCTGGTCGAGCGCGGCGCCGACGGCGTGACGGTCACCCCGCGACCTCGATCGACACCACCCGCCGCCTCTACGCGGTTCGCTTCGACGGCGTCAGGGTCGCGGCCGGGGACACGCTGCCCGGCGCCGAGGCCGACTACTACTCCGTCTTCAACCGGCTCTGTGTCGCGCTTGCCGCCGAGTCGACCGGGATCGCCCAGCGGACGATGGAGATGGCGGTCGCCTACGCCAAGGACCGCCAGCAGTTCGGCCGGCCGATCGGCGCCTACCAGGCGGTCTCGCACCGCTGCGCGCAGATGCTGCTGGAGACCGAGAACGCCCGCTCGGCGGTCTACGGCGCCGCCTGGGCTGCCGACGCCGAGCCGGAGTCGCTGCCGCTGGCGGCCTCGATGGCCAAGGCCTACGCCTCCGACGCCGGCTGGCGCGTTCCCGACGCCTCGATCCAGGTCCACGGCGGGATCGGCTTCACCTGGGAGCACGACCTGCACTTCTTCCTCAAGCGCGGCAAGGCCAACGCGGCGATGTTCGGCGACTCCAAGTGGCACCGCGAACGCGTCGCCGATGCGGTCCTCGCCGGCGCGCGCCGACCCCCGGCCGCCGTTCTGAGCCGGGCAGCGAGTGAGCGCGCTCGAGCGGATCTCCGTCGCCGCGATCGGCACCACGGTCGCCGACCTCGAGGCCGAGACGCCAGCGCGCCGAGGCAGCCGGCGTCGAGTGCGTCTGGGCACCCGAGCTGTTCCGCTCCTCGGTCACCCAGGCCGCCTACCTGGCCGGCAAGACCGAGCGGATCGATGTCGCCACCGGGATCGCCTGGGCCTTCACCCGCAGCCCCTTCATCCACGCCATCAGCGCCCTCGACATCGACGAGATGTCGGGCGGCCGCTTCCGCCTCGGACTCGGCTCCGGGGTCAAGCGCCTCAACGAAACCTGGCACAACGCCGAGTACGGCAAACCGGCGCCGCACCTGCGCGAGGCGATCGAGGCGACGCGGCTGATCATGCAGCAGGCCGGCAAGGGCGAGCCGATCCGCTACGAGGGCGACTACTACGACATCGACATCAAGGGCTGGATTCGTCCACACCCGGCGCCGCGCGAGTCGGTGCCGATCTACACCGCCGGCGTCCAGGGGGGCATGTGCCGGATGGCGGGCGACGTCGCCGACGGCTTGATCGGCCATCCGATCCAGAGCCTGCGCTGGATCGACGAGGTGGTCGTCAGCTCCTTCGAAGAGGGACTCACCCGCTCGGGCCGCGAGCGCTCCGACTTCGACTACCTGCCGACCGTCTGCTGCGCGATCGACGATGACGAGGCGCTGGCGATCGACATGGCCCGCCGCACGATCTCCTTCTACGCCACGGTCAAGACCTACATGCCGCTCTGGGAGCTGCACGGCTTCGCCGACAACGCTGTCGCCGCGGGCGAGGCCTTCCGCCGCGGCGACCTCGCCGCCGTCCCCGCCGCGATCAGCGACGAGATGGTCGAGACCTACTGCGCCGCCGGCCCGCTCGACAAGGTCCGCGCCCGGGTCGAGGCGACGGCCGAGCGCGCCGACGGCCTCTTCCTCACCCCGCCGACCTACTTCATCTCGCCCGAGGAGCTGAGCGAGTACCAGAACCGCATCATCGACGCCTTCGGCCCCACGGCTTGAGACGCGAGGACGAGGTACTGGAGCGCGTGCGGGAGATCCCGGAGGGGTTCGTGTGCAGCTATGGGGACGTCTCGCCGGGAGCGCCTCGCTTCGCCGGCGCGGTGCTCTTCGAGGTCGACGATCCCGACCTGCCCTGGTGGCGCGTGGTCCGCGCCGATGGCTCGCTAGCCAAGGGGGCACGACAGACGCGGCACCTCGTCGCCGAGGGCGTGCCGTTCCGCGGCGAGCGGGTCGACATGAACAAAGCCCGCGTACCTCTCAGCAGCTGAGGACAGCAGGGGCCGTCGGGCGCCCTCCCCAAAACACTCAAGCGCGGCTCCCGCCGCGCGTTTTGGGGAGGGCGCCCGACGGCCTCCCCGCTCGCTACTCGTCGCGTGGCGTGATGCGGAAGACCGGGACGACCCCTACCTGCTTGGTCTCGGGATAGACGACGTGGGCGCTGGGCCCACTGCGGGACCAGTTGAATCTCTCCTTGTCGCCTACGAAGACCCCCGGGCGACGATGGCCTTCGCCGTTCTCTACCCAGACCTTGTCGCCCCTTTTAAAGCCGGGCACAATTGGTTCATCCACGCTCTCAGCCTAGCCCCGCCGGGGCCGCAAAGCTTTTTAAGGCATAGCGGGTCGCTACTCGTCGCGCGGGGTGATGCGAAAGGTCGAGACGACCTCGGCCTGCTTGGCCTCGGGGTGGACGACGTAGGCGCTGGGGCCGCCGCCGAACCAGCCGGAGCTCTCGTTGTCGGCGACGAAGATGCCGGGGTGGTGCTTACCGTTGCCGTCCTCGACCCAGACCTTGTCGCCCTCTTTGAAGCCGTGTTCGATCTCGCCGCTCACGTCACCACCCTAGCCGCTTGAGCGCCATCGGCCGGGCCCCGTTGGGTGACACGGGGCCCCGGCCGAAGCTCGTGGCCGATTACGGGCAGACGACGATCAGGTGGAAGTCAGCGTCCGCGTCGGCGCCTTTTTCGTCGCGGGTGCGGACTTCGATCGCGTTCGGGTTGGTCGGCGCGATGTTGGTCTGTGCGTTCCGGCCCCCGGCACGGTCGTGCCGGCGTTGTTGCGGGCGGCGATGTTGGCGCAGCCGCTGACGTCGACGGGGAAGACGACCGCAACCGCGCCGCCGCCCTCGGCCGCGGTGATGCCTTGGTCGCTCGCGCGTGCCAGAGTCGCGTTGCCGGCACCGCCCGGGTTGTTGACCACTGCCCAGTAGGTGTGGGCCGCCCGCTTGGCGGATGGAACGATGCCAAGCTTGTTGGTGTTGATCTGGTAGCCGGTCAGCGTCTTGTGCTTGAGCTTGCCGCTGCCGATCGTCTGCTTTTTGATCGATCCGCCGTTGATGTTCTGCGCTGCGTATGCGGTCCCCGCCATCGCCACGATCAGAGCGAGAATTGCCACGATCATGGCCGGCGAAGGCCTTCTCCTCTTCAGTGCCTCCATGGAACAACCCCCCTTTGTTGAGGACATGCCCACCGCACTACCCCGGTTGGCGCCTGGTTATGCGGGCAGCGCCGCGACAAAGCGCTGGAAAGCCGCCATATCGGTCACGGCGGGGCCGTGACCGGGCAGGATCAGGCTGGGCTCGAGCTCGGCCAGCTTGCGGATCGAACGACGGTTCTCGGCTGAGTCGACGTTGTAGAAGTCGGGCGGCTCGGCCAGCATGGGGCGGCCGGTGGCGTAGCTCATGTTGCGGATCACATCGCCGCAGATCGCCACCCGGTCGGAGTCGCGGAAGAAGATCACCTCACCGGCTGAGTGGCCGGGCGCGTGGACGACGCGGAAGCCGGCGACCTCGTCGCCCTCGGCGAGTGTCCTGTCGACGCTGTGCGGAGGGCCCTGCCAGAACCACGCCGCGGTGCGCGCAATTGGGTGCGAGGAGGCGGCGACGGGCCGCCGTCCCTCCATCGCATCGACGTCGCCGGCATGGCAGGCGAGGGGAATGCCCCGCGCTTCGCAGACGTCCTTGGCGACGCCCTGATGGTCGGGGTGCACGTGCGTCAGGGCGAGCATCGAGAGCTCACGCCCCTCGATCTCGGCGAAGATGCGGCGCCGATCCCAGCGCCGTCCGGCGTCGATCAGGACGTCCTCCGCGAGGTAGACGTTGATCGTCGGTCCGGGAAACTCCTTCAGCCGCCAGACGCCCGGCACCAGGTTCTTCAATGCGAGGAGATCCCCATCGTCCCGCGCGGGTCGCCGCTGTGCTCGGCCAGATCTTCCAGCTCGGCGATCTTGCGCTCGCCTTCGCGCCGCGCCGGGTCATCGGCGGCCAGTGGCTCGATCAGGCGCCGGATCCGGTTACGCACCTGGAGCGAGAAGTGCGGGGTGGAGGCGCCGGCCAGGGCGCGTATGTCCTCGGCAGTGACGCGGTGGCCGCCACTGAGCAGGTCCGGACTCTCGGCCTCGCTCATTCTTCTCCCCCTCCGATCTTTGCCAGTTCGGCGAGCTGATCGATTTCGGCTTGCTGGTTCACGTCGATGGCCTCCTGATCCCCGATCACCCAGACGTGGTTGTAGAAGGCGCGAGTCGGATCGGTGGTGTAGCCGGGCTTGACGTCGAGCAGGTATTCACGCAGCGCTTTCGGCAGCGTATCGGCGTCGTCGGTGAGCAGCAGCGGTCCCCAGGTGCCCGAGGCGGAGAGCGGTGCCGCAATCGCCGCCTCGATCGGTTCGTCGCTGCGGGCGACGACGAAGCCGTGTCCGGGGTCATTGACGTTCCAGCCGAAGTCACCGCTCGCGTAGCGGGCCAGGGCGATCGCGTTTTCGACCGGTTTCTCCTCCGAGACCCGCTGCACCGGGTTGCCGATCTTGGCGACTTCTCGGACCACGTCGGAGGAGATCGCCGAGGAGGGGCCGAGCACGAAGACCGGCGTTTTCGGGTCTTCGCGCAGCGCGCCGGCGGTCTCCTTGGGGAGCTTGCCGGAGCCGCTGTAGAGAACCGGGTCGCCCGAACGGGCGGCCCAGGCCGCGGCCGGCGCCGCGAATTCGGGCTTGCTGTCCGGGGCGAGGACGATGTGAGCGGGAGCACCCCCGAGCAGTTTGTTGCGCAGCGCCTGCGATCGCGACGGCCAAGGCGGCCGGGTTCGCCGCTTTCACCCGGGCGCTCCGCAGTCCGTCTGGCACGGCGGCGCTGCCGATGACGAATGCCTGCGTTTTGTCGGTTGCGGTGCTTCCCTGTGGATTGAGGGTGTCGAGGGCCTGGGACGTTGGGTCGGGAAGATCGCCGCCCGCGGAAACGAGCAGCGGCGCTCGCACCGGAGCGGCCATCAGCACCGCCGCCGCAACTGCTCCCTGCCAGTCGTCTTCGTCAACCAGGGTGACCGCCACGGGTCGTTGGGCGACCTTGACCGAGGGGAAGACGGCGAGCGCGACGCCGGCCGCCGTGGCCGCCGCGTCTGAGCCGCCAACCCTGGTCGTGTTGTTGGTGGCAAACGATGGGTAGCCGAGTTCTTCGGCCGCTTCGGCAGTGGGAGTTTGCTCTTCTTCAGGCGCCGGTTCGGGTGTGGCCTGGACCGGCGCCGGCGCGGGCTTTTCATCCTGCTTGTTCGAGCTGCCACCCCCGAGTACGGCGGCTACCAGGAAGACCAGCGCGATCGCGACCAGGCCGCCAATCGCCTTCAGCGCACCTGGGACCGGCCTACGTTTTTTCCTGAGAGGTTTCGGCGGATTCGTCTCTTGCTGCTCGCTCTGCGGGGCCTCTTCCGGGGGCGGAACCTTTGCGTTGATCGGTTGTCCTCTGGGGGTCATCCGGGGGAACGCTAGAGGTTGAAGCAACTTGCTCAATTAAGGGTGCGCATGGTCAAGCAGGTCGAGGACGCAGGGAGCGTGGCGTGCGCGAGCACGCGAGCGACCGAGGACGAAGAGATGCGCCGCGCCATGCGTACCCTTAAACTGGCTGACTGACCAGTCAATCAGTGGTCGCCCGCCAAGCCTAGGAAGGGACCCATGGATTTCGCACTCAACGACGAGCAGCTGGAGTACAAGGAGCGCTGCCGGACCTTCGCCCGCGAGGTGATCAGGCCCGCCGCCCGCAAGCACGACGAAGAGGAGAGCACCCCCTGGGAGGTGATCAAGGAGGCGCGCAAGCAGGGCTTCGGCGGCCTCGAGGCCATCCAGCGCTCCGCCGCCGACGAGCGAGGGCCAGATGCAGGTGATCTCGGCCGAAGAGTTCCACTGGGGTTGCGCCGGCACCGCCCTGGCGATCTCGCGGCTCTGGCCTTGCCGCGGCGGGAATCGCCTCCTCCGGCACGCCTGAGCAGATCGCCCGCTGGGTCCCTGAGTGCTTCGGCAGCGGCGACGAGATCAAGCTCGGCGCCTACGCCGTCACCGAGCCGCAGGCTGGCTCCGACGTGAAGAGCCTGAAGACGACCGCCAAGCGCGATGGTGACGAGTGGGTGCTCAACGGCACCAAGGTCTTCATCACCAACGGCGGCATCGCCGACGTCCACGTCGTCGTCGCCACCGTCGACCCGACCCTTGGCACCCGCGGCCAGGCCTCCTTCGTGATCGGCAAGGACACGCCCGGGCTGAGCCAGGGCAAGAAGGAGTCGAAGCTCGGCATCCGCGCCTCGCACACGGCGGAGATCGTGCTCGAGGACTGCCGGATCCCGATCGAGAACCTGCTCGGCGGCGAGGAGAAGCTGGAGCGCAAGCTGCAGCGCGGGCGCGAAGGCAAGAAGTCGCGCGGCGCCGACGCCCTGGCGACCTTCGAGATGACCCGGCCGCTGGTCGGCGCCTCGGCTCTCGGCATCGCCCAGGCCGCATACGAGTGGACCCTCGAGTACCTCGACGGTCAGTCTGAAGGCGGCAAACCGTTGCTGGGGGAGCAGCGGATCCAGCAGACGCTGGCCGATGTCGCGACCGAGATCGAAGCGTGCGCGACTTCTCGTTCAGCGCGCTGCCTGGATGGGCCGCAACGGCATCCCGATGCGCGGTGGCCAGGGCTCGATGTCGAAGCTCAAGGCCGGCGACGTGACGATGTGGGCGACGACGACCCTGATGGACCTCGTCGGGCCCTACGCCTGGAGCGCCGACTGCCCGTTGGAGAAGTGGTTCCGCGACGCCAAGATCTACCAGCTGTTCGAGGGGACGGCGGAGATCCAGCGAATGGTTATCTCGCGGATGCAGGCGCGGGAATACGCCGAGCGGCTTGGGTACGCGGCGGAAGTCGCCGACGCGGCGATAGCCGAGAAGCCGGCCAAGGAGCCTGTCCCCGCGTAAGCGGAGAGCCGTCGAGGGTCCCTTCCCAGGCCGCTTCGCGGGAGTTCCTGGGAAGGGACCCTCGACGGCTCTAAGCTCAGGCCGTGCACGCTCATGGGCATTCGCACTCGCTTGACGTAAGGCGCGGCGACAGCCGGCGGCGGATGTGGATTGCGCTGGCGAATCAACGCTGGGATGTTTGTTGCTGAGGCGGTTGGTGGGATTCTCACCGGGTCGCTTGCTGTGTTGGCCGACGCGGGGCATCTGCTCTCCGACGTCGGCTGCGATCGGGCTGGCGCTGTTCGCGGCCGCTCTGGCTGCGCGTCCGGCCGGCGGGCGGACGCACCTTCGGGTATCAGCGCTCGGAGGTCCTGGCGGCGCTGGTCAATGGGTTGCTGCTGGTTGTCGTGGCGATCGTGATCGCCTATGCGGCGATCGGTCGGCTTGGGGATCCACCGTCGATCGATGGCGGGTGGCGTTCTCGCGCTCGGCCTGCTTGGCCTTGCCGGTAACGTCGCCGCGACGCTCGTGCTCGCTCGCGGCGAGCGTGCCGACGTCAACCTCGAGGGGGTGCTGCGGCACTCCGCTCGCCGACGCGCTTGGCTCGCTCGGCGTCGTCATCGCCGGTGCTTGTCGTCCTTGCCGGTGGCTCCTCGATCGTCGACCCGATCGTCAGCCTGCTGATCTCGCTGCTGATCCTGATCTCTTCCTGGCGCCTGATCAAGGAGCCGTTCGACGTGCTGATGGAGGCGGCGCCCGCTGGGGTCGACGTCGATGCCGCCGGCGCGGCGATCTGCTCGGAGGAGGGGGTGCGCTCTGTCCACGACCTGCACGTCTGGACGGTGACGTCGGGGTTCGGCGCCCTTGCCGCTCACGTTGTGGTCAGCTCGGAGTGCGATCCGCGACCTGGTGCGCCGGCGGCTTGAGCTGCTACTGCACGAGCGCTTCGGGATCGACCACACGACGCTGCAGATGGAGGAGGAGGCCTCGGCCGACCTCCTGCACGTCGAGAACGCCTCGCCCCAGACCTGATCGCAAGCCTGGTTGCAGGGGGAATTCCCTGCAAGTCGGCACATCTCGACTTGGCTAGCCTCGGCAGCGATGGTCAGAAATCGCCTTGCCCTGGCGACGTTTCTCGTCGCTGCGGCGGCGCTGGTTGCGTTGCTTGCCGCCAGCTCCGCGCCCGCCGAAGATCTTGAATCGAAGCTCGACGCCAAGGAAGCGAAGCTTTCCAAGGCGCGCGAACGCTCCGAGGTCCTAACGACGACGATCTCCGGCTTCGGCGATCGCATCGATAGGCTGACGACCGAGGTGGCCAGCCTTCGCGACAAAGAGGCGACTGTGGAAGTTCGCCTCAATGCCAAGCAGGCTGAGCTCGATCGCGCGATGGCGCAGTTGAACGTGGCGAAAACGCGCCTGGTCAAGATGCGGTCGCATCTCAAACGGGCCTTGACCGCGCTGCGGGATCGCCTCGTCGCTATGTATGAGACCGGAACACCCGATGTGCTCAGCGTCATCGTCGGCGCCAACGGCTACGACGATCTGATCGATCGCACCGAATACCTCAACCGCATCCGCGGTAACGACGAAGCGATCGTCGGCCGCGTGCGCGAACTGCGTGACCAGGTCAGGCACACGGTCGATCGCCTGCGTGGCGCCAAGGACCAGATCGAAGCGGCGCGCGACTCGATCGCGGCTGAAGAGCAGGCCCTGGCGAGCGCTCGCGGTGCGGTCCAGCAGCGGCAGTCATCCCTGGTCGCCGCTCGCGGCGACCGTGTCGCGGCGTTGAAGAAGATCCGCTCACACGAAGAGGAGCTGGATGGCTCGGTGGCAAAGATCCAGGCGAAGATTGCGGCGCAGCTCGCCGGCTACGGATCGGTGCCGTTGCCCGCGGGTCCGATCCGCGGCAGCAGCAGCGGACTGATCTGGCCGGTCGATGGTCCGGTCGTCTCCGGCTTCGGCTCGCGCACGATCAACGGCAGCTACGAGTACCACCCGGGTATCGACATCGCGGTGCCCAGCGGCACCCCGATCAGGGCGGCTGCCGCCGGCACCGTGATTTTGACTGAGCCCGAGTCGAGCAGCGGCGGCTACGGCAACTACACCTGCATCGACCACGGCGGTGGGCTCTCCACCTGTTACGCGCACCAGGAGACGTTCGCGGTCTCGGCCGGGCAGCAGGTCTCCCAAGGCCAGGTCATCGGCTACAGCGATTGCACTGGCTACTGCCTTGGGCCGCACCTTCACTTTGAGGTCCGGATCGACGGCGAAGTCACCGATCCGATGGCCTACCTATAAGCGACAGCCTGCGCTGTTTCCTTTACTTAGAATTCCCTAGGAAATTCAATTATTTGGTATGCCGGCGGGGTTTGACCCTGCCAGTCTGGGTACGAGCCTCACGTAGGAGGCCATCTCAGATGATTCGCCAGGCTCACACTTATCTCGCGGGAGCGGTGTCCAGCACCGCACTGGTTGCGACTGCCGTGGTCGCCTTCGTTCTGCTCGTTTCGCTGCAAGCCCTGAAGGAGTGGCCGCTTTCAGGCATCGGCGTCGGCGGTGGCGATAGCGCCGCGAGTGCGCCCAGCAACCCCGGCACCAACCCGGGCACGGGGACAACGCAAGCGTCTGGCGCCGGAGCAGCCGCCGCCCCCGCTGGGCACTCAGCTGGCAATCGAGATGGCCGTTCACCGGGGGCGCAGCGTGATCAGGTCGCGGTCGACGCCTCGCCGACCGCCGCAACCGGCTCACCCACCGCGGAAGCGCCGCCGTCAAGTCCAGGCGGCCAGGGCGGCAGCGCACCCTCCAATACCTCGCCGACCGGTTCCGCTAGCTCCAGCCCTGCTTCCGGCGGGGGTAACAACGGCGGAGGTGGGGGTTCGAGCCCCGGCTCGGGCAGCTCGGCGGGCGGTAGCACTCCATCGACTTCGGGTGCGCTCACCAGCACCGTCAACAAAACAGTCTCCGGCGTCGACGAAGCCACCGGCGGCGTGATCGGCAGTACTGGCGTTACCGAAGTCACCGAAGGTGTCGTCAACGGGGTTGCCGGGCCGGAATCCACGGTCGGCAAAACCGTCGATGAAGTCGGCGAAACGGTCAACTGTCTGCTCGGCTGCAAATAGCCCTGCACCCTCTCTAGTCGCCGCTCCCCTTTCAACCGTCACAATGCCCGCCTATGGCGGAGCGTGCAGAGGCCGGGGCGGTGGTGGACCCGATTGAGGGGTCGCTGGTGTACCCGGGTAAGAGCCGCATCAACGAGCGTGGTCATCTCGAGGTCGCCGGCTGCGACGTCGTCGAGCTGGCGGCGGAGTTCGGCACTCCCGCCTACGTCTACGCCGAGGACGACATGCGCGCCCGCGCCCGCGCCTACCGCGACGGCCTTCGAGCGACACGGCGCCGACGTCGAGGTCCTCTTCGCCAGCAAGTCGCTGCCCTGCACCGCTGCCTACCGGCTCTTCGCCGAGGAGGGCCTCTCGGTCGACGTCGCCTCCGGCGGCGAGCTGCACATGGCGCTGCGCGCCGGCTTCGATCCCGCCCGCATCCACATGCACGGCAACAACAAGACCGACGAGGAGATCCTCTTCGCCGCCCGTTCCGGCGTCGGCCACCTGATCCTCGACTCCTTCGACGAGATCGAGCGCTGCGAACGGTTGCTCGACGCGCCCCAAGACGTTCTGGTCCGGGTCACTCCCGGGATCAAGCCCTCGACCCACAACTACGTGCAGACCGGCCAGCTCGACTCGAAGTTCGGCTTCGGGCTCGAGGACGGCCTGGCGGCGCGGGCGATCGAGCGAGTCCTCGCCTCCGACGAGCTCAACCTGGTCGGCCTGCACGCCCACATCGGCTCGCAGATCTTCGAGCTCGAGCCCTACACGCTGGCGATCCGGGCGCTCGGCGAGCTGGCCGGGGACTGGTGCAAGATCGTCAACGTCGGCGGCGGCCTCGGCATCGCCTACACGGCCGAGGACGAGCCGCCCACGATCGACGCCTACATCGACGTCAAGGTGCGCGGCGTCGCCGAGGTCTTCGGCGACGGCGTGCGGATCCTGATCGAGCCCGGCCGCTCGCTGGTCGGCAACGCCGGCGTCACCGCCTACCGGGTCGGCACCGTCAAGGAGATTCCCGGCGTCCGCACCTACGTCGCCGTCGACGGCGGCATGTCGGACAACATGCGGCCGATGCTCTACGGCTCGCGCTACGAAGCGCTGATCGCCGACCGCGCCGCCGCGCCAGCCGAGACGCGCGGCGACGATCGCCGGCATGCACTGCGAGTCCGGCGACATCCTCGTCCGCGACGCGCTGCTCGCCGCCCCGGCGGTCGGCGACGTCCTCGTCACGCCCGGCGACCGGCGCCTACGGCTACGCGATGGCGAGCAACTACAACGGCGTGCCGCGGCCGCCGGTGATCTTCTGTCGCGACGGCGAGGCCCGGGTCGTGGTCCGCCGCGAGACCTACGAGGACCTGACCTCGCGCGATGTCTGAGCGGCCCAAACCCGTCCGCATCGGGCTGCTCGGGACGCGGCACGGTCGGCGGCGCCTTCGCCGAGCTGCTCGACGAGCGGGCCGAGGCGGTCGAGGCGGCGACCGGACGCCGGCCCGAGATCGCCGGCGTGCTGACCCGCGCGAGCGGCGACTTCGGCGAGATCCTCGCCGCTCCGACCTGATCGTCGAGCTGATCGGCGGCACCGACCCCGCGCGCGAGCTACGTGCTCGACGCGCTGCGGGCCGGACGCCCGGTGGTCACCGCGAACAAGCAGCTGCTCGCCCAGCACGGCGACGAGCTCTTCGATGTCGCCCGCGAGGCCGGCGTGCAGCTGCGCTTCGAGGCGGCGGTCGCGGGCGTGATCCCGATCGTGCGGATGATCCAGGAGAGCTTCGGCGTCGACCGAGATCGACGAAGGTCTTCGGGATCGTCAACGGCACCACCAACTTCATCCTCACCGAGATGGCGTCGACCGGCGCCGCCTACGAGGACGTCCTCGCCCGCGCCCAGGAGCTCGGCTACGCCGAGGCCGACCCGACCGACGACGTCAGCGGCGCCGACGCGGCGGCGAAGATGGCGATCCTCGCCCGGCTCGCCTTCCACACCCCGGTGACTCTCGACCAGGTCTCCTACGAGGGGATCGAGCAGATCCAGCCCGACGACCTCGCCTACGCCAAGGAGCTCGGCCTCTCGCTGAAGCTGCTCGGGGTCGCCGAGCGCCGCGACGGCGGCGATCAGCGTCCGCGTCTTCCCCTGCTTCCTCTACGGCGGCCACCCGCTGGCTCCGATCGGCGGCCCGTTCAACGCGGTCATGGTCGAGGCGCCGGCGATCACCGAGGTGACGATGTCGGGGCCGGGGGCCGGGGGACTGCAGACCGCCTCGGCCGTGCTCGGCGACGTCGTCTCGATCCTCACCGGCGACGCGCCTGTGCACGAGACGCGCGAGCGCCTGCCGATCGTCGCCGACGTCACCTCCTCCTTCTACCTCCACCTCGAGGTCGCCGACCGCCCCGGCGTGCTGGCCACGGTCGCGACCGGTGCTCGGCGACAACGACGTCTCGGTGAAGAGCGTCGTCCAGCGCGGAATCGGCGACGACGCGCGCCTGGTGATGGTCATCCACGAGTGCCTGGAGTCGCGCTTCGCGGCGGCGCTCGAGGCGATCGGGGAGCTCGACGAACTGCGCACGCCGCCGCGTTCGATCCGGGTGATCGAGGAGGAGTTCGTTTGAGTCCCGCCCCTCTGATCGAGCGCTACCGGGACCGCCTCTCGCTGGAGCCCGGCGATCCGGTCGTCACCCTGAACGAGGGCTCGACCCCGCTGATCGAGGCGCCGCGGCTCTCCGAGCGGATCGGCGCCCGGGTCTTTCTCAAGTTCGAGGGCGCCAACCCGACCGGCCGCTTCAAGGACCGGGGCATGACCGTCGCCGTCTCGCGCGCCAAGGGGCGCGGGGCCGAGGCCGTGATCTGCGCCTCGACCGGCAACACCGCCGCCAGCGCCGCCGCCTACGCGGCCCGGGCCGGGACTGCGCGGGGCGGTGATCGTGCCCGAGGGCAAGATCGCGATCGGCAAGCTCGCCCAGGCGCTGATGCACGGCGCCCGCGTCGTCGCCCTGCAGGGCAACTTCGACGACGCCCTGCGGATCGTCCGCGAGCTCGCCGACAAGCACCCGATCGAGCTGGTCAACTCGGTCAACCCGTATCGGATCGAAGGCCAGAAGACCGCCGCCTTCGAGGTGGTCGAGGAGCTCGGCGAGGCGCCCGGGCGCGCTGGCGATCCCGGTCGGCAACGCCGGCAACGTCACCGCCTACTGGCGCGGTTTCCAGGAGGCCGGCGACTGCCCCGATCCTCTACGGCTTCCAGGCCGAGGGCGCGGCGCCGCTGGTCCGCGGCGCGCCGGTCGCCAACCCCGAGACGGTCGCCTCGGCGATCCGGATCGGCAACCCGGCCCGCTGGGAGGAGGCGATGGACGCCTTCACCTCCTCGCGCGGCCGCGTCGCCGCGGTCTCCGACGAGCAGATCCTCGACGCCTACCGCTGGCTCGCCGCCAGCGAGGGCGTCTTCTGCGAGCCCGCCTCGGCCGCCTCGGTCGCCGGGCTGCTCGCCCACGGCCTGCCCGACGGTCGAGGGCGACGCCGCCGCCGGAGACGGTCGTCTGCGTCCTCACCGGCCACGGTCTCAAGGACCCCGACACCGCCCTCTGCAAAGCGCCCGCGGTGATCAACTGCGAGAACAACCTCAGCGCCGTCGAGCGCGCGGTCTTCGATTGACCGTTCGCCGCCGACTCGTCCGCGTCCCCGCCTCCTCGGCCAACCTCGGCCCGGGCTACGACGTGATGGCCGCGGCGGTCTCGCTGTACCTCGAGCTCGAGGTCGAGGAGACCGGCGAGTTCTCGCTCGATCCCGGCGGGCTCGACGTCTCCGACCGGCCGCGACAACCTGATCGTGCGCGCCTTCGAGACGCCTGCACCCCGCCGACGGCATTTCCTTCCGGCTGCGAAGCGAGATCCCGCTGGCGCGGGGGCTCGGCTCAAGCGCCGCGGCGATCGTCGCCGGCCTCTTCGCCGCCGATCACCTCTTCGAGCTGGCCCTCTCCAAGCAGGAGATGCTGGTCAAGGCGACTGAGCTGGAGGGCCACCCCGACAACGTCGCGGCGGCGATCTACGGCGGCTTCGTGATCTGCGGTGCGGGAGAGGGCGAGTCACCTAGCGCGGTTCGCTTCGACCCGCCGAAGCGGCCTCGAGGGGATCGTCGTGATCCCGGCCGAGGAGGTCTCGACCGAGCGTGCCCGCGAGGCGATTCCCGCCGAGGTCCCGCTCGCCGACGCGGTCGCCAACGTCTCCGCCGCCTCGCGTCTCGTCCTCGGCCTGCAGAGCGCCGACCTCGACCTGGTCGCCGCCGGCCTTGCCGATCGCATCCACCAGCCGCGCCGCCGCGAGCTCTACCCGCGCTCAATGGAGATCGTCGATGGCGCCAAGGAGCTGGGCGCCCTCGGCGCGACGATCTCCGGCGCCGGCCCGACCGTCCTCGTCTGGACTACCTGGCAGGAGGCGGGCGGGGTCGCCGAGGCGCTTGAGACGCGCTGCGCCGGCTGGGCCGAGGTCCACCGCCTCCCCTTCAGCCCGCACGGCGCCGACGTGCCCGAGCTCTAGTCGGCTGGGGTGAGTTCGAGTCGCCGGGCCCTTGATGGTCGGTGCGCTTGTCACGGCATGCAAGGAATGAACTCCGCACTCTGGGCGCGACGCTTAGCGACGTGGAAGAAGCAATTGCAGACCCCGTTCGGATCGACAGCGATCCGAACGGAAGGCCCCGCTATACGAGCCATATAAGGGGAATTCGGGTCCGCATCGTGGTTGCCGTTGACGAACCTGACCTAGTCGTCACAATTCATGAAAGAACAAATTGATGCGAGCCGACTATGACAGCGAGGCTGATGTCCTAGCCATCGACCTCCGAGCGTTCGACCACTACGAACGCCAGGAGCACGTCGACGATGACTACTGCGTTGTGGGCTTTGCTGCCGGCGAGCCCGTGCGGGTGGCGCTTTTGAGCCCTAGGGCGCACATTGATCTTCTCGTGGTTGCCGCGGAGCTCTATGAGTTGGATGGGACCGCTTTGGTTGCAACGGCGCAGGCTGCCCTCGCTGCGCCCGACCGAGTCGTTGAGCTCAGAGTTGGGGCTCCGCTGGCTGCTTGACCGGTTCTTGTTGTGACGCCTGGGTCCGGGCTAGGATCGGCCCATGGCCAAAAAATTCAAATCGCTGGCGGTTCTTGTCATCTTCGGCGCTTGTCTCGCCCTTCCCGTTAGCGCGCAGGCGACGCTGGTCTTCACCCGCAACCTCTCGAAGAACGGTCTCGTCAACCCGACGGTCTTCGTTGCCAATGACAACGGCTCGGCTGCTCACAAGATCGGTTCGGGGTCGAATCCGCGGGTCTCGCCTGACGGCCAGACGGTCATCTTCTACCGCTTCGGCAAGGGCAATCAGCCGGCGGAATTGATGACTGTTCCGGCAGCGGGCGGCACTCCAAAGAGGCTCGCCTCTGGCTGGCAGGACCCGTTCGTCTTTGCCTGGTCTCCTGACTCGACCACGATCGCGGTGCTGCTTGGCCCGGCCGTGGGCAAGCAGCGGCTGACCACGATCGATCTCGCGACTGGCACCCGGCAGACGCTCGCAAGTGGTTTCTTCAACGGCGTCAGCTTTGCGCCGCAAGGCGGCCAGCTCGTCTACTCGCGATCGAGCGTGGAATTCGGGACTAAGAGCGACGTCTTCCGGATCGACTTGCTTCCGCCCGGCGCGGTCAGCGCCGCTGCCGTGCACCCGGTTGCCCTCACCACCGACCACCGCTCGTCCAGTCCTCTCTGGGGCCCAAATGAACGGATCGTCTTCGTCAAGCACCTCGGCGAAAAGAGCCGCCAGTACGGCCCCAAGAACGACCTCTTCCTGATCAACCCCAATGGCAAGGGCGTCAAGCGGCTGACCAATACCAAAGTGGCGCCGCTGCTCTCTGGTCTCAGCCCGACCGCGTGGTCGGCCAGCGGCAAGCAGCTGCTCACCGAGTTCGGCGGTCAGGACACGACCTACGCGGTCACGGTCAATCCCAAGACGGGAGCCGAACGAGCCCTGACCAAGGAACGCGAGACTGGCTTCGTCGGCACTGCGCTCTCCGGCGACGGCAAATTCGTGCTTGGCAGCCTCGGCGGCTTCGAACCGGGGCCTGGCCACAAGGTAGTCGCCATCCCGTACGCGGGTGGCAAGCCGAAGGTGCTCGCCAACAACGCTTCCGAACCCGACTGGAGCCGCTGATGACCGGTGGCTTCACGATTAAGCACCGCGACGAGTTCGAGTCGATGGAGGGCTCGGGGGACTCGACCTGGCGTCTGGCGCGCAAGGCGCTGGGGACCTCGGCTTTCGGCTTCAACCTTGTCGAAATCGACCCTGGGGGGCAGATCCCTGAGCACGATGAGAGCGGCAGCGGCCAGGTCGAGCTCTACGCGATCCTCGAGGGCGAGGCGGTCCTGCGGATTGAGGGCGAGGATCACCCCGCACCGGCAGGCACCTTCGCATCGATCGAGCCACCGGCCACGCGCACAATCCTCAACCGCTCCGAAGGCCCGGTTACGGCGCTGCTGATCGGCGTACAGCCCGAGGGCGGCTTCGAGCCGGCCGGCTGGGCCTAGTCCCACTAAGGCCGAATTTTGGCCCTATTTGCAGGGAAACACCGATTTATCCCGACGGGTTTCCCGCCGTCCCTATAATTCCGGGACCCGTCAACCCGTCGCGCGCCCGCTCGAAGAAGGCGTGGAAACCGGGAGGTCAGCGTGTCCAATACCCAGTCCCGTGAGCTTCACGGCGAGAGCCCCGTCCGCTACTCGCCAGAGCGTGCCTACAGGCCGCTTGTCTCGCCGCCCAGCGTCGAAGACAAGGATGCCTGCGCGATCTACGCCTCCGTCCGCAAGGACGCGACGCTCGAGCCACGCGCCGATCGAGCTGGCGATCCCGGCCCTGCAGAAGATGCTCCACCGCGCCGGCAACGTCGACGGCGAGGGCGACGGCTGTGGCCTGCTGCTCGACCTGCCGCGCAAGATCTGGGCCGAGGAGGTCCGCTCCGGCGGTCACGACCCCTCGCTCACCCTCGACGACGCCTTCGCCGTCGCCCACATCTTCATCGAGCGCTCCCAGGACCTCGAGCAGATCCAGCACGACGCCCGCGAGCTGCTCGGCCAGGGCGGCTTCCGCGTCCTCGCCGAGCGGATCGGCGTCGTCGACTCGCCGGCGCTCGGCCCGACCGCGCGCGAGGAGGAGCCGCACTTCTGGCAGATCGGCCGGCCTCGTCGCCGACGCCTCGCGACGCGACCGCGTCCTCTTCGACCTGCTGATCGAGCTCGAGGAGCGGCTCGACGTCCACGTTCCCTCCTTCTCGGCGACGACCTGCGTCTACAAGGTGATGGGCGCGCCGAAGGTCCTCGGCGAGTACTACCCCGACCTGCGCGACGAGCGCTTCGAGACGATCGGCTGCTTCGGCCACAACCGCTACTCGACCAACACCTGGCCTTCCTTCAAGCGCGTGCAGCCGTTCTCGGTGCTCGGCCACAACGGCGAGATCAACACGATCGCGCAGCTGCGCCAGGAGGCGAAAATGCTCGGCGTGCCGATCCACACCGGCGGCTCGGACTCCCAGGACCTCAACCGCACGATCGACACCCTGGTCAGCCGCGATCGGCCTCAGCCTTGCCGAGGCGATGGAGATGGTGGTGCCGCCGATCGTCGAGGAGATCCGCTCGCTGCCGGCCGATCTGCACCGCTTCTACATGTACCTGCACCAGGCGATGGGGCCGTTCGCGCAGGGACCCGGTCGCGCTGATCGCCCGCCACGCCGACGAGTGCGTCTTCTCCTCCGACGCCCTCGGCCTGCGGCCGCTGTGGCAGGTCGAGACCGACCGACGACTACGTCTTCAGCTCCGAGCCGGGTGTCGTCTCCGGTCAGCGACGATGGTCGCTGAGCCCAAGCCGCTTGCCCCTGGCGAGAAGGCGCTGGTTGCGATCGATCGCGAGCACAAGCGCTCGACCCTGCACTCGCACGACGCGATGCTGCGCATCGTGCGCGAGAGCTGGCTGAAGCGCAACGGCGCCGACGACGCCGCCGCCTACGACCGTGCCCTGGAGACCGGTGGCCCGCTCGAGGGCGAGGACGTGCCGGGCTACTCCGACGCCGGCCCCGAGGAGCCGGTCAAGGTCTCCGACCGCGTCCTCGCCGGCTTCGGCTGGCAGCGCGACGACGTCAAACTGGTCCAGCAGATGGCCTCCAACGGTGCCGAGCCGGTCGGCTCGCTCGGTTACGACGGGCCGCTGGCGGCGCTCTCACCGGAGCGCCAGAACCTCGCCGACTACTTCAAGGAGACGGTCGCCGTCGTCACCAACCCGGCGATCGACCGCGAACGCGAGATGGAGCACTTCTCGACCCGCACGATCTTCGGCCGCCGCCCCTCGATCGACGCCGCCGGCGAGGACACCGGCACGGTCGAGACCGCCTTCCCGGTGATCCTCGGCGGCCACCACGGCCTGGCGCCGCTCTCCGACAAGACCTACCGCGGCGATCGCCCGCGAGCACCACACCTACCTGCTCGAGGACCTCTGGGAGGAGTTCCGCGGCCGCGCCGACGTCGGTCGACATCTCGCTGCTCGAGTCCGAGACGACTCGCGGCGCGATCGAGCGGATCAAGCAGGAGGCGGTGAAGAAGGTCCGCGACGGCGCCGAGCTGCTGGTGCTCACCGACCGCACCGTCTACGACGGCGAGCGCCGCTACCTCGACCCACACCTGGCGGTCTCCGCCGTCGACCAGGCGCTGAAGCAGCTTCAAGGTCGAGCCGGGCGAGGAGAACCTGCGCCGTCGCTGCGGCCTCGTGCTGCGCTCGGCGGCGATCCGCAACGTCCACGACACGATGCTGGCGCTCGGCCTCGGCGCCAACGGCGTCTGCCCGTACACGATGGTCGAGGTGATCTGCGTCGAGGACTACGAGACCGACGTCTCCAACCTCTGCGACGCGCTCACACAAGGGTATGGAGAAAGTGATCTCGACGATCGGCATCCACGAGGTGCGCGGCTACGCCCGCCAGTTCTCCTCGATCGGGGTCAAGCCGGAGCTGACCGAGATCTTCCAGACCGAGGCCTTTGCCGCCTCCGATCGCGCCGGCGTCGGCTTCACCGACCTCGACGCAGACACCAACGAGCGCGCCCGCGTCCTCGCCGGCGACGAAGACGCGAAACCGGCGAAGACGTTCCGCTTCTACCCCAAGGTCTACAAGGCCGCGATCGCCACCGCCAACGGCACCGGCTCCTACGAGGACTACTCGCAGAAAGTCCGCGACCTCGAGCAGCAGAGCCCGATCTCGATGCGCCACATCATGGCCCTCAAAGGTGACCGCGAGCCGGTCGATCCCGCCAACGTCAACGCCGGGATCGGCCACCACGACTACCCGAGTCGTGATCTCCTCGATGAGCTTCGGCTCGCAGTCCGAGCCGGCCTTCCGCGCCTACGCCGAGGCGGCGAAGTCGATCAACGTCCTCTGCGTCAACGGCGAGGGTGGCGAGATCCGCGACATGTACGGGCAATACCGCAAGTGGCGCGGCCAGCAGGTCGCCTCCGGCCGCTTCGGCGTCTCGGCGGAGATGCTCAACTCCTCCTACCTGGCCGAGATCAAGATCGGCCAGGGCGCCAAGCCCGGCGAGGGCGGCCACCTGCCCGGCAAGAAGGTCTCCGAGAAGGTCGCCGCCGCGCGTAACGCCGCGCCCGGCACCGACCTGATCTCGCCCTCCAACAACCACGACCTCTACTCGATCGAGGACCTCGCCGAGCTGATCGACGAGCTGAAGACCGTCAACCCCGACGTGCGCGTCTCGGTCAAGGTCCCGGTGGTGCCGAACATCGGCACGATCGGCCTCGGCATCGCCAAGGCGGGCGCGGACATCATCACCCTCTCGGGCTTCGAGGGCGGCACCGGTGCCGCCCGCCAGCACGCCCTGCGCCACGTCGGCCTGCCCTCGGACATCGGCACCCGCGCCGTGCACCGGGCGCTGATGGAGGCCGGCCTGCGCAACCGGGTCGAGATCTGGGCCGACGGCGGCTACCGCCACGGCCACGACATCGTCAAGCTGCACTGCCTCGGCGCCAACCGGGTCGGCTTCGGCACCCTGGCGATGGTCAGCCTCGGCTGCACGATCTGCCGCGGCTGCCAGCTCGACACCTGTCACGTCGGCATCGCGACCCAGATCGAGACGGTCGAGCAGGCCCAGGAGCACGGGCTGAAGAAGTTCACGCCGCAGGAGATCGACAGCGCCGCCGAGAGCTGTGCCCGTTTCTTCCAGGCGATGGGCGAGGAGGTCAAGCAGGTCGTCGCCTCGCTCGGCTACGAACGCGCCCAGGATCTGGTCGGCCGCTACGACCTGCTCGAGCAGGTCGCCCACCACGACACGGTCGACCTGGCGCCGCTGATCACGCCGCTGGAGGAGTTCCTCGACCTCGAGCCGATCGACCTGCCGGTCGCCGAGGGCGAAGACACCCGCGCCGAGGCCGGCCTGGTCGTCGCCCGGCCGATCCGGATGGAGGCCAAGCAGGCCTCGACCCAGATCGCTGGGCTCGCCGGCGACATCTGCCCCGGGCGCACGATCCACAACGAGTTCCCCCGCGCCACCGACGCCAACGACCGCGTGCTCGGCACCGAGCTCTCCGGCGCGATCGCCCGCTCGCGGATCTTCGAGGACGGGCCGGAGTCAAACGACGACGTGCTCGCCAGCCTCGAGTTCAACGGCGGCTCGGTCGCCGGCCAGGGGCTCGGCGCCTTCAACGCCTACGGCGTCTCGATTCGGATCGAGGGTGGCGCCCAGGACGGCGTCGGCAAGACGATGTTGGGCGGCTCGATCGCTGTTCTCAAGGGCAAGGGCGCCAAGGGCCAGCGGGTCAACGGCTCGGTCGGCAAGTCCTTCGCCTACGGCGCCCAGCGCGGCCGTCTCTTCGTCCAGGGCTCGGCCGACTCGCGCTTCTGCATCCGCCTCTCCGGCGCCGACGTGGTGCTGGCGGGCGAGCCAGAAGAAGCGATCGATGACGGCCGCGGCTGCATCGTCGACCGCGCCAACGCCAAGGGCTTCGCCTTCGAGTACATGACCTCGGGTCGCGCCATCGTGCTCGGCGACCTCGGTCCCTGGGCCTGCGCCGGCATGACCGGCGGCCGCGTCTACGTCCGCCACAACGCTTTCGGCATCGATCCCGAGGCGATCAAGAGCCGCCTCGGCAAGGGCGCCAAGGTCGAGCTCAAAGATCTAGACGCAGAGGGCCTGCTCGATATCGACGACCTCCTGGGTGCTTACGCCACCGAACTGCGGGCGACTGGGCAGGACGATGAGGCGGATCGTGTTCTCGGCTTGGCCGCGGATGCCACCGGGAACTTCATGATGGTGGTCCCCCACAAGGTGCAGGCAGATCCGAGCATCTCGACTGAGTGATGGTGGGGGAGCGGCGGCAGCCCTCCCACGAAAGCTCAGGCGACCACACCACGCAGCACCAGGAGCGACCCAGCTGCGCGACGGCTTTCGTGGGAGGGCTGCCGCCGCTCCTACGACCGCGCTCAAGGTCGAGATGCCTCGGCTTGCAGGGAGCTTCTGGCTAACGCTGAGTCAAGAGGTCCGCTATGGCGCGGATCTCCTGGAGGAGGCCGTCGAGCATTTGCTCGGTGTTGGTGTGGATGCGCCACTCGGCGTGCTGGCGGTCCTGCTCTACTTGGTCGAGGCGCTGTTCTAGGGCATCGGTGCGGGTGTTTACCTTGTCGATGCGCTTGTTTAGGCGTTTCTCGGTCTTGCGGACGCGGCGCTTGAGGAGGAAGTCGGTCTCCTCGCGCAGGGCGTCGAGTTCGCGGCGCAGGACGGTCTCGTCGAGGCCGTTTTCTTGCTCGGAGAGCATCTCCTCGACGCCTGAGCGGACGCGCTCGATCTCGGCGTGGAGGCGTTCGCGGGCTCTCTCGGCGGCGATCTCGGGTGGGTCGGGATTCGTGCTCACGCCGCCATGCTACGGACGGCGCAGGCCGGAAATTGCGCGTTTAGCTTTCCAGCGCGAAAAGTCGGAAGCGGCCGATCGCCAGTTCGTCACCGTCGGAGAAGCGCCCCCATTCGACGATTTCGCCGTTGAGGAAGACGCCATTGAGGCTGCGGTCATCGAGAACGCGCAGCGAGTCGGGCTTCTCGGAGACGATCAGGGCGTGGCGGCGCGAGACGCTGGGGTCATCGAGGCGGATATCGGCGGTAGCGCTGCGCCCGATCCGGGTCCAGCCTTGGGCGATCGGGAATACCTTGATCTCACCGTCGTCGTCGCACAGGGCAACGTAGCGACCCGGGCCCGCCAGCTTCTCCCGGGCCGCCTCCAGCCAGTCGGGGGTGGAGGCGGCGCCGGAAAGCGCCATTTCGGCGGTCTGCCCGTGGTCTTGTCTGGCCTCGAAGATCGAGTCGCGCCGGTACTCGGCGGCGCCGCAGCGCGGGCAGTCGGGGAGCTGATCGTTCTCGCGCAGCGAAAGCTGAGACCCGCAAGAGGCACAGAAATACGTTCCCGCTCCTGGGATTGCCCCCGCGGTCAGGCTGTCGATGCTTGTACCGAGACTGGTGGTGATCGCTGACTCCTTCCCGGCGTCTCCGCTGCTCGATGCTAGCCGCGGCTTTGCGGCGCCACATCGGGGATTTCCCGCAGATGAGGGCCGCGAGGCATAGAATCGCGCCGCCTATGGGCCCGGTCAGCGCAGAAATCGAGATCGACGTGCCGCGCCAGCGTGCCTTCGAGGCGATCGCTGATCTCTCCCTGCGGCCGGCCTTCACCGACCACTTCCTCACCGATTTCCACCTCACCCGGATCGAGCCGACCGGGATCGGCGCCGGGGCGCGCTTTCGCATCGCCGTGCGGCCGCGACGGATCTGGATGGATACGACGATCGTCGAGACCAAGGCACCGCACCGGCTGGTTGAGCACGGTCGCGGCGGTCGCGCCAACCGCATTCCCTCAATCACGCTCTGGGAGCTGACCGAGGGCCCTGGCGGCTTGACCAAGGTGCACGTTTCCTACTGGACCGAGCCCTCGAACCCGGTCGATCGTGGCCTTGAGCTGCTCTCGGCAGGCTCGATTCCCTACGAGCGGCGCTGGCGCGAGGCGCTGCGCAGGCTGCGCGAGCTGCTCGAGGCCGGCGGGCTGGAGAGCGAGCGCGTCGCGGTTGCCGGTGGCAACCCCCACGCGACCGGTATTCCCTGAGCCCGGTCTTATAGGCTCTCGCCGCTGATGCCCCGCCGCACCCGACTCGTCTTGCCGCTGCTTGCCGCCCTCCTCCTGGGCCTGCTGGCGCTGACCGTGTCTGCCTGCGGCTACTCGAGCGACTCCAAGGACGTTGTCGAGGGCGAGGTGGTCGAACTCGGCGACCTCAAGTACCAGGTGGTCTTCTCGCGCTTCCTCAACCCCAACGACAACGAGGACTCGGCTTACCTGGTCGGCCAGCCCGCGCCGGAAAAAGGCTCCAACTATTTCGGCGTCTTCCTCGAAGTCCAGAACAAGAGCGAAGACACCCAAAAGCTGGCCGAATCGTTCACGATCGAGGACGCCGAGCACACCACCTTCGACGCGATCCCCTCCGAAAGCCTCTACGCCTTCCCCTTCGGCGGCGAAGTCGAATCACAGGAACCGATCCCGGCTCCCGACTCAACCCCGCAGCAGGGCCCGATCGAGGGCTCGCTGGTTCTCTTCGAACTTCCCGCCAGCGCCTCTGAGAACCGTCCGCTGACGCTCTTTATTGCCGGCCCCGAAGGCCCGGCTGAAGTCAAACTCGACCTCTAGGTCAGAGTCCGGCCGAGAGCACTTCGGATGCCGCTGGAGCGGCTACTTCGCCACCCGCCGCTTCAGCTTCGACCAGTAGGACACCGACCGCGAGCTTTGCCTTTTCGGCTGGAGCGAAGGCGGCGAACCAGGCGTCCTTGCGCTGCTGCGGGTGTTCGGATTCCTCTTCGCCGGGCTTTGGCCCCAGCTCGGCGGTGCCGGTCTTGCCCGCGACCTGCGCTCCGGGGATCGCGCCGGCGGTGCCGGTTCCTTCGGTGACGACGCCGATCATCAGTTCGGTCAGTTCGTCGGCGATCTTCTTCGACATCACCCGCACCGGCTTAGCGTGAGGGCGCAGCTTCGAGTTGGCGACGATCGAGGTCGGCTCGCGCACGCCGTCGTTGCCGATCGTCTGCGCCACGCTGGCCATCTCCAGCGGGGTCGCCAGCACTTCACCCTGGCCGATCGCGCTGACGCCGAGGTCGACTTCTTCGCCGATTTCGGTGGGGATTGTCGATTCCTCTGGGTCGACATGGGCGATGATCTTCGGCGCGTAGAGGGTGGGGGGCGAGTTGAAGCCAAAGCCTTCGGCCATTTCGACCAGTTCGTCGTTGCCGATCTTCGGCCCCAGCGGAGCGAAGTCGGCGTTGCACGACTCGGCAAAGGCCTGGCGGAAGGTGCCGCCGCAGAGCTCGCCGTTGGCGTTTTCGATGAAGCGACCACCGACGTTGACGCCGTTGGTGATTTCGAATTCATCGTCGAGCGAGACGACGCCCTTTTTCAGGGCGGCGGCGGTGGTGATCATCTTGAAGGTCGAGCCTGGGGGCTGGGGCGCGGAGAACGCCTGGCCGGCGAGGGCGCGGACGTCGCCGTTGCGGGCGTCGAGCACAGCAATGCCGCCGACGCGACCGGCGAGAGCAGAGACGGCCGATTCCTGCAGGCCGGTGTCGATCGTTGTCTTTACCGGAGCTCCCGGCTTGGGCTTGGCTTCGGCGAGCGTGCGGGTTGAACCGTCGATGTCGCTGGCGGCCAGTAGGGCGCCCCCGGGCTTGCCGGCGAGACGGGCGTTGAAGGCTCGCTCGAGCCCGGTGATGCCCACCGGGGTGTCGGGGGTGAAGCCCTGGCGGGCGAGCGCTTCCATTTCGTCTTCTTCGGCCGCGCCGACTTCGCCGGTGACGTCGATCGCCTCGCTGCCGATCGGGTGGGCGCGCGCTTCCGCCGGGCCCTCGGCCAGCGGGGTCCCGTCCGCAGCGAGGATCGGAGCGCGCGGGGCGAGCTCGATCTGGCTTTCCAGGTGCTCGCTTTCGTGCAGGCCCGGGAACGTGAGCCTCTTTTCCCAGGCAACCCCGTCTTCGGCGAAGGGCAGTTCGAGTTGGGCTTCGACCGGCCCAAAGGCCACGGTAGTGACCGTCATCGGCACCGGGACGATGGTTCGCGTGCCCGCGGAGCTGCTTTCTTCGGGCACCTCGACCGAGCTGGTGCTCCCCGGAGAGCCGGCTTCCAGGGAGCGGACGGTGGCGATCTGGTCGGCTTCTCGATAGGCGATGACGAAATCGTTGATGCTGACCTTGTGCCGCGACCCCGGATTCAACTCCTTGTACATAGCGGCGTATTCACCCTTCTCCCAGGCCGCGGTGAAACGTTGGGCGGCTTCCCTCTCGGGGGAGCCCGAAGAGGTGCCGTCGATGGCGCCGACGACGAAGGCGACGAAGGCGATCAGGGCGAGTGGAGCCATGCGGGTGATGAGCCGGCGACGCCGCTCCACCTCCGGGGAAAGAGGGTTCATTTTCGTGAAAGGTAGTGCAGGGACCGGGTGTCCCTCATCATTTGATCGATGACCGTTCTCGACTGGGCAATCGTCGCCTTCACCGTGGCGCTGGGCCTCTGGGGTTACCGCCAGGGGCTGATCGTCGGCACCCTCACGCTGATCGGCTTCGCGGTTGGGGCGTTGGCGGGCAGCAGGATCGCCCCGTTGGTGCTCAACCAGGGGTCGGCGTCCCCCTACGCGCCGCTCTGCGCTGCCCTTGGTGCGCTGGTTGGTGGCGCGCTGGTCGCGGTCACCCTCGAGGGCCTTGCCCTGGGCCTGCGCTCGCGCTTGATCCGCGGCAAGGGCGCCCTGCACTTTGCCGATGGAGCCGGTGGGGCGGCTCTGATCGCCTCCGTCGCGCTGGGCCTGGTCTGGGTCTTCGGCGCCGTTGTCCTGCAGGCGCCAGGGACGGCGCGGCTGCGCGGCGATGTGCAGAGCTCGCTGATCTTGCGCTCCCTCAACGAAGTTCTGCCCCCTTCGGGCCCGATCCTGCACGCTCTCGACCGGGTCGATCCGGCGCCCTCGATCATTGGACCCTCGGCGCTGGTGGCGGCGCCCGACCCGGCAATCGCGAGTGACCCCGATGTGGAGCAAGCGGAAGGCTCGGTAGTGCGGGTCCTCGGCACGGCCTGCGGGCTTGGGGTCGAGGGCTCAGGCTGGGTCGCCGGCCCGGGGTTGATCGTCACCAACGCCCATGTGGTTGCCGGCGAGGACGACACCACTGTGACCACGCCCGGCGGAGCCTCGCTGCGGGCGACGCCGCTCCACTACGACCCCGAAAACGACCTCGCCCTACTGCACGTCGATGCGGACCTGCCGCAGCTGGAACTCGCCCCCGATCCGAGCTCGGGCACCGCGGCCGCAGTGCTCGGCTATCCGGAGAACGGGCCCTACTCGGTTGCGCCTGCGCGCCTCGGCGAGACTCGCGACACGGTCAGCGAGGACTCTTACGGCCGCGGGCCGATTCGCCGCTCGATTACCTCCCTGCGCGGCAGCGTTCGCAGCGGCAACTCCGGCGGGCCCCTGATCGATGATCGCGGTCGCGTCCTCGGCACTGTCTTTGCTGCGACGACGACGGGTACGCCCGGCGGCTTCGCCGTTCCCGACAAGCTCGTCGAAGAAGCCCTGCGGGGTCCGCTGGTGCCGGTCGAGACCGGTCCCTGTACCAGCTAAGGAAGCCCGTCGCTTACGTTCGGTAAGCTCGTTTGACTACGTGGAGGCCGGGTCAGCGACCCAAAATCAGGCCAGTAACGGCGTCTGCCCGCACTTTCACGCGGCGATCGAGCTGATCGGCAAGCGCTGGAGTGGCGCGATCATCTCGGCGCTCACCGAGGGGCCGCTGCGCTTCGCCGACCTGGCGCGAGCCGTCCCAGGGCTCTCGGACCGTCTGCTCTCCCAACGCCTGCGCGAGCTCGAGGTCGAGGGCCTGGTTGAACGCGAGGTCGAATCCGGGACTCCCGTGCGCGTCACTTATTCCCTCACCGAGAAGGGCGCCGATCTGCGTCCGGTGATCGGTGAGCTGAAGCAGTGGGCGAGACGCTGGAACCGGACCACGTAGCCGCCAAGGCGCCGGAGCTGCCAGGTCCCTTCGCGGTCGGGCGCTACGCCCGCAAGCTGCAGGAGGAGATGCGGCAGCGGGCACGGGTCTTGCTGATCGGCGAGGTCACCGGTGTTGGCCGCAGCAAGGTGCAGGCCTACTTCGAGCTGCGTGACGGCGAGGGCGCGGTTCCCTGTGCGATCTGGCTCAACGATCTCGACAAGGCGGGGCTGCCCGAGGGCGCTCTGCGCGACGGTGCCGAAGTGGTGATCGCCGGCGGGCCCGACTATTACCCCGGTGGCGGCCAGGCCTCGCCCAGCTTCTCCTTTCGGGCCACCCACGTGCGCCTGGCCGGCGAGGGGGACCTGTTGGCCCGGCTCGAGGCGTTGCGCAAGCAGCTCAAGGCTGAGGGGCTATTCGAGCTGCAGGGGCAGCTGCGCGCGGCCCCTGCTGCCGAAGACGATCGGGGTCGTCACGGCGGAGAGCGGCGCGGCCCGTCGCGATCTGCTGGCCGGCCTCGCAGCGGCGCGGCTGGGCGGGCACCGTGGTCTGGGCCTTCGCGCCGGTGCAGGATCGTCACGCGGCGCCGGCGATTACCGCGGCGATCCAGGACCTCGCCGCGCAGCCGCGAGGTCGAGGCGATCGTGGTCACCCGCGGCGGCGGCAGCCTCGCCGACCTCTGGGCCTTCTGCGACGAGACGCTCTGTCGCACCGTGGCGATGCTGCGGGTGCCGGTGGTGAGCGCCGTCGGCCACGAGCGCGACTCGACCCTGATCGACGACGTCGCCGCGGTCGCCTGCTCGACCCCGACCCACGCTGCCGAGGCGGCAGTTCCGCTCGATTGCGGAATGGCTCGCCTGGGTCTCGAGCGCAGCATGGTCGTGTTGTCGCGGGTCGCTGACGGAGCCGTGCGCACCCGCACCCCGCACCTGGTCGCCCTGGCGCGCGGTCCGGCGCGGGCGCTGCGACGCGAGCGGCTCGCCCTCAACCAGAAGACGCGCGAGATCCGCGCCGCCTCCGAACGCGGCATTGCCGAGCGTTTTGGCTTCCAGCGCCGCCTCGCCAGCGTCGTCCTGGAGCGTGCCCACCGTCGCGCCGCCGGCGCCGAAATGGAGCGCCGCCGGGCGGCGTTGCACCGGGCCGAGGTGGCGCTGCGCGCCCACGAACCCGAGCGCACGCTGGAGCGCGGCTACGCGCTGGTCGAGGATCGCCAGGGGGAACCGGTAACCGAGGTCGGTGCAGCAAGCGCCGCCGAGCGCGTCAGACTGCGCTTCGCCGACGGCACGGTCGGCGCCCGAATCGAGGAGAACCAGTGAGCGAGACACCAGAGAGTTACGAGGCCGCCGTCGAGCGCCTGGAGCAGATCATCGATCGGCTCGACTCCGGTCAGGCGGGCCTGCGCGAGACGCTCGAGCTCTGCGGCGAGGGTCGCGACCTGGTTACCTACTGCACGGCTGAGCTCGATGCCGTCGGCGAAGGACTGAAGGAGCTTCGCCTGGACGAGCTGGCGACGAAGCTAGCCAGCTCGGCCGAGCCGGGCGGCGCCTGATCAAGCCGTCCTGACCCGCTTGATCTCCGTTTCGAGCCTCTGCCGGCCTGCCTCAATCTCGTCCGGTCCCCAACGGGTGACGAATGGCTCCTCGGGGCGCTCGAGGAAGACGTAGGCGAGCTCGACCTCGGGCACTTCTAGTGCCTCTGCGACGGCGAGCGCGTAGATGGTCTGTTGGATTTCGTAGCGCGCCGCAAGCTCGACGATCTGCTTTCCATCGACCCTGTCGGTCTTGTAGTCGACGATCAGCGGCGGCTCCCCGTCTTGCTCCACCAGCAGGTCGATCGAACCGCGCAGGACGGTCTCGGCGACCTCGATCAGCAACGGCACCTCGGCTCGGCCCTTTTGCGCGCTCTCTATCCGCTCGGCAAAGAAGCTCGAGCCGAGCCAGGCCTGGAACGGTGCCAGCAGCGCCTCCTCGCCGAGCTCGGCGCTGTCGATCTCTCCTGAACAGGCGATGCGCTGAACCAGCTCCGCGGTCGGCTCGCGCCACCCGTTCGCCTGGCTCCACTCAAGCAGCGCGTGCACGCCTATGCCGCGGGCAGCGGCGCCATCTGCCTCGGCGTGCTCCTCGCCTGCCTGCTCGCGCAGGGCGCGATCGCTGTCTGGAGGCCGTTCTGCCGAACCCTCGCCATGGGCGGAGATTGCCGTGTAGGAGAGTGGACGGCGCGCGGTCCTGGTCGTCCGTTGCGCGACCAGCGGCGCCGGACCCACCCCAGGGTCTCGTGCTTCATCGGCCTCCTTGCGCACCACGGTCAGCGTGTGTGCCTGCTCGACCGAGGCGATGTTGAGGCGCACCGCGATCTCGGAGGGGTCGAAGGTCGCCTCCAGTCCGGGTCTGGGCTCGGGCGCCGCGATCGCGATCGTCGAGTCGTGCTCGCGATCGACCTCAAAGGCGGCGGCGATCCGCTCGATCACGGCTTTGCCGTGGCTCTCCCGAGACGGGGGGGTGGGCCTGATCACGCCGCTCAGGATTAGCCGCTGGCGCGCCCGGGTCGCCCCAACGTGGAAGAGGCGGAGCTCCTCCTCGGCTTCCCGCTTCTGGGCCTCCTCGCTGAGCTCGCGCTGGGCGTAGAGGTTGATCCCCCGGGCGCCGAGCCGGCGCAGCTGCATCCCGACCCGCGGCGCCTCCTGCTCGCGGCCGAGGGTGAGCAGCGGCGTCCGCGTGGAGGGGAGCAGGCCGCGGGACAGATGGGGGATCGCGACGACGTCGAACTCGAGCCCCTTGGCGCTGTGGATGGTCATGATCCGCACCCCGTCGTGGCCCTCGACCGCGGTCGCCGCCTGCGCGTCGGCATCGGCGTCGGCCCGGGCGGCGAGGAAGTCGAGCAGGCCGCGCAGGTCGCGACCCTCGGCGCTCTCGAAATCGGCGGCGAGGCGCATCAGCTTGCGCACGTTGGCGAAGCGCATCTCGCCGGCGGAGCGCATCAGCACCGCGAGGTCGTAGCCGGTCTCGGTGACCGCGGCGTCGATCAGACCGGCCAGCGAGAGCGAGCTTGCCCGGCGGCGCAGCCCGGTGAGCGTCTCGGCAAACCTGCCCAGCAGCAGCAGCTCCTCCGCGGGGATTTGCCCGAGGCATTCGGCGTCGACCTCCTCGACCTCGCCCAGCCCAGCCGCCTGCTCGACGGTTGGCCAGAGCTGACGGCCCCTGCCGGCCGCGGCGCGCAGCAGCCAGAGCGTGTCCGGGGTCACTCCGCAGGCGAGCGAGGCGAGCGTGCCCAGCAGCGCCTGGTCGTCGAGTGGGTTGGCGATCGTCGCCAGCAGGCACAGACGTCGGCGACCTGCTGTTGGGACCAGTAGCCGCGGCCGCCGACCACGTAGGGGCGCAGGCCGGCGCGCTCCAGGGAGTCCTCGTGGGCGTCGAGGCGGGTGAAGGCGCGCAGCAGCACGACCATCGCACCGCGCTCGATCCCCTGGTCGGCGAGCTCGCGCAGGCGCGAGGCGAGGAACCGCGCCTCGGCCAGCTGGTTCGCCGGCGTGCGGGCGTCGGTCACCGGGTCGAGCTGGATCTCGTCCGTCGTCCCAGCCCTCGCGGCCGGTGAGCAGCATCTCCACCGCTGGCCCCTCTCCGGGCGGCTCGGGTTGGGCGGGCGGGGTGCCGACCCGCAGCGGGCGTGTAACCGGCCAGCAGTCGCTCGCCGATCGCAGTTGACGGCGCCGATCACCTCGGGGCGGGAGCGGAAGTTGCCGCTCAGCGGCAGCATCTCGCCGTCGGGGCTTGCCTCGATCGCCAGCCGCCGCTGGCGGAAGACGTCGAGGTCGGCGTGGCGAAAGCCGTAGATCGACTGCAGCTCGTCGCCGACGACGATCAGCTGGCACTTCGGCCCACGCAGAGCTTCGATCAGGCGCAGCTGTAGGCGGTTGGTGTCCTGAAACTCGTCGACGAGGAGATGGCTGAAGCGGGCCCGGTAGGCCGCGCCCGATTTCGCTGCTCCAGCAGGCGCGCGGCGAGCAGCTGCAGGTCCTCGAAGTCGATGCCGGCGCGCCGTTCCTTGGCGACCGCGAAGCGGGCGGAGAACAGCTGCAGGAGCTCGGCGACGTGGCGGTAGGCGAGGCCGCCCTCGCCCGCCTCGGCGACGCGGCTCAGCGCTGTCTCGATCGCCTCTATGTAAGTGGCAATTGGTTTCGCCTTGCTCCTGGTTCGCAGCGCGGCGATCTGGTCGAGGCTGGGAACGTCCTCGGAGCCTTCAAGCAGGGCCAGCGCTCGCTCGGCCAGCTCGTGGTTGGCGCTGCCCGGCTTCAGCTCGGGGAGCGCCTCCGCCGCGGCCGCGGCGGCGTCTCGCAGGGCTCTCTCCACGTCTGGCGGCGGCGGCTCGGGGAGCCGGGGCTCGGCCTCGCCGCGGCTGCGCAGCTCGGCGTGGGCACCGATCACCATCGCCCGCAGGCCGCCGATGTCGAAGGCGGCGACCGTTTCCTCGCGGCTGCGCTCGCCTCCGGCCAGGAAGACCTCGAGCGCCTCGTCGAAGGCCTCGCCGGCTGCCCGCTCGGTCTCCGGGGCGTCGAGCACCCGGAAGCCGGGATCGATGCCAACGGCGACGGGGTGGGCTGAGAGCAGGCGGTTGCAGAAGCCGTGGATAGTCGTCACCCAGGCGCTGCCGAGCCGCGGGCAGCAGCTCACGGGCGCGCTCGGAACCCGCCTCGGCCCGGCGCTCGAGCTCGGCTCGGATCCGCTGGCGCAGCTCGGCGGCCGCCTTGTCGGTGAAGGTGAAGGCGAGGACGCGTCGGGGGAGACGCCCCGCTCGCAGACCAGGCGGCAGTAGCGATCGACCATCACCCCGGTCTTGCCCGTGCCGGCCCCCGCCTCGACCATGACCTCGGCAGCCGTCGCCTCGATCGCGGCCCGTTGCTCAGCGGTTGGCTTGCGTCCGCTCACCGCTCGTCGTCCTCCTCGTCGCTTACCGGCTCGACCGGCGCCCGGTCGCGGCGGCAGATCGGCGCGAAGTCGCAGAAGGCCGGGCAGATGTCGTGGTCGCGCAGGCCCTCACGCGGGCCGGGGTCGCGATCGATCTGCCCGGTGCGCATCCGGGCGACGATCTCGCCGGCGCGGCGACGGGCATCGCCGAGCAGCTCGTCGAATTCCTCCCGCTCGACGCTGTCGGTCTTGGCGAGCCCATACCCGGCAAGCTCGCCCGCCGCGTCCTCCAGCACCAGCCCCCGCGGCCGGCGCTCCGAGGTGGCGCGCAGTGGGTGGTAGAGACCGCCGACGATCTCCGCTCCCCAGAGCTCGGCGACGGCGATCAGGTAGAGCTGCAACTGCAGCTTCGCCTCCTCCTCGAGCTTCACCCGCGGCGAGACTTTGGCCGAGAGCTTGTAGTCGAGCACGAGGGCGCGCCCGTCGGCTGCCCGGTCGACCCGGTCGATCGCGCCGTGCAGGCGCCAGCCGTCGATCTCGAGCGGGGGCTGCTCCGCCTCCTCGGACTCGCAGAACCCCGCCTCCAGCAGCCAGGGCTCAAAGCCGGCCGATCTCCCGACGCGACTCCTCGGCGAGGAAGCGGGCGAGCAGACCCTCGATACGAGCGAGCATCGCCCGCTCGGCTGGGTGCTCGCCGAGTCCTTTTGCCACTGCGATCTCACCGACCAGCTCGCGGCTGCGGGTGGTCCAGGCAGGCAGGGAAGCGGGCCGGGGCAGCGGGTCGCCGCCGGGCTGCTCCTTGTAGAGGGAGTAGAGGGCGGCGTGCACGATGCCGCCCTGGACGAGCGGATCGGGGGCGGGGTCGAGTGGCTGTGGAGCGAGCTCATGTGAGACGAACCAGCGGTAGGAGCAGAGGTCGAAGCCCTCCAGGGTGGTGCCGCCGTAGGCGTGGACATCGCCGAGTGCGGCGATCACCGCCGGATTCGAGAGCGGGCCAGGGGCACGGGTGGCAGCCTCGACGCTGCGGGCGTTTGCCAGCCGGTCCCTTACCCGATCGGCAATCGCATCCTCGGCAGCGGCGACCTGCAGCAGCAGCTCCGCGTCGGCGCGCGCGCCGATTGCGGCGATTGCCCGCGCCAGCTCGGTCTCCGACGGCGCGTCGGCGACGCGGTGGACGACCTCGGCCAGACCGCGGCCGCGGGAAGCTCGTTCGTCGGCCGGCTCCAGCATCTGCCTGACGTCCTCGATGAAAGGCGAGGGCGCCTCGGCGCCACCGTTCTCGTCGCTGTCGCGGTAGGAGAGGAAGAGCCTGCGTCTCGGCAGCGCCAGGCAGACGTGGAAGAGGTAGCGCTCCTCGGCGCTGCTGTCGTGGCGCGGCAGCAGGCCGAGCGACTCGCGCTGGCGCTCGGAGAGAAACGGATCGGTGTGGGCGGCTCCGCGCGGAAACTCGCCGTCCTGCAATGAGGCGACGAAGACGTTGTCGAAGCGCGCCGCACGCACCCGGCGGGGGTCGGCGATCCTGACCCGATCCCCGACCGGCCCGCTCCACACCCGCACCCGGATGCCAGCCAGCGTTCGCGCCAGCGCTTCGGGTAGCGGCGCCAGGCCGTCGAGCGCGGCCCGCTCGGCCATCGCAGTGGAGATCGCCGCCGCCGTGCGTGCCTCCAGCTCCGAGCCGACGCGGGTGCCCATCGCCGCGGCAATTGCTCCAACCTCCGCGGCCAAGTCTGCTGGCCTTCCGGCCGCTTCGCGCAGATGCGAGACAGCCTCCTGTGGCTCGTCGTACTTCTCCTCCCAGAGTTCTAGGGCCGCTGCCGCCGTCTGGACGCGCGCGCGTCGCAGCTTGCGCTCGAACCAGTCGACCCGCCCCGACGAGGTGCCGGAGGGGCCGCGCAGGTAGCGCAGCAGGTCGGCTGACCGGCCGGTTCCGAGGACGGCTTCCAGCAAGGCGATCAGGGAGCCCCCGACGGCGGTCGCGGCGACCGGCAGCTCGGCCTCGAGCGCGGTCGGGATCCCGTAGGACTCGAGGATCGAGGCGATCAGCGGCCCGCGCCGCGTCGGGTCGCGGAGGACGATCGCGATCTGCTCTGGCTCGCACCCGTCGGCGAGCAGGCGCGCCACCTCGACCGCGATCGCCTCGGCCTCACCGCGCTCGCCGGCGGAGCGCAGGAAGACGAGGCTCTCGTCGACCGGGTGGCGCTCCGGCTCGGTCGCGCCGAAGCCCCGCTCAAGGTGAAAGAGGAGTGGTGAGTCGGTGTTGCCGGGATCGGCGGGGGTCTCCTCGACTGAGGAGATGCCGATCCCCCCGAGCGCTTCGAGTAGTGGGGCGTTGCGCGCCTCGAGCGCTGTGTGCTCCGTCTCGTAGGGCAGTGCCATGGTCACCTCGGCAACCGAGGCGAGGCCGCGGATCAGCTCCAGCTGGTTGGGCGTCAGGTCATCGAGGCCATAGAGGAAGACAGGTCGTCGCCAGAACTCACTCTCGCCGCCGAGCAGGCCGATTGCATCGCGCGCGATGTTGTGGGTGTCGACGGTCCCGAGCCCATCCCGGATTCGCGTATAGCCGGCGAAGAGGGCCGCGATGTCGCCGAGGTAGGCCGAGCCCTCGAGCGTCCCAGCCACCGCTTCGACGTCGGCCGGCTCGAGTCCGGCCCCTTGCAGCTCGTCGAGCAGTCGCTCCAGCGCCATAGGGAAGCCAGATTGCAGGGCGGAGCCGCGCAGCGGTCCCAGCTCCGCGCGCCGCTTGCTCGACCGCCGCCGCGACGGCGCCAAGGCGCTGGGCCGGGGTGAGGACGGCCCCCGGAGGGGCGCCGCCCGCTGTGGCCACAGACCGGAACAAGCCACCGAAGGTCATCACGTCGGCGCCGAGCACCGCTCCGTTAGTGCAGAGCTCCCGCTCGAAGGCGTAGACGTCGTCGAGGGTGGGGACGACGAGAACCGGGTCGCGATCGAGCACGGCGATCAGGGCGCGCCGGATGCGGCCGGCGCGGCCCGAGTTCGGGGGTCCGTGGATCAGTTTCAGCGGCATGGGAGCGAGCGGTCCAGCATAGGTCCGCTCGCGGCGCGTCAGAACGCCGCAAACCCCGCAAAACGCCCCCAGATTTGCCGTCTACCGCCTTCTCTAGATTGACCTTCCGATGGCCCTCTGCTTCGTAGACCCAGCCGACGCGATTCGCGCGATCGCCGACTCGATCGGCCGTGAGGCCCGCCGCCAGCTGCTCGGCGAGGCGGTGCGCGCCTGGGTCGATGAGATCCCCGACGACGAGCTCGAGACCCACTACGCCAAGGCACTCTCCGAGCTCGACGAGCACGACCTCTCGATGCTCGCCGCCTGGCACGGCTCGCTCGAGGTCGGCCACCCGGTGCCGAACCGCGACTTCCTGATGGGTGCTTTCGGTTCGCTCGGAGACAACCGTCGCGAGGCGATGAAGCTCGCCGCCGGCTTCCGCGGCGAGGAGGCCGTCGACGCCGGGGTCACCGAGGAGGACGCCCTCGAGCTTGTCCTCGGCCTGCTCTCCCCGCCCCGCCAGATGGAGCTGGCCGTCGAGGCCGTAGAGCTCTACATCTGGGACCGGGCGGGCTCGGACAACTAGCCGGTATTACGCCGGCTCGCAGCCGATGCCATCGCCATCGGCATCTAGGCCGTAGTGGTCTTCGCCGACAACCGTGACCGTGCCCGTGTAATCGGGGCCATTCCCGCTGCCACCCTCGCAGTCATAGTCAGATGAGTTGGGATTGAGGCAAGCCCCGGAATAATTCGGGTCGCATTCGCTTTCTTCTTCTGAGGCGACATCTTCGGCAATCGCCTGCTGACGTGCTTCGGCTTCTTCGGCGCGAATTTCGGCTCGGTGCGCCCTCCGGGCACGCGCTCGGGCGGCAGCGTGGCGTGCTCGGGCCTTGGCCCGATGACGGCGGACGGCACGGCGCTTGGCAGCTTGCCTTTGCGCTTGCTGGCGTGCGAGTTGTTGGGCGCCATTTTGGGCGCTGGTTGTGTCGCTGCTGCTGCCGCAGCCAGTGCCCGCGAGCAGCAGGACAGCGACGACAGCGAGACCCTTACTCACCCATTTAATGCGCGTTGCCAAGCCATCCTCCAGTGCTTGAGATAACTAGTGCGCTCAACATACCTTTGGAGTACCTAAAGCGACCCCGAGCCGGCAACGACTTCACTGCTCTGCCTCACGTTTCGAGCCCCGCTTCCGTTGAAAGACCAATGAACCGCCAGGAGGTCACCTTCACCGCCGGAAGCGACTTGTGCGCGGCTTGGCTCTACCCGGCAGCGAGCAATGCGGCCGGAGCGCCGATGGTGGTGATGGCGCACGGGCTTTCGGGGACGCGCCGCGACCGCCTCGGGGCTTTTGCCGGTCGCTTCGCCGAGGCCGGGTTTGCCGCCCTGGTATTCGACCACCGTGGCTTCGGCGACAGCGGCGGTGAGCCGGATCTGTTCGAGCCGGCGCGGCAGCTCGAGGATTGGAGGGCGGCAATCGCCTTCGCCCGCTCCCTTCCGGAGAGCGACGCGAGCCGGGTGGTGACGTTCGGTTCCTCGATGGGGGGCGGTAATGCCCTCGCCGCGGCGGCGAAAGACCCGGGAATCGCTGCAGCGATCAGCCAGGTGCCCTTTCTCGACATCGTGCGCCAAGCGCATCGCTCAGCGCCGCTCGTCACCGCGAGGGCGCTTGCCGCCGCCGCTCGGGGCCGACACCTGCCCGCCGTCGGCCAGCCGGACGAACCCGCCCTGATCAACGCGCCGGGCGGGGAGGAGGGTTGGCGGCGCGTGGTCGAGATCGGCGAGGACTCACGCTGGCGCAACCGTGTTTCCTCGCGCTGGCTGCTTGGCCGCCCCTACCGACCTGTGCGCCACGCTGCCAAGCTGCACTGTCCCTGGCTCGTCTGCGTCGGTGAGGCCGACCGGGTCGCCAAGCCCGGTCCCGCGATCGCCGCGGCTCGCCGCGCACCTCAGGGCGAGCTACGGACCTACCCCGGCGTCGATCACTTCGACATCTACGACGGCCCGGTACACGAGGCGCTCATCGCCGACCAGGTCGACTTCCTCAAGCGCCACCTGCTCTAGGCGAGTGCGGCGCGGATCTCGGCGATCGCCTGCTCGTTGTCCTGGAAGTGGACGGCGCTGAGCCCGGCCTTGCGGGCGCCTTCGATGTTGACGAGGACGTCGTCGATGAAGAGGCAGGCCGCGGCGGGTTCGCCGACCCGCTCGAGCGTCAACTCGTAGATGCGCGATTCGGGCTTGCGGCAGCCGACGAAGCCGGAGTCGACGACGGTCTCGAAGATCTCATCGACCGGCAGCATCGAGCGCCAGAGCGGCTCCCACTCGCGCACGTTGTTGGTCAGCATTGCCATTCGGTAACCCTCCGCCTTCAACTCGCGCATCAGCTCGATCATCGCTGGATTGGACTGCAGCGCCTCGAAGTAGATCTCGCGGAAGCGGTGCATCTCGGGCGGGTGGCCAAGCAGCGGCTCGAGGCACTTGGTCAGCTGGGCGAGAAAGGCGTCCTCGGTTATTTCGCCGCGCTCCGTCTCGAAGAGCGGGTTCTCACCGTTCGCCTCGGTGGCGGCCTGCATCGCCTTGCCGAGGGTTTCGGTGGTAATCCCGGTCTGGTCCTGGAATGCCATGAAGGACTCGATCAGCGGCGTCGTCAACACTCCGCCGAAGTCCGAGATGATCGTCTTGATCTCAGCCATCGCCGCGCACGACCTCGTAGTGGCCGAGGCCCTCGCGCCCTTCGAGCGCCCAGCGGAAGAAGGCGACAGTTCCGGTCAGCCCCGGGTGGCTGACCTCGGCGGCGCTGATCAGGGTCCCGGCGCCTCGCAACGGTTGCGCGTCCTCGTCGTTGAGCCAAAGCTCGAGCGTTGCTCGGCGCTGCACGCCATCCGGCCCGTACTCGGTCGAGAGCAAGCGTCTCGGAGACGTCGACCGGGGCGCCGTCGGGCCCGCAGAGCACCGCCGCAACCGCCTCCTCGCCGTGACCGTCGGCACCCTGCGGGCGCACGGCGCTGAGCGCAAGCAGGCCGCCGTCGGCAAAGACGATGCCGATCGAGCGGCGCACGATTGTCTCTGGCTCACTCATCTCGGGCAGCCTATTGGCGAGAAATGAAGTCGTGCGGCGTGGCGGTTTAGATTGCGGCTGAATGGATGAGCTCCTGATTCGGCCCGCCGAACCCACCAGGGACGCAGCCGGTTGCGCGGAGATATATGCGCCGTACGTGCTGGAGGGCGCGACGTCGTTCGAGGAGGCCGCGCCCGACGAGGATGAAATGGCGGATCGAATCTCCCGCACCTCAGCCACTCATCCTTGGTTGGTGGCCGAGTGCGGTGGAGAGCTGCTCGGCTATGCCTTCGCTTGTCGGCACCGGGAGCGTCCTGCCTATCGCTGGTCGACCGATGTGTCGGTCTACGTCGATGAGCAGCATTGGCGTCAGGGCGTCGGTCGCCGCCTCTACGAAGCCTTGTTCGAGCACCTGCGTCGTCAGGGGTTCCGCTCGGCCTGCGCGGGAATCACCCTTCCCAACACGGCGAGCGTGGCGCTGCATGAGCGCCTGGGTTTCGCTCCAGTTGGCGTCTATCGCCACATCGGCTGGAAGGCGGGCGGTTGGCGCGACGTCGGCTGGTGGCAAGTTGACCTGCCCGTCGCGGGCTCCGAGCCGCCCGTCGAGCCGCTTGCACCCGGCGGGCAGTAGTCCCCGGCTACCATTGTCGGATGACCGACAACGAGACTGTGGCGCTGACCGAAGACGACGTGATCGAGGCACTCGAGGAAGTGATCGACCCCGAGCTCGGCCTCGACTTCGTCTCCCTCGGCCTTGTCTATGACGTCGACATCGAGAAGGACGACGTCTTCGTCACCTTCACCCTCACCACTCCCGCCTGCCCGATCGGCCCCCAGGTCTCCGAGCAGATGAAGGAGTTCGTCGGCGACCTCCCCGGCGTCACCGCCGTCCATCCCAAGATGGTCTTCGACCCAGCCTGGAGTCCAGAGATGATGACCGAGGACGCCAAGTTCGCACTTGGCTTCTAGTCTCGCCGGCCGCAACTAGTCTGGATTGTTAGCGGCGGACGATCTCTCGGATAGCCTTCGCGCGTCCTAGACGCCCGATCCTGAAGTCCCTGCAATGGCCGAAACAACAATCAAGACGCACGCCGACTTCATCTGGTCGGTCGCCGACCTGCTGCGCGGCGACTACAAGCAGTCCGAGTACGGGAAGGTGATCCTGCCGCTGACGGTCCTCCGCCGCCTCGACTGCGTGCTGGAGCCGACCAAGGACGCGGTGCTCGAAGCGGCGACAAGGGGCTCAAGGGCAAGATCGAGAACGTCGAGCCGGTCCTGCAGGCGATCTCGGGGCAGCAGTTCTACAACACCTGCCCGCTCGACCTTCACCAAGCTGCTCGACGACCCGGCCGACATCGCCGACTCCCTGCAGCTCTACATCGCCGGCTTCTCGGCGACGGCCAGGGACGTCATCGACAAGTTCGACTTCGACACCCAGATCGACCGGCTCGACCGGGCCAACCTGCTCTACCTCGTGGTCGGCAAGTTCGCCGACATCGACCTGCACCCCGACGTCGTCTCGAACATCGAGATGGGCTACCTCTACGAGGAGCTGATCCGCCGGTTCTCCGAGCTGTCCAACGAGACCGCCGGCGAGCACTTCACGCCGCGCGAGGTGATCCGCCTGATGGTGAACCTGCTGTTCATCGAGGACGACGACGCGCTGCGCCAAGCCGGGCATCGTGCAGGACGCTGCTGCGACCCGGCCTGCGGCACCGGCGGGATGCTCTCGGTCGCCGAGGACCACCTGCGCGCGCTCAACCCGAGCGCTCGGCTCGAGGTCTTCGGCCAGGAGCTGAACGCCGAGACCT
The DNA here is from genome assembly GCA_963716345.1 of uncultured Solirubrobacterales bacterium. GTDB lineage: Bacteria > Actinomycetota > Thermoleophilia > Solirubrobacterales > 70-9 > VRUE01. The sequence goes on from OY970304.1 coordinate 2,044,453, forward strand.
ACGCGATCTGCCGCTCGGACATGATGCTGAAGGGCCAGGACGCCTCCCACATCGCCTACGGCAACTCGTTCTCCGAGGACGGCCACGACGGGCGAGCGCTTCGACTACCTGCTCGCCAACCCGCCGTTCGGGGTCGAGTGGAAGAAGGTCGAGGACGAGGTCGCAAGACGAGGCCGAGACGCACGGGCTTCGCCGGCCGCTTCGGGGCCGGGCTGCCGCGGATCAACGACGGCTCGCTTCCTGTTCCTGCAGCACATGATCTGCGAAGATGAAGCGCCGCCGAGGAGGGCGGCTCGCGCCTGGCGATCGTCTTCAACGGCTCGCCGCTGTTCACCGGCGCCGCCGGGTCGGGCGAGTCGGAGATCCGCCGCTGGATCATCGAGAACGACTGGCTCGAGGCCGTCGTCGCCCTGCCCGACCAGCTCTTCTACAACACCGGCATCTCGACCTACTTCTGGATCGTCACCAACCGCAAGGCGCCCGAGCGGCGCGGCAAGGTCCAGCTCGTCGACGCCCGCGAGCTACTTCGTGAAGATGCGCAAGAGCCTCGGCGAGAAGCGCAAGGAGATCTCGCGCCGAGCAGATCGACGAGATCACCCGCCTCTACGGCGACTTCGACGGAGGGCGAGCGGGTGAAGATCTTCCCCAACGAGGCGTTCGGCTTCCTGCGCATCACCGTCGAGCGGCCGCTGCGGCTGCGCTGGGAGGTCACCGACGAGACGCTCGCGGTCGTGCTGGCAGCGAAGCCGATACAGAAGCTGGAGCCGGAGATGCAGGACGCGCTGGCCAGGCAGCTCGTGAAGCACACAGGGCGCCTCGTGCGCGACCGAGCGAGAGCTGGTCGCGGCGCTCGGCGACGACCTGGCCGATCTCGGACTGAAACGGCCCGCGCAGAAGGCGGTCTGGGCCGGCGCTCGCCGTCCGCGACCCGGAGGCACCGGTCGGTCACCGAACCGCAAGGGCGAACCCGGAACCCGACCCCGACCTTCGCGACAACGAGAACGTGCCGCTGCCCGCCGATGCCGGTCGACGTTCGAGAGCCGACCCGACCGAGCGCCTCGCCTCACGCCGAGTACCGCGACGGCGGTCGACGACTACGTGCGCGACCGAGGTGCTGCCCGTACGTCCCCGACGCCTGGGTCGACCACGACAAGACCAAGATCGGCTACGAGATCCCGCTGACCCGGCACTTCTACAAGTACGTGCCGCCGCGACCGCTGGCGGAGATCGACGCCGAGATCAAGGCGTTGGAGGAGGAGATTCAGGCGTTGCTGGGGGCGGTGACGGAATGAGCGACCCGGCTCATGTTCGCCTGAAGTCGCTTGTTAGCGAGAACCGAAAGACGGTTAATCCGGCTGAGATTTGTAGCAACGAGGTATTTCACTACAGCATCCCGTCACTCGACGAGCGCGGTGACGGTGTTCTCGAATCTCCGCGTGATATTGGGAGCAACAAGCTTCTTCTCCGCGGAGGAGAGGTACTCATTTCCAAGCTCAATCCTCGGATCAGTCGCGTGTTCGTTGCTAGCAGTCACGCAATTCCCACCCTTGCATCAACCGAGTTCATTGCGTTGAGGCCGGGGAGAGAAATCGAACCGCGATTTCTCTGCTACTGGCTGCAGGCGGAGCCGACCCGGCAACTGCTCGACGCTGCCACCCTCTCAGTGACCCGAAGTCACCAGCGCGTTCGACCGGAGACCCTTTTGGATGCCAGCATGGACGTACCCAAGCTGACTTTCCAGCGTTACATTGCCGACTATCTCGACCGCGAGACAGCGCGGATCGATGCACTGATTGCGGCCAAGCGACGAATGATTGGGGTGCTCAAGGAGCGGTGGCAAACCGTTATGCACGATGCAGTTGCGGGCTGTCTTGTCAAAAGCAAGAGGGGGCGTCGCAGAACCCACCTTCCATGGCTGGAGTACTTGCCCGCTCACTGGCGTGAGGCACAGCTCAAGCTCATTGCCAGACTTGGAACCGGACATACACCGAGCAGAAGTCGTCCGGAGTGGTGGGTTGACCCGACGATTCCGTGGGTCACCACCGGTGAGGTGGCGCAGATGCGATCTGACGAAATCGAGTACATCACCGAGACGCGTGAGCAGATAAGCGAGCTAGGACTTGCGAATTCATCAGCCGAGTTGCATCCCGCAGAAACAGTCGTCCTCTGCCGGACGGCGTCCGCCGGATACTCGGCCATCATGGGTCGCGACATGGCCACCAGTCAAGATTTCGCAACGTGGACATGCGGTCCACTGATCGCTCCGAGGTTCCTCCTCCTGTGCCTTCGTGCCATGCGACAGGATTTGCTTGGAAGGTTGGCGATGGGCTCAACTCACAAGACGATCTACATGCCCGACATCGAATCGATCATGGTGCCCTTGCCGCCAGTCGACGAGCAGATGGAGATAGTTGTCGCCGCATACCACGAACAAGGCGCACTCGATACGTGTGCAGATCGCCTCTCTGACCAGATCGACCTCCTCGCCGAACGTCGCCAAGCCCTGATCACAGCAGCGGTCACTGGCCAGCTCGATATCCCGGAGGCGGCTTGAGCTCGGTTGACGAGGAAAAGTTCGAGAAGGAGATTGCTGAACATCTCGTCGCGACCGGTGGCTACCGAGAGTGCAAGATTGGCACTGAGAAGGAGTGGCGAAAGGACTTCAACGCTGAGATCGGGCTCGACAAAGTCGAGCTGTTTCGCTTCATTGCCGAGTCCCAGGCCGGCGCGTGGGAGGCGCTGGTCAAGGCGCACGGCGGGGACGAAGAGGTCGCCTACGAGAAGTTCACCAGGCGACTGGTACAGCAGGTCGACGAACGAGGGACCGTCGATGTGTTGCGGCACGGGGTGCGCGACCAGGACGTCGAGGTGCGGCTCTCGTATCGTCGGCCGGCGTTCGGGGTCGCGCCGGAGCTGGTCGCCCATTACGACGCCAATCGCCTGACCGTCACCCGCCAGCTCCCCTTCGATCCCGACTCGAACAAGACGGTCGATCTCTGTCTGTTCGTCAACGGCATCCCGGTTGCGACTGCCGAGCTGAAGAACCCGCTGACCGGCCAGACCATCGAGCACGCAATCGGGCAGTACCGAACAGACCGCGACCCGAGGAACGTGACGCTGGGCCGGCGCGCGCTCGTCCACTTCGCGGTCGACCCGGACTCGGTGACGATGACGACCAAGCTGGCGGGCAAGGCGACCCGGTTCCTGCCCTTCAACCTCGGCCACGAACTGGGCGCGGGCAACCCGCCCAACCCCGACGGCCACCGGACGTCCTACCTGTGGGAGCGGGTCTGGGCAAAGGATGCCTGGCTCGACATTCTCCACCGCTTCGTCCACGTCGAACGGCCAGACAAGGGTTCCGCCTCTGCCCGGCGGGCAGCGGAGGAGACGATCTTCCCCCGCTACCACCAGTGGGACGCGTGCTGCAGGCTCGAGGCCGACGCAGCCGCGCAACGGCGCCGGGCAGCTCGTACCTGGTCCAGCACTCGGCGGGCTCGGGCAAGTCGAACACGATCGCCTGGACTCGCCCACCGCCTCTCGACGCTGCACGACGCCGACGACCGCAAGGTCTTCGACAAGGTGGTGGTGATCACCGACCGGGTGATCCTCGACCGCCAGCTGCAGGACACGATCTACCAGTTCGAGCACGCGCGCGGCGTGGTCGAGAAGATCGACGAGGACTCGAGGCAGCTCGCCGAGGCCCTGGCCGGGGAGCAGGCGCGGATCATCATCACGACCCTGCAGAAGTTCCCGTTCGTGCTCGACAAGATCGGCGAGCTGCCGGCACGCAGCTACGCGATCATCGTCGACGAGGCGCACTCGTCGCAGACTGGGGAGGCGGCCAAGGACCTGCGGCTCGCCCTCGGGGCGGGCGAGGAACAGGAGCTGACCGCGGCCGAGGCCGAGGACTCGGGCCTGCTGGCGGCGGCGATCGACCCGGTCGAGGAGGCGCTCGCCAAGTCCGTCGCCGCACGCAGCCGTCGCCAGTCGAACCTGTCCTTCTTCGCCTTCACCGCGACCCCGAAGGGCCGGACGCTGGAGATGTTCGGGAGCTGAACCCGGAGATCGGCAAGCACGAGCCGTTCCACCTGTACTCGATGCGCCAGGCGATCGAGGAGGGATTCATCCTCGACGTGCTCGCCAACTACACGACCTACGAGACCTACTGGAAGATCGAGAAGGCGGTCGCGGACGACCCCGAGTACGACGCCGCGCAAGGCGCGGCGGGCGATCGCCCGCTTCGTCAGTCTGCACCCCCAGCAACCTCGCCCAGAAGGCCGAGATCATCGTCGAGCATTTCCGCCGGCACACCGCCAGGGAGATCGGCGGCTCGGCGAAGGCGATGGTCGTCACCTCCTCCCGCCTGCACGCGGTCCGCTACAAGCAGGCGATCGACAGGTACATCCGCGGAGCAGGGCTACGCCGACATCAAGGCGCTCGTCGCCTTCTCGGGGACGGTCGACGACGGCACGGGCAAGCCGCTCACCGAGTCGAACATGAACGGCTTCCCGGAATCGCAGCACGGCGGAGCGAGTTCGGCGAGCTCCGAGTACCGCGTGCTGATCGTCGCCGAGAAGTTCCAGACCGGCTTCGACCAGCCGTTGCTGCACACGATGTACGTGGACAAGACGCTGGTCGGCCTGGCCGCCGTCCAGACGCTCTCACGGCTCAACCGCATCCACCCGCTGAAGGAGAGACACCTTCGTCCTCGACTTCCGCAACGACACCGAGGACATCGTGGCCGCCTTCGAGCCGTTCTACGGCTGCACCGTCGCGCCGCCGACCGACCCGAACCTCCTCTGGGATACGCGGCGTCTGCTCGATGAGTTCGACGTGCTGCGCGAGGAAGAGATCGAGGCGGCGCTGCCGGCGCTGCTCGGGGCCGCCGAGTCGGAGGAGAAGCGATCGGCCGAGGTCTACGCGGCCCTGGCGCCGGCCAAGGGGCGCTTCGAGGGCCTCGGCGACGAGGAGCGCCTGGAGTTCCGCGATGCTCTTAACCGATTCGTCCGCATCTATTCCTTCGTTGCCCAGATCGCTGCCTTCACCGACCCTGGGCTAGAGCGCGACTACGTGTTCTGCCGCGCTCTCTCGCTCTACGTTCGCGACACCGGCACAGTCGAGCGGCTCGACCTGGGCGACGAGGTCGAGCTCACCCACCTGCGCAACCAGATCACCTTCAGCGGCTCCCTCTCCCTCGAGTCCGAGGTCGGTGAGGTGCGCTCCTTCGGCGAGGGAGGAGGCGCCCAGCAGGAGCTCGAGCCGGAGCACCTCTCCAGCATCGTCGAGGTCCTCAACGAGCGGTTCGGCACCAGTCTCACCGAGGTCGACAAGCTACTTTTCGACCAGTTCGAGAAGGGCTGGGTCGTCGACGAGGAGCTATCGGACCAGGCCAGGAACAACAGTCTCGACAACTTCCGCCTCGCCTTCGAGCGCAAGTTCCTGCAGACCATCGTCACCCGGGTCGACGTCAACGAAGAGATCTACAAGCGAATCCTCGACGACGAGGACTTCCAGGCGACGCTCGCGGATTTCTACCTTCGCAAGGTCTACAAGCGGCTTCGGGAAGACAGTTGACCAGACCGGGGCGGCGGATTGCCCGTCACAAAAGTTGCGGATTACCCGTCACCTCTGGGGCTAGCTCTTCGGCGGCTACCGCGGAGGACGGAAGTTGCGCGGATCCCTCTTTGGCTCATGCCAGAGGAGGCCGGCGTGCCAGACGTAGAACTCCCCGACGCCAAGCAAGAGACCAATGATCACGAGGCCGACTCAACCACAATCCACCTATTCCGGCTTCCGGGCCAGTAGGTCATGGACCCGTGAGTGTGTCTTGAGCCACTCTTCCGCGTCAGGATCGATCCACCCGGCGATAGTGAGCATCTCGTCCTCCCGTCTGGCGATGTCCTGGAAGAGCAGGCAGTCGTGATGGGCGACCCGATTTCGGAACCGTTGGATCTCACGCATGGGCTCGATGAGGTCTTTGCGCACAATTGAGCCGTTGGGAAATGCGTGACGGAGCTGATGGCGCCAGACCTCCTCGTAGTGCTTGCTGAAAAGGCCTGCCCAAAAGCCGAATGAAACCCCGATACTACTCTGCTTCGACTAATTCCCTTGCCTTTTTCCAGCCTCTCCACAGCGACTATCACCTGCTTCATGCCATCGGGCTGCAGCACATTGAAATCCATGAGCCAGGTGTCCTTGAGGGGCTCTTGGGGCTGATCCATGCCAAGAACACCGTCGATCGCATTCCTGACCAAAACCTCGAAGTGATGGATCATTTCGAAACAGGCTGCGCTAATTGCTGCATGCCAGCCATACAAAGCTAGGGCGCTGGTGTGATCGCCTTTGCAGGCATCTAGGAAAGGCTCGAACCGCCTAGCAGAGAGCCATCTCTCAATTTGCTGGGATTCCATGTCTGCGCTACCCTGGTTTTGACGCCCCGGTACCGCCTAGGGCTCTCGCAAGGGAGCTATGCGGCCGGGGCTTTGTATTTGAAGGCACCTCAGCCCGTCAGCCGCGGGTCGTCGGCGTCGACCTCTTCGGCGGTGGCGTCGTAGTCGTAGTGACGGCTTGAGGGTGGGGTGGGTCCCGTCGAGCCCACAGGGCGCGTCGCCCCCGGCATGCCCATGATCAGGAAGCGCTTGCCGACGTAGCCGCGCATTAGGCGCCTGAAGATCGCTCGGGTTGGCGGGATCAGGAAGATTGCGCCGAAGATGTCGGTGACGAAGCCGGGGGTGAGGAGGAGGGTGCCGCCGATCGCGATCAGGAGACCGTCGGCGACCTCGCGGCCGGGGAAGCGGCGCTCGGCGAGCGCGGCGTTGAAGCGGCGCCAGGCGCCGCGGCCCTGGTGGCGCAGCAGCAGCGAGCCGAGCACGGCGTCGGCAAGCAGCAGCGCGAGCGGTCGGCCAGACCCCGATCAGCGTCGCCGATCTGGATGATCACGTAGAGCTCGACGATCGGGATGACGATGAAGAGGGCGACGAGGATTGCCACCGACCTAGCCTAGTTGGCGCGATGCGCGGGCAGGCTCAGGTGCGAGCGGCCGCCGACGCGGCCTCCTCGAGCTCGGCGAGCGAGTCGATTCGAGCCCGCTCAGCGATCGCTTCGACGTCCTCCATCGAGTCGTAGTCGGCGAGCAGGCCGAAGCCGACCCTGCCGTTGTAGCTCATGATCGCCACCGCCATCGCGTGGTTCTGCGGCAGGAAGGCAACCGGGAAGACCTCCTCGAGCTCGCGACCGAGTACGTAGAGCGGGATCTGCGGGCCCGGAACGTTGGTGACGATCAGGTTGAAGAGCCGGGTCGAGAAGTTGATCCGCGAGGCCTGTGCCAGCAGGGTCGGCGGCGCGAAGTCGTTGAAGCGGGAGATCACTTCGGCGCCCAGCGCCTGCTTGGAGCGCTTCAGGCCCTCCATCTGCTCGCTGACCACGCGCAGACGCCGCACCGGGTCCTCGACGTAGACCGGCAGCGGCCCGCGCATCGCGGCGATCCGGTTGCCGAGGTCGCCGCGCTCGTCCTCGGCTGCGGATCGAGACCGGCACCAGCGCCCGCAGCTCCAGGCCCTCGGTGCGCACACCGCGGCTGTGCAGCCACTCGCGCAGCGCCCCGGTGACCACGGCAAGGACGACGTCGTTGACGGTGCCGCCGAGCGCAGTCCTTGATCCGCTTGAAGGTGGCCAGCTCCGAGCGCGCCCAGACGTAAAGCGGCGGTGCGGCCCGATCGTGCTGGTTCAGCGGCACGTCGGGGGCCGGATCGGCAAAAGCGCCGACCACCTCGCCGACGCCCTCCAGGGCCTCGCCGACTTCGCGCGCCGCCGTCTCGGGATGACGCACGGCCTCGACCGCACGCTCGACGATCTTCATCGGTGCCGCGACCGCGTCGGCGGCGCCGCGGGCGACGAGGTCGATCGTGCTCGGCTGCGGCGCCGGCACCCAGCCGTCGTCGCTGGCGGCGGGCTCGGGCACCGGCTCGAGGTCGAAGAGGACGGTGCCGATGTCGACGCCGGAGATGCCGTCGACCATCGCGTGGTGGGTCTTGGTCAGCAGGGCGAAGCGGTCGCGCTCCAGGCCCTGCACGAGCCAGAGCTCCCAGAGCGGCTTCGAGCGGTCGAGTTGCTGCGAGAAGACACGCGCCGGCCAGTCGCTTGAGCTGCTGCCTCGCCACCCGGATCGGGCAATCCGGTGTGGCGGATGTGGTAGGTCAGGTTGAAGTTGACGTCGTCGGCCCAGAGCGGTCGCCCGGCCTCCAGCGGCGGCACGACGAGGCGCTGGCGGAAGCGCGGGACCTGGTTAAGGCGCCCGCGCACGTGCTCGACCAGGTCGACGTAGTTGGGCGGCGGCCCCTCGAAGATCAGGATCGCGCCGACGTGCATATGGCTCGCCGAGGTCTCGTTGGTCAGAAACGAGGCGTCGACGGCAGTGAGCCGGTCGAGGTGGCGTCCATGGGTTGCCATTCAGCAAGGCTAGCTACTGCTACCCTGACTCATGGCTCCCCCGCCACCGGGGCCCCGAAACGGGTCCTGCTCGCCGCCCCGCGCGGATACTGCGCCGGCGTCGACCGCGCCGTGCAGACGGTCGAGCGTGCGCTCGAGCTTCACGGCGCGCCGGTCTACGTGCGCAAGGAGATCGTCCACAACAAGCACGTGGTCGAGGAGCTGACCAAGCGCGGGGCGATCTTCGTCGAGCAGGAGACCGAGGTGCCCGAGGGCGAGATGGTCGTCTTCTCCGCCCACGGCGTCGCCCCCGCGGTGCACGACAACGCCGCCGCGCGCAACCTGCGCACGATCGACGCCACCTGCCCGCTGGTGACCAAGGTCCACGTCTCGGCCCGCCGCTTCGCCGCCGAGGGCTACACGATCGTGATGATCGGCCACGACGGTCACGAGGAGGTCGAAGGGACGACCGGCGAGGCGCCCGACAGCATCGTCCTGATCGAAACCGCCGACGAGGTCGAGAGCCTCGAGGTGCCCGACCCCGACAAGGTCGCCTTCATCACCCAGACGACGCTCTCGGTCGACGAGACGGCCGAGGTGATCGCCGCCCTGCGGGCGAAGTTCCCCGGCGATCGTCAGCTCCAAGTCAGACGACATCTGTTACGCGACGACCAATCGCCAGATCGCGGTCAAGCAGCTCGCCCGCGAGTGCGACCTGGTCCTCGTCATCGGCTCGACCAACTCCTCCAACTCGAACCGCCTGGTCGAGGTCGCCCGCGAACACGGCGCCGCCTCTCACCTGATCGACAACCACACCCAGGTCGAGGAGGAGTGGCTGGAGGGGGTCGAGACGGTCGGCATCACCTCCGGCGCCAGCGCCCCCGAGGAGCTGGTCGAGAGCCTGGTCGAGCTTCTTCCGCGAGCGCGGCGCCGAGGACGTCTCCGAGCTGCGCACGGTTCACGAGGACGTGCGCTTCATGCTTCCCAAGGAGATCCGGGAGGCGCTTGTTTCGCGGTCGGGAGTGGGCCAATAGCTATTCTTAGCAAGCCCTATCTGCACTAAGTAGTTCACTAAGCGCTTGTTTAAGGCAAATCGTGAGCTATTGATATGCTTAACAGATCAATGCCACTCTAGATATATCGCTTTCTCTTCTCCTTACGCTGCGCTCGGATGTAAGCAGAGCGGCAAAGGAGTTCCTGCGTCGAGATATAGAGGGCGTGAGGGTTGTCGAGGACGCCCCTGAGTCTGCTGCCATAGCTCAGGGGCGTGCCCTGGTTCTGGAGATGGAAGTCGTCGAGCGCGATGACTTGGCTGAATACATGCAGGCCAAGCCCCAGAAAAGGCGACTGCTTCTGATTCCGGCGATGCTCGATGACGAGACAGCCGCTCGCCTCGAGGATGCCCGGGTCGGCTACCTCGATCCGACCGGACGGTGGTGGTTGCCCGGCGTTCGTCGTACACCCCGATCTCGAGCGTTGCGACCGCGCCGGGGCAAGCGAGGCTTGCGTGGCGCGAGTCTGCGCCTGGGTCAGCTGCTAGCTGACTATCCCGATGAGTCCTGGACGGAGCGCCATCTGGCTGAGCGGGGTGGGACGACTCAGGTCACCGCTCATCGACTGCTCGTTCGGCTCGAAGAGATGGGACTCGTCGGGCGGCGAGGCCAGGGACGTGCGGCCTCGCGCTGGGTCGAGGACGTCATGGCATTGCGGCGGTGGCTAGCGCGGGAGGGGCGACCTGTTCGTGGCCTCAGGCTCTCCTGCTTCGTTCGCGATCCGGAGCAGTTGCCGGATGCTGTCGCGGGACATCAGCTGGTCCTAACCGGAGCTGCAGCCGCCGAGAAGCTGGGGATGCCCGTTCGTACCGCCCTCGGCCCTGCCCTGGTCAGGGTCGAGGCGACCGGCGAGGAGCTGGAGGCGGTTCCCGAGGCCCTGGGCGGCTTCCGCACGGACAGTGGCCCGAACCTGGTTCTCCTCGCCGATCCCGACCGCCTGGCCTCGACCGATGCCCGCCGCCTCGATGACGAAAGCCTGGTTGCGCCGTCGAGTCGAGTCATGCTCGATCTGTATCTGGAACCAAGGGGGGCAGCCCTGGCTGACGTCTTCCTTGGGATCTGGGGATCGAGGTGAGTTGGCGGTGAGCGAGCAAAGGCACTCGCCCAAGACGCTGATTGCTGAGGCGGCAAGCCTGCTGCACCTTCTCGGTGGCATGACGCCGAAGCACCTCGTGATCGTCGGTGGTCTCGTTCCACCTCTCCTGGTGCCGGAATCACCCGATCCGCACGCGGGCAGCGCCGACATAGACCTGTCGTTGTCGGTGGCCATCACGGAGGGAGGTACGAGTGAGTACTACCAGTCGATCGAGAAGATCATCGATCCGTATTTCGAGCCCTTTGAAAGCGGATTTCGTTGGCGCAAGCGCGAGGGAGTAGGCGGTATTCCCCTTCTGATCGACTTCCTCGGCCCAGAGATCGAGGCGGTCGCTTTGGCTGACGGCACGCTCGAGCTCGCCGATGACACGGCAGCTGCAAACGTTGGCACGCGATTGCGCCCATTCCCGCTCTCGGCTGGCCGGATCGTCGACGAGGACGCAATTGCGACGACCGTCGAGAACGTCGAGTTGGTCTACAAGGACGACACCTACGCGGATGTCGAGATGCGCCACGCAGGGCCCGTCGGCTTCCTCGCCTCTAAGGCGGACGCTCTGGATAGTCGTGATGACCCGAAGGACGGCTACGACATCTCTTGGTGGTGCATCAACGCTGGTTCAACACCCGACGAGGTTGCCGAGACGGTGATTAGTCGCCCCGCTTTCAAGGATCTCTACTTCCAGGACAGTGTCGCGAAGCTACAGAAAGCCTTCCGAAAGCCAAATTTCGTGGGCCCGACTGGCTATGCGCATGAACGCGACACAACTCTCGGTCCTGGCGACCCAGCCTTCGAGGAAGACCGCAATCGGGCGTTTGCAGCTGTCTCCGGGGTGATCGACCTGCTGAGGTCCAGCCTTTTTACATAGCTGCCGGGATGCCGGCAGCGAAGCTGATCGACCAAATGCGCGTATCGACTGGTGGTTCCAGCGTGAGCTGGTGAGATCCGTGATGGTCGTGCTCAGTGAGTGAGTAGAGATGCGGGCCATCGATCGGGATCGCTCGCGGCGCGCCACCGTCAATTTCTATCCTCAACTCTCCCTCTCCCTCAATGGTGGCATGGGCCCCAGCGGCGGCATAGTCGATTGTCAGGCTGGGTTCTTGCGCGGAGGCGCTCCACGGCGACTCCCAGGAGCCGCCGGGGAAGATCTCCGGTGTGGGGGGCATCACCTTCGCGCCGGGTGAGTCGCTCCGACGCAGTGGCTGCATTGGCTCGGGCAGTGAGCGCAGGGCGTCGAGCTCGCGCAGCTCTTCCTGGATCGCCATCTCGGTGCCGAGGTATTCGCCCTCGCCGAAATGGAACCAGCTCAGCGCCCCCCCGGTCGTCCAGAGGAAGAGGCTTGGCCAGCCCTCGCAGCCGTAGGAGAGCCAGAGCTCGCGCTCGGCGTCGATCGCGACCGGGAAGCCGACGCCGAGATCGGCAAGGCCGGCGGCAACTCGATCGACGTCCGAGCCGAAGGGGAAGCGCGGTGCCTGCACACCGATCGTCGTCAGGCCCGCCTCGCGGTAGCGCTGATCCCACTCAACCAAATAGGGCAGGGTGCGGACGCTGTTCAGCTGGGAGAAGTCGAGGAAGTGGACGAGAACCGGGCCGGCCGCGGTTAGGGCCGGCATCGACTGTGGCTGCTCGCCGATCCAAGCGATCTTGTCGGGAAGGTCGGGAGCGGCGATGTTGTCGCGTTCGGGACGCATCGGCGCGAACGTTATTCGCTGGAGAGGGCACTGACTTCGCTAGATTTTCAGAGCAATGTTCGAGATCACCCTGGCGCTGATCCCGCTTTTCCTGCTTCTCGGCTCGCTGCTATTCGGCCACTACCCGGGCTTCAAGACGATCGTCAGGATCTCCGAGCGGATCTGGTCCAGACCCCGCACTCGCGCGGCGAAGAGCCAGAGGCGCCCGAGGGCACCCCGCTCGCACGTGATCAGCGGTGGGCTCCTGCTCGCCTTCGGCTACGCCCAGCGACCACCGCCGCTCGCTCCCTAGGTCCAAGCCATCCGCGGCATCCGTCGCGGGTCAATTGGTGCGGCTTTGTCGCGCCCGGAGCTCAAGGAGCAAGCAATGAATTCGAATACCACGCGCGTGGCAGCCGGCATTGCGGTCATCGTCGTTGCGATCGTGCTGCTGGTCGTACTGAAGAAGGACGACAGCAGCGAGACCACGTCCAACACCGGCGGCAAGGTCACGACGATCGTGATCAAGCACGGCAAACCCGTTGGCGGCATCGTCGACCTGACCTACAACCGGGGGGAACAGGTCCGCTTCAAGGTGGACTCCGACGTCAGCGACGAGGTCCACATGCACGGCTACGACATCATGAAGGACGTCAAGGCCGGTGGTTCGGTCAACTTCGATTTCCCCGCCACGATCGAAGGCGTCTTCGAGGCCGAGCTCGAGGGCCGCAAGGAACAGATTCTCGAACTGACCGTCAACCCATGAGCTTCTTTCTGCCGGTCGCGCATGCGCTGGTCGCGCGGAAGGACCTGCCGATTCCTGCCTGGCTCTTCGCCTGGGGGGCGTCGATTGTCCTGATCATCTCCTTCTTTGCCCTCTCGGCGGCGTGGCGCAAACCGCGCTTCGAGGATGAACATTGGCGCGCTCTCAACGAACGCTTCTCGAGTGCCCTGCTGAGCGTTCCGACGCAGATCTTCTGCGGCGTGATCGGGGTGTTCTTTCTCGGCTTCTCGATCTACGCGGGCCTAAAGGGCACCGAGGCGCCTGATCGCAATTTCGCCCTGACCTTCCTCTACGTGACTGCCTGGTTCGGCTTTCCACTGTTCAGTGTGATCTTTGGCGACGTCTTCCGGCCGTTCAATCCATGGCGCGCCGTTGCGCGGGTGATCGGCGGGGCTTTCACCCTGATTGCGGGGCAGCCCCCTGCGCATCTCAAATACCCGCAGCGACTGGGTCGCTGGCCGGCCGCGATCACCCTGCTCGCGGTGGTTTGGCTGGAGGTCGTCTACGGTGCCAGTGGCGGAGTAGCGGTGGGACTCTCACCGCACGCGGCTGGCATCGCGGCGCTCATCTACACCCTCTACACGATGGTGATGATGGCCCTGTTCGGCGTCGAGACGTGGTGCCAGCAGGGAGAGGTGTTCTCCGTCTATTTCGGCATGTTCTCCCAGCTCGCAGCTTTCGGCGTTCGCGATGGACGGCTTGGTCGGCGCCTGCCGCTGTCCGCGTCGACGCACTGGGCAACCGTGCCGGGGTCGGCCGCGATGGTCATCGCCTCGATTGCCAGCACAAGCTTCGATGGGGCTCAGGAGGGTGCTTTCAAGAATGCGATCATCAAAACTTTCGAATGGCTGGCGGAAACCGGGCTCAACCTGACGGCCTCTCTGCGGCTCGCGGACACGATCTTCATGGTGCTCACCTTCGTCGGCGTTGGCCTGGTCTACCTGATCGGGGTGCGTGGTATGTCCACCGTGCGCGGCGCCCCGCCGCGCTCCACGCTGCGGGCCGGATTCGCCCACACGCTGATCCCAATCGCCTTCGCCTACCTGGTCGCGCATTACTTCAGCCTTTTCGTCTTTCAGGAGCAGGCGCAGTTCACCTACCTGCTCTCCGATCCTCTCGGCACCGCTACGACGAACCTCTTTGGTACGGCTTCGGGAGGGATCAACTTCAAGATCTTGAGCGCCAACGCGATCTGGTACGTGCAGGTCGGGGCACTCGTGATCGGGCACGTCGTCGGCCTCACCCTTGCCCACGACCGCGCCACCGCCTACTGGGGCGACTACAAACAGGCCGCTCGCTCGCAGTACTGGATGCTCGCCGTCATGGTGGCATTCACCTGCTTCGGTCTCTACCTCCTGTCGGTGGGTGGATAGATTCCGCTTTTTGCGAAAAGTTGCATGAACTAACCGTTAAGCAGGGTTTTTTACTGATGCAGACTCTGTACGAAGTGGTTTACTAAGGATGAGTCCTAGCACTTGACTCTCCCTCTCCCTTGCACCGGGACCGTTGCTCGCAAGGCCGGCGGTCTCGGTGCTAAGCAGTGCATACTTGGGACATGGCTGTTCTAATACCGCTGGCCCACGTCGGCCACTGGCTCTGGGTCCTTTACCTGCCACCAGTGTTGATCGTCGTTGGGTCACTCGCCCGATCGACGCTCGCCGAACGCCGCAAAAAGCGAGAAGAGGAGTAAGCGCGAAGAGGACTAGAGGATCTCGGCGAGGCGGCGCTCGAGCGCGGCGGAGATCTCGTCGCGAACCGGGCCCTCGGCCAGGCGTTCGACCAGGGACTCGAGGAAGCCTTCGATGATCAGCGACTTCGCCTCGGCCTCGTCGAGCCCGCGCGAGGTGAGGTAGAAGAGCTGCTCCTGTCGACCTGGGCGATCGCCGCGGCGTGGGTGCAGCGGACGTCGTCGGCGACGATCTCGAGGCCGGGGATCGCGTCGGCGTGGGCCTCGGTCGAGAGCAGCAGGTTGCGGCTCTCCTGGAAGGCGTCGGTCTGCTGGGCGCCGGGATCGACCTTGATCATCCCGCGCCAGACCGCTGTCGAGCCGGCGGCGAGGACGCCGCGGAAGGCGAGGTCGGAGTTGGTGTTCGGCGCCGCGTGCTCCTGGGTCGTGTCGTAGTCGAGGTGCTGCCCCGGGCCGCCGGCGTAGCCGCCGGTCACGCGCGCCTCGGAGCCCGGGCCGGCCAGCTTGGTCTCCATCCGCACCTTGCCGTTGGCCGAGCCGAAGCCGAGCGCGGTCCAGTCGAGGCGGCCGTCGCGCTCGACCTGGGCGCGCTGGGTGGCGAAGATCCAGGCCGACTCGGAGATGTCCTGGGTGTTGACGTAGCGCAGCGTCGCCGCCTGGCCGACGCTCAGCTCGACCACCGAGTTGAGCAGCGCGTCGACCTCGTCGCTCGGCGAGGACCAGTGCTCCCAGACCTCGGCCTCGGCGCCCTCCTCGAGCACGATCAGGGTGCGCCAGTTGACGCGCGCTGCCGTTCTCGCGTCGAGCGGGACCTCGATCCGGATCGGCTCGGCGACCTTCACCCCGCGCGGCACGTGGACGAGCACACCGTCGCTCCAGCCCGCGTCGTTGCGGGCGACGAAGGGATCCTCGACCGGGACCAGCGAGCCAAGCCGCTCGCTCGAGCAGCTCGGCGTGGGACTCGAGCGCCTCGGCCAGCGAGCACGACGGTCGCGCCCTCGGCCGCCGCTCGACCTCGGCGCCGGCGTCGGCCGCCTCGTAGGAGTCGAGCTCCAGCCCGGAGAGGTCGGTGAATTCCCAGCCCTTCGTCTTCTGGTCGGGGAGGGGGAGGCTCTCGCCAGAGAGGCGCCCTGCGGCGCCTCTCGAAAGCCAGGCCGGTTCGGTCGCTACCTCAGCCAATCGAGCCCTCCATCTGCAGCTCGATCAGCCGGTTGAGCTCGACCGCGTACTCCATCGGCAGCTCCTTGGTGACCGGCTCGATGAAGCCGTTGACGATCATCTTCGAGGCCTCCTCCTCGTCGAGGCCGCGGCTCTGCAGGTAGAAGAGCTGCTCGTCGCCGATCTTCGAGACGGTCGCCTCGTGGCCGACGTCGGCGTCGTTCTCGTCGATGCGGATCGTCGGGTAGGTGTCCGAGCGCGAGTCCTCGTCGAGCAGCAGCGCGTCGCAGACGACCTTCGAGCGCGATTCGGTCGCCCCGTCGGCGACTTCGAGCAGGCCGCGGTAGGTCGCCCGGCCGCCGTCCTTGGAGATCGACTTGGAGAAGATCGAGGACGAGGTGCGCGGCGCCGCGTGGATGATCTTGCCGCCGGCGTCCTGGTGCTGGCCGTCGCCGGCGAAGGCGATCGAGAGGATCTCGCCGTGGGCTTCGGGCCCGAGCAGGTAGATCGACGGGTACTTCATCGTCAGCTTCGAGCCGAGGTTGCAGTCGACCCACTCCATCGTCGCCTTCTCGTGCGCGACGGCGCGCTTGGTGACGAGGTTGAAGACGTTCTGCGACCAGTTCTGGACGGTCGTGTAGCGGACCCGCGAGCTCTTCTTGGCGACGATCTCGACCACGGCGGAGTGCAGCGAGTCGCTCGAGTAGACCGGCGCCGTGCAGCCCTCGATGTAGTGGACGTCGGCGCCCTCCTCGGCAGATGATCAGGGTGCGCTCGAACTGGCCCATGTTCTCGGTGTTGATCCGGAAGTAGGCCTGCAGCGGCATCTCCACCTTGACCCCGGCTGGCACGTAGACGAAGGAGCCGCCCGACCAGACGGCGGAGTTGAGCGCCGCCAGCTTGTTGTCGTTGGGCGGGATGATCGTCGCCCAGTACTCGCGCACCAGGTCCTCGTGCTCGCGCAGCGCGGTGTCCATGTCGGTGAAGATCACGCCCTGGGCCTCGAGCTTCTCGTTCACCTGGTGGTAGACGACCTCGGACTCGTACTGGGCGCCGACGCCGGAGAGGAATTTGCGCTCCGCCTCGGGGATGCCGAGCCGGTCGAAGGTGTTCTTGATGTCCTCGGGGACCTCGCTCCAGTCGCGGCTGTTCTTCTCCGAGGCGCGGACGAAGTAGTGGATGTCGTCGAAGTCGATCTGGCCGAGGTTGCCGCCCCAGGTCGGGGTCGGGCGCGAGTAGAAGTGTTCGAGCGCCTTGAGGCGGAAGTCACGCATCCACTGCGGCTCGTTCTTGTAGTCGGAGATCGATTCGACGACCTCGCGGCGAGAGGCCCTTCGGCGCCTTGTAGGCGTAGCCGGACTCGGGATCGTGGAAGCCGAACTTCTCCTTGTAGTCGGAGTTGATGCCGGCCAGCGCGCGTTTCTCCGCGACGACCTCGGGTGTAGCCATGCTTATTCGACCTCCAGGGTGATCGTGTCGTCCTCGACGGCCACCGGGAACGTCTGCACCGGAGCAAAAGCGGGGAGCGTCTTCGGCCTGCCGGTGGTCAGGTCGAAGAGAGAGCCGTGACGCGGGCACTCGACGGTGCAGGCCGCCGGGTCGAACTCGCCCTCGGCGAGCGGCCCGTCGTCGTGCGAGCAGCGATCCTCGATCGCGTAGAGCGTTCCCTCGCAGTTGAAGACGCCGATCTTGCGCCCCTCGTGCTCGACCAGGCGCATAGAGCCCGCGGGCAGCTCGGCGGCGGGGCAGACAGGGATGGTTGTTCCTGCGATGTCGGTCAAGAGGATTCGAGGCTCCCGCGAACGAGGGTTAGTGCGGGTTGAGACTTAATCCTACTTCTGTAGTCGGATTTTAGCGGCCGGCGGCCGACAGGCCCGCTCTCGGCATCGAGCACCGTTGACCAGCCGTCGGCCCGGACTCAGGTCGGATGAAAGGATCGGCGCACCGACCTTCGAACGAGGAGCGAGCGATGAGCGAGAGGACGAGCTACGAGCCGGGGACCCCTTGCTGGGTCGACCTCGGCTCTCCTGACCTCGACGCCTCCGTCGAGTTCTACGCGGCTCTGTTCGGCTGGGAGGTGCCGGAGAGCGAAAACGTCGAGCAGACTGGGCGGCTACCGCCGGGCGACGAAGAACGGGCAGCGACGTCGCCGGGATGATGCCGCTGATGCAGGAGGGCCAGCCGCCCGCCTGGAGCAGCTACGTCTCGGTCGCCGACGCCGACGCGACCGCGGCGGCGGTCAAGGAGAACGGCGGCAGCGTGCTCGCCGAGCCGATGGACGTGATGGAGCTGGGCACGGATGGCGGTCTTCGCCGACCCGACCGGAGCCGTCTTCGGCGTCTGGCAGCCGGGCACCTTCCTCGGCGCCGGCGCTCGTCAACGAGCCCGGCGCTCTCGCCTGGAACGAGCTCAACACCCGCGACCTCGACGCTGCCAAGGACGTTCTACGGCGCCGTCTTCGGCTGGGGCTTCGAAGACGATGAAGATGGGGGAGAACGAGAGCTACACGACGATCACCGCTCGGCGGCGACCCGATCGGCGGCATCCTCGACATGGACGAGCGCAGCGTGCCGGAGGAGATCCCCGCTCCACTGGCTGGTCTACTTCGCGGTCGAGGACACCGACGCGACCGTGGCTCAGGCCACCGAGGGCGGCGGCGGCTGTGATGATCGGGCCGATCGACATCCCGGTCGGCCGCTTCGCGATTCTCACCGACCCGCACGGCGCCGCCTTCGCGGTGATCGCCCTCGGCGAGAAGGCGCTCGGCGCCTAAACGCCTTCCGGTGCGTCTTTCGCAGCTCTCGGTGCAAAAGGCGCACCGGAACCGCTCTCGGTTCAGATTTCGGCTGCTTCGGTCGGGTCGCCGATCTCGCCCTCGTCCTCCCATTCGGCCGGCTGACCGAGGCTGGCGCTCTTGACGATCTTCAGGCCCAGCATCGCGCACTTCATCCGCGTCGCCGAGATGTCGATTCCGAGCAGCTCGAGCACGTACTCCTTGGGCAGGCGCAGGAGCTCCTCGCGCGTCTTTGCCGACCAGCTCGTCGGTCAGCAGCGAGGTCGCCGCGGTCGAGATCGCGCAGCCTTTGCCCTCGAAGGCGATCTCCGTCGACCCGTCCCTCGCCATCGAGCCTGATCGTCACGCGTTGCTCGTCGCCGCAGAAGGGGTTGGTGTCCTCGAACTCGAGGTCCGGCTCGTCGACCCGCCCGAAGTTATGGGGCCGCTTGTAGTGCTCGAGGATCTGGTCGCGGTAGAGCTCGTCCATCCTTCGAGGCTAGCGGAGCGGTGCAACACGCTGTTCACCACACAGGGCCACAACGCGTTGCAAATGCCCGGTCGCTGCTACCTTGAGGCGCGATGCGGGGGTTGACGCGCAAGCTGACATACCCGGTTCGGCGCTGGCCGCGGGTCTCCAAGGCCGCGGTGGCCGGGGGGACGTTGATCGTGCTCGCGATCGCCGGCGCCAACGCCTACATCCTGCTCAGCACCGACGGCGAGTCGACGGCCAACGTCGCCGACGTGCCCCACGCTCAGGTGGCGATCGTGCCGGGAGCGCTGGTCCAGGTCAACGGCAAGATGAGCGCGATGCTCGGCGACCGCGTGCGCCAGGCCGACGCCCTCTGGAAGGCGGGCAAGGTCGACCGCATCCTTGTCTCCGGTGACCATCACACCTGGGCCTACGACGAGCCCGACACGATGCGCAAGGCACTGGTCGCTGACGGCGTGCCGGGCAGAGTGATCTTCGAGGACCACGCCGGCTTCGACACCTGGGCGACGATGGTGAGGGCGCGCGGCATCTTCGGCGTCACCAACGCGGTCGTCGTCACCCAGGGCTTCCACATGCCGCGGGCGCTTTACCTCGCCCGCGAAGCCGGCATCGATGCGACCGGCCTTACCTCTGACCTGCACCAATACGGGTATCAGGGACGCAAGAGCGACGTCCGCGAGGTTCTCTCCCGCGTCAAGGCGGTCGCCGACACCACGCTGGACACGCCGGCCATGGGCGGCAAGAAGATCCCGATCAGCGGTGACAACGGTCGCGTCAGCTGGGGACCGCAGCCGCCGCCGGGCACGCCCCCGGCCGGCTCACCCAAGCCCAGTTATTGAGCGAATCAAGTTTTCCATGAAATACCTGGAGAACTTGATTCGCGTCTCAGTTGTCTAGGCCGAAGACCTTGCGGGCGTCGTGGAGGCCGTCGACCAGGCGGTCGATCTCCTCCGGGGTCGTGTAGACGCCGAAGCTGGCGCGGGCGGTGGCGGCGACGCCGAGGCGGTCCATCAGCGGCTGGGCGCAGTGGTGGCCGGCGCGGACGGCGACGCCGTGGCGGTCGAGGATCTCGGAGACGTCGTGGGCGTGGATGCCCTCGAGCTCGAAGGAGACGGGGCCGAGGCGCTCGGGGCCGCGCGGGGGACCGAAGACGCGCAGGCCGGGAACCTCGGCGAGCCGCTCCAGCGCGTAGTCGGCGATCTGCCGCTCGTGCGCGCGGACCGCGTCCATCCCCAGCCGCGTCGAGCCAGCGCAGCGCTGAGGCCATGCCGATCGCCTGAGCGATCGCCGGCGTGCCCGCCTCGAAGCGGGCGGGCGGGTCGGCGTAGGTCGTGCCCTCCTTGGTCACCTTGCGGATCATCGAGCCGCCGCCGAGGAAGGGCGGCATCGCCCGCAGCAGGTCGAGCCTGGTCCAGAGCGCGCCGATCCCGGTCGGCGCGTAGAGCTTGTGGCCGGTGATCGCGTAGAAGTCGACGCCGAGCTCGGCGACGTCGACCGGCATCTTCGGCGCCGCCTGGGCGCCGTCGGCGAGGACCAGCGCGCCGGCCTCGTGGGCCAGGCGCGAGATCTCGGCCAGCGGGTTCTCGGTGCCGAGCACGTTGGAGACGTGGGCGACCGCGACCAGCTTCGGCCCGCGCTCGAGCAGCGCCGCGAAGGCCTCCATGTCGAGCAGCCCGTCGTCGTCGACCGGCGCCCAGTCGATCTCCGCCCCGACCCGCTCGGCGAGCTGCTGCCAGGGGACGATGTTGGAGTGGTGCTCCATCTCGGTCAGGAGGATGCGGTCGCCGGCGCCGATGTTGGCGTCGCCCCAGGCGCGCGCGACCAGGTTGATCGCCTCGGTCGCGTTGCGGACGAAGACCACCTCGCGCCGGTCGGCGGCGCCGATGTGGTCGGCGACCGTCGCCCGCGCCCCCTCGTAGGCTGCGGTCGCCTCGGCCGAGAGCGTGTGCGAGCCGCGGTGGACGTTGGAGTGGTGGCGGCGCTCGTAGCGGTCGACCGCCTGGATCGAGGCCAGCACCCGCTGGGCGCTGGCGCCGCTGTCGAGGTAGGCGACCGGCTTGCCGTGGACCTCGCGCTCGAGCGCCGGGAAGGCGGCGCGGACCTTCTCGATCGGGAACGGCCGCGGCGGCGGGCCGCGCTCTTCGCGGTCGCCGGCTCCATCGTCGCCGCGAGGCTCGGCGGCTCGCGCCCGCCTCGACCTCCTCGCGGATCCAGCCGTAGCCCTTCTCCTCGAGCACGCCGACCAGCTCCGGGCCGCCTTCCTTGACGATCCGGCCCTCGAACATGACGTGGACGAAGTCGGGTTTCACCATGTGCAGGATGCGCTGGTAGTGGGTGATGATCAGCACGCCCATGTCGGGGCCGGCGAACTGGTTGACGCCCTCGGCGACGGTGCGCAGGGCGTCGATGTCGAGGCCCGAGTCGGTCTCGTCGAGGACCGCGATCTCCGGCCGCAGCAGCGCCAGCTGCAGCAGCTCCATCCGCTTCTTCTCGCCGCCGGAGAAGCCGTCGTTGAGGTAGCGGCTGGAGAAGTCTTTGGGGATGTTGGCCAGCGCCATCGCCTCCTGGGCGGTCTTGGCGAAGTCTTTGATCTTGATCTGCTCCTCGCCGCGCGCCTCGCGGTGGGCGTTGATGATCATCCGCAGGTACTTGCTGACCGAGACGCCGGGGATCGCGACCGGGTACTGGAAGGCCATGAAGAGGCCAGCCGCGAGCGCTCGTCGGGCGCGGCCTCGGTGATGTCCTCGCCCTTGAAGGTGATCGTGCCCTCGGTGACCTCGAGCGCGGGGTGGCCCATGATCACGTTGGCGAGGGTCGACTTGCCGGAGCCGTTGGGGCCCATCAGCGCGTGGACCTTGCCCTTCTCGACGTCGAGGTCGAGGCCACGGAGGATCTCCTTGTCCTCGACGCTCACGTGCAGGTTGCGTATCTCCAGCTCAGCCAATTTCACTCCTGTTTCTGGTGTTTGGAAGGTCTTGGTCAGGCGGCGCGTGCCGACCGCGGCTTGAGCTTCGATGCCCTCGGCGGGGCCGCCGAGAACTCGACCAGCTCGGCCAGGGTGGTGCCCGGCCAGCGCCTTGGTGACGCCGCCCTGCACGCGCGTCCACAGCAGCTTGGTCGAACAGGCGTGGTCGCCGTCGTCCTCGTGCGAGCAGAGCACTTTGCCCTCGGGCGTGTCGTGGAAGCACTCCATCGGGGCGATCTGCCCTTCCAGCGCCTCGACCACCGCGTCCATCGTGATCTCCTCGGCCGGTTTCGCCAGGCGGTAGCCGCCGTGGGCGCCGCGGGTCGAGGTGACCAGGCCGGCCTTGCGCAGCTTCGCGACCAGGTGCTCGAGGTAGGAGAGCGGCAGCCGCTCCGCCTCGGCGACCGAGCTCAGCGAGATCGGCGCCGAGCCGGGCTGGCGGCCCAGCTCGACCATCAGGCGCACCCCGTACTCGGCTTTGGTCGAAAACAGCATCTGAGCGAAATCCTACTGAAGCGGTCGGTTATGCGGCTTCCGTGCCCAGCTCCATGTGGGCGCGGCTGTCGCTGCCGCGGATCAGGATCAGGGTCAGCACGAAACCGAGCGCGGCGATCACGGCGCCGCCGAGGAAGGCGGCCTGGAAGCCCTCGGTCAGGGCGCGCTTGAGGCCGTGATCCGGAGCCGGTGGAGGTGGCGTCGCTGGTGGCGGAGATCGCCACCGCGGAGAGCACTGCCAGGCCGAGCGCGCCGCCGACCTGCTGGGAGGTGTTGATCAGGCCGCTGGCGAGGCCGGCCTCGTTCTCGTCGACGCCCGGAGACGGCGGCGATCGTCGTCGTCACGAAGGCAGAAGCCGAGGCCGAGCGGCGGCAAGCAGCGAGGGCCCGAGGATGTCGGTAAGGAAGCTGCCGCCGACCGAGATCGCGACTGAACCAGGCGAGGCCAACGACGATGAAGAGCAGGCCGACCGCCAGCACCGGCTTGTAGCCGAGCTTGGTGACGAGCTGGGAGGCGATACCCGCCGAGGCCATGATCGCCAGGGCCAGCGGCAGGTAGGAGAGCCCGGCGTGGATCGCGCTGTAGCCGAGCACCTGCTGCATGTAGAGGGAGATGAAGAAGAACATCGAAAAGAGCGAGGCGCCGACCAGCAGGCCGACCACGTTGGCCCCGGTCAGGGTGCGGATGCGGAAGATCGAGAATGGCACCAGCGGCTTGCTGGCCCGCAGCTCGATCGCGATGAAGGCGGCCATCAAGACGACGGAGAGGAGGATCAGCCCGATGGTCTGGGTCGATCCCCAGCCGACGCTGTTGGCGTCGACCAGGGCGTAGACGAGGAGCGAGAGGGCGGCGGTGACGGTGACCGCGCCGGCGACGTCGAAGGCGCGCGCCTCCGACTCGGCGCCGCGGCTTTCGGCAAGCAGCCGCGGCGAGAGCGCGAAGGCGACGAGGCTGACCGGCACGTTGACCCAGAGCACCCACTCCCAGCCGAGGCCGTCGGTGAGGATGCCGCCGAGCAGGACGCCGGCGGCGCCACCCGAGCCCGGCGACTGCGCCCCAGACCCCGAGCGCCTTGTTGCGCTCGGCGCCGTCACTGAAGGTGGTGGTGACGATCGAGAGCGCGGCGGGGGAGATGATCGCGGCGCCGAGCCCTTGGGCGGCGCGGGCGGCGATCAGCTGACCCTCGGTGGCGGAGAAGCCGGCGGCGAGCGAGGCGACCGCGACCAGCAGCAGACCGGCCATGAAGACCTGCGGCGGCCGATCAGGTCGGCGCAACGGCCGCCAAGCAGCAGGAAGCCACCGAAGGTGAGCACGTAGGCGTTGACTACCCAAGGCAGGTTCTCCTGGGAGAAGTCGAGCGCTTTGCCGATCGTCGGCAGCGCCACGTTGACGATCGAGGCATCGAGGACGACGACGAACTGCGCCGAGCAGAGCAGGATCAGGGCGAGCCAGCGCTTCTGTTGAAAGTCGTTCATGGCTCGATCAGTCCACGGCGGATCGCGTAGCGAACCAGCTCGACCCGGTCACGCATGCCGAGCTTGCGCATCGCGTTGGCGCGGTGGTTCTCGACCGTCTTCTCGGAGAGGTGGAGGACCCCCGCGATCTGCTTTGTCGTGTGCGCCTCGGCGACCAGCTTGACGACTCTCCTCCTCGCGCGGCGTCAGCTCCTCTTCACCGCTTGATCCGCGCTCGAGCACGTCCTTGATCAGAGTCCGCTGGGCCTCCGGAGTGAGGAATGGCTCGCCGCGCTCGACCGCGCGGATCGCCGCCAGCAGGTCGGTGTCGGCCTGGGCCTTGAGCACGTAGCCCGAGGCGCCGGCCTTGAGCGCCTCGAAGAGGTAGCGCTCGTCGTCGTGCATGGAGAGGATCAGGACCGAGACCTCGGGCGCCTGGCGCTTGATCTCCCGCGTCGCCTGCAGGCCGGTCAGCTTCGGCATCTTCACGTCGAGGATCGCCAGGTCCGGCCGCTCGCGCACGGCGAGGTCCCGGGCCTCGGCTCCGTCAGCTGCCTCGGCGATCACCTCGAGGTCAGGCTGGCGCTCGAGCAGCAGCCGGATGCCGGAGCGGACGATCCCGTGGTCGTCTGCGATCAGGACGCGGAGCATTCGCCCAGTCTGACAATCGCATCCGCTTGCCTCGTCAGCCGGAACCGGGAAAAGGACAGGGGAAAGTGTCGAAAGGAGGGGGGAGGCGTTGAGGCTTGGCGACTTACCCGTGAAATGGACGGGAAAGTCGCCAAGCCCCCCGGTGTCGTGGTGGCGAAGATCGCCGAAGAGCAGCATGGGGTGGTCTCGATCGGTCAGCTGCGCCGCTGCGGGTTTAGCGAAGACGCGGTTCGGGCGAGGGTGGCCTTGGGGCAGATGCATCGCGTTCATCGGGGCATCTACGCCTTGGGACATCTGGCGCTATCGGCGGAGGGGCGGTGGATGGCGGCTGCGCTGGCAATCGGCGGGAGATCGGGTGGGGGCGGCCCCGTCCTGGGGCATTGGGGAGCGGCCGTGAGTCATCGCAGCGCGCTGTCACTGTGGAGCCTGCTCCCGGTCAGCCAGACCCCGACCGATGTCATCGTCAGCGGCAACGGAGGCAGGGTGCTTCGTGTCGGGATTCGCGTGCACCGTTCGCTAACTCTCATGCCCAGCGATGTAACGCTTCATCGTGGAATTCCCGTTACGACGCCTGCGCGAACGATTGCGGATCTACGCGAAGCGATATCGGCTCGCCGCAGCGGCGCGATTCCTGGTCGCGAACTGCGCAAGGCGATCCGCCAAGCGAACGTGCTCGGGTTGCCGATCGATAAGAGGGACGCCAGGGTCCGGACACGCAGTGACCTGGAGGCAGACTTCCTACGACTTTGCCGTCGCCACCGGCTGCCGCCGCCCGAGGTCAACGTGCGCATCGGTCCATATCTCGTCGACTTCTTGTGGAGAGGGAAGCGGTTCGTGGTCGAAACCGACAGCTACCTCTATCACCGCGGCGAAGTGGCGTTTCAGGAGGATCGCGCCCGTGACCTGGATTTGATGCGCCGTGGGTTCGAGGTGCTGCGACTCTCCGAATTGCAGCTGGACGAGGAGCCGGCTCGAGTGGCCAAGGTCCTGGTCACGAGGCTTGCGCCGCCCACCGACACGGCTCTATGGGCTCAAGGGTCAGTGGGCTGAGCGGTGTCATGCGGTGGAGCCGCATCGGCATCAAGGCGCTCGGGTGGGACGACGAGGCGGACGGTGGTGCCGCGGCCGGGTCGCGACTCGATCGTCAGCTCGCCGCCGATCAGCAGGGCGCGCTCGCGCATGCCGGCGATCCCGAGGCCGCCCTCGGATTCGTCGAAGGCGAAGCCGCGGCCGTCGTCGCTGACCTCAAGCGCGACACCGTCCTGTTCGCGGCGGCGCAAGCGCACCGCGATGCGGCTGGCACCGCTGTGGCGGGTCGCGTTGGAGAGCGCCTCCTGGGCGACTCGGTAGACGACCAGCTGGGCGTCGTCGTCGAGGTCGGAGAAGTCGCCTTCCACTGCGAACTCGGCCTCGATCTCACCACGGGCGAGTTGCTCGACCTGGCCGCGCGATCGCGGCGGTGAGGCCGAGGTCGTCGAGCGCGGTGGGGCGGAGCTGGCGGGCAAGCGAGAGCAGCTCCCGCATCGCCTGATTGGCCAGCGCCTTGGTCTCGGCCAGTTCGGCCTCCAGCTCCGGTGGGGCCGCTTCGCGCGCTGCCTCGAGCCGCAGCAGCAGGCCGGTCAGCGACTGGTTGACCTCGTCGTGGAGGTCGCGGGCGACGCGAGTACGCTCCTCCTCCTGCGCCCGCAGTGCGGCGGAGCCCGCGCGCCGGCGCTCGGCTTCGAGACGCCGCATCATCCGCAGGAAGGCGAGCTCGATCCGCTCCACCTCCTCGGTCTCGCCGACGCCGTCGATCGAGCGTGGCAGCAGCGGGCCGGGACGACTGAGGTCGACCTTCTCCATCTCCTCGATCAGCCGCTCCAGCGGGGCGCGGCGGCGGCGCATGATCAGCAGGCCGGTGGCGAGACCGGCCACGGCCGCTAGGAGCACGACGATCACCGCAGCTGTCACCGGGGGGCCACCGATCGCATCGAGCAAGCCTAGGTGGTTCCACCGCCCTGAATAGGGGATGGCACCTATGGCCGTTCCGGCGCGGCGCGCTCATACTTTGACGACCCACTAACTAGGAGCACACAACCGGTATGAAGACAACCAAGCAGTCGACTTTCAGCGCGACGCTTCGCACGACGATCCTGATGGCCTCGCTGTCGGGGCTGCTGGTCGTCATCGGCGCCCTGATCGGCGGTGCCAGCACGGCGGCGCTGTTCCTCGGCATCGCCCTGCTGATCAACCTCGGCTCCTACTTCTTCAGCGACAAGACTGGCGCTGGCGATGAGCCGGGCCAAACCGATCGACGAATCGGAAACGCCGCGGCTCTACCAGATCGTCCGCGAACTGACGCACCCGCGCCGGCCTGCCGATGCCGCGCCTCTACATGATCCCCCAGGATCAGCCCAACGCCTTCGCCACCGGCCGCAACCCCAAACACTCCGCTGTTGCGGTCACCCGCGGGATCACCAAACTGCTCTCCGAGGACGAGCTGCGCGGCGTGCTCGCCCACGAGCTCACCCACGTCCGCAACCGCGACATCCTGATCCAGTCGGTCGCCTCGGCGATCGGCGCCGCGATCACCTACATCGCCTACATGTTGCTCTGGTTCGGCAACGACGACAACTCGCCGCTTGGCCCTGGTCGGCCACACTGGCGACCTTCCTGCTGGCGCCGATCGCGGCGAGCATCATCCAGCTGGCGATCTCGCGCCAGCGCGAGTACGCGGCCGACGCCGGGGGGGCGGAAATCTGCGGCAATCCCGGAGTCGCTGGCGAGCGCCCTGCTGCGCCTCGAGCAGGGAGCGACCGCGATGCCGATGCAGGTCAACCAGGCGGCCGAGCCGCTCTACATCGTCGCGCCCTTCAAGGGCAAAGGCATCGCCGGCCTCTTCTCGACCCACCCGCCGATCGAGGAGCGGGTCAAAAGGCTGCGCCAGATGCGTCCCAGCCTCTGAGTCGCCTTTCGATACGCCGGAAAAGGACCGCGAGAGCGGGTCTTTCTATGGATACGGTGGCGTCCTATTGACCGCAGGCATATTTAAGAACTAAGCTGTACGCGAAACGGATAGCCCGTATCGCGACTATGGCCAAGGCCAGCGCCAGCTCCAAGACCGACCAGCCTCGCCGCCTTCCGCGCGGCCGGCATGCCCTTGCCCCCGACGACGTCCTACGCGACCAGCGCGAGCGTCTGCTGGAGGCCGTGCCGGCCGCCGCTGCCGAGCATGGTTACGAAGCGATGTCGGTGGCCGACATCGTCAAGCGGGCGGCGGTCTCCCGCAACGCCTTCTACAAGAACTTCCGCGACAAGCAGGACTGCGTCGCCACTGCCCATGAGCTCGGTCACGAGCGCCTATTCGATTTGCTTGCTTCCTCCTGTTACGACGGCGCGACGATCAAGGAGCGGGTCGGAACCCCGCTCGAGGCCGGGCTGGACGTGCTCGCCAGCGATCCCGCCCTGGCCCGTTTCCTCTTTGTGGAGGCGCCATCCGGGGGGGATCAGATCGCGCTTTGCTATCACGAGTGGCTCGGTCGTTACGGCACCCTGCTGCGCTCGGCGGCACCCGAACTCCCATCCGAGTCTGTTCCTCTACCTGAGGTCGAGCAGGTGATCGTCGGTGGCATCGCCTCTCGTGTCGCCAGCGAGGTGTTGCGAGGTAGGGGAGAGAAGCTGCGCGAGCTGACCGATTCCTTTGTTGAGTACATCCTCGCCTTCTACCGTCAGGGTGAGGCTGGCCCTCGTGAGGGCCGGGTCCTGGCATTTGAGCCCGAGCAGGCCGATGCCTCCGGGCCCTACGGCGAGCGCCGCGAGCAGGCCGGCGCTTAGCTTCTTGCTCTAGCTCCGGCGCGCTTCATCCGTCCCTCGACCGAGAGCGACGATTTTCCCGCTGCTCAAAAGGGCTGCAAATTCTCAACTTTTGCAGCAATACCGTGTGCGTATCTTGACAAGATCGAACTGGCGTGTTTACATCCCACTGTCTTCTCATAGGTACGAAGACGGTATGGCTAACGCCTAGCACCACCACAGGGACATAACCGAGCCTCGAGGAAGCCGCTAAGGGAAGTGGCGGGCAGAGGGGCTCACGGGACAAGGAGAGAGACGTGATCGCAGCGTCAAGGGATCGCCTCAGGGCTGTCAGCCGCTGGCATTTCGCCGGCGCCACCCTTTGCGCCGCCATTGCAGTCCTCACCTTCACCGCAGCACCGGCGTTTGCAGAAGGCAGCCACGTTCTCAGCGGCAGCTTCGGCGCTGCGACCTCCACTCCGGCTAACCCTTATCCGCTCTCGGGCCCGACCGACGTTGAAATCGACCGCACGTCTCACGACTTCTACGTCACCGACCCCGGCAACCACCGGGTCGAGAAGTTCGACTCCACGGGCAAATTCCTGCTCATGTTCGGCAGGGGCGTCAACCAGACCACCGGCGGCAACGTCTGCCCGACCGCTCCAACCGATGTCTGCAAGACCGGGGTCTCGGGTTCCACGCCGGGTGCCTTTGAAACTCCGGAATTCATCGCCGTCGACAACTCAAGCGGACCATCTGCGGGTGACGTCTACGTTGCCGATACGGCCGATCGGCTAGTTCAGAAGTTCGACTCTTCCGGCCGCATCGTCTCCAGTTGGGGCGAATCGGGTCAGAAGGATGGCTCTGATGTCACCGATCTTTACACCCGCTTCGGTCCATTGAACGGACTTGCGGTCGACAGCGAAGGCAACGGGGTGCTCTATGTCTTCACTGTTTACCCCAACGCTACGGATTCTATGCCCTACACCCCTTCGGGAGAATATCTTGGGTACATTCCAATGTCAGGAAATTCTACTCCTGGCACCGGTCCTGAGCCTGGCCTGAAGTTCTATGCAAACACTCTCTACAGCAGCACTTCTCTCTGCATTACATTGGATTGTAAAGATGGATCCATCTTCGCCTATGAGCCAGTAGTTCACGGTGGGGAAAGGAATCGCGTAACCGAAACAGGCCCTCCCTCCACCGGCCTTGCCTTCGACCTCTCCGCCGGTGATCTCTACCGCGACACCGGCGACGCGATCGAGCACTTCGGCCCCCAATGCGCTCTGCCGACAGGCCCCTGCGATCCTGCTGAATGTGCTCCCAAGCTGAAGCTCTGTGCCCCGCTCGACTCCTTTGGTGGTGCCGATCTCAGTGACGCCGCCGGCGTCGTGGTGGGTGAATCGGGGACGGTCTACGTCGCCGATTCGGGCCATAACGACATCGCCGCCTTCACTGACGTCAGGCCCAAAGCCACCACCGGCCCGCCTATCGAAGTGGAAGAAACCAGTGCCACCCTCACCGGTGAAGCTGACCTGAACGCGCACGGGCCAATCACCGAATGTCACTTCGAATACGGCCTTGACAATTCCTACGGGCACTCCGTGCCCTGTTCTCCCGACCCCGCCGCCAACCCACCGGGATCGCACTTCAACGGACCGACCAGCGTCAGCACAGCGCTCTCAGCTCTCACTCCGCTGCCCGACCTGCCGATTGGCAGCAAGTATCACTACCGTCTGGTCATCACCAACGAACAGGGCGCAAGCGCCCCCGGGCGCGATCAGACGTTCACCCCCACCGCGGCGCCCCAGATCGAAGGGCTCTCGACCTCGCATGTGAGCGCAAGCTCGGCGGAGCTGGACGCGGCGGTAAACACCAACGGCCTCGACACCAACTACCGCTTCGAATACGGCACCACTACCGCCTACGGCAACATCGCCCCGGTCCCCGATGGCGAAATCCTCGCCGCCCAGACGATCCAGCACATCGCGGTTCCGATCACAGGACTGGAAGGCGTCACCTACCACTTTCGCCTGATTGCAGAAAACGCCCTCGGCTCCGCGACCAGCGAAGACCAGACCTTCGAATTCTTCCCTCCGAGCTGTCCGAACTCGGCGGTGCGCCAGCAGACCGGTGCTGCCTACCTGCCTGACTGCCGAGCCTATGAGCTGGTCTCTCCCGGCAACGCCAACGGCACCCTGCTCTACGCCGGCGGGCCCAACACCGGCACGGCAACCGCCCCCTCGCGCTTCTCCTTCACCGGCAACGCCAACTCGCTGAAGGGGACCAACACGATTGAGACCGCCGCCGACCTCTACACCGCCACCCGCACCGACAGCGGCTGGGAATCCAAATACATCGGCCTGCCCGGCGATCAAGCCGGCTGCATGGGGGGGCCGCCGAACTCGCCGACCTCTCATGTGGGCTTTTCCTCACCTCCTTACCTCACCAACACGGTACTAGCCGACCCTTCGATGAGCAGGTTGCTGATCTGGCCCGATGGCACGCCGTTGAACTGCTTCGGTGGGACCGGGATCTTCCGTGACAACAACTGGGAAAAGGCTTCCCCCTCCAACGCCCCCTACGTGTTCAACGCCGACGGCAGCCTCAACGAACGGCTGCCGACCAGCTTCGCGGGCGGAGAAGAAGCTGTGGAAGCGCTAGGGTGCCCTTACCCGAGCATTAGGTACTCCGTCGCGTACTGCACCGGCGATGTCACCGCCTCGGCCGACCTAGGCCACTTTGTCTTCTCCTCTAACAAAGCCTCCTTCGCCGAAGGAGAAGGCTTGGAAGAGGCGCCGGGATCGGCCTATGACAATGATCTCGCCACTAACACCGTTTCGCTGATCTCGCTCGACTCGGCCGGGCACCCGATCGCACAGGATCCGAGCTTCGCCAACGTTCTTCCTGAATGCGATGGTCTGTGCCAAGGAAGCGAAGGAAGAATCGAAGCTCCGGGTGGAAAAGAAGAGTTCATCCGCTTTCCAGGAGTCTCTTCCGACGGTTCCCACATTCTGATGTCGACGGCGACTGCCCAGACCCATTTCTGCACGCGAGGAAGCAGCACTCCCGAACCCTGCCAGCGCTTCACCGACACCTCGCTCCACCTCTACATGCGCGTCAACGACGCGATCTCCTACGAACCCTCACGCGGCGAAGACGGCGTGAACCACGCGGTCAAGTTCCTCGGCATGACACCCGACGGCTCCAAAGTGTTCTTCACCTTCTGAAGAACAGCTAACCGCCGAAGACAAGGACACCAGCACCGACCTCTACATGTGGTCGGAGGCTACGGACTCGCTGACGCTGGTCTCAAAGGGAGACAACGCCGGCAACGCCGGCGAACCAGGACAGAGCGACGGCTGCAATGCGAACGCATCTTGGACCACCAAGTGCGATATCCAGCCCAATGAAAACTACGAGTGGTCATTGCTGCCAGGCGGCGAGGGGGGAAACGGCATCGCCGACAGCGCGATCACTCCCAACGGCGACATCTACTTCTACTCGCCCGAGCAGCTCGACGGCGACAGGGGGGTCCTGGGCGGTCAGAATCTCTACGACTATCGCGGTGGCAAGGCGCAGTTCGTGGCGACGCTTGAATCGGAAGAGAAATGCCGCCCGACGGTGCCGGCCCCAACCACCGGGGACTTGGGCCTCTGTTCCGAAGGCCCGATCGTGCGCTTTGAGGTCACCCCCGACGACAGCCGCGCCGCCTTCCTCACGACCACTCAGCTGACCTCCTATGACAACGCCGGCCACATCGAGATGTATTCCTTCACCCCTTCCAGCGGGGAAATCGTCTGCGACTCCTGCCGTCCTGACGGCAAAGCGCCGACCGACGACGTCAAAGCAAGCCAGGACGGTCGTTTCATCACCAACGACGGCCGGGTCTTCTTCTCCACCGCTGATCCCTTGGTGGCGCAGGACACCAACGAAGGCACTGACGTCTATGAGTACGTTGACGGACGCCCGCAGCTGATCACGCCGGGGACGGGGACTGCCACGCCGCCCGGCGGTCCGATTAACTACTCCGGCTTCGCAGAGCAGGCTGGCCTAGTCGGGGTCAGCAACGACGGCACCGACGTCTACTTCGACACCTTCGACACCCTCACCAGCGAAGACCACAACGGCAACTTCCTCAAGTTCTATGACGCCCGCGTCAACGGCGGCTTTGCCCAACCGACGCCAGTGCCTCCTTGTAAGGCGGCCGAAGAATGCCACGGCGCCGGCGGCTCAGCTCCGGCCCTGCCGACTCAAGGCACCGCCGCCGCAATCAGCGGCGGCAACGCCAAGCAGAAGACGGCGGCAAAGCACAAGCGCAAGGCCAAGAAGCACAAGAAGGCGGCAAAGCGCCACCGTGCACGAGCCGCCAATAGCAAGTGGAGGGCGGGCAAGTGAGCGCCAAGGCAAGAGCTGTCGCTTTCACCGTGATGCTGTCGGTCATGGCACTGCTGCCGAGCACCGCCGCCCAAGCGATTCCGATCGAATCCTTCAGCGCCCTGCCCACCTCTACCCAGGCCGGAGGGCACCCCGACGTTGCCTTCTCTTTCACGATGGGAAATCGCCAGTTGGCCTCTCCTGACCCTTGCGCCTGCAGGGACGCCAGGACTATAGGCGTGCACCTGCCGACCGGGCTGATCGGCAACCCTCATGCGACCCCGCAGTGCGACATCGCCAGCTTCTCCTCCGAACAGTGTCCGGTCGATTCGCAGATCGGGGTGGTCGAAATCAAAGTATCTGGCAAGCCAGGCGATCCAGAAGGTGGGGGCATTGCCGCCAATTCCCCAAGCTTTCTGGCGCCCGTGTACAACCTCATACCTCCTCCCGGAGATGTCGCCCTGCTTGGCTTCAAGGCCGTCTTCAACTTTCCCATCTTTACCGTGGTCGGCGCTCGCACCGACAGCGACTACGGTGTCGATGCGACGGTCGAAAACGTCATTCACTTTTTTCCGCTGCGTAGCGTCAAGCAGGTGCTCTGGGGAGTGCCGGCCGATCCCAGCCATGACGATCTGCGGTTCGGGCTGGGGCAGCAGGTACAAGCGGAAGGCAAGCTCTGCGACGACAACGGCAATCCAAGCACGAACGACCCCTCGACGATGAAACACCTCTGCCTCTTCGGCGGGAAAATCGGCTCGGTTGGCGCCGATGGCGTCGAAGGCCCCGGCCACGTCGTCTCCTCCAACAGCCCCCTAACCCCTTTCTGGCAGAACCCAACCACCTGCGGGGAATCCCTAGCCACGTCCCTGGACATCCTCGGCTACGACGACTCAGAAACCCACGCCGACAGCCTCTGGCCCCCCACAACAGACTGCGGCCAGTTGAGCTTCAACCCATCCCTCTTCGCCCGCCCCACAACAGAATCAACCGATTCCCCCTCGGGCATAGACGTAGACCTAAAAGCCCCCTCCTTTGAGAGCCCAGACACCCCCTCTCCCTCAGAGATCAGGGGCACCACGGTCACCCTGCCCCCGGGCTTCTCGATCAACCCCAACGCCGCAGACGGCAAGACCTCCTGCCTGGACCAAGAAGCCAAGTTCGGCACCACAGAAGAAGCCCAGTGCCCTGAGTTCTCAAAGATCGGCACCCTTGAAGTCCACAGCCCGGTCCTCCCAGGCGTCCTCCCCGGAGCCATCTACATCGGCCACCCCCAAGAAGGCAAGCGCTACCGCCTCTTCCTCACCTTCGATGGCTTTGGCGTCCACGTAAAGCTCCCGGGAGAGGTCCACCCCGATCCCCAAACAGGCCAGGTCATAACCGAATTCAAGGACCTGCCCCAGTTCCCCTTCGAAGACTTCAACCTGCACTTCTTTGGCTCTGAACGAGGAGTCCTGGCGACCCCAAGCCAATGCGGCACCTATCCGGTCTCCACCCTCTTCGAACCCTGGGACGGCTCCTTGCCAAACCAGACCTCGACCCAGTTCTTCAGCCTGACCTCCGGCCCAGGAGGGACTCCCTGCCCCAACGGCCCAAGGCCCTTCAACCCGGGCTTCGGAGCAGCCTCCTCCACCAACACCGCCGGCTCCCACACCGGCTTCTCCTTGAACCTGACAAGGCCAGACGGCGATCAGAACCTCAGCGCCCTTGACGTAACCACCCCGCCCGGCTTCTCGGCCACCCTCAAAGGCATCCCCTACTGCCCCGAGGCAGCGATCGCCGCCGCAGGGGCAGGCGTCTACTCAGGCGCCCAAGAGCAATCCCACCCCTCCTGTCCCCAGGCAAGCCTCGTAGGAGAAGCGATCGCCGGCTCAGGAGCAGGCACCCACCCCTTCTACGCCCCGGGAAGGGTCTACCTAGCCGGCCCCTACAAAGGCGCCCCACTGAGCCTGGTCGTGATCACCCCAGCCGTCTCAGGCCCCTATGACCTCGGAGACGTCGTAGTCAGGACAGCCCTCTACGTCAACCAGACCACGACCCAGGTCTCAGCAGTCTCAGACCCCTTGCCCCAGATCCTCGCCGGCATCCCATTGCGCCTGCGCTCGATCATGGTCAACCTCAACCGCCAAGGATTCGCCCTCAACCCAACCAACTGCGATCCCTTCTCGACCCAAGCCACGGTCTTCGGAAGTGAAGGAGCCACCAAGAGCCTTGCCTCCCACTTCCAGGTCGCCAACTGCGCCCGCTTGGACTTCGAACCGAAGCTCGAAACCTCAATCATCGGCCCGACCAAAAACGGCGCCACCCCTCGCTTCAAGGCGGTCCTGCGGATGCCCCAAGGCGGCGCCAACATCGAACACGTCGCGGTCACCCTGCCGCACTCCGAGTTCCTCAAACAGGCCCACATCAGAACCGTCTGCACCAGACCCCAGCTCGCCTCCCACAGCTGCCCAGCCGGATCTGTCTATGGCTTTGCCAGAGCCGAGACCCCGCTGCTAGACAAACCGCTGGAAGGCCCGGTCTACCTCGGCACCGGCTACGGGCACAAGCTGCCCGACCTGATCGCCGAACTAAACGGCCAGATCCACGTGATCTTGGACGGCATCATCGACACCGGCAAGGGCGGCGGGATCAGAAACACCTTCGAAATCGTCCCCGATGCCCCCGTCTCCAAGTTCACCTTGGAAATGCAGGGAGGCAACAAAGGCCTGCTGGAAAACTCAAACGTCTGTGCCCAGCGCAACTACCTGACCGCCAAGTTCTTCGCACAGAACGGCAAGACAAGCGTCTCGCACCCGCTGATGCAAGACGGCTGCGGGGCCAAAGGAAGGCACGAACGCCACAAGCGAGACGCCAAGCGCAACCGGGGGGTGGGTAAGTGAAGCGCCTAGTCCGACATCTTCCCGTCGTGGGGATCTTGATCGCCGCTTCCTTGGCGCTCAGCGCTTCCTCAGCCTCAGCCCTCTCCAAACACGTCTTTGCGACCTCCTTCGCAGGCTCAGGCACCAACGCCCTCTCCAACCCCTCTGACGTCGACATCGACCAGAGCAACGGCGACGTCTACGTCACCGATCCCGCTCACTTCCGCATCGAGAAGTTCGATGCCTCGGGCAACTTCATCCTGATGTTCGGCAAGGGGGTCGATGCGACTACTGGCGGGGATGTGTGCACGGAGGCTTCGGGGGATGTCTGTCAGGCCGGGGCCAAGGGGAGTGGGCCGGGGGCTTTTGATGGGGAATTTGAAAGCGAAGGCGTTCAAGAACGCCTCTTCCTCGCCGTCGACAACTCCGGCGGCCCATCCAACGGCGACATCTACGTCGGCGATCCGGCCACCAGCCTGGTCCAGAAGTTCGACTCCGCAGGCAACCTGATCACTAGCTGGGGCAAAGGCGGGCAGCTCGACGGGGCTGCTGAACATGAAAAGAAGTTCTTTCCCGACGGATTGCAGGGAATAGCCGTCAATCCAAGTGGGACCCTCTACGTGTTGGCTGGATACCTCAAGCTTGAGTTCTTCGAGTTTGAACAGGACGGCACGCCTATAAAGCAGCTCTTTGGGGAAGTTTTCCCTACTATCACCGGGCTCGCCGTTGATGGGGTGGGTGACCTCTATGTCCCAGGGGGATCCTCTGTCTTCAAGCTCGCGCCCAATCCCAAAGAAAAGATCGGCGCCGTAAACGCAGAAAGTAACGGGTTCGGAGTCTCCGGCTTGCGCATCGATCCGTCCTCAAACGACCTCTACCTCACCCACTTCCACGCCACCGAACACGACGGCGTGATCGAACACTTCTCTGCCGCCTGCAACCCGATTCCCAACCCCTGTGAAGCGGCCGATAGCTTCGGCGAAGGCAACCTGAACGAACCGCGCGGCGTCGCAATCAACGACGCAACCGGCGCCGCCTATGTAGCCGACACTGGCAACGGCCGGGTGGCGGTCTTTACGGCAGAACCATTCCTTCCCGACGCCACGGCTGCGGCCGAAGCGCAGACTCCAAGCACGGAGGAACTCAAAGGAAAAGCCGACCCCGCAGGCGCCGGCCCGATCACCGCCTGCCACTTCCAATACGTCAGCGATGCCGCCTTTGACAAAGAAGCCTTCGCCGATCTCAGCTCGGGCGGCAGCGTTCCCTGCGCCGAGGGCCAGTCTCTGGCCTCTGCCACAGAAGTCCATGGCGAACTGAGCGGCCTCACCTATGGCTCGGAATACCACTACCGCCTCTTGCTCGAAAACGCCAAAGGCACCAACGCCAGCTTTGATCAGAGCTTTGAGTCCTTGCCCCTGGCGCCGAGCCTTGAAGCCGAGTCGGCATCAAACGTCAACTCCGACACCGCCCGCATCCATGCCCTGATCAACCCCAACGGGGGAGACGCCACCTACCACACGACCTACCACGTGGAATACGTCACTCAGGAAGGCTTTGAAGTGGGCGAATTCTCAGGAGCCCTGCAGAGCAAAAGCATCGACGCCGGCTCGGCCAGGACCCCCCAGGCGATCACCGCCCAGCTCTCGGGTCTTGCCGCCGACACCACCTACCACTACCGGGTGGTAGCCCAGAACGCCTCAGGCACGACCAAAGGCACTCCGCGCACCTTCACGACCTTCCCTACCGCGACCCCGACCATCGACCCCTGCTCCAACGCCCACGTGCGCCAGCAGACCGGCGCGGTTCGTCTCTTGGACTGTCGTGCCTATGAGCTGGTCTCCGCCGCCAACACCGGCGGCTATGACGTCGAGTCGAGCCTGATCGCAGGCCAAAGCCCCTTCCCGGGCTACCCAGAGGCAGAAGGCAAGGTCCTCTACGGCGTCCACAACGGCGGCATTCCCGGTACCGATCACCCGACCAACAAAGGCCTTGACCCCTATATCGCCACCAGGGGAGAAAACGGCTGGGAAACCCAATACGAGGGAGTCCCCTCAAATGACCCCTACTCCGCCGCCCCCTT
The DNA here is from genome assembly GCA_963716345.1 of uncultured Solirubrobacterales bacterium. Lineage (GTDB taxonomy): Bacteria > Actinomycetota > Thermoleophilia > Solirubrobacterales > 70-9 > VRUE01. The sequence goes on from OY970304.1 coordinate 2,082,242, forward strand.
CTCCTCGCTGCCAACCGGGGCCAGCCAAGATCTGAAGACCCTTGCATTCGGAGCACCAGGTGGCTGCTCGCCTTGCTTTGAAGGCGGCTATACGGGCATCCCGCTGAGAAGGCCAAACGGAGAACTGGTCAACGGCATGGTCGGACCTGAAAACCCGGGCCCCACTGCCAAATCCCAAGGCCTGGTTGCAAAGCCCCTCTCAGCCGACGGCTCCCACTTCGTCTTTGGCTCGACCTCGAAGTTCACCGCAGACGCAAACGAAGGGCAGCTTGGGATCTATGACCGCAACCTGAACACCAACCAGACCTACCTCATCTCAAAGACCCCCGGCGAAGCGCAGATGAGCGGAGCAGAAGTCGCAGAGCTAGACATCTCCAAAGACGGCTCCCACGTCCTGCTCGGCCAGCTTGTCTCCGAAGAAGAAGGAAACAAGCTCTACCACCTTCTATCTGAACGTCGGGGACTCCTCAAAGACGATCGACTTGACCCCTGGGACCACCACTGGCGTTCTCTATGCCGGCATGTCTTCCGATGGCTCCAAGGTCTTCTTCACGACCACCGACGAACTGCTCTCCGAAGACGAAGATGAAAGCGCTGACCTCTACGCGGCAACCATCTCCGGCGAAAGCGCCAGCCTCACATTGCTCTCTACCGGCTCGGAAGGAACCGGCAACACCGATGCCTGCAACCCAGCCGCCAACTCCGCTCACGAGCATTGGAACACGAAGGGCGAAGAAGCCAACTGCGGCGTAGTCGCAGTTGGCGGTGGTGGGGGAGTGGCCTCCGAAGAGGGCTCTGTCTACTTCCTCTCGCCCGAGCGCCTTGACGGCTCCTCTAACGGGACCGAGGATGCGCCGAACCTCTACCTGGCGAGCCCCGGCTCGGCGCCTCGATACGTGACGACACTTGAATCGGTTGTTAACGGGCCCCAGCCACCGGCCCAACAGCATGCCTTCGATCACGAATTCGGCTCCTTTGGCGAAGCCACCGGGATCGCAGTCGATCACGCAGACGGGAGTGTCTATGTGCTTGACCTCGAAACCAACACGGTCAAGAAGTTCGATGCCTCCGGCAACCTGGTGACCTCCTTCGGGGACAGCAGTCCCGCTCACGACGGCAAATTGGCAGGCCTCGAAACACCGGCAGGCTCCTTCGCTGGAATTGCGAGCATCGGTCCGACTCAGCTCGCGGTCGACAACGACCCCTCCAGCCCCTCCTTCGGTGACCTCTACGTCCCCGACATGGTCAACAGTGTCGTTGATCGCTTCAGCCCCGAAGGCCACTATGAAGGTCAGATCGGTACCACCTTCCCGATCGGCGTCGCCGTCAACCAAGCAAACGGCCACCTCTACGTCTCGAGCTTCTTCGGTCACGCCGAAGCCTTCGACGCCGAAGGCAACCCGGTTTCACCGACTGCCTTTCCAATCGCAGCCTTCACTCCCTCGGCGATCGCTGTCGATACGACCGGGACGATCTATGTCGCCAGCGCCGAAGGCACCGCCACCTATGACTCGAGTGGAGTCAAAACCGGCACGCTCGACGCCAACCCCTCCACCGGGGTGAGCGTTGATCCCTCCACCAACGACATCTACGTCAACGAGGGCAACCAAGTCGTGCAGTTCAACTCCTCCGGCCAAAAGCTCACCGTCACCGGCGCGGACAGGCTCTCGCACTCCAGTGGGACCGCGATCGACCCAGGCGGCGAGCTCTACGCCACCAACGTCAGCGGCAAGAGCATCGCGGTGTTCCACCCCGCGGCGCTCACTCCCAGCCCGCTGATCGACAACCCGCTGGTGGTGGACTCGGTCAGTGAACCGGGGACACGCAGAACCGCCGACTTCCAGGTAACCCCCTCTGACAACTACGCCGCCTTCAGCTCCACCCTCGCCCTGGCAGGCGGCGAAGAAGAACCATCAGGCCACCCCCAGGTCTACCGCTACGCGTCTTCCTCGGAAGCGATCCAGTGCATCTCCTGCACCAAGACCGGCGCCCCCTCGGCAGGCGACGCCTCATTGGCCCCCAACGGCCTCAGCCTGCTCCAAGACGGAAGGGTCTTCTTCGACTCCACCGACCAGCTGGTCAACTCAGACACCGACGGCCGCCGCGACGCCTATGAGTTCTCCGAACCAGGCCAGGGCAACTGCACCCCCGAAAGCCCCGCCTACGCCAAAGCAACAGGCACCTGCCTAGCGCTGATCTCGGCCGGCACCAGCCCCTTTGACTCGGGCCTGTTGACCGCTACCTCAAACGGCAAAGACGCCTTCTTCTTTACCCGCGACAGCTTGGCCCCGCAAGACAAAAACGGCTCGACGATGAAGCTCTATGACGCTAGGGAAGGCGGTGGCTTTGCCTTCAGCCCCGATCCCAACACCTGCCAGGCCTCTGATGAGTGCCACGGGGCGGCAAGCCCCACACCGGGCCCTGTTCAGGTCGGTTCTGTCGCAGGAACGGCTGGCAACGAAAAGGCGTCGAAGAAGAAGGGCCACAAGAAGAAGCACCACAAACGCAAGAAGAGCCATCACAAGCGAGCCAACCACAAGCGCGGAGGTTCCAAGTGAGGGCCCTGAAGACAAGCGCTGCCCTGGTGATCGCTTTGCTCGCAGTGCTCGGGCTCTCTAGCTCCGCCCTTGCCTCCGAGCCAATCGAAGCCTTCACCACGACGATGTCAACCTCACAAGCCGGCGGGCACCCCGACATCACCACCAACTTCACCCTGGGTAACCCCGGAGCACCAGAGGCAGCCCAAAACGTGATCTTTGAGGCCCCCACCGGCCTCTTTGGCAACCCCACCGCGGCAACCGAATGCCAGGCCGATGATTTCGCCCTCGATCAGTGCCCCCCCAACTCCCAAGTCGGCCTGATCACCCTCCACGCCAACTATGAAGGCAACCCCAACTACCTCCTAGGCACAGCCCCGATCTTCACCGTCGTCCCCCAAAACGGCGACACCGCCCGCTTCTCTTTCATCGTCCCGGTGCTAGGTATCCCGATCGCGATCCCAGTAGCGGTTAGGACCACAACCGACTACGGCTTGCGCTTCACGGTCAAAGACATCTCCCAGCTCACCCCCCTGGCCTCTGCCTCGCTGACCTTCTGGGGCTTCCCCGCCGATGAAGAACACGACATCCAGCGCTTTGGGAAGGGCTCACCCGGGCACCCAGCAGGCTGCCCCAAAGAAGAAGGCACGGCCTGCATCACTGAAGGGACCGAAGCAAGCATCACCCCGACCCCCCTTACCGACAACCCGACCACCTGCACCGGGGAAGCCCTCTCAGCTGCCTTGGAAGTGCAGACCTACCAAGACCCCGAACACCTCACCCAGGCCCACTCCACCTACCCGCCGATCACAGGTTGTGAGAAAGAGGTCTTCAAACCGGTCCTCCAAGCCTCCCCGACCACAAGCCAGACAGACTCGGCCTCGGGGCTAAACGTCGAGCTGCGCTCACCGCAGTTCCTAACCCGCGCAGCAGCTCCCTCCCAGATCAAATCGGCCCTGGTCACCCTGCCTGAAGGCTTCACGGTCAACCCCGACGCCGCCGACGGCCAATCGGCCTGCACCGATGCCCAGGCCAACTTCAACTCAGAGGGCCCAGATAACTGCCCCGACTCAGCCAAGATCGGCACCTTTGCGATCGGCACCCCCGCCCTCCCAGAACCCCTAGAAGGAGCCGTCTACATCGGCCAACCCAAAGCAGGGGACCAATACCGCCTCTTTGAGTTCACCCACGGCTTTGGGATCAACTCCAAGCTGGTTGGCTCGGTGATCCCAAACCCGATCACCGGCCGCCTCGCAGTCAGCTTCCCCAACCTGCCCCAGGCCCCCTTCGAAGACTTCCAGCTACACCTCTTCTCCGGCGAACGCGGCCTCCTGGCAACGCCCAACTACTGCTCGGTCTATGCCGTCAGCGCTGAGTTTCACCCTTGGAACTCGACCCTCGCCGAACAGACCTCCGTTCAGCACTTCGGCCTTTCATCCGGCCCCGGCGGGGCTCCCTGCCCCGGGCAGGTGCGCCCCTTCTCACCCACCCTCTTTGCCGGCACCTCAAACGCCTCAGCGGGTGAGCACTCCTCTTTCTCCTTGCGCCTCGACCGCGAAGACGGCAACCAGCTCTTGGGCAAGCTCGGCTTCACCATGCCCCCGGGCCTCTTGGCAAACCTGCACGGGGTTAGCTACTGCCCCGAGGCCCAGATCGCCGCCGCCGCGCAGCGCTCGGGCCTAAGCGAGCAGGCCACACCCAGCTGCCCCGCCGCCTCACAGATCGGCACCACCAACGTCGCCGCCGGCCCCGGCTCTCACCCCTTCCACGCCACCGGGCGGATCTACTTCGCCGGGCCCTTCTCCGGAGCGCCGCTCTCACTGGTCGCGATCACCCCGGCCCTGGCCGGCCCCTATGACTACGGCACCGTGGTCGTCAGAGTGGCGCTTCGCATCGACCCGCTCGATGCCCACGTCTTCGCCGACTCAGAAGTCGTCCCGGAGATCCTCGGCGGGGTGCCATTGCGCCTGCGCCAGATCCAGGTCAACATCGACCGCCCCAACTTCATGGTCAACCCGACCAACTGCGAACCGATGTCGATCGGCTCGCGCGGAATCGGCGACCAGGGCACCCTCGCCTCCTTTAGCTCCTACTTCAACGCGGTCAACTGCTCCACCTTGCCCTTCGCCCCGAAGATGAGCGTGACCCAGCTCGGCGGCCACAAGCAGGCCAAGCGCGCCGCTGATCCCGCCCTGCGCTTTGACCTGCGCACAAAGCCCGGCGAAGCCAACGTCCGCTCGCTGGCGCTGACCCTGCCCAGGGCCTTTGGGATCGACCAGCGCCACCTCGGCAACATCTGCTCCAAGTCCCAACTACAGCGCGAACACTGCGCCGGGCGCCAGCCGATCGGCAACGTGATCACCGAAACCCCGCTCTTGGAAGCCCCGCTTAGCGGCCCCGCCTACGCGGTCTCTGGCTATGGCAAGTTGCCCCACCTCGCCTTCATCCTCTCCGGGCAGGTAACGGTGATCCCCGAAGCGATGTCCTCGACGGTCAAGGGCGGGCGCCTAAGGACAGTGGTGCCAGTCATCCCCGATGCCCCGATCGGCCACTTCGCCCTCACCCTGCTAGGCGGCAAACAAGGCTACATCCGCAACTTCGCCAACCTCTGCGCCGCCCCGACCACCACCACGGTCGAATACAGCGGCCAAAACGGCAAGACCCACACCGAACAGGTGAGGACCAAGGCCGCCTGCGCCGCCAAGGCCAAGCAGCACAAAAAGTAAGAGAGGAACTCCTAGATGTTGAAGCTAAAGCGGCCCTCACCGGCCCTGGTCATCGCTGTTATCGCCCTGATCTGTGCCCTTAGCGGCACCGCCTATGCCGCCCTGGGCAAGAACTCAGTTGGCTCACGCCAGCTCAAGGCAAAGGCAGTGACCACCGGCAAGATCGCCAATAACGCGGTCAACGCCGCCAAGGTCGCCGATGGCTCGCTGACCGGCCAAGACATCAACATCGGCGCCCTCGGCACCGTCCCCTCTGCCACCAACGCCGCCCATGCCCAAAACGCCGACACCGTCGGTGGGCACGGTGCCTCTTGTCCTGCCGCCACCACCTTGATCCGCGGCCTTTGCTTTGACTCCACTTCAAACGGCCCGGCATCCTCCCTGCAAGCCGCCACCGAAGCCTGCGCGGCAAAGGGCGGCTACCTGCCGACCCCGATGGAGCTCTACTCCACCCGCGGGGTGCTTAACCTCGGCTCTGGGATCGGCTCAGATCGCCAATACACCGATGAGATCTACTCCAACACCTCCGGCGGTAACTACCGCACGATCGTGATCGACGGCACCGGGGCGCTAACCGAACAGGCCCCCTCAAGCGCCGCCCACTACTTCTGCGTCTATGAGCTGGTGCGCTAGGTGAGAGCCGCGCCCAAGCGCGCCGGCGCCGTCTTGCTCGTTGCCTTGGCCCTGCTTTGCCTGGTAGCGGGAGCCTCCGCCGAGCAGGCCAAGAAGGGCAACCTGGAGGTCTCCTTTAACGGCGGCATCTCCCCCCAGCACCTGCCCCGCACCGAAGCGGTGCCGGTCACGGTGCAGATGGGCGGCAAGATCAAGACCACCGATAAATCGATCCCGCCAAAGCTGGAGAGGATCATCTTGGCGATCAACTCCGCCGGGCAGATCGAAACCAAGGGCCTACCCACCTGCTCGCTAAAGAAGCTGCAGTCGATCTCCTCTCAGGGAGCCCGCAAGGCCTGCGGGGATGCCCTGATCGGCCACGGCAACGTCACCTCCAGGGTAAGCCTGCCCGGCCAAGGAGCCTTTGCCTCAAACGGCACCCTGCAAGCCTTCAACGGCACCTACAAAGGCCACTCCGCTGTCCTTGCCCAGGTCTCCTCGGGAGCTCCCCTACCGCTGACCTACGTGATCGTCTTTGAAGTCAAAAAGACCAAGGGCACCTTTGGCACCACCTTGGTCGGCACCCTGCCCCCGATCGCCTCTGAATACGGCTACATCTCTGCCTTTGATCTCTCCCTAGCCCGCAACTACCCCTACAAGGGCAAGAGCAGAAGCTATGCCTCTGCTTCTTGCCCAGCGCCGAAGGGATTCAGCGCCGCCTCCTTTACCTTCGCCCAGGCGAGCTATGAGTTCGCCGATGGGAGGGTGCTTTCTTCGAAGCTGGTGCGGCAGTGTCGGGTTCGGGGGAAGTGAGGGCTTCATCCTAAAAAACCACGTGCGTATCTTGACAAACGCGAACTGACATGTTTGTATTTCAACTTGTATTCGCTTGAGAACCGAGTCGGTATGCACGCTGAACAAGAGGCCAAATCCACCCGTCGCTCACGCGCCTCGCGTCGACGCCCGGACATTCCTCCGCCCAGTGTCGAGAAGATTCGGCCCCGCTCCGGACTCTCGCGCGACGAGGTGGTCGCCAACCAGCGCCGGCGGATCTTCGCCGGGTTTGCCGTGGCGCTCGCCTACCACGGCTACGAGGACACAAAGGTCACCGACATCGTCGAACTATCCGGTGTCTCGCGCGCCACTTTCTACGAGCGCTTCGAGAGCAAGGAGCTTTGCTTTGCCGCCGCCTATGAAGATGGGGTGGAGAGGCTTGCGGCGGCCGTGGGGGAGGCGGTGGGCGGCGAGCGTGATTGGGCCAATCAGCTCTCCGCCGGGCTCATGGTCGGGCTTGAATTCATCGCGGCCGATCCGTCCCTGGCCCACCTGCTCTTCGTCGAGTCACTGGCCGCGGCGCGCCCCGCTCGCCTTGAGCACGAGCGTTCGCTGGAGCGCCTGGCGGAGGTTCTGCGGCCACCGGTCGACGGCGCTGAGGTCTCTGCGGAGACTGCTCGAATGCTCGCGGGGGGTCTCGCCTCCCACGTTTCGGGCTGCATCCTCGCCGGTGAAGCCGAGCGCCTGCCCGAGCTGCACGACCCACTGCTCCAGTATCTCCTCGCCCCGTCGCTGGCGGCCTTGCGCACCACGGATGAGCGACGAGCCGCCGCGCTTTGATCCGGCCGGCTTCGCCGAGCTGCCCGACAGGCTCGCGCTTGGCCAATTGCCCCCTGGCCGTCACGGTTTGCCACGCTCCTTCGTGGTTCGCAACCAGCGCCTGCGCATCGTTGCCGGCATGCTGCGAGTACTGCCGCGCCACGGCTATGCCGAGACGACGATCGGTCAGATCATCACGGAGGCTCGCGTCTCCCGGGCCGCCTTTTACCGTCAGTTCGCCGGCAAGGAGGAGTGCTTCCTGGAGGCGTATGAGCTCGGCGGCGGCTGGCTCTGCGATGGGGTGGAGGCCGCTGTCGCCAGCAAGCCCTGGCCGGCTCGCGTTCGGGTCGGCGTCGGCGAGGCCCTGCGGATACTTGCCGCCAACCCGCCGCTGGCCCACCTGATCGCAATCGAGGCGCTGCAGGCCGGCTCCGCCGCCCGCCGACTGCAGCAGGCTAGTCTCGGCCGACTCGCCGAGATCCTCAGCCTCGGCCGGCCTGAGCGCCCCGAGCTACCCGCCGATCTCGAGTCGTTGCTGCTCGGCGGCGCTCTCTCCGTCGTCTCCCGCCATGTCGAACAGGGCCGGGTCGAGCAGTTGCCCGAGATCGAAGCCGCCTTGGTCGAGTGCCTGCTGATTCCCTACCTTGGACCGGGAGAAAGCAAGCGGATAGCGGCTTGAGGCCGTAGTTCTGAGGCAGTGGGTCAGTTTGAATCTCCGGCCTCGCATCTGGGCGGGGGCTAAGCTCACTGGATGGCAGCGAGGGTCAATGCCCGAACTGCGGGCACCAGATCGGGATACCGGGCATGTTCCACGGCACCGACTCGATGACGATGCATACGCACCGCGAGTGCCCCAACTGCAACCGACTGCTGATCTGGTTCAAGGACGCGGAGGAGCTTCCCGAAGGCTGGTTACTTGACGAGCAAGAGGAGGGGCGGCGCCAACGGGCAGAAGGCTAGTCCAGCAGCGCCCCCGGCGAACGGGCTTGGATGGGGCGGCGCGGTGCATAGCAGACCTTGCCGTTGACCCCATCGGGCTTTCTCGCTACTCTGCTCTTACCCCCTCAGGCCGCTTTGCGGTGGCCTGAGATGCGGAGCCGCCTTGTGCGGCTCTCGCTATTTCTGGGGCCTTGGTCCACCCCGTTGGGCACCTGATTGGCCCTTCCTCGTCGCTTAGGTCCAAGGGAAGCTGGGCTTTGCGGAGTCGCCGGGGCTGTATCTCCTGGTAGAAGGACTTCGCAGGGATCTTGTGCGGGGAGAGGGCGTAGCTCCTCACCGAATGAGGGTTAATGATGCCGACCCCAGCGTCATAGACCTGACGCACGATCTCAACGGGTGTCTTCAGGTCGCTGTCGTTGGAGATCACGACAGCGAGGTCGTAGCGAGCACGCGAGCCGTCAACGAGCAGATGGCTCGCGAGGTTCACGTCCGATCCCTTCTCCTCATGGACCCAAACCTCGCGCAAGCCGATATCGCCCTTCTTCCCGCGCTTCGGGGGATTCGTCAAAAGGCGAGTGGCTTTTCGGGTCAGGAACCGGCCATAGATGATCTCGACCTTCGGCAAAGTCTTGAGCGCCCGTAGATATTCCCGCTGCTGCTTTTGCTGCCCGGGATTGTCTGGTCGGTCTTTGACTTTCGCCGTGAAGTATTTGATCGATACGAGTTCCGCGCCTGGCTTCACATACTGGCGACAGAGGGCTTCGATATCGAGCCAGCGGTAGGGCTTTCCACGGAGGGAGCCGTAGTAGAGATTGAAGCCATCGATGTAAAAACTCATGCGCTTCTTTGGGTACATCATCGGCCGAGAACTTATCCCTAGTCCAGCAGCGCCGCAATCTCTTCAAGCGACCAGACGTGATCCGCCACCCCAGCAGCCATTGCCGGAGTCCGGGGGTAGCGCTCCTTGAGCGCTGTATGCGAGCGAGCGAAGTTGTAGTGCATGAAGTGCAAGGAAACGGCGTGGGAGAGGTTCTCGACCTTGCGGCTGAATCCATTGGTCAGCCGAGTAAAGCGCCGCATCCCCATCCGCATCGTCAAGTTCTGCCGCTCCACGTAGCTGGTTGAGATCCGGTCCGGGTCGGGGTCGCCCTTCCGGGTGAGGCGCTTCGTCCCGGTGCAGACGGCCGGGCTGTATTTGCCCGCCTCCCCGCCGGAGGCATAGACCTTGTGGATCTGCGCCCAATCGACCTGATGGCGGAAGGACGGCCCCACGGTGCCTTCGTACATCCGGTGGCCGTCAGTCGATAGCTGGATACGGTTGCCCATCCGGCTCGCCAGATCGGTGAGGAAGACTTCGGCATCGTCTGAGGTCCGCTCCCCGACCAGCCAGGAGGGGACCAGCTTCGTATCGGCGCAGATCGCCGTGAAAGTCCAAACGTCGCCGTAGCCCGGAGTCCCTTTGAACTCCTCCGGCACGTTCTTGTTCTTCGCGTAGCAGAAGGCCCAAATCTCATCGGCCTCAACGACCTTGCAGGGAAGGTCCACGAACACGCCGTCCTGGTACTCGGCGCAGGCTTCCCCGAGATCGACCAGCAGTTTGGTGATCGTGTTCTTCGCTGCCCCGGTCATCCGCACCGTGGCGCGGATCGAGTTGCCCTCGACCAGGCAGCCGACGATCTGGGCGCGCTTCTCGGTGGAGAGCCTGTTCATACTGACCATTATGCGTAAGCGTTCGGACAGAAAAAAGCAGGGGAATACACCCAACGTGCGTAGCTTGACGCATTGGCTAACGTAAATACGTGGGTAGTCGATATAGGCTGCACGAGCGGAGGGCACGGGGGTCGAACCCGTAAACGCTAGGCACGTTGCCCGATTGAAAATCGGGTTGGTTCACCAAATACCAGGCCCTCCATGATGTGGCGAGGACGGAGCGCTACAACGCTCCGCCCCCGCCTGTAAGGGGGGTGGCGGGCCGGGTCCAGGTCTAAATCGGGAAGCCGGCCCGCACTCTCATCTTCTGGACATCGTTGGCTCCTGCGTCTTCATGCACAGCCGACTATCAGCCGCGCTGTAAAACGACGAAGGGAGCCCGCGGGCTCCCTTCGCAAGCTCGGTGACGGTGGACAACGCCGGGCACAAGGCCGCCTCCCAACGGGTGGGCTGCGTCGAAGACAAAAAGGTCTTTCCGGCGATGGCTTCCTTTCCTGAGCTCGCGAGTGGTTGTTCACGCCGATCGCGGGGCTCGGAATGCAGATGTCTATTGCGCAGAACGGTAGCCAGCGCCGCGGATGTATCCGCATGCATGACGGCGTCGCAATGTGCAGAAACGACAAAGGGCCGCCGGAAGCCGTGGCGACCCTTTGCCTAAGTCCTTCCCCATCGCAGGCTGGAAGGCAGCGTGAACAAGGGGGACTATAGGACGGCTAGGGGCGGAAAACTGCAGTAAAAATCCGGGCTTTTTGGCTCTAGAAAGCCAAGTGCATAATGCGACTTATGCCCATTTGGCGCCCTGAGTGGCTTTGGCGCCAACCGGCAGATCTCCCAGTTTTTAAGATTTCCAACGAGCCTGCGCAGCGCGCTTAGCGGCAGCCGACCTTTCCTCCGCCGTCATGCGCTCAGCGCGCACCTTGCCACCCTTACGGCCTCCTACTCGCCCAGCACGCGCCTGTGAGGTCTCTGGCTGCGGGGGCGTCTCATCGGTCGCATCGCCGACGATGGCAGCAGCGAGGCGGTTCAGATCAGCAGGCTTCTTGGACTGCTTGGCCATGGCTCAGAGCGTAGCGTCCTGATCGGGCTTGAACCGGCCGCGCTGGAAGTCTCCCGGCTCCCAGTCGATCCCGTCGAACAGGTCGCCCGGATCGACGCCGAGGACCGCTGCGAGCTTCGCCGCCGTATCGATCCTGGGGATGCGAGTGCCCCTCTCGATGTAGCTGACCGCTGTGGGATGCAGCGAGGCGCGCATGGCCGTCTCTTCCTGCGAGAGGCCCGCTCGCTTGCGGCAGTAGCGCAGGTTGGCTCCGAATTGCGCTGCCACGTCCATGCTCACAAGATCTCCAAGCGATGGCAGTGGTAGGCCGCGTCGGTCAGAAGGAGGGTCTGACCGTGAAGCCGGATCAGACCGTAATTGCTGAGCCGCCTTACGGCGTGCTCAACGAGTTCCTTGTTGCCGATCTCACGGCTCATTTCGGGCATCGTCCTGTGATGCGGGTGGCAGGCCAGCGCAAGTGCCAGCACCGCCCGCTCGGTGCGTTCGTGGTCTTTCGGCGTGTGCCGAATACGCTTCGCCTGCATCGGAACTCCGTTTCCGGTGCCGGGCCGGGGGACCGTTCGCGCGGTTGCCCCGGCCGTTTGATTTGTTGACGCTGGCGAAGCTAGAGCAAGGCGGCGCTGCGATCTAGGGCCATTTCAAACTGACCCACTGCCAGTTCTGAGCCTCGCTATACTTTTTGAAGTAATGCTGATCCGGATTTAGGAGATTTTGCCTGATGGCGAACGGTGCGGAGACGAACTTGAAGACGGTGGTCGAGGAGATCGAGCCGTTCGAGGCTGCACAGGAGATCGAGGGCGGCGACGTCGTCCTGATCGACACTCGGGAGCCCCACGAGTACCAGGAGGCTCATCTCGAGAACGGCAGGCTGGTGCCGCCGGGCCTGCTCGGCGATGAAATCGCCACCGCCGCGCCCGACAAGTCGGCCCGCACGATCATCTACTGCCGCAGTGGCAATCGCTCCTACGAGGCGGCCGAACAGATGGAAGCACTCGGCTACACCGACGTCGCCTCGATGGCCGGCGGCATCCTCGCCTGGCAGGAGCAGGGGCTTCCCGTCCTCGCCGCTGAGGGCATGACCGCCGAGCAGCGCGACCGCTACTCGCGCCACACGCTGCTGCCCGAGGTCGGGGTCGACGGCCAGTTGAAGATGCTGAACGCCAAAGTGCTGCTGCTCGGCGCCGGCGGCCTCGGCGCGCCGACTGCGCTCTACCTCGCCGCAGCCGGGATTGGCACGATCGGCCTCGTCGACGACGACGTGGTCGACGCCTCCAATCTGCAGCGCCAGGTGATCCACAACACCGAGCGGATCGGGATGGCGAAGACCGCGTCGGCCCGCATCTTCATCGAAGGGCTCAATCCCGACGTCAACGTTGTCGAGCATAACGGTCGGCTCGACGCAAGCAACATCCTCGACGTGATCTCCGACTACGACATCATCGTCGACGGCGCCGACAACTTCCCCACCCGCTACCTGCTGAACGACGCCTCGGTGCGGCTGCGCAAGCCGGTCGTCTCCGCCTCGATCCTCGGCTTCGACGGCCAGATCTCGACCTTTGCCCCCTTCGAGGGTCCCTGCTACCGCTGCCTCTACCCGACTCCGCCGCCGGCCGAGCTGGCGCCGAGCTGCTCGGCCAACGGGGTGCTCGGGGTGATGGCGGGGACGATGGGCACCTTGCAGGCCAACGAGGTAATCAAGCTGATCCTCGGCAAAGGCGAGCCGCTGATCGGGCGCCTCTTGCTCTACGACGCGCTGGGAACCCGCTTCACCGAGCTGAAGGTCCGCCGCGACCCCGAGTGCCCGATCTGCGGCGAGCACGCCGAGCAGATCCCGGAGTCGGAGATGGGGAAGTTCCCCGACTACGACGCCTTCTGCGCCGGCGCCGGCGGCGACCGCCAGACGCTGGCCTCCTAGGCTAGGATCACCGCCCTCATGGCGACCGTTCGCATACCTCCCGTGCTGCGCCCCCACACCGGCGGCGCGCCCGAAGTCGAGGCCGCCGGCTCCGACGTCGGCGAGGTCCTGCGCGCGCTTACATCCGAGCACCCCGCCACCGGTGAGCAGCTCTTCGGCGAGGACGGCGACCTCAATCGCTACGTCAACGTCTACCTCAACGACGAGGACGTCCGAGTCCTGGATGGTCTGGGCACCGCGGTCAAAGACGGCGACACGGTTGTCATCCTGCCGGCCATGGCCGGCGGTTGAAAAAGCCTTCGTAAATCCCCCACGGGCGAACGTCCGACGCTATACTTTTTGAAGTAAGGGACTGGCGAGCGATGTCTGAACTTCTCAACCGACCCTGCGGGGGCCGCTTCGGCAACATCGTCGAGTCGATCGGCAACACGCCGCTGGTCGAGCTTCCTCGCCTGACGCCGAACCCCGACGTTCGCATCTACGCCAAGCTCGAGGGGCATAACCCGACCGGCTCGGTCAAGGACCGCGTCGCCAAGTCGATGATCGAGGCGGCCGAGGCCGAGGGCCTGATCGAACCGGGCCAGACGATCCTCGAACCGACCTCGGGCAACACCGGCATCGCGCTGGGGATGATCTGCCGCCGCAAGGGCTACAAGCTGAAGGTGGTGATGCCCGACAACGTCACCGAGGAGCGCAGCCAGCTGCTGGCGATGTACGGGGCGGAGATCGTCTACTCCGAGGGCGCCAAGGGCTCCAACGGCGCGGTCGAGGTGGCGCTGGAGATGGCCCAGGACTCTCAGTACTACATGCCTTACCAGTACGGCAACGAGGCCAACCCCAACGCTCACTACTACGGCACTGCGGTCGAGATCCTCGAAGAGCTCGACGAGGTGACCGCTTTCGTCGGCGGCCTCGGCACCGGCGGCACCCTGATGGGCAACGGCCGCCGGCTCAAGGAGGAGAACCCCGAGACGCTGATCGTCGCTGCCGAGCCGATGCAGGGCGAGCTCGTGCAGGGCCTGCGCTCGCTCGATGACGGTTTCATTCCGCCGATCATCGATCTCTCGATCCTCGACCGCAAGATCATGGTCTCCAACCGCGACGCGATCGTCTGGACCAAGCGCCTGCTCGATGAGGAGGGCGTCTTTGCCGGCGTCTCCGCCGGCGCGATCGCCGCGATCGCCGCCCGCATCGCCGGCGAGCTCGAGAGCGGCAACGTCGTCTTCCTGATCCCCGACGACGGCTGGAAGTACCTCTCCTCCGGCGTGTACACCAAGCCGATAGAGGAGATTGAAAACCTTGACTCGACGGTTTGGTGGTAACAGCCTTCTTTAGCTGTACCGCAACTCACCCGATTCACAGTGTTTGAGCGGCCGTAGGTTCGGTCAAGAAAATTGAGGGGAGAGTTCTGTGCGAGCCTGGCGGGGGGTATCGGTGGTGGTGTCGGTTGCGCTGATGGTTGTGGGGCATGCCGCGATCGCGGCCGCGGCGCCGGGTGATCTCGATCTCACCTTCGGCAGCTCTGGAGTCGCTGACTTGCCCTTTGATCCGTCGGTGCGTGCCGGGGGCACCGATATCGCGGCGGCGCCGGACGGCCGGATCTACGTGCTGCGCCAGCGTCAGCTCATCTGCGGTGTCTCGGACTGTGACTCACAGGCAACCGTCGAAAGCTTGCTTCCGGACGGCTCCGTCGACAGATCGTTCGGCAGCGGTGGCATGGCCAACGTGGGGGAAGAGCTGGGTACATCTCTCGCAGTCGACCCCAACGGCAAAGTGCTCGTCACGACGGTCGACCAGATCGGCACGCTGACGCGACTGAACCCCAACGGGAGCCTCGACGAATCGTTTGGCGAAAAAGGCCGGGTCCACTTTGGGCACAACGCCGGCTTTCCCTTGAACGCAGGTGTCGGCGTCTATGGCGCCCGCGTCGCCGTCCGCGAAGACGGACGCATAGTCGTGGCAATCGACCAGGGAACGTCGACGGGATCGTCTCAACTTGAGCTCCTGCAATACCAGTCGAACGGGACATTGGACCCGAGCTTTGACCATGGCGCGGCCGTGATCACCGACCTCGAGCGCGACCAGGGCGGCATTGCCTTCTCCGGGCACGGCGTCATGGCGGTTGCTGATGTCCCTTGCTGCATGAGGTCGGAGCCGGTTCACGCGGTGAGCCTGTTGGCCGACGGTACGCCCAATGTGGCCTTCGACGGCGGCGAGCGCGTTGTCGGCGTTGGAGACGGGGCTTACGTGGTTGCGGTGCTGGCGCTTCCCGGGAATCGACTCTCGGTAGTGGTTGCACACTACGGGGGAGAAGGAAATGCTCTCGCGCTTGGCTTTCGTCCCAACGGCGATCTGGACCCACGATTCGGGCGGCATGGCATGCTCTCTCTCGGCAAAACCTTCGACGGCGTCGGTTCCGCGGTAGCCGATCAGAAGGGGCGCATCACTATTGTCGGCAGGGCCCAGAGCAAGTTGCCGGGCTACCGGCCAGTCTCGCTGTTGACTTTGCGGCGCTTCAGCAGTGAGGGCAGAGTTGATCGGACCTTTGGCGGTGGCTCGCCAGTTCACCTATATCGGTTGAGGAGTCTCAATGCGGACGCGAGCGTCCTCCAGTCGGATGGACGTCTTCTCGTTCTTGGGTCGCGGGGATACTGCGAACGTTCCTGCTCGTCTTTTCACCTAATGCTGGTCAGGTTTCTGGCGGGTACCGCCAGAGCTCGCTGCTTCGGCCGTTCGGCGACCATCGTCGGCACGCGTCGCCGAGACGTTCTAGTGGGAACGCCATATCGCGATGTGATCGTCGGCCTCGGCGGGAACGACACGATTCGCGGTCGCGGTGGCAATGACCTGATCTGCGGTGGAGCCGGCAGGGACTACATCGTCGGCGGGCGTGGCCGAGACCGGGTTCATCAGTAGACGCTTGCGACGCCGTCGCGTCTGGCGGGCGTCACTGGGCTCGCTGCTGGGGGTGCTCGCTTTCGCGTGTCCTACCGTCAATGCGTCGGTGCCGCGCGAATTCTTCGGCATTGTGCCGCAGTCGCCGCCGTCTATCGCCGACTTTGGTCGCATGCAGGGAGTGGTCGGGACCCTTCGTATCCCAGTCGAATGGTTCCGAATCGAGTCGCGCCCTGGGACCTACGACTTTGAGGGGCTCGACCGAGTCGTCGGGGAAGCGGCCGGTGCCGGGATTCGCGTGCTGCCGTTCGTCTATGGGTCGCCGACCTGGCTCACTGGCGATCCCGCGCGGCCGCCACTCGCTTCCTCCGAGGCAAGGCGGGCGTGGACCTTGTTCTTGCGTCGTCTCGTTCGCCGCTACGGACCGGATGGATCCTTCTGGCAGGGACGGGACACTCGCTTGCCGATTCGCCGCTGGCAGATATGGAACGAGCCGAACTACCTGCTCTTTTGGCGGCCACGGCCTTCGCCCCGCGGCTACGCCCGCCTACTGCGTATCTCAGCTCCGGCGATTCGCCGACTTGACCCCGGCGCCCGCATCCTCACGGCGGGGGTGGCACCGGTCGAGGCCGGGATCACGCCGTGGTCATTTCTGCGCCGGATGTACGCGGTGCCTGGGGTGGCCCACTACTTCGATGTGGTCGCCCTGCATCCCTACGCACCGTACGTCGAGTGGGTCAAAAGGGAGATTCGGTTCGTGCGTCGGGTGATGGTCGATGCGGGCGATGGAGGCACTCCCTTGCAGCTGACCGAGCTCGGGGTTGCCTCCGACGGAGTGCTCGAGAATGTCTTCGACGAGGGACCGATTGGCCAAGCCGCGTTCCTGCGCAAGGCCTATCGCCTCGTCCTGCGCAATCGGCGCGGCTGGCATATCAGCGGCCTCGACTGGTTCACCTGGCGCGACGCTGCCTCACCTGACCCCAACTGCGTCTTCTGTGAGTACGGCGGCCTCCTCACCGATGAAGGCACGCCAAAGCCGGCTTGGGGTGCTTTTCGTTACCTCGTCCAAGCGACGGGAACAGGGGCGCTTCCTGGCCCTCGGGTCCGCTAGCCTCGTCGCGGATGCGGATCTCCCAGTCCCTGATCGACGAGATGGTCGCGCACGCGCGCGAGGACCTGCCCAACGAGTGCTGTGGCATGGTCGGCGGCGCCGACGGCGAGGCGAGCGTGGTGATCCCGGTTGTCAACTCGGCCGCCAGTCCGCTGCGCTTCGAGATGGACCCGCAGGGTCAGTACAACGCGATGAAGGCGATCGAGGACGACGGCAAGGAGATGCTGGCGATCTACCACTCGCACACCAAGAGCGCCGCCTATCCCTCGCAGACCGACGTCAATCAGGCGGTCAACTGGCCCGACGCGATCTACCTGATCGTCTCGTTGCAGGACGAAGACGCACCCGAGGTCAAGGGGTATTGGCTGAAAGACCTGGTGATCGCCGATGCCGAGCTCGTCGTCGAGTAGCGGGCGCCTGGTCAAGGTTGCCTACGCCCAGACTCAGATGGAGGCCGAGATGATCCAGGGCCTGCTCGGCGAGCACGGCATCCCGAGCATGCTCAAGCGAGCTCCCGGCTTCGACAACCCAGACTTCCTCGGCGCTGGCCCGCACCAGGTCTTCGTCACCGAAGCCACCGCCGAGGAGGCGCAGGAAGTCCTGAAGAACACTCCCGGCGAGAGTTAGAGCTAGCCCGGGTTGGGCCGGGCGATTTCGCGCAGGTAGCCGCGCCAAGCGTCCTCGACCTCGCGGAAGCGAGCTCCGAAGGCGGCCTCGATTGTCGGCACCGCGCCACCGGGCAGCAGTTTCAGGGCGAGGCGCTCACAGGCCTCCGAGCCGCGTTCCATTTCGAGCAGGTCGAAGATCGTGCCGCCGAGGATCACCGCATCGCGGCGCGAGGGAGGGAACGAGGGTCGGGCGCTCTCGCGCAGGCGGCGGATCACCGCCGGGCGGTAGAAGCCGACCTGGCGTGAGAAGTACTGGGCGGCACCTTCGACTAGCCAGGCCCAGCGCAGGTAGCGAGCGAAGCGGCGCGGCGTCCAAGAGGGCGGCAGCTCGCGGTTGTTGGCGGCGATGACGAGCTGGGCGTAGAGCCGCTCGGCCGTGCCGCGCAGGGCCTCGCGCGAGTCCTCACCGCCGGCCCGGCGCTCCATGTGGGGGTCGTTGAGCACGTGCAGCTCGGTCGACATCGGCCAGCCGGCAAGGTAGCGGCGGCCGGCGGGGGCCGCCGACCAGCGCGCGGCGGGCAAGAACGGATGCGCCATCGAGAGCCATACCGGGTTGGTGTGGACGACCACGGTGATGTCGCCGGGGACAACCTCGAAGCGGTCCTCGAGCCGCAGCCGCAGTTCCTCCATTCGATCCAGCGTCCGCTCCGCGAACGCCGCATCGCCGCTGTCGTGGCGCGCTGTGAAGCTCAGGCTCTGGGTCTCGACCCAAGGCACCGGCCGAGATTACTTCTACTTAGACCAGTGCCGGCTCTGCCGCACCGCATACACCGAGGATCTCGGCGCGGGCGCGGTCGAACTCTTCGTCGGCCATCACCGGAGTGCCCTCGAAGGGCAGTTCGCGGTCGACCTCAACCCAGGAGCGGCAGCCGTGGTACTCCTCGCGGACCCGCACCGTGACCGGACGGGGGATGCGGTGGACTCGCAGCAGCAGCACGTGCAGCGGGTGGCGACGCTTCCAGTTAAGCCGCTTCTCGGCGTAGTCAGGAGTCCAGACGTAATAAGGCGAGAGACCGTCGACCACGCGCGGATCATTGACGGTGATGTGATCGGTGACCTCGGCCCAGGCGCGCAGGCGCACTCGATCGGGCTGCGAGATGCCACCGTCCTGAAGCAGGGCGCGGGCAGGCGGTTCCTCATCGGGCCAGACACCCTCCTCGAGGGCGCGGCCGAGCTCGGGGTGATGCGACTCCCGCACCAGATTGTTCTGCTGGTGATCGAAGGTGGGGTAGAGGAAGAAGCGTTCGTGCTCAAGCTCGAAGTGCTTGTTCTCCTCGCGGATCCCGCCCTTGCGCAGGGTCAGCAACTGCTCGCCCTCGGCGAGTGCGCGGACCGTTACGGCCCATTCCTTGAAAGCGATCGGCATTTGAAGTCGTACCTAGAAGAAGGTGGTTAAAGCTGTGACTGAGAGGGGGGCGCCCTGCCCATTCCGTGGTGAGATGCCCGCCCGGATCG
This sequence comes from uncultured Solirubrobacterales bacterium, assembly GCA_963716345.1. GTDB lineage: Bacteria > Actinomycetota > Thermoleophilia > Solirubrobacterales > 70-9 > VRUE01. The sequence continues at coordinate 2,101,460 of OY970304.1, forward strand.
CGCATTCTAGACCAGCCCGCCTGGATTGCAAAATTTGTGATGAAGATCACGCATATCCCTTCTCTGTAGAAGCTCATCCGCAGCAAGATTTCGCGGTTGAGCCCGCCCGGAGGTAAACGAATGATTTCTTCGATCTTCTGCTCCAAAGGACCGGAGCAATGGGTACGCTGCGCGCGTGCCAGCCAGCACCATGGCCCCTAGGGGCCACTATCTCGCCCACGAAGTCGGCTTTCTCGCGGGGATCTCCGGCCACCTGGTCGGCCAATGGGCCAGCCACGGCTACATTCGTTCGTCCTGGCAAACCAAGCTGCCCCGCGTCTACAGCTTCCAAGACGTAGGCGAGGCAATGGTTGTGCACGAGCTAATGAATGCCGGGGTGCCCTACAAGGAGATGCGGGAAGCCATCCTCGGCCTGCGCGAGAGATTCGGCGAGGACTGGCCGCTGACCCAGGCCAAGGACAAGCTCGGCACTTACGGCAAGAAAGGGCATCCGAAACGCCGGGTCGCCTTCAAGGACAAAGACGCTGTCTACGACCTTGGCAAGAAGGGCTGGCAGCAGATGGACGCTACCGACCTCGGGCGGATTTCCGGCCTTCTACATCGCGGGGGATGGGCGGCCCGCAATCTCAAAGACCTTCAGCACATCGAGGTTGACCCAGATCGGTTGAGCGGCACTCCCACGATCAAGGGGCGTCGCGTGGCCGCCAAGGGCGTAGCCGAGCTTGCCGACACGGGTAGCGGAGGGGTCCAAGTCCTTCGCAAGGAGTACGACCTCGCCAAGGACCAGATCCGAGACGCCCAGCGATGGTGGAAAGAGGCGCGAAGGCTAGTCGCTGCCTAGGTCTTAGATGGGTCCATCCAGACTGCTTTTCATTGACGAGAGCCTGAGCAAGCGCTTGGCTGCGCTGCTGAAGCATCGTGGTCGCGCTGCCCTCTCCTCCAGCGAGGCCAAACTGCTCGAAATGAAGGATGAGCCGCTGTTGCGGGAGATCTACAAAGACGGTCGTGACATCGTGTTTGTGACGGCTGACGACGACCTCCCCGCCGAGCATCCAGGTGTCCTCAAGGAGGTCGGCGCGACCATCGCGACCATTGCTCCTTTTGAAAGGGGCAAGTGGCTAGCGCACCCCGAAGCCCTGAGCGACGAGGAGGCGTGGAAGCGCGAGATCGTTAGCCGGTGGGCGCACGCGATGCAAGAGCAGGAACCCCGCACCTTCAGGCGCTATTACCTCAACGGCGGCAGGCGATGGGTGCCGCGAAAACGCTCAGTCGTCTGACCCAACCCACGTCTCGACACCGCTAAAAGTCTCTATAGGGTACTCCCCGATTCTTGTGCAAAGACCGCGAATGCGGCTCAAGACGGGGGAAGAGAATGGCCCACCGGGCACTGATTTACAGCGTGCGCATCCACAAGAAATGGAAGCCGAACGATCTCATCGAGTTTGGGGACCTAGAAGAAGACGGGGTCTATCTCGGAAATGTTCTGCACGAGATATTCAGCAATGATTTCCTTGCGACCCGCGATAACAAAATCGCGGTTGGAGAGTCAGCCAAACTCGTAGGGGTGGACCTCCAAACTAGCTTCCGCAGCGGGGATGGCGGATACGGTGCAGACATCGAGGACGAGAATCACAATCTCCTCCTACGCCAACTCCCAGAACACACCCAGCTCCTCCCATGCGGCGCTCTTTTCAGGTTGCCGAAAAACCAGAAATACGGCTGGTGGGCCGTCCACGAAAACAATGGCCGCAGCATCAAAGGCTTGGTCGAAGGCGAGCTTCAAAGCCAGTTTCGGGCGCGCTACCCCGACCTCATGCTGGAGATCAATCCCTGGGTGCCGAGCAACGTTCTCACGGAGGCGTTGGCCCAGGACCGTCTAGAGAGCGTGCGGCTCTTTAAGTACGGGGCAGCTTCGGATTTCAAGGATGCCGACCAATGGGTCCGGGAAGAAGCAAGCCCGCAAATTGAGCTTCGGATCAGCGCTCGCGAGCAGGCGGAAAAGCTCGTGCCTGGGCTCGCGAAAGCCGCAGCAGAAGGCGACAAAGAGGCCTTTGGCAAGGTCATCGAATTTGAGAACCTAAAATTTGAAATGGCAAAGGTTGAGGTTGAACTGGACAACGGCTCATCGCGGACGTTCGAGCTTCTTGGACCGCCCGGCGGCCATCCGTTTGCCGCCGATATATCGCCGCGCGAAACCCAAGGAATCCCGGACACCGACAGCTTGTTTGAGGAGCTAGGAAGAGCCATTACGGAGATGGAATGAAGGCCGATCCACGAGAGCTAGTCCGCGCCCACTACGGCACCCTTGTCGACAACCGCACTGGGCGGACGCGGCCCCTCGATCACCTGGCTTTTGAGGGCCTGCCCTTGGCTGTCGGATTGGTTTGCTTTTTCTTCGGTGTACAGGTCCCCACGACGGTCAGCGCGGGTCTCGTGACGGTTGCCGGCCTGCTCAGCGCCTTCTTCTTCCAAGCACTGCTCCAGATCTCGCAGCGGGCGTTGGAATGGGCGCACGAAGCGCCGGAGCCCGGTCCAGATACCTCGCGAGAGGCGAAGTTCCTAGATCAGAATGCGGCGAATTCCGGTTACGCCTCCATCGTCTGCATCCTAACCGCAGCGGTTTTCGTGGTGGCCGGTGTCGCTAATGGAATTTGGCTGACCTTTTTCTCGGCCATCGGCCTCACGCTCGGAGTCCACCTGGTCCTAGTGCTTCTCTTGGTTCTAGTTCGAGTCTTCGCGCTCACCGACGAGAGACTGAAGGACACTCGGACGGGTCACGCAGCGGAAGTGGCGCATCTTCCGAAACGGAAGGCTGGATAGCGTCAAGCTGCTTGACATTTCTTTTTGTGTCAAGTAGCTTTACACCATGCCTCCGGCCAACCGTCACGAACCGAAGCGAGCCGAGTCCTCGCACTCGGAATACTCGGTCACCGAGTTCCTTGCGGAGTTCCCCGATGACGCCGCCTGCCTGGAGCATCTGTGGCGCACCCGCTACTCCCCGGATGGCGAACACGCCCATTGCCCGCGCTGCGATGGGGAGAAGGTCTTCAAGCGCTACGAGACCAAGCAGGGGCGGCAGTCTTGGACCTGCACCGCCTGCGGCCTTCACGTTCACCCAACCGCAGGAACGATCTTCGCCAAGTCCTCAACCTCGCTGAAGCTCTGGTTCCACGCGATGTATCTGATGACTAGCACTCGCTGCGGCATATCTGCCAAGCAGCTAGAGCGGGAGCTTGGAGTCCATTACAAGACCGCCTGGCGCATGTTCAACAAGATTCGCAACGAGCTGATGAAGGACGACGAGAAGCCGCTGAAGGGCAACGTCGAGGTTGACGAGACGGGCGTTCACGGCCGTCCGCGTGGCCCGAGGATGAATCTCAAAGAAGCGGCTCAGTGGCGCCAGCGCCAAATCTCGGTGTTGGGCATGGTCGAGCGCGGCGGGCGGGTCAAGCTGCGCGTAATCACGTCGCGCCGAGGCGAGCCACTTAGTGGAGCCGTGCGGGCGAACATCAATCCGGACTCGATCATCTTCACCGACGACTGGCGTCCCTACAGGCCAGTCGGCCGCGAATTCGCGGGCCACAACATCATCAACCACTCAGCCGGCTTCTACGTGCGCGGCGACATCCACACGAACACGATCGAGGGGTTCTTTGGCAACCTCAAGACCGGGATGCGCGGCGCTTACAAGGCCGTCTCCCGCAAATGGCTCCAGTCCTACCTGGACGAGTACGCCTGGCGCTACAACCACCGCACGTACGAGCCACGCTCGATGTTCCACGCCCTTCTAGACGAGGCGGCGCGATGAGCGAGGCCACGATCCTGCGAAGCATCAGGGGCGCGGCTCAGCGGCGCGCAAGCGCCGACGCCGCCAAACGACAGGCGACCGAAGACCTCCGGGGCTTCTGCCAGCAAGCGCAGAAGGCCGGGGTCTCGATCACCCAGATTGCTTCTGAGGCCGGTCTTTCCCGCCAGGGCGTTTACGACTTGCTGGCGGAGCGACCTTAGCCAGGTTGGCATCGAAGTCGCCTTTGCTCGGAACGGGGATCTCCAACCCCTTGTCAGTCTTCTGCTTGCGGGGTTTGTCAGCCATCGCTCAAGGCTAGCTGTCGCTCGGGCGCTCAATCGGAACCTTCCGCTGAACCGGTCCCAGACCCGGCACCTGGACTTCGACAAAGCCGCCGGAGTAGATCTTGCCCGGCTTCCACTCGATGCCCTCCAGCAAGGCTTCCGGCTTGACGCCGACCGTCGCGGCCAGCTTGACCAGGGTGTCTATGCGCGGGATGCGATTGCCTCGCTCCAGCGTGCCGATCTCGGTCCTATGCAGCCCAGCCATGTGGCTGACTGCCTCTTGCGTCAAACCGGCTTCCTTACGACAGCGGGCAAAGTTAGCGCCGAAGCATTTTCCGACGCTCATGATTGATCCAAGGCGTCGAAGTGGAGGGCCGCCGGGGTCGGCTCGACCGAGATACCTCGGCATTCGAGCAAGCCGACACCGACCAGATCGCGTACGGCACGCTCTACGGCGTCTCCCCGGTCGATCTCTCGGGCAAGTTTGGGGATGGTTAGGGACTTCGGGTGCGCGTCGAGCGCCAGGCTGAGAACTGCTCGCTGAACGCTCTCGTCATCGCGCTCGTTGCGCGGGCTAGGGTTGGCCTGCATCGGAAGGTTCCGCCTTTCGGTGCCACGGCCCCGGGAGCGTTCCACCGCTCGCCGGGGTCATTTGTCTGAATGGAGGCGGAAAGCTAGGCCGAGCTACGGCTGGAAATCGCTTCTACAGAGAAGGGATATGCGTGATGAAGATCACATCTATCCCTTCTCTGTAGAAGGCGATCGAGGACTACCGTGACCACCGCCACCGGGAGTTTCGATCCTCAGGGTGTCGCCGGGCGCCAGCTCGCCTTCGCTCTTGCCCGCCAGGAACGCGCTGTTGTGGAGATTGCGGCCGGGTGCGCCGTCCTCGCCGCCGTTGCGACCGCGCGGTTGGTGGCGGCGGCGCTCGCTAATCAGCGAGAAGCGCATCGGCGCTAGTGCCTCGAGCTCGCGCACGATTCCGTCGCCGCCACGGTGCTCACCGGCGCCGCCGCTGCCACGGCGCAGCGAGAGCTCGCGAACCCGCAGGGGGAACTCGCTCTCCAGCGCCTCGACCGGCGTGTTGAGCGTGTTCGACATCGCGACGTGGATGGCGCTGGGACCGTCGGCATCGGGGCAGGCACCCTGGCCGCCGCCCACCGTCTCGTAGTAGGTGAACTCCTCATTGGCGAGGGTCAAGTTGTTCATCGTCCCCTGGCCTTGGGCGGGTATCGGCCGGGCACCGCCAAGGGCGGCGATGACGAGGTCGGCGACGCGGCTGGAGGTCTCGACGTTGCCGGCGGCGACCGCGGCCGGGAAGCGGGCGTTCAGCAGGCAGCCCTCGGGCGCTTTGACCGCGATCGGTCGGTAGGCGCCGGCGCAGGGGGGCGCTTCGGGGTCGGTCAGCGCTCGCACTGCGAAGAAGGCTGCGGACTTGGTGACCGAGAGCGGGCAGTTGAGGTTGCCCTCGATCTGGGTGTCGGTGCCGGAGAAGTCGAGGGTGAGATGGTCGCCGCAGATCGTCACCTCGATCTGCAGCGCTACATCCCTCCCGCCCGAATCCGTTCCGGTGGTCTTTCCCCCCGTTATTCGAGGCAAAGGACCACCGGAAGCGAAATCGACCTCAAGTACATCCTTGGCGCAGTAGACGCCATCGGGGAGGCCGGCGAGGGCTGCGCGGGTGCGCCGCTCGGCGTAGGCGAGGATCTCGCTCATCGCGACACCGAGCTGCTCGCGCCCGTGCCGCTCGGCGAGCTCGCCGAGGCGCCGCGCGCCGATCCGGTTGGCGGCTTCCTGTGCGCGCAGGTCGGCGAGCCGCTGCTGCGGGAAGCGCATCCGCGCGGTGAGATCGCGCAGCACCGCGGGGCTAACCCGGGTTGGGGGGATCACCACTCCCTCGTCCCCCAGGTGCGTCGAGTTGGCCGGCATGCTGCCCGGGGTCGGTCCCCCCACATCGGCGTGGTGGGCCCGGCAGGCGGCAAAGCCGGCCAGCTCGTGATCGGCGAAGACCGGCGTGATCAGGGTGATGTCGGGCAGGTGGGTGCCGCCGCGATAGGGGTCGTTGAGGATCCACGATCCGCCGGGCTGCTGATCGAGGTCGATCACGGCGGCGACCGCGTCTGGCATCGAGCCGAGGTGGACCGGGATGTGCTCGGCCTGCATCACCAGCTCTCCGTTCGCGTTGAAGATCGCCGTCGAGCAGTCGTGGCGCTCCTTGATGTTGGCTGAGTAGGCGGAGCGGATCAGGGCGGCGCCCATCTCTTCGCAGGCCGCGTGCAGCCCGCCGATCATCACCTGCAGCGTCACCGGGTCCATGGCGACTTCCACTGCAACGCTTTGTGGTCCCGTGAGGTGCTCAACACGTTGCACCTGTGCTTGTGGCGTTGATCGTGCCGGAGTCGTCGACCTCCACGTTCCACCCGGGGGGAGTGACGAAGGTGCTCTCGGGGAGCTCGAAGATTGCCGGCCCTGCGATGGTGAGCCCGGCGGCCGGCTCGCCGCGCAGGACCGGTGTCTCGACCCACTCGCCGTCGAAGCGAACCCGCCGCGAGCCGTGCTCGATCGTCCCGGCGGAGGCGGTGGGGCGAGGGCGGGCGCCTGGGGCGACCATTGCCAAACGAATGTGGACGAGCACGATCTCGGCCTCGGGATCGCGATGGCCGTAGAGCCGCTCGTGTGCGGCGGCGAAGCGCTCGACGAGATCGGTCGGATCGGGATGGGTCGAGCCACTGACCGGCAGCTCGAAGGCCTGGCCGCCATAGCGCATCTCATAGGTCACTTCCGGCGTTGCCTCCGGACCACTGCTGAGCCCGGCGGCCAGCTCCTCGACCGCAGCGGCGACCCGCTCGGCGGTGAAGTCCTCGCCGGAGAGCATCACCGTGCGGGCGGTGTCCTGGCGGCGGTCAGAGGCGCAGAGCCCGAGCGCCGAGAGCACGCCACCGGCGCGCGGGCAGAGGATGCGGTCGATCTCGAGCTCGGCGGCGATCGCGGCCGCATGCATCGGGCCAGCGCCACCAAAGGGAAGCAGGGCGAAGTGGCGGGGATCGATGCCGCGCTCGACGGTGACCACGCGCAGCGCCCGCACCATCTCCTGGTCGGCGATCCGCACGATGCCTTCGGCCGTTTCCATCGGGTCGAGCCCGAGCGAAGAAGCCAGCATGGCGACCGCGTTTTCAGCCGCCCCTGTGTCCAGCGCCACGTTGCCGGCCAGCTTCGAATCCTTGGCGAGCCGGCCGAGCATCAGGTTGGCGTCGGTGACGGTGGGCTCGCTGCCACCGCGGCCGTAACAGGCGGGTCCCGGCTCGGCACCGGCCGAGCGCGGGCCGACCCGCAGGGCGCCGCCGCCGTCGCGCCAGCCGATCGAGCCGCCCCCGGCTCCGACCGTGTGGACGTCGACCATCGGCAGCTGGATCACGCGGCCGGCGATCGTGCGCGAGTCGGTCCGCTTGACCTCGCCCTCCTCAACGACGCAGACGTCGCAAGAGGTCCCACCCATGTCAAAGCCGAGCGCATTGCCGTTGCCGGAGAGCTGGGCGAGCTGGCCAGCGCCGACCGCGCCCCCAGCCGGGCCGGAGAGCACGCTCCAGGCACCAGCCCGGGCTGCCTCCTCGGCACTGGCCACGCCGCCCGAGGACTGCATCACCAGCGGCGAGGGCAGCCCGGCGCCTGTCGCGGCCTGCTCCAGTCGCCCCAGATAGCGACCGAGCAGGGGCGAGAGGTAGGCGTCGATTGCGGTGGTCGAGCAGCGCTCGTACTCGCGGAAGCGAGGCAGGACCTCGTGGGAGGCGGAGACGTGAAGCTGCGGCAGCGCGCTGCGCAGGTGCTCGGCGATGCGCTGCTCGTGGGCCGGGTCGAGATAGGAGAAGAGCAGGCAGATCGCGACGGCCTCGGCGCCGCTGTCTTGCACGAGCTCGGCGAGGCGGCTCGGCTCAGCTTCGCCGAGCGGCTCGATCACACCCTGTGGGCCGATGCGCTCGGCGGCCTCGAAGCGCAGCTCCCGCTCGATCAAGGGGGTCGGCTTCGGGGCGCAGAGCCGGTAGAGCTGGGGCCGGTCCTGGCGACCGATCTCGAGCACATCGGCAAAGCCCTGGGTTGCGATCAGCGCGGTACGAGCGCCGCGTTCCTCCAGCAGGGCATTGGTGCCGACCGTCATCCCGTGGGCGAAGGTCTCGATCTCCTTCGCATCCGCGCCGGCCAGCTCGATTACGGCCTTGACTGCGGCGATCACCGCCTGCGACTGGTCCCCGGGGGTGGTCGGCAGCTTTGCCGTGTGGAGCTGCTCGCCGTCGAAGAGGACGGCGTCGGTGAAGGTCCCGCCTACGTCGACACCGAGCAGCACGCCCCGACGCTAGCTCAGTGCCAGCTTTCGCGGCGCAGCTCGCCGTCGGTGGCGAGCACGAAATGGATGCCGTCGAGCTCGGGGTCGACTGCGGGGAAATCACTGCGCAGGTGGCCTCCACGCGACTCGGGGCGGGCCAGCGCGCAGGTCGCGATCGACTGCGCGAGCGGGAAGGGATCGTCCTGCAGCTGGCGCAGCAGCTCGGGATCGCGGCGGGGCCCAGCGAGAGCCCAGACCGCGTCGCGGGTCGCCTCGCCCGGTGGCTGAAAGCGCCACTCGCTCGGCTCGGGGGGCTCGGATGCAGCGGTCTCCTCCTGCGCCGCTCGGGCCGCCCGGGCGCCGAAGACGAAACACTCGCTGAGCGAATTTGAGGCCAGTCGGTTGGCGCCGTGCAGGCCGGTGCAGGAGCACTCGCCGACGGCGAAGAGTCCGGCCAGCGAGGAGCGCCCCTCGAGGTCGACGACGATGCCGCCCATCGTGTAGTGGGCCGCCGGAGCGACCGGAATCAGCTCACTGGCCGGTTCGAGCCCAGCCTCCCGCAGCGAGGAGAAGACGTTGGGGAAGCGGGCGGGATCGAGCCCGCGCAGGTCGAGGTCGACCGCGTCGGCGCCATCGGCCTCCATCCGGTCGAGCAGCGCCGAGGTGACCGCGTCGCGTGGTGCGAGCTCGTCGGTGAAGCGATCGCCGGCGGCATCGAGCAGCGTCGCTCCCTCGCCCCGCACCGCCTCGGTGATCAGTAGGCCGTCGAAGCGGGTGCCGGGCAGGAAGAGCGCGGTCGGGTGGAACTGGCAGAACTCGAGGTCGGCGAGGTCAGCGCCCGCCGCCGAGGCCATAGTCGGACCGGCGCCGATCGCGCCCCAGCGGGTTGGTGGTGCGCCGCCACAGTGCCGCGGCCCCACCGGTCGCCAGGATCGTCGCCGCAGCGGCGATCCGCTCGTCGTCGGTGAGCAGGCCGTGGCAGCGCTCGCCGTCGCTCCACAAAGCCATCATCGAGGCTCGCTCGCGGACCTCGATCCGCTGCTCGCGGGCGACCATCGCGGCGAGCTTCGAGGTGATCTCGTGCCCGGTCGCGCTGCCGCCCGAGTGCACGATGCGGCGCCTGGTGTGGCCGCCCTCCAGGCCGAGTGCGAGCTCGTCGTCGGGGGCTAAATCGAAGACAACGCCGCGTGAGCGCAGGTCCTGCACGGCCGCTGGCGCCTCGTCGACCAAGGTCTGCACGGCGGCAGTCCGGCATAGCCCGCGCCCGGCGGCAAGCGTGTCGGCTGCGTGTCGCTCGGGCGAGTCGCCGGGTTCGAGCGCTGCAGCAAGCCCGCCCTGCGCCCAGTAGCTGGCGCTTTGGGAGAGCGGGGTGCGCGAGACGAGGCAGACGCGCGCGCCTTGCTCGGCCGCTGTCAGCGCCGTCCAGAGACCCGCCGCGCCGCCGCCGACGACGGCGACGTCGAACTCGGCTTTGGGGGTTATCGCTGCCCGGCCTCTCGCCGGATCGCCTCAACTTGACCGCGCAGCCAGGCCGCTGCCGCCTCGCGAGAGCGGGCCCGCTCGTCGGCGATTGCCCCCTCCGCTTCGGCAGCGCGCCTCTCGGCGTCGGTGATCCGCTGCTCGGTGGTCTCGGCCTGTGCCTCGATCTCGGCCAGGCGGCTCTCGGCCTCGGCGACGATCCGATCCTTTGCCTCGCGCTCGCGGCTTAGCTCCTCGGCATGGGCGGCTTTGAGCTGCTCTAGTGCCTCCGAGGCTTTGTCGCGCTCCGTCTCGAGGTCGGTCTCAAGCGCCTCGATCTCGGCCGCCACCCGCTTCTCGGCGGAGCTGGCCGCGGCAGCCGCCTCCTCGAGGCGGCGCTTCGCCATCTCGACCTGGGCGCTGAGGTCCTCGCCGCTCACGCGCTCAATCTATTACGCGCTGGCAAGGACAGCGCGGTAGGCCTCGAGTGTGCGCGCCGCCATGCGCGCCGCGGAGAGCGTTGCGGCGCGAGTCGACCCTTCGACGCGGGGGTTGTCGGAGCCGAGCAGGGGCTCGGCGGCGGCGCGCCAGCGCTCCAGCTCGAAGGGAGCGCAGAGAGCACCGCGCAGGCCGTCGAGGGCGTAGGGGGCGACACCCACCGGGGTGGAGAGGACGGGCACGTCACAGGCGAGCGCCTCGATCGCGGCGAGGCCAAAGCCCTCGTAATCGGAGGTGATCAGGACCGCGTTGGCGGCGTTGACCCAAAGCGGCATCCGCTCGGGCTCGATCGAGCCGCCGGTGAGCAGCTCTGCGTCGCAGGCGCCAGCGAGCTCGGCGGCACGGTCGTGGCGCTTCTCAGGGCGCGCGGGATTGGCTGGGAAGAGGAGGTAGCGGCCGTTTGGCTCGAGCCCGAGCTCGCGTCGTGCCTCGGCTCGCGATTTCGGCCTGAATCGGCGCAGGTCCGGGCCACAGGGCAGGACGGCCGAGCCGGGAACAGGGGGAAGGCCGGGGCGGCCGTCCTCTGGGTTGAAGAGCGCGCGCGAGACGGCGGCGACGAGATCGACCCGCCAGGCGAGGCGGCGGGAGAGCGGCCCGACCAGCCAGTGGCGGACGTCGGTGCCGTGGAAGCTGACCAGCAGCGGCCGGGCCCCGGCAAGGCGCGCACACCAGCCGACGAGGCCATAGTGGGCGTGGACGAGGTCGAAGCGCTCCCGCCGCAGCAAGCGCCGCAAGCGCCGCGTCGCCGGCAGATACTCATTGCGGCCGGGCGGGAATTCAAAGCGCACCGACCTCGACCCCGCAACGCTCGAGCTCGTCGATCTGATCGCGCAGCCAGCGGCCGCGCTGCGGCGCCCCTGCGTCCGGCACGAAATTGGTCACGATCAGCACGCGCATGCGGAGGAGGCTAGCTCCGGCAGATCCTGAATCGCGTCACAGAGCCGGCACGAACGCGTCTTGTTCGGCGTGTCCGTGCCCTTGAGCATCGATCTCCAACCGCAAAAAGGAGGCGTTCGATGCTTTACATGTTGATGGGGTACCTGCACGCCGCGATCGAGGGGCGGGTGCGGGCGATTCGCTCTCTCGCCGGGGAGCGGGGGCAGGGCACGGTCGAGTACGTCGGTTTGATCCTGCTCGTCTCGCTGCTGATGGTGGGAATGGTGGCAGCGATGAAGGGGTTTAACGGCAAGCAGGGCACCGAGTTGGCGGACGTGATCGTCAACAAGATCAAGGAGGCGGTAGACAAGGTGGCCTTCAAATGAGTGCGTTGGAGGGGCGGTCCGTGCGGGCCGCCCCCGCCATCTTGCCGCTGGCGGGAGGGGTGGTGGATTCGGTGCAGATGCCGCCCCGACGGATTCCGTCCGGAGTCGGTCCTATGCTGTATTACAGTATGAAGCATCGAACTCAGCTATATCTCGATGAGGGCCAGTACCGCTGGCTGAAGCAGCGCGCGGGCGAGGCGGGAAGCATCGCCGCGGTTGTACGCGATTTGATTGACGCCGAGCGAACCCGCGGGGTCGATCGCGCCACGGATCCCCTCTTGAGCTATCTCGTCGACGAGGCACCCGGTAAGGGGCCCGAGGGAACCAGTGTCAGCAGCCTGGATCGCGACCTCTACGGCTCATGAGGTCGGTATTCGTCGACACCAGCGCTTTCGTTGCGCTGCGCAACTCTTCCGAGGCCGAGCACGAGCGGGCGCGGTTGGCGCTGACCAAGCTTATCTCCGAGGGCGTCGCGCTCTTCACCTCCAATTACGTCTTCGCGGAGACCTACACGGCGCTAATGGTGCGGGTGGGTCGTGGCGAGGCGATCGAGTGGGGGCGGCGCTTTCGCGATGGTGGTGCGATCGATCTCGTTCACCTTGATCGACCGACGGAGGAAAGGGCTTGGGAGATCCTCGAGCGCTACGACGACAAGCGTTGGAGCTACGTCGATGCCACCTCGTTCGCCCTGCTCGAGCGCGGCGGAGAAGGCAGCGCGTTCGCGTTCGATGCGCATTTCTCGCAGCGCGGGCTGCGGGTAGTACCCGAATAGTTTCTATTGACTGCTCAGGGAGTACCAGCCTATGCTCTCGCCAGGCTCGCGAGGCGCCGGGGTTAATCGAGACCCGTGGAGATGCCAGAGGGCTACCCCAGTGGGAAGGAAGGGTCGCGCGCGAGCGCGGCCCTTCCGCCAGCTCCTCCGGATTGATGCCGCTGACTTAGACTCGCGCGCATGCCAGCCTCCCGCAGTTACGACCGCGCCCCCGCCGACATTCGTCCCGTCTCGATCGACCCCGGGTTCGTCGATACGGCTGACGGCTCAGCCTTGATCACCCTCGGTCGCACCAGGGTGATCTGTACAGCCTCGGTAAATGACCTCGGTGCCGCGCTGGATGCAGGGGCGCGGCAAGGGCTGGGTCACGGCCGAGTACGCGATGCTGCCTGCCTCCACCGGCGATCGCAAGACGCGCGACATAGCCAAGGGCAAGCAGGATGGGCGCGGGGTGGAGATCCAGCGCCTGATCGGCCGCTCGCTGCGGGTCGTGCTCGACTTCAAAGGCGCTCGGCGAGCGCAGCGTCTACGTCGATTGCGACGTGCTCGCAGGCCGACGGCGGCACCCGCTGCGCGGCGATCACCGGTGGCTACGTTGCTCTGCGGCTGGCCCTACAGAAACTCGTCGACGCGGGCGAGCTCGAGACGATGCCGCTGACTGGATCGGTCGCCGCGATCAGCGTCGGCATGGTCGACGGCCGTCCGCTCTGCGATCTCGACTACTCGGAGGACTCGACCGCGGAGGTCGATGCCAACGTCGTCATGACCGGCGACGGCGGCCTGGTCGAGGTGCAGGCGACGGCCGAGCGCACGCCGCTCTCCCGCGCCTCGCTCGACGAGCTGCTCGGTCTGGCGGAGATGGGGCATCTCACGCTTGCGCGAGGTGCAGGAGCGGGTCGTCGGCGGTGAGTAACAAAGTTGATCTTCGCCACCGCCAACAAGCACAAGCTGCGCGAGATGCGGGAACTGCTGCCCGCAGCTCGAACTGAAGCCGCTCCCGGAGGGAGTTGAGCTGCCGCCCGAGGAGGGCGACATCATTCGCGGTTAACGCGCTGGATCAAGGCGCGGGCGGCGCACTCGGCGAGTGGCGAGGCCGCGATCGGCGACGACTCGGGCATCGAGGCGATGGCGCTCGGTGGTCGACCCGGGATCCACTCCGCTCGCTACGGCGGGCCGGGCGCGAGCGACGAGGAGAACCTCGACAAGCTCCTGCGCGAGGTCGCGGCGGCTGGCGAAGAGCGGCGTGCGGCGTATCATCTGCGCGCTGGCTCTGGTCGATGCAGATGGCTCCGAGCTGGTCTTCGAGGCTCGCTGCGAGGGCCGGCTGATCGAGCGGCCACGCGGCGAGGGCGGCTTCGGCTATGACCCCGCCTTCGTCCCCGACGACACCGGGCCCGCCGATCAGCGCACGATGTCGGAGTTGAGCCCGGCCGAGAAGAACGAGATCAGCCACCGCGGCCGGGCAGCTCGCTTGCTGGCGGCGCACTTGGGCGGCAGTCGGGTCAGCCAAGAGGCGCGATGATCCGCACGAAGAGCGGTGCAGCGGCGCTCTCGATCGCCTCGAACGCGCTGCTGATTGCAATCAAGCTGGCGGCCGGGGCGATCACCGGCTCGATCGCGATTCTCACCGAGGCGGTTCACTCGCTGATCGACCTGGTCGCCTCGATCGTCGCCTTCTTCTCGGTCCGCAAGGCCGACGAGCCGGCTGACGCCGATCACCCCTACGGCCACGAGAAGGTCGAGAGCCTGGCGGCGACGATCGAGGGGCTGCTGATCCTGGTCGGCGCCGGGAATCATCATCTACGAGGCGACGCACAGGCTCGTCGTCGGTTCCAGCGTCGAAACGCTCGGTGTCGGCATCGCCGTGATGGGCTTCTCGGTCCTCGCCAACTCGGTCGTCTCGACGGTGCTCTCGCGGCAGGCCAAGGCGCACGACTCACCGGCGCTGGAAGGGCGACGCCTCGCATCTGCGTACCGACGCGCTCACCTCGGCCGGCGTCCTTGTCGGTCTGGTGCTGGTCCAGGTCACCGGCAACGCCGCCTTCGACTCGATCACCGCGCTGGTCGTCGCCGTCGCGATCGTCGTCGCCGGCGTCCGCATCGTCAAGCGCTCCTCCGGTGTGCTCGTCGACGAAGCCCTGCCCGACGAGGAGATGGACCGGATCGAGGCGGCGATCGCCGCGGCCCGCACGACGGAGGTCGCCGGATACCACAAGCTGCGCGCCCGCCGGGCCGGCAGCCGCCGCTACATCGATCTCCACGTCCAGTACCGCTCCGGGACCAGTCTCGAGCGGGCCCACGAACTGGCCCACGCAGATGCGCGACTCGATCGAGGCGAAGATCCCGCGCGCCGAGGTGCTGATCCACGTCGAGCCGGAGACGTCCCTGCGTGACCCCGAGCGAGCCCGCTCAGGACCGTTTCGGGCCGGCTAGGGGCGTGGGCAGCAGATTGACCGCCGCGGCGAGCCCGACGGCGACCCACGGTGATCGTGTAGCCGGTGTAGCCGCTGATCGCGAAGAGGACCGCGGCGATCGCGCAGATCGACGACGACGGTGATCCAGGAAGCTCGGGCCAGGGACACGGGTCGCTATTTTGACCGAGATGCCCGACGCTGCCGACGACCGAGGTCGGTCCTGGCCGAGCGGCCGCCGAGGCGGCGCTGGCCTTTCTGACCGAGATGTCGCCCGACCTGCGCGGCGGCGCGATCCTCGACTCCGACGGCTCGGTCCTCGCCGCCACCGGCCGGCCCGAGCGCTGGCGCGAGGACGTCGCGACCTTGCTCGAGGTGGCCGACGGCGCCGGCGGCGAGCCGGTCGAGCAGGTCCACATCGCCACCGAGCAGGGCGAGGTCTTCGCTCTCCGCCACGCCGGGCTGGCGGCGATCGCGGTGACCGAGCGCTTCGCTCTCGCCTCGCTGCTTTTCTTCGACATGCGCGCGTGCTTCGCGACCTCGCGAGGGCGGCGACGGAAAGGGACTCGATGCCACCTAAGCCGCACCGCATCCTGCTCGACCGCGTCTCCGGCTACGCCGACGAGGCGGCCGCCTACATGCGCCGCCGCCGCGTCTCCCGCCAACCCTTCGCCCGGCTCTACTACCCGAGCGGGCGCAGCCACCGACCACGCCGGCGACTCGCTCGCCGGCGCCGAGCTCTTCGTCGCCGCGGGCCGCTTGATCGAGATCGCCGGGAAGAGGCCAAAGCCATGAGCGGGCTGATCGATCCCGAGGTCGCCGAGCGCGTCCTCGCCGCGGGCGCTCGCCAACGGCGGCGACTTCGCCGAGGTCTTCGCCGAACGCCGCGGCGGGCTGACGATGGCGATCGACGAGTCGCGGATCGAGGCGGTCCAGTCGGGCGCCGAGGAGGGCGCCGGGGTGCGGGTGGTCGAGCGGCGCCACCACCTACTTCGCCCACGTCGACGGGCTCGATCCCGGCCGACCTCGAGCGCGCCGCCGACGAGGCCGCGGCGGCGCTGCGCGGCGAGCGGCGCCGAGCCGCGGCCGCTGAGGCCGCGCCGACCACGCCCGCTGCCGATCGAGGTGCGCCGCCCGAGGAGTCCCCGCCGAGCGCAAGGCGGAGCTGCTGCGCGAGCTCGACGAGCGCGGCCGCGGCGCAGGGCGCCGAGATCGCCCAGTTCACCGCCTCCTACGCGGAGGCGCGCCGCGAGGTCAGCGTCGCCAACTCCGAGGGCCTGCTTCACCGGCGACGACCGCACCCGCATCCGGATCGGCGCCCAGGCCGTCGCCCGCCGCGACGACACGGTCGAGACCGGCGCCGAGACGCTCGGCGCCCACCGCGGCTTCGAGCTGCTCGACAGACGACCCCGGCTCGATCGCCGAGCAGGCAGCGCGCAAGGCACTGACCCTGCTCGACGCCGGTCCCGGCCCCGTCCGGCTCGATGCCGGTGGTCGTCGGCGGCGGCTTCGGCGGCGTCCTCTTCCACGAGATGACCGGCCACGGGCTCGAGGCCGACCACATCCAGAAGGGCGCCAGCGTCTACGTCGGCAAGCTCGGCGAGCAGGTGGCGCAGCCGCTGCTGAACGCCTACGACGACGGCCGCCTGCCGAACGAGTGGGGCAGCGACGCGATCGACGACGAGGGGGCGCCGACCCAGAAGACGCAGGTGATCGAGGACGGACGCCTCACCTCCTTCCTCTACGACCGCCTCACGCGCCGAGCGCGACGGCGTCGCCTCGACCGGCAACGGTCGCCGCGAGAGCTTCCGCCACCTGCCGATCCCGCGCATGACCAACACCTACATCGCCCCCGGCGACGCCGACCCCGAGGCGATGATCGCCGAGGTCGAGCGCGGCTTCTACGCCGTCTCCTTCGCCGGCGGCCAGGTCGACCCGGCGACCGGCGACTTCGTCTTCGGCGTCTCCGAGGGCTACCTGATCGAGGACGGCAAGGTGACCCGTCCCTGCCGCGGCGCGACCCTGATCGGCAACTGCCTGGAGGCGCTGGCGGCGATCGACGCGGTCGGCGACGACTTCTTGATGAAGACCGGGATCTGCGGCAAGGGCGGCCAGCGGGTGCCGGTCGGGACCGGCCAGGGCCACGTCCGGATCCGGGCGATGACGGTCGGGGGGACCGAGCTGTGAGCGAGCTGAGCGCGACCGCCGGCGCGCGGTCGAGGCGGCGCTCGCGGCCGGGGCGGGCGAGGCCGAGGCCTACGCCGCCGCGGACAGCGGCCGCGAGGTCCGGGTCCACGGCGGCGAGGTCGAGAGCCTCACCGCCGCGACCCAGCGCGGGATCGGCGTCCGCGCCTGGATCGGCGAGCCGGGTCGGCTACGCCTACGGCACCGACCTCTCCGAGGCGGGCGTCGCGGCGATCGCCGCGCGCGCCGCCGAGGCGGCCGCGGTCGCCGACGAGGACGAGTTCGCGGCGCCGCCCGCGCGCCGGCGCCGAGATCGCGGCGCTCGCCGGGCCTCGAGCGATCCCTCGCGTCGCCGACCTGGAGCGCCGGCCGAGGTCGCCGAGCTGGCGCTGACGGTCGAGCGCACCGCGCTGGCCGCCGACTCGCGGGTCGCCGGGGTCGAGCAGGCCGTCTACGCCGACTCCGCCGAGCGGGTCGCGATCGCCTCCTCGACCGGCATCGCCGGCGAGTACTCGAGCTCCAGCTGCTTCGCCTACCTGCAGGCACTGGCCGAGGGCGACGACGGCCGCGAGACCGGGCTCGGCTTCGACCTCGCCCGCGGGCCCGCGGTCCTCGACCCCGCGGCGATCGGGCGCGAGGGCGCCGAGCGCGCGGCGGCGATGATCGGCGCCGGCAAGCCGCACTCGCGCTCCTGCCCGGTCGTCCTCGACCCGACCGTCGCCGCCAGCTTCGCCGGCCTGATCGGCGGCGGCCTCGGCGCCAAGCGCGGTGCAGCGCGGGCGCTCGCCCGTTCGCCGACCGGCTCGGCGAGGAGGTGGCCAGCGCGGCCCTCGCCCTGCACGACGACGGCCTCGACCCCGACGGGCTCCGCCTCGGCCCCGTTCGACGGCGAGGGCGTGCCGCGGCGCCGCACCGCCCTGATCGAGGGCGGCGCGCCTGCGCACCTATCCTCTACGACACCTACACGGCCAACCGCGGGGCGCCGCCTCGACCGGCAACGCCAGCCGCAGCGGCTATCGCTCCCAGCCCTCGGTCTCGGCCTCCAACCTGATCGTCGCCCCCGGCGAGCTCGAGCTTCGCCGAGCTTCTCGGCGAGGCTGGCGATGGCGTCTTCGTCACCGACGTCGCCGGCCTTCACTCCGGCGTCAACCCGGTCACCGGCGTCTTCTCGGTCGGCGCCTCTGGCCGGGTCGATCCGCGACGGCGAGCTGGCCGAGCCGTTGCGCGAGTTCACGATCGCCAGCGATCTGGTCTCGATGCTGCGCGCCGTCAGGGCCGCCGGCGCGGAGTCCCGTTGGGTGCCTTTCGGCGGCTCGGTCCGCACGCCGCCGCTGCTGATCGGCGGCGATGACCGTCAGCGGCGCGTGAGCCTCCGCGCGCGACGCTTACGCCGTGCCCGCTGTTAGATTGCGCCCGATCTTCAACCCCCAGAGGAGGAGTTTCGACGTGACCAAGGCTGAGTTTCTGGACCAACTGGCAGGCGACGACCGGCTGGGCAGCAAGAAAGCCGCCAGCGACGCGGTCGACGCCGTGCTCGACGCGATCACCGACGCTCTGAGCGCCGGCGGCGAGGTCAGCTTCACCGGCTTCGGCAAATTCCACGTCGCCGAGCGCGGCCCGCGCCAGGGCGTCAACCCGCGCACCGGTGAGCGGATCACGATCCCGGGCGGCAAGGTGCCGCGCTTCTCCGCCGGCTCGGCGCTGAAGACCAAGGTCAAGGGCGGCTGATGTCCTGACCCTTTCGCGGATCGGCTTGCGGCGCTCGTCGAAGAGCGCCGCAGCCAGGTCTGCCTCGGTCTCGACCCCGATCCGGCGAAGCTCTGCCGGGGAGGGGCCGATGGCCGCCGGCCGCGGGACCCGGCCGCCGAGCTGGCCGCCGCGCGCGGTGGTCGCCCACTGCCGCTCGCTGATCGAGCGCGCCGGGCCGGCCTGCGTCGCGGTCAAGCCGCAGCTCGCCTGCTTCGAGCGCCTCGGCGCGCCCGGCTGGGCGGCGCTGGCGGAGGTCTGCGCGGCCGCCCGCGAGGCCGGCCTGCTCGTCGATCGCCGACGGCAAGCGCGGCGACGTGCCGGTCACCGCCGCCGCCTACGCCCAGGCCCTGGTCGGCGAGACGCCGACGCCCTGGGGGCCGGTCGCCGGGCTCGGCGCCGACGCCTTCACCGCCAACCCGCTGCTCGGCCTCGACGCGCTCGAGCCGCTGGTCGAGGCGGCCGAAGCGGCCGGCGCCGGCGTCTTCGCCCTGGTCCGCACCAGCAATCCCGGCGCCGCCGACATCCAGGACCTGCCCGCGCCCGAGCAGCCCCTGCACGAGCGCCTCGCCGACCTGGTCGACGGCCTCGCTCCGCGGCTGCTCGGCGACGTCCGGGCTGAGCGGGATGGGCGCCGTCGTCGGCGCCACCGAGCCCCGAGCACATCGCCCGCCTGCGCGAGCTGATGCCGCGCTCGATCTTCCTCATCCCCGGCGTCGGCGCCCAGGGCGGCACGGCCGGAGCTGCTCGGCGCCGCCTTCAGCGCCGGGCCCGCCTCGGCGCTCGTCGCCGCCTCGCGCGGCATCGCCGCCGACGCCGGATCCGGGCGCGGCGGCGGAGCACCTACGCAGCTGCGGTTTGGGAGGTTTCGACCGCCTGAAAACGCCTGACCGTCTATACGATCAGCGGCGCCCATCCCATCGCCAGTCACGTCCAATGAACAAACGCACTTCAGCGCTCCGCCCGGATCCTCGCCGTGATCGCCCTGGTCGGTCGCCTTCGTCGTCGTCGATCGTCGCGATCAGCGGCGCTCTGGGCGGCAGCGACTCAAACGGCTCGGGCAACGGCAAGCACGGCGGCAAGGCGGCCCACAAGACCCATCACAAGCACGTTCCCGCCAGCCTACGAAGTCCAGAGCGGCGACACCCTGATCTCGATCGCCCACCAGACCGGCGTGCCGGTCGGCGACGATCGAAGCACTCAACCCCGAAGTCGACCCGCAGATCCTGATCGCCGGCGAAGAGCTGAAGCTACGCTGAGGCAAGCGCAAAATCGCCACGGTGACAGCCGGAAATTCGAGTCCGTGGCGATTTCTGCGCGAAGACCATTGATGTTCAGGCGCCTGCAACTAACCGCGCTTCTCTGGTGGTCCTTGCGTTTCTGGGATCTTCGGCCGCCGCCGCCAAGGGTCCCCAGCTCGAGGCTCGCTCCTGGGCCCTGATCGACGCCCGCACCGGCGACGTTCTCGTCTCCCACGCCGCCAAGCGCCACCTGCCGATCGCCAGCACGACGAAGCTGATGACCGCCTACGTGGTCGCTGCACGAGCTGCCGCTCGACAAGATCGTCCGTGCGGCTCCCTACGACGCCGAATACGGCGAGTCGCTGTTGGGCCTGCGCGCCGGGCCAGCGGATCAGCGTCCGCGACCTGCTCTACGGGCTGATCCTGCGCAGCGGCAACGACGCCGCCCACGACCTCGCGCTCGCCGCCGCGGGCTCGGAGCCGCACTTCGTCGCCGAGATGAACCGCTACGCGGCGGCACTCGGCCTCGCCGACACCCACTACGCCAACCCGATCGGGCTCGACCAGCCCGGCAACTACTCCAGCGCCGCGCGACCTGGCGACGCTGACCAGGCACCTGCTGCGCGATCCCCGCCTTCGCCAAGATCGCCGACTCGCGCAGCGCCGTGCTGCGCAGCGTCCACCCGCGCGCGCCGGATCACGACGATCAACGAGCTGCTGCTGCATGGCCCCCTGGGTGACCGGGGTCAAGACCGGTCACACCTTCGGCGCCCTCTACGTTCTCGTCGGCTCGGGCCAGCGCAAGGGGGTCGAGCTGATCTCGGTCGCGATCGGCGCCCCGACCGACGAAGACCGCTTCAGCGACAACCTCGAACTGCTCGAATACGGCTTCTCGCCAGTACCAGCGGCGGGTCCCGATCCAAGCGGGCGCAGGAGCTCGCCGAGCCGTCGATTCGCTACACCGGCGGCGAGCTGCCGCTGCGCGCGGCACGCAGCGTCGCCGTCGGCCTGCGCCGTGGCCAGCGCATCGAGCGTCGACGTCGAGGCCCCGAGCGAGGTCGAGGGACCGATCGCACGCGGCGAGCCCGCTCGGGCACGCCACGCGTCTTCGTCGACGGACGGCGGACGGCGACGGTGCCGCTGCGGGCCGGCCGCGCGATTCCGAGGCGAGCTGCTTCGACCGGCGCGTGGCTTCCTCGGCGACCACCCGATCCCTATCGCGGTGGCGGCGTTCGCGATACTGATGCGCGGGGTACTGCTCTGCGCGGCTGTCCGCCGAATGACGAAGGGAACGCGGGTGATCGTCAAGTGATCCTCACCGTCACGCTCAACGCCGCGATCGACCGCACCGTCGCGGTACCCAACTTCCGCCTCGGCCGCCGCCACCGGGCGGTCGAGAGCCGCACCGTGGCCGGCGGCAAGGGGATCAACGTCGCCCGCGCCCTGAGGCTGCTCGGCCGCCCCGTGATCGCCACCGGCTTCGTCGGCGGGCCGACCGGCACCCGGGTGCTCGAACAGCTGCGCGAAGGAGTCGGTGCTGACCGACTTCACCCGGATCGCCGCCGAGACCCGGATCAACCTCGCCGTGATCGACCCGACCTCCGGCGAGCAGACCGAGATCAACGAGCGCGGCCCGGCGGTCAGCCCGGAGGAGGTCGAGGCTCTTCGAGCGCGCATCGGCTATCTCGCCGGCGGCGCCAAGATCTGCGTGCTCGCCGGCTCGCTGCCGCCGGGCGCCGGCGACGATCTCTACGCCCGCCTGGTCGCGACCTCGGCGACCGCGGCGTGCCAGTGGTGCTCGACGCCGAGGGCGAGGCGATGCTCGCCGGCCTGCGCGCCGGCGCCTCGATGGTGACCCCGAACGAGCGCGAGGCCGAGGAGCTGGTCGGCCAGGAGTTCGCCGACGCGACGACCTCGTCCACGGGCTGTCCGAGCTGGTCCGCCTCGGCGCCGGCGAGGCCGCGATCACCCGGCCCGAAGGCTGCGTCGCGGCGGTCGGCGAGGGCGCCGAGCGGCGCCTTCTCGAGGTCCACACCGAGCCGCTGGAGCCGGTCTCCACGGTCGGCTCCGGCGACGCCTTCCTGGCCGGCTACGTCGCCGCCCGCTACGACGGCCGCGCGGCCGAGGAGTGCCTCGCCTACGGGGTCGCCTGCGGCGCCGAGTCGACCCAGCACTTCGGCGCCGGCACGGTCGACCGCAACCAGGTCGAGCGCCTGCTCGGCGAGGTCGCACGTGCACGATTTGGAGGTCCCCGCCGAAGTGTAGGCTGGCTGTTCAACGCCAGCCCTGGAGGATTCAACTTGGAAATCGAAATCGGTCGCGGCAAGAAGGGGCGGCGCGCCTACGGATTCGACGACATCGCGATCGTTCCGTCGCGCCGCACCCGCGATCCCGACGACATCGACATCAGCTGGACCCTCGGCCCCTATCGCTTCGAGCTGCCGCTGGTCGCCTCGGCGATGGACGGGGTGGTCAGCCCCGACACCGCCGTCCTCGTCAACGAGCTGGGCGGTCTCGGCGTGCTCAACCTGGAGGGGATCTGGACCCGCTTCGAGAACGCCGAGGAGCGGCTGGAGGCGATCGCCGCCGCGCCCAAGCACGAGGCGACGCAGGCTGATGCAGGAGATCTACGCCGAGCCGGTCAAGTCGGAGCTGATCGGCCAGCGGATCGAGGAGATCAAGGCCCGCGGCGCCGTCGCCTGCGGCTCGCTGACGCCGCAGAAGGTGCGCGAGCACTACGAGGTCGGCGGTCGAGGCCGGGATCGACATCCTCGTCATCCAGGGCACCGTGATCTCCGCCGAACACGTCTCGACCACGGTCGAGCCGCTCAACCTGAAGGAGTTCATCGCCGAGGTGCCGGTGCCGACCGTGGTCGGCGGCTGCGCCTCCTACTCGACCGGGCTGCACCTGATGCGGACCGGCGCGGTCGGCGTCCTGGTCGGGGTCGGCCCCGGCGCCGCCTGCACCACCCGCGGCGTGCTCGGCATCGGCGTCCCGCAGGCGACGGCGATCGCCGACGTCGCGGCCGCCCGCTCCCAGCACATGCTGGAGACCGGCGAGTACGTCAACGTGATCGCCGACGGCGGCATGCGCACCGGCGGCGACGTCTCCAAGGCGATCGCCTGCGGCGCCGACGCGGTGATGGTCGGCTCGCCGCTGGCCCGCGCCAAGGAGGCGCCCGGTCGCGGCTTCCACTGGGGGATGGCGACGTTCCATCCCTCGCTGCCGCGCGGCACCCGCGTCTCGACCAAGCAGGACGGGACGATGGAGGAGATCCTGCTCGGCCCGGCCCAGGAGAACGACGGCACCTTCAACCTGATGGGAGCGCTGAAAACCTCGATGGCCACCTGTGGCTACGAGGACATCCGCTCCTTCCAGCGGGCCGAGGTGATGGTCGCGCCGGCGCTGATGAGCGAGGGCAAGAAGCTGCAGAACGAGCAGCGGTCGGGATGGGCTCGAACGGGCGCGCGGCGGTCTCTGCGGGGGTCGGCGTCGCCGATGACTGAGCGACGCCGCGCGCCGTCGTCCGCGAGGGCTGCCGGCGGACCGCCGTGCGGGCGCTCGGAGGAGGTGCTGGTCCTCGACTTCGGCGGCCAGTACTCGCAGCTGATCGCCCGGCGGATCCGCGAGTGCGGCGTCTTCGCCGAGCTGCTGCCGTCGACGACCTCGGTCGAGAAGATCCGCGAGCGCGCAGCCGAAGGCGCTGGTGCTCTCCGGCGGCCCGGCCTCGGTCTACGAGGCGGGGGCGCCGCGCGTTCCCGACCGAGCTGCTCGATCTCGGGATTCCGCTGCTGGGCATCTGTTACGGGATGCAGGCGATGGTCCTGGCGCTCGGCGGCAGGGTCGAGGCGGCCGAGTCGGGCGAGTTCGGGCGCACCGACCTGAGCCTCGCGCGACGGCGGCGGCCGGCTGCTCGGCGGGCCTGCCCGAGGAGCAGCACTGCTGGATGAGCCACCGCGACGCGGTCTTCGAGGCGCCGGAGGGCTTCACCGCCCTGGCCTCCAGCCCGGGCTCCCCGGTGGCCGCCTGCGAGACGCCCGACCGCGGCCTCTACGGGATCCAGTTCCACCCCGAGGTCGTCCACACGCCTTACGGGACCGAGATCCTCACCCGCTTCCTGCGCGACGTCGCCGGCTGCGAGCGAGCAGTGGTCGCCGCAGTCGGTGATCGCCGAGCAGGTCGGCGAAGATCCAGGCCCAGGTCGGCGAGGGCCGGGTGATCTGCGGGCTCTCCGGCGGCGTCGACTCCTCGGTCGCGGCGCTGCTCGTCCACAAGGCGGTCGGCGAGCAGCTGACCTGCGTCTTCGTCGATCACGGCCTGATGCGGCTGAACGAGGCCGAGCAGGTCGTCGCGGCCTTCGAGCAGTTCGGCATCCCGCTGGTCCACGTCGACGCCGAGCAGCGCTTCCTCGCCAAGCTGGCCGGCGCAGGACGAGCCGGAGCGCAAGCGCAAGATCATCGGCGAGGAGTTCATCCGCGTCTTCGAGGAGGAGGCGGCGAAGCTCGAGGACGTCGGCTACCTGGTCCAGGGCACGCTCTACTCGGACGTGATCGAGTCGGGCGGCAGCGACCACGCGGCGACGATCAAGTCCCACCACAACGTCGGCGGCCTGCCCGACGACCTCGAGTTCGAGCTGGTCGAGCCGCTGCGGATGCTGTTCAAGGACGAGGTCCGCGCCGTCGGCGCCGAGCTCGGCCTGCCGGAGCGGATGGTCTGGCGCCAGCCCTTCCCGGGTCCCGGCCTGGCGATCCGGATCGTCGGCGGCGAGGTCAACAAAGAGCGGCTCGACATCCTTCGCGCCGCCGACGCGATCCTCCAGGAGGAGATCCGCGCCGCCGAGCTCTACCGCCAGCTCTGGCAGTCCTTCTGCGTGCTGCCGGTCGTCCGCTCGGTCGGCGTCCAGGGCGACGGCCGCACCTACGCCTACCCGATCGTGATCCGCGCCGTCACCTCCGACGACGCGATGACCGCCGACTGGGCCCGCCTGCCCTACGACCTGCTCGAGCGCGTCTCCAACCGGATCATCAACGAGATCCGCGACGTCAACCGCGTCGCGCTCGACATCTCCTCGAAGCCGCCGGCGACGATCGAGTGGGAGTAGCCATCCCGCGAGGACGCGAATCAAGTCTCCGAGGACGCGAATCAAGTTTTGGGGCATATACCCCCAAAACTTGATTCGCATAGATGTCGTTCGCGGTTTCAATCTCGATTCTTGGCTTGGTGCAGGCGGCGCTGGTGGCGCTACCGGTCCCGCGGGCGCGACCGGGGTGGATTGACCGGCTGAGCAGCCCGTGGTGGGCCTTGGTCCCGGCGCTCTCGATCGCCGTCGTGATCGGGGCGATCGAAATTTCCCCGAGCTCGGCGGACGCGCTCACCTACATCGCCCTCGTCGCCGTGCCCCCGCTCGCCGCCTTCGCACTCGCGGCCCTGGCTCGTCGAAACCGTGTGGGACCGCCACATACGCGGCGCCACACGGTTTCGCCAGGCAGTCGCCTCGATTGGCTGGTGCCGGCCTTGGGCGCGACGGCACTCTTCGTGCTCGCCTGGGCCGCACCGCAATCGCTTGTCGGCGAGGCGGCGGCGACGGCGCTCTCGGGACTCGCTTGCGTGACCTTGGGCTGGCTGCTCGTCTGCGGAGTGCCGGCGAGGTGGCTGCGCCTCGGGGTCTATGCGATGGCTGTCATCGACACGATCTACGTCTCATCGGACCTGCTGCAGGGGCCGAACGCGGTGCTCAACGCTGCCGCTCCCGCGGCCGGGCTGCCCCAGCTGCAGGCCGTCCACTTCGGCTCGGCGCTGATGGGCTTCGGCGACCTCTTCGTCGCCGCGTTGGTGGGCTGCTTGCTGTCTGCCGAGGGCCAAGTGACCCGCGCATCAATGGCTCCTTCAGCCGCGCGTGAGCAAGGTCGGGGCGAGCCGGCGGGTGAGTCGGGCCATGTGGGGTTGGTCAATCGACAACTTGCCGCGGCGGTTCTGGTGGCGGCGCTCGCCCTCTGTTTCGATCTCCTCTTCTTCGCTGTCGACGAGCTGCCGTCGACCGTGCCAGTTGCGGTCGGCCTCGCCTTGATTCAGTGGAAGTGGCCGGCCGATTGAGCCCGTGGACTATGCCCTGATCGGCCCGGGCGTCAGCACATCGGGGTCGTGACCGGGCTGGATCGTCAGGCCGGCGTCGCGCAGCTCGCGCAGCCGTTCGGCTGATTTGACCTGGGCGTCCTGGTCCGCGCCGAAGGCGGGGAACTTCATGTCATCGAGCCCGCTGGCGAAGAGCGCCACGTCGGCGCCGAGCACGAGGTCGCCGATTCGCAGCGATTGATGCCCGGAGGTGTGGCCGGGGGTGCTGAGCAGCTGGATTGAGCCGTCGCCGAGCAGGTCGTGATCGCCGTCGAGGAGGGTGAGGTTGGACGGCACCTCGGCGTAGTCCGGTGGCTGGAAAAAGTTGCGCTCGACCCCGGCCCGGTCCTGAGCAGCCTCCCACTCGGCCCGCTGGACGACGACCGGCACCGACTTAGGGATCAGCGCTAGGCCACCGGCGTGGTCGAAGTGCAGGTGGGTGAGCACGAGCCGGGTCACGGTGCCGAGGTCGACCTGCTCGGCAAGCCCTTGCTCTTGCTCCAGGCCAAAGTGGCCGAGCGCGGTGCCCTCGCCGTAGCGGGCCTCGGGATCGGTCACGGCGTCCGGATGGAGGCCGGTGTCGACGAGGATGCGCTCGCTCTCGGTCTCGATCAGGTAGGCGGGCACCGGCAGCCGGAGCGCTCGCTCGGGCTCCTCGTCGCCCTGGCGCCAGAGGCCGGCGGGGGCCGTCATCCAGCCGAGATTCAGCATGTCGATCTTCATTCCACGCGCTCCGTCATGAACGACCTTATTGCCATTGCCACCGCTTCTGGCTGGTCCTCGGGGGTGAAGCTGAAGGAGTCGGTGATGCGAAACAGCCGAGCGTTGGTGAGCTGATCGGCGTAGCGCTCGGCATGCTCGACCGGGAAGACCTTGTCCTGCTCGGACCAGATCAGCAGGGTGGGCAGTTCTTGGTGCGCGATCAGCGCCTCCCCGGCCGCCCGCACTGGCGCCGTGGTCGCCGAGGCCATCGCCTTGGCGACGTCGCGAAGCACGCCTGGATCACGGCTGGCCGGAAGGGCGTAGGAATCGAATGCGTCCGGCTCGATCGGGTGCTTGAGCAGGTGGCCGTAGGCGACTGGAGCGGCGCGCACGGCTGGGTCCTCGAGGGCGGCGAGAAGCTGGCCCAGGACCTCGGGGTCGCGTGCGGCCTCGGGCAGGCCGTCGAAGGGCGCCGGCGGCCACTCGTCATATGGCGTCTCACAAGAAGTGAGGATGAGACCCGAGCCCGCTCTGCGGTTTGTCTCCCGTGCTGAGCGAGGGCCATTTGCGAGTAGGCGCCACCGGAGTCGTTGCCGACCAGCGTCGTCGCGCGCAGGTCGAGCTGCTCGAGGGCCGCGGCGATCAGGCCGGCGACGCCGAGGGGGGAGAGGTCGGCCTCCGGTGCCATCGGGGTGCGGTGGGAGCCGAGCGGCAGGTCGAGGGCGAGGCAGCGGAAGTCACCGTGCAGGCGGTCGATGACCTTGCGCCAGAGGTTGGCGTTGGCCAGCCAGCCGTGGCTGAAGAGCAGGACCGGACCGTCACCGCGCTCGAAGTAATCGAGCACGCCGTCATCGAGCTCCAGCTTGCGGGGCTCACCCAGCAGCTCCGAGCGCCAACGATGCACCCCACTCATACCTGGCCTTCGCTTGCCCGGACGCTGAAGACCCGTTCGGCGAAGGGGTTGAAGATCGCGGCAAAGTCATCGGGATCGCTGACCTGCGGGGCGTGGCCGGTGTCGAGCAGCTCAAGTTGAGCGCCGGGGATTGTCGCCGCGATCGTGCGCCCGGCCTTGAGCGGAATCACGGGGTCTTTTCTGCCCCAGATGACCAGCGTCGGCGCCCGAATTGAGGCAGCCTCCTTGCGCAGATCGTGTTCCGGAGAGCTGAAGCTCCGCCACAGTCCGCTGACTGCCGCCAAGCCCGGATCCTGGCGAGTGGTCGCGACGCCAACGTCTCGTACCCGGCGGTCGGCCTCGCTCTGCGGCCGCATGTAGCGGTTGGCGAACCAGGGATAGATCGCGCGCAAGAAGCGCGGCCGCGCCATCAGCGCGCAGAAGAACCGGACCTGAGGAGAGCGGGGGAGGAAGCCGCCGCTGTCGATCAGGACCAGGCCGCGGACGAGCTCGGGGCGGCGGATCGCCAGTCGCGCTGCGGCAAAGCCGCCGACTGAGTTGCCGAGCACAATTGCGCCTTCGGGAGCAAGTTGGGCGACTAGCTCCTCGGCGGCGTCGGCAAACCCCATTGCGCTCGCCGGCCCATTGCCGGCCGGCGATTCGCCGTGGCCTGGCCAGTCGGGAGCAATTGAGCGGAAGCCGCCTGGTAGCAGCTCACGCAGCCGGTCGAAGTCGTGGCGGTCGTGGGCGCCGCTGCTGAGCATGACGACCGGGTTGCCATCGCCGTGCTCGTCGTAGGCGATCTCTCCGCGGGTCGTCTCGAGCAGCACACGGTGACCTTAGCAAATGACTGACCGGTCGGTCATATTTGGTGACCGACCGGTCAGCTAGGCTCTGGTCATGGCCACGGAAGAGGTCCTCCTCAGCGCCGGTGCCCGTACTCGCGAGGCGCTGCTCGATGCCGGCGTGGCGGTGGCCGAGGCTCATGGGCTTTCGGGACTCAGCGTCAATCGCGTGGTCGCTGAGGCGGGCGTCGCCAAGGGCACCTTCTACGTCCACTTCGAGAACCGCGGGGCGTTTGTCGATGCGCTCCACGCCCGCTTTCACTCCCGCGTCGAGGAGGCCGTCCTGGCGGCAACCGACGGCCTTCCTCCTGGTCCCGACCGCATCCTGCGCGGGGTCGAGGCCTATCTCGACGTCTGTCTCGAAGACAGCGCGGTCAAGGCGCTGGCGCTTGAGGCCCGCTCGGATCCCTCGCTGGCGGCACCGATGTCCGAGCGCCATGAGCGCTTCGCCCGCTCTGCCGTTCCCAGCTTCAAGGCGATGGGCTGGCCGGATGCCGCCGCCGCCTCCCACCTGCTTGCCGCGATGACGGCCGAGATCGCGATCCGCGAGCTCGATGCCGGGCGGCGGCTACCGGCAGCGCGGCGCAGCCTGCGCCGCTTCCTCGGTGCCGATCAGCTGTAGCGGTCCCACTTTTCGAGGTAGGGCAGGGGGTCGATCGGGCTGCCGCCCTCATACCATCCCGGCGCTGTCCAGATCTCGAAGTGGAGGTGGCAGGCGGTGGCGTCGCCGGTGTCGCCGACGATCCCGATCGGCTGCCCGGTGCGGACTGCTTCGCCGGTCTTCAGTGCCGAGGGTTCGGCCAGGTGCGCGTACATGAAGTCGAGGCCGGTGCCCTTGCCGTCGATGACGATGTAGTTGCCGGCGGCGTACTGGTAGCCGGCGTACTGGACTGTGCCGCCGCGGGCGGCGATCAGCGGCGTGCCGCAAGCGGCCATCGTGTCCTGGCCCTCGTGGGTATGGCCGGATCGGGGAGCGCCGAAGCGGCCCGCGCCCATCGCAAATTCGTGCGGGCCGAGGATCGGGAAGGCGTAGCCATAGAGGGCGAAGCCGAGGCTGAGCGGGGCGCTCAAGGTGCTCGCCCGCGCGGCGACTTCGGTACTGCCCTGAGGCTCGATGCGGAAGCTGTAGCGGCCATTGCGTGCGGGCCGTCCTTCGCTGGTCGTGCCGTCCCAGCGGATTCGCACTTCGATGTTCGGTTCGACGTCATTGCGAAAGAAGCTGCGCACGACTTCGCCGGCCGAGTTGACGACATCGATCTGCAGGTCGTTCTGCTGCTGGGTGCTGCCGATCGAGAAGCGCACGTTTGGATAGCGGAAGCCGTAGAAGAAGGATTTGCGCGGCGTCGTCTGGGCGGAGACAAGGCTGAGCGTTCCGGCGCTGGGCGCTTCACTCGCCGGTGTGCCGGTCGGGCTGCCGCTTGGTGCCGGAGCGCCGGCAGCAGTGGGCGCGCCGCCCGTCGTCGCCGCGGCGCTGGCGGCAAGGCAAAGCAGCAGCGCGATCGCCGCGAATGTAAGTGAAACTCCCGCCAACCAAGGCCGGGGCCTGTTGCTTGCCACGTCCCTCTCTTTCGTTCGCCTACGGAGTTAGCTGTCGGGCTCGCGCTGAAAGAGATGCGCTACGACCTTTTCGGCCGATTCGCCCCTGGAACCTGCAACGGTTCCTGCGGTTCCTCCGCTCCCACCCACCATGTGCGGCTGGGATTAGGCACTTATTGGCGCGGCAGTATAGACACCCGCACGGCCACCTACGCCAATGTGGCTTGGCGGCTATCATGCCGGAGCCGCTGGGCGCTGCCCGCGGTTTTTCTCTGATGAAAACCTTTGTCGCCACACCCGCAAACCGCCAGCGAGACTGGTACGTCGTCGATGCCGAGGGCCAGACCCTGGGACGACTGGCGACCCGCATCGCCGACGCTCTGCGCGGCAAGCGCAAGCCCGAGTACACGCCGCACTCGACACCGGCGACTTCATCGTTGTGATAAACGCGGAGAAAATCCGCGTCACCGGGGACAAGCTGAACCAGAAGACGCTACTGGCGCCACAGCGGCTACCCGGGCGGGATCAAGTCGCGGACCCTGGCCGAGATGCTCGACCGCCGCCCCGAGGAGGTCATCCGCAAGGCGGTGAAGGGAATGCTGCCGCGCAACCGCCTCGCCCGCCAGCAGCTGACCAAGCTGAAGGTCTACGCCGGGCCGGAGCATCCCCACGAGGCGCAGCAGCCGAAACCGATGGAGATACAGACTTGATCGACGAGCCGCAGGACCAAGCTTCAGAGCAAGACCCGACTGACGAGGGCTCAGAGGCCCCGACCGCGGGTCCTGTCGCAGGGGAGGACTCCCCGTCCTCGCAAGCTGCGGGCGAGGAGCCCACCCCTACGCCACCCGCGGATGAGGCCGCTGAGTCGGCGGACGAGGCGCCTGCCACTGAGGCTGAGGCCGTTGCGGAGGAGCAGATTGACGAGGCGCCCGCGGCTGACGCTGAGGCGGCCGAGGAGCCCGCTGCGGAGCAGGCTGAGGAGCCCGCTGCCGAAGAGGCAGAGCCCGTAGTGGAGGAGGCTGCTCCGGAGTCCGCGGCTGAGAAGCCCAAGGCTGAGGAGAAGAAAAAGGACGTCATTCCAGGTGCTGACCTCGAGCCGATCGCGGTCGAGCCGCAGGAGCGGCCGCTCAGTGCTGAGGAGCAGGCTCGCAAGGAAGCTGAAGAGGAGGAGCGGGCCAAACGCGAGGCCGCTCTGACCGGTGAGGGCGATGAGGAGCCCAGCGCCGCCAGTCGTGCGCCGGCGAAGATGGAGAGCGACGCCCGCTACCTCGCCACCGGCAAGCGCAAGAGTTCGATTGCCCGCGTCACCCTGCTGCCCGGTAGACGGCAAGGTCGAGATCAACAAACGCGACGCTGGAGGAGTTCTTCCCGCGGCCGCTGCACCAGACAATGGCGTTGCAGCCACTGACGATCACCGGCTACGAGGGCAACGTCGACGTGCGGGTTCGCGTTCACGGTGGCGGCATCAGCGGCCAGGCCGGCGCGGTGCGTCACGGCATCGCCAGGGCGCTGACCGAGGT
The DNA here is from genome assembly GCA_963716345.1 of uncultured Solirubrobacterales bacterium. Lineage (GTDB taxonomy): Bacteria > Actinomycetota > Thermoleophilia > Solirubrobacterales > 70-9 > VRUE01. Next base: position 2,133,028 of record OY970304.1, read on the forward strand.
CGACCCGGAGCTACGTGGCGAGCTCAAGCGTCGCGGCTTCCTTACCCGCGACGCGCGGGCCAAGGAGCGCCGAAGGCCGGACTTAAGAAGGCCCGCAAGCGCCGCAGTTCTCGAAGCGCTGAGGCGGCTGCAAATCTGCGCCTGGGGGCGTCCTCGGTCGGCTGACTCGGTCACGCACTAACTTGTGCGCTCCCTCGCCAGCCTCCCTGCGTCCTACCCATGCTTGATTTTCGCTCGCCTCAGCACTCCGAATGACTACTAAGAGACAGCTCTTTGGAACCGACGGGGTGCGGGGGGAGGCTGGAACCTTCCTCACGGCCGAGCTCGGCGACCGCGCTGGGCCAGGCGGCTGCCACATCGCTTGAGGCCGAGCGGCCGCAGGTACTGATCGTCCGCGACACACGCGAGTCCGGGCCGATGCTCGAGTCGGCTCTGGCCGCCGGGATCGCCGCTGCCGGTGGCGATGCCCTGCTCGGCGGTGTCTTGCCGACACCGGCCGCGGCGGTCCTGGTCAAGCGCCTTGGCCTCGACCTGGCGGCAGTCGTCTCCGCCTCGCACAACCCCTACCGCGACAACGGGATCAAGTTCTTCTCCGGGCTGGGAACCAAGCTCGACGACGAGGCTGAGGCACGGATCGAGGCGTTGCTGGATGCTGAGGGTGATGTCGCCGAGCCCGGCCAGGTTCGCGAGCTGAACGGTGGCCTCGAGGACTACCTGCGGGCGCTGCAGGTCGCTTTCCCACTCGATCTCTCCGGCCATCACGTGATGCTCGACTGCGCCAACGGCGCCACCTACCGCGCTGCGCCGGCGATCTTCGAGCGGCTCGGCGCCGACGGTCGAGACGATCGGCATCGAGCCGGACGGGCGCAACATCAACGACGGGCTGTGGCTCCACCCACCTCGATCACCTCGCCGCGCGCGGTCGCCGGCTCGGAGGCGACGATCGGCTTCGCCTTCGACGGCGACGGCGATCGCGTTCTCGCCGTCGACGGCAGTGGCCGCAGTCCACGACGGCGACGAGCTGATCGCCTTGATCGCGCGCGGGATGGCGGGGCGCGGCGAGCTCGCCGGTGGCGTCGCCGTCACGGTGATGAGCAACTACGGCTTCCACCAGGCGATGGAGGAGGCCGGGATCGAGGTCGCCGTGACCAAGGTCGGCGACCGCTACGTGCTCGACGAGCTACGCGAGCGCGAGCTGGGCGCTTGGCGGCGAGCAGTCGGGCCACATCATCGACACCCGCATCGTCGCCACCGGCGACGGCATCGCCGCCGCCCTGGCGACGATCCGCGAGCTCGGCGGCGGCGACCTCGCCACGGTGAAGACGATGGAGAAGCTGCCCCAGACCCTGGTCAACGTCAAGGTCGCCGACCGCGAGGCAATCGCCGGCGCCGACGCCGGTCTGGGAGGCGGTCGAGCGTGAGGAGGAAGCTCTCGAGGGACGCGGTCGCGTGCTTCTGCGCCCCTCTGGCACGGAGCCGCTGGTGCGGGTGATGGTTGAGGCGCCGACGTCTGAGGAGGCCGACGCAGTTTGCGAGCGGCTTGTCACGCTGGTCCGCCAAGAGCTCGCCTAGCGCCGCTGCCTCTACCCTTCATCGCCTCCCTATGTGCGGAATCGTCGGATACGTTGGCGCTCGCCCCTGCCTCGACCTCCTGGTCGCTGGGCTCGAGAAGCTCGAGTACCGCGGCTATGACTCGGCCGGGATCTCGGTCATCGACGACGGCCGAGGTCGACAGCGTGCACGCTGTCGGCAACCTCGACAACCTGCGCGCCGCGGTGGCCGAGCAGGCCGAGAGTGGCGGTGGCGTTGCGGTCGCGACCTCCGACGCCACAACCGGCGTCGCCCACACCCGCTGGGCCACCCACGGCCGCGTCACCGAGGAGAACGCCCACCCGCACGGCGACAGCTCCGGACCGCGTCCACATCGTCCTCAACGGGATCGTCGAGAACCACGCCGAGCTGCGCCGCGAGCTTGGCGAGCGAGGGTCAGCACTTCAGCTCCGAGACCGACGCCGAGATCGTCGCCCACCTGATCGAGCGCCACTACGACGGCGACCTCGCCGCCGCAGTGCGCGACCTCCTTCGCCGAGCTGCGCGGCCACTACGCCTTCGTCGCCATGCACGCCGATGAGCCCGGGCACCTGGTCGGCGCCCGCAAGGAGTGCCCGCTGGTCGCCGGCATCGGCGAGGGGGAGACCTTCCTCGCCTCGGCGATCCCCGCCTTCCTCGCCGAGACGCGCGAAGCGGTGCCGATCGAAAACGACGAGATCGTCAGCATCGACGCCTCCGGGGTGCACGATCACCGACGCCGAGGGAAGCCCGGTCGAGCGCGAGCGCCGAAGAGATCTCCTGGGACGAGGAGGCCGCCGAGAAGGACGGCTATGAGACCTTCATGCTGAAGGAGATCCACGAACAGGCCGACGCGGTCGCCGAGACGATCGCCGACCGCCTGCCCGACGACGAGGCGTCGATCTCTCCGAACGTCGAGCTCGACGACGAGTACCTGCGCGGCGTGCAGCGGATCGTGATCGTCGCCTGCGGCACCTCCTACCACGCCGGTCTCGTCGGTCGCTACGCGATCGAGGAGTGGGCGCGGGTGCCGGTCGAGATGGACATCGCCTCCGAGTACCGCTACCGCAACCCGGTGATCGGCCAGCGGCGACCTGGTAATCGGCATCACCCAGTCGGGCGAGACGGCCGACACGCTGGCGGCGATGCGCCTCGCCCGCGAAAACGGCGCCAAGGTGCTGGCGGTCACCAACGTGATGGGCAGCCAGGCGACCCGCGACGCCGACGCCGTCCTCTACACCCGCGCCGGCCTCGAGGTCAGCGTCGCCGCGACCAAGACCTTCGTCGCCCAGGTCGCCGCGATGTACCTGCTCGGCCTGCGGCTGGCCGAGCTGCGGGGCACGCTGCCGCCGCCGCGCATCGCCGAGCTGGTCGCCGAGCTGAAGTCGATCCCCTCGAAGATCGACGACGACGATCGCCGCCAGCGAAGGCCCAGTCCGCGAAATCGCCGCTGCTCAGGCGATCACGAGTTCTTCCTCTACCTCGGCCGCCACATCGGCCTGCCGGTCTGCCTCGAGGGCGCGCTGAAGCTGAAGGAGATCTCCTACATCCCGACCGACGCCTACGCGGCGGGGGAGATGAAGCACGGGCCGATCGCCCTGCTCGACGAGTCGACGCCGGTGGTCTGCGTCGCCACCGACAGCCCGGTGCTCGACAAGGTCCTCTCCAACGTCGAAGAGGTGCGCGCCCGCGGCGCGGAGACGATCGCGATCGCCACCGCGGGTGACGAGCAGGCGGCGGCGGTCGCCGACCAGACGGTCGAGGTCGCCCGCACCGACTGGATCCTGCAGCCGATCGTCGCGATCCTGCCGCTGCAGCTGCTCGCCTACGACATCGCCCGCGCGCGTGGCCTCAACGTCGACCAGCCGCGCAACCTGGCCAAGACCGTGACTGTCGAGTAAGCGCTGTCCCGCTACTCTTTCTCGCCACTATGGTCAAGATCCGTTACGCCATTCCAGTCTTTGTCGCAATCGTCGCGCTCCTCGTTGCCGGTTGTGGCAGCAGTAGCAGCGACAGCGGCGATTCGTCCTCTGGCTCGGACTTGGCCGACCTCGCCTCGCCCGGTTCTCTCGTCTTCGTCGAAGGCCAACTGCAGCCGAAGGGCGCGCTGAAGCAGAACGTCGATTCGGTCGCCAAATCCTTCACCGGTGGAGAAGGCCTCGGCGCCTTCGTCATCTCCGAACTTGAAAGCTCCGCGCGCCAGAACGGCGAATCGCTCGATTTCGCCAAGGAAGTCGAACCGTGGCTGGGTGAAAAGGGCGGCGTTGCCTTCGAACACCTCGAAGGTGGGGAACTCTCCGAACCGCTGATCGCGATCGAGACCAAGGATCCGGCCGCGACGCAGAGTTTCATCGACAAACGCACCAGCCAGAGCAGCGACCCTTCCAAAGACGTCGCCTATGAGGGCGTCAAATTCAAGGTTGGCGGCGCCGAAAACAATGCGGTTGGCCTGATCGGCGAAGCGCTCGTGATCGCCAACAGCGAAAAGGAATTCAAAGCCGCCGTCGACGCCTCGCAGGGCGAATCGCTTGGCGGTGAAGATCGCTTCCAGAAAGCGATAGCCGCGGCCTCCAGCGGCAGCTTCGCTGACATCTACGTCGACGTCGGCGGGATCATCAAGCAGTCCGAAAGCGAAGGGTCAAGCTCACAGGCCAAGGAATTGTTGGAGGGCGTCGGAGTCGAACCGACCGAGGCGACCGCGGTGGCCAGTGTGATCCCGCAGTCCGAACAGATTGAGGTCGACCTGAGCAGCGAACTGGGTGGCAAGGAAGCACCCGCCGGCGACGCCTCGAAGCTGGTCGGTTCCCTTCCCGCTGACTCCTTCGCCGCGATTGGGTTTGCCGAATTCGGCAAACAGCTGCAAGAAGCGGTCGACAGCCTCGATGAAACCGGAATTCCGCCCGAACTGAAACCGGACGAACTGAAGAGCTCGCTGGAACAGGCGGGCATCGATCTCGACAAAATTGCCGCCTCGGTGGACGAAGGCGCGATTTTCGCTGAAGGCAGCAATCGCAACAGCCTCGGCGGTGCTTTGGTCGTGACCAGCAAGTCGAACGAAGCCGCCGAAGCGATCGGCAGCCTCGGGCTGTTGCTGCGCGGGGCACACGTGCCCGGCATCACCGCGGTCAGCGGCAAGGCCAGCGGCTTCTCGATCCGCAGCGGGTCGCTGGGCAGCAAATCACTCGTGATTGTCGCCAAGCAGGACAGGATCGCGATCGGCTACGGTCTCGCCCCGGCCCTCGCCGGTCTCAACGCGGGCTCCGGACCGACGCTCTCCGGCACCGCCGGCTACAAGGCCGCCGTTGCGGCGCTCGGCAAGACGCCGATCAGCGGCTATGTCGACGGTCCGGCGGCGCTGCAACTTGCCGAAGCGCTGGTTCCGCACTCGAAAACCGACTTCTGGGAAGCCGTCCCGTATTTGAAGAAGATCAGCTATATCGGCATCGGCCGGGCCACGAACGATGAATTCGCGACCGCGAAACTGATCGCGGGCATCGGCAAATAGGCGGCGATGAGCTCGGGCGTAGGGATCGACCTGCTCGAGATCGACCGCCTGGAGCGAGCACTGGAGCGGCATCCGCGCCTCGCTCAGCGTGTTTTCACCCGAGCCGAGTGTGACTATGCCGAGGCCCGAGCGCGGCCGGCTCGCCACCTAGCGGCTCGTTTCGCCGCCAAGGAGGCGGTAGTCAAGGCGCTTGGCCTCAGCGGTGGTTTCGGCCTGGGTCAGATCGAGGTGGTGGCCGGCGAGCCGCCACTCGTGCGGCTCTCGGGCCCAGCGGCGGATGTCGCCGCCGGGCGGCGAGTCAATCTCTCGCTGACTCACTCGCGCGACTTTGCGGCCGCGGTGGCCATCGTCGAAACTGCCTGAGATGGAGTCGTGGCTCAGCCCCCTCTTCGACGCTGACGGGATTCGGGCAATCGATCGCTGGGCGATCGAGGAGCAGGGCATCGCCGGTGCCGCCCTGATGGAGGCGGCAGGGACGGCGCTGGCCGAGGCCGTCGCGAGCCTGGCTCCGCAGGGGCCGGTGCGAATCGTCTGCGGCAAGGGCAACAACGGCGGCGATGGTCTGGTCGCGGCGCGGCATCTGCGCGGCCTGGGCTTTGAGGTCGAGACGCTCGAGTCTGGGGGAGGCCGAGCCCGGCGACCTCGACGCTTGGCTGCAGGGTTCGGGGGCGGTCGTCGACGCGATCTTCGGCACGGGCTTCAAGGGCGCGCCGCGGGAGCCGGCGGCTGGCGGCGATCGCTGCGATCAATCGCTGCGGTGCTCCGGTGGTTGCCTGTGACATCGCCTCGGGGGTCGATGCCTCCAGCGGCGAGGTCGAGGGGTTCGCGGTCGAGGCCGACCTCACGCGTCAGCTTCCACGCCGCCAAGCTCGGCCACCGGATCGCGCCCGGCAAGTGGCACACGGGTGAGCTGCGAGTTGAGTCCGATCGGGATTCCCGACGGCGCCCCGGGTGCGCCGTTAGCCGGGACGATCGAGGCCGCCGTCCTCGACCTGCTTCCCGTCCGTGGCACCACGGTCGACCAAGTTCAGCTCCGGCCAGGTGGTGATCGCGGGAGGGTCCGCGGGCTGACGGGCGCGGTGCGGATGTCCTCGCTGGCGGCGATCCGGGCCGGCGCTGGCTACGCGACGGTCGCGGTGCCCGCTGACCTCGAGGCGATCTTCGAGAGCTCGCAGCCGGAGGTGATGTCAGTTGGCTGTCCGGGCGGCGACGGCTGCTTGGCGCCGGCCGGCCTGAAGACGATTCGCAAGGCTTTCGAGCGCGCCGCGGCGGGCGTGCTCGGGCCCGGCATGGGCCGTGACCCCGGCAGCGTGGAGCTGGTCCGCGAAGCGGTTGCCGCGATCGAGGCGCCGCTCGTGGTCGATGCTGACGGCCTCAATGCCTTCGCCGGGCGAGCTCGCGCCTGCTCGGCGGGCGTCGGGCGCCGACCATCCTCACTCCCCACGCCGGCGAGCTGGGGCGTCTGCTCGAGCCGCTCTGCCGAGCAGATCGCCGCCCACCGACTCGCCGCGGCCCGCGAAGCCGCTGCCGCGGCCGGGGCGGTCGTCGTGCTCAAGGGCGACGACACGATCGTTACCGACGGCGAGCGGGTCGCGGTCAACGCGCTCGCCGCCCCGGCCCTGGCGACGGCCGGCACCGGCGATGTCCTCTCCGGCATCGTCGCGGCGACTGCTCGCCCGCGGGCTCGAGCCGTTCGCGGCCGCCTGCGCCGCCGTCTTCGCCCACGCCCGCGCCGGCCGCGAGGCCGCCCGCAGGATCGGCGCTGGTCGAGTCGGTGATCGCCACCGACGTGATCGACTCGATCCCGGCGGGAATGCGTGCCGCCGTGCCGGTCGAATAACCTCGTACGAACGAGGGGGCTGCGCGTCGGCTCCGGTCACGAAGAATCAGATATGCACGTTCCCTACGCCGACACTTGCCTATGAAGACAGCCGCCGAGATCATGGACGCCGATGTGCCGACCGTCTCGCCTGAGGCCGACGCCCGGGCGGCGATCGAGCTGCTGGCGAAGACCGAGATCGGAGCCCTGCCGGTGATCGACAGGGACCGCAAGGTGGTCGGCATCGTCAGCGAGTCAGATCTGATCCTGAGCGATGAGGAAGCGGATCTGCACCTGCCGCACTACCTCAACATCATGGGCGGGATCGTCTTTGTCGGCTCGATGAAGGGCTTTGAGAAGCGCCTCGACAAGGCCTTCGCGACCAAAGTGTCCGAGCTGATGACCGCGGACCCGATCGTCGCTCACAGCGACGACGACGCCGAGGCCGTCGCCCAGCACGATTGCCGAGAAGCATCACAACCACCTGCCGGTGGTCGACGGCGAGGGTCGCCTCGCCGGGCTCGTCACCCGGGCCGACGCGTTGGCCGCGCTCGTCGCCAGCGATTAGCGCGATGGAGCGGGCAGTCGCCCGGATCGACCTCGGCGCTGTTGAGCGCAACTGCGCGCGGCTGAAGACCGAGCTGGGTGCGGATAGCGAGCTCTGCGCGGTGGTCAAGGCCGACGGCTACGGCCACGGAGCGGATGCCTGCGCGACAGCGGCGCTCGCCGGCGGCGCGACCCGGCTTGCCGTCGCCACCGGCTGCCGAGGCGGCGCTGATCGGCCGCCGCTTTCCCCAGGTGCCGCTGCTGGCGATGGGCGCGCTCACCGCGGGTGATCTTGAGGACGCGCTCGCCGCCGGCGCCGAGATCGCCGTCTGGCGCGAGGGCTTCCGCCGCTGTTCGCCAGCGCTCGCGGCAGGGCGCAGGGGCGGCGAGTCCGGGTGCACGTCAAGTTCGACAGCGGCATGGGGCGGCTCGGCAACCCCGATGCCGGGGAGGTGCTGGCGCTGGCACGTGCCTGCGCTGAGGACCCACACCTCGATCTGGCGGGAATCTGGACCCACTTCGCCACCGCCGACGAACCGGACTCCGACTTCTTCGATCAGCAGCTCGAGCGCTTCGCGGCGATCGCGGCACCGGTCAAAGCCGAGTTCCCCGAGGCAATTGCCCACGCCGCCAACAGCGCCGCGGTCTTCCGCGACCGTCGCTCGCACTTCGATATGGCCCGCTGTGGCGTCGCTGTCTACGGCCTCGACCCCTTCCAGGGCGATCCTGCCGAGCGCGGGCTCGAGCCGGCGCTCTCGCTGCGCTCCTACGTCGCCGACGTCAAGCGCTTCCCGGCTGGAGCAAGCGCCGGCTACGGGCAGACCTGGCGCGCCCCGACCGAGACCTGGGTCGGTGTTCTGCCGCTCGGTTACGGCGACGGGGTGCGACGCGGGCTCTCCAGCAACGCCGAGGTGCTTGTCCGTGGCCGCCGCCACCCTCTCGTCGGCACGGTCTCGATGGACAACCTCACGGTTGATCTCGGAGTGGAGACCGAGGTCGAGCCCGGCGATGAGGCGGTGCTGATCGGCAGTCCAGGGCGAGGAGTCGATTCGCGCCGAGGAGGTGGCCGGGCGCCTGGGCACGATCAACTACGAGGTCACTTGCGGGATCTCCGCCAGGGTGCCGCGGGAGCCCCTGTGAGCGCCCCGATCGTCACGGTGATCGCCGGGGGTTCGAATCCGTGGCGATCGGGACGCGAACACGAGGTTCTCCAATGAGCACCGCCACTGAGCGACTCGCCGCGGCGCCGCCAGTGGTTCTTGCCCGCGGTGCGCTTTGCGAGTACGAGGGGGTCTGGATCGTCGGCGGCGCAGTCCGCGACGCGGCGCTGGGGCGTGACGTGGTCGATCTCGACCTCGCTGTATCGGGTGATCCAGCGCCGGTCGCGAAGGCGATCGCGCGGGCGGGGGCCGGGCACTCCTTCGAGCTCTCCGCCGAGTTCGCGACTTGGCGCGCCGTCGCCGCCGACCACAGTTGGCAGATCGACGTCACTGCGTTGCGTGGCGCGACGATTGAGGATGACCTGGGCGAGCGCGACTTCACGATCGGCGCCGTCGCCGCGCCGCTTGCTGGCGGCGAGCCGCTCGACCCGTTTGGCGGCCTTGCCGATCTCGAGCGCGGTTTGTTGCGGACCGTGAGCGAGCGCAGCTTCGCCGCCGACCCGCTGCGCCTGTTGCGCGCCGCCCGTTTCGCCGCTGGTCTGGAGTTGGAGATCGACCCGGCGACGGTCGACCCTGGCGCGGGCGGAAGCATCCCGCGCCGGGGAGCCCGCCGGGGAGCGCCAACTGGTCGAGCTGCGCAAGTTGGTCGGCGGCCCCGACCCGCTGCGGGGCATGCAATTGCTCGACGAGCTCGGTCTCACCGCGGTTGTCCTGCCCGAGCTGGAGGCGCTGCACGGAGTCGAACAGGGGCCAAATCACCATCTCGACGTCTACGGCCACACGATGGCTGTTCTCGCGCACACACTCGAGGTCGAGCGCGACCTGGACCGCTTCGGCGGCGAGCGCGGTGACGAGCTGCGCGCGTTGCTGGACGAACCCCTGGCCGACGAGATGAGCCGGGGCACGGCACTGCGCTTCGGTGCTCTCCTGCACGACATCGGCAAGCCGGCTACCCGTTCTGAACGGGATGGCTTCGTCACCTTCATCGGCCACGACCGCGACGGCGTCGAGATTGTTGGCGCGCTTTGCGGGCGCCTGCGCGCCAGCCGCGTCCTCACCCGCCACCTCCAGGACGTCACCCTGCACCATCTTCGCCTTGGTTTTCTCGTCCACGAGGCGCCGCTGTCGGCGCGGCGGGTGCACGAGTACCTGCGCGCGACCGAGCCCGTCGGCGTCGACGTGACCCTGCTGACGATCGCCGACCGGCTCTCGGCCCGTGGCTCCGGTCCGTTCGCGACCGAGGAGGCGATTGAGGCGCATCTGAGCCTGGCTCGGCAGATGCTCGCTGACGCGCTCGACTGGCGCCGCGAAGGCCCGCCGCAACCGCTCCTGCGTGGCGATGAGCTGGCAGCCGAGCTCGGCCTCGAGGAGGGCCCCGAGCTCGGTGAGCTGCTGGCCGAGCTGGAGGCTGCGCAGTACGCGGGGGAGGTGGGCGGCCGCGGCGAAGCGCTCGATCACGCCCGAGCCCGGCGCGGCTGAGCGGGCGGTCCGGTACGCTCCCTGCCGCATGGGGAAAGAGGAGAAGATCGAGATGGAGGGCGAGATCACCGAGGCCCTCCCCAACACAATGTTTCGGGTCAAACTCGACAATGACCACGATGTGCTCGGTCACATCTCCGGCAAGATGCGCCGCCACTACATTCGAATCCTCCCCGGCGATCGGGTGAAGATCGAGCTTTCGCCGTACGACCTTGACCGGGGTCGCATCACCTATCGCTACAAATAAGCTCAAGGCTTGAGCGAGCAGCGCTTCCGCATCGGCCCCGAGATCGTCCACGAGACGGTCGACGGCGAGGTGATCGCGATCGACCTCGCCAACGGCAGCTACTACAGCCTTGCCGGCAGCGGCCCGGCGATCTGGGAGCTGCTCGGCCGCGGGGTCAGCGAGGCCGAGATCGGCACCGCCCTCTCTGCCCAGTTCGAGGCTGAGGAGGCGGAGATCGGTGCTGCCGTGTCGGCGCTGCTGGGTCAGCTGCGGGAGAACGGCTTGATCGTGAGCCAGGCGGGGACCACGGAGGAGGCTCCGGCGGCGCCCAGCTCGGGCGAGAAGCCGTCATTTGAGGCCCCCCGCCTGGAGCGCTACACGGACATGAAGGACTACTTCCTGCTCGACCCGATCCACGAGGTCGACACAGCTGGCTGGCCACGGCCAGCGGCCTGACGCATGCCGGGGCGGCCGGCTGTGCCGGCGGCTGAGGCTGATCTCGCCGGCGCCTACTTCGCACAGCTGCGCGATCGCTGTGAGCAGGCCGCGGCGGCGGTCGGCGGTGTCGGCACGCTGGATCTGGAAATGGCCGGTTTGCGGCTGCGGCTTTGCCACGCGGGAGACGCGCTACGCGACGGGCTGCTGGCACCCTTCGAGCATCTTGCCTGCCAAGGAGGAGCCGATCCCGACTTGACGATCTCGCTCTTCGACACTGCCTCGAGCGGTATCGAGCCGCCGGCTCCGCCCTGGGAGCCGATCGCCGCGGCACCCGGCACTAACCCGGTTGTCCGACTGCGCTCCGAGCACGCCTGCGTGCTTGCCGCGGCTGGCAGCCGCGGGCTTACCGCTGCGTTGCCGGCGGAGGGGATCGCTGTGTTCCACCTGCCCGACGCGGCGGCGATCCCAGCGAGCGAGCGTGCCGCGCCGATCCGCGAGGCGCTGCAGTTGCTGATGGCCACGCGGGGACGCCTTATGACGCACGCAGGCGCAGTCGGAGGGGATGGCCACGGCGTGCTACTCGTAGGCCGCGGGGGATCGGGCAAGTCGACCTTGGCGCTTTCCTGCGCACTGGCAGGTATGGAGATCGTCGCTGACGATTACGTTTTGCTCGAGCCCGTTTCTCTCGTTGCGCACGCGATGCAGTCAACGGCGAAGCTGACCGAGGACAGCGCCGCGCGGCTCAGCATCCCCGCGGGCGCCGTCGATGCGGCCGGCTTCGAGCCGACCCTCGAGGGTCCGGCGAAGGCCCTGGTGCGGATCCCAGACCTGGCGCCGACCCGGCTCACGCGTCGGCTGCGGGTCGCAGCCATCGTCGCGCCGAGGCTGAGACCGTCTCAAGCCGCAAATATTGCGGCTGGAGACGGTCTCGGTGGGATCGAGCCGGTGGTTCGGCCGATATCGAGGGCTGAGGCGCTGCGGGCGGTTGCGCCGAGCACGATCGTCCAGGCGGGCTTCGGCGATGGCGGCTCGCTCGCCACGCTCGCCGACCTCGCGCGCCGCGTCCCTGGCTATGGGCTCGAGCTTTGCCCCGACCCGGCCGCGAACGCCGCCGCCGTCGAGCGCTTGGTGAGCGAGCTTGGCTGAGCCACTCGTCACTGCCGCGATCCCGGTGCGCGATGGCGAGGCGTATTTGGCCGAGGCGATCGAGAGCGTGCTCGCTCAGAGCCGGCCCTGCGACCAGGTGATCGTTGTCGACAACGGCTCTACCGACCGCAGCGCTGAGATCGCCGCCGGGTTCGGCTCCCCGGTCGAGGTTGTGCCCGAACCTCGCCCCGGCATCGGTGCCGCCCGCAACGCCGCGCTGCGAGCGGCGCGGGGCGATTACCTCGCCTTCCTCGATGCCGACGACCTCTGGGAGCGGCAGAAGACCGCGCTGCAGATTGCGGCCTTCGAGGCAGAGCCCGAGCTGCAGCTGGTCTTCGGGCACGTGCGCCAGTTCGTCAGTCCCGATCTTGCCGCCGAGGAGGCCGAGGGCCTTCGGGCCCCGTCCGCTTCCCAGCCCGGCCAGTACATCGGCGCGATGCTGGCGCGGCGGACAGCGGTCGAGGCGATCGGTCCGTGGCCGGTGGACGTGCGGGTCAGCGACGGGCTCACCTTCCTCTTGCGCGCCGGCGAGCTTGGCCTCGCGCAGACGATGCTGGCGGAGACGGTGACGCTGCGTCGGGTCCATGGCGGCAATCACTCGATCCATAACCGCGACGAGCGGACTGAGTTCGCCCGTCACCTGAAGCGCTCGCTCGACCGGCGCCGCGGGGCGACCCCTTGAGCGAGACGCTCGGCAACCGACCAACCGCCGAGCAGCTGCTCGTCCTGCACGCGGCACTGGACCCGGCTCCGGCCGCCGCTTCCGCCTGGCAGCGCTGGCGTGAAGCGGTCGAGTTCGACGCCGTCGATCATGGCTCGACCCGCCTGCTGCCGCTGGTCTACCGCAATCTCGGCGCCAAAGCCTTCGACGATGAGGTCGCCGGGCGCCTCAAAGGCCTCTACAGGCGTTCCTGGAGTCACAACCAGCTGATCTTCAAGCGGGCCGCCGAGGCGATTGCCGTGCTTGAAGGGGCGGGGATCGAGACGCTGGTCACCAAGGGTGCCTCGCTGGCGTTGCTCTCCTACGGCGACGTCGGCGTGCGGCCGATGGACGACGTCGACGTGCTGGTGCCGATCGAGCACACGGCCGAGGCGATCGAGGCGCTCTCGGGGGCGGACTGGTCGCCGGCTCACGATCAGCCGCTAGACTGGACCGAGGTTCACCACTCGCTTGACTTCGCCAGCGCCGACAGCGGCCACGTCGATCTGCACTGGTTCTCACTCTGGCAGCCGGCAAGCGACGTGGAGCTCTGGCGTGCTTCGGTGCCGCTGGAGCTGGCCGAGGTGGCCACCCGCGCACCGAGCCCCGCGGATCAGCTCCTGCTGGCCTGCGTGCACGGCACGCCGTGGAGCCCGTTGCCGCCGTTTCGTTGGATCGCCGACGCGGTCACCGTGATCCGCTCGGCTGGCGAGCAGCTCGACTGGGACCGCTTGGTCGCCGAAGCTGAACGCCGCCGCGTCACCGTCGCCAGCGCCGCCGCGCTCGATTACCTCGGCGAAGAGTTCGGCGCGGTCGTCCCCCAACCCGTTCTCACCAGCCTGCGCGCGGCACCCGCCTCGCGACACGAGCGCGCCGCCTTCCGCGCTGCCTGTCAACCCGATTCGCCCCTGCGCACTCTGCGCATGGCCTGGGATCGCTACCGGCGTCTGTGCGATCTCGACACCGGCACGCCACCGCCGGGCAACTTCGTCAGCTTCGCGCGCCGCTTCTGGGGTCTAGAGAGCATCTGGCAGCTGCCGCTGCATGGGGCTCGTGCGCTCAGCCGGCGGCGCGAGCGCGGTGTCGCTCAATCCTCGCTTTGAAGGCACGGAAGAGGCCAGCCCGCGAGGCCGCGGCGTTCTGAGTGAGGCTGTCGGGGTGGACCCGGCGCCGCAGCAGGATCTCGGAGAGGCGGGCGATCCCGATCTTCTCCTCGGCGGCCCGCAGCATCCAGTCGAAGTCCTCGGCGGCCCGCATCGACTCGTCGAATTCACCGATCCGCTCAAAGGTCTCGCGCCGCACGACCATCGTCATCGGGTGCACCATCGGCTCGTCCTCGAGCTCCGGCGGGCGCGGCGGCATCACCGTTTCCACCTTCGTGCCCTCGACCCAGAAGGGCAGCTCGGCACCCTCTTCCACGATCAGCTCTTGCTCGGCGAGCACGCAGCCAACCGCGGGGTTCTCGAGCAGGTAGCCGACCTGCACGTCCAGCTTGTCCGGAGTCATCTCGTCGTCTGAGTCGTGGAAGGCGACGAACTCGCCACTGCTGGCAGCGAAGCCCCGGTTACGGGCGGCTGAGGGGCCGCTGTTCTCTTGCTCAATCAGGGTGATGCCAGGGTGGGCGCGCGCGACCTCAACCGTGCCATCGCTCGAGCCATCGTCGACGACGATCGTCTCCACCGGCGCATAGGTCTGGGCGAGCACGCTGGCGAGCGCCTGCCCGAGAAAGCGCTCGGAGTTGAAGGCAGGGATGACAACGCTGACCAGTGGAGGAGACACCGACGGCATTTTGCCTTAGAGATGACTGCGCGTTGCCTCCGGGTTAGGCTCGGCCAGCTCGATGACCAGTGCGGACCAGGCGAAGTCCCTTGCACCGAGTCCAGCGCCGGTGCGCGGGTCGTAGTACTCACGCAGGCCTTCGCGCTCGACCGCGCCGATCACGCCGTCGGCCAGTCGCGTTGCCGCCTCCGCGTAGCCGAGCCGGCGCAGGCCAAGCCAGACGAGCCAAGCCGAGTTGACCCAGGTCGGGCCGCGCCAATAGTGGCGCAGTGGCCCGCGGTTGCCACCCGGTTCGAAGCTTGGCTCGGAGATCGACACCGAGGGCGGTGAGACTGGAGCTAGGAACTCGCTTCTCGTTGAGCAGGTGCTCCTCGACCAGCCGTCGGCCGATCTCGTCGGGAAGGTCGGGCAGGGCAAGCGGGGCCAGCGCGTCCCAGGTAATGACCTTGGGCCGAACCTCTCCCGGCTCGGCCCAGTCGACAAAGAGTCCGCGGCCCTCGTCCCAAAGGCGCTCGATCAAGGCGGGCGTGGCCGAGGGACGGCCGAGTGCCTGCAGCGAGAGCGACCAGAGCGTGTTGACCAAGGTCTCGCATAGGACCGGCCGGCCGCTCTGGCGAATCCGGCGAGCGCTGAAGCCGAGCCGGCGGTTGCTGTGGACGAGCAGCGGGAAGCCTGGACGGGCGTTGGCCCGCCAGCCCCAGACCGGCTCGAACTTCGGCGAGGCGTCGAGGCCCGACTCGTCGGGCTGGATGATCCAGAGCAGGCCGTCGCCCTCGAGGTCGCGCTCGGCGGCGAGCCACTCGACCTGGGCGGCGATCCGGGGCTCCTCGCGCGGGTCGCCGATGGCGATCTTCCAGGCCCAGGCCAGCAGCGGCGGCTGGATCGTCTCGGTCTGAAAGGAGCGGCGCGAGGTGACGTTGTAGAACGGCAGGCGGCTGAGTGAGACCGGCCGGTCCCAGAAGATCGTGTGGCCGATGAAGCCGCTCTCGCGCTGCGCCGCCAGCAGCGTCTCCAGCTCGGTTCGGGCCCGCGCCGGGTCAAAGTGCCGCCAGACGATCGCGGCGAAGCAGGAGTCCCAGTACCACTGCCAGGGGTAACGACTAGGGCTTGGGCGGGTGTAGGCGAAGCGGGTGCCGTCGCGCTCGCCCTCGAGCCAACTGCCGCGCAGGACGCGCTCGGCGATCGCGGTCGCCGGCGCGGTCTTCATCAATGTTCACGCTCCGCTCGCGGCGCGAAGAGCCAGATATGGACGCTTGCTCGCTCCGCGTTCAAACCGCCGTGCGGCGCATTTCGCGCAGTGCCCAGGCGCCGAGTAGGGCGAGCAGACCGATCAGGGCCACGATTCCGGGCCAGGTTTCGGCCAAGCTGACACCACCGAGGAAGCCCTGGCGGGCAGCTTCGATCACGTGGGTGACGGGATTGACTTCGGCGACGCTGCGCATCCACGGCTGCAGCAGCGCCAGCGGCGCGTAGGCGGTCGTGGTCAGAATCAGCGCCATCATCCCGGCCTGCATCAGCGGCGCCGCTGACTGGCTCTTGAAGCGCAGGGCGAGGGCCGATCCCCAGCAGGCGGCGACGGCGGCCATCGCGGCGACCATGAAGTAGGTGACCAGCAGCCCGTCGATCCCGGGCCAGCCGGCGCCGAGGATCAGGGCGATGATGAAGACGAAGGTGGCCGGGATCAGGGCCCGGGCGCTGGCGGCGAGCACCGTGCCGGCGAGCAGGACCCAGCGCGGCGCGGGGGAGACGAGCAGGCGGTCGACCCAGCCGCCCTCGATGTCGCGAGCCAAGTTGACGCCGGCGGCGGCACCGGTGAAGCCGGCGCCCTGCAGCATGCTGACCGGCACGATGTAGCTCTCATAGGTGCCGGTGCTGAAGCCTTTGAGCTGAGTCAGGGCACCGAAGACGCCGTTGAGGCCGAGGAAGAAGATCGTCGGCGCCAGCACCCCCGGGATCGCCGCACCCGGCACCCGCAGCAGCTCGTTCTTGGCCCGTGCCATCAGCGCCGCGATCGTCGCCAGGTTGGCGCGCCACTGCGGCAGGGCCACGACCGACTCCATCAGCCCACCCTCAAACGGTGGCGCAGGGCGCGGACGCTGAGCACGAGTCCGAGCACGACGATCCCGGCGATCGCCAGCAGCGCCTCGCCGAGTTCGGTCGCGTCGACGCCGGAGATGATCGGGCCGCGGATGCCTTCGACGACGAAGCTGAGCGGGTTGTATTCGGCGATCGTCCTGGCCGGCTGGATCATCAGTTCGTTGGGGAAGAAGGCGGAGGAGAGGAAGAGGACGACGAGTACCAGCGGGAAAAGGCCCTGGACGACGCTGGCGCTGCCGGTGCGCAGGGCGATCGCGGCGCCGATCCCGCCGACCGCCGTCGCCGTCGCGGTGACCAGGGCGATCGCGATCAGCGCGCCGGCGACGCCGCTGTGGATTTCAGCGCCGAAGATCAGGCCGATCGCGAGGAACCAGAGCGAGCCGAGGAGGCCGAGCGCCGCCGTCCCGGCCAGGCGGCCGAGGACGATTGTGTAGCGCGGGATCGGGGCGGAGAAGAGGCGGTCGGTGAAGCCCATCTCGATGTCGACGGCGAGCGCGATGCCGCCGCTGTTGCCGGCCAGCATTAGCGACTGCATCATCGCCCCGGCGAGCATGAACTGGAGGAAGCTCTGCACCGGCGGAAAGCCCGGCAGGTTGATCGCGCCGCCGGCGCCGCCGGTCTGGATCGCCAGTAGCAGGGTGGGGAAGACGACGATCGGCGCCATCAGCTGAGGCCGGCGGAAGGTCTGGCGGATCGAGCGCATGCCGAGCGCCCGCACGACCCTGGCGTTCTTCGTCAGCTCGCTCACGCCTCGACGGCCTCTGGCTCCGCCTCGCCCTGCTCGTCCTTCTCCAGGTGGTGGCCGGTCTTGGCGACGAAGACATCGTCGAGGGTGGGACGGACCAGCTCCAGCGACTCGACCGCGATGCCGGCATCGTCGAGCGCCCGCACGACCTTGGGGATGTCGGCGGCGCCGTTCACCGCCTCGACCAGCACCGTGCGGCCGTCGACGGGCGGCAGCAGCTTGCCCACCTGGGCACAGACCTTCTCCGCCTCGGCGATCGAGCCGGCGGCGAGCTGCAATTGGATGTGTGGGTTGCCGAGCTCGGTCTTCAGCGTGTCCGGGGTGCCTTCGGCGACGATCTTGCCGCTGTCGATAATCGCGACGTTGTCGGCGAGCTGGTCGGCCTCCTCGAGGTATTGGGTGGTGAGGAAGACCGTCGTGCCTTCGTCGTTGAGCGTCCGCACCTCCTCCCAGATCGTCTTGCGGCTGACCGGGTCGAGGCCGGTGGTCGGCTCGTCGAGGAAGAGCACCTTCGGCCCGTGAACAAGCGCTGCGGCGAGGTCGAGCCGGCGCTTCATCCCGCCTGAGTAGCCGCCGACGCGGCGATCGGCCGCCGCGGCGAGGTCGACCCGCTCGAGCAGGTCGTCGGCGCGCTGCTTGCCTTCGGCTCCGGGCAGGCCCTGCAGCGTGGCCTGCAGGCGAATCAACTCGCGTCCCGTCATCAGCGGATCGAGCGCCGCCTCTTGCAGGGCGACGCCGATCGAGGCGCGCACGGCACGCGCCTGTTTGACCACGTCGTGCCCGGCGACGGTCGCCCGCCCGCCGGTCGGCAGCAGCAGCGTCGTCAGCATCCGCACAGTGGTTGTCTTGCCGGCTCCGTTGGGCCCGAGGAAGCCAAAGATTTCGCCCTCCTCGACGCTCAAGTCGACCCCCTGAACGGCAAGTACCTCATCAAAGCTGCGTTGCAACCCCTCTACGACAATCGCCGGCATCGGCTGGCAACCCTACTGAGGGAACCTGGCCGGGATCGTGCAAAGCGCACGCTGTCGGGGCATAGCTCCGGCCTGAAAGGCAGAATCAGGCCCGCAACCCTTGCCAAGGGGCGGGGTTTGCAGCTTGACATCGTGCAAGGAGCAGCGAAAAACAGCCTCGCCAGGTCCCATGCCGCGTTTGTGGCCGGCTTTGCCTGCGTGCTGGTCGCTCTGGTCGTCGCGGCCTGGCCCGGCGCGGCCGACTCGGCGCCGCTGGGAGTAGTCGTGCTGGGTAAGACGACGACCACCCCCCCGCCTTCCTGCCCAGGCAAGGTCGTCAACACCGTCGAGGTCGTTCCCTGTCGGGTCGAGGGCCACGTCAGCGGCTACCAGACCAAAGCCAGTGGGGTCGAACAGCCCTACGAAGTGCCCTTCGACGGCAAGATCGTCGCCTGGTCGATCACCCTCGCCAAGCCTTCGCGCACCGACACCAAAACGACCACCAACGAGATCGGCTTCTTCAACGAATTCCTCGGCAACCCCTCTGAGGCGCGGATCGGCATCCTACGCCCGGTTGAAGAATCCAAACCGCCCAAATTCACCCTCGTGCGCCAAAGCCCGCTCGAGGTCCTCAACCCCTACTTCGGCAGCACCCCGATCTTCACCCTCGAACACCCGCTCTCGGTCCTGCGCGGCCAGATTGTCGCCCTCACCGTCCCCACCTGGGCGCCGATGTTCGCCTTCAACGTCTCCGAAGAAGACACCTGGCGCGGCAGCCGCCTCGAAGACCACTGCGCCTCCAAGGAAGATATCCAGGGCGGCCACCCCCAGCAGGGCGTCGGCAAGATCAAGACCTACGGCTGCTTCTACTCCAATGCTCGCCTGCTTTACACGGCGACGTTGGTGAAGAAACCCTGATCCGGCAGGTCGGCTCGGCCGGTCTCTAGTTTCCCCCCGTTTTTACCCTTTCGCGAGGGCGGAGCAGTGTTCAAGCTTGCTCGAACATGAGCCCCGGTTCACACGCCGCAGGGCGCCCTCCTCGAGATCGGCGCCTCTCCTTCCGGCCACACCTGCGCACGGACGTGGTCGCCCTCGCCTGCTTCGGTGTCGTCGTCTGGTGCCTCGCCACGGCGCGCTGGCCGGGGTTGGCGGTAGCGGCACTCCTGGCCGGGGTGTTGGCGGGGCTCGCGCCCGAGTTGCGAGGCCCCTTCTCGATTTGGCTGCCGGGTGCGGGGCTCACCGGCAGAATCCGAGATCGGGACGAGCGCGGCTAGCGGTTGATCTGATCTCTGCTCGCGCGAGCCCTGACGCGCTCGAATGCCGCTTTGTCAAGGTTCAGGGTGAGCACGTAGGCGTGGCGCATGCGTGAGAAGTGGCCGTCTGTCAGCCACGCGGGCACCCGATCGCAATCGCGAACGCCGGCAAACGCCCGGTCGGCGCCGCGATGCAGTTCGGTCAACTCGCCGAACGCTTGCTCGCGTCCCTCCTCGGCGACTCCCTTGCAGTCGAGTTGCATGCGGCCGAACAGCACCCGGATGTTGCGCTCGACCACCTCCGCCACCCAGGTCAGGTGCTCGGGTGACCATTCCGCGACGTCCTCGACGACCTGGGCCAAATCCACCTCGGCCAGTGCCCTCGGCCGAGCTTGGTCGACCAGCACGTGGCCTTCCCGGTCGGGCCCCCAGCGCGCCTGGCGCCAGCCGTTGCGCGTGAGCGGCTCTTGGCCCACGGGCGCGCGCAGGAGAACCCCCGGGGGCGCGACCACCATAGCTCCGGGGCCGGCCCCGTATTCGTCCGGTCCGAGCAACATGTTCCCCCGGCCGTTGATTGCGCTGATCCTTCGCCAGGTAGTCGGCGCAAAGCTTTCGCGATGGTTGAATTCGCTCACGATCTCCTCACCTTCCGTCCTCTGAGCGCCAGTGCTCGGGGCTCTCGATCGCGTGGCTGAAGAAGCGGATCACGTCGTAGTTGCCAGCCTTGTCCGGGTTCGAGCTCGTGATCGCAAAACCGTTTTCGAGCGGCAGGCTGAGCCCGCGACCCTGATCGTCGGACGCGCGACCGCTGGTCGGCCCGTGCAGGGCGATGAGCGCCGTGCGCGTCGCTTCCCACTGCGACTCGTCCATGCTCGCGGCTCGCTCGGCGGGGATCACGTAGACCACGCTCCTCGGGTGGGGTGCGGAGGTCACGATCACGGGTACGTACTCGCTGTCATCGCTGGCGATCAACCGCCCCTCCAGAGTGACGATGGTGCCGGTGTTCATCGTCTCGTCATCGTCGCGGTCGACCGCGAGCGTGCGCACTGACAGCATGCGCAATTTCAACTCCACGTCTTCCAGGAAGCGCTTCGGGTTGGAGATGCGACGCTCGCAGAGCACGGACCTGTAGGTCATTCCCTCCAGCCAAGAGGGTGGCACCTCGCCGAGAACGATCGCGTCGGGAGGAAATGACTTGGCGACGTCGCTGTACCAAGCCGCCTGTGCCGCCGGGTACCAGATCTCATCGCTGGTTTCGATCCCCGTCCCCTCCGCGACTGGAGCGAAGCGCCGCTCGCCGCGGTTGACAATCGGCAGAGCGACCCCCATCGTCTCGTTGAGGTCCTGCCAGACGGCGAGCTGCACGCCCATTCGGGCGGTCAGGGGATTGAGCTCGACCCCGGTCCTTGCCTCGTGGTAATTCAGCACGCTGGCCGGAACGTCGCCGCGGTCCTGGGTGGGGGAGTGCGAGGCGAAGGCGAAGGAGCCACCTTGGTTAGCCATGATCGGACCGACGACCATGCCCTGGTCCTGGAGCCCGTCTGGGCGCCCCCCGAGCGTCGCTCTGTAGCGAAGGTGGCGGCGCTCGACGGTGCGCGTCACCGTCATGATCGATATGGGGGGAAGCAGCAAGCCGCAGCGGATCGCTTCGCCGATCGTCCGGGTTGCCGTGGCCACGACCGGCCCCAGGCGGCCGTCGACCTGGGTCGGCTGGGCGACCACCGCCTCGAACTGATTGCGGGAGACGGGCGGGGTGCGGCCGTCGGGGAGAGCGGTGGCGCTGGCGGCTTCGCGCAGCGCGTTTGCCGAGCGGAACGGCCCCTCGTGCCAGCGGTGTCGGCCGACGCGATCGGCGACCGCTTTCTGCACGGAGGTGAGGGTGTCGGCCAGTTTCTCCGGCAGGTATGTCGCATCGTAGGAATCAGACCTGTTTCGCCCTCGCCCGACGAAGAGCTCGAGGGCCTCGCGGTGGTAGATGCCAAGAACTGTGCCTCTGGGTCGTGCCACTCCGCCTCCCCTGCGCATAGATTCTCTTGGCGAGATGATCCCATCGGGAGGCCCGATCCGCCAGGGGGAAACTTTGACGGCGTTGGCCGAGGAGCTAGATCTAGAGAGCTTCTTGACGCAGGCCGCAGTACTGGCAGTCGCTGACGTCGAGGCCGATTAGCTGATCGCAGCGGCGGCAGGCGCGGAGGTTCTCTGGGGTGCGCGGCAGAGCCGACGCGGAGGGGGCGAGCGGGAGGACCATCGCCACCGGTTCCATCTCCTCGCCGGTCTCGCGGTCGAGGTAGACCTGGCCCGGCTCGGCGTGGGCGAGTGCCTCGCGGCCGGAGGCCGGGGCGCGCATCCTGTAGAGCTGCTTCGAGTTCACGGCGGTGAAGACTAATAGCTTCTGCGGAACCGATGCGGATACTCGTCTTCCACGGCTACATGCTGCGCGGCACCGGCAGCAACATCTACAACCTCAATCTCGCCCGAGCGCTGGCCGGGCTCGGCCACGAGGTGCACCTGCTCTGCCAGGATCGCGAGACGAGGATCGAGGGGGTCCAGATCCACAACCCCGACATCGGCGGCCTGCTGCCTGTCTACGTCAAGGATCCTTACGAGGGCTTCGAGGTCAAGGCCTTCCCGGAGATGACCGACGAGGAGCTCGATCGCTATATCGAGGCCAACGTGGCGGCCGTTCGCGATCTGGCGGAGCGCACCGGAGGCATTGACTTGGCCCTCGCCAATCACCTGGTGATGGGGCCGGCAATCCTCGCCCGTGCCGATGTCGCTCCCTTCGCCGCCAAGATCCACGGCTCGGCGCTCGAGTACACGGTCAAGCCGAACCCGAGGTTCCTTCCCTACGCGCGGGAGGGCGTGGAAGCGGCGCAGGGCGTGCTGGTCGGGTCACGGCATACCGCGGAGTCGCTTTGGGCGGCGCTGCCCGAAGTCACCGGTCTGAAGGAGAAGACGCGTCTCGGGCCTCCGGGGGTTGATACGGAGGCGTTTCGGCCACGGGAGCCTGGGTCGGGTGTACCGGGCTCGCGTTCGCGAGGAGTTCCCGGTACACCCGACCCAGGCTCCCGCCGGAGGATCGTCTTCGTTGGGAAGCTGATCGTTTCCAAGGGAGTCGATCTTCTCCTGGCGGCATGGCCACTCGTCAGGACAGAGCACCCAGACGTCGCTCTGGAAATCGCCGGGTTCGGCGAGTACGAAGAGGGACTGCGGCGATTGCTGGCGGCACTCGAGCGAGGGGACGTCAACGACGCCCGTGAGATTGCGTCGGCTGGGCGGGGGATAGAAGGCGGGAAGGAGAAACCGTTGCCGATCCTTTCGGCGTTCCTCTCGGACCCACCCGCTGGCTACCTAGATGCGGCCCAGGAGGCCGCCGGCTCGGTCGAGTTCATCGGTCGGCTTGAGCACGACGAGGTGGCGGAGCTGCTGCCAGGGGCCGAGGCCCTGGTGATGCCGAGCACGTTCCCGGAGGCGTTCGGGATGGTTGCGGCGGAGGCTGCGGCTTGCGGGGTGCTGCCGGTCTCAGCGGGGCACTCGGGGATGTTCGAGGTGTCTCGCCAGTTGATGGAGGCGCTGCCCGGGGAGGTCGGGTCGCCTGACTTCGTTCCCGGTTGAGGCTGGCGCGGTCGAGGCGATCGCCGAGCGACTGAACGGCTGGTTGGCCCTCTCCGATCAGGAGCGGGTCGAGGCGCGCGAGGCGCTGGTTGAGACCGCGCGACGGCTCTGGAGCTGGGAGGGCGTGGCCAAGGGAGTGCTAAGGGCCGCGGCGGGACAGCTCGGCGAGCTGCCTCGGCCCGAGTAGCTAGTGGCGAGCGTCACCAGAGCCTGAAAGCTTCCCGCCGCCGCTTCAATAGAATGCCCGCCGCCTCATGTACGGCCGCCTCCCGATAGCGAAGATGCTCGCTGCCACAGTTGCGATGACCGCGGCAATCTCTGCCGTGATGCTGTCGATCAACTGGGATGGCCAGGAGGCCTCGACGGCCGCGCCGAAGATCGACGATCTGCTCAACGTGATGATCGTGCTCTCGTCTTTCGTCTTCTCGCTGGTGATCGTGGCGCTCTTCTACGCGCTGTGGAAGTTCAAAGCCAAGCCGGGCGATGAATCCGATGGCGAGCCGATCCACGGCAACACCCGGCTTGAGATCGCCTGGACCGTGGTCCCGACGATCATCGTGCTCTTCGGTGCCGGCTACAGCTGGTCGGTGCTCAACGACATCGAAAAGCTCGACAAGAATCCGCTCACAGTTGACGTCTTCTCCCAGCAGTACGCCTGGAGCTTCGGTTATCCCGGTAAGGGCGACGTCTACGCGGAAGGCGAAATGCACGTGCCGGACAATCGCCAGATCCAGTTCAAGATGCACGCTCAGGACGTGATCCACTCCTTCTGGGTGCCGGAGTGGCGGATCAAGAAGGACAACGTGCCGGGGATCACCACCACCGCGATCGTCACGCCCGACAGGCTCGGCACCTACCAGCTGATCTGCACCGAGCTCTGCGGCTTCGGCCACGCCTCGATGCGGGCCAAGGTCGTGGTCGAAACGCCGGCCGACTTCCGCAAATGGGTCGGCAGCCTGGAAGAAAAAGTTCCGGCCCCGCTGGCCGAATCGATAAACCAAGACACCGAGACCAACCCGACGCTGATCAACGCCGGAGGGGCATAATGGAGGCCCGGATGACCGTCCCCACGACCCCGCACGCCGCCATGAGGATGGTCAACCGCTGATGACGGCTGCGATCAAGCAACCGGGCTGGATTAGGGGTGCGCTCGGCGCGATTCTTGGCGCCGCCTTCGGCTTTGCGCTCGTTGTTGCGCTACGCAAGGCCTCGGGGTTGCCCGCTTACCAGACCGAACAGACCGGCTACCCGCAGGTGGTCGTGCCGCTGATCACCGGCCCGCTCGGCTTCCTGCTCGGCTTCGGCTGCTTCGACTACTGGCTGCGCTGGGCGGCCGGTATGCCGACGATCCCCGAGGACCACTCCCAGCACGGCGCCAAGAGCTGGAAGGACTACTTCCACTTCAACACCGATCACAAGGTGATCGGCATCCAGTACATCTGCACCACCTTCTTCTTCTTCTTCGTCGGCGGGCTGATGGCGATGCTGATCCGGGCCGAGCTGGCCCAGCCAGGCACCCAGATCGTCGACGCCGCCACCTACAACAGCCTCTTCTCCACCCACGCAGTGCTGATGATCTTCGTCTTCGTGATCCCGGTCTTCGCCGGCATCGCGAACTACGTCCTGCCGCTGATGATCGGCGCCCCGGACATGGCCTTCCCGCGCCTCAACGCGCTCAGCTTCTGGATGCTGCCGCTGGCCGGCCTGCTCTTCATCGGCAGCTTCCTCGCTCCCGGCGGCGCTTTCGACGCCGGCTGGACCGGCTACGCGCCGCTCTCGACCGGCGCGCCGCTGGGTCAGTCCTTCTTCAACCTCGGCGTCCAGTTCGCCGGCGCCTCATCGATCGCGACCGCACTCAACTTCCTGGTCACGATCATCACCATGCGGGCGCCGGGAATGACCTTCTGGCGGATGCCGCTGCTGGTCTGGGCCAACCTCTCGACCTCGCTGCTGGTCGTCGCCGCGACGCCCTTCATCGCCGGCGTCCAGTTCATGGTCCTCTTCGACCGCGCCCTGCACACCAACTTCTTCCAGTTCGCTGGCGGAGGTGATGTCGTCAGCTATCAGCACATCTTCTGGTTCTACTCGCACCCAGCCGTCTACATCATGATGTTGCCCGGCTTCGGGATCATTAGCGAGGTCATATCGACCCATGCCCGAAAGCCGATCTTCGGCTACCGGTTGATGGCCCTGGCGCTGATCGGCATCGTCGTGCTCAGCTACTCGGTCTGGGCCCACCACATGTTCGTCGCCGGCATGTTCAGCTGGCTGCGCGTGCCGATGATGATCACCACGCTGCTGATCGCGGTGCCGACCGGGATCAAGATCTTCTCCTGGATAGGCACGCTCTATTTCGGCAAGATCCATACCTATTCGACGTCGATGCTGTTCGCGCTCGCCTTCATCGTCACCTTCACGATCGGCGGGATCAGTGGCGTGATGCTGGGCATGGTGCCGATCGACATCCACGTCTCGGACACCTACTTCATCGTCGCCCACATCCACTTCGTGCTCTTCGGCGGCTCGGTCTTCACGATCTTCGCCGGGATCTACCACTGGTTCCCGAAGATCACGGGCCGGATGTACGACGAGAAACTCGGCCGCGTCCACTTCTGGGGCACGCTCTGTCGGCACCTGGGTCACCTTCATCCCGATGCACTGGATCGGGATGGACGGCATGCCCCGCCGCGTCGCCGACTACGCGAGCCAGTTCGGCGACTGGAACCTGCTGATCAGCTGCGGTCGCCTTCATCCTCGGCGCGATCCAGCTGGTCTTCCTCTACAACATGATCGTCAGCTGGCGCTTCGGCCCGAAGGCCCCGGCGAATCCCTGGCGGGCCAACTCGATCGAGTGGCAGGTCTCCTCGCCGCCGCCGATCTACAACTTCGACGAGATCCCGCGCGTCGTCGGCGGTCCCTACGAGTACGGCGTGCCCGGTGCCCGCCACGCGATCATGCCCGGCGAATCGGTTGAGGCCCCGGTGCCGGCGGAGCCGTCCGTGGTGGGCTCGGCATGAGCGACGCATCCGGGGCGAAGCCCCTGCTCGTCTTCCTCAACGAGGTTGCCGGCGGGCGCAAGCTGCTGGCGGCCGTGCGCGAGCGGGCCGAGAAGGTCTCCCTTCGTCGCCGTTGCGGCGCCGCAGAACCAGCCGGCGGTCGGCCAGCTGATCGACTCCGGCGAGCTGCGCGACGCAGCGCGAGCGCGGGTCGAGGTGACGATGTCGATCCTCTCCGAGTACGGGATCGAATCGGTCGGCGAGGTGATGGATCCGGAGCCGTCGCTGGCGCTCGACGATGCCGTGCGCGCCCACGAACCGGGCGAGGTGCTGCTCTCCTGCGCTGCCGGGACCCGCTTCGGCTTCACCCGCAAGGACCTCGTCTCCTGGGCCGAAGCTCGCTTCGAACCGGAGGTTCCGGTGACCCACATCCCGGTGCGGATCGCCGATGACTCGGTCAGCTGGGAGATGAGCCACACGCTGGTGGTGGCGACCCAGACCGTGGCCGCGCCCGATCTTGATCGGCCGGCTCAAGGAGCGCGCCGCCGGGCACCCGCATCGCTACACGATCATCTGCCCACGGACCGAGGACGTCACCGAGGCGGAGATCGTTCGCGACCTGGCCGCCACCCTGGCCGAGCTCTACCGCGCCGATATCGACGCCACCGGCCAGCCGATGAGCCCCGATCCCTTTCACGCGGTGCAAAACGCGATCGAGCACTACAGCGTCGACGAGGTGCTGATCTCGACCTTCGCCGGCGAGACCTCGCGCTGGCTCGAGGACGATCTGATCGGCCGCGTGCGCGAGATCACCGATAAGCCGGTCGAGCACCTCGAGGTCGGCCGCCCGGCCGCCGTCGTCGCCGCTGCCGTCGCCGAGGGAGGGGGTTCCTGATGGAGAGCGCAACGGTCGCGCTGGGACACGGCCACGAGGAGGAGCACCACGGGCCTCCGGAGGCGAACCAGAGCTCGCGGATCGACCGCCAGACGCTGGGGATCCTGCTCTTCATCGTCTCCGAGGTGATGCTCTTCGGGGCTTTCTTCGCCTCCTACTTCTTCCTGCGGGTCGTCGTCCACCCCTCGAGCTGGCCACCGCACCCCTACGAACTGCCGGTCGCGGTGGCGGGGGTCAACACGGCGATCCTGGTCTCCTCTAGCTTCACGATCCACTACGCGTTGGAGTCGATCCGCCGCGGCAACCGCAACGGCCTGAAGCTGGGCTTGGTGCTGACCTGGATGCTCGGCGCGACCTTCCTCTTCATCCAGCTCAACGAGTACGTCCACCTCGGCTTCAGCGCCCGTGATCTCAGCTTCGGCTCGATCTTCTACAGCCTCACCGGCCTGCACGGCGCCCACGTCTTCGTCGGGCTGTTGCCTGCTGACCTTCGCCTCGATCCGCGCCTTCCGCGGCCATTTCGGCACCGAGGAGAAGGATCACCTCGGCGTCGAGGTGCCGGGTATCTACTGGCACTTCGTCGACATTATGTGGATCATCGTCTTCTTGACCGTTTACGTCCTCTAGCCGCGCGGTACAACATAGGCATGCACAATCCGCTGCGCTCGGAGGCAGACGCGTTTCGGTGGCTGCTGGTCATTGGGGCCGGCGCGGCCTCGGTGATCGCGCTGACCCTGTTGACGCGGCCCGCAATCGGCGTCGTTTGGATGGCGCTGTTGATCGGCTTCGGCGTCGGCTCCGGCTATCGCAGCGCCCGTGGGTCGCTACCTCGCAGTGTCGAGCTGACGCAGGGCGGAGATGGCAAGTTCCGGCTGCTCGTAGTCGCCAACGAGACGGTTCAGGGCGAGGCGCTGCTGAAGGAGATTCGCGATCGTTGCCGCGACCGCCGCTGTGAGGTGATGGTGGTCACGCCGGCCCTGGCTGCCTCCCGCGCTTCGCACTGGGCATCGGACATCGACGAGGCGATCGAGCTTGCACGCCAGCGCATGGAGCTCTCGCTGATCGAGATCAAGCAGCTGGGCCTCAAGGCCAAGGGGGAGATCGGCGACTCCGATCCCAACGTCGCGATCGAGGACGCCCTGCGCATCTTTCCTGCTGACGAGATCCTGATCTCGACCCATCCCCCCGATCGCTCCCGCTGGCTCGAGCATGGCGTCGTCGACAGGGCCCGCGAGCAGATCGACCTGCCGATCACCCACGTCGTCGTCGACCTCGCCAGCGGCCGCGCCCTGCTGTGATTGGTCCGCTGCGGTTTCGGCACGCTTAGCGCGCCATGCGAAACGTTCTGTCTTCTAGCCTGTCAACATGGAGATAATGACCTCGTGCTGGACCGACGACCGCATGGATGACCTAAAGCACCGGGTCGACGAGCTCGGTCGCCGGATGGAGGTCGGATTCGCTGGGCAGCGCAGCGAAATGAACGCTCGCTTCGACCGCCTGGAAAAGAGCCTAGAAGCGCGCTTCGGCAAGGTTGATGAGCGCTTCGACAAGGTCGACGCGCGGTTCGAGAAAGTCGATGAGAGATTTGAGAAGGTGGACGCGCGGTTCGAGAAGGTAGACGCGAAATTCGAGGCGGTGAACGATCAAATCGCCCGCACGCAGGAGATGGTCATCGGCCTGCACGCGACGCTCACACGCTTCTCGCTCGGCTTCCTTGGCGTGGCAGTCGTCGCGGTCATCGCCGCCTTGCTGGCTTCGTGAGCTCGGTGTACGGTCAGCTCAGCGCCGCTGCGCGTGCCTCTGCATCGTCAGCCGCGTGATCAGGCCCAGTCTCGCTCTCGCTTGAGCGTGGCTCCAGCCGTCCCGCGGTGGCAACTGTCCAGAGCATCGACAGCCAGGTGATCGTCGCCAGGGCGACGTGGACCCAGACGATCTCGCCCGGGAGCTTCAGAGCCCACTGGACGCCGCCTACGACCCCCTGGAGGGCGAGGAGACCGATCATCACTGTCAGCGGCCTGAGCGCTCTCCTGTCGCCTCCAGGGCGGCGCAGGAGGAACCAGACGGCAATCGCGGCGAGGCCAAAGATGGTGGCGATCGCCGAGTGGCGCTGGACCACCCATTCCAGCGTCGCGGTCCCCTCGAAGTCAAAACGGTGGACGAGCTGCCCGGCGTGGGCGCCGGCGTGCGGCCCCGAGGCCGTCGCGACCGTGCCGGCGGCGATCGTCAGCTGCCCGAGTGGGATCAGTGCCCGCACCGCCCAGACGCCGAACCGGTCGCTGGAACGACGCCGCTGCCACGGTTCATAGCGCGAGCACCAGGCGAGTGCGAAGGAGGCATCGAGCAGCAGCATCGAGAGGATGAAGTGGCTCATCACCAGGCCGGGGGCGAGGTGGTACTTGACCACCAGGGCGCCGAGGATCGCTTGGCCGATCACGCCGAGCGGCAGCAGGGCGCCGAAGAAGGCGAGGTGCCAGCGGAAGGGCACGCGGAACCAGGCGAGCGACGCTGGCGGCGATCACGGCAAGGCCGACGAAGCCGGTCAGGATCCGGTTGCCGTACTCGATCACCGCGTGGGTTTCGAGCGGGGGCGCCGTGCCGCCGTAGCACTTGGGCCAGTCCGGGCAACCGAGACCAGACCCGGTCAGGCGCACGCCGGCCCCGGTCAACACGATCAGCGCGAGTGCGCCGAGGGCGACCAGCGAGACTGTGGCGTAGAGCTCTGGCGAGATGCGGAGGCGGTCGCGCATAAGTTGCCTCAGCGGATGATGCCAGCGGCCGCTTGCGGCCGCGCCGGGGACCTCAGCCGCTCTTGCCCTTGGAGCCGCCGCTGGTCGATTCGAGCAGGTACTTGACCAGGTCTTCGACTTCTTTCGGCGAGAGCTTCTGTTCGAAGTTCTCGGGCATCACGTTGGGCGGGTAGCCGGTGGCGATTTTGGCGTTGGGATCGACGATCGATTCGTGGACCATCGCTTCGGTCTGACCGGGCAGGACTTCGTCGAGATTGGGACCGGTGACGCCGCCCGACTTGGCGGCGGCGAGCGTGTGGCAGCCGCCACAGCCGTTGTTGGCGAAGACTTGAGCGCCGGGACCGCCGGGCACTTTCGGCGGCGCGGCGCCGGGCACGCCGGCGTAGAGGCCGACGTAGGCGGCGACGTCGTCGAGGTCCTGGCCGGTGACGACGTCGGCCGGCATCGAGACCGCCGGGTCGCTGTTGCTCGGTCGCGGGTACTCGACCTGGGCCTTGACTATGCCTTCGACCGTGTCGCCACCCTCGCCGGCTTCTCGTGCCGAGGCGAAGGCGTCGTCGAGGTTGGGGCCGACCTGAGCGGTCGTCCCAGCCTGGGCCATCGTGTGGCAGACCCCGCACTTTTCGACGAAGAGAATGCGTCCGCGGTTGGGGTCCGCGGTCGTCGTTCCGCAGCCCGAAGCGGGCAGCGCCACTGCCGCCAAGGCGGCGAGGACGAGCAGCGGGCGGATCGGGTTGGAGAGCTTGGGCATGCGGCGCAAAGCGCGCCGGAGTCTATATGTCCCGCCCGGCCGAAAGCAGGCTTACCCCTGCCTGGGACCGGGTAGGCTTGAGGCGATTCTCACTAACTCGCGAGCCCCGGAGGGGAGGCGGCAGATGCAGGTACGGGATGGGATGTCGGAGGTGGTCCTGACGGTCGGTCCAACGCACACGCTGCGCGAGGCGGCGTCGATGATGGCCGAGAAGCGAATTGGCGCCGCCCTGGTCAGCGATGACGAGACCCCGGTGGCCCGAATCCTGACCGAGCGCGACATCTTGCTATCGCTGGGCGCCGGCGAGGACCCCGATGCCGAGCGGGTGGGCGATCACATGAGCGGCAGCGTGATCGCCGCCTCGCCGGACTGGAGTCTCGAGCGCGCCGCCGCCGAGATGTCACGCCGCGGCATCCGTCACCTCGTCGTCTACGACGGCCCCGAGCTTGTCGGCGTGCTCTCGATGCGCGACATCGTCCGCGTCTGGACCTCCGAGGGCGCGACATCCGGGATGAGTCCAGACTGAGCGGGGAGGGCGGGATGAATTCCGGACTGAGCCGGGAGGGCGATCCCTGGGGCTATCTCAGGCCGCTTCGCGGGAGTTCCTGAGATAGCCCCAGGGATCGCCCAGCGCCACACGACCGGGATTAACACCTTGGCCAAGCGGGTCGAAGAATTCCCAGCTCTTCGCCAAGCGGTCGGGACTCCCGGTTCTTAGCTGCACGGGTACACGGGTCGGATGCGGCACAGGACCTGGGGAGGGCGTCGGGGGTACCTCCACGGGAACTCCCGCGAAGCGGCCCGGGGAGGTACCCCCGGACGCCTTGCGCTCTGAGCTGATCAGTCCCGGGGGACTGAGATGGTTTCTACTGGGAGCACTGCGCCGCGCACGTGCTGCTTGCGGGGCAGGCGGTAGTAGCTGCGGATCGCGTCTCGGATCATGCTGCGGAAGGCGAAGAGGGCGACCACGCCGCCGATGATCGAGAAGATCCAGCCGCGGACCATGAAGCCCTCGGCGAAGATCCCGCAGACGGCTAGGGCGAGGGCGAAGGCGAAGACCGCCGGTGCCCAGGAGGAGCGCGGCTGGTAGACCATCTCGCCGGGCTCGGGAATATGGCGGTGCTCGGGGCTCACGATGCGATGTAGAGCATTGCCGCCACGAAGCAGAGGGCGAAGACGGCTGCGGCGATGCCACCGGCCACCAAGCCGGCGCTCATGTTCGCTCTTGCCGTCTCGCGATCCATGCCGGGATTTCTACTAGACCAGGCGGTCGAGCGGCATCGCGATGAAGAGCAACGCCAGGTAGGCGAGCGAGAAGAGGTAGGTGCGCAGCGCCCATTGGCGATTGGCACTGCGCAGCAGGCGCACGGCGCAGTAGATGAAGCCCGCCCCGAGGGTCATCGAGGTGACCAGGTACACGACGCCGAAGCCGCCGGCGCAGAAGGGCAACTGCGTGACCGCGTAGAGCAGCACCGTGTAGAGCAGGATCTGGCGGCGCGTCTCGTCCTCGCCGCGGACGACGGGCAGCATCGGGATGTTGGCCTTGGCGTAGTCGTCCTTCATCAGCAGCGAGAGCGCCCAGAAGTGCGGCGGCGTCCAGAAGAAGACGATCGCGAAGAGGAAGAAGGCGGTGCCGCTGAGGCCGCCGGTGACCGCCGCCCAGGCGACCAGGGGCGGTACGGCGCCGGCGGCGCCGCCGATGACGATGTTCTGCGGGGTCGAGCGCTTCAGCCAGAGCGTGTAGACGAAGACGTAGCCGAAGAGGCCGGAGATCGAGAGCGCCGCCGCCAGCGGGTTGACCGTGAGCGCCAGCAGGGCGAAGGAGGCGCAGCCGAGCAAGGTGCCGAAGGCGATCGCCGCTTGCGGTGAGATCCGCCCGCTGGCGACCGGGCGGTCTGCGGTGCGGGACATGATCCGGTCGATGTCGCGGTCGACGGCGTGGTTGATCGCACCGGCGCCACCGGCCGAGAGGGCACCGCCGAGGCAGGTGAGGAAGACGAGGCCGATCGAGGGGTCGCCGGCCACGTACATCGTCGTCACCGTGGTCAGGAGCAGCAGCGACTGCACCTTCGGCTTGGTCAGCGTAGCGTAGTCGCGCAGGACGCCAGAGAAGAGCCGGGCGCTGCGCGACGACCGCAGCGTCCGGCGCCGGCTCACGCGCGCTCAGGCTACCGGCTGGGACTCGCGAGCCGACTCTTGAGCGCGCTTGCTGCGGTGGGCGATCGCCTCGCGGATGTCGCGCATCGGCCGGTCGCTGCGCACGTCGGGCAGCACGTCGAAGTTGTGCGGCTCCGGCGGCGAGAGCGCGAACCACTCGAGTGAGTCGCCGCCCCAGTGGTCGTGGCCGGCACGGCCGCCGTTGTTGAGGCTGGCGATCGCGTTGACCAGGGTCAGGATGATTCCGATCGCGAGCACGAAGGCGCCGATCGAGGCGATCAGGTTGTAGGTGCTGACGCCGGTGCCGCTGAAGAACTTGTAGGCGTCGACGACCTGGCCCTGATCGCTGCCGGCGAGGAAGAGCGGCACGAAGGTGAGCAGGATGCCGGCGACCATCGTCCAGAAGGAGATCGCGGGCGAGCGTCTCGCCCATCGTGCGGCCGGTCATCTTCGGGAACCAGTAAGTGGAGGGCGGCGAAGCCGCCGAAGACGGCGCCGCCGACGAGCGCGAAGTGGGTGGCGGCGGTGGCGTCGGTGGTGTTCTTCAGCTGCCAGGCGGCGGCGACCATCGAGTGCGCGATCTCAGCCCCGAGGCCGATCGAGATCATCGAGACGGCGCCGACGGCGAAGAGCAGCGGCGCCCGCATCCGCAGCGTGCCGCCGATCATCGTCGCGATCAGGTTGAAGACGATCAGGCCGAAGGGCACGATCAGCGCCAGCGACATGAGCATCGCGAAGTACATCCAGCCGATCCCGATCGGCGCGGTCACCATGTTCTGCATCCAGGCCAGCGTGCCGATCACGGCGATCGCCGACAGCGAGCCGATGACCGCGTTGCGGTTGAAGAGCGGCTTGCGGGCGAAGGCGGGACGATCTCGGCGATCGCGCCGCAGCGCGATGATCAGGATCAGCATGTAGGCGCCGGTGTAGAAGATCCAGCTCAGGTGCTGCCAGAGCAGCGGGGCGCCGCCGGAGCCGTCGGCGAAGAAGATGCCGTCGAAGTTGCGATCGATCAGCAGCATCGTGATCGCCGCCAGCATCACCGGGCCGATCACGAGCAGCAGCCAGGAGCAGACGGCGGCCGCCCAGGCGAAGACGGGCATCCGGCGCCAGGCCATGCCCGGAGCGCGCATGCGGCGCAGCGTCGTCACCAGGTCGATCGCGATCAGGACGAAGCCGAGGGTCGCCAGCCCGGCAGCTCGCCGCCCAGGCGTCGACGCCGTTGTTGGGAGGAAGGCGAGCTCGGAGAGCGGCGCCAGCGGGTTGACCCCGGCCTCGGAGGGGGTGAAGAGGAAGCCCGCGTAGAGGACCGTGGCGCCGGCGATGCAGAGCCAGAGGCCGATCTGCCCGAGCCGCGGCAGGGCGGTGCCCCGGGCGCCCACCTGCAGCGGCGCGAGGTAGTAGAAGAGGCCGAGGCACGAGCGGCAGGGCGAAGAGGAAGATCGCCGTCGCCCCGTAGAGCGAGAGCATGCGGTTGAAGGTGACCGGGGTCAGGAAGCTGTTTTCCGGGATCGCCAGCTGCAGGCGCATCAGCAGGAACTCGATCAGGGCGATGAAGAGGAAGCCGAGGGCAGCCGCCGATCAGGATCCGGCCGACGTCCTTGTGGTCGGCGCTGGTGACGACCTCGATCCAGCGCGGACGGCGGCTGCGGGAAAGCCGTCGACGACGAGCTCGGGCGTGGTGCTCACTCATGGGACTTCTCCGTTTTCGATCAGGCCGACGACGCGGTCCTGGGCGGCCTGTGATGTCGGCTTTCTGGCTCTTGACGAAGGCTTCGTAGGCCTGCGGCGAGACGACGTCGACCTCGGTCCGCATCGCCGCGTAGGCCTGGCCGGAGAGGGTCGCGGACTGACCGTCGAAGTCGCCTTCTTCGTCGGCGCGGAAGACGACGTGGTTGATCTTGCCGGGGACGGCGTCGCGCTTGCCGGCGCCAGTTCCGGCACGTCCCAGGTGTGGATCGACGTCGGTCGAGATCAGGTTCGAGTTCGACCGCGGTGTCGACCGGGACGACCAGCTTGTAATAGGAGAAGGCCCCGTTTGGGTAGTCGTAGCGCCACAGCCACTGCTGGCCGGTCGCTTCGATCTTCAGCGGCGCCGTCTTCGCCGAGGCGAGGCCGGCCGGCGCCGGTGGTCGGGGTCTCGCGCGCCTTGTCGGTGAAGACGATGCTGAGCACGAAGATGACCGCGGCGAAGACGGTGAGCACGGCGCCGACGCGGAACTGGATGCCGCGGCCGCCGCGAATCTGGCGCGGCTCGGCACCGCGCTCGCTGCGGTAGCGGCGCAGCGCGTAGATCAGCGCGACGTTGATCGCGACGACGACGATCGCCGCGGCGACGAAGCCGATCCAAAGCAGGGTGTCGATCTGGTCGGTGCCAGGAGAGTGCGGCGCCAAAGCGCGGCCATTCTAATCACGGAGGTCGGCGTGGCGCGGTGTCCGCAGTCCGGGCGCGGCCTCGGGACGCGCTACCTATACTCGCCGACCTGATGCGAGCCGCTCCCGGCCATCTCCGGCGCTGCGCCTCGCCGTGCGCGCCGGAGCGGCCGCCGCCGTGGCCGCCGCGGTGGCGACGCCCTGCTGCGCAAGCGCCTGCGCACGCCGACACCGGTGACGATCGCTGCCTGTGCCGGCGGGGCCGCTGGCGGTCGCCGTGCTGGCGCCGCGCTCGCGCAAACGCGACGTCGTGCTCTTCGCGATGCAGATGTGGGCCTTCATCATGGTCCACGAGCTTCCCTACGACGATCCCGAGCGCCTGCGAGTCGCGGCTGCGCAGCCGCTACCCGATCGTCGCCGACCGGGCGCTCGGCCTCGGCGCGCTGCCCAACGCCCGCCTGCAGCGGGGCATCGCGCGCCTGCGCCGGCGCCGGCACCATCAACCGCATCCTCACCTGGGCCCACTGGCTCTGGTTCTTCGAGCCCTACCTCGCGCTGGCATGGATCCTCTGGCGCCACCCCGAGCGCTTCCCGCGCGCCGCCCGCCAGATGGCCGCGGTCTTCGACCTCGGCTGCGTCGTCTACTTCGCGGTCCCGACCGCGCCGCCGTGGTGGGCCTCCGAGCAGGGCCTGACCGGCGAAGAGGTGCGGCGGATCATGGTCGAGGTCGGCGAAGACACCTGGGGCACAGCCTGGCCGAAGATGTACGACGCGCTCGGCGGCAACCCCTGGGCGGCGATGCCCTCGCTGCACTTCGCCACCTCGGTGATGGCGGCGATCTCGCTCTCGGAGGCGGGCCCAGTCGAGGGCGCGGTGGGCTGGACCTACGCGCTGACGCTCGGCTTCGCCCTCGTCTACCTCGGCGAGCACTACGTCACCGATCTGCTCGCCGGCGCCGGTCTGGTCGCTGCTGTTCGCCGCGGCGAGCCGCTGGCCGAACCCGCCGTGCACGGGGTGACCCGAGGCCTGCAGCGCTTGGAGCGCCTCGCCAACGGGTAGCTTCTAAGGAGTGTCTCCCGAGGGTCCGGCGACACGGCGACGATGCCGCCGAACTGCCGCTCTTCACGCGGCGGCGCCTGATCCAGACGGCGGTCGTGGTCGTCGCGCTGCTGGTCGGGATCTACTTCCTCTTCCCGAAGCTGGTCGGGCTTGGCGACGCGCTGGGCAAGCTCGACGATGCCGATCCGCTCTGGATCGGGATCGCGATCGGCTTCAACATCGTCGCCTTCGCGACCTACATCGCCCTCTTCAAGGCGGTCGTCGGCGGCGACGCGCTGCGCCTCACCTGGCGGGAGACCTACGAGATCAACATGGCCGGGCGTGGCGGCGACGCTGCTCTTCTCGGCCGGCGGCGCCGGCGGCATCGCGCTCACCTACTGGGCGCTGCGCAAGGCCGGGATGACGCGCCACGACGTCGCCCGGCGGATGGTCGCCTTCCTCACCCTCCACTACGCCTTCTACCCGCTGGCCCTGATCGTCTTCGGCGTACTGCTGCGGACCGGCGTGCTGAACGGCAAGGACTCGGTCGAGCTGACGATCATCCCGGCCGGGGTCGCCGGGCTGCTGCTCGTCCTCGGCGTTGCTGTTCGCCCTGATCCCACCCGACCTCGAGTCGCGCGGATCGCCCGCTTCGCGCACGGCGAGGCGCGGTCAGGAGATCGCCAGGAACATCGCCAAGGTGCCGGCAGTCTTCGGCGAGGGATTCCGCTTCGCGATCAGCCTCTTCACCCACCCCCGCCAAGGCGGCCTCGCGGTGCTCGGCGCCGCCGGCTTCTGGGCGGCCAGCATCGGCGTCCTCTGGGCCTCCTTCCACGCCTTCGGCGTCCACGTGCCGCTCGCCGTGGTCGTCCAGGGCTTCTTCCTCGGCATGGTCGCCAACCTCTTCCCCTGGCTCCGGCCGGGGTGGGGGCCGTCGACGCCGGAATGATCGGTGCCTTCGTCCTCTTCGGCATCCCCGAGACGACGGTCTTCCCGGCGATCCTGGTCTACCGCCTGATCGCCTTCTGGATGCCGATTCCCTCCGGTGTCGTCGCCTTCTTCCAGCTGCGCAAGACGGTCCACCGGTGGGAAACGGATGGCCTGCCGATCGACCGCTCGCCGCACTCGCAGGCACCCGGAGCGGTTGATTCGGTGGCCCTGTAGGGTACTATACAAAGTAAAGTATTGGACAACGCCATAGACTTGAGGCGGATATGACAGAGGCAAAGAAAGTCGAGAACGTGATCATCATCGGCGGTGGGCCGGCCGGCTACACGGCTGCGCTCTACACCGCGCGGGCCAACCTCGAGCCGCTCGTCTTCGAGGGCTTCCAGTGGGGCGGCCAGCTGCAGAACACGACCGACGTCGAGAACTACCCCGGCTACCCCGAGGGGATCATGGGGCCGGAGATGATGAGCCAGTTCCGCGCTCAGGCGGAGCGCTTCGGCACCCGCTTCGTCAGCGACGACGTCGATCGGGTCGAGCTCTCCGACGGCGGCGTCCAGAAGGTCTTCCTCGGCGACGAGGAGTATCAGGCGAAGACCGTGATCCTGGCGATGGGGGCGGAGCCGCAGCGGCTTGGCATCCCTGGCGAGATGGAGCTCAGCGGTTGCGGCGTCTCCACCTGCGGCGTCTGCGACGGGGCCTTCTTCAAAGACCAGAAGGTGCTCGTGATCGGCGGCGGCGACTCGGCGATGGAGGACTCGATCTTCATCTCCAAGTACGCCAGCGAGCTGACGTGGTCAACCGCCGCGACGAGTTCCGCGCCTCGAAGATCATGCTCGACCGGGCCACGCGAGCAGGGCAACATCAGCTTCAAGACTCCGTACGTGCCGGAGGAGTTCGTCGCCGGCGAGAACGGCAAGCTCGACTACGTGCGCCTGCGCAACGTCGAGACCGGCGAGAGCGAGGACATCAAGACCGACGGCGCCTTCGTCGCGATCGGCCACATCCCCCGCTCGGAGGTGGTCGACCGGCCAGGTCGACACCGACGAGAACGGCTACATCCTCACTGAGGGCGACTCGACCCGCACCAACCTGGCCGGCGTCTTTGCTGTCGGCGACGTCGTCGACCACATCTACCGCCAGGCGGTCACCGCCGCCGGCAGCGGCTGCAAAGGCGCCCTCGACGCCGAGTGGTATCTGCGCGACACGCCGCCCTCGCCCGAGGCGCACTGGCTTCCTGGCGGCGAGCCCGTCGAGGTCGCGCCTACGCCGGGTGCGTAGGCGTCTGAGCTAGCCGACGAGTTTCTGCACTACGAAGGTGCGCGACCCGCGCGGGGTCTCGATCTTGATCGGCTTGCCGACTTTGGCGTTGAGCAGGGCGCGGCCGATCGGGGACTCGGCCGAGAGGCGGCCTTCGGCGAGGTTGGCTTCGGTCGAGCCGACCAGGGTCCAGGTGTTGGCCTCGCCTTTGGCCTCGTCGAGGACCTCGGCCGTGCGGCCGAAGGCGAAGGTGTCGGCGTCGCCGTCGATCTCAACCACGACGGCGGTGCGCAGGCGCTCGCGCAGGCGCTTGATCTTGGTCTCTAGGTGGGCCTGGTCCTCCTTGGCGATGTGGTACTCGGCGTTCTCCTTGAGGTCGCCTTCCTCGCGGGCGACTTTGATCCGCGCCGCCATTTTGGTCCGGCCCTCTCCTTCGAGCTGCTCGATTTCCTCGCGCAGAGCAGCCATGCCCTCCTCGGTGATCGGCTCGCCGATGCCTTCGGTCTCGGTCATGGGCCTCAGCCTTGCAGATACCGTCGCTCGATTGCCTCAGCCTGAGGAGTCGCTGGCGCTATCGTGGACCGATCGCTTCCTGCTCTCACATCCGCACGATCGAGATCTTCGATCCGCCGGCCGAGGTCGCCGGTTGCGAGGAGTGCCTCAAGCTCGGCATGCAGTGGGTCCACCTGCGCATGTGTCAAAGCTGCGGGCACATCGGCTGCTGCGACAACTCCGAGGGCAAGCACGCCACGGGGCACAACGCCGAGACCGGTCACCCGGTGATCCGCTCGGTCGAGCCCGGCGAGGACTGGAGCTGGTGCTACGAGGACGAGCTGATGTTTCGCGTCACCCGCTGAGCAGCTCGCTCGCTTGGCCTAACGCTTCAGCTTCTTCTTCAGCGCGACCGTCTTGCGCCGCTTGATCGCCTTGCCGCCTTCGGGCGTGTAGGAGACCGTGGCCTTGACCTTCGCCTTGCCGGTGTTCTTCAGCTTGATTCGCGCTTTGCCGCTGGTCCTGACGGTGATCTTCGCGGTGCCCGCAGCATGCTTGCGCTGCGCATTGGCGACGCCTTTGCCGTAGACGTCCAAGCGGCCGCTGCCGGTAACCGCAACTCGCAAAGTGGCGGTGCCCTTCT
The DNA here is from genome assembly GCA_963716345.1 of uncultured Solirubrobacterales bacterium. Classification (GTDB taxonomy): domain Bacteria; phylum Actinomycetota; class Thermoleophilia; order Solirubrobacterales; family 70-9; genus VRUE01. The sequence goes on from OY970304.1 coordinate 2,172,352, forward strand.
TGCGATTGAAGGTCACCTTCTTGAAGGCGATAGTGGCGTTGACGTTGAATTCGAGCGGGCTGGTCCATGCCTCGGAACCGGCAAAATTGGTTGCTGTGACGTCGCAGGTGTACGCACCCACCTTGTCGGCCACGGTAGTCGCCGCGGTCGCGCCGGCAACCGGTTTGCCGTTGCGGAACCACTGGTAAGAGAAGCTCTGCGGGGCCCGGTAAAGGAATGATTCGATCAGGTCGCCCCGCCATGTTCCCTGCGTGCAAGTGAGGGTTGCGCCCGGCTTGTGCAGCCCTTGAATCGCCGGCTTGTCCAGGTTGCGCGGGCTTTCCAGTAGGACCGGGAAGTTCGCCGTTTCCAGAGTTGCTCCACTCGTGGCTGGCAACAGAGGAGTCCCCCCCTGCAGACCGGCTGCGCCTATCTGATCGAGTTCTTCGTCGGCCCAGAAGATCGTTTGAAGGGCGGGGTCGATCGCCAGTCCGGCGGGCACGAAGATGGGGGAAGGGGTGCTGACCTGTCCGCCACCGCCACCGTTGATGTTGGCGTAGCCGATCGATTCGCCTCTGGAGTTGGCCCAGTAAACCCTGCCTGTCGTGGTATCGATTGCCAGCCCAACCGGGCCTTCGATAGGGGCACCCGAAATGTTCAGGTTGGCCCCGCCGGAGCCGTTCAAGCTTGCGTAGGAGATTGTGTCGGCTTTGTAGCTTGTCCAGTAAATCCGGCCTGCCGTGGGGTCAATCGCGACGCCAGACGGTTCTTCCACGGTGGCTCCGGTCGTATTGACGTTGCCTCCGCCAGAGCCATTGAGGGCAGCGTAGGAGATCGAATCGCCGCTGGTGTTCGCCCAGTAGATCCTGCCGCCGGCCGGGTCGATTGCCAGCCCTCCCGGTTCGTCCGCAGTCGCGCCGCTTGTGTTGAGCAGTCCCGCCCCGGACCCATTGAAGTTGGCGTAACCGATTGTGTTGCTGCTGCTGTTCGCCCAGTAAACCCTGCCCGCTGCTGAGTCAACCGCCGTGCCCTCGGGGCCGTCTACAAAAGTCGACGGGATTGGGATGTCAGTGCCTTTGCCGGTGCCGATCGGCGCGTGGGAGATCTTGCCGGCGTTGAAACTGCCCCAGAAGACTGTCTGGGCGGCGCCGGCAGCCGATGCGAGGACGAGGCAGAGGAGCCCGATTGCGAGCAGGCTCGCTCGAAGCGGCCAGGTCCATCTTCTCGCTGCTCCGGACATCTCTTCTCCTGTCGGTCGAGGGGCGCTTGACTGGGCCGGGCGCACCCTAGTCCGGCGTGACGATGGCAAAGCCCGGATCCGGCTCGTCGAGCAGGCCGAGCAGTTCGCCTAGCTTGGCGCCGTCGCCCTCGACCCGAAGGCGGCCGCTCTCGGCCAGCTCGCCGATGTCGGCGGTTTTGAGCAGGAGCTGGTTGAGGGCCTCGCGCTCGACCACGAGGGTGGCATCGCCGTCGTCGCCGTGGCTGCCGGGACGATGGCGCAGGACGCCGTTGCGAACGGTGATCGCGTGCTGCTCGTCGGGGTCGGTGACGCGCCAATCGATGCGCAGATGGTGCTCGGCGGCGCGGGGGCCGTTGAGGCGGATCGCCATCGCGTCGAGCAGCTGGCTGACCGTGAGGTGGGCGAGCACGTCGGGCGGGGCGGGGCTGGTCGGGGTGCCGGAGATCCCTTGGCGCAGCTCCTTCGCTCCCATCAGGAAGAAGTTGCGCCAGGTCGCGTTTTCGGCGCCGAAGCCGAGCTGCTCGAGGGCTTCGGCCTGTAGCTTGCGCGCCTCCTCGTTCTCCGGCTCGGCGAAGACGAGGTGGTTGGCGACCTCGGCGACCCAGCGGTAGTCGCCGGCATCGAAGCTCTTACGAGCTTTCTCCAGCACCGTCTTGGCGCCGCCCATGAACTCGACGTAGCGGCGTGCCTGCTCGACCGGCGGGTGCTCCCAGAGGTGGGCGGGGTTGCCGTCGAACCAGCCCATATAGCGCTGGTAGATCGCCTTGGTGTTGTGACTGACAGAGCCGTAGAACTCGCGGCAGTGCCACTCCTCGGCGAGGCTCGGCGGCAGCTCGATCAGCTCAGCGATCTCGGGCCCGGTGTAGCCCTGGTTGAGCAGACGCAGGGTCTGGTCGTGAAGGTAGGCGTAGAGGTCGCGCTGCTTTTCGAGGAACTCGACGATTCGCTCGCTGCCCCAGCGCGGCCAGTTGTGGCCAGCGCAGAGCACATCGACCTCGCCGCCGAAGAGCTCGATCGTACGATCGAGGTGGGAGGCCCAGACGCGCGGGTCGCGGACCAGCGCGCCGCGCAGGGTGAGGATGTTGTGCATCGAGCAGACGGCGTTGTCGGCGACGCAGAGCAGGCGGGCGTCGGGGAAGTGGATGTTCATCGCCGCCGGCGCCTCGGCGCCGGGCGTCAGCTGAAAACGCATGCGAACTCCGTCGACGACCTCCTCCTGGCCGGTCTCGACGATGTCGAGCGTTGGCGGGATCAGCGTGATCGTGCCGAGCGAGGTGGTCTGGCCGAGGCCGGAGCCGAGCTGCCCCTCCGGACCGCGCTCCAGCAGCGCTCCGTACATGTAGGCGGCGCGGCGCCCCATCGCGGTGCCGGCGAAGACGTTCTCGGAGACCGCGTGGTGGAGGAAGCCGGCAGGAGCGAGGATCGGGATGTCGCGAGCCTCCTCCGCCGAGAGAATGCCCTTGGCTCCGCCGAAGTGGTCGACGTGACTGTGGGTGTAGATCAAGCCGGTAACCGGGCGATTGCCGCGATGCTCGCGGTAGAGCGCTAGGGCTGCGGCGGCGGTCTCGGCTGAGACCAGCGGGTCGATGACGATGATTCCCTCGCCGCCCTCGACCACGTGCATGTTGGAGAGATCGAAGCCGCGCAGTTGATAGAAGCCCGGCGCCAGCTCGAAGAGCCCGGCGATGCGACCGAGCTGGGCTTGGCGCCAGAGGTTGGGATTGGCCGTGGGTGGCGGCTCGGCATCAAGGAAGGCGTATGACTCGAGCTCCCAGACGAGGTGGCCATTCGCGTCTTCGATCCGGGGCGGGTCGAAGCGGGCGATGAGTCCGCGGCGCGCGTCCTCGAGCTCGCTGCTCGGCGCGCCCACGATCAGCCTCTTGCCGCGGCGACCAGCGCCGGCGCGGGCCGGTAAGCCTCGCCGTGCTCGGCTCGTAGCCCTTCGAGCAGCTCGACGGCACGATCGGCGCCGATCAGCTCGGTCAACTCGAGCGGGCCGCGCGGCCAGTTGAAGCCGAGTCGCATCGCCGTGTTCATGTCGGCCGGGGAGCCAACCTGCTCTTCGAGGGCGAAGGCGGCCTCGTTGGCGATCTGGGCGAAGAGGCGGGGGAGGATCGCGGGGGCGACCGGGTCGATCTCGGCCAGCTTGTGGGGTTCGAGCGTCAGCTCGCCGTTTCCGCTGTTCCTTTGCCGTGCCAGCTGGTGCGAAGGCACAGCGGAGGCTGGGTTCGGGGGGTCGCTGTAGTCGTAGAAGCCCTGGCCGCTCTTGCGGCCGAGGCGGCCCTCAGCGACGAGGCCCTCCTGGATCGAACTGGGGCGCCAGCGCTCGGGCTCACCACCTTGGGCGTAAAAGGAGCGCGCGACGCTGAGGTTGACGTCAAGTCCGATCAGGTCGATTAGCTCGAAGGGACCCATGCGGAAACCACCGCCCTGGCGGCAGACGCGGTCAATCGTCGCTGCGTCGGCGACGCCGTCACCGAGCATTCGCAGCGACTCCAGGGTGAAGGGGCGGGCAAGGCGGTTGGCGATGAAGCCGGGGCTGTCCTTGGCCCGAATCGGGGTGCGACCCATGCGCAGGCCGACTGCGGCGGTGGCGTCGAGCGCGGCGGGGGCGGAGTCAGCGGTGGCGACGACCTCGACCAGCTTCATCAGTGCTGGCGGGTTGAAGAAGTGCATGCCGACGACTCGCTCACGCCCGGGCACCTCAGCGGCGATCGCCGTGATCGGCAGCGAGGAGGTGTTGCTGGCGAGGATCGTCTCCGGCCCGCAGGCCTCGGCCAGCGCTGCGAACAGCTTGCGCTTCAGGCCCAAGTCCTCGGGCGCCGCCTCGACCACGAGGTCGCATTCGGCGAGGTCGGCAAGGCTGTGGGCGCCGCCGGCGCGACCGCTTGCCGTGTCGGCATCGGCGTCGCTCCATAGTCCCTTGCTTGCCCCTTTGTTCAGGTCGGCGTTCAGCTTCTCCAGGCCGGACTCCAGAGCTGCCGGGATCGGGTCGTAGAGGCGGGTCTCATAGCCGCCCAGCGCCGCGATCTGGGCAATCCCGGCGCCCATCGTGCCGGCGCCGACGACCCCGACTCGTTCGACCTCTCCGGTTCTCACTTGCCCTCGAACTTCGGCTCGCGTTTCTCAAGGAAGGCGTTCATTCCCTCGATCCGGTCCTCGGTCGCCATCGCCAGCTCGTAGAGGCGCCGCTCGTTCTCGATCCCGGGCGACAGGGCGGTCTCCTCGGCGACGAGCACGGCCTGCTTACCAAGGCGGGCGGCGATCGGTGGCTTCTCGGCGATTTCCTTGGCGAGCGCCATCGCCTCGTCGAGCCAGGCGTCGTTCGCGGCAACCCGGTTGACCAACCCCAGCTCGCGGGCCGTCTCCGCGTCAAAGCGTTTGCCGGTCAGCACGTACTCCATCGCCCGCTGCTTGCCGAGCACCCGGGCGAGGCGCTGGGTGCCGCCGCCGCCGGGAATGATCCCGAGGTTGATCTCGGGCTGGCCGAAGGTGGCGCTCTCGGCGGCGACGATCATGTCGCAGGCCAAAGCGAGCTCGCAGCCGCCGCCCAGCGCGTAGCCGGAGACGGCGGCGATCATCGGCGTCTTGATTGCGGCCAGGCGGCGCCAGAAGCCCGCCGCCGGGTGCCGCAACGCCTCGGCGAAGCTGCGCTCGCTCATCGCCTTGATGTCGGCGCCGGCGGCGAAGACCTTGTCGGAGCCGGCGATGACTACGCAGCGGACCTCGGGCTCGGGGTCGAGCCGCTCGAGCTCAGCGGCGAGCTGCTCCATCAGCTCGGGCGAGAGCGCGTTGCGCGCCTCGGGGCGGTTGAGGCGAAGCAGGGCGACGCCGCCGTCGCGCGAGCTCTCGACCAGCTCCGCCAAGGACTACTCGGCCACCATCGGCGTCATCGCGTTGATCCCGGTCGCGGCGCGGCCGATGATCAGCTTCTGGATCTGCGAGGTGCCCTCGTACAGGGTGGTGACGCGGGCGTCGCGCAGGTAGCGCTCGACCGGGTAGTCGTCGACGTAGCCGGAGCCGCCGTGCACCTGGATCGCCAGGTTGGCGCACTCGACCGCCGACTCGGTCGCGTAGAGCTTCGCGACCGAGGTCTCGGTCGTGTTCGGCTTGCCTTCGTCCTTGAGCACGCCGGCGCGGTAGACCAGCATCCGGCTGGCGTCGCGCTTGAGGATCATGTCGGCGATCATCTCCTGGACCAGCTGGAAGCGGGCGAGGGGGACGCCGAACTGTTTGCGCTCCTTGGCGTAGGCGACCGAGGCTTCGACGCAGCCTTCGCAGATGCCGACGCAGCCGGCGGCGACGCTGTAGCGGCCGTTGTCGAGGGCGCTCATCGCGACCTTGAAGCCGTCGCCGATCTCGCCGAGCATTGCGTCCTCGCCGACCTCAACCTCGTCGAGCGCGATCTCACGCGGTGTCGGAGGAGCGCAGCCCGAGCTTGCCGTGGATCTCCTGCGTGGTGAAGCCCTCGCTGTCGGTCGGGGACGAGGAAGCAGGCGAGGCCCTTGTGCTTCTTCTCGGGGTCGGTCTGGGCGAAGATCAGCGCCACCTCGGCGAAGTTGGCGAGCGAGATCCACATCTTCTGGCCGCTGATCGACCAGCCGCCGTCGGTCTTGGTCGCACGGGTGCGCAGGTTGGCGGCGTCGGAGCCGGTGTCGGGCTCGGTCAGGCCGAAGCAGCCGAGCGCCTCTCCCGAGCAGAGCCGCGGCAGCCACTTCTGCTTCTGCTCCTCGGTGCCCCACTTCTCGATCGAGCCGGCGACCAGCGAGGTCTGCACGGAGACGACGGTGCGGGCGGAGGAGTCGGCGCGGCCGACCTGTTCGACGATCAGGCCGTAGCCGAGGTAGTCGAGGCCACGGCCGCCGTAGGTCTCGGAGACGGGGGCGCCGAGGTAGCCGACCTCGCCCAGCTTGCTGGCCAGCTCGCGGTCGAAGCGGGCGGCGCGGTCGTTCTCTTTCACCCGCGGCGTGATCTCCTTGTCGGCGAATTCACGCGCGGTTTCGGAGATCAGCCTCTGCTCGTCGCTCAACTGGAAGTCCATCTCACCCCTTACTTTCTTTGGTCGTGACGCGAATCAAGTTCTCGATGAAATGGCTGGAGAACTTGATTCGCATTGAGGTTGTTCATGGAAGTTCCCGGCCGAGGGTCGCCTTGAACGCTTCTTGTGCCTCGCGTGTGCGGGGGCCGGGCACTTCGGGCAGCTCGGTGCCGTCGACTGAGGAGACCGCCTGGATCTCACGCGTGGTCGAGGCGAGGAAGGCCTCTTTGGCCGCGCGCAGGTCGGCGACGGGCCAGGCGCCCTCCTCGACCTCGAGCGCCTTGACCAGACGGTCGCGGGTGATCGACTCGAGCACGCCGTTGTCGAGCGCCGGCGTGCGCAGGCCGCCCTGCGGCGAGACCCAGAAGATCGAGGAGGTGGGCGGCTCGAGCACGATGCCGTTGGGGTGGACCAGCACCGCCTCGTCGGCGCCCTGCGCCTTGGCGAGTCGGGTCGCCTGCATGTTGGCGGCGTAGGAGAGCGACTTGACCCCGTTGAGGATGATTGTCGGGCAGTAGGTGACGGTGGCGACGCCGACCGTCTCGGCGTGGGCCGGGATCGGCTCGGTCATCGCCAGGCGGCGCTCGCCGCGGGTGACGATCAGCCGCAGCTGCCCATCGGCGTCGCCGAGCTCGCCGAGCAGCGCCTCGATCTCGCCTTCCAGGGCGGGACGGTCGAACCTGAGCTCGATCGCAGCAGCGGAACGTTCGAGCCGGTCGAGATGGTCGACCAGCGCGAACGGCCTCCCGTTGTAGAGCCGGATCACCTCGAAGGCGCCGTCGCCGCGATAGAGCCCGTCGTCCTTCAACGGCACCACGGCCTCGGCGGTCGGCGAGATCTCCCCGTCGACGCTGGCCAACTCTCTCAGCTCAGTCGCCATCGGCTGGCGAGGCTACCGGTTCGATTTTGGTCCGGTGTCGTCACTAGCGTCGCCCCTTGTGATCTCGGCCGGAATGATTCTCAACACGCTGGATGCGCACTCTGCGCTTGTCACTGCATCGGCCACGGTCGTCCTTGCTTTGGTCACCGTGCTCTATGTCCGCGCTACTTACCAACTTGTTGCCCATCAGCGACTCCAGCTTGAGGTGCCAGATGTTGCGTGCTGGTTCGTCGGCAACGATCAACCCGATCTGAGATTCAAGAACGTTGGAAAAGGAACCGCCGCACAGGTCACGGTGCTGGCGGGACCCGGGGAAGGTGTCTCTGCAGAGATCCCGTTGCTCGGCACACGTTACGTCCTCTTGCCTGGTGAAGAGACGATCTGGGAGATTCGTCCCGACGCCGGTCACGCCGGTTTCTCGGCGGGAGACCTTCCTTTGACTCTTCTCTATCTCGACAGCAGCATGAATACCCTCCACTACAAGGTTGTGGTGCTGCGGTTCACGGGCGATCGAAATAACTGGCAGGTTCGGAATTTGGGCTATTCGCCCGGCTCTCTCGATTGCCTTTCGCTGAAGCGATTGACGCGGAAGAACACGTCAAATCCACTACGGCGTTTGAAGCATCGCTGGCAGATGCGCGGCGCAGATTTGCCACGGTTGATCATTGACGAGTCGGCGCGCCTGGCGATGCGAAAACTTCTCTTACGTCGGATGGAGAGCCTGCTCGCAGCGGATCCCAAGATGCAAGCGGTCCGCACTGCGGTGTGAACTAGACGGCTTCGAAGACGGTTGCGAGGCCTTGGCCGACGCCGACGCACATGGTGGCGATGCCGTATTTACCGCCGCGGTGGCGCAGCTCGCGGACGAGGGTGCCGGCGAGGCGGGCGCCGGTGCAGCCGAGGGGGTGGCCGAGGGCAATCGCGCCGCCGTTGACGTTGAGCTTCTCCTCGTCGATGCCGAGCTCGCGGGCGCTGGCGAGCACCTGCGAGGCAAAGGCCTCGTTGAGCTCGATCAGGTCGATGTCGTCGAGGCTGAGGCCGGCGGCGTCAAGCGCGCGGGGGATGGCGAGGGCGGGGCCGATGCCCATGTAGGCGGGGTCGACGCCGGCTACACCGAAGGCGACGATGCGGGCGAGCGGCTCGGCGTCCAGCTTCTTGGCGCCGGCCTCGGAAGCGATCAGAGTGCAGGCGGCGCCGTCGTTGAGGGTCGAGGCGTTGCCGGCGGTGACCGTGCCGCCCTCGCGAAAGGCGGGCCGCAGCTTCGCCATCGTCTCCAGCGAGGCGTCGGCGCGGGGCCCCTCGTCGGTGTCGACCGTGACCGTTTCGCGGCGACCCTTCGGCGCCTCGATCGGCACGATCTCCTCGGTGAAGATGCCGGCTTGTTGGGCGGCGACGGCGCGCTGGTGGCTGCGCAGGCCCCAGGCGTCCTGGTCCTCGCGGCTGATGCCGTAGCGCTCGGCGACGTTCTCACCGGTCTCGCCCATCGACTCGGTCGAGATGCCGAGCTCGGCCATGTGCGGGTTGACGAAGCGCCAGCCGAGCGTGGTGTCGTGCATCGTCTGCGGACCGCGGGGCAGGCCGCGCTCAGGCTTGCCGACCACCCAGGGGGCGCGGCTCATCGACTCGACCCCGCCACCGAGGTAGAAGTCGCCCTCGCCTAGCTTGACTGCCCGGGCGGCGCAGTTGATCGCCTCCAGGCCGGAGGCGCAGAGCCGGTTGACGGTGGCGCCGGGAACGCTGTGGGGGAGGCCGGCGAGCAGCGACGCCATCCGTGCCACGTCGCGGTTGTCCTCGCCCGATTGGTTGGCGGCGCCGAGGTAGACGTCGGTGATCCGCTCGGGCTCGACGCCGGTCCGCTCGACCACGGCGGCGATCGTGTGCGCCGCCATGTCGTCGGGGCGGATGCCCGAGAGCGCGCCGCGGTAGCCACCCATCGGAGTCCGCACCGCGTCGACTAGATAAGCCTCGCTCATGCTCGAGGATTAAAGGGGACCGCCTGGCTCGGCGTATCCTTGGCCCGTGTTCTTCGTCCTCGGAACAGTTGCGATGGTGCTGCTCGTCGTCGGCGTGCTCTTCCTGATCGAGCACTTCTACACCGGCAACAACGCTGAACTGCTCGACTGGAAGCCGACCCGTTCGCCCGAACTCGAGGCGCAGAACGAAATCGACGACGTGCAGCAGATGCTCGAGGCGCAGAACGAGATGCGCCGCCGCCGCGGCGTCCCCGAGCGCAATGAGCACGAGCTGCGCGACGAGGTCGCCGCCGAGGAGCGCGAGCGCCTGCGCCGCCGCAGCTTCGCCAATCCCCCCTAGGCAACGCCACGCTGCGCCGTGAGCTCCGCGCTCGGCTGGGTTGCGGGCTCAGGGCTGAGTGGGGCAGACGGCTTGGTGGCTGGGCCGAAGGCCAGCGCCAGAGCCGCGGTGCCGAGGCCTGCGCCGAGCGCGAAGGCCCAGCCGCGCTGCAGGCCGGCGAGCAGGTCACCGCCGGTGGAATCGTTGAGCAGCGCCACCAGGACGGCGACACCGATCGCCGAGCCGAGCTGGCGGGCCATGCCGAATACCGCCGTGCCGGTGGCAAAGCGCGACGGGGGCAGGGAGGCGGTGACCGCGGCCGGAAGCGTCCCCAGGACCATGCCGACGCCGGCGCCGCCGAGCATGAAGCCGGGCAGGAAGCTGGAGACGTAGTCCGGTGTCGCTGCCGACCGTGGCGAGGATCACGGCGAAGCCGGTGGCGAAGGTCAGGCCGCCCGCCGCGGCGACCGGGCCCTGGCCGAGCCGGCCGCCGAGTCGTCCCGAGGGGATGGCGAAGATCGCCGCGGTGAGCGGTCCGGGCGAGAGGGCGAGCCCGGCCTTCAGCGCCGAGTAGCCCCAGACGTCGGTCAGCAGCAGGACGCCGGAGAGCAGCATCGCGCCGAAGCCGGCGAAGAAGACCATCGCGGCGAGGTTGGCGAGGGCGAAGGAGCGCACGCGCAGCAGCGACAGCTCGATCACCGGCGCGTGGTGGTGGGCGGAGCGGACGACGAAGGCGACGACCAGCGCAACCGCGGCGGCGAAGGAGCCGAGGGCGCGCGGATCGGCCCAGCCCCACTCGGGGCCCTTGACGATGCCGAGCGTAAGCAGGCCGATGCCGAGCGCGAGCTCGGCGGCGCCGAGCAGGTCGGGACGGCCGTCCTCGGGTTCGCGCACCTCCTGCAGGGTGCGGCAGGCGACGATCGCGGTGACGATCCCGATCGGCACGTTGACGACGAAGATCCAGCGCCAGCTGAGCTGCACCAGGAGGCCGCCGATCGGCGGGCCGAGCGCCGCGGCGACGCCGCCGACGGCCGACCAGATGCCGATCGCCAGTGGCCGCTGCTCGATCGGGAAGGCGGGCAGGATCAGGCCCAGGGTGGTCGGCAGCATCATCGCCCCGCCGGCCGCCTGCAGCACCCGGGCGCCGACCAGGAACGGCGACCGAGGGAGCGAGCGCGCAGAGCGCCGAGGCGGCGGAGAAGAGCAGCAGGCCGGCGATGAAGACGCGCTTGCGGCCGACGCGGTCGGCGATCCGCCCGGCAGGGACGAGCAGGGCGGCGAAGACGATCGCGTAGGCGTTCAGCACCCAGGAGAGGCTGGGCAGCGAGGCGCCGTCGAAGTCGCGCGCCAGGTCGGGGAAGGCGATGTTGACGATGAAGAGGTCGAGGCTGGCCATGAAGAGGCCGACCGAGGTGATCAAGAGGACCTTCCAGCGCTGTTCCATCTGCCGCTCCAATCGACTGGCTTGCAATTTAAAAGCGACCCTAGCAGAACTAACTTGCAAAAAGCAAGTGAAAGGCTAGACTGGCGTCATGGCAATCAAGGCATTTGCCCAGCTCAACTGCTCGATCGCCCGGCCGCTCTCCTTTCTCGGCGAGCGTTGGTCGCTGCTGGTTCTGCGTGAGCTCTTCCTCGGCCGTCGTCGTTTCGATGAGATCCAGGAGACGCTGGGAGTGGCCAGCAACGTGCTCAGCCAGCGCCTCGCGACCCTGGTCGAGGAAGGGATCGCCGAGCGCCACCGCTACAGCGAGCACCCCGAGCGCTTCGAGTACCGGCTGACCGAGAAGGGACGGGACCTGCAACCGGTGCTGCTTGCCCTGCTGCCTGGGGCGACCGCTACACGGCGGATGAGTCCGGGGCGCCGCTGGAGACCGTTCACCGCGATTGCGGCAAGCCCTTCCACATGGTCCCGACCTGCTCGGAGTGCGGTGAAGAGGTCCGCCCGGACAAGGTCGAAAGCCGTCCCGGGCCCGGCGCCAATGACAAGCAACGCCGGCGCTACGCCGAGCGCCGCGCGGCCTGAGCTTGGCCCGAGCGCTGATCGTCGGTTGCGGTTGCCGCGGCCGAGAGCTTGGCACTCAGCTGCTCGAGCAGGGCTGGGCCGTGCGCGGCACCAGCCGACGCGAGGAGGGTCTGGCGGCGATCGAGGCAGCCGGGATCGAGCCGGCGCTGGCCGATCCCGAGCAGCCCGGCTACCGTGCTCGACCTGGTCGCCGACGTTGCCGTCGTCTACTGGTTGCTCGGTTCGGCGACCGGAGAGCCGGAGAACCTCGAGGCGATCCACGGCCCCCGCCTGGAGCGGCTGCTCGAACGCCTGGTCGAAACGCCGGTGCGGCGCTTCGTCTATGAGGCGTTCGGCTCGGTCGACCCGGAGGTTCTCGCCGCCGGCGCGGCCCTGGTCGAGCGGGCGGCAGAGACCTGGCGGATCCCGGTCGAGGTCCTGCGCTCACCAGACGAGTAACGCGAAAGGGGGCCTCACGGGGCCACAACGCGTTGCAGGGGCCTAAGAGATACGACGCGCTTTGCAGGAGTGGGCGAGAAGGGCATATGACTAAACTCGGATAGGGATTTAGGTGAATATGAAAAATGCGAGCGAAGGAGCAGTCTGATGGCGCTGCAGCTTGGTGACGTAGCACCCGACTTCGAGGCCGAGACGACCGAGGGCCGGATCAAGTTCCATGACTGGATCGGCGACTCGTGGGCGGTGCTGTTCTCCCACCCCAAGGACTTCACGCCCGTCTGCACGACCGAGCTCGGCTACATGGCGAGCATCGAGCCCGAGTTCGCCAAGCGCAACGTCAAAATCATCGGCCTCTCGATCGACCCGCTCGACCGCCACGAGGAGTGGGCGAAGGACATCGCGGACACGCAGGGCACGGCGCCCAACTACCCGATCATCAGCGACGCCGATTTCAACGTCGCCCGTCTCTACGGGATGCTGCCGGCCAACGTCTCGGGCAGCGCCGAGGACCGCACTCCGGCCGACAACCAGACCGTGCGCAACGTCTTCGTCATCGGTCCCGACAAGAAAATCAAACTGATCCTGGTCTACCCGATGACCACCGGGCGCAACTTCGACGAGGTGCTGCGTGTGATCGACTCGCTGCAGCTCACCGCCAAGCACAAAGTCGCCACCCCGGCACAGTGGCAGCAGGGCGACGACGTGATCATTGCCGGCTCGGTCTCCAACGACGAAGCGAAAGAGACCTACCCGAACGGCTGGGAGTCCCCCCGCCCCTACATCCGCATCGTTCCCCAGTCCGAGGCCGAGAAGGCCTGACACGGAGCGCCTAACCGAGGCGCTCCAGAAGATCGCCAAGGATTCTCGCCGTGGCTCCCCAGATCAGCTGCCCCTCGACCTCATAGGTCGGGGTGTGGATGGGAACGCCGCGGCGGACCAGGCGGCGCATTTCGTAGCTCTCGCGCAGCAGCTCGAGCGAGAAGGTGAGGACGGTCTCGACCTCGGCCGGGTTCGGCTGCAGGTCGAGCTGCTGCGGGTGGGGGATGAGGCCGACGAAGGGGTGGACCGGTAGCTGGTGACGAAGGTGATGGTCGCCGGCAGCGCCCCGCCGAGCTCGACCGCGTGCGGGATCGAGGGCGATCTCCTCCTGTGCCTCACGCAGGGCGGTCGGCGCCGAGGTCGGCGTCGACCCAGATCCCGGCGGCCGCCGGGAAACGAGATCTCGCCGGCGTGGCGCCGCAGGTCGGCGCGGCGCTCGGTGAAGATCAGCCCTGGCTCGTCGTCCGGCCAGCCGTAGAGAGGCAGCAGCACCCCCGCTTCGGTGGTCATCTCGTGAGGCGGCGAAAATCAAGCCCGGCACGGACGCAAGGAGCGTGGCGTGCTTCGCACGCAAGCGACTGAGGACGCCGCCGGGCGCCGATTGCAGCCGTCTCAAATGATCACCTGGACCGTGCCGCCGTCGACCGACCAGGCGGCGCCGCTGACGTAGGAGGCGCGCTCGGAGCAGAGGAAGACGATCGCGCCGGCGATCTCGGCCGAGCTCGGCGAGGCGGCCGATCGGGCGCTTGGCGCCGGCGTCGGCCAGCGCCTCCTCGCGACTCGCGGCGCCGGACATCTGCTGTGACTGGTCGAGCAGGCCGCCCGGCTCCATCCACATCTCCGATTCGGCCGGGCCGGGGCAGATCGCGTTGACGAGGACGCCGCTCTTGGCGTAGCGGTCGGCGAAGAGGCGCGAGAGCGAGAGCTCGGCCGCCTTCGCCACCGAGTACTCGGGCATCGCCGCCGAGGGCCGCTTGCCGGCGGTCGAGCAGACGTTGACGATGCGGCCCCAGCCACGCTCGGCCATCGCCGGGGCGGCGGCGCGCATCGCCCGCAGCGGCGCCATCACGTTGAGCTCGTACTGGGCGCGCCAGTCCTCGTCGGGGACGTCGTCGAGGTCGCGCCAGCTGGGCGACTGCCGGCGTTGTTGACGAGGACGTCGAGGCTGCCGAAGCGCTCGGTCGCCGCGGCGAGCATGCGCTCGCCGGCGTCGTCGTCGGTGACGTCGAGGGCGAGCACGGCGGCGCGGCCGCCGTCCTCGGCCCGGCCCCGTGCGGCCGCTTCCTGGACCGCCGCGCAGCCGCTCCTCGTTGCGCGCGACCAGCAGCACGTTGGCGCCCTCGGCGCAGAGCAGCCGCGCCGTCTCGCGCGCCGATGCCGCGGCTGGCGCCGGTGACGACGCAGGTGCGGCCCGCCGAGGCCGAGGTCCATCAGATCGGGTCCTCGAGCGCGCTCGGCGATCGTGACCGTCGGCTTCGCCGGCGAGGACCTTGTGGACCGGGCACTTGCCGGCGACGCTGAGCAGGCGCTCGGCGCTGCTCGTCGCTGAGCTCGCTCGGCAGCCGCAGCGCCACCGCGAAGGAGGACCGGTGAGCCGTCGCGGTACTCGACGTCGACGTCGACCTCGACCTGCGCCGACGTCCCAGCCCTTGCGCTCGGCGTACATCTCGATCGTGATCGCGGTGCAGCCGGCGAGGCTGGCGGCGAGCGAGCCGGGTGGGCGAGGGGCCGGTGTCGGTGCCGCCCGCGGTCGGCGGGCTCGTCGACGACGAGCACGTGGCCGCCCTCGATCTCGATCTCGTGGGCGAAGCCCGTCGATGCGGCGGGCGACGACCTTCACCGGCTCAGCCCTTGCCGCGGCCCTCGAAGAGGGCCGGGTCGTCGACGTCGACGAAGCGGGCCATCGCGTAGGCGTAGGTCGGAGGCGCGGTTGACGAAGTGGATCACCGTCTCCGCGGCCAGCTCGCCTTCCTCGGCGAGGGCGGCGATGCGGCGCTCGGCGCGGCGGATCACGGTGCGGGCGACGTCGAGCTGGGCGGAGAGCTGGTTGCCGCCGGGGATGACGAACTTCGGCGGCAGCTCGACCTCGCTCCATGTAGCGGTCGATCCGCTGCTCCAGCTCGGCGACCATCTCCTCGGTGATGCGGCTGATCCCGTCTTCGAGCCGCTCGGCCGCCTCCGGCGCCGTCGCCAGCTCGGCGCCGGCGACGAAGAGGTCGTCCTGGAGGCGGAGGATGTCGGCGGCGAGCTCGGCCTCGCTCGGTGCCGCAGAGGGCGCGGGCGACGCCGAGCGGCGAGCAGGCCTCGTCGAGCGCGCCGTAGGCCTCGGTGCGGCCGTGGTGCTTGGGGACCCGACCGCCGTACCAGAGCGAGGTGGTGCCGTCGTCGCCCTTCTTGGTGTAGATCTTGACCACGGGCGATCCTACGCCGCGCCGAGCCCGCTCAGCCCACCGGGTTGAAGACGAAGCCGGTCATCACCTTGGGGAAGAAGTAGGTCGACTTCGGCGGCATGTTCTCGTCGGTTTCGGCGACCGCCTTGACCTGCTCGACCGGGATCGGGCGCAGGATGAAGGCGACGTCGTAGGTGCCCGCCGTCGACCAGCGCGCAGCGCGTCCTCGACGCTCTTGGCGTAGTCGATGCCGCGCTTGGCGGCGATGTCGTCTTCGCTCATCCCGGCCAGCCCCTTCAGCACCAGCGTCTCGAGGATCGCCGCGTCGAGGCGGCGATAGGCCTCGGGCTTGCCCTCGAGCCGGCGGTCGAGCTCGGCGGTGTCCTTCAGCCGCAGGCGGAAGGCCTGCTTGTGGAAGGAGTCGTAGAGGCCGAAGACGCCGACGCCGTCCTCGCCGAGCGGGTCGACGCGGTCGCGTCTCGACCTCCTCGATCTCGAAGAGCTCACGCAGGCCCTGCGCCGAGGCGCGCGCTGGCGCTCGGGATCGTCGGCGAAGCCGGAGAGCAGGCGGTGGGTGGGGAAGACGGTGAGGCCGGGATCGTCGAGCCCGGTCAGCGCCATCAGCGTGTAGTTGTGAGGGCCCTCGCCGCCGATCTCGTCGCGGTAGGCGAGCGCGGTCTCGTAGCGGTGGTGGCCGTCGGCGATCAGCAGCTGGGCGTCGGCGAGCGCGCTCGGGATCGCGTCGTCAGACTGCCGGGTCGGGACCCGCCAGACCCGGTTGACGGTGCCGTCGGCGTCGGTCGCTTCGCCCCAGGGCTCGTCGACCGCGGCCGGCTCGGACGAGCGGCCAGGGGTCGATCGTGCTGAGCGAGAAGATCGGCGAGAGATTGTAGCGGGTCGCCCGCGTCAGTTCGAGCCGGTCCTGCTTGCGGGCCCGGGCAGGGTGCGCTCGTGGGGCAGGATCGTGCCGTTCGTCGTAGTCCTCGACCCGGACCCGGGCGAGGATGCCGTGGCGGATGTGGGAACCGCCGTCGGGCGCCGGTGTAGTCCTGGTCATCGCCCAGATCGCCGGCTCGGTGTCCTCGACCAGGGCACCGGCCTCTGAGCCAGGCCTCGATCGACTTCGCCGCCCCCTCGTAGGGATCGCCCTGACCCTCTGCCTGTGGGCCGGTCTCGCCGTAGGGCTTCGGCAGGTCGATCGCGACCGCGTTGTAGGGCGAGCGCGCCAGCAGCTCCTGCCGCGCTCGCTGCGTCGATCACGTCATAGGGCGGCGCCACGACGTCGTCGCAGCGACCCGACCGCGTCGAGGTCGTAGTGGAGCGCATTGAGCGGACGCACGTCAGCCATCGCAACAAACCTAACGCCTGTCGGGGCCATCGCTCTAGACTGGGCGCTTCGGGGCGTGGCGCAGCCTGGTAGCGCGCCGCCTTTGGGTGGCGGAGGTCCCCGGTTCGAATCCGGGCGCCCCGATATTTCAGCGGCCTGCCGGTGGTTGACGACGGCGAGGCGATCTCGACGAGGGTGCTTCCGCGCACGGTGAAGCAGAGCGTGCACAGCTTCTTCACAATAGTCAGAGAAAATGATCTTTACTTTTCTGACCAAACAAAGGAGGCTTCGTGAGAATCCAGGTCGCAATCGTCAACGAGTCCACCGTCTGCACCGATGGGGAAGTCGCTGAGATCGTCAAAGCTCTTCAACAGCAGGTCGATCGGGACTTCCGGCCGACCTGGGGCATCGCCGCTGCTCTGACTGCCGTTCCGAAGGGTCAGGCGCCTGCCGCCGACGCATGGGTACTTGGCGTCTTCGATGACTCCGACCAGGCCGGGGCCCTCGGCTACCACGACCTGACGCCGCAGCTTCATCCGGTCGGCAAGGTCTTCGCCGCGACCGACAAAAAATATGACGCCGCGGTTTCTGTCACCTGCTCTCACGAGCTGCTCGAGATGCTGGGAGATCCCTACATCAACACCTCCGCGCTGGATCCGAAGAACGGTCGCCTCTATGCCTATGAGAGCTCAGATGCAGTCGAGGCCGATGAGCTTGGCTACGAGATCGATGGCGTACTCGTCTCCGATTTCGTGCTGCCTCAGTTCTTTGACCCCCAGCATGCGGGGAAGGGGCAGTCGCTCAGCTTCAAGGGCAACGTCACCGAGCCGTTCTCGCTGGCAAAAGGCGGCTACCTGTCCTACATCGACTTGGGTGACCTGGAAAAAGGATGGCAACAGGAAACAGCCGAGGGTGAGCCGGAAGGCGGTCGTGAGCCCGGCCAGCGCCCCGTCGACATTCTCTCCGGTTCGCGTCGGCATCGCCGAATCAAGGCATCCTTTGGCCAACTCTCGGTGAGTGACTTCCCGACCGCGGAGTAGCACCGGCCTCCACGGGCCGATTGCCGATCCATTGTTATGTCTCCTGGGCGGTTATCGCTCAGGGGATGACAAGAACGTGCCGATAGTGGCGATGTGAATCGTCCCGAAATCGGTCAAAAGGATCGACGGGTTGAACGGGTCCTGTTTGAAACCGACCGGCAGCGGATCGTCGGTGACGTGACGCTGCCGCCGGAGGGCTATCAGAGCCGTTTCTCGGACTCACTCAACCGTCCAGACGTCACCTTCATTCCGGTCGTCAACGCGGAAATTTCCTCGTTGATGGGCGGTGACGTGGAGCGCCGGCCGTTCGTCGTCGTCTGCAAGACCCACGTTCGCATCGCCTACCCGCTCGATTCCAGCGGCCACCCGGCTGCGCCTGATCCCACCCAGCCGTTCGGCTAGGCGCGTGCGCGCCGCTCGCGGCTGCCCCGGGCGTAGGAGCCGAGGTCAAAGGCGAAGGCGAGGATGACTATGAACCACTCGAAGCCGTTGACACCGCGCGTGCCCGTGTCCCACATCACCGCGTAGGCGAGCGTCGTCCAGGGCAGCAGGAAGAAGCCGAGAAAGGGGACGAACCAGCTGTCGAAGGTGCGGCTGAGCATGTCGCTGAAGAGCCAGAGCGCGAACAGCGCCAGGCGGGGCGAGATCAGAGCGAAGAGGACGACGAAGCAGCCGATACGAGCAAGCTACCCGCTGGCAGGGCGGATTCAAGTACGGTCGTCGCCGATGTCACTGGAGGCGAACAAGGAGTTGGTCCGCCGCTTCTACCGGGAAGCGATCAACGAGCGCGACTCGAGTGCCTGCGAGCGCCTGCTCAGCGAGGACTTCGTCCACAACGGCGAGGCGCGGGGTCGGACGGGCCAGCGCCAGGCCGTCGACTACTTCCTCGCCGCCTTCTCCGATCTGCGCAACGAAATCGAGCTGATCGTCGCCGAGGACGATCTCGTTGCCGCCCATCAGAACTGGCGCGGAACGCACGATGGTGAGTTCCTCGGCGTCGAGGCGACCGCCCGCCAGGTCGAGTTCACCTCGACCGCCGTGCTCCGTGTCAGCGACGGTCTGATCGCCCGAGCTTGGGACGAGATAGACGCCGCGGGTCTGCTGCAGCAGCTCTCCTGATTCGTCACAGAACGGCAAGAAGTGGGCGCTAAGGTCGGTGGGACGAAAAGGAGACGCGATGAACCGACTTGGCAAGCTGATGACGATGCTGAATCCCGATAAGACGCAGATGCCCACCGCTGAGGACGCGCTACCCGGGCGCAGCGAGCCCGCCTTCGACGTCCCCGAGCGCCACGCGGTGCTCGACACGCCGCTGCAGCCGCCCTTCCCGGATGGGATTGAGGTCGCCTACTTCGCCCTCGGCTGCTTTTGGGGCGCGGAGCGGCTCTTCTGGGGGATCGACGGCGTCTACACGACGGCGGTCGGCTACATGAACGGGACCACGCCGAACCCGACCTACGACGAGGTCTGCAGCGGCAAGACCGGCCACGCCGAGGCGGTGCTGGTCGCCTTCGACCCGGCCACGGTCAGCTACGCGGACCTGCTCAAGGTCTTCTTCGAGGAGCACGACCCGACCCAGGGGATGCGCCAGGGCAACGACGTCGGCACCCAGTACCGCTCCGGGATCTACTTCGTCAACGACGCCCAGAAGGCGACCGCGGAGATGGCACTGCGGACCTACGACGGGGACTCTGCGCGCGGCCGGCCACGAGCCGGTGACGACCGAGGTCGAGCCGGCCGGGCCGTTCTACTACGCCGAGGACTACCACCAGCAGTACCTGCACAAGGTGCCCAACGGCTACTGCGGCCTGGCGGGCACCGGGGTGTCCTGCCGCATCCCCGCCGCGGCGTCTTAGCGCGCCGCTCGCCCGGCGCGGCGAATAGCATCCCGCGCCGGTGACCCCCTCCTTCGGCTCCTACATCGGCGGCTGCTTTGCCGTGATCGGCATCGTCGCGCGCTCGGCCTCGGCGGCTACTGGCTGCGCCGCTGGATCGTGCCGGAATTCTCCGGCGCCCTGGCGCGGCTCGCCGACGCCACGATCGCGGTCGGGCTGCTGGTCCTCTCGCTGGAGCTGCTCGGCTCGCTGAGCATCCTGCGCACCGGCTGGATCGTGATCGTCTGCATCGGCGTCGGGCCTCGGGGCGGCGCTGCTCGGCCGCTCCAAAGCACCGGAGGACAACCGCGAAATCAGCGCCCCGCAGGTGCAGAAAGTCGCCCTGCTGATCGCGCTCGGCGGTCGCCTCCTTCACCGTCGCCGAGTGGACCTTCCCCTCGCAGCTCAGCCTCGACCAGGGCATGTTCGGTGGCGACACGACCTGGTACCACATGCCCTTCGCGGCGCGGTTCGCCCAGGAACACTCGACCGTCCACCTGCACTTCACCGATCCGCTGCGGCTCGCCGCCTGGTTCTACCCACAGAGCTCGGAGCTGATCCACGGCAGCCGCGATCGTGCTCTTCAAGAGCGACTGGCTCTCGCCGCTGATCAACCTCTTCTGGCTGGCGATCGCGCTGCTCGCCGCCTGCTGCATCGGCCGTCCCTACAAGGTCGGCCCGGCGACGCTGGTCGCCGGCGCGATCGTGCTCGACGCGGGGGTGATGATCGAAACGCAGCCAGGCGAGGGCCGCAACGACATCATGGGCCTTGCCTTCCTGATCGCCTTCGCCGCGTTCCTGATCAACGCTCACCAGCGAAGGGCGCCCGAGGAGGGAGCGGTGCAGGACACACCCGAGCAGCGGCGCGCCGCTGCTCGACAAGGGGCCGTTGGTGATCGCCGGGATCGCCGCCGGCCTCGCCGCCTCGGTCAAGCTCACCTTCCTGATTCCGGTCGTCGCGATCGCGGCTCGGCGTGATCGTCTTCAGCGGTCGCGGTCGGCGCCTGACCACGGCCTGGGTGACTTGGCCTCTCGACGCTTCGTGGTCGGCGGCTACTGGTACGTGCGGGCGATGATCAAGACCGGCGGCAACCCGATCCCAACGATCGGCTTCGGGCCGCTGCACCTGCCGCGGCCCGACCAGATGCCGCTCGATCCGCGGCCGCGCTTCGCCGTCGCCCACTACCTCGGCGAGCCGACGATCTACCGCAGATGGTTCTTCCCCCAGCTCGACAATGCCTTCGGGCCGCTCTGGCCGCTGATCCTGATCGTCGCCGTGGCTGCGGCGGTCTTCATCGCCTGGCGCTCGCGCAACACGATCCTGCGGGTGATCGCGGTCGCGGCGCTGGTCACCGCCTTCGTCTACGTCTTCACGCCGCTCACCGCGGCTGGCCAGGAGGGTTCGCCGACCGGCTTCTTCACCAACACGCGCTACCTGGTCCCGGGCCTGGTGCTGGCGATGGTGCTGCTGCCGATGGCGCGACCGCTGCGGGCACCGGACCGGCGCGCCTGGCAGACGCTGCTCTTCCTCACCGGGGTCTACGCGATCACCGTGCTGACCACGCCGCGCTGGTACCCCGGCTTCATCGTCGGCACGATCTTCCTCACCCTGGCCCTGGTCTGGGCACCGGCGGGACTTGGGATGGCACGCTCGCGGCGGGTGATGAGCCGCGCCGCGGTCGTTGGCGCCGGCGCGGCTGTTGTTCTCCTGGCGGTCGTGCTCGGCCGCGCTCAGCAGGTCCAGTACTACGAGCACCACTACACCCGCGCCACTCTCTTCCTCCAGGAAGGCGGTCCCCAGGAAGCGTACGAATTCGCCCGCAAGCAGCAGAACAAGCGGATCGGGATCGCCGGCTCCGGCGAGATCTTCTTCGGCCAGTACGGCTTCTACGGCGCCAACCTCAACAACTACGTCCAGTACATCGGCGTGCCGGGGTCGGACGGGACCTACCGCCTCGCCACTAGCTGCGCGCCAGTTCCGCGCCGCATCAACGCCGGCAACTACGACTACCTGATCATCAGCCAGTACACCCAGGACTCGCCGGACGCGCCCTACTCGTATCCGATCTACGCCTGGATCAAGAACGACCCGGCGCTGGAAAAGGTGATCGAAGAGCCCGAAATCACGCCGGATCCTGACTGGGTCTTCCGGGTGAAGGGCAAGCTTGATCCGGCAGGCTGCTCCGGCAGCACTAAGGGCTGAGCGGTCGGCGGCCGCTAGGCCGCGCCGCTCTCGATGAAGCGCTTCAGCTTCTCGGGCATGCTGTTGACGAGCTGTCCGCGCAGCACGCCGACCAGGGGGCCGCGGATCAGCAGGCCCAGCGTCCTGCCCAGGTCGACCTCGAGCCAGTAGGTCGCACGGGTTCGCCCGTCACCAAGGTCCTGCAGCTCCCAGTGGCCTTCGATCGACTTCAGGTCGCCGTCCTCCTGCACCCATGAGATCCGACCCGGCTCCTCGTAGCTGAAGCGGATCTCCGAGCCGAGCCGGCGCACCTTGGCGTCGGTCTCCATGTGGACCAGCACCTGGTTGCCGGCGCCGTCGCGCTCGACGCACTCGGCGACCTTGATCTCCGGCTGCCAGCGCGGCGAGGCCTCGACGTCGGCGGCGAGCTGGTAAACGTCGGCGATCGGCGCCTCGATCTCGATGCTGGCTTCACCGTTGATCTTGCCCATCGAGCTCAGCCTAAACCGCGGCGAGGGCGTGCTCGCGGATCAGTTCGGCCGAGCGCTGCGGCTGCTCCCACCAGAACATGTGGCCGATGCCCTCGAGGGTGGAGAGGCGGGCTCCGGGGATCGCGGCGGCGATCTGTTGCCCGTTGGGATAGCCAAGCAGCCGGTCAGCGTCGCCGTGGATGACCAGTGTGGGCAGGTCGATCTGGCTGAGGCAGTCGCGCGTGTCGTGCTTAGCGCAAGCCTGCATCTGCTGCAGCACCACCGGTTGTGGCGCGGGCAGGGCCGATCCCATCTCAGTGAAGGCGGCGAAGCGCGAGTCATCAGCACGGAAGCCGGGGGAGAGGTTGATTTCCCACATCGCCCTGAAGACCTGCTCGGCCACGCCCGAGGCGTAGGCAGTGCCCAGCATCTGCAGATCCTCGGGTGCCATCAATGTGGCCTCCGGCCCACCGCAGTAGCTGGCGCCGATAGTGAGGGTGCGAATCCGCTCGGGGTGGGCAAGGGCGAGCTCCTGGGCGATCATGCCGCCCATCGAGATGCCGACGACGTGGGCGCTCTCGAGTTCCAGAGCGTCGAGCAGGCCGGCGGTGTCGGCGGCGAGGTCAGCGATCGTGAAGGGCAGCTCGGCCTGGCCGGAGAGCCCCATGCCGCGGTTATCGAAGACGATCGTGTCGAAGCTGCGCTCGAGCTCGTCGAGGAAGGGCCGCCCCCAAGCAAGGTGTGTCGCGCTCATGCCCTGAATCAGCAACAGCGGCTCACCCTCGCCGGCGCGCAGGTAGTGCAGTTCGGTGCCCGCTGCATCGACGCTCGGCATAGGGTCGATCCTACGTCAAGCCAGCGGGTCAGGGCCTAATCTTGCCTTGCCCGCCCCAGTAGCTCAGTGGACAGAGCACCGGCCTTCTAAGCCGATGGTCGCTGGTTCGAATCCAGCCTGGGGCGCTGACTTTGTTCAGGCGGTGTTGACGGCGATCTGTCGCAAGATTGCGCTCCGTTTGCATACAGTCCAGCTCAGGTCGACTGAAAGGTGGGGTGATTGGAAATGGCGTACCCGGTCCGGGTCGTTCTCTGTCTGATGGTTTGTGGGGCGGCGCTCGTGGCGCTGCCGGCGTCGGCGATGGCGGGGTCCATCTCCGGCACCGTGACCGCCGAAGACGGTGGCGCGCCGATCGCGGAAGTCGAAGTCTGCCCGCGGCGCCAGCCCTACACAGTCGAAACGAGCTGCACGGAGACTGACGGGTCTGGCCACTACAGTCTGCTCGGTCTGCCGGAAGGCTCTTACATGCTTAGCTTCTCCGCCGACCGCGCCAACCTGGAGTACGTCAGCGAGCTCTATGACGACAAGAGGTACTCCTGGGAAGTCGGAGCAGCTGACTTGGTGCCGATCGCCTGGAACCAGGACCTTACCGGCCTCGACGTGCAGCTGGCCGAAGGCGGATCGATCTCCGGCATCGTCAGCGAAGAAGGCACGGGCAATCCGGTCACCGGCGTCAGGGCCTGCGCAATCGACCATCAGGGCATCCCCGAACGCTGCTCGAGCTCTGGGCCGGCCGGCGAATATCAGCTCAACGGCTTGCGCAGCGGCGAATACAGCGTTGAATTCGAAGGCGGCAACCGGGCCAACTACCTGCGCGAGTTCTATAAGGACTCCGACACTTGGGCGGGGGCGGAAGAGCTCGAAGTCGAAGCTCCCAATCCCCTTCCCGGCGTCGACGCCACGCTTGCCCCGGGCGCCCAGGTCCTCGGCCACGTGAGCGCGGTCAGCGGCGGTTCGGTATCCGGCGTGACGGTTTGCGCCAAAGCGCAGGTCGGCGAATTCGAAGACTGCGACTTGACCGATGGCGCCGGCGACTATGCGCTTCGCAGCCTGCCCGCCGGCGCTTACCTGGTCGGCTTCGGGATCGAATACCTGCCGTTCGGCACAAGAGCGGCGCAGTGGTGGCAGGGCGCCGCTCTCGAAGCGGACGCCACCCCGATCGAAATCGCGCCCCCCGAAACCCGTACCGGCATTGACGGCCAGGTGAGCGACCCGTACCGCGAACCGCAGGTCGAAGTCCCGGTGCTCCAGCTCGGCGGACCGAGGACGGCCAAGTCGAGGCCGATCAAGTCGACCCCGGCGAAATGCCGCAAGGGCTTTCACCGCAAGCGGTTCGGCGCCCGCTCACACTGTGTCAAGAGGGCCCACCGCGCTAGTTCGAGTATCCCCGCTGCGGCGGGAGTTCGCCGCCACCGGTCAGGCAAGCATTCCGGCTGAAGCACCTTCTGCCAATCCAGAAGCGAAGGGTCGTTACCGGGCCGCGAAGGCCCGTCGTGCCTACTGCGCGGACGCGAAGGTCGTAGTTGCCCTTGCCGACGCGAAAGCGATCGGGAGAGTGGCAGGGGTGGAAGCGGTGGCGGTGGAGACCGCATTCGAAGCTGCGGACGGGACCGTTGGCATGGAAGCGAACCAGGACGTGGATGCGGTGTTCTCTCAGTTCACGTGGGGATGGCGGCAGGAACTTGGCGATCGTGGTCTTTGGCCGCCTGACCTTCTTCCGCTGTCGTTGGGGACTGTTGGCGAGGCCGGCCGGATCGTCAAAAGGATTGGTGCTGGTGAAGATCTGCCCGTCCGCGGCCACGAGGGCGCAGAACGAGCTCGATACGCATGAGACCCCGAACAGCCCGTTTAGCGGCTCGTCCGTGGGGCCGGTCGGCTGGGAGAAGGGGATCAGTGCCGTCCGCGACCAGCGACCGCTCAGGCCGGTCGGATCGGTCGAGGTGATGACGCCGCCGTTGTTGTCGACCGCGACGCACTGTCGCGAGGAGAGGCAGCTGACCCCCGTCACCTGGACGGAGGATCCACCGTCAGCTTCGTGCCACGACGAGGCGACCGTCGGGTTGGTTGAGGTCAGCAGGTTGCCTCCCGAGTTGCCAGTTACGCACAATGTGGTCGCGACGCACGAGATGCTTTGAAGGTCGGCTGGGCCACCGGGCGTTCCAAGTTCGGTCCAGGCCTCGGCGCCGCCGGTCGGGTTCGTCGAGACGAGCAACCGACCCTGTTTGGCGACGGCGACGCAGAACGTCGGCGTGCCGCATGAGACCCCGCGCAGGTCTAGCGATTCGTCGAGCTGGGTGATAGTCCAAGCCGAAGTGCCGCCGGTTGGGTCGGTCGAGGTGAGGATCTTTCCGGACGTATGGCGTTCCCCGGACACAGCCACGCACAGCGACACGGTTGGGCAGGAGACGCTGAGCAGATGGGTGTCTCGGCCGTTGCCGTCTATGTCGGCGACCCTCCAGTCGCTTCCCGGACCGGTTGGGTTCGTGGTCGAGTAGACATAGCCTTCGCCGGTAACGGCGACGCAGAGTCGCGCGGATGGACAGGCGACCCCCCTAATGACTCGGCTCTGTGGATCCTCGCAAGGAGGGCTCCAGTCTTCGTGGCAGTCGCTGGTGGCTTCTCCGGTGGGTTTGGCCTGGCGCCAAGCCGGTGCGCCACCCGTCGGGTTTGTCGTGGAGACGATCGTGTCGAGTTCGCCGACCGCGACACAGAGCGATGTCGAAGGGCAGGAGATGCCCAGCAATGGCAGGTTGGGCCGGAAGCTTTCTCCTGAGATGTGGTCTGGAGCTGCCATTCGGCGGCGGCTGTCTCCGGTGAGACTGTTGTCATTCCCGCCAATGCGGCAGCGCAAGTGAGCGGCGCCACGATCAACCTGCCGAGTCGTCCCATCGATCTCCCCTAGTCCCTGCCGAACTCGCGCTCGACTCCCCAAGTATGGCAACGGCCGTCGACGATTCAAGACGGCTTCCAGAGGATTTCGCCATCGAGGGATAGGTTGTGGCGATGAGCGAGCGCGTTGTCGTACTCGGGGCGGGATTTGGCGGCCTGGAGCTGAGCACGATGCTGTCGGAGGCATCCGGTGGCGAGATCGAGGTGACGCTGATCGATAAGGGCGACTCGTTCGTCTTCGGCTTCTCGAAGCTCGATCTGATGTTCGGGCACAAGACGGCGGACGCGGTTCGCATGCCCTACGGTGAGATCGCCAAGCCCGGTGTGCGGGTGCTGCGCGAGACGGTCACTGCGATCGATCCCGAGGCACGGCGGGTGACCACTGACGTCGGCACGCACGAGGCCGATGCGCTCGTCGTCGCGCTCGGCGCTGACTACGACTTCGACGCCACGCCCGGCCTCCGCGAGGCGGGTAACGAGTTCTACTCGGTGGCGGGAGCCGAACGGCTGGCCGAGATCATTCCCACCTTCTCCCAAGGGCACGCGGTGATCGGCGTCGCCGATGCGCCCTTCAAGTGTCCGCCGGCGCCAAGCGAGTGCGCTCTGTTGCTCGACGAGGATCTGCGCTCACGCGGCGTGCGCGATGCCTGCCAGATCTCCTTCGTGATCCCGCTGCCGACGCCGGTGCCGCCCTCGCCGGAGGCTTCCGCGGCGCTGGAAGCCGAGTTCGCCGAGCGCGGCATCGAGCTGATCGCGGGCCGCCGTGTCAACGCGCTCGATCCGGGACGCAGCGTGGCGCTGCTCGACGACGGCAGCGAGCTGCCATTCGACCTCTTCCTCGGCGTGCCCAAGCACCGCGCGCCCGATGTGGTGATCGCCAGCGGCATGACCGAGGACGGCTACGTGTCGGTCGACCCCGCCACGCTGGAGACTCGCTTCCCCGGGGTTTACGCGGTTGGCGACGTCGCCACCGCAGGCGTGCCCAAGGCCGGCGTCTTCGCCGAGGGTGCTGCGCGCGTCGTCGCCCAGGCGCTGCTTGCCGAGCTCGCGGACGGTGAGCCGCCGAGCCGCCATCTTGGCCAGGGCACCTGTTACATCGAGTTCGGCAGCGGCCGGGTCGGCAGCGTCGATATCGACTTCCTCTCGGGTCCCTCGCGGACCGGCAGCTTCAACGCACCTTCTACGGAGCAGGTGGCGGCAAAGGAACGGTTTGGCTCTAGCCGCCGGGCGCGCTGGTTCGGTTCGCGGACTGACTGAACGGTTTACCCCCTTATGGGTGGGTCGATCGACCACTCGGCGTCGAGGAATCATCTGAGGAAGTGGTCCACCGCGCTGGTGAAGGGACGCCGCTCCTGAAAGAGGAAGGCGTGGGCGCCGGGGAAGACGCGCTGCGCGGCTCGCGGAATGCGCGCCGCGATCCGTCTCAAGTTGATCGGGGGCACCACCGGGTCCTGCGCGCCCGCGGCGGCCAGGGTTGGCGCGGCGATCGTCGCCAGCTGGCGGTAGTTGCGGTTGCTGCGCAGCCAGGGGTCCTCGGCCGCGACCTGACGATGAGTGGTCGTCGCGGGCACGTGGAAGTCATTTGGGATCTCGCCGCTCTGACTGGCGAGTTCGAGTCGGCGTAGGAAGCGACGGCCCTCGGCCTGGCGGTCGGGCGGATAGAGCTCGTGCAGGATGTCGGCTTCGGAGGGGTCGGGCTCGCTGTCGATTGCCTGGGCCCTTGGGGTGCCGAGGGCGGTGCGGCTGCCGCCGGGGTTGGTGCCGGCGAGGATCAGGTGAGAGACCTGTTGCGGGTGGTCAATAGCAAGACGTTGGGCGACGAAGCCACCCATCGACCAGCCGAGCACGTCAGCTTTGGGCAGGTCGATCGCCCCCATCAGGCCGACGGTGGCGTCGGCAAGCGAGTCGAAACTGCGCCCATGCCACGGCCCTGACCGTCCGACGCCCGGATAGTCGAAGAGGATCAGCCGGTGATCGCGGGCTAGCAGGCGGAGCAGGGCCGGGTCCCATTCAGCCATCGTCGAGCCGGTGCCGATCAGCATCACCAGCGGCGGGCCCTGGCCGCGTTCGTACCAGGCAATCCTGGTCTTGCCGACCGGGGTGACGTGGACCCGGGCTCGGAACGGTTGTGCCGAGCTCTGTCCACAGCCGACAAGAAGGGCCGCCAAGCCAAGGCAGATCGCCAGACGCACCCTCATCGCACGGCAGCCTAGAGCCGGGTCCGGCCGGGGCGCCGTTAGATTTGATCGATGGCCGAGGTCCTCTACTACGCGATTCCTGCGTTCGTGTTGCTACTGGTGATGGAGCTGCTCTCGTTCAAGTACCTGCGTGACGATGACCTCGTCGGCTTCGAGGCGCGCGACACCCGCACCAGCCTGACCATGGGCGGCGGCAACGTCGTCATCAACGCGGTTTGGAAGCTAGTCGTGCTCCTGGCCTACGCCGGGCTGTATGAGCTGACGCCGCTGCGTATGCCGGCTGATCAGTGGTGGACCTACGTGCTGCTCTTCTTCGCCGACGACCTCGCCTACTACTGGTTCCACCGCGTCCACCACGAGGTGCGGGTCTTCTGGGCGAGCCACGTCGTCCACCACTCCTCCGAGCACTACAACCTCTCGACCGCGCTGCGCCAGACCTGGACCCCGATGACCGCGCTGCCATTCTGGGCGCCGTTGGCGCTGCTCGGTTTCGCTCCCTGGATGATCCTCCTGCAGCTCTCGATCAGCTTGATCTACCAGTTCTGGATTCACACCGAGCGGGTGAAGAAGCTGCCGGCGCCGATCGAGTTCGTCTTCAACACACCCTCGCATCACCGCGTCCACCACGGTGCCAACGAGATCTACCTCGACCGCAACTACGGCGGCATCCTGATCATCTGGGACCGCATCTTCGGTACCTACCAGGGGGAGACCGAGCGGGTCCGCTATGGCCTGACCAAGAACATCCGCAGCTTCCGGCCGGCCAAGGTGGCTTTCCATGAGTTCGTCGACCTGGCTCACGACGTGCGCGCGGCCAAGAGCTGGCGCGACAAGCTCGGCTACATCTTTCGCGGTCCGGGCTGGTCACCGGACGGCAGTGGCGGGGGCACCCGCGGCTGACCCGTTTGACGTCCTGAACTGTCGGGTACCCGTGGGCCATGGAGCTATCAATACTGCTCATCGTCATTGGGATCGTCTTGGCGATCCTTGTCAACTACATCCTCGGGATCATCGTGATCCTGATTGGGTTGGCAATGCTCTTGCTGCCACGCCTGAGGGGTGGTACTCGCCAAGTCTGAGGTCTGATGTAAAGCTTGCTCGATGGACCCCTGGAAGCTTCCTTTCACAGTTGCCGGGGTTGTGGTGCCAATCGTCGCGGCCTTCATGCTCGGTGGACCGGGTATGGGGGTCGCGATTGGTGCGTTTGCGGTTGTTGGGTTGGTGGTGTTTGCGATCCGCCAGCGGCCCGAAGGGCCGATTGCCTCGGCGGATCGCCGGGACGCAAAGCACCACGTGCTGATCGTCGCCGCGGGCGGGGTGGAGGACCCAGCCGACGTGGCGCAGATCACTCGCGTCGCCGGGATCCGCGGAGACGATGGCGAGGAGAACGAGGTGCGGGTGCTGGTGCCGGCCCGGATCGGCTTCCTCGATCGCTGGGCCTCCGATGTGGAGAACGCCCGCCATCGCGCCCAGCAGCGCTTGGTGATGACCGTGGCGGCGCTGGCTAAGGCCGGCGTTGCGGCGGAGGCACGAGTAGGCGACGAGGACATCGTGCAGGCGGTCGAGGACCAGCTGCAGAGTTATCCGGCGACCGAGGTGGTGCTGGTCAGCGGCGAGGGCGATGACGCGGACGAGGCAGCCGGCGAGCTGCGCTCACGCCTGCGTGCGGAGTTCCACCACGTGCGGCTCAGCAGGAGTGAGGGCGGGCGGCGCTCTTGACCACCTGGAAGGCGCTGCCGGGGATGCGCTTGAGCTGATCGAGGTTTTCGTCATCCCAACGGCGGTCGCTACTGCCGCTGAAGTACCAGTTGGAGCCATTGTCGGCGACGATCAGCCCGAAGCGCTTCATCGCTTCGGCGATCACCTTGGCGCCGCCGCTGAAGCCGCCGAGTCCGTAGCCGGCCTTGAGCCGCAGGCGCGTGCCCATCGCCGGCGCGTTGGGGTCGGAGGTATCGCCGGCGCAGTGCGAGGCGGGGTGGACCCAGGCGTTGCGGGTGCTGTCGAGGGTGACCCGTATCGCGTGTTCTAGGTGGCCCGCCGCGACTTCGTCGTAGCGGACAAGGCCGGGGAAGATCGGCAGGCCGGCGGCATCGGCCGAGGTCCAGGAGTCTGGACGGCGGTCGCTCGAGCTCAGGTCCCAGCGGGCGCCGGAGTCGGCGTTCCAGTGGGCACCTCCTCCGCCTTTGAAGAAGGCGCGGTAGAGCTCGTAGAGCGTGCAACTGGAGCGGTCGACGACGAGCACGTGGCGGTCGCCGTCGCTGCTGTTGCCGCCCTCGATCGGCGCGCCCTTGGGGATCGGGAATGGCCCGGGGTCGCTCTCGTCGCCGTAGGCGGTGTAGTTGATCGGCAGCTTGCGCTGGCCGGCGCCGACGACGGCGTAGGGGAAGCCATAGGCGCGCGGCGAGCCGAAGTCGGGGTGGAGCAGGTTGCCGCCGTGGGCGTTGATGTAAGCGATGGTGGCGGCCGAGTTGGGGGCGACCGGGGCCTTGGAGATGTCCTGGTTCCAAGCGGCCTCCGTAGGGAGCGAGGAGGCGTTGGCGGCGGTGCCGGGCGGCGGATCGGGGAAGACCGAGCAGCTGCCGAGGTCGGGGTAGGCGCCGACGGCTGTCGCTGGTGTGGCCTTATCTGAGGCGGCGACTGCCAGCGCCAAGATGGCCGCGGCAGCAGCGAGCCAGCGCATCCGACTTTGACCCACCCCTAGTGTGGTCAATGTTGGCTACGCGCCCTCATCCGAGCGGTCGCGAACGTTGAGGCGGCCGATGTCCAGCTCCTCGACCTCGAGTTTGCCCACGGCAGCGCGGCCGATCGAGAGGCGGCCGACGCTGAGCCGTCCGATCGCGAAGCCGCCGACGGCCGCAGCGCCGACCGCGACGGCGCCGACGGCCGCGGCGCCACGAGCATGCATGCCGGTAAGCGTCGCCGGCCGGGCCTCGGGCTTGAAGAAAGCGATACCTCGTCGCGTCGGCACGACCGAACCGTAGCGTGGTTAGCCTGCTTCGCCATGAGTACGGACGAGCGTCCAAAGCTGCTGGCGATTCAGCACGTGCCCTGGGAGGGGCCGCACCGCATCCTCGATGCTTGTGGTGGCCTCGACGTGCACACGGTCAAACCGCTGGCGGGGCAGGCCCTGCCCGACCACGACCAGGTCGCCGGCGCGGTCGTGATGGGCGGCCCGATGAACGTCGACGAGGTCGGCGTTCATCCCGAGCTGGGAAGCGAGCGCGAGTGGCTCGCCGAGGCGTTGCGCCGAGAAATGCCGCTGCTCGGCGTCTGCCTCGGCGCGCAGTTGTTGGCCCGAGCGCTCGGCGCCGAAGTGCGAGCGGGGGAGGCCCCGGAGCTCGGCTACGCCCCGGTCGAGATTCTTGCCCCTGAGGACCCGATCCTCGGCGCCCTCGCCCCGAGCACAACCGTCCTGCACTGGCACGGCGACGTCTTCGACCTGCCGGAAGGCACCGTGCATCTTGCCCGCTCCGAGCGCACCGAGATCCAGGCCTTCCGCCACGGCAACGCTTGGGGCGTGCTCTTCCATCCCGAGTCCGACTTCGCCCTGCTCGAGGCCTGGCTGGCCGTACCCGAGATGGTCCACGAGGCATGCGTGGCCTTGGGTGACGGCGGGGCAGCCGCCCTCCCGGCCGAAGCCGAAGCCGCCGAAGCCGACCTCCTCGCCCGCACGACCCCCGGCCTGGAAGCCTTCGCCTCCCTGGTCGAATCCCACCGGTCCAGCTAAGCCCTCCGCCTCGCCCGCCGGCCCGCTAGATTGGAAGCCACGTGGTGGACGTAGCTCAGTTGGTAGAGCTCCTGGTTGTGGTCCAGGCGGTCGCCGGTTCGAATCCGGTCGTCCACCTATAAAGCCCTGCAAATCGGCATCTTTTATTTTGATGAACCGCCTGGATCTCCAGGCGAGTCCGATATACCTGGCAAGCGTTAGCTGTTTCCCTAAGCAAGTAAAGCCTTCCGATTCCTCACCCGCAGGGTCTAGGAAGCATCGAGACGGCGGCTCTGGCCGTCGACCTCGGCCACCGAAGCGCGGCGCCGACGGCGCCGCTTTAGGCGAACGGCAACCGTTTCGATTCCAAGCCAGACCAGCAACGCTAGGAGAGTCAGGACCGCTCCGATGCCAACGATGCCGATGCCGGCGGCAAGGACGATGGCCAATACAGCCAGGACAAGGGCGATTACGACGTCGGCCAAGAACGAGCGCCGGGAGGCAGCGGCAGAGCTGATGTCGCGGGGCAGCCTCACCAGGGCTGACCCGAGCGGAGGTAGACGGCAAAGAAGTCGCGTTCGTCGGGGGTCAGATAGCGCTCCGCCGGACGCAACATTTCCGGCAGCAGGTTGCTCGGGTCGCCGGCGCCGGGGTGACGGTAGGAGATGAAGCTGGTCCAGTCTTCGTTGATGTCGAGCTCCAGCGCTCGCACCGCGCCGGCCCGCTGCAGGATCTTTGCCAGGGATTCGACGGTCTGGTAATTGGCTGCGGCGTAGAGCAGGTTGCCGTGGCTGTCGATCCCGATTCCGGAGCGCCAGACGCGGATCGCGTTGTTGACGGTGTCGCCCCATTCGGGTCCGTCGCTGAGGTTGGGGTTGAGCGTGCCTTCGTCGATGATCGGCGGCAGGTTCTGCTTCGCGAACCACACGTCGGGCGGCGCTCCCGGCCCGCTCTTCCACTTGACGATGTCGACCCGGCCGTCGCGGTACTCGACCACGGTCGCAATCCCGTTGACCATCGCTTCCTTGACCTTGCCGCGGTAGATCAGGCCCGCGTTCGAGGTTTCGAGCGGGAAGCCGCCGTTGAACGTGGCCACGAGCTGCCTGCGCCTGGGAGGAGGGACTTCGCCGTTGCCCCGGTGAGCGAGCGGTTCCGGCGGCTCGGCAAGGCCAGGGACGTAGTCGAGCCTTGTCCGCGAAGAGTCGATCCAAGCGGTGCCGGCGACAAACCGGGGGTATTCGGGATCGCTGCGAAAGGTCGTCAGCAGCACCGGCGGTCGTGGGCCAGCCTTCGCCGCCGCCTTCTTCCAGACCCCCTCGCTGGGCAGGGCAGGGTGGATCAGCGGCTTCAGGTTGGCCGGCCGGTACGCCTTGGAGGCCCGGCCTTCGCCTTCTTCGCCCGTCGCTCCGACGCCGACATGGGGCAGGGCGCCCAGCGCCGGTCCGCCCTTTGACGGTGCGGTCAGGCTGTAGTACCAGTTCTCGATTTCAGAGACGAAGGAGTTGCCGCCATTTTCGCGCAGCCACTCGACGCTCGAGACTCCGAGGCCGACGTTGTGCTTTCCGGCGGTCATCGCCTCGATGTAGGAGACGGCCGTCGGCACCAGGCAGGCGATCCCGGCGAGCAGGAAGATCCGTCGTGCGCGTCGCCAGAGCGGGATTCGCGGGTGGCGATGCTCAGATCGAGCGGTGGCCATGCAACAGCGTTTCCCAGGCAGATGAACCGCAAGTGAGAGCGCCGCTCGCGAAGGGGAAGGTCGGCAAGGCCGAGGTGTCAGAGTTATTTCAGGGTTGCTTCCTAGCCTGGCCTCGATCCGCTTCGCGACAAGGAGGCTCACGTGTCCGCTGTCAGACGCATCTCGACTCGCAAACTTCTCGCCATCTGCGCCCTCACCCTCGCCGCCCTAGTCGGCGTCGTGGCGGTGGCGATGGCGACCGGCGGCGGTGGCCCGAAGCCGCAGCCGAAGCCCCTCGCGAACGCCGTCCAGGATGCGCTGAACGCTCCCCGGGTCCCCGGCGTCAGCGCCCGAATCGAGTTCACCAACAACCTCGTCGACGCCTCCAGTATTCAGGGCGCTGATCCGCTCCTTGCCGGCGCGACCGGTCGCCTCTGGGCTTCACCCGACGGCGGCGGCAAGCTGCGCCTCGAGCTGCAATCGGAAGCCGGCGGCGGCGGCGACAGCCAGGTCCTTGTCTCCGGCCATCACTTCGAAATCTACGACGGCAGCTCGGAAACGGTCTACCGCGGAGCGCTCCCCGAAGAAGGAAAGGGCGACTCCGGGTCGGCTGGCGAGAACCCGGTCTCGCTGGGCGAAATCGAAACCGAGATCGGCAAGGTCGAAAAACGCGCCGACTTGAGCGGCGCGATGCCCTCCGACGTCGCCGGCCAGCCGAGCTACACGTTGCGGGTCGCGCCCAAGCACGACGGCGGCCTCCTTGGCGCGGTTGAGGTGGCGTGGGACGCCAGCAACGGGACGCCGCTGCGGGGCGCCGTCTACTCGAGCTCCAGCAGCTCGCCGGTGATCCAGCTCGCGGCCACCGACGTCACCTTCGAAGCGATCTCCCCCTCCGTCTTCGAAGTCTCGGCGCCGGTCAGCGCGAAGGTCGTCAACCTCAATCCCGAAACCGAAACGGGCGCCGGGCACGCGGAGCCGCCGTCGGTAGCGGGCGTCGCAGCTGTCCAGAAGAGCGTCGATTTCCAGCTCAATGCGCCTGACTCGCTCGCCGGCCTACCGCGCGGCGAAGTGCGGGGAATCGAAGTCGACGGCAAGACCGCCGCGCTTGCCACCTACGGCAAGGGCCTCGGCGGGATCGCCGTGATCGAGTCCGCCACCGAACCCGGTGAAAAGCAGGAAGCCGGCCCCACGGAAGGACTGAGCCTGCCCAAGGTCTCGATCAACGGCAGTCAGGGAGAAGAGCTCGACACGGCGTTGGGCACGGTGCTGCGCTTCAGCCGCGGCGGCGTCGACTACATCGTCATCGGTTCCGTCCCTCCGGTCGCCGCGGAGGCCGCGGCGAGGGCGCTCTGAGCTGGTGGGCGAGCCGGCGCCGGTAGAGGTCGAGGGGCTCTGCAAGAGCTACGACGAGTTGGTCGCGGTCGACAACGTCGACCTCCGGGTCGAGGCCGGCGACGTCTTCGGGTACTTGGGCCCGAACGGCGCCGGCAAGACCACCTCGCTGCGGATGATGCTGGGCCTGATCAGGCCCAGCGCCGGCAGCGTGCGCCTCTTCGGCCGCGACCCCCAGGTCAGCGTCAAAGCGCTCGAGGGGGTGGCCGGGTTCGTCGAAGCTCCGTCCTTCTATCCCTACCTGAGCGGGAGGGTCAACCTCGAGCTGCTCGCCGGTCTCGACGGCGGTGACTCACCGCAGCGGATTCCCGAGGCGCTTGAGACCGTCGGCCTCGCCGATCGGGCCGGAGACCGGGTTGGTGCCTACTCGCACGGGATGCGCCAGCGGCTCGGGATTGCCGCTGCGCTGTTGCGTCATCCGCGGCTGTTGCTGTTGGACGAGCCGGCGACCGGCCTCGACCCCGGCGGAATGCGGGACATGCGCGACCTGATCCGTGATCTCTCCAGCCAGGGGATGACCGTGCTCCTCTCCAGCCACCTGCTGGGCGAGGTCGAAGACCTCTGCAACCGGGTGGCGATCGTCCGCCAGGGCGGGGTCGCCTACCAGGGAACTCTGGCCGAGCTCCGCCTACAGGCCGGCAGCGGCTACCTGCTTCGATCGACCGACGACGAGCGCGCCCGCGGTGTCGCCGAAGCCCAGCCCGCAATCACCGAAGTGCGGCCGGGGGTCGAGGGCGGCGTTACCTTCAGCGCTCAGAGCGAGGAGGCCGTCGGTGCCCTCTCGCTAGCTCTCGGCGAGGGCGGTGCCTTGATCCTCGAGCTCAGCCCCCGCCACGCCAGCCTCGAGGACCTCTTCTTCAAGCTGACCGAGGACGAGCAGGCGCCGGCGCGGGAAGATCTGGCGCCGGCGCTGGAGGGCGCGGCATGAACCCGGGCACGCTGACGATCTACCGCTGGGAGCTGCGCAAGCTGCGGGCGCAGAAGCGCACCTACCTCGGGCTGGGGGCGGCGGCCCTGGTTCCGATCATCTTCGTCGTCGCCCTCGTGATCCGCGGTGACAGCCCCAATGACGTCGCCTTTGGCCGCTACGTCCACGACACCGGCCTGGCGATCCCGCTGGTCTTGCTCCTCTTCGGATCGGTCTGGATGTTCCCGCTGATCACGGCGCTGGTCGCCGGCGACATCATCGCCACCGAGGATCGCAACCAGACACTGAAGACGATTCTGACCAGATCGGTCGAGCGCCAGCAGGTGTTCGCCGGCAAGGCTCTGGCGACGCTCACCTACGCCGTCGCCGCGATTGCCCTCACTGGGGCCGTCGCACTCGTCGCCGGGATCCTCGCCTCTGGTTTCCACTCGATCGTCACCCTCTCCGGCACCCGAGTCTCGGCGATGGAAGGGCTCGGTCTGGTCGGCGCCAGCCTCGCCGTCTACCTGATCCCGATCACGGCGATCGCCTGCATCGGCCTGCTTTTCTCGACTGTCTTCCGCAATAGCGCGGCGGCGATCGTCGGCACCCTGATGTTCTCGCTACTGGTTCAGCTGATCGGGATCCTGCCCGGACTCGAAGGCCTCCACCCCTACCTGCTGAGCACCCAGTACAACGCCTGGCAGGGTCTGCTGCGCTCACCGGTCGACTGGGCGCCGATCGTGCGCGCGGCCTGGGTCTGCGCCCTCTACGGCGTGCCGGCGCTGCTCGCCGCCGGACTTGTGTTTCTGCGCCGCGACGTCGCCGGGGACTGATGTGGGCGAGCAGGTCCTGATCGTTGAGGACGACCCGCCGGTACGGCGGATGCTCGAACGCAGCCTTGCGGCCGAGGGATTTGCGGTGCGCTCGGCCACCGACGGCGGCGCGGCGCTGGTGATGTCGGAGGAATCCGCCCCCGACCTCGTCGTCCTCGATGTCGCGATGCCTGGTCTCAGCGGCATCGACGTCTGCCGACGCTTGCGCGAGAAGGGGATGCGGGGAGGCGTTTTGATGCTGACCGCCCGCGATGGCGTCGAGGACCGGGTGCGCGGCCTTGAGGCCGGCGCCGACGACTACGTGGTGAAGCCGTTCGCGGTCACCGAGGTGGTGGCAAGGCTGCGGGCGCTGCTGCGGCGCGGGCACGACCTCAGCACCCGGGTCAGCGTTGGCGACATCGCCCTGGAGACGGCAACCAACACGGTGACTCGCGGCGGCGGCGAGCCGGTCGAGCTGAGCGCACGGGAGGCGCAGCTGCTGGAGCTGTTGCTTCGCAATCCGCGCACGGTGGTCCCGCGCGAGGTCGCGATCGAGCGGATCTGGGCCGGCGCCGCGGTCGAGAACGTCGTCGATCGCTACGTCGCCCGGCTGCGGCGCAAGCTCGGCGACGCGAACCTGATCCGCACCATCTGGGGGGTCGGCTTCATACTCGAGCCGTGAGGCTGCGCAGCCTCAACCTGCGCCTCACCCTGGCGGCTATCGCGGCGGTACTGCTCGCGGTCCTGATCCTTGGAGTCGGGGCGCGGATCGTCGTCAACAACCAGCTCCATTCCTCGCTCGACAAGAGCCTGCGCCAGCGAGCGGTCGAAGTCGCCCGCCTCAGCGTCTCGGCACCGGCGGTGCTGACCGCCCCGGGAGCGCTGGAATCGCCGATCTCCGGCCGCCAGTTGAGCGTCGAGGTGCTCGATCGCAATGACGCGATCGTTGCCCGTTCATTGGCCCTGGGGGCGAAGCTGCTGCCCCGCGGGCCAGAGCTGGGAGTGGCGCAGAGTGGGAAAAGCTCGTTTGCCGACGCCGAGCTGGGCGGCGAACCGATTCGGATCTATGCGGCGCCGATCGCCGCGGTCGGCGGGCCGGCATCCGGTGGGGTGGTGCTGGTTGCTTCGAGCACCGCCGACATCGAGGACACGGTGCACGAACTGGGTTTGCTGTTGCTTCTCTGCGGCGCTGCGGCGGTGCTCGCCGGGGGCCTGGCTGCTGCGCTGCTGACGCGGCGCAGCACGCGCCCGCTGCGCCTGCTCTCCTCCTCGGCCGCTGAGATCGAGCGCACGGGGGACGCCTCGAGCCGCCTCAGCGCTCCAGCGGCGCCGGAGGAGATCAGCGATCTCGCCCGTACCCTCAACTCGATGCTGGCTGCCCTTCAGCAATCCCAGGAGCGCGAACGCCGTTTTCTCGCCGACGCCAGTCACGAGATGCGGACGCCGCTGACCTCGCTCAGCGGCAACATCGACTTCCTCGCCAACCACGGCGCCGACGAGGAGCTCGTTGCCGATCTGCAGGCCGACGCCGCGCGGCTGCGGCGGCTGATCGACGACCTGCTCGCGCTTGAGCGCGAGAGCGCGGCGCGAACGCCCGAGCAGCCGGTGCGCCTTGACGAGACGATTGCGGCCCTTATCGACGGCCGTCCTGGCGTTGGCGTTCGCGTCGAGGCGCCCGCGACCGTCCTTGGCGAGCCCGAGGCCCTCGCTCGCAGCTTCGAGAACTTGCTCGAGAACGCCGTCGTCCACGGCCCGGCCGGTGGCAGGGTCGAGGTCTCCCTCGGCGTCAATGACGGGACGGCGAGGGTCACGATCGCTGACGAAGGCCCCGGTTTCCCGCCGGGACAAGAGGAGGCCGCCTTCGAGCGCTTCTGGCGAGGAGAGGAGGCGAAGGACCGGACCGGTTCGGGGATCGGCCTGGCGATCGTCAAGGCCACGGTAGAGCGCCACGGGGGCACCGTCAGCGCCAGTGGCTCGACGGTGACGATCCTGCTCCCGGTCGTTGAGGGAGCTGTCCGATGACCGGGACCGAGCTCAGTCTCGTCGTCTCAGTCTTCCTCGCCTGCGCGGTCGAGGCGGTCGAGGCCTTGACGATCGTGCTGGCGGTTGGTTCGACGCGGAGCTGGAGATCCGCCATCTCGGGCGTCCTCGCCGCTCTCTTGGCGCTCGCGGTGTTGATCGCCGGTCTCGGTCCGGCGCTGACCTCCCTGCCGATCGACGTCCTCCGCATCGTCGTCGGTGGGCTGCTGCTCGTCTTCGGCCTACAGTGGCTTCGCAAGGCGATCCTGCGCGCCGCCGGGCTGAAGTCGATGCATGACGAGCTGGCGATCTTCGAGGCTGAGGCAGCGGCTGCCGGCGGCGCCGGCGCGGCAGCGGCCGGGTTCGACGGCTACTCCTTTGCGATCGCCTTCAAGGGCGTGCTGCTCGAGGGCCTTGAGGTCGCCTTCATTGTCCTCACCTTCGGCGCGAATCAGGGCAACGTCGGCCTCGCCGTGGCTGCCGCCGGCCTCGCCGTGGCGCTGGTTGTCCTCCTCGGCGTCGCCGCCCGGGCGCCGCTGGCACGGGTCCCGGAGAACTCGATGAAGTTTGTCGTCGGGGTGCTGCTGACGACCTTCGGAATCTTCTGGGGCACCGAGGGCGCCGGTGCCTCGTGGCCCGGGGGAGAGGCGTCGCTGCCGGTCCTCGTGTTGGTCATCTCAACTGCCTCGTGGCTGCTGGCGCGGGATCTGCGTCGCGACTCTTCCCGGCTTGCAGCGGGGTCGGTCTGAATGGCCAGGAGAGCCGCCCTGGCTGGATGGGACTTCGTCGTCGGGGACGACTGGCGGACCGCTGCCGGGGTCGTGATCATCCTCGCCGCGATCGCCGCGATCGCGTCCGCGGGCCTACCCGCTTGGTGGCTGGGTCCGGTTGCGATTCTCGCGCTGCTGCGATGGTCGATCAGGCGCGCACTCCTCGCCGCGTGAGCGCCGCCCGTTCATCTGGCGTTTAGCCGGCATTCCTAGGCTGCCGGCCTCCTCGGCTCCTCGGTGTTTCGCCAACCGATCATTTACCCGCGATGAACTTCGATCCGCGATGAACTTCGGCCCTGAAGAAAAGACCCTCTCGACGGCGCTCTTGCCGTCCTCCCCACGACCTGAGGTCGAGGCGACCCCGGCTGGCAGGCGAGTTCTCGCCAAGGTCCCTGAGATCATCGCCTTCTTTTGGATTACCAAGGTGGCGACGACGGCGATGGGTGAGACGACCTCGGACTCCCTCAACGGGATCCTCGGGCCGGCGATCGCCGTGCCGCTGATGCTGATCGGCCTCTGGGTATCGCTGCGGCTGCAGTTCCGGCGCGACCGCTACGTCGCCTGGAACTACTGGCTGGTGGTGGTGACGGTCGCCATCTTCGGTACCTCCGCCGCCGACGCCCTGCACGTCGTGGCGGGCATTCCATACCTCGTCTCGACCGTCTTCTACATGGTCGTGCTCGCGGTCGTCTTTGCGACTTGGTACGCGAGCGAGAAGACACTCTCGATTCACAGCATTTACACCAAACGTCGTGAGCTCTTCTACTGGGCCACCGTGCTCGCCACCTTCGCCCTCGGCACTGCCGCTGGCGACATGACCGCCACCACCCTGCACCTCGGTTTCTTCGCTTCGGGAGTGCTGTTCGCCGCCCTGATCGCGATCCCGGCGCTCGGCTACCGGTTCTTCGGCCTCAATGAGGTCCTTGCCTTCTGGCTTGCCTACATCCTCACCCGGCCGCTCGGGGCTTCTTTCTCCGACTGGATGGCGGTGCCGGGAAGCCGGGGCGGTCTTGGGCTCGGAGCTGGAGGGGTGAGCCTGATCTTGGGGCTCGTGATCGTCGGCCTGGTGCGCTACCTCTCGGTCACCAAGATCGATGTCAGGACCGAGGATGCCCAGCCAGGCGTCGCGACCCCCGCACCGGCCGCTCGCCCGCATCACCTCCCCGGTCCTGTCGCCGAGCCGGACCCAGGCTTCTCGCAGGGCTGAGGGCTTTCGAGGCTTCGTCAATCGCCGCGCGGATGGCCGTCGGCTCGAAGTCGATGACGCACCCTGCGTCGGAGCCCTCTCATCGGGATTTAAGAACCCGCGAGGAAAGTAAAGTCATGGCCGAGGTCGACTTCGGGGCGCTCGCCGTCCGGCTCGGCGCCGCCGCGCGCCAGCGCCCGACCTGGGTGCAGCTACTCAAGTTCGGCCTCGTCGGCGGCTCCGGATATCTGATCAACCTCGCCGCCTTCGCCCTGCTCGCTGCCAACCTCGGCGTCCACCACATCCTTGCCGCAATCGGGGCCTTCGCGATCGCCGTCTCCAACAACTTCCTCTGGAACCGTTACTGGACCTTCGGGCCGGGGGAGGGGCTGGCGCGCTTCCAGGCCGCCCGCTTCTTTGCCGTCAGCTTTGCGTCCCTGGGCCTGAACCTGGTGCTGCTAGAGGCGCTGGTGCGCTCGGCCACGGTCGGCGAACTGGCGGCGCAGGCAATCGCGGTGGCGCTGGCGATGCCGTTCAACTTCCTCGGCAACAAGCTCTGGACCTTCGCTTGAACGCGAAGTCAAAGCCTGGCTTGGCGTCGGCGACCTGGAGGCGGCGGGACCGCCGCCTCCCCTAAGAACAATTCAGCCGTTAACGGCCTTCTTCAGTTCGGCCCCGGGGCTGAACTTCGCCGCCGTTTTCGCGGCGATCTGCATTGACTCTCCGGTCTGCGGATTGCGGCCTTCCCGGGCCGGCCGAGCGACAGTCGAGAATTTGCCGAAGCCGGTGAATTTGACCTCGTTGCCGGCCGCGAGCTGGGCGGTGATCTCCTCAATCGTCGCCTCCACTGCCGCCTTCGCCTGGCCTGTCTCGAGCCCGGTACGCGCGGCCACTTGCTTTGCCAACTCATCCTTGGTCGTAATCGACATCTCGTCTCCTTGAAGTAGCGGGCGCAAGGCCCGGTCAGGCTTGTTGTCCATGGGTTTCTACACAAGCTCGCCGACGACGAGGGCACGAGTCCCGGAGAATGCCGCTTGTTTGCCATCCTCGTGACGTGGGTGAGACGCCGCGATCTACGAGTGGGCCGGAGGCACAGAGGCGTTCGAGCGGTGGCTGAACACCTTCTACGACCTGGTCGAAGGAGACGATCTGCTCGCTCCGCTTTTCGGCGGGACGGTCGTGCGGAGCATCGGGACCACGTGGTCGCTTGGTGGGTCGAGGTGATGGGAGGTCTGCCACGCTACGGCGATGAGCTCGGGGGTTATGAGGCGATGCTCTCCCGTCACCGAGGGCTGGAAATCACGGGTCGGGGGCGCAAGTGGCCGAGCACGCGCCGATGCCTCGCTGGGGCTGGGGCCTCGCTCCGCCATATCTCGAGGGTGAGGGTTGAGCGCCGGCCAGGCGCTTCGACGGATCCCGGAGCTTCACAGGGGTCTCTACTCAAACACGGATCGAGGAGGCGTGCGATGAAGCAAGTAATGGTTCGCTACAAGGTCAAGCCCGATCGGGCGCAGGAGAACGAGGAGCTGGTCCGCGCGGTCTACGACGAGCTGCAGCGCACCACGCCGGTGGGG
Source organism: uncultured Solirubrobacterales bacterium (assembly GCA_963716345.1). Classification (GTDB taxonomy): domain Bacteria; phylum Actinomycetota; class Thermoleophilia; order Solirubrobacterales; family 70-9; genus VRUE01. Next base: position 2,214,310 of record OY970304.1, read on the forward strand.
CTTCGCTATGCCACCTTCCAGCTGGAGGACGGCGTCAGCTTCGTCCACGTCGCGCAGACCGAGGGCGGACAGAACCCGCTCACCGAGGTGGCAGCGTTTAGGGAGTTTCAGAAGGAGGTTGGCGAGCGCTGCGAGGAGCCTCCCGTCGTCGCCGAGCTGCGCGAGATCGGCTCCTATCGCTTCTTTGGCGGCTAGCCCTGCGTCCTTCGCGGAGCGCCGTCTCCGTCACATTTCGCGACGCTGCGTCGTCTTCTCCATGTGAAGCAAAACCGGATTGCCGACCTGGCCGATCGGGCCACGCACTCTGTCCTCTCGCTTCCCGATGCTGTGTTCTTGCCCCTGGCGGGCAGGCGCCCGACGATCGACGGGCAGCGCCTGAGTCCCCGCCTGCAGTTCTTGGCGAACGGCGCCAAGCGCGCACTGGCGGCGACGGCGGATCCCCCCACAGCCACGCAGTTGCGGCTCTTCGAGCGCCTGCAGCGGGGGGCTGCGCGTACCCAGATGGACGATGCGAGCTGGAGGGACCTGACGGTGCGAGGTGGCGAGGGCGATGGCCGGCGGGCGCGCCTGTATGAGCCCGACGGGCTGTCTGCGGGGGCTGGGCTGGTGGTGTTCGCCCACGGCGGGGGCTGGCAGGTTGGCAGCATCGAGGCGTATGACGGCGCCTGCGCTTTTCTCGCCCGGGCCGCTCGGGTGAAGGTGCTCTCCTTGGACTACCGCCTCTCCTGGGAGGCGAGGTTCCCGGCCGCCTTCGACGACGTCGTGGCCGCCTTCGTCGATGCGGTCGATCGCGCCGGGGAGCTCGGGGCCGCGAGCGATCGCATCGCCATTGCCGGCGATAGCGCCGGTGGCAACCTGGCGGCTGCGGCGGCGCTTCACCTCGCCGCCGATGAGACTTACCGACCAAAGCTGGCAGCGCTGATCTACCCGGCCGTGGACGGCGACCTGGACCGCTACGAGTCGGCGCACCAGTTCCGCGCGCCGCTCAGCAGGGAGATCGTGCATCGCGACATGCGCCGCTACGCGCCCGCGGAGGAAGATCTTCGAGACCCCCGCTTTGCGGCGATGGTGGCATCCGACCTGTCGAAGATGCCCCCGACCTATATCGCCACCGCCGGCATGGACGTCCTGCGCGACCAGGCCGAGGCATTCGGCGAGCGGCTGCGCGAGGCCGGCGTCGACGTCGCGGTGCGACGGTTCCCGAGCCTGCCGCATGGCTTCTTTGGCATGTTCGTCGATCCCCGTGCTCGCGACGCCACCGAGGAGATCGCCGCTGCCGTCGGAGAACGTGTCTGAGGGCTCGCCGCTCTGTCACTTTTTTCGGCGCTGCGTCGTCTTCACTGTATGAGGCAGAAACGAATCGTCATCGTCGGTGGCGGATTCGCCGGAGTCTGGGCGGCGATGGGTGCCTCACGATTGCTGCGGCGCCACGGGGCGGAGAACAGGGTCGGCATCACCCTCCTCAGCCCCGATGACGCGCTCGTCATTCGGCCGCGCCTGTATGAGTCCGATCTCAGCGGCGTGCGGGTCCCGCTCAGCGGCTTGCTCTCGCCGGTGGGAATCGATTACCGCATGGCGACGGTCGAGAGGATTGACGCGGACGGGCGAAGGCTGACGCTGGTGGGCCACTCCTCCACAGAGCTCGCCTACGACCAACTGGTGCTCTGCGCTGGAAGCAAAGTGCGCCTGCCCGAGGGCGCCGCGGGCGTCCACTGCGTCGACAGCTACGAGCAGGCGGTGGCCTTGCACCAGGCCGTTGACGGATTGGCGGAACGTCCCGCCGCGCCGTTTAGCGCCACGATCGTCGGTGCCGGGTTCACCGGCCTCGAGTTGGCCACCGAGCTTTCGGACAAGCTGCGGGCGGGCGCCCGTGCCGCTGGAGCCGCGACGGCGGACGTCTCGGTGCGCCTCGTCGATCAGGCGAGCACGGTGGCCCCGGAATTCGGACCCAAGGCACGCGTTGTCATCGAGGATGCACTGCGCTCGCTTGGGATTCAGGCTCAAACCGGCGTGCCGGTGTCTCATCTGGATGCCGACGGAGTGACGCTCGCCAACGGCAAGCGAGTCGAGGGCAGCCTGACAATCTGGGCGGCGGGGCCCAGGGCCAGCGCGCTGAACGAGCAGCTCGGCTTGCCGCTCGATGCGAAGGGGCGCCTCGCGGTCGATTCGCATATGGCGACCGGCATCGACGGTGTTTGGGCCGCCGGTGACAGCGCCAGCGTCACCGTCGACGGCAGGCACCTCGCGATGATGTCCTGCCAGCAGGCGATGCCGCAGGGTCGCCAAGCCGGGGAGAATGCGGCTGCCACCATCCTCGGCCGCTCGCCCGGCTGTTATGCGCAGCCGCTCTACCTCACCTGCCTTGATCTGGGATCGGCCGGAGGGTTGTTGACCTGCGGCTACGAGCGCGACACGATCATCGCCGGCGGCGAGCAGGGCAAGCGCTTCAAGCGCTGGATCAATCGCTCGCTGATCTATCCGCCGGCCGGCGGGGACGCCACCGCGATGCTCGGGCTCGGCAAACCCGCTGCCGCGGGAGCGCTGTCGGCGACGATCCAACGGATGGCGCTTCGTAGTAACGCGCTCCGCAACACGGTGATCTCCCGCAGCGATGACCGTGCCGAGCAATACTCAATGGCATAGGTCTGTGATGAAAGCGGACAACCGACTGGCCGAGATGGATCGCCTCACCGCTGCCTTCGAGCAGCTCCGACCGCGGCTCTTCCAGGTCGCCTACGGCTTCCTCGGCGGCGTCGCCGACGCTGAAGAAGTCGTTCAGGACGCGTGGATGCGTCTGCGGCGCGCCGACAGCGAGCAGATTGAGAGCCTGTCCGCCTGGCTGACCACCACCGTCGCGCGCCTTTCGCTCGATGCTCTCGACAGCGCCCGGCATAAGCGGGAGAGCTACGTCGGCGAGTGGCTCCCCGAGCCGCTCGTCGCCGGCTTGACCGAGGACGATCCGGGGGACCGGATCACGCTCGATGAGTCGGTCGCCGCGGCATTGTTGATCGTCCTCGAACGCCTCAGTCCCGCTGAACGCACCGCATTTCTGCTCCACGACAGCTTCGGCATGCCCTTCGCCGAGGTCGCCGAGCTCCTCGGCCGCTCCTCGGACTCGGTCCGCCAGCTCGCGGCCCGAGCCCGCCGCAACGTCGCCGCCGCCAAACCCCGCTTCCCGGCCAGTCGCGAGGAGCAGGGGCGCATCGTCTCCGCTTTCGCCGTCGCCTGCGCAGCCGGCAGCCTCGAGCAGCTACTCGACGTCCTCGATCCCGCCGTGGTGATGCGCTCCGACGGCGGCGGGCGCGTCCCCGCCGCGCGCCTTCCCCTGCACGGCGCCGAGCGCGTCGCCGGCGCTCTGCTCGCCCTGGAGCGCAAGCGCCTGCGCGACGGTCGCCCCTTGAGCGCCCAGCTGGCCAACGTCAACGGCACCCTCGGAGTCGTCACCGATGACGGAATCGCCCTCAACGTAATGTCCTTCGCCTTCGACGGCGGCCGCATAGTCGCGATCGACAACCTGCGAAACCCCGAGAAGCTCACCCACGTCACCGCGCCGGGACACCGTTGGGATCTTTAGCTTTTTCTGTGATCATGCCGCGGAATGGTCGGTTTCCGGGGCTTGATGGCGGGGATGCTGGCGTGCCTCGCGGCGATGGTCTTCGCCTCGGCCGCCTCGGCGATGGCCGTGGACACGACGGCTGACGACGCGACGCCCGGCAACGGGAGCTGCTCGTTGCGGGAGGCGATCGTCGCTGCCAGTGCCGGCTCTGACAGCGCTGACTGCGGGGCGGCTGGCTCGGCCCCGATCACGATCTCGGTGCCGGCGGGGACTTATGAACTGAGCGCGGGGCAGCTTGCCGTCGGTGCGGGGGCGAACATCGCGGTCGTTGGGGCCAACCCGAACGCCCCCGCCCTGACGACGATCGACGCCAAAGGCCACAGCCGGGTGCTCGAAGTCGCCTCCGGGGCGCAGGTGAAGCTCAGCGCGCTGCGGATCACAGGTGGCCAGACGCTGTCCGGAGCCGACGGGTTCAGCCCGGGGCAATCCGGTGGTTTCGGCGCTAACGGGGGCGGCATCCTCAACGCCGGGGCTCTCACCCTAGAACGGGCCTGGGTGCTTGAAAACTTCACCGGTCACGGCGGCCGCGGCGTCGACGGCGACCAACCTGCTGCGAGCTCCTATCGATACGGCCAGTCCGGGGGAAGCGGTGGCAACGGCGGTGGCATCTACAACGCAACCGGTGCCTCGCTGGCAATCACGGCATCGACGATCAGCGGTAACGGGACCGGCGACGGCGGCAATGGCGGCAACGGAGCGGCCGGGCAGCTCGGGCTCGGGAAGTTTCCCTACGGCTCCGATGGCGGCGACGCCGGTCCTGCCGGCGCCGGTGGCGGCATCTACAACTTCGGCAGTGCCACGATCACCGACACGACGATCGAAGGCAACTTCACCGGCCGCGGTGGCAATGGCGGCCTCGGCGGCCAAGGGGTCGGCGAAGGCGAAATGCAGCCCGCGGGCCGCGGCGGCTATGGCGGCGAAGGGGGCAATGCCGGGCTCACCTACAACCTCGAAACGGGCAATCCTCAGTACACCGCCTATTACGGCGGTGGCGGTATCTTCAATGCAGGTGTCCTGCAGATGAGCCGCTCGACGATCGTCGGCAACAACACAGGCGCGGGGGGCAACGGCGGCGGGGCCGGGATCGGCGGCAAAACGTTGAACAACCAGTACAAAACCGGTGCGCACGCCGGCGCGGGCGGCGGCGGCGGGCTGGGCGGCGGTCTTTTCAACTACGGAAAAGGGGCGACGCTGAGCAACGTCACGGTCGCGGAAAACCTCACCGGGGACGGTGGCAAAGGTGGCAACGGTCCCCAGTCCGGCTCACTCGGTCCCGGTCTTGGAGGCTTTGGCGGTTACGGCGGCGGGGTCTGGGCCGAGGGCGCGCACTCATCCGACTACCTCGAACTGAACCAGGTGACGATCGCCAGCAATTCCGTCGGCTTGGCCGGCCCAGCGGGCGATGACGGGAGCTTTCCGGGCACGCCGGGGCAGCGCGGCAAGGGCGCTGGGGTCGCGGTCGGTCCGGATGTCAACCCGGGCACAGGTGCCGGCGTCTACTTCAGGAACACGCTGGTCGCCAGAAACGGGTCACTGCTCAGCGGGGATCTGGACTGCGTCCAGTACTACTCGAAAGAACAGTACGTCGACCTCAAGGACCTGGGTAACAACCTCAGCTATCCGGACAGCTCCTGTCCCGGCACCGTCGCCGACCCGCTGCTCGGCCCGCTGCAGAACAACGGCGGCCTGACCGAGACGATGCTGCCGGGAGCCGGCAGTGGCGCGATCGGGCTGGTCCCGCTGGCCGCCTGCACCGTGCACGAAGACCAGCGTGGGCTTCCTCGTCCCGCCACCGGCAACTCGGTCGCCTGCGATGCCGGCGCGGTCGAAACCGGCTTGGCTTCGAGTGGCGGTCGAGGAAGTGGAGGCGGAGGGACTGGCGGCGCTCCCGTCGTGACGCTGCCTCCGATCGTCATTTCCTCATTGCCCGGTTCGGCCAACAAGGTGAAAGGTCCAGCGCACTGTCCGAAAGCGAAGAAACGGGTGGTGCGCAAAGGCAAGGCCACGTGCGTGGCTAAGCACAAGCCTAAGAAAAAGAAGAAATAGCCGGGTCACAAGACAGGCGGGGGCGTCTATGAATACGGTCCCGCTCTGATGAGCGCCGGCACCGACATCTACTCGATCCCCCAGGACATGCTCGACTTCCGCGAGACGATCGGGCAGATCGCTCGCGAGCGGATTGCGCCGCGAGCGGCTGAGATCGACGAGAAGTCCGAATATCCCCGGGACGTGCGGGAGCTGTTGGCTGAGCACGACATCCTCGCCCTGCCCTTCGAGGAGGAGTACGGGGGCACCGGGACCGGCACTCTGATGCTGCAGATGGGGGTCGAGGAGATCGCCAAGGCCTGCGCCTCCAGCGCCCTGATCCTGATGGTGCAGGAGCTCGGCTCGCTGCCGATCCGGCTCTTCGGCAGCGACGAGCTGAAGCAGCGGGTGCTGCCGCGTTGCGCCAGCGGCGAGTGGACGCCCGCCTTCGCGCTCTCTGAGCCCGAGGCCGGCTCGGACCCGGCCGGGATGCGCACGCACGCTGAGCTCGACGGCGACGAATGGGTGATCAACGGCGCCAAGAACTGGATCACCAACGCCGGCGTCGCCGACTTCTACGTCGTCTTCGCCGTTACCGACCGCGAAAAGCGACGGATCACAGCCTTCATGGTCGAGGCCGATCGGCCCGGCTTCTCGATCGGCAAGCTCGAGCACAAGCTCGGGATCCGCGGTTCGCCGACCGGCTCGCCGGTCTTCGACGAGGTGCGGGTGCCGGCCGAGAACGTGATCGGCGAGGTCGGGCGCGGGCTCGGCGTCGCCCTCGGCACGCTGGAAAGGACGCGGCTCGGCGCAGCGGCGCAGGCGGTTGGGATCGCCCAGGGGGCGACCGACTACGCGACCACCTACGCCTCCGAGCGCGTCGCCTTCGGCAAGCCGATCCTCGACCTACAGGCGATCCAGTTCAAGCTCGCCGACATGGAGACCGGCACCGCCGCCGCCCGCGAGCTGCTCTACAAGGCCTGCGCGATGGCCGACCAGAATGATCCCGGCCTGGCCAAGCACTCCTCGATGGCGAAGCTATTCGCCTCCGACAACGCGATGCGGGTCACGGTCGAGGCGATCCAGGTGCTCGGCGGCTACGGCTACGTCAAGGAGTACCCGGTCGAGCGAATGATGCGCGACGCCAAGATCACCCAGATTTACGAGGGCACCAACGAGATCCAGCGCGTGGTGATCTCACGCGCGATGGACCCGCGGCGCCGTTAAGCCCTGCAGCGAGCGTCGAGCCGACTGAAGTGGCCCAGCCGATCGAAGTCGTCACCTTCGACTTCTGGAACACGATCGCGCGGGCCCCGGCGGGGCTGATGAACGAGGCGCGGCGGCGGGCCATCGTCGATGCCTGCGCGGAGTGTGGTGTCGAGCTCGAGGCCGAGCTCTTGGCCGAGAGCCTCAGGGAGATTGCCAGCTTATATGAGAGCTCCTGGTCGGTGGGCGAGCATTTCCACCCCCGCGAAGGAGCCGAGATGCTGGTGCGCGCCCTCGGACTCGAGGGAGTCGCGGGGGAGAGGACCGCCGAGGCGTTCCTGACGGTGGCGCGGAACGCGCCGGTGGAGCTGGCGGCTGATATCCGTCCCAGCCTGGAGGCGCTTCAGGCGCGCGGCCTCCGCCTGGGGATCGTCTGCGACGCCGGCTTCAGCGGCGGTGTGGTCCTGCGCGAACTGCTCGACCGCGAGGGGCTGCTCGCCTACTTCTCGGGCTGGGCCTTCTCCGACGAGGTCGGTCACTACAAGCCGGCGCCGCAGATCTTCGAAGCCACCCTGGCGGCGCTGGATGTGGAGCCGGCAGCCGCGATGCACGTCGGCGACCTACGGCGCACCGACATCGCAGGCGCCGCCGCTCTCGGCATGAGGACGGTTCGCTACCGGGCCCTGCACGACGATCCGCGGGTCGACGGTGCGATCGAGGCGGACTTCGTGCTCGACAGCCATCGCGAGCTGCCTGCCCTCCTCGATCGCATCTCCGCCGGCTAGGACCGCCCCTCGGCCACCTGCGGGCCGCTCTCGACCTCGATTGCCGGCAGCCGTCGCTCGAGCCAATCCGGGCACCACCAGTTGCGGGCGCCGAGCAGCTGCATCACCGCCGGCACGAGGACCATGCGGACCACCGTGGCGTCGAGGAAGATCGCCGCGGCGAGGCCGATGCCGAAGAGCTTGAGGAAGACTTCGGGCGAGGCGACGAAGGCGAGGAAGACGACGACCATGATCGCCGCCGCCGCGGTAATCACACGGGCGGTCTTGGCCAGGCCGTCGGCCACGGCGCGCCTGGTGTCGCCGTCCTTGAGGTACTCCTCGCGGATCCGCGAGACGAGGAAGACCTCGTAATCCATCGAGAGGCCGAAGAGGATCGCGAACATCATCACCGGCATGAACGGGGCGACCGGCACTTCGTGGTCGATCCCGATCAGTTCGCCGACCGCACCGCCCTTGGCGACCAGGGTCATCACCCCATAGGCAGCGCTGACCGAGAGCAGGTTCATCACCGCCGCCTTGAGCGAGATCAGCGGCGAGTGGAAGGCGAAAAGGAGGAGCAGGAAGGAGAGCCCGACCACGCCGATGATGAAGAGCGGCATGCGGCCGGTGATGTATTCGCTCTGGTCCTCCAGGGCCGGGGTGACGCCGCCGAGCCTGGTAACCACGCCCGAGCCTTCAAGCGCGTCGGGCAGCACGGTGTGGCGCAGGTGATCGACGAGGTCGGTTGTCGCTGCGTCCTGGGGCGAGGTGGTGGGGATCACGGTGAAGAGCGCCGCCGTGCCCTGCGAGTTGAAGCGCGGCGCCGCGACGTAGGCGACTCCGGGGTCTTCGCGCAGTTGTTTAGTGAGGCCGTTGATCGCCGGGCGCGCCCCCGTGTCGGGCAGTTCGGCGGCGATCACGAGCGGGCCGTTGGCGCCCGGGCCGAAGCCCTCGCTGATCAGGTCATAGGCCTGACGGGTCATCGTGCCCGGTTTGTCGTTGCCGGCGTCGGGGAAGCCCAGGCGCATGCCCAGCGCCGGCGCGGCGAGGGCAAGCAGGATCGCCGTGGCGACGATCGCGGCGGTCCAGGGCCGGCGCTGCACGGCGTGACTCCAGCGGGCGGCGGGGGAGTCGCTGGTTCCTTCCTTCTCGAGCCGGCGGCCGAGGAAGGGGATGCGCAGGCGGTCGACCCGCGGGCCGAGGTAGGAGAGCAGCGCCGGCAGCAGCGTGACTGAGGCCAGCATCACGACCAGCACCGCGAGCGAGGCCGAGATCGCCACTCCGTACATATAAGGAAGGCCGGTGAGGAAGAGGCCCAGCACGGCGATGACCACGGTGCTGCCGGCGATCAGCACGCTGCGGCCCGCCGTGGAGACCGCCTCGACGACGGCGTCGTGGCGGTCCTTGCCGGAGCGCATCGCTGTCCGGAAGCGGGTCAGGACGAGCAGCGAGTAGTCGATGCCGACGCCGATCCCGATCAGGCCCGAGACCGCCGTGGTCCAGTTGGGGACGTCGATCACGTTGGCCAGCAGCGCGATCAGGCCGCCCGAGGTGATGCCCAGGCCGACCAGGGCGATCAGCAGCGGCAGGCCCGCCGCGACCAGCGAGCCAAAGGCGATCAGCAGCACGATCGCCGCGCCGAGGAAGCCGAGCCCCTCGGGGCTGGTCTGTTCCTGCGCGGCGTAGATCGGTTCGCCGCCAAGCTCGATCTGCAGGCCGGCGCCGTCGTTGTCCTCGGCAGCGGTGATTAGCTCTTCGCCCTGCTCCTTCTTGACCTCCCAGCCCGGCACGTTGAGCGGCAGCGTCGTGGTCGCGATTGTGCCTTTTTCGGAGACACGGATCGCCGCCCGGCGCTCGACGTGGTCGACCTTTTCGGCCTGGGTGAAGAAGGCGTTCATCTGCCGCTTGGTCGCCGGGTTGTCAACCCCCTGCGGGTTCTTCCAGACGACGTAGATTTCCTGACCCGAGTAGCCGCTGAATTCGCGCTTGGTGAATTCACTGGCTGCCTTCGACTCCGAGCCCGGGGTGTTGTAGTCGGCGTGGAACTCGCCGGCGAGCGAGGAACCGAGGCCGATTAGGACAACGGTCGCGACGATCCAGGCGAGGACCACGCGGCCACGGCGGCGGTAGGTGATGTCGGCGAGGCGGGCGAGACGGCGGGTCATCGAGCGATCCTTTCGTTCGGGAAATCCGTTGCAACCTAGAAAGGTTTTGGGATGAAACGATTCTTAGCACAAAGCAAAGCGGTAGGCTTCGCGATCCCGTGGGCACCGATCCGATAGCGGGGGACGCGGCTCCCTCGACACTAGCCTTTCTCCTTTCCCAGGTTGGGATGCACGCCTCGCGCCAGTTCGCCGAGCGGATCGCCGAGGTCGGCCTGCACCCGGCGCTGTTCCGGGTCCTCAACCTCGTCGACGCCGCCGAAGGCCACTCCCAGCAGGCGATCGGTGAGGCGATCGAGGTGCCGCCGAGCCGCATGGTCGGCCTCGTCGACGAGCTCGAGCAGCTGGGTTTGGTCGAACGCCGGCCGCATCCCAGCGACCGCCGGGTCCGTGCCCTCTACCTCACCGCCAAGGGACGGGAGACGCTCGAGCGCGGGCGCGAGATCGCCAAGGCCCACGAGCGCGACCTGACCAAAGGAATGCCCGCGGCCGACCGCAAGCGCCTGACCGAGTACCTGCAAAAGATCGTCGACGAGCAGACGATCGGGCGGGGGATTCACCCCGGGATGAGCGGCAAGCCGACGGTGCCTGGGCAGGGCTAGCCGAAGATCGCCCGCGAGGCGGCCGTGCCTGAAATCTGGACCTTGCGCTTCTCGACATAGGCGTGGCCAATGTCGAGTGAGTTGAGCAGCCGCTGGCGCTGGGTGTTGATCGGTCGGTTGGTGACGAGGCACAGCTTGTCCTTGCTTGAGCCGAAGAGGAGGCGGTATTCGAGCAACTGCGCAAGCCCGCTGCGGACGGCACCGCGCTCGCTCTTTGGGCGCGTGCTTTTAATCTCGAACAAGACCCGCCGATGGCCGCTACTACCTGGTCGCTTGCCCATCAGGTCGATTGCCCCGTTGATCTCCTCAAGCTCAGCCCAACCCATTTCTCCGAGCCAGAGCCCAAATGTGCGAAGCGTTGCTTGATGGTGTTGGTCAGCTTGTTCCTGGGCAACGCGACGGCTTTCCTGGTCTTCGGGTGCGCTCTGGCGGCGTTGCGACGGCGTCCGATCGGGGTCAAAGGGCCTTGGCTTGAACGAAGACCTGCTGCGCGGGGATGACTCCGCGTCGCGGTTCGCTTTCGAGCGCGCCTTTTGTTGGCCCCGTTTGCCGTTGGCCAAGCGCAGGCGAAACTGGAAGACGCGGCGGTCTTTTCCCTCCCGGTCGGGAGCGATGTCCTCCCAGTAACGAAGGCAGGTGACCCGGTCGTGGAAAAGCAATTTTTCAGAGCCCGCGTACTCGAACAAGAAGAGCTCGCGTGAGTTTTCGGCGACGAACCGATTTACCCCGGTCAGTTGCTGGTGGCCGCTGAGCCCCTTGCCGGCATAGATCAAGTCGCCCTTGTCCCATTCATCGCCGTAGCTGAACGATGAGCCTTGCTCGGAACTGGTGATCAGCAAAACGGCATTGAATTCAGGGCGGGAAAGCATGCCGCCGCTGATTGAGAAAAGTTTGGGCTTGAAGCCAAACTTCTCCGCCACCGTCTGCCAGCTGTAAACGGTGCCGGGACGGAGTTTGGGGGCTCTGCGTGGAGTGGGTTCTGGGGTCGGCACCTCGGCCGATCCTAGTTCCGTCGCTCCTCGCGGAACATCTTCAGCGCGTGCGCGCCAGCAGGATGCGTTCGCAGCTCGCGGACCGTCGCGGCCATCGCCGTCGGCAGCGCCTCGGGCTGAGGGAGTGGCACGCCGTACTCGGGTGGCATCAGCATCGGCGCCGCCAGCGAAGCGAAGGTCAGGTCGGCGGCGCTGAAGTGCTCGCCGCAGAGGTAGGGCCGCCCATCGCCCAGCCGCTCGGCGACGGCGTCAAAGGTTGCGCGGACCGCGGCCTTGGACTGAGCAGCTGTGGCCGGTGTGACGTCGAGGTAGCGGTCGATGATGCGGGCCGCTACGGGGTAGGCGAACGGCAGGGCCCGGCGCTGCCATGTCGGCACACCCGTGCAGCCATAGGTAACGGCGATGTCGCGGCGCCCGCGCAGCGCGTTGTACATCCAGCGGCGTCCCTCCGGTCCGAGATCGGCGTCGAAGTCGCCTTGCAGCGCTCGGACTTCAGCCGCGGCAGCGGCGTCCTCGGGATAGAGGCTGCGATTTGGGGGCGCCTTGGCGCTGGCCTCCTCAACGATGTCTGCCGAGTCGGCGAAGACCCGGTTTCCCCAGACGAGTACGGGGGCCGTTTTCTTGCCGCCAGCACGGGTGACCGGAATCCAGTGGAGCACCTGCAAGTGTGCCCGCTCCTCGTAAGTGACGCCTGCCCAATCGAGCGCCCAGCGAGCCTTCTCGCAGTAGTGACTGATCGGAATTGTGATCAGAACCGGGCTCTCACTCATTGCAACAGTGTGCCAGGGGATGGGCCACACTGTTTCTAAGCTCACAAAGGAGAAGAGATGGTCGAGAAGATCGATGACATGCCGGCCGGGACGATCGGCTTCCGCGCTTCGGGAAAGCTCACGCCCGAGGACTATCGGGACGTGTTGGTCCCGACCCTGCGTGGGGCGGTCGAGGCCGGTGAGGTGCGGATGCTGTTCGTGCTCTCCGACTTCGAGGAGTTGGAGCCGCGGGCTTGGCTGGAGGACGCCAAGACCGGCGTCGAGCTCGGCTTCCTCAAGCACTCGGCCTGGAAGCGCTCGGCGATCGTCAGCGACGCCGAGTGGGTGAAGAAGGCGATGCGTCTGTTCGCCTGGATGACGCCGGGTGAGGTGATGGTCTATGACCTCGACCAGGAGGAAGAGGCCAGGGCCTGGGTATCAGCCTGAGCGCCTAGCCTCGGGCGTCGTCGTCGATCTGCACCGGGTAGCCGGCGCGTAGCGCGGCGACGGTGGACGGGGGAGTGATCACGTTTGCGACCCCCCGCGTCGGCCGCTGGCGATGCTCACCGTATCCCTCGCGTGTCCACTCACTGAGCTGATCGCCAATCACCACGGCGGGGTTCTCGTCGAGCAGGACGAAGGCGCCGTCGGGCAGCTCGGCCCAGGGCAGTCGATGAATTCGCCGTCGGTGAGTGCCGCGGACGATTCGCTCGCCGTACAGCTGTCGGTTGATCTGCTTCGCCGAAGGAGCTGAGGTCTTCAGGCCCTCGACCCAAGCCGTGCGGTAAGCGTCGTAGCTCTCGCGCCTGCACTCCGCACAGGGCCGGTGCCCGGCGGCGAAGGCAACGGCCTCGTCGTGGAAGAAGAGGAACGTGTAGTGGCCTGGCTGCCACTGCTCGCGCCGGCGGCCGCGGAACTCGAGGGCGCAGACGATCCAGAGGTCGCTGGCGTGGAAGCGAACGATCTCCCTGTCCCGATGGAGGATGCCGCGGTTGCCGGTCCAGGCGCCGCGCAGCGGAAACGCCTCGATGTCGCCCGACGGGGTGACGCGATTGCGGGCCGGAGTCACCCTTGCACGGTAGGGGACAATCTGCTTAGATATTCGACTAAGTCAGATGACTAAGAAACTTACAAGTCCGGATCCGGAGGCGGGGAACGGCGGCCTTTCGATCAGGGAGGCCAATGTCGAGGCCTTCCTCGATGCCGCCGAGCGAGTTCTGGTCAGGGACGGCGCGGCGGGGATCTCGACCCGGCAGCTGGCCACCGAGGCGGGGCAGAACCACGGTCTCGTCCACTACTACTTCGGCTCGGTCGACGAGCTGCTGCTGCAGGTGCTGGAGCGGTTTACGAGCCGCATCCTCGACCGCCAGCGGGCGATGTACGGAACCGACGCGCCCTTCGCCGAGAAGTGGCGCACGGCGATGGGCTACATCGAGGAGGACCTCGCTTCGGGCTATCCCAAGGTCTGTTTGGAGCTGGAAGCGCTGGCCTGGAACAAACCCGAGATGCGCGAGCGGCTGCGCGAGGTGAACGACGCCTGGCGGTCATTGCTGCGCGACGCCTTTGCCCAGGCGATCGAGGAGTACGGCCTCGACGAGACCCTCTTCTCGGCGGAGGCCTGGGCGACGCTGGTGATGCAGTTCAACAAGGGCCTCTTGACCGAGCGCCTGCTCGGTTTCGATCGCGGCCACGCCGAGCTGCTGGCGGCGATCGATGGCTGGCTCTCCGAGCTTGAGCAGCGCAAGGCATGAAGACGACTACGACAACCGACGCAAAGGAGTTTCACCATGACAACCATTGAGCAGCCCGCTGAAGTCGACGCCGAGAAGCTGGAGCAGTTCGTCTTCCGCGCCGTTGACGAGGTCGGTGCCACCCTTAACGCGGCCCTGGTCGTGATGGGCGACAAGCTCGGCCTCTACCGTGCCCTGGCCGACGCCGGAGGGCTGACGCCCGCCGAACTCGCGCAGCGGACGAACGCCAGCGAGCGCTACGTCCGCGAGTGGCTGAACGCGCAGGCGGCCGGCGGCTACGTCGAGTACGACCCCGCCGATGGGACTTACACGCTGCCGCCCGAGCAGGCGGTCGCCCTGACCGACGAGGAGAGCCCCGCCTTCCTGCCGGGCTTCTTCCAGCTCGCGCTCGGCACGGTCAGCGACTCACCCCGGATCACCGAGGCGGCTCGCGGCGGCGAGGGAGTGGGCTGGCACGAGCACAGCCATGACGTCTTCGACGGCTGCGAGCGCTTCTTCCGGCCCGGCTACAACGCCAACCTGATTCCCGCCTGGCTGCCGGCCCTCGACGGCGTGGTCGGGAAGCTCGAGTCCGGGGCCAAGGTCGCCGACATCGGCTGTGGCCACGGCGCCTCGACGATCCTGATGGCGCAGGAGTACCCGCGGTCGAGCTTCGTCGGCTCCGATTACCACGAGGGCTCGATCGAGACCGCTGGCCGCCGGGCGCAGGAGGCTGGGGTCGCGGATCGCGTTCGCTTCGAGACCGGCGACGCCGCCTCGGACCAGGGCGAGGGCTACGACATGGTGACGATGTTCGACTGCCTGCACGACATGGGCGATCCCGTTGGTGCGGCCTGTCGAGTCCTCAAGAGCCTCGCCCCGGATGGCACCTGGATGATCGTCGAGCCGATGGCGGGCGACCGGGTCGAGGACAACCTCAACCCCGTCGGCCGGGCCTTCTACGGGTTCTCAACCTTCCTCTGCACGCCGGCCTCGCTCTCCCAGGATGTCGGGTTGGCGCTAGGGGCCCAGGCGGGCGAAGCGAGGATCGCCGAGGTTGTTGCCGAGGCCGGGTTCACCCGCTTCCGGCGCGCAGCTGAGACGCCCTTCAACCTGGTTTTTGAGGCCAGGCCATGAACACCGCGGTGGAGGACTTGGTCGCCGGCGGGTCAGTGGAGAGGGTGACCGGCCGCGACGGCGAGCAAAGTCGCGCCCGCTATCCCGACGCCGAGGGCTTCGTCGAGCGCGACGGGCAGCGTCTCTTCTACGAGGTCTACGGCGAGGGCGAGGAGACGATCTTCCTGCTGCCGACTTGGTCGATCGTCCACTCGCGCCACTGGAAGATGCAGATCCCCTACCTCTCGCGTCACTTCCGGGTGCTGGTGATGGACGGCCTCGGCAACGGGCGCTCCGACCGCTGCCGTGATCCGCGGCGCTACGACATCGACGAGACCGCCCGCGATTGCCTCGCGGTGATGGACGCGACGGGGACCGAGCGGGCGCTGATGGTGGGCCTCTCCAAGGGCGCGCAGTACACGCTCGAGCTGGGGCGGATTGCACCGGAGCGAGTGACCGGCGCGGTCTTCATCGGACCGCTTTTCCCTTACACCCCATCGCACCACTCGTTCCTCTTCAATCGGCTGACCTTTCGCTACTACTTCACTAAATGGTCCTTCCCCTTCTATCGCTGGTGGGGACACATGAACGCAAACCACTGGCTCGAGGACTTTCCCGCGTACGTCGAGTGGTTCATCTCGCGCTGCGTTCCGGAGCCGCACTCGAGCAAGGCGGTCGAGGACGGAATTGGCTGGGGCCTGGAAACCGACCCGGCGACGATGATCGCCGCGGCCGGGGGCGACATCCACCGTGGCCGCTCGAACCTGCGCGAGCTGGCGCGGGGGCTCGACTGCCCAGTGATGATCATCCACGGTGACAACGACAAGATCGCGCCGTTCCGCGACGGCCGCGCCCTGGCCCGCTTCACCGGCGCCAAGCTGGAGGTCGTCCACGGCTCCGGGCACCTGCCGCACGCGCGCAAGCCGGTCCAGGCGAACCTGGCTCTGCGCGACTTCGCCGAGGACTCCTTCGGGCGCGAGCGCACGCCGCGCGATGCCAACGTCTACCGCGCTGACGGTCGGCCGCGCGCCCTCTTCATCTCCTCGCCAATCGGGCTCGGCCACGCCCAGCGCGACATCGCGATCGCCCGCGAGATGCGCAAGCTCGAGCCGGATCTGCAGATCGACTGGCTCGCCCAGGACCCGGTCACGCGGGTGCTCGAGGCCGACGGCGAGAGCATCCACCCGGCCAGCCTGCATCTTGCCAACGAGTCCAAGCATTTCGAGTCGGAGTCCGCCGAGCACGACCTGCACTGCTTCCACGGGCTACGCCGCATGGACGAGATCCTCGCCGCCAACTTCATGCTCTTCCACGACATCGTGCGCGAGCAGCGCTATGACCTCTGGATCGGCGACGAGGCCTGGGAGCTCGACTACTACCTGCACGAGAACCCGGGCGAGAAAAAAGTTCCCTTCGCCTGGTTGACCGACTTCGTCGGCTTCCTGCCGATGGAAGACGGGGGAGAGCGCGAGAGCTTCCTAACTGCCGATTACAACGCCGACATGGTCGACCACATCGCCGACCACCCCGAGGTTCGCGACATGGCGCTATTCGTCGGCAACCCTGAGGACATCGTCGGCGAGCGACTCGGGCCGCAGCTGCCGATGATCCGCGACTGGACCGAGCGCCACTTCGACTTCACCGGCTACGCCACCGGCTTCGACCCGGCCGAGCTCGGCGATCGCAGCAAGCTGCGCGACGAGCTCGGCTACGGTGACGATGAGCGCGTCTGCATCGTCACCGTCGGCGGCTCTGGTGTGGGCGCAGGCCTGCTGCGGCGCGTGATCGCCGCCTTCCCCGCCGCCAAGGAGCGCGTCCCGGACCTGCGCATGATCGTCGTCGCCGGCCCCCGCATCGACCCCGACTCGCTGCCTTCGCACCCGGGGCTCGAGGTGGTGCCCTACGTGCACAACCTCTACCGAAACCTGGCTGCCTGCGACTTGGCGGTGGTGCAGGGCGGCCTCACCACCTCGATGGAGCTGACCGCGCAGAAGCGGCCCTTCCTCTACTTCCCGCTGCGCCACCACTTCGAGCAGAACTTCCACGTCCGCCACCGGCTCGAACGCTACGGAGCGGGCCGCCGCATGGACTTCGACGAAGCCCCGCCAGAGCTAATTGCGGACGCGATCGCCGAGGAGATCGGCCGCGACGTCAGCTATCTCGACGTCGAGACCGACGGCGCCGCGAGGGCCGCCCGCCGCCTGGTCGAGCTGCTCTAGTTCCAGGCGAGAAGGCACCGGGTGCCGCTGTTACGGTCACTCGGCGATGCGATCCGGTGACTCCAGCGGCTGGCCGACGATCGCCGCCTTCGCCTCGGTCTGCGCGGGGACGCAGCTGCTCTGGCTGACCTACGCACCGATCGACACCAGCACTGCCCACTACTACGGCGTCTCGACTTCGGCGGTCGGCTGGCTGGCCGAGATCTTCCCGTTGCTCTACGTGGTCCTGGCAATCCCGGCCGGTCGCCTGCTGGACAGTCACTTCAGGCCTGCGCTGCTGGCCGGCGGCGCCCTGATGGCGGCTGGGGGAATGCTCCGCCTCGGCGGGCAGACCTTTGCCTGGGCGATGGCTGGGCAGCTCGCCGTCGCCATCGCCCAGCCGATCGTCCTCAGCGCGATGGGCAAGCTCTCGGCGGATTATCTCCCGGTCGACCAGCGTGCCGCGGGTATTGCCGTTGCCTCGGCCGGCAGCTTCGCCGGCATGCTCCTTGCCTTGATCCTCGGCCCAACCCTGGGCGCCCACGGTCATATTGAGCGCTTGCTTGTCGTCCAGGCGGTGCTCGGTGTTCTTGCCGCCCTCGCCCTGGCGCTTACCCTGCGCCGGCCTGGCTACGCGAGTAGCGAGAGCGCGGCCGTTGAGGGGGGTGCCGTCCGCGCGCTGTGGGCGCTGCCGGCGATGCGGACGCTGTGCGGGCTGGCCTTCGTCGGCTTCGGTGTCTTCGTCGCCATCGCCACCTGGCTGCAGACGCTGCTTCATCCCTCCGGCATCTCGGAACAGAGCGCCGGGGTGCTGCTGGTCGGGATGGTCGTTGCCGGAATCGCCGGCTGCGTTCTGCTGCCTCCGCTCGTCGCCCGTCGCGGCGCCGAGCGGGCCTTCATGCGCGCCGCGGTGCTGGCCAGCGCCTTCGGTTGCGCTGCCCTCGGCGCGTTCACGATGCTGGGCGTCCGCGCCGGCGTGATCGCGGTGATGGGCTTGGTCATGCTGCCGGCGCTGCCGGTGATCCTCACCGCCGCCGAGCGGCTCGCCGGCTCGGCGGCCGGCACAGCGGGAGCGATCATCTGGATGGCCGGCAACCTCGGCGGCCTGGTGGTGGCACTGGTCGTCCAGATTCTTGTTCACGACCCGCTGGCGGCCTTCCTCGCCATGGCCGCCGTCTCCCTGCTTGGCGTGCCGCTCGCCGCGCGGTTCCCCTCCGCCGCCCCAGCGGAGGGGGAGGCCGCGGCGCGCGCGATCATTCACCGCTCAGCCGTCGACGCCGATCTTTAGGAAGCGCGTTTAGCTTTCCCCAGCTCATGACTCCTTACTGGAAAGACTCGGTCGCCCGGCACGAGCAACCCTCGCTCCGCCACAGCCTTTTCGACGTGGTCACCTCGGTGCTGCCCTACCTGGCTTTGAGCGTCGTCATGTATCTCTGTCTCGACGTCTCGGTTTGGATCACCCTCGCCCTTGCGGTTCCGGCTGCGGGTTTCCTCCTGCGCACTTTCATCGTCTTCCACGATTGCGCCCACGGCTCGTTCCTGCCTAGCAAGCGAGCGAACCTGTGGCTCGGAAGGTTCACCGGCCTGCTCGTTTTCCAGCCGTTCGGCAACTGGCGCCACAACCACGCCGTGCATCACGGAACGGCCGGCGACCTCGACCGCCGCGGCACCGGGGACATCCCGACCCTGACCGTCGAGGAGTATCTCTCTAGCCCCTGGCAGCAGCGGCTGGGCTACCGGCTGTTTCGCAATCCCCTGGTGATGTTCGGGATCGGCCCGATCTGGTCGTTGATGATTGGACCTCGTATCTGGTCGAAGAAGATGCGCCCACGCCAGCGCCGCAGCGTGATCGCAACGAACCTGGTCCTCGCGGGTGTGATCGGAGCGATCATCTGGTTTGTCGGCCTCGAGGCATGGTTGCTCGTCCAGATGCCGATTGCGATCCTCGCCGGCACGATGGGAATCTTCATGTTCTACGTCCAGCACCAATTCGAGGACGTCTACTGGGAGAACTCGGAGGACTGGAGCTACGCCGACGCTGCCCTACAGGGGAGCTCCTACCTGGTGTTGCCGAAGCTACTTCAGTTCTTCACCGGGAACATTGGCCTGCACCACGTTCACCATCTCAGCGCCAAGATTCCCAACTACCACCTGCAGCGCGCCCATGACGAGAACCCGATTTTTCACGACGTCCCGGTGCTGAGCGTTCGCGATGGGCTGCGCTCGATCCGGCTCAAGGTGATCGATCCGGCGAGTGGCCGGCTGCTGACCTGGCGGCAGGTCAAGGCCGTCTCCTTCGTCCCAGCTTCATCGGCCTGAGTCGCGGCCTTCGGAATCCTCACAAAGCTTTTAGGCGCCATTTCACGCCCATCCAATCTGGGCCCACAACCATCGGCGACTCCATCCAACAAAGGAGAAAGTCGATGAGCAAGTTGAAGAAGCTGGTGGTGACCGTGGCAGCCCTGGCGGCCCTCGCCGTGGGCGGCGCGGCTTTTGCCCAAGCCCAGAATGCGTCCACTCCGGTCACGTCGCCCACGCACCAAAGCGTGGGTGAAGAAACTTCGGCAAGTGACACTGACGGTGTCAAGGGTGGCCAGGACTCTGCTTCCGGTGAGAGCGAGGTGCCCGATTCCGCCTCCAAAGCCGACACTCCCGACGGGCCCACCGAGCCTGCTGACCAAGGGTCGCAGGAGGACTAGTGCCCGCTGGCGAGACCTCCCTCCGGTGTCTGCCGGGGGGAGGTTCTCAGTCCGACGCGATCGGGCTTGCGCCGGAGCCGCCGCGGCGCCGCTTCACCACCAGGTAGACGATCCCAACCACGATCGCCGCCAGCACCACGTAGTCGAGGTAGCCAAGCTTGTGGCGCCACTCTTCCCAGTTGTCGCCAACCTTTTCGCCGACGATTGCAAGGGCCAGCACCCAGGGGATCGAGCCGAGGAAGGTGTAGGCCGAGAAGCGCCAAAACGGCATCTTCGCCACCCCGGCGGGAAGCGAGATGAAGGTGCGGATGATCGGCAGCATGCGCGAGAAGAAGACGGTGGCGCTGCCGTAGCGCTCAAACCACTCGTCGGCCCATTTCAGGTGCTTGGGGCTGATGTGGATCAGCTTGTTCTTTTCAAGCAGATCCAGGCGCCCGTAATAGCCGACCGCGTAGGCGATCCACGAACCAAGCAGGTTGCCGAGCACGCCGGCGGTGACGATGCCGACCAGTGTCAGTTCGCCCTTGGAGACGCTGAAGCCGGCGAAGAGCATGATCGCCTCGCTGGGGATAGGAATGCAGGCCGACTCCAGCGTCATCAACAAGAAGACCGCGGCAACCCCGGCGGAGCCGATGAATTCGGTGGCCAGGTTGACGAGCGGTTCGACGACCTTGTCGGACAAGCTGGTGAGGAGGACGGGATGCACCGGCACGACTCTCTCCTCTACCCCTTAAGGGCAAGTGAAAGCACCCGCTGACTAGTTGTTTGATGAAACGCGGGTATCTCTCATCTTCGTTTAAGCGCACGGCCCCAGACTGCCGCGCCATGAACTCCGCCCAGACGTACCCAGCCGTCTCGCCGCCGAGCAGGTCCACCAAGTGGTGGGCCCGCCAGATGCTCAACAAGGTCCCCGAGATCACCGTCTACTTCTGGCTGATCAAGGTGCTCTGCACGACGGTGGGGGAGACCTTCGCCGACAACCTCAACGAAAACCTCGGTCTCGGTCTCAGCGGCACCAGCTACATCATGGGGGCGCTGTTGATCGCGGTCCTCGTCTTCCAGTTCCGGGCGAGGAAGTATGTGCCCGGCATCTACTGGCTGGCCGTGGTCCTGATCAGCGTCGTCGGCACCCTGGTCAGCGACAACCTGGTCGAAAACTACGGTGTCGCGCTGGAAACGACGACGATCGCCTTCGGCGCGATCCTAATCTGCGTCTTCGCTGGTTGGTACGCGGTCGAGCGCACGCTCTCCGTGCACACCATCTTCACCACCAGGCGCGAGGCCTTCTACTGGCTGGCGATTCTCTTCACCTTCGCCCTCGGCACTTCGGCTGGGGACTTCCTCTCCGAGCAGCTCGAACTCGGCTACCTCGCCGCGCTCGGCATCTTCGCCGGCGCGATCGTCGTCGTCGCGGTCCTCCACTTCGGCCTGCGGATGAACGCGATCCTCTCCTTCTGGCTCGCCTACATCCTCACCCGGCCACTCGGCGCCTCGATCGGCGACTACCTCGCCTCGCCGACCGGAGAAGGCGGCCTTGGGCTGGGCACGAACCTGACCAGCATCATCTTTCTCAGCGCGATCCTCGCCCTGGTCGTCTTCCTGGCGATCTCCAAGCGCGACGTAATCCGCTCGGGGGCCGTGTCAGCGGCGGCAGCCGTCGATGGCACCCCGGCGGTTCTCGTCGTCCTCAACAAGGTCGAGGCCACCGGGGCGCTGCTTCACGCGGTACGCGAGCGAGCTGCGAAAGGGGCGGCACGATTCGTCGTCCTGGTTCCCAATCCCGACCACCTCGCCTTCGACCGCAACAGCCCGGAGACCAGCGACGGCGACGCGCTACTGGCAAAGGCGCTGCCTCAAATCCAGACCACGACGGGCGGAACGCCGGCCGGCCGAGTCGCCAACAGCCCCAATGCCTACGACGACATCGTCGAAGAGTTGGAGGCAGGCCCCTACTCGGAGATCATCCTCGAGACGCCGCCAGGCCACGTCTCCCACTGGTTGCACATCGACCTGCCCGAGCGAGTGGCGCACCTCGGCTACCCCCTTACTACGGTGACCGCCACCCCTTAGTGACCTGAGTCATTGATTCGCGTCCAAACGACGACCAGCTCAGGAAGTGATCCGCGCATCCGACTTTGACCCCGCTCTGGTGTGGTCAAAGTCGGATGCGCGCGTCGCGCTCGCCTCGTGAGCGGCGCCTCCGCACGTTTACCAACCTGCCCGCGAACTGACGACTCAGGTCATTAGCCGAACGCGGGCAGGCGTTCGACGGCGGCGCTGTCCTGCTCTGCCTCAGCCGGAAAGGGCAGCGCCGTGCCCTCGACTGCGATCACCACTTCATCGCCGGGCTGGGGCAGCAGGTGCCCGGCGGCGCGGGCGACGATCTCGCGGCGGTCGGCGTCGTCGAGGGCGATCCGGGCCGTCGCGTCGTGCCCGTAGAAGGCGGTCGAGAGCACCCGGCCGCGTGGTCTTTTGTGGCCGTCCTCAAGTCCGGCGTCCTGGCAGAGGATCTGCTCGGGGCGCAGCATCAACGTCGCCTCCGTTGCGGCGGCGTCAGCGGCATGGCGGGTCGGCAGGCGGCCGAGCGCGGTCTCCGCGTAGTCGCCTTGCAGACGTCCCTCGAGCAGCACCGCCTCGCCGACGAAGCAAGCGACCTCGGCGTCGACCGGGTCGCGGTAGAGCGTCTGCGGGTCGGCTGCCTGCACGATTCGCCCACCGCGCATAACGGCGACGGTATCGGCCAGCGAGAGTGCCTCCTCCTGGTCGTGGGTGACCAGCAGCGCGGTGGCGCCGGCCGCTCGCAGGGTCTCGCGGACCTCGCCGCCCACCTGTGCGCGTAGGCCGGCATCGAGGGCATCAAAGGGCTCGTCGAGCAGGACCAGGCCGGGCTCCGGCGCCAGCGCTCGCGCCAGCGCCACGCGCTGCTGCTGGCCGCCGGAGAGCTGATGTGGGAAGCGCTTGGCCAGGCCCTGGAGGCCGACTAGTTGCAGCAGCTCCTCGACCCGGCCGCCGCGCCGCTCCGAGCGGGGCAGGCCGAAGCCGACGTTGGCGGCAACGTCGAGGTGGGGAAAGAGGGCGCCCTCCTGGGGCACGAAGCCGATCGCGCGGCGCTCGGGGGCGAGGTGGGTGCGCTCGTCGCAGAGAACCCGCTCGCCGAGCCGGATCGAGCCGCTGTCGGCGTGCTCGAAGCCGCCGAGCAGGCGCAGCAGCGTCGTCTTGCCGCAGCCCGAGGGTCCGAGCACGGCGGTGAGGCTGCCGGTGGGGACCTCGAGGTCGAGGCCGGCGAGCACCATTGAGCTGCCGAACGACTTGCGCAGGCCGGCGACCGAGAGCGACGCCGCCGGGCTCATCGTCCCTCCGCCGGTCGCACGACGCCGCCGAGGCGGCGGGTCAGCAGGTAGGTAGGCAGGGCGGAGATCGCGACCATCAGAGCAGCGTAGGGGGCTGCCGCTCCGTAGGAGAAAGTCGACGCCTTGGCCCAGAACTGGGTTGCGAGCGTTTGGGTGCCGATCGGGGCCAGCAGCAGGGTCGCGGTCAGCTCGGTCACGGTGGCGAGGAAGACCAGCGCCGCCGCGGCGCCGAGGCCGGGGAGGATGCGTGGCAGGGTGACGCGGGCCATCGCCCGCAGCGGTCCGGCTCCGAGCGAGCGGGCCACCTCCTCGTGCACCGGCGGCGCTTGCGCCAGCGCCGCTCTGGTGGCGACGAGGGCCAGCGGCAGCGAGAGGATCGAGTAGGCGACGATCAGCAGCGGGGTCGAGTCATAGATCGCCGGTAGGTGGTGGATCGAGAGCACGATCAGGGCGAGGGCGACGACGATCCCCGGCAGGGCGAAGGGCAGGTAGGTGGCGCGCTCGATCACGGTCGCCGCCTTGCTCGGGTGGCGCACGGTGAGGACCGAGATCGGCAGGGCCAGCAGCGTCGTCAGCAGCGCCGCCCCGAGGCCGAGTTCGAGCGAGGTGCCGCAAGCGGCGAGCAGGGCGCCGAGGTCGACGCCGGCCGAGCTGCCATTGGCGATCCAGTAGACGAGGGTCGCCAGGGGCAGCCCCAGCGAGAGCCCGATCAGCGCCCCGAAGCCGCCCAGCGCCGCCCATTTCGCGCGCCCAAGCTGGGCCGGCGGGGCTGGCCGGGCGGAGCCGGAGTCGACCCGGGCGTAGCGCCCGCGCCCACGGGCCGCCAGCTCGGTAACGAGCAGGACGAGGCAGAGGATCACCAGCACCGAGGCCAGCATCGAGGCGCTGGCACCGTCGAAGCTGAGCTTGTACTCGTCGTAGATTGCCGTGGTGAAGGTCTGGAAGCGCAGCATCGCAAAGGCGCCGAACTCCGAGAGCAGGTGGATCGCGACGAGCAGCATCCCCCCGAGCAGAGCGATTCGCGTCTGCGGCAGGGTGACCCGCAGAAAAGTCCGCCAGGGCCCGAGGCCGAGCGAGCGGGCGCTCTCTTCCAGGGCCGGGTCCATGCCGCGCAGCACCGCCGCCACCGGCAGGTAGATCAGCGGGTAGTAGGCGAGGGTGACGATCCCAGCGGCGCCCCAAAAGCCCTGCACGGCCGGCGTGATCGAGACCCAGCTGTAGCTAGTGACGAAGGCCGGCACCGTGATCGGCAGCGCCGCCAGCACGGCCCAGGCGCGGCGCCCGGGCAGGTCGGTGCGCTCGACCAGCCAGGCGACGCCGACGCCGAGGACCGTGCAGGCCGCGGTGCCGACGACCACCAGCAGCGCCGTATTGGTCAGGAGGTGGCCGACGAAGGGCCGGAACAGCAGCCGTTCGACTTCGCTCCAGCCGCTCGAGAGCGTCTGGTCGATCAGGAAGCCGACCGGCGCTAGGATCAGCAGCGCAATCGCGGCGGAGAGCAGGAGCAGGGTCACGGGCGGGCGCCCGCGGCCCCGATGCGCCCAGCCGAACGACGCCGCCAAGGCGACGCCGCGTCGGCTGGTGCTCGCCGCCTCCATGCTCTAGAGCAGGCCCACTTCCTGCATTAGTTCCAGCGGGGCGGAGCCGTCGCCGAGGTCGGCGGGGGTGACCTTCGGCGGTTCTAGGCTGTCGAACGGCTTCACTCCCGGCGGTGGTGGCACGGCGGCGTTGAGCGGGTACTCCCAGTCGCCGGAGTGGGTCATCGCGCTCTGGCCTTCCTTGCCGACGATGTAGGCGAGGAATTCCTGCGCCAGTTCGGGGTTGTCGCTGGAAGAGAGCACCCCGGCGCCGGAGATGTTGACCAGCGCTCCCGGGTCTTCGTGGCCGAAGTAGTGGAGCTTGGACGGGACCTTGTCCTTGCCTTCCTCGGCGATGGCCTCGAACCAGTAGTAGTGGTTGACGATCCCGGCGCCGATCTGGCCAGAGTCAACGGCGGCGATGATTCCCTCGTTGTCGTTGTAGTGCTTGGCGTTGGCGGCGAAGCCTTCGAGCCAGCTCTTCGCGGCCGCGCGGCCGTCGAGCTTTTCGATCGCACTGACGATCGGCACGAAGTCGGGCTCCGAAGGCGCGATGGCCAGCTTGCCCTTCCATTCCGGCTTGGCGAGGTCGAGGATCGAGCTCGGCAGTTCGCCGGCGGAGATCAGTTTCGGGTTGTAGACCATCACCGTCTCGCGCGCTGCGACTCCGACCCAGTGCCCGCTCGGCGAGCTGTAGCGCGAGGGCACTTCTTCCAGGGTCGAGGGCTCGACCTTGGCCAGCAGCCCCTTCTCGGTCAGCGATTCCAGCGGCGGCGTGTTCTCGGTCAGGACGACGTCGGCGGGGGAGGCATCGCCCTCCTGCTCGATCTGACTGGCCAGGCCCTCGTCCTCGCCGTAGCGGATCTTGACTTCAGCCCCATTTTCTTCTTCGAAGCCCTTGGCGAACGCTTCGGTCATCGGTTCGTGTTGAGCGCTGTAGAGGGTCAGCGAGTCGCTCGAGGACGAGCCGCAGCCGCCGGCGGCGAGGGCAACGATGCCGCCCAGGCAAAGGGCAGCGAAGAGCTGCCGGGTAATTCGAGAACTCACGAAGCCTCCTAGGGTGGGAAGACGGTCATTAGGATCACCTAATTCGGTAACCCTAATACACCCTTACTAGGGATGCTTCCTAAAGGTTCAATGAGAAGCCCCAAGTAGAAAGAAGCCAATTCTCATCTGGGCTTCATCTTCTCTGGGATGGTTGGGGGTGTGAATGTCTTGGTGGTCGAGGACGAGGTGAAGATGGCGGCGCTGATCCGGCGTGGCCTCAGCGAGCAGGGCTTGACCGTCGACGTCGCCGGTGCCGGCGAGGAAGCTGTCGGCATGGCCCGCGCCTCTGGTTACGACGCGATCGTCCTCGACGTGATCCTGCCCGGCATCGACGGCTTCGAGACCTGCCGGCGCCTGCGCCAGGAGGGGATCTGGTCGCCGGTGCTGATGCTGACCGCCCGCGGCGCGCTCGAGGACCGGGTCGCCGGCCTCGACGGCGGCGCCGACGACTACCTGACCAAGCCCTTCTCCTTCGCCGAGCTGCTGGCCCGGCTCCGTGCCCTGGTGCGGCGCGGCCAGAGCGAGCGGCCGGCGATCGTCGAGGTCGGCGAGCTGCGGCTCGACCCGGCGACCCATCAGGTCTGGCGTGGCGAGACGGAGATCGATCTCTCGGCCAAGGAGTTCGTCCTGCTTCGAGACCTTCATGCGCAGGCCGGGCCACGTGCTCACCCGCTCGCAGCTGCTCGACCAGGCCTGGGAGTACGACTTCGAGCATCGCTCCAACGTGATCGAGGTCTACATCCGCTACCTGCGCCGCAAGATCGACCTTCCCTTCGGGGTCAAATCGCTGGAGACCGTGCGCGGCGCCGGCTACCGACTGCGAAAGGACGGCGGCCGCTGAGTCGCGTCTCGATCCGCCTCCGGGTCACCGCTCGTCTTCGCCGCGGTGATGGCGCTGGTCCTCGGCGCCACCGGCGTCTTCGTCTACCTGCGCTTTTCCAGCGAGCTCGACGCCACGATCAACGCCGGCCTGCGCTCGCGGGCCAGCGATGTCGCGGCCCTGGTCAAGGAGGGCGATCCCGGGCTGCACGAGGGAAACCAGACCCTGGTCGGACCGAGCGAGAGCTTCGCCGAGGTGCTCGACGCCGGCGGCGATCTCACCGATGCCTCGCGTACGGTCGGCAATCAGGTCCTGCTGACGCCCGACCGAGCTGCGGCGGGCGCTTCGGGAGCCGGTCTTCGTCGACCGCGGTCCGGTCCCGGCCTGCAGGAGGAATCGCGGCTGCTGGCCGTCCCGGTCGACGCCAAGGGCCGCAGGCAGGTCGTCGTCGTCGGCACCTCGACCGAGCCGCGCAACGAGTCGCTCACCGACCTCGCTCAGCTGCTGCTGGTCGGCGGGCCCTGTCGCGCTGATCCTCGCCTCGCTCGCCGCCTACGGGGTGGCCGCGGCGGCGCTGAAGCCGGTCGAGGCGATGCGCTCGCGGGCGGCGGAGATCTCGGCCGCCGAGCCCGACCAGCGCTTGCCGGTCCCGCCGACCGACGACGAGGTCGCCAGGCTCGGCAAGACGCTCAACGAGATGCTCGAGCGGCTCGGCGAGGCACTCGAGCACGAGCGGGCCTTCGTCGCCGACGCCAGCCACGAGCTGCGCACCCCACTGGCGATCCTGCGCACCGAGCTGGAGCTGGCGCTGGCGGCGGGGCGCTCGCCCGAGGAACTGCGGGCGGCGCTGGCCTCGGCCGCCGAGGAGACCGACCGGCTGACCCAGCTCTCCGAGGACCTGCTGACGATCGCCCAGACCGGTGCGCGGCGAGCTGCCCCTGCGCCTCGCCCGCCTCGACGTCAGGGAGACCCTCGAAGGCGTCGCCCGTCGTTTCTCGCGACGGGCCGAAGAGGGGGGACGCGAGCTCGAGATCGCCGCGCCCCAGTCGCTGGTGCTCGGGGCCGACCAGCTGCGGCTCGACCAGGCGGTCGGCAGCATGGTCGACAACGCCTTGCGCTACGGGGCGGGCACGATCGAGATTGCGGCAAGCGCCGGCGAGCGCTCGGTCGAGATCCACGTGCTTGACCGGGGCGACGGCTTCCCGGACGATTTTCTCGCACGCGCCTTCGAGCGCTTCAGCCGTGCCTCCTCGAGCAATCGCGACGGCGGCAGCGGGCTCGGCCTGGCGATCGTCGAGACCGTCGCCCATGCTCACGGCGGTGAGGCGCGGGCGGCGAACCGGAGTGGGGGTGGGGCCGACGTCTGGCTGACCCTGCCGCTGCGGCCAGTTTCGTCTCCCGGTCAGGACGGGCCGGGCCGGCTACGGCCCGACTCGATCGCGTCGCTGTAGGCCTGCTCGAAGCGCGGCAGCACCGCCACGGCGGCAAAGGTCTTTGCCCGCTCGGCCGCGGCATGGCCCATGCGCTCACGGCGCTCAGGGTCGACGATCAGTTCTTGCATCGCCGTGGTCAGGGCCGTGACGTCACCCTGGGGCACGAGGATTCCGCTCTCGGGGGTCAGCATGTCGGTGTGACCGCCGGGCCGGGTGCCGATCACCGGCCGTCCGCGGCTCATCCCCTCCGAGACCGTGGCGCCGAGAGGCTCGGGCCAGAGCGAGGGCAGGACGCCGAACATCGCCCGATCCCAGGCCGCCATCACAACCTTGTTTGGCACGTCGGTGAGCACCGTTGCCTCCGGCGGGAAGTCCGGTGGGGAGTCACGCTCGAAGGTCCCCATCAGGACCAGCGGCGGCGGTGAAGAGAGGCGCCCGTAGGCGTCGAAGAGCGTCTGCAGGCCCTTGACCTTGCGAAAGGCGCCGACGTAGAGAATGAACGGCTGCGCGGGAAGCCGCGCCATCCAGGCGCCGATGTCGGGCTCCTCGCTGCCGGGCTTTGGCGGCAGCTCGGCCTGGAAGCTGGGGATCGTCACCTCGAAGCGATCACGCTTTTCGCCGGGCCGGAAGAGGTTGTCGACGGTGACGTCATGGACGTAGCTGCTGACGCTGTGCAGTCCGGTCATCTTGCGGACCAGCAATGGCCTGGAGATCCTCACCCCGATCGCGGCGACCCAGCCCTTGGGGACGCCGTAGTAGTCGCCGGCGCAAGCGAGGCACTTGAGCGGTCCCGGTCCGCCGCAGGGCTCGTCCTTGCGCAGCAGAGTCCGTGTCGCGCAAAAGTAGCCGTAGTCACGGCCGGAGACCAGCAGCGGGATCTTGCGGCGACCGAGGGCGACGGCGACCGAGAAGGCGAGCCAGCCGTAGGCGTGGATCAGCTCCGGCTCGAAGTCGGCGATTAGCCGGCGCAGGCTGAACACGGTGACCGGGTCGGGAAAGGGCGGCTGGTGGCGCTGGGGGCCGCGGCGAACCAGGAAGCTGAGGACGGTGCGCAGGTTGCGGACCCGGTGGATCTCGAATCCCTCGCCCTGTTCGACCGTCGGCAGGCCACCGTGCCAGGGTGTGACGACGACGATCTCGTGGCCGCGCTCGGCCATCGAGCGGGCGAGCAGCTGGGCCTGGCGGTGGGCGCCACCGATGAAGGGCGGGAAGTGATCGGTCGCGATCAGGATCCGCATTGCCGCGGAGGATTGAGGCGCTTGATTAACGCCAGATGAGAACACTCTCATCTCGTCTTAAGCAAGGGGACAAATGATCCCGGCATGCACCCGATCTCCTACCTACAGGCGCTCGTCCTCGGCCTGATCCAGGGGATTGCCGAGCCGTTCCCGATCTCCAGTCTCGGCCACGCGGTGATCGTTCCCAGCGTCTTTGGCTGGAACATCCACCAGAACGACGACTACTTCCTCGCCTTCCTCGTCGCCACCCACTGCGCCACCGCGATCGTCCTCTTTTTCTTCTTCCTCGAAGACTGGAAGCGGATCTTTGCCGGGCTCTGGCGCTCGATCCGCGCCCGCGGCATCGCCCCCGGCGACACCGATGCCCGCCTCGGCTGGCTGTTGGTCGTGGGCACGGTCCCGGCCGGCATTCTGGGCTTGGCGCTGGAGCACTCGCTGCGAACCCTGTTTGCTTCGCCGGAGTCGGCGGCACTCTTCCTCACCCTCAACGGCGTCCTCCTGCTTGCCTTCGAGAGCCTGCGCCGGCGCCAGCCGGCCCGCGGCGACGGCGAGGGCGACTCTGACCCTCGGATCGCGGAGAAGATGAGCTTCCGCCAGGCGGTGGCGATCGGCGCCGCCCAGGCCGCGGCGCTGATCCCGGGCATCTCGCGCTCGGGCGTGACCATGGGCGGCGGTCTGATCGTCGGACTCTCCAACGAGGACGCCGCCCGCTTCGCCTTCCTGCTGGCGACCCCGATAATCGCCGCCGCGGGATTCCTGAAGCTGCCCGAACTGTTCGGCGCGGCCGGCGACGGGGTCCGCGGGCAAGCGCTCGTCGGCGCCCTCGCCGCGGCCCTGACGACCTATCTCGCCGTCAAATTCCTCTTGCGCTTCTTCCAGACCAACCGCCTGACGCCGTTCGGCATCTACTGCGTCGCCGCCGGCCTGATCCTCTCGGTGGCCTTCGCGCTTTGAGGCTCCCGCGGACAAGAGCTCTCCTTGCGCCGATCGTGCTGCTGCTGGTCGTAGTCACGATCGGTGGATGCGGTGGCACGTCCAGCTCGTCCACGGCCTCGGCTGCGGGCAACGGATCGTCTTCAAAGGTGGCCAAGGCGCCCGCTGGATCGCACACCGTGGTGATCGTGCTCGAGAACAAGGAGCTCGGCGAAGTAGTCGGCGCTCCCGACGCCTCTTATTTCAACCGGCTGGTCTCCCGTGGGGCGCTCGCCGTCGACTACCACGCGGTCACCCACCCTTCCCTGCCCAACTACCTCGCCCTCCTTGGCGGCTCCACGTTCGGGATCAGCGAAGACTGTTCCAACTGTCACGCTTCAGGTCCCAACCTCGCCACGCAGCTCTCGGCCGCCGGCGTCGCCTGGCGCGCCTACATGGGCGCAATGCCGAGCCCCTGCTTCCGTGGGGCTGAAGTCGGTGACTACGCGAAAAAGCACAACCCGTTCATGTATTTCCCTTCGGTCACATCCAAGCCTTCGCTCTGCGCGCGCGATGTTCCCGAAACCCGTCTCCAGGCAGACCTCGGCGAAGATCGGCTGCCGACCTTCGCCTGGATCAGCCCCGACCTTTGCGACGACTCCCACAGCTGCACCTTCAGCTCGGCGGATACCTACCTTCACCGGGTCGTGCCGCCGCTGCTGCGGCGACTCGGGCCGAACGGGCTGCTCGCGATCACCTTCGACGAGGGAACGACGAACTCCGCCTGCTGCGGCAACGCCGCCGGCGGGCGAATCGCCACGGTCCTGCTCGGTCCGGAAGTGACAGAAGGCGCGCGCCTGCGCGGCGCGTACTCCCATTACTCGCTCCTCGCCACGATCGAGGATCGCTTCGGCTTGCCCCGGCTGCGCAACGCTCGCTCCGCAACGGCCATTGATCCCGCCGCTACATCATGAGCCACTGGTTCGACAGATTGGGAGACGACCGGAGCCACCTTCTCGAAGGTGCCCGAAGTCACCGCCTTCTTCTGGATCGTCAAGGCGCTGACCACGGCGATGGGCGAGTCGACCTCGGACTTCCTCGTCCACAGCCTTGTGCCCGAGATCGCCGTCGTCCTCGGCGGCATCGCCTTCTGCATCGCCCTCTATCTGCAGTTCAGCAAGGACCGCTACGTGCCCTGGGCCTACTGGCTGGCGGTGGCGATGGTTGGCGTCTTCGGCACGATGGCCGCCGACGTGCTCCATGTCGGCCTCGGCGTCCCCTACATCGTCTCGACCGTCTTCTACGCGATCGTCCTCGCCGTGGTCTTCCGTACTTGGTACCGGGTTGAGGGCACGCTCTCGATCCACAGCATCACCACCCCGCGCCGCGAGCTGTTCTACTGGGCGGCAGTGCTCGCCACCTTCGCCCTTGGCACCGCGGCCGGCGACCTCACCGCAGTCACTTTCGGCCTCGGTTACTTCGGCTCGATCCTGCTCTTCCTGGCAATCATCGCGATCCCGGCGATCGGCTACTTCCGCTTCGGCATGAACTCGATCCTCGCCTTCTGGTTCGCCTACGTCATCACCCGCCCAGTCGGCGCCTCGGTCGCCGACTGGCTCTCCGTCTCCTCAGCCCGTGGCGGCCTCGCCCTCGGCACCGGCCCGGTCAGCCTCGTCCTCGCCGCCGCGATTGCCGGCTTCGTCTACTACCTGGCCAAGACCGGCAAGGACACGCCCGCGGACCAATCGGCGTTCGACGACGATCTGGTCTCGGCTCGGGCGACAGCCGGAGTTTCGGCATAGCTTCGCGCTGAACCTCGGGCCCGCCAGGGCTACACGGCCAAGGCCGGGCAGGTCGACGCTCAGTGGGCCGGTCCAGCCGTTTTCGCCTCCAGGGTTTCGCTGAAAGTCAGCCAGCCGTGAAATGGAACGGGAGGGGTGATCGTGGCCGAGGCGGGGTAATCGCCGGTGTCGCTGAGGGAGAGGTCATCCGCTGCGCCGGGTATCGCCACCTCCCTGAAAATCGTCATGCCCTTTCGCCGTTCCGTCGCGTATCCGGAGAACGAGGTGATGACGTTGGTTTGCAGCAAGGTGATCGTGCTGGCAGAGAACGCCACCGACCGTCCGTGCAGTGGCGCCGACGAAGCGAACAGGCTGGTTCTTACTGCGGGTTGCGATTTGGAGGGATTGAAGATCGAGCGCTTACAGATTTCCTTTGCGGCTTTAACGACTTCGCCTGACGCTCGGTTCGTGCGAGCCGACGTGTATCTGCGCTCGCCTCGAATACGGATCGTGCCCTGGAAGAACCCCCGCTGTTTGATTGTTTTGCCGCCTTTACACGGGGGGAAGAAACCCCCTTCCCTATGTGGTGGTCCGACTGGATGGAACTCGACTGAGATTCGGCCGATCCCGGGAAAGTCGACGTCGATCGCGTCATTCTTTTGCCTGCCGGCGGCGAATCGCATATACCGCGACCGCGGAGCCTCTGTTGGCGAACATCTCAACGAAGCGGTTGGTCTTGGTGACCTGGATTGAGTAGCCGTTGCTGCCCCTGAGGCTCAGTTCGACCTCGTGGTTGCCTGGCAAGACGACGTAGCCCGGCTTGGCGCCGGCGAGAGCAGGGACGGCAAGCAGCGAGATCGCGGCACAAGCGAGGACACCCGCCGCGCCGCGCCATGCCCTGATGACCCTCCGGCCGGGCGGCAGTCCGATCATCAGGCCGGCTCCAACGGCGAGAGCCGGATGACCTGGATCGTCCTGCCGTCAGCCCGCTCGACGTAGTCGGCGTAGGCCTTGGTGATCTGGACGACGATCTTCCAGAGTCGTTCGCGATCCTCGGCGCTCGTCACCTCCGCTCGGTAGCGGCAGGTGCGGCCGGCGACGGTGAGCTCGACCTCGGGGTTGGCCTTGACGTTGTAGTACCAGGCCGGGTGCTTTTTGCGGCCGTAGTTGGAGGCAACCACGATCGCGTCCTCGCCGTCGGTGAAGTAGACGAGCGGGCTGGTCGATTTCCTCCCCGAACGCGCGCCGGTGTGGGTGAGGAAGAGCATCGGCAGGGGGACCGAAGTAAATCGGCCTCCGGAGAGCCGGTAGAAGACCGGATCCAGTTTGGGCGCGACGTTGATCAACCACCAGCGTCCCGCCTCGGTTCGCGCGATCGGTTCGATCAGCGCCTTGCGGATTCGATGAGGTTTGGTGGGATCGACGGGCGGCACGCGCATCGGGCGAGCCTAGCCCCGATCTCACGGATACGCCGGTCAGGTCGTTTATATGGGTGACGGCAAGTATTCGGAGAGGAGCGACGAATGACCGCAACGCACGCCACGATCGATTCGCCAATCGGGGAGCTGACGCTCGTCGCCAGGGATGGCGTGCTGAGCGGTATCTACTTTCCTGGTCACTGGCACATGCCCGCGCCGGAGGTGTTCGGAACGCGCTCGGAGCGCGGTTTCGAGCAGGCGCAGCAACAGCTGAACGAGTACTTCGCCGGCGAGCGGAGCGAGTTCGAGCTGACTTCGACGATCGTCGGCGATGAGTTCCAAGGGCGGGTCTGGGAGCTGATCGATCGCATCCCCTACGGGCAGACCACTACTTACGGCGAGATGGCCCAAGAGCTTGGCGACCCGGCGCTGGCGCGCAAGGTTGGTGGCGCTGTCGGCCGCAACCCACTCTCGATCGTCACCCCCTGCCACCGTGTCGTCGGCAAGGACGGCAAGCTCACCGGCTACGCCGGCGGCCTCGAGCGCAAGCGCTTCCTGCTCGAGCTGGAGGGCGCCGGCGGGCGGGTCGAGGCGGAGCAGTTGCAGCTGGCCGGCTGAGATCAGGTGAGGCCGAGGACCGCGTAGCGCAGCCCGAGCGCCAGGGCCAGAAGACCAAGCGCGCGTCGGAGAAGCTCCTCGGGCAGCCGGCCCTGCAGTCGAGCGCCGAGGTAGGCGCCGGAAAGCCCGCCGAAGCCCATGCCGATTCCGAGCACCCAGTCTGGAGCCAGGTCACCGCTGCCGCCGATGCTGAGCAGAGAGAACGTCAAGACCCCCGCGATCGAGGTGAGGAAGGTTGCCGCCAGCGCTGCCGGTGCGACCTCGAACACCGAGAAGCCGAGGCCGACCAGGATCGGCCCGAGGATCGAGCCGCCGCCGATTCCGTAGATGCCACCAACCGTGCCAACTCCCAGGGCTAGCAGGGTGATCTGCCGCCGGCGATCGCGATCGGGTGCCTCCAGGGCACGCCGCGGGCTGGCGAAGACGAGCCAGGCTCCCAGTGGGACCAGGACGGCGGCGACGACGAGCAGGAATGAATCGGTGTGATCCAGGAGCTTGACTCGGATCACCGCTCCGATGATGACTCCCGGCAAGGTGCCGAGGACCAGGAGGCGGGTCAGCGGCGAGACTAGGCGCTGCTCGCGGTGGAACTGGAAGAGAGCGCCGGGGATGGCGATGAGGTTGTAGAGGAGGTTGGTTGGTGTGACCGCCGGGCTTGGCGTATGCAGAACGCTGATCTGAACCGGGACCAGGAAGACCGCACCGGATACGCCCACCGGCGTGGTGAAGACAGCGACGCAGAAAGCGATCCCCGCACCCAGGGCCGCGTCAGCCAGCATCTCGAGTTAGTTGAGCATCTCGTTGGCCATTCTCATTCTCTATCAAATCGATCGACAATAGCTTGCGCTCGCTGGCAGGCGCTGGTCGCATTTCGGCAGCGGCTATGGCCTTCGTGCCGCTGGTGCCGGTGCTCGACCTGCTCTGGCTGCGGCGCGTCGTACGATCCGCCCGTGCAGATCGACGGAAGCACGCTGGAGCGGCCGGCGCCGCCACTCAATGAGTTGCTGCGAGCGGGGCTGGGGGCGCGGCCGGATGAGGTCGCCCTGGTCTCGGCCGAGCGCTCGCTGACCTGGCGTGAGCTCGACGCGGAGAGCGCCCGGCTCGCCGGCGGTTACCGCGGGTTGGGGCTGGAAACGGGCGATCGGCTGGCTTCGCTGATGCCGAACCGCATCGATCTCGTCGTCCACTACCTGGCCTGCTTCCGGGCCGGCCTGATCGTGACGCCGCTGAACTATCGCTACACCTTCCGCGAGATCGACCACGCGCTCGAGGTCAGCGGCGCCAGGGCGCTGCTGGCCCATGTCGAGCGGGTCGAGGACGTGGCGCGGAGCCGGCTGGCCGGTGGGCTCGAGCTAGGGACGGTCGCCTATCGCGACGGTGGGGATAGCGGGGCGGAAGGAGAGTGGTCACACAGCTTCGCCACCCTGCTCGAGCACGATCCGTTGCCGGAGGAGCCGTCGCCCGACCCGAGCGAGCCCGCCGCGATTTTCTTCACCTCGGGCAGCACCGGTCCGGCAAAGGGGGTCACCCACACACGCGAATCGCTGCGTTGGATGATCGCCAGCGCTGCTACTGCCTTCGAGCTCGACGCCGCCGATGCTTTCCTGCCCGGCTCCTCGATGTCGCACATCGGCTCCTTCCTCTGGGCGCTCAGCATGCTCTCGATCGGCGGCCGCGTCGTCGTCGCCCGCACCACCGACGGCCACGAGCTGCTGCCGCTGCTGCGCGAGCATCAGCCAACCGTGATGGCGATGATCCCAGCGGCGCTCTTGGCCTTGGTCCGCGACCACGACCTGCGGCCGGATGACTTCGCCTGCTTGCGTATCTGCCGCGCCGGCTCGGACAAGGTCTCGACCGAGCTGCTCAGCGAGTTCGCCGCCGCGGCGGGCTTCCCGATCGTCGAGGGCTACGGTATGACCGAGGTCGGCCTGGCGACGCTCAACCCGCCGTCCGGCGTGGTCAAGCAGGGTTCGATCGGGCCGCCGATCGGCGGCTACAGCATCGCCCTGCGCGACGAGCACGGCGAGCCGATCGCGGGCAAAGAGGTCGGCCGGATCTGGATTCGCACCCGCAGCCGCATGGCCGGCTACTGGCAGGCGCCCGAGGCGACTGCCGAGGTGGTGCTCGACGAGTGGCTCGATTCCGGCGACCTGGCTCGCGCCGACGAGGACGGGTACCTCTGGTTCTTCGGGCGCAAGAAGCAGGTGATCGTCCACGATGGCTCCAACATCAGCCCGCTTGAGGTCGAGGCGGCGCTGGGCGAGCACCCGGCGATCGACCTGGCCGGCGTCGTCGGCATCCACGACAACGTCCACGGTGAGAACGTGCGCGCCTACGTCACCCTGCGCGAGGGCGCCGAGCGTCCTTCCGCTGCCGATCTGATCGTCTTCTGTCGCGAGCGCGTCGGCTACAAGGCGCCCGAGGAGATCCTCTTCCTCGAGGAGATGCCACTCAACCCGACCGGCAAGATCGACCGTGTCGGCCTCAAGCGGATGGCCGAAGACCACCTGCACCCGCACGGGCTGTAAGAGCGTCTTCCTCCGGTGCGCTTTATGCGGTCGGGGACCGCAAAAGGCGCACCGGAGGACTGCTCAGGGGTTACCGGCGCCGGGAGAGGGGTAGCTTCGAGCCGTGCCTCGGGATAAACCACCGGTGCGAGCGATCGCCGTCGCCCTGCTCTCGTCCCGCATTGCCTACGGCGTGGCTCTGCTCGTCGCCCCGAGCAGGGTCGCGGCGAATCGTTGGCTGGGCGATGACGCGCGCAGGCCGGCCGCGCAGGTGCCACTGCGCGGCCTCGGCGCTCGCGAGGTCGCCCTGCACGGCATCGCCCTGCTCGGTTTTCTGCGCGGTTCGCCGCTGCGACCGTTTCTCGTTGCCAGCATCGCCGGCGACCTCGCCGACATCGGCGCCACCGCGCTCGCCCGCGATGATCTGCCGGACGGGAGCGCCCCGGCAACCGCCGCCGTGGCCGGTGGCTCGCTTCTGCTCAGTGCCCTTGTCGCGGCGCTGGTCGACGAGTAGTCAAGTGCTCGAGTAGGCCGGCCATGCCGGCCTCGCCATGGACCCGGCGCTGCTCGTCAGCGCCGTTGCCCTCCCGCAGGATCCGCTCGATCTCATCGAGGGCCGCCTCGCTGCCGAGCTCGCGGGCGAAGGGATCAGGGCTTGAGCACTACCTTGATCGCCCCGTCTTCCTTCTTTTGGAACATCTCGTAGGCGCGTGGCGCCTCTGCCAGCGGCAGCTGGTGGGTGGTGAGGTCGTCGACCCCGAGTGGATCGCTGGCACCCTCGGTCAGCAGCGGCAGGATCTCGTCGGTCCACTGACGCACGTGCGCTTGGCCCATGCGCAGTTGCAGACCCTTGTCGAAGATCTGCATCATTGGCAGCGGGTCGAGCTGGCCGCCGTAGACGCCCGAGATCGACACGGTGCCACCGCGGCGCACCGTGTCGATGCAGGCAAGCAGGGCTGAGAGCCGGTCCACTGCCGCCTTTTCGGTCAGCTTCTCCGCCACCGCGTCGGGCAGCAGGCCGGCAATCGTTTGTGCCGCCTTCGCGCCCGGCGCGCCGTGAGCCTCCATGCCGACTGCGTCGATCGCGCTGTCGGGGCCGCGGCCATCTGTCAGCTCGCGGATGGTGGCGGAGATGTCTTCGTGCTCGCCGGCGTCGATCGCCTCGATCCCGTTGCGCCGGGCCATCTCCAGGCGCTCGGGGACAGTGTCGATGCCGAAGACTTGCTCGGCGCCTTGGTGGCGGGCGATGCGGGCGCTGATCTGGCCGATCGGTCCGAGCCCGAAGACGGCGACGCTGCCGCCCTTCGGGATCGCCGCGTAGTCGACCGCCTGCCAGGCGGTGGGCAGCACGTCGGAAAGAAAGAGGAAGCGCTCGTCCGGTGGCCCCTCCGGGACCTTGATTGGACCGAAGTGCGCCTGCGGCACCCGCAGGAACTCGGCCTGACCGCCGGGCACTTGGCCGTAGAGCTTGGTGTAGCCGAAGAGCGAGGCACCCTTTTCGGTCTCGCGGTTCTGGGTCGTCTCGCACTGGGCGAAGTACTTGCGGCTGCACATCCAGCAATGCTCCGCAGGAGATGTTGAATGGGATCACCACCCGGTCGCCGGCTTTGATGTGGGTGACCTCGGGGCCGACCTCCTCGACGATCCCCATCGGCTCGTGGCCGAGGATGTCGCCCTCGTCGATGAACATGCCGAGCACCTCGTAGAGGTGCAGATCGGAACCGCAGATCGCGGTCGAGGTGATGCGAACGATCGCGTCGGTCGGGTCCTGGATCGAGGGATCGGGCACCTCGTCGACGCGGACGTCGCGTTTGCCGTGAAAGGTCAGCGCCTTCATCGTTATGAGGCCACGCCGAGCGGTACATCGGGGCGATCCCAGCTCGCGGCGACCCGCTCGGCCGCCTGCCGCTCCTCGGCGAGGATCTCCTCCGCAGTGGCGACCACCTCCTCGTCGCCCGCCCGCGCGGCCACTCGCTGCAGAAGTTCGTAGGCGGCAACCTCGAGGTGCTCGAAGGCAAAAGCGAAGCCGGCGAGCTTGGTTGTCGTATCCGGCTGGGAGTCGAAGAAGGCCGAGAGGTTGAGCCCGCCCGCCTTGAGCGCCGTGTCCTTCACTATCGAAGGCCTCGCCCCGCGCTCGCTGAGCAGCGCCTCAATCCTCTGGGCATGTCGGTGGGTCTCCTGCAGGTGCTCCCGGAACACCGTCTCCAGCTGCTCGTCCTCGACCCGCTCGGCGCCCGCTTCGAGCAGCTCGGTGGCCTGGCCCTCGAGCGCGTGGACGTCGCGCAGGTAGGTGACCAACGTCGCCTCGAGTTGATCGGGCTCGACCGCCGCCAGGGAAGCCTCGACCGCGGTGTCGAACGACTGCTCGAGGCGCTCGGCCATGCGCTGCTCCTCGGCACCGATGGCCGCTGCCATCCTCGCCGTCTCCTCATCGCCGGCACGCTCGGCGAGGCGGCCGAGCAGCTCGTAGGCGGCTAGCTCCATGTGCTCGTAGGAGTAGGCGTGCATCGTCAACTTCCCCGGGGTGTCGGGCTGGCTGGCCGCGAAGGCCGCCATCGCCCAGCCGCCGGCCGTGCCGGCGGCGTCCTTCAGCTTCGAAGGTTTACTGCCCAGCGCTTCCAGGCGCTCACGGACGCGCCGCTCCTGGTCTTCGGTCTCTACCAAATGCTGTTCGAAGGCCTGGGAGAGGCGCTTGTCGCCGGCAATCTTCGGCGCCGCGCGCAGCTGCGCTAGCGCCTGCAGCTCGATCGAGTGCACGTCGGCGAGGTACTTGACCAGCTGCTCGTCGCGATCTCGATTCCACTGCCGGGCGCCGACGCCGGTCTTCAGGTCGTCGAGTCGAGCCCCGGCGCTGTCGGGCTGCAGCGGTGGGGTCTCGGCGCCATGGCCCTGTCGCAGGCCATCCAGCAGCTCTTCCAAGGCCTCGACACCATTGCGGCGCGGCTCCCAGCCGAGCTCGGCACGGGCTCGCGCGGAGGACATCAGCGGCACGTTTTGCGCCATGTCGAGCCAGCCCGGCGGGGTGGGCTGCAAGCGCAGCCGCCAGCTCAGATCGGCGAGGCGACGCACCACTCTGCTCGGCACGGGGAAGCTGCGCACACCAATCCGCTCGGCCATCTCCCCGGAGCTGAGCGGCGGCTCGGCAGCGATGTTGAAAGCGCCGCTGACGTCGCTGAGAACCGCCCGCAGGTAGGCCTGGCCGACATCGTCGGAGTGCACGGCCTGGAAGCGCAAGCGGTCGATCCGGGGCAGGGCGAGCAGCAGGCCCCGGCGAAGGAGGAAGTTGGGCAGAAGGGGCCCGACGAAGAGGCGGCGGATCTCGGTTGCGGCCTCGTCCTTGAAGATCAGCGCCGGGCGCAGCCGCACGACCTGCGTCTCCGAATTGGCGGCCTCGAAGCGGTCGAGCTGTCGCTCGACCGCAACCTTGTGGCGGGAGTAGAACGAGCTGGGGGTGCCCTCGGTGGGCCAGCTCTCGTCTACTTTTCGATCCTTGGGGCCGGCCGAGTAGACGCCCACCGAGGAGGCGTGGACCAGCTTCCTGACGCCGGCTGCGGCGACGGCATCGAAGACGCGACGACTGCCCTCGATATTGATCCGCTCCAGCGTGGTCGCATCGCGCGAGGGCTGGATCGCCCAGGCGAGGTGGATCACCGCGTCAGCGCCGGCGAAGATCTCGGTCAGGTCCGCGTTGAGAATGTTGGCCTCGACCCAGCGCGTCTTCGGCCGCTCCAAGCTTGGCTTGCGACGCGCCAAACCGACGATCTCATTGACCTCGGGGCACTCGCTCAGTGCTTTCACAACGCTGGTGCCGACGTTGCCCGTGGCACCGGTGACGACTACCTTCATCTGCTCGCCCTTCGTAGAAGTCTCGGCCGGAAATCTCGGGCCGGAAATGGCGAGGAGTGAGCTGTAGATCGATAAGTCGCTCCCCTGGGCCTCAGAGAGGGAGTACCCCTTGGCGACAAAGGAAAACGCGCTGGGGAGCTAGAGCCAGACGTGCTCGAAGGCCAAGCCCTCCCCATGGTGGAGCACGCCCATCGAGGCTCGAGGAGCGCGCCGGCGCTCAGTTGGGCTGCCTGGGTTGAAGATCTGAAAGCTCCCCTCGACTTCATGCAGGGGGAGATGGCTATGGCCGAAGACGACCGCATCGGCCGTGGGGAAGCGCCGGCGCAAGCGTGCCAGCCGGCCCTTGGCGGGGCCGGCGTCGTGAGTTACGGCGACGATCTTGCGGCCGACCTCGACCTCCAACTC
Source organism: uncultured Solirubrobacterales bacterium (assembly GCA_963716345.1). Lineage (GTDB taxonomy): Bacteria > Actinomycetota > Thermoleophilia > Solirubrobacterales > 70-9 > VRUE01. Next base: position 2,255,121 of record OY970304.1, read on the forward strand.
TGCCGACAGCGAGCGCCGCAACGATGCCTCGTCGACGTTGCCGTGTACGGCGTAGACGATTGGGCAGAGCGCTCGCACTTCCTCGAGTGCGGCGGGGGCAAAGAAGTCGCCGGCGTGGATGACTGCCTCGGCGGCTTCGACCGTCGCGACGCAACGCTCCGGCAAGCGACGGCTTCCCTTGGGCATGTGGGTGTCGGCCAGCACAGCGATCACGGGACGACGTTTCCGGCGCGGAGCTGGCGAGTTTTGCGCTCCTCGCGCACCTTCTGACCTTCGATGAACCACACACGGCGCCCGTCTGGATAGATCGCCGCGGGACCCTCGTCGCGGTGGCGCTTGCCCTCGCGGTACCACTTCTCGGTGCCGTTGACGTAAACGCAAGCCGGCCCACCCTCGCGATGGCGGACACCGTCCACGTAGGTCAGGCTGCTTCGAGCGCCGCAGACATCGGCTCGAAGCTCGCCACCGAGAGCACGATGACGCTATAGCCACAGGGGCAGACCTCGCGCTCGACGTCCTCGAGGTCTGTAATGGCGACCTCGGATTCCTCGGCGCAGCCGGAGCAGAAGACCGTGACTTGCCACATGGGGCCATGGTCACGCTGCGCCCGGACGACGTGCCCCGTGTGCGCAGGGCAGTGAAAAGCTGGAGGCAAGGTCATGGCTCCTCGAGACAAAGGCAGCGGCGAAAAGCTCGGCGAGTACGAGCGCAAGCGTGACTTCGAGTCGACGCCCGAGCCGAAGGCGAAGCGGAAACGAGGAGGGGACGGGCCGTCGCGCTTCGTCGTGCAGGAGCACAGCGCCCGTCGCCTGCACTGGGACCTGCGCCTCGAGCACGAGGGCGTGGCGGCGTCCTGGGCGATCCCCAACGGCATCCCGATCGATCCCTCCGAAAATCGCAAGGCCGTCCACACCGAGGACCATCCGCTCGAGTACCTCGAGTTCGAGGGCGAGATCCCGACCGGCGAGTACGGGGCGGGGACGATGCGGATTTGGGACCAAGGCACCTACGAGGTCGAGAAGTGGGAGGAGGGGAAAGTCCTCGTCGCCTTCTCCGGTGAGCGGCTGAGCGGCCGCTACGCGCTGTTTCGGGCCGGCAAGGAGGAGAAGGATTGGATGATCCACCGGATCGACCCGCCCAGCGAAGAGCGCAACCCCTTTCCGGACTCGCTGGTGCCGATGCTGGCCAAGCTCGCGAAGCTGCCGACGAACGACAAGGGTTGGGCGAGCGAGGTGAAGTGGGACGGGGTGCGCGCGATCGCCTACTGCCGGCCGGGCCGGCTGGCGCTGCGGAGCCGCAACCTGCGCGACGTCACCGCCCAGTACCCCGAGGTGCGGCAACTCTCGCGCCAGCTTGGCGCCCTCGAGGCGATCCTCGACGGCGAGCTCGTCGTCTTCGATGAGGACGGCCTGCCCAGCTTCGAGCGCTTGCAGCAGCGCATCCACCAGACCGACAAGAGCATCGTGCGGCGGCGGATGAAATCGCACCCCGTCATCTATGTGATCTTCGACCTGCTCTATCTGGACGGGCGAGACCTGACCGAGCAGCCCTACAGCCGTCGCCGCGAGCTGCTCGAGAGCCTGAAGCTCTCGGGCGATAGCTGGCAGACCCCTTCCTACTCGACCGGCCATGCCGAAGAGCTGCTGGCGGCGAGCGCCGAGCGGGGGCTCGAGGGCATCGTGCTGAAGCGGCTCGACAGCGCCTACGCCCCCGGCAAGCGCACGGGCGCTTGGCTCAAGGTGAAGAACGTCGGCCGGCAGGAGTTCGTGATCGGCGGCTGGCAGCCCGGCGAGGGGCGGCGGAAAAAGTGGGTCGGCTCGATCCTGCTCGGCTACTTCGACGAGGGCGAGCTGCGTTACGCCGGCAAGGTCGGCACTGGCTTCTCCGACAGCGATCTCGACGAGCTGCTGGAGCGCCTGGCGCCACTGGCCCGCGAGTCAAATCCCTTCGCCGGCCGGCGAGGACCGCGAAACGCCAGGTTCGTCGAGCCCCGCCTGGTCGCCGAGATCGAGTTCCGCGAGCTGACCACGGAGGGGATGGTGCGCCACGGCTCGTTCAAGGGTCTGCGCGAGGACAAGCCCGCCGCGCAGGTCGGGATCGAGCGAGCCTAGGCGCACTGTTCGCCTCGCCTCCCTACCCCGCTTGCGGCGTTTTGCCAGCAGCTCCGGCGGGAACTCGTTTGAGCATGGCCAGCCTGAGCAGCGTCGCCGAGAAGAACCCGAACGCGATGTTGCCCTCGGCAGGACCGCTCTGCGATCTGGTCATCGGCATGCTCTCGGCTCCGCGGGCAGAGGCGATGCTCTCGGCCCAGCCGGCGGAGGAGGCGGCGCGGCTCCTCGCGTTCGTCGACGACCCGCTTGGCGACGACGATCTGCAGCTGGCCCTCTACCTTTGCTTCGAGCTCCACTACCGCTCCCTCCCCGGCATCGACGCCGCCTGGGAGTGGGATCCGACCCTGCTGGCGCTGCGCGAGGTGCTCGAGCTGGCCTTCTTCGGCGCCCTGGAAGCCGAGGTTGGTGCCACCGGCCCGGTCGACCCGGCCAGGGTCGGCGAGCTGCTCTTCGAGCTCGAGGCCGAAGACGACGGGCCCTCGCTCTCCCGCTACCTGGAGGCGAAAGCCGGGATCGAGGAATTTCGCGAGTTCGTCGTCCACCGCTCCTTCTACCAGCTGAAGGAGTCCGATCCCCACAGCTGGGCGATCCCCCGCCTCGACGGCCCGGCGAAGACCGCCCTGCTCGAGGTTCAGGTCGATGAGTACGGCGCCGGGCAGGCGGAGCGGATGCACTCGCGGCTCTTCGCCAAGACGATGCGCAAGCTCGGTCTAAAGGACCGCGAGAACGCCTACCTTTCCCACGCGCCCGGCGAGACGCTGGCGACCGTGAACCTGATGTCGGCGACCGGGCTGCGGCGCAGCCGCCGGGGCGCGATCGTCGGGCACCTCGCGATGTTCGAGATGACCTCGGCGCTCCCCAACCGCCGCTACGGCAATGCACTGCGCCGACTCGGCTTCGATGCGGAGGCGACCGACTTCTACGACGAGCACGTCGAGGCCGACGCGGTGCACGAGAACATCGCCGCCTACGACCTCGCCGGTGGGCTGGCGCGACAGGAGCCGGAGCTGGCGGCCGACATCCTTTTCGGCGCCAGGGCGCTACTCCACCTCGAAGACCGCCTCGCCAGGCGGCTGCTCGGCGCCTGGGAAGAAGGCCAGACCTTGTTGCGACGGCCCCTGTCCGGGCCCGAGACCTGAGCACGATGAGTCGAGGCAATACCGGTGTCTCCTATGTCCTACCGCTGCGCTGGGCCGAGCCCGGTCCGATCGGGGAGCTGGCCGGCTACCTGCGCTCGATCGCGGCGCAGGTCGACGAGGTCCTGGTGGTTGACGGCTCGCTCGGCTCCGTCTTCGCCGAGCACGCCGCCGCTCTGCGCGGCGTCGCCCGTCATCTGCCGCCGCACGTTGACCTCGACTTTCGCATGGGCAAGGTGAACGGCGTGCTGACGGGGGTGCGCGAGTGCCGCGGCGAGCTGATCATCCTGGCCGACGACGATGTTCGCTACGACCCGACGAGCCTGCGGCGGGCAGTGGAGATGCTGCGCGAGGCAGACCTGGTGCGGCCGCAGAACTACTTCGACGAGCTGCCCTGGCACGCTCGCTGGGACACTGCCCGCTCGCTGCTAAACCGGGTCTTCAGCGGCGATCCGAGCTTTCCGGTCGGTGATTTCCCCGGCACCTTGGCGGTGCGCCGCAGCGCCGTCCTCGCCACCGGCGGCTACGACGGCGACGCCCTCTTCGAGAATCTCGAGCTGATGCGAACGATCCGCGCGGCCGGCGGCAGTGTGAGGACGCCGCTCGATCTCTTCGTGGCGAGGCACCCACCGAGCACCGCTCACTTCTTCTCGCAGCGGGTTCGCCAGGCCTATGACGACTTCGCCATCCCGGCCCGAATCGGCGCCTTTCTCGCGATCGCGCCGCTGGCCGCTCACTCGCTTCGCCGCGGGCGCGTCCGCCCACTTGTCCTCGCTTCGCTGCTGACGATGGGCGTGGCGGAGATCGGTCGCAGGAGGGCGGGGGGAGCGCAGCAGTTCCCCGCCGCCGCCTCACTGTTGGCACCGGCATGGGTGGCCGAGCGCTCGCTCTGCTCCTGGCTTGCCCTGGGAGCAAGGCTACGCGGGGGCGTCCGCTATGGCGAGGGTCGCCTCAGTCACTCGGCGACGCCGATGCGCGTGTTGCGCTCCCGCTACTCGCGGGGCTCGGCGGGGATGGAGATGGTGGCTCCGCTCTCAGCGCGGAAGCCGATCGCCTTGTGAGTGCCATCGCAGAAGGGACGGATCTGGGAGCGCCCACAGCGGCAGAGGGCCACGACCGGCCGCTTGACCTCGATCTCCTTGCCGTCCTGGTCAACTATCGCGAATGGCCCACGCACCAGGTAAGGACCGTTGCGGTAGGGAGTGATCTGGGTGGGCCGTTCGCCGCTCGGGTCGGCCACGGCGTTGCTAGGCGAGCTGCTTCTTGTTGCGGATCGCAATGATTCGCGTCTCCAGCGGAGTCCGCGATGCGCGGCCGTTGATCCGACGCAGCGTCTGCATAGTGCGAGTCAGCGACGGTACCGAGCGCCGGCCCGGTGTCGCATCATCGGTTTTACCGTGCCTCAGCATGGCCACTGGGTACCCCGGCAAGGCTGGGCTCTAAACGTCGGCAGTTAGGCCGCCGGTCATCGCTCTGCAGCCCGACTGGATGGGTTCCTGGTTCCCATTTAGGGGTAAGGACGGAACCTACGTTCGATCCGACGAAAGGAGGGCAGCGAATGAGTGAGCGCGAGAGCACTGCCGGTGGGCCGCTGGGCAAGCTGGCCGGAAAAGCGAAGGAGGCCGTGGGCTCGGTGCTGGGGCGAGAAGACCTGCAGCGCGAGGGCAAGCTGCAGCAGGTCCAAGTCGAGGCTGAGCGCGACGCAGCGACGGCCGCTGCCGAGGCCGAGCAAAAGGATCGGGAAGCGGAGCTGAAGGAGGAGAAAGCCGAAACCGAGGCCGAGCGACGCGAGGTCGAGCTCGAGGCCCAGAGGATGAGGGCCGAGGAGCAGGTTGAGCACAACCTCACCGAGGAGCGGCAGGAAGTCGGGCGGCAGGCCCAGCAGGAGATCGCCGTCAGTGAGCGCGAGCGCCAGGCGAAGGAGGCCCAGGCCGAGAGCGAGCGGCGCGAGGAGGTCGCCGAGCAGACCGAGACCAGGCACGAGGCCGCCGAGCTCGAGCAGAAGGCACGGCAGGCAGAGCAGACGGCTGCTGTCGTCGACCCGAGGGAGGAGAACCGATGACCATGCATACTGTCCCCAAAGCGGTTCTCAATCGATCGCTGAGGCTGGCGCGGGCGCCCATTGACGCCGCGCTTGGCGTGATCGGCGCCTCCGACTCGGCGGCGAAGCACCTGGTCGACCGGGTCGAGGCGGGCGCCCGCAGCGTTACCGGCACGCTCTTTGCCGACGACGAGCTCAAGCAGGAAGGTCGCGACGTTCTGCTGGCGACCAAGCAGCGTGAACGCGCCGATCGCTTGCACGAGGAAGCCGAGCTACGCGAGGACGAGGCGAAGAGAAACATCAAAGCGGTCGCCGAGGAAACCGCGAAGAAGCGAGCCGAAGCCGAGAAGAAGGCCGAGGAAGAGCGTCGCAAGGCGGAGAAGCGCCGCAGTGAACGCGAGTCGCGGGCGGCGAAATCGGCTGCCGCCGAGAGGGAGAAGAAGGCGAAATCCGCGGCCAAGACAAAACGGGCGAACACCAAACGCGATCAGGCGGCCAAGCTCGAGAAGCTCGACGCCAAGGAAGAAAGCATCGAGGTGAAAGAGGAGGCGGCTCGTGCGCAACGCGAGGCCGAACGGCTGAAAGAAGCCGCCGCAGCAGCCAAGAGCAGCCGTAAGGACGGCAACTAACTCAGCCGGTGACGATCGCGCGTAGGAGTCCGTCAATCGCGGACCACTACGCGCTCGTCGCCGAGCTCGGCGACGCTCTCCCAGGGGATGCCTTGGGCCTCGGCGCCAGGGCCCGCGCAGCCGTTGCCAGAGGGCGCTCGATCCTCAGCGTTTTTGCACCTCGATCACCAGCTTCCGATGCGGGCTCTTGCGATTCCAGGCCTCGCCGATCTCACTCAGGGGAACCCTCTCGGTCTCCACCTTCAACTCACCGGCCAGCGCCTGCTCGCACATCGCCGTGAACGCCTCGCGTTTGCGCTCGCGCGAGGCCTTGAAGTTGGTGTGGCCGATGATCCGGCCGAGCTGGTTGCGAAAGCCCCTGGTGGGAAGCTCGACCGACTCGCCTGCGGAGTTGCCGATCTGCACCAGCCGGCCCTCGACCTTCAGTGCTCCTAGGGCGGCCATGGCCGGCTTGCCCCAGAGCGGGTCGATGACTACGTCGAAGCCGCCGTCGCTGGCCTCCTTGAAGCGCTCGCCGAGGTCGCCATCGTCGCCTAGCTCAACGACCCCATCGGCGCCTAGCTCGTTGCGGGCTCGATCGAGGCTCTCGCTGTCGCGGGCCGCGGCGACGACCCGTCCGGCGCCGAGCAGGCGCGCTCCCTGGACGGCGATCTGGCCGAGCACGCCGCTCGAACCAAGCACCAGGACCGACTCGCCCTGCCGCAGCTCCGCGCGCCAGGTCAGCGCCAGCCAAGCCGCCAGACCGGAGATCCCGAAGCTGACCGCGAGGCCGTCCTCGACCCCTTCGGGAACCTCAATCAGCTCGTCGTCCTCGACTAGGGTTCGCTCACCCAGCGAGCCGAAGGGCGCGACCGGGGAGTCGAAGTAGACGCGTCGCTCGTTCACCGTGCCGATCCCCTCCAGGCCCGGCACCGAGGGAAGTGGGGGCTCGCGCCCCGGGAAGCGCCCGGAGGCGATCGTGTGATCGACCGGGTTGAGGCCGGCAACCGCGACCTCGATCAGCGCCAGGCCGTTCGCCTGCGGATCCTCGAACTCGCCGAGCTCGGGATCGGATTCATAGTCCCTCAGAACGGCAGCTTCCATCCCCTGTCCTCCTTGATCGGTTTCTCAGTCAAGCGCCGCTGAGCGGCTCAGCTTTGGCAGCACCTCACGGCCGTAAACGTCGATCGCGGCGAGCGGATCGGCGCCGGAGTTGTTCATCAGCGCCACCGTAGTTGCGCCCATCTCCTCGACCTGGCGGATCCGCTCGACGTGCTCCTTGGGGTCGGCCGAGATGATCATCGCCTCGCGCAGGTCGTCGTCTGAGACCTGCTTCTCGCCGTGCTCGTACATCGCCTTCGGGTCGTGCCAGTTCTCCTTGTAGAACTCCTTCGGCTGGGCGCCCTTCCAAACGCGCGCGCCCTCCAGCGCCGCCTCGTCATTCCCGGCCCAGGAGAAAGCTGCCTGCAGGACGATCTCACCCGGCTCGCGGCCGGCGTCTGAGGCGGCGGCGCGGTAGGCATCGAGGATCTCAGGCACGCTTTCGGGGTCGGCGAGCGTCCAGAGGCCGTCACCTTGGCGTCCGGCCACCGCCGCTGCCTGTGGCCCGAAGGCCGAGACGTAGATCGGCGGGCGGCGATCCTCGGGCAGGCTGTGGATGAAGGCGCCATTGGCGGAGAAGTGATCGCCCTCGCCACTCAGCTTCTTACCGTCCCAGAGCGCCCGGATCATCTCCAGCGCCTCCTCCATGCGCGCGATCTGCTCGCCGACCGGGGGCCAGCCGTGGCCGAGCGGCGCCTCGTTCAGTGCCTCGCCGGAGCCGAAGCCAAGGTAAGGGCGGCCCGGGAACATCAGCTCCATCGTCGCCCAGGCCTGGGCGATCAGCGCTGGGTGGTATCGCGGTCCCGGCGGTGTGACGCCGGTGCCGAAGAGGGCTCGCTCGGTCGCTTGCGCGGCGGCCCCGAGCCAAACCCAAGCGTTGCCCGACTCACCGCCCTCCCACCAGGGCTGCAGGTGGTCGCTGCAGCCGATGCCGTCAAAGCGGGCACGCTCGGCCTCGACCGCTTGCTGCAGCAGGTCGTTAGGGCCAAACTGCTCATGTGCACAGAAGTGGAAGTAGCGCATGCGGCTTTTGCTACCCGGGTTGAGAAGCGGCCAAGCGCGGGTATTGGACGCCCGTGACACGCGACGAACCGATCACCGTCGTTCTCGACATCGACGGCACCCTCGTCGACACCAACTACCAGCACGCAATCGCCTGGCACCGGGCGCTGCGCGCTCACGGCTACGCCGTGAAGCTCTGGGAGATTCACCGCCACATCGGCATGGGCGGCGACCAGATGGTCACCGCACTGGCCGGCGAGGAGGCGGAGCGCCGCGACGGCGACGCGATCCGCGCGGAGGAGGGGGAGGCCTACGGCGAGCTGATTGGTGAAGTGGAGGCGCTAGACGGAGCCACCGAGCTGCTGCGGGAGCTGCGCGAGGACGGCGCCAAGGCGATCCTCGCCAGCTCGGCAAAGGCCGAGGAGGTCGAGCACTACGTCGACCTGCTGGACGCCCGCCAACTGATCGAGGGCTGGACCACGGCCGCCGACGTCGAGCGCACCAAGCCTCATCCCGACCTCGTCCACGCGGCCTTGAAGAAGGTCGGCGGCGAAGGCCCCGCGGTAATGGTCGGCGACTCGACCTGGGACGTGAAGGCCGCCGAGGCGGCTGGCATCCCGACCCTTGCCGTCCTCACCGGCGGTTTCTCGGAGGCCGAGCTGCGCGAGGCCGGCGCGGCCGAGGTTTTCGAGTCGATCGGCGAGCTGCGCAAGAAGCGCGGAGCGCTGTCGAGCCTTGCCGCAACCGTGTAGTCGGTCCGCTGAGGGGGTATTCGAAGAGGATCCGGCGGACTGAGCTCCAACTTGAGCAGCGCGAGCGCGGGGATGGAGCCGGTCAGATCAGAAGAAGGATGAGGTTGACCAGCACCGCCAAAGGGGTGCCAATCAGTGAGAGGTAGCGGAAGAGGTGGGCGAAGCCGCCGCGGTAGCGGACGCTCTCCATCAGGGTCAGGCCGACAACGTGCGCCATGTTGACGAGAGCGATCCCGATCGCGATCAGGATCGCAGCAGCAGCGCGGCCGGTGACTTCGCCGTTGTCGGCTGTAACCGCAGCGGCGAGGACGGCAGCGACGATGGTGCCGAAGATGCCAGCGACCATGCCGGCGAAATCGCCGCGGGAGAGGCCCGGGAGGTAAGCGGAGCCAACTTCGTGGCCCTCGGCCGGATCGCGGGTGCCCGCAGCGGCAGTCTCGACGTCGACGACGTGCTCGGCGCCGTCCCGGTCGCTGTGCAGGACGACCATCCGCAGCGGCGGCTCGAGCCCCGCTTCTGCCTTTTCCATCAGACCTTCTTCAAACCAGCGAGCCTGCGCCTGCTCGTGCTCGAAGATCACTATCTCATCTGCCGGGGCCTTCAGCAGTGCGTCTTGGGCGGCTTGGATCGGGTCGGGATCACCCACCTCGCCGCTTGCCTCGACGTCGTTCTCGCGGAGCTCTTCCAAGATCCGGCCGAGTCGGGCCTCGGCTTCCCGCTTGGGCTCGTCGATGTCGCCGAGGGTATGTCGCAGGGGATTCGCCTCAACGGCCGGAACGACCACTCGCAGATCGGTTCCCTCGTTGCCGTTTCGGCCTTTCCCATCCTGGATCTCACGTAGGGACTCTGACCCGAGCGGATCGCTGGTGACGATCGCTAGTAAGCGGTGCGCCATCACTCGTCCTCGGGGATCGCCTTGTCAGCCTCGCCGTACACCGCGTCGCTCTTCTCCTCCGGGGGCGGCGGCACATTGTCAGGAAAGCGATGCTGGTCACCGTGGCTGGCAATGTCTTCCAAATCGCGCTCGGCCAGCTCGAAGCCCTCGGCCTCACCCTCGCCCGCCTCGATCAGGGGCTGCTGGGCTGGATCATCCGAATCCTTGGCCGCCTCGCCGCCGATGTCTGCGGCTTCGGCGGCTGCGGCCTCGGTCTCCTCCTCGGCGAGCGCGTCTTTCTCCTGCTCTTGTTTCTCCTGGTTGGAATCCATGACTACCGCCTACCCGCGGCGCATGGACGAAAACCCGAACCGAGTCGCGAACGCGTCGGCTACAAGGCGCCCGAGGGTGAGATCCGCTTAGCGTGAGTCGTGCCGGTTTGGCTTACTGCTGGCCAGAGCGATTGCGCTTCTTGCCGCACTTGCCCGAGTGCGAGTGACGCGCCTTGCAGGCGGCCTTCCCGCGCTTGCCGGTTTTGCCCCTGGCGCCGCGCTTCCCGCGCTTGCCTTGCGGTCCGGTCTTGCCAGCCGGGCCCTGTGCGCTGGAATTAGCGATGACGGCCGCCGAGGCCGCCGAGGTGATGGTCTGGGTGCCGACGGTGTTGACCACTTTCAGTTCGCAGCTCAGGGTGGAGCCGATGTCCGCTGCGACCGGCACGTAGACGGACTGGGTTGCGCCGGGTATGGCGACTCCGCCCCGCAGCCACTGGTAGGAGCGTTCGTCGGCGTTGCGGTAGCCGTTGGTCAGGCAGGTGATCGGCACGTTGACCTTTGCCGGGCTCGTCAGTTCCACCGTGCCGCTCGGCGCGGTCAGACCTTCGCCGCTCAGCGTGGCGATGGTGATCGGCCCCGGGGTGTTGGTGATGATGAAGATCGAGGCGTTGCGTTCGCCGTTTTTCACCGGTGCGAACCCGACCATGACTTCGCATTCGTCTCCCGGGGCGATCTGTTGCCCGCTGCAACCGTCGGTGCTGAGCGGGAAGAGCGCCGGCGTTCCGGATATGACCAGCAGCTGCTGGATCTGTAGGGGAAAGTCGCCGGCGTTGGAGATGGTCACCGTTTTGCTCGGCGCGGTGGTGCCGACTTTGACGATGCCGAATTCGACGTTTGCCGGCGTGATTACCGCTTTCGGGCCTTCGAGGACCACGACTTCAAGCGGGATCACGACGGGGCTGACGGTGCCGTCGTTCTGGATTTTCAGGCTGGCTTTGAAGGTGCCGGGGGCTGAAGTGTTGAACTGCACGTTGACGCTGCAGTTGTTGCCCGGCTGCAGGACGACGCTGCTGCAGTTGGAGAAGCTGATTTCAAAGGCGCCTGCGTCCGGTCCCGAGATCGCGGCGCTTTCGGCGAGCACCGCGTGGTTGGAGGAGTTGTTGACGTTGACCTGCTGCTGCTGATTGCCGTAGTAGTAGGGCTGGGTATTGAAGCTCGGCGTGCTGCCGGAGAGCGTGCCGGTCACGCCTTCCCCCGAAGCCGTGATTTCCAGTGAGCGCGCTTCGACCGAGTCGTTGTATTCGACGGTCACGCCGGCGGTTGCCGGTCCTACGGTCTGGGGTGAGAACCGCACCGCGAGGTTGCATGAGGCGCCCGGCGGGAGGACCGGGCTTTCGTCGCAGTCCGAAGCTCCGGTGTCGATCGAGAAGGGGGGTGAGGTGGTGACGCCGCCGAGACTGGCGTTTTCGTCGCCGTTGTTGGTGATCTTCGTACTCTCTCCCGTCGAGGAATCGTGGATGCCGGTAGCCGGGAAGCTCAGTTCGGCGGTGTCCGCTTCGAGGTTGCCGGCGGCCGAGGCGAGGGCCGGCACGGCAAGCAGCAGCGCGAGAGTCGAGATTGTGGCGAGGAGGAAGCGACGAGCGGGCATGGGCGAGATCTGGCCTTTCGCATAGGAAACTTGGCGATTTCCCCCTATCGACGGATCGGGTGCTTTCCTGAATCCGATTGACCTTGACCCGTCTTGCCAAGCCAGTTTCGAGGCCGGCTGAGGCCGTTGGCTATCCTGTGGCAAGACTAACTACAGAAATTGGACTTAGATATGGCCTATCTCCTGGTTCCGCTTGATGACGCAATCGTTTTCCCCGGCGTTTCCGCGACCCTGCCGATCGACACCGGTGAGGAGGAGCAGGTCTTCCTGTTGCCCCGCCGTGACGGTGAGTACGGGCGCGTCGGCGTCGTTGCCGAGGTAATCGAGCGCGGCCACGCACGCGGCGGCGCTCCCGCGGCAACCGTGGTCGGCCTCCATCGCGGCTTGGCCGGCGCCGCAGCGCCCGGCGAGGACGGTGAGGGGGAGGGCCTGCGCATCGACGTGCAGGAGGTTCACGACGGCCATCCCGAGGACGAGCACACCCAGGAGCTGGCGCGCGAATACCGCGCCGTGGTCGAAGAGATCCTCGAGCTGCGCGGTGCCGACGATCGGATCGCCGCCTTCCTGCGCTCGGTCGAGGAGCCCGGCGCGCTGGCCGATACGACCGGTCTCAGTCCCGATGTCTCCAACGAGCAGAAGCTGCGCCTGCTGGAGACGATCGACGTCAGCGCCCGCCTTGGGGTGGCGGTCGAGCTGCAGCGCGAGCGGCTGGCCGAGCTTCAGGTGCGCAGCCGCATCCGCGAGGACGTCGAGTCCGGCGCCCAGAAGCAACAGCGCGACTACTTCCTGCGCAAACAGATGGAGTCGATCCGCAAAGAGCTGGGCGAGGACGAGGGCAGCCTGATCGAGGAGTACGAGCGCAAGATCGCCGAGGCGGAGATGCCGGAGGCGGTCGCCGAGCAGGCTGAGAAGGAGCTGCGCCGGCTCGAGCGCCAGGGTGAGCAATCGCCCGAGTCCTCGATGATCCGCAGCTACCTCGACTGGCTGATCGCGGTGCCGTGGGCGAAGCGCTCCGAGGAGCGGCTCGACCCGGCCCACACGCGCGAGGTGCTCGACGCCGACCACGCCGGACTCGAGGACGTAAAGAAGCGGATCATCGAGTTCATCGCCGTGCGCAAGCTGCGCGAGGAGCGTGGGGTCGACGAGGACAGCCGCGCCAACGGCGCGATCCTGACCCTGGTCGGGCCGCCGGGCACCGGCAAGACCTCGATCGGCGAGTCGATCGCCCGTGCCCTCGGGCGCGAGTTCGTCCGCATCTCGCTCGGCGGACTGCACGACGAGGCCGAGATCCGCGGCCACCGCCGCACCTATATCGGCGCCCTGCCGGGACGGATCGTCCGCGCCCTGCGCGACGCCGAGACGATGAACCCGGTGATCCTGTTCGACGAGGTCGACAAGGTCGGCGCCGATTGGCGCGGCGATCCCTCGGCGGCCCTGCTCGAGGTGCTCGACCCGGCCCAGAACCACTCCTTCCGTGACCACTACCTCGACGTCGAGGTCGACCTCTCCGAGGTCGTCTTCATCGCCACGGCGAACATGATCGACACGATCCCGGCGCCGCTGCTCGACCGCATGGAGATCATCGCCTTCGACGGCTACACGACCGACGAGAAGCTGGCGATCGCGCGCGGCTACCTGCTGCCGCGACAGCTGAAGCGCAACGGGCTGGAGGCCGAGGAGGTCGAGGTCGGCGACGAGGTCCTGCGCAGCGTCATCACCGAGTACACCCGCGAGGCCGGCGTGCGCCAGCTCGAGCGCGAGCTCGGCAAGCTGCTGCGCGGCGCCGCGACCAAGGTCGCCGGCGGCGATGCCGAGCTGCCGATCGTGCTCGACGTCGATGCGCTGCACGATGCGCTCGGCCGCCAGCGCTTCTTCCAGGAGTCGGTTGAGCGGACCGCGATCCCGGGCGTCTCGACCGGCCTTGCCGTCACCGGCAGCGGCGGCGACGTGCTCTTCATCGAGGCGACCGCGATGGAGGGCGACAAGGGCCTGGTCCTGACCGGCCAGCTCGGCGACGTGATGAAGGAGTCGGCGCGGATCGCGCTCTCCTACGCCCGCTCGCATGCCGAGGAGCTGGGGATCGACCCCGAGCGCTTCCAGCGCGAGTTCCACCTCCACGTTCCGGCTGGGGCGATCCCCAAGGACGGCCCCAGCGCCGGCACGGCGATGACCACGGCGCTGGTCTCGTTGCTCTCCGGGCGGCCGGTCAAGCACACGGTCGGGATGACCGGTGAGGTCACCCTGCAGGGCCGGGTGCTGCCGATCGGCGGCCTCAAGCAGAAGGTGCTGGCCGCCCACGCGGCCGGGCTGACCGAGGTGATCCTGCCCGAGCGCAACCGCGGCGACCTCGACGAGGTGCCGGAGGAGGTGCGCGAGCAGATGACCTTCCACCCGGTGATGAGCATCGGCGAGGTGCTGGAGCAAGCGCTGGAGCCGGCCGAGAAGGGCGTCGATGTCGCCCGCGATGTCGTAGCTGCTCACCCGTCCCCGCCGAGCTGCGGGCGACGGCGACGTTGCTCGAGCGCCGCTGGACGCTGGCGACGATCTACGCCTGTGCCAGCGGCGCCGCCCGTTTCAACGAGTTCCGCCAGTCCCTCCCCGGCGTCTCGCCGACCACGCTCTCCGACCGCCTCGAGCAGCTCGAGGCCGCCCACATCGTTGAGCGCCACCTCGTCCCCGGCCGTCCACCGCATACGGAGTACGTGCTGACACGGCACGGCGAGCAGCTCGCCCGGGCCGTGGCGGGCTTGCTCGAGGAAGGGACGAAGGGGCAACGAGTGTAGGTGCGGTGCCGAGTGGTCGATTTGCCTCCGTATGCGGGGGTCAATCGACCACTTGCCGTCGAAGGCTCGCCCAAGGCGTGGCTCGGGCCCACCTGCCTACCGATCTCGGCCCGCGCGAGCCGGCCGCCCATCGATGCGATGCGTTACGATATATCGCGTTAGTAATCGATAGAAAGGTTTTTTTATGCACCACAGATGCAATCCACGACATGGCGGCGTTCACCGCCACGAGGAGTTCGCCCGCAGCCGAGGTCCTCGTTACGGACGCGGTCGCGGCGGCCCACGGGCGCGGCGCGGCGACGTCCGGGCGGCGGTTATGGCCCTACTTGCCGAGCGGCCGATGCACGGCTACGAGATGATCAAGCAGCTCGAGGAGCTGACTGGGGGGGCCTGGACGCCGAGCGCCGGCTCGATCTACCCAACTCTGCAGATGCTCGAGGACGAGGGCCTGATCAACGGCGTCGAGGTCGACGGTAAGCGCCGCTTCACGCTCACCGACGCCGGCAAGGCCGAGCAGGAGTCGCGAGCCGGTGAGGAGACTCCCTGGGACGCGGTTCGCGCCGAGGCCGATCCCGAGCAGACCCACCTGCGCGAGTCGGTCCACAAGCTGCATCACTCGATCGGCCAGGTCTTCCACGCCGCCGACGAGGGCCAGCAGCGCCGGGTCCGCGAACTGCTCGACGAGACCAGGCGCAAGATCTACGCGATCCTCGCCGAGGAGGGCTGAGCGGACGGTCCGGTCGCGCCCGGCGGCCGGACCCTGCCAATATGCGGGCGTGGGTTTCGACCAGTACCACGAGCCGGCCGAGGAGCTCTCCGCGGAGACGCGGACCTTCGCCCGGCTCTGTGCTTCGCTGACCGAGGAGGCTGAGGCAATCGGCTGGTACCAGCAGCGGCTCTCGGTCGAGCCCGATGAGGAGGCGCGGGCGATCATGCACGATGCCCAAGGCGAGGAGTTCAAGCACTTCTGCATGGACCTCGAGTTCCTCCTGCGGCGTACGCCGCTGTGGCGCGAGATTGCGCAGGGGATCCTCTTCCGTGAGGGCGACATCGTCGAGCACGGTGAGGCCGCCGAGGAGGAGGCGACCGAGGGCGAGGCCGAGCGCGGCGCGCCACTCTCCGGCGGCGAGTCGCTCGGCATCGGCAGCTTGCGAGGGGCCGGCTGATGAGCCACCTGCTGCGCGAGCACGCGCCGATTACCGAGGCCGGCTGGGCTCTGCTGGATGCCGAGGCCCGCGAGCGGCTCGAGCCCGCCCTTGCTGCTCGCAAGCTCATCGATTTCGCCGGTCCCCACGGCTGGCAGCACTCGGCTACCAATCTCGGTCGCACGCAGAAAGTCGCGAAAGCTCCCGCCAAAGGGGTTACCGCGGCGCAGCGTCAGATTCTGCCGCTGGTCGAGCTGCGCGCGCCCTTCTCGATTGCCCGCGCAGAGTTGGAAGCTGCTGATCGAGGCGCCGAGGACACTGATCTCGGCGCGCTCGATGGGGCTGCCCACCAGATCGCAGTGGCCGAGAACGCGGCGGTCTTCCACGGCTGGAAAGCGGCGGCGATCAGTGGCGTTCTTGAGTCCTCGTCGCAGCAGGCGATCAAGCTCGGCAGTGACTGCGAGCGCTACCCCCGACACGTCGCCAAGGCGGTTGAGGCACTGCTTGCCGCCGGTGTTGGCGGCCCCTACGGGCTGGCGCTCGGCCCCGATCCTTATACCGGCGTGCTTGAGACTGGCGAGCACGGCGGCTACCCGCTGCTCGAGCACCTCCGCGAGATCGTCGATGGGCCCTTGGTCTGGTCGCCCGGCCTCAAAGGCGCTGCGGTGCTCAGCCTGCGCGGCGGCGACTTCCTCTTCGAGTCCGGCGAGGACCTCTCGATCGGCTACGCCGCCCACGACGCCGACTCGGTCCAGCTCTATCTGCAGGAGAGCTTCAGCTTCCGCGTCGCCACTCCCGAGGCCGCGGTAGCGCTCACCTAGTCATTCCGCGGGCTGCAGGGCAGAACGTGGGTGATCTCCAGCGTGGTGCCATCGTCGAACCCGACTTCCCCTTCGGTGTAATAGTGCCCGGTCGGGCAGCTGGCGGTCAAGTAGCTCTGCTTCTTTCCCTTGTAGGTAAAAGTGCGGTTAATCGTGAGCTTGAACTTGGTGACCGACCCGGCGCCACCGGCGATGGCCGGGATCTGTGTAACCGCATCGGTTCCGAAGTGGCCCCGATGGATCCTGGTGAGCTTGGTAGTGGCGATGACGGCGGTCGGGGCAGGGACCGCAACGTAAGCGTGGATCAGGATAAGCGTGGTTCCACCATGCTCACCGCCGTTGAAAAGGACGATCGGGCTCGTTGCCTTGAACGGCTGCTGTTCCGGGAAGGCGACCTCTACTTCGCCCTCGCCGGAGCCGACGATGGCGTCCGGGCAGGCGCTCTTCGCAGCGGCGGTGGAGCGGGCGATGAGCTGACGCTCAGTACAAGCGGGTAGCCCGCGAGCGTTTACCTGAATGGTCTTGTCGAAGTTGAGGTTCACGCTTCTGATCGCCGGGGGATGAGCACCGTCGGTGGTCCCGATCGTAGCGTTGAGATTTGCCGAGATCGGAACCTGCTCATGCCTAGGTAGCTTGGTTGGCGAGATCCCGCCGTTGTCCCTGAGGAAGAGGTTGCCCACCCGAACCACCTCCGGCTTGGCGAACGCGCTCACCGTGGCGATAAGCGTGAGCATGACTGCCGCGGACGTGACCTGAATCAGGTGCTTCCTCATGCTCGTATCCCCCTGCCTCCGTGGACGGAATCGAGCCCGATCATCGCCGCCGAAGGGTGGTCGCTACCTCCCCAATATGCGGTCTTGCCCACCCCGGATTGAACAAACTGGGAAATCAGACATCAAGGCGCAAGGCGGTCTCCATCTCAGTCGCAATGTCCTTGAGAGGGCGACCAAGGAGGTCTTCGATTGCGTGAATGCGATTTGTGACGGTGCGACGATCGATGCCCAGCACGGCGGCCGTCGAGGAGATGTTCCGCTCAGCAGCGAAGTAGGCGCGCAGGGTCTCGCGCGCCGCCACGCCGCCGTCGGGTGCCCCTTCGAGCGGTTCCAAGTAGAGCTGGTGCAACGAGATGGCGACGAGGTCGTCGCGCAAGATCGAGGTCAGGAGGACGACATCGGCGTAATGCAGAACGGTCTCCCCGCGGCGCTCGGCGATCGGCAGCGCCGCCTTCGCCTGGCGGTGACTGAGCCGCCACCCCGATAGCCCCTCGCCTGGCTCGCCGACGGTCACGACCACCCGATCCAGCGACATCTCCGCAAGCGCTCTCAGCGCTTGTTGGGCCTCGAGCGGGCGCCTGCCGCCTAGCCAGCAGGCCCAGATCGACTCCTCCTCACGGCAGACCGCGAGCAGGCGACGGTCGAGCCTGCTCGCCAACAGGCGCATCGCCTCGGGCGCGCCCTCTCCCTTGGCCATCAGGGCGAGGTGGTGGCCGTCGAGGTCATAGCCGAGTTCAGAGTGATCGATTTGCTCACCGGCGAGCAGGCTCTTGACGCACTCGCGCCGCCGCTCGGCGCTGCTGCTCGGCCAGCTCTTCGCCTCGCGCACATGCTCCTCGCTCACCGCCTCAAGCAGGCGATCGAGCAGCGTCGCTTGCCGGCGCAGCAGGCGGCGCAGGGCGGAGGTCGGAATCTCGGCCCGCTCGGCTTCTTCGACCAGGAAGTCGCCGAGCAGGGCGTCGCCGGAGACATATCGACGCAGCACGGTGTCGAGCGGGACACCGGCGCGGGCGGCGAGGCGGGCCTCGGCCAGCAGGGCAGGCGGGATGCCGGGGGCGCGACGCTCGCCGAGCTCGATCGCGACGAGAGCGTAGTCAAGGGCCGTGGTGAGGGCGCCGTTGAGACTGTGCAGGTAGCTGGGGTCAGCGACCTCGCGGGGATCGGCGATCGCGTGGATGCGAGTGGCGATAGCCGCTTCCAGCTCAGGGAGGCGACCGCGCAACCGCGAGCCGATCGCAGAGGAGATCTCGACAAGAGAGGACGTGGATGACGACGCTCGGGCGGTTCGCCCCGCTATGGCCGCAAGGCGTGGGCCTTCGGCAGATGGATGTAAACCGGGCCCGCTCATATGCTCACATTAGCGGCAGTGGAATTCGCTCATTTGTGGCGTCGCAGTCGATGCTACATTTGTGCACATGGCAAGATATGTCTCTATTCGTGAGCTGCGGAACTCGACCGCCGCGATCGTCTCGGAGCTTGAAGCTGGCGAGCGACTGACGCTGACGGTCAACCGCCGCCCGGTCGCGGACATCCTTCCCCATTCCGAAGACCGTGACCCTTGGGTTCCTGCCAGTGAGCTACGCCGCATCGTGCGTGAAGCGCCGGCCGATCCCGGCTTGCTCGACGACCTCGCCGAGATCCGCAACGTTGAGCTCGACGACGCTTGAGTCGGGCCGTCGCTGACACCTCGGTATTCATCGCGCAGGAGACTGGGCGGGAGCTCGGCGAGCTCCCCGGGCAGATCGCGGTGTCCGTGATCACCGCCGCCGAGCTGGAGCTGGGGGTGTTGCGCGCCTCTGATCCAGGTGCTCGAGCAATCCGGCTATCAACTCTCGCGCGGGTGCAGGCCGCCTACCCGCTGCTGCCGGTCGACCCCGAGGTGGCGAGCTGCTTCGCTCGAATCGCCTCGGCCGAACTGTCTCGAGGTCGTCGCCTCCGCCTCCACGACACCTGGATTGCCGCCACAGCATTGAGATACAACGCCGCGGTCCTCACTCAGGACGCGGATTTTGCGGCGTTCGACGAACTGACCGTCATTCGCGTCTGATCCCGGTCATTGCCGGTGCCGGAACGGCCTCAGCGCCGGCGCGCGACAATGGCGGCATGGTGAAGAAGAAGGACGACGACGCCGTGGCGGCGCGGGCGACCGTGCGCGGCGCGGTGCAGGGGGTCGGCTTTCGCGACGCGACGCTGACCCGTGCCCGCGGGCTGGGTGTGATGGGCTGGGTGCGCAATGGAGAGGAGGGCGAGGTGCTCATCCACGCCGAGGGCCCCGAAACCGCGGTCGAGTCGCTGCGCGCCTTCCTCCAGGCGGGACCGCCGGCCGCGCGAGTTGCCGAGGTGGCGAGTGAGAGCGTCAAGGTCGAGGGTCACGAGCAGTTTGCGATCCGCGGCGTCAGCGCCGGCGTCTTCGTCGTTCAGGAGCACGCCGCCACCGCTCGCCACTTCGACCTGCGGCTCGAGGTCGACGGGGCGATGCGCTCCTGGGCGGTGCCCAAGGGGCCGTCGATGGACCCGGCGGTGAAGCGGCTCGCGGTGCAGGTCTCCGACCACGCGCTCTCCCACAACGACTTCGAGGGGCCAACTGACGGTGGGGGCGTGATCGTCTGGGACCGGGGCTCCTACGAGCAGGGGGGCAGGGTGCCGTGGCCCGAGGCGCTCGAGCGCGGTCACGCCGTCTTCGTCCTCCACGGCGAGAAGCTGCGCGGCGGCTTCGCCCTGCAGCGCACCCGACCCGGCGAGAAGCCGCAATGGCTGCTGATCAAGCGCCGCGACGGGGAAGCGCAGCCTGGCTTTGACGTTGTTGCCGAGCACCCCGAGTCAGTGCTCAGCGGCAAGCCGCTCGATCATCTGCTCACCACCAAGCAGGCCGAATAGCCTCTGGGTGACAACCAGCCAAGGAGGGGTCAATGCTTTCGTGGCTTGCCGAGAAGTTGATCGCCCACAACATGAAGGCGATCCGCGCCGGCGACATCAAACCGACCACGGCGCTGTACGCGGACGACGTTAAGTTCGGTTTTCCTGGCGAGAGCTCGTTCGCACCCGGTGCATCGAACAAGGAGGAGCTCGAGCGCTGGCTCGAGCGCTTCGTCGACATCGGCCTACAGATCTACCCCGACCAGGTGATTCTCAAGGGCTTTCCCTGGCGGCAGACGGTCTGCGTTCGTGGGCACATCCACCTCGACGATCCCAAGGACGGCCGCGTCTACGAGAACCGCTACGTGATCTGGGGTCGCTTGGCCTGGGGCAAGATGCGCGAGTACGAGGTCTACGAGGACACCGAAGAGACCCGCAGGCTAGATCAGTGGTTGGCGCGGGCGGGCGAGGTTTAGCGGTCGGTCAATCCGGCAAGAGTCAAAACCGGAGCAGGAAGTTGCACTAGTCATGATTGCCAATAGCTATCATGACAAGAATGCAAACGACCCAAATAACGACCCCCGTCGTTCGCCTCCATGATGGCATCGAGGTTTCGCAGCTCGGGCTGACCCTCTTCCAAGTTCCGCCCGCGGAGACTCGGGTTGTGGTCGAGCAGGCGCTCGAGGCCGGCTACCGCCACTTCGACACCGCGGCCGCGCACGGCAACGAGAGGGAGGTGGGCGAGGCGCTTATTGCCTCCGGTCTTCCCCGCGAGGACTACTTCGTAGCCAGCAAGCTCTCGAATCTTCAGCGCGATCCTCAATCGACGCTCGATGCACTCGAGGCGAGCCTCGAGCGGCTCGGCCTCGACCACGTCGATCTCTACCTGATTCACGGCGCCGGCCTCGAGGCGGAGCGGCTGCTCGGGGCCTGGCAGGCGCTCGAGTGGATTTACAGGGAGGAGGCCGCTCGCGCGATCGGCGTCGCCAACTTCGGCATCGAGGAGATCGAGCTGCTGGAGCGGGAGGGAGGGAGCCGGCCAGCGGTCAACCAGGTCGAGTTGAACCCGCGCTTCCAACAACCCGAGCTTTGCGCCCTGCACGTCGCGCGCGGCATCGCCACCGAGGCCTGGGGTCCGCTCGGCCAGGACGAGCTGCTCGGTGATCCGGTGATCTTGCGGCTCGCCGAGAGTCACGGTAAGACTCCGGTCCAGATCGTGCTGCGCTGGCAACTCCAGCTCGGCCACGTCGCCATCACAAAGCCGGTTTCTCCAGTGCGGGTTCGCGAGAGCATCGATCTTTTCGACTTTGAGCTTTGTAACCGTGAGTTGGCGGCGATCGCCGACCTCGGCCGCGACAGGCAAGTGTTGCTCAGGTAATCTCTAGGTATTCTGCCTAAGCTTTTCGCCTCGCTTGTCCTAGCCCTTGCGCTGATCCTGCTGGCCGGTTGCGGTAGCAGCAGCGATTCCTCCAGCGCTCCATCCAAGGGCCTGCCGAAGGAAATAGTGATCGGCGCCGCGCTGGCAAAGACCGGCTACATGGCGCCGTATGACTCCACCTTTGCCGCTGTCGAACAATTGATCGCGGAAACCAACGCCAAGGGTGGAATCGATGGCCACAAGATCAGGGTCGTCCACGCCGACACCCGCTCGGAACCACAGCAGGACGTGATCGCGGCTCAGAAGCTAATCGAAGAGGGAGCTGACGTGCTCGTGCTCAGCGGCGAGGCGCTGAACGCCGCCGCGGCCGCGCCGATCGCCGAAGAACACGACGAGCTCAACATGTCCATCGCCAACGAACCCGGCTTCGGGCCGCCGACGACCGGCCGCCTTTCCTTCAGCTCGTACCCGAGCCTGCTGACAGAGGCAAGTGCTGGCGCCAAGTTCCTCTGGGACCGTGGGGTCAAGCACCCGTTCCTCTTCCGCGACACCTCGATCATCTTCGGCCAGGCTTATTGCTCCGGCTTCCAGCAGACCTGGGAACACCTCGGCGGCACGATCGCCGGTTCGGCCGACTTCGAGAACAGCGACGAGTCGGTTGCCAGCCAGGTCAGCGATCTGCGCGACTCCGGTGCCGACGCGGTGGCGATGTGCTCCTACCCGCCTGGTGGCGCCTCGGCGATTAAGCAGATCCGCTCCGCCGGCATCGATGTACCGATCCAGGGCCCTGGAGGCTTCGACGGCACCTTCTGGCTCAAGGGCATCCCGAGCACCAAGGAAATTTTCGCTACCTCAAACGGCTCCGCCTACGACCCGCCAAACGCCGAAACAGCGAAGTTGTTCGAAAAACTCAAACGCGCCGGCATCAATACCGACGTCTCCAGTTCACTGTTGGGCGCCTACGCCGGCGGCCAGTTGATCCTCGATGCGGTCAAAGAAACCCACAGCGTCAACGGCAGCACCCTCGCCGACGCGCTCGAAGCGAAGCCCCACCACACCGTCGTGGGCAACCTCAAATACACGAGGGATGACCACCATCCGATCCGCACCTGGCCGATCTACTCCTACACGACCGGTCAGCCGGTGCTGGCGGCGAAGGTCAAGCCGCCCTTCATCCCCACGTACGGCGGCTAAGCAGTCGCGCGCTTGCTGAGGACGCGTTCGACGAACTGGCGGAACGCCGCCCGGTAGGCGAGTGTGAAGCGGTCGGCGAGGGTGTTGATGTCGGCGTTCGGGTCGAGCGGCAGCTCGGGCGGTTGGATCGCCGAGATGATCGGCAGGTCCTCTGAGTAGACGCGCCACTCATAGGCGATCACGCGCTCGAGGTCCTGCTCGTCGTAGTTCTCGAGGCCGCCCTCGATCCAGTAGTGGGCCGACTCGGTTGCGCTGATCGCGCGGGCAGCGTGGAGCAGACCGCGCTCGCCTTTTACGGTGAGGACTCGGGCTGAGGCGAAGTTGGGGGCGACCACGTGGTAATGCAGTTCCTTCAGGTCGCCCCAAACGGCCGAAGGGTCCTCGCCCCACCCTGTTTTCCAGCGCAGCACGATCTCCCGCCCGTTGCTTTCGGGTTCCAGCGGCTCGATCACCTCGGGCATCTCGGGCAGGGTCTCCGGGTGGACGAAGGCGAAGTGGGAGACGTCGCGGAAGTTCTCGATCATGATCCCGAAGGCGACTGGGAGCTCAAACGGCTCGCCGTGGCGCCACAGCCACCGCTCCTCGTCGAACCAGGACAGGGCGGGTGGCTCCTCGAGCGGTTCCTCCAGCGCGGTCCAGACCAGGCCCCACTGCTCGCGCACCGGGAAGGCTGGGATGCGGGCTCGTGGCGGGATCTGGTCCTGGTTGGGCAGGGACGGAACGCGGGTGCAGGCGCCCTTGCCGGACCACTCCCAGCCGTGGTAGGGGCACTGGATCGAGTCACCGGCGACCCTGCCCATCGAGAGCGAGGCGCCGCGGTGGGCGCAGCGGTCGGCGACCACGGCCGCTTTGCCGCTCTCGGTGAGAAAGACGGCCAGCGCCTCGCCGAGGAGCACGGCGCGCTGGGGACCTTGCTTCAGATCCTCGATCCTCGCAACCGGTTGCCAGCAGTGGCGCAGTGCGAGGGAGACGTCCTCGCTGGTCGGTGCTTCACGTGGCTGGTCGTCAAACATCACCGCTCCTCGTGACTAATTCGGAATCCCATTCTATTCATGGCTGTCTGCCAAGATAGGCGTGCAGGACGTTGGGGTTGCGCTGCAGCTCGTGGCGCGAGCCCTGGGCGCGGACCTTGCCGGTGCTGAGCACGAGGCAGCGATCGCAGAAGTCGATCGTGCGGGCGGCGTTCTGCTCGACCAGCAGCATCGTTACCCCTTCCTCGCGCAGTTCTCCCAGCAGCTCGTAGATGACGTCGATCATCTTCGGCGCCAGGCCGAGTGAGGGCTCGTCGAGGATCAGCAGCTTTGGCCTGCCGAGCAGGGCGCGGGCGATCGCCAGTTGCTGCTGCTCGCCGCCCGAGAGCCGGTCGGCCCGTTGGCCGGCGCGCTCACGCAGGATCGGGAAACGCGCCAGCGTCTGCTCCATCAACTCGCCGGCCTCGCTCTCCTCGCGCGCGCCCAGCCGCAGGTTCTCCGCCACCGTCAGGGTCTTGAAGATGTGCCGTCCCTCGGGCACCAGCGCCAGCCCCAGGCTTGCGATCTGCTCCGGCGCCATCCCGGTCAGGACGCGGTCCTCGAACGTCGTCCTCCCCGAGCTCGGCTGCACCAGGCCGCAAATCGATCGCAGGATTGAGCTCTTACCGGCGCCGTTGGGGCCGATCATCCCGATCACTTCACCACGACCGACACTGAAATCGACGCCGTGGACCACCTCGATCCGGCCGTAGCTGACCCGGACGTCACGCAACTCAAGCATCGGCGGCCGCCAGGAAGGCGCTGCCGAGATAGGACTCGACCACGGCGGGGTCGGACTGGACCTCCCGCGGAGTGCCGACTCGGATCGTCTTGCCGTCGTCGAGCACCTGCACCCGCGAGCAGAGCGGCATGACGATGTTCATGTCGTGCTCGATCAGCAGGATTCCGCAGCCGAAGTCGCTGAGCACGTCGCGGAGGATCGCGACCAGCTGCTCGCATTCGGCCTCGTTCAGCCCAGCGGCCGGCTCGTCGAGCAGCAGGTAGCGGGGCCCGATCGCCAGGGCGCGGGCGATCCCGAGCAGGCGCTGGCTGCCCGGCGGCAGGGCACCGGCCGGCAGCCTTGCCTGCTCGAGCAGGTTGAGGCGGCCGAGCACGTTGGCGGCGACCGCGACCGCGCGCCGCCTGCTTACGCCCATCCCCATCGCACCGGCGGCGACGCTCTCGAGGCCGCTGAGGCCGGGGAAGGGGAGGGCCGCCTGGAAGGTGCGGCCGAGGCCGTCGTGGGCGAGGCGGTTCGGCGAGCGTCCGCTCACATCAACGTCGTCGAGCGAGACGGTCCCCGAGTCGGGTGTCTGAAAGCCGCTGAGCACGTTGACGAGCGTGGTCTTGCCGGCTCCGTTGGGGCCGATCAGCCCGAGCGCCTCGCCGGGCTTGAGCACCAGGTCGACCTTCTTTAGGACCTGTAGTCCGGCGAAGGCGAGGGAGATACCCTCGGCGCGCAGGACCCCGCCCTTCGTGGCTCGATCGACGGCCGGTTCGCCGCCGCCGGCCTCGTCGGACCGCGGCGGTGGTGCCGGAGTGCTGAAGCCCAATCGCTGTAGCCAGGACAGCTCGCCGGCCTCCTTGCCACCGGTCAACCCATTCGGCATCGCGATCATCGTCGCCAGCAGGATCAGGCCGAGCCCGATCGCGGCGAGGCCGGGCGCTTCGCCGATCGAGATCGCGCCGAAGAGGCTGGCGCCGTTCTCGACGCCGCGCAGCAGTTCGTTAACCGCCGAGATCGCGATCGCCCCAATCACCGCGCCGAAGACGCTGCGGGCACCGCCGACGACCAGCATCGTCATCGTCGTCACGGTCGCGCCGAAGTAAAAGGTGGCCGGGTTGAGAACGCCGGACTGGTGCACTGCCAGAGCGCCGCCGATCCCGCAGAGGACGCCGCTGAGGCCGAAGGCGATCAGCCGCTCCCTCATCACGCCAATCCCGATCGAGCGCGCCGCCACCTCGTCCTCGCGCGTCGCCTGCAGGCGGTAGCCGCTCGCCGACCACTTGTAGGCCAGTGCCAGGATCACCGCGGCGCC
Source organism: uncultured Solirubrobacterales bacterium (assembly GCA_963716345.1). Taxonomy (GTDB): domain Bacteria; phylum Actinomycetota; class Thermoleophilia; order Solirubrobacterales; family 70-9; genus VRUE01. The sequence continues at coordinate 2,280,665 of OY970304.1, forward strand.
GGCCCAGAGCGCTGCCGATTCGACGCTGGTCGTCGACGGGATGCTGACCAGGCCGCTGCTGCCACCGGTCACCCGGTCCCAGTTGGCGACGACGTTGTAGACGACGATCAGGAAGGCGAAGGTCGAGATCGGGATCGCCAGGGTCGAGGTGCGCATCAGCGGCAGCCCGACCACGATCGCCAGCAGGCCGGAGATCGCCGCGGCGATCAACGTCGAGCTGAGCGCGCCGAGGTGGGTCTCGGCGATGAAGTGCGGTAGCCCTGGCGTCTGCAGCAGAACAAAGGCCGCGGGCAGGGTGAGGAAGGCGGCGACGTAAGCGCCGGCGGTGGCGAAGCCGAGTTGACCGAAGGAGTAGACGCCACTGTTGCCGACGAAGACCTGCAGGCCGATGACGATGATCAGATTGCAGAGGATCGTCGTCACCGTGTCCTGAAACGAAGGCGTGCCGTTGGCGCCGAGCAGCGCGGCGATTGCGATCAGCAGCAGGGGGACCGCCAGCGAGGCGGCCGCCGACTGGCGCGTGCGAAAGCGCACGCCGCTCATACCCGCGCCTTGCCGATCTCGCCACCGAGCAGGCCGTGTGGTCTGAAAATCAGGATCAGCACCGGGAAGGTGAAGACGATTGCATCGCGGAATGGCGCCAGGCCCTCGGGGAGGTAGACGCCGAGCAGCGAGGAGAGGGCGCCGAGCAGCAGGCCGCCGAGGACCGCGCCGAACATCCTGCCGAAGCCGCCGATCACGACCGCGACGAATCCGACCAGGACCGGGGTGAGTCCCATCGTCGGCGAGACCTGGCCGGTCTGCAGCACGATCAGCACGCCGACCACGGCGGCGAGCGCGCCGCTGATCGCGAAGGCGATCGCAATCACCCGGTTGGCCTGGACACCGAGCAGGCGCGCCATGTCGAAGTTCTCCGCCGCCGCTCGCATCGCCAGGCCGGTGCGGGTGCGGTAGAGCAGCCAGCCGAGGCCGCCAAGGACGATCGCCGTGAGGCCGAGGGTGACGAACTCCAGGTTCGGCACCATGATCGCGCCGATGCTGGTCGTTTCGCTGATCGCCGCGGGCGTTTCTACCGACTGGGCGCGGGCGTTGACGGCCACGGTGACGACGTTCTGCAGGATCGCCGCGACCGCCAGCGAGGTGACGAGCTGGGCCGAGAGATCGGTGTTACGCACCGGCCGGAAGGCGACCCGCTCGGCGATCAGCGCGATCGCGATCCCTGTCAGCAGGGCACACCCGACCGCCACGCCAAAGGGCAGGTCGGCGAAGACGAAGAGGGCGTATGCGGCGAGCATGATGAACTCGCCGTGGGCGAAGTTCATCATCCCCATCACCGTGTAGACAAGGGTGATGCCGAGGGCGATCAGGGCGTAGAGACTGCCGAGGGCGAGGGCATCGATCAGGTTCTGACCCAGCGCGGTCATAGCGAGCGATTGATCTTTCCATAGCGCTCTAAAAAGATTGTGTTAGCTGAGCACAAAGGCGAGCTGAGCGCTGTCGGCGCGGTAGATGAGGCGAGCGAACTCGAGCGGGTGCTCCTGTTCGGATCCGTTGGCGCGGCCGAACTGGATGAAGCGTCCCATTAGGGCCGGCTCTCCCGCGGTGGCCCCGACCCTTGTGGATCCCCACTCGCCGAAAAAGGTGTGCTCGACCGAGACGGTGGCGCGGGTGAGCTCGACCCCGCCCGGCGCGGGTGGTCTCTCGCCAGCTTTGAGCGCCTCGGCGGTGGGCAGGAACCAGGGCATGTGGGTGATCGCGGAGTAGGAATCGACGAGGCAGACCGAGGGCTCGCCGACGTCCACGACCGCGGTCACGTGCGCGACAGGTTTGCCTCCGTCCTCGATCGCGAGGAAGTGCGAAACGGTGTGATCGGGCAGGATCTCGCGCGCAGCCTGCACGGCGACCTGGCGATCGTTGCGGTGCTCCAGCCATAGCCGCACCAGCCCGGCCACCACGATCTCACGCCGCGGCGGCGCCACGAACGCCCCCGATCCCTTGATCCGGTAGATCGCCCCGTCGCCGACGAGGAGGTCGAGCGCTGGACGGATCACCGCGCGCGAGACGCCGAACTCTTCTTCGATCTCGCGCTCGGAGGCAAAACGGGCTCCCGACTCCCAATCCTCGACCTCCAACATCACCTTCAGCGCCGCGGCAAGCTGGAAATAAAGTGGTACATCGCTTTTGCGATCAAGCCTGCGGCTGCTGGTAAGGGGAATATCGGACGATCGCTTGGGCCGGCCCGGTCCAGGTTGGGTGGGCTTGACCATGCGTCCCCCCAGAATACCTTCGATTAGTCACCTCTAGCTGAAGAGGATGTTGGGTGACGCTCAAACTCTGCGATGAAAGTTCGAACCCGTGTTCGTTCGGGTAGGCAGGGCGGACGAGCAAACGACCAGAGGAGCGCGATGGCAGACCCGAACGAGCGAGACGCGAAGTTGATTCAGTATCTGAGCGAGGCCTACGGTAAGGAGCGCGAGCTGGAAACGGCGTTGGAGGCTCACATCGCCATGACCACCAAGGCCCCCTACAAAAAAAGGCTCAAACAGCATCTGCGCGAGACCAAAGCTCACGCTAAAGGCGTCGAGCGTCGAATCAAGAAATTGGGCGGTGGCGGTCAGCTGAAACAGACCGCCGTCGGCAAGGTGATGGCGGCGGCCAAGGGCCCGCTGCACATGTTGCGAGGCAGCGGTGAGCAGGAGAAGATGCTGAAGAACGCCAAGACCGAGTACTTCAACGAGCACGAGGAGATCGCCACCTACCTGGCGATCGAGACGCTTGCCGAAAGAGTCGGCGATGGCGAGACGGCGAAACTGGCAAAAGGGATCCGACGCGAGGAGGAACGGATGGCGAAGTTCCTCGAGGGGCAGATCAAGTCGCTGACCGGTGCTGTCGTCAGCGAAGAGGTGCCGGCCGCTCAGCGCAAACGGCCGGCTAAAGCGCGTCGCCGGAAATAGGGCACAAGGCGTTCACCGTTTGCGCTTTTTCGGCGCGGGGTACGCAGCCTGAGACCCGGGCCGGGGGAGGCTCGGGCGAAATCAAAATGGAGGAACAACGTGACAATTGTCGGGATTCTGGTCGTGATCATCCTGGTGCTTCTCGTCATTTATCTATGGCAGAGGGTGCGCTAGCGCTCAACGGCGGCGGCCGCGATTCGGTGCAGGTCATCGATCGCGGCGCGCTGGGCCGCCGCTCGCGCCGTCAGCTGCTTGAGGTCGGCGTCGAGGTCCTCACCGAGGCCGAGCTCGGTCAGGGTCTGCCAGAGCCCGATCTTGCCGGTAATCCCAATCAGCAGGCCCTCCAGCTCGATTAGCCGGCCCAGCGGCGAGTAGCCGCGGATCTGGCCGTTGAGCTTGAGCCGCCCTAGCTTCTCGGCTACCCAGGCGGCGGCCGGCTTGACCTTGCCGCGCGAGTAGCCGAGCCCCTGGATCACCTGTTCGAGGACGATTCGGTCCGCTTCGATTTCGGCGCAGACGCGGCTCAGGGTCTCGCCGAAGACCGCGTCGTCGCGGTTGCTCGCGCGCAGCCGCCGTGCCAGCTCGACGCCACCGCAGGCACCGGCCAGGTGGTCGTTGAGGTAGATCTCAAGTTGGGGCATCGCTTCTCGCTACCCTCGATCCAGCGGCAGCGAACAGTCAGCGGGCACCGCCGGCTACCGTCCAGGCATGGCGCCCAGCCTCGACGAGTTGATTGTTGCCGACGCCCCCGCGGCCTGGCGGGCCTGTGGCTTTGAGGTCGAGGGTGACGTTTGCTCGGTCGGCGAGACGCGTGTGCAGCTTGCGCCAGGCGATGTCGGCGGTAAGGGCCTCATCGCCTGGTCGCTGCGCGATTTGGAGGACACCGAGCTCGACGGTCTGGCGACCTCGCGATCCGATCGCCCGCCGCCGGCGGAGCGGCCGGCTCACCCAAACGGCGTCAGCGCGCTCGACCACGTGGTCGCGATCAGCTCCGACCTCGATCGCACGGTTTCAGCCCTGCAGCGCGCCGGTCTCGACCTGCGCCGCATCCGCGAGGAGCCAACCCCGGCGGGCGCCCCCCGCCAGGCCTTCTTCCGCCTCGGCGAGCCGATCCTCGAGGTCGTCCAGGCGCCGGCCGAGGCGATCGAGCGAACTGGGGGAGACCGGCCCGCCTTCTTTTGGGGCCTCGCCTTCATTGCTCCCGAGATCGAGGCGACGGTCGCTTCGCTTGGCGACCGCGTCAGCGAGGTTCGCGACGCCGTTCAGCCCGGCCGCCGAATCGCCACCTTGCGCCGCTCCGCCGGCCTCTCGCTGCCCGTGGCCTTGATCACGCCGGCGGTCAGAGATCGGCCGGCGGACGCAGGTCCATGACACTGAAGCTCCAGTCGCCTTGCAGCCGCGCTGCGATCAGCGAGCGGTGGCAGGCCTCTGGATCGCGCTCGACGCAGAGCAGCGCCGCCTTCGAGCCGCCGATCCACCTGACGACCGGCGCTAGGTCGACCCGGTCGAGGATCTCCGCTGTGTAGCCGTCGGCGTACTCGGGGGCGAGGACAGTGCGCGAGCGCTTGCCCTCGCCGCGTTGCGCGTCGGCGCGGTACTGGGCCTGGCGCAGCTCGGTCGTTGGCGCCAGCTCCTTCAGGTGGGAGTAGCCGATACCGGCCCCGCTCAGGGAATCCTGCAGGCGCCGTGCGTTGGCCCAGGCGTACTCGCTGCCGCGCACGCCTCGGCGCTGTCGCACATCGAGCACCAGGTCGATGCCGGCCTCGATAAGGGTGGCGAGGAAGGTCTCGCGATCGAAGCCATAGACGCCGATCGTCGCGATCGTGGCCATGCCGATCCGGAGTAAGGGCTCAGCCGACCTGCTCGGTTGGGCGGATCAGGACCTCGTTGAGCGAGACATGCGCGGGGCGGGTCACCGCATAGGCGATCGCGTCGGCGATGTCGACCGCTTCGAGCATTTTGATCTCGGTGAAGCGCTTGCGAACCTGCTCGCGCACGCCGTCGCGAATGTGGTCGGAAAGCTCGGTGTCGACGGCGCCCGGCTCGATGATCGTCGAGCGAACCTTGCGGCCGGCGAACTCTTGACGGAAGGACTCGCTGAAGGCGCCGACCCCGTGCTTGGTCAGGTTGTAGACGCCGGAGCCGGAGCGGGCGATGCGGCCCGCCACCGAGCTGATGTTGACCACGTCGGCGCAGCCGCGGGGGCCGTCCTCAGCGGCGGCGAGCAGGTGGGGGAGGGCGGCGTGGGTTGTGTTGATCAGACCCTTGAGGTTGAGGTCGATCATCCGGTCCCACTCCTCCGTCGGCGCCTCCTCGATCGGCCCGAGCAGCATCTGGCCGGCGTTGTTGACGACGATGTCGAGGCGGCCGAGCTCATCGACGGCGCGGTCGACGGCGGCGATCGCCTGCTCTTGGTCGGTGATGTCGGACTGGATCGCCAGGGCGGTGTGACCCTCACCACCGATCTCGCTCGCCAGGCGCTCCAGTCGTTCGAGCCGGCGGGCCGCCACCGCGACTTTGGCGCCCTGCGCTGCCAGCGCCCGTGCGGTCGCCTCGCCGATGCCGCTGCTGGCACCGGTGATCAGGGCGACGGTTCCGTCGAGGGGGGTCGTCATCGCGTTCCTTTCACTCGTTTCACGATCCGGGAGGTCCTTGCTTGCAACCTACTCCCCCGATTTCCCCGGTCTCAAGCATTCCGACCAGGCGTCGATGAGGCAGCATGCAAACTCGTCGAGCTGTCCCTACTGCCCTGAAAAACCGCCTACCGCTTGCGCTTGCCCTGGTAATCGCGCTGGCGCTGATCGGGCCGGCGGCATCGGGGGCAGCTCCCGCACCCTCCGTTCTCACCTTCAAAACCGTCAAGGTCGGCGCTCCGGGCAATCCCTCGGTTGGGATCGTTCCCTTCACGGAAGCGGTGTACTCATCCTGCGCCGAAGTCGTACCCGCCGAAAAACAGCCCCCTTGCCAGGAAGTCGGCGGGGTCGACTACCGGTATGGCATCGGTCAGCTCGAGGTCACGGTCGCTCAGTACGTCGCCTTCCTCAACACCGCGGATCCCGCCGGTCGCAACAGACACAAGCTCTACAGCTCAACGGAGAGCGGCACTGAATGGCCTAAGTACGGCCAGATCGACTTTTCCGCCGGCGCTGCCGCCGGACACCATTACTCGGTCGCCTCGCCGGAGTGGGCCGACAAGCCCTACGGCTTCGCCGACTTCCTGCGCTCGGCCCGCTTTGCCAACTCGCTCTACAACGGCCAGGTCCTTTCCAGGCAGGCGAGCAGCGCCGGCAATTTCCACTACGTCACCTACCGCGTGCGGCTTTCGCGTCAGACCGAGATGGGGATGTACGACATGCACGTGCGGGCGATGACTCGCTCGCACAAGACCGGCTTCGTCATCCCCAGCCAGAACGAGTGGATCAAGGCGGCCTACTACGACCCCAACGGCCGCGGCAAGTACTCCTACTGGGAGTACCCGACCAACCCCGGTGTGTTCGGCGACGAAGGGGCGAGCGCCCCGCGCCAGGCCAAGTTGAACCCCAGAACCGGTGACGTCATCAACGCCACCGGACAGCCGCTGGCGAACTTCCACGAAGCTGAAACCACGGCACCGAGCTGGTGCCCGGCTGTCTTCAGCGCCGAAACCTGCTCAACGGTGAATCCCCTGGGGATCAAGGCCTCGACCTACGAAAAGGCCTACCAGGGCAGCCTCAGCACGGTTGGTCAAGCCAAGACCACCTCGCCCTGGGGCACGCTTGACCAGGGCGGCAACGCGGTTGAGTGGACCGACACGATCACGCCGCCGCCGTTTGGGGCGAAGGGCCACCGGGTCTGGCGACGACTGCATGGCGGCATCGCCAACGCTCCCGTCTACCAGCTCTGGCTCTCGGCGGTTGGCCTGCAGCCGCAGGACAACACCTTCTACACCGCCACCTACCCCTGGCTCGGAATCCGCATCGGCGTGCTCGGCAACCTGAAGGTAAGCAAGCATTGAGCGGTGTGTGTCCGCGGGGCGGAATAGGCTCGCCCCGCGTGCACCCTTCTCTCCGAGAGCGACCCTTGGTCCGCCGCCTGCCGGTGATGCTGGTGTGTTTGGCCGCCTTGCTGCTGACTCCGAACGCGGTTGCCGCTACCGGTGCGAAGCAGCGGCCCCAGGGTGAAAGTCAAAGAGCGGGGACCCTCGCCCAGTTGCCCGGCAAGAGCGGCTGCTTGGTCGACCGCTCCGCTCACACCAAGGGTTGCGGGGCTGCCCGCGCGCTGAAGGGTCCCGGGCCCTTCATGGGCTCGCGCGCGATCGCCCTCAGCCCCGATGGCAAGAGCGTCTACGTCGCCTCCTCGCAGAGCGATGCGATCGCGATCTTCCGCCGCAACCCTCACAGCGGCACCCTCACCCAGCCGAGGGGGGAAGCGGGATGCATTGCCGTCAAAGGGGCGAGCCACTGCGCCACGGCGATCGGCCTCGACGGCCCCAATTCGGTCGCCGTCAGCCCCGACGGCCGCAATGTCTACGCGACCTCGCGGGCAAGCAACTCGATCGCCGTCTTCCAGCGCGATCAGAAGACCGGTGCGCTGACCCAGTTGCCGGCCAGCGCCGGCTGCATCGCCGGGGTGCCGATCCCGGTCTGCGCCGTCGGCCGGGCCTTGGTCGGGCCCGACGTTGTCGTCGTCAGCCCCAAAGGCGAGAACGTCTATGTCGGCTCCTTCTTCGGCAACGCGGTCGCCGTCTTCGATCGCGACCCGGTTAGCGGTGCGCTCACACAACCCGGCGACAGCAGCGGCTGCATCGCCGAAGCGATCAGCGGTTGCGCGCTCGGCATCGCCCTCGGCGCGCCGGAGGGCATGGCGGTCAGCGGCGACGGGGCAAGCGTCTACGTCGCCAGCGCCCTTTCCAACGCCGTCGTCACCTTGGCGCGCGATCAAACGACCGGCAACCTCACCCAGGCGAGCGACGGCAGCGGCTGCATCGTCAACAGCGCCCTCGCGAGCTGCACCGTCGGGGTCGAGTTGAAGGGCGCCAATGCGGTTGCCTTCAACCCTGGTGGCGACATCTATGCCACCTCACTATTCAGCAACAGCGTCACCGCCTTCTCCCGTTCGCGCAGCACCGGCGGCCTTGCACAGAAGCAGGGGACAGCGGGTTGCCTTATCTGGTTGCGCGCGGCAGGTTGCTCATTCGGTCGTGCAATGCGCGCGCCTGAGGGTTTGGCGATCTCACCGAACGGGGCCAGTGTCTACGTCGCTGCCTTCGCCAATAGCGCCATTGACGTCCTCGATCGCGGCAAGAAGGTCGGCAAGGTGAAGCAGGTGCCGGGTCGCAGCGGCTGCCTCGCGCCGCGTTCGGTGCCGGGCTGCACACCGGCGCGGGCCCTGCGCGGTGTCAGCTCGCTCGCGCTCAGTCCCGATGGCCGCTTTCTTTATTCGACCTCGTTCGGCAGCAATGCCGTCGACATCTTCCGGAGGAACCAATGAGCGATGGTGAGAAACGCGACGGGCTGACCCGCAAGGAGCTGATCGGTTCCGGCGCCAGCGTCGCCGCGGCCGCGCTGCTGGCCCAGGGCGCCGGCGTTGAGCAGGCGCTCGCGGCGGCGAAGAAGGGCAAGCACAAGGACGTTGCCGGGATGAACATCATCCTCTTCCTCACCGACCAGGAGCGGGCGATCCAGCACTTCCCACAGAACTGGCTGCGCCAGAATCTGCCAGGGATGCGGCGGCTGCGCCAGCACGGCCTCAGCTTCGAACGCGCCTTCACCAACGCCTGCATGTGCTCGCCGGCGCGCTCGACCCTGATGAGCGGCTATTTCCCCGCCCAGCACGGGGTCAAGTACACGCTCGAGGAAGACATGGAACCGCCGGAAAACCCGCAGGTGAGCTTGCCGACGGACCTGAAGAACCTGGCGACTGTGATGAAGGCAGCGGGCTACAACGTCGTCTACAAGGGCAAGTGGCACTGTTCGAAACCGGCCAAAAAAGAAGACGCGCAGCCCTCCGATCTCGAAAAGTACGGCTTCCTGCGCTGGAACCCGCCCGATGCCGGTGCCAACCAGTCGGTCCCCGAGGCCGGCGGCGGCAACATCGACAATGACGGTCGCTTCATCGAACAGGAAGGCAGCGTTGCTGACGGCGAAGAGGGCGCGCTGCAGTACCTGAGCTCGGCGGCCGCCCAGCAGCAACCCTTCTTCATGGTGATCTCGGTCGTCAACCCCCATGACGTCCTCTTCTACCCGAGCAAATCGTTTGGCGAAGCGGGTTATGACGGCACCTGGCTCGAGGGCAACATCCACGCTCCGGCGACCGCCGGCGAAGACCTCTCGACCAAGCCCAGCGTCCAGGAAGAGTTCCTCAAGATCTTCAACCTGACCGGGAAGCCGAAAAACAAAGAACAGATGCGTAACTACCTCAACTTCTACGGCAACCTGATGCGCTCCTCCGACAGCTATCTGGTCAACGTGCTCGACAAGCTCGAAGAGACCGGCCTCTTCGAGGACACGCTGATCGTGCGCACGGCGGACCACGGTGAGATGGGCCTGGCCCACGGTGGCCTGCGGCAGAAGAACTTCAACTTCTATGAGGAGGCGACGCGGGTGCCGCTCGTCTACTCGAATCCCGAAGCTCTTCCCCAAGCCCCACCAGACCGAAGCGTTGGTCTCGCACGTCGACTTCCTGCCGACCCTGGCCAGCCTGGCGGCGGCGCCGAAGAGCGCCCGCGCCAACTGGCAGGGGGTCGACTACTCGAAGCTGGTCCTGCATCCGTCGACCAAAAACTCGGTCCAGGACTACGTCGTCTTCACCTATGACGACTTCCAGTCAGGTCAGAAAAAAGGTCCCTACCCGAAACCGCCCAACCACGTGGTCAGCATTCGCGAAGGCCGCTGGAAGCTGGCCAAGTACTACGACACCAGCGAAAACCCGGTGCCGCCGCAGTGGGAGATGTACGACCTCAAGGCCGACCCGCTGGAGCGCAAGAACCTCGCCTTCCGCGGCCATAAACGCACCGAGAAGCAAGAGGAAGAATTCCAGCGCCTCAAACGCAAGCTCGCCCGGGTCGAAAAAACCCGCCTAAAGTCCCTGTAGGCAGCCGGGTGAAACGCGCCGGGCTGACACCGAAGATCGCGATCACGACGATCACGACCCTTGCGACCTTGATCGGCGCGATCAAGACGATCACCACCGAAACCACCGGCTCCGCCCTCCCTGCGGGGCACCTGCTCTTCTATATCGGCGGCTCCGCCATCGCCCTGTACATAGCCTGTGCCGCGGGAGCGATGTTCGGTGCGGGCGCCGTCATGGGCCTCGCCTCCATCGTACGCGCAGACGACAGCAAGCCGGCTGGATACCTTGCCCTCGCCGCCGGCCTGCTTGTTGGCGGGGTCATGATGGTTCTTCTGACCAGCGCCGGCGTCCTCTGGGATTACGACGGCCTCGATCAGTTCGGCCGCACCTTCGTGGCGCTGGTCGGCCTGGCGATGCTCGCCCTGCCGGTCTACCTCTACGTGCGCGACCGCAAAGACTGAGCGAGGAGCGCCCCGGCGCCCCGGATCACCCGGCCAGCGAGATTATGTGGGCGCTCTCGGGTCCGATGCGGCCCTCGAGCACGTCGAGGTAGGCGCTCTTGACGGCCTCGAAGCCCTGGCCGCGGTTCACCTCCAGCCAGCTGGCGGTCCAGTCGCAGAAGGGATGCCAGGCCTCGGCGACGCGGCGCTCTAGCTCGGCCGGGCCCCAGTCGGAGGAGCGTTTCTCGACCCTGGTCGGGGCGAAGAAGAAGCTCGGGGTCGGGCCGGGAAGTTCGCCTTGGCCCGAGCCTAGCTCCTCCCAGTGGGTTACCCCAACGGTCATGGAGTAGGCGAGCTTGTCGCCGAAGTGCGTGTGGACCGCCTGGCGCACAGCACCGTCACCGGCGATGTCGACGTAGGTCGCTGGGCCGTCGCCGAGTGAGCCGATTTCGTCGTAGGCGACCGTGCGGCCGTAGATGCCGAGGCCCTCGACGAACTCTTTGTTGCCCGGCGAGGTGAGGCCGACAAGGTCGACGCCATCGCGTTGCGCCAGCAGGAAGGCGGCGGAGATCGCGGTCTTGCTCGAGGCGCTGGAGATCACGATCGGGCCGCGCTCGGTGAGACCCTCGTCGGCGAGCTGGTCGTCGATCAGGAAGGAAGTAAAGAAGAGCGGCCGCAGCAGCATCTGGATGTCCTCGCTGTCGGCGCCGTAGAAGGGGTCGCCGCCGCTGGCCAGGTAGCGGTGGTAGGCCGAGGGCAGTGCTGCCCGGTGGGGTGAGCCGTCGGTGAAGCCGTTGCCGTTGACGCTCGTCGGCGTCACCAGCAGGTGCGAGGAGGGAGGCAGGTAGCCGTAGACCCGGGTGCCCACCTCGACGCCGTCGGTCTCGCTCGCCTCGACCTCGGCAAAGCCCCACATCGGCACCCGTCCCCAACCGTCCTCGGCCGGGAAAAAGTCCCAGTAGGACATCGCCTCGCCCATCACCGCGTAGGTGACGTTGTTCGCCGTCAGCCCGAAGCTGTCGACCCGTAGCAGCGCCTGTCCTGGTCCGACCGCGGGCGGCTCTGACTCGGCGACACGGCACTCGCGCAGCTCGTCGCGCTTGACCAGGAAGTCACTCATCGCGAACGCATGCTCTCACGGCGGGGGAATCGGGCGCAAGCGTCGAATACGCTCGCCGTCCCCCTGCGACCACGACTGGAGCGTCATGAACACACCATTCAGCGGCGAAGAGGCCGCCAAGCTCTACGGCAACCGTTTCCTCACCGAAGACGCCCCCGACGGCCCCTTCCCGGAAAGCGGCATGTCGGCGCTCGACGCGATGCGCCTGGTCGACGAGGAACTGGCGCTGGAGGGCGACCCCAACCGCAACCTCGCCACCTTCGTCACCACTTGGATGGAGCCCGAGGCGCAGCGGCTGATCGGCGAGAACCTCTACCGCAACTTCATCGACCACGCCGAGTACCCGATCTCGGCCGAGGTCGAGCAGCGCTGCATCCGCATGCTTGCCGATCTCTACCACGCGCCCGGTGAGACCACCGGCGCCCGCACCCAGGGCTCCTCGGAGGCGATCATGCTCGGCGCGCTCTCGCTGAAGTGGAAGTGGAAGGAACGCCGCGAAGCCGAGTCGAAGCCTGTCGACAAGCCGAACCTGATCTTCGGCGGCGATGTGCACGTGGTCTGGGAGAAGTTCTGCCGCTACTTCGACGTCGAGCCGCGGATCGTGCCGCTGCAGGACGGCAAATACGTGATCGGGCCCGAAGACGTGCAGCCCCACATCGATGAGAACACGATCGGTGTCGCCGCGGTTCTGGGGACGACCTTCACCGGCCACGCCGACGACATCGTCGGGATTAACAAGCTCCTCGTCGACCTCAAGGGTGACAAAGGCCTCGACGTGCCGCTGCACATCGACGGTGCCAGCGGCGGCTTTGTCTGGCCCTTCCTCTATCCCGACTCCGAGTGGGACTTCCGGCTTGAGCAGGTGCGCTCGATCAACGTCTCGGGCCACAAGTTCGGCTTGGTCTATCCGGGTGTCGGCTGGCTGGTTTTCCGCGAAAAGAGTGACCTGGCGGAGGACCTCGTCTTCTACGAGAACTACCTGGGCAAAACCGACGCCACCTTCACCCTCAATTTCTCCACCGGCGCCTCGATGGTGCTCGCCCAGTACTACAACTTCGTCCGCTATGGGCGCGAGGGCTACGCCTACATCATGCGGGCGATGCAGCAAAACGCCCGCTACCTGGCCGAGAAGTTGAGGGAGAACGGCAACTTCGAATTGATCGGCGACGGCGAGGAGCAGTTGCCGCTGGTTGCCTTTCGTCTCGAGGGCGAGAAGAACTACGACGAGTTCGACGTCTCCTGGCAGCTCTCGGCCGAGCGCGGCTGGATGCTTCCCGCCTACACGATGCCGCCCAACGCCGAAGACGTGAAGGTGCTGCGGGCGCTGGTCAAGCAGACCCTCAGCCGTGAGCAGATCGACCGCCTCGCAACCGACCTCGATGTCGCCTGCAAGACGCTGGAGAAGAAGGGCGGCGCCCATCCCTCCGAGCGCAAGAAGATGAAGGTGAGCCCGGGTTACTAAGCCGGACTAGGCGACGGGCGGCGGCGTCCCATCGACGCTTGCCGCCAGCTCCGGGTCCCACTCGCAGACCGTGCAGGCGTGGGCAAAGACCGAGCGGACGAACTCGAGCGCGGTCGCGTGGGGGTCGGCACTCTCGCGTAGGTCGTCCCAGTCGAGGATGTACTGGCCAAGCTCAGTGTTCCAGCGAGCGGTGGCGGGGGAGACCTTGCCATCGGAGAACGAGTCCGGGGCGGGGTGGGCGTAGGCGTAGAAGGCGGCCTTGCCGTAGTTGGCGTCGGCTGGCCACCAGCCGACGGCGACCTCTTGGGCGTCCATCGAGTTGCGCATGATGAAGTCGTTTGAGGGCGGCTCGGCGGGCTGGCCCGAGAAGAGGCTGACGGCGAGGTCGAAAGAGCCCCACCAGGCGTTGACGGGAGTGCGCCGGCCGCGGAACGGGGCGCGAAACTCGGCGAGGACGAGGGCGGCGAGGGTCGCCGCCTCGAAGTAGGTGGCGACCTGGCTGGGGTCGTAGTGGGCGTGTTCCTCGTCTTGGTCGAGCGGCGCGCTCCAGGGAACCTCCTGCGGGGTGAGGTCGATCTGCAGGGGCCCGCCGAGCTCAGCGATCGCGGCGAGCACTTCCTGAGTCACCGCGCCCACCGGGCGATCCGGTGTCAGCGCGACCCGACGCGACTCACCGCCGCTGTGCTCGGCGACCGCCTCGTGGGTGCGCAGGTCAAGTGCCACGACCAGCGAGCCCGAACCGTCGGGTGCCGGCAGCGGCAGCGTCTCCCAGCCGCGCGCGCTCAACCGCAGCGCCGCGTGCTGGAGCTGCGGCTCGGGCGGGGCCAGCTGTGCCGCCAGCTTGCCGAGCAGCTGGGTATGAGCGTGGAGCGTGTCGCATGTCTCGCTCCACTCCGGATAGGAAATCGATGGCAGGGAAGATGCCATGGAGTAACTGTAGCCGGGCCGTATTTCCTCGCGGATATCTCGCTTGCGGCTCGGCATCTGGTGCCGTCCATAGGGTCCGGCCAACTCGATCTCGGACTGGGGAGACGACTGGATGAGAAGACTGCGCGGAAGATTGACCTACGCGAACGTGATGGCCACCGTCGCGGTGTTCATTGCCCTCGGCGGCAGCGCCTACGCGGCTGCCCAGCTGAAGAAGAACAGCGTCGGCACGAAGCAGTTGAAGAACAACGCAGTCACCGGGGCGAAGGTCAAGGACGGGTCGTTGAATGCTGCCGACATCGGTGGCGCGGTCAACAGCGCTGATCACGCACTGACGGCTGATAGCGCCTCTCACGCAGCGAGTGCCGATAGCGCCTCCCGGGCGGTCAGCGCTGACAGCGCGGCAAGCGCTTCGCAGGCGGGCAACGCGGAGAAACTCGGTGGGGCGCCGTCCTCGGCCTACATCCAGGCCAGCCAGGCCGGCAGCTTCATCGAGGCAGCGCACTTCGATCACTCCAATTTCGGCTGTCCTTTCGATCAAACCATCTGGCACGACAAGGAACCCGAAGTCAACGAGACGACCGCCTACTGGCGCGATCCATTTGGCGTTGTCCACCTGCGCGGCTTTGCAATTAGATGCCTAACGGCCGAAACAACGATCTTCACCCTCCCCAAAGGCTTCCGCCCCGGCAAGCGCCAGCGCTTCCTCGCGATCGTCGAAAATCCCTCGCCGGGAATAGACGAGGTCACGGTTGGCCCCACCGGCGTCGTGGCGGCCCCAGAAGTGACCTCGAACAACTCCGTCGAGCTCGACGGCATCACCTTCAGATGCGCACCATCCGGATCGGACGGGTGTCCCTAGTCGCTTGCCCCGCGGGGCCTGCTCCCAGATCCGTTACCGGAAGCGATTGCCGCTTGCGTGCGGGGGTCAATAGGTGAGAAGGTGCGTGACCGATGGCGAACGTGCTTTGCGTGCTCTACGACGATCCGGCTGACGGCTACCCGCCGACCTACGCGCGCGATGGCGTTCCGACGATCGAGCGCTACCACGATGGCCAGAGCACGCCGACCCCCGAGGGACTCGGCTTCAAGCCCGGTGAGCTGGTTGGCAGCGTCTCAGGAGAGCTGGGTCTGCGGGAGTTTCTCGAGGGAGCTGGGCACCGGCTGATCGTCACTGCCGACAAGGACGGTCCCGACTCGGTCTTCGAGCGCGAGTTGCCCGAGGCGGAGGTCGTGATCTCGCAGCCGTTCTGGCCCGCCTATCTGACCGCCGAGCGGATCGCCAAGGCGCCGAAACTGAAGCTGGCGCTGACGGCCGGGATCGGCTCAGACCACGTTGACCTGCAGGCAGCGATCGAGCGCGGCCTGACCGTCGCTGAGGTGACCTACTCCAACAGCATCAGCGTCGCCGAGCACGTGGTGATGATGATCCTCTCGCTGGTCCGCAACTACATCCCCTCTCACCAAGTGGTGGTCGATGGGGGCTGGAACATCGCCGACTGCGCCTCGCGTTCCTATGACCTCGAGGGGATGCAGGTCGGCACCGTGGCGGCGGGCCGGATCGGCTCAGCGGTGCTGCGACGGCTGAAGCCGTTCGAGGTTGGCCTTCACTACACCGATCGCCACCGCCTGCCGCCCGAGGTTGAGGAAGAACTGGGAGTGACCTTCCATCCCACGGCGGAGGAGATGGTCGAGGTCTGCGACGTGGTGACGATCAACGCGCCGCTGCATCCCGAGACCGAGAACCTCTTCGACGCCGAGATGCTGGCGCGGATGAAGCGCGGCTCCTATCTGATCAACACGGCGCGGGGCAAGATCTGCGATCGCGACGCGATCGCCGCGGCCTGTGAGAGCGGGCAGCTGGCGGGCTACGCCGGCGATGTCTGGTTCCCCCAGCCGGCCCCGCGCGACCACCCCTGGCGCTCGATGCCCCACCACGGCATGACCCCTCATACCTCCGGCACCAGCCTCTCGGCGCAGGCGCGTTACGCGGCCGGCACGCGCGAGATCCTCGAGTGCTGGTTCGACGGCCGCCCGATCCGCGAGGAGTACCTGATCGTTGATGGCGGCACTCTGGCCGGTGCCGGCGCCCACTCCTACAGCGAGGGCAACGCGACGGGTGGTTCCGAGGAGGCCGCTCGCTTCAAGAGCGGTTGATGCGGGCGCGGGCGGGCCGATCGTGAAGATGCGCGCGGCGGTGCTCGAGCGCTTCGGCGGGCCGCTCAGTGTGGAGGAGGTTGAGCTGGCCGAGCCGCGTGCCGGCGAGGTCCTGGTTCGGCTCGCCGCCTGCGGCGTCTGCCACACCGACCTCTACACCGCCTCCGGCGCCGACCCCTCCGGCTACGCGCCGACCGTGCTCGGACACGAGGGCGCCGGTGTAGTCGAGCAGGTTGGCCCTGACGTCAGCCTGCTGGCGCCCGGCGATCACGTCGTCACCCTCTTCTCGCCCCAGTGCGGCGAGTGCGTCCACTGCCTCGACCCGCGCACCAACCTCTGCTTGGCGATCCGCGAGCAGCAGAACAAGGGCTTCTTGCCCGACGGCAGCACCCGCATCTCGCGCGATGGCGATCCGATCCGCCACTTCATGGGCTGCTCGACCTTCGCCGAGTACACGGTGATGCCGGAGATCGCCCTGGCCAAGGTCAGCCCCGAGGCGCCCTTCGAGCACACCTGCCTCTTTGCCTGTGGCCTCTCGACCGGCCTCGGCGCCGCGATCAACACCGCCGCGGTGCAGCCGGGCAGCAACTGCGTCGTCTTCGGCGCCGGCATGGTCGGCCTCGGCGCGGTCGCCGGCTGCCGCTTGCAGGGCGCCGAGCGAGTCGTCTGCGTCGACCTCTCGCCGGAGCGGCTCGAGCTGGCTCGCGGACAGGGCGCCACTGACCTGCTGCTTGCCAGCGAGAACACGGTCGAGGAGATCCTCGAGATGACCGGCGGCTTCGGCGCCGATTACACCTTCGAGGCGACCGGCAACGTCGCCGTGATGCGCCAGGCGGTCGAAGCGGCGCGCATGGGGTGGGGCCTCTGCACCGTCGCCGGTGTGGCCGGCAAGGGGGAGACCCTCGATGTGGTGCCGCGCTTCCTGATCACCGGTCGCCGCATCGCCGGCTCCTCCTTCGGCGGCGTCAAGGGCCGCGACCAGGTGCCGGTCCTGGTCGAGCGCTACCTCGCCGGCGAGATCGACCTCGACGCCCTTCGTCTCCCACCGCATCGGCCTCGACGAGGTCAACCGGGGCTTTGAGCTGATGGAGGCCCAGGACGGGATCCGCAGCGTTATCGAGTTCGCCTAGCGCTAGGTTGAGCCGGTGGCCTACCGCAAGCTCTCAGCAGCTGAGGCGTTCTGGCGCCCCTCCAACCAGATGGGCATCGAGAACACCGACATCGGTGGCCAGCTCGAAGCGAGTCAGCTCGGCGCCAGGCTCTGGCGGCTGAAGCCCGGCCAGGCCTCGACCAAGCATCGCCACTTCAAGCAGGAGGAGCTCTATCTGCTGCTCGAGGGCTCCGGGCGCATCCGGGTTGACGACGACCTGCTCACCCTGGAGCCGCTGGACAGCGTGCTGGTCGAGGTCGAGTCGGCGCGCCAACTCTTCAATGACACCGAGGCGGATCAGCTCTGGTTCGTCGCCGGCGCTCCGCGCGAGCTAGCGAACACGCTCGAGATGTCCGCCGAGCAGCTCGCATCGCTCTATCCCGACGGTCCGAAAGCGCTGCCCCCAGAGCTCAGCTGAGATTGCCGTGACGGGCTCGAGTAGCTCCGTCGAGGCCATGCACGGCACGGTGGAAGTGGTCGAAAAGGATTAGGCAGGCAAATTGCGGGAAAACAGGAAGCCCGGCCCCAGGCCGGTTACTGCCTGAATGAGGAGGGAACATGGCTCAGACGAAAACAAAAAGAGCGAAACCAGCGAAAAAATCGCGGGCTTCGAGCATTTCCAAAACGAAAACAACGAATGCGAAAGCGAAATCCACGCGGAAATCGAGTGGGCGCAAAGCAAAAGCGACGAAATCGAGGGCGAACGGCGCAAGCAGCCAAGCGAAAGCCGGCCACTCGAACGGTGTCGCCAACGGCGTTGCAAGCAGCGTTGGCGATGGCGCCAAGACGGTCCGCGACGCGGTCGGCAGCGCCGGCAAAGAAGCCGGGCACGCCGTCAGCAAAGCCAAGCTCCCGCTGCTTGCCGGCGGCGCCGCCGTGGCCGGCACTGTCGGTGGACTTGTGCTGGGCGCTAGCCGCTCCGGCGACAAGGTGCTTGGGGTCAAGCTGCCCAAGTCCAAGCGGGTCAAGCTGAGCTCGCGCGACCTCTCGAAGGCAGCGAAGCAGGTCGGCCACTTCGGCGAGAACGTCGGCGAGCTGACTACCGAGCTGCGGCGCGCCCGCGAGGGTCTCGCCAGCGGCGACGGCAAGCAGAGCTCACCGATCGAGGTTCTGCTCAGCAGCTTGACCTCCCGCCACCACTAACGTCGCCGCATGGGCGACGGCAGTGTCGGGTAGGAGAGTCCAACAAGCGAAAGACACAAGAGAGGACTCAAATGGCTGACGAGGTTCGCAACAAGGACGACGCTAAGGGCCGGGTCAAGGAGGCTGCGGGCAGCCTCACCGGCGACGACGATCTCAAGCGCGAGGGCAAGGTCGACAAAGCGACCGGCGCGGCGAAGGACGGGGTCGAGAAGGTCGCCGACAAGGTCAAGGGCGCGCTGGGGCGCGACTAGCGCCCACGGCGCGGTAGGTCACACATGCCTGTCTGGATTGCCCGCCGCGCCGTGCCCGCTATCTGGAAGCGGGTTCCCTGGCGGATGGTCTGGACGGTCGTGCTGTGGCTCGGTGCGAAAGGGCGGGGGCGCGTCGAGCACAACCTGACCGAGAAAGAACAGCGCGAGTTCTGGCGCCTGGTCAAGAAGTCGAAGGGACGCCCGGGCAACCTGGCTCAGCGCGATCGCACCCGGTTGAAGAACATCGCTGGGAAGGCGATTCGCGGCTAGCGCCGTGCTTGCGAGTCTGAAGTGAAGATGGCCGATCTCGTCCTAGGTCCCCTGCTGCGCTACGTCGGCGAGACCGAGGCCACGGTCTGGGTCGAGACCGACTCGCCCTGCGAGGTCGAGGTGCTCGGCCGGCGTGAGCCGACCTTCACGGTCGAGGAGCACTTCTACGCCCTGGTCCGGATCGAGGACCTCGAGCCGGGCAGCTTCAACGAGTACGAGGTCAGGCTCGACGGGGAGCAGTGCTGGCCGGAGCCCGGCTCCGAGCTGCCGCCAAGCGCGATTCGCACGCTGGGTCGCGACGAGCCGCTGGACGTCTGCTTTGGCTCCTGCCGTGTCGCCCTGCCACACACCGAGCCCTATGTGCACAGCGCCGACCGCCACGAAGACGGCAAGGAGTACGACGCCCTGCGCGTGCTGGCGCTGGAAATGAGCCGCACCGAGCGCGACAAGTGGCCGGAGCTGCTTTTCCTGCTCGGCGACCAGGTCTACGTCGACGAGGGCTCTCCCGAAACGCGCGAGCGGATCCGCGAACGGCGCGGTACCGACACCCCGCCCGGCGACGAGGTCACCGACTTCGAGGAGTACTCCTGGCTCTACCTCGAGTCCTGGCGCGACCCGATGATCCGCTGGCTCTTCTCCACGGTCTCGGTCTCGATGCTCTGGGACGACCACGACATGAGCGACGACTGGAACATCTCCTGCTCCTGGGTCGAGGAGATGGGCGAACGCTCCTGGTGGCACGGCCGCGCCGCCTCGGGAATCATGAGCTACTGGATCTACCAGCACCTCGGCAACCTCTCGCCGCGCGAGCTCGACCGCAACGAGCTCTACGGGCGGGTCCGTGGCAGCGAGCGGGCGACCGGCGAGCTGCGCCGCTTTGCCGCCGAGATCGACTCGACCGGCTCGGGCAGCCGCTGGAGCTACTGTCGCGACCTCGGCAACACCCGGGCGATCTTCATGGACTCCAGGGCTGGCCGGGTGCTGGCAGAGGGCGAGCGCTCGATCTTCGACGAGGAGGAGTGGGAGTGGATCGTCGAGCATGCCAGCGGTGACTTCGACCACCTGCTGATCTCGACCACGGTCCCCTTTCTGCTCTCGCCCGGCTTGCACTACCTCGAGGCCTGGAGCGAGCGCGTCTGCGACGGCGCCTGGGGCGGGCTGGCGGCGCGGGGCGCCGAGTGGCTCCGCCGTGCCGTCGATTTCGACCACTGGGCCTCCTTCGACAAGTCCTTCCAGCTACTGCGCGGCCTGCTCGAAGAGGTTGGCTCCGGCAAGCGAGGCAAGGCGCCGGCCTCGATCGTCATCCTCTCGGGCGACGTCCACCACGCCTACCTGGCCGAGACCGCCTTCCGGCCCGGGGCGGAGATGCAGAGCGCCGTCTACCAGGCCGTTTGCTCGCCCTACCGCAATCCGCTCGACGCCCACGAGCGACGGGCGATCAAAGCCGGCTTCACCCGCCCGTTCATCGCCGCGATGCGCGGCCTCGCTGGCCGGGCGGGAGTGTCGGACCCCGGCCTGCGCTGGCGCCTGGCCGAGGGGCCCTACTTCGACAACCAGGTGGCGACCCTGCGCCTCGATGGGCGCAGGGTCGTGATGCAGCTCGACAAGACGGTCCCTGGCGAGGAGGAAGAGCGCCGACTCGACTGCGTCTTCGAGCGCCGCTTGGCCTAGCGCTAGTCCTGCTGCTGCTCGAGCTCGCGCTCGCGCTCGTCCGCCTTGCGCTCGTTGAGCTCGGCCTCGGCGGCCGTGCGGCGGGCTCGCTCCTCGGCCAACTCGGCCTCGCTGCGGGCGCTCTCGGCTTCTTCGCGATGATGGCTGACGTCATCGCGCAAGGCCTGGTTCTGCGCCTGACCAAGCTGCTTTTCGCGTTTGCGTTTTGAGGCGGCCGCAACCATGACGGCGATTACCACCAGCACGACCACGACGATTACAACAATCAAAACGGTGGACATTGAATCTCCTCCTTGGAGCTTGGATCAATTCCTTTAACCGGCTTCGCTGTACCCGTAGGCCGGTTGCGGAAACGCTTGGTGCGTCCTCCAGGCGAGCACCCAGCTCACACCCGGGCAGATTCGGAGCGCGGCGAGCGGGGTAAGAGACATGCGTACCGCGAATCGCCTCAAGGGAAGCGTCGGCCGTCAGCCGGACCTTCACGGGCTTCAACTGACGACGAGAGGATTTACATGGCCGATTTGACGACGCTCGAGGAGAAGCTGGCCGAGGTGACCGGTCTGGCCGGCGCCGCGCAGGAGGCCACGGAGAAAGTTGAGTCGCTGCTCGACGGCGGCTCGCTGGCCGAGAAGCTGCGCGCGATGCGCAAGGAGGCGGAGGAGACCGAAAGCCGCTGCCTGAAGATTGCTGCCGAGCGCGACGGCAAGAAGACCGCGATCGAGGAGAAGGCCCGCGAAACCAAGGGCGAGGCCTCCGAGATGATGAAGACCTATCTCAGCGAGGACTCCGACGAGCTCGATGGCTTCGAGTTCCTGACCATGGCCGAGGTGGGCGAGGTCGGCCACTGGGCGATCCTCGGAAAGCTGAACGAGACTGCTGGGGAGGATGCCATCCAGGAGTTGGTCGATTGGGCGCTGCCGATCCAGGAAAGCCACCTGGCCACGGTGCGAGATGGCTCGCTGGAGCTGGCGGCGGCAGAGGATCCCAACTCCTGAGCACCCGCACGACGAGCATGGCCGGCACAGTCAGATCGCGGCGCTTGCGGCGGTCGGACTGTGCCGGCGAGGGCATCGTCCGCCGCCGTCACGGCCGCGGCTTTTCTTTTGTTGATGCCGATGGAGAGCGGGTTGAGGACTCCGAGACCCTGGAGCGGATTGGCGAGCTGGCGATCCCGCCGGCGTGGCAGGAGGTCTGGGTCTGCCCCGACCCTCTGGGCCACATCCAGGCCACCGGGACCGACGCCGCCGGCCGCAAGCAGTACCTCTACCACTCGCGCTGGCAGCAGCGCCAAGCCGAGCGCAAGTTTGAGGCCGTGCGCGAGTTCGCCACCGCCCTGCCGCCCCTGCGGCGCGCCGTCACGGCGGACTTGAAGCGCCAGGGGATGCCGCGTGAGCGCGCCCTGGCCTGCGCCGTGCGCCTGCTCGACCTCGGCTTCTTCCGGGTCGGCGGCGAGACCTACGCCGAGGAAAACGAGAGCTACGGGCTGGCGACGATCCGGCGCGAGCACGTCACGGTCAGCGGTGGCGAGGCGGTCTTCGACTTCCCCGCCAAGAGTGGCCAGCGCCGTGTACAGTCGATCCGCGACCCGGCCGCGATCCGCGCGATCGAGACGATGCGCCGCCGCCGCGGCGGTCCCGAGGACCTGCTCGCCTGGCGCCACGGCAAGGAGTGGCGCGACGTTCACTCCGACGACGTCAACGCCTACCTCAAGGAGCAGATCGGTGAGCGCTTCTCGGCCAAGGACTTCCGCACCTGGCACGGCACCGTGCTCGCCGCGGTCGAACTTGCCGGCGAGCCGGTGCCGAGCTCCGAAGCCGCCGCCAAACGCTCGATCTCGGCCGCGGTGGGGCGGGTCGCCGAGGCGTTGGGCAACACGCCGGCGGTCTGTCGCCGCTCCTACATCGACCCGCGCGTTCTCGACCGCTTTCGCGACGGCGAGCAGATCCGGCCGATCGCGAGCGCCAACAGCAAGCTCAGCGCCAAGCGCCGGGCGAAGATCGAGCGCGAAGTGCTGCGCCTGATCTCCTGAGGGCCGGCGGCGCAGGCGGGCGTACCACCGGGCAGGCGGTGGCGATTGGCGGCGATCAGCCGGTAGGCCCGCGCGGCGATCGGGGAGATCCCGGGGAGGAGGAGCGTCCGGCCGGCGAGCGCCCAGATCCCTTCGGCGCTGCGCAGTGCTGTGGCGATCGCCTCATGGCCGCAGCGGATGGTGCCGTCGGTCTCGACCCACTGCACGGCCGCCGCCGCTTTCGCCTCGGTCAGGCCCAACTCATCGAGGTCGGTCAGCTGCCAGGCGACGATCTCCGCTGCCGGCCCGATCCGCCCGAGCAGGCGCGCCGAACTGGAGCAGAAGGCGCAGTCGCCGTCGTAGACCAGCACCGGTTGCGCCCGCGCGGTCATCTCAGTTCGATGGCTCGCGAAGTAGGTGGTCGATCGCCAGCCGCACCATTTGGGAGCGGCTCTTGCCGTCGGGTCGAGCGGCGATGAAGTAGCTGCCGACGAAGAGCGAGTACGTCAGCATGCTGCGGGCCTCGACCTCGTCCTCATCGGTGCAGATCTGCCCGAAGAGCTGGCGCAGGTAGGCCATCCGCTGGCTGTCGATCCGGCGCAGGCGCGCGGTGACGTCCTGGTCGCGGCGCGACCAGTCGCGGATAGCCAACTCGACCGTGAAGTCGACCGAGGAGGCGAGGGTGAAGAGGTGTGCCAGTTTGTCTCGCGGCTCTACCGGCTCGCTCTCCACCTGGGCGATCACGTCCCCGACCATCATCTTCTCCCAGCTGTCGAGCATCTCGACGATCAGCGCCCGGCGATCCTTGAAGTGCCAATAGAAGCCGCCCTTGGAGACTCCGAGCGAGGCGGCGAGCGCCTCGACCCGGACCGCGTCCGGGCCACCGCTGGAGAGCGCCTGCAGCGCCGCCTCGATCCAGGCACTGCGAGGTGTCCTCAGCTTGGCCATCGATGATATATACGGTACCGTATGGATATGAGACTACCCAACGCAGTGCACGAATCCCGGCCCTGGCGGATCCGCGCGATCGTTCCCGACTTCATCCTCGAGGACGTCTGGGCGCTACCCGCGCAGGGAGGCGCCGCGGACTTCCCAATGCTGCTCGAGCTGATGGCGGAATCCGACCCTGCCAACGCAGATTCCCTCCCCACCCGTCTGCTCTGGCGCCTGCGCGATCTCCTCGGCAGCTGGTTCGACCTCGGTGGGATCTCGGCTCCGGTCGATGCCGGCGGGCACGCCGGCGCGGAGGCGCTGCCGATCCCCGGAACGAGTGAAGCCTCTCTGAGCGAGCGGTTGCCGGAGGACCTGCGCGACACCGCCGCCGACATCGACTTTGGCTCACTGCCCTTCGTGCCGCTCTACCTGACCGACACGGAGTTCGCCGCTGAGATCTCGAACCGGACCGTGCACGGCGCGATGCACCTGGCCTGGGTCGGCCAGGGCGACGACCGCTACCAGGCGCAGATGGCCGTCTACGTCAAGCCTCGCGGTCGCTTCGGGCAGGCGTACATGGCGCTGATCAAGCCGTTCCGCTACCTGATCGTCTACCCGGCGCTGACGCGGCAGACCGAGCGAATGTGGAATGCGCGCATTGCTCGGCGGGCCGCGCCTACGGCTGCTCGGCCGCCGGCTCGCTGAGCGGCGTTGATCCCGGTTCGCCGAAGAAGCGAGCGAGGACGATGCTGAGCTCATACAGGGCGATCAGCGGCGCCGTCTCGAGCAGCATCGAGACTGGGTCGACTCCGGGCAGCGCCGCGGCGACGATCGCGCAGCCGAGGTAGGCGTAGCGCCGGTTCTCTTTGAGCTGGCGCACTTTGACGATGCCGAGGCGGGTGACGGCGAGGACGCCGACCGGGACCTGGAAGACGACGCCGCAGGCAAGCAGCGTGGTGCCGAAGAAGCTGTAGTAGTCCTTGGCCCGGACCTGGACGTTGAATTGCGAGTTGTTGAAGTTGAGCAGGAACTTGGTCGCCGCCGGCAGCACCACGAGGTAGCCGAAGACGACGCCGGCGATGAAGAGGACCGGAATCAGGAGCAGCAGGGGCGTCACCGTGCGCCGTGCCTGGTGGCTGAGGGCCGGCAGCACATAGGCGTAGACCTGGTAGAGGATGATCGGCATCGAGAGCACGAAGGCGCCGTAGGCGGCGACCGTCATCGTCGTCGTGAAGGGCTCGGTGATGCCGAGCGTGAGCAGCTTGTCGTGCGAGGACGGCAGCGGCCCGTTGGCCAGTTCGAGCAACAGATGGCTCTGCCAGAAGCAGAGCGCGAAGGCGACGCCGAAGACGCTGAGTGAGACGACGACGCGCGCGCGCAGCTCGTCGAGGTGCTCGACGAGGCTCACCTCATCGTCATATGAGAGTGCTTTTACGCGGCGCATCGTCTCTGCCTCAGGCGTGCGAGTTGGCGGTGGTGTCGGCGGCCTTCGTCGCCGGTCCCTGAACAGCCACGACGGGCGGCTGCTCGACGGCCAGCGGGGCCTTGTCCTCGGGATCGTCGTGTTCGCCCGAGACCGAGCCTTTGAACTCGCGGATCCCCTTGCCGACCGATTTGCCCAGCTCGGGCAGACGTTTGGGCCCGAAGACGACGAGGGCGATGATGAGGACGATCATGATCTCCATTGGTCCGATATTTGGCACTGTGTGCCTCCAGTCCTAGTTGGGTCAAAGGTTTGTCCCGGCGGGGCCGATGTCCGGCGGCCCCGCCGGGTTTGCGATGGCGTGTTACTGGAGAAAGCCTGTCTTTTTAACCGCGCTGAGCACTTCGGCCGCCGTGAACGGCGTGTCGAAGGCGCCGTCGGGTGTCAGCCCCGAGGGCTTACCGGTCAGCAGCAGGCCGGCCACCGAAGCGTGCCGTGCCTCGATCGTGAGGATCGAGAGCGCCGCCGCGACGTAGGCCGGGCTGGCGATGTTCAGCGCCTGGCCGGAGTAGGCGTGGACGCCGGTGTTCTCCAGGGCGACAGCGGTCTTGATGAACGACGCTTCGCTGGAGGTGGTGGAGCCGAAATCGACTTTCGGCGCGGCGGTCGCCTTCGAGCCAAGGGCCTTCTTGAGGAAGGCAACGTGGGCGTTCTCGTCGGTTGTCACCGTCTTCAGGAAGACCTGCGCCTGCTTGTCCTTGAGGAAACTGCTCTTGCCCTGGTTGGCGGTCGCCTCGTTGTAGAAGGCGGCCTCCAGGTACTCGAGCGTGAGGGCGAAGTTGAGGATGCCGACGTCGCCCTTGCCGAAGGAGGCGGGCGGGCGGCCCTTGCCACCCTTGGCCAGCGCACCGGCGGGAGTGAGGGCGCCGATCAGGGCGCCGCTGCCGACGACCGCGCCACCGGCCAGGCCGGCCTTCTTGAGGAAGCTGAGGCGGGTGTCGCCCTCGGAGAGGGTTTCGGCCGCGTCGTCGGCCGCCTGCTGGACGACGTCATCCACATTGGTCTGCTTGAGGGTTGCATCGGGTTCCATAGCGCGCTCCTTTGAAGGGGTTTGGCTCAACTAACGAGGCCCCTTGCCCCCCGGATCACTCGTTAGGGGATCTTTATCTGGGAGGAGTCGCGCTGACGGCGGTGAGGTGCTCGTGGACGAAGCGCACTACCGTCGCGCCCTCGCCGACCGCGGTCGCGCAGCGCTTGATCGAGCCGGCGCGGACGTCGCCGGCGGCGTAGATGCCGGGGACGCTGGTCTCGAGCAGGCCGTCGGCGCCGGCCTCGGCCCCGGTCAGGACGAAGCCCTTGGCGTCGCGGGCGATCGCGTCGCCGAGCCACTCGGTGCAGGGGATGGCGCCGAGAAAGAGGAAGAGGAAGGAGAAGGGCAGCTGTTCGCCGTCGGTAAGCGTCACCGCCTCGAGGCGCCCCTCCGTGCCGTGCAAAGCGCTGACTTCGCTGCGGTCGCGGACGACGACGCCGTAGCGGTCGAGCTCCTCGATCAGGTAGTTGGACATCGTCTCGCCGAGGTCGGCGCGGCGGTGCAGGAGGGTGACCAGGGCGCCGCCGCGGGCCAGCCAGATTGCCGCCTGCGCCGCCGAGTTGCCGCCGCCGATCACGCCGACCCGCTGGCCGCCGCAGAGCTGGCCCTCGGGCGGTCCGGCGGCGTAGAAGACGCTGATCCCCTCGTAGTCGTCGAGGTCGTCGACCGGCAGGCGCCGGTATTCGGCACCGGTCGAGAGCAGCACCGTGCGGGCGAGGATCTCGTTGCCTTCCTCGAGCCTGACCAGGTGCCGCTCGCCGTCGGGCTCGAGCGCGCGAGCGCGATAGGGCGTCGCCGTGCGGGCGCCGAACTTGCGCGCCTGGGTGACCGCGCGGCTGGTCAGCTCGGTGCCGCTGATTCCGGCCGGGAAGCCGAGGTAGTTCTCGATCCGTCGCGAGGTGCCGGCCTGGCCGCCGAGCACGGTGCTCTCGATCACCAGCGTGTCGAGGCCCTCGGAGGCGCCGTAGACCGCGGCGCCGAGCCCGGCCGGGCCGCCGCCGAGGATGAGCAGGTCGACCTCCTCGCGCTGCTCCCAGCTCGAGCCCGATTCCCAGCGCGCGCGAGAGCTCGCCGTTGCTCGGGTTGCGCAGGTCGGTGCCGCCGGGCAGCCGCACCAGCGGGAATCTCCTCCGGTGCCAAGCTGCTCCAGCAAGTCCGCGACCTCGGCGTTCTCCGCCGGCGCGAGCCAGGAGTAGGGAAGGCGCTGGCGCCTGACGAAGTCGAGCAGCCGCCGGGTCTCGCTCGACTCGTGCGGGCCGACGATCTCGACCCCGATCCCCTGCTGGCGCTGCAGCAGTTCGCGGCGCTCGATGAAGGCCGAGAGCAGCAGGTCTGAGAGCGAGCCGTCCTCGAAGAGCAGTTTGCGCAGCACTTCGCGGTCGACCGCGATGTAGCGCATCGGCTCGGTGACGACGGCGGTGAGGAAGACGGTCTGGCCGGAGAGCAGGTTCATCTCGCCGAGGAAGCCGGAGGCGCCGTGGCGGACGATCTCGCTGCCGGCGGGGTCGGTGACCGCGACCTCGCCCTCGAGGATCGCGATGAACGGGTAGCCGGCGTCGCCGACTTCGAAGAGCTTCTCGCCGACCTCGGCACGTTCGCTCCTCTCCCAGCTCGGCGAGAGTGGCGAGCTGGGAGCTCGAGAGGACCCGACTTGTCGGAGCGGAGGCCATCTGGGCGCAGACTAGATGGTCGGTCCAGCCCGGAGGTGGGAACATCCTGCGATGGCCCACCACGATGAGCCGCAGCCCGATCACGAGGTGGCTGTCGTCGGCGCCGGCTTCTCCGGCATCGGCACGGCGATCAAGCTCGACCGGGCGGGGATGCGGGACTGGGTGATGCTCGAGGCCGGCGAGGGAGTGGGGGGCGCCTGGCACTGGAACACCTATCCCGGCATCGGGGTCGATATTCCCTCCTTCAGCTACCAGTTCTCCTTCGAGCAGCGGGCTGACTGGTCGCGGGTC
Organism: uncultured Solirubrobacterales bacterium; assembly: GCA_963716345.1. GTDB lineage: Bacteria > Actinomycetota > Thermoleophilia > Solirubrobacterales > 70-9 > VRUE01. The sequence continues at coordinate 2,308,675 of OY970304.1, forward strand.
TACGCCCCCGGCGATGAGCTCAAGGCCTACGCCGAGCACTGCGTCGAGAGCTACGGCCTGGGCTCGCGGATCCGCTTCAAGGCCAAGGTCGCCTCAGCGACCTTCGACGCGGAGCTGCACCTCTGGCGCTTGACCATCGAGGATGGTCCCGAGCTGACCGCGCGCTTCCTGGTCGGTGCGACCGGCGTTTTCACCCAACCCAAGCCACCCGAGATCGCCGGGCTCGACTCGTTCGAAGGGACCGTGATGCACACGGCGCGCTGGGACCACTCGCAGGACCTGCGCGGTCGCCGCGTGGCGGTGATCGGCACCGGCGCCTCGGCGGTCCAGGTGATTCCCTCGATCGCGCCCGAAGTCGAGAAGCTGGTCGTGCTGCAACGCACGCCGATCTGGTGCCTACCCAAGCCCGACGCGCGCTTGGGCCCGCGGGTGCGGCGGCTGCTCGAGCGCATTCCCGGTGCCCAGGCGGCGGCGCGCGTCCTCAGTCAGGCCTTCGTCGAGGTCAACTTCCCCCTGCCGGCGCAATTCCACGGTGTCATCCCGATCGCCAGCGGGGCGGAACGATTCGGGCTCAACCACCTGCGCCGCTCGGTCGAGGACCCGGCGGTGCGCGACAAGCTGACCCCGCGCTACGGGTTGGGCTGCAAGCGCCCCAGCTTCTCCAACAAATACCTGCCGACCTTCAACCGGCCCAACGTCGAGCTCGAGACCGCCTCGATCGAGACGATCACACCTAACTCGATCCGCACTGTGGACGGCAACGAGCACGAGATCGACGTCCTCGTCCTCGCCACCGGATTCCAGGTCTTCGATAGCGGCAACATCCCGCCATTCCCGGTCTACGGCGGCGATGGGGTCGAACTGGCCCGGTGGTGGGAGGACAACCGCTTCCAGGCTTACGAGGGGGTGAGCGTGCCCGGCTTTCCCAACATGTTCCTGATCCTCGGCCCCTACGGCTTCAACGGCGGTAGCTATTTCACCCTGATCGAGAACCAGGCGCGCCACATCGTCCGCTGCCTGCGCCGCGCCCGCCAGACCGAGGCGACCGCGATCGAGGTCAGCCCCGAGGCCAACCAGCGCTACTTCGAGACGATGCTCTCGCGCCGCAGCCGCCAGGTCTTCTTCACCAACAACTGCGCCGGCGCCAACAGCTATTACTTCGACTCACGCGGCGACGCGCCGTTTCGCTCAGCGACGACGCTCGAGGTCGCTTGGCACAGCGCCCACTTCGACCTCGACGATTACCGCTTTAGCCCGCTGCCTGCTTGAGCAGTGCTACTCGCCGCGGCTGCCGGCGAGGGCAGCGTGGGAGAGCTCGGGCACCGCGGCGGGGGCGCGGTCGGTGGCGATCTCCTCGAGCAGCTCGCGCAGCTGATCAAAGCGCTCTTGGCCGAAGTGCCCGGCCCAGCGCTGCTCGATCTCGCTGAAGAGGCCGAAGCCGACCCGTTGGGCCTCGCGGCCGCGCTCGGTCAGGCAGATCAGCTTGGCGCGTTTGTCGGCCGGGTCAGCGATGCGTTCGACGTAGCCGAGGTCGACCATGTCGTCGACCAGCTCGCCGGCGGACTGCTTAGTTATGCCGGCGTGGCTCGCCAGCTCGGTCAGGCGCATGCCGTCCTCGCGGACGAAGCGAAAGACGCAGCCGTGGGTGGGGCGCAGGTCGCTCATAGCCGTGCTTGCCCAGCTCCTCGCGAAACTCGGCCAGCATCGCCTCGCCGGCGATCTCGAGCAGGCCGGGGAGCGGGATCGTCCCGGGGGCGATTGGGGCTGTGTGGGTGGCGTCACTCATATCGTCAGGAAGCCTGATAAGGTCGTCTGGTCAGGCCACCTTACAAGGCTGTCTGACCAAATTGTACACGGCATCTAGGAGATTCAAATGGAACGTAAGTGGTGGACCCTCGGCGCCGTCTGCGTCGCGACGTTCATGCTTCTTCTCGACATCACCGTGGTCAACACGGCGCTGCCGGCGATCCAGAAGGACCTCGGCGGCAGCTTCACCGATCTTCAGTGGGTGGTCGACGCCTACGCACTCTCGCTTGCCGCGCTGGTCCTGACCGCCGGCTCGCTCGCCGACCGCCTCGGCCGCCGCCGCGTCTTCGCGATCGGCCTGGGCGTCTTCTCGCTCGCCTCGCTGCTCTGCGCGCTCGCACCCGACCCGACCTTCCTCAACCTCGCCCGTGCCCTGCAGGGAGTCGGCGGCGCGATTATGTTCGCGGTCTCCTTGGCCCTGGTCGCCCAGGAGTTCCCCGCTGGCCCCGAGCGCGGCATGGCGATGGGTATCTATGGCGCCACGATCGGGATCGCGGTGGCGATCGGGCCGCTGGTCGGCGGTCTGCTCACCGACGGCCTCGGCTGGCAGTGGGTCTTCCTGATCAACGTGCCGATCGGCGTCGCCGCGATCGTCGTCACCGTCCTGGAAGCTCGCCGAGTCGCGCGACCCCAACGCGACCCGAATCGACTGGGGCGGGCTACTCACCTTCTCGAGCGCGCTCTTCCTGCTCGTGCTCGGCCTGGTGCGCGGCAACGACGAGGGCTGGGGGAGCCCGGTGATCGTCTCGCTGCTGGTCGGCGCTGCGAGTGCTGCTGGCCGCCTTCGTGCTCGATCGAGCAGCGGGTCGCGGAGCCGATGCTGCCGCTCTCGCTGTTTCGCCGCCGCGCCTTCACCGGCGTGCAGCTGGCGGCCTTCGCGGTCTCCGGCTCGATGTTCGCGCTCTTCCTCTACCTGACGCTCTACCTGCAGAACTTCCTCGGCTACTCGCCGATCGACGCTGGCCTGCGCTACTTGCCGATCACGCTCGCCTCCTTCATCGTCGCGCCGCTGGCCGGCATGGCGCTGGCCAAGGTCCAGGCCCGCTGGCTGATGAGCGCCGGCCTGGCCCTGACCGGTATCGGCCTGCTGCTGATGGGCGGCCTCGGAGTCAACTCCGAGTGGACGGCACTGCTCGTCGGCTTCATCGTCAGCGGCATCGGCGTCGGCCTGCTCAACCCGGTGATCGCCGACGTCGCCCTCAGCGTCGTGCCCAAGGAGCGCAGCGGCATGGCGGCGGGCATCAACGACACCTTCCGCCAGGTCGGCGTAGCGGTCGGGATCGCCGCCTGGGGCGCGATCTTCCTCGGCGCCGGCGCTTCGAAGACTCAGGAGCTGGCCGGCAACTCAGTCCACGGCGACGAAGCGCGCCAGCTGGTCGAAGCCACCTCTTCCGGGGCGCTGCCCCAAGCCGCTTCCCACCTGCCGCAGCAGGTTCCGGGCAAAGTGCCGCACGCGGCCGAACAGGGCTTCCTCCACGGCCTCAACGAGATCCTCCTGCTCGGCGCCCTGCTCTCCTTCGCCGGTGCGGTGGCCGCCCTGTGGATGGTCCGTGAGGGCGACATCGAGCGCGAAGAGGTGGTTGAAGGCGCGCCGCTGGAGGCCGAGCCGGAGCCGGCCGCGGCGTAGCGGCGCGCTTCGGGCTCAGCGCTTGGCCGGCGTGACCAGGCCCCAGAGCGAGATCAGCGACCAGGCTCCCTCGAGCAGGAGGAACCCCCACTGGGCGGTGCTGGCGGCGAGCACGCCGAGGATCATCGAGCCGACCAGGTTGAGGCCGAGGTAGAGGCGGGACTGCGGGTCGAGGCGCTCGAGCTGTGCCGCCCCATAGGCCGTCAGAATCAACACCGCGCCGACGATTTGGACGACCTGATCCACGCTCCTAAGTTATGTCCTGGCAGTGGCCGCCGAGCGGGCGGCGGGTCGTGCCAGTAGGCCGACGCCGGCCAGCGCCAGGGCGCCCATCGCCGGCAGCGGGAGGGCGGTCGAGACCGCCGCGAGGCCACCGCCGGCCAACCCGGAAATTCCCTCGGCGCCCACCTGCAACGACTGGTTGGCGCCGAGCGCGCTGCCCTGGCTGTCGGCGTCGACAGCGACGGAGATCATCGAGGACATCGCCGGCAGGCAGACGGCGAGGGTGAGGGCACAGGCGCCGAGGGTGAGCCAGAGCGCGCCTTCGGCGCTTGGGATGACCACTATGGGCAGGCAGACAGCGAGCGCGAGGCCGAAGCGGGTGGTCAGCTGTCGTGGCTGCATTCGTCCCGAGAGCCAGCCGACCAGGCCGAGGTTGGCGATCACGATCGGCACCGCGACCCAGGCGACGAGCTCCGACTCGCGCGAGACCCCCATGCCGAAGTGATCGACCAGGTACATCGGGTAGACGCGGAAGAAGCCGAAGATCGCCAGGTAGAGGGCGAAGTTGGCGAGAAAGAGCGGCCGCAACCGCCCCGGCGCGAAGGCGGCACCGATGTTGGCGAAGGCGCGCCCGAGGCCGATCGTCGTGCTCGGGGAGGCGGTGTGCGTCTCCCGGAAGCGCGCCGCAGTCAGCGCCAGGGTGCCGACCAGGAGGACGACGACGGCGAGGAACGGGGTCGGGTAGCCGAACCAGGAGACCAGCCCCGGGTCGGCCAGCTTGCCGCCGGCCAGCGGCCCGACCACGTAGGCGAGGCTGGAGCTGAGGTAGACGTAGCCGAAGAGGCGGCCGCGCTGCTGGGCCGGGGCGACGTCGGCGATCGCGCTCTGGGCGATCGCGATGTTGGCCTCCGAGAGGCCGGCGAGCAGGCAGGCGGCCATCAGTAGCGGCAGGCTGCGCAGGTGCAGGGCGAACGCGATCAAGGCGTAGCAGCAGGCGCTTGGCCGCGAGCGAGAGCAGCAGCACCCGACGCCGGCCGAAGCGGTCGGAGAGGGCACCGAGCACCGGCGAGCCGACGAACTGGGCCAGCGGGTAGAGCGCCAAGAGGACGCCGAGCACGATCGTGCGCTGGGAGATCGAGCTGTCGGCCGGTAGCAACCCGCCGCCGTCGCTGAGCAGCAACGGTGTGAACAGCGTGATCATCAGGCTGTAGCCGACAAAGCCGATGAAGACGACCAAGTAGAGCGGCAGTACGCGTCCGAGGCGGACGCTTTCTGAGCTGTTCGCCGCCAAAGCTGGCCGAGCCTATCCGGGCGGAGGGGTCCAGCGAGGGCGAGGCGGGTAGTAGCCTCTGGACTTGAGCCAATCGGAGAAAATCGAGGCGGGGCGGCCCTCCGCCAACCCGGGGGTCTGGGTGACGCTGAAGCGGACCGTCAGCGAGTTCCAGGAGGACAACCTCACCGATTGGGCGGCGGCGCTCACCTACTACGCGCTGCTTTCGCTGTTCCCGGCGCTGATTGCGATGGTCTCGCTGCTCGGCCTCTTCGGCGATCCGCGGACGACGACGTCGAGCCTGACCGAAATCATCACCTCGATCGGGCCGGAATCGGCGGCGCAGACCTTCGAAGGGCCGATCAACTCGGTCGTCTCCAATCAGAGCGCGGCTGGCTTCGCCTTCGTCCTCGGCCTGCTGGTGGCGCTGTGGTCGGCCTCCGGCTACATCGGCGCCTTCATGCGCGCCTCCAACCTGATCTACGAGACGCCCGAGGGCCGGCCGTTCTGGAAGCTGCGCCCGCTGCAGCTGGCGGTGACCCTGGCGATGGTCGTGGCGATGGCGTTGCTGGCGCTCGGCCTCGTTCTCACCGGGCCGATCGTCGAAGCGGTGGCGGGACCAGTCGGTCTCGGTCAGACCGCGGTGGACGTCTGGGACATCGCCAAGTGGCCTGTGATGGTGGCGATCTTCGTGCTCATGGTCGACCTCCTCTACTACGCCTCGCCCAACGCGAAGCTGCGCGGCTTCCGCTGGGTGACGCCGGGCTGCCTGGTGGCGATGGTCGCCTGGGCGATCGTCTCCGTCGCTTTCGCCTTCTACGTCTCCAACTTCGGCTCCTACGACAAGACCTACGGCACGCTCGGCGGCCTCATCGCGCTGCTGGTTTGGCTCTGGATTAGCAACCTGGCGATCCTCTTCGGCCACCAGCTCAACGCCGAGCGCGAGCGCAGCGCCGAGATCGAGGAGGGCACGCCGCGGGCGGAGAGTGAGATCCAGCTCGAGCCGCGGGCGGCGCCAGATGAGAGCCGGGCTCAGCGCACGTAGTGGGGCCAGTCGATGTAGCCGATCGCCTTCCGCCCGAGTACCTCGCCATCGCCGTCGTAGGCGACCACTTCGCGCGGTTCGCGACCAGGCTCGGCGAGGAGAACAAAACCGCCGTCGATTCCGCTTGCTTCGAGCGGCGGGCCCGCGCCGTAGATGAGCTGAACGCTTTTCACCGCTTGGGCGCTGATCCCGAAGAGGGGGACGTGGCCGTGCGCGTCGGCGTGCTGCATCGAGCCAGGGCCGAGCACTTCAACCGCACTGTCGTGGAAGTTGCGCGCCGTGAACCCACCCATGCCAACTCCGGTGTTGCCGAGGTCGAAGCCGAGGGCGCCGCTGCGTTCGATGTAGGCAAAGAGCTTGTAGCCGCCGGCAGCGGCGATCACACGAGGGTCGTGCACGTGCTGTCGTGACCAGGATCCTTCGTGGAAGTAGGCGGGCGCTTCTTGGTGCGCCTTCAGCGGTACTCCGGGAGCGTTGGCCGAGTCGCCGCCGAGCCAGCTCGAGAAGCTGCCGGCGACGTTGTTGGCGGCATCCTCGATCGCGGCGCGGGTCCCAGGCACCGCGTAGAAGCCGGCCAGCAATAGGGCGAGAGCCGCGAATGCGGGCAGGGCGAGTCGCCGCCAGCCCTCTCTCCGGGAGCGCTCCGCGCCACGCGAGGTTCCGCCCTCCAACCGCGCCAGCACGTTTGCGACCTCGGTCTCGCTCGGCTCCAGCGTCCGCGCCGGAGCGAGCGCGGCTCGCAGCAGGATCTGATCGATTTGAAGCGTCGACATCTTCAGCCTCCTTTGAAGGCGAGCGCAAGCTCGGCGAGTTGTTTGTCCTGGCGCAGCGCGTCCCGCCCGCGTGAGAGCAACGCGTGCACGGTGCCAGGGCGGCAGTTGAGCGCCGCCGCTATCTCGGCGTCGGGGAGGTCGTGGACGTAGCGAAGGGCGAGTGCCAGGCGCTGTTTCGGCGGCAGCTCGGCGAGGGCGGCCGCGAGGGCACCGCGGGCGGCGAGGACCGTGTCGCGGTCGAGCCCCTCCAGTGTCGGTGGCTGGTCTGCATCGGCAAGGAGGGCAAGCGGCGTCTCGATCGCGCCGGTGCTGCGGCGCTTCTTCAGGTGGCGCAGGGCATGACGGACCGTGATCCGATGGACCCAGGCGTCAAAGGCATTGGGATCGCGCAGCTTGTGCAGCGAACGCAGCACGTCGACGGCAACGTCCTGGGCGATGTCAGATGCTTCCTCGCGGCTGCCGACCAGGGTGGAGGCGGTCCTCAGGGCGAGACGAGTGGCTACGCGGGCAAGCTCTTCGGTTGCACCTGATCTGGCGAATTGCTCATCCACTATGGATCTAGTGTGCGGCGGCGTGAAAAACCTTGCACCGGCCAGTCGCGAGGCCGGCGTGGTCGTCGGGCTGATCCTCAGCCTGGCCGGCGTCTACATGGTCGGCGGCGGTCGCGCCGGGTGCTCGCCCGGCCTAAGATCGGGGCATGTGCAGAAACATCAAAACTCTCTACAACTTTGATCCACCGGCCAATGACGAGGAGGTCAGCGCCGCGGCGCTGCAGTACGTGCGCAAGATCAGCGGCTTCAACAAGCCCTCGCAGGCGAATGCGGAGGCCTTCGAGCAGGCGGTTGCGGAAGTGACCGAGGTCTCGGCGCGGCTGCTCGATCACCTGGTCACTTCGGCGGCGCCGAAGGACCGCGAGGTCGAGGCGGCCAAGCGCCGAGCGCGGTCGGAAGCCCGCTTCGCTGCCTAAGCACTATTTGGTCGCGGTCAGCGTCGCGCTGGTGTAAGCGGTGCCTTCCTGGGCCGCCGCGGTGATCGTTTCGGTGAAGGTGCCCGACGATTTGGAGGTGAAGGTGAAGGTCGCCGCCGTTTCGGCGGCGCCGGTGGAGGGGATCGCCAGCGGACTGCCGCTGACCGTACCGCTGCCGCTGGTGACGGTGACTTTGGCCGAGTGGCCGGTGCCGAGGGCGCTGACCGTGTTGCCGTAGGCGTCGGTGACGGCGACTTTTGCCGTAACCGTGCCGCTGTTGCCGAGGCCGGTGACAGTGCAGGTGAAGAGGCAGGTCGAGCCGAGCGAGCCGGCGCTGATGTTGATGTTGGTGATCCCCCACCTCGTTGCGGTCGTGGGGGTGACGGTGAAGGCGATCGGCGCGGCGCTGGAAATCGTGCCGTCGCTGACCGAGACACTCGCCGATTCGGCTCGGTAGAGCTTCACCAGTCCGTTCTTCGAGGAGGAGACCGAGGCCACCCCCGAAGTGAAGCTGATCGCCGTGGCGGTGCCGAACGCGACCGCTGTGCCGGAGCTGTTGGCGACAGTCGGGGCGGTCGCGTTGGGGCTGGCAGAAGCCCCCGAATAAGTGAGGTTGTGCGAGCCGGTGTAGGTCGTGACCGTGTTGCCGTAGCCGTCCTGCGCGGTGGTGGTGAGGTTGGCCGAGCCGCCGCCGGTAAGGCTGGTCGCCGAGGAGGAGAAAGCAAATTTGATCGCCGTCCCGGGAGCAACCGTCACGGTCAAGGTGGGGCTGACGATTGAGCCTTCGGTGACTTTGAGGCTGGTCGAGCCAGTCTTGTAGAGCTTCATCGCGCCGTTTTTGGTGCCGCTGACGGTGGCCACGCCGGCAGTGAAGTTGGTGGGGGTGGCGGTGCCGAAGGCGATGTCGGCGCCGGAGGAGTTGGAGACGGTCGGCGCTTCTCCGCTCGGGCTGGCCGAGGCGCCGGAGTAGACGAGGCTGTGAGAGCCGGTGTAGCCAGTCGCGACGTTGCCGTAGGTGTCAAGAGCGATGGTGGTGAGTTTGTCGATTTCACCGACTGCGGGCGTGACGCTGGCCGCGGTGAAAGTGAATTTCGAGAAGGCGAGCGGCGACACGGTCACTTCCAGCGGCGTTTCGTTCGAGATCGAACCGTCGCTGACGGCGATGTCTGCTTCTTCGCTCGCGTAGAGCTTCATCAGGCCGTTCTTCGAGGAAGAGACCGTGGCGACGCCGGTGGTGAAGGTGATCGCGGTTGCGCTGCCGAACGCGACCGCCGTGCCGGAGCTGTTGGCGACGGTCGGTTTGTTGGAGCCGATCGTCGCCGCGCCGGAGAAGGTGAGGTTCTTGGAGCCGACGTAGCCGGTTGCGGTGTTGTCGTAGATGTCCTGGGCGGTGATCGTGAGGTTGTCCGAGGCGCCGGCGGCGGGGGTGGTCGTTGCTGCGGCGAGGATGAAATTCGATGCAGTGGCCGCGGATACGGTTACCGCCAGCGCGGTTTCGGTGAGGAGCGTGCCGTCGCCAACTTTGAGGCTGGTCGAGCCGCTCTTGTAGAGCGTCATCTCCCCGTTTTTCCCGGCTGAGGCCGTCGCCGCTCCGGCCGTGAAGTTGATTGCGGTGGCGCTGCCGAAGGCGATGTCGGCGCCCGAGGAGTTGGCGACGGTGGGGATTTCTCCGCTGGGGCTGGCGGAAGCCCCGGAGAAGGTGAGGCTGTGCGAGCCGGTGTAGGTGGTCGCGGTGTTGCCGTAGGGGTCCTGCGCCGTAGTTGTGAGGTTGTCGGCGGCGCCGGCCGTGGGCGTGATCGTCGCCGCTGTGAGGGCGAATTTAGCGGCGGCGAGTGGAGACACCGTCACTTCCAGCGGCGCTTCGGTCACGATCGAGCCTTCGCTGACGGCGATGTCAGCTTCTTCGCTTGCGTAGAGCCTCATCAGGCCGTTTTTCGAGGAGGCGACCGTGGCCGCACCGGAGCTGAAGGTGATCGCCGTGGCGGTACCGAAGTTGACCACGGTCCCTGAGCTGTTGACGACAGTCGGCTTGGTGCCGCCGGGGCTGGTTGCGGCGCCGGAGAAAATGAGGCTGTGCGAGCCCGTGTAGGCCGTTGCTGTGTTGCCGTAGGCGTCCAGGGCCGTGATCGTGAGGTTGTCTGCCGCGCCGGCGGCAATCGCGGTGCTTTCCGCGGCGAGCACGAATTTCGACGCTGTGGCAGGAGACACCGTCACTTCCAGCGGCGTTTTGGTCGAGAGCGTGCCGTCACTGACTTTGATGCTGGTCGAGCCGATCTTGTAGAGCTTCATCGCCCCGTTTTTGGTCGTGGAGACCGTGGCAACTCCGCTGGTGAAGGTGATCGCGGTGGCGCTGCCGAAAGCCACGTCGGAGCCCGAGGAATCCGAAGCCGTGGGCACGGTTCCGACCGGACCGGCCGTCGCCCCAGAAAAAGTGAGGTTGTGGGAGCCGGTATAGGTCGTGACCGTGCCGCCGCTCGCATCCTTGGCAGTAATCGTCAGGTTGTCCGCGGTGCCGGCGGTTGGCGTCGAGGAGGCCGCGGTGAGGGTCAGGCGATCTGCTGGGCCGACTGTGACGTTCGCTGTTTTGACCGCGCTGCTGACGCTCCAGGAGCGCCACTTGGCGGTCACCACGTAGCTGTACGTGCCGACGGCGAGGCCGCTGTCGGTGCAGGTTGTGGTGGTGAGGGTGGGATTGCAGGTGCCGTTGGGGGTTTCGCCATTGCGGGTGACGGTGTAGGTGACGGTGCCCGAGCTGGGTGGCGTGACCGCTTCCCAGTTCAACGTGACCGTTCCCCCCGCGGCCGCACTGGCGGCTGTGATCATCGGCGTGTTGAGTTTCGATACCCCGGCTGAGGCGTTGCCGGCTCCGGTGGCGCTGAAGTAGGCGAGAGCCGTGCCGGAGAGGGTCGCGATCAGTCCAGCCACGAGCGCGATCCGGGCCAGTCTTGTCGTCAGCCGCTTCACCCCCGTGCTGTTCCTGAGAAGGAGAGGGGGAACTGGGCGCCCTGGCAAGCGTCCTGGCTAACCGGCAGGTCACGCAGCTGGATTGCCGGAGCAGAGCCCCCGGGGCCCGGCAGACTTACCGATCCACTTGCAGGCACCTTGATCGGGCTGGCGCTGGAGGCGCTGGATCCGCCCAGCGAGAGGTTCTCGGCGCTGGCGCAGCCGAGCGGGCTACCAGTGACGCTGACTTGCAGGCTGGTGACGAAGATCGGTACCGGATTTGGGTTGGAGATCACCAGCGGCAGTACCTGCGGTGGAGCGCCGGGATACAGCGCGCCGAGCCCGGCGAGCTGCGGCGCGATCGAAAAGTCCATCGGTTCCAGCACGCGCCAGCGAAAGCGGCTGGCCTTGCCGTGCCGTCCGCGTGTGGTGAGGACACGCACCAAAAAGCTGTGGCTGCCCACTGGCAGCTTGCTGAAGAGGGCCGGCGCCTGACAGAGGCTCCAGGTACGTTTGTCGAGGCGGCACTGGAAGCGCGGTTTGCCGTCGCGGACGGCGAAGCTGAATTTGGCTGTAGTCGATGTGGCCAGCTTGTCGGGGTGCACGGTGATCTTCGGTCGGGGCAGCGACCCGACTCCCTGACTCCGCTCCAGAGCTGGAGCGGAGTCAGGGTTTGGGCCCTGCGGAGTGGCGGCGTAGGCGACGGTGCCGAGGCCAACGATGCCGGCCAGCAAGGCAAGCACGCCGCGCGTGGTGCGCATGGCCTCGGCGACCTTCGGGGTGCTAGTTGCTGGTCAGTTTCAGCGTCAGCGTCGCGCCCTGGCAGGCGTCCTGGCTTACACCCGTTTCGTTCATCGTCAGGGTCCCGGTGGGCGTCACGCTCTGGCCGTTGCCAGGTCCGAATGATTTGTTCACGGTGACCGCGGCCATCGTGAAGTCCGGGTTGCCGCCGGTGATGGTGGTGCTGCAGGTCGAGTGCCCGGCGTCGACGGTGATGCCGGAGAGCGTGACCGTGCCGACCCGCTCCGAACCCCCTGAGGGGTTGTCGACCGTGAGGGTGACGGGCGATGATGATCCCGGGTAGAGAGTCGAGGAAGTCGTGGCGTGAAGCGTCACGGCTGAGCTCGAGCCGACTGTTGCCGTGCCCGTGCCCGACCCAGTAGATGTGAAGTACGCAAACGCGACGCCAGCCACCGCGAGAGCGCAGGTGCAGCCGAGTGCGATGAACGCCCTCTTTTTGGTGATCCAGCGCATTTATTTCCCCCTTGATTGGATAGATAGGTCGAAGCCAGGGACTCCGACACGGGGGGACATCGGCTATTCGTCGAATCGCCTTAAGTCTGCGAAGGGCAGAAAGTTTTTTTTGGGCTTGTCCAGTTCGTACAAGGGGCAAAAAGGCCGGCTATCGGCGGGCCAGCTCGCGCTCGATGATCGCGCCGAGAGCATCGGCAACTCCGTCGGCGGGGACGCTAGAAATCGTCGCTGCCGACGCGCCGGCGCGGACGTCTTCGGCGGCCCTCAAGGCGTGCCAGTGAGAATCGAATGACTCACCAGCGGTGGCGATGGTGCGGCCATCGGCACCGAGCAGGCGCCAGCGCCACTTGCCAACCAGGTCTTCATAGGCGTCGAATTGCGGCATCTCGTCTCCTCTGATCGAATGGGAACGTATGTTCGCATGACGACCGGCGGAAAACCGCGCTCGGCTGAATCCGCGCCCCTTAGGGCCCGGCGCGGCACTTCGATACGGTGCCGCTTACCCGGCGTAAGTGCCTCGCCCTGAGCAGGAGAACTCAATGACCTCGTCCACCCAGGACCGGACGCACCCCAATCTGACCCTGGCAGTCCTTGCCCTTGGCGGAATGGCTTACGCGCTGCTGAGCTCGGCGGTGGTGCCGGCGCTACCGACGATGCAGCACGACCTCGGCACCAGTGAGACCGGGATCACTTGGCTGCTCACCGGCTACCTGCTCGCTGCCTCGGTCGCCACCTCGATCCTCGGCCGGCTTGGCGACATGTACGGCAAGGAGAGGCTGCTGCTCTGGACCCTGGTCATCCTCGCCGCCGGCACCCTGCTGGCGGCCGTCTCCACCTCGCTGCCGGTGCTGATCGCGGCGCGCTTCATCCAGGGCGCGGGTGGCGGCATCTTCCCGCTTGCTTACGGCATCGTCCGCGACGAGTTTCCGGCCGAGAAGGTGGCGGGCGGGATCGGCATGCTCTCGGCGATCCTCGGCATCGGCGGCGGCCTCGGCATCGTCCTCTCCGGCGTCATCGTCGAGCACCTCAACTACCACTGGCTCTTCTGGATCCCACTGGTCGCGGTGGTGCTTGCCGCGGTCGCCACCTGGCGCTTCGTGCCGGAATCGCCGGTTCGCACCCCGGGCAGGATCAACTGGCTTGCGGCGGCTCTGATGACGATCGGGCTCTCGGCGGTGCTGCTGGCGATCAGCCAGACGACGACCTGGGGTTGGGTCTCCGGCAAGACGCTCGGCCTCGTCCTCTTCGGCGTGCTTGTCACAGCGGCCTGGATCGCGGTCGAGGTGCGCAGCCGCGAACCGCTGATCGACATGACGATGATGCGGGTGCGCGGCGTCTGGACCACCAACGCGGCCGCCTTCCTGCTCGGCGCCGGCCTCTACGCCTCCTTCATCGTCTTTCCCCAGTTCGCCCAGCTGCCGAAGAGCACTGGCTTCGGCTTCGGCGCTTCGGTGGTGGTCTCCGGCCTGTACCTGTTGCCGGCGACGATCGGGATGACGATCCTCGGCCTGCGCGCCGGCCCGATCGCGGCCCGCTTCGGCTCGCGCAACGCGCTGCTGGCGGGGACGGTCTTCGCCACCGCCTCTTTCATCATGCTCGCCGTCGCTCACGAACACCCCTACGAGCTGCTGATCGCCGCCGCCCTGCTCGGCATCGGCATCGGCCTCTCCTTCGCCGCCCTCGGCAACCTGATCGTGCAGGCGGTTTCGCCGGAGCAGACCGGTGTCGCCAGCGGCATGAACAACGTGATGCGAACCCTCGGCGGCGCCCTCGGCGGTCAGCTCTCGGCCACCTTCATCGCCGACCACATGGTCAAGAACCTGCCCGCGGTCACTGGCTTCACCGAGACCTTCCTAATGGCGACCGGCTTCCTGGTGCTCTGTTTCGGCGCCGGCTTGTTGGTGCCGAAGGCCCTCGGCTCGCCCGCGGGCGGCTCCGGGCTCGGCCAGGGGCCGGCGCTGGCGCCTGAGGCTGCGAGCGCCTAGAGCGGTGCTGGAGTTCAGGTGCTGTCGTTGCAGCGGTCGATCAACGCTTCGAATCCAGCCTCTTCGTAAATCACGCTGCCCGCTCTGGAATTGGGCAGGCGACGAAGGGTGTCGAGGACGCAGGCGATCACCCCGTTCGACATCGTGCCTCGGTCCTTCAGGTCGCGCTCCGTGTAATCGATCACCGCGTCGGCGTCGCAGTCGAAGAGCAGATTGCCGTAGCTGCCGAGGTCGAACCTGAGGGCGACCAGTTCGGCGTCGGTGAAAGCCTCGACCCTTTGCTTGGAGCAGGTGATCGCACGCGGGGGGAAGCCGAGCTTTGGGCTGGCGAGGGCTTCGACTACGCCCGCTTCGACTCCCCGGCGGTCGCACTTGGTCGCGATCGCTCCGAATCCGGCTTGAAGGTCGTTCAAGGCCAGTCGCTCGAGCTGCGCGTCAGTGAGCCGATGTGTCTTGGCGAGAATGCACGCGGCCGCGGCGGGTCTCGTTTTGTCGTTCCGCAGCAGCATCCGGTAGGCGCGATCGAAGCCCGCACGATCGAAACGCGCGAAGCGGAGGAGCCGGTCGAGCTTCCATGTGTCGTCGGTCTTGGCCAGGCGAACGACGAGCCATGACCCGTCAAAGCTGCCGCCCCTGTTGACGACGGTCGCGGTCGCCCGGTCGCCATCGATCTTCACTGCGTCGATCGCAACGGAGGCTGCTCCGGCGAAGGGGGCGTCTTGCCGGCAGACATCCACCGCGAACCGAGTCGGGGCGCCGGTCGTCTGCCGCAAGTAGCCCGGGGTCATGACACTTCCGCAATAGGCTGGATTGCGGCTGGTCGCGACCACTTCGATCGTTCTCCGAATCTTCGTCTCGTCGCGTGGCGTCGCAAAGAAGATCTGGTAGGCGATGAGGGCAAGCGATAGGGCGCCGACGATGGCGAGTGCTCGCAGCGCGTACCGCCCCAACCTTCTCATCAGTTCCACATCGGCTGCGCGCGCCGAACCTGAAGCGTTGCGAAGCTAGGGTTCCGCCGTGCGCGTCCAACGCCTTGCCGCGAGCGTCACCGGCCCTCGCGGCCGCTGGGTGACCGTTGCTGTCTGGGTCGCGCTCGGAATCGCCGGCCTTGTTGCTCGCACGCAGATCGACCAGGTGACGGCGGCGGGGCAGAGCAGTTACTTGCCCGCGCACGCCGAGTCGACCCGGGTCGTCGACCTGATGCAGCGCGACTTCAAGGGCGGCAACGACGTGCCGGTGCTGGTCGTCTTCGCGCGCACCGGCGGCCTCAGTGCGGCTGACCTGAACACGATCGGCAGGCTCGGCAAAGGATTGGAAGGGCTTGGCCTCTCCGGGGCGACGCCGGTCTTTGCTCCCTTCTCCAAGCAGACGCAGCAACCGCTGGGCGAGGTGACGCGGGTCGCGCGCGGGGTGGGACCGATCTCGCGCGACGGCGAAGCCGCGCTCGTCGCACTGGCGCTCGACACCGAAGATCGCGGCGCCGTGGTCCAAGGGGTGGGAAAGATCCGCGCCTACCTCGCCGCTCACCATCACCAGGGCCTGCGCTCGTATGTGACCGGGCCGGGAGGGGTCGCCGCTGACCTCGAGCAGGTCGCCGAAGACGCCGGCCAGACGCTGCTGATCGCGACCCTCAGCCTCGTTTTGCTGCTGCTCCTGCTCGTCTACCGGGCGCCGCTGCTGGCGCTGATGCCGCTGCTCGTCGTCGGCACCGCCTATCTGATCGCGATCGGGCTGACCTACCTGCTGATCGAGTCCGGGCTGATCACGGTCAACACCGAGGGAACATTTCTACTTCTGGTGCTGATCTTCGGTGCTGGCACCGACTACTCACTGCTGTTGATCCATCGCTATCGCGAGAAGCTCGGCGCCGGCGAGGAGCCGCTTACGGCGCTGCGCGCTGCGCTCACCGAGAGCATGCGGCCGATCGCTGCCTCGGCGGCGACGGTGATCGCGGCGATGCTGGTGCTGCTGCTGGCCGACCTCGAGTCGACCCACTGGCTTGGCCCGGTGCTGGCGATCGGGATCACGGTGATGCTCTGTGCCGGGCTGACCCTGCTGCCCGCCTTGCTCGCGATCGTCGGTCCGCGCGCCTTCTGGCCTGGGCGGGGGTCGGGATCAAGTGAGAAACGTCGCCTCTGGGCGGACGTTGCCGGACTGGTCCGCCGCCGGCCACGCACGATTGTCGCCGGCGTCTTTGCCGTCCTCGTTGTCCTCGCCCTCGGCAACCTGATTCACCACGGCACGATCGGCTTTGGTGAAGGCGAAACCCGCTCTAGTGAATCGAGCCGCGGTAACGAAGTCCTCGACGAACACTTCCCGCCCGGTATCGGCTCGCCGCTGACCGCGGTGATGGGGATCGGCGAAGTCGAGGCGGCGTTGCACGGGCTCGAGCGGCTCGACTCGGTCAAGCTCGCCGTGCCGGTGCCACCCTCCACGGTCTCCGATGAGGCGGCGCTGGCGATCGTGCTGGGCGGTAACCCCTACTCGGGCGAGGCGGCTGACCTGGTCAAGGGAGTGCGCGAGCGGCTGGCGGAGGTCGCCCCGGGCGCCCTCGTCGGCGGCATCCCGGCCGAGAACTATGACGTCGAGCAGACCAACGCCCGTGACACGAAGCTGATCGTGCCGGTGGTGTTGGCCGTGGTCGGCCTGATCCTGATCATGGTCCTGCGCTCGCTTGCTGCGCCCGGCTACTTGATCGTCACCGTCGTCGCCTCCTTCGCCGCGACGCTGGGGCTGGTCACCTTCGCCTTCACCCAGCTCTTCGGCTCGGACGGGATCAGCTTCGACCTGGTGCTGCTGGCGTTCATCTTTCTGGTCGCGCTGGGGGTCGACTACAACATCTTCCTGATGACCCGCGCCCGCGAGGAGGCGCTCGCCCACGGCACCCGGGAGGGGATGCTGATTGCCCTCGAGGACACCGGCGCGGTAATTACCGGCGCCGGCTTGATCCTCGCCGGCACCTTCGCCACCCTCACCTTGCTGCCGCTCGAAGAGTTGGTCCAGATCGGCGCCACCGTCGCGATCGGCGTCCTGCTCAACACCTTCATCGTCCGTTCGTTGCTGATCCCGGCGATCACTTACCTGTGCGGCGAGCGCGCCTGGTGGCCGGGACGAGTGCGCTGAGTCCGTCCGGGTTGCCGCGAACGACCAGCAGTCCGACCGTCAGAGCCAGGATCCAAAGGCCGGCGGCAATCAGGGCGAAGAAGTCCAGGCGGCCCCAGCGTTCGTCGATCTGGGAAAGCCCAGTGAAGGCGATCAAGCTGGGCCCGAGCCAGCCGCGTAGACCTCGCGGCCCGTCGAGTACCAGGGCCACTTCGGCGAGGATGAAGGAGAGGCCCCCCAGATCGCCACGCCGATGTCGAAAAGCCAGGGATGGGCGGCGTCACGCGCGCCCAGCACGCTGACCGCGTCGCGGATCACGCTGTAGCCGGGTTCGAGCAGCCCGCCAATGACAACGACCGCTGCCCAAGCCACCTGGCCGGCGATCGAGCCGATCGCCGGCAGCGGATTAGGTCTGCATTCGATCGCTGCGGGTATAGGGGGTCCTTGAGCCACTCATTGAAGAGCACCGTTGTTCGTAGGACGGCCAAGGCAGGCGCCAAGCACACCGCCCACGGCACCGCTTCGAAGCTGAAGCGCCAGCCAATGCGGGCTGGCACTCTGCTCGCGATCGGGGCTGTAGCCGGCGCTCTGCTGGGCTGGCTTGTCGCGCGACGCAATGATGCCGCGCCTGCACCCGTCTCGCCCTCGCCTGTCTGACTCCGGTAGAGATTCCGGGGTGGGCGAGTTCCGCTACGAGAGCCACCGGATTAGCTACGACTCCTACGGGGAGGGCGGGCGAGTGCTCGTGCTGGTGCACGGACTGCTGATGAACCGGCGCATGTTCGAGCGGCTGGCGCCGGAACTGGCCGCGGCCGGCAACCGGGTGATCTGCGTCGACCTGCTCGGCCACGGGCGCTCGGATCGGCCCGAGGACCTGCGGCTCTACTCGATGCCGCTCTTCGCCCGCCAGGTGGCGGCGCTGCTCGATCACCTCGAGCTGGAGTCCGCCGTCGTTGGAGGGACTTCACTCGGGGCCAACGTCGCGCTCGAGCTGGCGGTGCGCTACCCCGAACGGGCGCGGGCACTGTTCATCGAGATGCCGGTCCTCGACAACGCCCTGCCCGCAATGGCCGGTGCCTTCACTCCGGTCCTGCTCAGCCTGCGCGCGGGACGGCCGGCTTTCGAGCTCGTCTCGCGCGTCACCTCGGTGATTCCGCGCACCAGCCACCTGGTCGACATCGGGCTCGACTGGGTGCGCCAGCGCCCCGGTCCCTCCGGCGCCGTGCTCGAGGGCCTGCTGCTGGGGGAGACGGCGCCGCACCGCGAGCAGCGCCTGAAGATCAAGCAGCCGGCGCTGATCGTCGGCCACACGCGTGATCCGGTCCACCCGTTCAGCGACTCGGGGATGCTGGCGGAGGAGCTCGAGAACGGGCGGCTGGTCATCGCCAGCTCGATTTTCGAGTGGCGGCTCAAGCCCGCGCGCTTGACCGCCGAGCTTGCCGCCTTCCTCGACGAGCTCGAGTAGCGCCTCGCGCAGTTGCTGGGGCTCAGCGCTCTTCGGCGATCTGATGCACCCGCGGCAGGTGGGTGCCGAGCAGGTATTCGTCCCAGTCGAACGCAGCGGAGTCGAAGGGCAGCTCCCCTCGGTCGGCGGCGCTCATCGCTGCGGCGAGGGCGCGGGCGTTGGTGTCGTCGAAGCGGCAGCTGAGCTCGGTGTAGGGGCCGTAGATCTTGACCATCCGCGTCACCTGGGCGGCGAGCCTGCCGTTGCGCTTCAGCTTCCTTGCCGTCGCCGCGGGCGCCCCTGGGCCGAGGCGTGCCGCCGCCTTGGCAAGCGCCTCGCGCCGCATCGTCCTCCGCAGGGCGACCTTGCGGTCGACGAAGCGCAGCTCGCCGATCTCGATCGCGGCGCCATTGCGCCGCCGCAACGGCTGCTCGCGGAAGTGGGTCTTGATCCGAGCGGCCAGACCACCCAGGGTCAGCGTGTTGCGGGCGCTACTGCCGATCGCGATCGTGCGCGGCCCGCCGTCGGGCGGGTAGGCGGCCGCGGCCAGGCAGGCGTTGGCGACGATGTCGACCGGGACGATGTCGATCGGGTTTCCCACCCGCCCCGGCAGGTGGGTCAGGCCGCCCGCCGCGTAGGCGAGGATTAGCGGGTCGGCGACCTTGATCCCCTCCAGCCAGCCGGGATGCGGCTTGCTGAGGGCCGACTCGATGATGGTAGGACGGACGATCGTCAGGCGCTCCGCTTGCTCCGACAGCGCCCGCTCGCCCATCGCCTTGGTCAGGGCGTAGGTGTCGGGCCAGCCAGCGGCCAGGGCGTAGCGGCGGCTGCGCCGCGCGAGCGCGGTGGCGTCGCCCGCCCCCTCCGCACGCCACTCCCGGGCCTCGGCCAGCAGCGCCTCCGAGTCGAGCCCCTCCAAGCTCGGATGGAGCGGACCGTCCTCGGGCACCGTCGCCTGCCGGCATTCGGCCGCATAGGCGGTGGAGACGTGGACGAAGTGCGGCTCGGCTCCCGCCGCCCGCAGGTCCTCGAGCAGCCGCGCCGGGCCCAGCGCGTTGAGCGGCAGGATCTCATCGAGTGGGTCCTCGAAGGAGACCGAGGCGGCACAGTGGATCACCGTCTCGACTTCTCCCCAGGCCGGCTCGGCGCCCGGGCTCGGGCCGCCATCGCCGACATCGCCGGCGACGACCCGGATCCGGCCCCCGTCCAGCAGCGCGGCGGTGGAGAGGCCGGCGAGCGCTTCGCTCCCGAACACCTCCTCCCGCAGGCGCCGCTGCGCCGCGTCTTGATCCGCCGCCCTGATCAGGACCAGGACGGTGGCGAAGCAGTCGAGCTCGATCATCCGCGCCAGCACCGTCTTGCCGACGAAGCCCGTCGCCCCGGTCAGCAGCACGGTCGCGCTACCCAGCCTCTGCCGGATCCCGTTTCCTATCGATGCCTCCCCCGCCACGCGGCGATTCTACGGCGGCGCTGTCAGTAGAGATCGTCTGTCTGACGCCCTCTACTGAACCCGGAACTTCCGCTTTGCCGGGGTCGAGTCAACCCCGTTGGCGCTGGTCGCGCGGACGAGGAACTTGTGTTTGCCGAGTTTCAGGTTCTTGTAGGTCTTTGGAGAGCGGCAGCGGTGGTACTTCTGCCGGTCGAGCTTGCATTCGAACTTGACGCCGGCGCCGCTGGCGTCGGCTCCCTTGAAGCGGAAGACCGCCGTCAGTTCCTTGATCTTCGCCTTGAGGATCTTCGTCGTCGGCAGCGATGGTGATGGTTTTTTTGTTTTCAGAGGCGTTGAATCCGAGGAGGAAGACGTCGGTTGCGCACATGGCGGCGGGCTCGCGGCGACGTACTCGTAGGCGCCGATGTCGGTGATCGGGCAGGGGATTCGCCCGGCCAGCGTCCTGCCGTTGCCGGCGAGATCGAGCTGCCCGTTAGCCGCGTCGTTGATGCCGGCGTTGATCGTCGGTGAGTTGGCGGTCTGGGTGAAGATTCCCCCAGCCGTATTGGTGAGCAACGGCGCCGCGGATTGGTTCGTGCCGCTGCCGGCCGCGGTCACCGTTGCCCCGCCTTCGGTTTTGACGTTGGCGTAGTTGGAGTGGTCGAGGTCGACCGTGGTTGTCGCGCCGCTGCCCTGAAGAGCCCTGATGTCGGCGGTCACCCCGCGCACGATCGTGTTGACGGCGTTGATGTGTGCTGCTGCACCGACGCCTACGTAGAGCATCGTCAGGCCGGCTTCTTCCGTGCCGTAGATGGTGTCGTTGCGCAGGGTCAATTCGAAGTGCGAGCTGGGTGAGCCGGCGCTCTCAAAGATGCCGCCGCGACCGGCGCATACCGAGTCGATAATCGTCACGGCCGGGCCGGTGTCACAGCCCGTGGCCGATTCGCCGACCGCGAGCACGCGTTCCATCGTCGCGTTGACGTGAACGGCAGCGACTCCGTTCTTGGCATGGATTGCGACGTCGGAGAGCTTCACCCCGCTGCCACCTTCCATCCGCACCGCCCAGTTGAACGAGGCGACGGGGAATTCCGAGTAGATCTGCGGCATCGACTGGCCGGGGGCGCCCTGCATCGAGACGCCGTTTTCAAGCTTCAGTTCGGTCATCAGCGGGACGCCGCTGGTCCCGTAGCTGCCTTCGTTGCCGGCGAGGACGACGGTGTCGCCGGAGTGCGCGCCGGAGACCGCGACGGTGATTTTGCAGGGCGAGCCTTCCGCGCAGGTGCTGCCGGTGCCGTTTGGCGATGCGTATCGAGGCGCGGCGCCGGCGCTGGGGGCGAACGCGGCAAACAGCGCCAGGGCCGCAACCGCCGCTGACATTGCCCTGCAAAGGCCGACCAATCTTCTCCGCTCGCTCCGCACTTTCCCTCCCCGTTCAGTGGTTTTCGCGATTGTCCACGATGGGGGAGACGATCGAGTCTCACTCGACACTCGTCCGAGCGCTGTCGGGGAGCCAGCAAATGGAGATGCGGTGGACGGTTCACTGACGTTCACATATCGGTACGCGCCGAGTTGCTAGGATGCCCGAGAAATCTGGAGCGATCAGAGAGATTGAGAGGGACCCCGGGAGAGGGACCTCAGAGGGCTTCGAGGGAGGAGCCCCACCCATAGCGCACCAGTGCCTTAATCGGTCAAAGGGCCGGCCTTAAAAGCCGGAGATCCGGGTTCGAGCCCCGGCTGGTGCATCGGAACCAAACGAAACCGGTGACCGGCTATGGCGAACAATCTCTTTGACCAACTAGACGAAATCTCAACTGGCGGCGAGCAGGATCGTCCGCTCTGGGCGGCACGCGCCCCCTACCAACCGCAGGCCGACTACGACCTGATGCTGGTGCCGCGGGTGAAGGGCTGGCAGGAGGACGTCGACGCGCTCGCGGCACTCGAACGGATCGAGGGGGAACCCTGGGTTGAGAGCATCGACCGCGAGGGCAGGCAGGTGCAGGCGCGCCTCGCCAGTGACTGGATCGAGGCGACTGGCGGCGCCCTCACCTCCGGCGAGGCCCCTTCGCACGCCGACCTCGCCGCCGGCCGCCGCTTCGCGCTCAACTTCTGGGACGCCAACTCGACCAAGGCCCTGCACATCGGCCACCTGCGCAACCTGGCGCTCGGCAACGCGCTCGGCTCAGCGTTGACAGAGGCCGGCGGCAAGGTCGAGCGGCGCAGCATCATCTGCGACGTCGGCCGCAGCATGGGCGAGGCGATGGCCGGCGTGGTCAAGAGCGGCCGCCACACGCAGTCCTCGCTCGAGGGTGGCGAGAAGAGCGACCACTTCGTCGGCGCCTGTTACGCCGAGTACGTCAAGTCCGGCCCCTCGCTGAGTGGTCGCGACGAGAACCCGGCCAGCTCGCTGACCCGCGAGCTCGACGTCCATCACGACAGCGCTGATGAGCTGTTGCAGCGCGTCCTCGACGGTGACCAGGATGCGATCGAGCTCTGGTCAAAGACGCGCGCCTGGGTGATCTCGGGGCAGCGCAAGACGCTGGCTCGGCTCGGCATCTCCTTCGACCGCGTCTTCTTCGAGTCCGACTTCCTGCCCGAGGTCGCCGAACTCTCCAACTTGGGCTTGGAGCACGGGATGCTGCAGCGCCGCCCCGACGGCGCGATCATCTACCTGACCGATCGCGAGGAGCTGGAGGAAATGCCGCTGCTGCGCGCCGACGGCCTGCCGACCCAGCACATGCGGGCGCTCGCCTACTGGATGGCGGCGCCGGGGCTCGAGGGCACGACCTCGATCCAGGTCTGCGGCCTCGAGTGGGTCGCCCACGTCACCTGCCGGCGCCAGTTGATGGACGAGATGATGGCCAAGGGCGCCGGCGCCGACATCAACCACCCAGCCCACGACGTCTTTCACGGGATGGTCTCCAAACAGAGCGAGTCGGTTTCCTCGAGCAAGAAGAACGCGCTGCTGATTGACGAACTGGCTGAGTGGATCGACTCCGCGATGGAGCTTGAGGAGGAGCGCGTTGGCGTGCGCCAGCGACACCCGGCGGCGGAAGCGATCGTGCCCCAGGTGGCGCTCGGCTACTTCCTCATGCACACCAACACCAAACCGCTCGACTTCGAACCGGAGAAGCTGCTGCGCGAGGAGCAGAGCCTCGGCTGGGACCTGGCCCGGGCCCGCGCCCACAACGGCAACGGCAGCGGCGCCGCAACGGCCGAGCCGGCCCAGGACCCCGACTACCGCTTTGCCGTCGTGCAGTCGGAGATGTACCGGCGCCACCTGCAGCAGGCGGTCGAGCGGCTCGACGTCAGCCCGCTGGCCAAGTACGTCGCCCACCTCTCACGCTGGTACGTCGAGGAGGATCGCGAGCCGCACGTGCAGGAGGCGATCCAGGCGGCGCTGGCCCAGGGCGCGCGCGGGCTTGGCCTGGAGACGGTCCGATGAGGCTCCGCTGTGCGTTTGCCCCAATACATGCGGCAAAGGAACACCGGAAGGGTTGGCGATGAGGACGCTGCTGGTCGACAACCACGACTCCTACACCTACAACGTCTTCCACTTGCTGGCCGGCGTCTCCGGCGAGGAGCCAATCGTGGTCGACAACGACGCCGTCTCCTGGCGAGCGCTGGAGCGCTGGGACTTCGACGCGATCGTGCTCTCACCGGGTCCCGGCACGCCGGGTCGCTGGCACGACTTCTGCGTCTGCGACGACATCCTCCGCTTCAGCGAGATCCCAGTGCTCGGCATTTGCCTCGGCCACCAGGGCCTGGGCAAAATGCTCGACGGCGAGGTGCGCAGCGCCCCCGAGGCGATGCACGGCCGGCTCAGCAAGATCTTCCATGAAGGCGACGGCCTTTTCGACGGCATTCCCCAGGGCTTCCCGGTCGTCCGCTACCACTCGCTGGCGATCACCGGCATGGGTCCCGACGGCAACGTCTGCGCTTGGGCCGACGACGGCGTGGTGATGGGGATCGAACACCGCAAACGGCCGATGTGGGGAGTGCAGTTCCACCCCGAGTCGATTGCCACCGACCACGGCGCCAGGCTGGTCGAGAACTTCTTCGAGCTCGCCCGCGAACGTAAAGAGACGCCGGTGCGGGCGACAAAGCGGCCGGACGGCGCCCGCCCGCGCAACACCCCGGTGACGAAGAAGCCGACCCCTTCCGACACCCGCCTGCTCTTGCGCTCGATCCCCGGCGAGGCCTCGACCGAGGCGCTCTTCGAACGGCTCTTCGCTGCCGAGGAGTACGCCTTCTGGCTCGACAGCAACGACGCCCCGACCCGGCTGGCGCAGAGCTCTTACCTCGGCACCAGCGCCGGTCGCGACCGTTGCGTGCTCGAGTACGACGTCGAGGAAGGCGCTGTGCGGGCGCACCGGGGCGGGGGCAGCGCAATTGAGCCCGGCTCGATCTTCGACGTGCTCGACCGCGAGGTCGCCGCGCGGGCGATCGAGCGGCCGGGGCGAGGCGGCACCGAACCTGCTCGGCGGCTTTGTCGGCTACCTCGGTTACGAGCTCAAGGCCGATGCCGGCGCCACCAACGAGCACAGTTCCGACGTCCCCGACGCGGTGATGATGCTGGCCAACCGGATCGTCGCCGTCGACCACGTCCACCACCGCACCCACGTGCTGGCGGTTTGCGGCGAGGGCGAGGTCGACGAGGCCACCGACTGGCTGGACGAGGCCGAGGCCGTGGCCCGCGATCTGATCGCCGACCCGCCGTCGCAGGCCAGCGTTGCCGACGCGGCCTTCGGCGAGCCCAGTGATACCCACGTGCGCTTCGACTGCGGCCGCGGGCGCGAGCAGTACCTCGCCGACATCGCCCGCTCGCAAACCGAAATGGCTGCCGGCGAGTCCTATGAGGTCTGCCTCACCGACCAGATCTCGACCGCGGCCGAACCCGACCCGTTCGACCTCTACCGCAACCTGCGCCGCAGCAACCCGGCCCCCTTCGCCGCCTTCCTCAAGCTCGGCGACGTCGCCGTGGTTAGCTCCTCGCCGGAGCGCTTCCTCTCGGTTGACCGCGAGCGCCGGGTCGAGGCGCGGCCGATCAAGGGGACGACGAAGCGCTCCGCCGACCCGGCCGAGGACGCGGCGCTGAAAGCCGAGCTGACCAGCGACGAAAAGACCTACGCCGAGCACCTGATGATCGTCGACCTGCTGCGCAACGATCTCGGCATCGTCTGTGAGGTCGGCAGCGTCGCTGTTCCCGAGCTGATGGTGGTCGAGGACTACGTCACCGTGCACCAGCTGATCTCCACGGTCGAGGGCCGGCTGCCGGCCGAGCGCAGCGCCGTCGAGTGCGCGCATGCCTGCTTCCCCGGCGGTTCGATGACCGGCGCGCCGAAGCTGCGCACGATGGAGATCATCGACGACATCGAGGCCGAGGCGCGCGGCGTGTACTCCGGTGCGATCGGCTACTTCGGACTCGACGGGGTTATGGACCTGAGCATCGTCATCCGCACCGTCATCCTGCGCGAGGGTCGGACGACGATCGGCGCCGGCGGCGCGATCGTGATGCAGTCCGACCCGGTCGACGAGTTCGACGAGATCCTGCTCAAGGCGAAAGCGCCGATGGCGGCGATCGCCCGCACCGTCACCGGCAGTGACTCGACCGATTCCTGGAGCGTCGAGCTCGAGCCGGCGCGGGCAAGGGCGACGGAGGCGGCGTGATGGAGGCCGCGGCCGAGCCGAAGTGCCAGGTGCGCGAGGCGACCGAGGCGGATGCGCCGGCGGTCGCGGCCGCGCTCGGCCAGCTCCTGGTCGAGCTCAGCGGCGGCGGCCCGGCAACGAGCGAGCTTGAAAAGGCAACCACCGAACTGGTCAGGGATAGGGGGATGGGTGCCCTGCTGGTGGCGGATGGCGGGGGCGAGGACGGCATTGTTGGGGTCCTCGCCGCCAGTTGGCAGCACGCCGTTCATGTTCCCGGCCGCTACGGCACGATCCAGGATCTCTGGGTGCACCCCGAGTGGCGCAGCAAGGCGATTGGCCATGACCTGGTCGCTACTTTCTGCGAGCTGGCCCGCGAGGCGGGGGCACAGCGGATCGAGGTCGGGCTGCCGCGCGAGGACTTCGAGCGCATCGGCGCCACCGAGGCCTTCTACCGCGCCAACGGCTTCGAGCACCTCGGCCCGCGTATGCGGAGGAAGCTGTGAGCGCAGAGCTGTTGCTGGTCGAGCAGCGGGCGGGGGCTGGGGGCGAGGACGACGGCGCCCACTGGATCCTCGAAGGCGGTCGCATCCTGCCCGGCGCCGACGACAGCCGCCGCATGGAGGAGTTGCGCCGCGGCCTCTTGCGCCACGCGGGCGTGCGCGCCGCCGTTGCCGACGCCGACAGCGAAGACGTCGAGCAGACGCTCAGCGTCCTGCATGAGCCGAGCTACCTGGAGGCACTGGCCGAGGTCTCGGTCGAGCCGGTGGTGATCCCGGAGCTGACCCCGCCCGGGCTGCCACCCGACATCCCCGTCTGCTCGGGCCTGGTCGAGGCGGCGCGTGAGGGGGTTCGCACGGCGATGACCGCGGCCGAGCGCCTGACCAAGGGCGCCCGCTTCACCTACGCGCTCTGTCGTCCGCCCGGTCACCACGCCGGGCCGGCCTGGTTCGCCGGCTACTGCTACCTCAACACGGCAGCGGCAGCGGCGCAGGTGCTGCGCCACGCGGGGATGAGCCCGGTCGGCATCCTCGACATCGACCTGCACTACCCCAACGGCACGGCGGCGATCGTCGAGACGATGGGCGACGCCAGCCTGCACTCGCTGCACGCCTTCCCGGTCACCAACGTCGCCGCGGGCACCGTGGATCCGAGCAACGACCGCGAGGTCGCGGTCGAGTTCCCCGGCGTCCCGAGCGCGGAGGTCTATCTCGACGTACTGTCGAAGTCGCTCGAGGAGCTCTGCGAGGACTCCGTCGCCCTGGTCGTCTCGCTCGGCTACGACATCGTCGCCGGCGACCCGCACGGCTCCTGGGAGTTCGAGCCGGGGATCTTCACCGAGATCGGCCGCTTGCTCGCCGCTTGCGGCAAGCCCGTCTGCGTGATCCAAGAGGGCGGCTACGCCCTCGACTCCCTGGCGGAATGCAGCGAGGCCTTCGCCACCGGCCTGCTCGGCGGCGTGCCAGCCGCCTCCGGTGCGCCTTTTGCGGTCCATGCCCATATAAAGCGCACCCGAGCGGGAGGGCGGCGATGAGTGACAACGGGCTGGGGAGGTTCCGCGAGCGGCTCGACCCGATCGACGAGGAGATCGCGCGGTTGCTAGGCGAGCGCTTCGAGATCTGCCGCGAAGTCGCCGCTTACAAGAGCGAGCACGGGATCCCGATGATGCAGCCCAAGCGGGTCGCCGAGGTGCGGGCGCGCTACCTTTCCCGCGGGGCAGCGGTCAACCTGCCCGAAGACTTCACCGCGGCGCTCTTTGAGCTGCTGATCGGCGCCACTTGCAAGCTTGAGGACGAGCTAATGGAGGGGGCGGCCCCCTCCACTGAGGGATCGGGAGCCTGATGGCCGAGCTGCCGCCTGGGCCCTCACTCTCCACGCAGGAGCAGTCGACGCGCTGGTCGAGCGAGCCGCTGCCCTTCCTCGAGGAGTGCCGGGAGCGCTACGGCGACACCTTCACCCTGCGTCTGCGCCACCTCGGCACCTGGGTCGTCCTCTCCGACCCCGAGGACGTCAAACGGGTCTTCTCGACCGACACAAACGACCTCGGCGT
Source organism: uncultured Solirubrobacterales bacterium (assembly GCA_963716345.1). GTDB lineage: Bacteria > Actinomycetota > Thermoleophilia > Solirubrobacterales > 70-9 > VRUE01. The sequence continues at coordinate 2,336,235 of OY970304.1, forward strand.
AGGGGTGCCGAACCTGGCGCTACGGCCAGTGCTGGGGGCGCACTCCGTGATGTTGAGCGAGGAGCCCGAGCACATGGTCCGCCGCAAGCTGATGCTGCCGCGCTTCCACGGCGAGCGGATGCGCGAGGACGCCGAGATGATGACCGAGCTGGCGCGGCGCGAAGTGCGGGCCTGGCCGGTCGGTGAGCCGTTCGCGCTCTGGCCGCGGATGCAGGCGCTGACCCAAGAGGTCGTGATGCGAGCGGTCTTCGGCGATGACGGTGGGCGGCTGGACCGGCTGCGGGAGCTGCTCAGTGACCTGACCGCGGTGGTCAACGACGAAGAGCTCCTGGGTGAGCTCGCCGAGCGCGGCCCGGCCTGGCTCGAAGAAAGCCCCGGCTGGCGCGAGGCGATGGCGCCGGTCGAAGCGGAAGTGCTGGCCGAGGTCGAGCGGCGGCGTGCCGAGGGTGAGAACGGGCGCAAGGACGCCGTCTCGATCCTGATCGAGGCTCGCAACGAGGACGGCACGCCGCTGAGCGAGAAAGACCTGCGCGACGAACTGCTGACCCTGCTCACCGACGGCCCGACCTCGAGCTCGCTCGCCTGGGTCTTCGAGCGCCTGCTGCGTCACCCCGAGAAGCTGGCGCGGCTGCAGGCTGAACTGCTCGCCGGTGAGGGGGACGCCTACCTCGATGCGGTGATCAAGGAGACGCTGCGCTTGCGACCGCCGGTTTCAGTTGTCGTCCGCCGCCTGCTCAAGCCGGCGACGCTGGGCGGTTACGAACTTCCCGCCGAGACCCTGATCGCTCCCTGCGTCTACCTGATCCACCACCGCTCCGACGTCTATGAGAACCCCGGCGAATTTATCCCCGAGCGCTTCCTTACTCAGCGCGCCGCGGTGCCGACCTGGATCCCCTTCGGCGGCGGCGCCCGCCGCTGCCTCGCCGCCAGCTACGCGGAACAGGAGATGAAGCGGGTGCTGCGCACCGTGCTCGAGGAGGTTGATCTGGAGCCGGTCGAGTCGCGCTCCGAGCGGGTGACGCGGGGTGCGATTGCCTTCAGCCCAGCTCAGCACGGCCTCGTTGTCGCCAGACCACTTGCCCCCGTTCCGGTGTAACGCATTATGGCTCTGGGAGAACCACAAAACGTTGCACCCGGCGGGGGCCCCGGCGCTTACGACCTGATCGTTGTCGGCGCCGGCGCCAAGGCCGCCGGGATCGCGACCAAGGTCCACATCGCCAACAGCCTCGGGCTCGCCCAGATCTCGATGCTGGTGATCGAGGGCACCGAGTTCGCCGCCTCCTGGAAGGGCCGCAACGGCATGACCTCCGGCGAGGAGCCGCTTGCGGTGACGCCGATCAAGGACATCGGCTTCCCCTACCAGAGCCACATCGAGTTCGGCGAGGCCGGCGAGGCAATCGACGCGGCGCTGGCCCAGTTCACCTGGCAGCAGCACATGATCAGCACCCGTCGCTACGCCCGCTGGGTCGACGCCGGCTCGCCCCAGGTGCGCCACCGCGACTACGGCGAGTACCTGACTTGGGTGCTCTCACGTGCGACCGAGGGCGTCGAGCACCTGGCCGCCCGGGTCACGCAGGTAACGCTCGACGAGGGAGGTGAGCGCTGGCTGGTCGAAACGGAGACGGCCACCGGCAAGGCGGTTCATGCCGGCGGCGCCATTGTTCTCACCGGCCCCGGTATTCACCGCGCCTTCCCCCACGAGCCGGCGGTCGCCGACCGGGTCTTTCACTGCGACAGCCGGCGCGATGAGTTCGCCCGCATTCCCGATCGGGAGCAGTGCGACGTGGCGATCGTCGGCGGCGGCGAGAGCGCCCTCAGCGCGACGATGTTCCTGCGCGGGATGCGGCCCGATTGCCGCTTCACGATTTACACACCGATGCTGCCGATGAGCCGCGGCGAGAGCTTCCTCGAGAACCGCGTCTTCTCCAACCCCGACACGGTCGAATGGGAGTCACTCGACCAGCAGACCAGGCGCGACTTCGTCAAGCACTCCGACCGCGGCGTCTTCGACCCGCCCAGCCTGGCAGCGATCGCCTACGACGAGCGCTGCCGCTTTGTCACCGGCCGCGTTACCGACGTCGGCGCTGCCGCCGCAGGAGAGAGGGTGCGGCTCGAGTTCGAGGCGCCCGGAGGCGCCGGCAACAGCGAGCACGATTTCGTCGCCAACTGCACCGGCTTTGACCTGCTGGCGCAGCTGCGCACGCTCTTCCCGGTGACGGTTCGCGAGCAGATCGAGCGCAGCTGCGGTCCGATTTGGGAGCAGCCAGCCGGCAGCGAGGTGCCGATCGGTCGCAACTTGGAGCTCGAGGAGATGCGCCCGTGGCTCCACATTCCCGGCCTGGCCGGCCTCAGCCAGGGCCCCGGCTTCGCCAACCTCGGCGCCCTCGGCTTGCTCTCCAACCGCGTGCTGCAACCGCATATGATCGCAAATATCGAATTACTTGACAGTTATAAACCGGTCGCATAGGGTCGCGGCGACGACGAGGGAGGCAGGGTTTTGATGGAGCGGTTGAGCGGGATCTCTAGGTCTGCGCGAGCGGCGATTGGGCTGCTGGCGGTTGCTGTGTGCGTGCTTGCAATCGGCGGCTGCGGCGGCTCCTCCTCCGGCAGCAGCGAAGAAGCGAGCCTGACCGGTTCCGGCTATCCCGGCGTCGACGCGGCCAACACGCGCAAAGCCAACAGCACGATTGACAGCTCCAACGTCAGCAGCCTCGCGGTCGCCTGGAAAGCGAAGATCCCCGGCACCAGCAACTTCGGCAGCTACGCCTCGACCCCGGTGGTCGATAAGGGCGTGATCTACTCACAGGACCTCGCCTCCAACGTCCAGGCGCTCAGCCTCGACTCGGGCGAAGTGCTCTGGAACGCGACCTTCGAACAGCCCTCTGAGGGCCCGAACGGAGTCGTCGTCGCCGAAGGCAAGGTCTTCGGCACGACCCCGACGGAAGCCTTCGCACTCGACCAGAAAACCGGCAGTCAGCTCTGGTCGGTGAAGCTGACCCGCAACGAAGTCGAAGGCATCGACATGGCCCCGGGATACCAGGACGGGCTCGTCTACGTCTCGACTGTCCCCGTCACCCCGGAAGCGGCCTACGTGGGCGGCGGCGTCGGCACCCTCTGGGCGCTTGACGCTAAGTCAGGTAAGAAAAAGTGGCATTTCGACACCGTGCCGAAGAGCCTCTGGGGCGACCCGAAATTCAACTCGGGCGGCGGCGTCTGGTACCCGCCCGCATTCGACGGCAAAGGCTCGATGTACTTCGGCGTCGGCAATCCGGCTCCGTTCCCCGGCACCCCCGTAAAGCCTTGGGGCACGGGCCGTCCCGGGCCGAACCTCTACACCAACTCCCTGATCAAGATGAACGCCAAGACGGGCAAGCTCGACTGGTACCACCAGGTGACGCCCCACGACATCTACGACTGGGACTTCCAGGGCCCGCCCATTCTGATGACGGTTGGCGGCAAGGAAATCGTCGCTGCTGCCGGCAAGTCGGGGATCGTCCTCGCTGCCGACCCGAAGACCGGCAAAGTGCTTTGGCAGGTCGCGGTCGGCAAGCACAACGGGCACGACGACGATGGGCTGCTGGCGATGCGCGGCGAAGAGTCGAAGATCGGTGCCCCAACGACCGTCTATCCGGGCGATCTCGGCGGCGTGATCGCGCCGATGTCGACCAACGGGTCCCTGCTCTTCGTGCCAGTGGTCAACAACCCGGCGAGGGTCGTCTCCGGTTTCGAAAAGGAAGAACCGGGCCCGACCAGCGGTGAAATTGTCGCCCTCGACGCCGCCACCGGAAAGGTCGCGTGGAAAGAAGAAGTCGCCAGCCCGGCCTTTGGTGCAACCACCGCGGTCAACGACCTCGTTTTCGCCACCACTTATGAAGGCACGCTCTCGGCCTACGACGCTAAAACCGGTCAGGTCGTCTGGCGCGAAAAGCTGCCGGCCGGGACCAACTCCGGGGTGATGCTCGAGGGCGACACCCTGATTGCGCCCGCCGGCGTTGCCGCGGCGGCTGGCGAGACACCGCAGATCGTCGCCTTTCGCGCTGGCGAATAAAAAGACCTAAGACCTACGCCGCCACCTCGCGCAGGCGGTGGCTGTCGACTTCGTAGACGAAGCCGCGCACCGCGTCGCGGTGGGGGAGAAAGGCGGAGCGCTGTACCCGCAGGATCGACTGACGCAGGTCGGCGTCAAGGTCTTTGAACGACTCGATCGCGAAAGAGGGGGCGACGCCGGTCTCCTCCTGGAGCTCGGCGCGAAAGCCGTCATCGCTGAGCTTCTGCATGCCGCAGTCGGTGTGGTGGATCAGCATCACCTCGCGGGTGCCGAGCAGCCGCTGTGAGATCGCCAGCGAGCGGATCACGTCGTCGGTGATCACGCCGCCGGCGTTGCGCAGCACGTGCGCCTCGCCGTTGCCGAGGCCGAGCGCGGCGAAGACGTCGAGGCGGGAGTCCATGCAGGTGACGATCGCCAAGTGCCGGCGCGGCTCCACCCCGAGGTGTTTGTCCGCCAGCGAGGCGGCAAAGATCTCGTTTTTCGCCAGCAGTTCGTCGATCGTGCTTGTCATGCGCGGAAGCCTAGCTTCGATTGTCCCCGAACCGCGCTAGTTGACAGGCTCAAAGAATGCGTACTACCTTGTGTATGGGAGAGGGGGCAATGGGAGTTGGAGGCGCTGCGCCAGATTCGAGCTGAGCTTGTAGTTCGCTTGCGAGCGCGATCAGCCGAGATCGAAGCCACGGTCTACAACCGGGTTCGTCGAATGGCGGACCCGGTCGAACGAGACGACCCCGAGTATCGTGCCTACCTGCGCGCGACGGTGGCAGAGGCGATCGACTACGCGCTGCTGGGCATCGAGCGGGGGGAGGATTGGGAGGGCCCGATCCCCGAGGCGGCGATGGTGCAGGCGCGTCGGGCCGCCCGCACCGGGGTCAGACTGGACGCGGTCCTGCGCCGCTACGCGGCCGGCGATCGCCTCGTCGGCGAGTTCGTCGTCGAAGAGGCCTCGCAACTATCCAACGAGGCGATACGTCCCCTCGTCCGCGCCCAGGGCCCGCACGTTGACCGGATGATGGCTGCGGTAGCGACCGAGTACATGGAGGAGTTGGAGCGGATCAGGCGCTCGCCGGCGCAGCGCGTTGCCGAACGAGTGCAGCGCCTGCTTGCCGCCGATTCGCCCGCCGACGCGGCCGGACTCGACTACGAACTCGACGCCTGGCACCTTGGCTTGGTCCTGACCAGCTCCCGTCCCGACGTCGCAGCCCGCACCCTCTCGGCCGGCCTCAATCGTCAACTGCTGGTGATTCCGCAGGGCAATGACGGTGCCTGGGCCTGGCTGGGGGGCAGGCAGCGGACGATGGCCGATGACGTGGAGGGCTACCTCGGCGCCGGCGTGCTGGGCGAGGTGACGGTTGCGGTCGGCGAGCCACGTTGGGGTCTCGAGGGGTGGCGCCTCACCCATCATGAAGCGAGGGCGGCCCAGCAGGTGATGATGCGCCGCCCGCGGCCCCTTATTCAGGCAAGCGACGTGATCCTGCTCGCTGCCGTCCTGCGCGACGAGATGTTGGCGCAGTCGCTGCGCGAGACCTATCTCGTGCCGCTCGCCAGCGGTGACTCGGGCCTGGGCTTGCGCGAGACTTTGCGTGCTTATTTCGACGCCGGCTTCAACGCCGCCACCGCGGCCGCGGCCCTGGGAGTAGATCGGCACACGGTTCAGCGTCGCCTGCGCAAGGTCGAGGAGGCGCTGGGGCGGCTGCTGCATTCCTGTCACGCCGAGCTCGAGGTGGCGCTGGTTTTGGAGGAAATCGATAAGGACATGGCGCTACCCAATCTGAGCGTGGTCCGGAGTGGTTGAAATTGGTGTTTTGGCTCCCGATGGGACACTTTGGCGAGCCTTTAGCGCGTCTGCGCACCATATTGGTGCAGCGTGCATTGAACCTGCGCGGTAAACATGGGGGGTGTCAGCAGGGAGGCGTGACACTCGGCGATCGGGTGCTCGGCGCCCCATTGGGAAATTCAGCGAGGGCAGGCAATGTCAGGGTCCCCAGAAGTCGTCCAAACACTTCCGCCATCTCGGTCGCGTCTGTCCGGTTCCGCGGCAACGGGTCGGCTGGCCGAAACCGTTGTGCCGCCGGAGGCCGAGCAGCGTCCCTCGGGTGGGATCTCCAAGGTTGCCTGGGTTCCGCAGGGGGATCTAGGGCAGTCCGAGTGGCTGACGACGGGCCGCAGGCTGGGCGCGATAGGGCGCTGCAGTCAGTGGTGGATTGGCGATTGGATCCGCTACGGCACGGCTCGCTGGGGAGAGAAGTACAGCGAGGCCGCGAGGGTTACCGGCTACGACGTCGCCAGCTTGCGCAACATGGCCTGGGTCGCCTCGCAATTCGATCTGTCACTACGTAGTGACAAGCTCAGCTGGAGTCACCATGTGCTTCTGGCTCCGTTGAAAGAGGACGAGCAGCGTCGCTGGATCGCGCAGGCGGTCGAGCAGCGACTCTCGGTCGCCGACCTGCGCCTCGAGCTGCGCGCCAGGCGTCAGCCCGACGGGGAGCGGGAGCGGTCATCCGCGGGCGGTGGGCGCTCGCAGGAGGGGGGAGACGTATGTCCGCATTGCGGACACAGGCTGAACGGGTCGAGGGAGTAGGCGCGAGCAACTGCCGGAGGCGGCTCGAGCTGCTCTGCGACCCGGGATCGCTGGAAGCAGTCCGCTCGAGCGCCAGGTCGCGGCGGCTGGGGGACGGCGCCGCGGCCGGCGACGGGGTGATCGCCGCGATCGGTCGCGTCGCCGGTCGGCCGGTCGCTTGCTATGCACAGGACGTCAGCTATCTAGGTGGGTCCCTGGGGGAAGTCCATGCCGACACGATCGATCGCCTACTGCGACTCGCGGGCAGGGCGAGGATTCCGGTCGTCGGTTTCGTCGAGTCGGGAGGGGCGCGGATCCAGGAGGGGACCGCCGCGCTCTGCGGCTACGGTCGCATCTTTCGCCACAATGCGCTGCTCTCCGGCGTGGTGCCGCAGATCTCGATCATCGGCGGCCTGGCGGCTGGCGGTGGCTGTTACTCGCCGGCGCTCACCGACTTCGTCGCGATGACCGAGGAGGCGACGATGTTCCTCACCGGCCCGGCCGTGGTCGGGGAGGTGACGGGAGAAGCGATCGGCATGCGGGAGCTGGGTGGTCCCCGCGTGCACGAGCGCAACGGAGTCTGTGATTTCGTCGTCGCCGACGACGAAGCCGCCGTGGAGCTGGCGCACGGTCTGCTCGGCTACCTCCCGCAACACTCCGGCGCCGCACCGCCGCGAGCATTGGGTTCACCGCCTGCTGTGGCTGATCCCGGGATCGCGGTCCCGAGCTCGCCGCGCCGCGTGTATGACGTGCGAGCGGTGTGCGGCGGCATCGTCGATGGCGGCTCGCTGCTCGAGGTGGCGCCGCGCTGGGCGCGCAGCATCTTCACCGCTTTTGCCCGCCTCGACGGCCGCCCGGTTGGCGTGATCGCCAATCAGCCGCGATATCTGGGCGGGATCCTCGATGCCGACTCGGCACAGAAGGGAGCTTGCTTCGTCGAGCGCTGCGATGCCTTTGGCCTGCCCCTGATCGTCCTCGTCGACACACCGGGCTTCATGCCGGGGCAAGATCAGGAGAACGCCGGCGTGATCCGCTTCGGAGCGACCCTGGTGCGCGCTTTCGCCCGCGCCACCGTGCCGCGGCTGACAGTGGTACTGCGCAAGGCCTACGGTGGCGCCTTCATCGCGATGAACTCACGCGATCTCGGTGCCGACCTCGTCTTTGCCTGGCCGGGGGCTGAGATCGGCGTGATGAGCGCCGATTCGGCGATGACGATCGTGCGACGTCGCGAGCTGGCTGCTGCCTCGGACCCGATCGCGCTGCGCCGGGCGCTGGCCGAGGCCTACGCGCAGGAGCATCTGGGGGCCGAGGTCGCGGCCGCTGAGGGCTTCGTCGATGAGGTGATCGAGCCGAGCCAGACACGGACCCGCCTTTTGGGCGCGCTTTCCGCCTTGGGGGGCGAGCTCTGATGCCGCCAGGGCGAGGGTGAGCGCCGGTCTCTACGCGGTAAGCGATCTGCACGTCGATCACGCTGAGAACCGCGAATTCGTCCGGCAACTCAGGCCCCGCTCAGACGGGGACTGGCTGATCGTCGCTGGTGACGTTGCTGACGATCACGCCAGCGTCGAGTGGGCACTGCAGCTGCTCAGCGAACGCTTCGAGCGGGTCATCTGGGTGCCGGGCAACCATGAGCTGCTCACCTACAAGGACGATTCCCTGCAGCTGCGCGGTGAGCACCGCTATCGGCACCTGGTCGAGCTCTGTCGGCGGATCGGCGTGCTCACGCCTGAGGATCCGTTCGCGCGCTGGGACGGTCCGGGTGGTCCGGCGCTGGTGGTGCCGCTCTTCCTTCTTTACGACTACTCCTTCGGCCGCAACGTGGCGCCGAGCAAGGTCGAAGCGATGCGGCTCGCCCATGAAGCCGGCGTCGTCTGCGTCGATGAGTACCTCCTTCACCCCGATCCCTTGCCGAGCCGCGAGGCTTGGTGCGAAGCGAGGGTTGCGAAGACGGAACACCGCCTGGTCGATGCCGAGCTCTCGCTGCCTACGGTCCTGGTCAATCACTTTCCCCTGATCGAGGCGCCGACGCGGGTGCTTCGCCATCCCGAGTTCGCCCAGTGGTGCGGAACCAGCCTGACCGCCGATTGGCACTTGCGCTTCGGGGCGGCGGCGGTGGTCTACGGCCACCTTCACATTCCTCGCACGAGTTGGCACGACGGCGTTCGCTTCGAGGAGGTTTCGCTTGGATATCCCCGCGAGCGAGCTCGCTGGCCAGCCTCGCGATCGGGCCCACGACGGATCCTGCCGGAGACCGACCGTGCTTGAGCGGATCCTGCCGGAGGCGGTCGCGGTGGTCGCCACAAAAGGCGACCGCAGCGTCGAGCTGTTTCCGTCTGAGCTGGAGGCGCTCGGCGAGCCGGTCGAGAAGCGGCGGCGTGAGTTCGTCACCGCGCGGGCCTGCGCCAGGGAGGCGCTGGGTCGCCTCGGCATCCCACCGCAGCCGATCCCGAGCGGGTCGCGGGGGGAGCCGGTCTGGCCCGATGGCGTCGTCGGCAGCATCACCCACTGCTCGGGCTACCGCGCCTGCGCCGTCGCCGCGGTCAGCGACCTGCTGACGATCGGGGTCGATGCCGAGGTCGACGAGCCCCTGCCCGACGGCCTGGTCGCGGACATCGCCCTGCCCGAGGAGCGCGCGGCGATCGAGCGGCTGGCGCGCGAAGACTCGGCCGTGTCTTGGGATCGGCTTCTCTTCAGCATCAAGGAGTCGATCTACAAGGCTTGGTTTCCGTTGACCAGGAGCTGGCTGGGCTTCGAAGACGCCAGCGTCGAAGTCGATTGCTCGCGGGGCACTTTCACTGCCCACCTGCTCGTTCCGGGGCCCACGCTTCAGGGGCGCCATCTCGACGGCTTCGCCGGTCGCTGGCTTGCTGCCGACGGACTGGTCTTCAGCGCGATAGCGATTCCCGCCGCCGGCGCCGCCGCCGCCGGCGGTTAACTGCCCGACTCACGTTTTTGGTGGTTGGAAATCGGCGTACTACGCTGTTTTCGCTGCACTTTGCGATTTAGCTAGGGAGGGATGAATCTTTTGACCAGGGCCTCTGGGGGCGGCTCGTCGATCGCGGTCGTTGGCATCGCCTGTCGGCTGCCGGGCGCGCGCGATCCGGAGGCCTTTTGGCAGTTGCTGAGCGACGGGCGGGACGCCGTCAGCGAGTTGCCGGCGTCCCGGCTGGCGCTGGCTGGGCTCAGCGAGCAGGACTCCGCCTGGAAGACCGATCCCGGCACGCGTTATGGGGCGTTCCTCGACGGGGTCGAGGACTTCGACGCCGGCTTCTTTGGCATCTCGCCTCGAGAGGCGGCTGCAATGGATCCGCAGCAGCGACTGGCTTTGGAGCTCGCCTGGGAGGCGCTGGAGGACGCGCGCATTGCGGCGGCTTCGGTTCGCGACCAGCCGGTGGGGGTCTTCCTCGGGGCGATCGCCGACGACTACGCCCACCTGGCGCAGCGCGCCGGCGCTGACTCGGTCGATCGCTACACGCTGACCGGCCTGCACCGCAGCATCATCGCCAACAGGATCTCCTACACGCTGGGCCTGAGTGGGCCGAGCCTGACCGTGGATGCCGGGCAGTCGGCGTCCCTGGTTGCGGTCCACCTCGCCTGCGAGAGCCTGCGCCGCGGCGAGAGCGAGATGGCACTCGCCGGTGGGGTGCACCTCAATCTCGATCCGCTCCGGGCGCTCAGTGCTTCGCGCTTTGGCGGGCTTTCTCCGGATGGCAGGTGCTACGCGTTCGACGCCCGCGCCAACGGCTTCGTGCGGGGCGAGGGCGGTGGCGCCGTGTTGCTCAAGCCGTTGGAGAAGGCCCGGGCCGACGGTGACCGGATCCGCTGTGTGATTCGAGGCGGAGCGGTCAACAACGATGGCGGGGGCGACGGCTTGACCACGCCCAGCCGGGAAGCGCAGGAACGTGTTCTGCGTCAGGCCTACAGGCGCGCCGGGATCAAGCGCGCCGACGTCCGGTACGTGGAGCTGCACGGAACTGGCACCGCAGTCGGCGACCCGATCGAGGCGGCGGCGCTCGGCGCGGTTCTCGGCGCTGGCCGTGAGGCGGGTGCCGAGCTTGCGGTCGGCTCGGCCAAGACAAATGTCGGCCATCTCGAGGGTGCGGCCGGTATCGCCGGCTTGATCAAGGCGGCGCTCGCGGTCGAGCGGGGGCGGATCCCAGCGAGCCTCAACTTTGCCTTGCCGAACCCGCAAATCCCGCTGGATCGGCTCGGCCTGCGGGTTCAGGACCAGGCCGGCGAGTGGCCTGACGATCGGCCGCGAGTGGCCGGGGTGAGCTCCTTTGGGGTCGGGGGGACGAATTGCCACCTCGTCCTCGCGGGAGAGCCAATTCCAGTAAACGACAAAAAATTAATTAAAAGAAAAGAAGCTGAAAATCGAGGCCCGATCCCCTTCGTGCTCTCGGCTGCGACCGGCGAGGCGCTGCGCGGCCAGGCCGCAAGACTCACGGCTCATCTGGAGGAGAGTCCCGATCTCGACCCGGCGAGCGTTGCCTATTCCCTGGGGAGGACTCGGGGAGCGCTGGCGACACGGGCCGTGGTGCTCGCTGCCGATCGCGCTGGACAGCTCGCCGGTCTCGCCACACTGGCCTCGGAGGGCAAAGGGCCCGACGTCATCAAGGGGGCCGCGACCCGCCCGCGAGAGGCTGCCTTCATCTTTCCCGGGCAGGGATCCCAGTGGCAGGGGATGGCACTGGAGCTGGCTGAGCAGTCGCCGGTCTTCGCCGGCCATCTCGCCGATTGCGAAGCCGCGCTCGCTCCTCACCTCGATTTCTCGCTCGGCGACGTGCTGGCTGGGGCCTCTGACGCTCCCTCGATCGAGCGGATCGAGGTTGTTCAGCCGGCCCTCTTCGCGATCCTCGTCAGCTTGGCCAGGCTATGGATGGCCTGCGGTGTCACGCCCGCGGCGGTCGCGGGGCACTCCCAGGGGGAGATCGCGGCGGCGCATGTCGCCGGCGGCCTCTCGCTGGAGGACGCCGCCTACCTGGCGGCAGTGCGCAGCCGCGTGATCTCGAAACTGGCCGAGGGGAGCGGCCTGGTCTCGGTCGCGCTCGCTGGGCCGCCGCTTGATTCGCTGCTGGAATCCGTCGGTGGGAGATTGGAGGTGGCCGCGCACAACGGGCCTGCGGCGACGATCGTCGCCGGCGAAAGCGAGGCGCTCGAGCGATTGCTCGCGCACTGCATGGCCGACGAGGTGAGGGCACGGGAGGTTCCCGCCGCAATTGCCTCGCACTCGGCCTTCGTCGAGCCGCTGCGCGAGGAGCTGCTCGAGGCGCTGGCGCCGATTCGGCCTCGTGCTGGCGAGATCCCCTTCTACTCGACAGTCACCGGCGGTCCGCTCGACACTCGCGAGCTCGGCCCCGACTACTGGTACCGCAACCTGCGGGAGACCGTGCGCCTCGATCAGGTCACGCGACGACTGCTCGAGGATGGCCGCCGGGCCCTGATCGAGGTCAGTCCCCACCCGGTCTTTAGCGTCGCGATCGAGGAGACAGTCGAGGACGCCCTCGGCGATCCCGACGAGGCGCTGGTTCTCGGCACCTTGCACCGCGACCGGGCGGGCTGGCGGCGCTTCGCCGAAGCCCTCGCCGAAGCTCACGTAGGCGGGGTCGCGATCGACTGGGACGCGCTCTTCCCCGATGCCGAAAAGGTTGGGCTGCCGACCTATGCCTTCCAGCGCAAGCGCCACTGGCTCGACCTGGAGCCTGCGAGTGACGACCGAGCATCGGCCCGGCGGGTGGTGAGCTCCGACGCAGAGACGGAGGAGAAGGCCATTCCGACGGGGCTGCTGGCTGGAGTGCTGAGCGAGCTGCCCGAGGTCGAGCGAGAGGGCTACGTGCTCGAGCTCGTGCGGGCAGAGGTCGCGGCGGCGTTGGGGTATGAGTCCACGCAGGAGGTCGATGCGACGAGGGCCTTCAAGGAGCTTGGCTTCGATTCGCGGGCTGCGGTCGAGCTGCGCAACCGGTTGCGCGAAGAGACCGGCGTGCGTCTGCCCGCGGCCGTCGTCTTCAACAGTCCCACCGCCGTGGCGCTGGCGGCCTTCCTGCACGACCGTGCGCTGGGCATCGAAGATTCGGAAACGGTCGTTGCCGCCGTCTCCTCCGAGGAGCCGATCGCGATCGTCGGCATGAGCTGCCGCTACCCGGGCGGCGCCTCCTCCCCCCAGGGCCTCTGGCGGCTGGTCTGTGAGGGACGCGACGCGATCACCGGCTTCCCCAACGACCGTGGCTGGGACCTGGAGGGCCTCTATGACCCCGATCCCGACAGCCTCGGCACCAGCTACGCGCGGGAGGGCGGCTTCCTCCCGGACGCGGCCGATTTCGACCACGACTTCTTCGGCATCTCGCCCCGCGAGGCCTTGGCCGCCGACCCGCAGCAGCGATTGCTGCTGGAAGCGTCGTGGGAGGCGCTCGAGAACAGCGGCCTCGACCCCTCCGCGCTGCGGGGGACCACGACCGGGATGTTCGCCGGTATCAGCGCACAGGACTACGCCGCCAGCCAGGGCTCGCCGCGAGAAGAGCTTGACGGCTACCGCTTGGTGGGGGGGCTGGGCAGCGTCGTCTCCGGCCGCGTCGCCTACGCCCTCGGCCTCGAGGGCCCGGCGATCACGATCGACACCGCCTGCTCCTCCTCGCTGGTCACCTTGCACCTCGCCTCCCAGGCGCTGCGCTCGGGTGAATGCTCCCTCGCCTTGGCGGGTGGAGTCACGGTCCTCTCCACGCCGACGATCTTCACCGAGTTCGCCCGCCAAAGGGGCCTCGCCCCCGACGGGCGCTGCAAGGCCTTCGCCGAGTCAGCCGACGGCGTCGGCTGGTCAGAGGGAGTAGGGGTCCTCGCCCTCGAGCGCCTCTCAGACGCCGAAGCCAAGGGCCACCGCGTCCTCGCGGTGATCCGCGGCTCCGCGGTCAACCAGGACGGCGCCTCCAACGGCCTCACCGCCCCCAACGGCCCCTCCCAGGAGCGGGTGATCAGACAAGCCCTGGCCAACGCCAGGTTGCAGCCCCAAGACATCGACGCGGTAGAGGCCCACGGCACCGGCACGATGCTGGGCGACCCGATCGAGGCCGGAGCCCTCCTGGCCACCTACGGCCAGGAACGAGAGACACCGCTTCGGCTCGGCTCGGTCAAGTCAAACATCGGCCACTCCCAGGCAGCGGCAGGGGTGGCAGGGGTGATCAAGACCGTGATGGCGATGCGCGAAGGCGTCTTGCCAAAGACCCTCCACGTCGATGCCCCCTCCTCCAAGGTCGACTGGGAGGCGGGGGAGATAGAGCTGCTCACCGAGGCCACCGAGTGGAAGCCCAACGGGCGCCCGCGCCGGGCGGGGGTCTCCTCCTTCGGCATCAGCGGTACCAACGCTCATTTGATCTTGGAGGAGGCGCCGGCGCCCTTCGCGGGGGTCCCTTCGGGGGTGGAGGGTCCTGGCGCCTCCTCCAGGGAGGCGCCTCTCCCTGGCCCGCTCCCCTTCATCCTCTCGGCCAAGACCCCACAGGCGCTCAAGGACTCAGCCTCCCGCCTCGCCACCCACATCCAAGAGCACCCAGAGCTGGAGCCCACCGACCTCGCCCACTCCCTGATCACCACCAGGGCCCAGCTTTCAGAGCGCGCTCTCATCGTCGGCTCTGATCGAGCAGAGCTGCTGGAGGGCCTTGCGGCCCTGGCCCAGGGAAAGCCCGCCCCCAACACCAAGACCCAGACGGCAAAGGCAGGCCGCCTGGCCTACCTGCTGACCGGCCAGGGCTCCCAGCGCCCGGGCATGGGCAAGGAGCTCCATGAGACCTACCCCGCCTACGCCAAGGCCCTGGAAGAGGCCTGCGAGCAGATCGACCAACACACCGATCACCCCCTCAAGGAGCTGATCTTCAGCCAGCCGGGCTCAAAGCAGGCAGCGCTGCTGGAGCGCACCACCTACGCCCAACCCGCGATCTTTGCCACCGGCCTTGCCCTCTACCGCCTGCTGGAGTCCTTTGGCCTCACCCCCGACCTCCTAACCGGCCACTCCGTGGGGGAGATCACCGCCGCCCACATCAGCGGCGTCTTCTCCCTCGCAGACGCAGCCAAGCTGATCGCTGCCAGGGGGGCCCTGATGGGCGCCCTGCCCGAGGGCGGGGCGATGCTGGCGATCGAGGCCACCGAGCCTGAGGCACTGGAGGCCATAGAGGGCAAGGACAAAGCGCTCTCCCTGGCCGCGGTCAACGGCCCGGAGGCAGTGGTGATCTCAGGCGAAGAGAAGGCGATCGAAGCCCAGGAGGCCCACTTCAAGGCCCAAGACAGGAAGACCAAGCGCCTGGCCGTCTCCCACGCCTTTCACTCCCCCCTGATCGAGCCGATGCTGGAGGAGTTTGCAGCCGTCCTTGCCTCGCTCACCCTCGCCGAGCCAAAGCTCCCCGTGATCTCCAACGCCAGCGGGGAGCTGCTGAGCAAAGAGCAGGCCACCGACCCCGCCTACTGGGTCTCTCACGCCAGGGAGCCGGTGCGCTTTGCAGATTCGATCGCCTGCCTCGTCAAAGAAGGCGTCACCGCTTTTGTCGAGGTCGGCCCCGATGCGGCCCTGGCGCCGATGGCGCGTGAGAGCCTCGGTGACGTCGCCGCTGCCGTGATTCCGACGCTGCGTCGCGGCCGCCCCGAGTGCCAGGCGGTCGTTGCCGCGCTCGGCACGGCAAGCGCGGTCGGGATCGACCTCGATTGGGAGGCGTTCTTCGCCGGCGCCAACCCGCGGCGGGTCGAGCTGCCCACCTACCCGTTCCAACGCGAGCGCCACTGGCTTTCCTCCGCCGCCTCGATGGGGGATCTGAGCGCCGCTGGATTGAGCGATCGGCAGCACCCCCTGCTTGGGGCGGCGGTCGAGGATCCGCAGGGAGATGGACTCATCCTCAGCGGGAGAGTCTCGCGCCAGGGCCACCCTTGGCTGGCCGACCACGTCGTCTTCGACACCGTGATCCTGCCCGGCACCGCTTTCGTCGAGCTGGCCCTGGAGGCGGCGGCGGAGGTCGGCGCCGCGGCGATCGCGGAACTGACCCTGCAGGCACCGCTTGTCCTGCCCGAGCAGGGGGCGGTTCAACTCCGAGTCTCGGTTGCGGCGGTCGGGCAGACGGGGGAGCGCCCGATCGCGATCTACTCCCGTCCCGAGGGCGAGGGGGGCGAGTGGACCTGCCACGGCACCGGGGCGCTCGAGGCCGCCGCGGCGGCGGCTGCCGATCGACTCGGCGCCTGGCCGCCGGAGGGCGCCGAGTCGATTGAGATCGAGCACGCCTACGAGCACCTCGCCGCGCACGGCTTCGGCTACGGCCCCGCCTTCCAGCGCCTGCAGGCGGCGTGGAAGCGCGGCTCGGAGATATTCGCCGAGGTCTCCCTGGCCGAGCGCGAGGCGCGCGAGGCGGGCCGTTTCTCGATTCACCCGGCGCTGCTCGACGCGGCCTTCCATGCCGGCCTCGACCTCACCTTGGGCGACGCGATCGACGGCGGCGCACTGAGCCTTCCCTTCACCTGGCGGGGAATTCGCGTCGGCTCGGGCGGCGCCTCCTCTTTGCGGGTGAGGGTCCTCGCCGAGCGCGATCGCTACAGCCTCGACGGCTATGACAGCTCCGGCGCCCTGGCGATCTCGATCGAGGCGCTGATCATGCGGGCGATCGAGCGACGTCAGCTCTCGGCCGCGGCGCGTCGCAAGTCCCTGTATCGGGTCGAGTGGACCGAGGTCGGCGAGAGCGAGGACGGGGCGACACCGTCGCTGGCCATCCTCGGCGAGGGCGATGTCGGGGCGCTGGGGGCGGAGCGCCACCCGGACCTCACCTCCCTGCTTGCGGCCGATCGGATCCCTGAGCTCGTTGTCGCGGTCGTCGATCCCAGCTCGTTCGATGCCCCGGAGGGAGTCGCCGAGGCCGCGCACGCCCTTGCCGGCTGGGGCCTCAAGCTGGCCCAGGCCTGGCTGGCGGAGGAGGCGTTGCAGGACTCGCGACTGGTCTTCCTGACCAGGGGCGCCCTCGTCGCCGGCCCGGAGGATCACCCCGACCTTGCCGCGGCCCCACTTGCCGGGTTGCTGCGGTCCGCACAAGCGGAGCATCCCGATCGTTTTGCCCTGATCGATCTCGGCGACGAGCGCGATTCGGAGAAGGGCTTGGTGGCGGCCCTCGGCATCTGCGGGGAAGAGCCGCAGCTTGCCCTGCGCGGGGGCAGGGCATTGGCCGCGCGGCTGGTGGAGGCGGCGTCCGCCGCTGAGGTCGAGCCGCCTCTCCTCGAGACCGACTCCACGATCCTGATCACCGGCGGCACCGGCAGCTTGGGCGCCCTCCTCGCCCGCCACCTGGCCGAGCAGGGCGCGCGCCATCTGCTGCTGGTCAGCCGCCGCGGCCGCCACGCCGCCGGCGCGGAGGAGCTCGCGGAGGAGCTGCGAGAGCTGGGTGCCGAGGTCACGCTCGCCAGCTGCGACGTGGCCGAGCGGGATCAGCTCGAGCTGCTGATCGACTCGATTCCGGTCGAGCGCCCGCTCGGGACCGTGATCCACGCCGCCGGCTGTCTCGATGACCGCGTGCTGTCCGCCCTCGAACCGCAGCAGCTGCGTGAGGTGATGCGTCCCAAGATCGATGCCGCTTGGAACCTGCACGAGCTCACTGCCGGGCTGGGCGTCTCCCGTTTCGTCCTCTTCTCCTCGGCCGCCGGCCTCCTCGGCGGCCCCTCGCAGGGCAACTACGCCGCGGCCAACGCCTTCCTCGATGCGCTTGCCGTCCGTCGACAGCGCGAAGGCCTCCCGGCCACCTCGCTCGCCTGGGGCCTCTGGGAGCAGCAGAGCGGGATGACGGTGGGATTGAGCGAGGCCGAGCTGGCCGAGTTCAGGGGCCGGGTCAACGCCACCCTCGGCTTCGTCCCGCTCTCGTCCCAGCGCGGCACCGAGCTCTTCGACGCCAGCGGCGCGATGGCCGATCCCCTCTTGGCGCCGGTGGAGTTCGACCCCGCGGCCCTGCGCGCCCGCGCCGAGACGGGCGCCCTGCCACCGATCCTGCGCGCGCTTGTGCGCGTGGCGGGGCCGCGGGTGGCTGCGCTAGATCCGCTGGCGGCGAGGCTTGCGGATCTTCCGGCGGGAGAGCGCGAGCGCGAGCTGCTGGCGCTGGTTCGAGCTCATGTCGCCGCTGTGCTTGGCCACGGCGCCGCCGAGTCGATCCCGGTCGAGCGCTCATTCAAGGAGCTCGGCTTCGACTCGCTGGCCGCGGTCGAGCTGCGCAACCGCCTCAATGAGGCGACCGGCGTTCGTCTTGCCTCGACGCTCGCCTTCGATCATCCCTCCACCGCCGCCTTGGCCGCCTTCCTCGCTCGCCAGCTGGAAGGGGGGTCGCACTCCTCACGCATGCCTCGCCGCAGGGCGTCCGCCGGCGACGAGCCGATCGCGATCGTCGGCATGAGCTGCCGCTACCCCGGCGGCGTCAACTCGCCTGCCGAGCTCTGGGACCTGGTTGCCGAGGGGCGCGACGGGATCTCCGAATTCCCGGCCGACCGGGGCTGGGACCTCGAGCGTCTCTATCACCCCGACCCCGACCACACCGGCACCAGCTACGCGCTCAGCGGCGGCTTCATCGAGGACCCGGCGGGCTTTGACGCCGGCTTCTTCGGGGTCAGCCCGCGCGAGGCGCTGGCAATCGATCCGCAGCAACGCGTGTTGCTCGAAGCCTGCTGGGAGGCCTGCGAGGACGCCAACCTGAACCCCGACCGCCTGCGCGGCAGCCAGACCGGGGTCTTCGCCGGGGTGATGTACCACGACTACGGCGTTGCCTTCCCGATCGCCGGCGAGCTCGAGGGCTACATGACCAGAGTCAGCAGCGGCAGCATCGTCGCCGGTCGCGTCGCCTACTCGCTTGGTCTCGAGGGTCCGGCGATGTCTGTCGACACCGCCTGCTCCTCTTCGCTGGTCACGATTCACCTTGCCGCTCAGGCACTACGGGCGGGAGAGTGCGACCTCGCGCTGGCAGGCGGGGTAACGGTGCTCGCGACGCCGGGGATCTTCATCGAGTTCAGCCGCCAGCGCGGGCTCTCGCGCGATGGCCGCTGCAAGTCGTTTGCCGAGGAGGCGGACGGCACCGGCTTTGGCGAGGGGGTCGGCGTCCTGATGCTCGAGCGCCTCTCCGAGGCCGAAGCGAAGAACCATCGCGTCTTGGCCACGATCTGCGGCTCGGCCGTCAATCAGGACGGCGCCTCCAACGGTCTCACCGCCCCCAACGGGCCATCGCAGGAACGGGTGATCGAGCACGCCCTGGCCAGCGCCGGTCTCGAGCCCGGCGACATCGACGCCGTCGAGGCGCACGGCACCGGCACGGCGCTCGGTGACCCGATCGAGGCCGGCGCCCTCCTCGCCGCCTACGGCCAGGAGCGAGAGACGCCGCTTCGCCTCGGCTCGGTCAAGTCGAACATCGGCCATACCCAGGCGGCGGCAGGGGTGGCGGGAGTGATCAAGACCGTGATGGCGATGCGCGAAGGCGTACTGCCGAAGACGCTTCACGCCGAGCAGCGGTCCTCCAAGGTCGACTGGGAGGCCGGGGCGGTCGAGCTGCTCACCGAGCCCTTGGAGTGGGAGCCGAATGGCCATCCCCGACGGGCCGGTGTCTCCTCCTTCGGTGCCAGCGGCACCAACGCGCACGTGATCCTCGAGGAAGCCCCGCTGTCGACCCGGGGCTCGAGCAAGGGCGTTGAGGACACGAGCCTTGAGGGCGCGGCGCCGGCTTCGCCACTGCCCTTCCTCCTCTCGGCGAAGAGCGAGTCGGCGCTGCGCGAGTCCGCCGCACGTCTGGCCTCGCATCTGCGCGGCAATCCGCAGCTCGAACTGAGCAATGTCGCCTACTCGCTCGCCACCGCCAGGGCACAGATGGAGCTGCGCGCGGTGACGGTGAGCAGCGAGCCCGAGGAGCTGATTGCCACCCTGGATGCACTCGCTGCGGGCGGCTCCGCCCCCAGAGCCCATACCGCGACCGCCCGGGCGGGCCGCCTTGCCTACCTCTTCACCGGTCAGGGCTGCCAACGCGCTGGGATGGGCGAGCGGCTATACGAGATCAGCTCCGCTTACGCTGAGGCTCTCGACGCGACGTGCGCGGAGATCAACGTTCACATCGGCTGCTCGCTGAAGGAGCTGATCTTCTCGCAGCCCGGCTCGGCAGAGGCGGAGCTGCTCGACCGCACCACGTACGCCCAGCCCGCCCTCTTTGCAACCGAGGTGGCGATCGCCAGGGCGCTCGAGTCGTTGGGCCTGCGAGCGGATCTGCTCACCGGTCACTCCGTGGGGGAGATTGTCGCCGCCCACCTCGCCGGTGTGTTCTCGCTCCCCGATGCCGCCAGGTTGATCTGCGCCAGGGGCGCCCTGATGGGCGAGCTGCCGGCGAACG
Organism: uncultured Solirubrobacterales bacterium; assembly: GCA_963716345.1. Taxonomy (GTDB): domain Bacteria; phylum Actinomycetota; class Thermoleophilia; order Solirubrobacterales; family 70-9; genus VRUE01. The sequence goes on from OY970304.1 coordinate 2,356,201, forward strand.
GAGCGATGCTCGCGATCCAGGCGACGGAGCGTGAGGCCCTCGAGGCGCTCCAGGGCAAGGATGAGCTGCTCTCCCTCGCCGCGGTCAACTCCCCCAACGCCGTGGTGATCTCAGGCGACGCCGGGGCGATCGACGCCGAGGAAGCTCGCTGGCAGGAGCTGGGTCGAAAGAGCAAGCGCCTCGCCGTTTCTCACGCCTTCCACTCGCCCCTGATCGAGCCGATGCTGGATCAGTTCGCCGAGCTGGTCTCGAGCCTCGAGCTTCACCCGCCTCGCCTGGCGATCGTCTCCAACCTCAGCGGCGCGCTGCTCAGCGCCGAGCAGGCCACCGATCCCGGTTACTGGGTTGCCCATGCCCGCCAGCCGGTGCGCTTTGCCGACGCGATCGCCACCGTGAAGTCAGAGGGCGCCGTCGCCTGTGTCGAGGTCGGTCCCGACGCCGTCCTCGCTCCGATGACAGTCGAGTGCCTCGGCGGGGAAGACGAGATGGCCCTGATCTCGACCCTGCGGGCCGGGCGACCCGAGGGCGAGGCGCTCGTGAGGGCACTGGCCAAGGCCCATGCGTCCGGCGTCCAGGTCGACTGGAACGCTTTCTTCGCGGGGGCTGGGGCGGCGCCGGTGGCACTGCCCAGCTACCCGTTCCAGCGCAAGCGCTACTGGATCCCCGCCGCTGCGGGCGCCGCGGACCCCGGCGCGATCGGGCTATCGGCCGCCGAGCACCCGTTTCTCGCCGCCGCCTTCGAGGATCCGCGTGGCGAGGGAGTCGCCTTCACCGGTCGCATCTCGCTGCAATCGCACCCCTGGCTGGCCGATCACGCGGCGGCCGGAACGGTCCTGCTTCCCGGCACCGCCTTCGTCGAGCTGGCGCTCTGGGCCGGCCGCGAGGTTGGCTGTGAGCTGCTCGAGGAGCTCACCCTGCAGGCGCCGCTGCTGCTTGCCGCCACGGGAGGGGTGGCGCTGCAGGTCAGGGTCGCGGGCGAGGATGAGCGGGGCGGGTGGACGGTTTCGATTCACTCCCGCCAGGAGCAGGGAGAGGAGGCGGGAGAGCCTTGGACCTGCCACGCCGAGGGGACCCTTTCCGCCTCGGCGCCCGGGGAGGGCGAGGAGCTCTCCACCTGGCCTCCGGCCGGCGCCGATCCGATCGAGGTTGGCAGCGCTTACGAGGACTTCGAGCAGCTTGGCTTCGACTATGGACCCGCCTTTCAGGGCCTGACGACGGCCTGGCGAGTGGGGGAGACGGTCTGCGCCGAGGTATCGCTCGCGCCCGAGCAGGAGGAGGAAGCAGACCGCTTTGCTCTCCATCCCGCCCTGCTCGATGCCGCTCTGCACGGTGGCCTGCTCGGCCCGCTGCGCGGCGCGGAGGGTGGAGAGGGCCCGGCGCTTCCTTTTGCTTGGGGCGATGTGGCTTTCTTCGACGCCGACGCCGGCGCCGCACGACTGCGGGTGAAGATCAGCCCACGGGGGGAGAACGAGGTCTCGCTCGCGATCGCCGACCAACGGGGCGCACCGCTTGCCCGGATCGGATCGCTGCGGCTCAGGACCGGGGTCGTCCGTCAGCTCGGGGGGGCGACGACGCGGGGCTCTCTGTACGGCCTCGAGTGGCAGCCGATCGAGCGGCCTGTCGGCGAGGCTGCCGGCGAGGTCGAGCTGCTCAGCCTCGACGAGCTCGAGTTCGAGCGCTCGGCGGACCCCGCCGAGACCGCTCAGGCGGCTGCCGAGTGCGTTCTCGGGCGCCTGCAGGGCAGGTTGCTCGGCGATGAGGCGGCGGAGGCGAGGCGACTGGTCCTGCTCACCGAGGGCGGGGTGGCGGTGGCTGGCGAGGACCCCGATCTGATTGCCGCTGCCGTTTGGGGATTGATGCGCTCGGCCCAGTCCGAGTACCCCGGACGCTTTAGCGCTGTCGACAGCGATGGCAGCGACGCTTCGCGGGCCGCGCTGTCGAGCGCGCTTGCGGCGACCTCGGTGGAGCCGCAGATCGCCCTGCGCGAGGGCCGGCTGCTGGTGCCGAGGCTCGCTCCCGCCCGGGGAGAGGGGATCCCCTCGCGCCCGATCGATCCCGAGTCGACGGTGCTGATCAGCGGCGGCACCAGCGGCATCGGCTCGCTCGTCGCCCGCCACCTGGCCTCGACTGCGGGCGCCCGGCACCTGCTCTTGGTCAGCCGCAGCGGAGTCGAGGCAGAGGGCGTCGAGGAGCTGTGCGAGGAGTTGCGCCAGCTCGGGGTGGAGGTGACGGTCGCGGCCTGCGACGTGTCCGATCGCGCCCAGCTGCAAGAGCTGATCGGGGCGATTCCCGACGAGCACCCGCTGGGCGCCGTCGTGCATTCGGCGGCGATCCTCGACGATGGCGTGCTGGAGGCGCTCGACGGCGAGCGGCTCGAGCGGGTCTTCGCTCCCAAGGCAAGGGCCGCCTGGCACCTGCACGAGCTGACTGCAGAGCTCGATGTTTCCCAGTTCCTGCTCTTCTCTTCAACCGCTGGTCTGCTTGGTGGCGCCGCTCAGGCGAACTACGCTGCCGCAAACGCCTTCGTCGATGCCTTGGCCGCCCATCGCCGCGCCAAGGGCCTGCCCGCCACGGCACTTGCCTGGGGTCTCTGGCAGAAGGGGAGCGGGGCGATGGTCAACGAAATCACCGAGGACGACCGCGAGCGGGTGATGGAGCAGATTCGCTCGCGACTTGGCTTTGCCCCGATGTCCTCGACGCAGGGATTGGCGCTCTTCGATGCTGCCCGGGGCCTCGATCAGTCATTGCTCGCCCCGGTGCGCTTCGACAAAGCGTCGCTGCGCGCCCAGGTCGCGCAGGGGACGCTGCCGGCGCTGCTGCGTGGCCTGGTGCAGGCGCCCGGCCGTCGCTCGGAACAGCAAGGACGACTCGCGGAGCGGATGGCGGGCATGGGCGAGGAGGAGCGCGCCGACCTCGTGCTCGATCTCGTTCGCAGCATCGCCGCCTCGGTCCTCGGCCACGACTCGGCCGCCCAGGTCCACCCGGAGCGCGCCTTCAAGGAGCTGGGCTTCGATTCGCTCGCCGCGGTCGAATTGCGCAACCGCCTTTCCGCGGAGACCGATCTGCGGTTGCCGGCCACCGTCGTCTTCGACTACCCCTCGGTGCAGGAGCTGGCGGGTTACGTGCTGGGCGAGATCGGCGCCGGCGATGTCGAGCGAGCTCCAGCGGTCAGGGCCCAGTCCTCCGAGGAGCCGATCGCGATCATCGGCATGAGCTGCCGCTACCCGGGCGGCGCCTCCTCCCCCCAGGGCCTCTGGCGGCTGGTCTGTGAGGGACGCGACGCGATCACCGGCTTCCCCAACGACCGTGGCTGGGACCTGGAGGGCCTCTATGACCCCGATCCCGACAGCCTCGGCACCAGCTACGCGCGGGAGGGCGGCTTCCTCCCGGACGCGGCCGATTTCGATGCGACCTTCTTCGGCATCTCGCCGAACGAGACGCTGGCCACCGACCCGCAGCAGCGATTGCTGCTGGAAGCGTCGTGGGAGGCGCTCGAGGATGCCGGGGTTGACCCGGGCGCCCTGCGCGAGACGTCAGCCGGCGTCTTCGCGGGCGTGATGTACAGCGATTACGGCACTGGGGCTGCGCCCACCAATGAGATCGAGGGCCATCGTGGGGCGGGCGTTGCCGGCAGCGTCGTCTCCGGCCGCGTCGCCTACGCCCTCGCCCTCGAGGGCCCGGCGATCACGATCGACACCGCCTGCTCCTCCTCCTTGGTCACCCTGCACCTGGCCGCCCAGGCGCTGCGCTCGGGTGAATGCTCCCTCGCCTTGGCGGGTGGAGTCACGGTCCTCTCCACGCCGACGATCTTCACCGAGTTCGCCCGCCAAAGGGGCCTCGCCCCCGACGGGCGCTGCAAGGCCTTCGCCGAGTCAGCCGACGGCGTCGGCTGGTCAGAGGGAGTAGGGGTCCTCGCCCTCGAGCGCCTCTCAGACGCCGAAGCCAAGGGCCACCGCGTCCTCGCGGTGATCCGCGGCTCCGCGGTCAACCAGGACGGCGCCTCCAACGGGCTGACCGCCCCCAACGGCCCCTCCCAGGAGCGGGTGATCAGACAAGCCCTGGCCAACGCCAGGTTGCAGCCCCAAGACATCGACGCGGTAGAGGCCCACGGCACCGGCACGATGCTGGGCGACCCGATCGAGGCCGGAGCCCTCCTGGCCACCTACGGCCAGGAACGAGAGACACCGCTTCGGCTCGGCTCGGTCAAGTCAAACATCGGCCACTCCCAGGCAGCGGCAGGGGTGGCAGGGGTGATCAAGACCGTGATGGCGATGCGCGAAGGCGTCTTGCCAAAGACCCTCCACGTCGATGCCCCCTCCTCCAAGGTCGACTGGGAGGCGGGGGAGATAGAGCTGCTCACCGAGGCCACCGAGTGGAAGCCCAACGGGCGCCCGCGCCGGGCGGGGGTCTCCTCCTTCGGCATCAGCGGCACCAACGCTCATTTGATCTTGGAGGAGGCGCCGGCGCCCTTCGCGGGGGTCCCTTCGGGGGTGGAGGGTCCTGGCGCCTCCTCCAGGGAGGCGCCTCTCCCTGGCCCGCTCCCCTTCATCCTCTCGGCCAAGACCCCCCAGGCACTCAAGGACTCAGCCTCGCGCCTCGCCACCCACATCCAAGAGCACCCAGAGCTGGAGCCCACCGACCTCGCCCACTCCCTGCTCACCACCAGGGCCCAGCTCCCAGAGCGCGCTCTCATCATCGGCTCCGATCGAGCAGAGCTGCTGGAGGGCCTTGCGGCCCTGGCCCAGGGAAAGCCCGCCCCCAACACCAAGACCCAGACGGCAAAGGCAGGCCGCCTGGCCTACCTGCTGACCGGCCAGGGCTCCCAGCGCCCGGGCATGGGCAAGGAGCTATATGAGACCTACCCCGCCTACGCCAAGGCCCTGGAAGAGGCCTGCGAGCAGATCGACCAACACACCGATCACCCCCTCAGGGAGCTGATCTTCAGCCAGCCGGGCTCAAAGCAGGCAGCGCTGCTGGAGCGCACCACCTACGCCCAACCCGCGATCTTTGCCACCGGCCTTGCCCTCTACCGCCTGCTGGAGTCCTTTGGCCTCACCCCCGACCTCCTAACCGGCCACTCCGTGGGGGAGATCACCGCCGCCCACATCAGCGGCGTCTTCTCCCTCACAGACGCAGCCAAGCTGATCGCTGCCAGGGGGGCCCTGATGGGCGCCCTGCCCGAGGGCGGGGCGATGCTGGCGATCGAGGCCACCGAGCCTGAGGCACTGGAGGCCATAGAGGGCAAAGAGGAAGAGCTCTCCCTGGCCGCGGTCAACGGCCCGGAGGCAGTGGTGATCTCAGGCGAAGAGAAGGCGATCGAAGCCCAGGAGGCCCACTTCAAGGCCCAAGACAGGAAGACCAAGCGCCTGGCCGTCTCCCACGCCTTTCACTCCCCCCTGATCGAGCCGATGCTGGAGGACTTCAAAGCCGTCCTTGCCTCACTCACCCTCGCCGAGCCAAAGCTCCCCGTGATCTCCAACGCCAGCGGGGAGCTGCTGAGCAAAGAGCAGGCCACCGACCCCGCCTACTGGGTCTCTCACGCCAGGGAGCCGGTGCGCTTTGCCAAGGGCATCGAAACCCTGAGGGAGCAGGGCACCACCACCTACCTGGAGCTGGGAGCAGACCCGCTGCTCGGCCCGATGGCATCGACGGTCCTGCAGGAGGGCTCGACCCCGATCCCCACCCTCAGGCAAGGACGCGATGAGCCCGAGGCATTGATCTTTGCCCTCGCCGCCGCCCACGCCGCAGGCGCAAAGCCAGACTGGAGCGCCTTCTTTGCAGGCACCGGGGCAAAGGCAGTCCCCCTGCCCACCTACCCCTTCCAGAGAAAGCGCTACTGGCTGAACCCCTCCAGCGGCAGCGGTGACCCAAGCGCGATCGGGCAAGTAGATGCCGATCACCCCCTGCTCAGCGCCACGATCGAGGACCCCGCCACCGAGGGCCTCACCCTGACCGGGCGGATCTCCATCCAGACCCACCCCTGGCTGGCAGACCACGCCGCCGCGGGCACCGTCTTGCTCCCCGGCACCGCCTTCGTGGAGATGGCCCTGAGGGCAGGCAGGGAGGCAGGTTGCGAGCTGCTCCAAGAGCTCGCCCTGCAAGCCCCCCTGATCTTGCCCGAGCAAGGCGCGGTGGCCCTGCAGGTAAAGCTCGGCGCAGAGGGGGAGGGCGGGGAGCGGGAGGTATCGATCTACTCGCGCCCCGAGAGCAGCGAGGCAGAGCAGCCCCAGTGGACCCTGCACGCCCTCGGCACTCTCACCAGCCAAGCACCCCAAGCCAAGGAGCCCCTCACCCAGTGGCCCCCCGAGGGCGCGGAGCCGATCGAGCTGGACTCGGTCTATGAGCGCCTCGCAGAGGCGGGCTTTGACTACGGTCCTGCCTTCCAGGGCCTGGAGCGGGCCTGGCGAGCGGGCGGGGAGGTCTATGCCGAGGTATCGCTGGCCGAGGAGCAAAGGGCAGAAGCGCAGCGCTTCGGGGTGCACCCCGCGCTCTTGGACTCCTCGCTTCACGCCGCCCTCGACCTCTTGATGGAGGAGCGCGGCAGACAAGGCCGCCCGATCCTGCCCTTCGCCTGGAAGCAGATCGCGATCGACTCACCGGGCCAAAGCTCCCTGCGGGCGCGCCTTCGCACCGAGGGGGAGAGCTTTGTCATCGACACCTTCGACCAAGACGGCGCCCCGGCCTGCTCGGTCGGCGCGGTGATCGGCCGCGAGGTCGACCCCAAGGCCCTGGGCTCGGCCTCCTCTTCTCCCTTCTACCTACTGCAATGGCAAAAGACCTCCCCCGAGCAGATCCCCGCCGAGCAAACACCCACCCAGCTGCTCAGCCCCCAAGACCTCGACTTCGAGCCCTCGGGGGACCCGGTCAAAGACACCCACGCCGCCACCCAAAGCGCCCTCACCTACATCCAGGCCTGGCTCGCCGATGGGGAGCGCGAGGCAGAGCGCCTGATCTTGCTCACCGAGGGCGCGATCGCCACCGCCAAAGACCAAGAGCCAGACCTGCCAAGCGCAGCGCTCTGGGGCCTCATCCGCTCCGCCGCCTCTGAGCACCCCGGCCGCTTCGCCGCGATCGACAGCGACGCCACAAAGGAGTCAAAGGCAGCGCTTAAAGACGCCCTGGCCCTCAGCGAGGCAGAGCCCCAGATCGCCCTGCGCGAGGGCACCCTCCTGGTCCCCCGCCTGAAGGCCGCAGCCCAAGAGCAAGAGCCCACGGAGCCGATCGACCCCGGCAAGAGCGTCCTGATCACCGGCGGGCTCAGCGGCATCGGCGCCCTCGTCGCAAGGCACCTCGTCCAAGCCCACGGCGCCCGCCACCTGCTCCTGGCAAGCCGCCGGGGCAACGAGAGCGAAGGCGCCAAGGAGCTGATCGAAGAGCTGGAGTCCCTGGGAGCCCAGGTCGAGGTCGGTGCCTGCGACGTCTCTGACCCCAAGCAGCTGCGCAAGCTGATCGGCAAGGTCGACCCAGAGCATCCCCTCGGTGCGGTGATCCACTCCGCCGGCCTGCTCGATGACGGCGTGATCGAGGCGCTCACCCCCGAGCGCTTGGAGCGCGTCCTCGCCCCCAAGGTCGATGGCGCCTGGCACCTGCACGAGCTGACCAAAGAGCTCGGCATCTCCCAGTTCCTGCTCTTCTCCTCAGCCGCCGGCCTGCTCGGCGGCGCCGCCCAAGCCAACTACTCGGCCGCCAACGCCTTCCTCGACGCCCTCGCCCAGAAGCGCCAAAGCGAAGGGCTTCCCGCCACCGCGCTCGCCTGGGGGCTTTGGGGGCAGATGAGCCAGGGCATGGCCAGGGAGATCGATGAGGCAGGGGCAAAGCGGATGATCGAGCAGATCCGCACCCGCCTCGGCTTTGCCCCGATGAGCCCCGAGCAGGGCCTCGCCCTCTTCGATGCCGCCCGCGCCCAGGCAGAGCCGATCACCGCCCCGGCCCCGATCGACCGCGCCGCCCTGCGCGCCCAGGCAAAGCAGGGAACCCTGCCGGCCCTGCTGCGGGGCCTGGTCAAGGCGACCGCCTCGCGCCAGCGCGCCCAGGGCTCCCTCGCCCAGCGCCTCGCCCAGACCCCCGAGGCAGAGCACGAGGCGCTGGTGCTGGAGCTGGTCAGGGGCACCGCCGCCTCGGTCCTCGGCCATGACTCAGCCGCCCAGGTCGAGCCCGAGCGTGCCTTCAAGGAGCTGGGCTTTGACTCGCTCGCCGCGGTCGAGCTGCGCAACCGGCTGGGGGCCGAGATAGATCTGCGGTTGCCGGCCACCGTCGTCTTCGACTACCCCTCGGTGCGGGAGCTGGCGGGGTACGTGCTGGGCGAGATCGGCGCCGGCAATGTCGAGCGAGCTCCGGCGGTCAGGGCCCAGTCCTCCGAGGAGCCGATCGCGATCGTCGGCATGAGCTGTCGCTTCCCCGGCAACGCCAGCTCCCCTCAGGAGCTCTGGCAGCTGGTCAGCGAGGGACGCGACGCGATCGGCGAGTTCCCGGCCGACCGCGGCTGGGACCTGGAGCGCCTCTATGACCCCGACCCCGACAGCGTCGGCGCCAGCTACACGCGCCATGGCGGCTTCCTGCCCGACGTCGCCGATTTCGACCCCGCTTTCTTCGACATCTCGCCCCGCGACGCTCTCGCCCTCGATCCCCAGCAGCGCCTGCTGTTGGAAATCTCCTGGGGAGCGCTCGAGGACGCCGGCGTGGACCCACTCTCGCTGCGGGGCAGCCCCACCGGCGTCTTCGCCGGCCTGATGTACCAGGACTACGGGACTGCCGCTGAGATAGCCCCGGGCATGTCGGGCAGCGTCGTCACCGGCCGCGTCGCCTACTCCCTCGGCTTGGAGGGTCCGACGATGACCGTCGACACCGCCTGCTCCTCCTCGCTGGTCGCGATGCACCTAGCGTCTCAGGCGCTGCGGGCGGGGGAGTGCTCGCTGGCGCTCGCCGGCGGCGTGACTGTTTTCTCGACGCCGTGGGTGCTGACCTACTTCAGTCGCCTGCGTGGTCTCTCCTCCGACGGGCGCTGCAAGTCATTCGCCGAGGGGGCGGATGGAGCAGGGTTCGCCGAGGGGGTTGGGATGGTTGCCCTCGAGCGCCTCTCCGACGCCGAAGCCAAGGGCCACCGCATCCTCGCCGTGATCCGCGGCTCCGCGGTCAACCAAGACGGCGCCTCCAACGGCCTCACCGCCCCCAACGGCCCCTCCCAGGAGCGGGTGATCAGACAGGCCCTGGCCAACGCCAGGTTGCAGCCCCAAGACATCGACGCGGTAGAGGCCCACGGCACCGGCACGATGCTGGGCGACCCGATCGAGGCCGGAGCCCTCCTGGCCACCTACGGCCAGGAACGAGAGACACCGCTTCGCTTGGGCTCGGTCAAGTCAAACATCGGCCACTCCCAGGCAGCAGCAGGGGTGGCAGGGGTGATCAAGACCGTGATGGCGATGCGCGAAGGCGTCTTGCCAAAGACCCTCCACGTCGATGCCCCTTCTTCGAAGGTCGACTGGGAGGCGGGGGAGATAGAGCTGCTCACCGAGGCCACCGAGTGGAAGCCCAACGGCCATCCGCGCCGGGCGGGGGTCTCCTCCTTCGGCGCCTCGGGCACCAACGCCCACCTGATCTTGGAGGAGGCGCCGATGTCCGGACGGGACCCCGGGCCCGGCGCCTCCGCCAAGGATGCCCCCGCCGCGGAGGCCTCCTTGGCAGGCCCGCTCCCCTTCATCCTCTCGGCCAAGACCCCACAGGCGCTCAAGGACTCAGCCTCCCGCCTCGCCACCCACATCCAAGAGCACCCAGAGCTGGAGCCCACCGACCTCGCCCACTCCCTGATCACCACCAGGGCCCAGCTTTCAGAGCGCGCTCTCATCGTCGGCTCTGACCGAGACGAGCTGCTGGAGGGCCTTGCGGCCCTGGCCCAGGGAAAGCCCGCCCCCAACACCAAGACCCAGACGGCAAAGGCAGGCCGCCTGGCCTACCTGCTGACCGGCCAGGGCTCCCAGCGCCCGGGCATGGGCAAGGAGCTCCATGAGACCTACCCCGCCTACGCCAAGGCCCTGGAAGAGGCCTGCGAGCAGATCGACCAACACACCGATCACCCCCTCAAGGAGCTGATCTTCAGCCAGCCGGGCTCAAAGCAGGCAGCGCTGCTGGAGCGCACCACCTACGCCCAACCCGCCCTCTTTGCCACCGGCCTTGCCCTCTACCGCCTGCTGGAGTCCTTCGGCCTCACCCCAGACCTGCTCACCGGCCACTCCGTGGGGGAGATCACCGCCGCCCACATCAGCGGCGTCTTCTCCCTCGCAGACGCAGCCAAGCTGATCGCTGCCAGGGGGGCCCTGATGGGCGCCCTGCCCGAGGGCGGGGCGATGCTGGCGATCGAGGCCACCGAGCCTGAGGCACTGGAGGCCATAGAGGGCAAGGACAAAGCGCTCTCCCTGGCCGCGGTCAACGGCCCGGAGGCAGTGGTGATCTCAGGCGAAGAGAAGGCGATCGAAGCCCAGGAGGCCCACTTCAAGGCCCAAGACAGGAAGACCAAGCGCCTGGCCGTCTCCCACGCCTTTCACTCGCCCCTGATCGAGCCGATGCTGGAGGACTTCAAAGCCGTCCTTGCCTCGCTCACCCTCGCCGAGCCAAAGCTCCCCGTGATCTCCAACGCCAGCGGTGAGCTGCTGAGCAAAGAGCAGGCCACCGACCCCGCCTACTGGGTCTCTCACGCCAGGGAGCCGGTGCGCTTTGCCAAGGGCATCGAAACCCTCGCAGAGCAGGGCACCACCACCTACCTGGAGCTGGGAGCAGACCCGCTGCTCGGCCCGATGGCATCGACGGTCCTGCAGGAGGGCTCGACCCCGATCCCCACCCTCAGGCAAGGACGCGATGAGCCCGAGGCATTGATCTTTGCCCTCGCCGCCGCCCACGCCGCAGGCGCGAAGCCAGACTGGAGCGCCTTCTTTGCAGGCACCGGGGCAAAGGCAGTCCCCCTGCCCACCTACCCCTTCCAGAGAAAGCGCTACTGGCTGAACCCCTCCAGCGGCAGCGGTGACCCAAGCGCGATCGGGCAAGTAGACGCCGATCACCCCCTGCTCAGCGCCACGATCGAGGACCCCGCCACCGAGGGCCTCACCCTGACCGGGCGGATCTCCATCCAGACCCACCCCTGGCTGGCAGACCACGCCGCCGCGGGCACCGTCTTGCTCCCCGGCACCGCCTTCGTGGAGATGGCCCTGAGGGCAGGCAGGGAGGCAGGTTGCGAGCTGCTCCAAGAGCTCGCCCTGCAGGCCCCCCTGATCTTGCCCGAGCAAGGCGCGGTGGCCCTGCAGGTAAAGCTCGGCGCAGAGGGGGAGGGCGGGGAGCGGGAGGTATCGATCTACTCGCGCCCCGAGAGCAGCGAGGCAGAGCAGCCCCAGTGGACCCTGCACGCCCTCGGCACTCTCACCAGCCAAGCACCCCAAGCCAAGGAGCCCCTCACCCAGTGGCCCCCCGAGGGCGCGGAGCCGATCGAGCTGGACTCGGTCTATGAGCGCCTCGCAGAGGCGGGCTTTGACTACGGTCCTGCCTTCCAGGGCCTGGAGCGGGCCTGGCGAGCGGGCGGGGAGGTCTATGCCGAGGTATCGCTGGCCGAGGAGCAAAGGGCAGAAGCGCAGCGCTTCGGGGTGCACCCCGCGCTCTTGGACTCCTCGCTTCACGCCGCCCTCGACCTCTTGATGGAGGAGCGCGGCAGACAAGGCCGCCCGATCCTGCCCTTCGCCTGGAAGCAGATCGCGATCGACTCACCCGGCCAAAGCTCCCTGCGGGCGCGCCTTCGCACCGAGGGGGAGAGCTTTGTCATCGACACCTTCGACCAAGACGGCGCCCCGGCCTGCTCGGTCGGCGCGGTGATCGGCCGCGAGGTCGACCCCAAGGCCCTGGGCTCGGCCTCCTCTTCTCCCTTCTACCTACTGCAATGGCAAAAGACCTCCCCCGAGCAGATCCCCGCCGAGCAAACACCCACCCAGCTGCTCAGCCCCCAAGACCTCGACTTCGAGCCCTCGGGGGACCCGGTCAAAGACACCCACGCCGCCACCCAAAGCGCCCTCACCTACATCCAGGCCTGGCTCGCCGATGGGGAGCGCGAGGCAGAGCGCCTGATCTTGCTCACCGAGGGCGCGATCGCCACCGCCAAAGACCAAGAGCCAGACCTGCCAAGCGCAGCGCTTTGGGGCCTCATCCGCTCCGCCGCCTCTGAGCACCCCGGCCGCTTCGCCGCGATCGACAGCGACGCCACAAAGGAGTCAAAGGCAGCGCTTAAAGACGCCCTGGCCCTCAGCGAGGCAGAGCCCCAGATCGCCCTGCGCGAGGGCACCCTCCTGGTCCCCCGCCTGAAGGCCGCAGCCCAAGAGCAAGAGCCCACGGAGCCGATCGACCCCGGCAAGAGCGTCCTGATCACCGGCGGGCTCAGCGGCATCGGCGCCCTCGTCGCAAGGCACCTCGTCCAAGCCCACGGCGCCCGCCACCTGCTCCTGGCAAGCCGCCGGGGCAACGAGAGCGAAGGCGCCAAGGAGCTGATCGAAGAGCTGGAGTCCCTGGGAGCCCAGGTCGAGGTCGGTGCCTGCGACGTCTCTGACCCCAAGCAGCTGCGCAAGCTGATCGGCAAGGTCGACCCAGAGCATCCCCTCGGTGCGGTGATCCACTCCGCCGGCCTGCTCGATGACGGCGTGATCGAGGCGCTCACCCCCGAGCGCTTGGAGCGCGTCCTCGCCCCCAAGGTCGATGGCGCCTGGCACCTGCACGAGCTGACCAAAGAGCTCGGCATCTCCCAGTTCCTGCTCTTCTCCTCGATCGGGGGTGCGTTCGGCGGCGCCGCCCAAGCCAACTACTCGGCCGCCAACGCCTTCCTCGACGCCCTCGCCCAGAAGCGCCGGGCCCAGGGTCTGCCGGCTATCTCAATGGCCTGGGGTCGCTGGCAGAGCGGCATGGCCGCCAACCTCGACGCCGCGGACACGACGCGCTTGGAGAACGCCGGCCTCGCTGCCCTCAGCAGGGAGCAGGGCCTTTCGCTCTTCGATTTGGCCTTGGGCGCCGAGGGGGCGCACGTCCTGCCGGCAAGACTCAACTTCGCTGCCCTGCGCGCGCAGGCTCGGGCCGGAACGCTGCCGGCAGCCCTGCGCGATTTGGTCCGCGTTCCGCAGCGGCAACGCCAGGCCCAAGACTCGTTGGCCGAGCGCCTCGCCGGCATGCCCGAGGCTGAGCACGATGCCTACGTGCTGGAGCTCGTCCGCACGCACACCGCGGCGGTGCTCGGGCACAGCTCGCCGCTGGACGTCGCCCCGGAGCGCGCCTTCCAAGAGCAGGGCTTCGACTCGCTCGCTGCGGTCGAGCTGCGCAACCGGCTGGGGGCCGCCACCGGGTTGCGGCTGCCGGCGACGGTCGTCTTCGACTACCCCAGCGCGGGGGATTTGGCGGCCTACGTATTGGTGCGAGTGGGCGGCGAGGAGAAGGTGAAGCGAGCCGATTCTCCTGACGATTCACCGGTAGAAGAAGAGAGTGAGCTGATCGCCCAGATCGATGAGATGGACATCGACGATCTGGTCGAACGAACGCTGGCAAAACAAGGAGCTGTAGAGGGGGGTGGCACCAAGTGACGATGCCCGCGGACAAGGTCGCGGAGGCGCTGCGCGCCTCGATCAAAGAGACAGAGCGGCTGCGCCAGCGCCATCAGCGCTTGCTCGACTCGACCACGGAGCCGATCGCGATCGTCGGCATGGCTTGCCGCTACGCGGGCGCCTCCTCACCGGCCGAGCTCTGGCAGCTGGTCAGCGAGGAGCGCGATGCGATCGCCGGCTTCCCCGACGACCGCGGCTGGGACCTGGAGCGCCTCTATCACCCGGATGCCGATACACCCCTCACCAGCTACGTCCGCCACGGCGGCTTCCTGGCTGACGCTGGGAGCTTCGATCCCGCCTTCTTCGGCATCTCGCCCCGCGAATCAGCCACCCTCGACCCCCAGCAGCGACTGCTGCTGGAAGCGAGCTGGGAGGCGCTCGAAGACGCCGGGGTGGATCCGCTTTCGCTGCGAGGAGAGAGGACCGGTGTCTTCGCCGGGGTGATGTATCAGGACTACGGGGCCCCGGCTGAGATCGCAGCCGGCATATCGGGAAGCGTCGTCACCGGACGGGTCGCCTACACCCTCGGCCTCGAGGGCCCGGCGATGAACGTCGACACCGCCTGCTCCTCCTCGCTGGTGGCGATGCACCTGGCTGCGCAGGCGCTGCGCGGAGGTGAATGCTCGCTTGCGTTGGCCGGTGGAGTGACTGTGCTCGGCACGCCGTGGGTGCTGACCTATTTCTCCCGCCAAAGGGGTCTCTCTCCCGACGGGCGCTGCAAGGCCTTCGCCGAGGCAGCCGACGGCGTCGGCTTCGCCGAGGGCGTCGGCGTCCTTGCCCTCGAGCGCCTCTCTGACGCCGAAGCCAAGGGCCACCGCGTCCTCGCCGTGATCCGCGGCTCCGCGGTCAACCAGGACGGCGCCTCCAACGGCCTCACCGCCCCCAACGGCCCCTCCCAGGAGCGGGTGATCAGACAGGCCCTGGCCAACGCCAGGTTGCAGCCCCAAGACATCGACGCCGTAGAGGCCCACGGCACCGGCACGATGCTGGGCGACCCGATCGAGGCCGGAGCCCTCCTGGCCACCTACGGCCAGGAACGAGAGACACCGCTTCGGCTCGGCTCGGTCAAGTCAAACATCGGCCACTCCCAGGCAGCGGCAGGGGTGGCAGGGGTGATCAAGACCGTGATGGCGATGCGCGAAGGCGTCTTGCCAAAGACCCTCCACGTCGATGCCCCCTCCTCCAAGGTCGACTGGGAGGCGGGGGAGATAGAGCTGCTCACCGAGGCCACCGAGTGGAAGCCCAACGGCCGCCCGCGCCGGGCGGGGGTCTCCTCCTTCGGCGCCTCGGGCACCAACGCCCACCTGATCTTGGAGGAGGCGCCGGCGGCCAAGCAAACAGAGAAAGAGGAGTCAGAGCCGGGCCCCGCGCCCCTGCCCGGCGTCTTCCCCTTCGTCCTCTCGGCCAAGAGCGAGCCCGCCCTGCGCGCCGCGGCCGCCCGCCTCGCCAACCGCCTCGCCGCCAACCCCGAGCTGGAGCCGGCGGACCTGGCCTACTCCCTGGCCACCACCCGCTCCAGCTTCGAGCAGCGCGGCGTCGTGGTCGCCGGCGAGCGCGAGGAGCTCTTGTCGGGGCTGAGCTCGCTGGCCCGCGGCAGCGATGCCCCCAACCTGGTCACCGCCGCAGCCCGCCCTGGGCTCGGCCGTCCCGTCTTTCTCTTCTCCGGCTACGGCTCCCAGTGGCAGGGGATGGCGCTGGAGCTGATCGACTCCACGCCCTTCTTCGCCGCCCAGATGCAGGCCTGCGAAGAGGCCCTCTCGCCCCACCTCGACTGGTCGCTGGATGAGGTGCTGAGGCAGGCCGATGACGCCTGGCTGGATCGCGTCGCAATCGTCCAGCCGGCCCTTTTCGCCGTGATGGTCTCCCTGGCCCGCCTCTGGCAGGCCTGCGGGGTGCAGCCGGGGGTCGTGCTCGGCCACTCCATGGGGGAGATCGTCGCCGCCCATATCGCCGGCGGCCTCAGCCTCGATGACGCCGCCCGCCTCGTCGCCCTGCGTTCCCAGGCGCTGGCGACGCTCGCCGGCAAGGGGGCGATGCTCACGGTTTCCCTGTCCGTGGGGGAGGTGGAGTCCATGCTCACCTCCCATGGCGAGCGTGTCTCCCTCGCCGCCCAGAACGGCCCCACCTCACAGGTCCTCTCCGGCTATCCGGACGCGATCGAGGCGATCGCCGCCGAGTGCGAGGAGAAGGGCATCCACGCCCGGCGCCTCGCCACGGACTCTGCCGGGCACTCGGCCCAGATCGACGCGCTCGAAGAGGAGCTGCTGGAGGCCTTTGCCCCGATCTCCCCGCGCAGCGGCGAGGGGGAGATCGGCTTTCACTCCACCCTCACCGGCGAGCTCAAGGACACCGCTGAGCTCACCCCCGAGTACTGGTATCGAAACCTGCGCGAGACGGTGCGCCTGGAGCCGGCGGTCCGCTCGCTGCTCGAGCAGGGCCAGCGCACGATCATCGAGATCGGCCCCCACCCGGTGTTGGGCTTTGCCGTGCAGGAGACGATCGACGACGTCCTCTCCGAGCAAGACGAGGCCACCGTGCTCGGCACCCTGCGCCGCAAAGAAGGCGGCCCCAAGCGCTTTGCCCTCGCCCTCGCCGCCGCCCACGCCGCAGGCGCGAAGCCAGACTGGAGCGCCTTCTTTGCAGGCACCGGGGCAAAGGCAGTCCCCCTGCCCACCTACCCCTTCCAGAGAAAGCGCTACTGGCTGAACCCCTCCAGCGGCAGCGGTGACCCAAGCGCGATCGGGCAAGTAGACGCCGATCACCCCCTGCTCAGCGCCACGATCGAGGACCCCGCCACCGAGGGCCTCACCCTGACCGGGCGGATCTCCCTGCAGACCCACCCCTGGCTGGCAGACCACGCCGCCGCCGGCACTGTCTTGCTCCCCGGCACCGCCTTCGTGGAGATGGCCCTGAGGGCAGGCAGGGAGGCCGGTTGCGAGCTGCTCCAAGAGCTCGCCCTGCAAGCCCCCCTGATCTTGCCCGAGCAAGGCGCGGTGGCCCTGCAGGTAAAGCTCGGCGCAGAGGGGGAGGGCGGGGAGCGGGAGGTATCGATCTACTCGCGCCCCGAGAGCAGCGAGGCAGAGCAGCCCCAGTGGACCCTGCACGCCCTCGGCACTCTCTCCAGCCAAGCACCCCAAGCCAAGGAGCCCCTCACCCAGTGGCCCCCCGAGGGTGCAGAGCCGATCGAGCTGGACTCGGTCTATGAGCGCCTCGCAGAGGCGGGCTTTGACTACGGTCCCGCCTTCCAGGGCCTCGAGCGGGCCTGGCGAGCGGGCGGGGAGGTCTATGCCGAGGTATCGCTGGCCGAGGAGCAAAGGGCAGAAGCGCAGCGCTTCGGGGTGCACCCGGCGCTCTTGGACTCCTCGCTTCACGCCGCCCTCGACCTCTTGATGGAGGAGCGCGGCAGACAAGGCCGCCCGATCCTGCCCTTCGCCTGGAAGCAGATCGCGATCGACTCACCGGGCCAAAGCTCCCTGCGGGCGCGCCTTCGCACCGAGGGGGAGAGCTTTGTCATCGACACCTTCGACCAAGACGGCGCCCCGGCCTGCTCGGTCGGCGCGGTGATCGGCCGCGAGGTCGACCCCAAGGCCCTGGGCTCGGCCTCCTCTTCTCCCTTCTACCTACTGCAATGGCAAAAGACCTCCCCCGAGCAGATCCCCGCCGAGCAAACACCCACCCAGCTGCTCAGCCCCCAAGACCTCGACTTCGAGCCCTCGGGGGACCCGGTCAAAGACACCCACGCCGCCACCCAAAGCGCCCTCACCTACATCCAGGCCTGGCTCGCCGATGGGGAGCGCGAGGCAGAGCGCCTGATCTTGCTCACCGAGGGCGCGATCGCCACCGCCAAAGACCAAGAGCCAGACCTGCCAAGCGCAGCGCTCTGGGGCCTCATCCGCTCCGCCGCCTCTGAGCACCCCGGCCGCTTCGCCGCGATCGACAGCGACGCCACAAAGGAGTCAAAGGCAGCGCTTAAAGACGCCCTGGCCCTCAGCGAGGCAGAGCCCCAGATCGCCCTGCGCGAGGGCACCCTCCTGGTCCCCCGCCTGAAGGCCGCAGCCCAAGAGCAAGAGCCCACGGAGCCGATCGACCCCGGCAAGAGCGTCCTGATCACCGGCGGGCTCAGCGGCATCGGCGCCCTCGTCGCAAGGCACCTCGTCCAAGCCCACGGCGCCCGCCACCTGCTCCTGGCAAGCCGCCGGGGCAACGAGAGCGAAGGCGCCAAGGAGCTGATCGAAGAGCTGGAGTCCCTGGGAGCCCAGGTCGAGGTCGGTGCCTGCGACGTCTCTGACCCCAAGCAGCTGCGCAAGCTGATCGGCAAGGTCGACCCAGAGCATCCCCTCGGTGCGGTGATCCACTCCGCCGGCCTGCTCGATGACGGCGTGATCGAGGCGCTCACCCCCGAGCGCTTGGACCGCGTCCTCGCCCCCAAGGTCGATGGCGCCTGGCACCTGCACGAGCTGACCAAAGAGCTCGGCATCTCCCAGTTCCTGCTCTTCTCCTCAGCCGCCGGCCTGCTCGGCGGCGCCGCCCAAGCCAACTACTCGGCCGCCAACGCCTTCCTCGACGCCCTCGCCCAGAAGCGCCAAAGCGAAGGGCTTCCCGCCACCGCGCTCGCCTGGGGGCTTTGGGGGCAGGGCTCTGGCGCCCTCACCCAAGAGATCGCCGAGGGGGATCGCGAGCGAGTGCTGCAGCAGATCCGCACCCGCCTCGGCTTTGCCCCGATGAGCCCCGAGCAGGGCCTCGCCCTCTTCGATGCCGCCCGCGCCCAGGCAGAGCCGATCACCGCCCCGGCCCCGATCGACCGCGCCGCCCTGCGCGCCCAGGCAAAGCAGGGAACCCTGCCGGCCCTGCTGCGGGGCCTGGTCAAGGCGACCGCCTCGCGCCAGCGCGCCCAGGGCTCCCTCGCCCAGCGCCTCGCCCAGACCCCCGAGGCAGAGCACGAGGCGCTGGTGCTGGAGCTGGTCAGGGGCACCGCCGCCTCGGTCCTCGGCCATGACTCAGCCGCCCAGGTCGAGCCCGAGCGTGCCTTCAAGGAGCTGGGCTTTGACTCGCTCGCCGCGGTCGAGCTGCGCAACCGGCTCGGGGCCGCCACCGGCGTGCGCCTGGCGGCGACGATCGTCTTCGACTATCCCAATGCCAAGGAGCTGGCGGGGCACCTGCTCGAGCAAGCAAGTGGCGAGGTGAGCACTCGCCAGGTGGTGGTTCGCGCCCAGTCCTCCGAGGAGCCGATCGCGATCGTCGGCATGAGTTGCCGCTACCCGGGTGGGGCCAGCTCTCCTCGAGAGCTCTGGCAGTTGGTCAGCGAGGAACGCGACGCGGTCGGCCCCTTCCCCGACGACCGCGGCTGGGACCTCGAGCGTCTCTATGACCCCAACCCCGACAGCATCGCCACCAGCTATGCCCGCCACGGCGGCTTCCTCCCCGACGCCGCCGACTTCGATCCCGACTTCTTCGGCATCTCCCCCCGCGAGGCCCTCGGAACGGATCCCCAGCAGCGCCTTCTGCTCGAAGCCGCCTGGGAGGCGCTGGAGGACGCCGGCATCGACCCCTCGCTCCTTCACGGCAGCCCCACCGGCGTCTTCGCCGGGGTGATGTATCAGGACTACGGAGCGATCGAGCAGGGGCTCGCCCCCGGCATGTCGGGCAGCGTCGTCACTGGCCGGGTCGCCTACTCGCTCGGCCTCGAGGGGCCGACGATGACCGTCGACACCGCCTGCTCCTCCTCCTTGGTCGCTTTGCACCTGGCCTCCCAGGCGCTGCGCTCAGGCGAGTGCGGCCTCGCCTTGGCGGGTGGAGTCACGGTCCTCTCCACGCCCTGGATGGCCACCACCTTCTCCCGCCAGCGCGGCCTCGCCCCCGACGGGCGCTGCAAGGCCTTCGCCGAGGCAGCCGACGGCGTCGGCCTCTCCGAGGGAGTAGGCGTCCTCGCCCTCGAGCGCCTCTCCGACGCCGAAGCCAAGGGCCACCGCGTCCTCGCCGTGATCCGCGGCTCCGCGGTCAACCAGGACGGCGCCTCCAACGGCCTCACCGCCCCCAACGGCCCCTCCCAGGAGCGGGTGATCAGACAGGCCCTGGCCAACGCCAGGTTGCAGCCCCAAGACATCGACGCCGTAGAGGCCCACGGCACCGGCACGATGCTGGGCGACCCGATCGAGGCCGGAGCCCTCCTGGCCACCTACGGCCAGGAACGAGAGACACCGCTTCGGCTCGGCTCGGTCAAGTCAAACATCGGCCACTCCCAGGCAGCGGCAGGGGTGGCAGGGGTGATCAAGACCGTGATGGCGATGCGCGAAGGCGTCTTGCCAAAGACCCTCCACGTCGATGCCCCCTCCTCCAAGGTCGACTGGGAGGCGGGGGAGATAGAGCTGCTCACCGAGGCCACCGAGTGGAAGCCCAACGGCCGCCCGCGCCGGGCGGGGGTCTCCTCCTTCGGCGCCTCGGGCACCAACGCCCACCTGATCTTGGAGGAGGCGCCGCTGTCCGGACGGGACCCCGGGCCCGGCGCCTCCGCCAAGGATGCCCCCGCCGCGGAGGCCTCCTTGGCAGGCCCGCTCCCCTTCATCCTCTCGGCCAAGACCCCACAGGCGCTCAAGGACTCAGCCTCCCGCCTCGCCACCCACATCCAAGAGCACCCAGAGCTGGAGCCCACCGACCTCGCCCACTCCCTGCTCACCACCAGGGCCCAGCTTTCAGAGCGCGCTCTCATCGTCGGCTCTGACCGAGACGAGCTGCTGGAGGGCCTTGCGGCCCTGGCCCAGGGAAAGCCCGCCCCCAACACCAAGACCCAGACGGCAAAGGCAGGCCGCCTGGCCTACCTGCTGACCGGCCAGGGCTCCCAGCGCCCGGGCATGGGCAAGGAGCTCCATGAGACCTACCCCGCCTACGCCAAGGCCCTGGAAGAGGCCTGCGAGCAGATCGACCAACACACCGATCACCCCCTCAAGGAGCTGATCTTCAGCCAGCCGGGCTCAAAGCAGGCAGCGCTGCTGGAGCGCACCACCTACGCCCAACCCGCCCTCTTTGCCACCGGCCTTGCCCTCTACCGCCTGCTGGAGTCCTTCGGCCTCACCCCAGACCTGCTCACCGGCCACTCCGTGGGGGAGATCACCGCCGCCCACATCAGCGGCGTCTTCTCCCTCGCAGACGCAGCCAAGCTGATCGCTGCCAGGGGGGCCCTGATGGGCGCCCTGCCCGAGGGCGGGGCGATGCTGGCGATCGAGGCCACCGAGCCTGAGGCACTGGAGGCCATAGAGGGCAAGGACAAAGCGCTCTCCCTGGCCGCGGTCAACGGCCCGGAGGCAGTGGTGATCTCAGGCGAAGAGAAGGCGATCGAAGCCCAGGAGGCCCACTTCAAGGCCCAAGACAGGAAGACCAAGCGCCTGGCCGTCTCCCACGCCTTTCACTCGCCCCTGATCGAGCCGATGCTGGAGGACTTCAAAGCCGTCCTTGCCTCGCTCACCCTCGCCGAGCCAAAGCTCCCCGTGATCTCCAACGCCAGCGGTGAGCTGCTGAGCAAAGAGCAGGCCCAAGACCCCGCCTACTGGGTCTCCCACGCCAGGGAGCCGGTGCGCTTTGCCAAGGGCATCCAAACCCTCGCAGAGCAGGGCACCACCACCTACCTGGAGCTGGGAGCAGACCCGCTGCTCGGCCCGATGGCAGCGACCGTCCTGCAGGAGGGCTCGACCTTGATCCCCACCCTCAGGCAAGGACGCGATGAGCCCGAGGCATTGATCCTCGCCCTCGCCCAAGCCCACGCCGCAGGCGCAAAGCCAGACTGGAGCGCCTTCTTTGCAGGCACCGGGGCAAAGGCAGTCCCCCTGCCCACCTACCCCTTCCAGAGAAAGCGCTACTGGCTGAACCCCTCCAGCGGCAGCGGTGACCCAAGCGCGATCGGGCAAGTAGACGCCGATCACCCCCTGCTCAGCGCCACGATCGAGGACCCCGCCACCGAGGGCCTCACCCTGACCGGGCGGATCTCCATCCAGACCCACCC
The DNA here is from genome assembly GCA_963716345.1 of uncultured Solirubrobacterales bacterium. Taxonomy (GTDB): domain Bacteria; phylum Actinomycetota; class Thermoleophilia; order Solirubrobacterales; family 70-9; genus VRUE01. The sequence continues at coordinate 2,377,807 of OY970304.1, forward strand.
CTGGCTGGCAGACCACGCCGCCGCGGGCACCGTCTTGCTCCCCGGCACCGCCTTCGTGGAGATGGCCCTGAGGGCAGGCAGGGAGGCCGGTTGCGAGCTGCTCCAAGAGCTCGCCCTGCAGGCCCCCCTGATCTTGCCCGAGCAAGGCGCGGTGGCCCTGCAGGTAAAGCTCGGCGCAGAGGGGGAGGGCGGGGAGCGGGAGGTATCGATCTACTCGCGCCCCGAGAGCAGCGAGGCAGAGCAGCCCCAGTGGACCCTGCACGCCCTCGGCACTCTCTCCAGCCAAGCACCCCAAGCCAAGGAGCCCCTCACCCAGTGGCCCCCCGAGGGTGCAGAGCCGATCGAGCTGGACTCGGTCTATGAGCGCCTCGCAGAGGCGGGCTTTGACTACGGTCCCGCCTTCCAGGGCCTCGAGCGGGCCTGGCGAGCGGGCGGGGAGGTCTATGCCGAGGTATCGCTGGCCGAGGAGCAAAGGGCAGAAGCGCAGCGCTTCGGGGTGCACCCGGCGCTCTTGGACTCCTCGCTTCACGGGGCGCTCGGCATCGTGATCGGCGAAGGCGAAGGCAAGGCGCGGGTTCCGTTTGCTTGGAACGGAGTCAGCGTTAACGTCCCCGGCGGCGCCAGCTCGCTGCGCGTGAAAGCGACCATCGGCGATGACTTGATCGGCCTCGAGGCCTTTGACGAGTCGGGGGCACGGGTGCTCACCGTGGACTCGGTGGCTGGCCGCGAGCTCGATCCCGAGCAGCTGCGAGGGGCGGGTCAAGAGACGGACGGATTGTTTGCGGTGGAGTGGGGAGAGATTCCCGATCGGGCCGACCGAGCAGACGAGAGCCCGACCACCCTCGTCGATCTGGAGCAGCTTGCTCCAGAGCATGGAGCTGAGGTCGAGGCCACGGCTCGCGCTGCGACCGAGGCGGCGCTCGAGCGGCTGCAGGCCTGGCTCGACACGGACGCTGAGGCCGCGGGACGGCTCGTCTTCCTCACCGCCAACGCCATTGCCGCCACGGAAGAGGAGGCGCCGAATCTGTCCGGCGCGGCGGTGTTGGGGCTCCTGCGCTCGGCTCAGGCCGAGCACCCCGGCCGCTTTGCCGCGATCGACAGCGACGGCACGGACGCCTCTCTCAAGGTCCTGCCCACGGCGATCGCCCTTGGCGCCGAGGAGCCCCAGCTTGCCCTGCGCGAGGGCAGGATCCTCGCCCCCCGGCTCACCCGCCTGAACGCCCTCTCGGCGAATGGGGATCGCAACCCGTCGGGCCCGATCGATTCGGAGCGGACGGTGTTGGTCACTGGCGGAACCGGAGGGCTGGGTGGCCGGATCGCGCGCCACCTCGCCGCCGAGCACGGGGCCGAGCACCTGCTCCTGGTCAGCCGTCGCGGCGGCGAAGCGGACGGCGCCGCTGACCTTCGCGCCCAGCTCGAGGAGTTCGGGGCCTCGGTCAGGATCGAGGCATGCGATGTCTCCGATCGGGCCCAGCTCGAGGCCCTGCTCGACTCGATCTCGGCGGAGCATCCGCTCGGCGCGGTCGTGCACACGGCCGCGGTGTTGGACGACACCGTCGTCCAGGCGATGGATCCGGCACGGGTCGAGCGGGTCTTCGCGCCGAAGCTCGACGCTGCTTGGTACCTGCACGAGCTCACTGCGGGCCTCGATCTCTCCGCCTTCGTGCTTTTCTCATCGGTCGCCGGCGTCCTCGGCAGTCCCGCCCAATCCAACTACGCCGCGGCCAACGCTTTCCTCGATGCGCTTGCGGTTGCGCGCCGTGCCCAGGGTTTGCCGGCCACCTCGATGGCGTGGGGCATGTGGGCGGCGGAGGGGGGAATGGGGACTCGTCTCGGCGGGGACGGCGTGGCCCGCATGGAACGGGCGGGGCACGCTCCATTCAGCGAAGAGCAGGGCCTGGCCCTCTTCGACGCCGCGCTTGGGGCCGGTCCGGCACAGGTGCTCACGGCGCGCTTCGGCTTTTCCGCGCTGCGCGCTCGCGCCTCGCAGGGCACCCTCTCGCCGATCATGCGCGGGCTGGTTCGCGCACCCGCTCGCCATCGTCACGAGCGTGGCTCCCTGGGGGAGCGCCTGGCGGCGCTGCCCGAGCCGGAGCGGCTCGGCTTCGCGCTGGACCTCGTTCGCACCCACACCGCCGCTGTGCTCGGCCATGCGACGGCCGCCCAAGTCGATCCCGAGCGTCCCTTCAAGGAGCTGGGCTTCGACTCGCTCGCCGCGGTCGAGCTGCGCAACCGGCTCGGCGCCGCCACCGGGTTGCAGCTGCCGGCCACTGTCGTCTTCGATTATCCGACGGTAGCGGCCCTGGCCGGATACCTGCTCGGCGAGGCAGGTGGCGGGAAGCCCACCTCGCAGCCGGTGGTAAGGGCGCAGGCGTCGGAGGAGCCGATCGCGATCGTCGGCATGTCGTGCCGCCTCCCGGGTGACGCCTCCTCGCCAGACGAGCTCTGGCAGCTGGTCAGCGAGGGGCGCGACGCGATCGCCGGCTTCCCGGCCGACCGCGGCTGGGACCTGGAGCGCCTCTATGACCCGGATGCCGACAGTGTGGGCACCAGCTATGCCCGCCAAGGCGGCTTCCTGACCGATGCCGCCGACTTCGATCCCGCCTTCTTCGGCATCTCGCCCCGCGACTCGGTCGCCCTCGACCCCCAGCAGCGCCTGCTGCTGGAAGCGACCTGGGAGGCGCTCGAGAACGCTGGGATGGACCCAGATTTGCTCCGCGGCAGCCAGACGGGCGTCTTCGCCGGGGTGATGTACCACGATTACGGCTGGGGGCAGGGACCCTCGGCGGAGGGGTACGGGCTCACCGTCGGCAGCGGCAGCATCCTCTCCGGAAGAATCGCCTACACCCTCGGCCTCGAGGGCCCGACGATGAGCATCGACACCGCCTGCTCCTCCTCGCTGGTGGCGATGCACCTGGCGTCTCAGGCGCTGCGGGCAGGGGAGTGCTCGCTTGCCCTTGCGGGGGGAGTCACGGTGTTCTCGACTCCGCGGGGATTCATCGAGTTCTCCCGCCAAAGGGGCCTCGCCCCCGACGGGCGCAGCAAGGCCTTCGCCGAGACAGCCGACGGCGTCGGCCTCTCAGAGGGAGTAGGCGTCCTCGCCCTCGAGCGCCTCTCTGACGCCGAAGCCAAGGGCCACCGCGTCCTCGCCGTGATCCGCGGCTCCGCGGTCAACCAAGACGGCGCCTCCAACGGCATCACCGCCCCCAACGGCCCTTCCCAGGAGCGGGTGATCAGACAAGCCCTGGCCAACGCGAGGCTGGAGCCCCAAGACGTCGACGCGGTCGAGGCCCACGGCACCGGCACGATGCTGGGCGACCCGATCGAGGCCGGCGCCCTGCTCGCCACCTACGGCCGAGAGCGAGAGACGCCGCTGAGGCTCGGCTCGATCAAGTCCAACATCGGCCACTCCCAGGCAGCGGCAGGGGTTGCGGGAGTGATCAAGACCGTGATGGCGATGCGCGAAGGCGTCTTGCCAAAGACCCTCCACGTCGATCAACCCTCCTCGCAGGTCGACTGGGAGGCGGGGGAGATAGAGCTGCTCACCGAGGCCACCGAGTGGAAGCCAAACGGCCATCCGCGCCGGGCGGGGGTCTCCTCCTTCGGCGCCTCGGGCACCAACGCCCACCTGATCTTGGAGGAGGCGCCGGCGGCCAAGCAAACAGAGAAAGAGGAGTCAGAGCCGGGCCCCGCGCCCCTGCCCGGCGTCTTCCCCTTCGTCCTCTCGGCCAAGAGCGAGCCCGCCCTGCGCGCCGCGGCCGCCCGCCTCGCCAACCGCCTCGCCGCCAACCCCGAGCTGGAGCCGGCGGACCTGGCCTACTCCCTGGCCACCACCCGCTCCAGCTTCGAGCAGCGCGGCGTCGTGGTCGCCGGCGAGCGCGAGGAGCTCTTGTCGGGGCTGAGCTCGCTGGCCCGCGGCAGCGATGCCCCCAACCTGGTCACCGCCGCAGCCCGCCCCGGGCTCGGCCGTCCCGCCTTCCTCTTCTCCGGCCAGGGCTCCCAGTGGCAGGGGATGGCGCTGGAGCTGATCGACTCCACGCCCTTCTTCGCCGCCCAGATGCGGGCCTGCGAAGAGGCCCTCTCGCCCCACCTCGACTGGTCGCTGGATGAGGTGCTGAGGCAGGCCGACGTCGAACGACTCGGACGACTCGAAATCGTCCAGCCGGCCCTCTTCGCCGTGATGGTCTCCCTGGCCCGCCTCTGGCAGGCCTGCGGGGTGCAGCCGGGGGTCGTCTTCGGCCACTCGCAGGGGGAGATCGTCGCCGCCCATATCGCCGGCGGCCTCAGCCTCGATGACGCCGCCCGCCTCGTCGCCCTGCGTTCCCAAGCGCTGATGAAGATCGCCGGCAAGGGGGCGATGCTCTCGGTCTCCCTGCCCCTGGATGAGGTGGAGTCCCTGCTCACCTCCTACGGCGAGCGCATCTCCCTCGCCGCCCAGAACGGCCCCACCTCACAGGTCCTCTCCGGCTATCCGGACGCGATCGAGGCGATCGCCGCCGAGTGCGAGGAGAAGGGCATCCACGCGAAGGGCATCGCAGTTGAATGCGCCGGCCATTTTGCCCAGATCGACGCGCTCGAAGAGGAGCTGCTGGAGGCCTTTGCCCCGATCTCCCCGCGCAGCGGCGAGGGGGAGATCGGCTTTCACTCCACCCTCACCGGCGAGCTCAAGGACACCGCTGAGCTCACCCCCGAGTACTGGTATCGAAACCTGCGCGAGACGGTGCGCCTGGAGCCGGCGGTCCGCTCGCTGCTCGAGCAGGGCCAGCGCACGATCATCGAGATCGGCCCCCACCCGGTGTTGGGCTTTGCCGTGCAGGAGACGATCGACGACGTCCTCTCCGAGCAAGACGAGGCCACCGTGCTCGGCACCCTGCGCCGCAAAGAAGGCGGCCCCAAGCGCTTTGCCCTCGCCCTCGCCGCCGCCCACGCCGCAGGCGCGAAGCCAGACTGGAGCGCCTTCTTTGCAGGCACCGGGGCAAAGGCAGTCCCCCTGCCCACCTACCCCTTCCAGAGAAAGCGCTACTGGCTGAACCCCTCCAGCGGCAGCGGTGACCCAAGCGCGATCGGGCAAGTAGACGCCGATCACCCCCTGCTCAGCGCCACGATCGAGGACCCCGCCACCGAGGGCCTCACCCTGACCGGGCGGATCTCCCTGCAGACCCACCCCTGGCTGGCAGACCACGCCGCCGCCGGCACTGTCTTGCTCCCCGGCACCGCCTTCGTGGAGATGGCCCTGAGGGCAGGCAGGGAGGCCGGTTGCGAGCTGCTCCAAGAGCTCGCCCTGCAGGCCCCCCTGATCTTGCCCGAGCAAGGCGCGGTGGCCCTGCAGGTAAAGCTCGGCGCAGAGGGGGAGGGCGGGGAGCGGGAGGTATCGATCTACTCGCGCCCCGAGAGCAGCGAGGCAGAGCAGCCCCAGTGGACCCTGCACGCCCTCGGCACTCTCTCCAGCCAAGCACCCCAAGCCAAGGAGCCCCTCACCCAGTGGCCCCCCGAGGGTGCAGAGCCGATCGAGCTGGACTCGGTCTATGAGCGCCTCGCAGAGGCGGGCTTTGACTACGGTCCCGCCTTCCAGGGCCTCGAGCGGGCCTGGCGAGCGGGCGGGGAGGTCTATGCCGAGGTATCGCTGGCCGAGGAGCAAAGGGCAGAAGCGCAGCGCTTCGGGGTGCACCCGGCGCTCTTGGACTCCTCGCTTCACGCCGCCCTCGACCTCTTGATGGAGGAGCGCGGCAGACAAGGCCGCCCGATCCTGCCCTTCGCCTGGAAGCAGATCGCGATCGACTCACCGGGCCAAAGCTCCCTGCGGGCGCGCCTTCGCACCGAGGGGGAGAGCTTTGTCATCGACACCTTCGACCAAGACGGCGCCCCGGCCTGCTCGGTCGGCGCGGTGATCGGCCGCGAGGTCGACCCCAAGGCCCTGGGCTCGGCCTCCTCTTCTCCCTTCTACCTACTGCAATGGCAAAAGACCTCCCCCGAGCAGATCCCCGCCGAGCAAACACCCACCCAGCTGCTCAGCCCCCAAGACCTCGACTTCGAGCCCTCGGGGGACCCGGTCAAAGACACCCACGCCGCCACCCAAAGCGCCCTCACCTACATCCAGGCCTGGCTCGCCGATGGGGAGCGCGAGGCAGAGCGCCTGATCTTGCTCACCGAGGGCGCGATCGCCACCGCCAAAGACCAAGAGCCAGACCTGCCAAGCGCAGCGCTCTGGGGCCTCATCCGCTCCGCCGCCTCTGAGCACCCCGGCCGCTTCGCCGCGATCGACAGCGACGCCACAAAGGAGTCAAAGGCAGCGCTTAAAGACGCCCTGGCCCTCAGCGAGGCAGAGCCCCAGATCGCCCTGCGCGAGGGCACCCTCCTGGTCCCCCGCCTGAAGGCCGCAGCCCAAGAGCAAGAGCCCACGGAGCCGATCGACCCCGGCAAGAGCGTCCTGATCACCGGCGGGCTCAGCGGCATCGGCGCCCTCGTCGCAAGGCACCTCGTCCAAGCCCACGGCGCCCGCCACCTGCTCCTGGCAAGCCGCCGGGGCAACGAGAGCGAAGGCGCCAAGGAGCTGATCGAAGAGCTGGAGTCCCTGGGAGCCCAGGTCGAGGTCGGTGCCTGCGACGTCTCTGACCCCAAGCAGCTGCGCAAGCTGATCGGCAAGGTCGACCCAGAGCATCCCCTCGGTGCGGTGATCCACTCCGCCGGCCTGCTCGATGACGGCGTGATCGAGGCGCTCACCCCCGAGCGCTTGGACCGCGTCCTCGCCCCCAAGGTCGATGGCGCCTGGCACCTGCACGAGCTGACCAAAGAGCTCGGCATCTCCCAGTTCCTGCTCTTCTCCTCAGCCGCCGGCCTGCTCGGCGGCGCCGCCCAAGCCAACTACTCGGCCGCCAACGCCTTCCTCGACGCCCTCGCCCAGAAGCGCCAAAGCGAAGGGCTTCCCGCCACCGCGCTCGCCTGGGGGCTTTGGGGGCAGATGAGCCAGGGCATGGCCAGGGAGATCGATGAGGCAGGGGCAAAGCGGATGATCGAGCAGATCCGCACCCGCCTCGGCTTTGCCCCGATGAGCCCCGAGCAGGGCCTCGCCCTCTTTGATGCCGCCCGCGCCCAGGCAGAGCCGATCACCGCCCCGGCCCCGATCGACCGCGCCGCCCTGCGCGCCCAGGCAAAGCAGGGAACCCTGCCGGCCCTGCTGCGGGGCCTGGTCAAGGCGACCGCCTCGCGCCAGCGCGCCCAGGGCTCCCTCGCCCAGCGCCTCGCCCAGACCCCCGAGGCAGAGCACGAGGCGCTGGTGCTGGAGCTGGTCAGGGGCACCGCCGCCTCGGTCCTCGGCCATGACTCAGCCGCCCAGGTCGAGCCCGAGCGTGCCTTCAAGGAGCTGGGCTTTGACTCGCTCGCCGCGGTCGAGCTGCGCAACCGGCTCGGGGCCGCCACCGGCGTGCGCCTGGCGGCGACGATCGTCTTCGACTATCCCAATGCCAAGGAGCTGGCGGGGCACCTGCTCGAGCAAGCAAGTGGCGAGGTGAGCACTCGCCAGGTGGTGGTTCGCGCCCAGTCCTCCGAGGAGCCGATCGCGATCGTCGGCATGAGTTGCCGCTACCCGGGTGGGGCCAGCTCTCCTCGAGAGCTCTGGCAGTTGGTCAGCGAGGAACGCGACGCGGTCGGCCCCTTCCCCGACGACCGCGGCTGGGACCTCGAGCGTCTCTATGACCCCAACCCCGACAGCATCGCCACCAGCTATGCCCGCCACGGCGGCTTCCTCCCCGACGCCGCCGACTTCGATCCCGACTTCTTCGGCATCTCCCCCCGCGAGGCCCTCGGAACGGATCCCCAGCAGCGCCTTCTGCTCGAAGCCGCCTGGGAGGCGCTGGAGGACGCCGGCATCGACCCCTCGCTCCTTCACGGCAGCCCCACCGGCGTCTTCGCCGGGGTGATGTATCAGGACTACGGAGCGATCGAGCAGGGGCTCGCCCCCGGCATGTCGAGCAGCGGCGTCCCGGGACGCGTCGCCTACTCGCTCGGTCTCGAAGGCCCGACGATGACCGTCGACACCGCCTGCTCCTCCTCGCTGGTGGCGATGCACCTCGCCTCCCAGGCATTGCGGGCGGGGGAGTGCCCACTTGCCCTCGCCGGCGGCGTGACCGTCCTCTCCACACCCTGGATGGTCACTTCCTTCTCCCGCCAGCGCGGCCTCGCCCCCGACGGGCGCTGCAAGGCCTTCGCCGAGGCAGCCGACGGCGTCGGCCTCTCCGAGGGAGTAGGCGTCCTCGCCCTCGAGCGCCTCTCCGACGCCGAAGCCAAGGGCCACCGCGTCCTCGCCGTGATCCGCGGCTCCGCGGTCAACCAAGACGGCGCCTCCAACGGGCTGACCGCCCCCAACGGCCCCTCCCAGGAGCGGGTGATCCGCCAGGCCCTGGCCAACGCCAGGTTGCAGCCCCAAGACATCGACGCGGTAGAGGCCCACGGCACCGGCACGATGCTGGGCGACCCGATCGAGGCCGGAGCCCTCCTGGCCACCTACGGCCAGGAACGAGAGACACCGCTTCGCCTCGGCTCGGTCAAGTCAAACATCGGCCACTCCCAGGCAGCGGCAGGGGTGGCAGGGGTGATCAAGACCGTGATGGCGATGCGCGAAGGCGTCTTGCCAAAGACCCTCCACGTCGATGCCCCCTCCTCCAAGGTCGACTGGGAGGCGGGGGAGATAGAGCTGCTCACCGAGGCCACCGAGTGGAAGCCCAACGGCCGCCCGCGCCGGGCGGGGGTCTCCTCCTTCGGTGCCTCGGGCACCAACGCCCACCTGATCTTGGAGGAGGCGCCGCTGTCCGGACGGGACCCCGGGCCCGGCGCCTCCGCCAAGGATGCCCCCGCCGCCGGCGAGGAGGCCTCCCTGGCAGGCCCGCTCCCCTTCATCCTCTCGGCCAAGACCCCACAGGCGCTCAAGGACTCAGCCTCGCGCCTCGCCACCCACATCCAAGAGCACCCAGAGCTGGAGCCCACCGACCTCGCCCACTCCCTGCTCACCACCAGGGCCCAGCTTTCAGAGCGCGCTCTCATCGTCGGCTCTGACCGAGACGAGCTGCTGGAGGGCCTTGCGGCCCTGGCCCAGGGAAAGCCCGCCCCCAACACCAAGACCCAGACGGCAAAGGCAGGCCGCCTGGCCTACCTGCTGACCGGCCAGGGCTCCCAGCGCCCGGGCATGGGCAAGGAGCTCCATGAGACCTACCCCGCCTACGCCAAGGCCCTGGAAGAGGCCTGCGAGCAGATCGACCAACACACCGATCACCCCCTCAAGGAGCTGATCTTCAGCCAGCCGGGCTCAAAGCAGGCAGCGCTGCTGGAGCGCACCACCTACGCCCAACCCGCCCTCTTTGCCACCGGCCTTGCCCTCTACCGCCTGCTGGAGTCCTTCGGCCTCACCCCAGACCTGCTCACCGGCCACTCCGTGGGGGAGATCACCGCCGCCCACATCAGCGGCGTCTTCTCCCTCGCAGACGCAGCCAAGCTGATCGCTGCCAGGGGGGCCCTGATGGGCGCCCTGCCCGAGGGCGGGGCGATGCTGGCGATCGAGGCCACCGAGCCTGAGGCACTGGAGGCCATAGAGGGCAAGGACAAAGCGCTCTCCCTGGCCGCGGTCAACGGCCCGGAGGCAGTGGTGATCTCAGGCGAAGAGAAGGCGATCGAAGCCCAGGAGGCCCACTTCAAGGCCCAAGACAGGAAGACCAAGCGCCTGGCCGTCTCCCACGCCTTTCACTCGCCCCTGATCGAGCCGATGCTGGAGGACTTCAAAGCCGTCCTTGCCTCGCTCACCCTCGCCGAGCCAAAGCTCCCCGTGATCTCCAACGCCAGCGGTGAGCTGCTGAGCAAAGAGCAGGCCCAAGACCCCGCCTACTGGGTCTCCCACGCCAGGGAGCCGGTGCGCTTTGCCAAGGGCATCCAAACCCTCGCAGAGCAGGGCACCACCACCTACCTGGAGCTGGGAGCAGACCCGCTGCTCGGCCCGATGGCAGCGACCGTCCTGCAGGAGGGCTCGACCCCGATCCCCACCCTCAGGCAAGGACGCGATGAGCCCGAGGCATTGGTCTTCGCCCTCGCCCAAGCCCACGCCGCAGGCGCAAAGCCAGACTGGAGCGCCTTCTTTGCAGGCACCGGGGCAAAGGCAGTCCCCCTGCCCACCTACCCCTTCCAGAGAAAGCGCTACTGGCTGAACCCCGCAAGCGGCAGCGGTGACCCAAGCGCGATCGGGCAAGTAGATGCCGATCACCCCCTGCTCAGCGCCACGATCGAGGACCCCGCCACCGAGGGCCTCACCCTGACCGGGCGGATCTCCATCCAGACCCACCCCTGGCTGGCAGACCACGCCGCCGCCGGCACTGTCTTGCTCCCCGGCACCGCCTTCGTGGAGATGGCCCTGAGGGCAGGCAGGGAGGCAGGTTGCGAGCTGCTCCAAGAGCTCGCCCTGCAGGCCCCCCTGATCTTGCCCGAGCAAGGCGCGGTGGCCCTGCAGGTAAAGCTCGGCGCAGAGGGGGAGGGCGGGGAGCGGGAGGTATCGATCTACTCGCGCCCCGAGAGCAGCGAGGCAGAGCAGCCCCAGTGGACCCTGCACGCCCTCGGCACTCTCTCCAGCCAAGCACCCCAAGCCAAGGAGCCCCTCACCCAGTGGCCCCCCGAGGGTGCAGAGCCGATCGAGCTGGACTCGGTCTATGAGCGCCTCGCAGAGGCGGGCTTTGACTACGGTCCCGCCTTCCAGGGCCTCGAGCGGGCCTGGCGAGCGGGCGGGGAGGTCTATGCCGAGGTATCGCTGGCCGAGGAGCAAAGGGCAGAAGCGCAGCGCTTCGGGGTGCACCCGGCGCTCTTGGACTCCTCGCTGCATGGGGCGCTCTTGCCCGCGCTCGAGCCGCAGGAGAGGTCAAAGGGGCGCGGACCGGTCCTGCCCTTCGTCTGGAGCGACATCCGCATCGACTCAGCCGGGCCGCTCTCACTGCGCACCCGCCTGCAGGCCGAGGGGGACACCTTCGTGCTCGATGCCTTCGACGCGACCGGGGCGCCGGTGCTCTCGATTGGCTCGGTGGTCAGCCGGGAGATCGACCTCGAGCAACTGAGGCAAGCCTCCTCCAGGCCCCTCTACATGCTCGCGTGGGAGGAGGGCGCGAGCCCGGTCACGCAGGAGCAGCCCGATGGCTCCACCCAGCTCCTCGAGCTCGCCGATCTGGACTTCGAGCGCAGCGGTGACTTGGCGGCCGACGCTCACGCCGCCACCCAGAGCGTGCTGGCCTTCGTCCAAGAGTGGCTTGCCGATGAGGAGCGCGAGGCAGAGCGCCTGGTCCTGCTGAGCGAAGGCGCGATCGCCACCGAGGGGGTGGACGGCCCCGACCCCGCCGGCGCGGCCGTATGGGGATTGATTGGCTCTGCCGCTGCCGAGCACCCAGGCTGCTTTGCCCTGATCGACGGGGACGGTACGGACTCCTCGCGCCAGGCCCTGTCAAGGGCGATCGCCCTGGGCGCCGATGAGCCCCAGCTAGTCCTGCGTGCGGGCAAGATCCTCGTTCCCCGCGTGCTCGCGGCAAAGCAAGACCAAGACCGCGAGCCCTCCGAGCCGATCGACCCCGACAAGACCGTCCTGATCACCGGCGGGCTCAGCGGCATCGGCGCTTTGGTCGCCCGCCACCTCGCCGCCGAGCACGGCGCCCGCCATCTGCTCCTGGTCAATCGCAGGGGCATCGAGACCGAAGGCGCCAAAGAGCTGGTCGCAGAGCTGGAGTCCTTGGGGGTCCAGATTGAGGTCGGCGCCTGCGACGTCTCCGATCGTAGGCAGCTGAAGAAGCTGATCGCGGCGATCAACCCGGAGCACCCCCTCGATGCGGTGATCCACTCCGCCGGCCTGCTCGATGACGGCGTGATCGCCTCGCTCACCCCCGAGCGCCTGGACCGCGTCCTCGCCCCCAAGGTCGATGGCGCCTGGCACCTGCACGAGCTGACCGAGGATCTCGATATCTCCCAGTTCCTGCTCTTCTCCTCGATCGGAGGCGTGCTCGGCGGTGCCGCCCAGGCCAACTACGGCGCCGCCAACGCCTTCCTCGACGCCTTCGCCCGGAGCCGCCGGGCGCAAGGGCTTCCCGCTGTCTCGATGGGTTGGGGCCGTTGGCAGAGCGGTATGGCAGCAAATCTCAGCGCCGCGGACTTGGCGCGACTGGAAAGCGCCGGTCTTGCCGCCCTTTCCGACGAGCAGGCCCTCTCGCTCTTCGACTCCGCCCTGGTCGCCGGGCGGGCGCACGTATTGCCGGTGGGCGTCAACTTCTCCGCCCTGCGCGCTCAGGCCCATGCCGGGATGTTGCCGGTCGCCCTGAGCAAGCTCGTACGCGTCCCGGAGCGGCATCGCCAGGCTCAGGACTCGTTGGCCAAGCGCCTCGCCGGCCTGCCCGAGGCCGAGCACGATGACTACGTGCTGGAACTCGTCCGCACGCACACCGCGGCGGTGCTCGGTCACAGCTCGCCGCTGGACGTCGCCCCGGAGCGCGCCTTCCAAGAGTTGGGCTTCGATTCCCTCGCCGCGGTCGAGCTGCGCAACCGCCTCGGCGCCGTCACCGGGTTGCGGCTGCCGGCGACCTTGGTCTTCGACTACCCGGCACCTGCCGCCGTCGCCGCGTATCTGCTGCAAGAGGTGTCACCGGACGCTGTCGGCGGCGGCGCGGCGACGGAGTCGCGCGAGCGCGAGATCCGGGAGGCGCTCGGGTCGATTCCCCTCGCCCGCCTGCGCAGCGCGGGCCTGATCGATCCACTGCTGCGGCTGGCTCATCAAGACGACTCGCAGCAGGTCACGGAGTCGGAGTCGGAGCTGGAGGGTGACGCCATCGACTCGATGGATGTCGAGGAACTGATTCGGAAGAGTGTCGATGACCAGGAGTTCGGCGCGGTTGCCGCCGACCCGGCGGGAGAGGAGAACGACGAATGAGCCCAGCCAACCAGGACGTAGTGGAGGCGCTGAGGGTTGCGCTCAAAGAGCGGGACCGCCTGCGCAAGGAAAACACCCGCCTCCTCGAGGGCTCGAGCGAGCCGATCGCGATCGTTGGCATGTCATGCCGCTACCCCGGTGGCGTTGCCTCTCCACAGCAGCTCTGGGAGCTGGTCGCCAATGGCCGTGACGCGATCACCGAGTTCCCCTCTGACCGGGGCTGGGACCTGGAGCGCATCTATGACCCGGACCCCGAGACCCCAGGGACCAGCTACACGCAGGAGGGCGGTTTCCTTGTCGACGCCGCCGAGTTCGATCCCGCCTTCTTCGGGGTCTCTCCGCGCGACGCGGCCGGTGGCGATCCTCAACACCGGCTCATGCTGGAAGCTTCCTGGGAGGCCCTGGAGGATGCCGGCACGGTTCCCGCCTCGCTGCACGGATCGCAGACGGGAGTTTTCGTCGGCTGCATGTATCACGACTATGGATGGGAATACGCATCGGTTCCCGATAGCGCAGATGCAGGCGGGCCGGCGGTGGGGTCGGGCAGCGCTCTATCGGGACGTGTGGCGTACTACCTCGGTCTCGAGGGTCAGGCGATCACAGTCGATACCGCCTGTTCTTCTTCGCTCGTCGCCATTCATCTTGCGACCCAGGCGCTGCGCTCAGGCGAGTGCTCACTGGCGCTGGCGGGGGGCGTTACCGTCATCTCCACGCCCCGTGGCTTCGTCGAGTCCAGCCAGCAACGGGGCCTCGCCCCCGACGGCCGCTGCAAGTCGTTTGCCGAGTCCGCCGACGGGGTCGGCTTCGCTGAGGGGGTCGGCATCGTGGTGCTCGAGCGACTCTCCGATGCCGATCGAGAAGGCCACCGCGTCCTCGCCACGATTCGAGGCTCGGCGGTAAACCAGGATGGCGCCTCCAATGGCATCACCGCCCCCAACGGCCCTTCCCAGGAGCGGGTGATCAGACAAGCCCTGGCCAACGCGAGGCTGGAGCCCCAAGACGTCGACGCGGTCGAGGCCCACGGCACCGGCACGATGCTGGGCGACCCGATCGAGGCCGGCGCCCTGCTCGCCACCTACGGCCGAGAGCGAGAGACGCCGCTGAGGCTCGGCTCGATCAAGTCCAACATCGGCCACTCCCAGGCAGCGGCAGGGGTTGCGGGAGTGATCAAGACCGTGATGGCGATGCGCGAAGGCGTCTTGCCAAAGACCCTCCACGTCGATCAACCCTCCTCGCAGATCGACTGGGAGGCGGGGGAGATAGAGCTGCTCACCGAGGCCACCGAGTGGAAGCCAAACGGCCATCCGCGCCGGGCGGGGGTCTCCTCCTTCGGCGCCTCGGGCACCAACGCCCACCTGATCTTGGAGGAGGCGCCGGCGTCCAAGAAGCCGCAGGCGGAAGAAGGGTCCGACGGTGCCGGGGATGTCGCCCTTCCCGGCCAGGTTCCGCTTGTCCTCAGCGCCAAATCGGATCAGGCGCTGGGCGCTTCCGCCGGTCGCCTCGCCTCTCACCTCGAAGCCAACCCTGAGTTGGACCTGGTCGACGTCGCCCACTCGCTGACGGTCACTCGCTCCAGCTTCGAGCGAAGGGCCGCGATCGTCGGTTCTCGGCGCGAGGAGCTGCTTGCCGGTCTTGCTGCGCTCAGTTCCGGCAGCGGTGCTCCGGCGCTGGTCACCGGCATGGCTCGCGCTGACCGCGATCCCGTTTTCCTCTTCCCGGGCTACGGCTCTCAATGGCTGGGAATGGCGCTGGAGCTGATTGAGGCCTCACCGGTGTTCGCACGACGAATGCGGGAGTGCACGGAAGCCCTCGAGCCTCACCTCGAATGGGCGCTCGATGACATCTTGCGGGGCGCCGAGGGGGTTCCCTCGCTCGATTGGGCGTTGGTGGGCACGCCGGCTCTCTTCGCGACGATGGTCTCGCTGGTGGAGCTGTGGCGTGCCTGTGGCGTGGAACCGGCGGCGGTTGCCGGCCACTCCCAGGGGGAGATGGTCGCCGCCCACGTAGCCGGCGGGCTCTCGCTCGATGACGCTGCCCAGGCCGCGATGGCACGGATGGGGGTGGTGATTGCCCTGGACGGGCACGGTGCGATGGCCTCGGTTGCGCTCTCTGGCAGCGAGGTCGAGTCGCGCCTCGGGCGTTGGAGCAACCGGATCGATATCGCGGCGCTGAACGGGCCATCCTCGACCGTCGTATCCGGCGAGTCCGAGGCGTTGGATGAGTTGATCGCCCAGTGCGCATCGGAAGGAGTGAAGGCAAAGAAGGTCCCCGGCGCCTCTGGAGCTTCTCACTCAGTTCAGGTCGACGCGCTGCGCGACGACCTCCTTCGCGCGCTCGCGCCGATCTCTCCGCGCAGTGGCGAGATTCCCTTCTACTCCACCGTGACCGGCGGGGTGCTCGACACGGCGGAGTTGGATGCCGAGTACTGGTACCGGAACCTGCGCCAAACGGTTCGTCTGGCACCGACGGTCGAACGGCTGCTCGAGGACGGCCATCGCACGCTGCTCGAGGTGAGCCCGCATCCGGTGCTGGCCGTCGGTCTGCAGGAAACAGTGGAAGCAAGCGCCGTCGATCCCGATGCGGTCGCGGTGCTAGGCACGCTGCGTCGCGACGACGGCGGTCCCAGCCGCTTCGCCACCTCCCTCGCGCGGGCTCACACCGTGGGAGCGCGGGTCGATTGGAGCCGGTTCTTCGCTGGGACAGGTGCCGCCAGCGTGGCCCTGCCGACCTATCCCTTCCAGCGCAAGCGCTACTGGCTTGAAACGGGAGCAGCGGGCTCTGATCCCAGCGCGATCGGGCTTGGCGATTCCGAGCACCCGCTGCTCAGGGCCGCGATCGAGGACCCGGAGGGAGAGCGCCTCACCTTGACCGGGCGGATCTCCCTGCGGACGCATCCCTGGCTTGCCGATCACAGCCTGGGGGGGACCGCGTCCCTGCCCGGCCCGGCCTTCCTGGAGCTGGCGCTGGCGGCGGCGGCGGAGGCCGGCTGCAATCAGGTGAAAGAGCTGAAGCTCGAAGCCCCACTGTTCCTGCCGGAGGCCGATGGGGTGCAACTCCAAGTTCGGGTGGGTGAGCCTGGGGAGGACCGCACGCGGCCGCTCTCGATCCACTCTCGGCCCGAGGGTGGGGAGTGGGCGTGTCACGCGAGAGGGACCGTAGCGGCCGGCTCGAGCGTCGCCTCGCCTGGGCTTGGGAGTTGGCCGCCGGCCGACGCCGATCCGATCGACGTCAATGCCGCCTATGACCGCCTTGCCGATTTCGGCTTTGACTATGGCCCGGCCTTCCAGGGCCTCACTGCGGCTTGGCGGCGGGGCGAAGACGTCTTCGCCGAGATCTCGCTGGCTCCCGAGCAGGCGCAGGAAGCGAAGCAGTTCGGAATTCATCCGGCATTGCTCGACCCGGTTCTGCATGCGGTCTTCGCCGACGCTTTCGCCGACGGGGGTTCTGAGCTGAGGCCGCTGCTCGCCTCCGCCTGGACCGATGCATCCCTGATCGGCGGCGGTGTGACTGCGCTGCGTGCCCGGATCACTCGCCGGAGTGGGGATGAGGTCACGGTCACGCTGGCCGACCAGGAGGGGGCACCGGTCGCGGCGGTCGGTGCCTTGATTCTGCGTCCGGCCGAGGTCGAGCAGCCGCTGGGGAAGAGGGGCGACGGCGACGGACTGTTGGGCGTCGAATGGGTCGAGCCCGCTCCGGCGCCGCATCCGGCCGCGGTTGCCAACGGCGCTTCCCCCACACTTGTCAGGCTCGACGAGCTCCGCTTCGAGCCCTCGGCGGATCCAGCCGAGGCGGCTCACGCCGCCGCCGCGGCTGCCCTGGCCGAGGTGCAGCGCTGGCTCGCCGATTCGCCGGCGGCTTCTCGCCTGGCTTTGCTCACCACAGCGGCGGTCTCGGCTGCCGGGAATGGGTCCCCAGACCTACCTGGCGCGACGGTCTGGGGGCTCCTGCGCGCCGTCCAAGCCGAGCACCCCGACCGCTTTGCCCTGATTGACACAGACGGCTCAGAGGCATCCGCCGCCGCCCTCGCCGCCGCCCTCGCCGCCAGCGCGATCGAGCCTCAGATCGCCCTGCGCGAAGGCGTCCAGCTCGTGCCGCGAATCGTTTCGCTTGGTCCCGATTCGGATAGGCCATCGTCCCGGCCGGGGTCGATCGATCCCGATCGCACTGTCCTGATCGCCGGTGGCACAGGTCGCATCGGCGCAATCGTCGCCCGCCATCTCGCCGGTGCGTACGGTGCTCGCCACCTGCTCCTGGCAAGCCGCCGCGGCGCCGACGCGCCGGGCGCCGCCGAGCTGATCGAGCAGCTCGGCGAGCTCGGCGCCGAGGTGCGGGTTGAGGCTTGTGACATCTCCGATCGCGAGGAGCTGGCGTCTCTGCTCGATTCGATCGAGCCGGCGCATCCGCTGGGAGCGGTGATCCACGCCGCTGCCGTGGCCGACGACGGGTTGATCGGGTCGATGAGCGGGGAGCAGCTTGGACGCGCCCTCGATCCGAAGCTTGCGGGCGCCTGGCGCCTGCACGATCTCACCGAGCAGCTCGACCTCAGCGCCTTCATCGTGTTCGGCGCCGCCGCCAGCGTCCTGGGCGGCGTGGGGCAGGCCAACAACGCCGCCGGCGACGCATTCCTCGAGGCGCTTGCCCAGCGTCGTTGCGAGGAGGGTCTGGGCGGAAGCGCCCTTGCCTGGGGACCGTGGGATCGCGAGAGCGGCGTCTCCTCTCACCTCAGCGACGCCGAGTTGAAGCGGATGGAGCGC
Organism: uncultured Solirubrobacterales bacterium; assembly: GCA_963716345.1. Taxonomy (GTDB): domain Bacteria; phylum Actinomycetota; class Thermoleophilia; order Solirubrobacterales; family 70-9; genus VRUE01. The sequence continues at coordinate 2,395,492 of OY970304.1, forward strand.
TCCGGCTTCACCGCGCTCTCCGTCGAACGGGCTCTCTCCCTCCTCGACACCGTGCTGAGCGGGGAGCGGCCGCTGACGCTGGCCGCTCCGTTCGAACCCGCCACGCTGCGGGCGGCGGCAGAAGCGGGGGCGCTGCCGCCGCTCCTCAGCGGTCTCGTGCGAACGCGTCAACGGCGCCGCGGAGCGAGCGCAGGTGGATCGCTCGGCGGCAAGCTCGCCGAGTTGGCGGAGGTGGAGCGCGAGGGCTTCGTCTTGGATCTCGTCCGCAGCGAGGCAGCGATCGTGCTTGGTCACGACTCGGCGGCCGAGGTGGAGCCGGCGCGGGCCTTCAAGGACATTGGCTTCGACTCCGCCGGCGCGGTCGAGCTGCGCAACCGGCTGGGGGACGCCACCGGCATGCGCCTGGCGGCGACGATCGTCTTCGACTACCCCTCGCCGCTCGAGCTGGCAAGGCACCTGCTCGAGCAGGCGAGTGGCGAGGGGAGCGCCAGGCAGGAGGTGGTTCGCGCCCAGATCTCCGAGGAGCCGATCGCGATCGTCGGCATGAGCTGCCGCTACCCGGGCGGCGCCAGCTCTCCCCAGGGGCTCTGGCGGCTCCTGGCCGAGGGCGACGATGCGATCACCGGCTTTCCCGCCGACCGCGGCTGGGACCTTGAGCGTCTCTATGACCCCGATCCCGAAAGCTCAGGCACCAGCTACGCCCGCGAGGGTGGCTTCCTGCCCGACGCCCCGGATTTCGACCCGGCCTTCTTCGGCATCTCACCGCGTGAAGCGCTGGCGAGCGACCCGCAGCAGAGGCTTCTGCTCGAAACCTCATGGGAAGCGCTGGAGGACGCCGGCATCGATCCACTGTCGCTGCACGGCACCTCCACCGGGATATTCGCGGGGGTCAGCTCCAACGACTACACCTCGGGCCTGACCTCGTCGGATGACGGACTGGACGGCTATCGCCTCTTCGGCGTCGCCGCCAGCATGGTCTCGGGCCGCGTCGCCTACTCGCTCGGCCTCGAGGGGCCGACGATGAGCGTCGACACCGCCTGCTCCTCCTCGCTGGTGGCGATGCACCTGGCGTCTCAGGCGCTGCGGGCGGGGGAGTGCTCGCTGGCGCTGGCAGGTGGGGTGACGGTGATCGCGACGCCGATCAGCTTCACCGAGTTCGCCCGCCAAAGGGGCCTCGCCCCCGACGGGCGCTGCAAGGCCTTCGCCGAGTCAGCCGACGGCGTCGGCTGGTCAGAGGGAGTAGGGGTCCTCGCCCTCGAGCGCCTCTCTGACGCCGAAGCCAAGGGCCACCGCGTCCTCGCCGTGATCCGCGGCTCCGCGGTCAACCAAGACGGCGCCTCCAACGGGCTGACCGCCCCCAACGGCCCCTCCCAGGAGCGGGTGATCAGACAGGCCCTGGCCAACGCCAGGTTGCAGCCCCAAGACATCGACGCGGTAGAGGCCCACGGCACCGGCACGATGCTGGGCGACCCGATCGAGGCCGGAGCCCTCCTGGCCACCTACGGCCAGGAACGAGAGACACCGCTTCGCTTGGGCTCGGTCAAGTCAAACATCGGCCACTCCCAGGCAGCAGCAGGGGTGGCAGGGGTGATCAAGACCGTGATGGCGATGCGCGAAGGCGTCTTGCCAAAGACCCTCCACGTCGATGCCCCTTCTTCGAAGGTCGACTGGGAGGCGGGGGAGATAGAGCTGCTCACCGAGGCCACCGAGTGGAAGCCCAACGGCCATCCGCGCCGGGCGGGGGTCTCCTCCTTCGGCGCCTCGGGCACCAACGCCCACCTGATCTTGGAGGAGGCGCCGATGTCCGGACGGGACCCCGGGCCCGGCGCCTCCGCCAAGGATGCCCCCGCCGCGGAGGCCTCCTTGGCAGGCCCGCTCCCCTTCATCCTCTCGGCCAAGACCCCACAGGCGCTCAAGGACTCAGCCTCCCGCCTCGCCACCCACATCCAAGAGCACCCAGAGCTGGAGCCCACCGACCTCGCCCACTCCCTGATCACCACCAGGGCCCAGCTTTCAGAGCGCGCTCTCATCGTCGGCTCTGACCGAGACGAGCTGCTGGAGGGCCTTGCGGCCCTGGCCCAGGGAAAGCCCGCCCCCAACACCAAGACCCAGACGGCAAAGGCAGGCCGCCTGGCCTACCTGCTGACCGGCCAGGGCTCCCAGCGCCCGGGCATGGGCAAGGAGCTCCATGAGACCTACCCCGCCTACGCCAAGGCCCTGGAAGAGGCCTGCGAGCAGATCGACCAACACACCGATCACCCCCTCAAGGAGCTGATCTTCAGCCAGCCGGGCTCAAAGCAGGCAGCGCTGCTGGAGCGCACCACCTACGCCCAACCCGCGATCTTTGCCACCGGCCTTGCCCTCTACCGCCTGCTGGAGTCCTTCGGCCTCACCCCAGACCTGCTCACCGGCCACTCCGTGGGGGAGATCACCGCCGCCCACATCAGCGGCGTCTTCTCCCTCGCAGACGCAGCCAAGCTGATCGCTGCCAGGGGGGCCCTGATGGGCGCCCTGCCCGAGGGCGGGGCGATGCTGGCGATCGAGGCCACCGAGCCTGAGGCACTGGAGGCCATAGAGGGCAAGGACAAAGCGCTCTCCCTGGCCGCGGTCAACGGCCCGGAGGCAGTGGTGATCTCAGGCGAAGAGAAGGCGATCGAAGCCCAGGAGGCCCACTTCAAGGCCCAAGACAGGAAGACCAAGCGCCTGGCCGTCTCCCACGCCTTTCACTCGCCCCTGATCGAGCCGATGCTGGAGGACTTCAAAGCCGTCCTTGCCTCACTCACCCTCGCCGAGCCAAAGCTCCCCGTGATCTCCAACGCCAGCGGTGAGCTGCTGAGCAAAGAGCAGGCCCAAGACCCCGCCTACTGGGTCTCCCACGCCAGGGAGCCGGTGCGCTTTGCCAAGGGCATCCAAACCCTCGCAGAGCAGGGCACCACCACCTACCTGGAGCTGGGAGCAGACCCGCTGCTCGGCCCGATGGCATCGACGGTCCTGCAGGAGGGCTCGACCCCGATCCCCACCCTCAGGCAGGGACGCGATGAGCCCGAGGCATTGATCCTCGCCCTCGCCCAAGCCCACGCCGCAGGCGCAAAGCCAGACTGGAGCGCCTTCTTTGCAGGCACCGGGGCAAAGGCAGTCCCCCTGCCCACCTACCCCTTCCAGAGAAAGCGCTACTGGCTGAACCCCTCCAGCGGCAGCGGTGACCCAAGCGCGATCGGGCAAGTAGACGCCGATCACCCCCTGCTCAGCGCCACGATCGAGGACCCCGCCACCGAGGGCCTCACCCTGACCGGGCGGATCTCCCTGCAGACCCACCCCTGGCTGGCAGACCACGCCGCCGCGGGCACCGTCTTGCTCCCCGGCACCGCCTTCGTGGAGATGGCCCTGAGGGCAGGCAGGGAGGCAGGTTGCGAGCTGCTCCAAGAGCTCGCCCTGCAGGCCCCCCTGATCTTGCCCGAGCAAGGCGCGGTGGCCCTGCAGGTAAAGCTCGGCGCAGAGGGGGAGGGCGGGGAGCGGGAGGTATCGATCTACTCGCGCCCCGAGAGCAGCGAGGCAGAGCAGCCCCAGTGGACCCTGCACGCCCTCGGCACTCTCTCCAGCCAAGCACCCCAAGCCAAGGAGCCCCTCACCCAGTGGCCCCCCGAGGGTGCAGAGCCGATCGAGCTGGACTCGGTCTATGAGCGCCTGGCAGAGGCGGGCTTTGACTACGGTCCTGCCTTCCAGGGCCTCGAGCGGGCCTGGCGAGCGGGCGGGGAGGTCTATGCCGAGGTATCGCTGGCCGAGGAGCAAAGGGCAGAAGCGCAGCGCTTCGGGGTGCACCCGGCGCTCTTGGACTCCTCGCTTCACGGGGCGCTCTTGCCCGCGCTCGAGCCACAGGAGAGGTCAAAGGGGCGCGGACCGGTCCTGCCCTTCGTCTGGAGCGACATCCGCATCGACTCAGCCGGGTCGCTCTCGCTGCGCACCCGCCTGCAGGCCGAGGGGGACACCTTCGTGCTCGATGCCTTCGACGCGACCGGGGCGCCGGTGCTCTCGATTGGCTCGGTGGTGGGAAGGGAGATCGACCTGAGTGTGCTCGGTGGCACGCCCAGCGTTCCCCCCAGCCGGCTGTACCGCCTTGGCTGGCAGTCAGTGGAGCAGGACCCAGAGGCGCCCGTGCCCTCGATGGCGATTCTCGGAGAGGGCGACATCCAAATCGACGCGGGTGATAGGTACCCCGACATCCCCGCCCTGCTGCAAGCGCTGGAGGCGGGCGTTGAGCCTCCCGAAGTGGTGCTCTGGGCGTTCGAGCCCGCAGGGGAGGCCGGTGCCCCAAGTGGCGGGATGGATGAAGCGCTCGCCACGCTGCAGCAATGGATCGGTAGCGAGGCTCTTGGCGGTAGCCGTCTTGCCCTGCTGACTGTGGGTGCGATCGCAGGCGGCGAGGTCTCCGATCTTGCGTTTGCTCCTTTCGGGGGCCTGTTGCGCTCTGCCCAGTTCGAGCACCCAGGCCGCTTCGCTCTGATTCACAGCGACGGTACGGAGGTCTCGTGGGCAGTGCTGGGGAAGGCTTTGGCGATGAGCGCGGAGGAGTCTCAGCTCGCCCTGCGCGAGGGCGAGCTGCTGGCGCCGCGGGTGTCCGCGGCGCAGAGCCGAGCCGATTCGCTACTTCCTCCGCGCGGGCCATGGCGGTTGGACGCACCGCAGAAGGGCACACTGGAGGAGCTCGCTCTGGTGCCCGCTTTCGAGGCCGAATCCCCGCTGGAAGAGGGCGCCGTGCGGATCGCGGTGCGTGCGGCCGGAGTCAACTCCCGCGACCTGATGGCCGTCCTTGCGATCTACCCGGACCAAGCTGAGATCGGCGGCGAGGGCGCCGGTGTGGTCACTGAGGTCGGCCCGGGGGTCGAGGACCTGGCCGTCGGCGATCGGGTGCTGGGGATGTTCCCCCACGCCTTTGGCCCCCTGGCGATCGCCGACCGGCGCACCCTGGCGCCGATCCCCGAGGCTTGGAGCTTCGAGCAGGGCGCAGCGGTGCCAACTGTCTTTTGCACCGCCTACTATGGCTTGAGGGACCTGGGCAGGCTTGAAGCCGGCGAGAAGGTGCTGATTCATGCCGCTGCCAACGATGTCGGTCTCGCCGCGATTGCCCTCGCCCACCAGCTGGGCGCCGAGGTCTTTGCCACCGCCAGCCCCGCCAAGTGGGAGACGCTGAAGGAGGCGGGCGTCGCCGAGGACCACATCGCCGCCTCGCACGAGCAGGGCTTTGAGGAGCGCTTCTTGGAGCTGACCGAGGGGGAGGGGGTAGACGTCGTCCTCAACTCCCTGGCAGGGGAGTTCGTCGATGCCTCGCTGGGGCTCTTGCCACGCGGCGGGCGGTTCTTGGAGATGGGCAAGGCAGACATCCGCGATCCCGAGCAAGTCGCCGCAGCCCACCCCGGCGTCGTCTACCGCCCATATGACCTGACCGAAGTGGGGTCCGATCGCCTCGGCGAGATCCTTGCCGAGGTCGTCGACGGTCTCGAGCGTGAAGAGCTGTCGTGCTTCCCGCACATGACCTGGGACATACGCCGTGCCCGCGAGGCCTTCCTCCACCTGCGCGAGGGCAAGGTCGTCTTGCAGATGCCCCAGCCAATCGACCCCCAGCGCACGGTCTTGATCACCGGCGCCACGGGAGGCCTCGGCTCCCTGCTCGCACCCCACCTGGTCACGGAGTACGGCGCTCGTCATCTGCTTTTGCTCAGCCGCAGCGGCCCCGAGGCCGCATCGGCCTCGGGGCTCTCTGCCCAGCTCACCGAGCTCGGCGCCGAGGTGCGAATCGAGGCCTGTGACGTCTCCGACCGCGAGCAGCTGAAGTTGTTGATCGACTCGATCGACCCCGAGCATCCCTTGGGGGCGGTGATCCACACCGCTGGAGTGATCGAGGACGGTCTGATCGACTTGATGAGCGTGGGGCAGCTGGATCGCGTCCTCGGCCCCAAGGCGGACGCCGCCTGGCACCTGCACGAGCTGACCAAGCAGGAGGACATCTCCGCCTTTGTCATGTTCTCCTCGATGGCGGGCACCGTTGGCGGTCCCGGCCAGGGAAACTACGCTGCTGCCAACGCCTTTCTCGATGCTCTCGCAGCCCATCGCCAGGCCAGGGGCAAGGCGGCCACCTCGATCGCCTGGGGGATGTGGGAGAGGGAAAGCGGCATGACCGCCAACCTCGATCAGGCCGACATGGCGCGGATGCGGCGCTTCGGCGCCGAGGCCCTGAGCGACGAGGAGGGCCTGGAGCTGTTCGACGAGGCCCTCCTCGCCGGCGGCCCAGGGGAGATCGCGATCAAGGTCGACCAGGGAGGACTGCGCAAGCTGGCTACCGCCGGCATGCTGCCTCCGATCTTGCGCGGCATGGTTCGGCAGCAGGTCGAGCGCCGTCGGGGCCCCTTGGTTTCCCTTGCCGAGCGCCTCGCCAGGACGCCGCTGGCAGAGCACGAGGCAACCGTGCTGGAGCTGGTGCGCGAGGAGGCGGCCGCCGTGCTCGGGTATGCATCGGCCGCCGACGTCCCACCCAAGCGGCCCTTCGCTGAGCTTGGCTTCGACTCGCTGGCTGCCGTGGAGATGCGGAACCGGCTGGGTGAGATCACTTCGATGCGGCTCCCCGCCACGCTCATCTTTGACTACCCGAGCGCCGCCGCTCTCGCCGGCTACCTGCTCACGGAGGTCAAACCCGGCGAGCAGGTCACCGACGACCCCGATTTTGAACAGCTCGAGCGGACACTCGCGGCAATCCCGGCTGGAGACGCGCGGCGGGAGACCTTCGCCACCCATCTACGCGCCCTGGCGGGGAATCTCGAAAGCACGGCCGACGAGGCGGCGGGCGACGATGTCGAGGCCGCCCAATTCGAGCAGGGAAACGATAGCCAGCGCGCCGACTTTATGAACGAGCAAGTGGGGCAACGAGAAGAGTGACGTTGCCAGATGACCGATAGGAGGGTGCATGCCGACTACGAATACCGATATCAATCGAATTAATCAGCTCGATTTCGAGCCCGGCGAGCTGCCGCCCACCATGCCCGCCTGGGTTGTACGCAGAGAGCGAGAGGGTCAGCCCAAGGATGCCTTCAAGCTCGAGCAGGTTGAGGTTCCCGAGCCCCGCGATTTCGAGGTAATTGTTCGCGTCATGGCGGCCGGGTTGAACTTCAACGGGGTGTGGGCGGCATTGGGGCATCCCGTTTCTGTTTTCGATTTTGGTGACCATCCCGAGCATGGTCATCACATCGCCGGCTCCGACGCCGCCGGAGTTGTTTGGAAAGTGGGCAAAGCGGTTACGCGCTGGAAGCCGGGCGACGAGGTCGTCCTCAACACCACTCAGTACTCCTACGAGGATATTGAGCTTCATGGGTTCGATCCGCTTGCCGCTCCCAGTCTCAAGGCGTGGGGGTACGAGACGACTTGGGGGTCTTTCGCCCAATTCACCAAGGTGCAGGTACAGCAGCTGCTGCCGCGCCCGCAGAGCCTGAGCTGGGCCGAGGCGGCGGCATATGGCCTCTCCTATTTCACCGCCTACCGCATGTTGATCGACAAATGCAGGCTTCAGGTTGGGCACAAGGTGTTGGTATGGGGGGCAGCCGGGGGCCTCGGCGTCTTCGCGATTCAGCTTTGCGCCGTCGCCGGCGCGGATGCGGTCGGGGTGGTCTCCTCTGAGGAGAAGGGGAGGCTGATCAAGGACCTTGGCGCGGTCGATTGGATCGATCGGCGTGAGTTCGGCGAGATGGTGAGAACGCCGGAGAACTTCGCCGACCCAGCTGCGGACAGCGAGCGCGCGAAGACGACGCGAGCGTTCGCCAAGCGCGTGAAATCGATCCTGGGGGATGCTCCGGATATCGTGTTCGAGCACGTTGGACGCGAGACGTTCCCGACCTCGGTATTCACCGTGAAACCATTCGGAAAGGTCGTGATCTGCGGCGCCACCTTCTGGTTTCAACCTTGACTTCGACGCTCGTTATCTATGGATGCGACAAAAGGAGATCCTCGGCTCGCACGGCGCCCATGCCCACCAGGCAATAGAGGCAAATAAGCTCGTCACCAGCGGCCGGGTCCGGCCGCTGCTCTCGCAGACGATGAGCTTCGAGGACGTGCCAGAGGCGCACCAGATGATGCTTGAAAACAAGCACCTCGGCAAGATCGCGATTCTGGTTGGCGCGGAGAACGAAGATGAAGGTCGCAACGAGGACGGTCCGCGGGCGATCCGGGCGTGAAGGCAGCTGACAGGGGCATTTTCGAATGATTCTTCATACGCATAGATGGGGGCCTGAGGCGCCGCACAGCGTGGTGTGTATTCACGGTGTCGCTCAGCACGGTGGCATCTTCGGGGGTCTGGGAGTGCGCCTCGCCGCGCAGGGCCACTCGGTTGTGGCCGTCGACCTGCGCGGGCACGGCGATTCCGGTCGCGAGCCGCCCTGGAACACTGACTCTCATATTCAGGACCTGCTCTCCACCCTCGACTCGCTGGGGATCGAGCGCGCCACCTGGGTTGGTCACAGTTTTGGCGGTCGCCTCGCGGCGGAGGTCGCGCACCGGGCCCCCGATCGAACGGCGAAGCTCGTGCTCCTTGACCCTGGGCTCGAAGTGAGCCCGACACAGGCCCTGCGCAGCGCGGAAATCGAACGCCTCGACTGGAGCTTTGCCACGGTGGACGGTGCGGTCAATGCGGTCTTGTCCAACGAATCTATGGTCGCCGCTCCCTACGACGTGGTCAAAGACTATGTCGATCACGACCTGCAGATGGGTCCCGATGGGCGCTACCGGTTCCGCTTTTCGCCCAGTGCGGCGGTGGTCGCCTGGAACGAGGTGACGCTGCCGGCGCCGCCGATCGCGACCGTGCCCACCCTGCTTTTGGTGGCTACGCTCTCGCTGGCGCAAGTCGCCGGGAAGAAAGATCGCTACAGGGAGGCACTGGGAAGCGAGCTCCTCACCGAGGTCGTCGTCCCCAACGGCCACAACGTCCTCTGGGAGTCGCCGGTCGAGACGATCGGCGCGATCGAGCAGTTTCTCGCCGCGGACGCTTAGCGGATGCGCTCTGCGGCTCGGTCCCGCGTGCTGTGCGGGCCGAGCTCGCATTCGCGTGCTTTGCCGAGGCCGGCTTCGTCGTCGCATAGGTCGTCGCCTGCGCCACCGTAGAGCTGGTCGTTGCCCGGGCCGCCATAGAGGCGGTCGTTGCCGCCTTCGCCGTGGCAGCCATCCTGGCCGGCGCCCATTGAGCAGAAGTCGTTGCCGGGACCGCCCCAGCAGCCGTCGCTGCCGTCGCTGGTCTTGCAGTAGTCGTTGCCCGGGCCGCCGACGCAATCGGTGTTGACCGGGGCGGCGACACAGATGTCGTTGCCGCCGCCGCCGATGCAGCGGTTGCGCGGCGTGTCCTGCGGATGACAGGAGTCCGGCTCGCCGTTGCCGATCAGCTTGTCCGAGCCGGCGCCGAGGTAGGCGATCAGCGGCACCGGCAGCTTGTTGAGGACTTCGACCTTGTCATTGCCCGGCCCGGTGTCGACTTCGACCTGTCCGGCGTCGCTCAGCGGGCAGGTTGCAGCAACGTTGCCGGGAGCGAGCTGACAGCCTTCGGTTGCTTCGGCCATCGGCCCGGTGATGAGCAGGTCGCCGCCGCTGACGCTAAGTCGCAGGTGCGTCCCCGCTTCGGTGCCGTGGATCACGATCCGGCCCTCTGGCGCGGCGGTGCTGGCGGTGATCAAGAGGAGCAGCGCCGCGGCGCCAAGGGCTGCCAGAGCTCGGCGCAAGTTCAGGAACGCAGCCGCTCGAGCGCCTGTTCGCGAGTTGAGTGTGTCGGGATCGTTTCCTCGAGGCCAGTGATGTCGAGCACCCGCTTGACTTGGTGCCCGATCCCGCAAAGCGCAAACTGGCCGTTACCGTCGCCGTCAAGCGCCTGCCAGGAGCGCACGATCAGGGCGATGCCGGTGGAGTCAATGAACTCGCAGCGGCTGAGGTCGATCAGCAGTGGCGCTTTGGCAGCGGCAACCGGTCCCTCGAGCTCTCGCTCCAGATCCGTTGCGGTGTTCATGTCCAGCTCCCCCTCGACTGTGATCACGAACACCCCGTCTTCCTGCTCGCTGCGAACTTTGAACGGCGCGGGGCTCAACTTCGCAGCGATGCTACTGGACTACTCGCCGAGTAGTTCCTCGAAGCGCAGCGCCGCCCGGCTGGGCAGCACCAGGGCCTCGTTGCGGTGCAGGAGGCCGCAGCCGGCAAGGGCGTGCACGGCCCGCTCGATCGCGTCGCGTTGGGAGAAATCACAGCCTTTGCCGGCGATCTCATCGACCAGCTCAGCCAGCGTCACCGGGCTGGGATGGATCGCCAGGACTTGCTGCAGCACAGCCGCTTCGAAGACTCCGTCTTCCTCGCGCGTCGTGCGGATGTGGTCCTTGCCCTCCACGATTGCCCCCATAAGGCGAGCCCTTAGCCCTTCTCTTCCCCCCGCGAGCCACCCCTGTCGGGCGGCTTCTCACCTGCTTCCAGCGCCGTGATCGCCCAATTGGCTTTAACCACGGCGCGGTAGAAGTGCTGGGTCGAGCCGCGGATCTGCTCGGTGCGCACCAACTCGACCGCGTGGCATTCGGCCAGCACCCTGACGTGGTAGCTCAGCGCGCTGAGCTGTTGGGAGAGCTTGGCGGCGAGCTCACGCGGGCTGATCTCCCCCTTGGTGTCGAGCATCTCGCGCAGGATCTGGCGTCGCATCGGGTGCCCGAGGGCGTTGAAGAGATCAGTTCCCCGCGGGTTGCTCCCTGGCGCCATCTGGCGAGAATACCGAACAAACGAAATCTATTGTCTGACGGTGTTTTGTCTGCGCTAAATCAGGCGTCCTCGCGGACGCCTCCCATCTCGGTGAAGACCGCGGTCGGGCCGCCGTCCTCGCGCTGCTCGTCGGCGATCACGTGGGAGACGGCGTTGATCAGCGCCAGGTGGGTGAAGGCCTGGGGGAAGTTGCCGAGGTGGCGACCGCGACTCGGCGCTCCAGCTCCTCGGCGAAGAGGTCGAGCCAGCCGGCGGCCTCCAGCAGTCGCTCGCAGAGCGCCCGTGCCCGCGTCGCGCTCGCCGATCTCCGAGAGCGCCGAGACCAGCCAGAAGGAGCAGATCAGGAAGGTGCCCTCGTCGCCGCTGAGGCCGTCGTCGGTCTCCTCGACCTTGTAGCGCAGGACGAGGCCGTGTTCGGTCAGGTCGCTCGGCGATCGCCTCGACCGTGGCCCGCACGCGCGGGTCGTCGGCCGGCAGGAAGCGCAGCAGCGGGATCAGCAGGGTGGAGGCGTCGAGCGCGTCGGTCTCGTAGTGCTGGCGGAAGACGCCGTCGCGGACGCCGCGCTCGAGGATCTCCGCCTTGATCTCATCTGCCTTGCGCCTGCCACTCGTCGGCCAGCTCGTCGATGCCGATGCTCACGGGCGAGGCGGGCACCGCGGTCGACCGCGACCCAGATCATCAGCTTCGAGGAGACGTAGTGCTTGGGCTCGCCGCGCGACTCCCAGATCCCCTGGTCGGGGTTGGGCCAGGCCTCGATCGCCGCTTCGACCTGGTGGCGGATCAGCTCTCGGTCGGCCTGCGTGCCACTGCCCCGGAGCGCCTTTTCGTGCAGGTAGATCGAGTCGAGCAGGGCGCCCCAGACGTCGTTCTGGCGCTGGTCGTAGGCGCCGTTGCCGATCCGCACCGGGCGGGCGCCGCCGTAGCCGCCGAGGTGGTCGAGCGTGCTCTCGGTCAGATCGCTTCTCGCCGCCGATCCCGTACATGATCTGCAGGTCGGGGTTGTCCCGGCAGACGTCGAGCGATGAAGCGCATGAAGTCGCGCGCCTCCTGGTCGAAGCCGAGCGTGTGCAGGGCCCAGAGGGTGAAGGTCGAGTCGCGGATCCAGCTGTAGCGGTAGTCCCAGTTGCGTTCGCCGCCGGGGGTCTCCGGCAGCGAGGTGGTCGGGGCGGCGACGATCGCCCCGGTCGGGCGTGTAGGTGAGCCCCTTCAGGACCAGCGCCGAGCGCTGCAGGTGGATGCGCCAGGGGTGGTCGGGGAAGTCGCCGGCGCGCAGCCAGTCGCGCCAGAACTCTTCGGTCGAGTCGAGCCGCTCCAGCGCCTCGGGGGCGCTGCGCGGTCCGCCCAGGTCGCCGTCGCCCCAGGTGACGGCGCAGAAGCCGCTCTCGTCCTCGCGCAGGCGCAGGCGGCCGCGGGCGGCGCCGTCTCGTCGACGCTCAGCTCCATGTCGCTGGTCAGGCGCAGCTCGGTGCCGTCGCTGCCGAGCGCCAGCGCCTCGCCCAGCTCGCCGCCGCTCCACTGCGCAGCCTCGGCGCCGTAGCCAAAGCGCGGCAGGCACTCCATCTCGATCTCGACCTCGCCGTCGATGCAGGTCACGATGCGCAGCAGCGAGCGGTCGGACTCGTGCTCGGTTTGCGGACGCCTCTCGGGCCGTTGCCGCCAGGTACCCACTCGGCGATCGAGAGCAGGTCGTGGATGACGAGCCAGCCGGTGTCGGTCACCCAGGTCGTCTCGATCACCAGGGTGCCGGGCTCGTAGCGACGGCTGATCGGCACGATCACGTTCTTGGGGGCGAGCTTGAAGTGGCCGGCGCCGCGGTCGAGCAGGGCGCCGAAGGCGCTGGGCGAGTCGAAGCGGGGCAGGCAGAGCCACTCGACCGTGCCGTCGTAGGAGACCAGGGCGCTGGTGTGGCAGTCGGAGAGGAAGCCGTAGCCGCCGATCGGCGGGAAGCTGGGGTCGACAGCGCTCACGGCCATGCCAAGCTACCAGCGTGAGCAGCGTCCTCTTTGCCCACGTCACCGGCGCCTTCGCCCCGATCGAGGTCTTCCCGATCACGATCGGCGCCGTCGCCTACTGGGCCCGGGTGCGCAGCCTCTCCTGGGACGGCCGCTCGGTGCCGCTCTGGCGCCAGCTCTGTTTCGGCAGTGGCCTGCTGCTGATCGCGATCGCCCTCTTCAGCCCGATCGGCCACATCTCCGACGAGCTGGTAATCGCCCACATGGTCGAGCACCTGCTGATCGGCGACATCGCCTCGCTGCTGATCGTCCTTGGCCTGACCAAGTCGTTGCTGCAGCCGATCCTCTCGATCAAGATCTTCAACCGCCTTCAGGTGCTCACCCACCCGCTGATCGCGCTGCCGCTCTGGGCGCTCAACTTCTACTTCTGGCACATCCCCGTCATCTATGACGCCGCCTACGGCACGGCGCCCCTGCACGCGCTCGAGCACACCACCTTCCTCGCCTTCGGCTGCCTGATGTGGATGCCGATCTTCGGGCCGCTGCCCAAGCCCGAGTGGTTCACCGCCGCCTGGAAGGTCGGCTACGTGATCGCCGTCCGCTTCGCCAGTGCGGTGCTCGGCAACGTGCTGATGTGGTCGGGCTCGGTGCTCTATCCCATCTACGGCAAAGGCGAGCACTACTGGGGGATCTCGCCGATCACCGACCAGAGCACCGCGGGCGCGATCATGATGGTCGAGGGCACCTTCCTCGCCCTTGGCGTGCTCGCCTGGATCTTCCTCGAGGTGGCGCGCGAAGGCACCGAGCGCCAGCGCCTGCTCGAGCTGGCCGAGGAGCGCGGCTTCGCCCTCGATGAGCGGCGAGCCCAGCGCGCGGTCGCGGCCGGCCACGGGGCGCGGCTGGAAGAACGGATCGTCGCCGGCGCAACGGCGAGCGAGGAAGGGCAATCGCATGTCGCCACTAACTAAGGCGCGCGCCTGGTTGGTCACCGGCCCGTTGGGTCGCGGCGCGGCGTTCGCGATCGACTTCGCGATCGCTGTCCGCACCGGCCTGGCGCAGCGCCGCTCTGGGGCGTAGCGCGGATCGTCGATTCGCCCTGTCAGTTGGACTGCGTGATCAGCTGGTCGACCGGGGCGTAGTCGTCGCGCAGCGGCTGGGCGCCGGTGGCGAGCCATTTCACGCCGGAGAGGCCATCGGTGGTGGCGCCGAAAGCGCTCGAGCGGACCGCTTTGGCCATCGGGCGATCGGAGGCGAGCAGGATCTCGTTCCCGCCCAAGGGGCGTCCTCCTTCGCCGGCGAGGGTGATCAGACGCACGTCTCTGAAGGTGTCGAGCAGGGTGGCTGCCTCCGCTTTGAGCATTTCCAACGGCGGAGCGTCGATCACGTTCATCGCGTACATGGCGCCGGGCTTGAGCACTCGCTTCACTTCTTGCATCCACCTTGTGGTGGTCAGGTGCCAGGGAACGGAGTCGTTGCTGAAGGCGTCGCCGACGACGAAATCAGCGCTGTGGCTCGGCACCTTCAGCATGTTGACGCGCGCATCTCCAATCAGCACGTGGAACCGGGGTGATTCGTGGAGCCCGACGCGATCCTCGATGAAGTGGATCATTTCGCCGTCAACCTCTAGTACTTCGGAGTGAGAACCCGGCCGGGTCGCCTCTAGCCAGCGCGGCAGAGTGAGGCCGCCACCGCCGATGAACACCCCTTTGAGCGGGGCCCGCGACGGGCTCATCCCGTCGATCGCGTCGCCGATCCAGCGCGTGTACGGATACACCAGCCGTTTCGGGTCATTGGCGACGAACGACTCGTAGCCATCGTCGAGCAGGAAGTTGTAGCCGCCCGGTACTTCGGGGTTCCTGACGATTCCGATGCAGTGGTAGCGAGTTTCCAGAACGCAGGGAGACTTGAGTGAAGCTGAGCCGGCGCCAAGGGCGAGCGCCGTGAGGATCACGCCCGCGACGACCGCCGGGGGAATGATCCGCGGTATCGCACCGAGCAGGATCCCGGTGCCGAGCAGGACCACAGCTACCGCCAGCACCGCGGTGCTGACCGGCATCAGCGGAACCAGGATGAAACCAGTGCCAAAGGTGCCGACGAGCGCTCCGGCGGTGCCCCAGGCCGAGAGCCGACCCACGATCGTGCCGCTCGCGCGAAGGTCGTGAAGCTGCAGGTGGGCGACCGCGGGGGAGACGGCGCTGAGCACCGTGGCCGCCGGAACCAGGGCAACGACGGTGATGCCGAGCGCGGCCAGCTCGCCGTTCCCCTGCGCCCCCGGTCCCAGCCAGCGGATCGCGGGCACGGTCAAGAGCGCGAACACGCCGCCGAGCAGGAGCAGGATGACGATCAGGCGTCGGGTGTCGGTTCGGTCGGCAAGGTAGCCGCCGATCGCCGCGCCCGCGGCGATTCCGCCCAGCGCCGCTCCGATGATGGCCGTCGTCGTTTCCAGCGTCAACCCGACGTAGGGGGCCAGGAGCCGTACGGCGAGGATCTCGAGGACGAGGACCGCGCCGGCGGCGATGAAGACGAGCGAGGCGGCGAGGACCGGATGAAATGCGAAGGGGAGGTCCGGGGTCACCGGCAGGTCAGCCTTCGCCCCTGCCTTTCCTCTCCTCTTCCTGGTTGCCGTCTTCGACGCCACCGGGGCATCTTACTCGCATAAAATTTTTCATAAAGACTTATTAGTTCATTATCTCCACTCGCTCAAGGCGAAGCAGGGGGGCGGATCGCCTCAGCCGATCCAATAGGGTGCCTGCTCTTGAGAGCCACCGTTACAGAGCTGCCCGACTCGCGTGTGCGGGTCGAGGTGGAGGTTCCCGCCGATCTGGTCGGTCGCGGCCTGCAGCGCGCCGCCCGTGGGCTGGCGAAGGAGATGCGCATGCCCGGTTTCCGCAAAGGCAAAGCGCCGCCCTCGCTGGTGATCCAGCGGCTCGGATTCGGCGCCGTCCTGCAGGACGCGATCCGCGAGTCACTGCCCGAGTGGTACGAGCAGGGCCTGCTCAGCTCCGGCATCAGCCCGGTCGGCGATCCCAGCATTGAGATCGTCTCCGCGCCGGAGGGCGAGGGCGAGCCGCTTGAGTTCAAATTCGAGATCGGTGTACGGCCGCCGGCGCAGCTCGGTGAGTACAAAGGCCTCGAGGTTGGCAAGGCCGAGGCCGAGCCGACCGAGGAGATCGTTGACCGCGAGGTCGAGCGCATCCGCGAAGGGTTCGCCAAGCTCGAGCCGGTTGAGCGCGCCGCCGCCGACGGCGATGTCCTGCTGGTCGATTTCGAGGGCCTGCGTGACGGCAAAGCCTTCGAGGGTGGCAAGGCCTCCGACTACCTCCTGGAGCTCGGCGGCGGCCAGCTGATCGAGGGCTTTGAGGAGCAGTTGAGCGGCGCCGAAGCGGGCGAAGCGCGCAAGGTCGAGGTCACCTTCCCTGAGGATTACCAAGCCGAGGAGCTGGCCGGCGAGGACGCGGTCTTCAACGTCGACGTCAAAGAGGTGCGGGAGAAGGTCCTGCCCGAGCTCGACGACGACTTCGCCTCGGAGGCCTCGGAGTTCGAGACGCTCGAGGAGCTGCGCGCCGACATCGCCAAACGGGTCAGCGAAGCGGTCGACGAGCGCGCCGAGCAGGACTTCCGCGTCGCCGCCGTCGACGCCGCGGTGGACGCCGCGACCGTCGAGATGCCCGACGCCTTGGTGCAGGCGCGGGCCGAGGAGCGCTGGGACCGGGTCGAGCGTCAGCTCGCCGCCCGCGGTATGGGCGCCGACGCCTACTTGCAGATGCAGGGCAAAACGCGCGAGGAGGTGCTCGAGGAATCGAAGCCCGACGCCGAGCGCGAGCTCAAGCGCGAGGCGGTGCTGGCGGCGATCGCCGAGGCCGAGGCGATCGAGGTCGCCGAGGAGGAAATGGTCGAGGCCCTCGCTCACACTGCCGAGCACGAGCGCACCACGCCCGAGAAGCTGCTCGCCCGCCTGCGCGAGAACGGCCGCGACGCGATGGTCCGCGAAGACATCGCCGTGCGCAAGGCAATCGACCTCGTCGCCGAGTCGGCCAAGCCGATCCCGCTCGAGCAGGCCGAGGCCCGCGAGAAAATCTGGACGCCGGAGGAAGAGGAAGAGGAGAAACCCTCCGAGCTCTGGACGCCGGGCGACTGACGGTGATCTGGCGCCGGGGCAGGGACCTGCGGGCGCTGGAAAAGGAGAGTGAGCGCTTCGCGGAGCTGTCGGGCGAGATGTTTTGTGTCGCCGGCTTCGACGGCTACTTCAAGCGGGTCAATTCCGCCTTCGAGCGAATACTCGGCTACAGCCGCGAGGAGTTGCTGAGCCGCCCCTTCGTCGAGTTCGTCCATTCCGACGATCGCCACGAGATCGAGGTCGAGGCGACGGATATCTCGATCGGGGGGCGCGCTGCGGTCCGGTTCCAGAACCGCTATCTCGACAATGAGGGCGGGGTGCACTGGATCGAGTGGACCTCGGTGGGGGTCCCTGAGGAGGAACGGATCTACGCCGTCGGTCGTGACGTGACCGACCGCAAGCTGCTGGAAGGGGAGCTGGAGCTGCGCTCGCGCAGCGACCCGTTGACCGGGATGCTCAATCGCCGCAGCTTTGACGAGTCGCTGGCGGCCCAGCTTGCCCACGCGCGGCGCTACAAGCGCAGCGGGGCGTTGCTGATCGCCGACCTCGACCGCTTCAAGCAGATCAACGACGAGTTCGGCCACGCCGCGGGTGACGAGGCGCTGCGCATGGTCTCCCGCGTCCTCGCCGAAAACCTGCGTGAGACCGACGTGGTCGGTCGTGACGAGGGCGGCCTGATTGCCCGCCTCGGCGGCGACGAGTTCGCCCTGCTGCTGCCCGAAGCCGATGCGATCGGGGCGGAAGTCGTGGGGGAGAGACTCGTCGCTGCGCTCGCCGCAGAGCCGCTGGCGGTCGGCGAGCGGGAGGTGCGGCTGGGCGTCAGCATCGGCGCTGCGACCTTCGGCCCCGGCGAGGCGCGCTCGACCGAGGAGCTGCTCGCTGCAGCGGATCGTGCGATGTACATGGTCAAGGCTGCGGGCGGCGGGGGCGCTTCTATAGAGTCCCGCCCATGAGCCCTCTGGTTCCAATGGTTGTCGAGCAGACTTCGCGCGGCGAGCGTGCCTTTGACATCTACTCGCGCCTGCTTGGCGAGCGGATCGTCTTCCTCGGCACACCGGTCACCGAGGACATCGCCAACCTGATCGTGGCCCAGCTCCTGCACCTGGAGTCCGAGGACCCCGACAAGGACATCAGCCTCTACGTCAACTCGCCTGGCGGCTCCGTCTACGCCGGTCTGGCGATCTACGACACGATGCAGTTCATCAAGCCCGACGTGCAGACGATCTGCGTCGGCATCGCGATGAGCATGGGCGCGCTGCTGCTGGCCGGCGGCGCCGCGGGCAAGCGGATGTCGTTGCCCAACTCCAAGATCCTCATCCACCAGGTTTCCTCCAGCTTCCAGGGTCAGGCCACCGACATCGAGATCCACGCCAAAGAGATCATCGACGTGCGCCGCCGCCTCGACGAGATCCTCGCCAAGCACACCGGCCAGGAGTTCGAGAAGGTCGCCAAGGACACTGAGCGCGACTACTTCATGAGCGCGGAGGAGGCGAAGGAGTACAACCTCGTCGACCGCGTCATCGAACACCACTGAAGCGACTCACCGCCCTAGCGCTTCTTCTCCTCGCATTTTTCCCCGCTGCCGTGTCGGCGCGGATTTTCTATAGCGACGGCGCCGCCACCTACTACGGCCATGTCTTCCCAGTCCAGGGCCCGCACGGCACCCGCGGCCCAATCGGCGAATTCGGCGCCCCCCGCAGCGGCGGCCGCACCCACGAGGGCTTTGACATCGTCGCCGCCTGCGGCACGCCTCTAGTGGCGGTCCGCAATGGCAAGGTGTTGCGGACCGGCTACGACCCGGTCCTCTACGGCAACTACCTGCTGATCCACGGTGAAGGCGAGGACCGCTCCTACTTCTATGCCCACATGCCAAGACCAGCGCTGGTCCACCGCGGCGAGCGCGTCTACGCCGGCGAGCGAGTCGGCGCAGTGGGGGAGACCGGCAACGCGATCACCGTCGGCTGCCACCTGCACTTCGAGATCCACGTGCACGGGGTGCCGATCGATCCGGAGCCGGCGCTCGAACGGTGGGATCGCTACAGCTGAAGGGCAATGGATAAGCCCGAAGTACTGGAAAAGTCAAGGGTTCGCTCCGACCTTCTGCAGGGCAGCCGTCGTAAATTCACCGCACGCTTCTTCAAATGCCATCCTCGAGAGCTCTACCTCGACGAGCTTTTCTTCAACGATGTCGTCGGATGCCTCGTCAAGGTCGGCCGGTCGAACCGTGCGGAGAGTTTCTGAGATCTCGCAGCAGGCCATTTCAAAATGCGAGACAACAGGTCCATTCCCGTAGGGCCGTATGGTCAGACGAGCCCTCACGGCGATCATCGACCGACGGGCCTCGGCAAGCTCGTCTCGGGGCGCATCAGATAGGCCCTTGCCGCACTCGTAGAAGCGCAAGATTAGGTCGTCGAGCCTCTCGCGGGATGTTTCAATTGCGATTGCGGCGTCATCAAGCAGAACCCGCAAGTCGGCGATGTCCGCCAGTTCACGATCACGTCTCAGCGTCTCTCGCTGACGCCGGCGAGCGGAAATCTCGGCCATGGTGGCGATGACAAGGGTGAAGCCCATGGTGATGACTGCAACGCCCTCATCTGCAGACATGACAAACAAATAACTAACGAATCATGGGTTATCTGTCGGTGGGTTTGCGCGAATGCCGAGCTGATGACAGCCTCGGCATTCGCGCATTACATTGACCTCTACCTCTTTCTTAGGGTGTTGGACATTCGAACGGCGGGGCTCCTTTGGTGCAACCCGTGACGGAAAAGCTTCCGTCGGCTACCGCTACGCCAGTTGGCGCGGTGAATCTGAGCAGCGCGCCGCCTCGAGCGGTTCCTTCACCCGAAGTCGATTTGAATATGCCGCCGAAAGTAGTATTTACCATGGTGTCTAGATAGACACAGAGATGCCCTGGCATAGCTTCTCTGGCGGGGTTGACGTAGGTGCCTGGGCAGAACGGGCTGAATTCTTCTTTTTCTTCATTTACAAAGTGGGTGAATTCCGGCTGGAGGACGAAGGGCAGCGGAACGGAGAAGGACAATGGAGCCAGGACGCCTTCGGTGTCGGCTTCCGTTGCTGTAATGGACCAAGTTCCAGTCTCGGTAGCGCCGGGAGGCAGAGTGCCTCCAGCGGTCCAGGGAGAGCCTTCTTTGCCGGAGCAGACTTCTACACCGCCAGACGCACCCTCTTCGTTCACCAGTGCCCCATCTTGCCCTTGACATTGGGTCCCGCCGGAGGGGATTGTCGTCACGGTGACGCTGCTGCCCGCTTTCCCCGCTTTCCCTGGCGCACCTGCTTTGCCTGTTTCACCCTGTTCGCCTTCGGCTCCCGCTGGTCCCGGCGTCCCCGCGGGCCCTGGCGGTCCCGCCGGTCCCGGCTTGGCGACGCTGGTGGCTATCGATTTGATCTGCTTGATCTGCTTCTTGGTGAACGCGTTGCTTGCTGCGTACGCACCGCCTGCAAGCACCATCACTAGTGCAACAATTGCCACCACCAACCCGGCGGTGCCGAAGCGTTGATTAAATTTACGCAGCATTGTGGATTTCCTCCCTGTTGTGTATTGGCTGTTGCTCCGTGTGGTCCCACCCGTGTGGAGCAAGATGGCTCTATAAATTCGATTTGCTTAGCCGGTCCTCGCCGCGGGGGCTTGCTCTTCGCGGATTGCATTGACGGCCCGATCGGCGCCGATGATCGGCGCCAGCGCTAGGAAAGCGACGGTTCCGGCAAGTCGCGAGGGGTTGCGGTCAAGTTCCTTAGGTCGTCGAAGGGTGCCTAGAATCGCTCCGGCCGACGCCTCAAACATCAGCGGATCGGGGCGGTTGGCGTACGGAGCTCCTTCACCGAGAAGTCGAGAGATCTCAGAAGTGAAGCGCTCGTGACACTGAAGGCGTCCCATGTCAGAGGCTCCGACCACCCTGTCGCTATAGATGCTGGCGAGAACGGGGTTGCTATCTACCTCTGCGCAAAGAGTTGCCATCGCTCCACTGACACCCCCCGCCCAGGTGGCGCTTGAGGTCTTTGAGCGTTTCGCTCGTGCAAGCGCTTCGTCTATTTGCAGTTCAAGCGCAGCGTTTAGACATTCCTCCTCTTGTCGGAAGTGAGTGTAAAAGCTCCGCCGAGAAACGCCTGCGGTTGCGGCGATGCGCTGTGCCGAAAGATCCTCGTGCTCGTCCGCGACGAGCTTCGTCGCAGCGGAGAGCAAAAGCGCGAGGTCACCCGTCGGTGCTCGTTCGCCCTGCTTTGGTTTCGCGTCGCTCGACGGGACCGAATGAGGCCGGCTCGGTGATCTTTCCGCAGGGTGGTAGAGACTGTTGGTCTCGGTTAGCTGAGCCGCGGCCCGACTGCATAGAGAGAGAGCCCAGTTCGACAGCGGCCGACCAAGATCGCTCAGATCTTCTGCTCTATCGACTATCAGTCGCGCGCGGGCAACGCTCATCAGTCCCGCGACTATTCCTTCGACGATAAGCGGCGAAGGATCGACTCCTTCCCATGTGCCAGCGAAACACTCGCCGATTATTGTCACGAACACCCGTTCCATCTCCCGAACCTGCGCAAGCACCGAGGGGCCGCCGGAATAGGCATCGATAAGGAGCAGGCGAGCGGCCCGTGGATCGCTTTCGAGCTCGCTGGTAAAAGCCCTAACCGTCGCTTGCGTTCGGGCGCTGCAGCCAAGCTCATCAAATTGCGCGGAAGCAAGTCTCGACAGCATTCGGTGCGCTACCAGCTCGAATGAGCGAAGAAGACACTCTTCCTTGCCGGAATAGTGCTGGTAAAAGGTCTTCGTCGAGACTCTTGCAGCTCTGGTCAGGGCGCGCACCGTGATCGCGCCATAGCCACCATCATCGACGATCTCGATCACGGCTCCGTGAATTCGAGCCCGCTGATGATCCGCAACCTCCGTCGGCTCCCGTCCGGGCCCAGGTCTCAGCTTTGTAGAAAGCCCCTGCTCGGACCCTGCACTTAGCGCTGCCTCGCTCACGGCAGTCAACGCTATCCCCTGATTCAACCTCGCTCTCCCAGCAAGCACGCCTCCTCCAAAAAATCTTCCCGTATCTATAGACCATCTATGTCGTACCAGACTCAATCACGAGTTGCAAGCCGAAACGCTCGCCGACTCCCCCGCGGAACTTGACTTCGTCTGCGTCAGCCCCAGAACAACAGCCTGCAAGGGAAGGCAAAGGCCGCTCTGGGGCCGGGCTCAAATACATCTCGATCGCCAAGTCTGTCCTCCCCCCGGCGGGCAGGAACACGCTGCGATCCTCAACGCGGAAGTTCCTGAGCGAAGCAGTCGCCGGGGAGTTTGAGCATGCCCTCGGGCGCTGAGCGACGCGCATCTCCGGGAAATAGAAAACATCGCTATAGAAAACTTGAGCAATAGAGCCCAAGCTGTCAACCTAGGGTTCCGGCGGGCAGCCATCGCCTAAAGGCCGCCCGGCTCAAACGGCGAGCAAAGCCAAGCTCGCCTATAGCGAAAGGATCCCTATGACCCTCTCAAAGCAGCGTCTCAGGGCGCTTGGCCTGTGCCTGATAGCCGCACTCGGGCTGATCGCCTTCGTTGCCGCAAGTGCGCAGGCTCAGACCGGCTGGTTAGTCAACAAAGCGTTCATCACCAAAAATACGCCGATCACCGCCACGCTTCATACAGGATCAGAGGCCATTCTCTCAAGCACGTTCGGCACTCCCGAAAAAACAATCGAATTATTATGCGAAACGGTTAGCAGCACAAATGGAAATATTTTCAGCGGTGCTGCTGCGGAAGGCTTAATCTTCCTCCAATTCACAAAATGCAGGACGCTCATCAACAAAGTCGTGTCTCCCGCATGCAAACCCAAAGAACCGATCGTTTGGGGAAGCAAATTCCACGCCATCTTACATACCACCGGTGACAAAAAGACTTATATTTTATTCGAACCGGATGTGGCAGGTAAACCGTTTGCCACAATTGAATTCGGCGAAGAATGTTCTTTCGGCACGACTGCGGCGGGCGGTGAGTTCGTGATGGAATGCCTCAACGAAAAATTAGAAAAAAATACGGCCACCACCGACTACTGCTTAGAAGACCTGACCAACCACCTATGGCAGGAAGTAGCAAAAAAAGAATTATTCCCATTAACAGGCGAAGCAGGCAAATTCGACGAACTTAAGTTCGGCACGCGTCCTGCCTCGCTGAACGGAATCTTCAAAACGTTCATAACCGCGGGAGGCACCTGGGCGGTTCATATCTAGAAGCTAGAGCCGTAGGCGGCGACGCGACAGGGAAGCATGGAAAGGGTGGGGCGCACCGGTTTGCGCCCCGCTTCAAGTTGCGAAAGCTGACTGCGGGTGCCGCCGACCTTCAGCAGTTTTCTTCGCATGCGCATAGCTCAACATGCCCCGACGCCGGGCTCCTGATGGAGCTGATCCTCGCCTCGTCCCTCGCCTGAGCACTTGATGATACCAAGATAGAAAACATCAGGACCGAAAAGTTGACTGGCGGCGTCTGATGCGCCACAGTCTGCGTCGACGGGAGGTGGCGATCCTCTGTGGGAGGTCCCCCCATACCGTTGATTTTAAAAATCCGTAGCTCAAACATTGTGAGAGGAATTCGATAGATGAGTCATTCAAAGCTCGGACTTAAGGCCCTAGGCCTCAGTGTCCTCGCAGCGCTCGGCCTGATGGCCATGATCGCTTCGGCGGCGCAAGCCCAGACTGGCTGGTTAGTCAACAAAGCGTTCATCACTGCCAACACGCCAATCACCGGCACTCTGCATACAGGAGAGGCCGTGCTCTTAAGTACCATCGGCACCCCCGAAAAAGCAATTGAAGTTTTATGCGAAACGGTTAGCTCTGAACAGGGCAATATTTTCAGTGGTGAAAAAGCAGAAGGTTTAATCGTTCTGAAATTCACAAAATGTCGCACACTTATTAGTAAAGTCGTGTCGGCTCCATGTAAACCTAAAGAACCAATCATAGCCGCAGCTAAATTCCACGCCATCTTACACACCACCGGTGACAAAAAGACCTACCTCTTATTCGAACCGGATGTGGCAGGAAAACCCTTCGTTACAATTGAATTCGGCGAAGAATGCTCTTTCGGCGCGACTGCCGTGTCCGGCGAGCTGGTGGCGGAATGCCTCAACGAAAAATTAGAAAAAAATACGGCCACCACCGACTACTGCTTAGAAGACCTGACCAACCACATACTGCAAGAAGTGACGACTAAAAAATTATTCCCATTAGAAGGCAAAGCGGGCAGCTTCGACGAACTGTTGTTCGGTTCGCGTCCAGCCGCACTGGATGGTCTCGCGAAAGCATTCATTACCGCTGGAGGAACCTGGGCGGTTCACATCTAAGGAACAGCCAAGAAGTAAACCGCGGTAACGCGAAAGAGGCAACCAGAGATGGGGCGCGCCACGGGCGCGCCCCATCTAAGCCCGATAAGGCAGGGAACGCTAGGGAGAGATATGCAAGGGGAGAAGAGTCACAGATGAGCAAGATGAGGGCAATAGCGCTGGCACTGGTTGTGCTGGGGCTCGTGCCGCCGGCGAGCGCAAGTGCAGCGTCGCCGACAATTTTCGGGCCCTGCCCAAACGAAGTCTTCCGACCCGACGAAGAGACCGCGCTCAATCTGGGCCTTGACGGCGTTGGCGCGAACCTGCCGGAGTGCCGTGCTTATGAGCAGGCGACGCCGGTCAATAAGAACGGCGGCGATGTGACCGCGACCGTCCCCTATGCAAAAGCCACCGCCAACGGCGACGGCGTGACCTTCATCAGCAAGTCGGGCATCCCCGGCGGGGTGGGGGCGCAGGAATTCCCCTCCTACCTGGCCAGCCGTAGAAGCGGCTGGGAGACCCACGGCCTGCTGCCGCCGGCAACGGAGGGCCAGGCGGCCCTGCTGTTGGGCTGGACACCTGACTTCTCAGAGGTCTTCACCAAAGCGACGCGGTTTGGCTCGCCGAGTGAAACTGAGATCCTGGCAAGGCCGGGAACTGGTGGGGTTCCAGTCAAGGTGATCGACTACACCGTCGGCCTAGAACCTCAGTTCGTCGGCACCACCGAAGACGGCTCGCTGCTTTTCGAATCGCCAGCCAAACTGCTTGAAGGGGCGGCGCCGGGGCGGCCAAACGTCTACCTCTGGGAGCGAGCCAGCGGCAAAGTTAGCCTGGTCGGCGCCCTCAACGATGGCAGCGCCCCCGGCCAAGGAGCAATCGCTGGTCCCTACGACTGGGTCCACGGCACCAACGCGGCGACGCTCAGTGAAGGCGGTGGCACTCGTAAGTACTACACCGAACAGGAGAACGTGATCGCCCGCGACGACTCGGCCGCGTTCTTTACCGCGGCGGGTAGCGGCAAGCTTTATGAGCGGCTCAACCCCGGCGCGTCCCAGAGCCCGATGAAAGAAGGCAAATGCACAGAAGAGGCGACGAAGGCCTGTACGTTGGAACTCTCGGCCTCTGAGAAGACAAACGGCACCGGGCCGGGCGGGATCGAACTGGGCGGACCGCGTCCGGCCGCCTTCCAGGCCGCCAGCGCTGATGGCAAAGTCGTTTACTTCACCTCCCAAGAGGAGCTGACAAATGGTGCAAACACCGGTCCCGAACCGAGCGAACTACCACCGCAGCCCTTCATCGCGAGCGCCAAAGTAGACAGCGGCACAGCCGAAGACTTCAACCTTAAATTCGCCCTGGCGCGGGCCTCGGGCCTTACGACCGACTCCACCTACCTCTACTGGGCAGATAGCGAAGCGGGGACGATAGGACGGGCAAAGCTCGACGGCACCGAAGTCAACCCGGTCTTCATCTCCGGCTTGGTGGGAATCGAAGACCTAACGGTTGACGCCGGGCACATCTACTGGACGATGCCCTCCGCCGGCACGATTGGACGGGCAGACATAAGCGGCAATCCGGCCAGCGTGAAAGCGAACTTCATCAGCGGCGCGAAAGGGCCAAAGGGGGTGGCGGTGGGCGGAGAATTGCTCTACTGGACCAACTCGGCGGGCGAATCGCTGGGACGGGCAAACGTGAATGGCTCAGAAGTAAATGAGGACTTCATCAAGTTCGAAGAAGCCGGAGCGAAAGTGCCGACGCAGGGTCTGGCGGTAGACCCGGCAGGCGGGCACATCTACGTGGCGCTCAAAGGCGTCTTCATTCAAAGCTATGACCTCGACGGCAAAAAGGTGGCGAAAATCGAAGTGTCCGAATTGGCGGGGGACGTAGACCTGGCGCTGGACGGCACGCATCTCTACTGGAACTATGAAGAAACATCCGGTGAATCGATACCTGAGCTTCACGAAAGCCTGATCAGCAGAGCAAAACTGGACCTGAGCGATAAGGAAGAAAAATTCATCAAAGAAGGCAAAGGGGTTGAACGCGCGCAAAGCGTGACAACGGCGGGGGGCCACGTTTACTGGGCAAACGATCCGCCGCTGGCGCTCAAGCCCGGCAACGAGCTTTACCGCTACCAAGCGAGCAGCGGGACGCTGGAAGATGTGAGCGCTGGTAGCGGGGCCGAAAACGGGGCCGAAGTGCAAGGAGTGCTGGGGACGTCCCGAGACGGCTCGGTGGTCTACTTTGCCGCGAACGGAGACCTCGACGGGCCCGGCGGGGGCAAAGCGGGTGATTGCACGGGCAGGCTGGGCTCGGCGAGTGGGGAGTGCAGCCTCTACCGCTGGGAAGTGGGGGGCAAAGCAAGCTTCGTGGCGCGGCTTGACGCGGGCGGCAACGAAATAGAGACCGATGCGGCAAACTGGGCGGCGACGCCGTATAAAATCAGCGGCTTCACAAGCGTCAACTTCCAAAAGACGGCGCAAGTGAGCGAGGACGGGGAAGCGCTCCTATTTCGCTCTCAGCGCCAATTGGGTGCCTATCCGAACGAAGGTGCCGCGGAGTTCTACCTCTACCGCAATGGGACGGGTTTGGCCTGTGTGTCGTGCGATCCCTCGGGGGCGAGTCCGGTGGGTACACCCGACCTGGGCGATATCTACCCGGGGACGAGTACGATTCCGCTCGCTATCAGCTCCTTTGCCTCGCGAAACCTGACGGCGGGGGGCAAGCGGGTCTTCTTTGAGACCCCCGACGCGCTGGTCAATGCCGACACCAACGGGGAGCCGAGCTGCCCGTTGACCGAAGGACAGTTCGCGCATCGCGCCTGCCTCGATGTCTATGAGTGGGAGGCGGTGGGAACGGGCAGCTGCGTGGCCGGGGAAGCGACCGTCGAAGGCGGCTGCATATATCTGCTCTCGACCGGCAAAGGCAAAGAGCCGGCGATCTTGGCCGATGCCTCTGAAAGTGGCGAAGACGTCTTCTTCTTCAGCCGCGATCGTCTGGTCGGCCAAGACAAAGACGAACTGGTCGACGTCTATGACGTTCGCGCCAACGGCGGCCTTGGGGCTCAAAACCCGCCGGCGCCGCCTCCGGCGTGTGAAAGCGTTGAAGCTTGCCACGAAGCCCCACCGGCGCCACCAGCGCCAGCGCTGGCGCCGGTGACCCCGGGCTTCTTTGGTCCCGGCAATGCCAAACCGGCCAAGAAGGCGCATAAGGGTAAAAAGCACCACAAGAAAGGCCACCGCAAAGGCAAAGCCAAGGCCAAGCAGGGGGCGCGGCGATGAGCGCGCGCAAGGCACTTCTGTTTGCCACCTTGGCACTCTTGGCGGCGGCAACGGCGCCGGGCGGCGCGAGCGCCGCACAGCTCCCGGCCTGGAAGCTGCGGGTCGAATCGCACCCGACCAACTTCGTGGCAGGGGCAAAAGGCCGCTACCTGCTCTTTGCGAGCAATGTCGGCTCCGCACTCGCCGCCGGGCCGATCGTCTTCACCGACAATCTCCCTGAAGGGCTGGCGCCACTTGCGTTGCCTCCAGGTTGCTCGATCGTCGAAGCACAGACGATCAGATGCGAAATCAGCGGCGCGATTCAGCCCGGCTCGGCGAGCTCGGTTGAAATCGGCGTGCAGGTTGGGCCGCTCGGCGAATCCACCACGCTCAAAGACGAAGCCGAAATAACGGGCGGGGGGGTGAGCGCCAAGGCAAGCACCACGACGACGGTCAGCTCCACTCCGGCGCCCTTTGACCTGCTCGGCTTCAACGCGCCGACCCTCGACGAAGAAGGCGGCGCCTTCACCACTGCCGGCGCCCACCCCTTCAGCCAGATCTTCGATCTCTACTTCCCCACTGTGGAACCCGGGGAAACCCTGCTGACCGGTTCCGGGCACGTGCGCAATATCACCGTCGACCTGCCCCGCGGAATGTTCGCAGATCCGGCGGTGACGCCGGTGCTTTGCACCGAGGCCGAGCTGATCACCGAGGCAAGCCCCGGCTGTCCGGACGCCTCGGCGGTCGGCACCGCCTCGGCTTCGACCAGCATCGGCGCACTGGTCTCCGAATCGGTTCCCCTCTACAACATGGTCCCCCCGCCAGGCGCCCCGGCGGAGTTCGGCCTCGACATCCTCGGCATCTTCGTGCACGTGACCGGCTCGCTGCGAAGCGACTCTGATTACGGCCTCTCGGGCTCTGTCAACGACACCCTGGCGCGCAGCCTGAACCCGATCTTCGGCGCCAGCGTGGAACTGTGGGGTGACCCCTCTGCCTCCGTCCATAACCACGTGCGCGGCCACTGCATTGTCACCGGCGAATCCTGCCCGGTTGGTGCCGGGGAAACTGCCCTTCTCACCACCCCTAGTGAGTGCTCCGGGAAACCGCTCCGTTTCGCCGTCCACGCTGACAGCTGGGAGGAACCGAGCCCCTCATTCCCGGAACGTGAGGCCGAATATGAAAGTGCCAACTTCTCCGGTGAAACTAAATCACAACAGGGCTGTGACGAATTGGCGTTCGAACCGACGATTAGGGCTCGCCCGACGACCAAACTCGCCGACTCCCCCGCGGGTCTTGATTTCGATCTGCACCAGCCCCAGAACACCAGCCTGCAGGAAGGCAAAGGCCGCTCTGAGGCCGCGCTCAAAGACATCTCGATTGCCTTTCCGCCGGGACTGGCGGTAAATGCCTCCCAGGCCGGCGGCCTTGGCGCCTGCACTGAGCAACAGATTGGCTACCAGCCGTCCCAGACCGGAGCGATTGCCTTCTCCAAGGCCCCGCAAAGCTGCCCAGCTGCCGCCAAGCTCGGCACGCTTGAAGTCACCTCGCCACTCTTGGTGCAGCGAAACCCCGCTCACGAAGTTGAGGTAGATCCCGAAACCGGCGAACCGATCCTCGAACCTTTGCATGGCTCGATCTACATCGCCAAGCCCTTTGCCAACCCCTTCAGCTCGCTGGTCGGCATCTACCTGGCGATCGAAGACGAAAAGACGGGGATCGTCGCCAAGCTCGCCGGCAAGGGCGAGCTGGACCCAACGAGCGGGCAGATCACCGCCCGCTTTGCCGAAAACCCCGAGCTGCCCCTGGAAGACTTCCGGGCCCACCTCTTCGGCGGCCCGCGGGGGGCCCTGGTCACCCCGCCCGCCTGCGGCAAATACACCACCACCGCCAACCTGACCCCCTGGAGCGCTCCCGAAGGCAAAGACGCCCAGGCCAAAGACAGCTTCAGGGTGAGCAGCGCGCCGGGCGGCGGCGGTTGTCCGACCACCGAAGCTCAGCTGCCCAACGCGCCGAAGCTGGTGGCCGGCACGCTCTCCCCCCAGGCGGGCACCTACAGCCCACTGACCTACAAGCTGAGCCGCGAAGACGGCTCCCAGCGGCTGGGCAGGATCGAAGCCACCCTGCCACCGGGCCTGAGCGCGAAGCTGGCCGGGGTAGCGCAATGCCCCGCGGGCGCGATCGCCAAAGCGCGCTCGCGCGAAGTGCCCAACCAGGGCGCCGCAGAGCAGGCCGACCCGAGCTGTCCGGCGGCCTCAGAGCTCGGCACCCTGACCGCCGCCGCCGGGGCCGGCCCGACCCCCTACTACACCAGCGGGCACCTCTACCTGACCGGCCCCTACAAGGGCGCCCCGCTGAGCGTGCTGGCGATAGTCCCCGCCGTCGCGGGGCCCTTTGACCTCGGCGCGGTGGTGATCAGAAGCGCCCTCTACATCGACCCCACCACTGCCCAGGCCCGCGCCCTCACCGACCCCTTGCCCCAGCTCCTCGACGGGGTCCCGATCGACCTGCGCCAGGTCTCCTTGCAGCTAAATCGCCCGGACTTCACGCTCAACCCGACCAACTGCGAAACGCTTGCCTTCGGCGGCGCAGCGACCTCGCCGCTGGGCTCTGTTGCGCCGCTCTTTGAGCGTTTCCAAGTCGGCGGCTGCAAAGCCCTCCCCTACAAGCCCAAGTTGAGCACCCGCCTCTTTGGCCCGATCCACCGCGGCGGACACCCGCGCTTTCGCGTCGTGTTCACCGCCAAGCGCGGTGAAGCCAACACCAAGCGCATCGTCTTGGCCCTGCCGCGCTCGGAGTTCATCGACCAGGCCCACTTCCGCACGATCTGCACCCGCGTGCAGTTCGCCGCCGAAGAGTGTCCGGCCGGCTCGGTCTATGGCCATGTCAAGGCGACCACGCCGCTGCTCGACTATCCCCTCGAAGGCCCGATCTACCTGCGCTCCTCGGTGCACAAGCTCCCCGACGTGGTCGCTGCCTTGAGGGGCCCGCCGAGCCAGCCGCTTGAATTCGAAGCCGTCGGTCGCGTCGACTCGGTAAACGGCGGCCTGCGCACGACGTTCCAAACCATCCCCGACGCGCCCCTTACCAAGGTGGTCGCCACCCTGCAGGGCGCCAAGAAGGGCCTCTTTCAAAACTCGACCAACATCTGCAAGGGCGCCCACCGCGCCACGCTCACCTTGCGCGGCCAAAACGGCAAGTCCCACGGCACGATGCCGCTGATGAGAGCCGACTGCAAGGCCGGCAAAAAAGCAAAACGTGGGGGCCACGCCCGCCCCTGAGTCTTTCCCTGGCAATAAGAGAGCTTCATGAGAAGCGGATAGATATCCCAGTCCATCGAGCAAAAGACAGGAGATAGGAACTCATGCAAATGCAAAGAGCGAGGGTGGTGTGCGCGTCAGTGTGTGTCGTCGCGCTGGCCGCCCTCAGTTTGGCGGGGGTGGCCTCGGCCAAACTCGTAGGCAACTACACCAAATTTGCCCAGTGCCCGTTTAGCAACCTGGAAGTAAAAAAATGCATCTACTCGACCACCGAATCGGGCGAAGTAGTGCTTGGCAACAAGAAAGTGCCGATCGAAAAACCGGTGGTGCTGCAGGGCGGCTACGGCAAAGTCGAAGAAACCGGCTTCTCCAAATTCTACGAAGCCGCGAACAAAATAACGCTCTCCAAAGCAGCGCAGAACGTGCCTGGAGGCCTCGCCGGCATTGTGCCCGAAGCCTCCTCGCCGCCGCTGGTTAAAGCGCTGATCAAATTCTTCTTTGAAAACAAACTGACCGGCCTCACCTCGACCCTCGAACTGGCCAAACCGGCAAGTGAAATCAGGGTCAGCGAAGGCAATCTTGCCGGCGAACTCGGCGTAGCGCTGAAACTGCCGGTGATGCTGCACCTGGAAAACCCTTTCCTGGGCAAAAATTGCTACGTGGGCTCATCGAGCTCGCCGATCAACTGGGAACTGACTACGGCCGAAACCGCTCCACCACTGCCTAACAAATCGATCAAGGGCACGGCAGGGTCGATTGAATTTCTCGAGGAAGGCCGGATCCTTGAAGCCAAAGGGGCCAAACTGGTCGACAACGCCTGGTCGGCACCCGGTGCGAGCGGGTGCGGAGGAATCCTCGGCTTCCTCGTCAACCCGATTGTCAACGCCCAACTCGGCACCACCACCGCCGGGCACAATACGGCGATCCTCAACAACACGATCTTCGTTGCTTCAGCTGCTGCGGTGCGCAAAAACAACGAAGAAAACCCCTAGCCGATCACCACGAAAGGAGATGAGACGATGAATCACAAAGCGATGAAGAGCATCTTCCTGGGTGCCGCACTCGTGGCACTGGTGATTAGCGCCGTGTTTGTGGGCGTCGCAAGCGCCAGTCCCGCCTGGAGGTTCAGCGGAACTGAACTGAGCGGCAAAGAAACGGTCGTCGGAGCCGCCATCGAAAGCTCGATGACGGTTCCGGGGTTGACCACCAAATGTGAAAATTTCCTCTACAAACTGTCGATTGAAAACAGTGGAGGAAGCGGCAAAGGATCGGTCACCGAACTGCCGCTCTACAACTGCACGACCAACAGCAAAGCGTGTACCGTCGCCTCAATTGGAGCCGAAAAACTGCCGTGGGCATCGAAACTGACCACGGTCGGCACCACCCCCTACATCATCATCGAAGGGGTCAAAGTGGCGATTCTCTACGGCGGTGAAGAATGCGTGCTGGGGGAAACCTTGGTCACGGTCACCGGCTCGGCGGGTGGCTCAATCGACAACACCAAAGAAACCGCCACCTTCAATGCCAGCACCCTGAGTGCGTCCAAAACCGAACTGAAAGCGCTCAGCCAGAAAATCGAATGGAACGGCGTCTTCCCAACGGAAGCGTTTGAATGGCATCGCGAACAGGCCCTGACGGCCTCCTAGCGTTGCTCGCCAAGATCGCGAGCGCCAGCTTCGTGTTGGCGCTCGCGATGGCGGCATCTCTCGCCCTCTTCGGCTGTGGCGGCGGGAGCTCTGACGAGACATTGGCAAGCACGTCTTCATCTGCGCAGCCGGCCGGGGTAAAGACGACCTCTTCCGGTGGGGAAACCTCCTCGGTCTCCGGGAAGAAGTCCAACGCGCCCACGAGCAATCCTGCCGGGCCTGTGAAGGGCGGTAGTAGATCCTCGGCCGAGAGAGGCAGAGGCAAGGACCACGCGCCGATCGCCCCTCCGAAGGGCCCCAAGGAGCCTGAACCAACCCCTGCCCAGCTCGCTCACGCCACCGTGGCGAGCATGAGCCTTGAGAGCCCCGTCTTGAACCCCAAGCCCGGTTCGATGGGGGTGCTGCCCGCCACCTACACCTGCGACGGCAAGGACAGCTGGCCCGCCTTGCGTTGGACGGGCGTGCCGCAAGGAACCGCCGAACTGGCGCTCTTTGCGATGAATGTGCAGCCAGTTGAAGAAAAGCTCTTCTTCGACTGGGCGGTGGCAGGCCTCAACCCGAGCCTTGAAGGCATCGAAGCGGGCATCCTGCCCAAGGGAGCGATCACGGGCCAAAACAGCTTCGGTAAGGCCGGCTACTCGATCTGCCCTCCGGGCAGCGGTGAAACCTACATGTTCGCCCTCTACGCGCTGCCTCAGCGCCTTTCTCCTGAACGGGGATTCAACCCGCGGGACTTGCGCAAAAAAGTGCTTCAAGTCTCTGGCAACGTTGGGCTCATGCCCACCGCGTATCTGCGCGAATGAATGCCAACAGCAAAAACTTCTTCCAGCAAGTCAATTAAATATCCATCGAGAGGAAACATGAAAAAGCACCACGATATAACTAGGGTGGGAGCCATTGCACTGGCCCTGGTCGCCCTTGCCGCGTTGGTCTTTGCTGGCAGCGCTTCGGCAAAACTGACCGGCAACTACACCAAATTCGTCCAGTGCCCCTATTCCAACCTGGAAGTCAAAAGATGCATCTACTCGACGACCACCTCAGGTGAAGTGGTGCTCGGCTCAAAGAAAGTGCCGATCGTAAACCCGGTCGTCCTGCAGGGCGGCTACGGCGCGCCAGGAGAAGACAGCTTCGCCAAATTCTATGAAGCCGCCAACAAAGTCACGCTCTCCAAAGCCTCCCAGCCGGTTCCCGGCGGCCTAACGGGCCTCGTCAACTGTAAAGAAATCAAAAACACGCTGCTGCGGATCAGCTGCGAAGTCACTCTCGAAAACGGCCTCACCGGCCTCAACTCGACGCTTGAACTGGCAAGGCCCGCATCGGAAATCAGAGTCAGCGAAGGCAACCTCGCCGGCGAATCCGGCGTGGCGCTGAAACTGCCGGTCAAGGTCCACCTCGAAAACCCCTTCCTGGGCAGCGAATGCTACGTGGGATCCTCCAGCACTCCGCTGCTTTGGGAACTGACCACGGGTGAAACCAACCCGCCGGCGCCCAACAAACCGATCAAGGGCTCAGCCGGCAGCATCGAATTCCTCGAAGAAGGCCGGATCCTCGAAGCCAAAGGCGCCAAACTCGTCGACAACGCTTGGTCGGCACCGGGCGCCAGCGGCTGCGGCGGCTTCCTGGTCGAACTCCTGCTCGACCCGGTGGTAAACGTCGGTGCCGGTCTGCCCGCCGCCGCGGGCAAGAACACCGCGATCCTCAACAACGACATCTTCGTCGCCTCGGCGGCGGCGGTGCGTAAAAACAACGCGGAAAACCCCTAGCAAGCAAGCCTCCGGCGAGCACCGGGCATGGCCCGGTGCTCGCCTGGGAGTTCGGCAGGTTCTCGGGCGCTGAGCGACGCGCATCTCCGGGAAATAGAAAACATCGCTATAGAAAACTTGAGCAATAGAGCCCAAGCTGTCAACCTAGGGTTCCGGCGGGCAGCCATCGCCTAAAGGCCGCCCGGCTCAAACGGCGAGCAAAGCCAAGCTCGCCTATAGCGAAAGAATCCCTATGACCCTCTCAAAGCAGCGTCTCAGGGCGCTTGGCCTGTGCCTGATAGCCGCACTCGGGCTGATCGCCTTCGTTGCCGCAAGTGCGCAGGCTCAGACCGGCTGGTTAGTCAACAAAGCGTTCATCACCAAAAATACGCCGATCACCGCCACGCTTCATACAGGATCAGAGGCCATTCTCTCAAGCACGTTCGGCACTCCCGAAAAAACAATCGAAATATTATGCGAAACGGTTAGCTCCGAACAAGGCAATCTCTTCAGTGGGGAAAAAGCAGAAGGCTTAATCATCCTCAACTTCACAAAATGCAGGACGCTCATCAGCAAAGTCGTGTCGGCTGCATGCAAACCCAAAGAACCGATCAAGTGGGAAGCGAAATTCCACGCCATCTTACACACCACCGGTGACAAAAAGACTTACCTTTTATTCGAACCTGAGGTGAAAGGCGGCAATTTCGTCGTCTTCAATTTCGGCGAAGAATGCAGTTTCGGCGAAAAAATTTCCATCGGCGGCGAGCTCGTGATGGAAGGTCTGAACGAAAAATTAGAAAAAAATACGGGGACCTCGGACTACTGGTTAGAAGACCTGACCACCCACCTGATGCAGGAAGTAGCGACGAAGAAATTATTCCCCTTAGAAGGAACAGAAAGTAAAAAATTCGATGAACTGCTGTTCGGTGCGCGTCCGGCCTCGCTGAACGGGATCTTTAAAACGTTCATAACCGCGGGAGGTACCTGGGCGGTTCATATTTAGAGAACCAGAGCCGCAAGCGCGGCGATGCGGCAGGAGCATGGAGGGGCGGGGCGCAGCGGTTTCGTGCCCCGCCCAGTCTCTAAGTCAAAGGCTCGACAGGGTCACGACGCCAGATCCGATCAAGCCGGTCATAGATCCGATCGATCATCTTCTGAGGCCTGCGGGGCGGCAGTCTAATTGTTCGATCCGCAGACCTGGAAGCCGTAATCGCTGATCGCTTGATCGGCGTGGGCGAGCAATTTTTGTGGAGACTTGACGGCCGCGATTGGTTTCTTTTCGGCGGCTTTGATCGCTTCGTCGACGCGCTTCAGGAAGGTGTTGATTTGATTTTCATCGCCTGCGGGGGCGCCGAGCGCCTTAATTTCTTGCGTCTGCTGTTCAAGCGCTGGGATCAATATGGAGCGGGTGATGTCGACAAGCTGGACAGATGATGGCGTGCTGCCCGATCTAATTTTCTTTTCTTTTGCGTAGGTCGTGAATTCTTCTTGAGTCCGCTTGTCGCCTTCGGCGCAGATGGCGTCGGCCTTCTTGATGAAGGCGGGCTTGGAGATCGAATCCGTGCCGCCGCCACCACAACCCGTGCCGAGCGCGGCCAATACGAGGGTGGCGCTGATCAATATGGTCTTCGATCGTCCCAAAGCTCCGTCTCACTTTTCAGTAAAATTCGATTGATAAGGATCAATTTACAGAACATCCACGATGTTCGGCGGTCGGGCGACTAGTCATGGGACCACTGAAGGCAAGCGGGGAGCTATTTTCTCTCGACATGCAATCCCCCTCGAACGTCGATGGCCCAGCGAATACCCCGCGATGAATCGCTGAGCCGCGTCCACGGCGTCGGCGCTCTGTTCGCCGCCGCTTACGGCAACGTCGGCTCCTCGATCTACTACGCGCTCGGCGTTACGGCGGCTTTCGCGCTCGGCCTGACGCCGGTCGCCTTCGTCATCTCGGGTCTGATCTTCGCCGCCACGGCCGCGACCTATGCCGAGGCGACGGTGATGTTCCCCGAGGCCGGCGGCTCCTCGAGCTTCGCCCGCCACGCGTTCAATGAGCTGGTCAGCTTCATCGCCGCCTGGGGGCAGATGCTCAACTACACGATCACGGTTGCGATCTCGGCCTTCTTCGTGCCTCACTACCTGGCGGTGTTCTGGCCCTGGCTGGGCGACAGCCCCGGTGACGTCATCGGCGGCGCTGTCCTGATCCTCGCCCTCGCCCTGATCAACATCCGCGGCACCGAGGAGTCGGCGAAGCTCAACCTGATCCTCGCCGTGGCCGACCTCGCGACCCAGGTGGTCCTAGTCGGCATTGGCCTCGTCCTCGTCTTCAGCCCGCAGGTCCTGGTCGACAACGTCCATCTCGGCGTGGCACCGACCTGGAGCGACTTCGCGCTCGGCATTGCGGTCGGGATGATCGCCTACACCGGGATCGAGACGATCTCCAACATGGCCGAGGAGGCCAAGGACGCGGCCAAGACGATTCCGCGCAGCGTCGGCCTCGTTGTGGTGGCGGTCCTCGGCCTCTACCTGCTGATCCCGATCGTCGCGCTCTCGGCGATGCCGGTCGTCAAGGACGCCGCCGGC
The DNA here is from genome assembly GCA_963716345.1 of uncultured Solirubrobacterales bacterium. Lineage (GTDB taxonomy): Bacteria > Actinomycetota > Thermoleophilia > Solirubrobacterales > 70-9 > VRUE01. The sequence continues at coordinate 2,432,115 of OY970304.1, forward strand.
CACTACGTAACGGCGCTCGGTTCGAAGTTCGCCGATGACCCGATCCTCGGCATCGTCGAGAACCTCGGCCTCTCCTCGGGCCCGACCGAAGTCCTGCGCTACTACGTCGGTGTGCTGGCGGCGGTGATCCTGCTGATCGCCACCAACGCTGGCCTGATCGGCGTCTCCCGCCTCACCTACTCGATGGGCCAGCACCGCCAGCTGCCCGAGGCCCTGCGCCAGGTCCATCCCAAGTACCGCACCCCTTACATCGCGATCCTGATCTTCGCCGCAATCGCGATCGTGACCCTGATCCCCGGCAAGACCGACTTCCTGGCGACGATGTACTCGTTTGGGGCGATGCTCTCCTTCACGATCGCCCACGTCGCGGTGATCCAGTTGCGTCGCCGCCAGTCGGGCGTCGATCGCCCCTGGAAGCCGCCACTCAACTTCCGTGTCTTCGGCACCGAGGTGCCGCTGACGGCGGTTCTCGGTGGCCTCGGCACCTTTGCCGCTTGGATTGTGGTGATGGCGCTCAACCCGCGCACGCTCATCGTCGGCACCGCTTGGATGGTGCTCGGCATCGTCGTCTACGTCCTTTACCGCCGCAACCAGGGCCTGCCGCTGACAGAGACCGTCAAGGTGTTGACCCCCGAGCCGCTCGGGGTCGAGGAGATCGAGTACCGCAGCGTCCTGGTCGCCTTCGAGGACGATCAGCCCTTCTCCGAGGAGGTGGTCGCCACCGCGATCAAGCTCGCCTCCAAGCGCCGCCGCGGGATCCACGTGCACTCGATGCTGACCGTGCCGACGCACCTACCGCTGAACGCCGAGCTGCCCGACCAGGAAGTCGAGGCACAGGGCAAGATCGAGCAGGCGAGGCTGATCGGCGGCCAGCGGGTTACGGGCCACGTCGAGCGTGTCCGGCCCGGCCAGGCCGGCTACGACATCGCCGATGAGGCAAAGCTGATCAACGCCGCCGCCGTGGTCGTCGGCCTGCGCTACCGCAACGGCCGCCCGCTCTACGACAAGACCCTGCAGACCGTCCTCGGCGAGCGCCCCTGCCGCGTCATCGTCGTCTCCGACCCGACCGCAAGCCGGGGCGGTCCCGACCGACGCCTGGTCGAGTCGCGCGCGCTGACCGCGCAGCGCGGTCTGCGGCGAGCGGATCTACCAGGGCTCCGTACGGGCTTCTCCGTCGTCTTCGTCGCCCTCGGCCTGCTTCTCCTCATCGCCACCCTGGCCAACGGCGGCGGCCCGCTCTCGGTCGGCATCCTGCTTGGCATCGCCTTTCTCGCCGTCGGCGTCGGCCGGCTCTGGATAGCGTCTCGTACGTGAGCGAGCCGACGCAGGACGAGAAGCCACCACAGTCACCCGAGCAGCCCTCGAAACCGCGGCTGCAGCCGCTGCTGCAGCGCGGCCACCGGCGTGCCGGGGCTCTTCGTCGCCGTCTACTCGGCGGTCGGCTTCTCGATCTACTTCTCGCTCGGCGTCGTCGCCGATCGCGGTCTTGGTCTGACGCCAGTGATCTTCCTCGCCGCTGGCTTGCTCTTCGTCGTCACCACGCTCAGCTACGTCGAGGGTGGGGCGATGCTCCGCGAACGCGGTGGCTCCTCGAGCTTCGCCCGCAACGCCTTCAACGAGCTGATCGCCTTCATCGCCGGCTGGGCGATCCTGATCGACTACTTGATTGTCGCCGCCCTGGCGGCGATCTCGGTTCCGCACTACCTCGAGCCGATCTCTTCAGACCTCTCCGAGGCTGGCTGGGAGATCGGCATCGCCGGCGCCGTGATCGTTGCGGCCTGCGTGCTCAACATGCTCAACATCACCGGTCGCAGCCGCGAGCGGCCGCTGGCGATCCTCGCCCTCGCCGACATCGCTCTGCAGCTGGCGGTCGTCGTTGTCGGCGTGCTTGCGGTCTTCCATCCAGACCGCCTCACCGACCAGATCAACCTCTTCACCAGCCCTGACTTCCACGACATCGTCTACGCCTCGGTGGTGGCCATGCTCGCCTACGCGGGCATCGAGGCGGCCTCGGATCTCGCGCCAGACATCAACGTCGATCCGCGCGACCTCAAGCGGATCGTCTCGGTCGGCGCGCTCGCGGTGCCGCTGGTCTACGCGGGCATGGCGGCGATCGCGCTGATGGCGGTGCCGGTCGTCGCCGGGCCGCACGGCCCCGAAACCGCCCTCGGCCACCGCTACGTCGAGGCACCGGTGCTTGGGGTCGTCTCCGCCTACCACCCGGTCTGGGTCTCCGACGCGATGCGTTGGATGGTCGTCCTAATCGCCACGCCGGTCCTCTTCTGGGCTGTGACGACGGCGACTGCTTGGCGTCTCCCGCCACATCTACACGCTGGCGATCAATCGCCAGATCCCCAGCTGGCTGGGCAAGCTCAACAGCCGCCACGCGACACCGCAGGTGGCGATCGCGATCTCCGGCGTGATCGCGATCGGCCTGGTGCTGCCGACCAACGTCAAGCTGCTCGCCGGTCTCTACGCCTTCGGCGCGATGCTGGCGATCACGATCGCCCAGCTCTCGATCCTGCGCTTGCGGATCACCCAGCCCGACCGGCCGCGCCCTTTCCGCGTTCCCTTCGACATCGAATGGCACGGCGCCCAGCTACCGCTACCGGCATCTATTCGCCGCGGTGATCAGCGCCCTCGCCTTCCTCAGCGTGCTCGCCTACCACGACACCGCGCGCTGGGTCGGCCTCGGCTGGATGACCTTCGGCCTGCTCTTCTACGTCGTCTATCGCAAGGGCTTCGAGGGGACGACGCTGACCAAGCGAGTCACGGTCAGCGAGAAGGCGCTGACCAAGCAGGTACCCGAAGTCGACTTCCGCAACATTCTCGTGCCGGTCTTCGGCACCAAGCTCGACGACGACATCGTCGCCACCGCCGGCCGCCTCGCCGCGGCCGAGCAGGAGGAGGCCGAGAGCGGAGAGGAGGAGACCCGGCTCGACCTCGTCTACGTGATCGAGGTGCCGCTGACCTTGCCGCTCGACGCCGACCTGCCGCTGGAGCTCGAGGAGGGGGCCCAGCGGGCCCTGAAGCGCGCCCGCGAGGTCGCCGAGGAGTACGCGGACGTCGACGTGAGCACCGAGGTGGTGCGCGCTCGCAGAGTCGGTGCCGGCATCGTCGAGTCCGCTCGCCGCTACAACTCCGAGGCGATCGTGATCGGCGGCGAGCCGCCCTACCAAGATCCGCGGTGGCGCCAAGCTCGGCGGCATCGGGGCCGCCAAGCCTGCCGAGATCGGTGCCGCGACCGAGTACGTGCTGAAGAAGGCGCCGTGTCGGGTTCTGCTCACGGCGCCGCCGGAGACGGGTCCGGAGGCCGATCGAAAACCAGTGGTTGCGTCGTAGTATCGACGGGTACAGCATTTTTTAGCTCAACTAGTATCCGAGCCGTGACGCCATGTTCATTCTGATCGTCGGCTGTGGCCGCGTTGGCTCCTCGGTCGCCCGCTCGATGCTGCGCGAGGGGCACGAAGTCTCCTGTCTCGACGAGGACCCCGAGTCGCACGCGCGTCTCGAGGTCGGGCTTGACAAGGGCTGGGAGGACCTCGGCGGCCAGTTCACGGTCGGTGCCGGGCTCGAGACCGACGCCCTGGTCGCCGCCGGGATCGAGCACGCCGACGCCTTCATCGCCTCTACCGACGGCGACAACACCAACATCGTCATCGCCCAGATCGCCCAGCGCCGCTACGACGTGCCGACCGTGATCGCCCGCGTCCTCGACCCGCTGCGGGCCGAGTGGTACGAGCGCCAGGGCCTGCACACGGTCTGCCCGACTCGGGTCGCGATCGACATGCTGGAGAGCGCCGTGCGCGACGCCGGCGGCCGTCGGCGCGGGGAGGCCGTGAGCCTGATGTACATCATCGTCGTCGGCGCGGGAAAGGTCGGCTGGAACCTGGCTCGCGAGCTGCTCGAAAAGGAACACGAGGTGACGGTGATCGAGAACAACCGGCGCCGCTACCTGACCGTCGAGCAGGAGCTCGAGCACAACGTCTCCTACGGCGACGCCTCCGAGCTCTGGGTGCTGGAGCGGGCCGGGATCGAGCGTGCCGACATGGTGATCGCGGTCACCGGCGACGACGAGGACAACATGCTGATCTGCCAGGTGGCGCGCGAGAAGTACCTGGTCGAGCAGATCATCGCCCGCGTCAACAACCCGCGCAACCGCCAGCACTTCGACCTGCTCGGAATCAAGCCCTCGGTCTCGGCCACCGACCTGATCCTGCGCCTGCTCGAGCACGAGGTGCCCGAGTACGGCCTCGTCCACCTGCTCGACCTGCAGGAGGAGCAGCTGGAGATCATCGAGATGTTGCTCGGCAAGGACTCCGGGGTAACCGGGCGCCGTGTCGGCGACCTGGAGATGCCCGAAGGCAGCCTCTTGATCTCGGTGCTGCGCAACGGCAAGGGCTTCGTTCCCGATCGCCGACACGGTGCTCGAGGTCGGCGACGAGGTGCTGGCCGTGCTCGACCCGGGCAAGGAGGAGACTGCTGAAGGACATGTTCGGCCCGTCGGCAACGGCGGCAACGGTGGCTGACCGCGAGTCGATTTCCTCCTGATTGGCGGCGGCCTGGCCTGCCGCCAACTGCGCCGCCGAGCTGCGCAAGCGCGGGGCGGAGGGTTCGATCCTGCTCGCCGGCCGCGAGCCCGAGCCGCCCTACGAACGCCCGCCGCTCTCCAAGGAGTACCTGCGCGGCGAGGCCGAGCGCAGCGACGCCTACGTCAACCCGCCGGCCTGGTATGAGGAGAACGACGTCGAGCTGCTCACCGGTACCAACGTGATGTCGCTCGACCCGGCGGCGCGCACGGCGAAGCTGCAGGGCGGCGAGGAGGTCGCCTTCGGCAAGGCGCTGATCGCCACCGGGGCGATGGTCAACATCCTCCGTGTCGAGGGCGCCGAGAACGAGGGCATCCACTACCTGCGCGCCTTCGGCAACTCCGACGCGATCCGCGACGACGCCAAGGCGGCCGAGCACGTCGTCCTGATCGGCGGCAGCTACATCGGCGCCGAGGTCGCCGCCTCGCTGACCGCCAAGGGCACCAAGTGCACGATCGTGACGATGGAGGAGTCGCGCTCTCGCGCACCTTCGGCGAGGAGGCCGGCCGCTGGTTCCACGCAGCTGCTCGAAGTCCAACGGCGTCACGATCCACGGCGACGAGGAGCTCGAGGCCTTCGAGGGCGACGGCCGGGTCAGCGCGGTCCTGACCAAGAGCGGCCTGGCGATCGAGTGCGACGCGGTCGTCGTCGGCGCCGGCGTGCGCCCCGACGCGATGCTGGCCCAGCGCGCCGGTCTCGAGGTCGACGACGGGATCGTCTGCGACTCGAAGCTGCAGACCTCGGTCGCGGGCATCTACGCCGCCGGCGACTGCTGCTCCTATGACAGCGTCATCCACGGCCGCCGCCTGCGGGTCGAGCACTGGGACGTGGCGATGCAGCAGGGCATCCACGCCGCCCGCAACATGCTCGGCGCCGACGCCGATTACGACGTCGTCCCCTACTTCTTCAGCGACCTCGCCGACTGGGCCAGCCTCGAGTACGTCGGCCCGGCCGTGGACTGGGACGAGGAGATCTGGCGCGGCGACCGCGACAAGGGCGAGTTCTCCGTCTGGTACCTGAAGGACGGCCGCGTCGCCGGCGCCCTCAGCGTCGAGCGCTCCGAAGACCTCGCCGAGGCCCGGCGCATGCTCGCCGACGGCGTCGACGTCTCCGCCGCCACGGAGCAGATCGCCGACCCCGACAGCGATCTTTCCGCAATCGGTGCCTGATCCGCGGTCGAGCGGCCCGTCAGTATTCTTAGCTCTTCGCGTTGCGCCCTGGTGTAATGGCAACACGCCACCCTCTGGAGGAGGATTTCGGGGTTCGAGTCCCTGGGGCGCAGTTCCGTCCGCATTAGCCGCACCAGTCAGCGCAAACCCCTGCAAGAGCGTCTAATCCCTCTGCTAGTTTCGCCTCACTCGTGAGCCCTCGTCGAACATGGATTGTCGCCTTGCCCGTGGCCGCATTGCTTGTCACCGGCTGTGGTGGCGGAGGCGGTAGCGATTCGAGCGAATCCACCGCGACGACGACCGCCGCCGCGCCCAGGGCGCTGAGCAAGGCCGAGCTGATCGCGCAGGGCGACGCGATCTGCGCCGAGGTCAACGCCGCCGTCGGCTCGGTCGGCTCCAGCAGCGCAGAAAACAGCAGCCCCGCCGGTCAAGCCGCCGATCTCTACAGCGGCATGGTCGCCAGCCTCAACAACCTCGGCACGCCGCAGGAAACCGACGGCTACGCCGAATTCTCCAGCACCGCCGAAGAACTCGCCAAAGCCGAGGACGAAGTCAAACTGGCTTCCGAGCGCGGCGACACGGCCGGCCTCGAAGCTGCCGAATCGAATGCCTCCGCAGCGCTGACTTCGTTCCAGAACGCGGCCAGCGAATACGGCTTCAAAGACTGCAGCGAAGGCCCGAGCGCCCCGGCGACGTCAGGCCCGAGCGCCGAATCGGGCGAAACCGAAGCTGGTGGCGAAGAAGCCGAAGCGATCGAACCCGAAGTCGTCGAACCTGAAGTCGAAGCCGAAGCGGCGCCCGAAGTCGTGCCCGAAACGGGCGGTGCCGGCGGCACTGCCGAAGGCGGCGGCACCGCGGGCGCCCCCGAAGGCGGCGGCTCGAGCGGCGGCAGCTCCGGCGGCATCGGCCCCGGCTAGCTTCCTGGCGTCGTCCAAGCGTGCATTACCACCGAAAATGCACGCCTTGTCCTAGATTCAGGCCGCCGAGGACTCTTCCCAGGCCCCGTAGAGCCGCGCGTACGGGCCGCCGGCCTCGATCAGCTCGTCGTGCGTGCCCTCCTCGGCGATCCGCCCGTGTTCGAGGACGACGATCTTGCCGGCGCGGCGGATCGTCGAGAGGCGGTGGGCGATGACGATCGCGGTGCGGCCCGGCAGCAGGCGCTCGAGGCCTTTCTCGATCGTTTTCTCGGTGCGCACGTCGACGTTGGAGGTCGCCTCGTCGAGGATCAGGATGCGCGGCTCGGCGAGCAGGGCACGGGCGAAGGCGACGAGCTGGCGCTGGCCGGCCGAGAGCTGGACGCCGCGCTCGCCGACCTCGGTCTCGATCCCCTCTGGCAGGGCGGCGATGAACTCGGTCGCGCCGACCGTCGCCGCCGCGTCCTCGATCTCCTCCAGGCTCGCCTCGGGCCGGCCGAAGGCGATGTTCTCGCGCACGCTGCCGGAGAAGAGGAAGCCCTCCTGTGGCACGATCCCGAGCTGGCGCCGCAGCGCCCGTTGCTGCACGCCGCGTCAGGTCGTGCCCGTCGACGAGCACCTTGCCGCGCTGTGGGTCATAGAAGCGCGCGACCAGCTTGGCGAAGGTCGACTTGCCGGCTCCGGTGGCCCCGACCAGGGCCAGCGTCTGTCCCGGCGGCACGTGCAGGTCGATGTCGCGCATCGCCCACTCGACCTCGTCCTCCAACTCAGCATCGTCGGCGTAGGAGAACCAGACGCCCTCGCATCTCGATCTCCCCTTTCAGGGTCCCCGGGTCGATCGCGCCCGGCGGCGTCGACCATGTCGGGCGCGGTGTCGAGCAGGTCGAAGATCTTGTCCAGCGCCGCCATCCCCTGCTGGTAGGTCGTGTAGAGCTGGGAGAGCTGCTGGATCGGTTCGAAGAAGATGGTCAGGTAGCCGACGAAGGCGACGATCGATGCCGATCTGGATCGCACCGTCGATCGTCTGGGTGCCGCCGTAGAGCAGGATCACCGCGGTGCCGACCGCGGCCAGCAGTTCGACCGCCGGGAAGTAGGAGGCGTTGAGGTAGACCGTCTTCATGTTCGCCGCCCGGTTGGCCTCGTTGAGCTCGGTCATCGCGTCGACGTGGCGGGGCTCCTGGCCGAAGCTGCGCACCACCCGGACGCCGCTCAGGGTCTCCTGCAGGTAGGCGGTGATCGCGCGCGATCCGCTCGCGCGTCTCCCGGTAGGCGCCGTGGGAGACGATCCGGAAGACGATGCTGGCGATCGGCGAGCAGGGGGAAGGTGATGAAGGTGACCAGGGCCAGCTTCGACGTCGAGCACGAGCAGGATCACGACCACCCCGACCAGGGTCAGCGCGCTGGAGAACATCGTCACCACGCCGTCGGTGACGAGCTGGTTGAGCGCCTCGATGTCGTTGGTCATGCGCGAGATCAGCACGCCCGGGCTGCGCCGGGTGAAGAAGCCGATCGACATCGTCTGCAGGTGGAGAAGACCCGCTCGCGCAGGTCCTGCAGGGCGCGCGTGCCGACCCAGCCGACCAGGTAGGTCTGCAGGTAGGTGGCGACCGCGTAGAGCGATGGCGACGACGACGAAGGCGGCGACGATCCAGTCGAGGGCGCGAGACGTCGCCGGTGACGATGCCGGCGTCGATCGCCTGGCCGGCGAGGTAGGGGGGCGCGAGGCCCGGCGCCGGTCGCGACCAGCAGGGCGACGAACATCAGCGCCACCCGGCCGCGGTAGGGCCGCAGCAGCCCGATCATCCAGCGCACCTTGCGGCCGCGCTGATCCTCGCCGCGGATCAGTCGCCAGAGCGCCCGGAAGAGCAGGAGACGTTGCGAAGCTGGTTCCGTAGCTCGCGCTCGCTCACAGCCGCGCCATCTCCTCGCGCTGCTCGAGGTCGCGCTGGAGGAAGACCGAGTCGGCGAGGCCGTGCTCGGCGATCTCGCGGTAGAAGCTGCAGCCTTCGAGCAGCTCCTCGTGGGTGCCGCGGTCGACGATCGCGACCGCCGTCCATCACGATCACCTCGTCGGCCAGGGAGACGGTCGAGAGCCGGTGGGCGATGATGAAGGTCGTCCGCCCCTCCATCACCTCGCGCAGCCCGGCCTTGATCGCCGACTCGGTGGTCGCGTCGACCGAGGAGGTGGCGTCATCGAGGATCAGGATGCGCGGGATCGGCCAGCAGCGCCCGGGCGATCGCCACCCGCTGGCGCTGGCCGCCGGAGAGGGTCAGGCCACGCTCGCCGACAACGGTGTCGTAGCCGTCGGGCAGGTCCTCGATGAAGCCGTCGGCCTGGGCGCGCCGGGCCGCCGCTTCGATCTCCTCGCGCGGTCGCGTCGGCGCGCGGCGTAGGCGATGTTCTCGGCGACGCTGGCGCGTGAAGAGGAAGCTGTCGTCGGCGACGAAGGCGATCTCCCGGCGCAGCGACTCGACGTCGACCTCGCGCACGTCGACGCCGTCGACCAGGACCGAGCCCTCACTCGGGTCATAGAGGCGCGCGATCAGCGCGACGAGGCTGGTCTTGCCCGAGCCCGACGGCCCGACCAGAGCCACGGTGCTCCCCGGCCTCGACCTCGCAGCTCGACGCCGCTCAGCTGCCGCTGAGCGCCGGACATTGACCCCGCCTCAGCGTGGTCAATGTCGGATGCGGCGCGGTCGGCGCGCGCTCGTCGTAGCGCAGTGTCACGCCCGCGCATCTCGCACCCTGCCGCCGCCCGCGGGCAGCGCCGGCGCTCCTGGCGGACTCTTGATCTCCGGCTCGCGATCGAGGATCTCGAACAGCCGGTTGCCGGAGGCGACCGCCCGCTGCGCCATCCCCATCGCCACGCCGAGCATCCGCATCGGCCCGGCGAGCATCACCAGGTAGGTGTAGAAGGCGGTGAAGTCGCCAAGGCTGAGGGTTCCGTTGATCACCTCGCGGCCGCCGACCAGCAGCACCAGGGCGATCCCGATCTGTGGCAGCAGCCCGATCAGGGGCGAGAAGAAGGCCTGCAGCCGGGTCGAGTAGATGCTCTGGTCGAAGACCCGCGAGACCGAGCGCTGGAAGCGGTGCAGCTGGTATTCCTCGCGAGCGAAGGCCTTGACGATGCGGATCCCGGAGATGTTCTCCTCGGCCTCCGCGGTCAGTTCGGCGATCCGCTGCTGCGACCTCCTGCAGGGCCGGCCGCGAGACCCGGTTGTAGCGCGAGGCGGTGAAGACGATCGAGCGGCGCCGGGATCAGCGCGATCAGCGCCAGCACCGGGTTGATCACGACCATCACGATCGTGACGAGGATGATCGTCAGCAGGTTCTGGGTGATGAAGATCAGGCCGTAGCCGAGGAAGAAGCGGATCGCCTGCAGGTCGACGGTCGCCCGCGACATCAGCTGCCCGGTCTGCTGGCCGTCGAAGAAGCCGAGCTCGAGGCGCTGCAGGTGGGCGTAGAAGAGCTGGCGCAGGTCGAATTCGACCGCGAGCGAGACCTTGCCCGCGACCAGCCGTCGCACCACGGTCAGCCCCAGGCGCAGGATCGCCGGCGCCGACGATCGCCAGCGCCAGCGGCAGCAGGTCCGGCTTGTTGCCGTCCTGGATCGCGTTGACGGCGCGCCCGATCAGCCACGGAATCAGCACCGTCATCCCCATCGCCGCCCAGGCAAATGCCAGCGATCCCCACAGCTGGCGGCGGTAGGGACGCAGAAAGCCCATCAAACGACGGTAAGTGCGCATTGCACCTCACTATACAAAGTGAAGTATTGATCCCCGCAGCTTCGGTGCGCGTTATACGGCTATACGCCGCAAAAGGCGCACCGGAACAGAGTGGCTTGCGCCGGAGCAGGGGTTCAGTCGAAGGCCGCGGCCTTAGCGCTGGGGACCTTGCCGTTGATGCACTTGGGGCCGTGGCCAGGCTTGGGCAGGATCTGGAAGTTGGTCACGGCGTGGAATGGCGTGGTCGAGCCGTCGTTCTGGGCGAGGGTGATGACCAAGCGGTAGAAGCCGGGGGGGAGGGCGTGGTAGATAGATCTCCGGGCGCGTCGCCGGTGAGTAGCTGCCGGCCGAGCCGATCCGTTCGGCGAGGACGCCATTGGGGCCGGAGAACTCGGCGAAGTCGAAGGAGGCGCCCGACCAGGCGGCCGTTGCCGAACGGGCTGTCGATCGCCCGCTGCAGCTTGACCGGATCGACGCAGTCCGGCACCCGATTGAGGGCGAAGCGGATGTGGCCCTCGCCGAGCTGCGGTTCGCCACCGAACTGGCGTGGAGCAAGCTGGAAATTGCTGACCTTGACCTTGACCACGACGGCATGGCTGGTCTGCCGGGCGCCGTTGCGGGGCGAGATTACAGCGACCGTTGGCTCGCCGGGCACGTCTGGCGCCGCCGCCTGCGCGGGCGGGCTTTCCTTGCCACCGCCCAGCGCCAGCACGGCAGCGACGACCACTGCGGCGGTGGCGATAACGATGAAAGCGGCGCTTCGCGTCTTCACGATTGGCGAGAACCTTAAGCGAGCGCCGTAACGTGCAGGGCTTGCTCACACGCGCAGGGACCTTCATCGCCGCGGCGCTCGCCTCGCTCGCGCTCATCGCTCCGACCGCCGTGGCTGCCGGCCTGGCTGAACACGTCCACGTCTTCGCCGGCACCATGCCCGGCCACGACACCTTCGGCGGTGGCCACAACTTCCCCGGCGCGGCAGCGCCATTCGGCATGGTCCAGTGGAGCCCCGATACGACCCCGGCCGACCGCAACGGCCGCGGCAGCTACGACTATCGCGACTCGCATATCAGGGGCTTCAGCCTCACCCACCTCTCCGGCGCGGGCTGCTCCCTCTACGGCGATTTCCCCTTCATGCCGACCACCGAGCCGATCGACTCCTCGCCGGCGGCCGAAGGGTCCGTCCTCGACGGCCAGTTCCAGCCAGGCTTCTCGCACGCCCAGGAGAGCGGCCGGCCGGGCTACTACTCGGTCCGCCTCAACCCGGTCCACGGCGGCGCGATCGAAACCGAGCTGACCGCGACCACCCGCACTGGGATGGCGCGCTTCACCTTTCCCCGCAATCCTCATGCCAGCGTCTTGATCAACGCCGGCGGCAGTGCCCAGCCCGACGACTTCGCCGCGGTCAACATCGACCCGGCCAACCGTGAGATCGACGGCACGGCCTCGAGTGGCCTCTTCTGCGGCCAGCGCCCGCGCTACCGCGTCTACTATCGCCGCGGTCTTCGACCGGCCGTTCGACGCTTACGGGACCTGGGAAGAAAACAAGCTCGGCGCTGGCGCGACGATGGCAAGTAACAGCCAGGCGCCCCCATCCAATCCGAAGACCAGCGCCGACGCCGGTGCTTACGCCAGCTTCGACACCCGCCACAACCGCGCCGTAACCGCCCGCGTCGGGGTCTCCTTCGTCAGCGTCGAAGACGCCCGTGCCAACCTCGCCGCCGAAAACCCCGGCCACGGGTTCGGCACGGTCGCCAACGAAACCGAACGCCGCTGGAACAGCTGGCTGGGCCGGATCCGTGTCAGCGGCGGCCCACCCAAGCTCCTCAACACCTTCTACACGGCGCTCTACCACGTCGGTTCTGGCGCCGCGTACCTTCAGCGACGTCGGCGGCGCCTACATCGGCATGGACGGCCTGCTCCACCGGGCCGAAGGCCGCACCCAGTACGCCGACTTCTCCGGCTGGGACACCTATCGCACCCAGATCCAGCTGCTCTCGATCCTCGCTCCGCAAGCGCGCCAGTGAGATGGTGCGCTCGCTGCTCGCCGATGCCGATGAGAGCGGCTGCCTGCCGCGCTGGGCCTACGCGAACGGCCAGAGCATGACCATGGTCGGCGACTCGGCCGATCCGATGATCGCCTCCGCCGCTGCCTTCGGCGCCACCGCCTTCGACCGCCAGGCCGCCCTCGCCGCGATGCTGCGCGGCGCCAACGGCGAATGCCGCAGCGCCAACGGCGAATACCTCGAGCGCCAGGGCCTGGCGCCGTACCTCGCCCACGGCTATGTGCCCTTCGACCTCGACACCAACGTCCGCAACGCCAACTCGATCTACGGCAGCCCCGACGACGTCTGGGGCTCGGCTGCGACCTCGCTCGAGTACACGGTCGACGATTTCGCGATCGCCCAGTTCGCCGCCCGCGCGCTCGGCGATAGCGGCACATACCAGGGCTTTATGCAGCGTTCAGGCAACTGGCGCAAGCTCTTCGACCGCCACAGCAAGATGATCGAGCCGCGTTATGAAAATGGTGCCTTCCCGGCCAACTACGACAACCTCGGAGGCGGCGGATTCGTCGAGGGCGATTCCGCCCAGTACAGCTGGATGGTCCCCCACGATCCGGCCGGTCTCTTCCGTGAGATGGGCGGCAGGGTGAAGGCCGCCGATCGTCTCGGTCGCTTTCTGCGCGAGCTCAACGCCGGACCCGGCGGCACCCACGCCGATCACGCCCTGCTCGGCAACGAGCCGACCCTGCACGTTCCCTGGCTCTATGACTGGTTGCGCCGTCCCTACGGCACCCAGGCTGCGGTTCGACGCGGCCTGCGCCTCTACAGCCCGTCCCCGGCCGGCTATCCCGGCAACGACGATCTCGGCACGCTCTCGGCCTGGTACGTCTTCGGCGCCCTCGGGCTCTACCCCGAGGTGCCGGGCGTCGGCATCCTCGCGATCGGCAGCCCGCTGTTCGGACGCGCCTCGGTCGCCCTCGCGCACGGTCGCCGCCTGACGATCTCTGCCGCGGCGCGGGAAACGAAGGGCAAGAGGAAAAAGAAGCACAGCGTCGCCCTCAGTCCGAGCCGCACCCCCTACATCAGCGGCCTCCGCATCAACGGCCATGGCGCGAGCCAGCCCTGGACCACCTGGTGCACGCTCTCCCACGGCGCCCGCCTGGCATTCGAGCTCGGACGGCGCCCGAACCGCAAGTGGGGTAGCTCCGCCGCCGCCGCGCCGCCCTCCTTCGGCCCGGGCCGCGCGATGCCGAAAGACGCCTGCACACCTTGAGCCTCACTCCCAGCCGCAACGGGGCCCTCTGGGCCCTGGCGCTCCTCACCGCGCTCGGCGCCGCGATGCGCTTCGCCAGCCTCGACGTGCAGAGCTACCACCACGACGAGGTGATCACCGCGATGCGGGTGATCCCGGGCAGCTTCGTCGACATGCTGCACGCGGTCAAGAACAGCGAGTCGAACCCGCCGCTCTATTACGTGCTCGCCTGGGGTTGGGCAAAAGCGTTTGGCACCCACGAAGTCGGTCTGCGCTCGCTCTCGGCGCTCTTCGGCGCAGCCACCGTGCCGCTCGCCTATTACATCGGCGCCGAGCTCAGCTCTCGCCGCGCCGGCCTGATTGCCGCTGCCCTGGTCGCGGTCAATCCGATGCTGATCTGGTATTCGCAGGAGGCCCGTTCCTACGCTTTGCTGGTCTTCTTCTGCGCTGCCTCGCTGCTCTTCTTCGTTCGCGCCCTGCGCAGCCTCGAAGGCCGCGACCTCGGCCTCTGGGCGCTCGCTTCGGCGCTCGCTCTGTGCAGCCATTACTTCGCCTTCTTCGCCGTCGCGATCGAGGCACTCTGGCTGCTGATCGCCCTGCGCTCGCGCTGGCGGGCGGTGTTCCCTGCCGTCGCCGGGGTGGCGATCGTCGGCCTCGCCTTGCTCCCGCTGATCGCGGCCCAGGTCAACCCGACCCACATCGGCTGGATCGAAGAAAGCCTGCTCTCGACCCGCTTCTACCAGACCGGGGTCAGTTTCCTGGTCGGTGAAACGGGCCACGTGATCGCCGAGTCGCCGCGCGAGCGCTACGCCCTGCTGCCGGCGATCCTGATTGGCGTTGCTCTGTTGCTCGTCACCGTGCGCGGCAGTCGCCGTGAGCGCCGCGGCGCCCTGATCGGCGTGGCCATCGGTTCGGGCGTCGCCGTCCTCGCCCTGCTCGCCGCCTTCGCCGGCAAGGACTACGTGGTCGAGCGCAACTTGCTGCCGGCGCTGGTGCCGCTGGCGCTTGCCGCCGCGATCGGCTTCGGCGTTGAGCGTGCCCGCCGCCTCGGCCTACTGCTTGCGGTCGTTCTCTGCGCCTACTGGATCGCCTTTGGCGTGCACGTCACCCAGACGCCGAACCTGCAGCGACCCGACTTCCGCGGCATCACCGAGCAACTGGGCCCACCGCGGGGCCCGCGAGCGATCGTCACCTGGAAGCTCGCCGCCGATCCGGTGCGCTTCTATCTGCACGAACGCGCTCAGCGGGCCTACAGTGGTTATTGGAAACTGCGCACGATCGACGTGATCAGCAAGTCGCTCGAAGGCCGCGCCGTAGAAGGCGTGCCGCGCGCTTTCCACCCAGTTGCACGGGTAAGGTTCGAGCGCCTCACCCTCACCCGCTACATGGCAAACCGCCCCCACGACACCCCTTTCTACGAGCTGAAGCACATCCACACCGGCTTCGGCGTCAACGCCGTCCTCGTCGACGGCGAGCAGCGGCGGCTGCCGTGAGCGCCAGCGAATTTGCCTATCGCCTCGGCGCCGCCGCCCGCCGCCCGGCGAGCTGGTGGGAGCTGATCAAGTTCGGCATGGTCGGCGGCTCCGGCTACCTGATCAACCTCGGCGTCTTCGCCTTCCTCAGCAGCAACCTTGGCGTCCACCACATCATCGCTGCAATCGGCGCTTTCTGCGTCGCCTTCTGCAGCAACTTCTTCTGGAACCGGCACTGGACCTTCAGCGCCGGTGACGGTCACGCCGGCTTCCAGGCAGCGCGCTTCCTTGCCGTCAGCGTCGCCGCGCTATTGATCAACCTCGCCGTGCTCGAGGCGCTGGTGGGGGGGACGTCGATGGGCGATCTCGCGGCCCAAGCAATTGCCGTGGCGGTAGCGATGCCGTTCAACTTCCTCGGCAACAAGCTCTGGACTTTCGCCTGATCAGGTCGGCCGTCGGGCGTCTCTCCGCCAATCGGTACGGCCCAGTCTCTTGCTCGCTAATATTCCTGAGCAATGGGGGAGGCCAGCGCAACCGAGATTCCGCAGGATTGGTATCGCTCGGCGTTTCCGCCTGAGGAGACGCTGAAGCGCCCCTGGGCCGACCGTACCGGCGCCGAAGTCGATCGAGCCCTGGCGATGTTGGGAGCCCAAGGTGGCGAGCGGGTGCTCGACATGGCGTGTGGCACTGGCCGCCACTCGCACGAGCTCGCCCGCCGCGGCTTCGAGGTGGTCGGGGTTGACATCTCACCCGACCTGCTGGCCATCGCCGAAGCCGACGCGGAGGCCGAGTCGCTCGCTGCCTCCTTCCTCGCTGCTGACTTGCGCGAGCTCGACTTCGATGCGGAGTTCGACCTCGTCCTCAACCTCAACGACGGTGCAATCGGATACTTCGAGACCGAGGAGGAGAACCACCGAACCTTTGGGGTGATCGCCGCGGCCCTGCGCCCCGGCGGCGGCAACCTGCTGCAGCTGCCCAATGTGCTCTACGCCGAGGCGCACCTGCCGCAAAAAACCTGGATCGCCGGCGAGGGCATGGTCGAACTGATCGACCATCGCTGGGACGCGCGCACGCGCTACTTAGAAGGATCGACGATGCCGATCCTCGTCGGCGAGACCTTCGAGGGGGTCGCGCCAATCCCATTCCGCCAGCGGCTCTACTCGGTTGAGGAGCTGACAGAGATCTACGCCTCCGTGGGGATGGAGTTCGCCGGCACCTTCCGGGGGACGGGCAAGCCACGACCGCCGAAGGACGGCCAGTTTGAGGTGTTCTTCGCGGGCCGCAAGCCCGCCTAGCCGGCCCCTACCAGTCACCCTCCAGCCAGCGCATCAGCTCCGGCATGCGCCCGCGCAAGTCCGGCTGCGTCGAGGCTAGCTCGGTGCTGGCGAGCTGAATTGCACTGCCGAGCGCCAGCGTTGCCTTGGGCGCACTCAGTGGCAAGCCGTCCTCAAGTCCTTCAAGCGCCCCTGCGTCACCGCGCAGCGCCCAAAGTGCTTCCCGTGTTGCCGTCGGATCCTCTTCGGCAAACTCGACGACCCGCATCACTGCGTCATGTACCGCATCGCCAGTTGGAGCATCGGTGGCAGCTTCGACCACCTCGCCCACGAGTCGGTCGTCCAATCGACCGTCTAGGACTGCGGCGAGTTCTCTACCCTCTGTCACTGGGACCTCCCTCTTCGGGTCTGCCTGCCCCCAGTCCTCGCGTCTGCGGCCCGAGGACAAGCGTTACAGATTTCAGTGTAGACGTCCGGGAAGACCATAATCCCCAACTCTGCATTGGTCAAATATTCCCGCGCACGACCTGGGTAGGGTCAGCGAGCGGGGCGAGAATGCGAGCCAGATGAGCACGACGAGAGCGAAATACGATCCGGCGGAGATTGAGGCCCAGCGCCAGGCGGTTTGGTCTGAGCGCGATGCTTTTGCCACCCCGGAGCCGAGCGATGGCGCTCGCTCGATCTACATCAAGCCCTCGAGTCCCTTCACCTCGGGCAAGCTGCACATGGGCCACGTCCGCGATTACTCAATCGGTGACGCCTACGCCCGCTTCCGCCGCGCCCGCGGCGATGACGTGCTCTTTGGCTTCGGCTTCGATGCCTTTGGCCTGCCCGCGGAGATGGCGGCGATCGAGCGCAAGATCCCGCCGGCCGACTGGGTTGAGAGCTGCGGCGAGCGGATGCTCGAGCAGATGCTGCGGCTTGGCTTCTCCTTCGACTACGAGCGTGTCTTCTATAGCTCCGACGAGGCCCAGTACCGCTGGTCTCAGTGGCTCTTCGTCACCCTGCTCGAGGCTGGCCTGATCTACCGCGACGACACCACCGTCGACTGGTGCGATCACTGCCGCACGACGCTTGCCGTGCTGCAGGTCGAGGACGGCCGCTGCTGGCGCTGCCACAACGAGGTGCGCCTGATCCGCCGTCCGACCTGGTTCTTGCGCATCACGCCCTACTTGGAGGAGAACGACGCCCGCTTGCCGGAGCTGGAGCAAGACTGGGATGAGATCTCGCTCTCTACCCAGCGCTACATCCTCGGCCGCAGCGACGGGGTGGAGGTCGACCTTGGCGATGCCACCGGGCCTTCGCTGACCGTCTTCACGCCGCACCCCGACGCGGCCGCGCAAGCGAGCTTCGTCCTGCTCTCGCCGCGCCACCCCGAGGTCGAGGAGTGGGTCGGGGATCCGGCCGTTGCCGAGCAGCTCGAACGAGCTGCGCTCGGGCGGCTGGGAGCGCAGTGCCCGCGATGCCAAGTCGGTGCCGCTGGTCGACACCGGCACCTCGGTGACGGCACCCTGGAGCGGGGCGCAGCTGCCCGTGGTTGTCTCGCCGCTGGTCGACGCTCGCTACGGCCCGACCGCCGCACTCGGGATCCCCGCGGTCGACGAGGCCGACGCGGCGCTTGCCGCCCGCTTGCCGCGCCTGGAGGGAGTATCGGCTGATGCGGGTGCGGGTGACGAGCCGGCTTCGTCCGCTGCCACCGAGCCAGAGGCGCGCCCGACGGTGCGCTATCGCGCCGCTGACTTCTCGATCTCGCGCCAGCGCTTCTGGGGCACGCCGATCCCGATCATCAACTGCGAGAGCTGCGGCCCGGTGCCGGTCCCCGAGCAGGACCTGCCGGTCGTCCTCCCGCGCGACATCGAGCCGACCGGGGAGGGTAACCCGCTGGCCGAGCGAGCCGATTTCGTCGACGTCGCCTGCCCGCGCTGCGGCGAGCCGGCCAAGCGTGAGACCGACACGCTCGACTGCCATTTCGACGCGCTCTGGCTCTGGGTGCCGTCGGCGGTGCCGCCGGAGGCGCGGGACGAGCAGATGTTCAGCCACCCCGACCTGCAGCGCTGGCTGCCCTCTGAGCGCCTCGTCGCCGGCGCTGACTCCGGCGGTTTCGTCTTCGATCAGCGCGTCGTCACCAAGGCCCTGCGCGACATCGGTCCGTTCTCGTTCATGGAGCGACGGCGAGCCCTTCAGCGGCTGCCTCTTCCACGAGATGGTGATCGCCGACGGCCGCAAGATGAGCAAGCACCTCGGCAACGTCGTCGACCCCGACGAGCTGGTCGCGCAATACGGCGCCGACACCGTCCGCCTCGCCGTGCTCTACGCCGCCGGGCCAGCCAAGACGCTCAACTGGAACGACGGTGCCCTGCGCTTCGCCTCCCGCTTTCTCAACAACGTCTGGGTCTACTCCCAGGCGCGCTTCGCCGGTCTGGAGGATGCCCCCGAGGATGCCGAGGCCGCCGCCGACACCGAGTTCATGCGCGAGCGCCTCTGCAAGTGGTGCGACAACGGGCTCAGCCGCATCACCGAGGATCTGGGCGAGCTGCAGATGCATAAGGCGGTGCGCAACGTGACCAGGCTCTTCGAGCGCATCGGGGACTTCGAGAAGCGCGTGATCCAGCGCCGCGGAGAGCTTTGCCGCGCCGACGCCGAGGCTCAGGTGGAGGCGCTGAAGCTGCTGGCGCAGACGCTGGCGCCGTTTGCTCCCCACGCGGCCGAGGGGCTGCTGCTGGCTGCCGGGGCCCAGGACGGGGAGGCCCTGCCGGGGGCCTGGCCCGAGCGGCTTGACCTGAGCGGTATTTCGGCCGGCGCCATCGTTTCCTGAGCGGCGGTTTTTGTCCCAAAAAACCTTGACTGTTCCCATCTAAGACCCCTATAGTCGGGGTGTGGCAGTGGAAGGCAGCGCGGCGTTTGACGCGGTTGCCCTCGACGAGGCCGAGAAGCAGTTCTGGAGAGGACTTTGGGACACGGCCTGCGAGGATGCCGTCGTCGATCTGGGGATCGACATGGTGCGATTCGGTCCGGTTGCGGCTGCCGTCGTTGCCGAGGAAGCAGCCGAGCCTGCGCTCAACTTCATTCTCGGCGCCGGTGCACCCGGCACGATCGAGGACGGCCACCTGCCGGCGGCAGTGCGGTGGATGGAGCGCCACGACGTTGACTTCCGCGTCTCGTTGACCCCCGGCCTGCCCGAGCAGAAGGCGGCCGAACGATGGTTGCAAGAGCACCGCTACCGCCTTCTCGATGGACCGATGAAGCTACTGCGCGACGGCTCGCCGCCGGGCTTTGAGCGGCCAACCGGGATCGATATCTACGAGCGGGTCGACCCCTGGGAAGACGAAGGCTTCGGCGACCCGCTGGCTGAGAGCCTCGGCTTCGCCAGTTGGGCCGCGACCTTCTTCCTTGATCTGCCGGGCACGCCTGGCTGGCGTTGCTATTGCGCCGTCGATGGCGACGAGCCGCTGGCTTACGTGGCGATGTGCCAGCACGACGACGTCGCCGTGCTGGTCCTTGCCTCGCGGCTGGTTCCCGAGGGCGACGGCTGCGGCCAGCGCGCCGTCCTGCACCGTTGCATCAGCGACGCCTCGGCGGCCGGCTGCGCGACGATCGCGGTGGCTGAGGCGGGCTGCGAGCCGGCTGTCTGCGATCGCGAGAGCTTGACCCGGGCCGGTTTTGAAGATGCCGTTCGCACTTTCACCTGGCAGCCCCGTGCCCGGGTGCCAATGTAGAGGAGTGAATTTTGATCGCTTTTGGACGTTTACACCAAAAAGACTTGACCAGTGCATACTGAATCTGTTATACGTAGTTCTGCTGACGACCAAGCGCCAAGTGGAGAGGTGGGGACCCAGTCGGGCGACTCGCCTTGCGATGGCAAAAAGGAGTAACCAGTCATGAGTCGAGTTGTTGGCCGTAACAAGAGCATTAGGGAGGCGACGGTGTCGTGGGCATTGCCCCACCTCCAGCTCGCGACGCTGCCCGGTGCCATGACGGCCACATCGCCCTCCCACCTCTGGCAGCCTGGCCCCCGGAGAGGGGGGGCGGCCATGTAAATGGGCCATGGCGCTCGTGAGGCGTGACTTTTGGGAAACCGGTCACGCCGGACAGTCGCGCCGGGGAGCGCAGTTAAAGGCCCCGACGCAGCCGTAGCTCAGGCCAGAGCCCAGAATAAGCGCTGGTCGGAGGTTGGGCCCGCCCCGCGGAAGCTGACACCGCCGGGGCGGGCCCACTTCTTTTTTTGCGCAAAACATTCTTGATCGATGGGCGGCGGGCTGCTATACCGTCCTCCTTATGGGAAGGCCAGTACTCTTGTCCGGAGGATTCGCATGCTGAACGATGAGGACCGCACACGCTCCTGCGCGACCGAACTGGTTTGCCGCGATTGCGATCGCCGCTACCCGCTACTCGACACGGCTTTCAGGTGCCATGGTTGCGGCAACGGGCTCGACATCGACTACGACTACGAGCTGGCCAAAAAGCGGCTGGGCGAGATCCCGCCGGCCGAGCGCGAGATCAACATCTGGCGCTTCGAGGAGTTGCTGCCGATCACCGATGCCAGGGCCCAAGCCCGCGTCGGCCGCTACAGCGGCCGCACGCCGCTGATTCACGCCGATCGCCTAGGTGCGGAGCTCGGCCTCAAGAAGCTCTACTTGAAGGACGACAGCGACCCAGCGTCCCAGTCTCTCCTACAAGGACCGGGTGGTCTCGATGGCCGTCGCCCGCCTGCTAGAGCTGGGCAAGGACGAGATCGGCTGCGTCTCGACCGGCAACGTCGGCACGTCCGTCTCCTCGCTCGCCGCCAAGGCTGGTGTCACCGCATACGTCTTCTACCCGTCGAACATGGAGCGCGGCAAGGCGCGTGCCTGCCGGGCGCTGGGAGCCGCCGTGATCCAGCTCGACGGCAACTACGACCAGGCCAACCGTGCCTGCCGCGAGTTGGCTCTTGCCAGCGGTATGCAGTTCACCAACATCACCCTGCGGCCGTTCTACGCCGAGGGGGCGAAGACCGAGGCATACGAGGTCGTCGAGCAGCTTGAGTGGGAGTCCCCGGACCACTTCGTCATCCCCGCCGCCGGCGGCACGCTCTCCTCGCGGGTGCACAAGGGGCTGAACGAGCTCGAGATGGTCGGCCTGGCGGAGACCTCTCAGACCAAGATCAACGTCGCCCAGGCCGGGCGGCTGCGACCCGATCGCCACCGCGATCCTCGACGGCTCGGGCGAGATCGAGCAGCAGACTCCGAATACGGTCGCCCACTCAATCGCGATCGGCGCCCCGGGCGATGGCCCGCTGGTCGTCGACGCGGTGCGCTCACGGGGCGGTTCTGCAGCCTCGGTGACCGATGAGGAGATCTTCGAGGGAATTGATCTGCTCGGCGCCACCGAGGGCATCCTCACTGAGCCCGCCGGCGGCACCACGGTCGCCTGCACGGCGAAGCTCGCCAACGAAGGCAAGCTCGGGCCGGACGACACCGTCGTTGCGATCATCAGCGGCAACGGCTACAAGACGCTCGACGAGCATCCTGAGAAGTCCTGGCCCGAAATGGTCGCCCCCGAAGTCGAGGCGATGAGCGAGGTTCTCAACGAACTTCGCAGCCACGGCGTCGGCGCTACGCTCGGTTAGACATCCGTCCCGGCGGGGCCGGAGCGTCGCGGCGACGCCGAGTTGCCCCCAGCTTCGTTTGCTCGTGGAGCCCTTTGCTTGCGGTGGTCTCTTGCGTGTTTCAGGTCACTGATTGACGAGTCAGTCAATGGTTATAGTTCTCGCCCATGAGCGCTAATGGCAAGGTTGTTCCGGCTGACTTTCCGCCTCCCGTCGACGCGACCAAGGAGTTCGTCAAGCGCGGGCTCGACGGCGAGGACGAGCGGATCGAGATTGGCGTCGCGATCGTCGGCGGTGGCACCGCCGGGCTTGCTTGCGCCAATCGCTTGTTGCAGCTGCTCGGCGAGGACCCCGAGACGATGGAGAAGCTCGGCGAGGTCCCGGTCGCGGTAATCGAGAAGGCGAAGACCTGCGGCGGCCACAACCTCTCCGGCGCTGTGATGCGTCCGGGTCCCTTGGGCGAGCTCTTTCCGGATTTGAGCCGCGAGCAGTGGCGGCAGGAGGGCTTTGCCTTCGGTGAGGTGAAGAAGGAGGAGATCTACTTGCTGCCCAACGGGAAGGGCAAGCTCCGCATCCCGCCACCGCCGCCGTTGCGCAACCACGGCAACGAGGTGGTCTCCGTCTCGGCCCTCTGCCGCTACATGCAGGCCCAGGCCGAGGAGGCCGGCGCCTACCTGCTGACCGAGACCGCCGCGACCCAGCTGATCGTCGAGGACGGCGCCGTGCTCGGCGTGCGTTCCGGCGACAAGGGGCGCGGCAAAGACGGCGAGGAGCTCGGCAACTTCGAGCCGGGGACCGATATCGCCGCCAAGGCGACGGTGCTGGCCGAGGGCTGCTGGGGGCACCTGACCGACACCGCCGTGCGCGAGTTCGAGCTCGACGAGGGGCGCGAGCCCCCGGTCTGGGAGCTCGGCGTCAAGGAGGTCTGGAAAGTTGCCAAGCCGCTTGACCGGGTGATCCACACAGTCGGTGGCTGGCCGCTGAAGATCTCGTCGAAGTACGGCCAGATCGGCGGCTCCTGGATCTACCCAATGAAGGACGAGAAGACCGGCGAGGACCTGGTCTCGATCGGCTTCATCGTCGACCTCGACTACGCCGATGCCACCACCTCCGCTCACGATCTGCTGCAGGAGTTCAAGACCCATCCGATGGTGCGAAGGATCCTCGAGGGGGGCGAACGGATCAGCTGGGGGGCGAAGGCGCTGCCAGCCGGTGGCTACTGGGCGATGCCGAAACTCTCCATGCCCGGCGCCGTGCTGGTCGGCGACGGCGCCGGAATGATGAACCTGACGGCACTGAAGGGGGTCCACTACGCGATCAAGTCCGGAATGCTGGCGGCAGAGTCCATCTACGCGTCCCTTAAGGCCGAGAGCAACGACTTCTCCAATTACGAGGAGGTCCTTGCCGACTCGATCGTCGGCAAGGACCTCTACGAGCAGCGCAACGCGCGCCAGCCGTTCCAGAAGGGTTTGCTCAAGGGCATGCCGCTGGTCGGCATGATGATCCTCACCAAGGGCCGCTTCCCGGGGGGTCGTTGGAAGCTGCACCGCAACGATGCCCGGCCGATGTTCATCGGCGACAGCAAGGACGCCTATCCGCAGCCCGACGGCGAGCTCACCTTCGACAAGCTCTCCAGCGTCTTTATCACCGGCAACGCCACCCGCGACGACGCCCCCAACCACATCCGTGTCCAAAAGCGCGTCCCGAGAGAGATCGCCGAGACCTGGAAGTGGATGTGCCCCGCCGGCGTCTACGAGATCCCCGACGACGCCCCCGAGACGGGTGACGTCGACGTGACCGTCAACTACACCAACTGCATCCAGTGCGGCGCAATCACCGCCAAGGGCGGCCGCCTGACGACACCCGAGGGCGGCGACGGCCCGCTGTACCAGAACACCTGAGCGGTGTCGACCGGGATCGCGTGATCGCGATCCCGGTCGAGTATGAGCCAGGGCCGTCGCCTATAAGGCGATCGCGCTCCATTTTTTCCCGGCGTTGGCGCCGTTCAACTTGAAAATGATCGGTAGGTCGATTTTCGCCGAGGTCGACCCGAAGCTCATTTTGACGTTAGGTAACGTGACGCCTTCTTCGGTCTGGCCCGCAAGTAAGGCTGAGGGAACCGAAGCCATTAAGTGGGTCACCGATTCTTCTTCCAGCAGTCCTTCCAGCGCGAACGTACCGGTGATCCCGAACGCTTCGCCAAGGACGCATTCCGGACCGAAGAAAATACTGCCAAGGTTCGAGCCTTCGTCGGGTTCGAACAGCATGTAGGTATTGCCTTTGTGTTTGATCAGTAAGAATTTAAGTTTGAAGACGATCGCTTCTTTGGGTGCGCATGCGGCCGAGACTTTTCCGGCGATGAGCGTTTCGCAGAAGCTGAACAGCAGATTGAGTAACCCTTTGCCGCTTTCGGTTTTCGTCGGTCCGAAAAGTAATCCGTCAGTGTCGACGGTTTGTTTGCATAAGATTTCAACTGTTGAACCACCGGAGGCGGTTAAGAGAGTGAAGTCTCTGTTGCCGTCTTTTTCGGTGGTGAAGCCGACGGTGGCCGCGGTGTTGACGGCTTCGATCCTCCAGTCTCCTTTTGCCGCGGCTCCCGTGGCGCTGATCGCCATCACGCCAAGGGCAACCGCCAGCAGCAGTCCAAGCGTCCTGCAACGACTTCGAGCATTCATTTCGGTTCCTTCCTCGAGTTACGGTTTGAGCGCGGCGTCCTACTAAGCCGCGCTGGCCAGCATCGCTCTGGCGCGCCGAATAATCAAGGTCTCCTTAGCGAGAGAGCGGGAACCGATGGTGCACCTCGTCTGATCCTTCCCGACGAGATCGGCCCGCCGTGTCCTAAGCCAGGACGACGCCGAAGCGATCATCAAGGCTGTCGCGATCCTCGACTGCGACCGCCTGGGAGAAGCGGCTTGCGGTGACGGTGAAGTGGTCGAGGAAGCCGACGTTGCCGAGCAGGACCAGGCCGAAGCTGTGCCAGCCATCTACGAATCCCACCGGAGCTTCCCACTCGCAGCGAGCGCTGGAATCGTCGTGGTGGTGCAGACGCAGGGAGACGCTCTTGTAGCGGGCGACGACGGTGCGCCCGCCGACGGCGTGCAGTTCCTCCCCCTCGTTGTCGGCCAGGTCGAGGCCAAGCTCGTCCGCCAGTAGGTCGCTCGCGAGGATCGCGTCTGCCCCGGTGTCGATCAATCCCTCTAGCTCGGGCGTCGATGCATCGTCCGTGGCGAGCGAGACAGGCACGAAGGGCCGAAACACCGGCTGCCCCAAGCGTGTCTGCTGGGGGTCCTCCCGATAGGGATAGAGCCAGGGGGTCTTCGGCTCAGCCAAGGCCGACGTAGATCGGCTCGTCTGCGTGGGGAACCCGCCCGCCAACGACGACGTGATCCAGCTTGCGGGCTTTCTCCAGCACAACTTTCAGGTCCTCGTCGGCGATCACAACCTGGCCCGTGCGGGTGTCGGTCGCCACGTACTTACCCTCGTAGCCCTTGAAGTCGGTGCGAATTGGTTTCACGCAACTGATGATAGCCATCGCCCCTGCGGGCATTTCGCAACGCTTGCCCGCCCGACCAGCAGCCTTGCGGAGTGGATGAGTCCGGCTCCCAGGGTCGCTGCTACCACCACCACTGCCTCACGCGGCGAGACACGAAGGGCACAGAGAAGCCCACGGCGCACGCCAGCGTGATCGCAGCGAATGCGAGGGCCGCCAGGTACTCGCCGCTCACGACTGCTTCAACGCAGGCGAAACCACCCGCGATGACTGCGAAGAGCAATAGCAGCGATGCTGCCCAAAGGGACGGCATGGCGATCAGGGTAATGCCGCCATGCCGCGACACGATTCGCTCTGCGCGGGATGCGCCTTGCCACTTTCCTTGCCACCCCCCTGCCAAATTGGCCCCTTCGGACCTCGGGATGCGGCGTGTTCCGCTTGCTGCTGCGATGCCGGAGGAGGGACTCGAACCCCCGACACGCGGATTATGATTCCGCGTCAGGCGTTGCGGCTGGTTGCGGCTGTTCGACGTTCCTCGCTTCACAGAGCCAAACTCGCCGCTTCCTCTGCCGGTTCGTTTGCGGCTGTTCCCGGTTCTCTTGTTGCCCCATCCGTTACCCCCGTTGCCTCGGTCTCGGCATCGAAGAAATCGGCATCGCCAACGCCAGCGTCCATTAGATGCACGTAGGTCCGCAGCGTGAATCCGGGATCGGTATGGCCTAGCCACTCTTGGACCTGCTTTGGGTTGCGGCCGATCGCGAAAAGCATCGACGCGCAGGTATGCCGGAATGTGTGAAAGCTGATCGCTGAGCGCTTGCGAGGCTCGCTGTCCTCGGCCTCTACGTCGACCGTCAGGCCGATGCTGGTTGCGGCTGGCGCCAGTACCCGCCGGTAGACGTTGGCCGGTAGTAGCTCTGTTCCAGCCTTAGACGGGAAGACAGGGGATTGCGGCCCAGCGTAAGCATCGCGGCGGTGGGCGAGCAGACGGGCCACCATGCCGGGCGAGAGAGGAACGTCGCGCTTGCCAGCTTTGCTCTTGAGCTTCTTACGCTTCCCCTTGTAGAGCTGTTCGCGGACCTCGATATGCGGTCCGGCGCCGGTCAGGTCTAGGTGTTCCCAGCGCAGGCCGACCGCCTCGCTTATCCGCAGGCCGCTGTGGGTCAGGAACTCGAAAAAGAGCCGCCAGTTCTCGGGGATCGCGGCGAGCAGCAAGCGCAGGTTGCGCCGTGTCAGGGCCTTAGCCGGTTCCTCTGGCGCTTCCTCTGTAGAGGGCGGGATGCGGACACCCTGCACGGGATTGAAGCGGAGCAGGCCATCCTCGACGGCGGTGGCGAGCATCGGCGAAAGCGCGGCCCGGACCTTCTGAATCTGGGAGGTTGACTCGCCCGCCTGCCGCATTGAGCCGAGCAGAGCCCGAACGTCTGCCGGTTCCACATCGGCCAGTTTCCATTTGCCGAAGGCCGGGATCGCGTGGGCCTCGATCGAACGGCGGTACTCGATCCGGGTTGAGTCTGAGAACCCCCGCGCGGTGCGCCCGGCGTAGGTCTCGATCCACTGGGCGAAGTAGTCGCCGAAACGGACCTTGCCATCTGGTCGGCGGTCGCCACTTTGCCGCTGGCCCTTCGCCTCGCGGGCCTCGTCATAAGTCGCGTGGTAGCTCTTGCATTGCTTGCCACGGTGGCGCCAGATAACCACGTAGCGATTGCCTCGGCGGTAGACGCCCGGCGTCCGTGTCTTCGTCAGGCGCCGTGAACTAGAGTCGGAATTAGCCATGAGGAGGTGTCTTCTCCTTGCGGTTAGGCGGCCCGTCTGCGTTGGTGCGCGGCGGGCCGCTGCTTTCCTTCAACGTATCAGCGGTCGGCGTTCTCATGGCCGTTTGGCGCCCCCGTTGTGGACGAACTCGCGTAGCTCGGCGCAGTCGAAAAGCAGGCGGGAGCCGTCGCGGTGGTGTGGGATGCGCCTGGCGCTCACCAGCGAGTAGATGCGGCTGGTGGGGCAGGACAGGAACTCGGCGGCACCAGCAACGTCCAAGAATCCGATCGGCTCGGCGGCGCGTTCGGCGACCAGTTCGGCGGCGCGTTCGGCGACCCGCTCTATCAATTCGTCAGGAAAGTTGACGGCAAGCTCGCTCACGCCGCCGCTCCTGCTTCAAGCCGGACTCGAGCCGGCTCGGGGTCGCCGGGAGGGTCGGAATCGCTCGCAGGCAAAGCGGCGACGCGGCGGGAGCCCTTGACCCGCGTAGAGCGCCCGCGACTGGCTCGGCTGGCCTGTGGCCGGATCATCGACCGGCGCGGCGTCGCGGCGATGTGAGCGCGTCTGACGCGGTGAAAGCGAATGTGGCGGGCAAGCCGGTGATCGCCGTTGCGCTCGGCCTCAGCTTGGCGCTCGGCGTCCTGCAGCTCTTTCAACTCCAAGCCGATCCGGTCGGCCTCGGCTTCGTCGGCCTCGCTGAGGAAGCCTTGCGCTGCCTCCAGGTCTAGGAGGAAGTCGAGCCGTTGCCGAAGATCGGTGGCGGGCATTGCCGCCAAGGTACGCCGCGCTGCCGATTCTGCAACCCATCGGCGCCGCAATCTCCGCACGTTTTGGGCAGGGCTTGGCTTCGTCGTCTCCGCCAAGCCCTGCCCCTTCGTCGCCGCCTCAGCGGTTCTTGATCGTCTGCACAAGCGGGATCACGGTGTCAACCGGTCGGATCGTCATTTTGCTCGCCTCCCTTCGGTATTGCTCAATACTTATCTGAGTATTCATAACAAGGCTGAGCAATACGCACAATCCGACTGATAAGCAGCTACGTTCCGTCGCCAGTCCATAAGTCCGTACCGATCCAGAAAGCTTTGAGTACCTGGATGGCCATGAAAGGAAGGCAACCGTTGGCGGCAAAGAAACAAAGCAGCGCCAAGGCGAAGGCGAAAGCGGCCGAGCCGCCGCGCGACATCTCAAACAGGACCGTCGACCAGGAACTGGTTAAGGCTCTCGCGCATCCTCTGCGGGTCGAGATCCTGGCGATTCTGAACGACCGCATGGCCAGCCCCAACGAACTCTCCAAGGAGCTTGAGGAGGGGCTCAGCCAGGTCAGCTACCACGTCAAAGTCCTCAAGGACTTCAAGTGCATCCAAATGGTCAAGACGGAGCCACGGCGCGGGGCGGTTGAGCATTACTACAAGGCCACCCAGCGAGCCTTCCTCACGTCTGACGTGGCCAAGCTCTACCCGAAGTCAGCGCAGCAGCGGATGTTCGGCACTGTCATCGCGGACATTGGCCAGGACATGACCACCGCCCTGGACAGCGGCAAGTTCGACGACCGTGATGACTACGTAGTCAGCCGCACTCCGGCACTGCTGGACGGGCGGGCACGCGAAGAGGCAGAGAAACTTGGCGATGAGTTCATTGAACGGTTCCTTTTACTGGAGGAGGAAACCACCCTGCGCCGTGCCAATGGTGAAGGTGATCGCGAAGAGATCCCGACGACTGCGGCGCTGTTGATCTTCGGATCAGTGCTGGGCAAGAACCTGAAAGCGACCAGGAAAAAGGGTCGCAAGCAAGGGGAGCAAATAAAGCCTAAGCATGCAAGCGGAGGGAGCAAATAGAGCACTGCTCAAATTCGCCGGATAAAAAGCTGCAATCCGTCTGTTCCGGCCCTACGTTGTCCCGCGCATCCGAGGAACTTGCATGACTCGGATGCTTGCTTGATGGACGGGGTAGGGAGCAGTCGGGTCTTGGCCACAGCCGTTTCTCGGTTGCCTTTCACCCCCTAAAGAACAGGGGAAATCGAAATTGGCCGACACTCACCCGCTGCAGCGATTGCTCGACTGGCTCCGGCCCGATCAGACGACAGACGATCAGCAGGCGCGACCGGCTCCCGTTAACCCGGTCGCGATTCAGGCCCGCGATGGCGACGTGGCCGAGCTGGCCGGACTGTCGCCTGACCGCATCGACCGCGTCGAAGGTGAGAGCTGGCGATGACGGTTCGCTCGCGGGAGGGTCCGCTTTCATGTCGATTGCCCGCGGGCCTTCCCGCATCACACTCGATTTCGACCGGGCGCGAGTGCTGATGCCGGGGAGCAACCCGAAAGGGAACGACCTCTTCAATGCCCTCGGGCATCCGATGCGGCGGAAGATTTTGCGCGAGATGCGCGACGCGGGGCAGGTCAGCCCGCGCGAGCTTTCCGCCTCGCTCCACGAGCAGCTCAGTGCGCTCAGCTACCACGTCAGGGTGCTGGCCGAATGCCACGCGATCAAGCTGGAGCGCACCCAGCAGATCCGTGGCTCAACCCAACACTTCTACCGCTTCGCCGTCCAAGCGGACTGGGCTCTTTCAGCGCTGGAAGCGGACGAGCCGCCGCATTGAAAGAGACTGACCAGCACGAACTGCCACTCGCCGCGTTGACGCCCGGCCGGTTGGAGAGTGAACATGTTCCTAAGCCGCTGTAAGCACCGCTGGGTAGAGGCTCGCCGCTTCGCCCATGCGCCGACTGCCCAGATCGAATTCGACAACGGCTTGTTCGGCCAAGAGGCGGAGGATGCGATCTACGGCTGGACGATGATCGAGCTTCAATGCGAGCGCTGCGGCGACGTGACGGCCCGCAAGATTCCCTACACGGGCGATCAGGCCGGGGGTCAGTGAAACCGGGGCGCGTGTACCTCCAAACAATGCCGGCGCTTTGTCAGGTATTAACTCCCCGCCGCTCGCCGCTCGGCGCTTGACTCGACGGATCACGTGCTCGCGGTTGGCTTCGTAGTAACGCTTCGACTTCGCGTTGTCGCAGGACTTGCAGAAGCTCTTACGGCCGCTTGCCTTCGTGCCGTCGCGGGCGAATTCCTCGGCGGCTCGGTCCTCGCCACAGCGCGGGCACTTGCGGCTTTCAGAAATCGGGGAGAGAGATTGCTCAGGCGGGGTGTCCAAGCGGAATCCTTTTTGCGGCGGAAGGGGTGCCCCCCGTACCGGCGCCCGCCTTGCCACTTGAGAACTGCCCCCCGCCGCCAACCTGACACGGTCTGCAACCGCGCTGGCGTGTCAGGCCAGGAGAAGCGGCGGGGGCTGCTCCAGTCGATGCAGCACACGCGCGGCGACTATCGACAGAAGACCGCGCGGGGCTGTCAGTCGGGCAGGACACTGAAGCCCTATTCGTCCTTGACCGCCAGGACTTGGACGGCTTCGGGAACGATGACTTTGGCGCCGACGCGGAACCACGCGATCAGACCGCGATCGCCGGTCGGAACGCCTTCGTCCATCACTACGGGGACGGGCTCGACCGTCAAGCCGAGGCGATCGACTATGCGATACGCCGAGCCAACGTCGCCATAGGCAAGCACCCGTTCTTTTTTGGTCGTCAGTTTGGCGCTCATGGTGGAGACTTCTTTGAACGGCTTGCCGAGGATGGTCGAGCGGTCATCGCTCATCAGCGCGGCGTTCGTGGTGTCACCTACCGCGACGAATTTGTGGACCGCGTTGGCGGTCGCGTTGGCGCCGAGGAAGGTGGCACGCGGTTGCCAACGTGGCGCCAGTGCTTCCTGCAGCGAGTACACGTCGGCGACTTTGATCACTTCTTTCGTCGCGCCGCTGACGATTTTGGTGGCGCCGGTAATCAAGCCCTGCGGTATGTGTTCGCTGCCTTTGCCGGTCGCGAAGACTTCCGCCTCTTTCACGGCTTTGGCATCGGCAAACAGTTTCGCCAGTTCGGCGGCGAGGCCGGGCCAGTCCATCCCCAGCTCGAAGCTGTAGGGCACCCAGATCGTCGCGCGCTCCGGTGTGATTTCCGGCTGGCCCAATTCCGGCGAGTTGTCTTTCAGCGACGTTGACTCGGCGGCAAATTCAGCTTTGACACCCGCCGAGCTGACGCCCGCCCAACTGTTGGTAACGATGGTCGAGACCGTCGCCAGGTCGCGGATCGGATTGACCGCGCCGTCATTGGTCAGGAGGATCGTCGGGTCAAGCGAGGTTGGCACCGCGAAGCCGCCCGATTTCCCTTCGCCTACGGCCATCGCCCGCTGCGACATGGCCCGGCCCACCGCAAGCATGGCTTCGGCCTCGCCCGGCTCAAGCGTGGACTCTGCCCCGGCGTACCCGCTGAGCTTCTTGGCGAAGGCTCGCTCGTAGGCGGGCGAGCTGGCTGCCGCGACGTAGGCAGAATCCAAGCCGAATTTGTCGCGCCGGATGTGTTGGATTACCCGCAGCCCGGCAGCCTCAGTTATCGCGTCGCGATCCCAGAGATCGTCTAGGGCACGTTCCGCGCTTTCGCGGGCCTCGAAGCCCGGTGTCTTGCTTGCAGTCTTCATCGAATTCCTTTTCTTGGGCGCGGCGAACGCGCCGGGTTCTGTGTGTCCCGGCGCTTGCGCCAACTCGCGCACTCGCGCGTGTCGGGCCTCAAGGTCGGTGACTTCATCCCGCGCGGTGGCAAGCCCGGCTGCAACATTCCGAATGCGCTCGTCTCGACCGGCGCAGGCAGGGGAGCGCCGCAGCACCGTTAGCTCTCGCGCTAGCAGGTGTGCTTTGGATCGGGCTTCACTCAGAGTTTGCAACCGGACTCACCTCGCGTCGGGATTTCACTTCCCGGTACGTGGTGGGCAAACTGCGCCCGGCGCCGTGCCGGTCGCATCGACTAACCGTTTCGGGCGGCGGCGGTGGACTATCCGAGGTTCCAGCGCCGACGCCACGGCAGTCGAGCGACCGCCCGATCATAGCGCTCCGTCAGTCCCACTCTCCGAACTCGAAGCCCGGAAATTCTCGCCGGATTATCTCCCGTTCGTGGTGCAATCCTTCGGCCCGCGCTTTCGCGGCGGCGATGGCGGTATCAAGAATGGTGCGCCCTTCGACCAGGGAGCCGGGCGGCGCACCGATCCGCTTCCACTCCGCCAAGTCCTCGAAGCTGGCCTCGACCTCAACTAGCTCGCCCAGCACCGTGTCTGACCAGCGGCAGCGCATCCCGTCCCCGGTCGGTTCGGTGGTCAGGTCGATGCAACCCAGCGGCAACGGCAACGCCTTCACGGTCGGGTTCCCAGCTGGCGGTCGATGGCTTCGCTTTCCAGGTGGAGCCGTTCGTACCCGCGATCAATTTTCGCTGGCAACTGTGACCCGTAGCGAGCGTCGACGCGGCGGAGAATGTCGCGGACTTTCGCGCGGCGGCGCTCAAGGTCGGCAGGCGTCACAGCTTCTTTCCCTTCCGGCGCTCGACCCGGCATTTTTTGCAGGTGCCCCCGTAGCACTCGGGGTTGACCAGAACCCGGCAGCCGTTGCCGCGACAAACTGCCATGCCCCATTTCAGGAATTCCTCGCGCGTCGGCCAGTGCTGCGAAAGCCGAGCGTCCCCCGGTCGCCGGAAGACCTTCTTCGTCGCGGTCGTCAAGCCGTCGCCTTTGGGTGGTCGGCCTTCGCGTGGGCGCCGCCGCAGGTCGGGCAGCGGTAGAAGGTACGAACCGGCGCCACCTTCGGCTGACCGGATCGCCAAGGGCGCTTTGTCTTCGCCTTGATCATGCGGGCGTCAGTTCCAGTTGGCGCGGCGGTCGGCGGCGGCTCTCTTTCGCGACCTTCTGCAAGCCGATCCGACTGCTGCAGTAAAGGCAAAGCTGACGGCCGCTGCTCGACTCGATGGCGACGATCTCCCCAGCCAGGTCGCGACCACACCGGCAGTTCTCGCCGAGCTTGCCGGTCTCCCAGCTCCACCGTTTGCGTGGTGTCGCCACGCCTTCCGATGTTAGGCAGATCCGCGCGGCGCTCGGGAGGAATCATGCGGAGATTGCGGCGCCGCGCACTAGGTTGAGGTCGGGAAGGGGACGCCTCCTACGTCCCTTTCCCTTACGTGCTGGCTGTTCGGATTCTCTTGTAACTGAGCAGGTCTAACCAGCTGCGGGAATCGAAAATTTCGCGGCCAAACGATCTACGCTCTACGCAGCCGACTTCGCGATGGCGCGTCCGTCCCGGTCAGGCGGGGCGTGCTTTCCATCGGGTCCATCGGTTGCTATGGAAGGTCTGGGGTCCGCTGCCTTGGGGTGGTGGACCCTTGGACGCTTGGGGACCGGCTTAGGCCGGGCAGCGTCGCGGCGACGGTCGCGCTCGCGCTGCAACTGGCCCATCCCTTCGGCCGCATCGCGGAACGTCCTAAACGGTCTGGGGAGCCTGCCAATCTCGCGGGCTAGGTCGGCGGCGTAGGCAAGCTGCTTCGCTGTGGGCTCACGGAAGGCATCGCGCGCCTTAAGTTCCTCGTAGCGGCGAGTCCATTGGGTGCCGCTCGTCGCGCGCCGTGTTGCCCCATCCGTTGCCCCCGACGGCTTGATACCGGTGGGAGAAGTCGGGGTTTTGGCTCTACTTGGAGTGCCGGAGGAGGGACTCGAACCCCCGACACGCGGATTATGATTCCGCTGCTCTAACCAGCTGAGCTACTCCGGCGGGGAGCGGGGATCGTAGCGATGGCGGGGCTGTGGTCGCGCTGGCGCGTTAGGGCTTAGCCTTGTGAGATGACGCAGGATCTGGACAGGGCGGTGCGTACGGTTCTCCGCGATTGTCTGCGGGTTGAACCGGCCGAGGAGGTGCTGGTGATCTGCAACCCGGTTACCGAGGACATCGGTGCGCTGATGCGGATCGAGGCCGAGGGCGATGGTGCCTACGCGACCTTGGCGGTGATCTCTGAGCTCGACTCCAACGGGGCCGAGCCACCGACGCCGGTCGCGGCGGCGATGATCGCCTCCAACGTGGTGCTGGCGCCGACGATTCAGTCGCTCTCCCACACCTACGCGCGCCGCGCCGCGAACCAGGCCGGCGCCCGGATCGCGACCCTGCCTGGCGTTACCGCCGACATGCTGGCGCGGCTGATGAACGCAGACATGCGCGAGCTGAGGCGGCGCGGCGCGGCTCTGGCTGCGGCGCTGCGGGCCGGCGAGGAGGCGCGGATCACCTGCCAGCACGGCAGCGACCTGCGGCTGGGGCTGGGAGAGCGGGTTCCGATCGCCGACGCAGGCGTGCTGGACGCGCCCGGCGCCTTCGGCAACCTGCCCTGCGGCGAGGCCTTTGTCGCGCCCAGCAGTGGCGAGGGCACGCTCGTCATTGACGGCTCGATCGCCGGCGTCGGCAAGGTCGAGACACCGGTTGAGCTGACCGTGCGCGACGGCCACCTCACCGACGCGACCGGACCCGAGGGAGCGACGCTGATGGAGCTGCTGACCACCCACGGTAAGGACGGCACCAACATCGCCGAGCTGGGGATCGGCACCAACGAAGAGGCCAGCTTGACCGGCAACATCCTCGAGGACGAGAAGATCCTTGGCAGCGCTCACGTTGCCTTCGGCGCTTCCGCGGCGATCGGCGGCAAAGTCCAGGTGCCGGTGCACCTCGACTGCGTGGTGCTCGAACCGACCGTTGAGATCGACGGCAAGGAGATCGTCCGCGCCGGCAAGCTGCTCGTTTGACGGTGTCGCAATCGCTGCTCGCTGTTCCCAACGTTTCGGACGGTCGCGACGCGCCTCGCATCGAGGCTCTGCGGCGTGCCTTTACGCACGGCGTCGAGCTGCTGGATCAGCACTCCGATGTCGATCATGATCGCACTGTCTTCACTCTCGTGGGCGAAGGCGCGCCGCTGCGCGATGCCTTGGTCGCCGGTGCGGAGCAGGCGATCGAGACGATCGAGATGACGGCCTACGATGGCCTGCATCCGGCCATCGGCGCGCTCGATGTCTGCCCGCTTGTCTGGCTCGAACCCGCCAGACAGGAGGCCGCCCGCAGCGAGGCGGTTGAGTTGGCGGCGCAGATCGGCGGCCTGGGCGTGCCGGTCTTCCTCTACGGCGAGCTCGCGAGCAGGCCCGAGCACGGCGAGCGCGCCTACTTCCGCAACGGCGGCCTGGTCGAGCTCTGGCTGCGGATGGAGGGTGGAGGCCTGCGCCCGGACTTCGGCCCCAAGCTGCCCCATCGCACTGCCGGGGTCACCCTGGTCACCGCCCGCCCGCCGCTCGCTGCGTTCAACGTCGAGTTGGACAGCGATGACGTCGAGCTCGCCCGTGCCGTCGCCGCCGGGCTGCGCGAGTCGGGTGGTGGGCTGCCCGGCGTGCGGGCGATCGGCCTGCCGCTCTCCAGCGGTCGCACCCAGGTCTCGACCAACGTTCACGATCCATTTGCCGTGCCCTTGGGAGAGGTCATCGAGCGAGTTCGCGCCCTTGCCGAGCCACTCGGCGCGCACCCGGTCGAGGCAGAGATCGTGGGACTTATTCCGCAGGCCGCG
This sequence comes from uncultured Solirubrobacterales bacterium, assembly GCA_963716345.1. Taxonomy (GTDB): domain Bacteria; phylum Actinomycetota; class Thermoleophilia; order Solirubrobacterales; family 70-9; genus VRUE01. The sequence continues at coordinate 2,467,787 of OY970304.1, forward strand.
CTCGCGGGCTACCCAAGCGATCTGCCAATCCGCGATTTCGAGCCCGCCCAGGGCACGATCGAGGCCCGCCTCTCTGCCTCTTCCTGACGCCGGGCGCTAGATTCACCCCATGGCTCAGACGAAGAAGAAGCGCCAGCGCAAGCACCGCGGCACCCAGGGTGGCCGCGTCGATCCCAACCGTCGCGCCGCCCGCCCGCGCAGCCGCGCTGAGGCCAAAGCACGCGCTCGCAGTGGCACCAAACGGGCGCCCCGCAGCGACCAGCCGCCGACCTGGCGCGGCTCTGCCGTTCGCGGTCTTGCCGCCGCCGCAATATTCACCGTCGCCCTGCTGCTCGTCTTCAAACGCGCGCCTGGGGCGGCCCTCGGCCTCGGCGCCTTCATGCTGGTCTTCTACATCCCGGCCGGCTATTACATCGACCTGATGCTGTGGCGACGGCGAGAGCGCTCGCGGATGCGCTCGACGGATCGCCAGTGAGCCTGGAAGTACGCCAGCTCACGGTCGGCCCACTCGCCGAGAACTGCTTCATCCTCCGCAAGGAGGGAGCCGACAAGGCCCTGGTTGTCGACCCGGGCGAGGAGCCGGAGCGGATCCTCGCCGAGATCGAGCAGACCGGAGCCGCGGTCGAGGCGATCCTGATCACCCACTGTCACTTCGACCACGTCGGTGCCGTGGCCCCGCTCGCGCGCGCCACCGGTGCGCCGGTCTACGTTCCTGAGCTCGAGTCCCCGATACTTGCCGACCTCTCCTCCTTCACCATGCCCGGCTTCGGCCCTTACGAGAGCTATGAGGCCGACGAGATCATCAAAGGCGGTGAGGCGCTCGAGCTGGCGGGCCTCACGCTCGATGTGCTTTTCACTCCCGGCCACAGTCCCGGCCACCTCACGTACGCGGTTCGTGACGAGGAGGCGCTCTTCTCCGGTGACGTCCTCTTCAAGGGATCGATCGGCCGGGTCGATTTCCCCGGCGGCGACGGCTTCACCCTGTTGAGCTCAATCCAGGCACTGCTCGATGGGCACTCGACGGAGACGACCGTCTATCCCGGGCACATGGGCGTCACCACGCTGGGCGCTGAGCGAGCGACGAATCCCTTCCTCGCCGAGCTCGCAGGCTAGACAGCGGACGCACACTCGTCGTAGGTAAGGTCGCGGCACTGTGGCGGCGCACAAGTACCAGGCACCACGCGGGACCTTCGACGTCCTGCCCGAGCCGGCGCGCTTGCGCGGTCGGATCGAGCGCACCGCGGCGGCGATCTTCGCCCGTGCCGGCTACGAGCCGATCGCCACTCCCAGTTTCGAGGACACCGAGCTGTTCGAGCGCGGCGTCGGCCACTCCACCGACATCGTGTGCAAGGAGATGTTCACCTTCGAGGACAAGGGCGGCCGCAGCCTCACCCTGCGCCCCGAGGGCACCGCGCCGATCTGCCGCGCCTACGTCGAGCACGGCATGCAGGCGCTGGCGCAGCCGGTCAAGCTCTCCTACCTCGGGCCGTTCTTCCGCCACGAGCGCCCGCAGGCAGGCCGCTACCGCCAGTTCCACCAGCTCGGCGCCGAGGCGATCGGCACCGACTCGCCGCTTGCCGACGCCGAGCTGATCGGGCTGTTGGCTGAGCTGCTGGCCGAGCTGGGTGTCCCGGGGGTGGAGTTGCGGCTCGGCAGCCTCGGTTCGCTCGATACTCGCGCCGCCTACCTGGAGGAGCTCAAGGGTCACCTGCGCTCGCACGAGGCCGAACTCGCCAAGGAGGTGCGCGAGCGCATCGACGCCAACCCGCTGCGCGCCTTTGACTCAGACGATGAGGGAACCCGCGCCGTGATGGCGGCGGCTCCGAAGTTGGTCGAGCGGTTGGAGGGTGGGGACGCTGAGCACTTCGAGGCGGTTCGGGGGTTGCTCGACGCGGCTGGCGTCGCCTACTCAATCGACCCGACCCTGGTCCGCGGTCTCGACTACTACACGCGCACGATCTTCTCCTTCGTCTGCGATCGCCTCGGCGCCCAGTCGGAGATCGGCGGCGGCGGCCGCTACGACGGTCTGGTCGAGCAGCTCGGCGGCAAGCCGACCCCGGCCGTGGGCTGGGCGGCCGGGATCGAGCGGATCATGCTGGCGCTTGATCAAGAGGAGCCGGCGCCGGGCCGCGACGTCTTCATTGCCGTCGCCGAGGAGGAGCACGGGCGGCGCGCCCGCGCCCTCGTGCTTGCCGGCGAACTGCGCAAGGCCGGCCTCTCGGCCGAGTTCGATCTAGGCGGCCGCGGGCTCAAGGGCCAGCTCAAGCACGCCGACCGGATCGGCGCCCGCCGGGTCCTGATTCTCGAGGGGGATGGCGCCCAGCTGCGCGACATGACGAGCGGCGAGCAGCGGTCGGTTGAGGCCGGCGACCTGATCGCCGAGATAACTGGGGGAGAGGCATAAGCACTGTGGAGAGCACGAACGATTTTCCCGTCCTGAAGGCAAATGGCTTTCGCGACACCTGGTGCGGGCAGGTGCTCGGCGACCGCGTGGGCGGAGAGGCCCGCGTGGCCGGCTGGGTGCACCGCCGTCGCGACCACGGCGGGCTGATCTTCATCGACCTGCGCGACCGCACCGGCATCCTCCAGCTCGTCTTCCATCCCGAGGACGCCGGCGGGGCCTTCGAGCTTGGCCACAAACTCCGCGCCGAGGACGTGCTCAGCGTCAGCGGCACCGTGGTCGAGCGCTCGGCGGAGACGGTCAACCCCGACCTGCCCACGGGCACCGTAGAGCTGAAGGTGACGAGCGCCAAGCTGCTCGCCGACGCCGAGACGCCTCCCTTTCAGATCGAGGGATTCGCCGGCGAGGTTGGCGAGGACGCGCGGCTGCGCCATCGTTACCTCGACCTGCGTCGCGAGCAGATGCGCGAGGCGCTCATCCTCCGTCACCGCGTCACCGCGGCAATGCGCGAGTTCCTCGACCGCGAGGGCTTCCTTGACATCGAGACCCCGGTGCTGACCCGCTCGACGCCGGAGGGCGCCCGCGACTTCCTCGTCCCCAGTCGAATGCAGCAGGGCTCCTTCTACGCCTTGCCCCAGTCCCCACAGCTCTTCAAGCAGCTGCTGATGGTCGCTGGCTTCGAGCGTTACTACCAGGTAGCCCGCTGCTTCCGCGATGAGGATCTGCGCGCCGATCGCCAGCCGGACTTCACCCAGCTCGACATCGAGATGTCCTTCGTTGAGGTCGATGATGTGATCGAGGTCAACGAACGGCTGTTGGCCCACGTCTTCGAGCGCGTCGGCGGGCCCTCGCTACAGCTGCCGCTGCGCCGCCTGCCTTACGACGAGGCGATCTCGCGCTACGGCACTGATCGTCCCGACACCCGCTTCGGCATTGAGCTGGTCGACCTCGACGACATCCTGGCCAGGACCGAGTTCAAGGTCTTCGCCTCGGTGATCGGGGGCGGCGGCACGGTGCGCGGAATCAACGCCGGCCGGCGCGAGATGCCACGCTCGGCGCTCGACGGTCTGATTTCCCGCGCCCAGGAGCTCGGCGCCAAGGGCCTGGTCTGGGCCTTCCGCGAGGGCGACGGCTGGCGCTCGCCGACGGCGAAGTTCCTCTCCGCCGAGGAGCTGAGCGCTTTGAACGAGCGGCTGGGCGCCGAGGAGGGCGACCTGCTGCTTGTCGTCGCCGACAAGCCCCGGGTCGCCAACGCTGTTCTCGCCCAACTTCGCCTTGACCTAGCCGCCGAGTTCGACCTCATTCCCGAGGGCAGCCACGACCTGCTCTGGATCGTCGACTGGCCGTTGATGGAGGCAAACGAGGAGGGCGGCTGGGACCCGTTGCATCATCCCTTTACCGCCCCGGCCGCCGGCTTCGATCCGGCTGATCCCGGCAGCGCCCGTGCCCTGGCATACGACCTGGTCTGGAACGGTCAGGAGATGGGCGGCGGCTCGATTCGCATCAGCGACGCCGGCCTGCAGGGGAAGGTTTTCGCCGCTCTGGGAATCGATGAGGCCGAAGCCGAGGCTCGCTTCGGCTTCCTGCTCGAGGCGCTGCGCTACGGCGCGCCGCCACACGGAGGCATCGCCTATGGCCTCGACCGCCTGGTCCAGCGCCTCGCCGATGCGGACTCGATCCGCGACGTGATCGCCTTCCCCAAGACCGCCTCCGGAGCTGACGCGCTCACCGGCGCACCGGCACCGGTCGACGAGCCGCAGTTGCGCGAGGTCGGGTTGCAGCTTCGCGCCAAACTGCCTCCTGCCGGGGGATGAGCTTCTCGGGGCGGATCCGGGCGCTGTTCGGGGGTCGCTCACCCGGGCCCGGAGTTACCCCTGTTCACGTCGACGACCCCAGCTTCGACAGCTGGGAGGTGGTGCGCGACTTCGCCGATGTAAAGACTGCCCGCGCCTGGCACCAAGCGCTCGAAGACGCCACATCGAGGCGGTGCTGACCGTTGACTGGCCGCTCGATCGCTTACGGCCACGGCGATATCGCCCTGCGGGTACGCCCCGAAGACTGGAGCGAGGCCGAGCTGCTGCTCTCCAACCTTGACGACTGAGTGCCCCGTGTTTTGAGCTTGTCCTGGGGTTAGCGATCCTCTGCGTTCGTGCTCGGACAGGCACGGCGACAATCGTTCGCCTGACCGAGGCGGCAGTGCTACGGTTGGCCCAGAGGCTCGAGCCCGTACGAGAGCCGTCTCACCGTTTGACCCAACACAAACGGCGCGGGAGCTGATCTCTCTCGGTCCTGTGGGACTGCGAGGAGGCCCCCACCCTTTACTTCAAGGGATCAAAGCCAGAGGCGGTACCGGCGGGCTGGAGTCTCCTTTGCGTTGCGCTTTCGCGCGCTTGTGCGTGCCACGGGTGCGTCCCGTCCCGCCAGCATCGGCCTATGCCAACCCCTGTCGGCTCCGACGAGGACGAGACGTGCATTTGCCACGCATATCGTGGTAAATGCACGGATGGAGCCCGGGGCGGCGATGTTGATCGTTGTTTGGCTGAGCTTGCAGGACAACAGCACGGTGTCGTGGCACGCTGGCAGTTGGTCGGCCTCGGTATTTCGCGACGCACGATTGACACACGCCTCGGGGCGGATCGACTGCACCGCCTTCATCAGGGGGTGTATGCGGTTGGACATATCGCCATCGGCCGCCGAGCGCGCTGGATTGCGGCGACGCTCGCGGCCGGGCCGTACGGCGCCTTGAGTCACCGGTCGGCAGCGCAGCTTTGGGGTCTGCTGCCAGGATCGAGGATCGTTCCGGAAGTCACCAGGCCCGGTTACTTCAGACCGCGCCCAGAGATCAAAGCCCACCGCGCGCTACTTCCGCCCGATGAGCTGACTCGGGTCGACGGGATACCGGTTACCTCCCTGTCTCGAACGCTCTTCGATTTGGCCTCGGTCATGGCTCGGCGGCAAGTCGAGAAGGCGTTCAACGAGGCAGAAGTACTCGGGCTCACCGACCGTCTCTCGGTTGCCGACCTTTTGAGACGGCATCCTGGTCGCCGAGGTTCGGTCGTGCTGAACGTGATCCTGGCCGAAGAGGAGAAGTCTCGCGGCATCACTCGCAAAGAACTTGAGGAGAGGTTCGCGGTCCTTCTTGTCGGCACCGGCCTGCCACTGCCGCGACGCAACGCAGACGTCGCTGTTCGGGGCCGCTTTTTCGAAGCCGATTGCCTTTGGGACGCGCATCGGCTCATCGTCGAGCTCGACGGTCGCGCCGTGCACCGCACTCCACTCGCATTCGAGAAGGACCGTGAACGAGATCGGCTTCTGCAGGCTGACGGCTGGCGCGTGGTGCGGATCACCTGGCGCCAGTTGCGCGACGATGCACCCGCGGTCGTGGCCGATCTGCGCAGGCTGCTGCGGCGATGAGCCAGGGCTCCTACCCTGTAGCGATGGATCGGGAGCTTCTTGACGCCTACTTGCATGACGGCAGCCGCCTTGGGCCGGCCGAGGACGGCGCTTTCACCGGTGCGGCTGGGGGTGCGGCCTGTGGTGACCTGTCACGTGTCTCGCTCGTGGTCGAGGGCGGTTCCGTTGTCCGGGTCAGCTTCGACGCCGAGGGTTGTGGCGCGACGCGGGCGGCGACGGCCGCGGTCGCCGAGATGGTCGAGGGCTCGCCCGTGCTCGAGGTCGCCCGAATCGGCATCGATGAGATCGACGAGGCTCTCGGGGGCCTGACCCCGGCCAAGCGTCACGCGGCGCAGCTCGCTGCCGACGCCTTGCATCGTGCGCTGGCTCAGGCGGCCGCATCAGCCGAGGTCCTGGCTTCTGGCCCTGGCAGCCGCCCATGCAGTGAGGTAGACGCCGCCGAGCGGCAGCCCGCCACGGACCAGCCCGAGCGCGTGCTCGTCGCCATGTCCGGCGGCGTCGACAGCGCAGTTGCCGCCCTGCTCGAGCAGGAGCGCGGGGCGGAGGTCGTCGGCGTGACGCTGAAGCTCTGGGCCGATCCGCGAGACCGACGGCGCCAAGGCCTGCTGCTCACCCGAGGCCGTGCTCGGAGCGCGCTCGCTCGCCCACTCGCTTGGCATTCCCGCACCTCACACTCGACCTCGAGGAGGAGTTTCGTCGCCGCGTCGTTGCCGAGTTCGTCTCCGGCTACGCGGAGGGCGAGCACGCCAAATCCCTGCATTGCTCTGCAACGGCGAGGTGCGGATCGCGGCGATGGTCGACCTCGCCCAGCGCCTCGGCGCCACGCGACCTCGTCACCGGTCACTACGCGCGTATCGTCGAGGACGCCGAAGGCCCCCTGCTCGCCGCCGCCTCCGACGCCAACAAGGACCAGAGCTACATGCTGGCGGCGCTGCCGCCGGGCCTGCTCAGGCGTGTTCGCTTCCCGCTGATCGAGCTGACCAAGCCCGAGGTGCGGGAGATCGCCGCCCGCCACGACCTCGCAGTGGCGAAGAAGCCCGAGAGCCAGGACCTCTGCTTCCTCGCCGGCCAGGGTAAGGGTGACTTCCTGCGCCGCCACGGTGGCCTGCGCGAGCGCGAGGGCGACGTGCGTCGACCGCTCCGGCAAGGCGATCGGGCGACACCGCGGCCACCACAACTTCACCGTCGGCCAGCGACGCGGCATCGGCGTCTCTGCCGAGGAGCCGCTTTACGTCCTCGCCACCGACGCGGCCGCCAACACGGTCACCGTTGGCCCCGGCGTGACCTAATGGCCCGCACCGTCCGCCTCCGCGACGCCGTCCTGCATCGCGAGGGCGAGGCGATCGACGCGGTCCGCCTGCGCTACCGCTCTCAGCCTGTCCCCGCCGTCGTTGCCGCCACGGAAACGGGCCGGCACAACGAGCTGCAAGTCGAACTGGGCGAGGACTTCGCCGGCGTCTCGCCTGGGCCAGACCGCGGTGCTGCTGCGCGGCGAGACGATCGTCGGCCACGGCACGATCGCCGCCGCGGCCTGACGGACCTTAGGCTCTGCGCATCGATGAAGGCCGCGGAGATCCGACAGACCTACCTCTCGTTCTTCGAGCAGCGCGGACACAAGATCGTGCCCTCGGCCTCGCTCGTGCCATCGGTGCACGATCCCTCGGTGCTGCTGACCACCGCCGGCATGCAGCCCTTCAAGCCCTACTTCCTCGGTCGCGAAAAGCCGCCGGCGCCGCGCCTCACCGACGTCCAGAAGTGCTTCCGCACCACCGACATCGAGGAGGTCGGCAACACCGCCCGCCACCTCACCTTCTTCGAGATGCTCGGCAACTGGAGCTTCGGCGACTACTTCAAGGAGGAGTCGATCCCCTGGGGCTGGGAGCTCTCAACGCAGGGCTTCGGCATGGATCCGGAGCGGATCTGGGTCACCGTCTTCGGCGGCGACGAGGAGCTCGGGCTCGGCCCCGACGAGGAGGCGATCGCAGCTCTGGGGCGCGATCGGCGTTCCCGACGAGCGGATCGTCCGCCTCGGCCGCGAGGACAACTTCTGGCAGGCGGGACCGACCGGCCCCTGCGGCCCTTGCTCGGAGCTCTACCTCGATCGCGGTCCCGAGTTCGGCGGCCGACGACGAGCGCCCGGGCGACGACACCGATCGCTTCCTCGAGTTCTGGAACCACGTCTTCATGACCTACGACCTCGGCGCCGACGGTTCGCTGACGCCGAGCTGCCGATGCGCAACATCGACACCGGCATGGGGCTCGACCGGATGGCGGCGATCCTCCAGGACGTGCCCTCGGTCTATCGAGACCGACCTGATCCGGCCGCTGATCGATCTGGCCGAGGAGCTGTCGGGACGCTCCTACGACGAGGGCGGGGCGGTGACCCGGGCGATGCGGATCGTCGCCGACCACTCGCGCGGCAGCTGCCTTCCTGATCGCCGATGGCGTCGTCCCCTCCAACGAGGACCGCGGCTACATCCTGCGCCGGATCATGCGCCGGGCGATCCAGCAGGGCCGCACGCTCGGCCTTCGAGGCGCCTTGGCTCGGTCGCTTCGCCGAGCGCACGATCGAGATCATGGGGGAGGCCTACCCCGAGCTGGTCGCCGAGCGCGAGACGATCGCCCGCTGGGTCGGCGACGAGGAGGAGAGCTTCGGGCGCACTCTGGAGCGCGGCACCGAGCTGCTCGAGCGCCTGGTCGCCGAGGCTAAGGAGTCGGAGACCTCCTGGATCGACGCGGCCGACGCCTTCAAGCTGCACGACACCTACGGCTTCCCCTACGACCTGACCAAGGAGCTGCTTGCCGAGCGGGGCCTCTCGGTCGACGACGACGGCTTCGAGGAGCTGATGGAGGAGCAGCGCCAGCGCGCCCGCGTCGGCGCCGCCACCGCACACGGCTCCGAGGATCGTCACGAGCGGGTGATCGCCTTCGCCGGCGCGACCCCGCCGACCCGCTTCGTCGGCTACGAGACGCTGCGCGCGACCACCGGCCTCGCCGCGGTCGAGCCCGACGACGGCCGCGCCCTGGTCAAGCTCGAGGAGAGCCCCTTCTACGCCGAGGGTGGCGGCCAGGTCGCCGACTCCGGGGACGCTGCGCTGGGACGGGCGGCGAGGCGAGGGTGATCGACGTCTACCGCGTCGGCGACGACCAGGCGTTGGAGGTCGAGCCCACGGGGGAGATCGACCCCGGCGCCGCGGTCGTCGCCGAGGTCGACCGCGAGACCCGCCACGCGACGATGCGCAACCACACCGCCACGCACCTGCTGCACGCGGCGCTGCGCGAGCGGCTCGGCACCCACGTGCGCCAGGCCGGCTCGGCGGTGCGTCCCGACAAGCTGCGCTTCGACTTCACCCACGGTCAGGCGCTCGGCCCCGAGGAGCTGCGCGACGGTCGAGGACCGGGTCAACGAGTGGATCAAGGCGAGCCGCGCCGGTGCGCTGGATCGAGATGGAGCGGGCCGAGGCGGAGCGGCTCGGCGCGATGGCGCTCTTCGGCGAGAAATACGGCGAGTGGGTGCGGGTGGTCGAGGTCGACGGCGTCTCGCGCGAGCTCTGCGGCGGCACCCACGTCGCCAACACGGCCGAGATCGGCATCTTCAAGATCGCCTCCGAGGGCTCCAGCGCCGCCAACGTGCGCCGGATCGAGGCGCTCACCGGCCCGGCGGCGATCGACTGGTTCCGCGAGCGCGAGGAGCGCCTGCGCGAGGTCGGCGAGCTGCTCGGCTACACCGCAGGACCCGATCGCAGCAGCCCGTCGCGCCGCCGAGCGGCTGGCGGAGGCAGGCAAGGGCGCGGAGCAGGCGCAGAAGCAGCTGCTCGGCGATGAGGCTGAGCGCCTCGTTTCCGAGGCGGTGGAGGCAAACGGCGTCAAGCTGGCCGTCTCACGGGCGCCGCTTGCCGATCAAAAGCAGCTGCTCGAGCTCGCCAACCGGGTCCAGTCGAAGCTCGGCGGCGCTGCCGCCGTGGCGCTCGGTGGCGCCGAGGGGAGCAAGGTCGCCCTGATCGTCCTCGTCTCCAAGGACGCGGTCGAGCGTGGCCTCTCGGCGGCGGCGGTCGTGCGCGAGGCGGCGCCGATCGTCGGCGGTGGCGGTGGTGGACGCGACGACATGGCGCAGGCCGGTGGCAAGGACCCAGGCAAGCTCGATGAGGCGCTGGCGGCGGCTCGAGCCGCGCTCGAACAGGCGGCTGGCTGAGCAATGCGAATCCTCGCCCTCGACTACGGCACAGCCCGCATCGGCTGTGCGATCTCTGACCCGAGCGGCACGCTCTCGACGCCGCTGCCGGTGATCGAGCCGTCCGAGGCCGCGCTCGGTCGCCGAGCTGGTCGCCAAGTACGAGGTCGAGCGCGTTGTTGTCGGCCTGCCGTTGCACCTCAGCGGCGAGGAAGGCAGCCAGGCGGCGTTGACCCGCACCTTCTGCGCCGAACTGGAAGCGATCCTCGACATCCCGGTTGAGACCTACGACGAGCGGCTGACCACCCGCATGGCGGAGGCAAGCAAGCGCGAAGGTGCCTCGGCAGCGCCGGACTCACTTGCCGCCGCGCATCTCCTGCAGGCCTACCTCGCTGGCCGCGCCGCGGTCGAAGAGGGCGACGATGAGTGAAGAGGCCCAGGCGGCCGAACGCGCTGAACGTCGGCGCGAGCGGGAAGCGCGCCGGGCTGAATCCGCGCCGGAATCAAAGCCACCCGAGCCACCAAAGGCGCGGAAGGCCAAGGTCGCGAAGGCTCCCAAGCCGCCTCGTCCTCCGCGCTCCAACGGTCGCCGGCTCGGCCTGGCTGTTGGCCTCGCCGCGGTGCTGCTCGGCGCTGCCGCGATTGCTGCGCTCGCCTACAAGCACTTCCACCAGAGCACGCCGCCGCCGGCCCCGGTCGTCCTGAAGACGATCACGGTGACGATCCCCGAGGGCTACACGCGCGCTCAAACCGCCGACGTGGCCAAGGAAGAAGGCCTGCGCGGCAGCTACAAGAAGGCCAGCGTGCACTCCAAGTACCTCAGTCCGGCGAAGTACGGCGGCAAGGATGCAAAGGACCTTGAGGGCTTCCTCTTTCCCGACACCTTCGAACTGAAGAAGCACGCCAGTGCCGCCGAACTGGTCCAACTGCAACTCGAAGACTTCAAGGGCCGCATTGCCGGGGTCAACATGAAGTACGCCCGCTCGAAGAACCTGACGGTCTTCGACGTGATCACGATCGCCTCGATGATCGAGCACGAGGCGGTCAGCGAAGGTGATCGCAAGAAGGTCGCTCGGGTGATCTACAACCGCTTGCACGAGGGAATGCCGCTGGGCATCGACGCGACCACCCGCTTCGCCACCGGCAACTACACCGAGCCGCTGACCGAATCGGAACTGGCCGTCGACTCCCCTTACAACACGCGCACCCACACGGGTCTGCCGCCGGGGCCGATCGACAGCCCCGGCCTCGCTTCGATCGAAGCCGCAGCGCAACCGGTCAAGGGCGATTACCTCTTCTACGTGGTCAAGCCCGGCGCCTGCAACAAGCTGGCCTTCTCCAAGACCGAAGCTGAATTTGAAGAAGACGTGGCCCGCTACAACTCGGCCCGCGAAGCGGCCGGCGGCAACTCGCCAACCAGCTGCGGGGAATAGCGGTGCCGCGGCTCGCCGTCCTCGGCTACCCGGTCGGCCACTCCCGCTCGCCGGCGATGCACAGCGCCGCGCTGGCCGAGCTGGGCCTGGGCGAGGAGTGGAGCTACGAGGCGATCGAGGTTGCACCCGACGCATTCGAGGCGCGGGTGCGGGCGATGCAAGGTGAAGGCTTCGCCGGCGCCAACGTCACGGTTCCGCACAAGGGAGCCGCGCTGTCGCTGGCCGACGAGCTCTCCGAGACGGCCCGCGAGATCGGCGCCGCCAACACGCTGATCTTCGCCGACGGCGAGGTCCGGGCGGAGAACACCGATGCCGAGGGCTTCCTGCGTTCGCTCCCGGCTTCTCCGGCGGGCAAACGGGCGCTGGTGCTCGGGGCCGGGGGCGCCGCGCGCGCCGTCGTCTGGGCCCTCCTGCGCGAGGGCGCCGAGGTGGAGGTGTGGAACCGCACCGAGCTGCGCTCCCAGAACCTCAGCGAGGAACTCGGCGGTGAGACCGTTGGCGCCCCCGACCAAGCCGCCTATGACCTGATTGTCAACACGACAGCGGTTGGCCTCGGCGGCGAGGATCCCTTCGTCGAGCTGCCGCTGGTCGCTAAGGCGTTCGCCGCAATTCAGACCGTCGTTGACATGGTCTACGGCGGTGAGCCCACGGCCCTGCTGCGCGCTGCCGCCGCGGCCGGCACCATCACGGTTGACGGCATCGAGATCCTGGTCCAGCAGGGAGCCCTCTCGCTCGAAACCTGGACCGGCCGCCCGGCGCCGCTGGACACGATGCGCGCCGCCGCCCGCGGCTGAGCGCTGCGCCGATAGCCTTGGCGCCCTGATGAGTGGATTCAGGTTCACAACCGCGGGCGAGTCGCACGGGCCCGGCCTCGTCGCGATCGTCGAGGGCATGCCGGCCGGGCTCGAGCTCGAGCGCGAGGCACTCGACGCCGACATGGCGCGGCGCCAACTCGGCCACGGTCGTGGCGGCCGGATGAAAATTGAGACCGACACGGTTGAGATCCGCTCGGGACTGCGACATGGCCGCACGCTCGGCAGCCCGATCGCCGTCCTCGTCGCCAACCGCGACTACGCCAACTGGGAGGAGCGGATGAACCCGTGGCCGGTAGACGCTGCGGTCGACGAGGTCCACCTGCCGCGTCCCGGCCACGCCGACCTCGTCGGCGCCCAGAAGTACGGCCACAAAGACATCCGCAACGTGCTCGAGCGGGCCAGCGCGCGCGAGACCGCGGCCCGCGTCGCCGCCGGCTCGATCGCCCGCGGCTTCCTCACGGCGCTTGGTGTCAGCGTCCATAGCCACGTCACTCAGATCGCCTCAGTGAAGGCACCCGAGCACGAGGACCTTGGACCCGCCGACTTTGCCAGCGTCGACGAGGACCCGGTGCGCTGTCTCGACGCTGAGGCCAGTGCGGCGATGGTGGCGGAGATCAACCGCCTGCGCAAGGCCAATGAGAGTCTCGGCGGCACCTTCGAGGTGCGCGCCTTCGGCCTCGTGCCAGGGCTCGGCTCGCACATCTCCTGGGAAGACCGCCTCGACGGCCGGCTCGCCGGTGCCGTCGCCTCTATCCAGTCGGTCAAGGGCGTTTCGATCGGCGAGGCCTGGGACGTCGCCGGCCGCCCCGGCTCGGAAGCCCACGACGAGATCTTCTGGTCGCAGGAGCGCGGCTACTTCCGCGAGACCAACCATGCCGGTGGGCTGGAGGGCGGCATGACCAATGGCCTGCCACTCTCAGTGCGGGCAGCGATCAAGCCGATCTCAACCCTGACCAAGCCGCTGCGCTCGGTTGACACCGAGACCAAGGAACCGGCCCAGGCGCTGCGCGAGCGCACCGACTCGACCGTCGTCCCGGCCGCGGCCGTGGTCGCCGAGGCGATGGTCTGCCTCGTCCTCGCCCGCACCTACCGCGAGAAGTTCGGTGGAGATCACATCGACGACGTCCTCGCCGCGGTCGACGCCTACAAGAAGCGCATCGATTTCCGCGGATGAACCCTCCCTTGACCCCCTCAGAGGTGGTTAAAGGAGGGCGCGTCCGGTGAAGCCCGCGCTGGTCTTCATCGGCTTCATGGGGGCCGGCAAGAGCACCGCGCTTGCCGCGGCCGGTGACGCCGGGCTGCGGACAACCGAGATCGACGACCTGATGGAAAAGGCCTTCGGCAAGCCGATCAGCCGCGCTTTTGAGGAGGACGGGGAGGAGGCCTTCCGCGCTCGCGAGGCTGAGGTGGTCGGCGAGCTGCTCGAGAGCGCGGACGGAGGCGCAATCGCGCTCGGCGGTGGCAGCGTGCTCTCTGAGCGGGTGCGCGGGGCCCTCGGTCGCCACGTCGTCGTCTGGCTGCAGGTCGACGCGCGCGAGGCTTGGCGGCGGATCGCCCGTAGCGACCGCCCCCTGGCCAGCAATGCCGATGACGTCGAGCGCCTGCTCGAGGAGCGCCGGCCCTTCTACGAGCCGCTAGCCGACGCCGTGATCCCGCCCGGCGACCGCGGCTTGATCTCGCGCGCGATGCCATCGCTGCTGGACCTCAGCGAGCTGCCGGCGGGGACGAAGATGCTCTGGGCAACCAGCGCCTCGGGCGAGTATCCGGTCTTCGTCGGGCCCGGCCTCCTGGGGTTGATGCCGTGGCCCGTGCCTGGGAGGCGCTTTTGCATAGCCGACACTGCCGTCGGTCCGCTCTATGCCGAGAAGTTGGGTCCGCTCGAGCGCCTGATCGAACTGGAGCCCGGTGAGCGAGTGAAGACGATGACCGAAGCGGAGCAGGTACTTCGTGCGCTCGCCGACGCCGGGATGAGGCGCGACGATCACCTTGTCGCGCTTGGCGGTGGGGTGATCGGGGACTTCGCCGGCTTCCTTGCCCACGTCTATCAACGGGGTGTCCCCGTCGTACACGTACCGACGACATGCGTAGCGCAGGTCGACTCGGCCTACGGCGGGAAGACCGGTGTGGACCTGCCCGAGGGCAAGAATTATGTCGGCGCTTATCACCTACCTGCCGCCGTGCTGGCCGATACGGCGACGCTCGAGACCCTGCCGTCGTGGGAACTCAGCTCCGGATTCGTTGAGGTGCTCAAGACCGGGCTTCTCGCCGGCGGCGAGCTTTGGGGCCGAGTGCGTACCCTGGCGACACTTGGGCCCGCTGAGATCGGCGACTTGGCCTTCACCTGCGCCCGCTACAAGTGCGGGGTGGTGGCCGATGACGAGCAAGAATCCGGCTTGCGTGCCGTGCTCAATCTCGGCCACACGGTTGGGCACGCGATCGAGTCGGCTTCGATCTACACCCACCACACGCATGGAGAAGCGGTTGGGCTCGGCCTGCTCGCTGCTTTGAGGCTCTCCGACGCCGACGGCTTGAGAGAAGAGGTGAAGGACATTCTGGAACGGCATGACCTGCCGACCTCAATCGACGCTGCCTCGCTTCCCGTGGACGCCGTGCTCGACCCCCTGCAACGCGACAAGAAGCGGACCGCGGCCGGTATCGGCTTCGTTCTGCTCTCCGAGCCGGGCCAGCCCCGGATCGGCCAGCTAATCGACCCGGCTAAGGTCCGGGCTGCCGTGGAGGAGCTCTACCGATGACAACGTCTCACAACCGCGTCGCCGTCCTGCACGGGGTAAACTTCAACATCCTCGACCGTCGTGATCCAGCGGTCTACGGCGGCCTCTCGCTGCGCGAGCTGGAGACCAAGATCGAACGTTGGGCGCACGAGTTCAACCTGGAAGCGATCTTCTTCCAGACCAACTCCGAGGGCGAGTTCTGCGAGTACCTGCACCGCGTTCCCGAGCTGGCCGATGCGGCCCTGGTCAACGCCGGCGCCTGGTCGCACTACAGCCGTGCGATCGCCGATGCGCTCGATGTCACTGGTGTGCCCGCCGTCGAGGTTCACCTCTCCAACGTCGAGGGGCGCGACGAGTGGCGCAAGCTCTCGGTCTTCGACGGCCTTGTCCTGACCAAGATCTTCGGCAAGGGTCCCGACGGCTACCGCGAGGCGCTGGAGCTGCTCGCCGGCGAGCTCGGCGCCGGGCCCGGCTGATGGCGAGCCGCGCCGATCGCCTCGCCGCCCTCGTCGCCGAGCGCGAGTTGGACAGCTTCCTCGTCACCGACCTGGTCAACGTCGCCTACCTGACCGGCTTCGGCGGCACCAACGGAGCCTGCATCTGTGGCTCCGATCAGCGCATCTTCCTCACCGACTTCCGCTACACCGAGCGCGCCGAGGCCGAGGTCGAGGGCTGGGACGTGGTTACCATCAGCGACGACTGGCTGGGCGGCATCGCCTCTCGGCTTAACGGCAAGACCGGCTTCGAAGACCACCAGATGGCGGTGCGCACGCTGAAGCGCCTGGAGGAGAAACTGCCCGACGGGGTCACGCTCGAGGGCGCCGGAGGCACGGTCGAGAAACTGCGCCGAGTCAAGGACGAGGCCGAGCTGGCGGCGATTGCCGCTGCCGCCGAGCTCGCCGATGGGATCTGGACCTTCTCTCTGGAGCGCGGCCTTGTCGGGCGCACGGAGCTCGACGTCGCCCGCGCCGCTGAGGCGCGGATGCGCGAGCTGGGCGCCGAGCCATCGTTTCCGACCATCGTCGCTGCCGGTCCCAATGGAGCCCTGCCGCACGCCGAGCCGGGCGAGCGTGAGATCGGCCGCGGTGAGCTGGTCGTCTTCGACATGGGCGCGAAGCTGGACGGCTACTGCTCTGACGGCACCCGCACCTTCGCCACCGGCGAGCCGGGGGAGGCCGCTCGCGCTGTCTATGAGGCCGTGCTCGGAGCGCAGGAAGCCTCGCTGGAGGTCGTCGCGGCCGGCGTCAAAGCCGAGGACGTCGACAGCGTCGCCCGCGAGCTGATCGCGGCCGCCGGTCACGGCGAGCGCTTCGGCCACGGGCTTGGCCACGGTGTCGGCATCGAGGTCCACGAGGAGCCGCGGGTCTCACAGCGCTCCGAGGATGTGCTCGAGGTCGGCGAAGTAGTGACGATTGAGCCCGGCATCTACCTGCCGGGCGAGCTGGGCGTGCGGATCGAGGACCTGGTGGTCGTCACCGCTGAGGGTTATCGCAATCTCAGCGGTCTGCCCAAGCAGATGCAGCTCGTCGAGTAGCGCCGGCAGGTCTCCTGCAACTCTCATTGCGCCGCCCAGAACGGCCGATCAGCGCAGGGTGAACGCGACTGCGATGCCAAGACCGGAGCTGTTGGTGGCCGCCGGCAAAGAGGCCCGCCGCGAGCGTCTGCTCGACATGGAGCAGCGCGTGCGCCGCTACCGCGCCGCCTGTTTCGCGATCCTCGCCCTGGCACTTGCCTCCGCCGGCCCCGAGATCGGTTGGCTCTGGCTGGCACCGCTGGCGGCGGGCTTTGCCGGCTTTGCCGTCGCCGACCGCTTCATGCAGGCCAGCGAGCGACCCTGGTTGTGGGTCGCGGCGGCCTGGGGAGCGCTGCCGCTATTGCTTGCCGGGGCGGTGATCGCCAGCGGCGGTCCGACCAGCCCAGTGTTGATGTGGTTCGCGCTGCCCGCCGTCACCCTGGGCGCGCGCTTCGATCCCTGGGGCATGGTCGTCGGCACGGCTTACCTCCTCCTCGTCTTCCTCGTCAGCACCGTCGCGATCGACCCGGCGAACGCCTCCGCACATAGCCAGACCCTGGTTGCCACCGTCGCTCTCATCCTCGGCACGGTGACCCTCTCCGGTGCCCTGGTCGAGTCCGACCGCACCCACCGGCGCCGCTCAACCCTCGATCCGCTCACCGGTCTCTTCAACCGCAACGCGCTCGAGCAGCGCCTCGCCGAGCTCGACGGTGCCCCTTGCAATCGCCGGAAAGGCGGCCAGTCCCACGCACTGCTGCTCTGCGATCTTGACCACTTCAAGCGGGTCAACGATCAGCTCGGCCACGCTGCCGGTGATGCGGTCCTGCAGGACGTCGCCAACACGATGCGCTCGGTGCTGCGAGCCGGCGACTCGATCTACCGGATCGGTGGCGAGGAGATCCTCGTTGTCCTCCCCGGCGCGAGTGAGAAAGACGCGGTCGCGATCGCCGAGCGCCTGCGCCAGGCGGTGCGCAAACGCCGCCCGGTGGGAGTCGAGGTGACGATCAGCATTGGCGCGGCCGTGACCAAGACCGACACGGTTAACACCGACGATCTTGTCGCCCGTGCCGACGCGGCGCTCTACTCGGCGAAGGCGAGTGGCCGCGACGCGGTCTTCGTCGCCAACTAGCGCCGCAACCGAGAAGCCCTACGCCCGGGAGACGTACTCGGCACTGCGCGTGTCGACGCGAATCGTCTCGCCCTCCTCGATGAAGAGCGGCACCTGCACGATGACGCCGGACTCAAGCGTGGCCGACTTGCTGCCGCCGCCGGAGGCGGTGTCGCCCTTCACCCCGGGCTCGGTCTGCGTCACCTTCATGTCGATCGCGCTGGCCACCTGCACGTCGCTGGCCCGCTCATCGACGAAGAGGATGTCGACCTCGGCGTTGGGCAGCAGCCACTGCATTGCATCGCCCGCCAGCTCGCGCGGAATCTCGATCTGCTCGTAGTCGCGCGTGTCCATGAAGACGGCGGCCTCGCCGGAGTCATAGAGGTACTGCATCTTGCGCGACTCGGTGCGCACTGGCCGGAACTTCTCGCCGGCGCGGAAAGTCTTGTCCTGCACCGAGCCGTCTTCGATC
Source organism: uncultured Solirubrobacterales bacterium (assembly GCA_963716345.1). Classification (GTDB taxonomy): domain Bacteria; phylum Actinomycetota; class Thermoleophilia; order Solirubrobacterales; family 70-9; genus VRUE01. The sequence goes on from OY970304.1 coordinate 2,485,846, forward strand.
CGCCGCAGCTTGGTGCGCACGAAGGCTCCACCCTTGCCGGGCTTGACGTGTTGGAACTCGATGATCCGAAAGATCTTGCCGTCGATCTCGATGTGCGAGCCGTTGCGAAATTCGTTGGTGCTGATCACGGCGGCGAATCCTAGAGAAGCGAGGGCCTATGGCGACTTCTCCGGAACGCAACACAGCGCCGAGGCAGTGATCGTCTAACGTGCTGAAAGGGAATGAAGGGGGTCCTCACAACTGTCGTTCTGGCCGTCGCGATGGCGCTGTTGCCTGCCGCGATCGCCGCCGCTGAAGAAGGGCCGACGCGTGCCCAGTACGTCGAACAGGTCGAGCCGATCTGCCAGGCAAACACCGAAGCCAACAAGCGCATCCTTAAGAACGTCAAAACGAAGGCGAAGAGCAAGCTGCCGGCGAAGTTGAAGGAAGCTGGAGCACAGTTCATCCACGCTTCTGCTGTTTTCGGCAAGACGGTGGGCAAGCTCGGCGCCGTGCCGCGTCCGGCGGCCGATGACGCGCGTCTGCTCAAGTGGTTCACCCAGCTTGGGATTGTCCAGGCCAAGCTGCGCGCCCTCGGTGTCGCCCTGAAAGCGAACGAAGAAATCAAGGCGGCGCACGAACAGATCCGGGTCGAACGGGCTGCCAACGCGGCCAATAACTACAGCTTCGTTTTCAACTTTCATTACTGCCACCTGACCCCCTCACGCTTCACCTGAGCGGGTCGGCAAATAGGCCGCGGCGGCTACTCGGCTTGTTCGGCCGCGGTGCTCGTCGTCAGTGCGCTGGCGGAGCCGCCAGAGAGCACGCGGCGAACCAGGCGCGGGGTGAGGATCCGGGCTACCGCGGCGAGGACGTACCCCCGTGGAACGTAGCGCTCCGCCTTGCCGCCCGGCCCGGCCTCGAAGATCGCCTCGGCGACCTTCTCCGGCTTGGAGACGACCCAGCGGGTCAGGGCCCTCTCGCGCAGCTCGGTCGCTGGGAAGCCCTCGGTGGCGATGAAGCCGGGCAGGACCATGCCGACGTGAACGCCGTGGGCGAGCTCCTCGGCGTAGAGCGAGTCAGTCCAGCCGATCAGGGCGAACTTGCTTGCCGAGTAGGAGCCGGTGCGAGCGCGGGCGACCCGGCCGGCGGTGCTGGCGACGTTGACGATCGCGCTCGGCGCCGAGGCATGCAGGATCGGCAGCAGCGCCTCGGTGAGGCGGACGACGGCATCAAAGTTGAGCTGCATGTGACGATGGACGTTGGCGTAGCCGCTCTCGGCAAAGCCGCCTCGCCAAGAGGCGCCGGCGTTGTTGACCAGGAGCGTCAGCCGCTCGCCGTGCTCCTTGACGTGGGCATGAACCCGCTGCGGCGCGTCGGCATCGGTGAGGTCGGCGGCGCAGTAGCTCGCCTCACAGGGAAGCGAATCAGCCAGGGCCCGCAGGCGATCCTCGCGGCGGGCGACGAGGATCAGCTTGGCGCCTGGCTCACGGGCGAGCCGCTGAGCGGTGGCCTCGCCGATGCCGCTGGAGGCTCCCGTGATTAGTGCGGTGATCGGCTCGGGGGTCACGCTCGTAACGCTATTGGAAATGTCGCAATGCGGACACCTGTTCGAATCGACATACTGCCGCCCTTGAGATGAGCAAAACCCCTGGACTACTCGACAAGCTCCTTCGTGCTCCGGGCCCCTCGGGTTATGAGGCGCAGGCGGCGGCGACTTGGCGCGAGGCGGCTTCCTTTGCTTCGCTTTCGAGCGATGGGATCGGTTCCTCGATCGCCCGTATCGGCGATGCCAGCCCGCTGCTTGCCGTCATCGGCCACATTGACGAGATCGGCCTCGTCATCCGCCACATCGACGAGAAGGGCTTTCTCTGGTTCGCGCCGATAGGAGGCTGGGACCCGCAGATCCTGGTCGGGCAGCGGGTCGAGGTCCAGGGCTCGGAGGGGCCTGTCCCCGGTGTCGTCGGCCGCAAGCCACTTCACCTGCTCGACGCCGACCAGCGCAAGAAGGTCGTCGAAATGAGCTCGCTCCACATCGACATCGGCGCCGCCGATCGCGATCAGGCGACGGCGCTGGTCCGGGTCGGCGATCCGGTTGTGATTGCCACTGAGCCGCTGGGTCTGCACGCGGATCGTCTGGTCTCGCGCTCGATGGACAATCGCCTAGGTGCCTACGTTGCGCTCGAGGCCCTGCGCCGTTGCAGCGAGAGCGGTTCGCTGAAGGGCAGCTTTGCCGCGATCGCCGCCGTGCAGGAGGAGATCGGTCTCTTCGGCGCCCGCACCTCCGCCTTCTCCGTGCAGCCGGATCTCGCGGTCGTCGTCGACGTGACCCATGCCACCGACGCGCCCGGCATCGACGAGAAGGAGCTGGGTAGCCACTCACTCGGCTCCGGTCCGGTGATCTATCGCGGCGCCACCCTCTCTCCCAAGGTCTTCGAGCTCTTGGTCGAGGTTGCCGAGGCCGCGGGGATTGAGTACACGGTTGGGGCCACCGGCAACTCGACCAGCACGGATGCGGACGGTGTCCAGTTCTCCCGTTCGGGGATTCCCACTGGACTCGTCTCGATCCCGCTGCGCTACATGCACTCGCCGGTCGAGATGGTCGACCTCGCTGACGTCGAGGCCACCGTCGCGCTGATCGCCGCCTTCGCGGAGCGGATCGACAGCGAGATCGACCTCAGTCGCTGAAGGGTCGGTACTTAGCCCATCTGCCGCTCCTAACGCAAGCCATGCCGCTGGGCAAACCGCCAGAATGCAGGCATGCGTAGATCCGACCAACGCCGCGACGCTGTTTTCGCTTGCTATCAGCGCGACGTCACCGGTCGCCCGCTCGAGGAGCTGGTCGCCGAGTCACGTCCGTTCACGCGTGAACTTGCCGCCGGCGTCGAGGCACATCGCGACGAGCTTGATGCCGCGATCGCGGCTCACGCCAAGGGCTGGGAGCTGGAGCGGATCGCACCGCTGGAGCGCAACGTCATGCGTGTCGCCCTCTACGAGATCGAGCACAGTGTCGACGTGCCGACCGAGGTTGCGATCAACGAGGCGATCGAAATCGCCAAGGAGTACTGCGGCGCCGATGCCCCGGGTTTTGTCAACGGCGTACTCGGCGCAATCGCCCGCGAGCGCGAGGGCGTGCGGTGAATCGGCTGCGCGAGATCTCCGAGCGCCTCGACGCGATCGCCCGCGAGCTCGAGGGCGGAGAGACCGATGATGCTCGTGCCGCAGCGCTCGCCCAGGAGGCTGCCGAGCTCTCGGCCGAGGCGGTCGAGGAGGCGAACCGCCGCATCCGCGAGGGCGAGGCCGCCTCGCAGTGAGCGCTGGTTGCCGCCAGTGAGTTACCCGGAGGACCTGCGCTCGCTGGTTGACGATGCGCTTGAGCGACTTGACTTCTCGGCGTCTCCGGCCGCCGCCGGTCTCGTCGATGCGATGCGTTACTCGCTGCTGGCCGGTGGCAAGCGCGTGCGGCCGGTCCTTGCGCTCTCCACGGCGCGTGCGCTTGGCGCCGAGCCGGCCCGGTTCCTTCCCGCGGCCTGCGCGATCGAGCTGATTCATACCTACTCGCTCATCCACGACGACCTGCCGGCCATGGACGACGACGATCTGCGGCGGGGGCTGCCGACGGTTCACGTCCGCTACGGCGAGGACGTGGCGATCCTCGCCGGAGACGGCCTGTCCGCCGAAGCGGTTCGGGTCTTCTGCGAACAGCCGGGAGAGCCGGCTCGTGTCGTCTCGGCGTTGCGGGAACTGAGTACGGCGATCGGGGTTGACGGCATGGTCGGCGGCCAGTACATCGACGTCACGGCGCTCGACCGGGACGCCGAGCTACTCCGCGAAGTCCACGTCCTGAAGACCGGTCGCCTGATCGCGGCCAGCGTGGGGGTCTTGCTGACGTTGGCAGGACTGTCCGAACCTGAGACAATTCCCCTTCGCCAATTCGCCAGCGAGCTGGGCGTGCTCTTTCAGATCGTCGACGACATTCTCGACGTGACGGGAAGTGACGAGCGGCTCGGCAAGCCCCGTGGAAGTGACGAGCGACGTGGAACAATCACCTACGTCAGCCTCTTCGGCTTGGACCAGGCGCGCGAGCTCGCGGCAGAGTCGCATGCCAAGGCGACCGCGGCACTCGGCCAGGCGAGCGGCGAGACCGACGATCTGAGGCGCGTGGCCGACTACATCTTTACGAGGGACGAATGAGCGAGAACGGAAACGGAGCAGCAGGCAACAGCGAAGCCCCCCTGCTCGACGGGATCCACTCTCCTGCCGATCTGCACGAGCTAAATGACGAGCAGCTGCAGCAGGTGGCGCAGGAGATGCGCACCTACATCATCGACACGATCGGAGAGATCGGCGGGCATTTTGGAGCCAATCTCGGCACCTGCGAGCTGGCCGTGGCACTGCACAGTTTGCTCGACTCGCCTCGCGACAAGGTGCTCTGGGACGTAGGTCACCAGGCCTATCCGCACAAGATTCTCACCGGCCGCCGCGAGGGCCTGCCGACGATCCGCCAGTACGACGGTCTCGCCCCCTTCTGCTCGGTCTTCGAGTCCGAGCACGACATCATGGGAGCCGGTCACGCCTCGACCTCGATCGGTTACGGAGTTGGGCTGAAGGAGGCGATGCGCCATGGGATCGGCGAGGACGGCAAGGTTGCCGCCGTGATTGGCGATGGCGCGCTGACTGGTGGCGTCGCCTACGAGGCCCTGCACGCGGCCGGCGGGTTGCAGACGCCGATGGTGATCGTGCTCAACGACAACGGCATGTCGATCTCGCCCAACGTCGGCGCGCTCTCGCGCTACTTCAACCGGGTGCGGCTCAACCCACGTCTCTTCCATGCCCGCGAGGGGGTCGAGGACCGGTTGACCAAGCTGCCGCTCGGGCTCGGTAAGCGGATCGAACGGCTGGGGCCGGAGGTCAAGTCGGCGATCAAGGCCTACTGGGCGCCTGGCCTTTTCTTCGAGGAGCTCGACCTCGCCTACATGGGCGTGATCGACGGCCACGACGTGCACGCCCTGCGCGAGGCCCTGCGCGAGGCCTTCGACGCGGACCGCCCCGTTGTCGTCCATATCCACACGGTCAAGGGCAAGGGATTCTCCCCAGCGGAGGAGGGCGGCCTCGAGGGGATGGAGAAATGGCACGCGGCCAAGCCGAACTCGATCGTCGACGGAAAGCCCGCGGCGAAAAAGCCGGTCGCCGTGCAGGAGTCCGACGCGCCCGCGGCGATCGCCCCGGAGCGACTGGAGAAGCCGCCGGCAGCTGGCACACCGCCCCAGTACACGCAGGTCTTCGCCGACGCGATCGTCGCCGAGGCGCGGCGCGACAAGCGCGTGGTCGGGATCACCGCGGCGATGGCGGGGGGGACCGGCCTGCAGCAGCTCGCCGATGAGGTGCCCGAGCAGTACTACGACGTCGGCATCGCCGAGCAGAACGCCGTCCTGCTCGCTTCCGGCCTGGCGATCCAGGGAGCGAAGCCGGTCTGTGCGATCTACTCGACCTTCCTTCAGCGCGCCTTCGACCAGATCGTCCACGACGTCTGCCTGCAGGAGCTCGACGTCACCTTCGCGATGGACAGGGCGGGCCTGGTCGGCGACGATGGCCCGACCCACCACGGCGCCTTCGATATCTCCTACTTCCGCCCGATTCCCAACGTCGTGCTGATGGCGCCGCGCGACGAGGCGATGCTGGCGCACATGCTGCGCACCGCGATCGCCTATGACGGACCAGCGGCGCTGCGTTATCCGCGCGGCGCAGCCGAGGGGGTCGAGCTGCCGACCGAGCCGGAGGCGCTGCCGATCGGAACCGGAGAGCTACTAGCCAGCGGTGAGCGCGTGGCGCTGCTTGGCTACGGCTACGGGGTCTCGGTAGCGCTTGACGCGGCCAAGATCCTCGCCGGCCATGATCTCAAGGCGACCGTCGCTGACGCCCGCTTTGCCAAGCCGCTTGACAGCGAGCTGCTCGAGCGGCTGGCGCTGGGCCACGACCTGGTGGTGACGATCGAGGAGAACGTCCTGCCCGGCGGCTTCGGCTCGGCAGTGCTGGAGCACCTCGAGGACGCTTTCGCCGAGCGATCAGGAGAGCGTGCCCGCGTCCTGCGGATCGGCCTCCCGGACCGCTACGTGACCCACGGCAAGCCGGCCCTGCTGCACGAAGAGGTCGGCCTCACCGGCGACGCCGTCGCCGAGCGGGTCCTCGCCACGCTGCGCTCTGGCGAACCGGCCCTGAGCTGATTTCCGCCCGACCAGGCTAAGAATCCACCCCAAAAATTAGGGCTTGCGTCAAATCGCTCAATCGGTTAGCCTGCCGTCGTCTCTTCTGGGGTTACTTGAGGGAGGAGAGGCGTCTCTATGTATGTGGATCCGCAGGTAGGGAGCCTCGTGGATCTACAACGTGAACCGCGCCGGTGCCAAGAGCACCGAGTCGCGGTGCCCAGATCTCCCCTTGAGCGCGGAGATCTGGCCGGCAGTTAGAGCCCGTTGCGCCGATCTTTGCGCGACTCTTTCCAGGTCAAGTCGGAGGCGAACACGATCGCCAGCGCGTCTTCGGCTCGGTCGCGAAGCCATCCTCCGATCCTGATCAGCCTGCTGCGCACATGTAAAGCGTATCTGTGGTTTGCCACACTGCCGGCTTGACTGGCGAGGGAATCACCATACGTCGCTGCCGGCACGAGGATGCCAAAGCGGTCCTGGGTCTTTGGGTGCAGGGACGGAGCGCGCACGCGAGCACGGCCGATCGCCTGGATGACGTCGAGCGGCTGATTGGAGATTCACCGGCCGCCCTTCTGGTTGCCGAGCGCGGCGGTGAGATCGTCGGCGCCCTGATTGCAGGGTGGGATGGGTGGCGAGGGAACATGTACCGACTCGCTGTGCATAAAGAGCATCGGCGTGAGGGAATTGGGATCGCACTGACGCGGGCAGGCGAGGAGTATCTGCACGGCTGCGGCGTGCGTCGAGTGACGGCACTGGTCGCCTTCGAGGACGAGGTGGCGGGGGCGTTCTGGGAGTCCGCGGGCTATCCGCAGGACCAGGAGATTGGCCGTCGCGTGCGCAACCTCTAGTTCGCGGCGATCAGTGATCTCAGCCGGGGATGTCGATCCAGCGCACGATCAGCCCGTCGCGCACTTCGTGGAAGGCCGGGGGCGCTGGAGGAGGGTCGTCGACCAGCAGAGCGATCACCTCGGCCGGACTATGCAGGTGCTCCTCCACGGCGGTCGTCCAGTGGACGTTCGGATCGAGCAGCCGTTCCAGTCGGAGCCAATCGCGCCGTTCGATCGTGGCGAGCACATTGCTGACCGTCGGCACCTGCTCCGCCATGGCTCGAGAATATTCCTGGCATAGGATCACTCCGATGCCCGATTCACCCGACAAGCCATTCGGCATCGCTGGTCAGGCGCTTGGCTTGCGAGTTCGTGAACCCGAATTTGAAGAGGGCGAGGAGGTTCGCTGGGAGGCCCGGGCCAATCGTTTCCAGCAGAGGTTTCGTTCAGTCGGGGGACGTGTCTACCTGACTGATCGTCGCCTGGTCTTCGCACCGACCAAGTTCGAGGAAAAGATCGTTGGGCGAGCATGGAGCGCGCGACTCGGCGATCTTGATCGAGCCTTCGTTCAAGGACCGATCAAGACGGTTCGGGTCGTCGCTAACGACGGCGGGACGCAGCGGTTCGTGATCTGGCCGCGGGTGGAGTCGGCAGCGACGATCGATGCCGCGATCCAGAAGACAAAGACCACTACCTAGGGCTGTCACCTACATCGAAACAAACCTTCGCGGACTGTAAAAGCTCCACAACAGAAAACGCCCCGGCGGGGAGCCGAGGCGAGTTCTGGGGTTACTACAGGGAGGAGAGATATGTATCTCTATATATGTGGATCCGTGGGAGGTAGGTGGGCCCTTTGATGTGTCGCGGGCAAATCATCGTGGGAAGCGATGAGAGCCATATTGGCGACGCGGGACCCAGCCAAAAAGTCTTTTCTATCTGCCCCTTATCGGTTGTCCTCTGCGAATCCTTGAACAGCATACGAACGTATGTGCGGTATGTGTGTGAGTGCGATCACAGACTCCGCTACGTCTGCCGAGCGCCTTACTGATTGGCTCCTACCCGGCTTTCGGGCATGGAATCAACTCAAGGCAAAGCGTGGTTAAAAACCTGTGCCCGGGCGTGATTGGCGCTGCGTTGCCGGGCCGGCGCTACGGTTGCGGCGATGAAGAAGGCGCGGATAGACGCGGTCTTGGCCGAGCGAGGTCTCTTTCCCTCACGCACCGCTGCGGCCGGGGCCGTGCGGGCCGGCTCGGTGCGGGTCGGTCGCGACGGCCCGGTTGCGCTGCGGCCGAGCCAGCTGGTCGAGCCCGAGGCGGCCCTGATTGTCGATGAGGGTCCGCGCTACGTCTCTCGCGGCGGGATTAAGCTCGAAAACGCCCTGGACACGCTGGAAATTGACGTCTCAGGTCGCGACTGTCTCGACGTCGGCGCTTCCACCGGTGGCTTCAGCGACTGCCTCCTGCAGCGCGGGGCGGCACGTGTGGCGGCGGTCGACGTCGCCTACGGGCAGCTCGACCTGAGACTGCGCGAGGACTTGCGGGTCAGCGTGATCGAGCGCCTCAACGCCCGCGCGCTGGAGGCGGCCGATCTGCCCTTTGTGCCCGAGCTGGCGACGATCGACGTCTCCTTCATCTCGCTGACCAAGATCCTGCCGGCCGTAGCCGGTTGCCTTGCCCCGCATGGCGAAGTGCTGGCGATGGTCAAGCCGCAGTTCGAGCTCGGCAGGGAGCGCGTCGGCAAGGGCGTGGTGCGCGACGCCGGCGACCGCCGTGAGGCGATTCTCTCGGTCGCTCATGCGGCAGCGGAGATTGGCCTGCCCGTTAGCGGCTTCGCTTCCTCGGGTCTGCCAGGGCCGAAGGGCAACCGCGAGACCTTCCTCTGGTGTGGAGGCGCCGAAATTGGAATTGCGGGTCTGGAAAGCGCGATCGCGGAGGCCGACGTTTGATGCTTGGCGAGTTTCCCGTGAAATACACCGGAAAGTCGCCAAGCCCCGGGAAGGGTAGTCCCGATGCCTGAGCGGACCGCGGCGCTGATCACCCATTCGCATCCGCCCGCCGCGACCGAAGCGGTTGAGGTGGCGACGGCAGCGGCGCGCGACGCCGGCTGGCGCCTGGTCGCCACGGCGGCTGAGATTGAGAAGCACAGCCACGCGGCGGACGGGGTCGAGCAGGTCGACTCGCTCCCAGTCGATCCCGACCTCTGCCTCGTGCTCGGTGGCGATGGCTCGATCCTCTACGCATTGCGCAGCTTCGCCGGCACGAAAGTCCCGGTCTTCGGCGTCAACTTCGGCACGGTCGGCTTTCTCGCCGCGGTCGAGCGCGACGATGCTGCCGACGGCATTCGCCGCGCCCTGGCCGGGGAGACCGAGACGATCGACCTGCCGGCGCTGGCAATCGAGATTGAGGGCGAGCGACGCTTCGCCCTCAACGACGTCAGCTTCAGCCGCCGGCCGCGCGACCGGGTTGCCGAGCTGAGCTATCGGATCGCCGGCGAGGAGGTCGGCAACGTCCGCTGCGACGGGCTCGTCGCAGCCACCCCGGTCGGCTCGACCGGCTACAACCTCGCCAACCAGGGACCGATCCTCGCCTGGGGCGTCAAGGGCTACGTGGTCAGCTACATCGCCCCGCACTCGCTCACCGCGCGCGCCCTGGTCGTCGCCCCATCCGACGTCCTCACCGTCGGCAACGCGGCTGGCCGCGAGCCGGTCAACGTCGCCATCGACGGTGCCCAGGTCACCACGCTCGCCCCCGGTACCGCCCTTGACGTCCGCTTCGCTGACTCCGTCGCCTGTCTGGCCCAGCTTCCCGGCACCAGCTTCTACCACCGGATCAGGGAAAAGTTCGGTCACCTGGCGGTCTAAAGCCCTACCGGGACAGGCCTTCGAGCCGAGGCGGTCAGTTCTCTAGGGTTCCGACCAATGGAGCGCAAGTGGTGGACCCTTCTTCTCGTCTCGATCGCGACGTTCATGCTGCTGCTGGACGTAACGATCGTCAACGTCGCCCTGCCGGACATTCAGCGTGAACTGCACGCCAGTCTCTCCAGCCTGCAGTGGGTGGTCGATGCCTACTCACTGATGCTGGCCGCTTTCCTGCTGACCGCCGGCTCGCTGGGTGACCGGCTGGGGCGCCGTCGGGTCTTCACGATCGGCTTCGGCATCTTCACCTTCGCTTCGTTCCTCTGTGGCATCGCCGGCGATCCGACCCTGCTCAACTTCGCCCGCGGGCTACAGGGAATCGGCGGGGCAGGCATGTTCGCTACCTCGCTGGCGCTGATCGGCCAGGAGTTCCACGGCAAAGACCGGGCGATGGCGTTCGGCGTCTGGGGGGCCGTGGTCGGCGGGGCCGTCGCGGTCGGGCCACTTATCGGCGGCATCGTCACCGAGAACTTCGGCTGGGAGTGGATCTTCTTCCTCAACGTCCCGATCGGGATCACGGCGATGGTCCTGACCGAGCGCAAGATCGTCAACGTCTTCGCCAAAGACCCCGAACCGATCGACGTGCCAGGCCTGATCACCTTCTCGCTCGCCCTCTTCCTGCTGATCTTCGGCCTGATCAGAGGCAACCCGGAGGGCTGGGGCAGCCCCTTGATCGTCTCCTGCCTCCTCGGCGCCGCGGTGCTGCTCGCGGCCTTCATCGCGATCGAGCTGCGCAGCAAATACCCGATGCTCGACCTGACCCTGTTCCGCAAGCCCGCCTTCAACGGCGTCTCCGCCGTCGCCTTCGGACTCTCGGCGGGGATGTTCGCGATGTTCCTCTACTTGACCATCTACATGCAGGGGGTGCTCGACTACTCGCCCCTGGAGGCGGGCCTGCGCTTCTTGCCGCTCACCGTGCTCGGCTTCATCGTCGCGCCGATCTCGGGTGCGCTCTCGAACAAGATCCCAATCCGCGTCTTGCTCGGCACCGGGCTCGCCGTGGTCGGGGTGGGCTTGCTGTTGATGAACGGCGTCTCCGCCGACTCGGGCTGGACGACGCTGCTGTTCGGCTTTCTCCTCGCCGGCATCGGCATCGGCATCACCAATCCCGGCATCGGACAGGCGGCGATCGCCGTAGTGCCGGTGGAGAAGTCCGGGATGGGCTCGGGTATTAACACCACCTTCCGCCAGGTCGGGATCGCGACCGGCGTCGCCGGCCTCGGGGCCGTCTTCCAGTCGCGCGTCGACTCGAAGCTCTCCGAACTGCTGCCGCACGCGCCAAGTGGGCTCGGAGAAATTGTCGCGTCAGGTGGTTCGCGCGCGGCCGGCGCGGTGACTCCGGCCCGGATTCGCCCCGAAGTGGTCCACGCCGCCAACGTCGCTTTTGTCAGCGGCTTCAACCAGATCCTCCTAATCGCCGCGATCCTCTCCTTCGTCGGCGCCGCCCTGGGCTTCGCACTGGTCAGGTCCAGCGACTTCGTCCAGCAGGCTGGACCTGAGGAACTTAAGGACGAGACCGCAACCGAGCCCGTCCCTGCCTAGCGCTTCCTGCGGCGGGTGGCGCGGTGGGGGGTCCCCCATAGCGGAGGGCGCCGCGTAGCGGCATCCGAGCACATGGGGGAGGGCCGCCGCGACAGGACCCGCCGCCCGGAGTGCTAGACAGAGTGCGTGCTTCGTGAGTTGCGGATCGAGAACCTGTTGCTGATCGAGAAGGCCGAATTGCGGCTCGGCGACGGGCTGAACGCGATCACGGGGGAGACCGGTGCGGGCAAGACAGTCCTTGCCCACTCGCTTGACCTGTTGATGGGCGGCAAGGCGCGGCCGCAGATCGTTCGGCCCGGAGCAGGGGAGGCCTGGGTCGAGGGAGTGTTCGACCTGCCCGAGGGCTTGCTTGGCGAGCCCGAGATGGCGGAGATCGCCGAGCGATTGCCAGAGGGGGCAGACGAAGTCGTGCTCGGCCGGCGCGTCTCGGCGAGCGGCCGGACCAGCGCCTTCGTCGCCGGCCGCGCCGCCTCGGCCTCAGATCTGAAAGCCCTGGGCGGCCGCCTGCTCGCCTTCTACGGCCAGCACGAGCATCGCAAGCTGACGATCTCCTCGGCCCAGATGGACGTGCTCGACGGCTTTGCCGGCCCGGCCCAGCTCGACCTGCGCGAGCGTTATCGGGAGGCGCACCGCGAGTGCCTGCGGCTCGCAGCTGAGCTGGCGGAGTTGCGTGAGCGCGACGGCTCGCGCGAGCGCGATCTCGACCTCTACCGCTACGAGCTCGCCGAGATCGAGGAGGTCGCGCCGGACCCGGATGAGGAGCAGGGGCTGAGCGGTGAGCGCGAGCGCCTGCGCCACGCTGAGGGGCTGCGCGAGGCGGCGGCCGGCGCGCACGCGATCGCACTTGGCGCCGAAGAGGACGGCGGTGCGGCTGGCGCATTGGCTCAGGCCGAGGCCTTGCTGCAGGGAGTGGCCGGTGTCGACTCAAAGCTTGATGCGCTTGCGACTCGCCTCGGCGCCCTTGCGATCGAGCTCGGCGACGTCGCTGCCGAGCTGCGCGATTACGTCGACGGTCTCGAGGCCGACCCGGGTCGGCTCATCACGGTTGAGGAACGGTTGGAAGCGCTCGACCGCCTGCAGCGCAAGCACGGCGGCCGCACCGAATCGGTCCTCGCCCATGCGGAGCGCTGCCGGGCCGAGATCGCCCGCCTGGAGAACGCCGGCGAGCGTGGGGAAGAGGCCGAGGCGGCGCTGGCCGAGGCGGAATCGTGCCGCGCCAAGCTCGGCGAGAAGCTCGGCAAGGCTCGGGCCAAAGCTGCCGCGCCGCTGCAACGTGATGTCGCCGCGGAGCTGGAGAGGCTGGCGATGGCGGGCGCCCAGCTGGAGGTCGTGCTCGAGCCGCACCCCGATCGGTTCGGGGCAAGCGGCATCGAGACGGTCGAGTTCCGCCTGGCGCCAAATCCGGGTCTCGAGCCCGCGCCGCTGCGCGACGCCGCCTCGGGGGGCGAGCTCTCGCGGGTGATGCTGGCGCTGAGCAGCCTCGCCGGCGCTGTTGGGGCCGAGACGTTGGTCTTCGATGAGATCGACGCCGGCGTCGGTGGCAAAACGGCGCGCGCGGTAGGCGAGCGGCTGCGCGCACTTAGCAAGGACCGCCAGGTGCTCTGCATCACCCACCTGCCCCAGGTCGCCTCGTTGGCCGATACCCACTTCACGCTGGAGAAGGACGTCTCGGGCGAGCGCGCCAGCGCCAGCGTCCGCCGGCTCGACGGCGACGGCGTGGTCGAGGAGATTCGCCGCATGCTCGGCGGCGAGCGCAGCGACGAGGCGGCAACCCGGCACGCCCGCGAGCTGCTCGCCGCCGCTTAACACCTGCGTAGCCTCCTTTTAACCGCTTGCGTGGCGGGATAACCTCTCTCGGTGGCAACCGCCAGTCGCCGTCGCTTTCCCGCCCTGCTCTCGCGCCGCAACGGGGCAGCCCCAGTTGAGGCAATCGAAGGCCGGGTGCGCCTCGGCCATCGGACCAAGCACCTGGTCAAACGCCTTGTTCCTGGCGATGTCGCCGTCATCGACCACGTCAACATCGACCGCATCGCCGCCGAGGAGTTGATCTCGACCGGTGTCGGGGTCGTGATTAACGCCTCGCCCTCGTCCAACGGCCGTTATCCCAACGCCGGACCGCTGCTGCTGGTGCAGGCGGGAGTGCGGCTGATCGACGTCGAGGACGCCAATCCCTTCGAGCTGCTTGCCGACGGCAACCGCGTTACCGTTGCCGACGGGGTCGTGCTGGGCGGTGGGCGCGAGCTCCTGCGCGGGCGCATGCTTGGCGTCGAGGAGCTCGAGCGCCAGCGCGACGAGCAGCTCGAGCGAGTCGACGAGGCGCTGGCCGAATTTGCCGAGAACACCGTCGCCCATGTGCGGGGGGAGACCGATCTGCTCACCGGCAGCGTCGAGTTCCCGCCGACGCGCGCCTCTTTCCGCGACCGCCACGTGCTGATCGTCGTCCGCGGCGACCGCCACCGGCGCGATCTCAAGGCCCTGCGCGCCTACATCCGCGACGTGCGGCCGCTGGTCGTTGCCGTCGATGGCGGCGCCGACGGTGTGCTTGAGGCAGGGATGAAGCCCGACGTGATCCTCGGCGACATGGACTCGGCCGGGGATGAGGCGCTGCGCTGCGGCGCCGAGCTGATCGTCCACGCCTACCCAGATGGGCGCGCCCCTGGGCGCCAGCGCCTACTCGATCTCGGCCTTGACCACACGCTGCTACCGGCCGCCGGCACCAGCGAGGACGTGGCGATGCTGATGGCGTATGAGAAGGGGGCGACGCTGATCGTCAGCGTCGGCGCCCACTTCAACCTGATCGAGTTCCTCGACCGCAAGCGCGGCGGCATGTCCTCAACCTTTCTCACCCGGCTGCGAATCGGCGAGAAGCTGGTCGACGCCAAGGGGGTGAGCCGGCTCTACAACCCGAGCTCGCCGTTTGGGCCGATGGTCCTCTTCCTTGCCGCGTTCATGGTCCTGCTGGCGATTGTCGTGATCACCTCGCCGGCGCTCAACGACCTGGTCCAGCTGGTCTGGCTGAAGATCAAGATCTCACTTGGTCTGTAGGGCCAGCGTCTAGCCTTCCCGCTGCCCATGGGTTACAGCGCTCGATACCACGCGGTCTCACTGATCGCCGTCTTCCTCGCCATCGCGATCGGGATCTTGATCGGCGCCGAGTTCGGCGGCGACGCGCTGACCAACACGCGCAAGAACCTCGAGCAGAGCCTCACCGGCAACCTCCAGGACTCGCGTGAACGAGCCGACGAACTGAATGGCCAACTTGCCCGTTCCGATGAATTTGCCAGCCGCGTCTACCCGCCGCTGGTGCACGAACGCCTGGCGGGCAAGCGGATAGGCGTGGTCGCGCTCGGCGACCTGCCGGGCGGCACCAGCACGGCGATCGAGGAAGCGCTCGGGCCAACCGGGGCGCACCTGGTCGGCATCGGTGTGGTGCGCGAGCCGGTTGACCTCAGCGGGCTCGGCGGTGTGCTCTCGAAAACGCGCTTCGCCAGAATCCGCCGCAACGAAGAAACGCTGGCTGAATTCGGCACCGGCGTTGGCCGTCAGCTGATCCGCGGCGGCAATCTGCTCGGCCGTGTGCGCAGCCACCTCTTCTCGCGCGCCAGCGGCAACTTCGGCGGCCTCGACGGGGTCATCGTCGTCCGCCAGACGCCGGAAGAAATGGGCGCGGTGCAGCGCTCCAAGGCCTCGACGCTCGAAGCGGCGCTGATGGCGGGCATGACCGCGACGCGGGCGCCGGTGGTCGGCGTGGAGACGTCGACGGCCGAACCCTCCTCGGTCTCCTTCTTCGCCGGCAACGACCTCTCCAGCGTCGATGACGTCGAGACGCCGGCAGGCAAAGTGGCGACGGTTTTCGCCCTGCTCGGCGCCGAGGGAAGCTTCGGCACCAAGGGCACTGCCGACCGCCTGCTGCCCGACCTATTGCCCTCGGCTGAAGCACCCTGAGCGTGACCTGGATCGGCTTCCCGGCCGCGATTGCCGTCGCCTTGCTGGTCGTGCCGGCGGGGGTGCGCGGGCTGCTCGACGCCGGCCTGGTGCGGACCAACTACCGCGGCGCCAGCCTGGCCTTCCCGCTTGGCGCGGTGCTGGCAACGGCGGCCCTGGTTGCGCTGGCACCGCTGGCCTTCCTCAACGATCGCGCCGACCTCGACCTGCTCAGTCCCGAGCTGCGGCAGTGGATGCCTTACTTGCTGGGCGTTGTTTTCCTCGGTTTCCTCGACGACTCGCTCGGGCGCGGCGAGGACTCGGCTGCGCCGCGGGGCTGGCGCGGCCACGCGCAGGCGCTGCGGGCCGGCAGTCTCTCGACCGGCGCGGTCAAGGCGCTGGGAGCGCTGGCCCTCGCCGCCTACGTCGTCTCCGGCCGCGGACTCGAATCCTGGCGCTACATCGCCGACGTGGTGCTGCTGGTCCTCGCCACCAACCTCTTCAACCTGCTTGATCTGCGCCCCGGGCGGGCGGAGAAGGGCCTGGCGCTGCTCGGGGCGGGGCTCTGCCTTGGCGCTTGGACCTTCGCGCCGCTGGAGCTACTCGGCATCTTTGCCGGGCCGGCACTGGTCGGCGCCGCCTTCACCCTGCGTGAGCGGGCGATGCTGGGCGACACCGGCTCCAACCTGCTTGGCGCCATCGGCGGAGTCTGGTTGCTGACAATTTTGGGGCCCGACGCCCGCCTAATTGCCCTCGCCGTGGTCGCCGGACTTACCATTTACGGAGAGTTGTGTTCGATTTCGGCGACGATCGAATCGGTTCCGCCACTGCGCTGGCTAGACTCGCTCGGCAGATGAGTAAACGGCTCGATCGAATCCCGCTCGCGAAGAACCAGGCTGTGACGGTCGCGGGATTTAATCTCGCATGAGCAGACCCTCGCAAGGAGATACGCGCTTCATTTTCGTCACCGGTGGCGTGGTCTCGGCTCTCGGCAAGGGGATCGCCGCGGCCTCGATCGGACGCCTGCTCCGTTCACGCGGCTACCGAGTTCAGCTGCAGAAGTTTGATCCCTACATCAACGTCGACCCAGGGACGATGAGCCCGTTCCAGCACGGCGAGGTCTTCGTCACCGAGGACGGCGCCGAGACCGACCTCGACCTCGGACACTACGAGCGCTTTACCGACGAGAACACCTCGCGCGCCTCCAACGTCACCGCCGGTTCCGTCTATAACTCGGTGATCAACCGTGAGCGCCGCGGCGATTACCTCGGCGCCACGGTGCAGGTGATTCCCCACATCACCAACGAGATCAAGAACCGGATCCGGATCGTCGCCGAGTCGCAGTCCGTCGACTTCGTCATCACCGAGATCGGCGGCACCGTCGGTGACATCGAGTCGCTGCCCTTCCTCGAGTCGATCCGCCAGCTCTACACCGACCTTGGGCCGAAGCGCTCAATGTTCGTGCACCTGACCCTGGTGCCTTACGTCGGCCATGCCGGCGAGCTGAAGACGAAGCCGACCCAGCACTCGGTCAACGAGCTGCGCCGGATCGGGATCCAGCCGCACGCCTTGGTCTGTCGCTCCGAGGGCCGGCTAGACCGCGAGATCCGCGAGAAGATCGCCCTCTTCGCCAGCCTTCCCGTCGACGCGGTGATCTCGGCCAATGACGTCGACAACATCTACAAGGTGCCGTTGGTCTTCCGCGCCGAGGGCGTCGATGACCTGGTGCTCGACCACTTCGAGATGGAGGCGCCCTCCTCCGACCTCTCCGAATGGGAGGCGATGGTGAGGCGTGCCGACGAGGCCGAGGGCAAGGTGCGGATCGCCCTGGTCGGCAAGTACATCCAGCTCGCCGATGCCTACAAGTCGGTGATTGAGGCGCTCGAGCACGGCGGGATTCACCACGGCGTCAACGTCGAGGTCGAGCTTGTCGACTCCGAGAACTTCGATCAGGAGCGGCTCGAGGGCGTCGATGGCATCCTCATCCCCGGTGGCTTTGGCGAGCGCGGTATCGAGGGCAAGGTCTCGGCGGCGCGGATCGCCCGTGAGCGCTCGATTCCCTACCTGGGGATCTGCCTCGGTATGCAGATCGCGGTGGTCGAGTTCGCCCGCACGGTTGCCGGTATGGACGGCGCCAACTCGGCCGAGTTCGACCCCGAGACGCCGTTCCCGGTGGTCGACCTGCTGCCCGAGCAAAAGGAAGTCTCCGAGATGGGCGGCACGATGCGGCTCGGCGCCGACCCGGTGAAGCTGCACGAGGGCACGAAGGCGCGCGAGATCTTCGGCGAGGCCGTTATCTACAAGCGCCACCGCCACCGTTACGAGGTCAACAACCAGCTGCGCCGCCGGCTCGAGGACGAGGGCCTGGTCTGCGGCGGCACTTCGCCGGACGAGCGCCTGGTTGAGATGGTCGAGCTGCCCGATCACCCCTTCTTCGTCGCCTCGCAGTTCCACCCCGAGTTCAACTCGCGGCCCAACCGGCCCGAGCCGCTCTTTCGCGATTTCGTCGGCGCCGCCGCGCACCACGCGGGCGAGCAGCCTGCCGAAGGCGCTGAGCTGTCCGACAGTGAAGCCCAGGGCAGCGAAGCCAGCCTCCGCCAGTCGCACTGACCTGACTCTGGCTCCCGGTTAGCCTGTCTGACCGTGGAGAGACTGCACGAGACCTTCGTTCGTCTGTGCGAGATTCGCAGCCCTACGGGTGAGGAGCGCGAGGTGGCGGATACGATTGCCGCTGAGTTGCGCGCGCTCGGGCTCGAGGTAAGCGAGGACGATGCCGCCGGGGCGGCCGAAGCCGGGGCGGGCAACCTGCTCGCACGGCTGCCGGGCCAAAGCGATGAGTGGGTAATGTTCTGCGCCCACATCGACACGGTTCCGCACAAGGGCCAGATCGAGGTGGTTGAATCTGACGGCGTCTTCCGCAGTGCCGGCGAGACGATCCTCGGCGCCGACAACAAGGCGGCAGTAGCGGTCTTCATGGAGCTGGTTGCGCGCCACGCGGGTAGCGACGGGCCGCCGCCGCTCGGGATCGAGCTGCTCTTGACCGTTGCCGAGGAGCAGGGCCTGCGTGGTGCCAAGGTCTTCGATGCCAGCCTGCTGCGCTCCAAGTGCGGCTTCGTCCTCGACCACGCCAGCGCGGTCGGCGAGGTGATCGTGACTTCACCGACCCAGCAGAGCGTGCGCGCGGACTTCACCGGGGTCGAGGCCCATGCTGGCATTCGCCCCGAGGACGGCAGCAGCGCGATCGCCGCCGCCTCGGCAGCTATCGCGCGCATGGAGCTGGGGCGTCTTGATGAGGAGACGACGGCCAACGTCGGCCTCATCCGCGGTGGCACTTCGGGCAACGTCGTGCCCGGGCACTGCGAGATCGTTGCCGAGGCGCGCAGCCTCGATTCGAACCGCGCAGCCGAGGTCGCCGGGGCGCTCAGCGACGCCTGCGCCTGGGGCGCCAGCGAGCACGGTTGCGACGCCGACGTGAGGGTTGAAGAGCTCTTTCGCGGCTACAAGATCCCCCCGTCATCACCGGCCCTCGCTCTCGCCGAGGCTGGCTTGCGACGGGCCGGGTTCGAGCCCGAGCGCACCGCTACCGGTGGCGGCAGCGATGCCAACGCGCTGATCGTCGACGGCTTCGACTGCGTCCTGCTCGCCAACGGCACCGAGGCGAATCACACGCGGGACGAGGCGGTCAGTGCTCGCAACCTCGACGCGATGCTCGAGGTCTGCGAGGGGATCGTTGCCGAGGCCGCTGCGATCGGGTCGTGAGGCGGGAGCGGGTGGCCAGCCCGTGAGCGGTCGGTTGAAGCTGCGCCGCGGTGTGATCGTTGCGGCGGATCCGTTGACGGTTGAGATCGACGGCGAGCGGCGCCCGGCCTGGGCCGACGAGACGCTGCTGGGCGAGATGCAAGAGGGCGACGAGGTCGTCGTCAACGTCGAGGCGCTCGACCTCGGACTCGGCTCGGGCGGCTTCGACATCGTCCACGTCAACCTCAGCCGCGGCCTCAAAGGAGGTGGCGCCCCAGCGGACGAGCACGTGGTCAAGCTTAACTACAGCTCGATCCAGCACCCGGTCGACCCGGTCGAGCTTCCGGTGCGCCTTATGAATGCTGAGGGTGCAAGAGGCGCACCGGAACGGGGGGAGTCATCGATGCCCGTTCTCGTCTTGCCGCTGCACGGTCACTTGGCGCCGGCGGCTTGGGCGGCCGCCCAAGCCTGGCCCGACGCCAAGGTTGGCTACGTGCAGACCGGGGGAGGGGCGCTGCCTGGCTCACTCAGCCGCGACGTCGCCGGGCTGCGCGAGCGCGGGTTGCTCTGCGGCCACATCACCGCCGCCCCCGCCTACGGCGGCGAACACGAGGCGATCTCGGTTGCCGGCGGCCTCGATGCCGCCGCTCGCAAACTGGGCTGGGACGCGGTTATCGCCGGGCCTGGGCCAGGGATCATCGGCTCCGACACTCGGCTTGGCCACGGCGGCATCGCCGCGCTAGACACCGCTCATGCCTCGCTTGCCCTTGGTTTGCCGACCCTGATCTCGCCGCGACTCTCCTCCGCCGATCCGCGCGAGCGCCACCGGCCAGTCAGCCATCACACCCTGACGGTGCTGGAGCTTCTTCTCGGCGCCGTGGAGATTCCGGTGCCGACCAACGAGCCGGTCCCGATCGCCGTTCTGGCAACCGCGGCGGGCTGGCGCCACCGCCTGCGCGAAGCCCCGGTCGACCTGGCCGGCTACGCGGCGAGCGGCCTTCCCGCGAAGTCCATGGGCCGCAGCCTCGAGCAGGACCCGCTGTTCTTCGCCGCCGCGCTCGCCGCGGGTGGCGCCTTGCGCCGCAAGGATTGAGGAGTGGCGGGGAGAACAACCCCGCCATGCCAGTGGCCGCAGCACCCCCTGCCCGAACCGAGTCCCGCTTCGAGGGGCTCGTCCTCGACTTCCTCTCCTATCTGGAGCTGGAGCGCGGGCTATCGCGCAACACGCTCGATGCCTACCGCACCGACCTGCATCAGTACGGCGAGTACCTCGCCGCCCATCACATCGACGCGCTCGCCGCCGGGCCGGCCGAGATCAGCGAGTTCCTGGCCGAGCTGGCGACCGGTGAGAACCGGCCGGCCTGCTCCTCGGCGACCGTGCATCGCAAGGCTGCCTGCCTGCGCTCCTTCTATAAGCAGCTGCGCCGCGACGAGCTGATTGGCGACGACCCCACGGCCGCTCTGAGCGCGCCACGCCGGGCCAAGAAGCTGCCGCAGGTGCTCAACTATGCCGAGGTTCAGAAGCTGCTGGCGGCGCCGAGCGGTGACGAGCCGACCGCCTTGCGCGACCGGGCGCTGCTCGAGGTGATGTATGCCTGCGGGCTGCGCGCCTCGGAGACGATCGGGCTCGAGCTGTCCGACGTCGACCTGCACGAGGGCTTCCTACGCGCCCGTGGCAAGGGCAACAAGGAACGACTGGTGCCGCTTGGCCGCCAGGCGATCGCGGCGATCTCCTCCTATCTGCGCGGCGGCCGTCCCAAGCTGATCGGCGAACGCCACGAGGCGAGGCTCTTCGTCAACTTTCGCGGCGGGCCGCTGAGCCGCCAGGGCCTCTACAAGATCGTCAAGCGCAACGCCCGCGCCGCCGGCCTCGCCGGCCAGATGAGCCCGCACACGCTGCGCCACAGCTTCGCCACCCATCTGCTGGCGGGAGGCTGCGACCTGCGTGCCGTGCAGGAGATGCTCGGCCACGCCGACATCTCGACCACGCAGATGTACACGCACCTCTCCGGCGAACGCCTCAAGGAGGTCTATTTCGACTCCCACCCTCGCGCCACCGCCGGCTGAGTTCGAGGTTTATCCCTCTCAGGGGCAACAAACCTCAAACTCAACCTCCGGTAGAACTGCGGGATGCCCGAGCTGCCCGAGGTCGAGACCGTCTGCCGCCAGCTCGAGCCGGAGCTGGAAGGGAGGCGAATCGAGCGGCTGGAGGTGCTCGATGCCCGCTGGTGCCGGCCGATGGCGCCAAAGGTGCTCGAACGCGCCGTCCAGGGGGCGATGATCGAGGGTCTGGGTAGGCGCGGCAAGTACCTGCTGCTCGCGCTCGAGGGCGAGCGCACCCTGGTCATGCACCTGCGGATGACCGGCAACCTGGTCTTGGTCGAGGGCGAGAGCAAGCTCGATCCCTCCGAGGGGCGGCGGCTGTATGAGGCGGAGCGCTCGACCTCCGAACGGCACCTGCGAGCGCGCTTCACGTTCGACGATAGCCGCGAGCTCTGGTTCACCGACCCGCGCCGCTTCGGCGAGGCCTTCCTGATTGACGATGCCGACCTCGACGCGCGCTTTGCCAAGCTCGGGGTCGAGCCGCTCTCGGTTGACTTCACTCCGGAGGCACTGGGCACTATGGCGGCGGGCCGCACGGCGCCGCTCAAGTCCTTCCTGCTCGATCAGTCGGGCGTCGCCGGCGTCGGCAACATCTACGCCGACGAGGCGCTCTTTCGCGCCCGCCTGCACCCACTCTCTCCCGCCGGCTCGATGAAGCCCGAGCACCTGGAGGCTCTGCGCGACGCCGTGATCGCCGCGCTGGAAGCCGGGATCGACGGCGGCGGCGCCTCGATCGACGACTACCGCGACGGGCGCGGCGAGAAGGGCACGATGCAGGACGAGTTCCTCGTCCACACGCGCGAGGGAGAGGCCTGTCCGCGCGGCGATGGCACGATCGTCCGCATCGTCGTCTCCGGTCGCTCGACCTACTTCTGCCCGAGCTGCCAGGTGCGCTTGCGCAAGAGGCCGCGGCGCAGGCGCGCCAAGCGCGCTTAGTCTCGCTACACCGTCCGGTTCGTCGTTCACCTTAAACCGGCCATGGCCGGAAAGACGCTCAAGACCGAGGCGATCGTGCTGCGCAGCATCCGCTACGGCGAGGCCGACCGCATCCTCCACCTCTACTCGAAGACGAAGGGCCGGATCGGCGCGATCGCCAAGGGGGCGCGCAAACCGAAGTCTCGCTTCGGCGGGCGCCTCGAGCCCTTCTTCCGTCTCGACTTGGTTCTGCACGAAGGCCGCGGCGAGTTGCTCACCGTCACCAACGCCTCGACCCTCGACGGCTACCCGCGCCTGCGCGCCTCCGGGCCCGCGCTCAACGCCGGTGCCCGCGCCTGCGACGCGGTGCTGCGGCTGCTCGACTCGGCCGAGCCCAATCCGCCCGCCTACAACCTGCTTTGTCGCTATCTGGCGCTGTTCGACGACCCCGACCAGGAGGGGGCGGCGAGCCTGGAGACCGCGCTCTCCTTTCGGCTTAAGCTTGCCTTGGCGGCGGGCTTTGCGCCCGAGCTCGCCTCCTGCGCCAACTGCGGTGAGGCGGAGCACCTGAGCGGCTTCTCCGGCGCTGCCGGGGGCGTCGTCTGCTCCAGCTGCGAAGCGGGCGGCTTCCCGCTCTCCGAGGACGCGCATCGCTTCATGGTCGGCGCGGTTGGCAGCCCGCTCGCCGAGGCGCCCGCCTCCGATGAGCAGGCGCTGCGCCAGGTCGAGCGCGCCGTCAGGGAGACCCTTGAGCATCATGCGCACGTGCAGCTTCGATCCGCAGCTTAAGGGTCGGTCCCGGCAGGGGTTCCGCTTAACTTTTCGGTGGGGACGCGGGGAGCTGGCGCCACGAGGTATTGCCGAAAAAGTGCAAGACGCTCCACCCCTGCCGGGACCGACCCTTAGGATCGACGGATGGAGGCAACCGCGACGTTTGAGGACCGGGTGCGCACCTGGGAGGCGGAGTTTCTCGTTCCCGAAGCCACTCGCTCCTATCCGGCACGGCGTGCGGTCGAGGAGGCTAATAGCCCGGTTCGCACGCCATTCCAGCGCGATCGCGACCGGATCGTGCACAGCAAGGCGTTCAGGCGGCTCAAGCACAAGACTCAGGTCTTCGTTGCGCCTGAGGGCGACCACTACCGGACCCGCCTCACCCACACGCTGGAGGCCTGCGGGATCGCTCGCACGGTTGCCCGTGCACTCGGCCTCAATGAGGACCTGACCGAGGCGATCGGGCTCGGCCATGACCTCGGCCACCCGCCCTTCGGTCACGCCGGCGAGGAGGCCCTGGACGGAGCATTGCGGGAGCGCTGTGACAGCGGCTTCAAGCACAACGAGCATTCGCTGCGGGTGGTCGAGGTGTTGGAGCGCGACGGCCGCGGCCTCAACCTGACCGAGCAGGTGCGCGACGGCATCCTCAACCACACCGGCTCGCGCAAGCCGGCGACGCTGGAGGGCCGGATCGTCAAGCTGGTCGACCGCGTCGCCTACATCAACCACGACATTGACGATGCCCTGCGTGCCGGGGTGCTGGGCCCCGGTGACCTGCCGGTGGCCGAGATCGAGCTGCTCGGCAAGACCGGCTCGGCCCGCATCGACACGCTCGTGCGCGACATCGTCGAGTGCTCGCGGGCCGAGGGCGACATCGTCCAGAGCGATGAGATCGGCGGCGCGATGCTGCGCCTGCGCAAGTTCATGTTCGACCGCGTCTACCTCGGTCCGCTGGCGCGCAGCGAGCATGAGCGCGTCCATCGGGCGATGCGGGCGCTCTTCGACCACTACATGGCCCACCCCGGCGAGGTCCCGGAGCTCGAGCCCGGGGCGAGCGATTGCCAGCGCGCCACCGACTACCTGGCCGGGATGACCGACCGCTACTGCATCGCCAAGTACGCCGAGCTGACGATCCCCGAGGAAGCACCGTGGCACTGATCTCGAGCGAGAGCCTGGAGCGGGTCAAGCAGGCTGTCGACATCGTCGAGGTGATCTCAGCCCACACCGATCTGCGTCGTCAGGGTGCGCGCTGGGTCGGTCTCTGCCCCTTCCACGAGGAGCGCACTCCCTCGTTCTCGGTCGACGCCGGGGAAAAGCTCTACCACTGCTTCGGCTGCGGGGTTGGCGGCGACACGATCAAGTTCATCGAGGAGAAGGAGGGCCTCGGCTTCGCCGAGGCAGTCGAGTTGCTTGCCGATCGCTACGGGGTCGAGCTGGAGCGCGAGCGCGAGGACCCGCGGGCGGAGGCCAAGCGCCAGCAGCGCCGCCGCCTCGGTGAGCTGCTCGATCGCACCGCGAGCTTTTACTCCGCCTACCTCTGGAGCTCTGACGAGGCGGGAAAAGCGCGCCAGTACCTGACCGAGCGCGGTCTCGGCGAGGAGGTGCTGAAAGCGTTCGCCGTCGGCTACGCGCCGAGCGCCTGGGACAAAGTGCTGCTGCGCGGCCAGCGCGCCGGCTTCAAGGTCGAGGAGATGCGCGGTGTCGGTCTGGTGCAGAAGGGGAGGGGCGGGGGTGAGTACGACCGCTTCCGCTCGCGGATCATCTTCCCGATCCGCGACCGCCGCGGGCGTACTCTCGGCTATGGCGGCAGGGCGATGCGCTCCGATCAGGGCGCGAAGTACGTCAACACCGCCGAGACCGACTTCTTCCACAAGAGCCGCATGCTCTACGGGATCGACCTGGCCAAGGCCGCGATCGCCAAGGAGGGGAGGGCGGTGGTGGTCGAGGGCTATACCGACGTGCTCGCCCTGCACCAGGCTGGGATCGAAGAGGCGGTGGCGGTGATGGGCACGGCGATCACCGACGAGCAGGTCGCGGCGCTCTCCGGGATGGTCGACGAGGTGATCCTCGCCCTTGATGCGGATTCCGCCGGACAGGAGGCGATGCTGCGGGCGCAGCGCGTGGCGGGGGATCGCAAGATGCGCCTGCGGGTGGCGGCGATGCCTGCCGGTGAGGACCCGGCCGAGATGATTGCCGCAGAGGGCGGCGCCGAGCGCTTCCGCGCCCTGCTCAACGGCGCGGTCGAGCTGACCGCATTCCAGGTCGACCTCGTCCTTGCCCGCACCGACGTCTCCTCGCCGGCCGAGCGCGATCGCGCCTTGGTCGAGGTAGCGCCGATCATGGCCGGGCTGGGGGAGAGCGCTAGTCGCGATGACCTGGTGCGGCGGGTGGCGGAGAGGCTCGACCTGGAGCCGGCGATGGTGATGGGCCGAGTGGTGGCGGCGCAGCCGCTCAGCGGCGGCACAGCCGAGCCGGAGGTGCGGCGAGGTGGCCCAGCTCCGCAACCGCGCCGGACGGCCGAGCTAACCTCCCGTGAGCGCCGTGAGCGCGCCCTGCTGGCGATGTGCATTGCCTTGCCCGACGAGGGCAAGGGGTACCTGGACAAGCTGACCGACGAGCACCTCACCCGGCTTGGCTCCCGGGCGGCCGCTTGGATCCGAGAGAACCCCCAAGACCCCGCTTCCAACCTGCCTCGCGATGACGCCGAGCTTTCCGGCCTGGTCGCCGAACTGATCATCACCGCCCATGACGAGCCCGCCTCGCCCGAAGCGATGGAGCTCAACTTCCTGCTGCTCGAGCAGCGCCGCATCGAGGCCGAGATCGCCGCCGCCGGCGAACGCGACGACTATGAGCAGCGCGCCGCCCTCAGCCGCGAGCGCGCCGCCCTGGTCCAGCGCATCGCCCACGCCGAGCGCGTCGGCGGTTAATCGGTACATTCCTCACCGTTATTCCGGGGTAGCTCAATTGGTAGAGCACGCGACTGTTAATCGCGGGGTTGTGGGTTCGAGTCCCACCCCCGGAGCTCTCAGGCGGGCAGGCGGCTGTGGGCCATCTGCTCGACCAGCTCGGCGCCGCGCTGGGCGCCGTCATGCTCCCGGGTCCAGGTGGCCAGCTCAGCGGCGCGCGCGGTGAATGAGCGGTCCTTCAACAGGCGCTGAGCGGCCCAGCGCAGCGGGCCGGGCCGGCAGAGGCGCCAGGGCAATGAGAGGCCGCAGCCGGCCCAGTCGACCCGCATAGCAGTCTCGCTCATGTCGCCGATGATCGGGCAGATCAGCACCGGAGTGCCAGCGCCCAGCGCCCGCGCTACGGTGCCGTGGCCACCGTGGGAGATCACCAGCGAGGCCATCGGCATCAGCTGGCTGTAGCTGAGCCAGTCGACTAGGACGGCGTTGGCGGGGGCCTCGATCGGGCTCTGGGGGACGACGCGATTGGTGGTCGCGACCACGCGCACCGGCTCACTCGCCAGCGCCGCCAGCGCTGTGCGGACCAGGTGGTTGTCGGAGTCGTGCGCGGTGCTGGGCGCGACGAGAACAAGCGGCGCCTCTCCGGGGGGCAGTTCGATGTCGGGGTGGGGGATCTCGAAAGTCATCGGGCCGGTGATCTTGACCCCGGCAGGCCACTGGCGCGGGTACTCGAGCTGCGGAAAGGTGCCGACCAGTGCTAGCTCGGTGCTGATGCCGCCGTGGAAGCGCTCGACCGGCGGCAGGTCAAGCCGCTCGCGCTGCCGGTTGAGGTCACGGCGGCCGTGCTCGAGGCCGATGTTGAGAGCACGCTGCCCGGTGCGCCAGACGGTGCGTCCGAGGGGCGTTCGCGGTGGCTTCAGGCCGATCGCGAAGAAGGGCAGGCCGGGCTCAACCACTGGGTAGATGTGGGGAATCAGAGTTGCCAATGGCACGCCGGCCTTCTCGGCCGCCAGCGATGGCGCCAGGGTGAGAATGTCGCTGATGACGACGTGCGGTTGCATCTCTTTGAGCAGGGGCAGCAGCGCCCGCGCCGCCTCCGCCGCGTGTTCCCCCTCGGCGGAGTCCGGATCGGGTGGGGGGAACATGCGGTATTCCTCGGCCGCGGCAAAGCCGAGCCCGGCGCCCTCGACTGCGGCGCGCCGCTCCTCCCAGGTCTCGATCGTGACCTCGTGACCGCGCCCTAGCAGCGCCCGGCCCAGCGCGATCGCCGGGAATACGTGCCCGGGGTCGCCGAATGCGGCGACGAGGAATCTCAAGGCGTGTCGAGGCCCTCGCCGGGGCGCGTGAAGACGATCTCCGGCACGTGGCAGTTGCGCGAGGTGTGCAGCAAGAAGCGGACCGCCTCGCCAAGGTCCTCGGGGCGGATCATGTCCTCACCGGGAACCTGTCCCTTGGCGAACTCGGTCATCGGTGTGTCAACGAAGCCCGGCGCCAGCGCCGTGCACTGGATCCCGGCGGCCCCGACCTCGCGGTGGGTCGACTGGGTGAAGTTGATCACCGCGGCCTTGGTCGCGGCGTAGATCGAGAGCCAGGCCTGGCCGCCCTTGCCGGCGATCGAGGCGGTGTTGAGAAGGAGCGCCTTGCCGTGCTCCTCGCCTGCCTCTTTGAGCATCGGCAATCCCTCGCGGGTGCCGATGATCAGGGCGCGCAGGTTGACCCCGAGCTGCATGTCGAGGTGTTTGGTCTGGATTTCCTCCATCGGCGAACCGATGCCGACGCCAGCGTTGTTCATCAGCATGTCGAGCCGGCCGTAGGTCTCGCGGTGCTTGGCGAAGACGCCGACGACGTCGTCCTCGTCGGTCATGTTGGCGGCGACGCTCTGCACCTCGAGCCCGTCGGCACGCAGGCCCTCGGCGGCGTTCTCCAGCTTGTCGGGACGCCGCGCCGATACCGTCAGCGCGTAGCCTTCTTCGCCGAGCACGCGGGCAACCGCCAGCCCGATGCCGCTCGACGCTCCGGTGATCAGTGCCGCTCTCTCCGCCAAGACCCTCTCCTTTTGCTCGACCGCTTTCGCCGCGGACCCTATCTCGCGTCAGGAGGGCGCGTGGGATCGGGCTACGGCCGCGGTAGCAGCGTGAATAACATGCCGCCGATGCTCTCTCGCCGAGCTCCCGCCGTACTAGCCTTTCTGCTTGCATTGGTGGCAATCGTGCTGCCGGGCTGCGGTGGCGGTTCCGATGGCGCGACCGGCTCTTCCTCGGGCTCGGGTGAAAGTCGCCCCGCCTCTCCTAAGAGCGCTTTCCCCAGTGCTAAGGGCAAGAGCCTCTCGCAGGTGCTCGAAGCTGCCCAAGCGCCCTCGAAACTGGTCGTCTCCCCGGCCGCGCTCGTCTATTACAAGGGCGAGAACCGCTACACCTTCGGCGTCTTCCAGCGCGACCGCACCCAGGTTCCCGACGCCGACGTCGCTCTCTACTTCGCCAAGGTGCCGTCCGGGAAAGCCGCCAAGGCCAGTGGCGGGTTCGACTCGGCGACGGGGCCCACCAGCGCCAAAAATGCCGAAGAAAAGGCCCTGGACGAGCCGGCCGTTGGTCCTTTCCCGGCCAAGATCGAAAGCCTGCAGACCGAGCCCGCCTTCCGCGCCCAGACTACGACCAGCGACCCCAACGCCGCCACGGTCGTCTACTCGACCAAGGTCAACTTCCCCAGCAACGGCGAGTGGCGCATCGCGGCGCTGATCAAGAAGGACGGCGAAACGACGGCGTCGTTGCTGCCGAGCGCGGTCGTCGGCACTTACACGAAGATCCCCCAGGTCGGACAAAAAGCGCCGCTGATTCACACGCCGACGCCAGCCGATGTGGGCAATGACCTCTCCAAACTCACTACTCGCATTCCGCCGGACACGCAGCACGAAGTCGACTACGCGGACGTTTACGGCAAGGAACCGATCGTCTTGCTGTTTGCCACGCCGCAGTTCTGCCAGAGCCGCGTTTGCGGGCCGGTTGTCGACGTTGCCGAGCAGCTCAAGCAGCTCTATGGAGATAAGGCCGCTTTCATCCACATGGAGATTTACGACGACAACGACCCGAGCAAGCCGGTGCGTCCCCAGGTGCGCGCCTTCCACTTGCCCAGTGAGCCGTGGTTGTTCGCGATCGGCCGAGATGGAAGGATCAAGGACGTGATCGAGGGCGCCTTCGGCGTCGAAGAACTGACCCGCGTGGTGAAGGGACTGACCGCAGAATGAGTGAGAAGACGAGCCCCGATGCCGAGTTGCTTGCCTCTTTCGCCGAGGAGGCCAAACGTCGCTGCGATGTGATCGCCGCCGGCTTGGCCACAGAGACCACCGATTTCGAGACGATGCGGATCGAGGCCCACGCCCTGCGCGGTGCCGCCGGCGTGATCGGCCTGCGCCGCCTCGCCGAGCTGGCCGGCCTGATGGAATCCGACCTCGCCGAAGCAAAGAAGACTGGCTCGATCCGCGGCGGCCGCACCCACCAGATCGCCGACGCCGCCAAAGCCATCTCCGAGGGCGCCGCAGCCGCCGCTAAGGGCGAGGAAGAGCCCCCCGACGTCGGCCGCTCCCTAGCGCAGCTCTTCAGCGCCTAGCGCTACCCTCCTCAGCCAACGGGGCGGTAGCTCAGTTGGTTAGAGCAGCGGACTCATAATCCGTCGGTCGAAGGTTCGAGTCCTTCCCGCCCCATAGGACGAACCGATGTCACTTTCCGCGCGAAGCGGCACAGCCCAGGTCATCGTCCGGGGTGCTCAGGCCGCCAAATCTTCCCCTCAATTCCGTAGGCGGGGTCGGCCAGCGGACCAAGGGCTCGCAACTCCGCTTCGTGTTCGCTCATGACCAGAGCGGAGACCGCCGCGTCGAAGGCATCTTCGGACCCGGCGGCTCGCTCGAGAAGGTCTCTCGGCTGCTCGGGAAAGTGCTCGAGCAGATAGTCGTGTCGCGCCGGCCACCTGCTCTTGTTGACCGGACCCGTCAGCGCGCGCGGATAGATCTCCACCACGCGCGGCCATCCCTCGGAGAACGGCCAGATGCCGAAGCCGTTCTTGGCAAGCGTCAACAGATGCGGCATCCCGCGAATCGAGCCGGTGCCCACGGCGCCAGCACCACCGATCTGAAAGACAGACTTCGGACGCACCGCGTCCTCGCTTCTCTCGGTCTGCCTGTAGAGCCGCTCTTTCGGATGGGGATTTCGCTTACCCGGGCGCCCCCAGAAGGGGGCTTCGCAACCATCAAGCAGATCCTCGCCCCCATGCGCCATCGCCGACCACACGTCCTCCCCGCTGGACCAACCGTTCTCCTCGCACCACCACGCGGGGAACGAAAAGGCGAAGTCCAGTCCAATAACCATGCTGGGTTCGGCCTCACCAAGCTCAAGAAGCTTCGCGCTTAGCTCACCGCGGTCGAGCCCGTTTCTCAGCCCAGTCAGCTTGCCGTCGCGGACCTCGGCTCGCCAGAGAGACTCCGCCGGCCCTTTGGCCTTGCCAGACCAGTCGACAGCGATCATTTTCACGAAACGATATTCGCAGTTCTCTTGAGGAGCGCGCAGATGCTGTTCGCGCGGAACGGGTGCGAGCGCCATGTCGCGGAAGCCCCAGGGACGAATCCGGGTGGAGAGGGGAGATAATCCGCGCATGGCAAATGCATACCAGCCGGACTTCGATGCGGATCAGGACCGTGAGGGCTTCACCTACCGGCGCGCCAAACTGGGCCAACAGGCCAAGTCCGAGAAACTCGGAGCAAGTCTCTATGAGATCCCGCCTGGCCAGGCGACCTTTCCGTACCACGCCCACAGCGCCAACGAGGAGATGCTCATCGTGCTCAGCGGCCAGCCGCACCTGCGCACGCCGGATGGGTGGCGCGAGCTGGCCGAGGGGGAGGTCGTCGCGTTTCGGCTCGGCGAAGACGGCGCGCACCAGCTCCAGAATCGAGGCGCTCAACAGGCCCGCGTGCTGGTGGTCAGCACGATGATCGCTCCCGAGGTGAATCTCTATCCGGATACCGGCAAGTTGATGGCGGCGACTCGGGCTCCCGGAGCCTCAGACGAGGGATTCCAGGAGGCCTACCGGCGAGAGCAGGCGACGGACTATTGGACCGATGAGGAGCCGCCAGATTCATAGCCGTCGAGCTGCTCCTCTCGTGTGAAACGACAGCGTGGGATGTCGTGATTTGGCCACCGAAAACTTGGTCCCGAAATTGGTCCCCGACTCCACCGAACTCAGCTGAACTCCTTGGACGTAATTCACTCTATCGGGCGAGATTCGGCTCTATAGACGGCTTCCGGCTCGACTCATAATCCGTGGAGCGCAGGTTCGAGTCCTGCCCGCCCCATAAGGACGAACCGTCGTCATTCGGTGTCGCTTTTCGCGCAATGCGGCAACGGTGGATCAGTTCACGCTTCGTGCGCGAACCTTCGCCAACCACGCCCGATGTCGCCTCCTTGATACACCAGTCGTCTCCCCAAAGGTCCAAGGGTTGGCGAGCACCTCAGATCAGAAGTACCATCCGAAGCATGACTTCGCGCCAGCTCCGCATCGGGGGGCTTGCCCTTTCCACGGCCTACGCCGCCCTCGGCATCTGGGCACTCGCTGAGGCCAAATACGGCACTGGCACCTTCTGGCTAGCGATAGGCGTTGCGTGGATGCTGCTCGCCCTCTTCAGGAACAACACTCTGCGGGCGCAAGAGCGTCGGCGACAGCGATTGGAGGCAAAGTACGCGTCACGACCGACCCCGGTGCAGCCGGACCGCCCTCCCCGTTGGTGCAGCCCGGATAACCCGCCTGGTTGGTACTTGAATCCGGCCACCAACGAACCTGCGTACTGGTCTGAGATCGGCTGGCGGACGAAGGAGCCGAGCCCGATCTAGCCCGAATCGTTCATGAAGAGACCAAAGGTCATCCAGGACGCAATCTCTTCATGAGTGATCGGAGCTTGCGCGAGGCGCAGCATTTACGAGTCAGCGCGCTTCCAAATCGCGCGAAGCGGAAGCTCCAATAGGCTGCCATCAGTGACGAGACTCCTCCCCCTGCTCGCGGTAGCCGTCCTGCTTTCAATGGGCGGTTGCGGTGGCAGCAGTAGTTCGGACTCAACGACGCAGAGCACCGCTTCGTCGGACGCGATGCAGGTCTCCACCTGCGGAGCGAAGGCTGGATTCGAGTTCAAGCTCCACAAGGTGGATTGCGAAATTGCTAACACCTTGATCGTGATGCTCGACGGCCGGGCGCTTCATCAGTCTGTGACCCTCGGGGCCGAAGACAAGCGACGCGCGACCTGGGTCTGCACCTCACCAACCCATTCGCTCGTTGACCGGCTGCACTGCCAACAGGGTGCTCGATTCTTTACGGTCGAACGCGCTCCTCAATAGTCGACTAGAAGTGCCTTAGCTCTCCGGGGGAGTCGTGGCACTCGGCTCCGGCGGGGTTCGCTTTTCGCGTGAAGGCGACAGCGTGGGATGTCTCGATTTGGGCCTCGAAACTTGCTCCCAGACTCCACCGAGCTCCTTGGACGTGATTCGCTCTATCGGGGCCAGGTTCGGTTCTATAGATGGGCTCCGGCTCGACTCACAATCCGTGGAGCCTGCCCGCCCCCATCAGGAACGGCTCTAGAAAGGGAAGCATCGCGGTACGGAGAGGATTTGGTCCCGAAATTGGTCTCGAACTCCCGGGCCGCTCCCTGCAGCCAAGACCACTACCGCCGCTACACTGACTCAATGAGCGACCCCCTGCATCTCACGATCCTTTACGAGGAGGGAGGCGACGGCTGGATCGTCTCTTCCATCCCCGAGGTCCCTGGCGTGCTCAGCCAAGGTCGAACCAAGGAGGAGGCGCGCGAGATGGCGCTGGACGCTCTGGCGGGGATGCTTGAGCTGCGTGCCGCCGAGCACGAGCCGCAGGGCAAGGCAGTTGGCAGCGAGTCGCTGAATATCGTTGCGGCGTGAAGCGCCGAGACCTGGAGCGACACCTGAAGAAACATGGCGCTCGCTTGTTGCGTGAGGGCGGCCGACACAGCTGAACAAGGTCGGCTGGCGGATGCACAGGTCTCCCTTCGTGTGATGCTGGAGCATGCGGTTGTCTTCTGTTGGATCGCCATAGACCCGGAGACGAACCTCGTTGAGTGGCGGCGCTGGGACGATTTCCGCCGCTTGAAGATCCACAATGACGCGAGCAAGTACGGACTCGAAGTTCTGTCGGCTGAACGGATCAACGAGATCGGCAAACCGCCTCGTCTTCGATCGGTGGTTGACCTCGCCGCTCTCGTTGATCGCTATTGGTCTGAGCAGTCATGAGGCTTTCGTGACGATGACGTTCGGACTTTTCGTGGTCTCTATGCGGCTGTCTACCGGCGCAGTAGCGCGCTCGTCCATCCGACCCAGGAGGGGATGGAGAGACATATGGAGCTGACCGATACGGGCATCGTCATCGGCCTTGATGAGCAGCAAGCAGACCCTCGCGCTCCGGTCGGTTTTGCCGTCCCGATGATGGCGTTCATGCTGATTGTTTACGCCCACCATTTCGATTGGCCCGAGCAGGAGATTATCTCAGCCCTTGAGGGCGGGCTCAACACGGGCGACTAACCCGGCCGTGGCAGCAAGCGGTTAGCTCTGAAACTTGGTCCCGAAATTGGTCCCCGACTCCACCGAACTCAGCCGAACTCCTTGGACTTGATTCGCTCTATCGGGCCAGATTCAGCTCTATGGACGGCTTCCGGCGCGACTCATAATCCGTGGAGCGCAGGTTCGAGTCCTGCCCGCTCC
Source organism: uncultured Solirubrobacterales bacterium (assembly GCA_963716345.1). GTDB lineage: Bacteria > Actinomycetota > Thermoleophilia > Solirubrobacterales > 70-9 > VRUE01. The sequence continues at coordinate 2,519,425 of OY970304.1, forward strand.
ATAAGGTGGCCAGATTGCCGCGTTCGTGCTGAGGATGTGCGGTTGCCGCCGCGAACACCCAAAGGGGCGGGTGACATCCGCCGCGTAAGGCATGCTCTTAAAGTGAGGGCATCCGCAGAGCAGGTGGAGCTATGGAGTTCGACGGCGGCCAATTTGGCGACTGTTTTCGCTCTGGTAATAGGTGGCTGGTGGACCTATACCCGTTTCATCCGCCAGCGCACGGAGCAGCCGCGCGCCACGCTGACTTACCGGGCCGCGCACCGGAGGTTCGCCTCTCAAGAGTTCCTGCTGCGGGTCTCCGTGAGGGCGACGAACAGTGGAACGGTTTTGCTCGGTGTACATGAGCTGCGCTGTGAAATTCAGCAGGTTACGCCACTCATTCCTGAGGCACTGGCAAAGCTCGAGGCCAGGGAACTGATCAACGAACGTGACGAAGCTGACCTTGGCTGCATCCGTTGCTACGAGCAGAAATGGAAAGCGGGCGAAGTCGAGATAGAGCCCAACGAGTCAGAGATCTTTGACTTCGACTTCATCGTCGATGGCGAAGTTGAGACGATTCTGGTTTATGCGGATCTACCAAATGCCGAGCGCGAGGACGGCGGCGGCTGGCAGGCAACCGGCTTTTATGACTTTGGCGTCATCAAGACGCCGCAGGTAGACCAACAATCAGACGGCGAGGAGGCGGCATGAGCAAGAACAAACCGAGCAAACGCGCACCGCGCGAAGAGCAAGCGATCCGAAAGTCAGGTCAGCGGAGGCCGAGTACGAGCGAGAAGAGCCACGGTCAAAAGCCACCGCGGCCAAGGCCGGAAAACAAAGGCGAGAAACGGTAGTCGCAATTCTCCGGGCCACCTTACACGGTTCGTGTAGAAGTGTGTAGGCTGAGGGCATGGCTGTTGCGCCGAAGCGGATCAATGTGACCCTGGACGAGCAGCACGCGGCGAAGCTCTCAAAGCTTGCCCAACGGACTCATGTTCAGGAGGGAACGCTCGCGCGGTCGCTTCTCTCGACGACTCTTGACGATGCGGACCCTAGCGCTGCGTGCATTACCGAGATCCTCGATTCAACTCCTGGTGCATGGGAGCGGACCCAGGAGGGTCTTGCGCAAGCCGCGCGCGGCGAAGGAACGCGGCTCGACGAGCTCTCCTCCTGAGTGGCGCAGGTCATCGTTACCCCGCAAGGGCGGCAGGACGTCAACGAAGCGATTGTCACTCTTGGCCTCCCGGGCGACGCTTGGACACGTGTGGCGCGTTCTTTGAGGGTCCTCGAGACCTTCCCTTGGCTGGCGCTGAGCTGGCAGGGCGGTGGGCCCTAACTCGGCTCGTTCTAAGACCATGGCCTTGGATGGTCTTGACCTATCGCTACGAGGAGTCGTCCGATCGGATTTTCGTGGTCGCGATGCATGACGCGCGATCTGCCGCTTCGCCTATTGCGACCCGGACCTGAAACTTGGTCCCGAAATGGGTCCCCGACTCAGTCGAACTCCTTGGACGTAATTCGCTCTATCGGGCCAGATTCGACTTTATAGAAGGTTCCAGCTCGACTCATAATCCGTCGGGCGAAGGTTCGAGTCCCTCTCGCCCATTGGCTGCACGCACTGCGTGTGCCCGGGCGCCGATACATTTCTTTGGCGATGACTCCTGTGTATTCACCTGGAAACGGTAGCTACAGCGCTCTCTCCCGTCGCCTGCTCCAGTCTGCCGGCGTCCTAGCGGTGGTGCTCATAGTCGTAGTTCTTTTTGCTTCGCTGCACGGTGGAAACGAGGCGTCGCTCAACCCGATCGCGCAGGCGGCGGCCCGAACACAGGAAGCATCGGGTGGGCGAACTTCGTTCCACATCAACGTCCGAGGAAGCTCGCAGTCTCATCCAATCGCGATGAGCGGCACCGGCGTGTTCAATGGCCTGACGGACCGCAGTCAGTTGACCTTTACGGTTCCTACTCCAAGTGGCGGGGTCGAGATGAAAGGAATCGGTAGCGGGAGCCAGCTCTATTACAAGTCCGATCTGCTTCAGTCCGGGCTTCCGTCGGGGTATGAATGGATGGGGTTCGACGCGTCTCTTGGCAGCGCTTCGGAAACGACCGTCGTCGCGAGCTCTGATCCAAGCGCGCAGCTAGATCTGCTGAGAGCCGTGAGCGATGAGTTCGAAACGCTTGGCAAGAAGAAGATTCGTGGCGCCGAGACGACCGGTTACCGAAGTACGTTTGACCTCGATGGCGTCGCCCAGTACCTGCGCGGAAAAGGTTCGGTGAAGGCAGCTGAACAGTACGAACGCGTTGCCGAAACCGTTCCCACCACGACCGAGGTGGTGACTTGGATCGATTCCAAGGGGCTCGTGAGGCGGATGAAGATGACGGGAGATGCTCAAGACCTAAGCTCCGGTGAGGAAACTTCAACGGAGACGACCGCGGACTTCTACGACTTCGGTATCTCACCCGACATACAGTTGCCGGACCCTGACACCGTCTATGACGTGACGCCGATGCTTCGAGTCAAGCTGGGCCTGGACAGTTCGAGCTAGGGATGCCTGGTCCCTCAGATGCCGATCTGGTCGAGGTCATGTTCGCCGGCAACCGGGTCGAGGCCGAGATGGTCCAGGGTCTGCTCGAGAGCGAGGGTGTGCCGAGCATGCTGCAGGCAGCTGGCGTCAACGGCCCGCAGCTCGGCATCGGTCTCTTGGCCCAGGGCCCACAGCGGGTCATGGTGCGCGCCGACCATGCTGACGTCGCTCGGACCTTGCTGGTCGAGTTCACGACGGAAGGCTTGGACGTCGACGGACTCGCCAACGCCACGTACTTGGAGGATGCGACGGGGAGGGGGCCGCGGAATTACGGGATAGTCGGGGCTTACGCGAGGATCTGGTTCTGGTCATTCGCTGCTCTCGCTGCCGCCTTCGGGGTCTTCTTGCTCTCCCGCGTCATCTGAGCGCCGCTTTGTCGATGGACTAGGGTCGTCATAGGCGCAGCGTCGTTGTGCCTAAACAATTGAGAGGCGGTCCCTTGGATCCTGTCGGATATGAGCTTTGTACTCCCGAAGGCGGCAAGGGCGGTGGTGTCCGCGCGACTCGTGGCTTTGAGGCCGGTGAAACGGTGATGGTCGGATTTCTCGAAGGTGATGTCGCTTGCAATGACTCGCACGCGACGCAGGTCAGTCGCACCCGCTGGGCTCGCCACGGTGGGCTCGGACCCAAGGTCAACCACTCATGTAGCCCCAACTGCGGTGTCGAACTGAACGAGACGGGTGCTTGTGACTTCATTGCCCGGCAATCGATTGCCAGTGGCGAGGAGATCACCTTCGACTACGCGATGCGCAATTACTCGATTGAGCATTTCCCGGGCGGCTGCCTTTGCGGAGCGGAGATCTGCCGTGGCTCGGTGACCGGCTGGAAGGACCTGTCGGCGGAGCGCAAATCCGACTACGAGGGCGAGGTGGCCCCCTACCTGCTCGAAATCGATCGCGAGTTGTCCGGCGCGGCGATCTGAGAGCGCTTCGGTGAATGCCTGACGCCCGCGAGCCAGAGGACTTCGAGTCGCTGGTAATGCGGGCGATCGATCGCTTGCCCGATGAATTTCAGGCGGTGCTGGCAAAGATCGCCGTCGTCGTCTCCGATCTCGGGGCCGAAGTGCACGCCTATGGCCAGTACTTCGGCGACGGGGTTGCGCAGGAACGCTATGAGGACCGGATCGTGATCTACCGGGACACGCTCGAACGCGACTTCGGCCACGATCGCGAGCTGCTTGCCCGCCAGGTCGAGCAGACCTTGCGCCACGAGCTTGCCCACCACCTCGGCTGGAACGAGGAGGGGGTGGGCGGCCTCGGGCTCTGAGGTGAGTCCGCGCCTTTTATGAGCCCGTGCTTGAGCTCTCCACGTCTGAGCCCGATCGCCGTTTCCTGATCTCGCGGCTGCGCTCCTTCGCCTCGCTGTAGGAGGACTCGACCAGCTCCTTGCCTCCCGACCAGCCGAAGACCCAGGAGACGAGAACGATCGCGAAGATCACGTCCCAGGCGGAGATGATCAGCTGCTGGCCGATCGAGTAGGCGGTGGCGGTCTTCGCCGAGGTTGAGCCCGAGAGCGCGGCGGAGTTCATTGCCTGGGTGACGCCGATTCCGCCCGGGGTGGCGGAAACGCTGTTGGAGACCGAGTTCGAGGCGGTCACGGTGGCGACGTTCTCGAAGCTGACTGGGATCGAGTAGGCGCCGAGGAAGACGGCGACGATCGCAAGGCGGGCGGCGTAGCTGCCCAGCACCGGCAGGAAGAGGCGCGTGGCGGTGCGGCGTGGCGAGCGCAGAATGGCGCCGCCGCTGATCAGTTGCTGGCGCAGCTTCGCCAGGCGCTCCCAGAAGATGCGGGCGAGCAGGACGATGAGCACGACCGCGCCGACGAGGAGCAGGACCACCAGCCCGGTGTGATCGGCGAGGAAGCCGAGCTTGATCGAGAATGAGCCGCTGACGGTAAGAAAGAGGTAGAGGTAGAGCGCGATGTTGAAGACCGAGAAGGGGATCTTCTCGACGATCAGGCCGGAGAAGACCAGCGGGAAGGTGGCGCCGGCGATCAGGGTGGTGAACATCACCAGCATCACGAAGGTGCCGAGGTTGGCCGGCAGGAAGCCGTTGAGCGCCACGGCCACGGTGTAGCAGGCGAGTATGAGCCGGAATGGCATCACCGCGCCAGGCAGTGCCGCGCGCAGGATGCCGTACCAGGCGAGCGCGGCGAGGCTGGTCTGGGCGCTCTCCAGCGTCGCACCGGCAACGATCGCCCAGGGCGGCACGTCGCCGACCTTGTCGAAGAGGTCGCTGATCCAGTCGAAGGCCGGCACGCCAAGCAGCTCGAGCAGACCGAGCAGGAGCGCGACCGCGCCAAGCCAGAGTGCGATGCGCGCGAGCCGCCGTTTCACCGGCGGCACCCTAGTCAACCGTGCTGACTGTCCCTGCGCCGCCGGCGATGCGAAGATCGCGCTGTTCACTTGCGATTGAGAGGAGCGGATGTGTCAGGAGAGAGCTTGAACCGGAGGGCCGCGCGAATCGCGCGGTTGCTGCCAATCGTGCTCGCCGTTGGGATCGCGGCCGCCATCGCCGGCGGTTGCGGAGGCAACAGCAACAGCAACAGCAACAGCATTTCCTCCGAAGCCCAGAAGCGGATCGAACAGGGCACCGAAGAAGCCCAGAAGGGCATCGAAAAGGCCAAGGAAGAAGTGAAGAAGGGCTTCAACGAAGCTGAAGAAGCTGCGAAGAAGGGCGTTGAAAACGGCAAGGGCCAGACCAGCAAGACGATCGAAAACGCCAAGAAGGAAGCCGAACAGGGCATCGAAAAGGGCAAGGAAGAAGCCGAAAAGGCAGTCAAGGAAGCCGAAAAGAACTACGGCAACTGATTCCTTCGCGGAGCGGCCGGGCGACTAGCGGACCTTGCAGTCGCCCGGCAGCCTGCTGGTCAGCTTCTGGCCGCCGGCAAAGGTGAAGGTCGCCTTGGCCAATTCGAAAAAGGCGCCGGGAAAGCCCGCCGGCGCGGCGCAGCTGGCACTGATGAAGCTGCGCTCGCTGCCCTGGTAGCGGTACTTGCGACCGATGGTCAGGTTGATGTCGGTGACGTAGCCTTTGTCCGAGGCAAGGCGGGGGATGTGGGTAGAGAAGATCGTGCCGAACTTGCCCTTTGTGCTGCGGGTGATTTTGAAGGGAAGAACGAAAGCGGCGCGCACCGGGCTCGAGCCGTAGAGGTGGAGCAGCAGGCCGGGCCGACTCTTGGTCGAGCTGTTGAAGACGAGCACTGCGCCGCGGGCCGGGAAGACCGGGGCTCCGGGGAAATCCACATTGGCGGCGAAGTGTCCGCGGCCGACCAGGGCGCTCCGGCACACCGCCAGGGCCGCTTCGGTGCTTGTCTGTTGCAATTCAGGCGCCTGGCAGCTCGGCAGTCCCTTGGTCGAAACGACCCCGGCCCGGTTCATCGCGATCGAGATCTCGCGCAGCTGCGGCGGCGTGCTGCCATCAGTGGTGCGGATTGCGCCGGACACCTGCACGGTCGCCGGTGCGTTGCGTTCGCGCGGCAGGGCGTGGGGAAGCAGCTGCGCTTCGAAGGCGACGCGCAGTGTCCCCTGCTGGACGAACTGGCGTGCCGCGGCAGCGCCAGCCGGCAGGCAGATAAGGAGGACGGCGGCGATGGCGAAGCGTCGCATGGTCAAGTCCAGTGTAGGAAGGCTGGCGTTGCGTCCGGGTTAAAGGCTCAGGGCGCAGTGGCGGGCTAGGGTTCGCGAATGGCTGAGCCGGCTCGCGGAATCGAGCTCTCCGACGGTGACGAGTTCGCCGGCTACCGGGTCGAGCGCCGCCTCGGCCGCGGCGGCATGGGGATTCTCTATCTGGCAGTCGAGCCAGGCCTGGAGCGGCGGGTGGCGCTGAAGCTGATCGCGCCCGAGGCTGCCAGTGACGAGGTCTTTGCCCGTCGCTTCGCCGAGGAGTCGAGGATCGCCGCCTCGATCGAGCACCCAAACGTGGTGCCGATCTACGCCGCCGGCGAAGAGGCCGGCGTGCCCTACATCGCGATGCGCTTCGTTGCCGGGGCTGATCTCGCTCGCCGTCTCACCCGCGAAGGGCGCCTCCCGCCGCAGATCGCCGTGGGCCTAATCGCTCAGATCGGCAACGGGCTAGACGCGATCCACGCCGCCGGCCTCATTCATCGCGACGTCAAGCCGGCCAACGTCCTGCTCAGCGGCGATGAAGGCGGCGACCACGCCTACATCACCGACTTCGGCGTTGCCCGCAACGTCGCCACCGAGTCGGGCCTGACCCAGACCGGCCGCTTCGTCGGCACCCTCGATTACGTCGCGCCCGAGCAGATCTCCGGCGACGCGATCGATGCCCGCGTCGACGTCTACGCACTCGGCTGCCTGCTCTTCAAGCTGCTCACCGGCGAGGTGCCCTTCCCCAAGGACGGCGAGGCGGCACGTCTCTTTGCCCACCTCAACGATCCGCCGCCGGCTCCCTCGCTCTACGTGCCAGAGGTCTCGATGGCGCTCGACGACGTCGTCATCCGGGCGATGTCGAAGAGCCCGGACGATCGCTACCCCTCGGCGGGGGATCTGGGTCGGGCTGCCCAGGCGGCGCTGCGGGGTGAGCACCTGGTGACCCCGGAGCGCACCGTCGCCACTGGAGCGGCGGCGACGCGGACCGCTGAGACGATTGCGCCGCCGCCAGGGAAGACGCGGGTTTCGACGGGGTCGACCACCGAGCCAACCCGCCGCCTCGACGACGAGGAGCCAGCGACAGCTGTCGAAGGCGGGGGAGCCGGAAGTGCCAAGCGCCGCTGGGCCGTGATCGGTGGTGTTACCGCACTCCTAGCGGCTTTGGTCGTAGTGGTGATCCTGGTCAGTGGAAGCGGGGGATCGGGTTCCGGCACCCCGGGAACCACGGCTTCGGAAGCAACCAACGCGTCCAAGCAGGCACCGAAGGCGAAAGCGAAGCCCAAGACCCTGACCAAAACCGAGTTGATCGCCAAGGCTGACGCGATCTGCGAATCAAGCCAGAGCACCTACAAAGACGTGCGCTCGCAGGCCCTGGAAGAAACCCCCGATGTTTCATACGCGGCAACTCTTGCCGGGATCTCACAGCGTGGCACCGATGGCTTTCGCCGGCTGAGTGCGCCGCCCTCGGTTGAACCCGCCTTCCATAAGTACGTACAGGCCCAGGAAAGGGTCATGCGCTACGACCGCCAGGCGCTGGATGCCGCCGAAGCCGAAGACACGACGGCCTATCTCGCCGCCCGTGCACGCCGCGATGCCGAGGCCGGGGAACGCTATGACCTTGCCCGAGAAATCGGTCTCGAACAGTGCAGCATCAGCCGTAGTTGATCAAGGCGATCAGTGAGTAAGAAGTCACTTACGTAAGAATCTGCTTAAATAGCTTCCGTGAAGAGCGGAGCAGCCGATGAGATGGACTTGGTGGCACGGGCCATCGCCGCGCCGCGCCGCCGCGAGATCCTCACCCTGGTTCGCGACGGTGAGCTAAGCGCCGGTGAGATCGCCTCGCATTTCGATGTATCCCGGCCCGCGGTCTCCCAGCATCTGGCAGCCCTGCGTGAGGCCGGCCTGCTGAGCGAGCGGCGCGAGGGAACGCGTCGCCTCTATCGGGCTCAGCCCGAGGCGCTGGGTGGGCTGCGTGACTTCTTGAACGAGTTCTGGACCGATCGTCTCGAGCGGCTGAAGCTCGCCGCCGAGCTGGAGCAGCAGAGGAGGAACAAAGGTGGCAAGCGCAGAGACCGGCACCGCGGCCGAGGTCAAGATTCGGATCGCGGCAAGCCCTGAGACCGTTTTCGATTTCTTTACCGACCCCGACAAGATGATCCAGTGGATGGGCCGCTCCGCCGAGCTGGAGCCACGCGCCGGCGGCATGCTGCGCTGTGACATCAACGGGCGCGACGTTGCCCGCGGCGAGTACGTCGAGGTCGATCGGCCCAAGCGGATCGTCTTCACCTGGGGTTGGGAGGGGGAGGAGCCGACCGTTGCCCCCGGCGGCAGCACGGTCGAGGTACTGCTCACCGCCGACGGTGACGGGACCCAACTGCGCTTGATTCACAGCAATTTGCCGAGCGCGGAGTCCGCCGAGCGCCACAGTCACGGTTGGCGCCACTACGCCGAGCGGCTCACCGTCGTCGCGACCGGGGGAGACCCTGGCGCCGACCCCTGGCAGGACGCCGACGCCGTCGATGTTGGCGACTGAGACTTGAAAAAGCGATCACCGAGGAGGCAGTAACGGATGGGTAATCCAACGATGTGGTTCGAAGTGGCCGGCAAGGATCAGCAGGCGCTGAAGGGCTTCTACTCGCAGCTGTTCGATTGGCAGATCACCGATATGGAGGAGATGCCGAGCTACTCAACGGTGGACACCGGTGGCGAGGAGGGAATCCCCGGTGGGATCGGTGCCGCTCCGAACGGCGACGCCGGCCATGTGACTTTCTACGTCCGGGTCGATGACATCGAGGCGTCGCTGGCAAAGGCGGAGTCCCTGGGCGGCACGAAGGTGATGGGGCCGATGGACATCCCCAGCGGTCAGATCGCGCTCTTCACCGATCCCGAGGGACACGCGATCGGGCTGATGACCCAGACCGGCTGAGACCTCGTTCAGGGCAGCGGCGCCGAGTGCAGTTCGGCGCCGCCACCCTTTTCGCGGATCAGGTCGACGGTGAGCAGCACCGCCGCGACCGCGTAGAAGGGCGTGAAGGCGACGTTGGAGACGACGTCGGCGAGCCACTCGCAGATCAGTTCACTGCCAAAGAGATGGTGGGTGAGGTGAGTGGCGAGATCGGTCAGCGCGTCGCCAGCGAGCTCGATCGGGATCAGCACCAGGGCGACCGTCCAGAACCGACCGCGGACCAGGCGCACGCTGCGGATGAGGGCGGCGCGAATGCCGTGGTGCTCGATCTCGACCACCGGAGCGGAGAGGCCGAGCCAGACGAAGGCGAGGATCCCCGGGATGAAGAAGAAGACGAGCCCGACGGCGACCAGGGCGCCGTAGAGCAGGTCGATCACGATCAGCCGGCTGTAGTTGATCTTGCCGGCAATTTCGCGCAGCGACGGCGGCCTGCCATCGCGGGGATGGGTGAGCGAGATCGCCACCGCGCCGGTGTAGAAGACCTCTCCGACCAACCCCGTTGCTGCCAGCGCGAGCACCGCTGCAATCACTCCCAGCAGCTTGAATCCTGCGCTGAAGCCAAATGAGCCGATTTCAGCGTTGACGGTGACGGCGTGGATCAGACCCAGGGGAACGAAGACGATGACGGCGAGCAGCAGCAGCGATGGCGCCCAGCGCCAGTAGGTGCGGCCGATGCGCACGTAGACCGAGAGCAGCCTGCAGCGCCGACTCACTTCAGCGATGGCGCCGGCGGCCCGAGGGATGGCGACCCCTCCGCTCGAGCTTCGACTGGGCCGATTCCGAAGTGGGGACACGCCGCACGTCGCTCAGCTCACCCACCAGCAATTCTTCGGCGCAGCCTCGGTGCCAGTGGTGGTGTTCGGTCCCGCCGAGCCTGAAGACGTACTGGACGACGACGTGATCGCTGCCGATCTCGATGTCCCCGTGGCAGGCCGGGCAGCGGTAGAGCTTGCGCGAGATGCCGCGGATCAGCCACGCCTCATCGCCCTCTTCGGTGATGCCGCGCAGGCTCCAGCGTTTGTCTGGCAACCCCGACAGATCGGCCAAGGCTTATTTCCTCGATAGCCAGGCGAAGCCAGCGGCCATCGCCACATTGGCGACACCCGCGAGACGAAGACCGAGCTTGGCTCCTGGCCGGCTGACAGCGGGGGACTCGGCCCAAAGTGCATCGGTGGCGATCTCGGTGCCGCGCAACCAGGCCAGCGCCCACCAGTCGCGCTGTTCACCGCGCGCCTCGGCGATCGCGTGGGCGGCGGCGAAGGTGAGCCAGATTGGCGCACAGCGGCGGAAGAGGTGTTCGGCATCGGGCGAGGGGTGCTCGTGGCCGATCACGCGCAGCGTCGCCGCGGGGGCAAAGAGCGCGCCCGTGCCAAGGGCAAGATCGAAGGCGATCATGTTGCGGTTGGTGAGGCGCAGCGCCTGCTCGAGCGTCATCGCAGTGTCAATCCAACCAGAAACTCGCCGACGGGACTGAAAGCAGAGATATAGACCGCTTTGAGTCCCGTCGGCGTTTAGTTGAAGGGAAAGGGTGGGAGCCGACGAATTTGATCGCCGTGACCAAGACTGCGACTAAGACCCCCGCCAGCACTGCCCCCAGCCTCAAGAGCCTTTCTGAGTACATCCAGGAGCGCTTCGAAGAGTTCTCGCGCTCACAGAAAGACGTCGCTCGCTACATCGTCGATCACCTCGACGAGGCAGCCTTCCTTACGGCCGAGGAGTTGGCCAGGAGAGCGAGCACCTCGTCATCGACTGTGGTGCGCTTCTCCCAAGCCCTCGGCTTCGAGGGTTACCCCGAGCTTCAGCAGGCGGCGATCGAGGAGTACCGCACGGCAGGCGCCGCCGCGGCGAGCGCGGCCAGCTCCGGCGCCCTCTTCTCCTTTGACCACTCCGAGCTGGAGGGCTCGCTGGGTGCCGACTACGCCAACCTCGAGGAAACCGCGCGCCATCTGACCCGCGAGCAGGTTGACGGCGCCGTCGCCGCCCTCGCCGAAGCCCAGCGCGTGGTGATCGTCGGCGTCGACCAAATGGCCTTCTTTGCCAGTTACCTGCGTCACACGCTCAGCTTGCTCGACATCCGCGCCGAGATCGTTGCTAGCACCGGCGGCGAGTCGTTGCAGAGGCTCGGCAGAATTGACGAAGAAACGCTTGTAATCATCCTTTCCTCCGGCCGTGCCCATCCGTTGCTGCTTCGGGCAATGAAGCTCGCGGTACATCGCGGCGCCCGCACCCTCGCCGTTTCCGACGCCTCAATGTCCGAGGTCGGGGAGCACGCAGAGCTGACTCTTTACTACTCGTCGAACAGCCCCTCCTTCGCGCGGTCCAACACCGCACTGATGGCCCTCGTCCAGGCATTGGCCCACGGCCTTTACGCCCGTGACGAAGACACGCATAAAGACCGAATCCGCGCCTACAAGCTTAAGTAGCCAGGACCCGGGGCCTCGGCGCGGCGGGTCCTGTCATGGATTCGGTGCCACCAGTCCTGCGGTAGCTAAAGCTTCCTCGGACTGGTCCCCCAAATCCATGCCACCCGCCGCGAGAGACGCTTGTCCCTGGTGAGCTGCTCTGCGACGACAGGACCCGCTGGCCGACACGTAATATGAGGAGTTAATGACCGAGCGAGCTACTTTCCGAGTCAAGACCGGCCTGGCGGAGATGTTGAAGGGCGGGGTGATCATGGACGTGGTCACGCCTGAGCAGGCGCGGATCGCTGAGGACGCGGGTGCTTGCGCGGTTATGGCACTGGAGCGGGTTCCAGCTGACATTCGTCGCGATGGAGGGGTTGCCCGCATGTCCGACCCGGCGATGATCAAGGGGATCCAGGAGGCGGTGACGATTCCCGTCATGGCCAAGGCGCGGATCGGCCACTTCGCCGAGGCCCAGGTATTGCAGGCGCTGGAAGTCGACTACATCGACGAGTCCGAGGTCCTGACTCCGGCCGACGAGCGCCATCACATCGACAAGCTCGCTTTTGAGGTGCCCTTTGTCTGCGGCGCGACGAATCTCGGCGAGGCGCTGCGCCGGATCGGCGAGGGAGCGGCGATGATCCGCTCCAAGGGCGAGGCCGGCACTGGCAATGTGGTCGAGGCGGTCCGCCATATGCGCGAAATCGTTTCTGGGATCAAGCGGTTGGCACAGCTTGGGCCAGAGGAGCTCGCCGGGGCCGCCAAGGAGCATCAAGCGCCGCTTGAAGTCGTTCACGAGGTGGCAGAGCGGGGTCGCCTGCCGGTGCCGCTCTTCTGCGCCGGTGGCATCGCCACGCCGGCCGACGCGGCGCTGATGATGCAGCTCGGCGCCGAGGGCAACTTCGTCGGCTCGGGAATCTTCAAGAGCGATGACCCGGAGCGGCGGGCCAAGGCGATCGTCGAGGCGACGACGCACTTCAACGATCCCGAGCGCGTGGCGGCTGCCTCGATTGGGCTCGGCGGGGCGATGCCGGGGCTCGAGATCGCCGACCTCGCTGCTGCCGACGCGCTTCTCCAGGACCGCGGTGCCTGAGCTGCGCCTCGGCGTGCTCGCCATCCAGGGAGGCTTTGAAGCGCACTGCGAAGTGCTGAGCGAGCTGGGGGCCGATGTCGTGGAAGTGCGCCTTCCCGCTGACCTTGAGGGCCTCGACGGGCTCGTGATCCCGGGCGGCGAGAGCACGACGATCTCGATGGGAATCTCCTCAGCGGGGCTGGAGGAACCGATCCGGAGCCTGCACGGCGCCGGTGGAACGGTCTTCGGGACCTGCGCCGGGATGATCGTCTGCGACCGTGAGCACCTCGGCCTGATCGATGCCAGCGCCGCCCGCAACGCCTTTGGCCGGCAGCTGCAGAGCTTTGAGGCGGACCTCGAGATTGAGGGGATCGGCGATGAGCCGCTGCGCGCCGTCTTCATCCGCGCGCCTTGGATCGAGCGCTGCGGCGACGCAGTCGAGGTGCTCGCCTCCTACGAGGGCCACCCGGTGGCGATTCGTGAAGGCGGGGTGCTCGCCTGTGCCTTTCATCCCGAGTTGACCGACGATTCGCGAATGCACGCACTTTTCATGGCCATGACTACGGGTGCCCGCGAGCGCGCCCACGAGGAGGCGGAGACGTGAGAGACCCCAGAGCGGAGAACCTGGCGAAGATCCTGGTTGGCTACTCGACCAAGGTGAAGGCGGGCGAGGTGGTCTCGATCGATGGTGACGTCGGCGCCGAGCCGCTGCTGCGCGCGGTCTATGAAGAGGTCCTGAAGGCGGGCGCCCACCCGATCCTCAATGTCGGCCTCGACGGCCTGGCGGCGATCTACTACGAGAACGCCACTGATGAGCAGCTCGAGTGGGTCTCACCGCTAATGGAGTGGACGGTCGATAACGCCGACGTGCGGATTGGCATCGGCGCCAGCGCCAACACGCGCGAGCTCTCGAAAATCCCCCCGGAGCGCCAGACCCGCCGCCAGACCGCGACCGGCCCGGTGCTGAACCGGATGATGGAGCGCAGCGCCGCCGGCGATTTCCGCTGGTGTTACACGCTTTTCCCCACCAATGCCTACGCCTCAGAGGCGGAGATGAGCCTTGCCGCCTACGAGGACTTCTACTTCGGCGCTTGCCTCGCTAATGACCCGGACCCGCTGACCGCCTGGAAGCGCGCCTCGGCTGAGTGCGAGCGCCTTGCCGAGTGGATCCAGGGCCACGAGGAGGTGCGAATCACCGCGCCCGGCACCGACATCAAGCTTGGCATCGCCGGCCGCACCTTCATTCCCTGCGTCGGCGATCACAACATGCCCGACGGCGAGTTCTTCACCGGTCCGGTCGAGGACTCGGTCGAGGGCGAGGTGACCTTCCATCTACCTGCGGTGATCGCCGGCCGCGAGGTCTCCGGGGTGCGGCTGCGCTTTGAGGCCGGCAAGGTCGTCGACGCCAGCGCCGAGCGCGGCGAGGAGTTTCTGATCCAGCTGCTCGACACCGATGAGGGAGCCCGCCGTCTCGGCGAGCTCGGCATCGGCACCAACTACGCGATCGACCGCGGCACGCTCGAGGTCCTGCTCGACGAGAAGATCGGCGGTACCGTGCACATGGCTGTCGGCAAGTCCTATCCAGAGTCGGGTGGCGTCAACGATTCAGCAGTGCACACTGATCTGGTCTGCGATCTGCGACTTGGTGGCAAACTTGAAGTGGATGGGATCGTGATGCAGGAAGACGGCAAGTTCGTCGTCTAGCGGCCCCGGCCCGCGGGTCCTGTCACCGCAGGGGACCCACCACCCCCTGCGGTCGCTAAAGCGTCCTCGGGGGCGGTCCGCCCCTACGGTGCCACCCGCGGGAGGAGCCGCACGGACGACGAAGATCTACTGACTCGGAGCTGCGTTCCGCTCTAAGGCGCACCGAAAGCGATGAGGCTTACTGGTTCGGGATGGGGGATCCGGCCAGGAGGAAGAACCAAACCGTCAGGGTCGCGCCGGCGAGCAGGACTGAACCCATCAGGACTGCCTCGACCACGGTGGTGCCGTCGGCGCGGGGGGAGGAGTCGCGCATGCTCTTCAGCCAGGTGGGGCGCATTGGGGCCAGCTGGTTGGTGCCGGTGACGCCGATGTAGAGGCTGTTGAGGCGGCCGATCAGCCAGGCGACGACGAGCACCGAGATGACGATGCCGGCGGCGACGACGAAGTAGGGCCCCGAGCTGGGGAACTGGGTATGGGAGACCTTGGAGCCAATGTAGATCCAGCCCAGCGGGATCGCCGTCCAGATCGAGAGCGCGGCGAGCAGCATCGCGACGAAGATCAGGCTCGCGGCCAATCCTTTGGCCGCTCCACTCGTGCGCGACTCGGTGACCATTTCCACATTCATACAATGGCACCTATGTCTGGACACTCGAAGTGGTCTTCTATTAAGCACAAGAAGGGTGCCGCCGACGCCAAGCGCGGCAAGCTCTTCACCAAGCTGGCCCGTGCAATCACAGTCGCAGCGCGCGATGGCGGCCCCGATCCCGATTCAAATGCGCCCCTGGGGACCGCGGTGCAAAAGGCCCGCGATGCCTCGATGCCGAAGGAAAACATCCAGCGCGCGATCGATCGCGGCTCGGGCGTGGGAACGGATGCCGACGCGATCGAGCAGGTCCTTTTTGAGGGTTATGGTCCCGGCGGCGCGGCGATCCTGGTCGATGCCTTGACCGACAACCGCAATCGCACCAGCGCCGACGTGCGCCACGCTTTCACCAAGCACCACGGCAACCTCGGCGAGCCCGGCTCGGTGGCCTGGATTTTTGAGAAACGCGGCGTGATCGTCGTCGATGCCAACCGCTATGGCGAAGACGACCTGATCGTCGCGATTGACGCCGGCGCCGAGGACGTGCGCGAGGACGGCGAGCAGTTGCGGGTGATTTGTGAACCGGCCGACCTCGGCGCCGTTCGCGAGGCGCTTGAGGGCAGCGGAGTCGCGGTCGAGTCCGCCGAGGTGACGATGGAGCCGAAGAGCACGATCATGGTCAAGGGCACTGACGCCGAGTGGCTGCTCAAACTCGTCGACACGCTGGAGGAGCACGACGACGTCAACGAGGTGCACGCCAACTTCGACGTCCCCGCCGAGATCATCGAGAAGCTCGCGGCTGCTTAAGGGCTGAAGGCATCCGGGGCTAGTCCCAGAATCACTTCTCATGCAAGTCGTGATGGGAATCGATCCCGGCGCGGCCAACCTTGGCTTCGGCGTGGTCAGGATCGAGGGCAGCCGCATGGTTGCGCTCGACGGTGGCGTGGTCGAAACCTCGGCGGAGCTGCCGATCGAGCGCCGCCTGGAGCGGATTCATAGCTCCCTGGCCGAGCTGATCGAGTGGCACCAGCCGGCGGCGATGGCGCTAGAGGACCTCTACTTCGGCAAGAACGTGCACTCAGCGATGGCCGTCGGCCGGGCCAGCGGCGCGGCGATGCTGGCCGCCGCCCAGCGCGGAGTGCGCTGCTTCACCTACACACCGCAGGCGATCAAGAAGTCCGTCTGCGGCTCCGGCGCTGCCGGTAAGGAACAGGTGCAGCGGATGGTCGGCACCCTGCTCGGCCTGCCCGAGCCGCCGACGCCCGACCACGCGGCCGACGCGCTCGCGGTGGCGATCTGTCACGGCGGCGCCACTGGGCGCGAAGCGGCGACGCTGGCAGCGGAAGAATCCGCCTCGCAAAGGTTGGCGGCCAGATGATCGCCGCGGTACGCGGAGAAGTCATGGTGCGACGACCGGATCACGTCGTCGTTGACGCTGGCGGCGTCGGCTATCGGCTGGCCGTCTCCTCCGAGACGCTGAAGGCGGTGCCGGCAACGGGCCGCGAGGTCTTTCTCCATGCCGAGCTGATCTCGCGCGAGGATTCCCTGGCGCTCTTCGGCTTCGCCTCCGAGGAGGAGCGCGACCTCTTCGGCGAGCTGATCTCGGTTAGTGGCGTCGGCCCGAAGGTGGCGATGGCGGCGCTCTCGGGTGGGCCAACGCGCGAACTTCTGCGGGCGATCGCCGCCGGCGATGCCAAACGCTTTCAGGCGGTTCCCGGGATCGGCAAGCGCACTTCGGAGCGGATCATCGTCGAGCTGCGCGAGAAGGTCGCTGGCGCCTTGGAGGACGAGATCACCGGCTTGGCAGCAGACGGCAGCGACGCCCGCGGCCTCGCCCGCGACGGCCTGGTCAATCTCGGCTACGCGCCGCTTGAGGCGGAGCAACTGCTTGAAGGAATCGATGGCGAGGACGCCGAGCAGCTACTTGCCGCCGCCCTGCGCAAAGCCGGCTCGTCGCGGAGCAAGGCATGAGCGATCGCATCCGCACACCGGGGATCGACGGGCCCTTTCCGCCTGGGGACGAGACGCCGCCCGAGGACGTTCGCGTCCACGATGCCCGGGCCGACGTTCCGGATGAGGACCTCGACCGCTCGCTGCGGCCCCGAACCCTGGCCGACTTCGTCAACCAGGAGCAGGTCACCGAGCAGCTTGCGATCTTCATCGAGGCGGCGCGCGGGCGCGACGAGCCACTCGACCACGTGCTGCTCGCCGGGCCACCCGGCCTTGGCAAGACTTCGCTCGCCCACATTGTTGCCGAGGAGATGGGCGTGCCGTTGGTGCAGACCGCCGGCCCGGCATTGGAGCGCAAGGCAGACGTCGCCTCCTTCCTCACTGCGCTGGAGCCCGGCAGCGTCTTCTTCGTCGATGAGATCCACCGGCTCGGACGGGCGGTTGAGGAGACGCTCTACCCGGCGATGGAGGACGGTGAGCTGCCGGTCGTGCTCGGCCAGGGCGCCGGCGCTCGCACCGTCACCCTGCCGTTGCCGCCCTTCACCCTGATCGGCGCCACCACCCGCGCCGGCCTGCTAACGACGCCACTGCGTGATCGCTTCGGTCTCTCGCATCGGCTCGAGCACTACGAGCCCGAGCACCTCGCCCAGATAATCGTGCGCTCGGCCGGCATCCTCGGGGTCGAGATCGACGGGCCTGGAGCCCACACCATCGCCGAGCGCTCGCGCGGCACGCCGCGCGTCGCCAACCGGTTGTTGAAGCGGGTGCGGGATTTCGCCCAGGTCAAAGAGCTGGGGACGATCGACGCCGCGGTCGCTGACGCGGCGCTGGCGATGCTCGAGGTAGATGCCGGGGGACTCGATCGCAGCGATCGCGCCCTGCTTGAGGTCGTCGCGAGCAAGTTCTCCGGTGGTCCAGTTGGCCTCTCGACGCTGGCCGTCGCGATTGGCGAGGAGGCCGACACGATCGAGGATGTACTCGAGCCATATCTGCTGCAGCAGGGGCTTCTAAAGCGCACTCCACGCGGTCGGGTGATCACTCCGCGGGCTTACGAGCACCTCGGCCTGCCGGTCCCCGAAGGGGCGAACAGCCTCTTTTAGGACAAGAGCGCAAGGAAGTCGAATAGTCGTGCATTTTTCGACCAACTGAGGACGCAGTACTGCGCCGTTTCCGCCGCCGCCAGACGTGCGCGAAAGGCTTTCAGCTGGACTCTCAGTAACCTGCCGTTGGGATGCCGTTCTTCATCTGCCCCAACTGCGGCCACAGGGAGGTCAGCGCGGAGCGAACCGCGGGCTTCAGCGCGCGGCCAAAGGGCTGCTCTAAATGCGGCTTCGGCTTCGTCTTCGAGTTGCTTGACGACTATTACCCGGCCCCAAACGCCGCCTTCTTCGTCTGCGATCAACAGGCACGCGTTATCGATGCCGGGCGCGGCAGCTTCGAGCTGACCGGGCTTACCGACGAGGATGTAATTGGCCGCCCGGTGCAGGAGGTTCTCGGCCTCGAATGGCGGGCTGAAAACAGCGGAGACGAATCGCGCGAAGGCAATGGCGGCGGCAACGCCGATCCGATCGCGACCTCGCTGGAGTGGGGCGTGCGCTCACTGGGCAAGCGCGTCTCAGTCAACGCCGAGGGCGATCTTCCAGCGGAGGCGGTTGCCGATGTCTTCCCGGCCTATGACGACGATGGGGGACTGCTGATAGTCCTCACCCCGGAGGGTTGAGAGCGGCATGGGAAAAAGGCGCCGCAACCTCTTCGTCCTGCTCTTTGTCTTCGGCCTGATCATCGTCTCCGGCCTCGTCATTGCCAACAAGCCGACGAAGCTGGGCCTCGACCTTAAGGGCGGCGTGCAGCTGGTGCTGCAGGGTCGGCCGACGCCGCAGCAGCCGACGCTCGACAACGGCTCGATGGAAAAGGCCGTCGACATCATCCGCTCCGGCTGCGACCAGCTCGGCGTCTCGGAGATCGAAGTGTCGCGAGTGGGCAGCGACCAGATCCAGGTCGGCATCCCGGGCGCCACCAGCGTCGGCAAAGCGACCGAATGTGCGACCAAGCCGGCCCGCCTCTTCTTCTTTGATTGGGAACCGAACCTGATCGGGCGCGAGTTCCTGATCGGTGGCCATCCCGGCCGAGAACCGCCGAAAGGGCCACTCAAAGACGCGACCAAAGAATGGCAGGAAGCCGGTCGCCTGCCGACCAAGCGCGAAAACCAGCAGCTGATCGTCGCCGGGGCCTTCCCGACCGAGTACGCCGCGGTGAAGCTGGCCTCCGAACAGGAGCCGAAACCTGACTGCGAAAACTGCAGCTCGTCGGCCACCTACTACCTGTTCTCGAAGGACAAAGACCACAAGCTGATCGACGGTCCCGAGTACACCGAAGAAGACCTCTACGTCACGCCCAGCGGCAAGAAACGCCCGAAGGGCGTGGGCACCGTGGTCAAGGTCCCGCAGGGCACGATCGTCGTCTCCGAAAAGCCGAGCGACGCTAACGGTCAGGTGCTCGAAAACGCCGAACCGGGCTGGTTTGCGCTGAAGGACGATCCGGCCCTTTCGGGTACTGAAATCACCAGCCCGAAGCAGGAAACCGACGAATCAGGTGCGCCCAACGTCGCCTTCAAATTCACCGACAGCGGCCGCCAGAACTTCCAGGAAGTGACCCGCCAGATCGCCCAGCGCGGCGCCGCCTCGGCGATTGGCCCGAGCAGTGCCGAAACCGCTGCAGCGACCTCGGGTCACTTCGCGGTCGTGCTCGACAACGAAGTCAAGACGCGGCCGATCATCAACTACGCCGAAAACCCTGACGGCATCGACGGCCGCACCGGCGCCCAGATCTCCGGCGGCTTCAGCAGCATCGAAGATGCCCAGGACCTAGCCAGCTTCCTGCAGCGCGGCGCCCTGCCGATCAACCTCAACCTGATCAGCCAGTCGCAGGTCTCGGCGACGCTGGGATCGGAAGCGCTGCACGACGGCATCAAGGCGGGCTTGATCGGCCTCATCCTCACCGTCCTCTTCCTGCTGATCTTCTACCGCTTCCTCGGCCTGATCGCGGTTACGGCCCTGGCCGCCTACGGGGTGATCTTCTTCGCCCTGGTCAAACTGATCCCGATCACCCTCACCCTGCCGGGTATCGCCGGCCTGGTGCTGACGATCGGCGTCACCGCCGACGCCAACATCGTCATCTTCGAGCGAATAAAGGAGGAGGTGCGGGCTGGGCGCTCGATGTCGAGCGCGATCTCCGCCGGCTACCGCCGGGGAATCGCGACGATCATCGACGCCAACGTCGTCACCCTGCTCACCGCCTTCGTCCTCTTCGTCCTCGCCACGGCTGGGGTCAAGGGCTTCGCCTTCGTGCTCGGCGTCGGCACGATCGTCTCGCTGCTGACCGCGGTTGTCTTCACCCAGGCGCTGCTCGGCGCGATGAGCCGCTCGCGCCTGCTGCGCTCGCCGGCGGCACTGGGCGCCACCAAAGAGGGGATCCGCTGGCACTTCGACTTCATGGGCGCGAGTCGCTGGTTCTTCACCATCTCCGGCGTGATCCTGCTGGTCGGCGCCCTGGCCCTGGCGACGAAGCAGCTCAACCTCGGCATCGACTTCAAGTCGGGCACCCGGGTCGAAGTCGCGCTGGTCAAGCAGACCAACGAGGAAGCGGTGCGCGAAACGCTCGACGGCGCCGGCATCTCCGGTGGCGAGGTTCAGAAGGTGAGCAATCCCGGCCTCGGCGACAACGCCTACCTGATCCAGTCCAAGACGCTTGAACCGGGCCAGATCAACAAGCTGCAGAAGCAGTTGGAAAAGGAATACGGGATCGCCTCCAACGGCTTCAACAGCACCAGTGTCGGCCCCACCTTCGGCACCACTGTGGCCAACAGCGCTCGCAACGCGCTGATCTTCTCGCTGCTGATCATCTGTGCCTACATCGCCTTCCGCTTCGATCCGAAATTCGCCGTTCCGGTGCTGATCGCGATCTTCCACGACATCTTGATCACGGCCGGCATCTACTCACTGACCGGACGAGAAGTGAGCGCCGGGACGGTCGCTGCCTTCCTCACCATCCTCGGCTACTCGCTCTACGACACGATCATCGTCTTCGACCGAATACGCGAGAACATGCCGCGCATGCCGCGCGCTGCGTTCTCGCAGATCGTCAATCGCTCGATGAGCGAGGTGCTGACCCGCTCACTGGCGACCAGCTTCACCACCCTGCTCTCGGTGGTCTGCCTGCTGATCTTCGGCGGCGCCACCCTGCAGGACTTTGCCTTCGCGATGATGATCGGGATCATCTCCGGCACCTACTCGTCGATTTTCATTGCCTCGCCGGTGCTGACCGCTTGGAAGGAACGCGAGCCGGGCTTCCTCCGCCGGCGCGAGCGGATCGTCGCGATTGACGGCAACGTGCCGGCTTTCGCCGAAGACGGCGATCTGGCGATGCTCGCCGACGATGGAGAGACCGAGGTCGAGCTCGAGCAGGAGGTGGCAGCGCAGCGCGAGACGCAGCCCAAGGCCGGTGCGGTGGCGACCGCCGAGCCGCCCGCCGAGGGCGATGGCGGCAAGCAATCCAGCAATGGCGAGCCGCCCGCCGCTGATCCTGAAGCCGCCGCCGCTCGCCACGAACGCGACGAGAAGCGCCGCGCCCGTCGCCAGCAGCGTCGCAAACACGGAAGGAAGAGATGACCGCCTGATGTCCCTGCTTGTCTACTTCACGATGGGAATCGCCCTCTGGCACTTCACGGTTTTCCTGCCCGAGCGCTTCTGGCAGGGCATCGTCGGCGCCTTCCTCGGTGCGACGATCGGCGCGGTCGCCTTCGGTGGCATCGTCGAGATCATCAGCGGCAAAGGCGTCGGCGAGACCGACATCACCACTGCCTTGGTCGCGATTCCCGGCGTCGCGATCGGTCTCGCCATCGTCTGGGTGATCGGCGTGCGCCAAGAACAAGCCGCCGAATAGGGGCAATCTCAGTAGGTCTCCGCTTAACTTTTCGGGTGGAGACGAGGTTGCTGACGCCTCGAGCTCTCGATCGAAAAGTGCAAGACGCTCCGACCTACTGAGATTGCCCCAAATGCGGCGGTTTCGGAGCATTTTTGCCGTCCGACTACGGCACCTAGCGTTGGTGCGTGGCGAAGACTCTGCGCGCATACAAGGCCAAGCCCTATGCCTATGAGGAGGCGCAGGCGCTTTCGGTCGAGCTGGAGCTGAGTGAGCCGGTGGCGATCGCCTTGGTTCGGCGCGGCTATCGCACGCCGGAGGAGGCGCGCGCTTTTCTTGCCGCCGACGAGTGGCACGAGCCGGAGGAGTTCGCCGCGATGGAGGCTGTCGTCGAGCGGGTTCTCGCTGCCGTTGGAGAGGGGCGGCGGATCACCGTCCATGGTGACTTCGACGTCGACGGTGTCTGCGCGACGACGATCCTGGTCAGCACGCTGCGCGAGCTTGGCGGCGAGTGCGATTGGCTGATTCCGGATCGGCTTACTGACGGTTATGGGCTTAGTGCGGACAACGTGCGCAAGCTGGCCGAGCGGGGCACGTCTCTGATCCTCACGGCGGATTGCGGGATCACTGCTGTCGACGAGGTGGCTCTGGCGGGTCAGCTTGGCATGGAGGTCGTTGTTACCGACCATCATCAGGCGGGGGAGACGCTGCCCGACTGTCCGATTCTTCACCCGGGGCTCGATCAGGGTTATCCGTTTGCTGAGTTGTGCGGGACGGCGGTTGCGTGGAAGCTTGCGAGTGCGTTGCGGGGGACCGCCTCTCACGGCGACCTGGATCTCGTCGCACTCGCCACGGTCGCCGATCTGGTGCCGCTGATTGGGGAGAACCGCACTCTCGTCAAGCGGGGACTTGAAGAGGTTCGGCGGGCCCAGCGGCCGGGACTCAGGGCGCTGATCGTGGCGGCTAAATGCGAGCCGACCCGGTTGGATGAGGGGGATCTGGCTTTTAAGTTGGCACCGAGGATCAATGCGGCTGGCCGCCTGTATCGAGCAGATGCCGGTGTCGAGCTTTTTCTCACCGGGGATGAGGCGCGGGCGGCGGAGATCGCCAATGAGCTGAGTCGGGCCAATGGGGAGCGGCGGGCTACGGAGCGTGAGGTGGCGAATGAGGCTGAGGCGGCGCTGCGGGAGCTGCCGGACGAGTTGCGTGAGGCGTCGGGGTTGGTCGTTGCCGGGGAGGGGTGGCATCCAGGTGTGATCGGGATCGTGGCCTCGCGGCTGGTGGAGAAACATCACCGGCCGGTTGTGGTCATTTCGCTGGAGGCCGATGGCAGCGGGCGAGGCTCGGGGCGGAGCATTCCTGGGTTCGACCTGCTTGCGGGACTGGAGGCGTGCTCCGATTTCCTTGGCAGCTTCGGCGGGCACAAAGCTGCGGCGGGGCTGGAGCTGAAGGCTGGAGAGCTGGCCGCGTTTCGTGAGGCCTTTGCTGCCTACGCAGGCAGCGTGCTCGAGCCGGAGGATCTGAAGCGGACGGAGCGGATCGATGCGGTTGTTGGTGGTGCTTCGTTGGGGCTTGATCTGGCCGAAGAGTTGAAGCAGCTGGCGCCGTTTGGGATGGGAAATCCTGGCGTGCGGCTGCTGGTTCCCTCGGCGCGGGTGCGGGACGTGCGGACGATGGGGGAAGGCAAGCACGCGCGATTCAGCTTGCACAGCGGTTCGCACAAGGCGCTTGGGGTGGCCTTCGGTCGGCCCTCGCTTGGTGTCGGTGAGGACGATCCGGTTGATGTGGCGGTGCGGCTCGAAGTGAACCACTGGAACGGAGCGGTCGAGCCGCAGGTGGTGTTGGGTGAGCTTTACCCGCGCGCCGCGGAGCAGGAGGTGCTTGAGGCGGCCCAGTGGTGGCAGCGCTTCGGGGTCGAGCTGGCGCGCGATCCAGCGCTGCGACCGGCACTCGACCCGGGGGTTGGCGGTGATTTTCAACGCCAGGTTTGCCTCAGCGCCAACGCGCCCGCCGCAGTGATCAGCGAGCTCGCCTCCTGCGGCGGCGAGGTGCTCGCGCTCACGGCCGACGCGGGTCTGCGTGCCGGCATGGCCTGCGAGGGTGCGCGCGTGGCCGACTACGCGGAGCTGGAACGCGATCCGGAGTTGGTGGCGGACTTCGATCACGTTGTTCTTGTGGATCCGCCCCCGAGCGCCGACCTTTTGGCGCTTGCCTCGCGCAGCCCAGTCGAGGGTGGCTACCTGCACCGCGTCTGGGGTGAGGCCGAGTGGCGCTTCGCGCTCAGTGCTGCGGCGGCGCAGCTGGCCCAGCGCCCGGCCCTGATTGCCCTCTTTCGCGACCTGCGCGAAGCAGGGGAGATGAGTGGGGAGGAGCTGCGCGGGGCCCTGATTGGCAGCGCGCCGCAGGCGCGCAGTCCCGAGACCGCGGCCCGCTGCTTGCGCATACTCAGCGAGCTCGGCTTGGTGCACGGCGAGCCCGGTGCTGGCGGCGGCTCGGTGGGGGTCGTATCCTCAGAAGGGACAGATCTGGAGCGCTCGGCGTCATACCGCGCTTACAGCGCCCGCCACGAGGAGGCTCGCCAATACCTCGAAGCACACCGACAACCGTAGTCAGCCAGGAGCTCCTGGCTGATCTCTATGCCGTGGTCGAGGAGTTCGACTCCGCGACCGGCTCTGATGTTGGCGCAAATGGCGACGGCGGCGGTGTTGCCGTCTCGGTTGCGGCGATCGACCGAATCGCGATCAAGCACGCCTTTGATTTCGCCTGCGATCGCCATGCTGACCAGCTGCGTCACTCCGGCGATGAGTTCATCACCCACCCCGTGGGTGTGGCTCAGATCTGCGCCGGCATGCGGCTCGACACCGAGACGCTCTGCGCCGCCCTGCTTCACGACACGGTTGAGGACACCAGCGCCAGCCTGGAGGAGATCCGGGCCGAGTTTGGCGAGGAGATCGCTCAGCTTGTCGACGGGGTAACCAAGCTGACCGGGATCGCCTTCGAGAGTCGCGACGAGCGCCAGGCCGAGAACTACCGCAAGATGATGGTGGCGATGGCCACTGACGTCAGGGTGATTCTGATCAAGCTGGCCGACCGCTTGCACAACATGCGCACGCTGGGTGCCCTGCCCAAGCAGAAGCAGATGTCGAAGTCACGCGAGACGCTGGAAATCTACGCGCCACTGGCTCACCGGCTGGGAATACACGCGATCAAGTGGGAGCTGGAGGACCTCGCCTTCGCCACTCTGCACCCACGCAAGTACGCCGAGATCAAGCAGCTCGTCTCCCAGCAGCGCAACGAGCGCGAGATCTACGTCGACGAGGCCGGCGAATTCCTCTCCGGCGAGCTGCTCGACGTCGGCATCGAGGCCGATATCTCCGGCCGCGCCAAGCACTTCTACTCGATCTACACGAAGATGACCAAGAAGGGCCGCGAGTTCAACGAGATCTTCGACCTGACCGCGATGCGGGTGATCGTCGGCTCGGTCAAGGATTGCTATGGCGCGATCGGCGTCATCCACTCGCTCTGGAAGCCACTGCCTGGGCGCTTTAAGGACTTCGTCGCGATGCCGAAGGCGAACATGTATCAGGCCCTGCACACGACGGTGATCGGGCCAGAGGGTAAGCCGTTGGAGATCCAGATCCGCACCGAGGAGATGCACAGCCTCGCCGAGTACGGGATCGCCGCTCACGTCGCCTATAAGGAGGGCGCCGCCGCGGATCCGCGCAAGGAGAAGATGACCTGGCTGCGCCAGCTGGTCGAGGCCGAGGGCGAGCAGGACCCGGCCGAGTTCCTCGAGTCGCTCAAGGTCGACCTCTTCGAGGACGAAGTCTTCGTCTTCACGCCGAAGGGGGAAGTGAAGAATCTCTCGGCAGGCTCGACGCCGCTCGATTTCGCCTACGCGGTGCACACCGACGTCGGCCACGCCTGCGTCGGTGCCAAGGTCAACGGCTCGATCGTGCCCCTGCACTACCAGCTGCGTTCAGGCGACATCGTCGAGGTGCTGACCGCGAAGCAGAAGCGCGGCCCCTCGCGCGACTGGCTGAAGCTAGTGCGGACGAGCCGTGCCCGCAACAAGATCCGCGCCTTCTTCAAGGAGGAGAGCCGCGAGGACGCCGAGAAAAAGGGCCGCGAAGGCCTCGAGGAAGCGCTGCGCACGCGCGGCCTGCCGATGCAGAAAGTCGCCGCCTCGCCGCTGCTGGTCGACGTCATCCGCGAGATGGGCTTCCGCAAGGCGACCGAGTTCTACATCGCCCTCGGCCAAGGCAAAGTCCCGACCAAGGCGGTCGCCAACAAGCTGATGCAGCGGCTAAAGGCGGGGGAGGCGGTCGAGGACACCGACCCGCTCGGCCTCGCCGGCGGCCACCGCGAGGACAAGGCGCGGCGGACCAAGGATGCCTCCAACTACGGGATCAGCGTCAAGGGCGCCGCCAACGTCGCCGTGCGCCTGGCCAAGTGCTGCCGGCCCGTTCCCGGCGACGATATAGCGGGTTATGTATCCCTGGGCCGGGGAATCACCATCCACCGCACCGACTGCAAGAACATGAAGGCATTGAAGCGGGCGCCGGAAAGGTTCGTCGACGTCAGTTGGGATGGGGAGAACGAGTCCTCTTACCGGGTTGAGCTGCAGATCGACGCCTACGATCGCACTCGCCTGCTCGAGGACCTCTCGCGCACCTTCTCAGAGGCCGGCATCAACATCATCGGTGCCAGTTGCACGACCAATCATCCGATGGTGAAAAACACCTTCGTGATCGAGGTCGGCGACACCGAGCAACTGAAGCAGTGCGTCGCCCGCTTGCGCAACGTCGAGTCGGTCTTCGACGCATACCGGATCACCCCGGCGGCGTAGCCGATCAGCCTCGGGCCGGCGCTCGGTCCTGCGGCTGAGCCAGCGTTCTTGTCCAAAAAGCCCCAGTTGGATCGGCTTTTTTGTCTAAAAGCCCCCCAATCCGGGTAACGAGGAGATAGGATTGGCCAGCGGGCCAGAGGCTAATCGGCATGGCAACGTGGGGGGAGGAATCGGTCGTGACTATGGTCAGAATCAAGCTGGGTGCTTTTGCTGGCGGGATGCTGGCTTGGAAGCGCGAGCGCGACACCGGGTCCGCAGCCGAGGCCCAGCCGAGCTCTGATGATGTCCTGCGGGTGATCCGCTTCTACCTCAAGGAAAAAGGCGGGGCCGGGCCGGGGTGGACCTACCCTGATCTTCTCCGCGAGGGGCATCCCGCCGAGCAAATCGAGGTCGAGCTGGAAATTGACGACTTGCTCTGGCGCAGAGTGAGGGACGAGGCCGCCAGTCAGCGGGTTACTGTTACGCAGCTGCTCGAGCACGCGGCGCTCTACTACGCGGCCGAGCTGGATGCAGGCCGCTTGACCGAGCGCATTCTCGACGGCGAGTGAGCAGCGCCTAAATCGCTTAGACGCTGGTCGCTACCACCGGCGAGGCGCCCAGCTCGGTGAGCTTTTCCTGCAGGGTGCGGCGGCCGCGGTGATGGAGGCCGTGCACAGAGCTCTCCGACTTTTTCAGCGTGGCGGCGATTTCAACCGGCGAAAGGCCGGCGATGTGCCTGAGGATGAGCACCTCACGTTGATCCTCGGGCAGCTCCTCGAGCGCGAGGCGAAGATCGCGACCGCGCTCCTGGCCCATCTGGGCCTGGCCGCTGTCGGTGAGCCGCACTTCCTCGGTCGGCACCGCACGCCTGGCGCGCAGGTGATCGAGGGCGGCGTTGCGGGCGACCCGCATGATCCAGGCGGCGAAGGGCACCTCGCGCGGCTGGTACTTGTTGATCGCCTTCATCAGCTTGGCGAAGATGTTTTGGGTGATGTCCTCGGCCTCGTGATGGTCCTTGACCAGGCTGTTGACGAAGCGTTGAACGTCCGGGGCGTAGCGCACGTACAGGAAGTGCAAGCCCTCGCTGTCGCCCGCCTGGGCGCGCTCGATTGCCTGCTGCACGAGGGTGCTGTTCCCAGAACCCGAGGCGCTCGCCTCGCGGAAGCCCGTGAGGTTATTGGGGCGTAGCTCTGTGTCTCGACTGGTCACAGCGTCCTCCCGACGCGTTGATGGTCTTTGTCTGAACTGCCGGGGCTTTCGCCCCCACGTTTTGAAGGAAAAGGAATTTCTCCCAAAACGCGAACTCCTGTTTGTTGAAATATCCGCAACTACCGAAAATTATGAAGAAGCTTCGGTTAGCCGCGGCCAGAAGAAATAGTGGCCCTTCGTCTGAAAGTCAATGCCCAATATTCGTCTAAATCTCAGCCCCAAGGCTCAAGTGGCTGCAAATGCACAGGTATCAGGGGTTGAAGTTAGGAGGATTGAGAGAAATGAGGTGAAAATCTTGGGCATGGCCATAGTTGTTATGGGTGGTGCGTAGCGTGAAAATCCCTCTCGGAACATTTGCTTGCAACGGAATCGAGGCCTATCTCGACGCCGACATCGCCACGGGTGTACGCGCGGCGCTGAACGACTTCACGCAGCGCCTCGCCTCGGGGGTCCTGCCGGTAGACGTCCCTAGAGCGCCGCTGGGAGCCGATCTGACCGAGCCGGCGACCGCAGTTGACCTTTCCCTCGACGAGCGCACCTGGCAGCTCCTACGCCGTGAGGCGCGCAAACAGGGCACAACGGTGAGCCAGCTCTCAGCCCACGCAGTCCTGGTCTACCTAGCCGACCTAGACCGCCTCACGCCGCCCAGCAGCACAACGGCTTAAGAAGTAAGTCCCGCCCTACCTGCTCGACGACTTAAGCCCGACCGAGCATGGCAACGGCTTGGCAATCGCGACGGCTCCGTGCCAGCACCGTGGCGGCTTAAGCCCTGTAGTAGGAGCTACGCGATGCTTGACGGCCCGTCCCGACAGGGGTGGAGCGTCTTGCACTTTTTGCGTTATTCGGGCGCGGCCGCAAGGCCGCGACCTCGCAAAAAAGTTAAGCGAAACCCCTGTCGGGACGGGCCGTTAGACAGTCGCGACTTCGCCGCGGGCGCTGCTGAGCACACTGTCAACGGAGGCAACCGGGACCGGTTCCCCCTGAGCGTGCAGCGACTGCTCGAGCGCTTCCAGGCCGAGCACGATCTCGACTCCGAGGCGGCCGTTGGAGACCGGCGTGGTGCCCTCGCGGATCGCCGAGGCGAAGTCGCTGAGCTCCTGGCCAAGCGGCTCCAGAGCCTGTAGGCGGGGGGCGATCATGTCGCCCGTGCGGTAGGTCAGCCGGTACTCGCCGAAGTTGGCCGGAGGGGCGTCGAAATCGAGTCCGCGGTCGTAGATCCGCACCGAGTCGTCAGACGCGGTGTCCTCGTACTGGACCATGCGCTTGCTGCCGACCACGTTCATCTGGCGCAGCTTGCGCGGCGCCAGCCAGGAGAGCTGCACGTTGGCCTGAGTGCCGCCCTCGAAGCGCAGGGTGAGGAAGGCGGTCTCGTGGATGCTCTCGCGAAAGACGCTGCGGCCGTTAGCCGAAACCTCGACCAGCGGCTTGCCGAGCCAGTGCAGCAGGATCGAAAGATCGTGCGGCGCCAGGTCAAGGACGACGCCATCGGGCTGGTAGAGACCGAGGTTCATGCGCGAGGAGGTGACGAAGTAGATCTCGCCCAGCTCGTCTTCCTGGATCAGGTCGCGGACCTTGTTGACGGCGGGGCTGTAGAGGAAGGTGTGGCCCGGCATCAGCACGAGGTCGCGCTCCTCGGCCATCGCCACCAGCTGGGCGGCCTCCTCGGAGCGCCGCGCCAACGGCTTCTCGACCAGCACGTGCTTGCCGGCTTCCAGGGCGCGGCTGACGAGCGGGAAGTGGGTGTGGGGTGGGGTTGCGATCGCGACCGCCTCGACCCGTGGGTCTTCAAGCGCCCGGTCGAGGTCACGCTCTATCCAAACCCCGGGGTGGCGGCGCCGGAAGTCGTCGATGCGGCTCTCATCGAGCTCGCAGAGGCCCATCAAGCGGAACTCCGGTCGCTCGACCACGTTGCGGACGACGTTCGGGCCCCAGTAGCCGTAGCCGACGACCATGGTCCCAATGGCATTTGCTGGATTCATGCTGCCCCCCTTCTGGCCAGCACCGTGAAGGGCGTGCGGGCGAGGATTGAAAGATCAAGAAGCAAGGAACGCTGTTCGGCGTATTCGATGTCGAGCCGGACCATTTCCTCGTAGGTGCGCTCGTTGCGGCCACTGACCTGCCAGAGGCCGGTCAACCCGGGTTTGACGGCGAAGCGGTCCAGGTACCAGCTCGGGTACTCGGCGACCTCGTAAGGGATCGCGGGCCGCGGCCCGACCAGCGACATATCGCCGGCGACCACGTTGAAGAGTTGCGGCAGCTCATCGAGGCTCCAGCGCCTGATCCAGCGCCCGACCGGGGTGATCCGGTCATCGACCGCGAGCTTGTAGAGGTTCTTACGCCCGCCGTTTGCCTGCTTGCCTTTTATCAGCGCGGTCACGTAATCGCGGTGACCGCCGGGGTCAGCGTCGGAGCGCATGCTGCGGAACTTGAAGATGGTGAACTCGTGCTCGCCGTAGCCGACGCGGCGCTGGCGGAAGAGGGCGGGGCCGCGGCTGTCGAGCCGAATCGCGATTGCCACCGCTATAAGGAGCGGTGAGAGCAGCAAGATCATCGTGCCGGCGACGGTGAGGTCGATCAGCCGTCGCAGGAGCCCTGGCAGCAGCGATTCGCCGGCGAGGCGGTCGAGTGGCTGCTTCTGGGTGAGTTCGTGTGCCTCCATATCGCTAATTGACAAACGGCCGATAGCCGCCTGCACTTGCGCGATCAGATGAGAGAGGCCTGAAAGAGAAGTCTGAAAAATGGCCGGGCCGAAAAAATCAGACGAGCCAGTTTCCCGGCGTGCAAAAACTGGGCTGCTCGCCCGTTGATTGAGCAATGGCACCCAGGATCGTCTCCATCATTGGCTCCCGTCCCGAGATCGTCCAAGCGGCTCCGCTCTCGCTCGCCTTCAATGGCTGCGTCGAGGAGATCTTGGTTCATACGGGGCAGCACTACGACCCGGCTCTCTCCGATTTGCAGATCGCCGACCTGAGGCTGCCGCTGCCAGAACACAACCTTGGCGTCGGCTCACTACCTAATGACGAGAGCGTTACGGTCGCCCAAGACCGCATCGCCCGCGTGATCGAGTCAGAGCAGCCCGACGCGGTGCTGGTCCGCGGCGATACCAACGCGACGATCGCCGGAGCGCGCGCCGCGGTGGCGGCCGGGGTGCAGCTACTCCATGTCGAGGCCGGC
Source organism: uncultured Solirubrobacterales bacterium (assembly GCA_963716345.1). Classification (GTDB taxonomy): domain Bacteria; phylum Actinomycetota; class Thermoleophilia; order Solirubrobacterales; family 70-9; genus VRUE01. The sequence continues at coordinate 2,550,402 of OY970304.1, forward strand.
CTGCGCAGCTATCGCGACGACATGCCCGAGGAGGCCAACCGGATCGAGACCGATCGGATCTCCAACCTGCTCTTCGCGCCCTGTGAGCACGCCCGTCAAACACTTCTCTCGGAGGGGATCGAGGGCACGGTCAAGGTGACCGGCGACGTCCTCGCCGATGTTCTGCTCGCCTCCCGCGACCGTCTCGCCGAGGGCGTGGAGGAGGGCGAGTACGTGCTCGCCACCGCCCACCGCAACTACAACACCGATTCGCCCGAGCGGCTTGGCGCTGTTCTTGCCTGCCTGCAGGCGGCCGAGCATCGCGTCATCTTCCCGCTGCATCCGCGCACTCGTAAGAGCCTCGAGACCTGGGGTCTGGAGATTCCCGCCAACGTCAGAGGTGCGCGACGCGGTCACTTACACCGAGATGCTGACCCTGGAGCGCGACGCGGTCGCGATCGCCACCGACTCTGGCGGCGTTCAGCGCGAGGCCTATCTCTGGGGCGTTCCCTGCATCACGATGCGCGAGGAGACGGAGTGGATTGAGACTGTCTCAACTGGCTGGAACACCCTGGTCGGAGTCGATGCGGAGAAGTTCCGCGACGCCCTGGCCGAGCCGCAGCCGCAGGAGCGCCCACCGATCTTCGGCGACGGCAACGCCGCCAAGCGCATTGCCGAACTGACCGTGGCTCATCTTGAGCTGACCGTGGAGGGATCCCTTGTCTGAGCAGCTGAGAATCGGTGTCGTCGGCTGTGGGCGCATGGGCGGGTTCCACGTCCGCAACTACTCGCAGATCGATTGCGCGCATCTGGCCGCCGTCGCCGAGCCCGACGAGGAATCGCGCCGGCGCGCCACCGCCGGTACGGGGGCGGTCGAATTCTCCGATTGGCGCGAGCTGATCGAGTTTGGCGCCGACGAACTGGATGCGGTCTCGATCGCCTGCCCTTCCGAGTACCACGCCGAGGTTGCCCTCGAGGCCCTCGCCGCCGACCTGCACGTGCTGGTCGAGAAGCCGATCGCGACCACGCTCCCCGATGCCCTGCGCATGCGCGGGGCGGCGATGGAGGCCGACCGCAAGCTGATGGTCGGCCACGTCGAGCGCTTCAACCCGGCTGTAGCCAAGCTGCGCGAGCTGGTTGCCGACGGCCGTCTTGGCAATGTCTACCGCGCCCACACGACGCGGGTTGGGCCGCTGCCGACGCGGATCCAGGACACCGGCGTCGCGATCGACCTCGCCACCCACGACCTTGACGTGATGCAGCATGTGCTTGATCGCCAGATCGGCGAGATCTACGCCGACGGCGGCCGCTTCCTGCACGGCTCTCAGGAGGACCTGCTCACCTGCATGGTTCGCTTTGGGCCCCAGGACGTCGGCGACACGCTTGGCCTGCTCGACGTCAACTGGCTAACCCCGGAGAAGAAGCGCGAGATCGCCCTGATCGGCGAGAACGGCCTGCTTCGCGCCAGCTATATCACCCAGGACGTCTGGTTCGTCGAGTCGCCGAGCGCCCCGCTGCACTGGGACGGGCTCTCGATGCTGCGCGGCGATGGCGAGGGTGCCGCGGTCCGCTTCTCGCTGGCCAAGGCCGAGCCACTGCGCTCCGAGCTGGAAGCCTTCTGTCGCTGCGTGCTCGACGACACTCCCGAGCCGGTCAGCGCCCACGACGGGGTCAAGGCGCTTGCCGCTGCCCTGGCGATGCGCGAGTCGGCCGCGGTCCGCCGCCCGGTCGAGCTGCTTGACATTCCTGCCCCACGGCCGCTGGAGGTATTGGTGTGATCCGCTTCGTCATCCCCGCCTACAACGAGGCGGAAAACATTCCCAGGCTGCTTGCCGATCTGGCACCGGTCGCCCGCGAGCTGGGCGCCCGCGTGATCATCGTCGACGACGGCTCCACCGACGGCACCGCCGAGGTGATCCGCGAACACGCCCGCGACATGCACCTGGCAATTGTCAGCCACACCACCAATCGTGGTCTTGGCACGGCAATCAACACCGGCATCCGCTCCGCCCTCAAGGAGTCCTCCGATGAGGACGCGATCGTCACCCTTGAGGCCGACACCACCTCCGACCTCTCCGACCTGCCGCGGATGATGGAAGTCTTCAACCAGGGCACCGACGTCGTGCTCGCCTCGGTCTATGCACCCGGCGGCAAGATCGTCGGTGTTGCTGGCTGGCGCTTGGCGGCGAGCAAGTCGGTCTCCAACACCTTCCGCGTGCTCGGTGGCCTGCGCGAGATTCACACGCTTTCTTCGCTCTACCGTGTCTACCGCGCCGGCACTTTGCGCCGCGCCGCTGACACATACGGCTATCTGCTTGTACGCGAGCCCGGCTTTGCAGCCAACGTCGAGTTGCTGCTGAAGCTCTACAACGCCGGCGCCAGCGTCGCTGAGGTGCCGACGACCAACGACTGGTCAACCCGCAAGGGCGAGTCGAAGATGCAGTTGAAGCCCACCGTGCTTGCTTACTTCAGGGTGATGGCCGCGCAGATGGTCGGTCGCATCCAGCCGCCGCCGGTCTCCCCATTGGCTGAGGTGACCGCACCACAGCCAGCGGCCGAAGAAGGCTCCGCCGCTCCCGTGACGGCGGCCGAGCCCCAGCCTGTCGCACAGCCGGGATGAGCCCGGCGCCACCCAGGGTCGGCATCGTCGGCGGTGGGGTGCTCGGCACTTCGCTTGCCCTGCGCCTCGCTCAGGCGGGCGCCAAGGTGACCGTGATCGAGCGCGGTCCCAGCCTCGGCGGGCTGGCCGGGACGATGGACTTCGGCGGCCACCAGGTCGACCGCTTTTACCACGTGATCACGCCGGCGGACACGCGCATGATCGCGATGGCCGAGGAGCTCGGGCTCGGCGATCAGCTGCGCTTCACCCCGGTTGGTGCAGGCTTCTTCGCCAACGGCGAGATGCACGACTTCAACGGCATCGGCGACCTGCTGCGCTTCTCGCCGCTGAGCCCCCCGGCGCGGCTGCGCCTGGGCTGGTTCGTCGCCCAGTGCCAGCTGCGCAGCTCCTACGACAAGCTCGAGCAGATCCCGCTGGAGACTTGGCTGCGGCGTCACTGCGGCCGCCAGGTCTACGAGCGGATCTGGAAGCCGCTACTCGACTCCCGCTTCGACGGCGACCCCTCGGGCCTGCCGGCGACCTACCTCTGGGCCCGCACGCGGCGCATGTCGGGTGCCCGCGGCAAGGGCGGCGGCGAGGAAATGGGCTACATCGTCGGTGGCCACCAGCGGCTGATCGACGCGATGGTCTCGCGGGCCGAAGAGCTCGGCGTCGAGGCGCGCACTGAGGCCCCGGTCAAGGGCCTCGCGACTGACGCCGAGGGCGCCGTCACCGGGGTCGAGCTGGGGGGCGAGACGCTTGACTTCGACCTGACGATCCCTACCCTGCAGCCGCCCGCCCTGCGCTTCCTGCTGCCCGAGCGCCACCAGGGCCTGCTGGCGCCCTATCCACAGCGCTGGCTGGGCTGCGTCTGCACGATCATCAAGGTGCCGCGCTCGCTGATTCCCTACTACGCGATCAACATCACCGAGCCGACGCCGGTGACCAGCGCGATCGAGACGTCGCAGGTGCTGGGGACCGATCACACCGACGGCCTGCACCTGGTCTACCTGCCCAAGTACTGCGACCCCGACGCGCCCGAGCAGAGTGAGGACGACGAGTCCGTCTACCGCCGTTCCACCGACTATCTGGCCCGTCTCTCGCCCGGCTTTAGCCGCGACGAGGTGGTTGATTGGACCGTGCAGCGGGCCAAGCTGGTCGAGCCGGTGCACCAGCTGCGCAGCGGTGGCGGCGAGCGGGTGGCGCCGCTCTGGCCCGGCGTCGATGGCCTCGCCCTGGCTTCCAACGCCCAGATCTACCCCTACTTGCTCAACGGCGACTCGGTGATGGGCTTTGCCGAAGAGGTTGCGGGGCAGGTGGGCGATCGCCTCGGCCTTCGAGGCACTTCGTCCAATAGTGCGAAAAACGGGCTAGTCGGCACGTTGTCTAGTTGAAGTTAGGCGGCGCGTCCCCGGTTGGCTCGCCCCCTAGAGCGAACTAGCCATGTATCAAGTCGAAGCCTCCAAAGCCCTCCTCAAGCCCAAGCTCTGGGCCCGCCGTTCCGCGCGCTTGAACGTGCCGCGCAACGTGGTGATGCTGGGGATGGTCAGCATGCTGACCGACGTCTCCTCGGAGATGGTGGCGACGATCCTGCCGCTCTACCTCGTCTTCAGTCTCGGCGCCAGCCCGCTGGCGCTGGGGGCGATCGACGGCACCTACCGCGGCGCCGCGGCACTGGTGCAGGTGGCGAGCGGCTTCGTCTCCGATCGCTGGCGCAAGCCCAAGGAGGTCGCCGGCGCCGGCTACGGCATCTCCGCCGTGGGCAAGGTTGCACTGGTCGCCGCCGGCAACACGATCGGAGGCATCGGCGCGATCGTCGCCTTCGATCGCATCGGCAAGGGCATCCGCACGGCGCCGCGCGACGCGCTGATCTCGCTCTCGAGCAGCAAAGCCGGCCTCGCCACCGCCTTCGGCGTGCACCGGGCGATGGACTCGGCTGGCGCCATGCTCGGCCCGCTGATCGCCTTCGGCATCCTGCTCGTAGCCCCCGCTCGCTTCGACGCCGTCTTCGTCGTCAGCACGCTCTTCGCCGTCCTCGGCTTCGCCGTCCTCGTCCTCACCGTCCAGGGAAGGCCGAAACGGGCACCGCGGCCAGAGAGCAGCAACCCGCCCTCGCTGCGCGCCGCGGCCGGCCTGGTCAAGGACCGGCGCTTCGCCCTGCTGCTAGTTGCCGCCACCGTCCTCTCACTGACCAGCATCTCCGACGCGATGCTCTACGTCGGCCTGCAGCGCAAGATCGATTTCGCCCCGGCCGTCTTCCCGCTGCTTTACGTGATCACCGCGATCGCCTTCATGGGCCTGGCGATTCCGGTCGGCCAGCTCGCCGACCGGGTCGGCCGCGTGCCGGTCCTGCTCGCCGGCTATGCCCTCCTCTTCATCGTCTACGGTGCGCTGCTGATGAGCTCGCTCGGCTACGGACTGTTGGTCCTCTGTCTGCTCGGCCTCGGCGGCTACTTCGCCGCCACCGAAGGGGTGCTGGCGGCGATCGCCGGAGCGCTCTTGCCGGAGGACCTGCAGGCGAGCGGGCTCGGCATGCTCACCACCGCGGTCAGTATCGGCAACCTGCTCTCCTCGCTCGTCTTTGGTGCGCTCTGGCTCGAGCTCGGACTGCACAACGCGGTGCTCGCCTTCGGTGCCGCGCTCGCCTTGGCGATCATCGCCGCGGTGCCGTTGCTGCTGCGCTCGCAGCGAGCGCCCGTGCATGGGTAGTCGCAACGCCAAGATCCTCGTCGGGCTGGTCGCTCTCTGCGTCGTCGCCGGCGGCGCCTACGTCGCGGTGGCGGCCCTGGGACCGAGCGAGACGACCACCGACGCGCGGCCGCAGGCAGGTGCGGTACTGGCTCGCAGCGACGTAATGGTGCGCGCGGTCGAACCGTCCAATCCGCGCCTCAACGGCCGCGTCTTCATCGTTGACCACGGCAAGGTCAAGCAGCTGCCCGGTGATCTTAGCTGCGAGCGGGTCTACTTCGCCGTCGGCCGCGGCATCTGCATGGGCGTTGCGCCCTCGGGCGTCGATTACACAGCCCAGGTCTTCGACGCGAAGATGCAGGTGATCAACACGATTCCGCTCAGCGGGCTGCCTTCGCGAGCGCGGATCTCCGCTGACGGGCGCTACGGGGCAATGACAGTCTTCGTCACCGGCGATTCCTACCTCGAATCGAGCACGGCATTCTCGACCCGCACCTATGTGGTCGACATGGCGAGCGGCAAGGCGATCGACCAGCTCGAGCAGTTCCACGTCAGCAAGGACGGCAAGCCCTTCGATGCGGTCGACTTCAACTTCTGGGGAATCACCTTCGACCCGAAGGACTCGGATCACTTCTACGCAACGCTGGGCACCGGCGATCACCACTACCTGGTCGAAGGCAGCATCAAGGGTCGCGAGATGAAAGTGCTGCGGGATGGGGTCGAGTGTCCATCACTTTCACCCGACGGCAAGCAGATCGCTTACAAGAGCCGCATCGGCCACTCCAACCGCTGGCACCTGCGCGTGCTTGACGTCACAACTCTCAAAGACCACGCCCTGGCTGAGGCCGACTCAATCGATGACCAGGCCGAGTGGCTCGACGACAATACCCTGGCCTACTCCGACGGCACCAACGTCTACACCGTGCCGGCCGACGGCAGCGGCGAACCGGGCCTCCTGGTTCGCGATGCGTCTTCGCCAGTGCGTTTGCCCGCAGGGCTCTAATGACCTGAGTCGTCAGTTCGCGGGCAGGTTGGGAAACGTGCGGGGGCGCCGCTCACGAGGCGAGCGCGACGCGCGCATCCGACTTTGACCACACCAGAGCGGGGTCAAAGTCGGATGCGCGGATCACCTCCTGAGCTGGTCGTCGTTTTGGACGCGAATCAATGACTCAGGTCACTAGTCGCTCAGGAGCAGATCGCAGTAGCTCTCACCGATGAGATCGGCCTCATCGATACCGAAGGAGCTGCGCAGTTCGGTCAGCGGGCCCTCGAGGCGCGAAAGATCGAGCTCCCCAGGTGCAGCGACTCCCTCGAGCTCAATGAAGCTGCCGAGGCCATCGACTCGATCGAGATGAACCCTCACGCCCTTGAAGAGGAAAAGCCGACGCTCCTTTTTGACCACGGCAGTGATTCCGAGGACGTCGGCAAGTGCCTCCTCCAGGCCGGAGGGGTCCTCTGTCTCGACGATTCGATAGTGACTCTCTCTTTGACCGGGTAGGTTGGGGCGCTCATAGGCGATCAAGTGGGCTGCACTGCCCTCTCGCCGCAGCTTCAGGCGTCCTTTCGGGACATCGAAGTAGGTGTCCTTCTGAAGCAGGGTGCCTCTGTCTTCTGCTCTCAGAAGTTTGCAGGTGCTCAGCGACTGCGCCGGGTCAACATCGCAAGTCTTGAGCTCGAGATTGCGACGTGCGGCTCCCGTCAAGCCACCATATCTGCGGACTTCGTTGCCCACACGGGCAGCTAGCGAGAGCGGCCGGTGAGCGGCTGCAGGCGGTCGCGGCCCTCGCTGGCGAGTCGGCGGGCGAGAGCGAGGGGCCGGCGGCGGGGCGTCGGAACTGCCTGGGGATCGAGGGCATCGACTGGCGCCAGGGTGACCTCGAGCAAGGAGTCTGGTTCAACCGTCAGGGACTCGCCCAGGGCGGCTTCCCTTCCCGCGACCCTCAGCGTCTGTCGATTGGCTTCAAGGCCGACGGTGGGCAGCTCCAGTGTGAGCTCGTCAACCTCGGCGGGGATCTCGATCTTCGCCTTGCGAGTCAGCAGGCGGATCGCCAGGCGCGAGCCTTCCCTCCGGGTCTCGAAGCTCGTCGCCGCGATCTCGCTCAGCGAGCACCAGCTCGTCGATCCGAGGCGGTTGACTTCTTCGACCGTCTCGAGCAGGGTCTCAGGACCGCCGAGCGCGTCCTCGTGGTGGCCGTAGAGGATCAGCGGCTGGTCGAGGAAGGCGCGCAGGGTCAGCTCGGCCGCCGAGCGGCCGGCAATTGGGTGGCGCAGCAGGACCGGCACGCCTTCGACGAACTCTGCCGGCCCCCAGCCGACCAGGGCACCGGCCTCCTCGGGGCGGGCCAGCCAAGAATGGGGCTCAAACTCGACCCAGGGGTAGGGCCTAGTCATCGTGATTGCCTCGAAGCCACAGCGGCGCAGGCCACCCAGGATCGCCTGCGAGCAGGCCTCGTGGGGCGGGACCATGACCTGGTCGACGGCAACGCCGGTGCGGCGGCCGAAGGCTTCGACCCGACGCAGAGCCTGAGCGGCGAGGGAGACCGCGGTGGTCTCGGTCGTCACTCTGCCCAGCTCACCACCGTCGTGGTCGTTGCCGTGGACGAGCAGGGAGATCGCACCGTCGCTCTCCTGCAGCGCCCTCAGGGCGGCGGGATGGGCGAACCAGGCGTCGAGTGGCACCGTCGCCAGGGCGACGTGGTAATCGTGTTCGCGAGCGTGGGCGCCGAGCTCGGCCAGCTTGACGAAGCCGTAAGAGGGCCAGTGCAGGTTGGGATCGTCGAAGAGGAGGGAGGCGCGGGCGGCCGGGGGCTGCCAGCGGATCGCCTCGGTGCGGGAGCGGAGAAAGTGCAGCAGCGGCAGTAAGGCGGCGCTGCGTCCCTCGCAAAGGCGTTCGCGCAGCGCCTCGCGGGGGCCGAGCTCGGCCGGGATCAAAAGGGCTCTCTCAGAGCCGGAGCCGCTGCGAGTCCAGGTCGGGATGCCGTTGCAGCTGGCCAAAATCACAGATCCATCCTCTGCTGCAGCGGTTGTGCCCTGCGCTAGTGCTGCACCGAGCCAGCGATCGGGCAGCGAGGACCCACGCAGGCGAGGGTCGAGTACCTCCTCAGCAGCGAGGATGTTGTCAAGCGCCTTGCCTGGACCGTGCGGCTCAGGTGACGCCAGCGTTAGGCTCGGCAGGTCGACTGGCGCGGCCACCGGGACGGAATCGTCATCGCCAAGCGCGAGCAGGGCATCGAGTCCGCCGAGAGCATCCGGCGCCCTGGCCTCGAAGCGCACCGGCAGGGCGGCTTCGAGCGCGGCGAAGAGGCGCGGGCGTGACTCAAGCTGCTCGGCCGGGGTGACGCCGACCGCGATCGGGCCGGCCCCGCTCATCCGTCAATCCTGTAGATCTCGAACGAGGTCGGCGGGTTGGTGCCGCCGGGGGGTTCGGCGCTGGTGTCGCCGAAGGTCGCCACGGGGGCGCCGTTGCGGCGGATCCAGGCGGCGAACATGCGGTTGTAGTCGCCACCGAAATGTTCGTAGCGGTAGCCGACATAGCGCCGGTTCTCGACCACGGCGTAGCGCACGTGCTCGGATTCCAGCCGGGCGATCGCTTCGCGTTCGTCCTGGCGCGAGTCGAGCAGCCCAGGTAGGAACATCGCGTCGTACAGCGGCGCGGCGCGGTCAGTCATGAAGTTGAGGCCGGAATCGGAGGGGACAGCGAGGACCGCTTCGCCGGGCGGCGTGTGCGCGTCGACGTAGTCGATCGTTTCCTGCACAACGGGAGCCGAGGCCGGGGTAGTGAGGAAGCTCCCGCGTTCGGTGTTGACCGCGGCGCTGCTGTCGGGGTAGAGGGCGATCTGGGCATAAGCGGCGAGGCCGATTGCGACTGCGGCAAGCGCCGCGTAGAGCGCCGTGCGCGCCTCGGGGAAACGACGGCTCAATCGGTCGTGCAAGACGGCTAGCAGGAGGACGAGCGGCGCGGCGTAGTAGGGGGCGTAGGAAGCCTCGGCAGTGAAGGCGTCATAGGCGCGGGCGCCGAGCGCAGCCGCGGCAACGACGAGGGCGAGATCGAAGCCCCAGGAATCGGAGATCAGTGGCCCGCCGCCCCGCAGCAGGCGGATGCCGACCACGGCGCCGGCGGCAAAGCCAAGTGCCGGCAGCCAGCTCATCCCGATCAGCAAGTGGGTCGCCTCGTGTTGCACGGCGGCCTGGGCGGGGGCCCAGACACCGAGTTTCTTCCAGGCCACGTCGGCTACCAGCAGGGCGATGACCGCGGCGGGCAGGGGCCAGAGCGCCAGCAGGCGGCTCCTGCGATCCGTGGCCCTGGAGAAGAGCAGGGCCGCCCCGATGACGGCGGCGAGCATCGTGCAGTAGACGCCGGCGCGGGCAATCGTTGCGGCGACGCTTTCGAGGTCGTGCGGGGCCCAGGAGTGCTGTGAGTTGAAGCCGGCGATGCGGAGGAAGTCGACCGGCCAGAGGTTCTCGGCGAAGAGTCGCTCGGCGCCGACGCTGCTCGCTAGCAGCGCGAGCACGCCACCGGCGATCAGAACGGCGGGCAGGGCGAGTGGCAAGAGCGCTCGCAGGGCGGCCCGCACGCCGTGCTGGCGGCCAACGCCGACGAGGTAAGCGAGGCCGGCAAGGCCGACGACGGCGACGAACTCGGGTCGGGTAAGGCCGACGACGCCGGCGGCAAGGCCGGCGAGGACGAGGCGTTCCCGCTTGAGGCCGAGCAGCATCAGCAGCAGGAAGAGAATCCCGAAGGTGGCCGAGTTGGTGTGCGGGAGGACGAAGTTGAAGGCGGTGCCGGAGAAACCGATCGCGGCGACGATTGCCGTCGCGATCGCGGCCGGCACGACGCTCAGCAGCTGCCGGGCGAGGGCGTAGAAGACGCCGATGATTGCTGCGGCCTGCAGTAGGCCGAAGGCGAAGGCCGTGGTGAAGCTAGCGCCGAAGACGGCGAAGGCGCCGCCGAGCGCGTAGAGGCCGACCGGGCCGTAGAAGTAGCGGATGTCGCTGTAGGGGTGACCTCCCGAGGCAAGCGTGCTGGCGACGTTGAGCTCGTGGCCGGCGTCGACCGAGGGCACGCCCCAGGCACGCCAGCTGAGGCCGGCGAGCAGGGCGAAGAGCAGGAGCAGACCGGCGATTGCGCGGGCGTCGGCGTTAGCGGCAATACGACGCGCTTGGGCGCTGATCCGCTCGCTCCAACTTTCCGTCGCCGTCTCGGAGCGGACCGCGACGTTCATGCCGACGCGGGCCGCACCGCGCCGATTAGCAGCCGCACCTGGCTGCCGGCCAGGCGCAGCCCGACCAAGGCGTAGAGCAGTGAGCCGATTGCGAGGGTGAGCAGCGGTGCGGCGACGCCGCTGGCGATGGTGTCGCCGATCGCGGCGCCAATGCCGAAGCTGGCTCCGGCGAGCAGGGCGAAGCGCAGGCCGTCTTTGGCGAGCTCCTGCGCAATCGAGCCGCTCTCGCGTCCGGCTCCGGCGAAGAGCAGGACGGCGGCGAAGGCGAGCGGGACGACGAAGAAGGCGCCGACGACGCCCTCGGCGCCGAAGAGCACGCCACCGAGCGCGGTGACCGCGATGTGCAGGATGACGATCACCGGCGCCAGCAGGTTGACCAGCTTTGAGCGGCCGAGCGCGAAGAGGGCCGGCAACAGCAGGTTGACCAGCAGCGCCGCCACGGTCCAGGCGCCAAGCAGGGCGGAGAAGCTGCGCAGCTGCGAGACGTCGGCGGCGCTGAAGCTCTTTGGCAGCACTTCGCCGATCAGCGTGGCGCCACCGGCAACCAGGGCGGCTAGGGCCGGGGCGACGAGCAGCATCGAGTAGCGGAAGCCCGCCGGGACAGTGTCGGCGATCACCTCGCGCCAGTCGGCGAGGGCGCCGCGCCGCATATCGGCGATGCGCGACATGCCGAGGGCGAAGCCAGTTGCCGCCACCAGGTAGCTGGCGAAGAGGTAAGCGTAGGAGAGGACGGTCGCGGCGCCGTGGTTGTAGTTGCTGGCGAAGGCGAGGGTGATTACGTAGAGGGCGTTGAAGGCGAGGTAGATCGCCGTGCTGCCCAGCACCAGCAGGGTGCAGCGGCTGAAGCGGCGCAGGACCCCGCTGGGTCGCGGCAGATGATTCGTCGCCTCGGCGGGGGCGCGGCTGGTGCGCACGCCGTCGAGCATCGCGGCGCAGGTGACGATGGCCATCGCCAGCATCGACCAGCCGAGCGAGAGCTCCCCGGCGGCGCCGGAAACCGCCAGGTAGACGACCAGGCCACTGACGGCGCCAGCGATGTAAGCGAAGGCGATGCGGTCGAAGCGGTCGCGCACGGCGAGCAGGGTTGCCCCGCCGGCGGCCCAGAGCTGCAGGATCATCGCCAGGCCGAGGATCGGCAGGGCCGATTCGGTCACGCCGCGCCCGGCATCGCCGAGGCCCGGCGCCAGGATGCTCGCCATCGGTCCCGCCAGCGCAATCGTCGCGATCGCGACCGGCACCGCGATCGCGACCAGGGCGATCGCCAGCTCGCGCGGCGTCAAACGGGGACGATCGCCGACCAGCAATGGCGCCGAGGTGACGCGGATGCTCTGGCTGAAGACGCCGAAGCTCGAGTAGAGGGCGAAGGCGACGAAGAAGCCGTCGGTGCGGCCGCCGATGCCGAAGGAGTTGAGGTAGAGCAGTGCCTGGATTCCCGAGGTGAGGCCCATTGCCACGGTCGCGATCGCCATCGCCACGCCGGCATGGGCGTGCTTCTCGCGCAGATCCTCGCGGTGGTCACCGAATTCAGGCAGGGAAGTAGTGGGCGGTGCGGCCGCAGTTGCGTCCATGCTCGAATAACGGGCGAGCCTGTCCAATACTTGTTTAGGCGCCGAGATCGGTTGAAAAAAAGTGAGCGGCCTAGGGACCGTAATGCTGGTCACGCGGTGCCCAGTCGACCCCGATGCCGCTGGCGAGTCGATAATCGTCGGCTGCCGGGTCGAGGAAGCTGGGTTTGCAGCTGCGCGAGGAGCTGCCTTGCAGCGGCGGCAGGGTGCCTTCCCACTGGCAGACGAGGTTGCCGCGTTGCAGGAAGGAGGTGAAGGGACCCGTCCAGTCGCTCCAGGCGCGGAAGAGCACGTTGTCGGTTACCGAGATGTGGCCAAAGGGACCTTCGCGAAGCGTTAGCGGTGTGTCGTTACCAGGGGTCCAGACCGTGTTGGAGCTGATCTTGACGCCGCGTGTCGGTCCGACGATCTGGACGATCTCCGGTGGACCGCAGTCGGCGCCAGCCGGTGCGCAAGGAGCTTCGTTGCGCAGCATTAGGTTGTCTTCGAGGACGACGTGGGCGACGGGCGCGGGCTGGTCCTTGATGAAGAAGCCCTGGCAGCGGTTGTCGTGCAGGTAGTTACGGCGAAAGTAGAGACCGTCGCCGCCCCAGACCGATTGCAGGCAGTCGCTGTGGTTGCCGTTCTCGCGCACACCGCGAATCTCGTTGCCTTCGATCAGGACGCCGTAGGGATCGCGGTCGCCGCTGTCGTGGTAGCGGTTGAGCCTGATCGCGTCCTCGCCGAAAGGCCCGGCGAAGAGGTTGCCGCGGATCGTCGTGTCGGAGATGTTGGTGCTCGTGGTCGGGCCGGCTTCTACACCGAAGTAACCGCCGCTGATGCGGTTGTGCAGGACTGAGATCTTGCGCGAGCCGGGCTCGATCACGACTTCGTTGTCGATGTCGAAGCGGGCCAGCTTCAGCTGTGAGCCGCTGAGCTCGGCGCCATCAATTGTTGCTTGTCCAGGGTGCGCGGCGCGCACGGTGACCCCGGGGGCGCGCTTCTGCGCTGACAGGGTCAGCTTGCCGTAATGGCCATTACCGAGGCAGATCACCTTGCCCGGCGGCGCTGGCGCGAGCGCCGCGTGCAGGGCCATCACGCTGTAGACGACCAGCGAGCAGGGATTCAAGGGCCGTAGTGCTCTTCGGCTGGCGCCCAGTTGACGCCGCGTCCGTTGCCGAGTCGGTAGTCGTCAGCGGCCGGGTTCGGAAAGTGAAGTTCGCAGTCCACCGTCTCGCCGGTTGGCTTTGGCCAGGAGCCGCCTTCGGCGGCTTCGCGTTCGCAGATTGTGTTGTTGTGCAGGGTGGCGGGGCTCATGTCGGTGTCGGTCCAGAGGCGGTAAATCACATTGTCTTCGATCAGGGTGTCGGAACCGGTGCCTTCGCGGAAGGCCGCGATCGAGTCGACGGTGTCGCCCCAGATCGTGTTGTTCTTCATCACGAACCCGGTGTAGGGGCCGGCGACCTGGAAGTAGAGCGGCTGCCCGCATTCGCTTGGACCGAGGGGCGCCCCACAGGGTTCATGGTTGCGAAGGAAGAGGTTGTCTTCGACCCTGATGCCGTGAATCGGCCCCGATACCCCGCCGAGACTGGCCTGGTCCTTGACAAAGAAGCCCTGGCAGCGGTTGTCGTGCAGGTAGTTCTTGCGGAAGATGATGTGATCGCCGACCCAGACGGTCTGCAGGCAATCGGAGTGGGCGCCGTTCTCACGCACCTGGGTGATCTCGTTACCTTCGATCAGAATGCCGACACCGTCGCCGTTGGAGTCGTGGTAGCGATTGAGGTGGATCGCGTCCTCGCCGAAGGGTCCGATCAGCTGGTTGCCAATGATCTTGGTGTCGTTAACCGTGGTGGTGTCGGTGGGGCCGGCTTCAATGCCCTCGCCACCGCCGGTGACGCGGTTGTGTTCGACCGTGATCCCGGTTGCGCCGGGCTCGACTTGGATGCCGGAGCTGGAGACGAAACGGGCGAGGGTGAGGTTGTCACCGGCCAGTTCAGCGCCTTCGATCGTCGTGCCCGCCGGATGCTCGGCGCGCACGGTTACTCGCGTGGGTCGCGTGCCGGCATTGAGGCTGAGCTTGCCGTAATCGCCGTCATCAAGACAGATGACCGCGTGCGCCGCCGCCTTCGCCAATGCTGCCTGGACTTCCGGCAGGCTGGAGACCGTCCGCGAGCAGGGTGCGCTGGCGCTGGAGGCGGAGTCGACCGCCGCCGGCGCGCTCGAGCCGCCACCGCAGCCGACCATCGTCAGGACACCGCTGCCAGCGGCGAGCACGGTCAGCACGAGGTGGGCGGGCCTGGGCAGGCTGCGGCGAAGGCTCACGGGTAAACAACGAACCCGACCCGCTATTTCTCCCAGCGGGTCGGGTTCTGCAAGCGTTTCGAAAGATTGCTTTAAGGCCCGAAGTGAACTTCAGCAGGCGCCCAGTCGACGCCGCGTCCGCCGCTGATCCTGTAGTCGTCAACCGCGGTGTTGGCGAAGCTGAGGCTGCACGCTTTGGTCTCGCCGGTCGGCGTGGACCAAGAGCCACCTGCGCTTGTTTCGCGAGTGCAGACGGTGTTGTTGCGCAGCGTTGCCGGACTTATGTTGCTGTCCGTCCACATCCGGTAGATCACGTTGTTTTCGATCAGGGAATCGGAGCCGGTACCTTCGCGGAAGGCGGCGATCGAGTCGACGCCGTCGCCCCAGATCGTGTTGTTCTTCATCACGAAGCCGGTGTAGGGGCCGACCAGCTGGAAGTACATCGGCTGCCCACATTCGCTCGGAGCCAGAGGGGCACCGCAGGGTTCCTTGTTGCGGAGGAAGAGATTGTCTTCAACCGCGATGCCTTCAACTGGGCCGCCGGGAATTCCGGTGGTGCTCATCGTCTGGTCCTTGACAAAGAAGCCCTGGCAGCGGTTGTTGTGCAGGTAGTTCTTGCGGAAGACGATGTGATCGCCGCGCCAGACCGTCTGCAGGCAATCGGAGTGGGCGCCGTTCTCGCGCACCCCGGTGATTTCGTTGCCTTCGACGTAGAGGCCGTGGTAGCGGTTGGCGTGGATCGCGTCCTCGCCGAAGGGACCGACAAACTGGT
This sequence comes from uncultured Solirubrobacterales bacterium, assembly GCA_963716345.1. Classification (GTDB taxonomy): domain Bacteria; phylum Actinomycetota; class Thermoleophilia; order Solirubrobacterales; family 70-9; genus VRUE01. The sequence continues at coordinate 2,565,507 of OY970304.1, forward strand.
TACCGATGATCCGCATTTCACTGCACCACGTCTTTTCGGTGGGACAGGCATCAACGCCCTCGCCGCCGCCGGTAATGCGGTTGTGTTCGACCGTCATCGAGTTGGCACCGGGTTGGATCACGACGCCATTGGGAATGACGAAGCGCGCCAAGGTGAGATGCGCGCCCGAGAGACTGGCGCTTTCAATCGTGGCCTGCCCTGGGTTCTGGGCTCTAAGAGTGACTCCAGGGGCGGCCTTGGAGGCGTTGAGGGTCACTTTTCCGTAGTTGCCATTGGCAAGGCAGACCACTGAGCCGGCCGCGGCCGAGGAGACCGCCGACTGTGCGGTCGAAGTGCTCGAGACCGTGCTGGTGCATTCACTCGGCGTTTCTTCATTGGGCGGAGGAGGAGTTTCTTCGTTAGGGGGCGGTGTGACCGCTTCCACCGTCCAACTTTGGGTCGCCGGGGTCGCATCGACGTTGCCGGCCGCGTCCTTGGCCCGCACCGAGAACTGGTGGGAGCCAACGCTGAGGCTTGAGTAGGACTTCGGCGAGGTGCAGCCGGCATAGCTGCTGCTGTCGATCTTGCATTCGAAGGTCGAGCCCGACTCGGTTGCGGTGAATTCCAAGCTGGCCGAGGTCGAGGTGGTGGTCGAAGTTGGACCACTGCTGATCGAGGTATCAGGCGGAGTCGTATCGGCCGGCGGTTCGGGTTCGGGGTCTGAGACAGCTTCTATGGTCCAGCTCTGAGTCGCGGGGGTAGCGTCGACATTGCCGGCTGGATCCGTGGCACGGACTGAGAACTGATGGGAGCCGACCGCCAGGCTCACGTATCCGGCAGGCGACGCACAGTTGCTCCAGTCGCCGCTGTCGAGCTTGCATTCAAAGCTCGATCCGGACTCGTTCGCACTGAAGCCAAAGCTCACCGAAGTGGCAGTGGTGGTGGAGTTCGGGCCACTGTTTATGGAAGTACGCGGTGGAGTGGTGTCCGTTGGAGGTGGGGGGGTTGTCACCGTCCAGCCTTGAGTTGCGGGCGTTGGATCGACGTTGCCGACCGCGTCCTTGGCCCGGACCGCGAACTGATGGGCGCCGACGTTGAGGCTGGAGTAGGCCTTGGGCGATGTGCAGCTGCCCCAGTTGCCGCTGTCGCGCTTGCATTCGAAGCTGGAGCCCGCCTCGGTCGCGGTGAAGGCGAAGCTGGCCGAGGTCGAGCTGCTGCTGGCGAGGGGTCCGTCGGTAATCGAGGTGTTCGGTGGGGTGGTGTCGACCGGTGGGGTGGGGGTTGGCTCTGGCGCGGGGGTGACGGTGGGAGCGAGAATCGGAATCGCCGCCGGCTTGTATTCGTGGTGGCGGATTCGCAAGCGGCTGACGCGGAAGCCAGCGCTGACTGCTGCGCCTCGGGCCTTTTTGTGGTGGCTTGCCTTGAACAGGTTGCCACCGCTCCAGGCAAGGGCGGCGGTGGCACTGAGTGAGGTGATTAGCAGCATTGCCGCGCCCCAGATGAAGATTCGGGGGAGAGAACGTGCTGCGCGCTGGCTGGATCGCATTCTGGTCTCCTTTCGCGGCATCGCCAAGTAGGTCGGCATGCGCCGTCCCAATGCGCCGCGGCCGGAGGATCTCCCGACGTATGTTCGATCCGGCCTGGCCAGGCCGGATCGAGCAAGAGGAGTTACGTAAACCCGAGAGGGGCTATGAACTGGACGGAATCAAGGCCCGAAGTGAACTTCAGCAGGCGCCCAGTCGACACCGCGTCCGCCGCTGATCCTGTAGTCGTCAACCGCGGTGTTGGCGAAGCTGAGGCTGCAGGCCTTGGTTTCCCCCGTGGGGGTTGACCAAGAGCCCCCGGCGCTTGTTTCGCGCAGGCAGTCGGTGTTGTTGCGAAGCGTCGCGGGGCTCATGTTGGTGTCGGTCCACATCCGGTAGATCACGTTGTTTTCGATCAACGAGTCCGAGCCGGTGCCTTCGCGGAAGGCGGCGATCGAGTCGACGCCGTCGCCCCAAATCGTGTTGCGTTTCATCACGAAGCCGCTATAGGGACCGACTAGTTGGAAGTACATCGGCTGCCCACATTCGCTCGGGCCCAAGGGGGCGCCACAGGGCTGCTTGTTGCGCAAGAAGAGGTTGTCTTCCACGGTGATGCCTTCAACTGGCCCGCCGGGGATTTCCGGGGTGCTCAGGGTTTGGTCCTTGACGAAGAAGCCCTGGCAGCGATTGTCATGCAGGTAGTTGCGCTTGAAGCTGAGGTGATCGCCGCGCCAGACCGTCTGCAGGCAATCGGAGTGGGCTCCGTTCTCGCGTACCCCAGTGATTTCGTTGCCTTCGATCAGCAGGCCGTGGTAGCGGTTGGCGTGGATCGCGTCCTCGCCGAAGGGCCCGATCAGCTGGTTGCCGATGATCCTCATTTCCGAGCAGTAGGTCCTTTCGGTGGGGCAGGCATCGATGCCCTCGCCCCCGCCGGTAATGCGGTTGTGTTCGACCGTCATCGAGTTGGCACCGGGTTGGATCACGACGCCGTTGGAGACGATGAAGCGCGCCAAGGTTAGGTGTGAGCCCGAGAGGCTGGCACCTTCGATCGTCGCCCCGCCGGGGTTCTGGGCACGCAGGGTGACTCCCGGTGCGGCCTTGGAGGCGTTGAGGGTGACCTTGCCGTATTTACCGCTGGCCATGCAGACCACTGAACCGGCCGCTGCCGAGGAGACCGCCGACTGTGCGGTCGAGGTGCTTGAGACGGTAGTGGTGCATCCACTCGGCGGCGGCGCAGGTGTTTCTTCGTTGGGCGGCGGCGTGGCTGCTAGGACCGTCCATCTCCGCGTCGCGGCGGTGGGATCGACGTTGCCCGAGATGTCCTCGGCGCGGACCGAGAATCGGTGTGCGCCAACACTTAGGCCCGAGTAGGACTTCGGCGACGTGCAGGCCCGATAAGTGCCCCCATCGCGTTTGCATTCAAAGCGGGCCCCGGACTCGGTGGCTTTGAAGACAAAGCTGGCCGAGGTCGAGTTGGTGCTGGCGGCGGGACCACCTGTGATCGAAGTGTTTGGTGGGGTGGTGTCGGCCGGCGCGGCGAAAGCCATCGCGGCGAGTGAGGCAATCAGCAAGATTGCCATACCCCAAGTAAAGAGCGCAGTGATAGAGCGTGCTGCCTGGTGACTGAATCGCATTCTGGTCTCCTTTGCGGCATCGCTGAGTAGGTCGGCGTGAGCCGTCCTCTTATGTGTGTCGGCCCTGAAGAACTTCTCCGACACATGTCCGCTACCCGCCTCAATGGAGGCGAATCAGTTAGGAGGAATTACGTAGTCGAGAAGGCTGCGAGTAACCGCTGCCGCTAAGGCCCGAAGTGAACTTCAGCAGGCGCCCAGTCGACACCGCGTTCGCCACTGATCCGGTAGTCGTCAGCCGCGGTGTTGGCGAAGCTGAGGCTGCAGGCCTTGGTTTCCCCCGTGGGGGTTGACCAAGAGCCCCCGGCGCTTGTTTCGCGCAGGCAGTCGGTGTTGTTGCGAAGCGTCGCGGGGCTCATGTTGGTGTCGGTCCACATCCGGTAGATCACGTTGTTTTCGATCAACGAGTCCGAGCCGGTGCCTTCGCGGAAGGCGGCGATCGAGTCGACGCCGTCGCCCCAAATCGTGTTGCGTTTCATCACGAAGCCGCTATAGGGACCGACTAGTTGGAAGTACATCGGCTGCCCACATTCGCTCGGGCCCAAGGGGGCGCCACAGGGCTGCTTGTTGCGCAAGAAGAGGTTGTCTTCCACGGTGATGCCTTCAACTGGCCCGCCGGGGATTTCCGGGGTGCTCAGGGTTTGGTCCTTGACGAAGAAGCCCTGGCAGCGATTGTCATGCAGGTAGTTGCGCTTGAAGCTGAGGTGATCGCCGCGCCAGACCGTCTGCAGGCAATCGGAGTGGGCTCCGTTCTCGCGTACCCCAGTGATTTCGTTGCCTTCGATCAGCAGGCCGTGGTAGCGGTTGGCGTGGATCGCGTCCTCGCCGAAGGGCCCGATCAGCTGGTTGCCGATGATCCTCATTTCCGAGCAGTAGGTCCTTTCGGTGGGGCAGGCATCGATGCCCTCGCCCCCGCCGGTAATGCGGTTGTGTTCGACCGTCATCGAGTTGGCACCGGGTTGGATCACGACGCCGTTGGAGACGATGAAGCGCGCCAAGGTTAGGTGTGAGCCCGAGAGGCTGGCACCTTCGATCGTCGCCCCGCCGGGGTTCTGGGCACGCAGGGTGACTCCCGGTGCGGCCTTGGAGGCGTTGAGGGTGACTTCCCCGTAAGAGCCATTGGAGAGGCAGACGGTGGCGCCGGCGCTGGCAGCGGAAACGGCGGAGCGCGCGGCGGAGACGCTCGTCACCATGCTCGAGCAGCCACCGGTTTCTTCTTCGCCTGGCGGTGGGGGGGGAGGGGGCGCTTCGATCGTCCAGTCACGCACCGCCGGGGTGGGGTCGACGTTGCCTTCGGAGTCGACCGCGCGGGCTGAGAAGACGTGTTCTCCGGTTTCGAGTTCGGAGTAGGCCGTCGACGCCGAGCAAGATTCCCAGCCTTCTTCGTCGAGGTTGCAGTCGAAGGTCGATTCCGTCTCGTTGGAGGAGAGCGTAAAGCTCGCGGTTGTTGACGTAGTGCTCTGGGTCGGGCCGCGCACGATCGACGTCTGCGGCGGCGTGGTATCGGCCGGCGGTTCCGGTTCGGAAGTGTCTTCGATCGTCCAGCTCCACGTTTCCGGGGTGGGATCTGTATTGCCCGCTGCATCCGTTGCTCGCACCCAGAATTGATGGGGGCCGAGTAGCAGGCCTTCATAAGACTTTGGTGATGTGCAGCTGCTCCAGTCTTCTTCTTCGATCGCACATTCGAAGCTCGAGCCCACCTCACTCGAGGCAACGCGGAAGGTTGCCGAGGTCGAACCGGTCATCGACGATGGCCGCGCCAAGATCGAAGTCTGGGGCGGGGTGGTGTCAAGCGGCGTTTCTTCACTGGGTGGATCGGTCGCTTCGCTTGGCGGCTCACTTGGAAGAGTCGTGCTCACGGCGTCGCTAACCGCGCTCTTATTTTCTGGTATCGCAACCGGAGGCACAGCCATCGATTCCTCCGGAACGTCTGAGACCGCGACCCGCCCGGTTAGTCCCCGTCGGTGCCGCCCGCCTTTCAGGCAGTCACTGCGCTTGAGTGGGCCGGCGAACTGGTGCGAGCGCTCGCTCTGGGCCAGCGACGTATTCACACAGGTGACGGCAACTCGGGAGCGCTTCAGCATCGGTGCGGCAACGGTAATCGCTGCCAGCAGCAAACTTGCGACAAGCGCCACCACAAGTCCTGGTTTCAAATACCGATGGGTTCCCATCCCGACGACCTCATTACCCTCTTGAATCAGATCCTGAACCCGGCCTCGAAAGCCGAGTTCCTCGGATGGACCCTATCGAACTACCTGGCGGCGAAGTGCTGCGCGATCTGAGTCGCGGTCAGGTTCAGGTTGTAGAGAGCGACCTCGTCGAGGCTGCCGGCGCCGAACAGCGAGCTGGCGTTACGCGACATGAAGTTGAGCGTCGAGTTGGCGAAGTTGCCGCCGCCGAGGCTGCTGGTGCCTTTGCTGAAGGAAACGGCTTTGCCGTCGACGTAGGGCGTGATCGACGGGCTCAATGTGGCCGCGTTGAGCACGATCGCGTAGTGGTGCCAGACACCCGCCGAGGGCCGGGCGAAGAAGATGCTGTTGCGGCTGGTGCTGCGGCCCATCGCGACTTCGAACTGACCGCCCGAGGTGCTCGAGTTCGGGTTGATCAGGAAGCCGCCGCTGGTGTTGTTGAAGTTCGGCGTGTACTCGAAGGCGAGCTTGTCGTCGTTGGCGTAGCCGTTCCACTTGAGCCAGAACTCGAGCGTCAGTTTCGAGGTGCCGGAGAGGTTGACCGCGGCCTGGGCGGCGTCGTTGGTGCCGTCGAAGGTGGCCGCGGTGTCGGGATCGAGGGTGAGGTTGCCGGCGGTGCCCAGCGTGACTCCGTTGAGGGCCGTTGCATTGTGCCCCCCGATGACGTCGTTGAGGTTCGTGCCGGACGGCTCGCCGAGGCGCCAGTAGTCGATCAGGCCCGCGGTCCCGTTGACGGCGTTGTTGTAGGGGCCACGCACGACCAGCGTTTTGGTTGTCGTCGCGGTCGCGCCGCGATTGTCGGTGACGCGCAGGCTGACCACGGGTTCAGTTGCCGTGGCGTATTTGAGGCTGGTCGTTGCCGTCGTGCCCGTGTTGGTCTCGTAGCTCCCGTTGCCGTCGAGGTCCCATTCGTATTTTGCGATCGTGCCGTCGGGGTCTTTGGAGGCTGAGCCGTTGAAGGTCACGGTCGATCCGGCGGTCGTCGGGTTCGGCGTCGCGGTGAAGGAGGCAACGGGGAGCTGGTTCTGGATCGTGATCACTTTGGTCGTAGTGCTCGTGGCGCCTTTGTTGTCGGTCACTTTCAGGCCGACTGTCACTTCGCCAGGGGTCGTGTACGACTTGCTCGTGGTTTTGGTCGTCCCGGTGTTGGTCTCGTAGCTCCCGTTGCCGTCGAGGTCCCATTCGTATTTTGCGATCGTGCCGTCGGGGTCGACCGAAGCGCCGGCGTTGAAGCTGACCGTGGCATTGGTGTTGGCCGGGTTCGGCGTCGCTGTGAAGGAGGCCGTCGGCGGCTGGTTTTTCACCACGACGGGCACGGTGGTCGTCGCCGTCGCACCGCTGTTGTCGGTGATCCTGAGGCCGACGTTGACCGCTCCTTCGGTTGTGTAGGAGCGGGTGGTGGTCGCTTTCGTCCCGGTGTTGGTCTCGTAGCTCCCGTTGCCGTCGAGATCCCATTCGTATTTTGCGATTGTGCCATCGGGGTCGTTCGAGGCGGAGGCGTCGAAGGTGGTGGTGGCACTGGGCGAGACGGGGTTGGGCGTCGCCGTGAACGATGCGTTGGGGGCACGGTTTTGGACCGTCACCGGAACGGTTGTCGTTGCGGTGGCGTTGTTGTTGTCCTTGACCAGCAGCTTGACCGCATACGTTCCCGGTTTGGCGTAGGAGAGCGTCAGCGTCGGTTTCGTTTCGCCGGTGATGTCGGCGGAGCCGTTGCCGTCGATATCCCAGGCGTATTCAGTGATCGTGCCGTCGGGGTCTTTCGAGGCCGAGGCGTCGAAGGTGATGCTCGACCCGCTCGCGACCGGGTTCGGCGTCGCCGTGAACGATGCGGCTGGAGGCCGGTTTTCGACCGTCACCGTGCGCGTCGTCGTTGCTGTGGCGCCGCTGTTGTCGGTTACGCGCAGGCCCACGGTCTTTTCACCGGGCGTCGCGAAGCTGTTGCTGACGGTCGGCGTCGTGCCGGTGCTCGTCTCATACGTCCCGTTGCCGTCGAGATCCCATTCATATTTGGCGATCGTGCCGTCGGGGTCGCTGGAGCCAGATGCGTTGAAGCTCGTGCTGACGCCGCTCAAGACTGGGTTCGGCGTCGCGGTGAAGGAGGCCGTCGGGGCACGATTTTCGACCGTGACGGTCTGCGTGGTTGTCGCGGTGTCTCCAAAGTTGTCGGTTACGCGCAGGCCCACGGTCTTTTCACCGGGCGTCGCGAAGCTGTTGCTGACGGTCGGCGTCGTGCCGGTGCTCGTCTCATACGTCCCGTTGCCGTCGAGATCCCATTCATATTTGGCGATCGTGCCGTCTGGGTCTTTCGAGCCAGATGCGTTGAAGCTCGTGCTGACGCCGCTCAATACCGGGTTGGGCGTCGCGGTGAAGGAGGCGATCGGCAGCTGGTTTTGGATCGTCAGCGTGCGCGTCGTCGTTCCAGTGGCGCCTTTGGCATCGGTGACCCGCAGCCCGATGGTGCGTTCGCCGGGCACCGAGTAGGAACGTGTCACGGTCGGCGTCGTGCCGGTGCTCGTCTCATACGTCCCGTTGCCGTCCAGGTCCCATTCGTATTTGGCCACGGTGCCGTCGACGTCGGTCGAGCCGGATGCGTCGAAGGTGACTGACGTGTTGGTCGGCGACGGGTTGGGCGTGGCCGTGAAGGAGGCTTCCGGCGGCACGTTGTGGGCGGCCAGTTTGTAGTGGCTGGCGATTGTTGCCTGGCTCAGCGCGCGGTCGTAGATCGCTACCTCGTCGAGGTCGCCGGCTCCGAAGAGGCCGTTGCCGGCGCGCGACATGAAGTTGAGCGTGGCGTTGGCGAAGTTGCCCGCCCCTGTGCCGCTTTCGGCCTTGCTGTATGCGACCGCTTCGCCGTCGACGTAGGGCACCACCTCTTCGGCGGCCGGAGCCGTTGTGTTGAGAACGAGGACGTAGTGGTGCCAGAGACCGGCGCTGGGCCTGGGGAAGAGGGTGACGTTGCGCGAGGCGCCCCTGCCGATGCCGACGGCAAAGCTGCCGTAGCTGCTGTTCGGGTCGACGAGGAAGCCGCCGTCCGCTTCGTTGAAGTTGTTGGTCAGCTCCATCGCCAGGGCGTCATTGTTGGCGTAGCTGTTCCACTTGAGCCAGAACTCGACCGTGATCGTCGAGGTGCTCGAGAGGTCAACCGGTGCGCTGGCAGAGTCGTTGACGCCGTCGAAGCGGACCGCGGTGTCCGGATCGCCGAAGACGCTGCCAGGGACGCCGAGGGTCGGTTCACCGGAAGTGGTCGCCGGGTTGAGCCCGGCGCTGTCGGCCAGGATCGAACCCGAGCTCTCGCCCATGCGCCAGTAGTCGCGCAGGCCCGTAGTGCCTTTGACCGCTTCGCTGTAGCTGGTCGGTCCGCCTGAGGTTTCGCCTTCGATCGTCAGCGTGTGCGAGGTCGTCGCGGTTGAACCGCTGCCGTCGGTCACACGCAGACCGACCTGAACGCTGCCGTTGCTCGCGTAGCTATGGCTCACGGTTGGCGTCGTGCCGGTATTGGTCTCGTAGGTGCCATCACCGTCCAGGTCCCATTCGTACTTGGCGATTGGGCCCTCGGCGTCGCTCGAGGTTGAAGCGTCAAAGCTGACCGACTGCCCTGCCTGGGCCGTGCTCGGGGCGTTGAAGGAGGCAACCGGGCGTTTGTTGGTGACGACGCCGTGGAAGTGGTTGGCGATCGTCGTAGCGTCGAGGGCGCGACCGTAGATCGCGACCTCGTCGAGGTCGCCGGCGCCGAAGAGCCCGGTGCCGGCGCGCGACATGAAGTTGAGCGTCGAGTTGGCGAAGGTCGGAGCGCCGGTGCCACTTTCGGGCTTGCTGTACGGCACCGCTTCGCCGTCGACGTAAGGCACGACCTCTTCGGCTGCGGGTGCCGTCGTGTTGAGCACGAAGGCGTAGTGGTGCCACTGGCCGGCCGTGGGCCGAGCGAAGAGGGTGGTGTTGCGCGATGCGCCGCTGCCGATGCCGACCGCGAAGCTGCCGTAGCTGCTGTTCGGATCGATCAGGAAGCCGCCGGGGGTTTCATTGAAGTTGTTGGTGAACTCCATCGCCAGGGCGTCATTGTTGGCGTAGCTGTTCCACTTGAGCCAGAACTCGACCGTGATCGCGGGCTTGCCCGAGAGGTCAACGGCGGCGCTGGCCGAGTCGTTGACACCATCGAAGCGCGCCGCCTTGTCGGCGTCTTTGCTGATCGCTCCCGCCACGCCGAGGGTCGGTTCACCGGCGATCGATGCGGGGCTTGGCCCGACGCTGTCGGCAAAGACCGAGCCCGATGCCTCACCCAGGCGCCAGTAGTCGGCGAGGCCGGGGGTGCCGAGCACGGAAGCGGAGTAGGTGGCGGGCGTAGTGGTGCTTTCTTCTTTTTCTTTTTCTTCTTCTTTGCCGCCGCCTTCGGGCACGATGCCTTTGAAGTTGTTTTCGACGGTGGCCGCGGTGAGGGCGCTGCCAAAGACGGAGACCTCGTCCATTTCGCCGCTGCCGAAGAGGCTGGAGCCGGCGCGCGACATCAGGTTGAGCGTCGAGTTGGCGAAGCTGCCCGCCCCGGTACCGCTGTCGAGCTTGGTGTAGGCGATCGCTTTGCCGTCTACATAAGGGGTGATCTGCTGCGCCGCCGGGGCGTTGGTGTCAAGAACGAAGGCGTAGTGGTGCCACTGGCCGGCAGTTGGCCGGGTGAAGAAGACGTTGTTGCGCGAGGCGCCCTGGCCGATGCCGACGCCGAAGCTGCCGCCCATCTGGGGTGCGTTCGGGTCGACGATGAAGCCGCCGGCCGCTTCGTTGAAGTTGTTGGTGAGCTCCATTGCCAAGCGGTCGTCGTTGGCGTAGCTGTTCCACTTGAGCCAGAACTCGACCGTCACCGCCGATTTGCCGACAAGGTTGAGCGGAGCCGCCACCGAGTCGTTGACGCCGTCGAAACGCACCGCCGTGTTGGGGTCGCCTTTGAGGCTTCCGGGCACGCCGAAGGTCGGCCCGCCGGTTGCGGTCGCCGTGCTCGTGCCCTTGCTGTCGGCAAGGCTCGGACCGCTGGCCTCGCCCATGCGCCAGTAGTGGAGCAGGGTGGAGGTACCGAGGACCGACTGCGAGTAGGTCGCCGGCCCTTCGCCGCCGATGCCGCCAGTTTCTTTTTCTTTTTCCGTTTCTTTTTCTTTTTCGCCTTCGCCGCCTTCTGGGCCGCCTTCGCCGCCGCCGGTGGGGACGATCGCGTTGTAGTGATCGGCGATTGTGGTCGGACCCAAGGTCCGTTTGTAGATCGCGACCTCATCGAGTCCGCCGGCGCCGAAGAGGCCGCTGGCCGAGCGCGACATGAAGTTGAGCGTCGAGTTGGCGAAGTTTCCGCCGCCAGTTCCGCTGTCGCCCTTCTGGTAAGCGACGACTTTGCCGTCTACATAAGGGGTGATCTGTTGCGCCGCCGGTGCACTGGTGTCGAGCACGAAGGCGTAGTGGTGCCATTCGCCAGCCGTGGGACGTTCGAAATAGGCCGTGTTGCGGGCGGTGCCGCTGCCGATGCCGACGCCAAAGGTGCCGCCGAACTGAGGCGAGTTCGGGTCGACCAGGAAGCCGCCCGGGGATTCGTTGAAGTTGGGAGTGAACTCCATCGCCAGCCGGTCATCGTTGGCGTAGTTGTTCCACTTGAGCCAGAATTCGACGGTCGCGGCGTGGGTGCCGGAGAGATTGATGGGTGCTGTTGCTGCGTCGTTGACGCCGTCGAATTCGGCGGCACGGTCGGGGTCGTCTTTGACCGCGCCGGGAACTCCCAGGGTGGGTTCGCCAAAGGTCGTCGCAGGGCTGGAGCCGACGCTGTCGGCAAAGCTGCTGCCCGAGGTCTCACCCATCCGCCAGTAGTGGACCAGGCCTGCGGTGGCGAGAACGGAATCGGTGTATTTGCTGACTTCGCCACTGTTAATGCTGATTGGACGCGTGGTCGTGGCTGTCTTACCGCCGTTGTCGGTGACGCGCAGGCCGACCGTGTAGGTGCCTGGAGTCGTGTAGCTGTGGGAGATGACGGGGTTGCTGCCGCCGTTCGTCTCGTAGGTGCCGTTGCCGTCGAAGTCCCATTCGTATTTGGCGATCGTGCCGTCGGGGTCGCTGGAGCCGGCGCCGCTGAAGCTGATCGGTTCGCCTTTTTTCTGCACCGAAGGCGTCGCGGTGAAGCTCGCCGTGGGCGGCAGATTGTTGATGATCGTCAGCGTTTGCACTGCCGTGCCGGTGGCGCCACCGTTGTCGGTGACGCGCAGGCCGACTGTGTATGTACCTTCAGCCGAGTAGCTGTGGGTGACGGTCGCTTTGCTGCCGGTGTTGGTCTCGTAGGTGCCGTTGCCGTCCAGATCCCATTCGTATTTGGCGATCGTGCCGTCGGGGTCGTGCGAAGCCGAAGCGTCGAAGCTGATCGACGTATTTGTTTTGGCCGGGTTCTGCGAGATCGTGAAGCCGCCGTTGGGCGCCCGGTTGGAGCCGGCGGGATCGAGGTGGAGGCCTTCTTCAGCCGTATTCGGCTGCACTCCCATGTCGGAGAAGATGTTGTAGGTCGCCTGCTGGATTCGTTCGTCGGCTTCACTGGAGAGGCCGTAGGCCCACTGCATCGTGCCGCTGGCAAAGACCTCGGCACCACTGGCCGCGGTATAGGTGACGCCGCCGATTTTCCCTGGCTGGCCGGGCGGTGGTTCGGTGTTGCGCAGGCGCCCCTCGTCCTGGATCCACGAGTTGGTGTTGACCGTTTGCACGTTGGTCGCATAGATGCTCTTAACGCCTTTCGGCTCGTGCGAGAGGTACTGGGCCTGGGTCGGGATCGCGTCCCACTCCCAGCCGACCAAGCCGGAGCCGATGGTGGTGGTCGAGTTGCTCGAGATCCCCGTGTTGCGCCAAATCCGGTTGGAGGCGAATTCTTCGTTGGCGTTGCCCGGGGGGACCGTGATCGGGTAGTCATGTTCGTCGTTGTCGCCCACATACATGATCCCGAAGAGCTGGTTCTCGGGCATGTCGGGGCCGACGCGGCCGCCGGGCGGTGCGCTTGGGTCGCCGGGTGGCGCCCCGTTGTCGCGGAAGGTGGTCGTCGCGTTCTGCGGGTTGTCGTCGGCGGTACCGGCTATCCCGTCTTTTCCGAGCGCGTCGTCCGCGGTCCCCTTGATCCCGTCCGGCCCCCAGTCGTTTTCGCTGACCGAGCCGTTGCCGGTCGAGCCGCTGCCTTCAACCGTCTTGTAACAGACCAAGGTGTTGTTGCTGTCCTCGTAGCGGACCTTCCAGTAAGCGGTGTTGGCGGAGAAGGAGGCGATGTTGACGCCGGCTTCGCGCGCCGTCAGGAACGCTTTGAACTGACCTTCGGACCAGTACTCCGAGTGCCCGGAGATGACGTCCACCTTGTGGTGAAGCAGTTCTTCTGGGTGGTTCTGCAGCTGCACGTCGTCGGTGTAGGCGACGTCATAGCCCTGCTTCTCGAGCCACTCGAGAAGATCGATGTCGGGTCCGGTGAACCAGTTCAGGTGGGCCCCGGCCTGGGCCAGGGGGCGCTGGAAGGAGACCTTGACCGCGCGGCTGGTGCCCGAGACCGTGTTGCCGCCTTCGGTTCCGTAGTAGAGCGACTTGCCGCCGAAAGTGTTGTAGGCCTCGTAGGTCGCTGTCGGCAGCACGTAGAGGACTTCCGCCGAGGGCTGGCGACTGTCTTCGCGCACGGTGAAGACGATCTGGGTTTCGTCGCCGGTCGAGGCGACTAGCTTCGCGATGTAGACGCCGGAGGAGGGAAAGGCGCTGGCTGGAATGGTGTAGGTCGGGCTCCAGTTGTTGCAGCTGACCTCCCCGGTCACTTCATTCATCGCTTCGCACTGGAAGGTGTTGTTGATCGCGACTTTGCTGGCGCTGTTGACCAGTCGCCCGCCGGTGCCTTCGTAGTAGCCCATGCGGTAGACCGAGATGTTGACGGTCTTGGTCGGCGCGACCGGCCCGTTGCGGCCGATCTTCAGGGTGACGCTTTCGCCGCGGTTGACGCTGGTCTTGGTCGGGAAGCCACCGAGTTCCTGGCTGTAGTCCCAGACTTCCCATTCCGCGGTGCCGCTTTCGCCGTGGCACTGGTTTTCGTTAACCACGGGTACCGGATTCGGACAGGTGACAGCAGCCTGGGCGCTTCCCGATCCAAGTAGCACCAGCGTAAAGAGGGCGCCGAGGAGGATTACGGAAAGCGGGGCCAGACGGCCACTAACGCGTGATGGCCGGGAAATAGGCACAGTTCCATTCTCCCAGCGCTGGGCTGAGGAAAAGGGCGAAAAAAGGCCATTCTTGTAGTTCACGAGCCAGCTCCTTCAATAGCGCGCTGTGCGGCGCGCCTCGGCATCAGTGCGTTGACTAGGACCGCTTTCTCGGGGAGGACGCGCTGCGTGAGCTGCGCGACGTCGTTCCAGACGGCGGGGAAAAGGCTGTACAGGGCCGCCAGGTAGGCCCAGGCTCCGACGATGCCCACGGTGGCGAGCAGCAGGAGTACCGGCGCTTCCTGGTTGCGCAGAAGTTCGGCGACCGGATTTGCGACCGCGAGCATCAGCACGCTGCTGGCGACAGCGGGGAAGAGGTCGGTGACCAGGCGCTTGACGGGAATGCCGAGCACCCGCTTGAAGAGCACTCCGTAGACGGAGAGAAGTAGGGCGACGTGCACCCCGACCACCGCGTAGGCAAGCGCTGTGATCCCGTGCGGCGCAGCGAACCAGGAGACGACAACGTAGAGCGCCAGCAGGCAAATGTTGAAGAAGAGCAGCGCCCGCGGCTTGCCCGCGGCGAGCATGATCTGTGGGTAGCCGGTGAGGATCGCGGCGATCATCCCCGCCACACAGAGGATCTGCACCGGCCCGACCGCCGGCGCCCAGCGCTCGCCGAAGAGCCACGGCACCAGGTCCGGCGCGGTGATGATCAGCAGCGTCAGCAGGGGAAGCAAGACGGCGGCGTGGATGCGCGTCGCTCGCTCGTGGAAGCGGCGCAGTTCGTTGAGGTCGGTGGTCCGCGAGTAGACCGGGAAGGCGAGCCGGATCATGATCCCGCTGATCTTTTCCTGGTAGATCACGCCGAGCTGGAAGGCCCGCCAGAAGAGACCGACCTGGCTCGGGCTAAGGCGGACGGCGGCGACCGCGAGCGTTGCGTTGGTGATCGCCACCGAGGTTAGGCCGGCAGCCGAGGCCGGCAGCCCGAAGCCCATGATTTCTTTCAGCGCCCCGTGATGCCAGCGGGGCATGGGAGGGGGGGCCGCGACGACCAGCAGCACCGAGGTGACCAGCGAGCCAAAGAGCGCTCCAAGGACGATCGCCTCGGCATCGAGGCCGGAAACGGCCAGCGCGACCGACGCCACCGCGGCCACCGCCAGCGCGACCATTTCGATCAGGCTGACCCGGCGGAAATCGAGCCGACGCCAGAGCATGCTGCGCGGCACGGCGCCAATGCCGGCGAGCAGGAAGACGGGTGAGATCATCAGCAGCAACTTGGCCGTGTCGGCGCCAAAGAGGGGCTTGCCGACGGGCTCGGCGAGAGCGAGGGTGAGGCCGGTTAGAACGACGCCGGTGAGCAGGCTGGCCAGCATCGCCGCCTCGACGTGAGTGCGCTCGATCGTCTTACGCTGCACCAGGGCGCTGCCGAAGCCCTCGAAGGTGAGGATGATCGCCAGCGGCACGAAGATCAGTGGCACTACTGCCTCACCGAAGCCCGCTGGTGCGATCAAGCGCGCCAGCACCACGGCCGAGGCGAGGGTGATCACTTCGATCCCGAGGCGGGCAGCCGTGGTCCAGCGCACGCCGGCGACGGCTGCCTCCTTGAGCTCCTCGGTCGAGAGGTCCTCTTGCTCGAAGTCGCGTTCGTCCATCCAGAGGACAAACGGGCGTGGGGCGCGGGACTTGCGGTGCAAGCCTCACCGGCCCGAGGCCGTTTGTAGGAAGATGGCCGTCCAGAGCCCCGATTTGCCCGTAGGAAAGCCACAAATCCAGCCTGGCGGCCGCGCTCGTCACGTCGTTTTCAGCTTCGATGATTTGACCTGGGCTGCCGCCCAAAAACGCGGGATGTGCTTCCCGCAGGATCAGCTGGCGCTTGCCTTGATCGATGACCCGGAGGTCGAGAGGCTGCTGCTCTGCGACCGGCCGCGCAGCGCCCCGATCAAGCTGGCTAAGGACCTGACCGAACGTCCTCTAAGGTTCGAGTCGAGCCTTAGGGTTGGGCTCTGGCAGCCCCTCCGCTGGCGTCGTCTCGAACCGGTCTCGGTGGCGGCGCTCGAACGTACTTACGCGGCCTATGACAGGCGGCTGCAGCGGGTCGCCGAACGGCGTGGCCTGGACCGCCCGGCGGTGATTACCGGCCAGCCCTTCATCGCTGCCTTCGCCAAGCTCGAGTGGGCCGGCCCGGTGACCCTCTTCTCCACTGATGACCTGGCGGCGCACCCTGATTACCAGCGCTGGCGGCCCAGCCTGCTCACTGCGTATGAGCGGATTGCCGCCAGTGGCCGCCGCGTCTGCGCGGTTACCGACGCGATCATCGATCGCATCGGCCCGCAAGGTCCAGCCGCCGTTGTCCCCAACGGGGTCGACGCCGGGCTCTGGGCGGCACCGGCCAAGCCGCCGGCCTGGTTCACCGAACTGCCCGGTCCGCGCTTGCTCTACATCGGCGCTCTGGGCAGCCGCATTGACACCGAGGCGATGCGCGCGGTGGCGCGGGGGTTTCCCGATGGGACGATCGCCTTGGTCGGACCGCTGACCGAAAGGCCGCACCTGGCCGAGCTCCTGGCCGAGCCGAACGTTGTCCACCACGAGGCGATTCCCCGCGAGCAGGTAGCCGCCCTCTGTCACGGCGCCGACGCTTGCCTGCTACCTCACCGACAGACCGAGCTGACCGAGGCAATGAGTCCACTGAAGCTCTATGAGTACCTGGCCTCCGGCACGCCGACCGTGGCCACCGACCTAGCGCCGGTTCGCCGCGCTGGCGGCTCGATCGTCCGCATCCCGCCCGGCGGCGATTTCGCCGCCGGCGTTCGCAGTGCACTCGAGGCCGGGCCGATCAGCGAGGACGCGCGTCAGCAGTTCATTGCCCGCAACTCGTGGGCGAGCCGCAGCGCCGAAGTGCTCGACCTCGCCCTGGCTCTGTAGCGGTTACTCCCACGGTCCCCAGGTGAAGGAGGCTGGCTGTCCCGTGGTCGAATTGACACCCCACGCGCGAAGCGCGTGGGGTGAACGAGGAGCGCGGCCTGCGGCCACGCAGATATCAGATTGCATTTCCGCCGCTTCGCGAACATTCGCCCACGGGACAGCCAGCCTCCCTCACCGGTGGTCGGCGGCACCGAGCCCTACACAGCCATATCGAAGGGTCACAAGCTTGTGAGATCTGGGGCGGCAAGTCGCTTCGGTAGAGCCGCCTCTTCGGAGCGCCGAGGGACTGAGGGGATGGCGGGTGTGCCTCTGCGAGAATGTTCGCGAAGCGGCGGAAATGCAATCCGGTTCCCGCGCGGCAGCGCCGCGCACCAAATTCACCCCAGCGCGCAGCGCTGGGGTGCTAATTCCCGCAGAGGCACACCCGCCATCCCACCCAAACCGCTTCGGGCTTTAGGGAGGGTCATCCCCGGCTGGCCGACCCGACTCAGCGTTCGGCAATCAGGTGCAGACAGTCGCCCTCGCCGATCCGGTCGCTGAGCAGCACCAGCGGTGTCAGCGCCCAGGCAAGCAGGCGGAAGGCGCGGCCGCCGAAGCGGATCGAGCCGAAGGCCGCGTACTGGAAGCTGCCGAGCGGGCTCGGGCGCATCGTGATCGAGCTGCTCGAGATCGGACGCAGGCCAGCGCGGCGAACAAGGCCGGCAAGCGAGGCGCGGTCGAAGTGCTGGAGGTGGCGGGGGAGGTCGAGCTGGAACCAGGCCGAGCCGAAGAGGCGGCGGTGCCAGCTGCCGAAGTTGGGAACCGCGATCGCGAGGACACCCCCGGGGCGCAGCAGGCGGGTTGCCTGGGCGAGCGCCTCGGCGGGGTCGCCGATGTGCTCGAGCGAGTGGTTGAAGATGATTGTGTCGAAGCTGCCCTCGGGCCAGGGCGCGTCGGCGAGCGTGCCGGTCACTACCGCGACGCCGGCGGCCCGGGCGTGCTCGGCCGCCTGTTCGGAGGGCTCGATGCCGTGGGCCTGCCAGCCGTGCTGGCCGAAGACCGCGGCGAGATCACCGGTGCCGCAACCGACGTCAAGCAGTTTGCCGGGGCCACGCCGCCAGACCTCGCGATAGGGGCCGTAGCGGACCAGGAGTTCGCGCTGCAGCGCGCCAATCCGTTCGCCCAGCGAGGCCTTGGCACTGGCGTTCGGTTCATAGGCGTTGTAGTTCTCGGGGTAATAGGTGGCGAAGTCCTCAGGGCGCAGGCGCGGATGGGTGAAGGCAAGGCCGCAAGAGGCGCAGGCGACGACCGAGAACTCTCCGGGCGCCTCGGTGAGGCGGTCGTGGCCGCGCAGCAGCGCCGCCGGCGAGTCCTCTTCGGCGCCGCAGGCGGGGCAGCGGACCGCGGTCGCGGTGGGATCGGCGGTGATCGAGCTCATCGGAGGGCCTCCTGGTTTCCTCGGGTCTTCCAATCGCGGCCGGAGACGAAGGCGATCGCGGCGATAAAGCAGAACAGGTAGGGAAGTTGCGGGAAGGCGAGGAAGTCGAGCAGGGCGTTGGCGACCAGTGCCACGACGATTGCCACCGCGGCTGCAACAGCGGGCGGCGCCCGGTCAGGGTCACCGGAGCGGGCCACCGGGTGGGCGCTGAAGAAGGCGGTGGCGAAGATCGCCAGGTAGGCGAGCACGCCGATCAGACCGACGCCGATGCCCAGCGTCAGGTAGGAGTTGTCGAGGATCCGGTGCTGCTTTTGGTTGTAGCTGCCGTAGCCGCGCCCGATCAGCAGGTGGTCGGCGAGGTCGGGCTTGATCGCGTTGTAGTCGGTGAGTCGATCTTTAGTCGTGTTGACTTTGGTCACTGAGCCCGGCGCGAACTGGTCGATTACCGCACCAAATGCGCCCGGAGCGAAGACGTGGACGACGCCGATCAGGACGATCAGCCAGGGCGCCAGCCGCACCATTGCCCGCGGCCGATAGGCGCAGAGGACGGCGATGCAGGTGAGCGGACCGATCATGCTCGTCTTCTTCTGCGTCGCAACCGCGCCGCCGATCAGGAGCAGCACGACTGCGCCGTAGATGATCCGTTCGCGCCGATCCTTCGCTTTCAACAGCCAAGCAAAGGCGAAGGGCAGCGCCAGCGAGAACATCACGGCGACGGCCAGCGGTTGCACCGAGGGGCCGTAGAGCAGCTTGCGCCCGATCGCGTCGTAGGTGCCGATCCCTTCCGGCCGCACGTAGCCGGGGAAAAGCGGGCCGATGTAATCGTGGAAGACGTTGACGCCGAACCTGTACTCGACGATCACTGCCACGGCGGTGAAGCAGGCCAGAGCGAGCATCGCCTTGATCAGCTTCGGGATCTCGCTCGGTCGCATGATCGAGGCGGCGAGCGCGAAGAAGAGCCCGTAGGAGACCAGCAGCGCCAGCTGTTTGATCGCCAGGTCAAGACCGCCGATCCGGACCAGCGCTTCCTCGTGGAGCAGGACCGAGAGCAGCGCGACCACCGTGAAGGCGGCGAAAGACCAGTGGACTGGGCTGCGCAGGACCGAGCGATCGCGGCGCACGACACCATCGCTGATCAGCCAGATGGCGGCGATCGCGACCAGGAAGACGCGATCGAGGCTGGCGTCGACGGGCGTCCCGACCGGCAGGATGATGCTGTCGAAGGGGATCACCCAGATCATCGCGATGAAGCCAAACAGGGCCCAAGGCAATAGGCGGGTGGTGTCGGGCCAGTCGGCGAGCTGGCTCGCGGGTACGGCTCGAGGGCGGCTGTGTGCCGTCGATGCTGTGCTGGAGGGCTGCCCGACGAACGGGCCGACCCCGGTCGTGGCCTCCATTAGCCCAGGTGTTGCGCCGGGTGCCGGGTCAGCGGCTCGATCGTGTCGCCCTCGACCCGTGGCGTGGCGTCGTAGCCGTGAGCGGCCTGTGCGTCGGCGGCTTGGGCAACCGGCTGCGGGTAGGACTCGGCGGCGTGGGCGCGATCAACGTCATCGAGCGCGCGCCAGCGGCGGGCAAAGCCCGGCACGAGCAGAATTGCCGCGCAGCCGAGGCCGAAGACGACAAGGAAGGCGAGCGCCATCAAGATCTTGCCGTTGGAGCTGCCCAGGGTGCCGCCCTGCGGCGTGCCGAGCTCGCGCAGGGTGACCCCGTCGCTGACCGGCTTGTCTTCGGCCTCGAGACTGGCGACGTAGTCCTGAAGTACCTGGAAGGAGGCGTTTGCGAGCGCGATCGCGCGCTCGGTGGTGGGTGCCTGCGAGCTGACCGAGAGGATCGGCACGCCTTCCTGAGCGGTGAAGACGAGGCGGTTGACCGCCCCTTCCTTGAGCAGTTCGTTGGCCCGTTCGCCGGCAGGCTGTGATTCATAGGTGGTTTGGCCGGTTTCGGGACTGTAGGGCCCGGCGGTGGAGATCGTCTGGGGCGGGACCCCCACCTTTCTGGCGATCTGGCGCCTCGCCTCGAGGCTGCTCAGATACTGGCCATAGATCTTCGCTCGCGTTGCCAGCGCGTTGAAGGTTTCGGTAGAGCCACCGGACACCAGGGTCGACTTCGGCGAGTCGACGAGAATCTGGCTCGAGGCTGCGGAGATCTGCAGCGTCCGTTTATGCAGGCCGGGCGGTGAAAGGCTGACCTGGTAGGCCGTGAGGATTGCGGCGAAGACGGCGACCACGAGGACGATGGCCACCAGTCCTTTGCGCTGCCAGAGCTGTCTGATCGTGTCTACGAATGCCATTGGCCTAAGAACGGGTGAAAAACGCAGGAACTTTCACGAGCTCGCCAGCGTCTCCGCGGCGCCCGCCCCGAGCAGTCGCGAGGGCTTGACGCGGCCGCGCAGCTCGGCGGCGACGAAGCGGC
This sequence comes from uncultured Solirubrobacterales bacterium, assembly GCA_963716345.1. Classification (GTDB taxonomy): domain Bacteria; phylum Actinomycetota; class Thermoleophilia; order Solirubrobacterales; family 70-9; genus VRUE01. The sequence goes on from OY970304.1 coordinate 2,585,748, forward strand.
GGAAGCGCTCGTCCTCGACCCGATCCTCGCCCCGCACCGCGGAGCGCAGGTAGCCGTATAGGAAGGCGAGACCCGAGAGCCCGTAGGGCCGCGAGCAGGCGACCTTGAGCGAGCGCAGGGCAACCCACCAACCGCCGTAACGGAGGATGTAGGCGCACTGGCCGTGGCGGGCGCGGCCGCGCAAGGTGCCGCCGCGGGTGGCGACCGGGCGGTGGTGGCGGGCCGCAACCTCGGACAACGAGCGCGTGTCAAAGCCGTTCATTCGGGCGTAGGTCTCGTCGATCGTGTCCCAGCCGAGGCGCTCCTCGATGCCGCCGATGGAGCTGAAGCACTCGCGGCTGTAGAGCTTGAGCGCGCCGCGCACGTGGTAGTCGGGCACCTTGGCCAGCTGCCAGCCGTTGCGGCCACGCTCGAGCAGGCCCCCGCCGGCGATGCCGAGCTTGGGCTCGCGCTCGAAGCGGGCTATCAGGCGCTCGAAGTACTCAGCGGGCAGCTCGATGTCGGCGTCGAGCTTGCCAACGTGGGTGTAGTCGTTGAGGTCGAGGCTGTCGAGGGCCCAGTTGAAGGCTCGGGCCTCGGCCGCCACGGCGAGCCGGTCCGGGTTCGCCGCGCTGCCCTGTGGAGCCTGCAGCACACGCAGGAAGGGCAGTTCGCTTGCGGCTCGGGCGAGGATCTCCGGGGTCGCGTCGGTCGAGCCATCATCGACGATCAGCCAGAGGTCGGGCCGCTGCGTCTGCGCGGCCACGGCACGGATCGTCCGTTCGAGGTGAACCGCCTCATCGCGGGCAGGGGTGATCAGCAACAGCTCGGCCATCTCAGCCACTCCGAGCGCCGGCGACGAGGCCGTCGACCAGCTTGAGGTAGCCCTGACGCTGTTGGCGCCACTCGATCTTGGCCAGGCGAGTGGAGGCTCGTTCGGCCCTGGTGCGGGCGGCCACCGGGTCGCTGCGCACGCCCTCGATCGCAGCGGCGATCGAGGCGGAGTCCCCGGGCTCGGCAAGCAAGAGGTCGTCGCCGAAGTAGCGCTCGATTACCGGCAGGCGCGAGGCCACCACGGGCAGGCCCATGTGCACGTACTCGAGCAGCTTGACCGGCAGCAGCAGCTCGGTGAAGCCATCCTGAAGGGTCGGCACGACGCCGAGATCGGCTTCCGCCACCCGGGCCGGGATCTCCTCGACCGGGGTTGGCTGCGGCGCGATCCGCACCCCCTCCGGGGCGACCTCGGAGGCAAACGCGGCGAGGCGGCCGGCGGCCTCGGCATCGGAGCCGTAGACGTCAAGCGCGATCGGCTCGCCGCGACCCCGCAACAGCGCCACGGCGCGAACCAGGGTCTCGACGCCGAAGCGGTCGGCCAGCCCGCCGTGGTAGACGACTCGCAGCTCACCCTCACTCGGTGGCGTGAGCGCCTCGCGGCGCTCACCGAAGACGCGCTCGTCGGGTGTGTTCATCACCACTTGGGAGCGCTTGGCGTCGATCCCGCGCTGGCGCAACAGCTCGCGCGCCTCCTCGGTGACGAAGACGTGGCCGTTTGCCATCGCCGCACTGATTCGCTCCTCGGCCCGAATCAGGCGAACAAGCGGGTGGTTCGGCGGGCGATCGAAAAGAGTGGCGAAGAGCTCGGGGAAGGTGTCGTGGAAGTTGAGGATCAGCGGCACGCCGCGCAGCTTCGGCCGCAGCGCCGCGAAGACCAGCGCATCCGGCATGTTGTGGATCTCGACCAGGTCGAAGCCATCACCACGATCGAGGGCGCTGACCTTGCGGGCGGCGCCGGCGAGGAAGCGGGCGTTGCCCTCGAGGTAGGCGCGGGCACCGCCGCGGGGCTTGTCCTCCGCGGCTCGATGCGTGGCGATGCTGCCTTCGCCGAGGCTGAGCTTGGTCTCCTCACCGAGGCAGACGCAGTCGACGTGGTCACCGCGTTCGGCCAACGCCCGTGCCTGGCGCTGGATCCGCGAGTCAACTGCAAAGTCCGAGTAATGCACCATGCAGACGCGCAGGCTGCGCCGCCCGCTTGATGCGTGCAGCTCAGCTGTTGCCGGCTGCGCCAAAGCTCTGCACTGCCGCGGCGGTCTCGGCGATGTGCCAGCCCTCGATTGCCGGGAAGACGGGCAGCGAGCAAGATTCACTCGCCAGCCGCTCTGCCACCGGCAGCGAGCCGAGGCCGAGGCCAAGGTCCGCGTAGGCGGGCTGGAGGTGGACCGGGGTGGGGTAGTGGACCGCGCTTGAGACCCCCTGGGCGTCAAGGTGGTCGCGCAGAGCGTCGCGCTCGGGTGTGGTGATGACGAAGAGGTGGTAGACGTGATCACCGTCGTCAGCCGCCGGCTGTGGCAGCACCACGTCGGTGCCGGCGAGCGCCTCGGCAAGCTTGGCGGCGGCCGCTTGGCGGCTCGCGTTCCAGTCGTCGAGGTGGCGCAGCTTGACGTCGAGGATCGCGGCCTGCAGCGCGTCGAGGCGGTGCGTGCCGGTGACCAGCTGGTGGTTGTGGCGCGGCGACTCACCGTGCGAGCGCAGCAGCTTGACCTTCCCGGCCATCTCGGCGTTGTTGGTGACCAGGGCGCCACCGTCGCCCCAGCCGCCGAGGTTCTTGGTTGGGTAAAAGCTGAAGCAGCCGGCGTCGGCAAGCGAGCCAACCCGACGGCCGCGGTAGCGGGCGCCGTGAGCTTGGCAGGCGTCCTCGATCACGGCAATGCCGCGCGGGCGGCAGAGCTCGAGGATCGGGTCGATGTCGACTGTGCGGCCGAAGAGGTGAACCGGAATCACGCAGCGGGTGCGCGGCGTCAGCGCCTGCTCGACGATCTCGGCCGTGATCGTTGCCGAGTCCGGGTCGATGTCGACCAGGATCGGGGTCGCGCCGACGGTGCTGACCGCCTCGGCGGTGGCGATGAAGGTGTAGGTCGGCACGATCACCTCGTCACCGGGGCCGATCCCCAGTGCGCGCAGGGCAAGCTCCAGGGCCATCGTCCCGGAGGAGAGGCCGATTGCCTCCTCGGTCTCGCAGTAGGCGGCGAAGTTGCGCTCGAAGTCCTCGACCTCGGGGCCGAGGGTGAAAGCAGCATCGTGGGCAACGCGCTCGACGACCTCGAGCAGCTCCGCCATCAGCTCGGGATGGGCAGCGTCAAGGCGGATGAAGGGAACTCGACGTCCCTGGGTTGCCGCCAGTGGCAGCGCGGTACTTGGCTGGGTTGCGGTGCTCACGTGGTTGCCCCTTTCATGACGTGCGCGCCAATGGCCGATTCCGGGCCGGCCGGCAGCGCACCACTGGTCTGTTCAAGCTCGAGGAAGAGCGCGGCGGCCTCCTTGCGGGAGCGCACGCCGAACTTGGAGAAGGCTGAGGAGAGGTGGCTCTTGATTGTGCTCTCGGAGAGGAAGAGCTTCTCGGCGATCTGCGCGTTGGTCAGCCCGCGGGAGACGAAGGAGAGCACCTGGCGCTCGCGATGGGAGAAGGCCGGCCGCTCGACGCTGGCGCGCAACTTGCGCGGGACCACGGACTGGCCGCTGGCGACAGCACGGACCGCCACTGCCAGGGTGGACTCGAGCTCGGACTCAAAGACGACGCCGTCGGCGCCGGCATCGAGCGCCCGCCGCACGCCGGTCCCCGTTGCCATCGGAGAGACGGCGACGATCGCTGGCTCGCGCAATTCGCGCCGCAGGCGACGCAGCGCCGCCATCTCACGCGGCAGGTCGACATCGCAGGCAAAGACGACGATCGAGTCGGCGTCGATGTCCTCGACCTCGACGAGCTGCTGCGGGTCGTCTACCTCGGTGAGTGAGACCTGCAAGTCGTGCTCGGTCATTGCGTAGACGATGCGCCTGCGCATCGCGGCGGAATCCGCACAGAGAATCACGCAGAGCTTGGCCGCGCTGGCGCGGGCACTGCGGGTACCGTTGGATCGCTCACTGAGGACAGCCATGCAAATCAAACGGCGCGGAACCGTGAAAGCTTGCGTCTGAGCTAAAAGGGAGTCGAAGGCGCTTGTCAGCGCCAGCGCTCGAGCAGATCCGCCTCGGGCACCTCGCGCACAGCGCGAGCGGGAACGCCCATTACGACACTGCGTGGCGCGACATCAGCGACGACGACGGCACCGGCGGCGACAAAGGCCTCTTCGCCGATCTCGATCGCCGGGCAGACGACTACACCGGCGCCGACCCGGCAGGCGCGCCGCAGTAGCGGCCCTTCGAGGCTCAGCTCAGGGCCGTGGCGGTCCATCGTGTTGTCGTTGGCCAGCGTTACGCCCGGCCCGATGAAGGCGTCTTCCTCGACCACGGTGCCGGCCGAGAGGTAGCAGCGGGCCTGCACGCTGGCCCGGTCTCCGATTCTCACCTCAGGGTCGATCGAGCTAAGACTGCCGACCGTCGCCCCGGCGCCGATCTGGGCGCCGTCGCGAATCTGGGCGTGGTCGCCGACCCGGGCGGCGTCGCCGAGCTTGACGCCGGCGTGGATCACCACGTGACCGCCGATCAGCACGTTCTCGCCGATCTCGACACCTTCGCCCAGCAGCAGGCCGGGGGCGCGGTCGGAGGGCTGCAGGGCGCCGCCGGCCATTACGCCACGGCTCGCTTGTCGCTGGTCAGCTCGATGACCGGCGGCATGCTAGCGGCGATTGGGCGCAAGCTCGGCGCCGGGCGAGCCGTTCTCCTTATATGTATGAGTATGGAGCACGCAGCGATGCATGACGTCTGCGCGATCGTCGTCTCCCACAACGGCAAGCACTGGCTCGATACCGCGCTGAGCAGCCTCTACGCCCACAGCGGCGAGATCGATCTCGACGTTGTCCTCGTCGATAACGGTGAGGATGGCTCGGCTACCTACGTTGAAGAGCGCTTCCCCGGGACGCGGACGCTGCGCTGTGAGAACCGTGGCTTCGGCCACGCCAACAATCGTGGTCTGGGGATCGCCGACGCCCGCTACGTCCTCTTCATCAATCCCGACACGGAGATTCGCGAGGGCGACCTCGCCGGCTTGGTCGCCGAGCTCGATCGCCAGCCGCGGGTGGGCCTGGCGGGGGCGCGCCAGCTGCGCCCGGATGGCTCGCTGGCGCCCAGCATCAGGCGCTTCCCCTCGGCGCCCAACATGTTGGCTGAAGCGCTCGGGATCGAGCGCATCCCCGGAGCACGGCGTCGCTTCGGCGAGCGCGAGCTCGACCAGCGCGAGTACGCGCACCAGCGTCCCTGCGACTGGACCTCGGGCTCCTTCATGCTCGTCCGTCAAGCGGCGCTGGATGAGGTTGGTGATTTCGACGAGCGCTTCTTCCTCTACTGCGAGGAGACGGACCTTTGCTGGCGGCTCAAGCGTGCCGACTGGGATGTGGTCCACCTGCCGCAGATGACGATCTCTCATTTCGAGGACGACCGCCGTGGCAGTGCAGAGCTCGAGGCCCAGGCTGCCTACGCCCGCATGCAGTTCGCTCGCAAGCACTTCCCCGATGCCGCCGCCGACTACCGCTGGGCGATGGCCCTGCGCTACGGGCTCCGCGTCGGCCTCTACTCGTTGCGCGGGAGGCGCGAGAGCCCGCAGCGGATCGGAGCCAGCGCCGCACTCAGCACCGTGATCCACGGCAATGCGCCCTTTGGAAGCTGAGTTCGATGGAGAGCGTTCGGTTGAGATGAAACGAATCGGCGTCGCCTTCCCCGGAGATCCGAGTCAGAAAGCGACCTGGTCGGGGATCCCCTCCAGCCTTATGGGCGGCCTCGAGGCCGCCGGCGTCGAGCCGGTGCCGATCGGGGTCGAGCCCCCAGCGGCGCTGCTTGCCGCTGGCACCAACGCGGTTGCCGCCACCTATGTGCGCCCGGGGCGCGACCTGAGGACGGCGGTCCGCAACGCCCGCCAGGCCGCCAGGGCCTCGGCCAGTCTTGCCACGGTGACGAGCTGGGCGGTGCCGGGGGCGCTGCGCCGGGCCGGCAGGCTCGATGGGGTGATCCAGATCGGCACCGGCTACACGCTGCGCTGCGAGGCCCCGGTGGTGACCTACGAGGACATGACTATCTCGCAGACGCGGACCCATCCCTATGCGGGCTGGGACCTCTTGACCCGGCGCTCGTTCGATTCCCGCATGGCACGCCAGCGCCGCGCTTACGAGACGGCTGCGGGCTGCTGCCTGACCAGTCCCTGGGCTGCGGAATCGGTGCTAAACGACTACGGGATCGTGGCGGAGAAGGTCCATGTCGTCGGCATTGGATGCAACCACGTTGCGCCGGAGATCGAGAGGGAGTGGGGGACACCGCGCTTTCTCTTCGTCGGCCTCGACTGGGAGCGCAAGAACGGCTCCGGCTTGCTGCGCGCCTTCGCTCGCCTGCGCGAGGAGCTGCCTGCCGCGCGCCTCGATCTCGTCGGCGGTCACCCGCCGGTTGACCAGCCGGGCGTCACCGGACACGGGATCTTGCGCCTCGACGTGCCCGAGCAGCACGACCGGCTCGAGCAGCTCTTCGCTGAGGCGACCTGCTTCGTCATGCCCTCGCACTCCGAGGCCTCGGCGATCGCCTACGTCGAGGCGGGGACCGCGGGATTGCCCAGCATCGGCACCAGCGCCGGCGGTTCGGCCTACTTGATCGGAGAGGGTGGCCTCGTCGTCGACCCGGCCGACGATGCAGCACTGCTGGAGGCGATGCGCCAGCTCGCCGATCCCAAGACCGCGGCGCGGATGGGCGCGGTCGCCAAGGACCGCTCACGGCACTTCAGCTGGGAGGCGGTTGCCGCTCGAATCCTCGCCACGCTTGAAGGGGCGCGCGAGGAAGTGCCCGTCGCGGTCGCCTAGCTAGGCGATGATCGTCAGCGCGCCGGGGTCGATCTTGAGCTTGAGCTCGGTCCGCTCACCGATGTAGTCGCCGTCGACCTGGACCGGGAAAGGTCGGGCGACGCCATCCTTGGTCTCCGAGATCGAGCTGATCGTCGCTCCACCTATATGGGCAAAATGCTCGATCTGGCGGTGTCCGGCGGCGCTTCGTTTCTCGCTGAATATGCGTGAGATCAGGGTTGGCATGTCGCGCTGGGCGGCGCGCTTGAGCACGCCCAGAGCCAGCGTGCCGTCGTCGATCGCGACGTCCTCGCAGACCCGCACCGGTTTGCTGGCGAAGTAAGTGAAGGGGTCGGAGTTCTGGGCCAGCGCAGTGATGCCCTCGACGCTCTCGCCCCCGACCTCGGCGCGCAGGCGCACCGGGTTGACGAGGTAGGCGCGGTAAAAGGCGGAGACCGCCGCCCAGGTGAAGTAGTAGGGCCCGGCGGCCGACTTCAGCCGCGGATGGGCGTCGACCCGCTTGACCACTGTGGCGTCGATGCCGGCGCCGCAGGAGAAGACGAAGTGGCGGTGATCGGCCATGCCAAGGTCGATCTTGCGCGGCTGCCACTCATCGGCCACGGCAAGCAGGTGCTCGGTGGCGTCGACGACGTCATTGGGAATCCCCAGCGTGCGGCAGACGACGTTGGTCGAACCGCCTGGAATCACCGAGACCGGCACGTCAGTCCCCGCCAGCCCGTTGACAACCTCGTTCAGCGTCCCGTCGCCACCAAAGGCGACCACCACGTCGTAGCCATGATCGCGCACCTCACGCCCGATCTCGGTCGCGTGGTCCTGCGCCTCGGTCGCCACCGTTTCCACCTCGTAGCGCCCCTGCAGCGCGTAGACCACGAGGTTCTTGAGCCGATCCGAAACCGTCGTCGCATAGGGATTGACGATGATCAGCATCCGCTTCTTGGCGGACTTCCTCGGCTTTCTGGAGCGAATTTTTGCTTGCATTCAGGAACGAGGGGCCGGCGCTCGTGCAGGTTATGCGGTCCTGATCGCATGCGGGGCCCTCCGCTGTCCGCCGCCAACGTAGGAGGAAATTCGTAGCAAGTCGATTGACGGGCCTTTGTCGGCGAAATAGTTTTTTCGAATGGCTGCGGAAAATCCTAAAGGTGGGCAGCCAAGTGGCGTCCTGAGTTTGACTGCCATTTCGTTCGATTCCGTTCTCAAGCAACTCAACTCGCTGGCCGAGCGAGGCATCAATTACATGCTGTGCGTGGTCGGTACGGGGCTGCTGGTCTACCTGGCGATCACTGCGATTACTGGCGAGGGCGACCTTTCGGACGCGGAGTTCATCACTCTTGCGGCCGCGGGGGTTGTGATCGCCGTCGCTGGCGCTGGTCTGCGAGCGCTTGGTGCGTGGGCTTCGTTGCGTGAATCTGAGCGAGTGACCGAGAGCACGCTGGATCTAGTCAAGAAGGCTCTAGATGGCAATCAGGAGGCTCAGGCGAGTCTTCGCTCACTTTGGGATTGATTAGCCCGTCGTTTCGTAGCGGATCACCTCCCCGTCCTCGGCTTCCCGCACTCGACCCTCGTTGACCAGCAGGTCGGCGTGGCCGATCACCTCGGAGAGGGTGAGGAAGGCCTGGGTGACGGCGACGTTGCCCCAGATCGCCTGGGCGATCTCGTAGCCGCTGCGGGGCTGCTCGGCGATCAGCTTGTAGATCTTCTCCTTGCGGCGCTCGTGCTTGGCGATGCGGTCATCGATCAGGGCGACGTGGTCGGTGATCGGCTCGCCGTGGCCGGAGAGGACGATCTCGGCCGGCATCTCGCGCGTCTTGCGCATCGACTCGATGTAGGTGACGAGAGCCTGCGGGCGCTCGCTGGAGCCGTCGAGTGGACGGCTGATCAGCGGGTTGGAGGAGATGTGGGCGATCAGGTGGTCGGCGGCGATCAGGATCTTGCGCTCCTCGTCCCAGAAGACCGTGTCGGAGGGGCTGTGGCCGGGACGGTGGAGGGCCTCGAGGGTGCGGTCGCGGAATGCGAGCACCTCGCCGTCCTCGAGCGGGTTGGTCACCTCGACGTGGGAGCCCCAGCCGCGGAAGCTGCGCGAGACGCTGCGCAGTGCCACCGTCGACCTCCTCGGGGATGCCGTTGCGCAGCATCAGCTCGACCGCGAAGCGGTCCTCGGCCTCGGCGTCCTCGTCGAAGTTGGCGAGTCGCTCGGCGGCGACGCCGAGCGCCGCGACCTCGGCGCCGGAGTGCTCGACGACGATCTCGACCAGGCCGAGGTGGTCGATGTGCTGGTGGGTGATGATGATCAGCTCGAGGTCGTCGATCGAGTGACCGTGCGCGGCCAGCTGCGATTGCAGCTCGTCGAGCGCCTTGCCCGAGTTTGGCCCGGTGTCGATCAGGGTCAGCGGCTCGTCCTCGATCAGGTAGCAGTTGACTCGCCCGACCGCGAAGGGGGTGGGGATGCGCAGGCAGTGGATCCCGGCCAGCGCCGCCTGCTCCAGTGCCTGCTCGGACGTCAGGGTCACGCGCGGATCAGGCCGAGCACCTCGTCGCGCTTGGCCTCCATGTCCTCGCGCGAGACCAGCGACTCGAGGTTGAGGCGCAGCAGCGGCTCGGTGTTGGAGGGCCGCACGTTGAAGTGCCACTCGGGGTAGTCGACCGAGATCCCGTCGAGGTGGCCTGATCTCGCCGTCGGCGTAGCGCTCGGTGATCTCAGCGATCTTCGCCGCCGGGTCGGCGACCTCGGAGTTGATCTCGCCGGAGATGAAGTAGCGCGAGCGGAACTCGGCCATCAGCTCGCCCAGAGAGCGGCCGTCGACCGAGAGCAGCTCCAGCATCAGCAGCGCCGGGATCGTGCCCGAGTCGGCGTTCCAGAAGTCGCGGAAGTAGTAATGGCCGGAGACCTCGCCGCCGAAGACGGCCTCCTCCTCGCGCATCCGCGCCTTGAAGAAGGCGTGGCCGACGCGCGAGAGGTCCGAGCGCCCGCCCTCGGCGGCGACAAGGTCGGGCACGGCGCGGCTCGAGCGCGGGTCGTAGAGGATCGTCGCGCCTGGGTTCTTTGCCAGCGCCGCGCGGGCGAGCAGGGCGCAGATGAAGTCGCCGTCGCAGAACTCGCCGCTGCCGTCGATGAAGAAGCAGCGGTCGGCGTCGCCGTCCCAGGCGATGCCGAGGTCGGCACCGGTGGACCGCACCCGGTCGATGATCATCCGCCGGTTCTCCTCCAGCAGCGGGTTCGGCTCGTGGTCGGGGAACTCGCCGTCGGGCTCGAAGTACATCTCCTCCAGCTCGAGCGGCAGCTTCTCCAGGATCGGCCCGACCATCGGCCCGCCCATGCCGTTGCCGCCGTCGACCACGACCTTCATCGGCTTCACCTTGGCTGGGTCGATGAAGGAGAGCGCGTGGGCGCGGAACTCGTCCCAGATGTCGACCTCCTCGCAGCGAGCCACCGCCGGGGGCGTGCCCGAGCCCGGCCTCGATCTCCGCCCTGACGTCGCCGATCCCGGCGTCACCGGAGAGCGGCAGCGCCCCCTCGCGGACCAGCTTGACGCCGGTGTAGGCCTTGGGGTTGTGCGAGGCGGTGACCATCGCGCCGCCGTCGAGTTCGCGCGAGCCGACCAGGTGGTAGAGCATCTCGGTCGCGACCATGCCGGCGTCGAGCACGGTGGCGCCCTCGAAGATCAGCCCGTCGCGCAGCTCCGCCGCCATCGCCGGCGCGGTCAGGCGCATGTCGCGGCCGAGCCCGACCCGCAGCTCGCTCGGTCGGCTTGCCGCGCAGCCTGCCCAGCACGCGGGCGAAGGCACGGCCGATCGCGTGCGCGGTCGTCTCGTCCATCTCCTCGCCGTAGAGGCCGCGGATGTCGTAGGCCTTGAAGATCCCCGGCGGGGTCAGGATCGGTTGCTCGCTCAAAACGCTCCCTTCAGCGCCTCGTAGCTCTGCTCGAGTGTCTGCGGCATCACTTTGGTGTCGGCGATCACCGGCATGAAGTTGGTGTCGCCGCCCCAGCGCGGGACGACGTGCATGTGGATGTGGTGCTCGACCCCGGCGCCGGCGACCCGGCCCTGGTTGAAGCCGACGTTGTAGCCGTGCGGGCTGTAGACGTCCTCGAGCCGGTCCATCGCCCGCTGGGCGAAGCCCATCATCTCCGCCAGCGGTCTCCGCCGGCAGCTCCTGAAGCCGGCCGATGTGCTCGTAGGGAGCCACCATCAGGTGCCCGTTCGTGTAGGGGAAGAGGTTGAGGATGACGAAGCTGCGCTCGCCGCGGTGGACGATCAGGTTCTCCTCGTCGTCATCCGCCGCCGGCTTGGCGCAGAAGATGCACTCCTCCTCGTTGTCCTTGGCTGCGTCCTTCACGTAGGCGAGGCGCCAGGGCGCCCAGATGCGAAAATTTGCCACGGGTCGCGCAGGCTACAGCCAGCCGCGCTTGCGGAAGTAGGCGACCATGCCGACCAGGATCGCGACCATCACGCCGACGATGATCCAGAAGGCCGGTCGATGCTGCGCTCGCCGGGTACTCCCGAGTTCATCCCCCAGATGCTCGCGATCAGGGTCAGCGGCAGGACGATGACGCTGATCGAGGTGAGCACGCGGAGGATGTCGTTGAGGCGGTGGGAGATCACCGACTCGTTGGTCTCGTCCAGCGCCTCGACCACCTCCTTGTAGTTCTCGAGCATGTCCCAGATCCGCTCGTGGGCGTCGACGATGTCGTCGAAGTAGATCTCGAGGTCGAGGTCGGTGGCGAGGTAGCGCTGCTTGACCTTCTCGAGGTCGCGCAGGACCGGCCGCTGTGGCCGGATCACCTTGCGGAAGTTGATGATCTCCTGCTTGACGTTGGAGATGTCGCGCACGACCTCCTCCGAGCGTCCCTCGAAGATGTCGTCCTCGAGCGCGTCGAGCTTGTTGCCGATCTTGCGCAGCATCGGGAAGCAGTAGTCGAAGCTGTCGTCGACCAGGCGGTAGAGCAGGTAGCCCGAGCCGCGCGAGAAGAGCTGCTCGCGCAGCTCCTCCTTGGCCCGGCAGCGCTCGAACAGGTACTCGACCGGCTGCAGCGGCTGGTTCGGGATCGTGACCACGTAGCCGGGACCGACGAAGAGGTCGAGCTCGCCGGTGCCGAGCCGTCCCGCGGCGCGGTCGAAGATCGGGAAGTGGAGGACGATGAAGAGGTAGTCGTCGTAGACGTCGATCTTCGGCCGCTGGTTGCGCGAGAGCACGTCCTCGAGGTCGAGGGCGTGGAAGTCGAAGTGCTCCTCGAGCCAGGCTCGCTCCAGCGCGCCGGGGCGCTCGATGTTGACCCAGCGCAGGCCAGCTGAGTCGATCTGCTCGACGTTTGGCGTCTGCGGCTCAGCCTGAGCTGCCGCAGAGATGAGCTCGTCGCGCCGGCCGACGCGTCGCAGCCTCGGCTTCGGAAGGTTCGGCATCGTTCACGCTCATCGTCTCGTCGGGCATAACGGCATGGAGATTAGAGGGCGAGGCAACAAGAGTGGGAAGATCATGTGCACGAAGGCAGTCGATTGCAAAACGCGATGAAAAGACGCGATTGCCCGCTGTTATAGTCGTACTCACATAAGCGCCACATCTAGAGGGGTGGAGGGACTGGCCCGATGAAACCCCGGCAACCACCCTGAACCGACAGGTTCAGGGGAGGTGCCAACTCCAGCAGGTCGAAGTCAAATGGCCTGGAAGATGTGGGGAATGTCCGATCCGGACCTCGCCCCACAAAAGGCGGAGGTTTTTTTGTTGGCGGTAACGCAACGAGAGGGAAAGATCGGATGTCAATCGAAAACCTGAAGTGCAAGGAGTGCGGAGCGGGGTACGACCTCGGCGCGCATTTCGTCTGTGAGAACTGCTTCGGGCCGCTGGAGGTGGCCTACGACTACAGCGACCTCGACCCGGCGGAGACCAAGCGCAAGATCCAGGCCGGCTCGCAGGGCATCTGGCGTTATGCGGACTTCCTGCCCTTCGAGGGCCGCCCCGGCGACCCGCTCGAGCCCGGCCTGACGCCGCTGCTGCGCGCCGACCGCCTCGCCGAACGGCTCGGCGTCGACGCCGAGATCTGGATCAAGAACGACGCCGCCAACCCGACCCACTCCTTCAAGGACCGCGTCGTCGCGGTCGCCGTCGCGAAGGCGCAGGAGCTGGGCTTCGAGACCGTCGCTTGCGCCTCGACCGGAAACCTCGCCAACGCCGTCGCCGCTCATGCCGCGGCCGCCGGACTGGACTCCTACGTCTTCGTGCCCGCCAACCTCGAGGAGCAGAAGCTGCTGGCCACCGGCATCTACGGCACCAACCTGGTCGGTGTGCGCGGCAACTACGACGACGTCAACCGCCTCTGCACCCAGCTCGCCGAAACGCGGCCCTGGGCCTTCGTCAACGTCAACCTGCGCCCCTACTACGCCGAGGGCTCAAAGACGCTCGCCTACGAGACCGCCGAGCAGCTCGGCTGGAAGCTGCCCGACCGGGTGGTCTGCCCGATCGCCTCGGGCTCGCTCTTCACCAAGGTCGGCCGTGGCTTTCAGGAGTGGCTCGACATCGGTCTGGTCGAGGGGTCCCAGCCGGTCTTCAACGGCGCCCAGGCCGAGGGCTGCAGCCCGGTCGCGACCGCCTTCGCCGAAGGCTGGGACGTCTGCAAGCCGCAGCGCCCGGACACGATCGCCAAGAGCCTCGCGATCGGCGATCCCGCCGACGGCCCCTACGCGGTCGAGCAGGCCCGCCGCACCGGCGGTGGCGTCGACTCGGTCTCCGACCCCGAGATCCGCGACGCGATCAGCCTGCTGGCCGAGACCACGGGCATCTTCACCGAGACCGCTGGCGGTGTCACCGTCGGCGTGTTGAAGAAGCTAGCCGATCGCGGCGAGCTCGCGGCCGGCGAACGCGTCGTCGTTTACATCACCGGCGAGGGGCTGAAGACGCTCGACGCGACCCGCGATAGGTTCCGCATGCACGAGATCGATCCCCACCTCGACAGCTTCGAGTCCGAGTTCGCCCAGGAGGTAAGCGTCTGATGCCAGTCACCGTGAAGATCCCGACCCAGCTGCGCGCCGCCACTGACGGCCAGGCCGAGCTCGAGGTGACCGGCACTACCGTCGGCGAGGTGCTCGACGCGGTTTTCGAGGCTCACGGCGACCCTGCGTGAGCGAATCACCCAGGACGGTGACCTGCGCCGTTTCGTCAACGTCTACGTCAGCGGTGAGGACATCCGCTTCCAGCAGGGCCTCGAGACCCAGATCGACGACGGCGCCGAGGTAACGATCCTGCCCGCGGTGGCCGGCGGCTGATCGACGCATCCGACTTTGACCACGCTGGGGTGGGGTAAATGTCGGATGCGCTGAAGCCACCGGTTGTCATTCTCTGCGGAGGGCGCGGCACGCGGCTGCGCGAGCGCACGGAGACGATGCCCAAGGCCTTGGTCGAGATCGGCGGCCGGCCGATCCTCTGGCACGTGATCGGCATCTATGCGGCGCAAGGGTTCGAGCGGTTCCTGCTGGCAACTGGATACCTAGGGGAGATGGTCGAGGAGTTCGCCGCGGCGGAGAGCTGGCCAGGTGGGGTGGAGGTCGAGTGCGTCGACACCGGACTCGACACGCCGACCGGCGGGCGAATAGCCAGGCTCGCTAATCGGCTCGAGGGAACCTTCTGCGCGACCTATGCCGACGGTGTCGCCGACATCGACCTGGACGCTCAGCTCACTTTCCACGCCGATCAAGGCGTCCTCGCCACGGTGACCGTGGTGCAGCCCCGCCTGCAGTGGGGCGTTGCTGAGATCGGGGACGGCGACCGGGTCGAGGGTTTTGTAGAGAAGCCCCGCAGCGAGCACTGGATCAATGGTGGCTTCTTCTGCTTCGAGGGCGGCGTGCTCGACCATCTCGAGGAGGAGAGCGTGCTCGAGCGCGAGCCGCTAGAGCAGTTCGCAGCCGAAGGTGAGTTGGCTGCCTATCGCCACCAAGGCTTCTGGGACTGCATGGACACCTACAAGGACGCGGTCGAGCTCAATGACCTCTGGGCCTCCGGAAATGCCCCCTGGCCCACTCCGACAGCTAGCGGAGTGCGATGAGCGGCTGTGCCCTGGTCACGGGAGCACATGGGTTCGTCGCTTCGCACCTTGTGGCGGCGCTGCTCGCTCGCGGGGACGCGGTGCGCGTGCTCGACCGGCCCGACCCGCGCCTCGCCGACGTCGGCGGGCCACGGCTCTCCGGACTCGACCTTCTCGGGCTGCGCGATCAGGTCGAGCTAGTGGAGGGGGACCTGCGCAACGCCGACTCGGTCGGCGCGGCCGTTGCCGGCTGCGACTCCGTTTTCCACCTGGCAGCGCAGACGATCGTCGGCGTCGCCCACAAATCGCCGCTGGAGACGCTCGAAGTCAACGTGCGTGGGGCCTGGAACGTCTTCGAGGCCTGTCGGGAGCACGGCGTCTCTCACGTGATCTTCGCCTCCTCTGACAAGGCCTACGGTGCCAGCCCCGAGCTTCCCTACCGCGAGGACTTCCCGTTGCGTGCCGCCTATCCCTACGACGCCAGCAAGGCCGCGGCAGACATCATCGCTCGCAGTTACGCCAGTGCCTATGGGGTGCCGCTGGCCGTCACCCGCTTCGCCAACATCTACGGCGGTGGCGACCTCAACTTCTCACGCCTGATCCCCGAGACGACGATCGCCGTGCTCGACGGCCGTCCGCCGGCGATTCGCTCCGACGGCAGCCCCGAGCGTGACTTCCTCCACGTCGATGACGCCGTCGCCGCCTACCTGGCGATCGCCGCGGCGCTCGATCGCGGCGAGGCCAGGGGGGAGGCCTTCAATGCAGGTGGGGAGCGCCCGCACTCGGTGCGTGAGGTGGTCAACCTGATCGCCGCTGCGGCCGCGACTGGCGTTGAGCCCGAATACCTCGGCAGCGGCATTCCCGACGGTGAGATTGACCGCCAGTACGTCGACTCGATCAAGCTGCGCGGACTGACCGGCTGGAGCCCCGGGGTCGAGCTCGCCGAGGGCCTCCGCCGCACTCTCGAGTGGTACCGGGAGTACCCCGAGGCACGACCGCGTCGGGGATAACTTTAAGTAAGAGTCTTACCGGTGTTACTCTTACTTAATGTCGAGAGTCACAAGCAAGGGGCAGGTCACGATTCCGAAGGAGATCCGAGATGCTTTCGGGTTGCTCCCCGGCACGGAGGTGGAATTCGTCTCGGACGACAAGGGAGTTCGCGTTCGCCGATCGTCAGTTGGGCGACGACGGGGGGAGGAGGTCGTTAAGCATCTGCGCGAATCTGGCAAGAACTTCACGATGACGACCGAGGAGATCATGCGGCTCACCCGGGGTGAGGATTGGGGCACTGGGCGCTTGGAGGAGGGTGACGGCGACTCTAGTTGACTCCAACGTCCTGATTGACATCGTGGCGGAGGATCCACGCTGGGCTCACTGGTCGGAAGAGGCTCTGGTCAACGCTCTCGACGTGGGGCCGGTTTTTGTCGACCAGATCGTCTTCGCCGAGATATCGATTGGCTATACCTCGGCCGAATCCTGTCAGCAGGCGCTTGCTGCAAGGGGGCTGGAGCTGATTCCGATTCCTTGGCCGGCAGCGTTTCTGGCCGGCCGGGCCTATTCCACGTACAAGCAGCGTGGAGGGACCAAACTCGCGCCCCTGCCCGATTTCTTCATCGGCGCTCACGCCGCCGTCGCTGGCCTGCGTCTGCTCACCCGCGACGCGAGCCGTTACCGCTCCTACTTCCCCACGGTCGAGCTGATCGCGCCCGAGTAGCGCTGCGCCCACAGCTACGCTGAGCCCATGTGCGGGCGATTCACGGTCACGGCCAAAAATGCCAAGCAGATTGCCGACCACTTCCAGGTCGAGCTGGAGAAGGCGCTGGAGCGAAACGCCGAAGGCAACGCGCCAGCGCCGACGGCCGAGCGGCTGAAGAAGGTCGAAGGCGCGCTCGGTCGCTTCAACGTTGCCCCCACCCAGGAGGTGCTGACGGTCCGCTCCTCTCCCGACCCTGAGGAGGCGGCGCAGGGCGAGCGTGAGGCACGGCTGATGCGCTGGGGCCTGGTGCCGCGCTGGGCCAAGGACCTCAAAGTCGGTTATCGGATGATCAACGCCAAGGCCGAGAACCTGACCTCTAGTCGCGCCTACTCGCCGCTGGTCGGCAAGTTCCGCCACCGCTGCCTGATCGTCGCCGACGGCTTCTATGAGTGGATGAAGGCGGAGGACCCCAAGCAGCCGCGCCAGCCCTGGCGTTTCACCGTCGACGGTGGCGAGACCTTCGCCTTCGCTGGCCTCTGCACCCGCAAGGAGTGGGAGGACCCCGAGGATCGCGGCTTTGACGACGGCTGGCTCTACAGCTGCACGATCGTCACTACGACCCCGAACGAGCTGGTCGCCAAGGTCCACGATCGCATGCCGGCGATCCTGCCCAACGCGGAGGCCGAGGCCGCCTGGCTCCGTCCCGACCTCGAGCTCGAGGAGGCGGTGGCGATGTGCGGGCCGCTGCCGGCCGCGCGGATGGAAAGCGCTCCGGCCAACCCGAAGCTGAACAAGGTCGGCAAAGGCAGTGAGGAAGGCCCCGAGCTGTTGGTCGCGCCCCCGGGCTAGACCGCGCTCAGCCTTTTTCCGCTCCGACTTCCTTTTCTTCGCGTTCTTCCTGTTTTTCTTCTTCGGCTTCTTCGTCGATCGGCGGCGGGACACTTTGCAACGCGGCGACGGTGCGAGCGGTCGCCTTGCCGGCGCTGGTGGTCAGCGTGCAGGCGACTTTCGCTCCCGGGGGCGAGGTCGCCCTCCAGATCGTCTCGAAGGGAAGCACGAGGTCTTGCTTCGGCTTGCCCGCGGGCAGGAAGTATTCGAGGTGCTCGACGCCGGGCTGATACTTGGGCCATTCGAGCTTGACGCCTTTCTCGGTGCTGAAGCGTTCCGGCAACCCGTCGAGTTCGACCACCGCGAGTTCCGTGCCGTGCGAGCTGAAGAGGAGGAGGATCACTTCCGGCACTTCCTGGGTGTAGAGACCGGTGCTGGAGCGCGGGTAGGTGGCGCGCAGGCCACCGCGGGTCTGCGCAATTTCCGCCCCCCTGTCGCCACTCACGTCACAGAGAATGCGGCCACCGCCCACGGGTGCACCGGCGTCGATTCGAATCCGTGAGGAAACGCGGAAGAGCGAGTAGCCGCTGACGTTGGTGCCCGTCGTGCGGATCGCCCCGTCGGTCAGCTGCATCGTCCCGCCCCCCGGCAGTGGCACCGGCTTGGAATCCGACATCGGCACTTTCCTCACCCATTCGAGCTGCGCCGCTTCGCCGCTTGCCTCGTCGGTCGTGAGCAGGGCGGCGGCGACGCAGGCGATGAGCCCGATCGCGACGACGATCAGGGCGCCGCGCGGCAGTCGGTTCTTCTTCTCGTCGGCCATCGGGCGCGACAGTATTGGAAGCGGCAGCGGATACGCGCGCATCCGCCGCCGGGGCGCCGAGCTACCGTAGGTGGGTGTCCGATCCCGACCAGGCGAGCGTGAGCTTCAAGACGGCGGAACTACACGGTCGCGAGATCAGCTACCTGGGTGGTGGCGAGGGATCGGTGCTGCTGATGATTCACGGCATAGCGGTCAGTTCCGAGCATTGGCGCGAGGTGCTCGAGCCGCTGGCCGATCGCCACACGGTTATCGCTCCCGACCTGCCCGGCCACGGGATGTCCGGTGGGGGGCCGGGTGACTACTCGCTCGGCAACCTCGCCTCCGGCCTGCGCGACCTCCTGCTCTCGCTCGGCCACGAGCGCGCCACGCTGGTCGGTCATTCGCTCGGTGGCGGGATCGCGATGCAGTTCGCCTACCAGTTCCCGGAGATGGTCGAGCGCTTGGTACTGGTTTCCAGTGGCGGCCTGGGGCCCGAGGTCAGTCCCGTCCTGCGGGCGGCGGCGCTCCCCGGTGCCGACCTCTTCATCGCGGCGACGGCGAGCATGGGGGAGAAAGCCGGCAGCGCCATTGGCCGCGGCATGGCGGCGGTCGGGATCAAGCCCGGGCCCGACGTGGCCGAGGTAGCGCGTGGATACGCGGCGCTTGCCGAGCCGCAGCGACGTAAGGCCTTTCTCGCGACCCTGCGCTCCGTGGTCGGCACCCATGGTCAGCAGGTCTCTGCCTCGGACCGGCTCTACCTGGCAGAGGAGGTGCCGGTGCTGATCGTCTGGGGCGCCCGCGACCCGATCATTCCGGCCCGCCACGGAGAAGAAGCCCACCGCATGCTTCCCGGCAGCCGGCTTGAGATCTTTGAGAGCGCCGGTCACCTACCCCAGGTCGAGCAACCGCTGCGCTTCCTCACGGTGCTTGAGCGCTTCCTCGACCAGACCGAGCCCGCCAGCTTTGATCGCGATGAGTGGCTGGCGCGACTCCAGACCGACTGATCCAAGCTCGCCAAGACGCGCCCGACAGGATTCGAACCTGTGGCCTCCGCCTCCGGAGGGCGGCGCTCTATCCAGCTGAGCTACGGGCGCTCAACGGCCAGTCTAGCTTCGGGTAGAGGAGCGGCTGCGTCGCGTAGGCTCGCAGGCTCGCATGGATCTCTCGGCGATCTTCCTCGGCACCGGCGGGTCGGTGCCCTCGGCGCGGCGCTCGACCGCGAGCGTGATGCTGGTCCGTGGCGGCCGGCGGCTGATGTTCGACTGCGGCGAAGGGACGCAGCGCCAGTTGCAGCGCTCCTTGGGGCTGACCCAGGTCGACGAGATCTTCCTCACCCACTTCCACGCAGATCACATCCTCGGCCTCCCAGGTCTGCTCAAGACCTATGACCTAACCGCTCGCGAGGAGCCGCTGACGATCTACGGGCCGCGTGGGCTGCGCGACCTGTTCAAGACCCTGGGCCGGCTGATCGGCCGCACCGATTACAGCATCGACCTAATCGAAATTGACCCCGGCGAAGCGGTGCGCCATGACGGCGCCGAGGTGCAGGCCTTCGCGGTCGAGCACAGCGTGCGGGCTAACGGCTACGTGCTGGTCGAGGAGGAGCGCCCGGGGCGCTTCGATCCGGACGAAGCGAAGCGGCTCGGCGTCGCCGAAGGGCCGGCCTTCGCGGCGCTGCAAAGGGGGGAGGAGGTGGAGGGGGGCGATGGGCCGGTACGCCCGCAGGACGTGATGGGCGAGGCGCGCCCGGGCCGCATCGTTGCGATCACCGGTGACACCTCGCCCTGTCACTCGACCGTTGCGGCCGCGGCCGATGCCGACCTGCTGATCCATGACGCCAGCTTCTCCGAGGAGGAGGTCCAGCGCGCCGCCGACACCGGCCACTCCACGGTCGGCCAGGCCGCCGCCGTCGCCCGCGAGGCCCACGTCAAAATGCTCGCCCTGGTCCATATCTCCTCGCGCTACCACGTCGGCACCGTGCTCGATGAGGCCCGCGAGGTCTTCGAGGACTGCGTCGCTCCGAAAGACTTCGACCTGATTGAGATCCCCTTCCCTGAGCGCGGTGAGCCCGAGATGGTGCCCAACGGCGCTCGTGAGCGCGAGGTTCCGCCGGACGCTAAGGCGGGCCGATGAATCAAAGAGTTTTTCCACACTATTGGTACTTCTCCTGATCGTTCCAAATTGTGCGGAGATGCACACATTCGTGACTACCCCTCGACTATGTTCGACGTGCAGGGAACGTGTGAGGCGACCCATCGAGGAGCGGCCATGAGCGACGAGGGCAGGGCAGTCGGCAAAGCACATAGGTCAACGCAGTTGCGGGTGTTCTTCTCGGTCGACTTGGTCGGGGGAACCGCATACAAGAGCCGCGGCCCCGCGGACGATTTCTCCTCGGTGCAGTCATGGCCAAACCGCTTCGAGGAGTTCTTCCAGGAGTTCACGCGCTCTTTCAAGGAGCGGGTGATCGAGGCTCGGGCGGAAAAGAGAGCCGCCGTCATGCCTCCGCCCGAACTGTGGAAGATCAACGGCGACGAGCTTCTCTTCACCGAGCTGGTGTACACCGATCTCGAGCAGCAGCAGATAGCGCTGAGAAGCTCCTTGCGCAGCTTCGTCAATTTGGTCCACGAGATCGACGGTCGCTACGTCGGCGAAGGCCTCGGGGTGCGGGCCTGTGCGTGGACCGCCGGATTCCCGCTGCGGAACAAGCGCCTGCAGATAGTCCAGGGCGGCATCGAGCTGCTGGCCGACGACGCGGGGCGATCGGATCCCGACACCGGTCCCGGACGTTCGGTGCCGGTCACGGTGAACGACTACATCGGCCGCGACATGGACCTCGGCTTTCGCCTCGCGGCGAAGGCCACTCCGGGCCGCGTGATCTGCTCGCTAGACCTCGCCGAATTCGCACTCGGGCTCCCTGAGCCGAAAGGGCTTGCGGTTTGGCACGTGGGCTGGTCGGAGTTGAAGGGCATTCTCGACTCACAGCCCTACCCGATGCTCTGGCTCGAAGGTGAGAAGCCCGCAAAGGTGCGCCATCCTTGGGACGAATCGGCGAACGAGTACGCGAGTCCCGAAATGCGCGAGTTTCTACGGCGCAAAGATGCTCTGACCTGGCCTGAGTTCGCGAGCCTTGCCGAGCGCGTGCGCGCTCTCTCAGCGGGACAGCTGATCGTTCCCTACGCCTCGCTCGAAAAAATGCCACAGGACCACGAGAAGGAGTACGACACGCAGACGACTCCCGACCCCGTGCGCGAGCTGCACGCGGGCGAGGAGACGCGTATTACCGCCGCCGATTTTGCAGTCAGCGCCGGGCACGCCGAGACGATCACTCTCGACGATCTCAACCAGCTGCTGCTCTGGCTTCAGGACAACCCGAGGGAGGCCGCAGGGCTGAAGGAGATCCTGAGCGAGATCGCCGCGCACCCGACTTACCAGGAGTGGGGCGACGAGCAGCAATTCGAGGGCGATCTCTTCAGGCTGCATCACTCGCTCGCCTTTGCCTCCGACGAGAAGCGCTGGCTGCTCGAGTCAAAGCTTCTGGTCAAGAACGACGCCCTGCGGGTCAAGCTCAACCTCTGTGGCGATCAGGTCTTCCTCACCGACGGCCTCTGGGTCGACCCCAGCATCAGGACCTTCCCCTTCTCGGACGAGAGCGATCTGGTCGTCAGGGCATGCGAAGAGACCGGCTGGATGGGGTGGGCCACCACGGTCATCGACCCCGCGACAGGCTGTGGGCACAACCTGCTCCGCTACAGGGGCGGGAACGTTCGCCGCTACGGCTTTGATCGAAATACGAGGGCGCTCGCCTATGCCGGGATCAACGCCGTTCTCAACGGCGTTCCCGCTTCGTTCGTCAACGGTGACATCCGCAACGGCATCCCGCCGGTCTTCTCTCGCGAGGAGGAAGAGCGCGTTCTTATCGTCGCGAATATGCCCTTCGCCCTCGCTCCGAATCGCGATCAGATGCCCCGGAGCGCCCAGGGTGGCAGGCACGGGTACGAGCTAACCGTTGCGCTGATCGACGCGATCAAAGGACTCTCCGGCAGGCTCGGCAAGAACAGTCAATTGCGCTGCATCGTTCTCGCCTACAGCGTCGGCAATCTGGCAACTGACTCGTGGGTGGTGCCGGAGTATGCGTCAGAGCAGTTTGGCGCCACCGCCACCAAATGGTCTCTCTGGCCCGACGAGAAGCTATGGCGGGTGAACGGTAAGAAGGAGCAACCCAACCCGATGCCGCTCGACCGGCTCAAACGAAAGGCCGATTGTCGATTCTACGTCCGAGGCGATGTCGTTCCCGAGGTCCTGCGCGGTGAATACGAGCAGTTGACCGCCGAGCTGGCCAGTGAAAGCCTCGACCATCTCGCCTACGGCGTAATCGCGTCAGAGGTTCCCCTGCCCCCTCGGCGGGTCGTGCGCCGGCCGCTCTCCAGCAGTGGAAAAGAACCACGGTCTGCTCGTCCCAACGAGCGTCCGGGCTCCGCCGGACGCTGAGCGACACCCTCAAGCGTCTCTTCTCGCTGCTACGCTGCGAATCGTCCTTTAACCCGGTCCTGCGAGGCCAGGAAGGAGAAAGTGAAGTGCCCGAAACAGTCGTGCTCGAGCGCGATGGACTTAGGCGGACGCTGCGGCGGATCGCCCATGAGATCGCCGAGAAGAACCCGGACCCCGATGCCCTCGCGGTCGTTGGAGTCCATACCCGCGGCGCCCTGTTGGCCCACCGCCTCCACGTACTGCTG
Source organism: uncultured Solirubrobacterales bacterium (assembly GCA_963716345.1). GTDB lineage: Bacteria > Actinomycetota > Thermoleophilia > Solirubrobacterales > 70-9 > VRUE01. Next base: position 2,608,565 of record OY970304.1, read on the forward strand.
ACTGAGCTGACCGGTGCGGAGATGCCGATCGGGGATCTCGACATCTCGCTCTATCGCGATGACGCTGACGTTAAGCTCGCCGCCGGTCAACCCACTCTCCATGCTTCGCACATCGACTTCGACCTCTCCGGTCGCACTGTGGTCTTGGTCGACGACGTCCTCTTCACTGGCCGTACCGCACGGGCTGCGATCGACGCTCTCTTCGACTACGGCCGGCCGCAGCGCGTTCAGCTTGCGGTGCTTTGCGATCGGGGTCACCGCGAGCTGCCGATCCGGCCAGATTACGTTGGCAAGAATCTGCCGACCGCGCGGGAGCAGCGGGTCAATGTCCACCTCGAGGAGTTCGACGGTAGCGACGATGTCGTGATCAGCGAGCCGGTGGAGGTGCTCGCATGAAGCACCTGCTCTCGATCGGCAATCTCTCCAAAGCCGAGATCGAAGCGATCCTCGACCGTGCCGAGACCTTCGCCGGGTCCAGCGGCCTCAATGAGGTGCCAAGCCTGCGGGGCCACACCGTGGTCACCCTCTTTTATGAGTCGAGCACTCGCACCAGCTCTTCCTTCGAGTTGGCGGTCAAGCGTCTCTCCGCCGACCTCGTCTCGGTCAAGGCGGCGGGCTCCTCGGTCGACAAGGGTGAGTCGCTGAAGGACACGGTGGCGACCTTGTCCGCCTACGACCCGGCGGCAATCGTGCTGCGCCACCCCTACGCCGGGGCGGCTCAGATGGTGGCTCAGTGGGCCGAGGCAGTGGTGATCAACGCCGGCGACGGTAAGCACGAGCACCCCAGCCAAGCGCTTCTCGATGTCTACACGCTGCGCCGTCGGCTCGGCTCCCTTGAGGGCAGGCGGATCTGGATCGTCGGCGATGTCCTGCACAGCCGTGTTGCCCGCTCCAACCTGATCGCCTTTAAGGCGATGGGCGCCGAGGTGACCGTCTGCGGTCCTCCGGCATTGATCCCGCGCGGTCTCGAGCAGCTCGGCTGCGAGATCGAGTACTCGCTCGATCGCCTCGGCGAGGCCGATGTCGTCTATTCCCTGCGCCTGCAGCACGAGCGAATGGGGGAGAGCTTCATACCCTCGGTTCGCGAGTACGCAACTCGCTTCCAGATCGACTCGCGGCGGCTCAAACCCCGCCAGCTGTTGATGCACCCCGGCCCGGTCAACCGTGGTATCGAGCTCTCCGGCGAGGTGATCGACTCGCCCCAGTCGCTGATCGCCGAGCAGGTCGCCTCCGGGCTGTTCGTGCGAATGGCCATCCTCTACGAGCTGCTCGCCGCCAATGACGAGAGGCCGGCGGGGACGTCTCTTATAGGGCAACCGGCGTGAGCGCAGCCAAACTCGAGATCCGCGCCCTCGAGAGCGCGGATCTCCTCCTGCGTCGCGTCACGGCGTTCGACCCGATCGCCGGCATCGATGCCGTCCACGACCTCGTTGTTCGCGACGGCCAGATTGCCGAGCTGGCGGCGCCGGGCACGGTCCCCGCGGAGGAGCTCGAAGAGGTGGACGCGGCCGGGTTGCATGCCTTTCCCGCCTTCTTCGATCCCCACGTCCACTTGCGCACGCCGGGCCAGGGGCACAAGGAGGACATCGAGACCGGAACCCGCTCCGCGGCCGCCGGCGGCTACTGCGGCATTCTCGCCATGGCCAACACCGAGCCGCCCGTTTCGACCCCCGGCGACGTCGAGGCGCTACGCCAGGACGCATCCGGGGTCGCCTCGGTCCGGGTGGGTTTCCTGGCCACGGTGACCCGGGAGATGAAGGGAGAGGAGCTGACCGACATGGCCGCCCTGCGCGACGCCGGTGCCGTCGGCTTCAGCGACGACGGCCTCCCCGTCCGAAGCGCCCGTCTGGTTCGCCGCGCCCTCCAATACCAGCGACTCTGCGGTGGCATGATCGCGCTCCACGAGGAGGATGCCGATCTGTCGGGTGACGGCGTGATGCACGAGGGCCCGGTCTCCGCGATCCTGGGGCTCGAGGGGATTCCCTCCGTTTCGGAGTCGACCATGATTGCCCGCGACGCAGCCTTGGCGGGCTACGAGGACGGTCGCATCCACGTGCAGCACCTCTCCGCGATCGAGTCAGTAGAGGCTGTTCGTACCGCCAAGGAAGCCGGCGTGCAGATCAGCTGCGAGGCCTCCCCGCATCACCTCTGCCTCACCGATGAGGCAGTGCGCAGTCTCGACCCGCATCGCTTCAAGATGAATCCGCCACTGCGCAGCGAGGCGGATCGCCAGGCCCTGATTCAGGGGCTGATCGATGGCACCATTGATTGCGTTGCCACCGACCACGCGCCTCACGCGAACGAGGAAAAGGAGGTGCCCTTCGAGCGGGCAGCGACCGGCGTGACCGGGCTGGAGACGGCATTTGCGGCCCTTCACACCCACCTCGTGCTGCCCGGGACGATCGAGCTCGGACTCCTCATCGAGCGCCTGGCCGGTGGGGCGGAGCCATTCGGCATCGAGCGTCCCTCGCTGGCTCCGGGTAACGAGGCCAACATCGCTCTCTGCGACCTGTCCGCAAGCTGGACGGTGGGTGAGGAGGGCTATGAGAGCCGCTCCTCCAACTCCTGGTGCGCTGGGGAAAAGCTGACCGGACGGGTGCTGATGACGCTGGCGGGAGGCCAGGTCGCCTACCGCTTGCGCAGCTTCACCATGGGGGTGGCGGCGTGAGCGAGGGCTTCCTGCTGCTCAAGGACGGGGCTCGCTTCGACGGGATTCCTTGCGGCGCCGAGGGGCCGGTCACCGGCGAGGTCGTCTTCAACACGGCGATGACCGGTTACCAGGAGTCGGTCACCGACCCGTCCTATGCCGGGCAGATCATCGTCTTCACTTACCCGCTGATCGGCAACTACGGCGTCTCGGCCGCGGCGATGGAGTCCGACCGGGCTCACGCCCGCGGCGTCGTCATGCGCGATCCCAAGAACGGCGAGGACATTGCCACCGCCGAGGGCGGCTGGCTCGACTGGCTCGCCGACTGCGGTGTGCCCGCGATCGGCGGTGTCGACACCCGTGCCGTCGTCCGCCACATCCGCGACCGCGGCGCGATGCGCGGCGGCATCTTCCCCGCCGGTACGCCGGAGAGCGAGGCGCGCGAACGCGTCGCCGCCGAGCCCTCAATGGGCGGCGCCGATTTCGCCCGCACCGTTACCCCGGCCGAGCCGATTCGCTTCGCGGGCGAGGGCGGCCCGCACGTGGTCGGCATCGACACCGGGATCAAGCTCAACATCGTGCGCCAGCTGCGCGAGCGTGGCTGCAAACTCACCTTGTTGCCCTGCACCTCCTCACCGGAGCAGGTCCTCGCCGAGGAGCCCGACGTCGTCTTTCTCGCCAATGGCCCCGGCGATCCGGCGGCACTCGGCTACGTCGTCGACACCGTGCGCGAGCTGGTCGGCCAAAAGCCCCTCTTCGGCATCTGCCTTGGTCATCAGCTGCTCTGCCGCGCGGTTGGCCTGCAGACCTTCAAGCTGCCCTTCGGCCACCGCGGCGCCAACCACCCGGTCAAGGAGCTCGCGACGGGCCGGATCGACATAACCTCGCAGAACCACGGCTTCGCCGTGCAGGGGCCCGGCGGCGAGTCGCGGATCGAGGCCGATGAGCCGGTGCGCTGGCAGACCGACTTCGGCGCCGCCGAGCTCTCCCATCTCAACCTCTACGACCGCACGGTCGAGGGCCTGGTGCTGAAGGAGGTCGGCGCGGCGACGGTCCAGTACCACCCCGAGGCGGGCCCCGGACCGCACGACGCCCGCCATCTCTTCGACTCATTCCTGGAGCTTGCTCATGCCTAAGCGCACCGACATCGAGAAGATCCTGCTGATCGGCTCCGGCCCAATCGTGATCGGCCAGGCGGCCGAGTTCGACTACTCCGGCGTACAGGCCTGCAAGGTGCTGCTCGAGGAGGGCTACGAGGTGATCCTCGTCAACTCCAACCCGGCAACGATCATGACCGACCCGGAGTTCGCCAGCTCGACCTACATCGAGCCGCTGCTGCCCGGCCCGGTGACGCGGATCATCGAAAAGGAGCGGCCCGACGCGCTGCTGCCGACCCTCGGCGGCCAGACCGCGCTCAACCTGGCGATGACGCTGCACGAGGACGGCACCCTGGAGCGCTTTGGGGTCGAGCTGATCGGGGCCGATCACGCCGCGATCCGCCGCGCCGAGGACCGCGAGGAGTTCCGCCAGACGATGACCGACGCCGGCCTGCGCATCCCCTGGTCGATAACGGTGGAGACGGTCGGTGAGGTCGAGGCGGCGCTGGCCGACGGCGACATCACCCTGCCGGCGATCGTCCGTCCGGCCTTCACCATGGGAGGCCAAGGCGGTGGGGTGGGGGAGACCGAGACAGAGCTGCGTCAGGTCGTCTCCGAGGGCCTCGCCGCCAGCCCGATCAACCAGGTTCTGGTCGAGGAGTCGGTGATCGGCTGGGGCGAGTTCGAGCTCGAGGTGATGCGCGATCACAACGACAACGTGGTGATCATCTGCTCGATCGAGAACGTCGACCCGATGGGCGTGCACACCGGCGACTCGGTCACTGTCGCCCCGGCGCAGACCCTCACCGACGCGCTTTACCAGGACCTGCGTGACCAGGCGATCAAGGTGATTCGCGCCGTCGGGGTCGAGACCGGCGGCTCCAACGTCCAGTTCGGCGTCAACCCCGAGACGGGGGAGATCGTCGTGATCGAGATGAATCCGCGGGTCTCGCGCTCCTCGGCCCTGGCCTCGAAGGCGACCGGCTTCCCGATCGCCAAGATGGCGGCGAAGCTGGCCGTCGGCTACGCCCTGGAGGAGATCCCCAACGACATCACCCGGGCCACGCCCGCCAGCTTCGAGCCGACGATCGACTACGTGGTGACGAAGATTCCGCGCTTTGCCTTCGAGAAGTTCCCTGGGACCGAGGGCAAGCTCTCCACCTACATGCAGAGCGTCGGCGAGGTGATGGCGATCGGTCGCACCTTTGGCGAGTCCTTTGCCAAGGCCTTGCGCTCGCGGGAGCTCGACGCCGAGGTCGAAGTGCCGAGCGACGACGCCGAGTTGCTCGAGCTGCTGGCCAAGCCCTGCGCGGAGCGCTTCGACTTGATCCTCGCTGCCTTTCGCCGGGGGCTCGAGGTCGAGGCGGTGCACGAGCGCTGCCTGGTCGACCCCTGGTTCCTGCGTGAGCTGCAGACCTTGGCGACCGAGGGCGACGGCACCGACTCGCTCACCCGCGTCTACAAGTCGGTCGACACCTGCGCCGCCGAGTTCGAGGCCGCCACGCCCTACTACTACTCGGCCCACGAGCGACCTTCGGGTGGGGTGGCCGCCTCGGAGATCCGACGTGGCGAGCGTGACTCGGTCGTCATCCTCGGCGCCGGCCCGAACCGGATCGGCCAGGGGATCGAGTTCGACTACTGCTGCGTGCACGCGGCGATGACCGCGCGCGAGCTCGACCGCGACGCGGTGATGATCAACTGCAACCCGGAGACGGTCTCCACCGACTACGACACCTCCGACCGCCTCTACTTCGAGCCGCTGACGGCGGAGGACGTGCTCGCCGTCTGCGCGCAGGAGAAACCTGAGGGCGTAATCGTCCAATTTGGCGGGCAGACGCCGCTGAAGCTGGCCCGGGCGCTGGAGGAGGCGGGCGTGCCGCTTCTTGGCACCCCGGTCGACGCGATCGACCTGGCCGAGGACCGTGGTCGCTTCGGCGCCCTGCTGCGCGAGCTTGGCGTCAAGCACCCGCCTTACGGCACCGCGCTCTCTGCCGATGAAGCCATCGTCATCGCCGAGAAAGTCGGCTTCCCGCTGCTGGTCCGACCCTCCTACGTTCTCGGCGGTAGGGCGATGGAGATCTGTTACTCAATCGACGACCTCACTGCCTACCTCGAGGCCAATGTCAAGGCTGACCAGGAGCACCCGCTGCTGCTCGACCGTTTCCTCGAGAACGCGATCGAGATCGATGTCGACGCGCTCGCCGATGGCAGCGATGTCCACGTCGCCGGGATCATGCAGCACGTCGAGGAGGCCGGCGTGCATTCGGGGGACTCTGCCTGCGTGATCCCGCCGATGAGCCTCGGCGTCGAGATGTTGGAGGAGATCCGCGCGACGACGAAGCGCATCGCGCTCGAGCTCGGCGTGATCGGCCTGATCAACATCCAGTACGCCGTCGCCGGCGGCGAGCTCTACGTGATCGAGGCGAATCCGCGCGCCTCGCGCACGGTGCCCTTCGTCTCCAAGGCAACCGGAGTGCCGGTGGCTAAGCTGGCGGCGCGACTGATGCTGGGTGAGAAGCTCGCCGACCAGGAGCTGCGCGACCCGCCCGCCGGCCTGGTCAGCGTCAAGGAGGCGGTACTGCCCTTCGCCCGCTTCGCCGGCGCCGACTCGGTCCTTGGGCCCGAGATGAAGAGCACCGGCGAGGTGATGGGCATCGCCGGTGACTTCCCGACCGCCTTCGGCAAGGCCCAGGCGGCGGCCGGCGTTTCGCTGCCAACCGAGGGGGCAGTCTTCATCACCGTCACCGACACCGACAAGCCCGCTGCGACCCAGCTCGCCGCCCAGCTCCATGACCTCGGCTTTGAGTTGATCGCCACCGGCGGTACTGCCCAAGCGATCTCGGCGATGGGCGTGCCGGTCACCCCGATCAACAAGATCGCCGAGGGCTCACCGCACGTCGTCGATTTGATCCGGGAGCGCCGCTGCAACCTTGTGATCAACACGCCAACCGGCTCGGGCGCCCGAGCCGACGGCTATGAGATTCGTACCGCCGCCGTGCGCCACAACGTCCCTTGCGTGACGACGATGACCGGTGCGACCGCCGCCGTGCGCGCGATCGCGGCCAAGATCGAGGGCGACTCAGAGGTTCGTTCCCTGCAAGAGATCCACGGCCTGGAGCGGGCCAAGCAGGCCCGATGACCGCCCCCTTTGGGCGTCGCCTCTGCCGGGTTTCAGAGAGTCGCGCTTCTAGCGGCTACCGGCTCTTCTCACTGATCGATCCTGACGGCCCCGAGCCGCTGCCGGGCCAGTTCTACATGCTCGCCACGGAGCGGCACTGGGAGCAGAGCGGCGGGCGTCCCTTCTTGCCGCGAGCGCTCTCGGTCGCCGAGACCGGACCCGCGGCAGGCGGCGTTCGCCTTGACTTCCTGATCGAGGGCATCGGCCCTGGCACCGACCGCCTCTGCGAGCTCGAAGTGGGGGAGGGCGTTTGGGTCAACGGACCGCTCGGCAACTCGTTCTCAACCCCCCACGAACTGCATCAAAGTCTCGATCTGCCAGGTAGAGAAGTTGATGCAGTTCGACCGAGTGGGGCGATCCTGGTCGGAGGTGGAATCGGGATCGCGCCCTTGGCACTGCTTCGCCGCACCTTCGCGGCCAAAAACATTCCCGCCCGGGTGCTCCTTGGCTTCCGCGACGAGACCCACTCCGGTGGCCTCGATGACCTCTTCGCCTGTTGCGAGGTCCGTCTCGCCAGTGACGACGGCCACATCGGCCACCACGGCTATGTCACCGACCTGCTCGCCGCCATGCTGGAGGGCGATGACGCCGCCAGCGCTGTCGTCTACTCCTGCGGACCGCCGCCGATGCTCGCGGCCGTGGGGACGATGTGCAATGAGGCGGGGGTTGCCTGTGAGTTGGCGATGGAGTCGCCGATGGCCTGTGGCTATGGCGCCTGCTTTGGCTGCGCGGTGCCCAAGTCGGGCGGTGGCTACCTCCGCCTCTGCGTCGACGGCCCGGTGGTGCGCCCCGATCAGGTCGAGCTGGCCCATGCCTGACTTCTGCGGCATCGAGCTAAAGCACCCGGTGGTCAACGCCTCCGGCACCTTTGACGCGATTGCCGCCCGGCGTGTTTACGGCGATGCCCTGCTGGCGGATTTTCCCTTTTCCGCTTTCGTCTCGAAGACGATCACGCCCGAGCCGCGGATTGGCAACGAGCCGCAGCGGATCTGGGAGACCCCGGCGGGAATGATCAACTCAATCGGCTTGCCCAACAAGGGCCTCGCCGGCTTTCTTGCTGAGGATCTGCCGCAGCTCGCACGGCTGCCGGTGCCACTGATCGTCTCGGTGATGGCAACGAACCATGAGGACTTCGGGCGCTTGGTCGGGGAGGTGGGAGCGAGGGACGAGGTGGCCGCGATCGAGCTCAACGTCTCCTGCCCCAACGTCCACTCTGGTCTGATCGTCGGCGAGCAGCCAAGTGAGACCGAGGCGCTGCTCGAAGTGCTGCGACCACTGACCGTCAAGCCGCTGATCGTCAAGCTGACACCCAACGTCACCGCTCCCGCCGAGGTCGCGGTGGCCGCGGCGCAGAGTGGTGCAGACGCGGTCTCGCTGATCAACACGCTGAAGGCGAGCGCAATTGATCCAGCGACCGCTGAGCCCGGAATCGCAGCGGGGCACGGCGGGCTGTCCGGCCCCGCGGTGAGGCCGGTGGCGATCGCCCAGGTGCGCGCCGTTGCCGCCGCCGTGAATATCCCGATCGTTGGCATGGGCGGGATCTCCAGCGGTGCTGATGCGCTCGAAATGCTTGCCGCCGGCGCCTGCTTGGTGGCGGTCGGAACCGAGAACTTCCGCGACCCGCAGGCGGGCAGTCGGGTTGCAGGCGAGATCGCCGGAGCGCTCCAAACCAGTGGAGGCGGCACTCCAATCGGCAACACCGCCTAAACCTCGACTGGAGGTTCAGGTGAATTTCGCCGTTTTTGGCTTGCATGGCCTTGCACGCCCGCGACCCGCGGCTATACTCGCCGCCCACATGCCTGCCCCAGTCAAGACTTCCGCCGCTGCCCCCGAGCGCTCACTGGACCAGCGGATGGATGCTCTTAAACGCGCCAATGACATTCGCACCGCTCGCGCCAAGCTGAAGAAGGACCTCAAAGCGGGCAAGGCAAACATCCACACACTGCTGCTCGACCCACCCGAGTACGTGCTCACCGCCAAGGTCTTCGACATGCTCCTGGCGGTGCCGAAGTACGGCCGTGTGAAGACGAATCGGATCCTCAACCAGTGCCGGATCTCACCGTCGAAGACGATCGGCGGCCTCTCGGAGCGCCAACGCGCCGAGCTCGTCTCGCAGCTCCGCCGATAGCTCCGGTCAGTATTCCCGGCCGCATGGCCAAGGTCTTCGTCATCACCGGTCCATCCGGCGTCGGCAAGGGAACGTTGATCTCAACACTGCTCGAACGCGTTCCCGACCTCGAGCTCTCGATCTCGGCGACGACGCGCGAGCCCCGCAAGGGCGAGGTGAACGGGCGCGATTACCACTTCCTCACGCCGGAGGAATTCGATCGGCGGATCGAAGCTGAAGACTTTCTCGAGTTCGCCACCTACAGCGGCCATCGCTACGGCACCCTGCGCTCTGAGGTACGTCGACGGCTCGATGCCGGGCACTCGGTCGTGCTCGAGATCGAGGTCCAGGGCGCCCGCCAGGTACGGGCGGCGATGCGCGAGTCGGTGCAGGTCTTCATCGCCCCGCCGGATCCAGCCTCGCTGCGCCGCCGGCTCGAGTCGCGCGGCACCGACAGCCTCGAGGCAATTGACGCGCGACTCGAGGTCGCGGAGCAGGAGCTGGCAGCTCAAGGCGAGTTTGCGCACACGGTCGTCAACGACGATCTTGACCGCGCCGCCGATGAGCTGGAGGGAATCGTGCGCGCCGAGTTGGGGATACCTCTAGACTCCGGAGCCGAATGATCAAACCACGCGTTGACAAGCTCCTTGACCACACTGACTCTCACTACGCGGCCGTAGTCGTCGCCGCTAAGCGGGCCCGTCAGATCAACAGCTACTACCACAACCTCGGCGAGGGCAGCTTCGGCGAGTACCCGCCGCCGATGGTCGATATCCCCGGCGACAGGAACTACCTCTCGATTGCGCTCGAAGAGGTCGCCGCGGGCAAGCTCAAGTACGAGTACCGCTCCTAGCGCGCTCCGGCACAGCCGGACCCAAGGAATAGCCATGGCCAGAATCCTGCTCGGCGTAAGCGGAGGGATTGCCGCCTACAAGGCGCTTGAACTAACGCGCCTGGCGACAACTGCTGGCCATGGCGTTCGCGTGCTGATGACCGAGGCGCGCGACTCGTTTCGTCGGCGTCGCCTCGTTCGAGGGCATCGTCGGCGCCCCGGTGCTGCTCTCCGAGTTCGAGCGCGACCCATGCGCGGCGCCTTCCCTGGCGACGCCGCGCCCCGCGCACGACCCGATCGGCCACCTCGAGCTCGCCACCAACTGCGACGCCTATCTCGTCGCCCCGGCCTCGGCCAACACGATCGCCAAGCTCGCCAGCGGCCAGCGCCGACTCGATGCTCACCACTTCCTTCCTCGCCTGCGCGGCACCGCGCTTGGTTGCGCCGGCGATGAACGACCGCATGTACGCAGACGCCGCCACCCAGGCCAACCTGGCGACGCTGGCGAGCGCGGCGTGATCGTGATCGACCCCGATGAGGGCGCCCTCGCCTCGCGCGGCGAGCACGGCACGGGCCGTCTGCCCGACCCGGCCAGTCTGCTGGCGCGGGTCGAAGCCGAGCTGCCAACCGGCGAGCGTCCCTGGGACGGCCTCCGCGTCCTCGTCACCGCGGGCGGCACCCGCGAGCCGATCGACTCCGGTCCGCTTCCTCGGCAACCGCTCCAGCGGCCGCATGGGCATCGCCCTTGCCGCAGCAGCCGCTCGCCGTGGCGCCGATGTCACCTTGATCGCCGCCAACGTCAGCCTTCCCGGGCCCGCGGGAGTCCATCGCATCGACGTCGAGACAACTGAGCAGCTCGCCAAGGCTGCCCGCACCGAGTTCCCCAACGCCCAGGTCCTCCTGATGGCCGCCGCCCCCGCCGACTTCAAGGCAAGCGACGTTGCAAACGGCAAGCTGACCCGCGACGCCTCGCTCGACCTCCACCTGGAGCCCACCGAGGACATCCTCGCCAGCCTCACCGCCGCCCGCAGCGAGGGCCAAACCATCGTCGCCTTCGCCGCCGAAGCCGGCGACAACGTAGAGCGGGCAAGGGAGAAGCTCCATCGCAAGCGCGCCGACCTAATGGTCCTCAACGACGTCTCAAACCCAGCAATCGGCTTCGAGAGCCAAGAAAACGCAGTAACCCTGATCGACTCATCCAGTGACACCGCAGTCCCCCAAGCTTCCAAGGACCAAATCGCGGACGCCATCCTCGAGAGAGTCGACCAGCTTCGGGATAAAGCAGCTAGCCACTCCGGCTGACCGGCGGGTGGCGCGGTGGCGGGGGTCCCCCATAGCGCAGGGCGCCGCAGGCGTCCGAGCACATGGGGGAGGGCCGCCGCGACAGGACCCGCCGGCCTGCGGCGTGGGACCCGCTGGCCAGCCACCTCCGCCGAGCTATACTGACCCGAGCTTTTAGTGAGTCCCGATGTACCGGAAGTGGGCCTGGCCCACTTTTTTTACGCCTCAACCCAATGACAGACCTCCAGCAAGACATTCAGCAGCAGCTCCGTGAGCTCGATTCCGAGCTCGATCTGGTCGCGCTTGAGCAGCCGAGCAAGGAAGCGCTGCGCCTCTTTATCGACCACCCCGGTGGCGTTGACCTCGCGCTTTGCGAACGGGTCACCAATCACCTCAACCACCTGCGGGCCGACTACGCGCTGGAGGTTTCCTCGCCCGGCCCCAAGTACAGCAATCACAAGGAGATCCAGTGAGCAAGGAGATCGTCGAAGCAGTCAAGGCACTGGAGCAGGAGAAGGGGATCTCCGCCGACAAGTTGATGGACGCGCTTGCCGATGCGCTCCTCTCCGCCTACAAGAAGACGCCTGGGGCGGCCAAATACGCCCGCGTTGACCTCGATCATGAAACCGGCGACTTCCTCGTCTTCGAACTGATCCTGCCGCCCGAGCTGGAGGAGAAGCTGCTCGCCGAGGCGGCCGAGGCGCAGGAGGAGGAAGAGCGCGAAGTCGATCCCGAGACGGGTGAATTGCGCGAGCCCGAGGACCCGGAGCTCGACCCCGAGATGATCGCTCCCTACGAGGACCAGATCGAGACCCGCGACGTCACTCCCGAAGACTTCGGTCGCATCGCTGCTCAGACGGCCAAGCAGGTGATTCTGCAGCGGATTCGCGAGGCCGAACGGATGATGATGTTCGACGAGTACCAGGACCGCGTCGGCGAGTTGATCACCGGAATCATTCAGCAGTCCGACAAGCGCTACACGCTGGTCCAGCTGCGTGAGCGGGTCGAGGCGCTGCTGCCCAAGTCCGAGCAGGTCTACAACGAGCGCTACGACCACGGCATGCGGGTCAAGGCCGTGATCACCGACGTCTCCGACTCGACCAAAGGCCCCGCGATCGTGGTTTCGCGGCGCAGCTCCGAGCTGATCAAGAAACTCTTCGAAATGGAGGTGCCGGAGATCGCCGACAAGCTGGTCGAGATCGTCGGCGTCGCCCGTGAGCCCGGCTACCGCTCGAAGATCGCCGTGATCTCCCACGCCGACGGCGTCGATCCTGTCGGCGCCTGCGTCGGCCCGCGCGGCTCGCGCGTGCGCATGGTCGTCTCCGAGCTGCGCGGCGAGAAGATCGACATCATCCCCCACAACGACGAGCCCGCCCGCTTCGTCGCCAAGGCGCTCTCGCCGGCCCGCGTGCGCGAGGTGATCGTCGATGACGACGAGCGCCAGGCGACCGTGATCGTCCCCGATGACCAGCTCTCGCTGGCGATCGGCCGCGATGGCCAGAACGCTCGCCTCGCGGCCAGGCTCACTGGCTGGCGGGTCGACATCAAGTCCGAGACCGAGTTCTCCCAGGAGGACCAGGACGTCGAGTACGAGGGTGAAGAAAACTTCGACGGGCGTTGCATGGCTGTGCTCTCAAACGGACGCCGCTGCCCAAACGCTGCGATCGAGGGCTCGACCTACTGCGGCCTGCCCTCCCACCAGGCCCTGAGCCGCTTCGACACCAACCAGATCGCCGTGCTCGCTTCGATTCCCGAGGCCGAAGTCGAAATCCTTGCCGATCCCGACGCCGATCAAGGTCAGATCGACGCAATCGTCGAGAAGGCCGAAGCCGAATTCGTTGAGGAGGTTCCTGACGAGGCACCGGAGGAATCGGCTGCGGGTCCTGTCGAGGAGGAAGACTCCTCGTCCTCGCAAGCTGCGGGCGAGGAGCCCACCTCCACGCCACCCGCAGACGATGCCGCGGAGGCCCCGCAGGAAGAAGCTATTGAGGCAGTTGCCGAGGAGGCAGAGCAAGCGTAGTGGCAAAAAAGCGGGTACATGAGATCGCGAAAGCGCAGGGGCTTGAGAGCAAAGACGTTCTGGCCGCGCTGAAGAGCGCTGGGATTGAGGCCAAAGCTGCTGCCTCCAGCGTCGATGAGGCCGATGCGTTGAAGGCGATCCAAGCTGCCAAGGGGAATGGCGGCGCTGCCGCTGCTCCCGCTGAGGCCAAAAAGCCCGCACCTCCTGCGGCGGCGAAAGAGACGCCCGCACAGCCGGCGCCTACTCAGCAAGCAGCGGCTAAACCAGCACCGAAACCGGCTGCCGCCTCCAAAGGCCCGGTGCGCCCGGCTGGCACACCCGCAGCCGGCGGCGCCGGCGCGAGCGGGAAAAAGCGCCGCGTCGTGATCGATTCCCAGGCTGCACGCAGAGATCAGATGGGTGGGCCGCCACCGCAGCGCCCGCCACGCCGCCGCGGTGGCCGCCGCCGCCGCCCCTTGCTCGAGGAGCCGCCGCCCAAAGTTGAGGCAGCCGAGCCCGAGGCGACCAAGGTTCCAGCCGGCGCCACCGTGCGCGAGGTCGCCGAGCTGCTCGGCCTTGGCAGCTCTGAGGTGATCAAGAAGCTGATGATGATGGGGGAGATGGCGACCTTGACCCAGACCCTCACGGACGAGTCGATCGCCGCGATTGCCGACGAGTACGACCGCAAGATCGAAATCGTCAGTGCCGCCGACGAGGAGCCCGAGGAACCCGAGTTCGAGGACTCCGATGAGGAGCTCGCCGACCGGCCGCCGGTGGTCACGATCATGGGGCACGTCGACCACGGCAAGACTTCGCTGCTCGACGCGATCCGCGAGACCGAGGTTGCCGCGGGCGAGGCCGGCGGGATCACCCAGCACATCGGTGCCTACCAGGTCCATCACGACGAGAAGACGATCACCTTCCTCGACACGCCCGGCCACGCCGCCTTCACGGCGATGCGCGCCCGCGGTGCCAAGGTCACCGACATCGCGGTGGTCGTGGTGGCTGCCGACGACGGCGTCATGCCGCAGACCAAAGAGGCGATCGACCACGCTCGCGCCGCCGACGTGCCGATCCTGATTGCGGTGAACAAGATCGACAAGGAGGGCGCTCAGCCCGACCGCGTCCGCAACGAGCTCGCCGCCGACGGGCTCACCCCCGAGGACTGGGGTGGTGAAACCGTCTACGTCGACGTTTCCGCTAAGACCCGCGAAGGGCTCGACAAACTGCTCGAGATGATCCTGCTCGTCACCGAGCTGGAGGAACTGGGCGCCAATCCGGATGCACCCGCTTCGGGCACGGTGGTCGAGTCCCAGCTCGATCCCGGCCGTGGCCCGGTGGTCACGATCCTGGTCCAGCGAGGAACGTTGCAAGTCGGCGACTCACTCGTCGCCGGACCGCAGTGGGGCCGGGTGCGGGCGATGCACGACTTCACCGGCACACGGGTGCAGAGCGCCGGACCCGGGATGCCGGTCGAGGTTCTCGGCTTCGACGGGGTCGCCGACGCGGGCGAGTTCATCCACGCGGTCGAGAACGACCGTCGTGCCCGCCAGGAGGCCCAGGAGCGTGCCAACCGGCTCAAGACTGAGCAGCTCGCCCGCCGTCAGGCTCGCAAGGTCAGCCTCGAGGAGGTCTTCTCGCGGGTCCAAGAGGGCGATATCAAGGAGCTCAACATCGTGCTCAAGGCCGATGTGGCAGGCTCGTTGGAGGCGCTTCAGGACGAGATCGCCAAGGTCCCCCAGGAGCAGGTCGGGATCAACATCATCCACTCCCAGACCGGTGGCATCAACGAGTCCGACGTGATGCTGGCCGCTGCCTCGGAAGCGATCATTATCGGCTTCAACGTGCGCCCGCTGGCCGATGCACGCCGCGCTGCCGAGCGCGAGGGCGTCGACGTCCGCACCTACTCGGTGATTTACAAAATCACCGAAGACCTGCGCAACGCGATGGAGGGCATGCTGGAGGCGATCGAGGTCGAGGAGACGCTCGGCGAGGCCGAGGTCAAGCAGACCTTCAAGGCCTCCAAGGTCGGCCGCATCGCCGGCTGCATCGTCAACGAGGGCAAGGTCACACGCACCGCCAGCGTCCGCCTAATTCGCGAAGGCACCGTGATCTGGAACGGCAAACTCGGCTCCCTGCGCCGCTTCAAAGACAACGTGCAGGAAGTCGAGGAGGGTCAGGAGTGCGGCATCGTCCTCGACGGCTACGCCGACGTCAAGGAGGGGGACATGCTCGAGTTCTTCGAGACAAAGCAGGTCGAGCAGACGCTGGACTAAGATGGCCGCTCCTCGCATGCGCCGCATCAACGAGGTGCTTCGCGAGGTGATTGGTGCTGCCATCGCTGAGTTGAGTGACCCGCGCATCGGCTTCGTAACCGTGACCTCTGTGGAGACAAGCCCAGACCTGCGCGCCGCCAAGGTGCACGTCAGCGTGCTCGGCTCCGAGGAGGAGCGCGAGGCAACGATGACCGGCCTCGCTTCCTCGCACGGCGTGCTGCAGGCGAAGATTGCCGCCGAGACGCGGATGAAGCGCACGCCGACCCTGACCTTCCGCTACGACGAGACCGTAGAGCAGGGAATGCGGATCAACGAACTGCTCGAGGGGGAGGAGCAGTGAACGAGGGCGGCGTGGCCACCACGGCCGGCATCGAGGAGGTCCTCGGCGAGCTGCGTTCGCGCGAGCGCTTCATCTTGACCGCCCATGAGGGCCCCGACGGCGATGCGCTCGGCTCGCTGCTGGGCATGCACCATCTGCTCGGCCAGCTCGGCAAGGACTCGGTGATGTTCATGGCGGCGAAGGAGTTCCCGCTGCCGATTGAGTACCGCTTCCTACCGCTGGAGGAGGTCTTCCACGAGCCGCCCGCCGACATGGCCGATCGCACAGTGATCTTCCTTGACTGCGGCAACATCGACCGCATGCCGGTCGAGTTCCTCAGCGAGGGCGACAACTTCCGCATCAACATCGATCACCACCACGACAACACCCGCTTCGGCGACGTCAACCTGGTCGAGGTCGGCGCCTCCTCGACCGCGGAGATCGTCTATGAGCTGGCGGTCGCGCTGGGGGCCGAGATCACCCCTGAGATCGCCGGGGCGCTCTACGTCGGCCTGATTACTGACACCGGCAAGTTCATGTACGAGAACACCAATGCCCAGACGCACCGGATCGCTGCTGACCTGATCGATGCCGGGGTCGCCGTCGACGACACCTACCGCCGTCTCTATGAGCACGTGCCGATCGAGAAGCTGCGCCTGCTCTCGCGTGCTCTCGACGGCATTCGCCGCTACTGCGGTGAGCGCCTGATCGTCTCCTACATCACCGCTGCCGACTACGAGGCCAGCGGGGGTGGCGAGGAGATGACCGAGGGAATCATCGACCACCTGCGCTCGATCGAGGGCTGCAAGGTGGCGGCGATGATCCGCGACAAGGGCGACCGCGGCCGCGCCGCGCGCAAGGTCAGCCTGCGCTCTAGCGGCGGCGAGATCGATGTTTCGGCGATGGCGCGCAAACACGGGGGAGGGGGTCACAAGCGGGCCGCCGGCTTCTCGACCGATCTCGAGCTCGATGAGCTGGTCACTTTCCTCTGTGGCGAAGTGAAAACCCAGCTCGGGCCCTGAGCGTGGCGGCGGCAAGCGCAGGCTCGGTGCTGCTCTGCGACAAGCCGGCGGGCAAGACCTCACACGACATCGTGCTTGCCGTGCGGCGCGAGCGACGCGGCGAGAAAGTCGGCCACGCCGGCACCCTCGATCCTTTCGCCACCGGCCTCCTCTTGGTTTTGATCGGACGGGCGACCCGCCTGCAGCGCTTCCTGGTCGAGTCGCCTAAGACCTACGTGGCCCGAGCGCGGTTCGGCTGGCGCTCGAGCACCGGAGACCCTGACGGCGAGTTGAGCGAGACCGGACAAATACCGGACTCCCTGGAGCTACCGACAGGGACGGTGCGCCAGCGGGTCCCGATGACCTCGGCCGTGCGGGTTGGCGGCGAGCGGCTCTACCGCAAGGCGCACCGGGGCGAAACCGTCGAGACACCGGAACGCGAGGTCGAGATCTACCGCGCCGAGCTGCTGGACAGCGATCCCGGTGGCGCCGGGTACGAGATCGAATGCTCGGCAGGTACTTACATCCGCACCCTGGTTGAGACCCTCGAGGACGCCTACTGCGCCGAGTTGCGCCGCACCGCGATCGGCCCCTTCAAGATCGATGACGCCGGCCGCGAGCTGACCCTGCCCCAGGTTGCCGAGCTGGTTCCGACTACCGCGGAGGCCCTACGATGAGCTTCCGGTGGTCCTTTTGCTCCCCAGAGGTA
This sequence comes from uncultured Solirubrobacterales bacterium, assembly GCA_963716345.1. Classification (GTDB taxonomy): domain Bacteria; phylum Actinomycetota; class Thermoleophilia; order Solirubrobacterales; family 70-9; genus VRUE01. The sequence continues at coordinate 2,626,011 of OY970304.1, forward strand.
CATAAAGCGCACCGGAAGGGCCTGCTCTGAGTATCCAAGTCACCTCACTTCCTGACGCCGAGCCGCGGCCGCGCCACGTCGCGATCGGCACCTTCGATGGCGTCCACCGCGGTCACCAGGCCGTGATCAAGGGCGCCGACACTGTGCTCACCTTCGATCCCCACCCCCTGGAGATCATCCATCCGGCCGCTTTGCCGAAGTTGATCATGCCCTTCGGGGTTAAGCGCGACGTGATCGACGGCCTCGGTGTCGATGAGCTGGTCGTGATTCCCTTCGACCAGGAGTTCGCCCAGCGCAGCGCCGAGGAATTCATTGAGGACGTCTTGATCGCCAAGCTCGGCGCCGAGCAGGTCTCGGTCGGTGAGAACTTCCGCTTCGGCGCCAAGGCCAAAGGCGATCCCGCCATGTTGGGGGCGCAGTCTGCATTCGAGACGCGGGTGGTGCCGCTGGTCGAAACCGACGGCGAGACGATCTCCTCAACTCGGATTCGTGCCCTCGTCGCTGCCGGCGACATGGAGGGTGCCCGCCACTGCCTCGGTGCCCCGTTCATGGTCGAGGGCGAAGTCGTCAGCGGCGACCAGCGCGGCCGCGAGCTTGGCTTCCCAACCGCCAACATCGTGCCTGACGATCGCCTCGCGATTCCCGGCCATGGCGTCTACGCCGCCTTCGCCAACGGGGTCCCGGCAGCCGTGAACGTCGGTGTGCGGCCGACCTTCGAGAGCGGCCGTGGGGTGCTGATCGAGACCTACCTGATCGACTTCGACGGCGATCTCTACGGCACCGAGCTGCGGGTCGCCTTTGTTGAGCGCCTGCGCGGTGAGAAGCGCTTCGCCAGCGTCGAGGAGCTGATCGCCCAGATGCGGATCGATGTCGAGGACGCGAAGCGCGTCTGTGCTAGCTTCCAGCGGCCGTAAGCTCCCCTGGGGCGCGGCACTTTTTACGAGATGAGCCTTACCAAGGAGAAAAAAGACGAGCTGATCGGCAAGTACGGCCGCGCCGACGGCGATACCGGCTCGGCCGAGGTTCAGGTTGCCCTGCTCACCGAGCGGATCAACGAACTCACCGAGCATCTCCGCACTCACCCCAAGGATCATCACTCGCGCCGCGGCCTGCTGATGTTGGTCGGCAAGCGCCGCCGCATGCTGCGCTACCTCGAGCGTCACGATCTCGAGCGCTACCGCGCCCTGGTCGCTGAACTCGGCCTGCGCCGATGATTGCCGCCGGGCAACCGGCTCCTGAGTTCACCCTCCGCAACCAGGACGGCGAGAAGGCCTCGCTCTCGGACTTCCGCGGCAAGAAGGTCCTGCTGGTCTTCTACCCACTGGACTTCAGTCCGGTCTGCAGCGACCAGCTCTCGGTTTACCAGGAGGTCAAGCCGGAGATCGAGGCCAAGGGCGTGACGATGGTTGGGATCAGCGTCGACAGCGGCTTCGCCCACAAGGCCTTTCAAGAGAAGCTTGGCATCGACACGCCGCTGCTGGCCGATTTCGAGCCCAAGGGCGAGGTGGCACGCGCCTACGGCGCCTACATCGACAAGGTCGGCCACGCCAACCGCTCGCTCGTCCTGATCGACGAGGAGGGCACGGTGGAGTGGGTCCACGAGTCGCCGACGCCGCTCGAGATCCCCGGCGCCAACCTGATCTTCGACGCGCTCTCCTGACCCCGGAGCTGACCAGCGCCGCGGTCCCGCCCGCCGGCCCCAAGGACCATCACCGTGGCGATGGTCCCGAGCTGATCGTCTACGCCGACCTCGGCTGCCCGCACTGCGCCTCTGCCTGGCTGGAGATCGGCGAGCGCGAGGCGACGATCGTCTTCCGCCACTTCCCGGTCGCCAGCAAGCATCCGCGCTCACCGGCCCTGCACGCTGCAGCCGAGGCCGCGGGCCTGCAGGGCCGCTTCTTCGAGATGGTCGACTCGCTCTACGAGGACCGTGGCCATGTCGATGATCCGCATCTCTGGCAGCGAGTCGAGCGCCTCGGCCTCGACCTTGACCGCTTCGAGGCCGACCGGCGCTCCGCAGCCGTCGCGGCCCGCGTCCGCCGTGACTTCGAGTCCGGCATCCGCGCCGGCGTCACCGGCACTCCCGCGATTTTCGAGTCGCGCATCCGACATTGACCACACCCAGGCGGGGTCAATGTCGGATGCGCGGAAGCCTCTGTACTCTCTTTCGGGAAAGAGAACGAGAGTTCTGAAAGCAGATGGCCACCATCCGGGTGGCCGGAGGTAGGACAACTAAATGAGCATGTTTGACGTAACCCGCGTTTCGGCGGACATCGGCGACAGCCAGATTTCCTTCGAGACCGGAAAACTCGCGAAGCAGGCGGGTGGCGCGGTCGTGGTTCAGGCCGGCGACACGATGGTGCTCTGCACCGCAACCGTCGGCAACCTTCGCGACGTGGACTTCCTTCCCCTCACCGTCGACGTCGAGGAGCGGATGTACGCCGCGGGCAAGATTCCCGGCTCGTTCTTCCGTCGCGAGGGACGCTCGGGTGAGAAGGCGACCCTGACCGCCCGCATGATCGACCGCCCAATCCGCCCGCTCTTCCCCAAGGGCTGGCACTACGAGACGCAGCTGGTCGCGATCCCGATGTCGGTTGACCAGGTCAACCCCTACGACATCCTCGCCATGAACGGCGCCTCGGCGGCGCTGGCGATCTCCCCGGTCCCCGTCGCCGCCCACGTCGGCGCGGTGCGGATCGGCAAGCTCGACGGCGACTTCATCGTCAACCCCGACGAGGAGGACCACGCCGAGCTCGAGCTCGACCTGATCGTCGCCGGTACTGACGAGGCGATCCTGATGGTCGAGGCCGGCGCTGACGGCGTCACCGAGCAGGAGATCCTCGACGCGCTCGACATCGCCCACGGCGAGATCAAGAAGCTCTGCGCGGCGATGGAGGAGCTGCAGCAAAAGGCGGGCAAGGAGAAGATCGAGGTCGAGGCACCGTCGATCGACGAGGGCCTGCTCAGCGACATCCGCTCCTCCCACGGCCAGGCGTTGGTCGACGCGATTGCCACCGAGGGCAAGCTCGAGCGCTACGAGGCGATCGACAAGGTCAAGGACGAGGTGGTCGCCAAGTACGCCCCCGAGTCAGCCGACGGCGAGAGCGACGAGAAGCAGGTGGCCGAAGCCAAGGCGGCCTTCGGCGCGATCGAGAAGGACACGATCCGCAAGGCGATTGCCGTCGACAAGAAGCGCCCCGACGGCCGCGCCCAGGACGAGATCCGGCCGATCGAGTGCGAGGTCGACATCTCGCCCCGCGTGCACGGCTCGGCGCTGTTCACCCGCGGTGAGACGCAGATCCTCTCCAACGCCGCGCTCGGCACGACCCGCATGGACATGCGGATCGACACGCTCGGCCTCGAGACCTCGAAGAAGTTCTGGCACCACTACAACTTCCCGCCCTTCTCGGTCGGGGAGGCCGGCTTCATGCGCGGCCCGAAGCGCCGCGACATCGGTCACGGCGCGCTCGCCGAGCGGGCCCTGGTGGCGACGATCCCGAACGAAGAGGATTTCCCCTACGTGATCCGGGTCGTCTCCGAGACGCTCGAGTCCAACGGCTCATCCTCGATGGGCTCGGTCTGCGCCTCCTCGATGGCGCTGCAGGCCGCCGGTGTCCCGGTCACGGCTCCCGTCGCCGGTGTGGCGATGGGCCTGATCAAGGAGGGCGATGACTACATCGTCCTCACCGACATTGCCGGCGTCGAGGACCACCTCGGCGACATGGACTTCAAGGTCGCCGGAACTGCTGACGGGATCACCGCCCTGCAGATGGACATCAAGATCACCGGCGTCACCTTCGAGATCCTCACCGACGCGCTGGAGCAGGCCAACAAGGGCCGCCAGTTCATCCTCGGCAAGATGGCCGAAGCGATCGACGGCCCGCGTGAGCAGCTCTCCCAGCACGCGCCGCGGATCGAGTCGATCAAGATCGACCAAGAGAAGATCGGCGCCGTGATCGGCAAGGGTGGCGAAACCATCCGCGCTCTCTGCGAGGAGTTCGAAGCCGAAATCGACGTCGAAGACGACGGCACGATCCGCATCTACGCGCCGACCGGCACGCTGGTCGAAGCCTGTGTGGCTCGCATCCAGTCGATGACCAAGGAGGCCGAAGTCGGCGATCGCTACGAGACCGCCAAGGTCGTCAAGACGACCACCTTCGGCGCCTTCGTTGAGCTGGTCAAGGGCACCGACGGTCTGCTGCACATCTCCAACGTCAAGCCGGGCGAGCGAGTTGACTCGGTCGACGATGTGCTCACCTCCGGTGAGGAGATCGACGTCACCGTGGTCGAGGTCGACCGCGAGCGCGGGCGCATCGGCCTGCGTCTCTCCGACGATCCCTCGATTGCCGGCAAGACCCCTGAGGAGCTTGCCGCGGTTGGCTCCGGCGGCGGTGGCGGCAGCCGTAACGGCGGAGATCGTGGCGGCCGTGAGGGACGCCGTCCCCGCGGCGGCGACCGCGAGCGACGCTAACCATTGTCTGAGGCAGTCCTAAGCACGCAGGACTCGGGCGTCCGGGTCGTCACCGAGGAGGTTCCCTCGGTGCGATCCGTGGCGCTTGGGCTCTGGGTGCGCACCGGCTCCCGCAATGAGACCCCGGCCCAGGCCGGCGTCTCGCACTTCCTCGAGCACCTGCTCTTCAAGGGCACGGCGCGTTACTCGGCGATCGAGATCGCCGAGAAGCTCGACGGCCTCGGTGCCTCGGTCAACGCGGCGACCGGTAAGGAGACCACTCACCTGCACGCTCGCTTCCTCGACGAGCACACCGAGGAGGTCTTCGACCTGCTTGCCGAGATGCTGCTGGCGCCGACCTACCCCGAAGTCGACTCTGAGCGCGAGGTCGTGCTCGAGGAGATCGCGATGTATGAGGACGAGCCGCAGGATCGGGTTCACGACATCCTCGCTGAGGCCGTCTTCGGCCAGCACCCGCTGGGCCGTCGCGTGCTCGGCGAGGCCGAGGTGATCAGCTCAGTGCCAGTTCCCGACATCGAGGCCTACCGCAGTGCCCGCTACACGGGCGAGACGATCGTCGTCGGCGCCGCCGGCAACGTTGATCACGCCCGCATCGCCGAGCTCTCCCAGCGGCTCGTGCAGCCACCAAGCACGGCCGCCAACGGGCAGCCCGCGGCGGCGGAGGCCGATGAGCTGGCCCGTCTCTGCTTTTACGAGAAGGACACCGAGCAGTACCACATCTGCTTCGGTGCTCCCGGCATCACCCGCGAGGACGAGCGGCGCTACGCGCTTGCCGTCCTCGACTCGATCTTCGGCGGCTCGAGCTCTTCACGGCTCTTTCGCGAGGTGCGCGAGAAGCGCGGCCTCGCCTACGCGGTCGGCTCATACAACGAGCAGTACACCGACTCAGGGCTGATCGCCAGCTACGTCGGCACCCGCGAGGACAACGTCGAGGAGGCCTGCGCGATCATCGGCGCCGAGATGGCGCGCCTGCGCAGCGAGCCGGTCTCGGCCGAGGAGCTTTCGCGGGCCAAGGAGAACGTCAAGGGCCGCCTCGTGCTCTCCTCGGAGTCGACCGCGGCACGGATGTCGCGGATCTCACGCGCCACCCTCTTCGACCTGCCGATCGACAGCCTCGACGAGATGCTGGCCAGGGTCGACGCGGTCAGGGTCGACGATCTCACCGCGCTGGCCGCCGAGCTCTACGGGCCCGAGCAGCTTTCCGCCGCCTGTGTCGGTCGCGACGAGAGTCGCTTCCGCGAGGCGCTCGGCCCGGTCAGCGAGACCCTGGTCGCGGCATGATCAAGGTCGCGGTCTCCGGTGCCGCCGGCCGCATGGGCGAGGCGGTCTGCGAGGCAGTTGAGGGCGCCGCCGATATCGAGTTGAGCGGCAAGGCCGATCCCACGCTCGGGGTCGAGCTGGCCGCGGTGCTGGGCGACGCCGACGTCGTCGTTGACTTCACCACGCCGGCAACGGCGCTGGCCAACGCCGAAGCCTGCCTGGCGGCCGGCGTGCACGTGGTCGTCGGCACCACCGGCTTCGATCTCGACACGTTGAAGGCCGCGGCCGAGGCCTCGTCGGCGAACTGCTTCGTCGCGCCCAACTTCGCGATCGGCGCGGTGCTGTTGATGGAGGTCTCCCAGACGATCGCCCGTCACATGCCCGAGTGCGAGATCATCGAGTTGCATCACGACCGCAAGCTCGACGCGCCCTCCGGTACTGCCAAGCGCACCGCCGAGCTGATCTCGGGCGCCGGCGGCAATGTCCACGATCCGATCCACTCGGTTCGCCTGCCGGGCCTGGTCGCCCACCAGGAAGTGATCTTCGGCGGTGAAGGGCAGACCCTCAGCCTGCGCCATGACTCGATCGACCGCCGCTCGTTCATGCCCGGCGTGCTGCTCGCCGTGCGCAAGGTCGGGGGACTGTCGGATCGGTTCACCGTCGGCCTGGAGAAGCTGCTGTGAGCGCTCCAATCGGTACCCTGGCGCGATGAAGGAGATTCGCGGAATATTGACTGCGATGGCGACGCCGTTCGACCAGAGCGGTGCCGTCGACGAGGCCGCCGCCCTCAAGCTCGCGACTTACCTGCTCGAGCACGGCTCGCACGGCCTGGTGATTTCCGGCTCGACCGGCGAGGCACCAACTCTCACCGACGAGGAGGCGTTGGTCCTGCTGCGCGCGGTGCGCAAGGAGGTCGGCGACGAGGTGTTGCTGGTCTGCGGGACCGGCACCAACGACACCCAGCACTCGATCGAGCTGACCAGGGGGGCCGCCGAGGCCGGTGCCGATGCGGCGCTGATCGTCACGCCGTACTACAACAAGCCCAACCCGGCCGGGATCCAGGCCCATTTCGAAGCGATCGCCGCGGCCGTTCCCGAGCTTGCCGCTGATCGTCTACAACATCCCCTCGCGGGTGGTCGTCAACGTGCCGCCGGAGCGGCTTGCCGAGCTGGCCAAGATCGACAACATCGTCGCGGTCAAGCAGGCCAACAACGACGAGCTGCAGCCGATCGAGGGTCTCGAGATCCTCGCCGGCAACGACGACATCTTCTTCAGGACGCTTGAGATTGGCGGGGCCGGGGGGATCTTGCGTCGCCTCCCACCTGGTCGGTCCGCAGATGCGTGAAGATCTGGGACGCGGCGCAGGCGGGAGAGATCGGAGCGGGCGCGCGAGATCGACGCCGGTCTGCGCCAGGTCTACGCCGCGATGGGTGTGACCACGAACCCGATCCCGGTCAAGGCGGCGCTGGAGATGACGGGTCTGATCCCGTCCGGAACACTTCGACTTCCCCTCGTGCCCGCTGATGCGGAGCAGAGGGCGACTATGCGAGCCGCGCTTGAGGGCGTCGGCCTCACGCTCGGTGAACTCCCTAGTGCCGGCCGAGCAAGCTGCGTGTGCTGCCGCTCGGGGGACTGGGCGAGATCGGCAAGAACATGACCGTGATCGAGTACGACGGCCGCATCGTCGTCGTCGACACCGGCTTGATGTTCCCGACCGCGGAGATGCTCGGCATCGATCTCGTCCTGCCTGACTTCTCCTACCTGCGCGATCGCGCCGACGACATCGAGGCGATCGTGCTCACCCACGGTCACGAGGATCACGTCGGTGCCCTGCCCTACGTGCTGCGCGAGATCGGCATGCCGCCGGTCATCTACGGCGGCCTGCTGACGATCGGAATGGTTCGCTCAAAGCTCGACGAGCACAAGCTCGGCGATGCCCCGCTGCAGGAGCTGCCGGCGGGGGAGAAGGTGCAAGCCGGTCCCTTCGAGCTGGAGCTGATCCACCTCTCGCACTCGATTCCCGACATGCGCGGCGTCCTGCTCACGACCGAGGTCGGCATCGTGCTGATGACCGGCGACTACAAGTTCGACCAGACCCCGGTCGACGGGCGCCCGGCGGACATCTCGCGGCTGGCCGAGCTCGGCCGCGACGGACTGACTGCTGCTCTGCGGCGACTCGACCAACGCCGACCGGCCGGGTGTGGCGCCCTTCGGAGTCGAGCGTCGGCCCGGCGCTGCTGGAGACTTTCGCTCCACTGCGAGGGCCGGATCATCGTCACCTCCTTCGCCTCCAACATCCACCGCGTCCAGCAGGTGATCGACGCTGCCGTGCAGCTCGATCGCCAGGTCGCGCTGGTCGGCCGCTCGATGCGCAAGAACTTCAACATCGCCTCCAACCTCGGCATCGCCAAGGCGCCCTCCGGGCTCTTCATCCAGCCGCGGGAGATCGAGAACTTCCCCGACGAGAAGGTCGTCGTGATCTCGACCGGCAGCCAGGGCGAGCCGCTCTCGGCGCTGCGCCGGATGGCCAACAACGACCATCGCGACGTCGAGCTGCACTCCGGCGACACGGTCGTCTTCTCGGCGACCCCGGTGCCCGGCAACGAGCGCGCGGTGAACGAGACGATCGACCGCATCTACGAGATCGGCGCCACAGTGGTCACCGCGAAAGACGCGCCGATCCACGCCTCCGGCCACGGTTGGCAGGAGGAGCTGAAGCTGATGCTCAACCTGACCAAACCGACGCTACGTGCTGCCGGTGCACGGCGACCACCAGCGGCTGCGCCTGCACGCCGAGCTGGCCGAATCGGTCGGCGTCGAGGCCGAGAACATCTTCCAGGGCCGCAACGGCCTGCCGCTGGAAGTCGACCAGAACGAGCGCCGCTTCGGCGAGGACATCCACGCCGGCGTCATGTACGTCGACGGCGTCAACATCGGCGAGCCCGACGACGTCGCCCTGCGCGACCGCCGCGAGATCTCGGCCGACGGCATCTTCATCGTCGTCGCCACGATCTCCTCGCGACGACGGCCAGCGTCGTCGCCGACCCCGAGGTGATCTTCCGCGGCGTCGCCTTCCTCGAGGAGGCCGACGCACTGGTCGAGGACCTGCAGCGACCTGGTCGAGGACTCGCTCGAGGACGCGGCCAAAGCGGGCACCCGCGAGCTGCACCTGATCCAGGAAGACCTGCACGACGCCGTCGCCAAGTTCGTCTTCGAAAAGCTGCGACGGCGGCCGATGATCCTGCCGGTCGTCGTCGAGGTCTGACCTCAGGCGTCCCCGGCCCCGCGGGTCCTGTCGCCGCAGGAACCACCCACCCCTTCCGGTCGCTAAAGCGTCCTCAGGGGCGGGTCCCCCTACGGCGCCACCCCCGGGGAGGGGCGCTCTCGGCAGAGCTTCCTGCGAGGGACAACGCTTCTCGCCCGGAGATAGCTCTTTGCCTTGCACGGATGAGCGGGTATTGAGCCGCTTGTCGGGCGGGTGGCGTGGTGGCGGGGGTCCCCCATAGCGGAGGGCGCCGCAGGCGTCCGAGCACATGGGGGAGGGCCGCCACGACAGGACCCGCCCGCCTAAACCGCTTGCAAATCGCTCACCCGAGCGCAAAAAAAAGGACCTGCCGGAGATGTTGGGGAGAGTCCGGCAGGTCCTTGTGTCTCGTCCACGGAGAAACCTAAGTCGCCGCGCTAAAGCGGCACTAAAAGGTTCTGGCGGGCAGCTGGGAAGGCTGCAGGGGGATGCGGACGCGGAACAGGGCGCCGCCCGCGGCTGATTCGCCGACTTCGACCGTGCCACCGTGTGAGCTGGCCACGGCGCGGACGATCGCCAGGCCAAGCCCGCTGCCGGGTCCAACGGCGGTGTCAGCCGGTCCCTCGCCGCGGACGAAGCGGTCGAAGATCTGCTCGCGCAGCGCGGCGGGAATGCCGGGTCCGTCGTCGCCTACCTCGATCACGGCCTCCTCGCCGACCCGGCGGACGTGAAGTTCGATGCGAGCGCCCGAGGGCGTGTGGCGGGCGGCGTTGTCGAGCAGGTTGAGGACCATCCGGTGCAGCTCATCGGCATTGCCCTCGACCGGCAGCGGCTGCTCGTTGTCGATCTCCAACTCGCGGTCGCCCATCAGGGCGCCAGCCTCGACGGCGACGTTGCCGGCGATCTCGGCGAGGTCGCAGCGGACGGTGCTTTCTCGACCCGGCCAGCATCGGCACGGGCCAGCAGCAGGAGGTCGCCGACCAGCCGGCTCATCCGCCGCGAGGAGCGCAGGGCGGAGTCGACCATCTGCCCGGTCTTCGTCCTGGCTCGGTGCCCGCAGCGAGGCCTGCAGCAGCTCCAGGTTGGCGAGGACGCTGGTCAGCGGCGTGCGCAGCTCGTGCGAGGCGTCGGCGACGAACTCGCGCTGCTTCTTCATCGCCGCCTCGCGCTCGGTGCGGGCGGCATCGAGCGAGCGCAGCATCTGCTCCAGCGTCCGGGCCAGTTCGCCGACCTCGTCGCTCGACCTCGGGCTCGGGCATATGACGAGAGGGATCGCCGGTGGTCGCGATCTGCCGTGCGGTTGCGGTCAGCGCTGAGATCGGCCGCATCGCCCGGCCGGCGATCGCGACGCCCGGCGAGGCTCGCGAGCAGAGTGCCGCCGAGGACGCCGGCCGCGATGAAGAGCCAGAGACGGTCGACAGTCGAGTCGAGATGGGCGATGCTGCGGCCGTACTGGATGAAGCCCGTGGTCGCGCCGGATTCACCGCTAATCCGGGTGGTCGCGACCCGCATCTGGCCATAGTCGGCGAGGCCAAGAGCGGAGGACGATCCCATTGGCTCGGCCTTGGTGCTTTCCTTGATCAGGTTGCCTTCGGCGTCGAACACGCGCGCCGAGGCGCTCGTCGGGGCGGACGAAGTCGTCGAGCTTGGGTCCACGGTAGAGCGTCGCGAGGCCGGTGCTGAAAATGTGACTTTCAGCCGCCAGCGTCTGGGCAGCACCGCTGACCTGGCGGTTGAAGTCGTCACGGATGCGGCTGGTCGCGACCTGTCCGATCACCGCGCCGAAGACGAGCAGGATCGCCAGGGTCAGTCCAGCTGAGACGGCGGCCAGGCGCCAGCGCACCGGCCAGCTGCTCGGCCGCAGGCGTAGGCGGCCAGCGAGCGGCCAGCTTGCGCGCCAACCGCCTCATCTACTCCTTGAGGACGTAGCCGGCACCGCGTTTGGTGTGCAGGAGACGCGTCTCTCCGCCGGCCTCGAGCTTGCGACGCAGGTTGGAGATGAAGACGTCGATCGTGTTGGTCGCCGCGATCGGGTCATAGCCCCAGACGTCGTCGAGCAGGCGCTCGCGGGAGACGACGAGGCGCTCGTTGCGCATCAGGTACTCGAGCAGCTCGAACTCGCGGTTGGTCAGCTCGATCTCGCGCTCGCCGCGCTGTACCTCGCGCGTGTCCGGGTTGAGGGCGAGGTCGCCGACCTCCAGCGAGGCGGCGCCGCGTGGGGGCCGGCGGCGCAGCAGGGCGCGGATCCGCGCCAGCAGCTCCTGGCGCTCGAAGGGCTTGACCAGGTAGTCGTCGGCGCCGCTGTCGAGGCCGCTGACCCGGTCCTCGGTCTCGGCCCGGGCGGTCAGCATCAGGATCGGCACGTCGCCCTCGGCCCGCAGGCGTCGGCAGACCTCGACTCCGTCGAGACGGGGGAGGCCAAGATCGAGCACGACGAGGTCGGGCACGAAGCCGGCGGCGACGTCGAGCGCCTCGACTCCGTCGGCGGAGGTCTTCACCTCGTAGCCCTCGTGGCGCAGCGAACGGCGCAGGACGTCGGCGATCTCGGCGTCGTCCTCGACCACGAGGACGCGGCCGGTCGCAATTTCAGGCTCACTGGTCAGCATCAGGACGATGTTAGCCCGCTCGACCCCCTCCTGAGCCCAGCATTTACCAGCCTTTTAGAGCTGACTTCGTGTTTAGGCGCCCGATGGCGCCACAAAGACGAAGTCAGCGGAGGCGGCGCAGGGGAGAGGGTGTCGGCGTCGAAGGGGCTGCCCATGTTCGTGCGTAACAAGAAGCGCGCGTAAAGCCGCGCGCCGCAAGCCGAAAGCAAAAGCCAAAGTCGCCAAGCGGCGGGCTGCATCTGCCCGCACGCTCTGGAGCAGCGGCACCTCGACCTGATCGGCCTCTTTCTGATCGCCGCTGGGGTCTATCTGGGCTTCGTTCTCTTCTTCGGCTGGGAAGGGGGCAAGGTCGGCTATGGACTCGAAACCGGCGCTGGTCTACCTGTTCGGCACGGTCGGGGCACGGATCTTCACGATCCTGATGCTCCTGATCGGCGGGCTGTTGGTGACCGGGACGTCGGTCTCGACGCTTTTCCGCGGCATCGGTCGCGGCACGCGCCGCGTTTTTCTCGGCAGTCGCGGAGCTGCACAAACCGCGATCCAGACCCGTCGCGACCGCCAGGAGGAAAAGACCTTCGCCTTCGAGACTCAGGCCGGTCCGACCGACGTGATGAGCGCCTACCCCGAGGAGGACGACGTCGAGCCGACCGTTGCCCTGGTCGAGGAGCCGGAGCCGGCGTTGGATGAGGTCGCCGAGGAGGCCGTCACCGAGAGCTTCGACGCCGAGCTGGCGGCGATCGAGGCCGAGGAAGACGCCGTGGCTATCGATCCAATTCCCGAGCCCGCGCAGGTCGCGTTGACCCCACAGGGCAACAAGCGCGGCGTCACGATCTCGGAGGAGATCGACTACAAGCCGCCCCCGGCCAAAGCGCTGGAACGCGGCAAAGGCGACAAAGGCGTCGATCCGCGCGACCAGGAGATCGTCGGCCGCAAGCTGGTCGAGACGCTGGCGCACTTCGGAGTCGAGGCGAAGATCGTCGGCATCGTCAGCGGCCCTCACGTCTCTCGCTACGAACTGCGCCTGGCCCCGGGCACCAAGGTGAAGAAGGTCACCGAGCTCTCCAACGACCTCGCCTACGCGCTGGCCTCGACCGACATCCGCATCCTCGCCCCGATTCCCGGCAAGCAGGCCGTCGGCGTCGAGGTCCCGAACGCGCGCCGCCGCATCGTCCGCCTCGGCGACATCTACGCGGGTCGCCCGGAGAAGACCTCGCCGCTGGTCGCCTGGCTCGGCAAGGGCATCGACGGCAACCCGGTCTGGACCGACCTGGCGAAGATGCCGCACGTGCTCGTCGCCGGCACCACCGGCTCGGGCAAGTCGCGGCTGCGTCAACGCGATTCTCTCCTCGATCCTGATGCAGGCCTCGCCCAACGAGGTGCGCCTCGTCCTGGTCGACCCCAAGCAGGTCGAGCTCAACCACTACGAGAACGTTCCGCACCTGCTGACGCCGGTCGTCACCTCACCGCGCCTTGCCGCCAACGTGCTCGCCAACCTGATCGGCGAGATGGAGAACCGCTACGGGATCATGAGCGCAGGCCCGCTGCCGCAACCTCGAGCGAGCTCAACCGCGCTCGCGCCAAGGCCGGCGAAGCGCCGCTGCCGCACATCCTCTGCGTGATCGACGAGCTCGCGGACCTGATGATGGTCGCCCCGGCCGAGGTCGAGGACTCGATCATCCGCCTCGCCCAGAAGTCGCGCGCCACCGGGATCCACCTGGTGCTGGCGACGCAGCGTCCCTCGACCGACATCATCACCGGCACGATCAAGGTCAACATCCCAGCTCGGATCGCCTTCGCCGTCTCCTCGCAGACCGACTCGCGCGTGATCCTCGACCAGGGCGGCGCCGAGGCGCTGCTCGGCCAGGGCGACATGCTCTTCCGCGGCGCCGGCACCTCGAAGCTGCAGCGGATCCAGGGCGCCTTCGTCACCGAGGAGGAGATCGCCCGCATCACCAACCACTGGGCCAAGCAGGGCGAACCCGAATTCGAGGCCGAGCTGCTCGAGGTGCACGAGGAGAAGGGCGTCGAAGGACCGAGGGCGACTTCGATCCCGACAGCGACGATCTGCTCGACGAGGCGATCCGCGCTGGTGGTCGAGACCGAAACCGCGTCGGTCTCGATGATCCAGCGGCGCCTGCGGGTCGGCTATACCCGCGCCGGTCGCCTGATCGACATGCTCGAGCGTCGTGGCGTCATCTCCGGCTACGAGGGTTCCAAGCCACGCCAGGTCCTGATCACGCAGGCCGACCTGGCGCGGCTGATCGGTGGCGGCGAAGCCCAGCCCGCCCAGCCTGAGCCTTCGTCGGTGGCTCCCGACTAGACCCCGGTAGAACAATGTCCTGATGGACAGCGGTGTCGGCACGATCCTGCGTGTGGCGCGGAATCGTCGCAAGGTCGAGCTCTCCGAGGTCGAGGCGGCGACGAAGATCCGCTTCCGCTACCTGCGTGCGATCGAGGACGAAGAATGGGACGTCATGCCGGGTGGTGTCTACACGCGCGGCTTCATCCGCACTTACGCCACGTTTCTGGGCTTGGACGGCGATCGCTTGGTCGGCGACTACCGGGAAAGCGTGGAACCCTGGCATCGGGCCGCCGATGCTCCGCAACCACAGCCCGGAGGTGGCGGCGCGCCGAGCGGTTTTCGGGGCGTTGCGCTCGCCGGGCTGGCCGTGCTCGCGGTGATTGCCGTGGCCGTGATCGCAATAGTCGCCATTCCCAGCGGTGGAGGTGGAGAAGGCGCTCCCGGCCACCATCGCCACGAGGTCGCCCGCAAAGCCAAACCTGAAGCGAAGCCGCCGCCGGCCCCCGTCAAAACCGGCGTCACGGTTGAGCTTTCGGCCAGCGCCGAAGTCTGGGCCTGTCTGCTCAACGCCAAGGGCACGGCGCTGGTCGACGGCTTGATTCTCGACGCCGGCGCAAAAGAAGGGCCCTTTCACTCCGGTAGCTTCACGGTTTCCTTTGGCAACGGCGAGGTCAAGATGCTCATCGACGGCAGGGAAGCAGATATACCGACGACGTCCAGCCCGGTCGGCTACGCGATCAACTCCGCGGGCAGGCTGACCAAGCTCGGCGAAGCGGAACGGCCGAGTTGCACATGAGCGAGCTGCGAGCGGGCATAGTCGTCACTGGCACCGAGGTCCTGACCGGGCGGATCGCTGATCGCAATGGTCCCTGGCTCTCTGAACAGCTGGCGGAGCGCGGGGTGGAGGTTGCTCACATCCTCGTCGTCGCCGATCGGCCCGACGACCTCGAGGCGGCGCTGCGCTTCATGGCGGGCGAGGGCATGGACCTGATCGTCACCTCCGGTGGCCTGGGGCCGACCGCAGACGACCTCACGGCTGAGGTGGTCGGCAAGTTCGCCGGCCGGCCGAGTGGTCCTCGACGAGGAGGTGGAGGAGAAGATCGCCGACGATCCTGCGTGGCTTCGCCCGCAGCTTCAAATTCGACCCCGAGGCCGTGCTGGAGGCAAATCGCAAGCAGGCGATGGTCCCCGAGGGCTCGATCGCGCTCGATCCGGTCGGCACGGCCCCCGGCCTCGTCGTCCCGGCCGAGGGGTGTGTGGTCGTCGTCTTGCCGGGGCCGCCCCGTGAGCTGCAGCCGATGTGGCCGACGGCCGTCGCCAGCGAGCCCGTTGCCGCCCTGCTGGAGCGGGCGACGCCGCTGCACGGCTACACGCTGCGCATGTTCGGCACTCCCGAGTCCGAGATCGCCAAGAGCCTGCGTGAGATCGAGGACGAGGGCGTGGCCCTGCCGGAGGTCGAGATCACCACCTGCCTGCGCCGGGGTGAGATCGAGATCGACGTGCGCTACCGCGACGAGGCGACTGCGGTCGCCGATGCGGTGCGGTCGGGCCTCCAGGCGCCGACACTCGCGCCAGCTCTTCAGCCTCGACGGCGAGACGATCGACTCACAGGTCGCCACCCTTCTGCAGGGCCACCAGCTTGGTCTTGCCGAGTCCTGCAGCGGTGGCCTGCTGGCGGCTCGGATCACCAACCTGTCCGGTGCCTCGGCCTACATGGCCGGGAGCGTCGTCTCCTACTCGAACGAGGCCAAGGCGGATCTGCTTGGCGTCGATCCCGAGCTGATCGAGGCCAAGGGGGCAGTTTCGCTGGAGGTAGCCGAGGCGATGGCGCTCGGCGCGCTGGAGCGCTTCGGCGCCGACGTCGCCGTCTCGATCACCGGCATCGCCGGTCCAGACGGGGGCACCGAGGAGAAGCCGGTCGGCTACGTCTGCTTTCAACGCCCGCCTCGCCGACGGGACGTTCGATCGCCCGCGATCCGGTGATTCCTGGCGGCCGCGCCGACATCCGCGAACGCTCGGCCCTGGTCGGCATGCACCTGCTTCGCCTCCTG
The DNA here is from genome assembly GCA_963716345.1 of uncultured Solirubrobacterales bacterium. Classification (GTDB taxonomy): domain Bacteria; phylum Actinomycetota; class Thermoleophilia; order Solirubrobacterales; family 70-9; genus VRUE01. The sequence goes on from OY970304.1 coordinate 2,641,945, forward strand.
CTCAGGGGCGAAGAGGCACCGCTGTAGAGCAAAGCGAGACGGACTCGTCGCAGGTAGGTGTTGTTCCGTGCGATCTCGGCCCGTAGCGTGAACCGGGTGAGCAAGAAGGAGCTGAAGAGCCAGAGAGCGCGCCTATTCGTGGCGCTGGACTTGCCGGAGGGTCTGCGAGAGGGGATCGTCGCCTGGGGCCGCAAGGAGCTGCGCGACCCGGCGTTGCGGGTGGTGGCGCCCAAGTCGCTGCACGTCACCCTCGCCTTTCTCGGTTACCTGCCCGAGCGAGAGATCAAGCGGTTGGGTGAGATCGTGCGCGGGCTCGGGGCGCTTGCACCGAGGCTACGGCTGGAAGATCCGGTGGCCAAGCCCTCGCTGCGCCGAGCGCGCCTCTTTGCCCTTCCCGCAATCGCGCCTGGGGCGGCCCCCTTGCAGCGTGAGCTCGAACAGGAACTCGTCGCCGAGCAGCTCTACAAGCCGGAGAAGCGCCCGTTTTGGCCGCACGTGACGGTCGCCAGGGTTAGGTCGGGAGAGCGGGGATCGAGGGGCCCGGCCGCAGTCGATAGGCCCCCCGGAGCGCTGCCGAAAAGGCTCTTAGAGCCCGCCCTTTGCGTCCGGGTGACGCTCTACCGTTCTGAACTCCAGCCGCAGGGTGCGCGATACACCCCGCTGGCGCAAGTCGAGCTGTCCCGAGACGGGCGGCAGTGAGGTGAAGGAAGAGATGGCAGATAAGAAAGCGACCTTTGAATGACGTCTCGGCGAAGGAAGCCAAGGCCAAGGATGCGGCCCTCGAGGCCGCGGTAACCCAGATCGAGCGCGATTTCGGCGAGGGCTCGCTGATGCGGCTTGGTGCCGACAGCAAGGTGCCAGGTCGAAGCGATTCCGACCGGTGCCGCTGGCGCTCGACCTCGCGCTCGGTATCGGCGGCGTGCCGCGGGGCCGGATCGTCGAGATCTTCGGCCCTGAGTCCTCCGGAAAGACGACGCTGGTCTACCACATCATCGCCGAGGCCCAGGCCCTGGGCGGCGTCTGCGTCTTCATCGACACCGAGCACGCGATCGACCCGATCTACGTCGCGGGCGATCGGCGTCGACACCGACGAGCTACTCGTCTCCCAGCCCGACTACGGCGAGCAGGCGCTGCAGATCGCCGACCGCCTGATCGCCTCCGGCGCTGTCGACGTGGTCGCGATCGACTCGGTCGCGGCGCTGACGCCGAAGGCCGAGCTGGACGGCCAGATCGGCGACACGACCGTCGGCCTGCAGGCACGGCTGATGTCGCAGGCGATGCGCAAGCTTGCCGGCAACCTCAACCGAACCAACACGGTCTGCGTCTTCACCAACCAGATCCGCGAAAAGGTCGGCGTCCAGTTCGGCTCGCCGGAGACCCAGCCGGGTGGCCGGGCGCTGAAGTTCTACTCCTCGCAGCGACTCGACATCCGCCGCATCGAGACCCTCAAGGACGGGACCGAGGCGGTCGGCAACCGGGTCCGGGTCAAAGTCGTCAAGAACAAGGTGCGCCGCGCCCTTCCGCCAGGCCGAGTTCGAGATCGAGTACGGCCAGTCGGGATCTCGCGCGAGGGCGAGCTGCTCGATTTCGGCATCGAGCACGACCTCGTCCGCAAGTCGGGATCCTTCTTCTCCTATGGCGAGACGCGCCTCGGACAGGGTCGCAACAACGCCAAGCAGTTCCTCGCCGAGAACCCCGAGGTCGCCAGTGAGATCGAGGACAAGGTTCGCGCGGCGCTCGGCATCGGCGACGAGGTCGCTCCGGCCGAGGTCGCGACAGAAGCACCGCCGGTCGCAGAGGCGCAGGCTGCCTGACGGCGCCTGCGCCGCGTGGATAGGATTCCCGCCGCATGAGCAACGAAACCCTGTTTTTCGTCTGCGGGATCGCCCTTGCGGTTTCCGCGGTGGTGGTCAGCTTCGTTGGCTTGCGGGTCAAGAGCTTCCCCGGCAAAGCCGGGCCGGTCGTCGTACTCGTCTTCGCGACCTGATCGGCGCCACAACGACCTTCGCGGTGCTGCACGGCAAGGACGAGGACAAGGCCAAAGCTGCCGAGCTCTCGAAAGCGGATGAAAACGCCGAAAAAGAGGAGTCCTCACCGGTTGAAGGCGAAAGCAAGAAAGCGCCGGCGCCAAAGCCCGAAGCGGCCGCCAAGGGGCCTGGGGGCACGCTGCAGCTCGCCGCCTCGGAAACCGCTCTCGCCTTCGACACGACAAGCCTGACCAGCAAGCCGGGCAAAGTCACGATTGACTTCGACAACCCGTCGGCGCTCGAACACAACGTGGCGATCGAGCAGAACGGCAAAGTTCTTGCCGAATCGGAACTGATCAGCAAAAGCAAGACCTCGGTCAGCGCCGAACTCGCCCCCGGCACCTACACCTTCCTCTGCACCGTGCCGGGACATGCCGAAGCAGGCATGGAAGGAACACTCGTCGTCAAGTAGCCCCGCCTCTCGCACCGTCAGTACCCTGAGGTCTTATGGGGAAGCGGTACCACGTCACCACGTTCGGCTGTCAGATGAACGTGCACGATTCCGAGCGGATGCGCGGGATGCTCGACTCGCTCGGCTATGAGGAGGCGGAGTCGTGTGACGACGCCGAGCTGATCCTCTTCAACACCTGCTCGATCCGCGAGTCAGCGGACAACCGCTTCATCGCCCACCTCGGCGAGGCCAAGCGGCTCAAGTCCGAATACCCCGACCGGATCGTCGGAGTCGGCGGTTGCTGGGCGCAGTCGGTCAAGGACGAGGTCTTTCAGCGCTTTCCCTTCGTCGACGTCGCCTTCGGGCCGGGCCAGATCCACAAGCTGGCCGAGTTCCTCAACTCGGACTCGCTCAGCGCCCAGGGCTACTTCGAGTTCGAGGACTTCTCCGGCCACCTGCCGACCCGCCGCGAGCGCGAGTTCCAGGGCTGGCTGCAGGTCTCCCAGGGCTGCAACTGCAACTGCTCCTACTGCATCGTTCCCTCGACCCGGGGGCGCGAGGTCAGCCGCGATCCGGCCGAGCTCGTCGCTGAGGCCCGGGCGCTGGCCGCCGACGGCGTCCGCGAGGTGACCCTGCTCGGCCAGAACGTCAACAGCTACGGTCGCGACCTGCCGAAGGAGAGCCGAATCGGCTTTGCCGAGCTGCTCGGGCTGGTCGACGCGATCGACGGCATCGAGCGCATCCGCTACACCAGCCCGCACCCCAAGGACATGAAGGAGGACGTGATCCGCGCCCACGCCGAGCTTCCCTCCGCTCTGCGAGCACATCCACCTGCCGTTGCAATCGGGCTCGAGCGCGGTCCTCAAGCGCATGCGCCGCACCTACGATCGCCAGCGCTACATGGACCGCGTCTCGCTGATCCGCGAGCACGTTCCCGATTGCGCGATCACCACCGACATCATCGTCGGCTTCCCGGGCGAGAGCGAGGTCGACTTCGAGCAGACGCTGGAAGTGGTCGAGCAGGTCGGCTACGACAGCGCCTTCACCTTCGTCTTCTCGCCACGGCGCGAAACCGAGGCGCGCCGGATTCGAGGACCAGATTCCCCACCCGGTCAAGGTCGAGCGGATGGAGCGCTTGGTCGAGCTGGTCCAGCGGCGGGCGACGGAACGGGCCCAGCGCTTCGTCGGGCGTGAGATCGAGGTCTTGGTCGAAGGGACCAGCCGTACCGACGAGACGCGGCTGCGCGGGCGCTCCCGTCACAACAAGGCGGTCAACTTCGAGGGCACGGCAGGTCCCGGCGCGTTCGTCTCCGTCGAGATCACCGCGGCGACCTCCCAGACCCTGATGGGCACCGAGCGACTGCTCAGCCGCGCACTCTGAAGTGCGGGTGATCGCCATATTCGGCCCCACCGGGGTCGGCAAGACAGGCGTTGCGATCGAGCTTGCCGAGCGGCTTCGCGAGCGCGGTGAGGATCCTGTCGCGATCTCCTGCGATGCGCTGCAGGTCTATGAGGGCCTTTCGGTTCTGACCGGAGTGGCCACCGCCGAGGAGCAGACGCGGCTGGAACATCGACTGATCGGCTTCGTGCCGGTGACCCAGCCGTTCTCGGTCGGCGACTACATGCCGCTGGCCCACGCCGAGATCGACGCCGCCTTGGAAGTGGGAAGGAGGCCGATCGTGGTGGGGGGGACCGGGCTCTATCTGCGGGCGGCGCTGGCGGAACTGTCGCTGGTCAAGGCTCCGCCGGAATCGGAGCGCTCGGAGCTGTGGTCGCCCGAGACGCGCCACCCGACGGCGATCTTCGGTCTCGATATGGACCGCGAGCGGCTCTACGAGCGAATCGACGCGCGCACCGAGGCGATCTTCGAGGGGGGCGCGAGGGAGGAGGTCGCCGCGGTGGAGGCGGAGGGGCCATCGCGCACCGCCCGCGTCGCGCTTGGCTTCGACGAGGTGCTCAGCGGCGACCTGGCGAGGATGCAGCAACGCTCGCGCAACTACGCCCGCCGCCAGCTCACCTGGATGCGCAAGGTCCCCAACCTGCGCTGGACCGATCGAGGCGATCGCGATGACGCCGCGGTGGCGGCGGCGATCTGTGAGCAATTGCCAGAAGTCAATTGACCTTTTGAGAGACTGAAACCGATGGCGGCGCGCTCGATTTCCGATCTACCCGGACCGAGGCGCCTGCCGCTGATCGGCAACGCCCATCAGGTCCGGCCGGACTCCCTTCACCTGACCGCTGAGAAATGGGCGCGTCAATACGGACCGCTCTACCGCTTCGACATCGGCAAGCGCAAGATCATCGTCGTCGGCAACGCGGAGACGCTTAACTCCCTCCTGCGTGATCGTCCGGATGGGTTCCGGCGCTGGCGCGAGATCCTCCAGATCACCGAAGAAGTCGGCAAGGTCGGGGTCTTTGCCGCCGAGGGGGACGATTGGCGCCGCACCCGCCGGCTCGCGGTCACCGCCCTCAACAGCAATCACCTGCAGCGCTACTTCGAGATCGTCAGCACCTGCACCGAGCGCCTCTACGGCAGGCTCAGTGCGGCTGCCGAGTCCGGCCGGGGCTTCGAGATCGGCCAGGCCCTCTCCGCCTTCACCGTCGACGTCACCTCGGCGCTTGCTTTTGGTCATGACCTAAACACGCTCGAGCGTGGCGACGACGCCCTCCAGGAGCACCTGCACCGGGTCTTCCAGATGACCAACCGGCGCCTCTTTTTCTCATTTCCGTACTGGCGCTACTTCAAGTTGCCCGCCGACCGGGCGCTCGATCGCTCGATGGAGGAGATCGAGAAGGCGGTGACGGGGTTCATGGAGGAGACGCGACAGCGGATCGCGGCGCGGCCCGAGCTGCGCGAGGAGCCGGAGAACTTCCTTGAGAGCATGATCGCCGCCCAGGAAACCGAGGGCACCTTCAGCGACGAGGAAATCATGGGCAACGTCTTCACCCTGCTGCTCGCCGGCGAGGACACCACCTCGCACTCAATGGCCTGGACGATCTGGTCACTGGCCCGCCGTCCCGCAATCCAGGCGAAGTGGGCCGAGGAGGCGCACGAGGTTCTCGGCGAGCAGCTCTACGCGACCGAGTACGAGACGGTCGAGAGCTTCCGCTACGGCGAGGGAGTGCTGAGGGAGTCGATGCGACTGACCCCCGTGGTCCCGATCACGGGTCTGGAGCCGCTCTCCGATACCGAGGTCGAGGGCGTTCACATCCCCGCCGGTACCCGGCTCTTCCTCCTGCACCGCTACGCGGGCCTGCAGAGCACCGTGCAGGCGGAGGAGTTCAAGCCCGAGCGATGGCTCGAGGACGAGGAAGAGCTGCCGGTGCCAGACCAGAAGTCCTTCCTCACCTTCGGTGCAGGACCGCGTTTCTGCCCGGGTCGCAACCTCGCCTTCCTCGAGGCGAAGACGGCGCTGGGGATGATCGCCCGCAACTTCGAGATCGAGCTCGATCCAGCCGCGCCACCAGTCACCGAGCTGCTCGGCTTCACGATGAGTCCCAAGGGGCTGCGCGTACGGCTGCGCGAGCGGGCGCCCGCGATCGCCGCGTAGCTATAAGTTCGGCGCGTGCGATTCGAGAAGTGGCAAGCGCTGGGCAACGACTACCTGATTGTCGAGGTAAACGAGCTTCCCTGGGAGCTGACCTCTGCGCGGGTGCAGCGGCTCTGCGATCCGCATTTCGGGGTCGGCTCCGACGGCGTGCTGCTGCTCTCACGCAGCGAGGACTCGACCTACGTCGCTGAGTTGCGGATCTTCAACCCCGACGGCTCTGAGGCCGAGCTCTCGGGGAACGGGGCGCGGGAGGCGATCCTCTACCTGCGTCGTCACGGCTGGACCGACGAGGACACTTTCGCGATCCTCACCGCGGCCGGACCGATGACGCCGACGATCACCGGTGAGCGCACCTGCTCGGTGGCAATGGGACGGGCGAGCGACGACTTCCAAGGACTTTCCCGACGGGGGCCCCGACGGCGCCGGAACGCTGAGCGCGGATGGGCAGAGTGGGAGTTCCAGCACGTTTCGATCGGCAACCCGCAGTGCGCGATCGTGGTCGGCGAGGAGCTGGAGGATCTCGATCTGGGGGCGATCGGACCCGGGATAGAAGGCAACGAGCTCTTCCCCAACCGCACCAACGTCTCCTTCCTGCGCATCGACGGCAACCGGGTACGGGCGCGGATCTTCGAGCGCGGTGTGGGGGAGACACTCTCCTCGGGAACCGGCGCCAGCGGCGCGGCCGTGACCGCCTTCCTGCGCGGCGTTCCCAGCCCGATCATGGTCGAGCTCGATGGCGGCGAGCTCGAGGTCGAGATCGGCGACGATCTCGATGTCACTCTGAGTGGTTGGGCCGAGCAGATCTGCGCCGGTGAGCTCTCGGCCCGAGCTGCTGACCGCACTCTCCGAGCTGGACGGCTAGATTTCCGCGCCGATGGCGATCTCGGACCCGTCCAAGCGACTGGAGGCGATGCCTCCCTACATGTTCCAGGAACTGGAGCGAACCGATCGCCGACAAGCGGGCCGCCGGCATCGACGTGATCAGCCTCGGTATCGGCGATCCGGACGAACCGACCTACCCGCACGTCGTCGCGGCGATGCAGGAGGCGGTCGCCGAACCGGGCAACCAGCAGTACCCGAGCAATCGCGGCCGCGGGGAGTTCCGCGAGGCCTTCGCCGAGTTCTACGACCGTCGCTTCGGGGTCGAGATCGACCCCGAAACCGAGGTGATCCCGGCGATCGGCGCCAAGGAGTGCATCTACAACCTCTGCTTCGCCTTCCTCGATCCGGGCGACGTCGCGCTCGCCTCCGATCCCGGTTACCCGGTCTACACCGGCGGCCCGATCCTCGCCGGGGCAACGCCAGAGCTGCTGCCGCTGGTGCCCGAGCTGGGCTTCGCACCCGACCTCAGCGCGATTCCGGCCGAGGTCGCCGCGAAGGCGCGGCTGATGTTCATCAACTACCCCAACAACCCGACCGGTGCCGTCGTTCCCGAGGGCTTCTTCGAGATGGTCGTCTCCTTCGCCCGCGAGCACGAGATCCTCGTCGTCCACGACAACGCCTACTCGGAGACGACCTACGACGGCTACGTCGCACCCAGCTTCCTCGCCACGCCCGGCGCCAGGGAGGTCGGGGTCGAGGTCTTCTCGCTCTCCAAGGGCTTCAACATGACCGGCTGGCGCTGCGCCGCGATCCTCGGCAACGCCGAGGCGATCCAGACCTACTGGCGGCTGAAGACCAATGTCGACTCGGGCCTCTTCGAGGCCGTGCAGATGGCCGGTGCCGCCGCCCTGCGCGGGCCCAGCGGGCCGCTGCGAGCGGATGAACGAGACCTACACCCGCCGCCGCGACCTCGTCGTCTACGCTCTGCGCGAGATCGGAGTCGAGGTCAGCGCGCCGAAGGGGACGATCTACGTCTGGGCGCCGGTGCCCGAGGGCCACACCTCGACCTCGTTCGCCGAGACTGGTGCTCGAGGAGGCCGCCGTGGTCGTCTCGCCGGGCTCGATGTACGGGCCCAGCGGCGAGGGCTTCTTCCGTATCTCGCTCACCACGCCCGACGACCGCATCGCAGAGGCGGTCGAGCGGATGCGTAAATACCTCAGCTAGCGGCCGCTTCGCGCTCGGCGCGCTTTTCCCAGTAGCGATTGAGCCCACGCCACTGGTACTGCGGCGGCACGCACTGGATCAGCTCCTCAGCTGCCTCGGGCGTGGCGCTATCCGCGACGACGCGCTCGCGATGGCGGCGCTCATACTTGTCCTCCGGTAGCTCGCGGGCGAGGTCCGCCTCTTCGCGCAGACGCCGGCGCACTGTCTCCAGATGCTCGATCGGCTCCTCGATCGCGCCGAAGTGGGTGAGGGCGAGACGCTCGGGGTGCCAGGACTCGACCAGATCGATCGACCCGACCCAGGTCTCGACGTCGATGTCGGGCGGCGGGGTCGGGGGCACGACCAGGTCGACGCCGGGAATGCGGACCGCAGCAACGTCGCCGACGAAGGCGGTGCCGCTCTCCTCGTGCAGGTAACAGACGTGGTGGGAGGCGTGGCCAGGCGTGTAGGCGACCCGCATCCCGAGCACCTCCTCGCCGCCGGCGAGCGGCTTCACGTTGGCCTCGGGGACGGGCACGATCTCACCCCAGAGGCGCTCCATCTGGTCGCCGTAGAGGCGCTCGGCGCTTGCCAGAAGCTTCGAGGGGTCGATCAGGTGGCGGGCGCCGCGCTCATGCACGTAGACCTCGAGCTCGGGCCAGCGACGCACCAGCGCACCGGTCGCCGCAGCGTGGTCGAGGTGGATGTGGGTGAGGAGCGATCGCTCGCGGCTGCTCGTCCCCGATCGCTTCGAGCAGCGTTCGCCATCGAGGACTCGGGACCTGGATCGATGAGCACTCCGTCGACCTCCCAGCAGCCGATCACATGCGGCCGCCCGAGGTGCATGACGTCGATTACACGCATCGAGTTCGCCTATGGGTGTCGGGGGAGGGCTCGACGGCCTCCCCGCTGTGCTCCGGCGAGCCGGCCGACACGCTCCGCCTGGTCCGGTCGCTCGAGCGTTTGCCGCATGCCCTCTTCCAGGCCGCGCGGGGAGTAGCCGAGCTCGCGGCCGGCCTTCTCGTAGCTGGCCCAGAAGGTGACTCCGTCGGCGGTGGAGATCAGCTCGCGCAGGTTCGGCGGCTGGCCCATCATCTTGCCGACCAGCGGGCCGATCGGGGTCAGCGCCTTCATCAGCGGGGTCGGCAGGTCCCGCTTCGGGGCCTTGCGGCCGCTGACCGCCGCGATCGTGTCGATCGCCTCGCGCATGGTCGTCGCCGGGCCGCTGATCACGTAGGTCTCGCCGACCTTGCCCTTGTCGAGAGCGAGCAGGATGCCGCCGGCGATGTCCTCGACGTGGGTGAGGCAGATGCCGAGCTCGGGGAAGGGCAACAGCGAAGCAGCTTGCCGGCGAGGAATTCGTTCAGTAGGTCCGCGACCTGCGAGGTGTCGCCGGGCCCGTAGACGCCGCCCGGCTGGACGATCACGCCGGGCAGGCCGTCCTCGCCGATCATCCGCTTGGCGATCTGGTGGCGCCTCGAGCTTGGTCTCCTCGTAGTAGGAGGTGAAGTCCTTGCCCGGGTGCTCGTAGGTCTCGTCGACGACCTTGCCGTGCGTGTTGCCGAAGATGCCGACGGTCGAGACGTAGACGACCTTGCGCGATCTTGGCTTCGAGCGCCGCACCCAGCACGCGCTCGGTGCCGCGCGACGTTGGCCTCATACATCGCCGGGTGCTGCTTGGCCGGGATTCCGACCTCGTACATGGCGGCAGCGTGGATCACGCGCGTCGCAGCCCTCCATGCCGGCGCGGATCGCCTCTGCGTCGCCGAGATCGCCGCTGACGAGCTCGCAGCCGAGCTCCCTCAGCTTGCTCGCTTTCTCCGGGCTGCGGACGAGGCAGACGACCTCGTCGCCGCGATCGCGCAGCTGGCGCACGACCTCGCCGCCGATGAAGCCCGTTCCTCCAGTTACGAAGACCTTCACGGCGCGTAAGCCTAGCGGCGCCTACAATCAGAAAAGGTGCAGCGGTCGAGAAACGGGCGGCAGGTCGAAACGCGCAACGGCATGGGAGGCGCCGGCGTTTCGAATCCGCGTGCCCGCCAGCGGGCACTGGCGATCGGCGTCACCGACGGCCGCGAGGAAGGTGATCCGCTCGCCGAGCTGAAGGAGCTGCTGCGCACCGCCGGCGTCGCCACCGCGGGCGAGTCCGCCCAGCAGCGCCGAGAAGCCCGACCCCGACCGCTACTTCGGCCGCGGCAAGCTGACCGAGCTGAAGGCCGAGATCGGCGCCTGCGACGCCAACCTGGTCGCCTGCGACGACGAGCTGGCGCCGCGCCAGGAGCGCAACCTCGAGGCGGCGCTCGGCGTCCCGGTGATCGATCGCACCGCGGTGATCCTCGACATCTTCGCCGACCACGCCCACTCGGCCGAGGGCAAGCTGCAGGTCGAGCTGGCCCAGCTCGAGTACAACCTCGCCCGCATGCGGGGGCTCTGGACCCACCTCGAGCGCCTCGGCGGCGGGATCGGCACCAGGGGCCCGGGCGAGAGCCAGATCGAGACCGACCGCCGCCTCGCCCGCGACCGCATCGCGGCTCTGCGCCGCCGCCTCGGCCGACTCGAACGCAACCGCGGCGTGATGCGAGCCCGCCGCGAGCGCTCCTCGCTGCCGCGGGTCGCCCTCGCCGGCTACACCAACGCCGGCAAGTCAACGCTGCTCAACGCCCTCACCGGGGCCGAGGTCGGCGTCGGCGACCGGCTCTTCCACACGCTCGACCCGACCACGCGCAGCCTCGAGCTCTCCGGTCGCGACTACCTGCTGACCGACACCGTCGGCTTCATCGAGAAGCTGCCCCATCAGTTGGTCGAGGCCTTCAAGGCGACGCTCGAGGAGACCGTGCTCGCCGACCTGATCCTGCACGTGGTCGATGCCTCGGCGCCCGAGGAGCGCCGGGTGGCCGACATGACAGGCGGTCGACGAGGTGCTGGAGGAGATCGGCGCCGGCGAGAAGCCGCGCCTGCTCGTCCTCAACAAGGCCGACCTGCTGGACGAGGACGAGCGGGCGAGGTGCTGCTTGCGCCACCCTGAGGCGGTACTGGTCTCGGCGCTCGCCGGTGATCGGCCTCGATCCGCTGCGCGAGGGCATCGAGGCGGCCTTCGAGGACACCCTGACCGAGGTCGAGTTGCTGATTCCCTACGCCGAGGGGGCGCGCCTGCACGAGCTGCATGAGGTCGCCGGCGACCTCGAGCGAACCGAGCGCGAGGACGGGGTCCTGGTCCGCGCCAAGGTCCCAGTCGCGGAGCTGCACCGCTTCGACGATCTCGCCGTCGTCTAGGGTTGCGGCCCGTGAAGCTGCCGATCGCAAGATTGAACGAGGAGGCCGTGTTGCCCAGCCGTGCCCACGAGGGCGACGCCGGGCTCGACCTCTACGCCTGTGAGGCCGCCCACATCGGTCCGGGGGAGCGCTGGAGTATCGGCACCGGGGTCGCGGTCGAGATCCCCGACGGTCACGCTGGGCTGGTGCTGCCGCGCTCGGGCCTGGCCAGCGCCACGGCATCACCCTGGTCAATAGTCCCGGTCTGATCGATTCTGGCTACCGCGGCGAGCTGCGAGTCCTCCTGCTCAACACCGATCCGGCCGAGATCTTTCGGGTGGCTCCGGGTGACCGCATCGCTCAACTGGTAATCAGCCCAATTGCCTCGGTTGAGCCGGTTGAGGCGCAGGCCCTCGCCGACTCAGCCCGCGGCGACGGCGGCTTCGGCTCCAGCGGCCGCTAGGCGAGCGCCGCACGGCGGGCAGACTCGTGCGCGGCGCGCTCAAGCTCGTCGTCGAGCGGCTCGAGCTGGGGACGCTGGCCGTAGCGCCGCTCCAAGGCAAGGGCGATCAGGTGATCGGCCAGCCAGGCGTTCTTGGGTAGCAGCGGGCCATGCAGGTAGGTGCCGATCAGGTTGTTGCGGCGCACGCCCTCGAAGTCGTCCTCACCGTTGTTGCCAAAGCCCTTCAGCACCCTGCCCAGCGGTGTTGCCCCGCCGCCAAGATGGGTGCGGCCGCCGTGGTTCTCGAAGCCGGCGAGGACCTGTGGCCCGTCGCCGAGGTCGACCTCGATCGCGACGTTGCCGATCAAGCGCGGGCCCGGGCTGCGAACCGTCTCGAGCTCGACCAGGTCGAGGCCTGGCAGGCTTTCCTCGTCGAGCTGGTAGCTGCTGCCAAGCAGCTGATAGCCGCCGCAGACCGCGAGCACGACGGCGCCGTCCTCGGTCGCCTCTGCCATCGCAGCGCGCTTGCTTTCGACCATGTCAGCGGCAACGGCACGCTGGTCGCGGTCCTGGCCGCCACCGAGATAGATGAGGTCGTGCGCGGCTGGGTCGAACTTCTCGCCCGGGCCGGCACCGGCGTGGGCGAAGTCAATGCCGCGCCACTCGCAGCGTCGCTGCAGGAAGAGCGATGTTGCCGCGATCGGCGTAGATGTTCATCTGCTCGGGGTAGAGGGCGAGGACGCGGAGCTCCATCGGTCAGGCCACCTTCTCAAAAAGGACGACGGTGGAGCCGACGTGGGCTTCGGTTGACGGTATCTCGCGCCGCCCGGTGGGTCGCAGGCCAACGGCACGGCCCTCCTCTTCGAGCGTCTCAGCCGAGAGCATCGCCAGCTCGATCTCGTTCAGCTCCTCGCTCAGTCGCCGTCGGGATCAACCGTCTGGCGCAGACGGCGCAGCAAGATTGCTTCCGGCAGGGCGACCGGCTCGAGCGGCAGGCTGGAGTAGATCCAGCCTTCGATCTCGCGCACGTCGGGCAGCGGCGCCGCGCCTGTGCCAGGCGGCGGCAGGTCGGGCATCTGCTCGACGATCGCGAAGGCGGCGCGCCCGCCCGGCAGCATGTTGCCGACCGCGGCGGAGAGGCAGGCGATCCGGTCACGACTGCCTTCAAGCAGCTGGATCAGCTGCATTGGAGCGATCACCAGGCTGAACTTGGTGGCGAAAGCGAAGTCGCGCACGTCGCCCACCTCGGCATCGCCGGCCAACTTTCCCGAACGTTCCCAGATTGCCGCGACCAAGTCGGAGTCCCAGTCGACGCCGATCACCAAGGTTGCCTCGCGACGGGCTAGGTGCAGCGTGACCCGGCCGGTACCGCAGCCGAGCTCCAGAATCGGCTCGTCCGTCTGGTCGGCAAGCTCCTCCCAGAGGGGGAGGTCGGCGGTGTAGGCGCCGCACTCGACTTCGTGCCAGACAAGGTTATTCATCGCCAGAACTCCTTGGCCAGACCGCGAGCCGCCAGCAGCTTGCGCAGCTCAAGCAGCGCCGTGTAGGTGGGCAGGGCGAAGAGGCGCTTGGGGTTGTTGGCGAGCGCCCGGTCGAGCGAGCCCTCGATCTCCGGCACGACCTCGATCGTCCGCTCGGGCCAACCGGCGTACTTGAGCCGCAGCGCCATCTCCGGCGCGCGCGTGCCGGCGCAGATCGACGCGCCGCACACCGCCGCCGAGCAGCTCGAAGTCGGCGTCCCAGATCCAGGAGACGTCGCGCCCGTCGGCGATCTTGTCGTTGAGTCCGATCCAGAGGTCGAGCCCTTCCTCACCGGCCTCAAGCTGCAGGGTGCGCAGGACCTCGTTGGCGCCGGCGGGGTTCTTGATCAGCAGGATCGAGAGCTGGCGCGGAATCGATCGCGATCGTCTCGACCCGGCCGAAGGCGGCTCGCATCGTCTGCAGCGAAGCGGCGATTGCCGCCCGCCGGCACGCCGAGCTCGCAGTGCCGCGGCGACCGCCGCAAGCGCGTTGTAGACGTTGTAGAGGCCCGGCAGCGGTAGCTGCAGCTCGATCTCCCCCTGGGGCGTGCGCAGGGTTACCAGCGAGCCCGACATCCCGTGCAGCTCGATCGCCGTCGCGACGACGTCGGGTCGCGGCCGCTTAGCGCCGCAGTTGGGACACGAGTAGTGACCGAGATGACCGACGAAGGCGCGCTCGTAGGCGTAGGGGTGACCGCAGCGACGGCAGTGCTTGGCGTCGAAGGCGTGCTGGAGCTCGGGCAGCGCCTGAGAGGCATCGTCGATGCCGAAGTAGACGACGCCTGGGCGACGCTCGCCGCTCTCGTCGCGACCGAGGTCGGCGATCAGCGGGTCGTCGGCGTTGAGGGCGAAGCGGGTGCGGCCGGTGCGCGACGCGACGGTCTTGCGCCCAGCTCGTCTGCGAGCGTCTCCATCTCGCCGTAGCGGTCGAGCTGATCGCGAAAGAGGTTGCCGAGCACGATCAGCGAGGGGTTGAGCTGGGCCGCGACCTTGGGCAGCCAGGCCTCATCGACCTCGAACAGTCCCTCCTTGCCCCGTTGCTCGAGCAGCGCCGTGGCGACGCCCCAGGTCATGTTCGAGCCGGCTCGGTTGTGGACCGGGCGGCGACCGTCGGCCTCGAGTACGGCGGCGATCATCCCCGCGGTCGTCGTCTTGCCGTTGGTGGCGCTGACGATCGCGGTGCGATCGAGATCCCGACCGAGGCGGGCGAGCGCATCGGGGGCGAGTCGCAACAGCATTCGGCCGGGCAGCGTCGTGCCGCCGCCGCGACCACTGACGCGACTGGCGGCGCCGACCGCGCGCGCCGCGGTTAGCTTCGCGCCGAACAGCACTCAGGCCTCGGCAATTGCGACTGGTGCGAGCACGCTGAGCGCGCGAGGCAGGACGCGAACCGAGACCGGAAGGTCGGTCAGGTGCTCGCCATCGGCGTAGACGGGGAAGGGTCGGCTGGCCGTGATTTCGACGTGCGGGAGGCACGGAACACGTGCACCTGCGTCGTCGTCGATGTGGGTGCCCTTGAACACCTTGCGGCAGATTAGCCACGAAGCGCAGCTTGCCGACCTCACCGACCGTGATCGACGTCGAGCAGGCCGTCGTCGAGCTCGGCGCCTGCGGCGCGATCCGCATGCCACCGCCGAAGGTGCTGTTGTTGGCGACGGAGATCGAGTAGCCACTGGTTCGAATCCGCTCGCTCGTCGCTGCGGATCGTGAATCGGGCGGGCTTCCAGGCGAGCAGGGTCCGGAAGAGCGAGTAGACGTAGACCAGGTTGCTGCGAATAATCGTGACTTCATTCGCCAAGCGGTTGCATTCGGAGTCGAAACCAACGCTGACGATGCCGAGAAAGCGTTTGCCATTGGCCTCGCCGACGTCGATGCGGCGGCTCTCGCCCGCCACAAGCACCGCCACCGCGGCTCGGGGATCGTCGGGAATGCCCAGTACCCGAGCCAGGTCGTTGCCGCGGCCGCCGGGAATGATGCCGAGCGGCGTCTCGGAGCCCGCCATCGCGCCACCAACCGCGCCGACCAGGCCGTCGCCGCTAATCACCACCGGGATCTCATCCGCCTCGACCGCTTGCAGAGCCCGTTCGACCCCATCCTCGAGCCCGCGGGTGCGCTCGACCCGGAAGGGAAGCCGGCGTTCGTCGAGCTCCTGCTCGATCACCGGCAGCAGCTTCAGGGTTCGCCCATGCGCGGAGGCAGGATTGACCAGCAAGGTGAACGGCATTCCCTCGATCTCCATCCGCGTCGCAGCCTAATTGTCGGGCTGGGGGAGGCGCCTTTGCCACAGCCGTTGTCTGAATCCAGCCAACCAGCCGACGGGCGGGGGGGAGGCGAGGATCAGGCGCGCCTTGGGGTCCATGACCCGCGCGATCTCGCTTGCTGGCGGGCGCCCCTCAAAGATCACAACCAGATCGAAGAACTCATCGGGGAAGGGAAGTCGGCGCGGCCTGGACTGCTTGAAGGCGACGCGGCCCTCGGGGTCGAGGCCGACCCGGGCGCTCGCCGCTCGCACCCGCTCGGCCGACGGGTCCGTGCCACGCACCCGCGCCGAGGGAAACTCGCGGGCGAGGAACAGCACCGGCTCACCGTCTCCGCAGCCGCAGACAAGGGCGCGCTCGGGCACGGGAACGTCGAGCACCGCGGTAGCGAGCCGGGTCAGGGCGGAGTCGGGCACGGGGCGATGATCGCAACTGACTCAGCCGGGAGCAGATCCTCTAGGCTTCTCCGCCGATGGATCAGAGAACCGACCGTCGCTTGTTCATCCTCGCCGGCTTTGCCGTGGTGGCGATTGCGGTCGTCGCGGCGATCCTGATCAGTCGCAGCGGTGGCGGCAGTGATTCCTCGACCACGGCCAGTTCTGGCAGCTGTAAGGAAGTTGAAGCGCCGGCACCGAAGAAAGTCAGCCTGAAGGCACCGCCGCAGACCGTGAAGAAGGGCGAAAAGCTGACCGCCGCGGTCGAAACGAGCTGCGGCAGCTTCGAAATCGCGCTTGACTCGAGCAAGGCACCAAAGACGGTCAACTCCTTCGTCTATCTCAGCGACAAGGGCTTCTACGACGACCTCACCTTCCACCGCATCGCGCCCGGTTTCGTGATCCAGGGCGGTGATCCACTCGGCACCGGCCTCGGCGGGCCTGGCTACACCGTGGTTGAGAAACCGCCGGCGAACCTCTCCTACACCAAAGGAACCGTGGCGATGGCCAAGAGCTCGGCAGAGCCGCCGGGGAGCTCCGGCAGTCAGTTCTTCATCGTCACCGGCGCCGACGCCGGCCTGCCGCCCGAATACGCCCTCGTCGGCAAGGTCAGCCAGGGCTTCGACGTCGTTGCCCGCATCGGCAAGCTGGGCACAGCGGCCGAAAAACCCAAACAGACGGTGCTGATCGAAAAGATCACCATCGAAAAAGGCTGACTGCACTAGTCTGACCCGAATGGCCAAGGTCGACGTAGGAGACGCGGCACCGGATTTCGAGCTGCCCGGCACGGGTGGCAAGACGTACAAGCTCAGCGACTACCGCGGGCGCAAGCTCGTGCTCGCCTTCTACCCAGGGGACTTCACCGCCGTCTGCACCAAACAGTTCTGCTCCTACCGCGATCAAGGCGATCGCCTCGATCAGCTCGGCGCCGACGTACTGGGGATCTCCCCGCAATCGGTTGAGTCGCATGAGCGCTTCACCCAGGAGAAGAGCCTCAACGTGCCGCTGCTCGCCGACGAGGACAAGTTGGTGGCCAAGGCCTACGGCGTGCTCGCCGGCCCGATGGTGCGGCGGGCGATTTTCGTCATCGACGAGCAGGGGATCATCCGCCACCGCAAGGTGACGCTGGTTGGTCTTAGCTACGAGTCGGTCGACGATCTCGAGCAGGCAGTCGCCGCCGTCGGCTGATGCCGCCGGGAGCGGTCGCGTTCAGCACCGCCACCGAGCCGGCGATTCGCGGTGAGGCAGCGGGGGAGGGCCCCCCGATCGTGCTCTGCCACGGCATCACCGCCACGCGCCACTCGGTGATTCACGGTTCACGCCGACTCGAGCGCGCCGGCTACGCGGTCCTCAGCTATGACGCCCGTGGCCACGGCGAGTCCGATCCCGCACCGGCGGGCGCTGGTTATGGATACCCGGAGCTGAGGGGGGACCTAGCGGCCGTGATCGAGGCTCAGGTGGGCGGGGGGCCGGTCTTGCTGGCGGGTCACTCGATGGGTGCCCACACAGCCGTCGCTTTGCCCTGCAGCGATCCGGGCCGGGTTGCCGGACTGGTCGTGATCGGGCCGGCCTACGACGGTGAGATCAGCGACGGCTCGCTGCGCTACTGGGACGGGCTTGCGGCCGCGCTCGACGCCGACGGCATCGACGGCTTCGTCGCTTACATCGACCGGGTTCAGGGCATCGACCCGCGCTGGCGCGACTCGGTCCTGCGCTTCACCCGTGAACGGATGGAACGCCACCGACATTCCGAGGCCCTGGTTGCTGTGTTGCATGAGGTACCGCGATCACGGCCGTTCGGGACCATGGCAGAGCTCGAGGGCCTCGCCGTGCCGACGCTAGTCGTCGCCAGCCACGATGCCGCCGATCCCGGTCATCCCTACGCGATCGCCGCGGAGTACGCGGCGCGTATCCCCGGCGCCCGCCTGATCAGCGAGCCCGAGGGACAGTCACCGCTTGCCTGGCAGGGAGGGCGGCTCTCGCGCGAGATTGAGGCTTTCTACAGGGAGCTGCAATAGCGTGCCGGGCATGAAGGCGCCGGCGGAGGGCACATTGCGGGGAATTGCCACCTTCCTCGCAACTTTCGGCGTCGGCGTCGCCACCTACATCGCGATCGCTGATTCGGGGGGAGGGTCCCCGGTCTGCATCGCCGGCGGCCACGGTTGCCAGACCGTCGCGGAAAGCTCCTACTCGCACTTGGCCGGTGTGAACATCGCGATCTTCGGCATCGGTGGTTACGTGGTGCTGCTGGCCTGCGCGCTGCTGCGCGGCGACGCCTTCCGCCTGACCGCTTTCGTGGTCTCCCTGATCGGCTTCGGCTACAGCCTCTATCTGACCTATCTCGAGCTCTTCACGATTGACGCGGTCTGCCAGTGGTGCGTGGCAAGTGCGGTACTGATGACCCTGCTCTTTGTTACCAATGCAGTGCGCATGCTGGCCTACGTCGGAACCGAGCCGTGAGCGGCCGTCGCGATCGCGAGACGCGGCGTGAAGAACACCTGCGCGATGAGGATCAGGCCGGAGCGGCGGAGCGACGCCAGCGCATGGTCAAGCTCGCCAGCGCCGGCGCCTTCCTGGCCCTGGTCGTGGTGGCGGTCCTGATCGTGATCAGCAGTGGTAATAGCGGCGGCGGGGACAGCAGCAACATCGTCAAAGCCAAGGAGGTAGCCCAGCTGCTGGCTGGGATTCCCCAAAAAGGCATGGTGCTCGGTAACTCCGGCGCGAAGGTCAAAGTGCTCGAGTTCGGCGACCTACAATGCCCGTTCTGCAAGGGCTACTCAGAAGAAGTGTTGCCGCAGGTCATCGAAAGGCGCGTGCAGAGCGGGGAAGCAACACTCGACTTCCGCAACTTCACGATCATCGGCCCGCAGTCCAAGCCAGCCGGGGCCGCCGCGATTGCCGCCGGTGAACAGGGCCGCGGCTGGAACTTCGTCGAGCTCTTCTATCGCAACCAGGGCACCGAGGATTCGGGTTACGCCGACGACGAATTCCTCACTGCTATCGCCAGGTCGGCCGGAGTTCCCGACCTGGCAAAGTGGAACAGAGTGCGCAAGAGCCAGGCCGCGATTGCGCGAGTCGAAGCGACGACCGCAGAAGCTGAAAACCTAGGCTTCACGGGCACTCCGTCGTTTGCCCTTGAAGGCCCAGGGGCATCAGGAGTCGAAACAATTGACACGCCGAGCTCGGCCGATGGGCTCGAATCGGCAATTGAAAACGCAGGGGAATAATGGCGGCGAAAAGAGCGGCAACGGGGGCGAGCTTGCTGATCCTGGCGATCGCCTGCGCGCTGCTGAGCCCAGTCGGCGCGGCGGCGATCAGCGGCGCTGAAATCGTCCAGCGGCTCAGCCAGCAGCGTGAAGCGAACGGCATTCCGGGCGGGCTGATCGAGATTCCCGAATGGTCGGCAGACTGCGCTAAGCACAATTACTACGGGGCGCAAACTGGCGAACTCACGCACGAAGAGAACCCAAGCAGTCCCTACTACAGCGCCGAAGGGGACTTTGCGGCAAGACACAGCGTGCTGGCTAGCGGCTCCAGCTGGAGTCATGGCAATCCCTGGGAGGAAGCGCCGATTCACCTGATCCAGATGCTGGCACCGCAGCTGAGCGAAATGGGCGCGGCGGAAAACGACAACCACAACTGCGCAACCACCTGGCCCGGCTACCACCGGCCCGAACCCGCGAGCCTCACCGCCTACAGCTATCCCGGCAACGGCGTCTCGGGGGTCGTGCCGACAGAGCGAGCCTCCGAGTCACCATTTGTGCCCGGCGACCAGGTTGGCTTGCCTGAAGGAACGGCGACCGGTCGCTACCTCCTGGCCTACCTCGCAGGCGTCGAGCCCAGCGATGCACCGGACGTCACGGCAACCGCGACGCTGTCGAGCGGCGGCAGCCCTACAGATCTGCGGGTAGTCGACTCGACCAACGAAGAAGTCGGCGGTTACATGCCGCAACCCTCGGCCTTCCTGATCCCGGCTCAGCCGCTGAAGCCGCTGACCGCTTACCAGGCGGACGTCAAGTGGTCGATGGAGGGCGCTCAGCTGTACGAGCAGCGCTTCAGTTTCACGACCGGCACGAACCCCGGCGAAGCTGTCGTGCCAATCAAGAAGAAGCGAAGCAGCCGCTGTAGCCGTTACTCGAGGGCTGCATACTCGCTGCGGCGACGCGCTGTCAACGCTCATCTTCACGGCGCTCATCTGCTGCGCACCGCGCGCTCAAGTTCACAGCGACGCCGGGGAAATCACCTCCTGTCCCGCTCACAACAGTTCAAGCGACTGGCGAGGCTCAGAAGGAGGCAGGCCAGGCATTGCCAGGCCAATCTACGCTCAGGTTGACATAACCACCATTATCGTGCGTTAGTTCGATTTAGCAGGGGGCCGACCTGATCGTGGCCAGCATCGGCGCCGCCTTCTTCCTTGGTGCGGTTCCGCCGGCATCGCCTGACTTGCTGCAAAATCTGGCGCTGATCGGAGCGATCCTGCTACCGGGTTATGTAGTCGAGGTGATCTGGCTTGTGCCGCGTATGGGTCGCGGCGAGGAACTCGAAGAATGGCTCGGCTTCATCGTCGGCGCCGCGATCGCCGACCTGCTGGCAATGCCGTCGCCCTGCTTGGCGTCCAGCACCGCCTCGCCGGCCACTCCAACTCGCTCGATGACCTCGGCCTCGCTTTCGTCATCGTCTCACTCGTCGTGCTTGCCGGGACATTGGTAGCGCAGCCGCTGCTGGCGCGCCGCTTCAGCCAGCCCGAGGGCGTCGAGGCGCCGTCGCCATCGACTGAGCCCCTCTAAGCGACGACGGCGACGCCGGAGACCAGCGGCCGCGCTATCGGCGGCGCCTTCGGCAGATGCCCCTGCTCAACCCCCTTCAGGGTCAGGGCCGAAGCTTCGATTGTCGCAACGGTGTCGCGGTTGCAGTGACAGCCGTCGGCAAAGAAGCGCCAGGGCTTCTCCAGACGGTCCTGCCAGCCAGCCAGGCCCGCCTCTTCTGAGCGTACGTGCTCGATGAAGAGCAGCTTGCCGCCCGGCTTCAAGACTCGGGCGGCCTCGGCAAGGGCGGCGACGGGATCGGGGGACCGTGCAGAGCACCAGGGTGAAGACAGCGGTGTCGAAGCTGTCATCAGCGATGGGAAGCTCCTGCGCCGAGGCCTGCTTGATCTCGACCCCTCCCCTGCCAGTCGCTTTTTCTCGCAGCTGTTTGAGCATGTGCGGATCGGGCTCGGCCATGACCAGCTCGCTCACCACCTCGGGGAACAAGTCGAGGTTGACACCCGTCCCGGCGCCGAGGTCGATCGTTCTCCCACTCGCCTGGGACAGCAGTTCGCGCCGCATCTCCCGTAGGCCCCCTCCTCAGTCGCCTTTAGCGCACGGTCATAGAGGGCGGAGAAGACTCTTCCCCACGTCGCGTCGTAGGTACGGCTGGCGAGCCCCATGTGCGGATTACGCGGCGTCGCGCTGCGCGGCCTCCACCCCCGGCTCGGGCTTCGAGACGGCATCGGGCTCGCTGGCTGCCGCGCGCTCCTCGTAGGCGTGGCGGGCACCGTGGTCGACTTCGGTCATCAGCTTGTCGACTTTCATCAGGCGACCAAGGCCCTCGCGCATACCGCGCGGCAGGTTGGCGACCAGCTTGAAGAAGACGCCGTTTTGCCGCGGGACCCAGACGTCGAAGCGCGGTACTTCGAGCGCGTCAACGATCTCGTTGGCGACGTCGGCGGCCTCGACCGGGCGGATCAGCCTCTGCCCCACGCCGGCGGTCAGTTCGGTATTGACCACTGTCGGCATCACGCAGGCGATCTCGACGCCGCTGCCGCGCAGCTCGCCCCTGGCCGCCTCGCTGATTCCGACCACAGCGTGCTTGGTGCCGGAGTAGGTGGCGATGCCGGGGAAGCCGCCCTTGCCCGCCTGCGAAGCGAGGTTGACGATGTGGCCGTGGCCGCGGGGCTGGAAACGCGCAATTGCCAGCTGCATGCCGACGATGACGCCGTAGATGTTGATGTCGAGCTGACGTTTGAGCGAAGCGTCCGACTCCTCGGCAAAGGGCGTCACCGGCATGATCCCGGCGTTGTTGACGACCACGTCGAGCGGGCCGAGCTCGCGCTCGGCGTCGTCGAGGAAGGCCGAGAAGGAATTGCGGTCGGTGACGTCAAGCGGCAGCGCAACCGTGCCACCGCCCAGCTCCCGCCGCCGTGCGCTCGGCCAGCTCGAGGTCGAGGTCGCCGATCGCCACGCGGCAGCCCTTGCGCACCAGCGCCGTCGCGGTCGCCTTGCCGATCCCACGCGCACCGCCGCTGATCGCCACGACCTTGCCACTGAGGGACTGCCGCTGCTTTGCCATCGGGACCTCCTCCTCCTCGGCGACCGCTAGGCCGCTGGTTTGTAGACGGTGACCACGGCCGCGCCGCCGAGGCCGATGTTGTGCTGCAGCGCCAGCTTGGCGCCCTCAACCTGCCGCTTGTCGGCTTCGCCGCGCAGCTGCCAGGTCAGTTCCGAGCACTGCGCCAGCCCGGTCGCCCCAGCGGGTGGCCCTTGGAGATCAGTCCGCCGGAGGGATTGACCACGACCTCGCCGCCGAAGGTGGTCGCTTCTTCCTCGACCAGCTTGTGCGCCTCTCCCTCGGCCGCGAAGCCGAGCGCTTCGTAGGTGATGAGCTCGTTGGCGCTGAAGCAGTCGTGCAGCTCGCAGACGTCAATTTCCTCGGCGGCGACGCCGGCCTCGGCGTAGGCCTCGTCTGCCGCCTGCTTCGACATGTCGGAGCCGACGATCTTCATGCAGTCGGTGTCCTCGGCGAAGGTCGAGCTGAGGTCGGTGACCATCGACTGGCCGGCGATCTCGATCGCCCGGTCACCAGAGGTCGTGCTCGTCGACGTAGCGCTCGGAGGCGACGATCGCGCAGGCCGAGCCGTCGGAGGTGGGCGAGCACTGCAGCTTGGTCAGCGGGTCGTGGATCATCCGCGCGCCCTTGATGTCCTCCAGCGAGTACTCGTCCTGGAACTGGGCGTAGGGGTTGTTGACCGAGTGCTTGTGGTTCTTCCAGCCGATCCAGGCGTAGTGGTCGGGGTTGGAGCCGTACTTCTGCATGTGGTCGCGGCCGGCGTTGCCGAACATCTGCGGCGCCGGCGGCGATTGCTCGGGGTCGCGGATCTCGAACATCCGCATCGCGTGCTTGTCGAGCGCGTTGGTGCGGTCGGTGTACTTGACGCCGAGGCTGCCCGGCTCCATCTTCTCGAAGCCAAGCGCCATGGCGCAGTCGACGAGGCCGCCCTTGACCGCCTGGCGGGCGAGGAAGAGCGCCGAGGAGCCGGTCGAGCAGTTGTTGTTGACGTTGACGACCGGGATCCCGGTGAGGCCGAGCTGGTAGAGCGCCCGCTGGCCGTAGGTGGAGTCGCCGTAGCAGTAGCCGGCGTAGGCCTGCTCGACGTCCTCGTAGGGAATGCCGGCGTCGGCGAGCGCCTTCTCCCCCGCCTCCTTGGCCCAGTCGGGGTAGTCGCCCTCCTTGGTTCCGGGCTTCTCGAACTTGGTCATCCCGACCCCGATCACGAACGTGCGGTTGCTCAAAGTCTGCTCCTGTGTCGCCGCGAGCGCCTGCCGCGGTTTGGCTGGTCAGCCAGGAAATCTACCGATCGGACCGGTGCGGTGGCGATACTGGGCCGAGTGATCGTTGATTGCGGCGTCTACGAGAAGGGTCAGCGGCGCGGCGACAAGCTCAGCCTCGAGCGGGCGCATGAGGCATCGCGCGCCGAGGACGCCTTCGTCTGGCTCGGCGTGGCCGAACCCTCGACAGAGGAATTCGAGGTCATCGCCCGCCAGTTTGGTCTGCACGAGCTCGCCGTGGAGGACGCGGTCAAGGCCCAGCAGCGGCCCAAGGTCGAGCTCTTCGGCGACACCTTGCTGGTCGTGGTCAAGACGATCAACCGCCCCGACCCAAGCCACGCGGTCGAGGTCGGCGAGCTGCTGCTCTTCGTCAACTCCGATTTCATCATCACTGTCCGCCACGGCGAGGGCGAGCTGAGCTCGGTCCGGGAGCGGGTCGAGCGCCGCCCCGACCTGCTCGCCCACGGTACCGGCGTCGTCCTCTACGCGATCCTCGACCACGTGGTCGACGACTACGGCGAAGTCGCCCAGGCGGTCGACGGCGAGATCCAGGCAGTCGAGCGCCAGGTCTTCTCGCCCGAACGGACCAACCCGGTTGAACAGATCTACAAGCTCGAGCGTGAGGTTCTCGACCTCTACCGCGTCGTCTCCCCCCTGCTCGAAGCCGTCGATGAGATCAGCGAAGGCCAGTTCGAAGCGATCCCGAGCGCGCTCGACGATTACTTTCGTGACGTCCACGACCACCTGCAGCGCGTGACCGGTCGTGTCGCCGGTTTCCGTGAGCTGTTGGGCGGCGCCCTGCAGGCGAACCTGACCCAGGTCTCGGTGCGCCAAAACGAGGACATGCGCAAGATCTCGGCCTGGGTCGCGATCGCCGCCGTACCGACGATGGTTGCGGGCATCTATGGGATGAACTTCGACAACATCCCGGAGCTGCACTGGCATTACGGCTACTACACCGTGATCTTTCTCATCGCCGTGGCCTGTCTGGCCCTGTACCGGCGCTTCAAGCGCGTTGGCTGGCTCTAGCGACATATACGCTGAAAAACTTGACTAATTTTTACTCGACCGCCACTCTTCCAGGGGTGACGGCAAGTCGACGGACGATCAGTATCTCCTTCCGGGCCACGCTCGCGACGCTGATCCTGAGCGGGGTGCTTGCAGGCAGCGCAAGCGCCAGTCCCGCTTGGCGATTCAACGGCGCCGAACTCACCGGCTCGGAAACGATTGCCGGGGACGCCATTCTCAGCAACCTCACGATCCCCGGCCTGACCACGACCTGCAAAAAAATGCACTACGAAATGACCATCGCGAATCTCGCCGGAGTCGGCAAAGCCGAACTCACAGCACTGTCCTTTACCACCTGCTTCACGAGCAGTAAAGAATGTACGGTCAGCAAAATAGGCGCTGAAAAACTACCTTGGCCAGTGCATTTGACTACCGTCAGTGGCTCCAACTATCTCTTTATCGAAGGCATCAAGATTGGCATTGTCTACGCCGGTGAAGCCTGTGTGCTCGGTGAAACCCTGGTCACGGTGACCGGATCAGTCGCTGGGCTCTTCGACAACGCCAGCGAAACATTCAGTCTCAACTCGGCGAACTCCAAAGCGACCAAAGCCGTGCTCAAAGCGCTCAGCCAGTCAATTACCTGGAACGGCGTCTTCACCACCGAAGCGCTTGGCGTCCACAAAGGCCAGGCCCTGGAAGTCAGCTAGCCGCGCGCGCCGTGTCTCGGTCGCCGGGGTTCGGCCAGAGCAGAAAGGAGAGGCCCGCGATCGTGATTCCGATCGCGGTAGCCAGGGCGCGCTGGCCCGCCGCGTGCAGCGCTTCCTCGCCGATCGAGTCGGCGAGCAGGACCGCGTAGGTGGTGATCGCGGCGGTGAAGAGCGCGTACTGGACCGTCAGCAGGCCGTAGGCAAAGGCTGTGGCGACAGTCAGGGCAACCGCGACCGCCACCCCGCTACCGCCCAGACACTCGGCAAGCGCCGTCGCCACGATCAGACCAGCCGCCGTTCCAACCGCGCGCAGAACGAGGCGACGGAAGGTCTCTTCTTTCTCCGGCCGCAAGACGAAAAGGATCGTCAGCGGGATCCAGAAGCCGTGCTCGTGCATCCCGATCAACCAGTAGACCGAGACGCCGGCGGCGAGTGCGCCGCCGAAGCGCAGCCCATGACGGAAGCTGATCGACCCCAGGTTCAGATTTGAACCCAGGGTGCGCAGGGCAGCTCGCGTGTCCCAATCCTCAGCGCCGTCCTCCTTGCTGCGGTCGTCGGCGATCCAGACGCAGAGCGAGAAAGCGGCTTGCAGCAGTCCGCCGGCCGTGGCGAGGAGGAAGGCGGGGCCGAGGTCACCGAGGTCGAGCGGCAGGTCTTGGGCGATCACCAGGGAGAGCGCCACGGAGAGCCCCAAGATCGAGAGTCGCAGCGAGACGGAGAAGCAGTATCCGGCCGCTGCCCCGATGATCGCCACCGCGATGATCGCCGGTAGGGCACTGGAGCCGGTGAGGACGCCGAGCGCCGCGGCCAGGCCAATCAGTGGCGCGGCGGCTGCTTGCCAGACAGCCCTTGTGCGAGCGGGTGCGTCGAGGCTGGGAAACCCGGCGAGCAGGGCGCCCGTACCAATCGCTCCCTTCGTAGCGCTGCCCAATCCAAGCTCGAGCAGCAGCGCCAGCCCGACCGGAACCGCGACCAGGGCGCCGCGGCGCAGCGCCGGCCCGGGCTGGCTCGGCCCAACCGCCAGTAGCGGCGATGCCCTTAGCCGACTGGCGGTGCCGGCTGCATTGAAGAGCTCCATGCCGCAAGTCTCCTGCCGTCAGCGGCGGTGAGAGCAAAGGTCAGCGCGTACGGCAGGTGCTTGCGGCGATAACAGGGGCAGGGGTTGTCCTCGCAGGCGACGCCATCGTTGTCGCCGTCGAGGCGATCGGGGTCTTCCTGCGGGCCGCCATGCTTGAGGAAGAAGAACTGGGCGGCTCGCTGACTCTTGAAGTCTTCGCAGTCCTTGTCGGCGGCCGATGCCGATGCCGGCAAGAGCAACACCGAGGCGGCTATCGATGCGACGAGGCAGACGAGAAGCGGCCTACGCAGGGCTAAGTGCACGATCGAACTCCTTTCGTTCCTGGACAGAGACGGGAGTGATCTTAGGAGCAAGGGCGCGCCATGGGTCAGCCCAAGTACCCTGGTGGGCCGTGCTTTTCGCCGCCTTGAGCACCGATCCGGCTGCCGGAGTGGGCATCTTTGCCGCCCTCGCGGCGGGGGTCGTCTCCTTCCTCTCCCCCTGCGTACTGCCGCTGGTTCCGGGCTACCTCTCAGCCGTCAGCGGGGTCTCGGCAGCTGAGCTGGAGACGGCGGGCTGGCGGCGCATCCTCGCCCCCAGCTTGCTCTTCGTCGCCAGCTTCTCGGCCATCTTTGTCGCCGAGGGGCTGACCGCGACGGCCTTGGGCTCCGCCTTCCAAGACCACGAAGAGCTGCTGAGCAAGATCGCCGCGGCGCTGATCATCGCGATGGGCGTCCTCTTCGTGTCCTCGCTCTTCGTCACTCGCCTCAACCGCGAGTGGCACGTCGACGCCTTGCTGGAGCGGGCCGGCAAGGGCGGCCCGATCGTCGCCGGCGCCGCCTTCGCGATCGCTTGGACTCCCTGCATCGGCCCGACCCTCGGCGCAATCCTTACCGCCGCCTCGCTCTCCGGCTCTGCCGCCCACGGCGCCCTGCTGCTCGTCGTCTACTCAGCCGGCCTGGCGATTCCCTTCCTGCTCACCGCGATCGCCTTCTCGCGCATGACCACCGCCTTCGCCGTGATCAAGCGCCACTACCAGGCGATCGTCGCCACCGGCGGCTTGATCCTGATCGCGATGGGCGTATTGATCTGGACCAACGAGCTGACCCAGCTCAACTCCGAAGCCCAGCGCTGGCTCTCCGGCCTCGGCCTCGATTTCTGGAACAGCGTCTAGTTGTTTACGACCGGGACGACGGTCTCTATCTCTTGGCCGATCGCCTCGGTCTCCTCGAGACCCTCACCATCGAGATCGCGAGAGCAGACGATGCGGAACCGACCCGTTCCGATCTCCGCATCCGGCACCACCGGCAGCCCACGAATGTGATCCCAGCCCAGCCGTTCGACCTCGAACGGGTTCATCCGCACCTCGGCCGCCGGAAAAGGGCAGCTCGAGTTGTGCTGGTCGATCGCCTTCGAGATCGCCTCGAGATTTTTCGCCTCTGGGGAAGCCATCGAGGGGAAGTCTAAGAGGGTCGCCCGGCTACAGCGTGCCGCCGCTGCCATACGCCTCGCCGGGCGTGGCTCCGAGCGCAAGCAAACGCAGGCCCTCGGGTCCAGCGACAATCTTGCGCTTCACCTTTGGGCCGACGCGAACGATGTGGTCGGGATCGAGCCGGTACTCCTCGCCGTCGGCTTCGAGGGTGCCGGAGCCGCGCAGGACGACATAGACCTCCTCCTGGCCCAGCTGCTGAGGACGCTTGGCGAACATCTCGCCGCCGAGGCCATCCTCGGAGTGATCGTGCTCGGGGTATTCGTCAGCGCCGGGAGCTAGCTCCTCGATTGAGATCCCGAAGGAGCTGACGCCAAGGGCAGCTGCAGCGCGGCGCATACTGACCCGGTCGAAGCCCTTTAGCTCCTCGATCTCGTCGATTCCGATGTGGGTGACGTCGGCCATACCGACACGCTACCCCCGCTCTCGGCATCTAAATCGCCGTCCCCTCCCCCTCCTACCATCGGCTCGTGGCCTTCGAGCGCACCGTCGCCCACCTCGATATGGACGCGTTCTACGCGTCGGTCGAGCTGCGGCGGCGCCCGGAGCTGCGGGGGAAGCCGGTTGTGGTCTGCGGTTCGGGACCGCGGGCTGTGGTGACGACCGCGAGCTATGAGGCGCGCAAGTTGGCAGGAATCCACTCGGCGATGCCGGCGGCCGTGGCGCGGCGGCGGCTTCCCGATGCGGTCTACCTGCAGCCGGACTTCAGCGCCTATCGCGAGGCCTCGGTGCAGGTGATGGAGGTGCTGCGTAGCAACGCCGAGACGGTTGAGGTGGTCGGGCTTGACGAGGCCTACATCGACCTCACCGGGCTCTTCTCGCCGAAGACCACAATGCGAAGAATCGCCAGCGAAATTCGCGATCAGACCGGCCTCACATGCTCTGTCGGCATCTCGGAGAGCCGCATGCTGGCCAAGATCACGAGTGAGCTGGGCAAGCCCGCCGGCCTGGTCGTGCTCTCACGTGAGGAAGCACTGGAGCGCTTCACCGGTGAATCCCCAGGCCTGATCCCCGGCATCGGCCCGAAGACGGTGACCAAGCTGGGCGGAATGGGCATCCGTAGTCTGGCCGAGCTGCGCGCCCAAGACCCCGAGATGCTCGAGCAGGCATTCGGACCAAGACAGGGGCGCTGGCTGCACCGACGCAGCCAGCTCGAAGATGAGACGCCGGTGACGGTCGTGCGCGAGACCAAGTCGCAATCGGCGGAGACGACCTTTGACATCGATGTCGGGAACAGGGCCGAGCTCGAAGCCCACCTTGTGCAACTTGCCGAGGAGCTCTGCCGACGCTTGCGCAAGCGCGAGCTGCGCGGGCGCTCAATTGGGATCAAGGTGCGCCTTGACGATTGGACCAACGTCACCCGCTCGCACAGCGTCACTGAGCCAACCAACGATCTCGCCGTTGTCGGACCAGTCGCCCTCGACCTTCTGCGCGCCTACGATCCACCCCGGCCGGTGCGCCTGCTCGGGGTGCGAGTCGCCTCCTTTGAGAGCGAAGCCGAAGAGACGGCTGCGCCCGAGGAGGAACGCGATCAGCTGCAGCTCGGCCTGAGCGCCTGAAGCGCTCGTCCTCGCTTCGCAGGAGCCCTTCAATCGTGTGCGAAGATTGATCGGGTGAGCGCTGACAGACTGACCGGACTCGACTCGTCATTCCTGCATATGGAGCGCGCCGGCGCCCACATGCACGTCGCCTCGACCAGCATCTTCGAGGGACCAGCGCCCAGCCACGGCGAGTTCCGCGACCACATCGCCTCGCGGCTGCATCTGGTGCCGCGCTTTCGCCAGAAGCTGCGCTTCGTTCCCTTCGGTCAGGGTCGCCCGGTCTGGGTCGACGATCCCCACCTCAACCTCGACTACCACGTGCGCCAGACTGCGCTGCCGGCGCCGGGCTCCGAGGAGCAGCTGCGCAACCTGGCGCGCCCGGATCTTCTCCCAGCAGCTCGACCGCAGCAAGCCGCTCTGGGAGATGTGGCTGGTCGAGGGGCTCGATGGTGACCGCTTCGCGATCGTCGGCAAGAGCCACCACGCGCTCGTCGACGGCGTCTCCGGGGTCGACATCACCACCGTGCTCTTCGATCTCGAGAAGGAACCGGATAACCCACCGGCAATGCCACCGAAGTGGGCTGCCGCGGCCCGAGCCGACCGACCTGAAGCTGCTCGGCGATGCCCTGCGCGAGCGCACCACCAGCCCGCAGGAGATTGTCCGCGGTGTGCGGGCGGCGCTGCGCGGGCCGCGCCAGGTGATGCGCGGGGTCGGCGCCACCAGCAAGATGGTCAGCGCCGGCATGGCGGCGCCCTCGACACCCTTCAACGTCGAGATCGGCCCCCACCGCCGCGTCGCCTTCGTCCGCAGCCGACCTCGCCGCGCTGAAACGGATCAAGGACGCAGCACGGCGGCACGGTCAACGACGTCATCCTCTCGGTCGTCGCCGGCGCGATCGGCAACTACCTGCGCGCCCGCGGCCACGACACCGAGGACCTCGAGATGCGGGCGATGGTGCCGGTCAGCGTCCGCGCCGAGGAGGAGCACGGCGCGCTCGGCAACCGGATCTCGGCGATGATGGCGCCGCTACCGGTCTGGTGCGAGGACCCGGTCGAGCGACTGCATCTCGTCAGCGAGATGATGGGCGACCTCAAGGGCTCCGGCCAGGCGGTCGGCGCCGAGATCCTCACCCGCATCGATCGACTTCGCCCCGACCACGATCGCCTCGCAGGCCGCCCGCCTGCAACCGGCGCAGCGCTTCTTCAATCTCGTCGTCACCAACGTGCCGGGGCCCCAGTTCCCGCTCTTCGTGCTGGGGCGGGAAGATGGAATCGATCTTCCCGATGGTGCCGCTGGCCCGCCGCCAGGCACTCTGCGTCGGGATCATGTCCTACAACGGCCAGGTCGACTTCGGCCTGATCGGCGACTACGACGCGATGGCCGACCTCGACAGCTTCGGCCTCGACCTCGAAGGGGCGATTGCCGAGATCGCCGGCGCCGCCGCGACTGGACCTCAGGGAAGCAGCCGGGCCGAGACCCGGAACGGCACGCTGTCGGTCAAGTAGGACCAGTCCAGTAGCCGGGCGCTGAATCCCGAGGCGCTTGCATCCGCATTTACCAGGACTGCCGTAAGCCGCCTAAAGCGACCTGGGTGTGCCAGGTGTACGGACATTCGACCGCCGTTTTGCTTGAAGCTGAGGACGCTGACGACGTGACCGTGGCGCTCGCTGCCGGTTCGGCCGACCAGGGCCAGGCCGGCCGCAATTCCCAGCGGAGCCACGGCATTGACAACGACCGCCCGGCCGCCGCCGGGGTGCACGTGAAGCAGTTGGAAGGTCGTGTGGTTGAGCGAGCGAGCGAGGACGCGGCCACTAAGCGGCAGGCTGCCCTGACGCGAGACATCGGGGTAGGAATCCGCCCTCGCGGGAAAACCGAGTCGGTTCGCCACTCGGGCAGGTCGCGGGCGAAGCGGGCGAAGTCGCGGCTGAAGTCCGAGTTGCCGGCGGCCTTGATCGCCGAGTCGTAGGCGGCGACTGAGAAGCCGCCCGGCTTGGTGTGCACGGCGCGCGCCCAGGCGTTGCGCACGATCGCGCGCCCGTAGCGGTGGGCCAGCCACTTGTTCCAGACCGCCGAGCCGTACTCCTTGATCGAGTTGGCGGTTAGCGGCGTGTCGTAGCGCTTGACCCAGCGCCGCACGTAGCGCAGGTAGTCGTTGATGTCGTTGTAGACCTCGTCCTCCATCCAGACCGCGCTCGACTCGGCGAACCAGGCGTCCTGGTAGGCGTCGTAGCCGAACTGGAGGATGTGGTTGTACTCGTGGGCGAGAGTCACCTCGAGGTCGTGCTCGGCGTGGTGCCGGGGAACTCGCTCGGGGCGTAGTCGTTGTCGAGCACCAGGTAGCCGTGCAGGTGGCGCGGCAGCCGGTGCGCCTTCGTGCTCTGGCCACGATCCGGGGCGGCGTAGCCGAAGAGCGCTCCGCCGATCTCGGCCAGGTAGATGTCGGTCTTGCCGCGGCCGCCGCCAATGCGACCGTCGGACATCGGCTCGCGCCAGCCGAGCTTGCCGTTCTCGATCGAGTGCACGTGTTCGGCGACTGCCTGCACCCGTTCCACGTAGTCGGGCACGCCGTCGCCGTTGCTGTCGGCGAGGTTCGGGGCGTCGATGCCCTCGGCGACCCAGTGGACGCAGAAGTGGCGCGTGCAGGCGGGCGAGCGCGGCGCCTCAGGCACCGTGTAGGCGTTGCGATTGGGATCGGGGTGATCGGTCGGCCGCGCTGCCGGGGTGTGGAAGAACCACTGACTGCCGGCGCTGGCGCCCGCTGGCACGGCAGCGAAGACGACAAGTGCCGCCAGCGATGCACCTATCAATCGCAGGCGGGACCGCACTCCGGGCAATCTACAGGCGAGCTCAGCGTCCGGCGGCGATACTTCAGCCCTGACTCCCGTGAGGACACTGACGTGCGCGTAGCCCTGGCCCAGATCGACCCGACCGTCGGCGACATCGACGGCAACGCGGCGAAGGTCGCGGAGTGGATCGACCGCGCCGAAGCGGAGGGCGCCGAGCTGACGATCTTCCCCGAGCTCTGCATCCCCGGCTACCCGGCCGAGGACCTCTACCTGAAGCGCCACTTCGTCGCGGCCAACCAGCGCGCGGTCGAGGAGCTCGCCCTCGGCGTCCGCGGCATCACGGCGCTGGTCGGTTTCGCCGAGCCGGTCGCCGGCGGCGGCGACTTCCGCCGCGCCCACAACTCGCTCGGCCGTGCTCGCCGACGGCGCCGTGCAGGCGATCTACCGCAAGAACCGGCTGCCCAACTACGCGGTCTTCGACGAGCAGCGCTACTTCGTCCCGGGTGACGAGGCGGCGACGATCGAGCTCGGCGGCACCCGCGTCGGCCTGACCGTCTGCGAGGACGTCTGGGCGCCCGGCCCGCCGGCCTCGAGCGAGGCGGCGGCCGGGGCCACCCTGATCGCCAATCCCTCGGGCTCGCCGTATCACCGCGGCAAGGGCAGGGAGCGCGAAGCGATGTTCGCCGAGCGGGCCCGCGCCTACGGCGCCGACTTCGCCTTCTGCAACCTGGTCGGCGGCCAGGACGAGCTGGTCTTCGACGGCCACAGCTTCGTCGTCGACGCCGAGGGCACGATCCTCGCCCGCGCCGCGCAGTTCGAGGAGGAGTTGCTGCTCTGCGAGGTCCCCTCCCCTGCGCCGGCCGACCTCATCCGCGCCGCTCTCCGACATCGCCGAGGTCTACGCGGCGCTGACGCTTGGCCTGCGTGATTACGTCGCGCAAGAACGGCTTCCGCCATGTCGGCGTGGCGCTCTCCGGCGGGATCGACTCCGCCCTCGTCGCGCTGCTCGCCGCCGATGCGCTCGGGCCCGAGAACGTCAGTTGCGTGGTCATGCCCTCGCCGCATTCGAGCCCTGAAACACAGGAGGACGCGAGAAATATCGGCGCCAACCTCGGCGTCGAGCTACTCGAGATCCCGATCGAGGCGGCGATGGCGGAGTACGAAAGAGCCCTTGCCGGCTCATTTGGCAGCACAAATGGTGGCTCCGCTGCCGAGGAGCCCCTGCCGCGCGATCCGACCAGGGCCTCGGAGCCTGATCTCGCCGCCGAGAACATTCAGGCGCGGATCCGCGGCAACCTGATGATGGCGCTCTCCAACAAGCACGGCTGGCTGGTCCTCACCACCGGCAACAAGAGCGAGATGTCGGTCGGCTACGCGACCCTCTACGGCGACATGGCCGGTGGCTTCGCGGCGATCAAGGACGTGCCGAAGACACTCGTCTACGACTTGGTCCGCGATCGCAACCAGAGTGCTGGACGGGAGCTGATCCCGGCCTCGGTGCTCGATCGGGCGCCCTCGGCCGAGCTGCGGCCCGACCAGCTCGACAGCGACTCCCTCCCCCCCTACGAGCTGCTCGACCGGATCCTCGAGTCCTACGTCGAGCGCGACGAGGGCCGCGAGGAGATGATCGCCGCCGGCATGCCCGCCGAGGTCGTCGATGAGGTAGTGCGTATGGTCGATCGCTCCGAGTACAAGCGGCGCCAGGCCGCGCCGGGGATCCGGATCACGCCGAAGGCCTTCGGGCGGGACCGGCGGTTGCCGATCACAAATCGGTTCGGCGGCTAGCCAGGCTAGAGAGCCAATCTCAGTAGGCCTCCGCTTAACTTTTCGGGTGAAGAGGGGTGCCGCTGGCGCCTCCAAGGCCCCGACCGAAAAGTGCAAGACGCTCCGACCTACTGAGATTGGCTCTTGGGCACTGGCCTAACGGCGATCGTCATTTGAGCGAGGGCGCAAAGCCGGTCTTCTGCATCGAGAATTTCTGCATCCCAGACCCAAGTGGTGCGGCCACGATGACGGGCACTGGCTTTGACTTCGGCATGCCCTTCAGTGATCGGGCGGATGAAGTTGACGCTGATCGATTGGCCCATCGCCATCATCCCGTCGCCCATGACCGCCAGGGCGGTGGCGCGGGAGCAGACGCTCTCGACCAGGCTCGAGATCACGCCGCCGTGCAGGAGGCCGACGGGCTGGCGCAGCTCGTCTCGCATCGGCAGGCGAACGCGCGAGTGATCCGGATCATCGTCAAGCCATTCCGTGCCCAGCAGTGCATCGAAATGGGAAAGAAGCCCGCGCGGATCGTCGCCCATCGCCGCCAGCTTAACCTCCGGCACTCCCTCGCCGGGAGCCGCTCGCGTAGGCTTCCCGATCGGTGGGGTTGACCGACGACCAGAAGGCAATGCTTCGCCTGCTCGCGCAGCGCGAGGAGGGCTACGACGACATGGCAGCGCTGATGGGGATCAGCGTCGAGGAAGTGCGCGAGCGCGTCAAAGAGGCCTTGGCTGAAGTTGAGGAGCCACCCGCGCCCGAGCAAGAGCCCGAGCCTCCGGCCGAGCCCGCCCCCACCCCGCCCCCGGCGGTAGAGCCATCGGCCCCAGTTGAGCCTCCGCCGGCTGCCGCTGAGGAGCCCGCGCCTACGCCGCCCGCGCCAGCAAAACCGGCCAGCGAGCCAAGTCCGAAGCCTGCCGTCACCAAGAAGCGCTCGACCCAGATTCCCAGCCTCAAAGTCCCCAAGGACCGCGGCGCCCTGATCGGACTTGGCGCTGGCGCTCTGGTGGTCCTCGTGATCGTGATCGTGTTGATCGTCGGTGGCAGCGGCGGCGGCTCGAGCTCGAGCACGACTTCCGACGAAGCGGGACAAACCGAAAACGCCAGTGAACTTGCTGCAAACAAGAACCTGACCCAGGCGGTGCTCAGCGCCGATGACGGCAGCGAAGCCAGCGGCCAGGCGATCTTTGGGCGCTTTAAGAAAAAGGTGCTGCTACAGGTAACGGGTGAAGGGCTTGAACCGTCAAGCGCCGGCGAATCCTACGCGGTCTGGCTCTCGCACTCGGGCCAAGCGATGGTCCCGGTCGGCACCGTCAAGGTCAAAGACCCAGGCAAACTGGCCGCCCGCTTTGAAGTGCCCCCGACGGTGCTGGTGCTCGTCGCACGCGGCGCTTTTGACACGATCGAAGTGACCCGTACCTCCGACAGCGCGCTCAACGCCGCGATCGCCAAAGCCCGCAAAACCGAAAAGGAATCCTCCTACACCGGCACGCCGGTTCTCAGCGGCAAGATCACCGGGCCACTGGTTGGCGCCGGTGGCAAAAGCGGCGGCTAGGAAGCGCTGAGCAGCTTGCCGGGGTTCATGATTCCGGCCGGGTCCAGTTGCTCCTTGACCGCGCGCAGTACGTCTAGTCCCGGGCGGCCGATCTCGGCCTCCATGTAAGGGGCGTGATCGCGGCCGACGGCGTGATGGTGGGTGATCGTGGCGCCGCTGGCGACGATCGCCTCGCAGGCGGCCCGCTTGACCTGGCGCCACTGCTCGACTTCGGCGCCCTCGCGCGAGCGCGAGATGAAGGTGAAGTAGAGCGAGGCGCCGTCCGCGTAGGCGTGCGAGAGGTGGCAGAAGACAAGCCCCGGTGTTCCCTGCACCGCCAGCGAGTCGCGAATCGCACCGCCAACCGCAGCGTGCAACTCGCCAGCTCGATCCAGGTGTGCGAGGTCTCGAGCGTCTCGACCATTGCCCCCATGCCCATCAGGGTGTCGCGTAGGTAGGGGCCCTGGTAGCGGCCGTGCTCCCAGGAGCGGCCCGCCGACTGCCCGAGGTAGACGGCACCGCCGCGGTGCAGCTCGCGCACGCTCAGCGCCCGTCGCCGCGCTACCGACTCCTCCTCGCCCTCAAACCCGACGATGATCAGGGAGCCGCCGCGACGGCGGCGCAGCCCCAGGTAGCCGCCGAAAAGGCTGCCGGCCAGCCCGCGCGGGCCCGAGAGCGCCAGCGAGACCTCGGTCTCCTCCTCGTCGGAGATCCGAATCACGTCGGGCAATCCGGGTCCCTGGGCGAGCGCCCGCACGATCTCCGCTCCGGCCTCGAAGCTCTCGGCCATCCAGGCCTCGTAGCGGCGCTGCTGTCGGCGCCGGTCGCACCCGCACGGTCACGTCCGGGATCACCCCGAGGACCCCCTCGGAGCCGACGACCAGCTCGCGCAGCGCCGGGCCCGCCGCCGTGTGCGGCGTCTCCAGCGTCGCCAGATCGCCGGCGGGGGCAACCAGGCGCACGGAGCTGACCAGGGCATCGAAGCGTCCGTAGCCGCTCGAGGCCTGCCCGGCCGAGCGGGTCGCGGCGAAGCCGCCGATCGTCGCGTACTCGAAGGACTGCGGGAAGTGGCCGAGCACGAGGCCCTGCTCGGCCAGTGCGGCTTCGGCCTCGGGTCCGCGCAGGCCGGCACCGAGGCGAGCGGTCAGCGAGCGACGGTCGACTTCGACGCCGCGCAGGCGGGTCAGATCGAGGCTGATCAGGCGGCTAGTGGCTTCCGCGCAGCGGCTCGACACCGCCGACGACGCTGGTGCCGCCGCCGAAGGGGACGACTGCGACACCCTCCGCCGCGCAGAGCTCGAGCACTCGTTTCACCTGCGTCCGCGTCGGCCGGGAGCACGACTGCGTCCGGGGCCGACGTCGAGCCGTCCCAAACGCAGCCGGGCGAGGTCGACGTAGCCGCGACCGGTCGCGTGGCGCAGGCGGTCCTCCGTGCTCGGTGAAGACGTTCTCCTCGCCGACCGCCTCGATCAGCGTGCGGCGGCAGCGCCTCGGCCGGCGGCAGCTCGAAGCCATCGAGATGGCGGGGTCGGCGAGGCCGGCTGCAGCTCGCCGATCCGCTCGCGCAGCGTCTCCAGTGCCGGCCCGTCGAGCGCGGGCGTGATCGCCGGGTCGCCCCACCCCCACCACTTCGAGTCGCGGCGCGGGGGCTTGGCGACTTTCCCGTCATATGCACGGGTAACTCGCCAAGCTCATGCATCGCTGGTCATTCACGCTCATGCGCCTCCGTCCAGGGCCCGCTCGAGTCCCGTCGAGCGCTTCGTCGAGGAGTCGCGCCCTGGCCGCGGCGCATCATCGGCGAGCCCAAGCGCGAGAGGCCGCGCAGTGTCTGCGCGGCCGCGATCGTCACCTCGGTGCCGGCTGCCGTCTCGGCGAGGGCGATCTCGATCTCGTGAGCGCCGCAGGTGACGCTCGAACGGGGTGTCCTCGATCATCTGCTCCCAGCCGAAGCGCTCGTCCGCGGCGTAATCGCGGCAGCGAAAGTCGGCCCTCACGCCACGTCCCTCGGCGGTCTCGAGCACCTTGGTCCACTGCGCTTCGGCCCCCGCCCCCGCGCTCGACGTTCTCGACCCGCATCGTTCGCGGCCACCAGCGGGCAGGTTGTAGGGGTCGGAGATCAGCGCCCAGACCTCGGGGCGCGACGCGGCGATCGTACGTCGGCGGGTGACCCGTGGCACCGGCGCGGGCCGTCAATCGCCGGCAAGCCGGCGCAGGTCCCGGACGAGCAGTAGGTGCTTGAGGTGGCTGACCGTCGCCGCCAGGCTCTCGAGGCTCTCCAGCGCCTCTTTGCGGCGGTCGGGGTTGCGCGAGCGCAGCGAGGGGCCGAGCAGCGCTTCCAGCAGGTTTGCCTCGCGGTCGGCCGAGGAGCGGAAGACGCGCAGGTTGCGCGCGCCGACGCCGACCCGCGAGAGCTCATTGGCGGAGCGGACGACTCTCGCGGTCGGTCTCGTCGTAGACGGTTTTGCCCTCGCGTTTCTCGGGCTGGACGATGCCGAAGTTCTCCAGCTCGGCGATCAGCTCCTCGCGCGCGCCGGTCTCCTCGATCACCTCGTCGAGGGTCAGGTAGGCGCGCGAGGTGTCGACCAGGATCGCCCGCCGCACAGCCCCGCTCGAGGGTCGTTTCTCGGTGCTGCCGCCAGCAGGAACGATGTCGTCGCCGGCTGCCAGCTCCTGGCGGATCACCCGCAGCGGCAGGAACTCGTCGCGCTGCAGGCGCAGGATCGTGCGCAGCCGTTCGACGTCGGACTGGCTGTAGAGGCGGTAGCCGCCGGCGGTGCGCCGCGGCGTCAAGCAGCTTCTGGTCCTCGAGGTAGCGGATCTTCGAGATCGAGACGTCGTCGAACTCGCTCTGCAGGATCTTGCAGACGGCGCCGATCGTCAGCGCCTTGCGCGGACGTGAGTCGCGCTGGCGGGTCTGTTGCTGTTGCTCGGAGACGGCCATTATCTACTTCTCCAGGTAGCTGAGCTTGTACTTGCCGACCTGGATCTCGTCGCCGTCGGCAAGCCGGTGCGACTCGATTCGGCGGCGGTTGACGTAGGTGCCGTTGAGCGAGCCGAGGTCGTCGATGTAGAGGCCGTCACGGCGGCGGACCAGGAGGGCGTGGTTGCGGGAGACGGTGACGTCGTCGAGGAAGACACCGGCGTCGGGGCTGCGACCGATGCTGACCCGGTCCTCGCTCGAGTGGTGAAGCTCTCGCCGGCGCGACCGCCGCCGGCGCGGATCACCAGCGCCGCGCCGCTGCGCTCGACCATCTCGTCGATGTCGACCGGCTGCATCTCGCCGGTGTCATCGACGGTGTAGGTCATCGTCGTCGGTTCCTCGCCACCCTCCTCGGCGGGTCCACCGACGTAGGCACCGCACTTCTGGCAGTAGTTGGCGCCCTCGGGGTTGACGAACCCGCACTCGGGACAGTGAACGGCCATCTCGAGCTCCGCTCAGGCGGCGGGCTCGTCCTCGTGCGGAAGGCTGTCTTGCCGGCGAGGATCTCGGTCAGCTGTGCTGACGTCATCGCCGGAGATCAGCGAGTCGCCCTGCTCGCGCTTCTGGCGCAGCCGGTTGACCAGCTCCGCCCGCAGGATGTCGATCTTGCCGTGCAGGACGCGGCGCTTGTAGGAGATCTCGTTCTCCTCCTCGGTGAGCTTGTCGATCAGGTCCTTCAGCTCCTCGTCGCTGAGTGAACCAAGATCGGGAAAGGTGTCCTCCATCTCACTCCTTCATTGCGGGTGTCCGACCCCTGCTGAGGCCTTGCGATCGATTATAGGTCTGTCAGGTCAAGGTTCAACTGAAGGTTGAAGGTTTATTGAGAATGGCCGTGCTCTTGCAAGGCGCGCTCTCTGGCGCGGCGCACTTCGCGTACCCCGGTTTGGGCGTAGAGCACGGTCGCCACGATCGCCAAGCCAAGGCCGACGATCAGCAAGGCCGCCGGCACCCAACCGGCAAAGACCATGGCGAAGAAGATCCCGCCCATGATCGGGAAGACCGAGATCCGACCCGGCCAGTTGACCTGGATCTCGACCCCGTGGCGCAGGCCGTACTGGCCGAGGAAGAGCATCGCCAGCTCGCGAACTGCGAGCAGGGCCAGGGCCCAGCGCGGCAGCAGCTCGAAGTTCCAGCAGACGACGGCGCCGGAGAGGATCGTGAGGCGATCGACAACTGGGTCGAGGAGCGAGCCGAGGCGGCTGTACTGGCCGGTGACGCGGGCGAGGAAACCGTCGAGGTAGTCGCCGGCGGCGATCAGCCAGAAGACGATTGCGGCCGGGGCGCTGCGGCCGTCGCCGGATTCGAAGGCGAGCCAGAGGAAGAGCGGCAGGGCGGCGAGCCGCAGGTAGCCGACCACGTTGGGGAGGGTCCAGGGATTGAGCGGTTCCCCCTTGCGCATCTGGCGCGGTGGTGGACCGCTGCGGTCGAGGCCAAAGAGGCGGCGAACGCGGCCGCGGCCGAAGGGCGCCGTGTCACCCATCGGATACCAGCGGCGCTAGTACGCCTTGCCGAACACCGCTTCGACGACCGCCGGCTTCCCGGTGAGGATGCAGGTGCTGTCGGATGCGAGTTGCTGGTCGAAGGGAATGCACCGAACCGAGACCTTAAGGTCTTCGAGCAGTGAAGCCGACTCCGGCGCTTCGCTCCAGGGCGCCCTGACGAAGCCGCTGGCTGCGGCGTCCTCATCCTCGGCACCAAACCATTGTCGAAACTCGTCCAGGGTCTTGATCTCCCGCGCCGTCCTTGAGGCCAATCGCTCCGCGGCGAGCTCAAAGTAGCCGGCCTGTACTTGCTCGAGGATCGAGCCGATCTTCGAGCCGATCTCTCCCCGCGGAATGCTCTCCATGGCGAGATCCTCGTCGTCTCGCCGCCGCACCGCGACGACTCCTTGATCGAGGTCACGGGGGCCTATTTCGATGATTACTGGAACGCCCTTCCTGGTCCACTCCCACCGCTTTGCCACCGCTTCTCGGTCGCGGAAGTCGGCCAGTACGCGCACCGGCCCGCTCTCGCCAAAGGACTGCTGGCCGATCTCGGTTACCAGAGCCTCGACCTCGGCCCGGATGGCGTCGTCGTCTTTACCTCTAAACACTGGAATGACGACCACCTGCTGCGGCGCCACGGTCGGCGGCAGGCGCAGGCCGACGTCATCGCCGTGGGACATGATCAAGGCCCCGAGCAGGCGCGTAGAGACGCCCCAGGAAGAAGTGTGGACGAGCTGCCGCTCGCCGTCACCGTCGAGGAAGTCGATCTCGGCGGCCTCCGCGAAGCTCTGCCCAAGGTAGTGCGAGGTGCCGGCCTGCAGCGCCTTGCCGTCCTGCATCATTGCCTCGATCGAGAGGCTCATTACGGCGCCCGGGAATCGCTCTTCCTCGGGCTTCTCGCCAGTTAGGACGGGCATCGCCAGGAACGACTCGGCGAAGCGGCGGTAGACCTCGAGCATGTCCTCGGTCTCGCGCCGCGCCTCCTCCTCGCTGGCGTGGGCCGTGTGGCCCTCCTGCCAGAGGAACTCGGTGGTGCGCAGCAGAACCCGCGGCCGCATCTCCCAGCGCACCACGTTGGCCCACTGGTTGACCATCAACGGCAGGTCCCGGTAGGAGTTGATCCATTTCGCGAATGACTTGCCGATGATCGTCTCCGAGGTCGGGCGAACGATCAGGGGCTCGGCCAGCTCGCCCCCCGGCCGCAGCTTCTCGGGATCCCCGGGGTCCTCTTCGAGTCTGTGGTGGGTCACCACGGCCATCTCCTTGGCAAAGCCCTGGACGTGTTTCGCCTCCGCCTCGAAGTAGCTAAGCGGGATGAAGAGCGGGAAGTAAGCATTCTGGGCGCCGCTCGCCTTGATTTCCCGATCCAGCTCGGCCTGCATCAACTCCCAGATCGCGTAGCCCCAGGGCCTGATCACCATCGAGCCGCGCACGTGGGCCAATTCGGCGACCTCGGCCTCGCGAACGACACTCTGAAACCACGCCGGAAAGTCCTCTGCGCGGGTCGGCGAGATTCCTTTCGAGGCCATTCCGGCGAGTCTATTTCCTGAGGCGGTAGGGCCAAGCCTGGCCAGGACGCAGGAAGCGAGGCGTGCTCCGCACGTGAGCGACCGAGGACGCCGCCAGGCGCGGCCCTACCGCCTCAGGCGCGGGTGAAGCGGCGGCCGGCAGTAGGCGAGGCTTCCTCGTCGAGCAGGACCTTGTCCGACTCGCCCTTTTCGAGCTGCTTCGTGCTCCATCCGCGCGATCTTCTCGGGCGTCAGGTCACCGGCGTTCTCGTCCTCGATCTTGGCCAGCCAGGCCGCGCCCTCGCGCGACTCGTTCTCGTCGAACTCGACCGTGCCGCGGTCGAGTGACTTGTCGATCTCCTCGAAAAGCGTGTCGACGAGTTTCTCCTGGGGCACCTTGCGCAGCGGCTTACCGTGGGCGTAGATCAGGCCCTCGTTCTTGGCGCCGGCGATGCCGAAGTCGGCGTGGCAGGCCTCGCCGATCCCGTTCACCGCGCAACCGAGCACGGCCACCTCGATCGGCTCCTCGTAGCTTTCCAAGCGCTGCTCGATTTCGGCCACGACCGAGTCCATGTCGAACTGCAGGCGGCCGCAGGTCGGGCAGGCGATCAGGACCGGGCCGCGCTCGCGCAGCTGCAGCGCCTTGAGGATCTCCCAGGCGACCTTGACCTCCTCCTCGGCGTGGAAGGTCGAGAGGCTGATCCGGATCGTGTCGCCGATCCCGTCGGCGAGCAGGGTGCCGAGGCCGACCGCGGACTTCAGCGAGCCCGACCACTTGGTGCCGGCCTCGGTGATGCCGAGGTGCAGCGGGTAGGGAATCTTCTCCGAGAGCAGGCGGTTGGCGGCGATCGTGTTCGGCACGTTGGTCGACTTGATCGAGACCTTGAAGTTTTCGAAGTCGAGGCTCTCCATCAGCTCGACGAACTCGACCGCGGCGGCGACCAGCGCCTCGACCGGAGCTCTCGCGCTCGAGCGCGTGCAGGTGCTTGGGCAGCGAGCCGGAGTTGACGCCGATCCGCATCGGCACGTTCGCCGCCGTTCGCCTCGCTCGGCGACCTCGGCGACCTTGTCGCGGCCGCCGATGTTGCCCGGGTTGAGCCGGATGCAGTGGGCGCCGGCGTCGATCGCCTTCAGCGCCAGCGTGTGGTTGAAGTGGATGTCGGCGATCACCGGGATCGGCGACTCCTTGACGATCGTCT
This sequence comes from uncultured Solirubrobacterales bacterium, assembly GCA_963716345.1. Classification (GTDB taxonomy): domain Bacteria; phylum Actinomycetota; class Thermoleophilia; order Solirubrobacterales; family 70-9; genus VRUE01. The sequence goes on from OY970304.1 coordinate 2,684,490, forward strand.
TCAGCGCCTCGACGTCCTGGTCGCGCGGCACCGCACAGCGCACGATGTCGGCGCCCGCCTCGGCGACCTTGTGGATCTGCTCCATCGTCGCCGCCAGGTTGGCGGTCTCGGTCTTGGTCATCGTCTGCACGACGACCGGGGCGCCGCCGCCGATCGGCACGCCGCCGACGAATATCTGCCGCTTGGAAGCCACGGGCCAAGGGTACCTGGAGGCTGCCCGCGGGCCCTCAAGCAAGGGCTACTGCTTGAAGATGACCGTTTTGTTGCTCGTCCCGGCACTGCCCCCCAGCGGCTTGAAAACGATCGTCAGCTTGATCGAAAGCTTGTGTCCGCGAGATCTGCTCAGCGCCCTCCGACCTGCCGCGGTCAGCTTCAAGACCAGCGACACCGTGCTGGCGCCAGCAGCGTTTGCGCGCACGGCCTTGACCAACTTGCCGCTGACGGCGAGGCTCCCCGCGCCCGGAACCTGGATGCCAAGCACGGCCCTACCGGATTTCACCGGGCCGACCCGTGCGGAGACCGTGTTGGACGGCGGGATTGGCGCTGGCGGGGCCAGCGTCGTCGCGGCCGGTTTCGTCACGACCGGCGAGGTGGTCGCAAGGGGTTCAGGCGTGACGAAGAACTCGTCTTCGCCGGAGGACGTCCCACCTGCGTTGTGGGCCACCAGTCGGTAGTGATACGGAACGCCAGGCGGCAGCCCTTTGACCAGCTGGGAGACGCTCACCGGAGCTACGCCGCTGCCGATCTCGGCTTCGGTGCTGGGAAAGCTCTGACCGTAGGCCTCGGTGATGCCGAATTCGAAGAGGTAGGTGGTTTCGGCTCCGTTGGGGTTGACGGAGCCGTGCAGTGTGAACCCTTCGGCGTCTTCGGTGGCCGGCAGCGAGATCGCGACTGGTTTCGGCGGCGGTGTGGTGAAGGCCTGATCGACACTAACCCCCGGGCCTTCGGAATTGTTGGCGACGATTCGGTAGTGGTAGGTGGTGTTTGGCGTGAGACCCACCACTTCTTGCGTTACCGTGACGGCGCTTTCCCCCGGTCCGGCCGAGGCATCCGGTTCAGGCAGGTTGGTGCCGTAGGCGGTGGTCGTCCCGAACTCGAAGTGGTAGGTGGTGGGCAGGCTATCCGGATTGACTGCTCCCTTCAGCAGGAAGCCGGCAGTGGTCGCCTGAGGTGGGTTGACTTCGGCCGCGGGTGCCGCGGGCGGCGCCGGGGGTGTCAGCAACGTCCTATCGCCCGTCATCGCCGTGTTGCCTCCGTTGTGGGCGGTCAGGCGGTAGTGATAGGTCGTGTTTGGCAGTAGGCCGGCGACCGTCTGCACGACGGCGACATTGGTGCTGCCGGAGCCAACGTTGGCTTCGGGGACGGGGATCTTTGACCCGTAACTCGTCGTCGTGCCGTATTCGAACTGGTAGGTCGTCGCCGATCCGCTTGGGTTGACGCTGCCCTTGAGTTCAAAGCCGCCGCTGACTTCCGCCGCTGCTTCGTCGGAGACGATTGGGGCCGGTCCGGTTGTGGTGAACTGAAGGTCGGCCGAGTTGACTGGACCGTCGGAGTTGGAAGCGGCGAAGCGATAGTGGTAGGTGGTGTTCGCAGCAAGGCCCGAGATCGTCTGCTGCACTGGCACCGCGGTCGGGTAGGCGGCTGAGCCAGCGTCACCGTCGGGTACCGGCATGCTCGTCCCATAAGCATTCGTGGTGCCATATTCGAAGCGATAGTGGGTGTCCAGTCCATAGGGGTAGACAGTCTCTTTCAAGGTCGCCCCGTTAGTTGAGGGCGTCGCCGATATCGGTCCCAGCAGCGGCGCGAACGCGCCGGCAGCCGCCGGGAAGGCGCCGAACAGGGCGCTCGTGAGTGCTCCCAGGACAACGAGCAGGCAGGTCCCATCTCCTCGCCACCGTCGAGTCGAGTGCTTCCCCCGTCTGCGTGCCACTGCCAACCCGTTCATTCCTTCTCCCTTTCCGATCCCAGGGCAGCGATGCGAACGGGCATACGCAGGGAAAGCCTTTGGGGTTCGATTCGCGAACTGAACTATTTGCGGCTTTGCCGCGTACTCCGCAACGAGCGCAGGAGGCAACCCCCGAAGGAGGAGCGATGAGGCGGACTGAGACCCGAGCAGCGTGTGAGACCAGGCACCGCGACCGAAGTCATAGTCGCGTGAAGGTCCGAGCCCTGCGCCGACTGGGTCTACTCACGTCTTTCGCGGTCCTGCTCGCCGTCATTTTCGCTACTCCAGCAGCAGCAGTAATCAAGCCGATAGCCCAGACCAACGCCCCCGCGGCGGTTGCGGGCGGGGTTGAACTGCGAGGCAAGATCTACACCTACGAAAGCGACACCCACTATCGCTTTGAATACGGCACCACAACCGCCTACGGGACCAGCGTGCCGGTGCCCGATGGGGATGCCGGCGTTCAGTCGATCGCGACGGTGGCGCAAACGATCGCCGGACTCACTCCGAACACGATCTACCACTACCGTCTCGTCGCCTCGAACGATGGCGGTACCGGCGAAAGCCCGGATGCGACCTTCAGCAGCTCCGAAGTCGGCGTGCCGGCCCCAACCGCGCCCGGCGGCGGCGCTGAAAGCCCCCAGGGCGGCGGAGGGAGCAGCGGATCGACGCCGGGCAAGGACGGCACGATCAAGCTCAAGATCGAGCGGGTCAGCGGCAAACGTGTCCTCGCCGCCACCAACGGCCACACCCTCTACAGCCTCAGTGCAGAGAAGAAAGGCAAGTTCGTCTGCACGCAGAGCAGCGGCTGCTTGACGCTATGGAAACCACTACTCGTACCCAGCGGCGGCTCCGTCGTCGGCCCAGCGAACGTGAAGCTGGGATCGATAAAGCGCCCAGAAGGTAGCCGTCAGGTCACCTATCGCGGTCGGCCTCTCTACACGTTCGTCGAAGACCACGGACCCGGCAAAGCCAACGGCGAGGGATTCAAGGACGTCGGCACCTGGCACGCGGCGCCGGCGCCGAAACACAAACGCTAAGGGCGCCCGGCGTCCCTCCTAGCGGACGTGGAAGCCTTCGCCGGTGAGGCGACCGATGTCGTTGGTGAGGCCGATGACGACGAGCATCGCCACGAGGATGATGCCGACGATGCTGGCCCGCTCCATCACTCGCAGCGAAACCGGCTTACCGCGGACCTTCTCAACCAGGCTCCAGAAGATGTGACCGCCGTCGAGAGGGAGGAACGGGAAGAGGTTGATCAGCCCGAGCGAGAGGCTGATCAGGGCGAGGAACGTGAGCGCCGCGGCGGCGCCGAGCTCAACCGTTTGATGGCCGACATCGCTGACGCCGACTATCCCTGAGATTTCTTTGCGTTCTTTCGAATCGAAGATCCTGGCGAAGCGTTTCGCAGTTTCCTTGACGACGAGCCAACCGAAGTTGCCGGCGCGGCTGACCGCGGTGCTGACCCCGATTGTGTCCGGCCGGCTGCCGAACGAGAATCCAACCAGCGCCTGTTTTTCCGCGGCGCTGTATTTGGGATCGACCGAGACCTGCACCACCTTGTCAGCTCGCTTAATCGTCAGGGTCACGGGAGTTGCAGCGATACAGCCTTCCTTCTGCTCGCCCGCACAGTGATGAGTGCCGATCTCTTCGCGAAAACGTTTGATTCGCGCTTCGCTGTCCAAGCCCGGATAGCGATGACCGTCAACGGCAATGATCGTGTCACCCGACTTGAGGACGCCGGCCGCCGGCGTTTTCGGCAGGACTTCGTGGACGGTTTGGGTCGCCACCGAGGCACTGGTCAGGGCGACCACGAAGAGAATCGCGAAGCCGAGGACGATGTTGACCGCGGGCCCGGCCCCGATCACGACGATTCGCTTCCAGACGGGCTGGCGGTAGTAAGCACGGTCGACCGCCTCCGGAGGGACATCCTCCTCGGCCGTCATGCCGGTGATTTTCACGTAGCCCCCCAGCGGGATAGCCGCCACGCCGTACTCGGTCTCGCCCCTTTTCACCGAGAAGAGCTTGGGACCGAAGAAGAGGAAGAACTTCTCAACCCGCATCCCCGTTGCCTTGGCCGCGACGAAGTGGCCCGCCTCGTGTAGGACGATCGAGCAGGCAGAGTCCGACGAAGACCAGCAGCCAACTCATACCCGTGCCAACCCCCGAACCTCCTCTTCGGTGCGGCGCCGGGCCTCGGCGTCGACGGCGAAGAGATCCTCGAAGTGGGTCGGAATGACCGCGGGCATCGTCGTCGAGAACACTCTCGATCACCGCTGCGATCGCGGTGAAGTCGATCTTGCCCGCGAGGAAGGCAGCGACCGCGACCTCATCGGCAGCGTTGAGTACGCACGGCGCGGTCCCCCCCGCCCTGCCGGCGTCCAATGCCAGTCGCAGGCAGGCGAAGGTCTCCAGATCTGGCGGCTCGAAAACCGAGTTGGCCGACCGTTGCCAGGTCGAGCCGCGGCACCGCGACGTCGGCCCGTTCGGGGTAATGCAGGGCGTAGGAGATCGGCACGCGCATGTCCGGATGGCCGAGGTGCGCCAGGGTCGCGCCGTCGTTGAGGTCGATCAGCGAGTGGACAATCGACTGCGGGTGGACAACGACCTCGATCCGATCATAGGGGACGCCGAAGAGGTGGTGCGCCTCGATCGCCTCAAAGCCCTTGTTCATCAGCGTCGCCGAGTCGATCGTGATCCGCCCGCCCATCGCCCAGGTCGGGTGGGCAAGCGCCTCCTCGACGCTGACGCCCGTCAAGGTCAGTGCGGCCGCGGAAAGGTCCGCCCGAGGCAGTGAGGACGAGGCGGTCGATCGTCCCCGGTGAGCGCTCGGCGCCGATTAGCTGAAAGAGGGCCGAGTGCTCGGAGTCGACCGGCAGGAGGCGGGCACCAGTCGCCTCGGCCAGGGCCATCGTCAGGTCACCGCCGATCACAAGGCTCTCCTTGTTGGCCAGGGCGACGTCGATCCCCTCGCCGAGTGCAACGATCGTCGGCGCCAGGCCGGCGGCCCCGACGATGCCGTTTAGGACCAGGTCCGCTTCGGAGGCGAGGATCAGCTCACGAATGCCGTCCTCACCCTCGAGCACCCGGCCGTCCCAGGCACCGCGTGCCGCACGGGCGGAATCGACGTCGGAGAAGGCGACGGATCGCGCTCCGCACTCGCTCGCCTGCGCCAGGACCCGCTCCCAACTCGAGCCGGCCGCCAGCGCGACGACCTCGAGCTCGTCCGAAGCGGCGACGATTTCGAGCGCTTGCGTCCCGATCGAGCCGGTGCTGCCGAGGATTACCAGCTTCTTCATCTAGATCAGTGTAGGAAGCCTCAGTAGACCAGCTGGACGGCGAGGTAGTAGCCGACGACGACGGTGAAGAAGACCGCGTCGAGGCGGTCGAGGATGCCGCCGTGGGGGCCGAAGAGCGTGCCGGTGTCCTTGGTGCCCAGATCGCGCTTCAGCATCGACTCGAAGAGGTCGCCGATCGGGGCAACGGCGGCAACGGCGGCGCCGATGATCAGAGCGTCCACCCCCGAGAGCCAGTCCTGGTAGAGGCCGGCAAACCAGAAGGCCATCGTGCCGATCAGGAAGCCGCCGATGAGGCCCTCGAGGGTCTTGTTCGGGGAGAGGCTGGGGGCGATCTTGTGGCGAGCCGAACATGCGGCCGGTGGCGTAGGCGCCGGTGTCGGCGACGAAGGTGCCGACCAGGACGTCGATCAGCAGCGCCGCACCGTGGTGGGGCAGGTCGCGCAGCAGCACCGCGTGGACGAGCGGGATGCCGATCCAGACGATGCCGAGCAGCGTCACCCCCATCGAGACCGTGATGCCGTCGCGATGGTCGTGGTCGGCGCCGAAGAAGAAAAGCACCGGGAAGGCGGCGGCGAGAATCAGCAGGACGTTGAAGGCGGTGCCGAAGTGGGCGGCGACGATCAGCGCCGCGACCGCGACGTAGGCGGCGACGCGGGATCGGCCGCGCCGAGGCCGGTCATCGTCAGGTACTCGCGCAGGCAGAGCACGCCGATCGCCGATCATCGCGACCGCGAAGACGAGGCCGCCGGCGACGGTGATCGCGATCGCGAAGACGATCGCCGGGATCGCGACGAGGATGCGTTTGACCGTCTCGCCATTGGCGCCGCGCTTGCGCCGTGGCCGGCGCGGCGGCCTTGGCGCCCGTTCGGGTGTCGGCTCGGAACCGAGCAGGTCGTCGTCGAAGAGGTCCTGCATCAGGTCCTCGCCCCGAAGCGGCGCTGGCGGGCCTCGAACTCACGCAGGCAGTCCTCGAGCGCGGCGCGGTCGAAGTCAGGCCAGAGCTCGTCGCGGAAGACCAACTCCGAGTAGGCGCACTGCCAGAGCAGGTAGTTGGAGATCCGCTGCTCGCCGCTGGTCCGGATCAGGAGGTCCGGATCGTGCATCTCGGGCGCGTAGAGGAGGCGCTGGAACTCCTCCTCGGAGTCACCGTCGAAGCTGTCGCGCCGCGTCGACGATCTCGGCCCGGCCGCCGTAGTTGAAGGCGACGAAGAGGGTGATCCGATCGTTGTCCGCGGTCGTCTCTTCGGCCCAGTCCATGCGACTCGACCAGCTCCTCGGACGACGCCCTCGCGGCGGCCGATGAAGCGCATTCGCACGCCCTCCTCGTCGAGCTCGGGCGTCTCGGAGGCGATCCGCTCGCCGAACATCGCCATCAGTCCTTCGACCTCCGCCGTCGGCCGCGACCAGTTCTCGGTCGAGAAGGAGAAGACGGTCAGCTCCTCGATCCCGAGCTCGACCGCGTCGCGCAGCCGCGCCTTGACCACGTCGGCTCCCGCCCGGTGCCCCTCGACAACCGGCAGGCCCTGGTTCTGGGCCCAGCGCCCGTTGCCGTCGGTGATGATCGCCACGTACCGCGCGGAGGCACTCACACCTCGAGGATTTCCTCTTCCTTCCCCTTAAGGAGAGAGTCGATCTCGGCGATCGCATCGTCGGTCTGCTTCTGCAGGGCGGACTCGGCGCGGCGCTCGTCGTCCTCGCCGGCTTCGCCCTCTTTTTTCAGCTCGCGCAGGTCGTGCATTACGTCGCGGCGGATGTTGCGGATCGCGATCCGGCCCTCCTCGGCGACGCCGTGGACGACCTTGACCATCTCGCGGCGACGCTCCTCGGTCAGCTCCGGGAATCGCCAGCCGGATCGACGTTGCCGTCGTTGCTCGGGGTGAGGCCGACGTCGGACTCCTGGATCGCTTTCTCGATCGCCCCGATCGAGCCCTTGTCGAAGGGCGTCACGGTGAGCAGGCGGGCGTCGGAGGTGGCGACGTTGGCGAGCTGCTTGAGCGCGGTCTGAGCACCGTAGTAGTCGACCATGATGCGGTCGAGCAGGTGCGGCGAGGCGCGCCCGGTGCGCACCGTGGCCAGCTCGCCACGACTGGATTCGACCGACTTCGTCATCCGGCCTTCGGCGTCATCGAGCAGTTCGTCGATCAGCTCCACTGGGGTCCCCGTTCTCGTCACTCGGCGGGCGCGCTGGAGACCAACGTGCCCACCCTCTCGCCGCTGACGATCCTATCTATGTTGCTGCGTCCCCCATGTTGAAGACGTAGATGGGAAGGTCGTTGTCCATGCAGAGCGAGAGCGCGGTCGAGTCCATCACCTTGAGCCCGCGCTCGATCGCCTCGCGGTGGGTGATCGCGGCAATGAACTTGGCGTCGGGGTTGGTCGCCGGATCGGAGTCGTAGACGCCCTCGACCCCGTTCTTGGCCATCAGGATCGCCTCCGCGTGGATCTCCAGCGCTCGCAGCGCCGCCGCCGTGTCGGTGGTGAAGAACGGGTTGCCGGTGCCGGCGGCGAAGATCACCACCCGGCCCTTCTCGAGGTGGCGCATGGCGCGGCGGCGGATGTAGGGCTCGGCGACCTCCTTGACGTCGATCGCCGAGAGCACGCGGGTGTGCTCACCCGTCTTCTCGAGCGCGTCCTGCAGGGTCAGCGCGTTGAGCACCGTTGCCAGCATTCCCATGTAGTCACCGGTGGCGCGGTCCATGCCCTCCGCCGCGGCGGCGAGGCCGCGGTAGATGTTGCCGGCGCCGACCACGATCGCCACCTCGACTCCACGGTCGCGGATCGCCGAGATCTGCTCGGCGATCCGCTCGACCTCGCCCGCGTCGGTGCCGTAGGAGAGGTCGCCCATCAGCGCCTCCCCCGAGAGCTTGAGCAGGATGCGTTTGAACTGCGGGTCGTTGGCCATCTAGGCCCGCGAGCCTATTCGTCGCCGACGCGGAAGTAGGCGAAGCGAGCGATCCGAACGTTCTCGCCGGTCTTCGCAGCGAGCTCCTGGCGCAGCTCCTCGATCGACTTCGAGTCGTGCTTCTCGGCGTTGACGTGCGACTGGTCGAGCAGGGCTACTTCGCTGGCCCCACTTGGCAAGCTGGCCCGCGACGATCTTCTCGACCACGTTGTCGGGCTTGCCTTCTTCGCGCGCCTTCTCCTCGAAGACCCGCTTTTCGGCCTCGCGCTCCTCGGCGGAGATTTCGTCGGTGGAGACGTACTGGGGCGCGGTCGCGGCGACGTGCAGCGCAACCTCGTAGGCGAAGGCCTTGAAGTCCTCGTTGCGGGCGACGAAGTCGGTCTCGCACTGGACTTCGACCATCGCGCCGACCCTGTCGTTGGCGTGGATGTAGGAGGCGACAACGCCCTCGTTGGTGCCCCGCCCCTCGCGCTTGGCGGCAGAGGCCTGGCCCTTGACTCGCAGGATCTCGACTCGCCCGATCGACATCGCCGTCGGACTCGATCAGCGCGGCCTTGCAGTCCATCATCGCCGCCCCGGTCCGATCCCGCAGCGCCTTCACATCAGCAGCCGTGACGCTCACGACTCCCCTCCCTCTTTCGCAACCTCGCCTTTCTCAGCGGGCGCCGCCTCAGCGGGAGCTTTCTCCGCGACAGCGGGCTCTGCCACTTTCTCAGCCGCTACGGGCTCGACAGAAACTTTCTCCTCTGCCGGCGCAGCCGGTGCTTTCTCGGCAGCGGCTGGCGCCGTCTGCTTGGCCACGGGTACCGGCGCTTTAGACGCTCCGCCCGCGGGTGGCGCCGTAGGGGGCACCGCCCCCGAGGACGCTTTAGCGACCGCAGGGGGCGGTGGGTTCCCTGCGGCGACAGGACCCGCGCCCGGTGCGCCTGAACCCTGAGCCGGCGCCGCCTGTTGAGCCTGCTGCTGTGCCGCCTGGGCCTGCTTGGCAACCTCCGCTTCAGCCGCCGCCTTCTTTTTGGCTTCCTCAGCCGCAACCCGCTCTTTCTCTTCTTCCTCCCGCTTCTTGCGCTCTTCTTCCTCCTTCTTGCGCCGTTCCATTTCGTCGGCGATGCGCTTCTCCTCCTGGACCCGCCAGGCGCCGGAGCCCTCCTCGACCGCGCCGCCGATCGTGCCGATCACCAGCTGGCAGGAGCGGATCGCGTCGTCGTTGCCGGGGATCACGTAGTCGATCGGCTTCGGGTCGCAGTTGGTGTCGACCAGGCCGATGATCGGGATCCGCAGGCGAGCCGCCTCGCGCACCGCGATCTCCTCGGTTTTCAGGTCGGTGACGAAGACCGCGTCGGGCAGGCGATCCATGTCGCGGACACCGCCGAGGTTGAACTCGAGCTTGGCCAGTTCGGCCTGCATCCCCATCCGCTCCTTGGTCGGCAGCAGCTCGAGCTTGCCCTCATCGCGCCAATTCGTCAGCTCGTGCAGGCGGGCGATCCGCGCCGACATCGTGTTGAAGTTGGTCAGCAGGCCGCCCAGCCAGCGCTGGTTGACGTAGGGCATCTTGCAGCGATCGGCCCATTCTTCGACCGGGCCGCGCGCCTGCTTCTTGGTGCCGACGAAGAGCACCGTTCCGCCGCCGCTGGCTAGCTCGCCGGCGAAGCGGCGGGCGTTCTCCAGCAGCGCCTCGGTCTGAATCAGGTCGATGATGTGGATCCCGTCCAGCTCGCCGAAGATGTAGCGGCGCATGTTCGGGTTCCAGCGACGGGTCTGATGGCCGAAGTGGACTCCGGCCTCCAGCAGCTCTTTGAGGCCTGTCTCAGGCATGGGTGAAGCTCCTTGTTTGACTGTGTTCCCCGCTGCCCTTGCCGGGATCCGGCGCAATGCCGGTCAGGATCCGGGTCGGTCTCAACAGGGGTTGGTTTCCGAGCCGACGGATTGTAGAGGGGTCGAACCGAATTAAGTGGCGCGGGCCGCCTGTAGGGCCGAGGCCAGGTCGGCGGGCAGCTCGGACCGGAAGCTCATCCGCTCGCCGCTGCCAGGGTGGTCGAAAGCAAGCCGGTGGGCGTGGAGGAACTGGCGCTCGAGGCCGTACTTGCGCTCCCCTCCGTAGCTGGAGTCGCCGACCAGCGGGTGGCCGATCGCGGCGAAGTGGGCGCGGATCTGGTGCGTGCGCCCCGTCTCCAGCCGCGCCTCGAGGTAGGTCTCGGCAACGAGCAGCTCGAGCACCTCGAAATGGGTGCGGGCCTCGCGCGAGGCGGCCCCGGAGACCGCCATCCGGTGTCGCTGGCGCGAGGCGCGGCCGATCGGGGCGTCGATCGTGCCGGTGCGAGAGGCAAGGTGCCCCCGCGCCAGGGCGAGGTAGATTCGCTCGACCTCACGGCTCTGGACCTGCGCCTGTAGGGCGCGTGGGTGGCGTCATTGCGGGCGACGACGAGCAGGCCGCTGGTGTCCTTGTCGAGGCGGTGGACGATCCCCGGGCGCTCGGGGTCATCGCCGCCGCCGAGCATGTCGCCAAGCTCGCTGACCAGGGTCGGGCCGGTGTGCGAGGGCGCCGGGTGGACGACGAGGCCCGCCGGCTTGTCGACGACGGCGAGGTCGTCATCGACATGAACGATCCGCAGCTCCACCCTCAACCTCCACCGTTCCGGTGCGCTTTATGTGGGCACGGGCCGTAAAAGGCGCACCGGAAGGTCACTGTGGCTCCCGCACGTAGGAGTAGGCGAGCAGGAGAACGCCGGCAGTGACCGCAACGTCGGCGAGGTTGAAGGCGGCCAGCTGCCGATCGCGATGAAGTCGGTGACCGCGTCGACGCGGATCCGGTCGGCGAGGTTTCCGACCGCGCCACCGGCCAGCAGCCCCGCCGCCACCCACATTCCGGGTCGGGTGGGATCGCGCGAGAAGAGGTAGCCGACAACGCCCAGCGCCAGCGCGGTGACCAGAACCAGGCGTGTGCCCCCGCCGCTGGCGAGGCCGAAGGCGACGCCGCTGTTGTGCGAGAGGGTTAGACCAAGCGGGCCGAGGACGCCGACGTCCTGGCCGGGTACATGTTCGCCTCGACCAGCGGCCTTCGCCGCCTGGTCGAGGATGACGATGACGCCGCAGAGCGCTCCGGCGAGGCGCCAGGCGCGGCCGCTGCTCACCCTTCGATCAGGCCGACGATGACGGCGCGGGCGATGAAGAGCAGGATCACGCCGAGGATCGGACTGAGGTCGAGAGCAAGACCGCCACCGCCGAGCGGCGGCAGGAAGCGCCGGAAGAAGTTGAGGTAGGGGTCGGTGGTCTCTGTGACGAAGTCGAGCATCGCTCGCAGGGCCCGGTTGTAGGGCATCCGCGGGATCCAGGAGATGAGAATGTTGAGGAAGATCAGGATGATGTAGACGAGGAAGAGGGCGCTGACGTAGTCGGCGACGTCGAAGCGGGTGATCGCAAGCAGCAGCGTCATCCCCGCATCCTCTCCAGCGAGGCCCGCACGGCCGCTTCGAAAGCCCCCCTGGCCCCTTCGCGATCGAGCGCCTCCAGCCCGGCCTCGGTGCTGCCGCCGGGCGAGGCAACGGCCTTGCGCAGGTCAGCCGGATGGTGGGCGCGCAGCAGCTCGGCTGTGCCAACGGCCGTCTCCACGACCAGCTCTCGCGCAAGCTCGGGGTCGAGCCCATCGGCGGCCCCCGCCTCGGCAATCGCCTCAACCACCAGCGCCAGATAGGCCGGTGCGCAGCCCATCACCGCAGTGGCGGCGTCGAACTGAGAGTCAGGCAGCTCCACCACATGCCCGAGCCCCTCCAGCAGCTTCCGCACACCGGAGTCAAGATCGCCAGCCACGCAGAGCACGCCCTTGCGAACCTCCACTCCGACGTTCGGCATCACCCGCACGACACCAGCCTCGGGAAACGCTTCACGAAGCACCTCCAACGAAGTCGCCCCAAGCAGCGAGACCACGACCTTCGCCGCGTTGAGCTCCCCCGCAGCGTCGCCCAGCTTCGCCGGCTTGACCGCCAGCACCACGACGTCAGCCCGCTCGGCCAGACCCCCATTCGAAGCCACAGCCTCCCCACCGAGCTCATCCGCAAGCTCTCCAGCCCGCCCAGAGCCACCATCCGTGAAAAGCAACCCATCAACTTGGTCGCGCATCCCCCGCGCCATAGCCGCAGCCATATTCCCGGACCCACAGAACCCAACGATCATCTGCGAGAGCCTAGTCGCGACGGTTCTGGTGGGACGGGCTCCCTCTCAGGGAAGCTTTGGGAGCGACCACTTAACGTCCCGGCGGTCCTGCCGGCCGGACGGTTTCCCTGAGAGGGAGCCCGTCCCACCCCACCCCATCAGGACTGGTTGAAGAAGCCTTTGTCGATCAGTCGCGCCTTCTCCTCGGCGGATACCTCGACATTGCGCGGAGTCAGCAGGAAGATCTTCTCGGCGATCCGCTGCATGCCGCCGTCCAGCGCGTAGGTGAGGCCGGAGCAGAAGTCGATCATCCGCTTCGAGAGCTCGTGGTCGGTCGTCTGCAGGTTGAGGATGACCGGGACCTGGCGCTTGAACTGGTCGGCGACCTGCTGGGCGTCGTTGAAGTTACGCGGAATGACGAGGTGGACCTGGACATCGGAATCGCCATTGCCGACCGGGCGCAGCGTCCGCGTCCGGCGAGGCCGCGATCGGCTCATCGTCGGCGAAGATGTCGTCGATCTCGTCGCGACGGGAGCGGCGCGCGGTCGGCAGACGACGCACCGTGGCCGTCACGCTCGCGACGGCCCTCGAAGGCCTCTTCGGAGCCCGTTTCGGGCTCGAAGTCTTCCTCGTATTCGGGACCGTAGTCGTGGTCCTCGGCGAGACCGAAGTAGACCAGCGCTCTATGCCAGGTATCGCGTAGGGCCATGGTTAATCGCGTGTTTCGGCCTAGGTGGGCCGACTCCTTTACGGAATTATGACCAGCTAGTGCCGGATTCACACGATAGAGGGCCGTGCCGAGCCGGACGATCGTCGCTCCCTCCTCGATCGCGACCCGCCAATCCTGCGACGTTCCCATCGAGAGGCGGGTCAAGCCGTGCTCGGCGGCAAGCTCGGCGAGGCGGGCGAAATGGGGCCGCGAGTCCTCCGGGTCCTGGCTGAACGGCGGCATCGTCATCAGCCCGCCGACCCTGACCGGACAACGCTCGAGAAACGCGCCGCAGCTCGGCCGGCGCCGACACCCCCCTTCCCCTCCTCGCCGGCGACGTTGACCTCGACCAGGACCTCGGTCTCCGGTCCGCCGTGGCGGCCGAGCTGCGCCAGCGCCGAGTCGCTGGCGACCGAGTGGATCAGGCGGCAGAGCGGCAGCAGCTGCTTGATCTTGCGGCTCTGCAGATTGCCGATGAAGTCCCACTCGAAGGCATCGCCCCAGCGCTCGTGCTTGGCGGCGAGCTCCTGCTGGCGGTTCTCACCGACCAGGCGAACGCCGGCCTCGGCCAGCGCCCCCATCTCCTCCACCGGCACGTACTTGCTGGCGGCGAGGATCTCGACCCCGGCGCCGGCGACGCTCACGCGCCTCGTCGAGGTTGGCGGCGATCTTCTCGGGGTCGAGCCCGTGGATCAGCCCCGGCACTTCAACCTTCCTCCGCGCTGCGCCAGACCAGGCCGGCCTGGCGGCCGGTGCGGCCGTGGTCGCGCCGGTGCGAGAAGAACAGCTCGGACTCGCAGCTCGTGCAGAGACCGCTGGTCTCGATTCGCTCGACACCGGCCTCAGCGAGCAAGCGGCGAGCAACCTCGGGCAGATCGAGCATGCGAGCCGACGGCAATGCCGTCGCCAAGCTGGTCGAAGGCGCCGAGCACCTCCTCGCCGACCTCGTAGCAGCAGGGGCCGATCCCGGGGCCGATCGCGGCGTCGGTGGCGTCAATCGCCACCGCGCCGCTGGCGACGATCCCGGCGGCCAGGCCGCGCCAGCCACAGTGGAGCATCGCCACACCGCCTGGGCCGGAGAGGGCCACCGGGAGGCAGTCGGCGACGAAGACGAGAGCAGCAATCCCCTCGGCGCTGACGACGTGCCCGTCAGCTTCGGCCAACCCGCCGCCCGTTGGGCCGCCCTGTTCCTTTTCGACCCCATGCAAGGCAAAGGAACAGCGCGGCACCGGTTGGCCTCGGTGGTCGATCAACTCGGCTCCGTGCACTTGGTGGGCAGCCGCAATGCACTTGGGCGGGAAGCCCAGCGCGGCGGCGAGCCGGCGGCGGTTCTCAACCACGGCGTCGTGGTCATCCTCGGTGAGGACGCCGAGGTTGAGGGCGTCAAAGGGTGGCTCACTGACGCCCCCGGGACGAGTAGTGAAGGCGGCACCCGCGCCCGGCATCGTCGCCTCAAGCCAGCGCACGCCGTCGCGTTCACGCCACTCCATCGCTGCTCCTCGCTGCTTCCAGGGCGACGGCCAGCTCCTGCTCGCGGCCGCTGACCTCACCGTCGAGCTTGCGCCGCAGCGCCTCTTCCAGCCCGCGGCCCAGCGCCGGTCCCGGACGACCCCGGCCTCGATCAGGTCCTCTCCGTCGATCTCGAGCGTGACGTCACGCCATCTGGCGAGATAATCGTCGAGCCAATCAGCACCCATCGCGCGGGCGAGGATCAGCTCGATCGTCGCTAACCCGCCGCGCCATCTCCACCGCTTCGGAGGGCCGCTCCGGCCTGGCTCGCGCCAGCTCCTCCCCTGCTTCACGCGGCCCGCGTGCTGCCGCGAGCACAGCTCGCTCTCGCTCCCCGATCGGGCGCCAGAGCGCCTCGTCAAGCAAGCTGCCGACCGCGCCTGCGAGCCCAGCGCCTCCGATGCGCAGCTCGAGCAGACCCCAGTCCGAGAGCAAGCGAGAACCCGTCCGCCGCGCTGCGTTCGGCCGCGAGACGCAGCAACTCGGCATCGCGACGGTCAATCGAGACAGCGTCCAGGTCCGTCGCCCCCAACAGCTCGGCCGTCTGCGACTCGAGCCCGAAGCCGAAGCGGGCGGCGTAGCGGGCAGCTCGGATCGCCCGCGTCGGGTCGTCGACGAAGGAGCGTGTCGTGCAGCACTCGCAGCTGTCGCGTCTCCAGGTCTGCCTGTCCGCCGTGGGGATCGATCAGACGCGGCTCTCCGTGCAGTGGGATCGCCATCGCGTTGATCGTGAAGTCACGGCGACGAAGGTCATCTTCGATCGCGACGGCAGGCTCGACCACCGGCAGCGCACCGGGGTGCGGATAGCTCTCCGACGCGCGCGGTGGCGATGTCGAGCTCGTGCCCGTTCGAGCTTGACCTTGGCCGTGCCGAAGCGCTCGTGCGCGAGCGACCTCGCCGCCCAGACTGGCCGCAAGCTCGGCGGCGTCGCCAACCGACGACGACGTCGATGTCAGCTCGCCCTCGGCCGAGCAGCAGGTCGCGCACGGCGCCGCCGACGAGGTAGACGGGATCTCCGCTCACCATGGCGCAGCGGCGCCAGCTCCGGATGCATGTGATCCAGCGCCTCGGCAATCATCTCGCTGTGATCTTTGGCCGGCATGGACTGCGTTGCCTACCATGATCGCCTCTCCGGATGGCCGAGCAACCCAACAACGAGTGGCCCGACCGTGGCCGGGACGAGCGCCTCGCCCGGCGTGAGTCACAGCGGCGCGAGCAACGACGCAGGCGCTTGTGGGCGGGCGGGTCGCTGGTGATCTGCGCCATTGCCGTTGCCCTGCTCGTCGTCTTGCTTGCCGGCGACTCGAGAGGCGGCGACAAGACTCCGCAGCGGGCAGCGAAGACGGTGTCCGCCAACCCCGGGTCCCGGGAATCCAAATCGCAGACTCCGCCAGGCAAGGTCCGCAACGCAACCCCGCAGCCGGACTGGCAGCCCCACACCGGCCCGGTGCCGATCCTCGAGTACCACGTGCTCGGCGCCGCGCCCGCCGGACGCGCCCTATCCGGAGCTCTACGTGACGCGGCCAGACTTCCACCACCAGATGGACTGGCTCGACGAACACGGCTATGAGGCGGTAACGCTGGAACAGGTCGAGGAGGCCTGGTATCGACGGCGGCACCCTGCCGACCGAAACCGGTGGTGCTCTCCTTCGACGACGGCTACCGACCCCAGTTCACCTACGCCCTGCCGGAGCTGCGGCACCACGGCTGGGCCGGGCGTGCTCAACCTCAAGGCGGAAGGCTCCGATCTCTACACGAGCAACGTCGAAGCGATGATCGACGCCGGCTGGGAGCTCGCCGCCCACACGATCAACCACTCTCGACCTGACCACCCTGGGGGCGGCCGAACTGAAGGAAGAAGTGGCCGGCTCGCGGGCGATCCTGCGCCGCGAATACGGCGTCCCGGTGAACAACTTCTGCTACCCGGCCGGCCAGTTCGACGAAACGGTGATCGCCGCGGTCGAAGCCGCCGGCTACACCACCGCGACGACCGAGATCCCCGGCGACGCCAAGCCGCGAAGCCCCCTACGAACTCGCCCGCTTCGAGATCCTCGGCTCCACCGGCGTCTCCGGCTTGGCCGAAGACCTCCAGGGAGGGTGAGTCAACGCCGGACCGGAATCCCGGCGGCGGCCAGGCGCTCCTTGGCTTCGCGCACGCTGAAGGTGCCGTAGTGGAAGATCGAGGCGCAGAGGACGGCGTCGGCGCCGCCGTCGGCGATCGCCTCGCTCAGGTGCTCGAGCTTGCCGGCCCCGCCGGAGGCGATCACCGGGACCGAGACCGCGTCGGCGACGGCCCGGGTCAGCTCGATGTCATAGCCATCGTTGGTCCCGTCGCGGTCCATGCTGGTCAGCAGCACCTCGCCCGCGCCCGCGCTCGACCGCCTCCCGCGCCCAGGCGACGGCGTCGCGGCCCTCGACCCGCTCGCGGCCGCCGTTGACGTAGACGCCCCAGCCGTCCGTCCTCGCGCTTGGCGTCGATCGCGATCACCACGCACTGGGCGCCGAAGTGGTCGGCCAGCTCGGTCAGCAGCTCGGGCCGGGCCAGCGCCGCGGAGTTGACCGAGACCTTGTCGGCGCCGGCGTCGAGCACCGCCTGGGCGTCCTCGACCGAGCGGATGCCGCCGCCGATCGTGAAGGGGATGAAGACGTTGTCGGCGGTGCGCCGGGCCAGCTCGACGATCGTCTCGCGCTTCTCGTGCGAGGCGGTGATGTCGAGGAAGACCAGCTCGTCGGCGCCCTCGGCGTCGTAGCGCTCGGCCAGCTCGACCGGGTCGCCGGCGTCGCGCAGGCCGACGAAGTTGGTGCCCTTGACGACGCGACCGGCGTCGACGTCGAGGCAGGGGATGACTCGCTTCAGGACCATCGCCATGAGGCTCAGGCTAGGGCGGCGATGCCCTCGGCGACGGTGAAGCGGCTCTCGTAGAGCGCTCGGCCGACGATCGCGCCCTCGACGTTGGGGGCCGTCGAGCTGGGCAAGGGCTTCGAGATGGCGAGAGGTCCCCGACTCCGCCCGAGGCGATGACTTGAGCCTGAGTCGCCGCCGCGATGCGATTCAGCTCGCTCAGAGCCGGGCCCTCCATCGTGCCGTCGACCTCGATCGCGGTGCAGAGGAAGCGGGCGACGCCGCGCTGGCCCAGCTCGGCGACGGCCTCGGCGACGTCGACGTCGCTGGCCTCGGTCCAGCCGGCCAGGGACACCTTGCCGCTCGCGGGCGTCGACCGAGACGACGACGCGCTCGCCGTGGGCCTCGAGACGCGCGTCGAGGAACGCCGGGTCGCGCAGCGCGGCGGTGCCGATCACGACCCGCTCGGCGCCCGCGTCGAGCACCGCCGCGACCGAGGCCGCGTCGCGCAGACCGCCGCCGACCTGGATCGGGCACTCGACCGCCGCCGCGATCCGCCGCACCTGCTCGAGGTTCCGCGGCTCGCCGGCCTTGGCGCCGTCGAGGTCGACCACGTGCAGGAACTCGGCGCCTTCGCCGGCCCAGCGCTTCGCCGCGTCGACCGGGTCGGCGTCGTAGGTCGTCTCGCGCTCGTAGTCGCCCTGCAGCAGCCGCACCGCCTGGCCGCCGCGGATGTCGATCGCCGGGATAGAGGATCACGCCGGGACGGAGGCGCAGATGCCGGCGAAGTTGGAGAGCAGCCGCAGGCCGGCGGCGCTCGACTTCTCGGGGTGGAACTGGACGCCGAAGACGTTGTCGCGCTCGGCCGCGCAGGCGAAGCGAGCGCCGTAGGCGGCGGTGCCGAGCAGCTCGTCCGCCTCCGGCCTCGGGCGCGAAGGAGTGGACGAGGTAGAAGGGGGTCTCGGAGTCGATCCCCTCGGTCAGGCGCGACTCGCGCTCCCAGCGCACCGGCGACCAGCCGATGTGCGGGAATCTTCAGGCCCGGCGGCATCGAGCTCGCCGACCTCGCCGGCGAGCAGGCCGAGCCCCTCGGCGCCGCCGAGCTCGGTGGTCGAGTCGAAGAGCAGCTGCAGGCCGAGGCAGATGCCGAGGATCGGCACCCCGGCCGCCGCGGCGCTCGTCGATCAGCTCGTCGAGACCGAGTGCGCGGATCCGCTCCATCGCCCTCGGGAAGGCGCCGACCCCGGGCAGGATCAGCCCGTCGGCGGCGCGGACCTCGTCTCGGCGTCGTTGGCGATCGTCGCCATGGCGCCGACGTGCTCGAGCGCCTTCTCGACCGAGCGCAGGTTGCCCATCCCGTAGTCGAGGATGCGATCCGGGCGGTCATTCGCTCAGGGTGCCCTTGGTCGAGGGCACGCCGCTCTCCTCCGGGTCGATCGAGACAGCGACGCGCAGGGCGCGGGCGAAGGCCTTGAAGCAGCCCTCGATCATGTGGTGGGCGTTGGTGCCGTAGCGGACCGAGACGTGCAGGGTCAGCTTGGCGCTGTTGGCGACGGCGCGGAAGAACTCCTCGGCCAGCTCGGTGTCGAAGCCGGCGATCGAGGTCGGCGGCAGATCGGCGTCGAAGACGCAGAGCGGCCGGCCCGAGATGTCGATCGCGCACTCGGCCAGCGACTCGTCCATCGGCACCACGGCGGAGCCGTAGCGGCGGATTCCGGCGCGGTCGCCGAGCGCCTCGTCGAGCGCCTGGCCGAGCACGATGCCGACGTCCTCGACCGTGTGGTGGGCGCCGGTCTCGAGATCGCCGTTGGCCTCGACCTGCAGGCCGAGCCGCCCGTGGCGGGCGAGCAGGTCGAGCATGTGGTCGAGGAAGCCGACGCCGGTGCTCGGCGCTCGCCTCCCCCCCGTCGAGGTCGAGCGAGAGCGGATCTGCGTCTCGGCCGTGCTGCGCTCTCTTTTTGCGGTGCGGCTCATCGTCTAATCATCGCTGACTCGCCGTGGACGGGGAAGCCCTCGGCGCGGGCGATCACATCGACGTGCGGCGCAAGCTTCGCCGCCGCTTCGGCGGGAACCTCGCACGGTGGCGATGCGACGGCGGAAGGCGCCAGGACCGAGCGGACCGGAGAAGCGACCGGCGCCGCCGGTCGGCAGCACGTGGTTGGAGCCGGCGACGTAGTCGCCGAAGGCGGTTGCACCGTAGCGCCCGACGAAGACGCAGCCCGCGGTCCGCACCCGCGTCGGCGAGCAGCGCGGCGTCCTCCTCGAAGAGCTCAAGGTGCTCGGGGGCGAAGGCATTGGCAAGATCGATCGCGTCGCTCGAGGTCGGGCACTTGGACTAGCGCCAGTGGCGCGTCGCCGACGCCGGGCGGCTCGGCCGCGGCCTTCTCGGTCGCGGCCGCGACAGCCTCGAGCACGCGCCTCCTCGACCGCGACGGCGACCAGCGGGCTCTCGGCCCCGTGCTCGGCCTGGGCGCAGAGGTCGAGCGCCGCCCACTCGGGATCGGTGTCGTGCGCCGGCGACCAGCATCAACTCGGAGGGGCCGGCGAGGGAGTCGATCCCGACGGTCCCGGAGACCGCGCGCTTGGCCTCTCGCACCCAGGCGTTGCCGGGGCCGGCGATGACGTCGACCGGCGCGATCGTCTCGGTGCCCGTGGGCGAGGGCGAAGATCGCCTGGGCGCCGCCCATCGCGTAGATCTCCTCGATCCCGCAGAGCTCGGCGGCAGCGAGGACCAGCGGGTTGACGCTTGCCGTCGGGACCCGGCGGCGAGGCGAGGGCGATCCGCTCGACCCCGGCGACCTGGGCCGGGATCGCGCACATCAGCACGCTCGAGGGATAGGCGGCCCGCCCGCCCGGTGCGTAGAGGCCCGCTGCAGCCGACCGGCACATCGCGCACGGTCACCGTCTGCCCCTGGGGAAGCTCGACGGCCTTCGACTCCGAGGTCGATCTGGGCCTCGGCGACTGTGCGCACGTTCGCGGCCGCGAGCTCCAGCGATTCGCGCAAGCCGGAGTCGAGCGCCGCCAGCGCTTCGGCGCCGGCCTCGGGATCAACCCGCAGCGCGGTCGGGTGCCTGCTCGGTCGCGTCGAAACGGGCGGTCAGTACAGAGCACGGCGCCGTCGCCGCCCTCGCGCACCTCGCGCTCGATCGGACTGACGTCGACCTTGGGCGCGGAGGCGGCCGTCCAGGCGCGGATCGCCGCAGCGGTCTCCTCCGCTCCCTCCCAGTCGAAACTGGCGACGCCTCATCGCGCCGGCCCTCGCGCAGTTTCGCGGTCAGACTCGTCGACCTCGGCGGCGCGCAGCTTGTGGGCGACGCGGTTGGCGACGAAGCGGGCGGTGCACTCGAGGATCTCCTCGCGCACCTCGAGGTCGTTCTCTTCCAGAGTGCGACCGGTGGCGACGAGGTCGACGATGCCGTCGCCGAGGCCGATCAGCGGCGCCAGCTCGACCGAGCCCTTGACCTCGATCACTTCGACCTGGCGTCCGGTGCGCCTCGAAGTATCGCTCGGCGATCCGCGGGTACTTGGTCGCGATCCGCATCATCCCGAGGCGCCGCTGGGACTCGCCCAGCCGCTCGTCGCCCTTGCGCCCGGCGAGGACCATGCGGCAGCGACCGAAGCCGAGGTCGAGCAGCTCGTAGACGACGCGGTCGGCCTGCTCGAGCAGCACGTCCTTGCCGGTGATGCCGACGTCGGCGGCGCCGGCCTCGACGTAGGTCGGCACGTCGGAGGGCCGCATCGTGACCAGGGTGATGCTCTCGGCCCGGAAGATCAGCGAGCGCGAGTCGCCGCGCAGGCTCGCGCGGTGTCGATGCCCGCCGCGTCGAGCGACGTCGAGCGTCTCGCCGAGCAGGGCGCCGCGCGGAACCGCGAGCTTCAGCGGCCCCTCGGCCTTGGCCCGGCCCATGCCGGCGACCTCGGCGCTCAAGATCCCTCCCCTCCGCGTGGCTCCTCCTCCATCTGGGCGACGTGGACGCGCTCCAGGTAGAGGGCGAAGCCGGCCGCCGGCAGATCGATGCCGAAGCGCTTAAGCAGGCCGTCGTAGCGGCCGCCGCCGCCGAGCACGTGGCCGAGCGCCGGGTCGTAGACCTCGAGGATCGCGCCGCTGTAGTAGCCGAGGTCGCGCAGCAGGCCGAGGTCGATCTGGACGCGGTCGGCGACGCCGCGCGCCTCCAGCGCCTCGTAGGTCTCGCCGCAGCCGGGCGGTTGCCCGCTCGACTGCGACGCCACCGAGCGCGCGCGCCTCGTCGAGCACCTCGCTGCCGCCACGCAGCTGCGAGAGGGCGATGCAGGTGGCGACCTGCTCGTCGCTGACGCCCTGCAGCTCGGAAAGCTCTGTCTCGAGGCCGACCAGGTCATGAGCGGCGAGGCGGGAGAGGATCGAGTCGCGCTCCTCGCCGTCGATGCCGAACTCGGCAAGTAGTTGGCGGTAGAGATCGGCATCGCCGAGGCCGATCACCGCGCGGTCCGAGCCCGGCGGCGTCGAGCGCCGCCTCAAGCACCTCGACCACCTCGGCGGTGCCGTCTGGCGCCGGGGCGCCGATCAGCTCGACCCCGGCCTGGGCGAACTCGCGCATCTGACCGCGCTGCGGACGCACGGCGCGGTAGGCGTTGGCCAAATAGCAGAGGCGCAGCGGCATCTCCGCGCTCGGCGTAGCGAGTGGCAACCAGGCGCGCGATCGGCACGGTCATGTCCGAGCGCAGCGCCAGCAGGTCGCCGCTGCTCGTCGAAGAAGCGGTAGGCGGTATCGGCCGTGCGACCGTCGCCGCGGGCCAGCACCTCGTCGTACTCGATCGCCGGCGTCGCCACCTCGCCGTAGCCGCGGTCTTCGAAGACCTCGATCAGGGCAAGGTGCAGGCGCCGCAGCTCCCGCATCTCGTCGGGCAGCACGTCGCGCGTTCCAGGTGGAATCGGGTGAATCATGCCCGGCCTCCGCTGACCTTCGCACGAAGACCGGCGATTCTGCGCTCCCGCGTCGGGAGCGGCGGCTCGCTGGACGCCTAGGCAGGGACCTCCGCGGAGACGCGTTCGATTTGGGCGCCGAGGCCCGCGCAGGCGCTCGTCGATCTGCTCGTAGCCACGATCGATCTGGCGGATGTTGCCGATCTCCGAGGTGCCCTCGGCCGCCAGGGCGGCGATGAGCATCGCCATGCCGGCGCGGATGTCGGGGCTCTCGACGCGTTCGCCATGAAGCCGGCTCGGACCGCTGACGATCGCCCTGTGGGGATCGCACAGCGTGATCCGAGCGCCCATCGCGACCAGCTTGTCGACGAAGAAGAGGCGGTTCTCGAACATCTTCTCGAAGATCAGGATCTCGCCATCGGCCTGGGTGGCCAGGGCCAGCGCGATCGAGGTCAGGTCGGCCGGGAAGGCGGGCCAGGGACCGTCCTCGATCTTCGGGATCGCGTCGCCGAGGTCGGACTGGATCCTCAGCTTCTGATCGGGCGGGACGAGCATGTCCCGGCCCTCGATCTCCGAGTGCAGGCCGAGGCGGCGGAACTGGCGTCGCACCATCATCAGGTCGAGCGGCTCGACGTCGCGGATCCGCAGCTCGCCCCCGGTCGCCGCGGCAAGGGCCATGAAGCTGCCGACCTCGATGTGGTCGGCGGAGATCGTGTGCTCGGCGCCGCCGAGGCGGTCGCGACCGTGCACGGTCATCACGTTGGAACCGATGCCGTCGACCTGGGCACCCATCGCGGTCAGAGCAGCCGCGCCAGGTCCTGGACGTGGGGCTCGCAGGCGGCGTTGGAGATCGTCGTCGGGCCGGCCGTCAGCGCTGCTGCCATCAGGGCGTTCTCGGTGCCCATCACCGAGGGCTCGTCCATGAAGATCCGCAGGCACAGAGGCCCTCGGGCGGCGCGCTGAGCTCGATCCAGCGATCGCCGTCGACCCGGGCGCCGAGGTCCTTGAAGGCGTCGAGGTGGGCGTCGAGCCGGCGGCGGCCGATGAAGTCGCCGCCGGGCGGCGGCATTCTTGCCTCGCCGAAACGGGCCAGCAGCGGTCCGGCCAGCAGGAACGAGGCGCGGATCTGGTTCGAGAGCTCCTCGTCGACGGCAGACATCAGTGACGCCCGCGGGCGCAGAGCCGGACGCTGTTGTCGGCGACCCACGCGACCTCGACGCCGAGGCGCTCGAGCAGGGCGATCTGGGCTTCGGTGTCGCGGATCCGCGGCACCCGGTGCAGCAGCAGCTCCTCCTCGGTCAGCAGGCAGGCGGCGAGGATCGGCAGCGCCGCGTTCTTGTTGCCGGCGACGGTTACCTCGCCAGAGAGCGGCACGCCACCCTGGATGACGAATTTCTCCATTGTCAGGACTCTTCGCGCTCGGGGGCCATTCTCCGGCTAGGGTAACGCGCCATGCGGAGAGGCTGGAAGATCCTGATCGGAGTTGTGGTGGGGCTGATCGCCCTGCTCGCCCTCAACGCCCTCAGCGTTGACGACGAAACCAAGGCCGCGGGCGTGACCGAACCCGGGGGCAAGATCGTCGACCTCTCGGGCGGCGACCTCGCAGGTGGTCGAAAAAGGGCCCCGCAGCGGCAGCCCGATCGTGCTCATCCACTGTTTCACCTGTGCGATCAACTACTGGAACAAAATGATGCCGGCGCTTGCCCGCCAGCACCGCGTGATTGCGATAGACCTACTCGGCCACGGCGGCTCGGAAAAGCCCGAGTCGGGCTATTCCGTATCGAACCAGGCCGATTTGATCGCCCAGGCACTGGCCAAGCTGGGCGTGAGCGATGCCGAGGTCGTCGGCCACTCGCTCGGCGGCGCGGTCGCCGTCGCGCTCGCGCAGCAGTCGCCGGCGCTGGTCAACCGCGTGTTCATCGTCGACACGCCGCCGACGCATGAAGAGGGCGACCTCGGCCTCGTCGCCAAGCTTGGCTTCGCCCCGGTGATCGGCGAGGCGTTCTGGCGAATCAAGCCCGACTTCGCTGTGCGCAAGGGGCTTGAGGTCGCCTTTGCACCAGGCTTCAAGGTCCCAGACGAATTCGTCGAAGACGTTGACCGGATGACCTTCAGCGCCTATGACGACTCGGCCAGCGGCTTTGACGACTACACCAAGGAAGAGCCGCTTGATCAGCGCATGGCGGAAACGGGTAAGCCCCTGATGGTGATCATGGGCGCCGAAGAGCAAATAATCAACGAACCGGCCAAGCGGTTGGCCGAATACCGGGCAACGGTCCCCGGCACCGAGACCAAGCTCATAAGCGGCGCCGGACACTCGCCAAACGTCGAGAAACCAGCCCAGACAGCGGCCCTCGTCCTCGGCTTTGCACCGGCCGAGAAGCCAGTTGCCAAGCCAAAACAAGCGCCCGGACTGCAAAAGTTCGTGCAGCAGCGACCTGCTGTCCGGAAGCACCCCTAGAGTCGAACCTATGTTCGATTCAAAGACAAACCTCAGTCAACGCCTCGCCGACGCGGTCGACCTTCTGATCGACTTCGCGACCCTCGGCGAGTATGGGCTCGAGCCCGCCGCAAGGCCCGCTCCCGCCTGCGAGTCGCGCCACCGCTCACACCCCTCCCAAGCCGGGACGAGGCGTGGAACGGTCGGCGATCCCCTCGCTCATTCGTAGGCAGCCACCCACCGGCGCAATACCCTTGCGCTGGTGGAGAGCGCTACCGCTGAGCCGACCGAGAAGGATGGGGTCACACCGCGACGCCGTCGACGCCGGTGGTGGTGGATTGCCGGTGGCGTGCTCGCGCTGCTCCTCGTCCTGACCGCCGCAGCGGCCATCACCTGGCACTTCTCCTCGATCGTGCTGGTCCCCGACCACGACGACTGGCCCCTCAACGTCCGGGTCGAAGATGTGAAGCCCGGCCGCGTAGTGCTCTCGGGTGACGATGACAGCACCCAGCCAGGCATCTACGGGCTCGACTGGCAGACCGGCCACGCGATCGTGGGCCCGGTCCTATCCCAGGGCAACGGCACCGTTACGCGGCGGCTCAGCCACGTGCGTGGCTACCTGGTGCCGGGTATCCACGTCGGACTCGACAGCCACGTCTACTCCGGTGACCCGCGGCAGACCCTCGGGCTCCCCTTCCGCTCCGTCGGTGTGCCGGACCCGCTCGGCCCGATGCCGGCGTGGCTGATCCCAGCCGCAGCCAGCGCTCCGCGTGCAACCGGCCGCACCTGGGCGATCGTCGTACACGGCCACAACGACAACCGCCAGAATGACCTGAGAATCGCACCTACGCTGCGCCGGACCGGACTCACCTCACTGCTGATCTCCTATCGCAACGACCTCGGCGCGCCAAAGAGCCCCGACGGCATGTACCACTTGGGCGAAACCGAGTGGATCGACCTGCAGGCAGCAGTGCGCTACGCACTCGCCCACGGAGCCCACCGCGTCGTGCTCGTCGGCTACTCAATGGGCGGCGCCATCGTTGCCCAGTTCATGGAGAGATCGCGCCTATCGCGCGACGTTGCGGCCCTGGTCCTCGACGCTCCAGTGCTCGATTGGCGCTCACTGCTCGAATACAACTCCGAACAGATCGGCCTGCCCGGCTTCCTCGGTATGCCGGTCGAGTGGATGATCGACGCCAGGGCCAATCCCGACTGGAATAGCCTCGACGCGCTCGAGCACCCCGAGGACTTTCACCTTCCCATCCTCCTTTTTCACAGCACCGAGGACGAACTCGTCCCAATTTCAACCAGCGATAATTTTGCCGCCGAGTTGCCGCACTGGGTCACCTATTACCGTGTGCCCATCGTCGGCCACACGGAAAGCTGGAACCTCAACCCGCGCCTCTACGATCGGCGCCTGCAGCGTTTTCTCCTGCAAAAGCTGCCATTCCGCGGCACGGAATAGGCCCAGAAACAACTCGAGCCCGATCGCAATGATCGGACTCGAATAAGGAAAAACCGGCGGCGACCTACTCTCCCAGGGGGTTGCCCCCCAAGTACCATCGGCGCTGAAAGGCTTAACTGCTCTGTTCGGAATGGGAAGAGGTGTTTCCCTTTCGCTATGCACCACCGGAATTTTGCGAGACAACCGCCCCGGTGGAGCTTGAAAACCGCACAAGACCGCAAGGTAATTAATAAACATCCGTCAAGCCCTCGACCCATTAGTACCGGTCGGCTGAGCACATTACTGCGCTTGCACCGCCGGCCTATCAACCTGGTGGTCTACCAGGGGTCTTACTCCCTTAAAGGGATGGGAGAGCTCATCTCGAGGACGGCTTCCCGCTTAGATGCTTTCAGCGGTTATCCGTTCCGTGCGTAGCTAACCTGCGATGCCCTTGGCAGGACAACAGATACACCAGCGGCACGTTCATCCCGGTCCTCTCGTACTAGGGATGACTCCTCTCAACTCTCCAACGCCCACAGCAGATAGGGACCGAACTGTCTCACGACGTTCTGAACCCAGCTCGCGTACCGCTTTAATGGGCGAACAGCCCAACCCTTGGGACCTACTCCAGCCCCAGGATGCGACGAGCCGACATCGAGGTGCCAAACCGGTTCGTCGATGTGGACTCTTGGAAACGATAAGCCTGTTATCCCCGGAGTACCTTTTATCCGTTGAGCGACGGCGCTTCCACTTGCTACCGCCGGATCACTAAGCCCAACTTTCGTTCCTGCTCGACCCGTCGGTCTCGCAGTCAAGCTCCCTTATTGCCTTTACACTCTACGCACGATTTCCAACCGTGCTGAGGGAACCTTTGGGCGCCTCCGTTACATTTTAGGAGGCGACCGCCCCAGTCAAACTGCCCACCTGACACTGTTCACCACCCGGATCACGGCATGGTGTTAGAAGCCCAGAGCACCAAGGGTGGTATCTCAAGGGTGACTCCCCAGCGGCCAAAGCCGCTGGTTCAAAGTCTCCCACCTATCCTGAGCGAGATACCCCAGACTCCAATATCAAGTTGCAGTAAAGGTTCACGGGGTCTTTCCGTCTAGCTGCGGGTACTCGGCATCTTCACCGAGACTTTAATTTCACCGAGTCTCTCGTTGAGACAGCGTCCAACTCGTTACGCCATTCGTGCAGGTCGGAACTTACCCGACAAGGAATTTCGCTACCTTAGGACCGTTATAGTTACGGCCGCCGTTTACCGGGGCTTAGCTTCACTGCTTCGCACCGAAGTGCTAACAAGTCCGCGTAACCTTCCGGCACCGGGCAGGCGTCAGCCCCTATACGTCGTCTTGCGACTTAGCAGAGGCCTGTGTTTTTGGTAAACAGTCGGTTGGACCAATTCACTGCGGCCCCCTCGGGCTCCCTCCGTATGGAGTTCACCCTAACGGGGCGTCCCTTCTCCCGAAGTTACGGGACGATTTTGCCGAGTTCCTTAACGAGAGTTAGCTCGCTCACCTCAGTATGTTCTACTTGTCCACCTGTGTCGGTTATCGGTACGGGCACGCGAATCCTGCCTAGAGGATTTTCTCGGAGGCATGGGATCGGGGACTGGCCGGCGGTCAAGCCAGCTGGCATCGCACCTCGCGTCAAAACGCCGCTGCGGATTTTCCTACAGCGACTAGCTACGTGCTTGCCCCAGGACAACCATCGCCTGGGTTCCCTTACCCTTCCCCGTCCCCCCATCGGTCATAACGGAATCGACGTGGTACAGGAATATCAACCTGTTGGCCATCGGCTACGCCTTTCGGCCTCGCCTTAGGTCCCGACTAACCCTGAGCAGACGAACTTTACTCAGGAAACCTTGGACAATCGGTGGAGGGGAGTCTCACCCCTCTTTCGTTACTCATGCCGGCATTCTCACTTCCAGCCGCTCCACGGAGGCTTACGCACTCCGCTTCACGCAACTGGAACGCTCTCCTACCGCGTGCAGAGCCCGCAGGCCTGCACACCCATAGCTTCGGAGACTAGCTTGAGCCCCGTTGAATTATCCGCGCCCGAACACTTGACCAGTGAGCTGTTACGCACTCTTTCAAGGATGGCTGCTTCTAAGCCAACCTCTTGGTTGTCTCTGCATTCGGACATCGTTTGCCACTTAGCTAGTACTTAGGGTCCTTAGCTGATGGTCTGGGTTGTTTCCCTTTTGCGTACGAAGTTTATCCCCCGCACACTGACTGCCGAGTTAACCGTAACGGTCTTCGGAGTTTGCCTGAAGTCGGTAACCTGGTAGGGCCCCTAGTCCAAACAGTGCTCTACGGCCGAAACGCAATTACTCGACGCTATACCTAAATATATTTCGGAGAGAACCAGATATCTCTGAGCTTGATTAGCCTTTCACTCCGATCCACAGGTCATCCGCCCAGTTTTCAACCTAGGTCGGTTCGGCCCTCCACGAGGTCTTACCCCCGCTTCAGCCTGCCCATGGATAGCTCGCTCAGTTTCGGGTCTACCGCCAATGACTGTGTCGCCCTATTCAGACTCGCTTTCGCTACGGCTCCGCTCATCGCTTAACCTTGCCACTGACGAGTAACTCGCCGGCTCGTGATGCAAAAAGCACGCCGTCACACCCGAAGGTGCTCCGACCACTTGTAAGCTTACGGTTTCAGGTACTATTTCACTCCCCTTCAGGGGTGCTTTTCACCTTTCCCTCACGGTACTAGTTCACTATCGGTCACCAGGTAGTACTTAGCCTTGGAGGGTGGTCCCCCCAGGTTCAGACCACGTTTCACGGGTGTGGTCTTACTCAGGAACATCAATCAGCAGATCAGTGTGTTTTCACCTACGGGACGATTGCCCTCTGTGGTGCGAGGTTCCACTCGCTTCGGCTAACACCTGATTTTGTAACTGCTGCCGAGCCAGGCACGGCTCGGGCATGACGTCCTACAACCCCCGACAGACAACGCGTGCCCGCTTACATCTGTCAGGTTTGGGCTGATCCCTTTTCGCTCGCCACTACTAAGGGAGTCTCGGTTGATTTCTTTTCCTCGGGGTACTTAGATGTTTCAGTTCCCCCGGTTCCCTTCACGCGACTATGTATTCATCGCGCGATAACACCGCATTACCGGCGCCGGGTTTTCCCATTCGGAGATCCGCGGGTCAAAGGCTGTTCAGCGCCTCACCGCGGCTTATCGCAGCCGTCCACGTCCTTCATCGACTCCTGGTGCCAAGGCATCCACCGTAAGCTCTTACTATCTTGACGGTGAGCAACCCACACACCTAAGTGTGCGGGTCATAATTAAATTACCCAAAGAATCCACTACAAGTGGATTCTCTTTTTGGTCTTGTGCAGTTTTCAAGGTCCACCGAGGCGCGCACGACGACGGACTGCCGCCGGCGGTCTCTCAAAACTGAGCAGCGTACCCAGTGCCATAGAGACACTGGGGAGCCCGGTCGACGTTCTAGAGAAATCTCCCTAGAAAGGAGGTGATCCAGCCGCAGCTTCCGCTACGGCTACCTTGTTACGACTTCACCCCAATCACAAGTCCCACCTTCGACGGCTCCCTCCAAAAGGTTAGGCCACCGGCTTCGGGTGTTACTTGCTTTCGTGGTGTGACGGGCGGTGTGTACAAGGCCCGGGAACGTATTCACCGCGGCATTGCTGATCCGCGATTACTAGCAACTCCACCTTCATGGAGGCGAATTTCAGCCTCCAATCCGAACCGAGACGCACTTTATGGGATTCGCTCCACCTCGCGGTATTGCTGCCCTTTGTATGCGCCAATGTAGCACGTGTGTAGCCCTGGACATAAGGGGCATGATGACTTGACGTCATCCCCACCTTCCTCCGGTTTGTCACCGGCAGTCTCCTATGAGTCCCCAACTTAATGATGGCAACATAGGACAGGGGTTGCGCTCGTTGCGGGACTTAACCCAACATCTCACGACACGAGCTGACGACAGCCATGCACCACCTGTGATGGTGTCCCGAAGGAAAACCGTGTTTCCACGGCGGTCACCAACATGTCAAGCCCAGGTAAGGTTCTTCGCGTTGCGTCGAATTAAACCACATGCTCCGCTGCTTGTGCGGGCCCCCGTCAATTCCTTTGAGTTTTAGCCTTGCGGCCGTACTCCCCAGGCGGGGCACTTAGTGCGTTAGCGACGGCACGGGAGGAGTCGACACCTCCCACACCTAGTGCCCATCGTTTACGGCGTGGACTACCAGGGTATCTAATCCTGTTCGCTCCCCACGCTTTCGCGCCTTAGCGTCAGTACCGTCCCAGCGAGCTGCCTTCGCTATTGGTGTTCCTCCTGATATCTGCGCATTCCACCGCTACACCAGGAATTCCACTCGCCTCTTCCGGACTCTAGCCCTGCAGTATCCATCGGCTTTCAAAGGTTGAGCCTTTGACTTTCACAACGGACTTACAGGGCCGCCTACGCGCGCTTTACGCCCAATGATTCCGGACAACGCTTGCTCCCTACGTATTACCGCGGCTGCTGGCACGTAGTTAGCCGGAGCTTCTTCTGGAGGTACCGTCAATCCACACGGCTATTCACCGGTGAACCTTCGTCCCTCCTGAAAGGGGTTTACAACCCGAAGGCCGTCTTCCCCCACGCGGCGTTGCTGCGTCACGCTTTCGCGCATTGCGCAAGATTCCCCACTGCTGCCTCCCGTAGGAGTCTGGGCCGTGTCTCAGTCCCAGTGTGGCTGATCGTCCTCTCAGACCAGCTACCCATCGTTGCCTTGGTAGGCCGTTACCCCACCAACAAGCTAATGGGCCGCGAGCCCCTCCCAATGCGGAGGCCGAAGCTTCCTTTAGTACACAGACTTAAATCTGTGCACCACATCCGGTATTAGCCCGAGTTTCCTCGGGTTGTCCCGGTCATCGGGGCAGGTTACTCACGTGTTACTCACCCGTTCGCGGCTTTGCCCCAGGGCAAGCCCTGGTTCGTCGCACCACTTGCATGTGTTAAGCACGCCGCCAGCGTTCGTCCTGAGCCAGGATCAAACTCTCCGTGAAAGGTACTTCTTACAGAGAGCTGTCATGCCTGGCAAATTGCAAATCGCCGGGTACACATACTCGGCGACCGGCATGACGGGTAAATCAGACCACCCGGCGCGCTGGCGCACCAGGTGGATCGGGCTCAAACATCCCACGAACACGAATGTCCGCGGGGTGCACGCTGCTCAGTTTTCAAAGACCGCTGCGCCGTTCACGGCGGGACTCGCCGCTCCCTACGCACGGGCCAGGCCAAGTGCCTTGCCCAGAAGGACGAAGGAGTATAGCGCTGCGGCGGACGTTTGGCTAGTCGGCTCAGACAGCGCTGTCGACGAGGCGCAAGAAGCGCCGCTTGCCGACCTGCAGAACCCTACCGGCGAGCTCCTCCCGGGGCAACTCGAGCACATCAGGCGCCACCGGCGCGCCGTCGATCTTTACCCCGCCCTGCTTGATCAAGCGGCGCGCCTCGCTGGAGCTCTGCTTGAAGCCAGCCCCAATGAGGTTTGGCAGCAGGATCACGCCGGGCTCGCTGCCCCCATATGGAGCTATGTCCCAGTCGTCCATCTTGTCCGGGACGCCGCGCTCGACGAAGAGTCGGTTGAAGTGCTGCTCGGCGGCCTGCGCCGCGGCGCCGTCATGGAAGCGCTCAACGATGCCGCGGGCGAGGGCGCGCTTGGCCTCATTGGGCGGCAGGTCCGCCGGCAGCTCGCTGCCGAGCACGAGCCGGAAGTACTCCGGCATCGCCGCGTCGGGCACCCGCATCGTCTTGCCGAACATCTCCTCCCGCGCCTCGGTGACGCCAATGTAGTTGCCCAGCGACTTGCTCATCTTGCGCTCGCCGTCGGTGCCGACCAGGATCGGCATGGTCAAGATCGACTGCGGCTTCTGGCCATAAGCGGTCTGGATGTCGCGGCCGAAGAGCAGGTTGAACTTCTGGTCGGTCCCCCCCAGCTCAATGTCTGCCTCGACCGCGACCGAGTCATAGCCCTGCAGCAGCGGGTAGAGCAGCTCGAGCGCGGCGATCGGCGCCCCGGCCGCGAGGCGCTTCTGAAAGTCGTCGCGCTCGATCAGCCGGGCGACCGTGGTCTGGGCGAGCAGGCCAAGCAACTCCTCCGGCGCCATCCGCAGCCACTCGCTGTTGAAGCGCACCTCGGTGCGCTCGCGGTCGAGCACCTTGAATGCCTGCTCCTGGTAGGTGGCGGCATTGGTCTCGATCTCCTCCGGCGAGGGCATCGGCCGCTGCGCCGAACGCCCACTGGGATCGCCGACGCGAGCGGTGAAGTCGCCGACGATCAGCACCACCTGATGTCCCGCCTGCTGGAACTCGCGCAGCTTCTCCAACACGACTGTGTGGCCGAGGTGAATATCGGGCGTAGTCGGGTCGATCCCCAACTTCACCCGCAACGGTTTGCCGGCAGTCAGCTGCTCCTGCAGCATCCCCGCCGGCAGCACATCGACCGCGTTGCGCGTCAGGTCCGCCACAGACCCAATGCTAGACTGCCGCCTCCGCTCGGCGGGCCGAGCCGTCTTCCGAGTCGTGAGCCTTTAGATGGCAGTCCTTGGACTAAAGCCCCGCCGGCGGGGTGGCGATGTTCCGCCGCCAACGCCGCCGGCCCCCCCTGAGAGCAAGCGCAAGCCGCGCTTGAAGAAGCTGCGCATCCTTTTCGTCCTGCTCGGCCTCGCCGTCCTCGCCCTGGTCTCGATGATCTTCGGGATGATGGCCGCCGTCTCACAGGACCTGCCGGCGATCTACAACTTCGCCCAATACAAGGCGACGAAGAACAGCGAGGTCTTCGACGCCTCGGGCGAACCGATCGGAGCCCTGACCAGCGACCAGAACAAGATCCTGCTCACCTCCGGCCAGATTTCGCCCAACATCAAGAACGCGGTGGTCTCGATCGAGGACGCCCGCTTCTACGAACACAACGGGGTCGATTTCCAGGGCATCGCCCGCGCCCTGGTCAAGGACGTGCTCAGTCAGAGCGCCCAGCAGGGCGCCTCGACGATCACCGAGCAGTTCGTCAAGAACGCGCTGGAAGCCGAAGGCAGCCGCACGGTGCTCGAGAAGTTCCGCGAGGCGGCCCTTGCCTACCGGCTCGAGCGGCACTGGACCAAGGACGAAATCCTCACCCAGTACCTCAACACGATCTACTTTGGCGAGGGTGCCTACGGGATCGAGGCGGCGGCCCGCACTTACTTCGGCAGCGCCCACCCCGGCTGCGGCACCCCGAAGGAGCCCTGCGCCTCGGTGCTCGAGCCCTGGGAGGCGGCGACCCTGGCCGGGATCATCGCCTCGCCCTCTGCCTTCGACCCCAAGGTCTATCCCGAAAACGCCCTCGGCCGCCGCAATCTGGTGCTGGAAAAGATGCTCGAACAGGGCTACATAACCCAGCAGCAGTACACCGAAGGCCACCAGCAAGCGCTGCCCTCTCCACACGACATCTCGCCTCCCAAGATCGAATCGAAGGCGCCCTACTTCACCGCCTGGCTGCGCCAGCAGCTGGTCGAACGCTACGGCGCCTCGAAGACCTTCTTCGGCGGCCTGAAAGTGAAGTCGACGCTTGACCTGCGCCTCCAGGAAGCAGCCGAAGAAGCCGTCAATGAATACCTGGGCTACTCGCCCGCGACGGCTTCGGTGGTCGTGCTCGACAACAAGAACGCCGGCGTCAAGGCGATGGTCGGCGGGCCCAACTTCGAAACCAAGCCCTTCAACCTCGCCACCCAGGGACACCGCCAGCCCGGCTCCTCGATCAAGCCCTTCACGCTGATCACGGCGCTCGAGCAGGGCATCTCCCCCTACACGACCTTCGAATCGGCACCCCAGTACATCCACTACGGCAAGCACGGCCAGGAAGTCTTCGAAGTCAACAACGACGAGGACTCCTACCTCGGCTCCTGCGACATCGTCTGCGCGACGACCTACTCGGACAACTCGATCTACGCCCAGCTCGGCCTCGAGGCGCTGAAAGGCAAAACGATCCAGGACCGCACCCACTCGATCGCGGGTACGATCCACAAGGCCGGCTACTCGGACCCGATCTCGACCAACCCCTCGATGGTCCTCGGCGGGCTCGAAGACGGGGTGACGCCGCTGGGCTGGACCTACGCCTACTCGACGATCGGCAACAACGGCGACCGGGTCAGCGGCACGCTGGCGCCGCGACCGGGAGATAGTCCCGTCGCCTACACCCAGGTCACCGACCACGATGGCCACACGATCAAGGGCGGCGACAACGACTCGACTCACACCCAGGTGATCCCAGAAGGGGTCGCCGAAGAAGCGAAGAGCATCCTCGAAACCGTGGTCAGCAGCGGTACCGGCACCAACGCCCAGATCGGCCACTCGGGCCAGTGGGGCAAGACGGGAACGACCGAGGAAAATGTCGATGCCTGGTTCTGCGGCGGGGTCGAAGACGAAGTGACCGCCTGCGTCTGGGTCGGCTACGCCGACACGGGGACGCCGATGACGACGCTCTACAACGGCGGCCCGGTGATGGGCGGCACCTTCCCGGCCCTGATCTGGGCCAGCGTGATCTCGGCCTGGGAGGAAATCAAGGCCGAACGCGCCGCCGAAGCGAAGGAAAAGAAGGCGAGCAAAGGCGACTCGGGCTCGTCCTCAAGTGGTTCGACCTACACGCCGCCCGAAACCTCGGAAGAAACCGAAACCGCGCCGGAACCTGAAGCCAGCGAAGCAAGCGAACCGTCGCCGGAAGAAGAAGCACCGGAAGCCGCGGAACCGGCCGAACCTGCAGAACCGGCGCCCGTCGAACCCGCCGCCCCATCGAGCGGCGGCGGCGTCACCGCCGGATAGTCGGCTTCGAAACGTAAGGGCTGTCGGCAGCGCAGAAGCGCCAGGGGCGCTCGACCGCCTTGGTGATGCCGATGCGGGGGCCGGTGAGGACCTCAGGCACATGCCCTGGCTCGGGCGGCAGCAGCAAGAACGGATCGCGGCCGAGGTCGGCCCGGTTCTGCTCGAGCCCGATCCCCAGCGCCTCGGTCAGCTTGCCGGGGCCGGAGCAGAGCTCGCGGTCTGGTCGTCCCCGGCGGGTCCGCATCTGCTCGATGCCGGCCGTCGGCTCCAGGGCCCGGATTAGCACCGCCGCTGCCTCGCCCTCTGGTTCGGCGACGAAGTTGAGAAGCGAGTGAATTCCGTAAGAGAGGTAGACGTAGACACGCCCGGGTGGACCGAAGAGGACCTCGGTGCGATCGGTGAGGCCGACGTAGGCGTGACAGGCGGGATCGTCGCGCTCATAGCTCTCGGTCTCGACGATGGTGCCCCCGCAGCCCGCGAAGAAGAGTCGGCAGCCGATCAGCTCGCGGGCCACGAGGTGAACCGAGCGATCGAAGAACTCCACTCCGAGGCGTTCCTCGCTGGCGGTCCCCGCGGCGGTCACGAACGCTCTTCGAGCGCCCTCGCCTTGACCGCGGCAAGGGCCTCGCCGGCCTGCCGGATCTGCACCTCGAGTGCGCTGGAGGACGTGCCGCCCTCGATCCGCTTGGACTCCAGCCAGCTGCTGCGCTGAAGGACCTCGTAGAAGGAACCATCAAGGTGCTCCGAGCGCTGCTTCAAGTCGGCCTCACTGAGCTCGGAGAGCGACTTGCCCTGCTCGACCGCGTCGCGGACCAGGCCGCCGACGATGCCATGGGCCTCGCGAAAGGGCACTCCCCGCCGCACCAGCAGGTCGGCGACCTCGGTCGCCGCCAGCATCTCGTCGCCCGAGGCCTGCGCCAGTCGCTCGCGGTCGAACTCGATCCCGGCCAGCATTCCCTCAGTCGCGTCCAGACAGGACTCGATCGTGTCGATCGCGTCAAAGAGCGGCTCCTTGTCCTCCTGCATGTCCTTGCCGTAGGTCAGCGGCAGTGCGTGCATCGTGCCCAGCAGGGTGGCGTAGCTGGCCGCGACCCGGGGGCTCTTGGCGCGCAGCAACTCGGCCGAGTCGGGATTCTTCTTCTGCGGCATGATCGAGGAGCCGGAAGAGAAGGAATCGTCGAGCTCGCAGAAGCCGAACTCCGTACTCGACCAGATGACGATCTCCGAGCCGAGGCGCGAGAGGTGCATGGCGCAGGTTGAGGCGGCCGCCAGGTAATCGAGGACAAAGTCGCGGTTGGAGGCGCCGTCGATCGAGTTGTGGGTGACGTGCTCAAAGCCAAGGTCGTCGGCAACGGCATTGCGGTCGATCTCCCAGTTGACCCCGGCCAAGGCGCCGGAGCCGAGCGGCATCACCGAGGCGCTGTCGAGGGCAAACTGAAAGCGCAGCACATCGCGGGCCAGCATCCAGAAGTAGGCGAGCAGGTGATGGCCGAGGTAAACCGGCTGGGCTCGCTGTAGATGGGTGTAGCCGGGCATCGGCCAGTCGCGGTGACTCTTCGCCAGCTCCAGAAGCCGCTCCATAGTCTCGCCGGCGAGCTCGATCGCGCGCAGCGAGTGGGCCTGCACGACCATCGCCACGTCGGTGGCGACCTGGTCGTTGCGGGAGCGGCCGGTGTGCAGCTTGCCGGCCAGCGGCCCAATCTCCTCGCCGAGCAGGCGCTCGACCGCCATGTGGATGTCCTCGTCGGCGTCCTCGAACTGAAAGCCGTGCTCGCCCATGCGGGCTCGGACTCGCTCCAGCCCAGCATCGATCTGCTCCAGCTCCTCGCCGTCGAGAACGCCGATCTCACCCAACCCGCGGGCGTGTGCCTGTGACTGGTCGATGTCGTAGGGGGCCAGCCGCCAATCGAACTCGATCGAGCGGTTGATCCGCCAGAAGCGGGGGTCTGGGTCTTTGCGGAAGCGCGACATCAGCGGATGGATTCGGCGAGAGCCTCGCACACCCTTGCGACCTGGGACTCGCTCATCGCCGGGAAGAAGGGCAGCGCCAGCGAGCTGGCCGAGGCCGCTTCGGCGATTGGGAACTGGCCCTCGCCATAGCCAAGCTCGCGCAGGTGCGGGAAGAGGTGGATGCAGGGCAGGTAGGCCTTGCTGGCGATTTCGCGCTCGGCGAGTCGGGCGATCGCCCGGTCGCGGTCGATCTCCGCGGCGAGCCGCACCGTGTAGACGAACCAGCTGCGCCGCTCGGCGCCTCGACCGGAGATCGGCGCCTCAACGCCCTCCAATGCGACCAGGCCGTCGGCGTAGAGCGCCGCCACCCGGGAGCGCTCGGCCAGCATCGCGACGAGCCGCTCGAGCTGGGCCACTCCAAGCGCGGCGGCGACGTCGGAGAGCCGGTAGTTGAAGCCGAGGCCGCCGTGATCAAGCCAGCCCATGTCGGCAGCGCGGCCCTGGTTACGCTCGCTGCGCAGGCGGGCCGCCACGGCAGCATCGCCGGGGATGACCATGCCCCCCTCCCCCGTGGTCATCTGCTTGTTGGCGTAGAAGGCGAAGGTGGCCAGGTGGCCCCTGGCGCCGACTTTCCTGCCCTCGGAGTCGACCGCGCCAAGCGCCTCGCAGGCGTCCTCGAGCAAGCCGAGGTCGTACCGCGCGGCCAGCGCCTCCAGCTCCGGCATTGCCGCCGGGTAGCCAAAGATGTGGACCGGCAGGATCCCAGCGGTGCGCTCGCTGACCGCGGCGGCCGCGGCCTCCGGGTCGAGGTTGAGCGTGATCGGATCGACGTCGCAGAAGACCGGTCGCACGCCCTCATAAAGCAGGCAGTTCGCCGAGGCGACGAAGCTGAAAGGGCTGGTCAGGACCTCGTCGCCGGGCCCCCAGCCGAGCGCTCGCACGCCGAGGTGTAGTCCGGTCGTGCCGCTGGAGACCGCGACCGCGTCCTCGACCCCGAGCCACTGCGCGAAGGCACGCTCGAAACGCTCGCCCATCGGGCCCAGCGAGAGCCGGCCCGAGCGCAGGACCTCGAGCACGAGCTCCTCCTCGCGGGCGCCGAGCTCCGGCCTGGCAAGCTGAATCGGCTCGCTCATTGTCCCTGGAAGGCGTAGGCGAGCGAGTCGACCAGGGCCTCCCAGGAGGCCTCGATGATGTTCTCCGAAACGCCGATCGTGCCCCACTCGCGCTGGCCATCGGTCGAGTCGAGCAGGACGCGGGTCACTGCCCCGGTGCCGTGGTTCTCGTCGAGGATGCGCACCTTGTAGTTGGTCAGCTCGACGTCGGCGAGGTGCGGATGGCGAGCACCGATCGCGGCACGTAGCGCTTTGTCCAAGGCGTTAACCGGGCCGTTGCCCTCTGCCACCTCGACGTAGCGCTCGCCGTCGACGACGACCTTGATCGTCGCCTCGGTTTCGACCCGGCTGCCTTCGCGCTTCTCAGTGGTGACGCGAAAGCTCTCCAGCTCGAAGAGCGGCTCGTAGACCCCGGCCTCGCGCCGCAACAGCAGCTCGAAGGAAGCCTGCGCTGCCTCGTAGTGGTAGCCGCGGTGCTCGCGCTGCTTGAGCTGCTCGACCGCCCCGCCGGCGGCGCTGTCGTCGAGCTCGAGCCCGGCGCGCTCGGCGGCACTGCGGATTGTCGCCTTGCCGGAAAGCTCGGAAGCGAGAATGTCGCGCTCGTTGCCGACCTGGGCCGGCTCGAGGTGCTCAAAGGTACTGGCGTCGGTGGCAACCCCGGCGGCGTGCATGCCGGCCTTGTGGGCGAAGGCGTTGCGGCCGACGTAGGCACGATCGGGGTTCGGCGTCATGTTGCAGAGCTCGTCGAGGTAGTGCGAGGTAGGCGTCAGGCTGGCGAGCTGCTCGGCGGAGACCACCTCGAAGCCCATCTTCAGCTGCAGCGCGGGCAGGATCGAGGCCAGATTGGCGTTCCCGCAGCGCTCGCCGTAGCCGTTGACGCAGCCCTGCACGAGGCGGGCGCCGGCTTCGACGGCGGCGAGCGAGTTGGCGACAGCGCACTCCGAGTCGTTGTGAGTGTGGATGCCGACCTCAGCCTTGCCCCCGAGGTCGGCAACGACCGCTGCCGTCGCCTCGGCGACGAACGGTGGCAGCCTGCCGCCATTGGTGTCGCAGAGGGTGACGTTCTCCGCCCCGGCCTCGGCGGCCGCACGCACGCACTCCAGCGCGTAGGCGGAATCGTCGGCGTAGCCGTCGAAGAAGTGCTCGGCGTCGAACACCGGCCGCTTGCCCTCGGCGCGGAGGAAGGCGATCGAGTCGGCGATCATCGCCAGGTTCTCCTCGGCAGAGACCTTGATCACCTTGTCGACGTGCAGGCGCCAGCTCTTGCCGACCAGGCAGACGACCGGCGCGAAACTCTCGGCCAGGACGCCCAAGGCGGGGTCGTCCTCGGCCGCGACGTCGCGGCGCCGGGTCATGCCGAAGGCGGCGATCGTCGCCTGCTTCAGCTCCAGCTCGGCCAGCAGCCCGAAGAGCTCCGCCTCCTTCGGGTTGGAGCTGGGAAAGCCGGCCTCGATGAAGTGGACGCCGAGATCGTCGAGGGCCTGGACGACCTTGAGCTTCTCGCCCACCGAGACCGACATTCCCTGCCCCCCCATGCCGTCCCGCAGGGTGGTGTCGTAGAGCTTTACCTGTTCCATCTGATGCCTTTCGCTTCGAGAGATCGGGGTGAGGGCCTTTCGGCCCGCTCACACGGCGTAGCCGCGCCAGCCGCTAGGCGGCTGCGGTAATTCGCCCGATCAACTCGAAACGGAGAAGAGACATCAGGAACTGACCTTACTCGGCTCATCCGCCCCGGCTGGGACCTCGACGAAGTCGAGCCACTCCAGGTACTCCTCGGCGCGGCCGTAGAGCGCGTCGACGAACTTTGCCTGCACGTGGCGGGTTATCTCGCCCGGCTCGCCGATCGGATGGTCGTCGATCTCGCGCACCGGCACCAGCTCGGCGGCGGTCCCGGTGAGGAAGATCTCCTCGGCCAAGTAGAGCTCGGCGCGGGCGATGTCGCGCTCGACCACCGTGTAGCCGAGATCGCGGGCAATCTGGATCACCGACTTACGGTTGATCCCGTCGAGAATCGAGGCGACGTGCGGCGGGGTGACGATCTGCCCGTCGCGGACGAGGAAGATGTTCTCGCCCGAGCCCTCACAGACGAAGCCGCGCTCATCGAGCAGGATCGCCTCCTCGTAACCGGCGTTGGTCGACTCGGTCTTTGCCAGGATCGAGTTGAGATACTGGCCGGAGGCCTTGGCGTGCGGGATCAGCCCGCCGGGGCCGATCCGACGCCAGCTCGAGACCTTGGCGCGGATGCCGTGCTTCTGGCCCTCCTCACCGAGGTAGGCGCCCCAGGGGAAGGCGGCGACGATCAGGTCGACTGGCGCATCGGTGGCGTAGAGGCCGAGGCTGCCGTAACCGCGGAAGGCAAGCGGGCGGATGTAGCAGGAGCCGAGGCCGTTGCGACGGACCAGCTCACGGGTCGCCTCGCCGATCTGCTCAGTCGAGTAGGGCAGGCCGAGGTAGTAGAGCTCGGCCGACTTGGCGAGCCGATCGAGGTGGTCGGTGTGGCGGAAGATCGCCGGTCCGCGCTCGGTCTCGTAGCAGCGGACGCCCTCGAAAACTCCGGTGCCGTAGTGCAGCGCGTGGCTGAGGACGTGAACTTTGGCGTCCTCCCAGGGCACGAACTCGCCGTTATGCCAAATCAATTCGGCCGTATCCATGTTGGGAGAAGTATGCCCGATAGCGCAAGGGCATTCGCGCCAAGTCGAGAAGAGGACCGGGCACAACCAAAAAGGAGACCGCATGCTCACCGCAGTTCGCCAAAGACTTAGCTATTCGAATGTGATCGCCACGATGGCGCTCTTCATCGCCCTCGGCGGCGTCGCCGTCGCCGCCGGGCTGCCCAAGAACAGTGTCGGGCCCAATCAGCTGAAGCGGGGCGCTGTCACCGCGGCCAAGATCCGCAAGCAGGCCGTGACCAGCGCCAAGCTGGCGCCCCAGTCAGTGATCAACGGCAAGCTCGGCCCCAACTCAGTCGGCCCTGGCAACATCGGCAACGGCGCGATCACCAGCGCCAAGCTCGGTGCCAGTTCGGTAATCGCCTCGACGATCAAGAACAGCGTGGTCACCACCGCCAAGCTGAACAACGAAGCGGTGACGACGCCGAAGCTGGCCAACGAATCGGTCTCGACCGCGAAGCTCGGCAAAGGCTCGGTGACCGCGGCGAAGCTGAGCGATGAAATCGGCCCGCTGCTGTCGACCCTGAAGTCAGGTCAAACGCTGCGGGGCGTCTTCGACGTCGGCAGCGAAGCCCGAACTTCCGTCAGCTTCCAGTTCCCACTAGTCAACGCCGCAACCGTCACGGTCTTGAAGAAAGGCGAAACGAGCGCCAACTGCTCGGGCTTGGGCGGCGGCAACCTGCAGACGCCCCAGGCGACCCCCGGCAATCTCTGCGTCTACACAACCGAAGAATCCGGCACTCCTGCCCTCGCAGCCGAGAACAACACGCGGCTTGGCTTCGGCCTGAAAACAGCCGGCACCACGGGCGCCTTCGCCTACGGCCAGTGGGCGATAACCGCCCCGTAGCAAACGTTCCGGTGCGCCCTATGCGTGCATAAGGCGCACCGGAAGCTAAGCGCTTAGCTCGGCGAGGACGGCTTCGGTCACCTTGTCGGTGCCGACCGCGGTCTCCCCCTCACTCGCAAGATCCGGGGTGCGGAGGCCGCGGTCGAGCACCGCGTCTACGGCGGACTCGATCCGGGCTGCATCATCGGGCCGGTCGAGGCCGTGGCGCAGCATCATCGCCATTGAGAGGAAGGTGGCCAGCGGGTTGGCGATCCCCTGCCCCGCGATGTCGGGGGCCGAGCCGTGGACCGGCTCGAAGAGGCCGGGCTCGCCGTCGGCGCCGAGGCTGGCCGAGGGCAACATGCCCAGCGAGCCGGTGAGCATCGCCGACTCGTCACTGAGGATGTCGCCGAAGAGGTTCTCGGTGACGATCACGTCGAACTCGGCAGGCCGGGAGACCAGCTGCATCGCCGCATTGTCGACCAGCAGGTGATCGAGCTCGACATTCGGATACTCGGGAGCGACGCGGCCGACCACTTCGCGCCAGAGTCGCGAGGTCTCCAGCACGTTGGCCTTGTCGACTGAGGTGACGCGGGGCTTGCG
The DNA here is from genome assembly GCA_963716345.1 of uncultured Solirubrobacterales bacterium. Classification (GTDB taxonomy): domain Bacteria; phylum Actinomycetota; class Thermoleophilia; order Solirubrobacterales; family 70-9; genus VRUE01. Next base: position 2,726,604 of record OY970304.1, read on the forward strand.
GTCGGAGCCCGCCGCGCGGCGTTGGGCGGCCTCGAAGCCGACCCGGGCGATGCGCTCGATTTCGCTCGCCGAGTACTCGCAGGTGTCGTGGGCGACGTCGCCGTCACGACCGCTGTCACCGAAGTAGATGCCGCCGGTTAGCTCGCGGACGACGAGCAGGTCGGTGCCGGCGATGCGCTCGGGGCGCAGCGGGCTCGAGTCGACCAGCGCCGGGCTCGGGCGCACCGGCCGCAGGTTGGCGTAGAGGCCCATCCCCTTACGCAGGCCGAGCAGGCCCTGCTCGGGGCGTGGGGCATCGGGGTCCGTCGTGTCCCATTTTGGACCGCCGACCGCGCCGAGCAGCACCGCATCGGCGGCGCGGCAGACTGACAGCACATCGTCGGTGAGAGCCGTGCCGTGAGCGTCGATCGAGCAGCCGCCCATCAGACGCTCGTCAAACTCGAACTCGCCGAGCGACCCCAGCAGACGACGAGCAGCGTCGACTATTTCCGGCCCGATGCCGTCGCCGGCCAGCAGAACTATGCGAGGAGCCTCACTCACGCGATCGCACTCTATGCACATCCCTTCCGCTGTTCCTTTGCCCCGTCATCCGGGGGCAAGGAACAGCGGAGCCGTCATGGTTTGCGGGCCTCGATGTTGAGGCGCACGTACTCCATCTGCAGCGGGTCGGGCTCGCGTTCGAGCACCTGCTCCACGAAGGGCGCTTGCAGCTCCTCGGGCAGCCGGTCCATATGCGGGCCGAGGCAGACCGTGCGCAGAAACTCGGCCGGCTCCGGCGGCTCGATCGTCCACGGCTGCAGCCAGCAGCGGACGTCGATGAACCCAGCCGCGGTAAGTCGCGCCTCGGTCTCCTCGGCGCCCGCGTAATTCCACGGTTCGTCAAAGCCCTCGAAGTAAGCGGCGAAGGGCTTTCTAGCGGTGACCTCGCCGCTGATCGAACGCAGGCGATCGATGTTGCCGGTGCCGCCGCACTGCGCGGCGATCGCGCCACCTGGGCGCAGCGCGGCCCCCAGTCGCCGGAAGAGGGCGTCGTGGTCCATCACCCAGTGAAAGACCGCGCTGGAGAAGACGGCGTCGACCTGCTGCTCCAGTTCCAGTTCGGTCAGGTCGGAGACCAGCGCCTCGTCGCCGGGTCGCAAGGTCTCGCGGACCTTCTCGATCATCGAGGCTGAGCCGTCAACGGCGACGACGCGGCCCTCGGGCAGCCGCTCGATCAGCAGTCCGGTGACGCGGCCGCTGCCGCAGCCGGCGTCGAGCACGGTCTCATTGCCCTGCAAGGGCAGCCGGTCGAGCACCGAGCGCGCCCACTCTTCGTGCGGGACGGAGACACGGTGATAGGTCCCCGCGTCCCAGTCTCGGGTCGCCGAGGCCATCAGAGCGCCGTCGTGACCGGCCCGTGCTCGGCGCCGCCAGCCTGCTCGAAGCTGTCGATCGCGCCGGCGTTCTCCAGCGTGATGCCGATGTCATCGAGGCCGTTCAGCAGACGGTGCTTAACGTCGGGCTCAACCGCGAACTCGAAGACGCCGGCCGCGCAGGTGACCGTCTCGTCGTCGACGTCGATGCGGGCCTCACCGGCCTCGGCGACCGCACGGCAATGCTCCTCGTCGAGGATTGCCGGCAACAGCCCGACCTTGGTGCAGTTTGAGTAAAAGATGTCGGCGAACGACGGTGCGATGATCGCCTGGAAGCCGAAGTCCTCCAGCGCCCAGGGAGCGTGCTCGCGCGAGGAGCCGCAGCCGAAGTTGGCACCGGTGACGAGGATTGGATTCGGCTCCAGCTCGATCTCGCCGTCGCGGATCCAGTCGTAGAAGAGGAACTCGCCGAAGCCAGTCCGCTCGACTCGCTTGAGGAACTGCTTGGGGATGATCTGGTCGGTATCAACGTCGGCACGGTCCAGCACTGAGACCTTGCCCTCGATTACGTCTATCGGTCTCATCTTCAGCTCCAATCCCTGATGTCGACGAAATGTCCCTCGATCGCCGCCGCAGCGGCCATCTTCGGGCTGACCAGGTGGGTGCGCCCGCCCTTGCCCTGACGCCCCTCGAAATTGCGGTTTGAGGTCGAGGCGCAGCGCTCGCCCTCGATCAGGGTGTCGGGGTTCATGCCGAGGCACATCGAGCAACCCGCCTCGCGCCATTCGAAGCCGGCGGAGCGGAAGACGTCGTGCAATCCCTCGGCCTCGGCAGCGGACTTGACCTGCTGGGAGCCCGGTACGACCATCGCCCGCACCGAGCCGGCAACCTTGCGGCCATCGACGACCGCGGCCGCCTCGCGCAGGTCCTCGATCCGCGAGTTGGTGCAGGAGCCGATGAAGACCCTTTCCGGTGCCACCTCGGTCATCGGGGTGCCGGCGCTCAAGCCCATGTAAGTGAGAGCTCGTTCGGCCGACTCGCGACCGGCGGGCGAGTCGATCTCCGCTGGGTCGGGGACGCTGTCGGTGACCTCGCAGACCATGCCCGGGTTTGTGCCCCAGGTGACCATCGGCGAGATCGCGCCGGCGTCGACGTCTACCTCGGTGTCGAAGCTGGCGCCGTCATCAGTCGGGAGCTGCCGCCAGCGCTCGGCGGCAGCGTAGAAGTCGGCGGGAGCGCCGGGGCGGTCCCGGACCCACTCAATCGTCTTCTCGTCTGGAGCGATCATGCCGGCGCGACCGCCGCCCTCAATCGTCATATTGCAGATCGTCATCCGGCCGGGCATCTCAAGAGCTTCGATTGCCGACCCGGCGTACTCGACCGCATAGCCGGTCATGCCGCCCGTGCCCAGGCGCCCGATCGTCGCCAGGATCAGATCCTTGGGTGTGACCCCCGAGCCGAGCTCTCCCGAGTAGGAGATCCGCATTGTCTTGGGTCGCTTCTGGACCAGGCACTGGGTCGCCAGCACGTGCTCGACCTCGGAAGTGCCGATGCCAAAGGCCAGCGAGCCGAAGGCACCGTGGGTGGAGGTGTGGCTGTCGCCGCAGACGATCGTCATCCCCGGCTGAGTGACCCCGAGCTCCGGTCCGATCACGTGGACGATGCCCTGGCGATCGGAGCCCAGCGAGTAGATCGGGATGCCGAACTCCTCGCAGTTGCGCTCCAGGGTTTCGACCTGGACTCGCGAGAGCTCGTCGGCGATCAGGCGCGCCGCCATCGTGCCGTCGGTGGGCGTGTTGTGATCGGCGGTGGCGATCGTCTTATCGGGCCGGCGCAGCGGGCGATTGGCCAGGCGCAGGCCGTCGAAGGCCTGGGGCGAGGTGACCTCGTGGACCAGGTGCAGGTCGATGTAAATCAGGCCATCGGAGACCTCGTGGGCCTCCCAGAGCTTTTCGAACATTGTCTTTGACATTGGCTAGCCCCTCCTCAGGCCCGCGGCGATTACGGCAAAGAAGCGGGTGGGCTCCTCGCCTTCGTTCTCAAAATGATGGGGAAGATCGGCATCGAAGGTGACGCTGTCGCCCTCGCTCAACTCATGGCGGGTGCCGTCGACAACCAGCACCAGGGTGCCGGCCAAGACCACCGCGGTCTCACGGCTGCCGGGCTCGTGCATTGGCGGGTCGTTGCGTCCGCCGGTTGTCGCCCCGGCCTCGAGGGTGTGCAAAGAGACGTCGGCGCGTTGGCCGGGCATTGGTGGGGTCAGCTCCTCGAAGCGATGACCACCCCGCTCCAGCATGCGCCTGTCGCCGGCCCGGCTGACGGCAACGTGCTCACCCTCATCGAGGCGCAGCAATTGCGAGAGCGTCAGTTCCAGCCCGGCGGCGATCTTCGCCGCCACCGCCAGCGTCGGGCTCGTCTCCCCCCGCTCGACCTGCGAGAGCATTGGCGCACTGACGCCGGAGCGCTCACCCAGGTCGCGCAGCGAAAGACCCATCGCCTCACGCAGGGCATGGACGCGGTCTCCGATCGCGGCGGCATTAACGGCCTCGGCCTTTGACGCCGCAGTCGTGCCTGCGGATTTGGCTTTCGATGCAGTGGTCAAGATGTGCGTACGCTATCACATACGTTTGTAATATAGACACATCATCCGGTTCCCCGTCTGGCCCGATTCCCTCCAAGCAGGCTCCGCAAATCAGACGCGATCGCCTCCGGTTCATCGTCGAGCTGGGACCAGGCGATCCTGGTTACGCCGTAACCCTCCACTCTCAAGCGCCGGTCACGTGCACGGTCTTCGCGGAAGGCCCTGCTGCTGCGATGCCCCTGCCAGCCGTCGAGCTCCACGATCACTTTTTGCTGGCGCCATAGGCAATCGACTTGATAGCGCTCTCCCCCGGCCTCGATCCAGACATTGAGCCGTGGCCTCGACAGGCGATATCGATCGAGAAAGGGCAAGAAGCGTTCCTCCAGCCTGCTACGCGTCCGCCCTGGCGATTCGGCGTGGCGAGCTAGGGCCAGCCTGATCGCACGCACCCCACGTCGACCTGGATAGCGATCAAGCAGGATTGGCAGTGAGAGCGTGTCGTACAGACGCAGATATTCGGCCTCCCGAAGCGCACTCTCGACCACATAGGCGGATGAGTCTCCGGCGAGATCGAGAATCGTGCGAGACACACCGGTGACGCGAATCCCACCTACCGTCGTCACCTCGTCGGAACGGAGACGCGAGAAATGCCGACGGATCCCTTCGGCGGATCGCCACTTCCTTGGTGTCGTGATGTCGACCGCTCCCGCGGTATACGGCCGTACGCCCCACAAAGCCGCTGCGGCCCGATGACTTAGGGCAGCATCCAAACCGGAGGCGAACACAGCCGCGAGCCAGCGTCCCTCCTTCGGGGTCACATGATGGCCCACCGCATAGACGCCGGGATGCAGGCGATGCAGACGCCCCGCCCCAACGCGCCATTCCACGGCCCTCCGACCCATCCCAACCCCTTCGAGCTGCCCCCGCGACACCACCCCATACTGGCCTCCTGCCAACTCAGCGATCCGTGCATCAACGCGAGTCTGCTGAGAGCCACATAGGACGGGGTTCTCAGCAGACTCGGCGGGCATGGGGCGATGGTGTCGCCCCCGGCGCTACAGGTGGTGCGCGGCGTTTAAGGAATCTGTGACGTCATGGACCCGGAGTGCGTTCGACCGCGGCCTCTGACGTGACTGCCTCGGCCTCGCGGATGGCGGCGCCCTCCAGGGCGTTCGACAGGGCGCGGACGTAGGCGCGGGCGGATGCCTCGAGGATGTCGGTTGCAACGCCTTGGCCCGTTGCCAGGCGACCCGCGGCGCGCAGCATCACGGTCACTTGGCCGAGAGCGTCCTCTCCCCCGGTCACGGCCTCGACCGTGTACTGGCGCAGCTCGCACTCGGTGTCGGCGGCTTTTTGGATCGCGCGGAAGATCGCGTCGACCGGGCCGTCACCGCTGGACTCGCCGATGGCCTCCTCGCCGGAGGGCATCTTGACCGCGACGCGGGCCAACGGCTCACGGCGCGAGCCGGCCTCGACCTCGAACCAGGCCAGCTCATGGGAATCGTCCTTCTCGCGCATCTCGTCGGAGACGATCGCCTCCAAGTCCAACGCGGTCACCTGCTTCTTGCGGTCGGCGACCTCCTTGAAGCGCTTGAAGGCGGCGTTCAGGGCGTTGCCCTCGACCTTGAAGCCCAACTGGTCCAGCGCGTCGCGCAGGGCGTGGCGGCCGGAGTGCTTGCCCAGCACGATCGAGTTCGACTCCAGGCCGACCTCGGTCGCGTCCATGATCTCGTAGGTGGTGCGCTCCTTCAGCACACCGTCCTGGTGGATTCCGGACTCGTGGGCAAAGGCGTTGCGGCCGACGATCGCCTTGTTGGGTTGAATCGCGTAGCCGGTCAGACGCGAGACCATGCGGCTGGTGCGGGCCAGCTCGCGGGTGTTGATCCCGGTGCTCAGGCCGTGCACGTCCTCACGGACGTTGACTAGCATCGCGATCTCCTCCAGCGAGCAGTTGCCGGCGCGCTCACCGATGCCGTTGACGGCGCACTCGACCTGCCGCGCTCCCGCCAGCACCCCGGCGTAGGAGTTGGCGACGGCCATGCCCAGGTCATCGTGGCAGTGAACCGAAACCTCGACCCCGCGCAGCCCCGGCACCAGCTCGTACAGGCGGCGGAAGTACTCGGAGTACTCCTCGGGTGTCGTGTAGCCGACCGTGTCGGGGATGTTGATCACGGTGGCGCCCTCTTCAACCGCGATCGCGCAGACCTCGGCGGTGAACTCGATGTCGGCTCGGGTCGCATCCATCGGCGAGAACTCAACGTCCTCGCAGTAGGACTTGGCCAGGGTGACGGCCGCCCGCGCCTGGCCCTTAACATCCTCGCGATCGGTCTGCAGCTGGTGCTCGATGTGGATGTCGGAGGTCGAGATGAAAGTGTGGATGCGCGGTCGCCCAGCGTCCTTGATCGCCCCCCAGGCGGCGTCGATGTCGGCCTTGTGGGTGCGGGCTAGGCCACAGATCACCGGGCCCTCGACCTGACGGGCGATCGCCTCGACCGCCTCAAAGTCACCCGGCGAGGTGATCGGGAAGCCGGCCTCGATCACGTCGACCCCCAGGCGTGCCAGCTGATGGGCGATCTCGACCTTCTCCCCCATGTTCAGGGAAATACCGGGCGACTGCTCACCGTCGCGCAGTGTCGTGTCAAAGATGTGGACGCGGTTTGCGTCGTCTACTGATGCCACTGGGTCCTCCTCCTTCTCTACTTCTTTCGAATGACCTTGTCTCTCGCGGCTATCGCGCCGCCCAGCGCTATTCCCCCCGAGGGGGGAGGAGAAGGAGAAGCGCGAGGCTGTCGAGCCGGTGAGTCATTCGGTCGCCTCATCGTAGCGTAGGCTGCGCGCATCGCAAGCGAGGTTTCCTCAAGCACGATCCCCCGCTCGACCTGGCTCGCTCTCTTCGCGATGGGGATCGCCGTGGTGGTGATCGCCAACGACTTCTCCGCGATCAACGTCGCCCTGCCGACGATGGAGAAGGATTTCGACACCAACATCAACACGATCCAGTGGGTGGTCAATGCCTACGCGCTGACCTTCGGCGTGATGATCGTCACCGGCGGCCGCCTGGCCGACATGTTCGGCCGCCGCAACGCTTTCTTCCTCGGCACCGCGATCTTCGCCTCGATGTCGGCGCTGGGTGGCGCGGCGCAGACCGAGACTTGGCTGATCGCGACGCGGACGCTGATGGGGATCGGCGGGGCGCTGATGTGGCCGGCGATCCTCGGCATGACCTACGCCCTGCTGCCCGAAGACAAGGCCGGCCTGGCGGGCGGGATCATCATCGGCGCTGCCGGGCTTGGCAACGCGATTGGGCCGCTGATCGGCGGCGTGCTCACCGACGCGCTGAGCTGGCGCTGGATCTTCTTCCTCAACGTGCCGATCTCGATCTTCGCCGTGCTCGTTACCTATCGCCTGGTCAAGGTCGCCGAGCCCGACGAGGGCCGCCAGCAGATCGACTACCCGGGCATCACCGCAATCTCGGTCGGCCTCGTCTCGCTGCTCGTCGCGCTCGACCAGATCGATGACTGGGGCTTTGGTGATCCGCGGGTACTCGGCATGTTCGCCCTGGCCGTGGTCTTGCTGATTGCCTTCGTGCCGATCGAGCGCCGTGCCGGTGCGCACGCTTTGGTGCCGCGGGCGGTGATGGCAAACGAGAGCTTCCGCGCTTCCTGCTTGGCGATCCTGCTGATGTCGGCGACCTTCTTCGCCGCCCTGCTCTACCTGCCCCAGTTCATGCAGCACCAGCTCGGCTACTCGCCGCTGGAGGCCGGCGTCGGGCTGCTGCCCTTCCTCGCCACCTTTGCCGGCGTTTCCTTCGTTGCCGGACCGCTCTACGAGCGGCTGGGAGCGAAGCTACTGGCGAGCGTCGGCGCGGCCTGCATCACCGTCTCGCCCTTCATCTTCTCGCTTGTCGCCTCGCGCTCGAGCTACGCCTCGCTGATCCCCGGCATGGTCGTGCTCGGGGTCGGGATCGGCAGCTTCTACCCGACCGCCACCACTGCGGGAGTCACCTCGGTCGACGAATCCCAGACCAGCCTCGCCGGCGGCATCGTCTACATGTTCCAGATCGCCGGCGGCTCAATCGGGCTGGGGTTGACGACTACCGTCTTCTCCTCGCAGGCGTCCTTCGTCGACGGCATCGAGGCCGCGTTTCGACTGGATGCCGCGCTCTCATTGGTCGGCTTCCTCGTTGCGCTCTTCTTCGTCGGCGGGCGGCTGCTGGGTCGGCGGTCCGCCCAACGCGCCTCAGTCTGAACCCGAGCCGCTTAGGAGGCGGGCTTGACCACGTTGCCGCGGATCAGCGTGTTGTGGCCGCTGCCACCGTCCATGATGTCAGTGCCGCCGCCGCGCAGGACGTCATTGCCGGCGCCGCCGAGCAGTTCATCTTTGCCGGGTCCGCCGTAGAGGAGGTCGCTCCCGCCGCGCCCAGCAATCTTGTCGTTGCCTTCGCCGCCAATCAATTTGTCCGGGCCGCTGCCACCCACCAGGGTGTCGTTGCCGGGCCCACCTCGCATCGTCACCGGCAGTTCGATCGCGCTGGAAACAGAGAACGTGTCATCGCCCTCGCCGCCGTTGATTTCAAACCCGGCAACGAGGGGCGCTTTGCAAGTCAACTCGTTCGGGACGCCGGGGGTGTTTTCGCAGACGTTGCCGCCGACTTCCAGCGGCGCAGCAGAATCGATCACGTAGCTGTGGCCATCGGGTGTAGGCCAGATGCGGATTGAGTTCTGCGTTGCGCCCCCGGCCAGAACCACCGTGTAGGTCGTTTCGGCATGGGCGATCGACGCGGCTTGCGCCGCCAGAATCGCGAGCAGGATCAGAATCGCCTTCTTCATAAGGAAAGGCCCCCGCCGAGCCGGGTCCTCTAGTTAGGGAACAACACAACCTTGCCGACGTTGCGGCGCTGGGCGATGAATTCGTGCGCCTCACCGGCTCTCTCAAAGGGAAAAGCCTCGGCGACGACCGGCTCCAGGCGACCCGCCTCGAGATCCGCCATCAGTGGCTCGGTGGCCCGGTCGAGACTGCCCTCACGGTCCCACCACTTGAGCATGTTGAGTCCGAAGATCCCCTTGTTCTCGTTCATCAACGCCAGGCTCTTCCACCAGGGAATCGTCGCCAGTGGCATCTTCGCGAGGCTCTTGAGGGCTGCCGAAATGTCGCGACCGCTTTCCTTGGTCACCTCAGAGAGGCCGTACATGACCAGGCGGCCGCCGGAGCGCAGCAAGCGGTAGTCCTTGCGGAACGAGGTCGGGCCAAGCGCGTCGATGATTAGGTCGACACCCTCGCCACTGGTGATCCGCATCGCCTCCGCCTCGAAGTCCTGGCTGCGGTAGTCGATCGCGTGGGCAACGCCCTGGGCGCGGATCGCATCGTGCTTGGAGGGCGAAGCGGTACCGAAGATCTCGGCCCCGACGTTGCGAGCGATCTGGGTGGCGGCGATGCCGACGCCGCCGGCGGCAGCGTGGATTAGGACTCGATCACCCTCGCGCAGGCTGCCCATGATGATCAGGGCGGCGTAGGCGGTGCCGTAATTGACCGGGAAGGCGGCGCCCTGCTCGAAGCTGAGCCGATCTGGCAATGGCAGCACCTGGTCAGCGGGAACCGTGACCAACTCGGCCTGACCGCCGAAGCGGGTGCCAGCCATGACCCGGCCGCCGACCGCGACATCGCTCACTCCCTCGCCGAGGCTCTCGACCTCTCCCGCCACCTCGTAGCCCATCACGCAGGGCGGTTTGGGCGCGTCCGGGTAAAGGCCGAGGCGGGCCATCGTGTCGGCGAAGTTGATCCCAGCGGCTTTGACCGCGATTCGGACCTCGCCAGGCCCAACGGGTGGGTCGGGACGCTCGAGCACCTGCAAGACATCAGGCCCGCCGTTCCCCGTCTGCACCAGCGCCTTCACCGGGTCAGCCTACTTGACCGGTCGTGAGTTACAGATCGACGGAGCGGCCGACCGAGAAGCCGTCGCGCTCGAGGATCTTGGCGATCGTCGCTTCGTTGACCGCGGCATCGGTCGTCAGCGCCATCACCGCGCGCTCGCCGTCCTCCTCGGCGCCGACGGCGGCGGAGACGATGTTGACGCCCTCCTCGCCGAACATCGTGCCGACGCGGCCGATCATGCCGGGGCGGTCGGCATAACGGAAGACGGCGATGTGCTCGGCGAAGGGCAGGTAGAAGCTCTCGCCCCAAACCGAGACCAGGTAGGGCTCGTTGTGTGGACCGACGCCGGTTCCCGCCACCTCGACTTCGTCGCTGCCGCTGCCCAGGCGCACCGTGACTAGCTCGGTGAAGTCCTCCGAGCCCGACTCCTTTGTCTCGACCAGATCAACCCCGCGTTCTTCGGCCATCTGGGGCGCGTTAACGAGGTTGACCGGCTCCTCGGTGTGACCGGAGAGGATCCCGACCAGGACGGCGATGCCGAGCAGGCGGGTGTCGTACTGGGCAAGTTTGCCGCGGAACTCAACCGCGACACGATCGACCGGGCCCTGGCCGAGGCCCTCGGCAAGGCGGCCGAGCTTTTCGCAGAGCGGCACGAAGGGCGAGAGCGCCTCCATCTCCTCCGGGCGCACCGCGGCGATGTTGACCGCGTTAGTGACGACGGCGCCGGTCAGCGCGGCGGTCACCTGTTCGGCGGTGACGACACCGGCGCGATCCTGCGCCTCGGCGGTTGAGGCGCCGAGGTGCGGAGTGACGACGACGTCTCCGCGGGCGAAGATCGGGTGCTCGGTAAAGGGCTCCGTCGGGAAGACGTCGAGCGCGGCGCCGCCGACCTTGCCCGACTCCAGGCCTGCGACCAAGGCGTCGAGATCGACCAGCTCACCGCGAGCGCAGTTGAGGATCCGCACACCCTGCTTCATCTGGTCGATCGCCTCGGCATCGATCAGGTTGATCGTCTCGGGAGTCTTCGGCACGTGCACCGTGACGACGTCGGCGCGGCCGAGGAGATCCTCGATGCTCTCCGCGCCCTCGACCCCGAGTTCGCGGAAGCGCTCGGCGGAGACGAACTTGTCGAAGGCGATGACGTCCATCTCAAAGGCCTGGGCGCGTTTGGCGACCAGCTGGCCGATGCGGCCGAAGCCAACGATGCCAATCGTCTTGCCATAGAGCTCGGCGCCCTTGAACTTGGCCCGGTCCCAGCGGCCGTCGACGAGGGCGCCGTGGGCCTGTGGAACGTTGCGGAAGAGCGAAAGGGCGAGGGCGAGGGTGTGCTCGGCGGCGGCGACGGAGTTCGATTCGGGCGCGTTGGCGACAACGATGCCGCGACGCGTAGCGGCGGGGATGTCGACGTTGTCAACCCCGGTGCCGGCGCGGCCGATCACCTTGAGGTTGTCCGCCCGCTCGATCAGCTCCGGTGTCAGCTTGGTCGCCGAACGGATCAAGATCGCGTCGTAGCCGCCGATCTTCTCGGCGAGTTCCTCGTCAGACATCTCCAGACCGAGATCGACGTCGAAGTTCTGCCGCAGCAGGTCGACACCAGAGTCGGCGATCTTCTCCTTGACCAGGACCTTCACAGGAATACCTTTCGCTCGCGTTCAAATCGCCACGGACTCGAATGACCGGAGATCACCGTGACGATTTGAACGCTCACCGGGCCTCCCCCACGTTCTCGACCACCCAATCGATGCAGGCAGTCAGGGCTTCTACGTCAGCTGGCTCGACCGCTGGGAACATGCCAATCCGCAGCTGGTTGCGACCCAGCTTGCGATAGGGCTCGGTGTCGACGATGCCGTTGGCACGCAGGGTCGCGGCCACGATGGCGGCGTCGACGGAGTCGTCGAAATCGATCGTGCCGACGACCAGCGAGCGCTTGGCCTGCTCGGTGACGAAGGGGGTGGCGAACTCACTCGACTCGGCCCAGCCGTAGAGATGGCCCGAGGAGGCGGAGGTGCGCTCGACACAGCCGTCGAGCCCGCCCAGCGACAGCATCCACTCGACCTGGTCGGCAAGCAGCAGCAGGGTTGCGAGCGCCGGTGTGTTGTAGGTCTGCTCCTTGCGCGAGTTCTCCAGCGCCGTCTGCAGCGAGAGGAAACCGGGCAGCCAGCGGCCCTCGGCACCATCGAGCTCGCCGATGCGGGCGATCGCCGCCGGGCTGAGTGCGGCTAGCCAGAGGCCACCGTCGGCGCCAAATGCCTTTTGGGGAGCGAAGTAATAGACGTCGGCCTGGCTCGCATCTAGCGGCAGGCCGCCGGCGCCCGAAGTTGCGTCGATCAGGACGAGGGCGTCGCCCGAGCCATCGGGCGGCCGCTGCACCGGGACCATCACCCCGGTTGAGGTCTCGTTGTGCGCCCAGGCGATCACGTCGGCAGCGGGATCGGCCACAGGCGCGGGCGCATCGCCGGGCTCGGCCTCGACCACGATCGGATCGACGAGGAAGGGTGCACCGGCGGTTGCCTTGGCGAACTTCTGCGAGAACTCCCCGTAGGTGAGGTGCAGGGCTCGCTCACGCACGAGCCAAGCACAGGCGGCGTCCCAGAAGGCGGTCGTGCCACCGTTGCCAAGAGCGATCTCGTAGCCGTCCGGAAGCGAGAAAAGATCTGCCAGTCCGGAGCGGACTCGCCCGACCAGGTCGCGCACCGGCGCCTGCCGGTGTGAAGTGCCCATCAGCTTCGACTGCCCGGCGAGCTTCTCGAGCGCCTCCGGGCGGACCTTTGACGGCCCACAGCCAAAGCGGCCGTCAGCGGGCTTGAGCTCGGTCGGAATCTGGGCGGTGGTCTCGGTCGTCACGGCGGAGGCGACAGGTTAGTGACCGCGACGGGTGGACCTCGCCCAGCCCCGACCCTCGCGTTCCGGTGCGCCTTTTACTCTTCACGGGTGCATAAGGCGCACCGGAACGGCATAAGCTGCCGGCCATGAGCGAGACCAATGAGCAGGCCATCAGCAAGGGTGACGGCTACGCCGTCGCCAACCTCAGCGACCTCGGCGAGGGACCGGGATTTCGCAAGATCCGCAAGCCCTTGGGCGTCACCGCCTTCGGCGTCAATGCGATCGTGCTGCCTCCGTCCTACGCCACCGGCAGCCACTACCACGACGAGCAGGAGGAGCTCTACTTCCTCCACAGCGGCCATGTCGCGATCGAGTTCGGCGACGGAACAAGCCACGAGCTCGAGCCCGGTGGCCTGGCCTGGGTCGATGCCTCGACCGAGCGCAGGCTCAAAAACCTGAGCGACTCAGAGGACGCCGTCTACGTGGTCGTCGGCGGCAAGGACGGCTATGTGGGGCGGGACGGCAAACTGGCAGAGGGCGAGACGCACCGCTAGAGCACCAAGCGCAAGGGATCCAGGTCCCCCTTCCCCGGAGGCCGTCGCGCAGCTGGGTCGCCCCAGGCACTTCATACGTGGTCCCTAAGCCTCCGGGGAAGGGGGACCTGGATCCCTCCCACGTGCTCTGAGCTGCATCTCGAGCTTGAAGGACGCCGGCAGCCCCTCTCCATGAAGCTTGGGGACCACGCCTCGAAGCGCCAGGAACGACCCAGCTGCGCGACGGCTTCAGGGAGAGGGGCTGCCGGCGTCCCCCACGTTCAGGTGATGGAGACTTAGAACTCCTGATCGATCCAGGGCATCGTGTCGCGCAGCCCCTTGCCGACCTTCTCGACTTCGTGGCTGGCGCCTTCCTCGCGCATGCGGGAGAGATTCTCGCCACCCGCCCGGTTCTCGGCGATCCACTCGCGGGCGAACTCACCTGACTGGATCTCGCTGAGGATCTCCTTCATCGCGGCGCGTGAATCCTCGCCGATGACGCGCTTGCCGCGGGTCATGTCGCCGTACTCGGCCGTGTTGGAGATTGAGTAACGCATGCCCTGGATCCCCTTCTCGTACATCAGGTCGGCGATCAGCTTGAGCTCGTGCAGGCACTCGAAGTAGGCGAGGCGCGGGTCATAGCCAGCCTCGACCAGGGTCTCAAAGCCGGCACGGACCAGCTCTGAGGCACCGCCACAGAGCACGGCCTGCTCGCCGAAGAGGTCGGTCTCGCACTCGTCCTTGAAGGTGGTCTCGATCACCGCGGCGCGGCCGCCGCCGATGCCGGAGGCGTAGGCAAGCACGAGGTCATGAGCATCGCCGGTGGCGTCCTGGTGGACCGCCATCAGGCAGGGGACGCCGCGGCCTTCCTCGTACTGGCGGCGAACCAGGTGACCGGGGCCCTTGGGCGCGACCATGCCGACGTCGACGCCGGCGGGCGGCACGATCTGCTCGAAGTGGATCGCGAAGCCGTGGGCGAAGAGCAGCAGGTTGCCGGGCGCGATGCCGTCGGCGATCTCAGCCTCCCAGACCTCGGCCTGCTTCTCGTCGGGCAGCAGGATCATCACCGCGTCGCCGCGGCTGGCGGCTTCGGCGATGTCGAGCACCTCGAGGCCGGCCTCTTCGGCCTTCGCGCGGCTGGAGGAATCCGGACGCAGGCCGACGACGACGTCGACCCCCGAGTCCTTCAGGTTGAGGGCGTGCGCGTGTCCCTGGGAGCCGTAACCGAGGATGGCAACGGTCTTTCCCTGGAGCAGCGAGAGGTCAGCGTCTGAGTCGTAGAAAATGTCTTGATCTTTGTCCTTGGGCATGAGCGGCAGGCTAGCGAAGGGCGCGCCTCATCAGCTTGCCCGAGGGTGTGCGCGGCAGTGCCGCGGCCAGCTCAACCCGCTTGGGCACCTTGAAGCCGGCCAGCGACTCGGCGCAGTGGCGGCGCAGCTCATCGGGACTGACCTCGGAGCCGTCCTCCAAGACGACGATCGCGGTCACGGCCTGCTGCCACTCCGGGTCCTCGCGACCGACGACGGCGGCATCCGCCACCTCTGGGTGGCGCAGCAGGACTTTCTCGACTTCGGCCGGCACTACGTTCTCACCGCCGGTGACGATCAGGTCGTCCATGCGGTCTTCGACATAGAGAAAGCCTTCCTCGTCGATGCGGCCGAGGTCACCGCTGTGCAGCCAACCATCGGCATCGGCGCGACCCGGCGCGACCGTCGGCCCCTGGACCAAGATCTCACCTTCCTGGATGCGCAGATGGGTGGTCAGCAGGGGGCGCCCGGCGGAGCCGAGCTTGCGACGAGCGTCGGCGGGCGCCAGGGTCGTCACCTGCGAGCAGGTCTCGGTCAGGCCGTAGGTCTGCACAACCGTGGCCCCTCGCCCAAGCGCCTCCTCGAGCGGCTCCTCGGGCACTGGGCCGCCGCCGATCAGCAACGCCCGCGGGCCGGAGAGGTCGGCGCCGGCATCAAGCAAGCGGGTGAGCATCGTCGCTACCAGGGAGACGACGCTGATCTCATCCCGCTCGAGCGACTCGGCGACGCGGTCAACGTCGAACCCGTCGTGGATCACCGCGGTAGTGCCGTAGATCACCGAGCGCATGACGATGCTAAGGCCGGAGATATGACTGAGCGGCAGGCAGCAGAGCCAGCGATCCTCTGGTTCAACGCCGATGTTGAAGGCGGAAGCGACGGCGCTCCAGAGGAAGTTGCCGTAGGTGAGGCCGATCGGTTCGGGCGTGCCGGTGCTACCGCTGGTCATCACGTGAGCGGCGACGTCGTCCATGTCGTGCTCGCCGAGCAGGGGCAGGTCAGCCTCGGTCTGGGTCAGCTCGCCGGCGTCGTCGAGGTCGACCGCCGGCTCCTCGGTGGCGATCACGGCCGCCCTCTCCTCGGCCGAGAGACGGGGGCCGAGCGGCAGCAGAACCGCCCCGACCTTCATCAGGGCGTGGACCATCACCACCTGCTCGCGGCGCGGGTGCATCGTCATCGCCACGGTCGAGCCGCGGCGCACCCCATGGGCGATCAGGCGCCGCGCCACCCAGGTCGCCTCGGCCTCGAGCTCGGCGTAGGTGACTTCGCTGCCGTCGGCAATCAGCGCGGTGCGCTCGGGACAGCTCTGCGATCTCTGGGCCAGCCAGTCGTCGAGTTTCATCGGCGGGATATCGTGCCCATCATGCCCAAACGCCACAAGGAAGCACCTACGGACGAGACCCTCTACGCCCCGATCGAGTGGAACAGCGAAGGTGAATACGAGGACATCCACTACGAGGTCGGCGGTGGGATCGCCAAGATTTCGATCGACCGGCCCGATGTTCTCAACGCCTTCAGGCCACAGACGCTGATCGAGATCTCCGCGGCTCTGGAGCTGGCCCGTGAGGACTCGGGCGTCGGCGTGATCGTCCTCACCGGCAAGGGAACGAAGGCGTTCTGCGCCGGCGGCGACCAGCAGGTTCGCGGTGACACTGGCTACATCGAGGAGGGCGCTTCGTTGGGGCGTTTCCACGTAACCGACCTACAGGTGCAGATGCGGCGACTGCCGAAGCCTGTGGTGGCGATGGTGGCCGGCTACGCGATCGGCGGCGGCCACATCCTCCACGTCTGCTGCGACATGACGATCGCCGCCGACAATGCCTGGTTCGGTCAGACCGGGCCGCGGGTCGGCTCCTGGGACGGCGGCTTCGGCGTCTCGCTGCTGCGCGACCTGGTCGGCACCAAGAAGGCGAAGGAGTTCTGGCTGCTCTGTCGCCAGTACGACGCCGAGGAGGCATGCGAGATGGGCCTGGTCAACGAGGTTGTGCCGCTCGACCGGCTCGAGGCGGAGACTGTCGCCCGCTGTCGCGAGATGCTCGCGCTCTCCCCCTTTGCCCTGCGCCTGGTCAAGGCCAGCTTCAACGCGCACGAGGACGGCTACGCTGGCATCCAGCAGCTCGCCCACGACGCCAACCTGCTCTTCTACGGCAGCGAGGAGGCGGCCGAGGGTCGCGAGGCCTTCAAGCAGAAGCGGGCACCGGACTTTTCACAATTCCCGAGGCGGCCATGACCGTTTCGACGCGCGGGTGCGAGGTGGGTCAATGGCCGACAGAGGAGGAGAGATGAGGATCTGGGTGATGGCGGCGCGACCGCGAACGCTGCCGGCGGCTATCGCGCCGGTGCTGGTCGGCACCGCGGTCGCGATCGAAGCGGCGGGCCACCTACCGCGCGTCGGCGCCTTCATCGCCGCCCTGATCGGCTCGATCTTCATCCAGATCGGCACCAACCTCGCTAACGACTACTCCGATGCCAGGCGCGGCGCCGACACCGCCGATCGGCTGGGACCGGTCCGGGTCACCTCGGCCGGGTTGGTGACGCCGCGCCGCGTGCTCAACGCGACCTGGATCGCCTTCGGTGTGGCGGTCGTCTGCGGCATCTACCTGGCCGCTATCGCCGGCATTGTGATCATCCTGATCGGCGCCCTCTCGATCGCCGCCGGCGTGCTCTACACCGGCGGCCCGCGCCCCTACGGCTACGCCGGCCTCGGCGAGGTCTTCGTCTTCCTCTTCTTCGGCTTGGTCGCGGTCAACGGCTCCTACTACGTGCAGCTGGAGCAACTCGATGCGCTGCCGCTGGGCCTCTCGATCGCGGTCGGCTTCATCGCCACCGCAATTCTCGTCGTTAACAACGTGCGCGATCTGGAGACCGACCGCCGGGCCGGCAAGATGACCCTGGCGGTGCGGATGGGGCGCCACAACGCCGTCGTCCTCTATCGCGGGCTCGTGCTCGGCGCCTTCGTCGTGCTGCCGCTGGCACTGCTCGCCGGGGGCGGCAGCTGGTTGCCGCTGATCGGCCTGCTGGCGCTGCCGATGGCGGTGAAACCGATGCGGGCAATGACCAATCGCACCGACGGACCGGCGCTGAACGGTGCCCTGGCGGGCACCGGCGCGCTCTTGGCGGTCTTCAGCCTGCTGGTCTCGGCCGGGTTGCTGCTGGCCAGCTGATGCGCCTCGCCTCGGTCGAGGTCATCCCCTACGCACTGCCCTTTCGGGAGCCATATGTGACGGCACGGGGGCGACTGGATCGTCGAGAGATGGTGCTGCTGCGGCTGCGCTCCGACGATGGGCTAATCGGCCTGGGAGAAGCCGTGCCGCTCTCGCTGCGGGGCGGCGCGAGTCTGGTGGAGGTCGTCGATGAGCTGAACGCACTTGCCAGAAGCGACGTGCTTCAGCGAATGATCGAGAATCGCGATCGCGGTGGCGAGATCGATGTCCTCGACGGCGATCTGACGCTCTCGGCCCCGACGTCTTGCGCGGTGCTGAGCGCACTTCTCGACCTGACTGAAAGGCGCGACTTCTTGGGCTACAGCTCAGAGGGCCCCGGTCCACGGATAAGTATGGAGGTGGAGAGACACGACCCAGGCCCGATCCCCTGCAACGCAACGCTGATCGCTGGCGAGCCGGCGGCCGTCGCGGAGGACGCGCTGCGCTGGGCGGCGGAGGGCTTCTCGACCTTCAAGCTGAAGCTGGGAGCCGGAGAGGATGTGGAGCAAGTGCGCGCGGTGCGCGAGGCGGTCGGCCCGCAGGCACGAATTCGGATCGATGCCAACGCCGCCTGGGACCTCGATACCGCCAGAAGAAGGCTTAACGAGCTCGAGCCATTCGAGATCGAGTTCGTCGAGCAGCCGGTTGAGCGGGTCGAGGATGCGGTCCGTCTCTCCTGGGAGACCTGCATCCCGCTTGCCGCCGATGAGGGCATTGTCAGCCGGGCAGATGCCGAGCAGGCGATCATGCTCGGCGCCTATCGGCTGACGGGGATCAAGCTATCCAAGGTCGGTGGCATAGCCGAAGGGCAAGCGATCGCCGGCCTCTTGCACGCCTATGTCTCAAGCGCCCTCGATGGTCCCGTCGGCATCGCCGCGGGCGCCCGCCTCGCGCAGATCGTCCACTACGAAGGGGCCAATCCGTACGCCCCTCGCTTCGCCCACGGCCTCGCCACCCAGCGGCTCTTCGCCTCGACCATCGCCTCGACCGAGTGCGAACTGCAAGGCGAAATGCTGCACCTACCCGAGGGTCCAGGTCTCGGGGTCGAGATCGATGAGCAGGCCCTCGCTGCCCATCGCCTGTAGGGGGTCTGGCGACTTTCCCGTCAAATGGACGGGTAACTCGCCAATAGGCTCTGGCCATGGATCCGACTAACCGCAACACCGCCCTCGCCTCGGCTTTTGTCGAGGAGCTGGCGCGTGGCGGACTGAGGCACGCCGTTCTCTCCCCCGGCTCGCGCTCGACGCCGCTGGCGGTGGCGCTCTGGCGCCAGGCGGAGATCGAGGTGAGCGTGATCGTCGACGAGCGCTCTGCGGCGTTCTTCGCACTCGGTGCCGCACAGGCGACGCGGGCGCCGGTCGCCCTGCTCTGCACTTCGGGAACGGCGGCCGCCAACTACCACCCCGCGATCTGCGAGGCCGATGAATCGGCCGTGCCACTGGTCGTCCTCACCGCTGACCGGCCACCGGAGCTGCGCGGAATCGGCGCCGGACAGACGATCGATCAGGTGAAGCTCTACGGCGAATCGGTGCGCTGGTTCTGCGAAGTTGGAACCCACGAGGCCGATGACGCCGGGCTGCTGCATTACCGCTCGGTTGCCTGCCGGGCGCTTTCTGGCGCCCACCGCGAGACGCGCCCTGGCCCGGTCCACCTCAACCTGCCCTGGCGCGAGCCGCTGGCGCCGGTCCCGGTCGATGGCGCGGTGACCGCGACCGATCCGCTTGCCCTGCAGGGGCGCGACGAACGCCCCCTGACGGCGGTGACTTCGATCGACCTCGAGCCATCAACCTTTCTGCTCGACGAGGTTGCCGGCCACATCGGCGACGCGATCTCGGGGGTGATCATCGCCGGTCGCCAGCTCGACGCCGAGCTGCGCGAGCCGCTCACCCACCTCGCCCGGGCATCCGGCTTTCCGATCCTCGCCGAGCCCACCTCACAGCTCCGTAGCGGTCCCCACGACCTCTCTCACGTCGTTTCCACTTACGACCTACTGCTGCGCGACGATCACTTCGCCCGCTCCGTCGTGCCCGACCTGGTCCTGCGCTTCGGCGAAATGCCGACTAGTAAGCCGCTGCGCGCCTGGCTGTCGGCAAGCGGCGCCGACCAGATCGTGATCGACCCCTACGGCGGCTGGAACGAGCCGACCAACCGCGCCGCCGCGGTGCTGCGCGCCGACCCGACCGAGCTCGCGTCTGGCTGGGCAGCCCACTTGGAGAAGGAAGAGCGCCCGGTGCCCCTACGCTGGCTGGATGCGGAGCGAGCGGCGCGTGACGCGATTGAGTCCTCTTTCGCCGATAGCGCGATCTCCGAGCCCGCGCTCCACCGCGCCCTCGGCCTAGCCCATCGCGACGGCGACCTCGTCTACACAGCCTCGAGCATGCCGATCCGCGACCAGGAGACATTTCTCGGCCTAAGCGACGCGGACGTGAGCTTCCTCTGCAACCGCGGCACCAACGGGATCGACGGCCTCGTCTCCTCCGGTATCGGAGCCGCCCACGCCAGCGGTCGCCCGACCACGATCGTCACCGGAGACCTCGGCCTCCTCCACGACATTGGCGGCCTGGCCGCCCTCCGTGATGTCACCACTCCCGTCCGCATCGTCGTCATCGACAACAACGGCGGCGCCATCTTCGGCTTCCTTCCTCAGGCCGATGCACTCGGCGCCGAGGAGTTCGAGGCCCTCCTGGGAACCCCCCGCGGCGTAGACGTTGCCAAGGCCGCCGCCCTCTTCAACCTACCCCATCACCGCCTCGAATCCCTCACCGACCTCCCCGCTGCCCTAAACGCCGGCACGGGTGTGATCGAGGTCAAAACCGACCGCCAAGCAAACGTAGACGCGCATCGCCAACTAACCACCGGCGTTCACGCCGCCCTGGCCGATCTAGCCTGAGCCGTAGAGGGTCCGAAGCCCCTTTCCATGAGGCTCAGGGACCACGCTCCGAACCTCCCACCGCAATCTGCTGCGCAACGGCCTCAGGGAGAGGGGCTTCGGACCCTCTACACCTAACGTTCTACTCGGCCAGCAGCGGCAGCAACGCCTGAAGCTTGATCTCGGTCTCAGCCAGCTCGGCCGCGGGATCCGAGCCGGCAACAACGCCGACGCCGGCGTAGAGCCGGGCCTCGCGGTCGCGCAGCAGAGCGCTGCGCAGGGCGACGCAGAACTCGCCGTCTTCGGTGGCGTCCATCCAGCCGACCGGGCCGGCGTACCAGCCGCGGTCCATCTGCTCGAGCTCGGTGATCGCACTCGCCGTGCCGGGCCAGGGCTCGCCGCCGACCGCCGGGGTCGGGTGGAGCATGCCGGCGAGCTCGACCGCCGAGCGCGGCTCGGCCAGCTGGGCGACGATCGGGGTCGCCAGGTGCTGGATGTTCGCCACCTTGACGATCTCGGGCTCGACCTCGGTCTCAACCCAGACCGCATGCTGGCGCAGCGAGCGGGCGATGCGCTCGGCGACGATCGCGTGCTCACGGCGGTCCTTGTCGCTGCGCAGCAACTGCTCGCCAAGGTGATCGTCAACCGCCGGGTCGGAGCTGCGCCGGGTCGAGCCGGCCAGGGCGACGGTCGAGACGCTGGCGCCGGAGCGGCGCAGCAGCAACTCGGGGCTGGCGCCAATGAAGGCCGCCTCGGGCGTGCCACAGCAGAAGCAGAAGCAGGAGGGGAACTGCTCGCGCATCGCGCCGAAAACGGCAGCGGGGTCGTGCGCGGCCCCGGCCAAAACCAGCACCTCGCGGGCAAGCACGATCTTCGACATCTCACCTGCCTTAATCCGCTCGGTCGCGCTGGCGATCATGCGCTCGAACTCGCCGGGCGGACGGACGCTGCTGATCTCAATCCGCGAGGTCGGGTGAGGATCGAGAAGTGGCAGCGGGTCGGCTCGCAGGCCGCCCAAGCGCGCGGCAAGCGCCGCCGACCTCTTGCTCGGATCATCGCCAGGGTGGACGATCGCGTTAACGGTGAGAAGGATCCCCTCCCCGCTGCGGCAGAGCGAGAGCTCCGGCAAGACGAGTGAGGCCGGCGGCAACGAGGACCAAACCGAGGAGCCGCCTCCCTCGGGATCAAAAGCGAAGCCGCCCACCCAGACGCCACCGGCCCCCGCAGGCAGGCCGCGGGGCTCGTCGGCGATCGTCTCACCGCCCAGGCACTCGGCGGCGACGTCGCGGAAGCGCTGCGGGCCGCGCGAGGTCGCCTCATGGGCCACGCCAAGCGCGGCAAGAGCGAACTCGCGGTCGGGCTCCTCCCAACAGAACCAGCGATCCGAGGCGAGCCGGGAGGCAAAGACCACAGCGCAGGGATCGATTCCCTCAACTCGCCGGGTAACGCTGATCCGAGTGCGACGGCCGCGGCCAGCGGCCCGCTCAAGGGCCTCGCTCAGGCCGCTGAGAAGGCTCTCAGTCGCCGCCGCGAGCAATGGCGATCTCGCCCGTCCTCACCATCTCGATCAGGCCGTGTGGGCGGATCATCCGCTCAAAGGCCTCAATCTTGTCGGCCGAGCCGGTGACCTCGATCGTCATTGTGCGACGGGCGACGTCAACGATCTTGGCGCGGAAGATCTCGGCGAACTGGATGATCTCGGCCCGGTTCTCGACCGCGGCGGAGACTTTGAACATCGCCATCTCGCGGGCAACCGTCTCCTCCGGCTCCATGTCGCGGATCTTCAGCACGTTGACTAGCTTGTGCAGCTGCTTGGTCACCTGGTCGATCGGGTGCACGGCGCCATCGAGGGTGAGGGTGATGCGCGAGATGCTCGGGTCGTCGGTGGGACCAACAGCAAGCGTGTCGATGTTGAAGCCACGGCGCGAGAAGAGGCCGGCGGTCCGTGCCAGCACGCCAGGCTTGTTCTCAACCAGGATCGAAAGAATGTGTTTACGGCCGCTCAGCTGTCCGGGAACGCGCAGCTCCTCGAGCTTGACCAGTTGTGGGGTGCCGGCCTCCATCAACCCACCATGTCCCTCGCGGCGGCGCCGGCCGGGATCATTGGGAAGCAGTTCTCCTCGGGCGAGACGCGCACGTCGAGTAGCACCGGCCCGTCGGTCTCCAGCGCCTGGGCCATTGTCTCCTCGAGATCAGCGGAGTCCTCGCAGCGCAGGCCGGTGGCGCCGAAGGCCTCGGCCAGCTTGACCCAGTCCGGGCTCGGGCCCATCTCGACCGAGCTGTAGCGGCGGTCCCAAAAGAGCTCCTGCCACTGGCGGACCATGCCCATGTAGCCGTTGTTCATCAGGAATACCTTGACCGGGATGTCTTCGGCGACGCAGGTCGCCAGCTCCTGGCAATTCATGATCAGGCTGCCGTCGCCGGCGAGGCAGACGACTGGGTCCTCGGGGCAGGCGATCTTGGCGCCGACGGCGGCGGGCAGGCCAAAGCCCATCGTCCCCAGCCCACCGGAGTTGATCCAGCGGCGGGGCTTGTCGAAGCCGTAGTACTGCGCGGCCCACATCTGGTGCTGGCCGACGTCGGAGGTGATGATCGCGTCGCCCCCTGTCGCCCGGTGCATCGCCTCGATCATGAACTGGGGCTTGATCTCGCCGTCCGCACCCTCGTCATAGCGCAGCGGGAACTCGTCCTGCCAGGCCTTGATCTGCTTCCACCAGGCGTCGAGCCGCGAGGAGTCGGTCTGCAGGGCGCGGTACTCGCGGGTCAGCTCTGGCAGCACCAACTTGGCGTCGCCGACGATCGGGATGTGAGCGGGGACGTTCTTGGAGATCTCCGCCGGATCGACGTCGATGTGGATGAACTTGGCGTGCGGGGCGAACTCGGAAAGTTTGCCGGTGATGCGATCGTCGAAGCGAGCACCGATCGCGACGATCAGGTCGGCCTCATCCATCGCGTAGTTGGCGGCGCGGGTGCCGTGCATGCCGAGCATGCCGAGCCACTGCTCGCCGGAAGCCGGGTAGGCGCCGAGGCCCATCAAGGTCGAGGTGATCGGGAAGCGGTCGGCCGTGGCCAGCTCGCGCAGCTCCTCGGAGGCGTTGGCGTTGATCACGCCGCCACCCGTGTAGAGGATCGGCTTGCGGGCATTGGCGATCGCCTTAGCGGCGATGCGGATCTGCTTGATGTTGCCGCCGTGCGGCGGCTTGTAGCCGGCCAGCTCAACCGGCTCGGTGCGCGGCACGTAGTCGATCTCGGCGCGCGAAAGATCCTGGGGAATGTCGAGCAGCACCGGCCCCGGGCGCCCGGTCGAGGCGACGTGGAAGGCCTCGTGGACGTACTCGGGGATATGGCGCGGGTCGGTGGCCTGGAAGGAGTGCTTGACGAAGGGCAACGTGGCGCCGAGGATGTCGGCCTCCTGGAAGCCGTCGGTGCCGATCAGCTCGGTGCGCACCTGGCCGGTGATGAAGACGGTCGGCACCGAGTCGAGCATGGCGTCGGCGATCGCGGTGACCAGGTTGGTCGCGCCCGGGCCGGAGGTGGCAAAGGCGACGCCGACTTTGCCCGAGGCCTTGGCGTAGCCCTCGGCGGCGTGGCCGCCGCCCTGCTCGTGGCGCACCTGGATGTGGCGGAACTCAGCGTCGACCAGGGCGTCGTAAGTCGGCAAGTTGGCGCCGCCGGGGATGCCGAAGACGTGTTCGACCCCCTCGGCCTTGAGGCTCTGCATCAGTGCGTCGGCTGCTCTCATCGGGAAAGCGATGCTACCAGCGGCCCGCTGGCTGCAATGCAGGGGTTTAGAGCTGAACCGGCTCGCCTGGGTTCCAGCGCGTGTGAGGATCGATCGAGGACTCGATCACGCGGTCCTTGTAGCGCTCGATCGTGTGAATCATCGACTCGACCAACTCCTCGCCGAGCAGGGTCGGCTCAAGGCCAAGGTCGAGCAGCTTGGTGTGGACCGCGTTGTAGTAGTGCTCTTCCTTCTCGACCCTGGGGTTCTCGCAGTGCTGGATCTCGACTGAGTAGCCGAGGTGCTCGCCGGCATGTCTGACCAGCCCGGCCAACTCGAGCACCGAGAACTGCTCGGTGAACTGATTGAAGACGCGGAACTCGCCGGCCTCAGCCGGGTTCAGCGCCGCCAGTTCGACGCAGGCGAGGGTGTCGCGGATGTTGAGGAAGCCGCGGGTCTGAGTGCCGGCGCCGTAGACGGTCAGTGGGTGGCCGATCACCGCCTGCAGACAGAAGCGGTTGAGCACGGTGCCGAAGATCTCGTCGTAGTCGAAGCGGGTGACGAGACGATCGTCGCGGCCGCTCTCCTCAGTCTCGATCCCGTAGACGACGCCCTGGTTGAGGTCGGTGGCGCGAAGGCCCCAGGTACGGCAGGCGAAGTGGATGTTGGTCGAGTCGTGGACCTTGGAGCAGTGGTAGAGCGAGGCCGGCAGCTTGGGGAAGGGCAGGGTGTCCTTGCGCCCCTTGTGCTCGATCTCGATGTAGCCCTCCTCGATGTCGATCTCGGGCTGGCCGTACTCACCCATCGTGCCGAGCTTGACCAAGTGGCAGTCGGGCACGTGGTCACGGATCGCGAAGAGCAGGTTGAGGTTGCCGATCACGTTGGCGTACTGGGTCTCGACCGCCTTCTCGCGCGAGGCCATCGAGTAGGGCGCCGAGGCCTGCTGGCCGTAGTGGATGACCGCCTCGGGGTGGGTCTCGGCGACGACGCCGTCGAGGAAGTCGCCGTCCTGGACCGGCCCGACGAAGCTGCGAATTTCATCGCCGGAGAGTTCCTTCCAGGCTGCGATGCGCTGGTCGAGATCGGCGATCGGCGTCAGCGAGCCGGTGCCGGCCTCTTCATGCCAGCGGCGGCGAGAAAAGTCGTCGACGACTGAGACCTCGTGACCGCGAGCCGAGAACCTCATAGCCGTCGGCCAGCCCAGGTAGCCGTCGCCCCCAAGAATGAGAACGCGCATAAGTCGCGGCAGCGTAGCGGACCGATGGGCCAGGAGCGACCGGTCGGCCCTAAACGACCGGTCGGCAACCTCCATACGATCCCCGCCGATGAACGGCTTGACAGAGCGGAACGGCGGGCGTGCGGGTCTAGTCGCGCTGGTCGCGATCCTGCTACTGGGACTGGGCCTGCGGCTGAGCGAGGGATGGGACGGGCGCGCACCCGTCTTCGACGCAACCGCCTACGCCACGATCGCGGCCAACCTCGACCACGGCGACGGCTTCACGCTCGGCGCGACCGCAACGCAACCGGCGAGCAACTACTCCCCCGGCCTGCCGCTCTCCGTCGCCGGCGTTTACAAAGCGAGCGGCGGAGTCCACGAACGACTGGCGCGGGTCATTCTCGCGCTTCTCGGCACCCTCGCGGTGCTCTTCACTTACCTGATCGGGCGACGGCTCTCAGGACCGGCGGCAGGATTGGTCGGCGCCGCCGCGCTTGCCATCTACCCCGCCCTACTCGAGTACCAGGGCATGCTGATGGGCGAGCCGCTGGCGGCGACGCTGCTTTCGGGGGCTGTCCTGGCCTTGCTGTGGGCGGCGGACCCCGGAGGCAAGTCGAGATGGCTTCTGCCTGGCGTATTGCTCGGGGCGCTGGCACTGGTCCGGCCGGAGTACCTCGGCGTCGCCTTGCTCGTGAGCTTGGCGGTACTCGTGAGAAACGGGAAACGCAACTGGTCTCGAACATTGGTTCAAGCCCTGTTGGTGCTCGGCGGGGTCGCAGTGATCATCGTGCCCTGGACCATGCGCAACGCGATTGTGCTCGACCGCTTCGTGCCGATCTCGACCGGGGGTGGCCAGGTTCTCTTCGCCGGCACCTACCTGCCCTCGGATGGCGATCCGGAAAAGGTCGGAGCAGAGGTAGTCGAACACCATCCCGAGCTTTTCGGCCCTCATGCTGTTGAACAACTGCGTCTCGAGCAGATCCTGGCGCGGCTGGCGCATCAGCGCTATTCCGAGCTCGAAAGCGACAAGGCACTTTCACGGATGGGCAAGGAACAGCTCTGGGACGACGTCAGCGAAGAGCCGCTCGAATACGCCGGCTTCGTGGCGACGAAGATCGGGCGGATCTGGTCGCACGGACCGCGGGACGTGATGCGAGAGCCGGCCTGGGAGCTGCTGCACTGGCTGCTGGTCGCCTTTGGCCTGGTCGGCTTGGTCATGCTCGCGATCCGGCGCCGCTGGGAGGCACTGCTGCTGGCGATGATCTTCGTCGCGATCACGGCGATCAGCGCCCTGCTGGTCGCCTCGCCGCGACGGGTGCTGGTGATGATGCCGCTGGTCGCGGCGCTGGCCGGCGTCGGCACAATCGCGTCCATCGACCAGCTGCGGACGCGCATCCGACATTGACCACACCAGAGCGGGGTCAATGTCGGATGCGCGGGCGGGGATAGCCTGCCGCGATGGATTCGCTGAAGAGCTGGGCGCACGGCCTACTGGAGCGCCACGGGCGAAAGACGCTGATCCTGTTGGCGGCGATCCTCCTGCTCGGTTTCGGCCTGCGCGCCTACCGCGTGGTCGAGCCGCTGCCCACGCCCGGCGACGATGCCCACGCCTACTACGCACTCTCGAAGTCGCTCTATGTCGAAGGCAGCTTCGGCGGCCCGACCTTCAAAGACCCCAGCGACTGGTCGCCGGGTGCGCCGCTGCTCTACGCGGCCGGCTTCTACGCCACCGGCGGCGCCCGCGAAGGCACGGCGCGAATCATCGAGCTGCTGCTCGGGCTGGCGACGATCGTCGTCGTCTACCTGCTCGGCCGTCGCATCGCCTGCCGGCCCGCCGGGCTGCTTGCGGCCCTCGCCGTGGCGGTCTACCCACCGTTCATTCACTCCGTCGGCGCCCTCTACAGCGAGCCGCCGGCCATGCTCACGCTTCCCGCCGCAGTCTTGGCATTCCTGTGGGCATCTGACGGCCTGGGAGTTGGAGTTGGCCCCTCGCGGGGATGGCTGCGCTGGCTGGCCCCAGGCCTGCTCTTCGGCTTGACGGCAATGTTCCGCCCCGAGTATCTCCTGGTCGGCATCGCCTTTGCCCTGCTGGCCCTGATCCGAGTCTGGCGAGCACGCGGCTGGCAACCAGGGCTTGCCGCCGGAGCTTTGCTCGTCGTCGCCATGCTGCTGCCGATTGTCCCCTGGGCGATCCGCAATCAGGTCGTCCTGCACCGCACGGTGCCGATCTCGACCGGCGGCGGCAAGGCCCTCTACGTCGGCACCTTCCTGCCCGCCGACGGCGAATATCAGCGGGTCAAGGCGATCCTCGCCAAGCGCTACCTGCATCGCGAATACGACCCGCACTCCCAGGCACTAGAAGAAGTCGAACCGACGCCGCTCTTCAACCACGTCGCGAACCGCTATCCGGATCTGCCGCGTGACTCGGCCCTGGGCAAGATCGGCAAGCAGAACTTCTCCCAGTACTTCGGCGAAGACCCGATCGAATACCTGGCGATGACCGCCCGCAAGACCTGGCGAATGTGGAGCGCCGGCATCGGCGAAGCGATGGAAAGCACACTTGGGCGGATTGTCCAAACCATGATCGTCGCTCTCGCCCTCGCCGGCCTCGTCGTGCTCGCCTGGCGGCGCTGGTGGTGGGAGCTGGTCGCGACGGCAACCCCGATCGCGCTCGTTACCGCCGTCGGCGCGATCTCGCTGGCCGCTCCCCGCCGCAACGAGGTGCTGATGACGCTGATCTTTCCGCTTGCCGCGGCGGCGCTCTCGCGGGGGACGGCCGCCCTATTGTCCAAGCGGTAATGGCTCTCTATGCAGGCATCTTTCCGGCCGAGCTAACGGCCCTGCGCAGCGTCGGCCTGATCCTCGGGGTCGCCCTCGTCGTCTACGCCGTAGCGCGCCGGCGTTCGTTGCGCAACGCCGAGGTGTTGATCCTGCTCGCCGCTGGCCTCGGCCTGGCGCTCGTCTCGGGCACGGAAATCACCGACAAGCTGCTCTCCGCCTTCTCCTTCGAGAAGGGTAACGGCGGTCGCATCCTCGGCCTCGCCGTCTTCGCCATCTTCATCCTCTTCGGGCTGATCCTGAGGGCGCTCTCGCAGGGCGCGCGCAACTCGCGCCAGCTCTCGGCGGCGCTGGAGGGACTTGCCTGGGAGGAGTTTCGCCAGGCAAAGCTGCCCGAGCGCTTCCACGGCAAGATCGCGATCCTCGTCCCCGCTTATAACGAGGCCGAGAACATCGGCTACGTGCTCGACCTGATGCCCGAGCAG
Organism: uncultured Solirubrobacterales bacterium; assembly: GCA_963716345.1. GTDB lineage: Bacteria > Actinomycetota > Thermoleophilia > Solirubrobacterales > 70-9 > VRUE01. The sequence continues at coordinate 2,755,340 of OY970304.1, forward strand.
GTCTGCGGTGTGCCGACCGCGGTGCTCGTCGTCGACGACGGATCGCGCGACGGCACCGGCGATGTCGCTGCCGAGCACGGCGCCGCAGTCGCCCGGCACGTCACCAATCGCGGCGGTGGCGCGGCGCTGCGCACCGGCTACCGACTGATGGTCGAATCGGGGGCCGAGATCGTCGTCACCCTCGACGCCGACGGCCAGCACCTGCCCTCGGAGATGGAGCGCCTAGTCAAACCGGTGCTCGACGGCGAAGTCGACGTCGCCCACGGCTCCCGCGTGCTCGGCCAGGCCGACCGCAACCACTTCGCCCGCGAGCTCGGCATCGTCTTCTTCAACCGCCTCGTCTCGGCGATCACCCGCACCCACGTCACCGACTGCTCCAACGGCTACCGCGCCGTGCGCACCACGGTCCTGCCCCAGCTCGTCCTGCGCCAGGAGCAGTTCCACACCTCCGAGTTCATGATCGAGGCGATCAAGCGCGAAATCCCCGCCCGCGAGGTCCCGATCACGGTCGAGCAGCGGCTGCACGGCCATTCGAAGAAGCCGGCCGTGTTCCGCTACGGAATGGGCTTCGCCAACGCGATCGTCCGCACCTGGCTGCGCTAGGGCCGCGGCGGCGACAGAACAAGGCGGCGAGAGCCAACCCGCCCAGCATCCCCACTGAGGCGAACGAACGCTCGGATTGGGGTTGGCTTTGCAACGGTGAGCCAGAAACGGGCTCGGCAGTGACGATCGAGCTTTTTATCGGCGAAGCTCCGGCCGCCGCGATTCAGTTGTGTCGGCTGACCGATGCCGCTGCGACAGGGAGCAAGGCGTGCCTTGACCTCGAAGCGCGCACCCCCCGGCCGCAGTCGCTTGGCCGAAAGCAGAAAGCGGAGATCACGGGGGTGACTTGCTGCTTCGGTCGCTTGCCTGCTGACGGTCATCGGCTGCGGACAGGCCGCTGGCGTCGTGCCCTGGAACCGATAGACCGGGCCTTCGCTGGAAGCCACGTAGAGTCGCCCGCAGGAGTCTTCGCCAAACGAGCTCGGCCCGCTGACCGTGAGGCCCTCGGAGCGATCGTCGCTGGCGAGGCCGCCACCGGTCGGCAAGACGAGGGAGCGAATCTTCCCCGTACAGAAGTCGGTGTAGATGTAGCGGCCGTAGAGATCGCCGAGACTGGCGTCGCGGACCACGTAACCACCGATGATCGAACAGCCGAAGGCGGCTCCTCCGCCTGGATCAGCGTGCGGGTAGTCGAAGACCGGTTCGGTGAAGCCGCTCGCCGTCGCGCACGCTGTCGCGGGATTCGTGTAGGCGATGGTGCCCTCTCGGCAGTTCCAGCCGTAATTGGCCCCGGCGCCGCCGACAATGCCGGGAGACGGGCTGGGGGCGAAATCGACCTCCTCGCGCGTGCTCTGACCAACGTCGGCGATCACCATGTCCCCGCTCGCCCGATCAAATGAAAAGCGCCAGGGGTTGCGCAGCCCATAAGCCCAGACCTCATCGCGCCCGGGTCCTCCGCTGAACGGGTTTCCGGCCGGGACCGAGTAGGCCGAATCCTGACCCGGATGTGGATCGATGCGGAGGATCTTGCCGAGCAGGGCTTCGGTGTCCTGGCCGTTTTCAAAGGGATCACCGGCGCCGCCGCCGTCGCCGAGGGACATATAGAGGTGCCCGTCGGGACCAAACTGGAGCTGCCCGCCGTTGTGGTTGGCTTCCTCGGAGTGACCGACGGTGAGGATCGGTTCGCGGATCGGCGCTCCACCGCCTGGGTCCGGGCGGAACGAATCAAGGTGAACGTCGCCTTCTTCCCCGCCCGCTTTCGGAGTGCCCGTATAGGTGACGTAGATACGGCCGCTGCTTTCGAAATCAGGTGCCGGGGCGATCGAGAGCATTCCGCGCTCGACGTCACAACAGGTGACGAGTTCGGTCAGGTCGACGAGCTGCTTAACCCCGGACGGACCGCTTTCGACGATCCGTCCTTGGCGCTCCACAATCAGCAGCCGATCCGGGTTGGTCGGGCTTGAGGTGACATAGACCGGCTGATCGAATTTGCCGATCGGCTGCAGCGAGGCGGCCCTGGCGGAAGCACAGCCGAGGATCAGCACAGCCGTAGCGACGACTAGCGGGGCAAAGCGGCGCACGTGTTCTCCTCGACGGTGACGCTCAGCCTCTACCCATCGCCGACCGCTACCGAACCCCTGGATGACGAACCGCGGCTGGATCGGGCAGGTAGAGATCGGTGCCGCAGCCGGGACAAACCTGGACGTAGAGCTTGAGCGCCTTGCGGCAATTGGGGCACTGGCGTTCGGGTTCGTTCTTCTCAGTGCGGTAGAGGATCACGGCGACCAGGCCGAGTATCGGCAGCACGGCACCGATCACCAACCACAGCCAGAAAGAACTGCCCTTGCCCTTGGCGATGATCCCGGTGGCTAGGCCGAAGAAGAAGGCGATGAGGGGGTACTCGAATCCCATGGTCCTATTGTCGCCTCCAGCGGGGTCGGATGCCCAATCGAACCGACCTCAGAGATGTCGCGCCGGAACGGCAGGCTAGCGGTCCAGTCGATCACCGCACGGGCCTTGCGGGCCGCGCCCGGAATCTGGCTCATGTGGTAAGTCCGGGCCATCCACCAGGCCGGGAAGCCGCGGAAGGTGCGGCCGCCGACCTTGCCGACCGCCTTGTAGCGGCCGAGGTTGACGAAGGCGGCGTTGCCCTTGTAGGTGAAGGGGCTGGCATTGCCGATGCCGAGCTCGGCGGCGATGTTGCGGGCCGCGACCGGGCCCTGGCGAACGGCGTGCTGCGCGGTCGGCGGGCAGAGGCCGCCGCGAGGATCGGGTGCCGCGGCGCAGTCGCCGATCGCCCAGACCGAGTCGTGCCCCTTTACCCGCAGATGCTCGTCGACGGGCACGCGACCACGCTCGTCGAGCGGCAGCGAGAGTTGACGCAGGCTCGGATGCGGAGTGACCCCCGCGGTCCAGACCACGGTGCGCGTCGGCAATGTCTCACCGGTGGCGATGCGGGCACTGTCTGCTCGTACCTCCTCCAGCGTGGTGCCGAGACGAACGTCAATGCCGCGACCGCGCAGCTCGCGCAGCGCGTAGTCGGCCAGCTCGGCATCGATCTCGGGAAGCACCCGGTCACTGGCCTCGACCAGGATCCAGCGCATCCCGTGCAGGCGAGCCCGCGGATAGCTCTCGATCGCGTCGGCGGCGAAGTCCTGCAGCTCGGCAAGCGCCTCGAGACCGGCGTAGCCGCCGCCGACGAATACGTAGGTGAGCAGCTCGTCGCGTCGCGCCGCGTCCTCGGTCGCGTTGGCGGCCTCGAGCGTCTCGATCACGTGATTGCGCAGCCAGATCGCGTCGGCGAGGCTCTTGAACCCGATCGCGTGCTCGGAGAGCCCAGGGACCGGCAGCACCCGCGAGACCGAGCCAAGCGCGAGTAGCAATTGGTCATAAGGAAGCTGCTCGGTGTCACCCTCGCGGGTGCGCAGCTCAACCGTCTTGGCGACGGGGTCGTGGCCGGAAATCGAGCCGAGCCGCAAATAAGTGCGCTTGAGGATCTCGCGCAGCGGCGTGACCACGTGCCGCGGCTCAAGCGTACCCGCCGCCGCCTCAGGCAGAAACGGCGTGTAGAGCATGAAGTTGGCATCGTTGACCAGCACCAACCGGGTCGATTGCCTCGGCATGATCCGCTCCAGCTCGCGTGCAGCCATGGCGCCGCCGAATCCACCCCCAGCGATGACGACGTTCCAAGCCATGCGTCCAACCTAGCACGCTTGTAACAATGTGTTACAAAGTGCTGAAAGCCACGTTCGAGCGCTTACGCCCGAAACAATGCAGTACGCTCCGGCCTCTTTAAGTGCCGCACCGTCGGAAACACTAGGGGCGGAACTCCGTTCTTGTCCCAAGCAATGACTGATAATGCGCCACGTCTAACCTTCCTCAGCCGCATGGCATTTGGCGATGCTCCGTCCGAGGTAGCAGTGCCTGCCATACAGGAGCTGGCAAAGATGCACAGGGATGGCAGGCTCCAAATCGGGCCCAACATCATTCCTGAGCTTCTGCCGGAAATTCCAGAGGAGCTAGAGCACACCTGCAATGCCCTGGTCTGCCGGCCAACCTGGGGCGGGCAGGTCACCGATGAACTAGTCGAACGGCTACGCATTCCGGGGCAGCCATTCACCGTGGCAACGTTGTCGAGTGGGACCTCTCATATCAGCGCTGCGAATACCGGTGACACAACCGTTCTCAGTGCGAGCAAGGGCAACTCAGAGCAAACAGCTGAGTTGACCGTGTTCCTGGCGATCTGCCTCCTAAGACGTGCATTTTCCCCGATGGTGAACATGGGGTTCGGCGTCTATCACCGACCGGAACTAAATCGCACCAGCTCGCTCCAGGACCTAACTTGGGTGGTGGCCGGCCCGGGGACCGTTGGTGAGGCGGTCCTGAAGAAGGCAGCCGCAATGGGCGCCGGGGCGCTGCGTGCCTACCACCCGAAGTTCGCCAGCATGCAGCCTGACGCGATAACCGCCAAGTGGCCGGAGTACAGCTCGCTAGCTGCACAAGGCGTCGAACTCGTCGGTGCGGTGGACCACGCCCTGAGGGGCGCCGATGTCGTCACGGTTCACGTTCCGAGCAACGAGCACACCTTGGGGATGGTTGACGCCTCATGGTTTGACCTATTGCCAAATTCGGCGGTGCTGGTGAACTGCTCCCGTCACGAGGTCATCGACGAGGCCGCCCTACTGGCCGCGCTGGAAAGGAATCATGTAGCTGGATACGCCTCGGATGTGTTGCCCCCACGCTCAGAGAGGCGAGCCGCAAATCCGCATGCGCCGGAGGTCGAGCTATGGCGGCGGGCGTGCTGGAGCACGATCGCCAGCATCGAACGCTGCACCCACGCGCCGGGTGCTTTTCAGGATGTCGCCCTGGCCGAGAGCTTCTTGCCGGGGAGACCCGTCGGCGAGCGCAACGTGATCTACACGCCTCACATAGGCGGGTCGACGCGGGATGCAGAGATCGCGGTGGCGGGCGAAGTGGTCACAGAGCTGCTCAACGAGCTGGACGTAACAGCTTGAGCGGGCGGCACACCCCCGAGGCGCTCGAGGTAGACCACTCCACGGCAGACGTACTGCAAGAGCTACAGGTCGTATTGGGCGTGGAAGATCATCACACAGAGGGACTGGCGCTGGAAGCGGCCCTCGTCTGGTACGACGACACGATCAAAGCTGGTGACGCCTTGCGATTCGTTCCGCCGCCCACTCAGCCAAACTGGCTGGCTTACATCAAATCGCTTGGGATCGACCCTGAGTTCGACGACGGTGAGACGCCGGCCTCGGGGGCAATTCGAGTGGACGGAAGGGCAAGGCGCCGGCTCGCCGAATCCGAGGAGCTTTTGACTCTCGCCACCAGACAAGGCCTGGCCCAGATCGTTCGCCTTAAGGCGGAGCATGCTTTTCGGCTGGCTGACGGCTGGACGGTCGAGGTCAAGGAGCGTGCAACACAATGAGAGTGGTTTCGTTCCACTCGTACAAGGGAGGGCGTGGTCGCACCACGACGATCACCAGCATTGCCAACCTCTCCGCTCGCATGGGCATGAACGTGGTGCTGCTCGATGCCGACGTGACAGCCCCGTGGCTGCACACCCGCTATGACCTCTCTGTAGAGAGTCTCGAGTCCCGGGGTTGGCTCAAGGGCCTGCTCAAGACGATCGCCTCGACGCCCCCGTCGGTCATACCCGCCGCGGACCTCGACGACTACTCGATAAGGGTCGACAACCTGGAGAGCGGCTCGGTGAGATTGCTGGGACCAGGCAATCCCAAGGCCGACGACTATTGGAAGTGGATGGCGGAGGAGTTTCCGCGCTTCCTTGGCGTTCGGGAAGACCCGCATGTCTTTGAGTCATGGCGAGATCTGCGGGCCCTGGTGGCAAATGCCGAGCCGCGCCCGGACATTCTCTTCGTGGACGCTCCCGCCGGCTACCACCAGGCCAGCGCATTCATGGCAATGGCAATCGCTGATGTCGCAATTCTCTTCACTCAGGCCGACCACGCCGACGCGACGGGCACCACCCAGATGGTCAAGATGATGCGCGATGCTCGGCCCGCGGGGGCAACGGACCGCTACGGGGACCTGAGCCTGATCGGCGTGCGATCGCGCTATCCGGGCTACGTCTACTCCGATCTCGAAGCCGCTGACCGTTTTCGTCTCTTTCAAGCTCCCTACGGGGGAGCCAAGTTCGACCGCTGGGTCTCCCTGGAGTCGGATCCCCGAGTGGAGCTCGCCAACCTGGAGACTCCCATTCCCCTCTCCGGCCCCATCCGCCAAACTCGACTGGTCGAAGGATATGCCGAACTCCTGGCAGTCGCACTCGGCGAGGAGCCCTCCCACGGCATCAAGCTTCTTGACAGCTTGCCCGAGGGTGAGGTGCTTCCCGGCGAGCGCCCCCAGTTCTTTCTGCTCGAGGAGCACGGAATCCTCACCAACCCCGCGGACGAGGCCAGAAACGTGTCCTTTCGGGTCGAGACCTTCTGTGGGCTGCTGGACGACCTGCACAAGGAGCTGATCGACTCGGCCTCTGACCGTAGCGAAGAAGATCTGGTCGCCACTCCCGCGGCGGCGCTCAGGCTGGCTGGACGCGAGCCAGGCAAGAAGTTCGGTGAGAGCCTGTCCGCGCAGCTCCAAGGCCTCGACCCCGCGCCTGACGACGAAACGAGAATTCGGAGATGGTGCGAATTCGATTCGCGGGTTGGATTCGGTCGTCTGCGGCTGGACCGAATAGAGAAGGACCCAGCCGGGAACGCAGTGTCCGGGGCAATCGTCGTGACCGGCAACTTCCTTGCCGCCGGCCGGACGCTCGACATGAATCCGTTCGATCTATGCCCGCTACTCAGCGGCTATATCGAGGGTGTCTTGAGTAAGCTGCTTGGCTCGATGCCTACAGATGTCGTGGTCAGCCACCCCCAAGACCGCTGCATGCGCGTCGATTCCGATCGCTCGAACTGTGAGTTCGAATTCAGCATTCCGGGTAAGACTTGAGCCAGTTGTCAGAGCGTCCGCGGATCTGTCTGATCTACACCGGTGGCACTATCGGGATGGTGCGCGACCGGAGTGGAGACCTACACCCGCCTGATGATCCGGCCGACTTCCTTCGCGTCGCTCCCGAGCTCGACGAAATTGTCTCCTATGAGTTCGTCCCCTTGATCAACAAGGACAGCACCAACGTTCTCCCTTCCGACTGGGTGAGGATCTCCCGTGCGATCTATCAACGTCGCAATGATGGCTACGACGGCTTCGTCGTCGTACACGGGACCGACACGATGCATTTCTCAGCCTCCGCGGTCGCGTTCGCGCTTGGGCGGGCATTGCCGGTTCCGGTCGTCTTCACCGGAGCGCAAACGATTCCCGAGGTGCAACATGGCGACGCTCGCGTGAACCTCCTCCGGGCCTGCAAGGTGGCCTCAGCCGATCTGGCCGAGGTCGTCATTTCCTTCGGCGACTTCGTCTTCCGCGGTGCCCGTGCCCAAAAGAAGCACGAGGCGCGCTTCGATGCCTTCGAATCGCCGGCTTCCTTCCCGCTCGGCTTCATCACGGAGAAAATCAAGATCTCCAGCGAAGCAAAATCGCGTAGTGACAAGCAAGGGACCGAGCCCTACGAGCTGCAGGCAGAGTTCGCAAAGGGAGTCCTGCAGGTGTCACTCATTCCCGGATTGGAACCCGGCCTGATCATGCCCATGCTGGAGAGGCCGGAGTGCAAGGGGTTGATCCTGCAATCGTTCGGCGCCGGCAACGTGCCCAATGCGGGCGTGTACTCGTTCCGCAAGCTGATCAAGGAGGCGGTCGAGCGCGAGAAGCCTGTGATCGTGACGAGCCAGTTCCCCGCCAGCTCCACCCAAGATACCGCTTACCGACCCGGTCGTGAGGCAATGCGCGCTGGCGCGATCTCCACCGGCAACATGACGGCCAGCTGCGCCGTGGCCAAGTTTCGTTGGGCGCTCGCCAGGGCCGAGCGCGAAAAAGTAAAGCCGACCGCCCGTATCGACAAAATCAGCGAAATCATGAACGAGATCTACATCGGCGAGATGGATCCGGGTGAAAATGAGGATCCAGCGAATCAGGGGAGCAATGGTGAGTAACGACAGAGCGAGGGTCCTCGTCCTCTACACGGGTGGGACCATCGGGATGAAGAATTCCGACGAATCCAACCCCGCCAGCCCGCTGGTTCCTGTCCCCGATGCAAACGAGCTGATCGAGGGCATTCAGCAGCTAACGAACATCAAGAATGACCTAGTGGACTTCGAGGTCGTCAAGCTGAAGGATGCAGAGGGCAATGAGATGGAGCCGCTGGACTCCTCCGACATTCGCGCCGAGCACTGGGCGGCAATGGCCAGGGCAATCGAGGAGAACTACGAGAAATGGGACGGCTTCGTGCTGCTGCACGGCACCGACACGATGGCCTACACGGCGTCGGCACTCTCCTTCATGTTGATGAACCTGGCTAAGCCCGTGGTGGTGACCGGCTCGCAGCTGTCGCTAAGCGACAACCGCACGGACGGGGTGCAGAACCTGGTCAACGCCCTTTACATCGCCGGCTGGCGAGCAACCAAACTGCCACTCGTCCCCGAGGTGACCGTTTGCTTTGCCGACCGCCTGCTTCGTGGAAACCGCGTGCGCAAGCTGAGCACCGCGTCGTGGCAGGGGTTCGGCACGCCCAACTACCCCGCGCTCGGTGAGATCGGGGAGCACATTCGGATCTATCCGGATCGGGTGAGACCGCCCGCAAATAACGAGATCCGGCCCTTCTACGTGCGCACGACCATGAGCCCGGACGTAGTGGACTTCGGCCTCTTCCCCGGCCTCAATCCGATCGCGCTGCGGCGCGTGCTCGAGCTCGAGGAGGTTCAGGGCATGGTGCTGCGTACCTTCGGTGCCGGCAACGCACCAAACGATGAGGAGTTCTTGGATATCGTCGGCGACGCGGTAAATGCGAACAAGGTGATCGTCAACGTCACCCAATGCCCCGAGGGCCAAGTCGAGGCCGGACTCTATGAGGCGAGCAGCGGCCTGCTCGAGCGCGGCGTGATCAGCGGCCTTGACATGACACCGGAGGCGGCCCTGACAAAGCTGATGTCCCAGCTCGGGTACGAGCCGAACCGCGAGGCCATAAAGCTCGCGATGCAGGTGGACCTGCGCGGTGAGCAAACCGAAAGCCTCTTCCAAATCCACTACCCGGCCGTCGACGACCAGATGGGCGCATCGGGCAGGGTGACGTCGGGTGCCACCCCGGGGCCCCAGTTCGAGAAAGAGAAGCTTTCGCAAGCCATGCTGAGCGCCAACAGCCTCAAGGCAGGCGGAAGCGCGACAGGCAGGGTGAAGATATTCCTCAATTCGACCGGCGCCGATCGCGATACGGGTGAGCGGGATCCCGGCTACGCAGGCCACTTCGACCTCGAGCAACCGCTCTACTGCGAGGTGACGACCGCGTTTCGTCGTGTGGTCGAAGCGGGCCAGAACGTCAACGTCACGCTCGTCTCCGAGGACGGGTCGCCGCTGTCTTACAAATCGATGTCGCTGGCCCTGTTCACGCGCTGAGACGCTCGCGGATCAGACGGCTGACCTCGCCGCCGTCAGCCCGGCCCTTGGTCTCCTTCATCACCGCGCCGACGATGACACCGATCGCCTTGCCGTTGCCGGCGCGGATCTGCTCGGCAGCCTCGGGGTTCGCATCGACAGCAGCCGCGACGATCGCCTCGAGCTCATTGCTGTCGGAGATCTGGGCGAGACCCTCGCGCTCCACGATCGCGGACGGGTCGCCGCCTTCGGCAACCAGGGCGGAAAGGACCGCCTTGCCGCTGCCGTGAGAGATCTTCTTCTCATGGACCATCGCGACCAGTGCGGCCAGAGCGGCGGGCTCGACCTTGGACGCGATGGCGCTTTCCTCGTCCCCCTCCTGCCGCAGCGCCGCTGCCAGCTCGCCGGTGACCCAGTTGGCGACGACACGCGGCTCGACGCCCTCCGCCTGCTTCGACGTCGCCTCGAAGTACTCGGCGGTCTCCGGGTCGGCTGCCAGCAGCCCCGCCACGTCCTCGGCAAGGCCCAGCCCCCCGCGGTAGCGCTCGGCCCGTGCCGCCGGCAGCTCCGGCAGCGACTCGCGCGCCTCGCGCAGCATCGCCTCGGTCGGGGCGATTGGCACCAGGTCGGGCTCGGGGAAGTAGCGGTAGTCGTGCGCTTCCTCCTTCGAGCGCAGCGGATGCAGACTGCCGTCCTCGGGGTGGAAGTGGAGGGTCTCCTGCTCGACCCTCCCCCCCGCTTCGATCAGTCCACGCTGGCGTGCCAACTCGGCTTCGATCCCGCGCTCGAGGAAACGGAAGCTGTTCATGTTCTTCAGCTCGGTCTTGGTCCCAAGCTCCTCACTGCCGGCGGGCCGCACGGAGATGTTGCCGTCGACGCGCAGGCTGCCCTCCTCCATGTTGACGTCGGAGACGCCGAGCTGGCGCACCGTCTCGCGCAGCAGACGGGCCCATGAAGCCGCCTCGGCGGCGCTGCGCAGGTCGGGCTCGGTGACGATCTCGACCAGCGGCGTGCCGCCGCGGTTGAAGTCGACCAGGGAGGCGCCCGAACCGTGGATCCGCCCCGACTCGCCGATGTGGATCATCTTCGCCGCGTCCTCCTCGAGGTGGGCGCGGTGGATGCGGATGTCACCCAGCTCTCCCGCGCCGGCGATCGGGATGTCGTACTGACTGATTTGGTAGGCCTTAGGGCTATCGGGATAGAAGTAGTTCTTGCGGTGGAAGATCGAGCGCGGCGCCACCTCGCACTCCAGCGCCGCGGCGATCTGCAGAGCGAAAAGGACCGCCTGCTCGTTGACCACCGGCAGCACGCCCGGGTGCGCGAGACAGATCGGGCAGGTATGCACGTTGGGCTCATCCCCGAACGAGAGCTCGCAGCCACAGAACATCTTCGTTTTGGTAGCCAGCTGGACGTGGATCTCCAGCCCGATCACGGCCTCGAGCTCAGCCACCGGGCACCCCTTCGGGCCGAGCGTCAAAACCTACGCCCTGTTCGAGGGCGTAGGCGGCATCGAGCAGCTTCTGCTCGGCGAAGGCGGGCGCCGCGATCTGGAGACCAACCGGCAACAGCGAGCCGCCGCCCCGGGGCGCTGCCAGGCCCATCGGAATCGAAGCCGCGGGGATTCCGGCCAGGCTGATCGGCACGGTGAAGAGATCGCCCAGATACATCGCCAGTGGGTCATTGGTCTTCTCGCCGAGTCTGAAGGCGACCGAAGGCGAGGTTGGAGTGACGATGAAGTCGACATCGTCGAAGGCAGTGGTGAAGTCGGCGGCAATCTTGGTCCGCACCTTCTGCGCCTGCCCGTAGTACGCGTCGTAGTAGCCGGAGGAGAGCGCGTAGGTGCCGAGCATGATCCGTCGCTTTACCTCGACTCCGAATCCCCGCGCCCGAGTCTGCTCGTACATCTCGATCACGTCGCCACTCGACGCGGCCCGCGTCCCGTAGCGGACCCCGTCATAGCGGGCCAGGTTCGATGAGGCCTCCGCTGGCGCGATCACGTAGTAGGCCGAGATGCCGTGATCAACATGGGGAAGCTCAACCTCGGCGACTTCGCCGCCGAGTCGCTCGATCACCCTCAGGGCCTCCTCGAAGGCCTCGCGAACCCCGACCTCGACTGCCCCCTTCGACAATGCAGCCGGGACGCCAAAGCGCAGGCCAGCCAAGTCCTCGCGGTCGGGCAAGCGGGGCGCCCTGGTGAGTCCCACCGAAGTCGAGTCGCAAGGGTCCCTTCCCTGCAATATCGCCAACAACAGAGCGGCGTCAGTGACGTCACGGGTGAGGATTCCGCACTGGTCCAGGGATGAGGCATAGGCGATCATCCCGTAGCGCGAGATCGCGCCGTAGGTCGGCTTGAAGCCGACGATTCCACAAAAGGCAGCCGGCTGACGTACCGAGCCGCCGGTGTCGGTGCCGATCGCCCAGGGTGCGAGGCCGCCGGCAACCACCGCGGCCGAGCCGCCAGAGGAGCCGCCGGGGACGCGCTCGCGGTCCCAGGGATTGAGCACCGGGCCGTAGGCGGAGTTCTCGTTGGAAGAGCCCATAGCGAACTCGTCCATGTTGGTCTTGCCGAGGATTGGGGCTCCGGCCTCGATCAGCTTGCGCACGGCGGTTGCCGTGTAGGGCGGCGCGTAGCCCTCGAGGATGCGCGAGCCGGCGGTGGTCGGCACTCCCTTGGTGCAGAAGATGTCCTTGACCGCGATCGGGGCGATGCTCGGCCGCTCGACCGCGATTGCCCCGGCAGCGCCGTCCTGATCGCGCCAGAGGTAGGCGTTGAGCTCGTCGCCGGCGGCTGCCTGCCGCCAGGCTTCGGCGTACTCGCCCGCGTCGAGCTCGCCCGCGACCATTGCTCGATGGGCCTCGAGGGCCGTCAGCGCCAGCAGCTCGGCCATCTATTCCTCGGCCTGGGGCGAGGGAACGCGGAAGGCGCCCTCGACGGGATCGGGTGCCGAGGCGAGCGCAACCTCGGGCGACAGGCTCTGGTGGGGGACGTCGGCGCGCAGAACGTTCTCCAGCCCGACCACGTGTGAGGTCGGCTCGACGCCATCGAGGTCCAGCCCGGCGATCCGGTCGACGTGCTCAAGGATGCCCGAAAGCTCCCCCGCCATCTGCTCGACCTCCTCCTCGGAGAGGCCGAGGCGGGCCAGCTTTGCCACATGCAGTACCTGCTCTCGCTCAATCACGGCGGCCGATTCTAGGCGCCCCGCCAGTTAGAGTCAGCGCCGGGATGAGAGGCGAGCGCGCTGAGAAGTTTGTGGTGCTGAACTTGCGCCTGCTGGCGGTCAGCTTCGCCGTCGTCGGCATCCTCTTCATCGCCGTGCCCAGCGGTGTCCTCGATGTGATCTCAGACGTCGGCGAACGGTTTGGCAACAGCACCAGGGCCCCGCACACGCAGGAGGACCTCTGGCTGGCGCTCTCCTTCGCCTACATGGTCGTGATCACCGGCATCTGCCTGGTCGCGCAGATGGACGTGGTCCGCTACCGCCCGCTGCTGCTCGTGCTGGCGGCCGGCAAGACCGCCTCCTCACTCGGCTCTCTCGCCTTCTTCCTGATCGACGAACACGTCTTCATCTACCTGCTCAACTTCCTCGTCGACGGCTTCCTTGCCCTGCTCTCGCTCTGGCTCTTCCGGCTTGCCGGCCGCATCGGCAGGTCCGCGGCGCCCGGCTGACAGCGCCCGCCGGGGCTCTCCGCCGCCGAGCAGCGCACCCTGAGCGCGATCTGCGCGGCGATGGCACCCGGCCTCGACGGTTTGCCCGCGGCAGAGCGCGAGATCGACGTCTCCGGCCCGGTCGCCGAGTTCCTGCGCTCGGTCTCGCCGAGAGCACTGGCGCGGATCAGGCTCGGCCTGCGTGCCTTCGAGTGGCTGCCCTTCCCCTGGCGCTTCAGCCGCCTCGACGCGGCCACCCGCGAGGACTTCCTGCGCGGCATGGAGACCTCGCGCTTTGGGCTTTACCACGAGCTCCTGCTGATGGCCAAGGTCTTCGCCACGCTGGGCAGTGCCGTCGCGCCGGAGGTCGAAGGGCGGATCGGATTTAGCACCAGTTGCCAGCTCGCCGACGGATCGCGGCCCGAGCCCGCCGGTCCGCTGGGTGAGACCGAGCCTGCCGGAGACGAGGAGGAGTGCGACGTGGTCATCGTCGGCTCTGGGGCTGGCGGCGCCGTCGCCGCCGCGACTCTCGCCGAGGCCGGGCTCGACGTGATCGTGCTCGAGGCCGGAGAGAGCTTCAATCGCGAGAACTATCCCGCGGAACCGCTGGATGCGATCGCCAGCCTCTATCGCGATGGTAGCCTGACGATCGCGGAAGGCCGGCCGCCAATCCCGGTGCCGGTGGCGCGCACGGTCGGCGGCACAACGGTGGTCAACTCGGGCACCTGCTTCCGCGCCCCCGATCCAATACTGGAGGACTGGCGCCAGCGCTTCGGCATCGAGTGGGCGACCGATCTGGCTGCAGAGTTCAGCGAGGCCGAGGATTTCCTCCGGGTCATGCCGGTCGACCCAGAGCGAATGGGCCGCAACGGCCAACTAGCGATGGAGGGAGCGACCGCGATCGATGCCAGTGGCGGCCCGATCTCCCGCAACGCGGGCAACTGCGTGCAGTGCAGCTCCTGCCCCTTCGGCTGCGAGATCGACGCCAAGCGCGGCATGCACGTCAGCTACCTGCCACGGGCGGTGACGGCGGGCGCGCGATTGCGCACGGGGGTCGAGGCGCAGCATGTCCTCGTCGAAGACGGTCGGGCGGTCGGCGTCGCCTGCACAGCCGCTCCGCTGTTCCTTGGCCCTGAATTGTCGGGCAAAGGAACAGCCCAAACTGGATCGCGCCGCTACACGGTGCGGGCCCGGCGAACCACAATCGTCGCCGGCGGCGCTCTGGGCACGCCCGAGCTGCTGTTGCGCTCCGGCCTCGGCGGTAGCCAGGTCGGCCGCAACCTCCACATCCACCCCGCCTGCTGGGTCGGCGCCCGCTACGAGGAGGAGGTGCGCGGCTGGGACGGCGTGATGCAGAGCTATTACGTCGACCAATGGGAGCCACAGCGACTCCTGCTCGAGGCCACCTTTACTCCCCTCGCCTTCGGCGGCGCCTGGCTCCCCGGCGTCGGCCGCACCCACCAACGCTCGATGCTCGAATTCGGCCACGTAGCCTCAATCGGCGTCCACCTCTCCGATGAGTCCACCGGCCATGTGGACCTCACCAACGGCGGCCACCTCAGGGCTCGTTACAAGCTGACGAGAGACGACGCCACCCGTCTCACCTACGGCATAGCCCGCGCCGCCGAAGTCCACTTCGCGGCCGGCGCCCGAGAGGTCTATCCCAACATCGCGCGAGTCGGCACTCTCACCCCGGGCACGCTCGCGAACTTCGAGGCCACGCGCTTTAAGCCGTCGGAGCTGCGCCTCGAGGCCTTCCACCCGATGGGCACCGCCCGGATAGCTGGTGAACGAGACGGCGTCTGCGCATCGAACGGCTCGGTTTACGGCACCCCCGACCTCTACGTCACAGATGCTTCGCTCTTCCCAACTTCGGTCGGCGTCAACCCGATGATGACGGTCATCGCCTTCGCCACCCGAATCGCAGCTGATCTCGCGAAGAGCGCCGGGTAGCTCCTGTCAAAACACTCAAGCGAGGCTCCTGCCGAGCGTTTTGACAGGGGCTACCCGGCGCCCCCCACGCCTGTCAGCTGCCAGCCGGCGGTGGTGGAGGCGGCGGACCCGGAGATGCAGGAGGCGGTGGCGGCACCTGAGAGCTGGGCGGAGGTGGTGGCGTCGACGAAGGAGGCGGTGGAGGTGGAGGTGTCGCGGTCGTGTGCTGATGCGGCGGTGACCCTCCACCGGACAGCCGATCAGCCGCGTCGCCGAAGGTGATCCCTTCTTCTTTCATCGTGCTGTACCCCCCATAAGCAATCCCAGCTGCCGAGATCAGACCAAGAAAAATGCCGATGCTGAGCGTCGCGTCAACCGAGACGCCACCGAAGCTTGCAAAGCTGGGCGGGTCAACGATGCGGAAGAGGACCAGTAGGACCGAGATCACACCGAGGACAGTGACGATCGTGCTCATCGGGACCGACGGCTCGGCCGGGGAGTCGGCGAGGCGCAGGCCGGCCATCACGAGCGCCGCGATGACCGTGATCACGAGGATGATCGGAATGAAGTCGAGCGCGTCCCAGGCGCTGCCACCCCCACCCGGCACGCTGCCCGAGAACCCACCGACACCGGAGACTTCGACACCAAACCAATCGAAGAACATGAAGATGAAGAGCAGGATCGCTGAGCCGCCCGCGATCTTCTCTCCCGGGCTGAGCTTGTCTAGATGGTCCATCTATCCTCCGGTCGGACTAGGGGTCGGGCCGACATTACACCCGAGCTCGCGCAGCAGCCAACGTATTTACGAGCAGCATTGCAACTGTCATCGGGCCGACCCCGCCAGGCACCGGAGTGATCGCTGACGCGATCTCAGTGGCGGGCTCAAAATCAACGTCGCCGATGAGACCAGCGTCCGTGCGGTTGATCCCAACATCGATAACCACCGCGCCGGGCTTGATCGCGTCAGCGCCGAGCAGACGGGGCACACCGACAGCGGCGACGAGCACATCGGCGCGACCGCAGACGCCAGCAAGGTCGCGCGTACGCGAGTGACACATCGTCACCGTGGCGTTGGCCGCCAGAAGAAGGCGGGAGACCGGAATGCCGACCAGCTTCGAGCGTCCCACCACCACCGCCTCGACACCTTCGAGCTCGACCCCCTCGCGGCGAAGCAGCTCCATCACGCCAACCGGGGTGCACGAGACCAGACCCGGCATACCCTGGGCAAGGCGCCCAGCATTGACCGGGGTCAGCCCGTCAACGTCCTTACCCGGATCGATCGCGGCGACGATCCGGTCTGGATCGATCTGCGCAGGAACCGGAAGCTGGACGAGGATCCCGTCAACGTCCTTGTCTGAGTTCAGCGCTTCGACCAAAGCAAGCAGCTCCTGCTCGGTCGTCTCGGTGGGAAGGCCGTGATGAGAAGAGCGTATGCCGACCTCTTCGCAAGCCCGGTGCTTGCCGGCCACGTAGACCTCCGAAGCGGGGTCCTCGCCAACGATCACCGTGACCAGCATCGGCGTGCGGCCGCGCTCGGTCTCAAAGGCCACGACTTCGGCGGCCACCCGCTCGCGCACCGCGGCGGCAACCGCTTTCCCATCGATAATTCGCGCTGACATCGTGCCTATCTCCTTCGGATCGGTGCGTAATCGGCCATCAGCTTGCGCTCGCTGCCATCGCTGGAAAAGCGCACGATGACGACGCCCCCTGCCTCAACCGCCGTCACCACCCCCTCGCCGAAGCTTGCGTGGACGACGTCGTCGCCGGTCTGCAACCCCAGGGTCGGGCCCGGGTCGATCGGCGCCGGCGCGTCCTCGCCCGAGTCCCAGCCGATCCCGGTGGCCGCGCCGGGAGCGCTCGAGTGGCGCTCGGTCAGTTCAGCCGGGAGCTCGTCGATGAAGCGCGAGGGCAGGTTTCGCTCGGAGCGACCAAAGAGGCTGCGTTCGCGTGCCCAGGTCATGTACAGGCGCTGGCGGGCGCGGGTGATGCCGACGTAACAGAGCCGCCGCTCCTCCTCCTCACCCCCCTCTTCAAGCGCTCGCATATGGGGGAAGGCGCCGTCCTCACAGCCGATGATGAAGACCGTGTCGTACTCCAGACCCTTAGCGTTGTGCAGGGTCATCAGCGTCACCAGCGACTCCTGCTCGCCGTCGAGCAGATCGTCTTGCTGGGTGTAGAGGGAGATCTGCTGCAGGTACTCCTCCAGTGGTGGAATCTCGTTCTCGCCCTCCTGCTCGCGCTCGATGTCGAACTCGGCCGCACCGGCGATCAGTGCCTCGAGGTTCTCGGCGCGACCCTCGGCCTCAATCGTGCGCTCCGCAGCCAGCGCTTCCAAGTAACCGCTCTCGTTCAGCACCGCCTCGAGCAATCCGGCGACCGGTCCTCCCTCCTCAGCCCGTTCGCGCAGCCCTGCCATCGTCTCGTAGAAGCGAGAGACCGCCTTGATCGCGCCGCCGTTCAGGCCGGGGACCTCCTCGACCGCCTCGATCACCTCCCAGATCGTCCGACCGGTGGTGTTGGCGTGGGAGGCGATCCGACCCTGGGTCGTATTGCCAATCCCCCGCCGGGGAGAGTTGACGATGCGGGCGAAAGAGACCTGGTCCGCCGAGTTGGCGAGCAGGCTGAGATACGCAACCGCGTCCTTAATCTCGGCCCGTTCGTAGAACTTGGTGCCGCCGATCACCTGGTAGGCGACATCGAAGCGGTTGAGCGTGTCCTCGAGCACCCGGCTCATCGCATTGGTGCGGTAGAAGACGGCGACGTCCTCGCGCTTGACGCCGTCCTCCTCGCCCAGGCGCTCGATCTCCCCCGCCACCCAGCGCGCCTCCTCGTGCTCATCAGAGAGCTCGGAGAGCCGCACCGGCTCACCGCCGGCGATCTCGGTCCAAAGTTGCTTCGGCCGCCGCTCGCGGTTGCGCTCGACCACGGCGTTGGCAGCGGAGAGGATCGTCTGCGTCGAGCGGTAGTTCTGCTCGAGCTTGACCAGCTCGGCCTCGGGAAAGTCGCGCTCGAAGTCGAGGATGTTGCGGATGTCGGCGTGGCGAAAGCCGTAGATCGACTGGTCCTCGTCGCCGACCACCATCAGGTTGCCGTGCTCGGAGGTGAGCAGTTGCAGCAGCCGGTATTGGGCGTGGTTGGTGTCCTGGTACTCGTCGACGAGGACATGACGGAAAGTGCGGCGCCAGCGCTCGCGCGCCTCATCGGAGAGTTCAAGCACGTTGACGGTACGGACCAACAGGTCGTCGAAGTCCATCGCGTTGGCCGCGAGCATGCGTTTCTCGTATAGCTCGTAAACCGCGGCGGCGGTTTCCTCGAAGACGCTGCCCTGTGCCTGGGCGTAGGCAGCCGCGTCGACGAGTTTGTTCTTGGCGCCGGAGATCTGCGAGCGCAGCGAGCGCAGCGGGTAGCGTTTCGGATCGATGCCGAGCTCGGTCATGCAGCGCTTGAGCATGCGCAGCGAATCCGACTCATCGTAGATCGTGAAGGTGCGGGCGTAACCGAGCTTCTCGGCGTCGGCGCGCAGCATCCGCGCACAGGCGGAATGGAAGGTGGTCACCCACATCGCCCGCACCGAGCGGCCGATCAGAGCGCCGACCCGCTCGCGCATCTCGCTCGCCGCCTTGTTGGTGAAGGTAATCGCGAGGATCTCGCCGGGGCGCGCCGCGCCGGTCGCCAACAGGTAGGCGATGCGGTGGGTCAGCACCCGGGTCTTGCCCGAGCCGGCGCCGGCGAGGACCAACAAAGGGCCCTCGCCGTGAACTACCGCCTGCCGCTGGGGCTCGTTAAGCCCAGCAAGCAGGCGCTCGGCGCGATCGGCACCGGCTTCGATCGGGGCCCCGCCGTACTCAGGCGGGCTCTCGGAGTCCATCTGCAGCATCGCTTCGAGAATAGCCCCGGCCGCGGCCGGTCCGGTGACTACGCCGAGGGGTTAGAAGAGCAGGCTTCGAGCACTTCTTCGAGCGCCTTGGGCGAGCTGCCGAACAGCAATTCTTCGACTTCTGCCTGCGAACCCTCTTTGAAGGCTTCGACCACACAGCTGCCGAACTTCGGATCCACTTCGGACGAGGCTTCGGCGAGGCTCGCTTCGAGGCTTTCGGCCAGCTTCGTCTGGTTGAACTTGGTGAACTTGACGACTTCATTCAGCTGCCACTGATCGCCGCCCTTGACCAGCGCCAGTTCCAACGTCTGCCCGTCGAGGCTGCCCCCGCTCAGCGCCACTTCGGCCGTGGCATCTGAGCCATCGACTTCGACCGCCGAGACGCTGACCGATTTAGCACCTTTTTCTTCCTTCGCTTCTACTTCGCACGACTTGAGCGCCGCACTGCCGCTTTCCTGCGTCGTCTGTTCCATGAACTGCTGGGTGTTCAGCTTCTTGCAGTCGGCCGGGTCGGTGCTCGTCGCCGAAGTTTCGATCGCTTCTTCGATTTCGCCGTCGTCGCCACTGCTGCTGCCGCAAGCCGTGAGTGCGAGGGCCGAGAGGATCAGGATGCAGGGGAGCAACAGGAGACGCTTGCGCAAGACGGGTCCTTTCCGAGACGCGTAGACGAGTCGGCGCAGGCTACTTCAGCCACCGGCTGTCGAACGACCGGTGCGCTCGCGCAGCTCGCTCGCCGCACCACCATCGTCGGGGGTCTCGCCGCCATCGAGGTCGGCGAGCCGCCGCTCCAGCTCGGCAATCCGCTGCGAGAGCGATTTGATCGCCTCGGCGATCGGATCCGGCAGGTGGATCCAGTCAGCGTCGGGCCCCTCGACCCGTTTGCCGTCGACTTTGACCGGGTGTCCGGGATTGCCGACCACGGTGGCGCCCGGCGGCACGTCCTCGATCACAACTGTGTTGGCGCCGATCTTGGCGCCATCGCCGACCGCGATCGGACCGAGCAGCTTGGCCCCGGAGCCGACGGTGACGTTGTCGCCCAGGGTCGGGTGCCGCTTGCCACGCTGGAAGCCGGTACCGCCCAGAGTCACCCCCTGGTAAAGCGTCACCCGCTCGCCGATCTCGGCCGTCTCGCCAACCACGACGCCCGAGCCGTGGTCGATGAAGAACTCGCGGCCGATGCTCGCCGCGGGGTGGATCTCGACCCCGGTCACGGATCGCGTTAGGTAGGCGAGCACTCGCGGCACGACCGGAACGCCTGCCTCGAGCAGCGCGTGAGCAAGGCGGTGGGCAAGCAGCGCCTGCACCCCGCCCCAACTGAGCAGGATCTCGAGACTGGAGACTTCCTGCGCGGCCGGATCGCGATCGCGGGCCGCGGCGACGTCGGCGCGCACCTCGATCACCAGCCTCTTCCAGCGATTCATGGTGAAAAGAAGGGTAGGGACACGTAGCGCTCGCCCGAGTCGCAGACGATTGTCACCACCCGCTTGCCGTCCATCGCCGGCCGCGCCGCCATTTCCAGCGCCGCCTTGACGTTGGCGCCGGCCGAGATGCCGGCGAGGACACCCTCGCGCTGGGCGACCAGGCGCGCCGTCTCCAGCGCATCCTCATCGCCAACCGAGACGATCTCGTCTATCACGCTGCGGTCCAGCACTGAGGGCACGAAGCCGGCGCCAATGCCCTGGATCTTGTGCGGGCCGGGCATGCCGCCGGAGAGGACCGGCGAAGTCGTCGGCTCGACCGCGACGATCAACGTCTCGGGGCTGCGCTCACGCAGGACCTGGCCGACGCCGGTGATCGTTCCCCCCGTGCCGACTCCGGCGACGAAGGCCCCGACCTCGCCCTCCGTATCGCGCCAGATCTCCTCCGCGGTGGTACGCCGGTGCGCCTCCGGATTGGCGGGGTTGGAGAACTGCTGCGGCATAAAGCCCTTGCGCTGCTTGCAGATTTCCTCGGCCAGCTCAACCGCCTCGGTCATGCCACCGAGCGAAGGGGTCTCGCGGACTTCGGCCCCGTAGGCACGCAGCAACTTGCTGCGCTCGCGGCTCATCCCCTCGGGCAGGGTGAGGATCAACTCGTAGCCACGCGCCGCGCAGACCATCGCCAGGGCGATGCCGGTGTTGCCGCTGGTCGGCTCGACGATCACCGACTTGCCCGGCTCGATCAGCCCCTCCGCCTCCGCCGCATCGATCATCGCCACCCCGATCCGGTCCTTGACCGAGCCGCCCGGGTTGAGCTGCTCGAGCTTGACGCAGACCTCCCCCGGCAAGCCCTCGCCAAGCCGCGAAAGGGCAACCATCGGCGTATCGCCGACGACCGCCGCGGCGCTGTCCCCGATCGGCATCAGACCTGAAGCGTAGTGCGGCGCTCTAGATGAAGTACATGCCGAGTCGGGGCGCGCAATCCCGCATGAGCAAGCGATTTGCCGTTTCCGTGCGCCAGTTATGCGCCAGTTGGTGCGCCAGTAAGCACCGAGCCAGCCGCGCGAGCGGCTTCCCTAGGCCGGGCATCCGGGTGTCTCGCAGAAGTCCAGGTCTCATTCTTGAGTCCCTCCAGCATCGCTGAAAATCCGTTTCACGGCGGCGACGATGCGCCTTGCCACACGCTCATCATCTACCTGACCACGTGGAACAACTTCTGCTGGCTCGGGAGCTACTACAACCGGGGGCAGGCTCATGCTCATGGTCATACTGCTGCCCTTCGTCCGACCGAAGCCCTTGTAGCTGGCATCGGGGATAGCTGCGGCGACCGCGACTTGCGAAACTTCGCCCCGCTCGTCTATTCGGTCCCAAGTGGCCCGAGCAAAGCGCCCAGCACCACGCACAAACTGTTCGAGCTTGTCTGGGTCCACGAGCGAGAAGCCCATCGGGGCGTCATCCACGGCAACGGAGGCGAGCGCGACAATTGCGCCGTCGGCATGAACCGTAGCCTCTGGGGTCACCCAGGAAATGGCGTCGGTTCCTTGGAGGTGAACTCCTGCCCCGGTCACTTGCGCATCGAGACCGACCCGCTGGGTTACCACTCCCGCCGCGCGTAGGCCCGCCGCCAGATCGTTCCCAAGATTGGTCGCCTCCAGCGCCTCGGGGTCAAGAAGGGTCGTGTGCCGCAAGGGCACGAATACGACACGGGCGGCGACTCCACTAGAAGATCCATGCCGGTCTGTCCGGCTGGCAAGCTCCATCGCCCTCGCCTGCGCAGCGGGGGCGTCCTCAATGATCCCGGCTTGGTGGCGTCCAAGCGCAGCCGCTACGGCAGCTGCGACATCGTCGTCGTCGTCGGAAAAGGTGCCGGAAAGGACTCCACCCTCCCAACCACTGCGCACACGAGCAAGAAAAGCCTCTTGCTCGGGATCACGCTGACCATCCTGCACGAGAATCAGAATTGGCTTACGTAGACGCACTGCCTCTTCGTACTCTTCCTCGGTTGGGCTTGGCTGGCTTTCGCCGTACCGCTCACCGACCAGCAGCAAATAGATGTCGGCCTTGCCGATTTGGTCGAGGAGCGCCCTCCTCGGGGAAGCCGAACTCGCGGACAACCGCTCCGAGCGAACCGGATGCATCCCTACACGCTCGACGCCTTCGGCCGCCCGGTCGCGGACCCGCTCGAACCCGCGAACTACAGAGCTAATGAAGACGGAGGGGACGGCCATTCTCTAGGCGACCGCGCGCTCCGGCCGTCGCTCAGCGTAGATCTCGACGATCTTGAGAGCAGCGTTCAGCGCCCCGAGCGGCGTACCGTCGTGACGCTTCCACTCGTTAAAGATATGGGCAATCGGCTCCGACGGCTTGGCTACCGGGCCGGTTAGATGTGGCGAAGCAGCCCTCTCGGGGAACCGTCCGAACAACGCCGCGTAACCGCCGATGGCGACGTGCAGACCCCATTCGCTACTGGTCTTTCCGGCGCGCTCAAATGCGGGACCGAGCGCCTCTGCCGCCAACCTGGTCGCCTGGCTAGTGTTTCTAGTCAGCGACGTACTAGCGGGGGTCGTTACGACAATCTGCCGTCCGCGTCGAACTGCGGCCACAGTGTCAAAATCTCCGTTGACATGCCAGGTGAGCGTGAAGATCGCCATCTTTTCCGTCCTGATCGTCTTGTTTAGTCTCGGTTGTCAGTCTGGGGCTCGCCGGAATTTTCTGGTTCGACTGCCTATGGTCGGTGATCAGTCGGACCGATTTTTTGCGCCAGAGGCTCGCAAAGTGCAGCCTCTTCCCTCCAAATTGGGGCTTAAGGCCGCACCCCTGCGTTGCTCAATACCCCGCCAGCCCCCACGGGCGACTTCTTCGTCCCTTTTGCGTTCGGCGCTGAGGTAGGCATCCAACAGCCGCGCGCCCTCTGCCTCGGACCCGGGCATCAGGTGGCCGTAGCGATCCAGCGTGATCGAAATGTTGGCGTGGCCCATGAACGTTTGCAACGCCTTGGCGTTGACCCCGGCGGCGATCATCAGGGAGGCGAAGGTGTGGCGGCACTCGTGCAGCGTGATGCGCTCATGCCCCGCGTCCCGCCAAGCCCGGTCAGCGCGCTTCGTCAGCTTCGAGGGATCGAACGTGCTGTCGCCCCTTGCAAGGCCAAAGAATCGGTCACGGCCGCTGTAGCCGCTGGCGGTGATCCTCGCGTCGAGGAAGTCTCGGAGGACAGCGCTGATCGGCACCTTGCGGCGACCGGCATCCGACTTGAGGGGAATCTGGCCCTCCCGATACTCCCAGCCGAACTCAACCCGGATCACGCCGTTGGCGAGATCGACGTCTTCCGCGCGCAGCGCCTGCAACTCGCCGCGCCGCAAGCCCCCGTACATCGCCGTCGCCCAGATCGGCCGATCAGCGGCAGGGACGGCGGCGATCAGCGCCTCGGCTTCTGCCGGAGTCGCGTAGCGCTCGCGTCGTCCGCGCACGGCCGGAAGCTGGAGACCACTGCAAGGGTTGACTGCAACTTCGCCGCGCGAGAGCGCGCGGCGGTAGATCGCGCGGACCGGAAGCAGGGTGACTTGAATCGTTGACGGGTTCCAGCCATCGGCGAGCAGATCGTCGGCGAACTCTTGGAGGTCGAAGCGTTGAAGGTCGGTGAGGCGGACGCCAGAGAATCGCGGCAGCACCCGGAGCCGCATCCCCGACTCATACGAGCGCAGAGCCGCGCGCTTGTAAGGGTCGCCCGACCGATTTGGAATCGAGCCATGCCGCGCGCCCTTGATCCATGCCGTCCACGCCTCCCCCAGCGTCGTCTTCTTCGCCGCTCGCATCCGTCCCCGCGAAAGCGCGCCGAGCGCATCGGCTCGCCACGACTTCGCTTCTGCCTTCTGGGCGAAGGTGCGGCGAATCTTTTTGCCGTCCCGCTTGGAGAAGACCCACGCCTCAT
This sequence comes from uncultured Solirubrobacterales bacterium, assembly GCA_963716345.1. Taxonomy (GTDB): domain Bacteria; phylum Actinomycetota; class Thermoleophilia; order Solirubrobacterales; family 70-9; genus VRUE01. The sequence continues at coordinate 2,779,690 of OY970304.1, forward strand.
AGCCAGCGTTGCAGTTGCAGCGCCCGCCCTCGCGGGCGCTGCAACCGTTTGAGTGCCGCTTGCGGATTCCGTCAGCCATCGCTCCGCGCCCTAAAGCTCCCGATCCTTCTATCCCCCGGCTGCCAGTCGATCCCGACCAGTAACTCAGCAGGCTCGACTTCGAGGCTGCCGTACAGCTTCGCCAAGGTGTCGATCCGAGCTATCCGCAAACCGCGCTCAAGCTGGCTTATCTCGGTCCGGTGGACCGAAGCCATGACGCTCAACTCATCCTGAGACATATCCGCTCGTTTGCGGCAGCGCACGAGGTTGTCTCCGAACTGCGCCGCGATGTCGAACATCAGCCTGCCTTCCCCTCGGGCCGACGCGTGAGGAACTTGCCACGCGGCGCTCGCCTCGGCTGCCAAGCCATGCCTTTGAGCAGGTCGCCGGGCGGAACATCAAGCGAGCCCGCCAGCTTCACCACTGTGTCAATGCGAGCCAAACGGCCACCGCGCTCAAGCAAGCCAATCTCGGTCCGATGCAGCGAGGCCGAGAACGCAAGCTCCTCCTGTGTGATGTTGGCCCGCTCGCGCGCAGCCATGACGTTCTCGCCGAAGCAGCGCGCTATCTCGGGGCTGTATTCGCGGGGCGACATCAGCCGACCTCCAAAGCGTCGAAGTAGAGGGCTGCCCGCGAAGGGGCGAGGAAGCGGCCCTCTCGATGAACCAATCCGGCACCAACCAGTTCACGCACCGCCCGCAACGCGGCGTCCGTTGGGTCGCCCTGCTCGGGATCCGCGTGCAGCACCAAGACCAGCTCGTCCATCGTGAGATGGATCGGGTGTTCTTCGAGAAGCAGCGCCAGGATGGCGCTCTCGATTCGGGTGTCCTCCCCTGCCGGGGAGGATGGGTCTTTGCACCTTCGACCCTTAGGGTTCTCGTCAGCCATAGGGAAGCTTTGCCTTCCTTGTGGTTAGGCGGCCCGTCGCGTTGACGCGCGGCGGGTCGCTGCTTTTGCTTGAACGGCGAAGGTAGCACAACCGTTGGGTTTTCCCCAACAGTTGAGAGCTACTCGCCGCGAATGATTTCTGCGACTCGGGTGTGGTGCAGATCGACCTCTTCGCCAATGTCGCGCAGCGAGAGTCCTGCTTTCTGTGCGTCAGCGAATGCCTCGCGGCGCTCTTTGCGAGTCGCGTCCTGAGCGCGCTTGAACTTTGCCTGAGCGGCCCGCACCGCGCGACGCGCTTTCTCGTCTTTGGCGTCAGCCATGACCGGCAGCCTAGAAGCTTGTCCAGGGTCATCGCCCCTTCAGCACTTGCTCGGCGTTCTCGGCCGTCCAGCGTTCAAGCTCGGCGACCGGAACCAGGCGCTTGCGTCCTCGTCGGATCAGTCGCAGATCCGGTGCCACGTTGGCATCGAAGAAATCCGGGCCGACTCCGATGGCTGCCGCCGCCTCTGCCGGAGTGAGAGCAATCCGAGGGATCGAGACGGCGAGCTTCTTGGTCAATCGCCGTGCCCTTCGCCTAGCCAATCCACCGCCCGATCCGGCTCGCCGACCTCGCGGAAGATCGGCGCAAAAGGCCCGCGACTCCTCAGGTCATCCAAGAAGCAAAAGCTGATCGTCACGCCGTAGGCGCGCGATAGCTCGGGATGGCCTTCCAGCAGCGCGATCGCAATGTCCCGCCGACGAACCAGCGCCTTACGTGACGCACCGGCCAGGACGCAAAGCACAGGTGGGAAGCTCGGATAGTGGCTGCGCCACAGCGGCTCGCCGCCTTTGTCGCGAGCGCGGCGAAGCTGGCCGTAGCGAGCCAACTCGGCGACCAGACGTTCAACCGAGAGCGTGGCGCGGTCTACCTCAACGAAGCACTGATGGAAGACGATGTGCTCCTCGTCGGCGCGCACGTAGCTCAGCACCGCGTCGGCGATCAGCATTCGGCGAGCGCGTCCGCGACCGCGATTCAAGGGATGGGCGACCTCATGCCGCCAAGAGAGCGGCCCGAATTCATCGCCGCATTCGCGCGCCGCGCGCAGGAAGCTGATCCCGACCTCGTTGACGCCGAGCGTGTGGGCGCGCAGCGGTCCCGCCGCTTGCTGGGGACTGAGGACCTTTGGCCGGCGCTCCACTTCGCCGGCGTCGAGCGCCAGGTCAGCGCCGCGCTCGGTCAGGAACCACAGGCGGCGGGGAGCGCGGCGCGCTTCGGCATAGGCGACCAGACCCGCCCGCTCCAAGTAGGCGAGGACTTGCTGAGCGCGCCGGACGCCGCGATCAGAGAAGTGGATCGCGCGCACTTGGGCGGTCGAGAGGACGCGATGCTCGCCAAGCGAGGCAATCACCTCAGCGGTCCCCTCGGGGAGCCGCAAGCCCGCTGCCGCCTTCCAACTCACGCTGACCCCCAGGGCCGCTGGTCGACGGCGAAGCGCTGCGAAGCCAGCGCGGAGCCGATGATCGACTGTGGAGGCGGAGTTATCAGCACCAAGGCGATTACGGTCGCCGAGGTGATGGGGAGCCGCTGCCGAGCCAGCGCGGAGGTGGTAGCGCAGGCGTCGAGCGCAAGGGACGCGGAGAAGATCGAGAGGGCATTGACAACCGCCGTGACCGACTTGATGTTTTGATCCGGGGGTGGCGTAGGAATGTCGGCAAAACGCCAGGCCCGCAAACGGCGCTGCGATGGGCGCTGGCGGGCATTGGGCCTAGCCAGACCGCGAAGCAATGGGCGAAACGATGGCCGCAGCCTGCCCCGAAGTGAGAAGCGAAGCGGCGATGAAGATGCAGCTTTCATATACCTACAGAGGCGCGAACCGCCAAAGTGGTCACAACCGCGTGGTTGTGTGGTTGTAGGTCGGGCAGGGCCGCGAAAACTGGCTTGTTGGTCTATGCGCTCATCCATGAGGCTCTGACCAACAGGGCGATCAGCCGCGAAAGTGGTCCCGTAGCTAGACGGCGCAGCGGCCGACCGGCGAGGCGAAATTGAAATCAGGGGAGGCACCCTCAACAGGGCAGCGAGCAGCCAAAGTGGTCATAACCATCTGGGCATATCCCTGTACGGGCGTGGACCTACAGCGACGAGCGGGCCGCGCTGGCGAGGCTCGATCTGAAACAGAGCAACTAGCTAATCGACCGAGGGCAGGCCACCATCCTCAAATCGCCCCAGGGCGGACCGACTACCGTCCTGCAACCGCCAATACGGCTCTCAGAAATGGCTCGTCCTCTCGCCGGGTTGAGTCATCTAGCTCCGCAAAGGGCTTGAGCGCAGGATGATCGGGGTCCACCTCGGCCATCCATGCCGCCCATACATCGTGAACGTCTTCCAAGGTTGCTTCGCGGCCCTTAGTGCTGGCGAGAACGGCGTAGGCCCGCAGAAGGCGATCAACATTCCCTTCGTCGGGAAGGCTGTCGGGGTCCAACTCGGCGGCAATCTGATCTGCAATCTCATCGAGGTACATCAGCCAAAGACCAGAATGACGCAAAAGAGCAGCGCGAACACCGAGGGGACCAGTCGCTCGACGAAACCAAGCTCTGCATAGCGCTGCCTCCAACCCTTAACGGGGTCTTTCTTCAACGTCTCCCACTCTTCCGTAAATGGCTGGGCTGGGAGGCGTTCTTCAAGCCGCTGGATCGTCCCCCACTTCGCAGCACTTAGGTCCCGGTAGCTCCGGAGCAAGAGCCACCACGTCGCCGCAAAAATGATTCCTGCCGCCGCAATCCAAGCCCGCTGGATTCCCGGAATCGACAAAAGAGCAACAAGGGTGGTCTGGACCGTGAGGAAGAAGCCATTGGCCGTTGCCCGCCTAGCCGAGATCCGATCCGCCATCTCAACGGCCAACTGATATTGCTCAAGCAGACCTGGCGGCAGGGTTGAAACAGGACTGGCTACCGTCCACCCGCGATCAAGGTCGTCAAGTTGTCCCACGTCCAGTTGTAGATCTTGTCCGCTCCAAGCGCCGTAGTCGGCTTCTTGTTCGTGCCGCTTGATCGCCCTGCCAGCAAGAAATAGGGCTTATCCTCTTCGCGGGCGATCTTGACCTCTGCGGCGACTCCCGTAGCGGTGTCCGTGTGATGACCGCAGATCACCGCAACCTGTCCGACTTGGCGAATGCGCGCGCGGATCTTTGCCTGCCAGTCTCCGGTCTCCGGCTCTCGGACTGACCAGTCGGCGATTTCAAAGGGAGAACCTGGATTCTTCGCCTGCCCAATCAGCAGGTTCCGCAGATCCTCGTCGTGGTCGAAATCGAAGCTCACAAACACTCTGGTTGCCATATTCGAATTCTTTCAAGCGGATCGGCCGGATTTTCGCCGCCTGCGCTGCGACCGGCGCCGACCGCTCGGGAGAGCAAAATGGTCGCTGTGAAGCGACTGTTCAACTTTCTCGCCCCTTGGGCCGAAATGGTGACCGCCTACCCCTTGTGGTTTTACCCAGGAACGATCCTCGGGTTCTCCGTTTTGGCGGCATTAACGCCGCTCGCCGACATCTTCGATTTCAACAAGCAGTTCTTCTCTGCTGTGGCAGAGGTCTTCCCCGTGCTGCTGATTGCGATGTTTGCCGAGTTGCTATTTGAAACCGAGGCATTCAGAAGGCACCTGATCGAACACGAAGACGACCCCGATGTCGTTTTCAATTTGGAAAAGGCGCGATTTCAACGAGCCATAGCGGTTCTCGCCACCGTTGTGATTGGAGAGGCGGCGACGCTGTACGCGCTGGCGGCGAAATCCACTCCGTTCTTGAGCGGAGCCACCACCAGTGCCCTTGCGTTGGGAACCGGAGCGCTGCTTGGGCCTCTCTTTTACCGGATCAGGCCGGGTGCCAGCAAAGGCATCTACGGCTGGTAGCTCGCTGTGCGCCACTCGTGCGCCAGTTGTGCGCCAGTACGACCGGAAATAACCGGACTCAGCCGGACTGAAAACCGCTTAAACAAGCGGAATGTCAATGCCCATGCGGCCCGATCTAAATGAAGTACATGCCGCTGCCGGCGGCCTCGGCCTCGCGGCGGGCGATTTCGGCGATCGTGGTCTGGCCGAAGACCTTGCGCAGGGCGGTGACGCCCTCGGCCCAGATGCCCCCGGCCTCGTCGGCCTCCTGGCCGACCTTGCCGTCGAGAGCCTGCACGACCTCAAGCACCGAGATCTCCTCGGCCGGGCGCGAGAGCGTGTAGCCGCCGCGCATGCCGCGGTGGCTGGTCAGTAGGCCAGCGCGGCGCAGGGTCGAGAAGAGCTGCTCGAGGAATTGCTCGGGGATGTCGCGGCGCTCGGCCAGCTCCTTGATCGGCACCGGGCGCTCGCCCGAGCGCGCCAGCTCCGCCATCGCAACCACCGCATAGCGCGACTTCGAAGTGATCGAGATCACAAGGACTTTCTACCGCACTGCCCGGACTGGGTTAGGATCGGCCGCAGGGCTCCAGGGCTGACGATGGAGCCATCGCCGAACACCCCAGATATCGGAAACCGGTCCTGAGCGAGCGTCCACAGTGCCTTGTCGTCGATGGTCACCCGATCGTCCGCATCGGCGTGCGCCGAGCGCTGCAAGATCGCTTCGAGTGCCAGGAGGCGACCAGCCGCGAGGAAGCGGTTGATCTGGTCCGCGATGTCGGCAGCATCGACGTCGCGATCATCGACATGCGCCGCCACCCCGATCGCACCAGCCCGATCCCGCTCGGTGCCACCGAGACGATCCGGATGATGCTCAGGTCCGAACCGGGGCTCGGCATCGTCGCCCACGGCGAGCGCGCCGAGCGCCACCTGGCCAGCGCCGCGATGCAAGCGGGCGCCAACGCCTACATCTCGCGCACCGCCAGCACCGAGCTGCTGCTACACGCCGCCCAGGCCGCCCTCGCCCAGGAACGCTTCATCGACCCCGCCGTGCCGCCCCGCGGCAGTCGCGGCAAGCTGACCAAGCGCCAGCGCGAAATCCTCCAGCTGCTCGCCAACGGCGAATCGACCACGGTCGCGGCCCGCGAGCTCGACCTCAGCGAGGAAACGATCAAGACCCACACCAAGAACGCCTTCGCCCGCCTCGGCGCCCGCAATCGCACTCACGCAGTAGCAATCGCCCTGCGTGAGTCGCTGATCGAGTAGCCGACCTAGATCCAGCCTCGATCGCGCGAGGTCAGGACTGCCTGGGCGCGATCGACGGCGCCGATCTTGCCGTAGACGTTGTGAAGGTGGGTGCGGATGGTCGAGACGGAGAGCTGCATCTCGCTGGCGATCTGCTTGTAGACCATGCCCTCGGAGAGGTGGCGTAGGACGTCGAGCTCGCGAGCGGAGAGCGGACAGGGCTCGGAGATGCGCGAGACGTCATTGCGGGCATAGGGAAGCTGGTAGAGCAGGTCACGCAGGGCGTCGGGACTGAGACCACTGCGCTTGGCTGAGGCGTGCAGGCGCTCCGGCGAGACCGCCTCCCCCTGGCTGTAGTGGGCGACCATGTCGGCGGTCCCGACCAGGGCGGCCAGACCCTCGGCATCATCGGCGTGGTGGCGCTCGATCGAGACCGCGATCCGCTGCGGCAGGCTCCAGCGTCGCGCCAGCACCCCGCCGACCAAGGCGTGATCGATGCCCAGTCGGTCGCGTTCCTCGCGCAAGCGCTGCTCGGGGGTTCGAGCAAGGACGTCAAAGTGACCGCGATCGCCGGGGTGGAGGTTGGCAATCACCAGGCGGCCGACGTCGTGCAGGAGCGAGGCAATGGCGAGTTCGTCGCGGTCCTCCCAGCCGACGGCCCGCCCGATCTCATCGGCTGCCTGCTGGGTGGCTAGGGCGTGAACGCGAAAGCGCTCTGGACGCATCTCGCGGCCGCCGTTGGTCTCGAAGAAATCGAAGACCGGTGCGGTGCCGGCGATGGCCAACACGCCTGAAGGCTTGAGGATGTCGATCGCCGCCGGGATCGAGCCGATGCTGGCAACGGGCGAGCTGGAACGGTTCGCAAAGCGCAGCACGGCGATCGCCAGGCCGACGTCGGCCTCAACCGCCTCGACCAGATCGCCAATGCGACTGGTCTCGGCCGTGGCGGCCCGCATGACGCGAGCTCGCGACTCAAGCAGCACCGGGAACTTCTCCACCGCCTCGAAAGCAGCGGCGAGGCGAGCGCCCGGCGCAGGCCGGCCGCTGGCGTCTTTAGTGACGGCACCCGGCTTGGCTTTGCCGTTGGTATGGGGCTTGGTGGTCTCCATTGCGAGAAATGTCCTTGACTGCCTCATCGGCAGCAAAGGACGCACGGTTTAGCCCGACCATCCATAAAATTAAGGTGCAGAAAAGCACCATCTGTCCATTTAGGTGGATTCCAGCCTTTTTGCTTGTCCGCTAGGACCGCAGGCGTGCGACTGCGGTATCGATGCGCGCGAGCGATTCCTCGCGCCCAAGCGCCGCCAGCGACTCGAAAATCCCCGGTGAGACCGAGGTGCCGGTGATTGCGACCCGAATCGGTTGGTAAACCTTGCCGGGCTTGGCTCCAAGCTGCGCAGGAATCGGAGTAAGAGCGGTCTCAACCGCTTCAGCGTCAAAGGCAGGCGCCTCGGCGAGCGCGCTGCGGGATGCCTCCAGCGCCTCCAGGGCGCCGTCCTTCATCACCTTGGCCCAGGCCTTCTCGTCCTCCACGGGAGGTTCGAAGAGGAAGCGGATCAGGTGCCAGACCTCGGCCAGCGTCTGAGCTTTCTCCTGGGCGATCACGCAGGCAGCATGCAACCGCTCGTCGGGCTCACGCCCGAGGTGGCGCGCCACGGCAGCCGTGTACTCGTCTACTGGGAGCTCACGCATAAAGCGACCGTTGAGCCAGCGCAGCTTCTTCTCGTCGAAGATCGCGGCGGAGCGGCCAACGTCCTCGACCCGGAAGCGGCGGACCAGCTCCTCGGTCGCCATCACCGTCGTGTCGTCGTCGGTTCCCCAGCCGAGCAGGGCAAGGTAGTTGCGGACTGCCGCCGGCAGGTATCCAGCCTCGCGCAGCTCCTGCACCGAGGCGGCGCCGTGGCGCTTGGAGAGCTTCTTACCGTCAGGGCCGTGCAACAGCGGCAGGTGGGCGTAGCGCGGCGGCTCGTGACCGAGTGCGGCGAGGACGAGCAGCTGCTTCGGCGTGTTGGAAAGATGGTCATCGCCGCGCACCACCTCGCTGATTCCCATCTCGGCGTCGTCGACTGCGACGGCAAAGTTGTAGAGAACCGAGCCGTCGCCGCGGGCGATGACGAAGTCGTCATAGCTGCGGTTGGGAAAGCTGACAGGACCGCGGATCATGTCGTGGACGACCGTCTCGGCATCATCGGGCACGCGCAAGCGCACCGCGGCACCGTCGTCGGAGACCGGCTCGCCACGGTAACCACGATCGGCGCCGTGCGTGGCCTTCCAGGCCTCAACGTCCTTCGCCGTGGCCGAGTCGCGGTAAGCGGCGCCGGAGTCGAGCAGCTGTTGCAGAGCCTCGGCGTGGAGATCGGCTCGCGACGCCTGTGAGACCGGCCCAACGTCCCAGTCGAGCTCGAGCCACTCCAGCGCGTCGAGGATCTGGGTGACGTTCTCCTCGGTCGAGCGCTCGCGGTCGGTGTCCTCGATCCGCAGCACCAACTCGCCACCGCCGTGACGGGCCGCGAGCCAGTTGTAGAGAGCGGTGCGGGCACCGCCGATATGCAGGGCACCGGTCGGCGAGGGAGCAAAGCGGACACGCAGTGAAGAGTCTTCGGGCACGCGTGGAATCTAGATGAACGGTGCCGGTCGCCGGTCTATCGAATCGTCTGCAGCTGGGGATTGGTTGCGAGCAAGGTCTGTGTAAAGACGTAGTTGAATGCGCCCACGCCGATCAGCGCGATCACCACTGCGTCGTTGACGCCCCTGCCCACGCCCGCAGCACCGCCGGACACATTCATACCCTTGTAACAGCAAACGATGGCGATGATTGCTCCAAACAGCATGCACTTGACCAGCGACCCAGCGAGATCGAGAATCGACGCATTAGTCAGAAGAGTCTCGAAGAAGCCGCCAAGAGATTCATGGTTGATCAGCTCGGTGATGATGCCGCTGCTCAATCCGGCAACCAGGGCGAAGATATCCAGTAGCCCGGTGATCAAGATCAACGCCAGGAAGCGTGGCACGACCAGATTCTTGATCGGATCGACGCCGAGGACCTGAAGCGCATCCAGCTCCTCGCGGATCTTGCGCGAGCCCAGATCAGCGGTTATGGCACTCCCGGCCGCCCCGAGAACGACGATCGCAGTGACGAAAGGGGCGAACTCGCGGATCGCGGCAAGGACGAAGAAGCCCCCGAGACGGTCGAGCGAGCCGACCAGCCTGAGGAAGCCTCCCGCCTGCAGACCCGGCGCCCCAAGGCTTACCGCAATCATCGAAACCATAAGCGGAAACCAGCACACCTGCAGGGCTCGCAGGAATTGCTCGATGAGCTCCTCGCCATACGGATAGGGAGGTCGAATCGTCGAGATGACGGTCCTCACGGTGAGGATCACCATGCTCCCAATCTGCGCGAAGAACGATCGCGTCGACAGGAGGGCCTTGGTCATGCTTGAAGGTCTACTAGCGGCAAGTCAGCGCGAGGGGCAACACAAGGGAGCGACGCGCACCCCAAAATGCAACCAACCGCTACCTGTGATCGAGATCGAGTTGCTCGACGCGCAATGCCACATCCATCTCGGCACGACACGAGTCAAGCGATCGGCCGATGACCTCCTCGATCCGGAGCAGGCGGCGGAGCACCGTGTGACGGTTCACGCCAAGCATCGCGGCAGCCGACGCTGCATTGCAATCCAGGGAGAGATAGACACGCAGGGTCTCCCGCAGCACGTCGGCGTCTCGGCTTCCGCTCAAAGGCCCGAGATACACGTCCACCAGGGACCTGCGAATCGAGTCGTCTTGGATCGCCGCCGCCAACAGCACGACGTCCGAACCGCGAATGAGTGACTGAGGTTGGTGAAGCATGACCGCAAGCGCGGTCTGCGCTTCTCGGTGGGTGAGGCACCAGCCATCCGCACCTTGCCGCATCTCGCCGACGGCGAGAAATACCGAGTCAGTGACGCCGGAGGACACGAGGCCCTCCAACTCGGCAAAGGGCACGCAACGGGGGGCCCCAAGCCAAGCCCAAGCGATCTCAGTATCCCGTGGAAGAAACAGCAGCTTGCAACCGAGCCGCTCCGCAAGGATGCGGGCGACCAGGCCCACCTTTGCCCCGATCACGACCATGCCGAGATGCCACGCTTCCAGCTCGTACTCCAACCCGGCGAGGTCCGACCGTTCTCCGGCAAGAAGCCTCTCGACGCACTCCGCCGTGCGCTTGGCGGGAGAGCGGTCCATCCTCTCCGCCTCCCTCTCGTGCTCAGCCGATATCGCACCCATCACCAGATCGCCGTGCTGGCTCTGCATGCTCACCAGGTAAGGAAGAGCATCCGACGGGAGATAGGCAATGTCCTCCGCCAGGAGCTCGAGGAGAACATTCGTCACGGCATAAAAGGCCCGCATCACCGTGTCCAGGGGCACGCCGCTACGCGCTAAGTAGCGGATTTGCGTTACCCCGGCTGGGGAGAGCTCCGGCAGCCAGCCTTCGCCTTGCTCTACGACAGCCGCAATGACTTCGACCGCTTCGCCCGCAAAGGCCCGTAGAACCGCGCGGCCTTCCGGAGTCCCGTTGACCTTCGGCTCGATGCTCTGAACGGTGGCGACAATCGCCTCCTCGACGGCCGACGAACGAGCCCCCAAGCGTGTGAGCAATACGCGGCGAAGTGCATCGGATGAGGCAGGTTGGTTCGTCACTAGAGTGCCGGGTTCATGTTGATTGGAGCGCATGTTTCCACAGCGGGAGGACTGGACAAAGCGATCGAGCGGGGCGCTGAGCGCGGCTGCGAATCGATCCAGATCTTCAACCAGAGCCCGCGCATGTGGCGGCCGACCAAGTACGGGCCCGAGGATTTCGCCGCCTTCAAAGAGGCGATGGCGGACTCACCGGTGGAAGCGGTAGTGATCCACGCCGTCTATCTGATCAACTGCGCCAGCAAGGACAAAGAGCTGCGCAAGAAGTCTCAGGCCTCGCTCACCCATGCGCTGCGGATCGGTGACGAGATCGGCGCCGCCGGCGTTGTCCTGCATCCCGGTGCGCAGGTTAAAGAGCCCCTGGGCCCCTCGATGAAACGGGCCGGCAAGACAATCGCCGCGGCGCTCAAAGACAGCGAGCGCTGCCCGCTCCTGCTCGAGCAGACAGCCGGCCATAAGGGCCTACTCGGCCGTGACTTCGACCAGATCGCGGAGCTGATCGAACTGGCCGGCAGCGGCAAGCGCCTCGGCCTCTGCCTCGACTCCTGCCACCTCTTCGTCCAGGGCTACGACATCACCGACGAGGAGCACTTGACCAAGGTCGTCGACGAAGCCGACGCCAAGGTTGGCTTCGACCGCCTCCAGTGCCTGCACGTCAACGACGCCGCCGCCCCGCTCGGCTCCTGCCGCGACCGCCACGCCAACCTCGGTAAAGGCGAGATGGGCAAACAGGGCCTCGCCGCCTTCCTCTCCGAGCCGCGCTTCGACGGCCTGCCCGCCACACTGGAGACACCGGGTCCTGACAGGAAGGGCGCCGACCGCAAAGAAGTGCTGGCGGCCAAACGTCTGCGAAAGACAGGGCTCAAAAGGCGCGACTGACTGACTGGCGGGGCGAGTGATCGTCCGCTCCTGCTTATGGAGCGGTGCCGACCATCAGCCGCTTTTTCGGAATCACAATCTCGATGTACTTCAAGGACCATGGCTTCCCGCACTTCCACGCTTTCCACGCCGATGGCGAGGCAAAGGTCCAGATCGACAGCCTTGAGGTCATTGAAAACAGCCTCAAGCGCCGACAGCTTCGCTTCGTCCTCGCCTTGGGCGGAGCTCCATCAGGCTGAGCTGGAAGAAAACTGGCATCGGGCACGGACGCGTGAAACACTGAAAGAGATCGAGCCCTTGCAATGAGCAGACTTACTCCCGACATCACTAATGCCTCCGTCGTCCGCCATGGCGCACTCGAGTTGACGTTCGCCGACGGACTGAGTGACACCATCGAGGTACTCCCGCATATGTGGGGACCCGTCTTTGAGCGAGCCCGTACCAAGGAGGGCTTTGCGGAGATGTACCTCGACGCCGAGTCGCACACGGTCGCCTGGCCGGGCGGAGCGGACCTCGCCCCCGACACGCTCTATGAGCGGGTTCGGTCAGGGGTCTGGCCTCAGTTTCCCGCCCCGGCCTGACCGCGAAGGGCTTAGCCGCCGCTCAGCTCGATCCGATTGCCCAGGGATCGGCAGCGTAGAACCTGCGCACATCCGGGATTGCGTCGTCCCACTGCACTTCTACGCCAGCATCCTTCAGCCTCTCCGCGAGCTGATCCAGATCTGAGGGAGCAACCCGCAGCGCCGGATGGGCCTTAATCGCGGGTACGAAATCCGGTGCGATTCCAACGTGAAGCTGATGGGCTCCGCAGGCGAACCAAACACCGCCGCGGCCCCGCAGAGCCTCGGGCTTCTCCAGCTCGGTCAGGCCAAGCAGCTCGCCGTAGAAGCGCCGCGCCGCATCCTCACTGCCAACCGGCGCGGCGACCTGCACATGGTCGAGACCTTGAATCAGGGCTATTTGACGTGGACGCCTGAGATCGAGCGGGAGATGACCAGCCGCTGGATCTCCGAGGTCCCCTCGAAGATCGTGTAGATCTTGGCGTCGCGGGACATGCGCTCGACCGGGAACTCGCGCGTGTAGCCGTTGCCGCCGAGGATCTGGATCGCCCGCTCGGTTGCCCAGACGGCGACCTCTCCCGCCTTCAGCTTCGACATCGAGCCCTCGGCGTTTTCGAACTTCTGGCCGGTGCGACCCATCCAGGCGGCGCGCCAGACCAGCAGGCGAGCGGCGTCGATCTCGAGCTTCATGTCAGCGAGGGTGAAGGCGATCGACTGGTTCTCAACGATCGCGCGACCGAACTGTCGGCGCTCTTTGGCGTACTCGAGCGCGTACTCATAGGCCGCGCGGGCGATCCCGAGCGCCTGGGCGCCGACCGTGGGACGGCTTGCCTCGAAGGTCTGCATCGCTGCCTGTGACTTGGAGCGTTTGCCCTCGCGGACGCGGGCGAGGCGCTCGTCGAGCTTCTCCTTGCCGCCGAGCAGACAGGCTCCGGGCACGCGGCAGTCATCAAGGTGGACATCGGCGGTGTGCGAGGCACGCAGGCCGTGCTTCTTGACCTTGGCGCCCTGCTCACAACCCTTGGTTCCAGGCGGAATCACAAAGGCTGCGTGGCCGCGCGAGCCAAGCTCACGGTCGACCGAGGCGATAACGACATGGACATCAGCGATGCCGCCGTTGGTGGCCCAGGCCTTCTGGCCGTTGATCACCCACTCATCGGTTGCTTCGTCGTACTTGGCGGTGGTGCGGATCGCCGACACGTCCGAGCCAGCGTCAGGCTCAGAAGCGCAGAAGGCGGCGACCTTGGGCTCGTCAGCGCTGCCGAAGCACTGCGGGATCCACTCGCCCATCTGCTCCGGGGTTCCCTGGCCGAAAATCGCGGCAACGGCCAGTGAGGTGCCCATGATCGCCATGCCGATGCCGGCATCGCCCCAGAAGAGCTCCTCATTGGCGATCGGCAAGGTGAGGCCGGTCTCATCGGACCAGAACTGGCCCAGCGCTTCGAAGCTGTAGAGACCGATCTTGGCGGCCTCTTGGATCACCGGCCAGGGCGTCTCCTCGCGCTCGTCCCATTCCGACGCGGCCGGGCGGACGACGCCCTCGGCAAAGCCGTGAACCCACTCGCGAATGTCCTTCTGGTCCTGGTTCAGCTCGAGAGTGAACTTCGGGCCCTCGCTGGGGCTCCCGTCACCGCCCGCCGCCTCCGCCATCAAGCTCTTTTTCTCTGCCTCTGCCACTGCCGCGTTATCGCTCATAGCGCGGGATCGTACACACAACTATGTCGTATTCGCGCGCTCTCAGACGTCGCGCAGGTCGAAGGCCTTGATGCCCTCGGCACCGCTGTCAGAGCAGTCGAAGAAGCGGCGATTAACGCAGTCATAGGACTCGCCCTCGCCCTCGTAGGCCTGCTCGACCGAGAACTGGCAGTGCGGCAGCGCGTCGCCGGTCATCTTGACGCCGCCGAAGCCGCCCGGCTGCAGCACCGCCTCGAGATCGACCTTGGCAGCGAAGACATCCTGCATGCAGCCGACGTATTGGCTGCCGGTCAGCATGTCGACAAAGCTGTAGAGGTAGCGACAGCGCATTTCGACGCAACCGCGCGGCTCGACCATCTTGTCGCAGAACGAGCGGCACTGGCGACACTCACCCGTCTTCTCATGCGTTACCGGCATAAAAGAAGTCTACGGACCCCTGACCGTGAAAACCAAGGCCTGGACTGGCTAAGCGGCCAGGGCGGTGGCACTGGAGAGCACCTGGTCCAACTCGCTGCGGAGCTTGCCGGAAGAGCGAACACGGAAATTGTCGCCGCATCTCAGCTCCGTCATTCTGCCGTCCGCACCGAGCAACGCAACCCGCACCTCTTCGGGGCCCTTGTGGTGCTCGAGGACTGCCTTGATTTCCTCGATTAGGCCGTCGGAGTAAGTGGATACCGCGACCTCCACCTTGAATGGCCCGCCCGCCGACGCACTTGCAACCGCTGGGGCCGCGGCGATCTCCGCCGCGTTGGGTTCAAAGCGCTCGGCCTCCTGGACGACGAGCTTGGTCTCACCACGATCCTTGTGATCGAGGCGGCCGCGCACGATGACGATCGCGTCGGGCTCGATCACCGCGGCGTTCTCGGACTCATCGGCCTTGAAGACCAGCATCTCGACCTGCCCCTCGACGTCATCGAGGGTGGCGAACATCATCTGACTGCCGCTCTTGGTGCGGATCTTCTTGCACTCGGTGACGATGCCGCCGACCGTCACCCAGGAGCCGTCCTGCTTGCCGGCGAGGGCGGCTATGCCGCAGTCGACCCGGGCGCGCAGGGCGCCGCGGACCTCGGTCAGCGGGTGCTCGGAGAGATAGGTCCCCAGGGTCTCCTTCTCCATCGCCAGCAGCTCGGCCCGCTCGAACTCGGCAGCGGAGATCGGCGGCCGGTGGTGCGCCTGGGTCGCGTGGGCGCCTGCCCCGGTCTCCTCGCCGAAGTCGAAGATCGAGCCCTGACCAAGCTGGGCATCCTCCTGGGCCTTCTGTCCGGCGGATTGCGCCGCCGGCAGCGCCTCGAGCATGCCCTTGCGGGTGGCCTCGGTCGAGTCGAGGGCGCCGCACTTGATCAGGCATTCAATCGCCCGTTTGTTCACCGCGCGGGAATCGACCCGCTCGCAGAAGTCCCAGATCGAGGCGATCGGGGCGTCCTCGCGAGCGCGCAGGATCGCCTCGACCGCGGCGTGGCCGACGTTCTTGACTGCGTCGAGGCCAAAGCGGATCGCCTTCTCGGAGACGACGAAGCTGTGGTCGGAGGAGTTGACGTCGGGCGGCAGCACGTCAATTCCCATCTCCTCGCAGCGGTTGACGAAGAAGGGCACCTTGTCCTTGGTGTTCATCACCGAGGAGATCACCGCCGCCATGTACTCGGCCGGGTAGTTGGCCTTGAGGTAGGCGGTGCGGTAGGAGATCAGCCCGTAGCAGGCGGCGTGGGACTTGTTGAAGGAGTAGTCGGCGGCGGCTTCGTTCAGCTTCCAGAGGTCGGCGGCGACCTTGGGGGCCGTGTTCGATTCAGCCATGCCCTGCATGAACTTGTCTTTCATCGTCGCCATCAGCTCGCGCTTCTTCTTGCCGATCGCCTTGCGCAAATCGTCCGCCTCGGCACCGGAGAAGCCCGCCATCTCCCGGGCGATCGCCATCAGCTGCTCCTGGTAGACGACGCAGCCGTGGGTCTCCTCGGTGATCGCGCGCAGGCGCGGATCCGGGTAGCGCACCGTCGAGGGGTCCTTCTTGCCCTTGGCGTAGGCGGGGATGTAGGCCATCGCGCCGGGTCGGTAGAGCGCGCCGAGCGCGACCAGGTCGGCGAACTCGGTCGGCCCGACCTTGCGCAGCGCGTCGCGCATCCCCTCCGACTCGAACTGGAAGACGCCGGTCGAGTCGCCGCGGGCAAGCATTTCGTAGGTCTTGGAGTCGTCGATCGGGATCGCTTCCATATCGACCTCCTCGCCGCGCGAGCGGCGGATGATGTCGATCGCGTCCTCGATCACGTCGAGGTTGCGCAGGCCGAGGAAGTCCATCTTCAGCAGCCCGATCTCCTCGATCGGCCCCATCGAGTACTGGGTCACGATCTTGTACTGGCGCTCGGCCTTGCCGCTGCCGTTAGCGGGCGCCGGGGCGGTCTTGTCCTCGGCCAGCTGCAGCGGCACCACTTCCTGCAGCGGGCGGTCGGCGATCACCACCGCGGCGGCGTGGATCGAGTTGTTGCGGATGATCCCCTCGAGGCCCTGGGCGACATCGATGATCCGCTTCGCGTCGGGCTCGGCGTCGTAGGTCTTCTTCAGCTCCTGCCCTGACTTCAGGCATTCCTCGAAGGAGGGGCTGCGACCCATGATCGGCTCCGGGATCTGCTTCGCCAGACGGTCGCCGGTGCCGTAGTCAAAGCCGAGCACCCGGGCGGCGTCGCGGGTGGCGGCGCGCGGCGCCATCTTGCCGAAGGTGATGATCTGGGCGACCGATTCACGGCCGTACTTGTCGGCGACGTAGCGGATCATCCGCTCGCGACCGCGGACCGAGAAGTCGATGTCGATATCAGGCATCGATTTGCGGCCCGGATTGAGGAAGCGCTCGAAGAGCAGGTCTTCGGCAAGCGGATCGATATCGGTGATCGTCAGCGCGTAGGCGACGATCGAGCCCGCCGCCGAACCACGGCCGGGCCCGACCGCGATGCCGTTGTCCTTCGCGTAGCGGACGAAGTCCCAGACGATCAGGAAGTAGGACGGGAAACCCATCTCTTCGATCACGCCGAGCTCGAACTCCATCCGCTCGACCGCCTCGGCCGGCAGCGGATCCCCGTAGCGCGCTCGTACGCCCTCTTCGGCGACGCGACGCAGCATTGCCTCCGGCTCCTCGCCGTTGGGCGTCGGGTAGCGCGGCAGCAGCAGCTTGCCGAGCTCGATCTCGATGTTGCAGCGCTCGGCGATCTCCAGCGTGGTCGGCACTGCCTCCGGCCACTCGGCGAAGGAGGCCGCCATTTCCTCGGAGTCCTTGAGATAGAACTCGTTAGTGTCGAAGCTCATCTTCGGCGCTTCCAAGGTCGACTTGGTCTGCACGCAAAGCAGCGCCGCGTGGTCTTCGAAGTCCTCGCGGCGCAGGTAGTGGACGTCAGCGGTGCCGACCAGCGGCCGGCCCAGCTCGCGGGCATAGCGAACGATCCCCTCGTTGGCCTTGTCCTGCTCGGGAATGCCGTTCTTTTGCACCTCGAAGTAGACCTGCTCAGGACCGAAGGCTTGGATTAGGTCGTCGAGGTGGGCCCGGGCATCGTCCGGACGCTCCTCGATCAAACGACGACAGAAGCGCGACTGCAGGCAGCCGGTGAGCGCTATCACACCCTCGGCATGGGCGGCGAGCATCTCCATGTCGACGTTTGCCTTACCGCGTGAGAAGCCTTCGAGGAACCCGGCCGAGGTGAGTTTGACCAGGTTGGCCAAGCCGGTGTCGTTTTCGGCCAGCAGCGTCAGGTGGTTGCGCTCGTACTTCGGCTTCTCCTTGATCGTCTTGACGTCATCGACGAAGTAGGCCTCGAAGCCGGCAATTGGCTTGATCCCGTGCTTCTTGCATGCCTTGTAGAGATCAACCGCCCCGTTCATCACGCCGTGGTCGGTAAGGCCGAGGGCGGGCTGCCCCATCTCCGCTGCCCGTGCCGCCATCGCATCGATCTTGCAGGCGCCATCGAGCAGCGAGTACTCGCTGTGGGCATGCAGATGGACGGCGGAGGGATTACTCACGATCGCGAGCCGATCATGCCAATCGGCTCAGATGGAGAGAGGCGCTTTCGAGCGTCTTCCGCGCACCTTCCGCGAGTATTCCGCGAGTGAGTGGTGCTTACCCGCAGACCCAGGCGCTGGGCCCGGAGTCGGCCCAGATTTCGGCAGCGATGCGGTCCTGTTCGGCCTTGGGGGCGTTCTGGGGTTCGCCTTGGCCGCCGTAGAGTTCCCAGGTGGAAGGGAGGATTTGGTAAGCGCCGCCGGCGCCGCTGGAGGGATTGACGGCGCCGTAGTTGCCGCCTGACTCGCACAGCACGATGTAGGCGGGGATGGAAAACGGGCCGCCGAGCCAGCGTTCGACTTCGGTTTCGGCTTCTTCGGAGCTGATCCGTTCCGCTTCCGCTGCCTTGGCCGCCTGGATGTCGCCGACCCAGTCGCCGATCTTCGACTTGAGGCTTGCCAGCGCCGCCGCGCGGGCGGCGGTGAGGGAGTGCAGGTGCGATGCGGCGACCTCGGCATTTTCGCGGACAGCGGCGACTTCAGAGCGGGCGGCGGCGAGGCGTTGGTCGTAGGAGTCAACGCGAGCCTTGAGGGAGGCGACCCGCTGGAGGGCCGCGGCCACCGTGCGGCGGACCTGGGCCACGCGGCTGGCCAGGTCGGAGTCGGACTGCTGAATTCGCTCCAGGTATTCGGTTCGGGTGGCCAGTTCATCGATGCTGTCAGCGGCGAGGATGATGCTGGCCGTGCTCGGCGCACCGCTCTCATAGATCGCCACGAGACGAGTGGCAAGGGCGGCCCGAGCTCGGTGCAGGCGCCGTTTTTCGGCCACGAGCCGGCGCTTGGTCCGCTGTACTTCAGCAGCAAGCCGCGCCGCCTTTTCTTCACCCGTCGCCAACAGCGTGGTGAGCTTCTGCTCGCGGGCGCTGGCCGCGGCGGCTTCCTGTTCTGCAGTTGCAAGTTCTCCCTGTGCCGCCTGCAACTGGCCGGCCAGCGACCCGGCTTCTTCTCGTCCAACCGAGACCTTCTGCTGCAGGGCCGAGACGTCGGCTGCCAAGGCAGGGGCAGCAGCGAGCGCGAGCGGCGCCAGCAGTGCACAAAGGAGGGCGACGAGAAGCGTGCGGCTCCCCGCCTTTGTCGCGAGCATTGGCGCCACTAAGACGTCGAGGCTACGCTAGCCCTCTGGCACGTTGCGCGTCGCGGCGTAGGCCGCAATCGCCAATGCAAGCGCCGCGACCCCAGCGCCAATGCGAATTTGGCGCCGATAACGGTGCCGGACGTACTTGATCGCAAAGCGAATCGCAGCCTTGCCGAGCTTGTCGTAGGCCATCTACTCCCCCTCCCCGCGCTGGCGAATTCGGTGCGCCATGCGCGACTGCAGCGACCAGAGCTCGATAAAGCCCGGTGACGCTGCCTGCGAGAAGAGCCCGCCGGACTGGTCAAAGGAGGCGAGGTCGGCGTCGTAGACAGCATTGGGTGAGCTGCGCGTGACGACCCGGACACTGCCCTTGAAGAGCTTAAGGCCGATCGTGCCCGTTACCTGGGCGTTGACCGCGTTCATGTAGGCATCGAGGTCGGTGCGCAGCGGCTCCCACCAGAGCCCGGCGTAGACCAGGTAGGCCCACTTGCGGTCGAGCTCCGGCTTGAACTGGTTCTGGTGGATCGTGCCAACCAACTTCTCCAGCTCTTGGTGCGCGGGAAGCATGATCGCCGCCGCCGGCACCTCGTAGATGTCACGCACCTTGAGCCCGACGATGCGGTCCTCGATGTGATCGACGATGCCGACGCCGTGGCGAGCACCGACCTCGGCCGCGCGTTCGAGCAGTGCCACGGGCGCCAGGCGTTCGCCATTGAAGGCCACCGGAATGCCAGCCTCGAACTCGACCGTGACGACCTCCGCCTGATCCGGCGCCAGCTCGGGCCGGGTGACGAGCTGGAAGACGTCATCCTCGGGGGCGTGGTCGAGATCCTCGATCCAGCGACCCTCCGAGGAGCGACCCCAGAGGTTGTCGTCGATCGAGTAGGGCGCCACCTCAGTGCCACCCTTGACCGGGATGCCGTGCTCGCGGGCGTAGGCAATCTCCTCCTCGCGGCCCATCTGCCAGGAACGCACCGGGGCGATCGTCTTCAGCTCCGGCGCCAGAGTGGCCACGGTGGCCTCGATCCGGACCTGGTCGTTGCCCTTGCCGGTGCAGCCGTGGGCGATCGTGTCGCAGCCGCTGCGCCGCGCGTACTCGACCGCGAGCTTGGCGATCAGCGGCCGGCCGAGCGCAGTGAAGAGTGGGTAGCCACCGCCGTAGAGCGCGTTGGCCTTGATCGCCGGCAGCACGTAGTCGTCGGCGAACTCCTGGCGCGCGTCGACGACGTGGCACTCCAGCGCTCCCAATCGCTTTGCCTTGTCCTCGATCACGGCGTAATCCTCGCCCGGCTGGCCGAGATTGACGGTGAGGCAGACGACCTCGGCCTCGTAGGAATCCTGGATCCACTTCAGCATCACGCTCGTGTCGAGGCCGCCCGAGTAGAGCAGCAGGACCCGGCGGACCTCAGCGGGATCGGCCTCATAGGAAGCCGTGCGAACGTCTGCGGGCGAACCCGGTGCCACTAGGGAGCGCCGATGCCGCCGCTGCCGTTTTCTTCTTCGGGCGGGGTCGTGGTGGTTGTTTCTTCGGGGGCGGTCGTCGTTTCCGAAGTCGTGGTCGTTTCAGTCGGGGTCGAAGTGGTGGTCTCGGTGCTCGAGCCGGTCGTCGTCTCGGTGGTCGAGCTCGCTTCGCTGGGCACCGTCGTCACCGTTGAGGTCGAGCCGCTGTCGCCGCTACCGGCGATCACGACGACCGCGATCACCAGGCCGACGATCACCGCGATCAGGCCGGCGATCAGCAGCCGCGTATTGCCGTGCGGGCGGTGCTCGTCGTCGGGCTGGCGCATCATCCGTGTCGGGTCCTCGTGCATCGGCTCACTCCTCAGGTCCGAGTATCGCGTCGAGTATCTCGCTGGTATCGGCAATCTCGAAGCCATTGCGCAGGCGCTCGGCGATTTCCTCGCGACTGCTCCCCGAGACCGCCATCTGCGTAGCCAGTAGGCGGGCGCCGGCGGAGCCCGAACGCGGCCCGGAGGGTGCCTGCGGCTGTGGCACTGCGGCGACCGGCCTCAGATGCGGCTCGCGCTGGCCCGAGGCGGGTGGGTCGAGCTCGTCGGCAAGCGCCCGCAGACGCTCGGCGACGATGCGGTCAGCGCGAGCGCCGGCTTCGGAGAGCTGGCGGCGCGCCTGCTCCTCGGCATCGTCGATCACCTTCGCAGCTGCCTGCTCGGCTGCCTCAACTATCGCCGCCAGGCGCTCGGCCGTACCGCTGGTCAGCGCACGGGGCTCAGAGGGACGCTTACTCATTGCGGCGCGTAGCTTAGGAGTGCGGCCGCGATCGTGGCGGCGGCCCACTCGATCTGGTCCGAATCGACCGTCAGCGGCGGCAACAGGCGCAGGGTCCCAGGCTCGGGCACGTTGACAATCAGACCACGCTCGAGCAGGTCGGCACCAATCGCCGCAGCCTCGATTCCATCGCCAAGGCCGACGCCGAGCATCAGGCCGCGGCCGCGAACTATCTCGACACCGTCGAGGTCAAGCAGGGCGTCGCGCAGCTTTGCTCCCTGCTCGCGCACGCGGCGCAGCAGTGCGGCGTCATCGACGATCTCAAGCACCGCTAGAGCAGCGACGCTGGCAAGCGGGCCGCCGGCGAAGGTCGATCCGTGATCGCCGGGCTCCAACACCTCGCCAGCCTCTTGGCTGGTCACGCAGGCCCCAATCGGCATGCCGCCGCCGAGTGCCTTGGCGCTGGTCAGAACATCGGGACGAACCGGCGTCTGCTCATAGGCCCAGAGCGAGCCGGTGCGGCCAATCCCGGTCTGGATCTCATCGAAGATCAGCAGGGCGCCACTCTCATCACAGGCCTGACGGGCGGCGAGCAGGGTCTCATCGCTGAGTGAGTAGATGCCCGCCTCACCCTGGATCGGCTCGATCAGCACCGCGGCAGTGTTCTCCCCCACCGCTGCCCGCAGCGCATCCGGATCATTGAAGGGGACCGCGCGGAAGCCGTCCAGCATCGGCGCCATGTCGGGATTGGCGGCAAGCGCCGGCGTGGCGGAGAGGGAGCCGTAGGTGCGGCCGTGGAAGTCGCGCTCGAAGCTGATGATCTCCGGTGCGCTGATGCCGCGCCGGTGAGCGTGCTTGCGGGCAATCTTGATCGCGCACTCATTCGCCTCGGTGCCCGAGTTGGAGAAGAAGACGCGGCCGCCGAGGCTCGACTCCGAGAGCCGCTCGGCGAGTCGCACCATCGGCTCGGTGTAGAAGAGGTTCGAGGTGTGCATCAGGCGCCCGGCCTGCTCCCGCACCGCCTCGACCACGTCGGGGTTGCAGTGCCCAATCGAGCAGACCGAGATGCCACCGAGGAAGTCGAGGTACTCCTTTCCCTCGGCATCCCAGAGCAGGGCGCCCTCACCGCGCACGAACTCAACCGGCGCCCGCTTATAGGTGCGCATCAGGTAGCGCTCCTCGAGGGCTTGGAGATCAGTCAGATTCACGGCGTCACCATCGTGCCGATACCGGCGTTGGTGAAGAGCTCGACCAGCAGCGAGTGCGGCCGGCGGCCATCGATGATGTGGGCGGCCCCGGCGCCGCCCCCGATCGCGTCGGCGCAGGCAGCCAACTTCGGCCGCATGCCTCCGTCGATCTCGGCCAGTTTGCCTTCGACCTCGTCCACAGTCGCTCGCGCAATAAGCGATCCGGTGTCCGCGGGGTCGGCCAACCAGCCCTCGACGTCAGTGAGAAAAATTGCCTTGTGGGCGCCGAGCTTGGCAGCGACCTTGCCGGCGGCCTCGTCGGCGTTGACGTTGTAGGACTGGCCTTCCCGGTCGGAAGCGGAGGAGGCGATCACCGGGATGTAGTCGGCGGCGATGTGGTTGAGCACGTCGACGTCGACGTGCTCAATCGAGCCGACGAAGCCGACCTCATCGGCATTGGCGACCGGCGCGACGCGAAAGAGGCCACCATCCTCGCCCGAGAGACCGACCGCCGGCTGGCCGTGAGCGTTGAGGCGCTGAACGATTTCGGAGTTGAGCTTGCCGACCAGGACCATGCGCGCTACCTCGACCGTCTCCGCGTCGGACACTCGCAGACCCTCGTGAAAGCGGACCTCGAGGCCGAGGCGATCCATGTACTGGCTGATTTCGGGGCCGCCGCCATGGACGACGACCGGATTCATCCCGACGTACTTGAGCAGGACGACGTCGGTGGCAAACGCCTCGCGCAAGGACTGCTCGCGCATGGCTGCGCCGCCGTACTTGATCACCACCGTCTGACCGTGGAACTGCTTGATGTAGGGCAGCGCCTCGAGCAGCGTCTCGACGTTCACCTGAGCGGCCCGCGACTGGGGCGCTTGCTCGGTCATCTGCCTCCTCCTTCGCTCATGTCGTGTACTCGGCGTTGATGCGGACGTACTCGTAGCCGAGATCGGAGAACCAAACGTGGGCGCTGTGCCCGCCGCGATCAAGGCGCAGGCCGATCTCGGCCTCGGCGACGTCGGTAGCCAGCTCGGCGTTGTCAATCGAGTCACCGCCAATCTCTTCCAGGTCCTCGCCGGCCAGCGCCATGCCGGCCGCCTGCGCGATCCGCCCCCAGTTCTGGTCACGGCCGAAGAGCGCTGTCTTGACCAGAGGCGAGTTGGCAATCGCCCGGGCGACCCGCTCGGCCTCGGCCTGCGAAGCCGCGCCGTCGACCTGGATGCGGCCGACCCGTGAAGATCCCTCGCCGTCGGCGACGACCTCGAGCGCCAGCTGCAGCAGCACCGCCTCGAGCAGTCCCGCAGGCAGCGGTTCGCCGGAGGCACCGGTCGCTTGCAGCAGCAGGGTGTCGTTGGTACTCATCTGCCCGTCGACCGTAATCCGCTCGAAGGAGGCATCGCAGGCGGCGCGCAGTGCGGCGTCAGGATCCTCGACCACGGCGTCGGTCTGAACGAAGCAGAGCATCGTCGCCATGTTCGGCTGAATCATGCCGCCGCCCTTCGCCTGGGCGGAGATCGTCACCCCCTCCGGCGTCCGCAAGGCGCAGCGCTTGGGCCAGCGGTCGGTGGTGAGGATCGCGTCGGAGAAGGCGGCACCACCATCGGGCGAAAGATTCCCTGCGGCATCGCCGATGCCACTGAGCACCGCGTCGATTGGCAGCGGCACGCCGATCACACCGGTCTCGGCAACCGCGACAGCCTCCGGCGGCAGGCCCAGGTGCTCCGCGGCGACGTCGCACATCGCGATCGCATCGGCGTAGCCCTGCTCACCGGTCTCGGCGTTGGCGTTGCCAGCGTTGACGATGGCGGCGCGGATTCCCGCCTGGTCGCAGCGCTTGCGGCAGACCCGCACCGGCGCCGCCGCAGACGCGTTCCGGGTCAACAGGATCGCCGAGCTGACCTGCCCGGCGTCGCAGACCAAGAGACCGATGTCCGTCTTGCCGCCGCCCTTGAGCCCACAGTGGGCCCCGCCGGCGCGAAAGCCAGGCGCGAGCTGAGCGGGATCGAGCTCCTCGATCCCGGCCGGCGGCTCGACCCAGCGCGACTTAAAGAAGTGATCACCCGGCATGCTCTGCTTCGCGTCCGCCGCCGGGGTCACAGCAGCCCCATGCTCTCGTCGAGACCCAGCATCAGGTTGAGGTTCTGTACGCCCTGACCGGACGCGCCCTTCCAAAGATTGTCGATCGCCGAGAAGGCCAGCACCCTGCCCCGCTCCTCGACCGTGACGTAGACGTGGCACTCGTTCGTATCGCGCACGTCGCGCAGCCCCGGTGGGCCGTCGACGACGTGGACGAAGGGCTCACCCGCGTAGCGCTCGCGATAGAGCGCCTGCACCTCATCCTTGGAGATTGGCTCACTCGTCTGCGCGTAACAGCTCGTCAGCTCACCCTGGTCAAGCGGCAGCAGGTGCGGCACGAAGGTGACCGGCGCCGGCGATCCCAGCGCTGCCAGCTCCTGTTCGATCTCGGGCCTGTGCCTGTGGCCCTCGGTCTTGTAAGCGAAGGCGTTCTCGTCCATCGAGACGTAGTGCATCGCATCGCCACCACCGCGCCCGGCGCCGGAGACGCCCTGCTTGGCGTCGATCACGACGTCGGCGAGCAAGCCGCGCTCGGCCAAGGGCGCCAGCGCCAGCACACTGGCGGTCGGGTAGCAGCCCGGCGTGGCGACAAGCTCAGCGTCGCGCAACTGCTCGCGGTAGAGCTCCGTCAGCCCGTAGACCGCGCCCTCGAGCAGCTCGGGGGCGCCGTGCGGGCCGTACCAGAGCTCGTAGGTGGGCAGGTCGCGGAGCCGGAAGTCAGCCGAGAGGTCGACGACGAGAGCACCGAGGCCGCGCAGGGCCGCGACCGCCGGAGCCGAGGCGCCGTGTGGGTAGGCGACGATCGCGGCGTCAATCTCCTCGATCTCGTCAAGGTCAAGTTCAGTTAGCTCGAGTGGCACTCGGTAGCGCGGGTAGAGGCTATCGAGCCGCTTGCCGGCGTCGCTGCGCGAGGTGACCGCGACCAGCTCCAGCTTTGGGTGGCGCCAGACGATCTGCGCCGCCAGAGCCCCGGTGAAACCGGAGGCGCCGGCGACCAGCACCCGCGCGGTGGGATCGCCCTCAAGCGGTTGTGTGAACGGATCAGGCACGCAACGACCCCCCGATCTTCTCCAGCGCGGCCTCGATCGCGGCGCGCCGCTCGCTGACCTCGTCATCGGTAAGTGTGCGATCGGTGGCGCGGAACTCCAGCCTCAGGGCCAGGCTCTTGCGGCCCTCGCCGACCTGCTCACCCTCGTAGAGATCGAAGACATCGGCGGCGTGCAGCAGCTCGCCACCGTTGACAAGGACCGCCTGGCGCAACTCGGCCGCCGGCAGCTCGATCGGGACGACCATGGCGAGGTCCTGGTAGACGGCGGGGAAGGTGGTCACGTCCTCATACGTCTCCTCGCCGGCCGAGGCTGCGGCAACGAGCGTCGCCAGATCGATTTCAAAGCCGACCGCCGCCTCGATGTCCCAGGCCCGACAGACCAGCGGGTGCAGCTCGCCGATCCATCCGGTCGCAATTCCGCCGACGCTGACTGTTGCCGAGCGGCCCGGATGCAGGAAGGGCTCCTCTCCTGACTCGCAAGCAAGCGCAGTGCCGAGTTGCCCAGCAAGAGCGTCGGCGACCCCCTTGAGGGCGAAGAAGTCGGCTGGCTCGCCACCTCCCCGCCAAGACCTCGCCATCAGCGGTCCAACCGCGACGCAGCCAATCCGGTGCGGCTCGCGATCGGGCGCCGGCCGCTCACCGGCGAACTCACCAGCAAGAGCGTCGAAGCCGTCGTTTTTCATCTCGGAGATGGAGTTCTGCGGATTCGGCCCGGCGGGCAGGTAGACACGTCCCGACTCGAAGAGCGCGACGGAGTCGGCGCCACGGGCGAGGTTGCGCTGGGCAACGTCGAGCAGCGAACCGAGCACAGTCGTCCGCATCACCGATTGGTCCTCGGAGAGCGGGTTGGCGAGCACGACGCCGCTGGCCCGCTCGTCGTCGGCGGGGATCCGTAGCCGCCCGGGCTGCCCCGGGTCGGTGAAGCTCCAGCCGACGACCTCGCCGAAGCCGAGATCCCGCATAGCGTCCTCGGCCCGCCGACGCAGGCGCTGCTCGCGGCTGAGCCCGCCGACCCGTCCCGCCACGGCGGGCAGGGTGCTGGGCAGATGCTGATCGAAGCCGTGGATGCGGCCGACCTCCTCAATCAGGTCGACCTCGCGGGTGACATCGCCGTGGCGGTCGGGCGGCACCGTCACCTCGAGGTCATCACCGCTGACCTCGACCCCAAAGCCGAGACGCTCCAGGTAGGTGACCTGGTCGGCCTGCGCGATCGCCATGCCGAGCAAGCCCTCAACCCGCTCGCCGCGCAGGGTCAGCCGCCGCGGTGCGGGGATCTCGGCGGCAACGTCAATCGTCCCGGGTACGAGCTTGGCGCCGCAGAGCTCGACCATCAGCCGCGAGGCAATCCGCTGCGCCCGCATGCAGAGCTCGGGGTGGAGTTGCTTCTCGAAGCGCGAGGAGGCCTCGGAACGCAGCGAGAGCATGCGTGAGCTGCGCAGGACGTTGGTTCCGTTCCAGTTCGCCACCTCGAGCAGCACCCGGGTCGTCTGCCCAGAGACCTCGGAGGCCTGGCCGCCCATGATCCCGGCGATGCCGGAGGGGCCGTTGCTGTCGCAGACGAGCACCATCTCGGCGTCAAGGCTGCGCTCGACGTCGTCAAGCGTCTTCATCTCCTCGCCCGGCGCCGCGGTGCGCACCGTCAGGGCCCCGTCGGGGACCTTGTCGAGATCGAAAGCGTGTAGCGGCTGCGCGGTCAGCAGCATCACGTAGTTGGTGATGTCGACGACGTTGTTGATCGCCCGCTGGCCCGCTGCTGCGAGCCGCGCCTGCAGCCAGGCCGGCGAGGGACTGATTTTCACGCCAGTGAAAACCCGGGCGGTGAAGCGTGGGCAGAGATCGGGCACCTCGACCGTGACCGAGGCGTAGTCAGACACCTCACCGTCGCCCTCGGCTGCGGCGTCATCGGCCCAAGGCTCGCCGGAAAGCGGCGCGGCGCTGATCGCGTGGACCTCGCGAGCGACGCCGTAGATACCAAAGCAGTCGACCCGGTTCGGCGTCAGCTCCAGCTCCAGCACCGGCTCGGCGATTGGCAGCACCTCGGCCAGCGGCGTGCCCGGCACCAAGCTTCCGGTATCGAGGATCATAATGCCCGGCGGGCCCTCACCCAGGCCCAGCTCGGAGGAGGCGCAGATCATTCCCAACGACTCGATCCCGCGCAGCTTCGCCTTGCCGATCGCCTGGCCGCCGGGAAGCGTCGCTCCAGGCAGCGCCACGGGAACGGTCTGGCCGGCGGCGACGTTGGGGGCGCCGCAGACGATCGTGCGCTCGCCGTCACCGGTGTCGACCGTGCAGACGCGGAGCCGGTCGGCGTTCGGGTGCGGCTCGGCGCTCAGCACCTTGCCGACGACGAAGCCCTCGGCCGAGGGCGGGCCAACCGTGCCGACCCGCTCGACCTCGGTGCCGGTCATCGCCAGCCGCTCGGCGAGCTGACCCGGCTCGACGCCGGGATCGCAGTACTCGCGCAGCCAGGAGTAAGGCACCCTCATGAGAACTGCCCCAGCACGCGAACGTCGTTGTCGAAGAAGCGGCGCAGGTCGGGCACGCCGTGGCGCAGCATCGCGATCCGCTCGACCCCCATGCCAAAGGCAAAGCCCTGTACCCGCTCGGGGTCGTAACCGTTCGACTCGACGAAGCCGAGCACGTTGGGGTCGACCATGCCGGCGCCGCCGACCTCGATCCAGCCAATGCCCTTGCAGAGGTTGCAGCGCTCGCCGCCAGCCAGCTCGCCCGTGCCCTCACACTGGAAGCAGGAGACGTCGAACTCGACGCTGGGCTCGGTGAAGGGGAAGAAGTGCGGCCGCATACGCGCCTCGCGACTGCCGCCGAAGATCGAGCTGAGCATCTCGGTCAGCGTGCCCTGCAGGTCTGCAAGCGTGATCCCCTCGCCGATCGCCAGGCCCTCGACCTGATGGAACATCGGGCTGTGGGTGGCGTCGGAGTCGCGCCGGTAGACCTTGCCGGGGGCGATCATGAAGATCGGCGGCGGCTGAGCCTCCATGCTGCGGATCTGCACCGGTGAGGTGTGGGTGCGCAGCAGCACCTCGGGGTCCGACTGCACGTAGAAGGTGTCCTGGAGCATCCGCGCCGGGTGCCCGGGCGGGTGGTTCAGCGCCGTGAAGTTGTAGTAGTCGTGCTCGACCTCAGGGCCCTCCATCACCCGGTAGCCGAGGCCGACCATCACGTCCTCGATCTGGCGGGTGGTGCGGGTGATCAGGTGGGTGTGCCCAACTGACCGCGCCGGCGCGCCCGGCAAGGTCACATCGACGCGGTCCTCGGCGAGCCGCGATTCGAGCTCGCCGGCATCAAGCGCCTCGCTGCGCGCCTCGATCAGCGCTTCCAGCTCCTTGCGCGCCTTGTTGGCGCCCGACCCCACCGCGCCGCGTTCGGACGCCGGCAGGTCGGCGATACCACGCAGGATCGCGGTCAGCTCGGCCTTGCGGCCGAGGTAGCGGACCCGCAGCTCCTCCAGCTCAGCCGTCCCAGGTGCGGCCTCGATCGCGGCTTCGGCCTCCGATCCGATCGCCTCGATCCGATCGATTCCCTCAGGCATCTTCAGCGACCTCCGGCATGGCGGGCGACGATATCCTCTCGGCGCAAATTGCGGCAACAGCGGCAACGTTGAGTGACTCGGCGCCACCGGTCCGCAGCGGGATCGTCACCCTCGAATCGCAGAGCGCCAGCACCTCCTCCGGTAGACCCTCGCGCTCAGCACCAAGGCAGAGTGTTGCGACGCCGTCGAGTGAGACAAGACCCGCGCCGCCGTGAGCCACCAGTGCGGCCCGCGGCGCCGGCGTCTCGGCGACGGTCCCCCGCGCCACCCGCTGGCCGAAGATCGAGCCCATGCTCGCCCTCACCGCCTTGGGCGAGAAAGGATCGGCGCAATCCGGCCCCAACACGACGGTGCCGTCAATCAGCGCGTGTGCGGTGCGGACGATCGCGCCAACGTTGCCGGGGTCGCCAACTCCGTGCAAGTAAAGGCAGGGCGAACCGCCGGGCTCGGCCCAGCGCTGAGGCCAAACCGCGATCGCCCGCGTCCCTGAGCCGAGGCTAGAAGCCGCGGCGAGCAACTCGGACTCGACCTCTTCACCACCGAGGCCGCTACCAGCGGCGGTGAGCAGGAAGCGCGGCTCGGCACCGGCGGCGAGGCCGGCTTCGACCAGGTCCTCCCCCTCGCTGAGGAAAGCGCCCTCGCGTTCACGCTGCTTGCGCTCGCGCAGCTTGCGGACCAGCTTCAGCTTCTCGTTGTGGGGGCTTTCGATCATCGGTGTGTGGTGGTTATCTTCGAGTGGACTTTTTCTGGTCGAGACTTTCTTCTCCTGGAACGACAACGGGCCGCCAATTGGCGGCCCGCCCGGGAAAAGTGGAGTGACTGGCTGCGATTAGGCGGCCGCACCCTCCCGGGCTAGCTCCACAAATCGGCGGAAGGCATCGCGATCGCTGACCGCGATCTCGGCGAGCATCTTGCGGTTGACCTCGACCCCGGCCCCATTGAGGCCGTGGATCAGTTCGGAATAGCTCATGCCCTCCAGCCTTGCGGCAGCGTTGATACGGGTGATCCAGAGCCGGCGGAACTCGCGCTTGCGGTTGCGCCGGTCGCGGTAGGCGTACATCCCCGAGCGCTGCACCTGCTCTTTGGCGAAACGGTAAGAGGAGTGCTTGCGGCCGAAATAGCCTTTCGCTTCCTTAAGTACTTTGCGGCGCTTCTTGCGCGCGTGGACCGAGCGCTTGACCCGGCTCATTTGCCGCCCCCAAGAAGGTGCCGCACCGTCTTTGTGTCAGACGGGGCGATCTCGACCGGCCGCGCCATCCGCCGCTTGCGCTTCGGCGACTTCTTCTCGAGGATGTGGCTCGAGTAAGCCCGCCGCCCGCGCAGCTTGCCCGTCGCGGTCTTGCGGAAGCGCTTCTTTGCGCCGGAGTGAGTTTTCATCTTGGGCATCGGGTTCGCTATTCAAGCAGACGCACGCGACTAAGCGCTCGCTCTGTTGCGGGTGGAAGGCGATGCGCAGGGTACTGTGGCGCCCGATGCGCATCGTCTACGTGGTCGGAACGCGGCCAAACTTCGTCAAGACTGCCCCCGTTATCGCTGCCCTGCGGGCGCGGATCCCGGCGGGCCGCCATGCGATCGTCCATACCGGCCAGCACTACGACCAGCTGATGTCCGAGGTCTTTCTCGAGCAGTTGGGCGTGCCCGCCCCGGATCACATGCTCGAGGTCGGCTCGGGCAGCCACGCTCAGCAGACCGCGCGGGTGATGGAGCGCCTGGAGCCGGTCTTGGCGGAGGAGCGTCCCGACCTGGTCGTGGTCCCTGGCGACGTCAACTCGACCGTGGCCGCTGCGCTGACCGCGGCCAAGCTGCAGATCCCCGTCGCTCACATCGAGGCCGGCCTGCGCAGCTTCGACCGCACGATGCCGGAGGAGCTCAACCGAATCGTCACCGACCAGCTCGCCGACCAGCTTTTTATCCACAGCCCGGAGGCCGATGACAACCTGCACGCCGAGGGAATCCCCGCCGAGCGGATCCACCTGGTCGGCAACACGATGATCGACACCCTGGTCGCGCTCGAATCGCGCTTTCGCGACGCCGACGCCGCGGCCAAGCTCGGCGTCCAGCCTGGCGGCTTCGTCCTCGTCACCCTGCACCGCCCCGCCCTCGTCGACGGGCCCCTGCTGACCGAGACGATCGGGCAACTGGCGGCGCTGGCAGGCGAGCTGCCGGTCGTCTTCCCGGTCCACCCGCGCACGCGGGCAATGATGGAGGCGATCAATGCCGAGCATCCCGGCCTGCTGCTCTGCGAGCCGCTGGGCTACCTCGACTTCCTCTCGCTGCTCGCCGACGCGCGCGCCGTGCTCACCGACTCGGGCGGCATCCAAGAGGAGACGACTTACCTCGGCATCCCCTGCTTCACCCTGCGCGACAACACCGAGCGCCCGATCACGCTCAGCGCCGGCACCAACACCCTGCTCGGCCTCGACCCCGCAGCGATCGCCCAGATTCCCCTAGCTCTTGCGCAGCGGCCCGCGAAACCGGTCGAGCCACCTCCCCTCTGGGACGGCCACGCGGCCGAGCGGATTGCGGAAGTGGTCGCGGCCTAAGCGGCCGCGGCGTCATCGCCGGGCGTCTCCGCCTCGGCACTCTCTTCAACTGAAGTCTCCTCAGCCGGCGCCTCTGCCTCGGCCGGCGCCTCGGCGGCGGGTTTCTCCTCCGCCGCAGGCGTCTCCTCGGAAGCAGGCGCCTCTTTAGCCGCAGTTGTCTCTTCGGCGGTAGGCGTCTCCTCGGCCGGGGACTCTGCCTCAGTCGCATCGGGCGCCTCGCCCTCGGCGCCTGGCTCGTCTTTCGCCGCCTCTTTGCCCGGGGCCAGCAGCATGCTCATGTTGCGGCCTTCCTGCAGCGGCTGGGACTCGATCACGGCGAGCTCGCCGAGGTCCTCGAAGAGGCGCTGCAACAGCGCCCGGCCCCGCTCGGGGTGAGCCTGCTCGCGACCGCGGAACATGATCGTGACCTTGACCTTGTCCTGGTGGCGCAGGAAGCGCTCGACGTGGCCCTTCTTCGTTTCGTAGTCGTGGTTGGCGATCTTCGGCCGCAGCTTGATCTCGCGGATGTTGACCTGCTGTTGGTGCTTGCGCGCCTGCTTTTGCTTCTGCTCCTGCTCGTACTTGTACTTCGAGTAATCGAGCAAACGAGTCACCGGCGGCTTCGAGTTGGGCGCCACCTCGACCAGGTCAAGGTCGGCGTCCTGGGCGCGTTTGAGCGCCTCGTTGATCTCGACCACACCGAGCTGCTCGCCATCCGCCCCGATCAGGCGGACTTTGGGTACGCGGATCCGCTCGTTGATCCTGGTCGTGTCGCGCTCTGGTGGGCGCCGATCGAACCTACGCGGGACCGGCACTATCTAAGTGAGGTGTGGAGCTTCAAGCGGACGAGAGGTTGGGAAGCTGGCACGGGACGCTCAGCGGCGCGGGGTGTTTGGCGTGCCTGCGATCAAGTGTCCGGAGTATAGACAGAGCGCACGCGCTCGGCGAAGGCCCCCACCGGCATCGCTCCCAGCTCACCCTCCTCATGCGAGCGCACGGCAACCGCGCCCGCCTCCTGCTCGCGGTCGCCGACGACGAGCATGTAGGGGTAGCGACCGAGCTCGGCGTCGCGGATCTTCTTGCCGACCGACTCGGAGCGATCGTCGGCCTCGACCCGCACACCGGCCTCGCGCAGCTCGGCGAGGACGCGGCCGGCGTACTCGTTGTGGCGATCGGAGACTGGCAGGACGATCGCTTGCACCGGCGCCAGCCAGACCGGGAAACGACCGGCGTAGTGCTCGATCAGGATCCCGGCGAAGCGCTCCATCGAGCCAAGCAGGGCGCGGTGGATCATCACCGGGCGGTGGGCGGCGTCGTCCGCGCCGACGTAGCTGAGGTCAAAGCGCTCGGGCATCTGGAAGTCGAGCTGACAGGTGCCGCACTGCCAGGAGCGGCCGAGCGCGTCGGTGACGTGGAAGTCGATCTTCGGCCCGTAGAAGGCGCCGTCGCCGGGGTTGAGCTCGTACTCGCGGTCCTGGCGATCGAGCGCCTCGGTCAGCGCCGCCTCGGCCTTGGTCCACTGCTCCTCGCTGCCCATCGACTTCTCCGGCCGGGTCGAGAGCTCGACCCGCACGTCCTCGAAGCCGAAGCGGGCGTAGAGCTCGTCGATCGCCTCGCAAATGTCCGCCACCTCGTCGGCAATCTGCTCCTCGGTGCAGTAGACGTGGGCGTCGTCCTGGGTGAAGGCGCGCACCCGCAGCAGTCCGTGCAGGACGCCCTCGCGCTCATTGCGGGAGACGCGGCCGAACTCGGCCAGGCGCAGCGGCAGCTCGCGGTAGGAGTGGCGTTCGGAGTCGAAGACGAGGCAGGCGCCAGGGCAGTTCATCGGCCGCAGCGCCAGGCGCTTCTCGTCGGACTGCATGAAGTACATGTCGTCGCGGTAGTTGTCCCAGTGCCCGGAGCGGTGCCAGAGCTCCTCGTCGAGCACCTGCGGCGTGGCGATCTCCTTGTAGCCGCGCTTGCGCAGCTGGGCCTGGACCTCACCTTCGATCAGGCGCAGCAGCGTCGTCCCGTTGGGCAACCAGAACGGCATCCCAGGCGCCTCCTCGCGCAGCATGAAGATGCCGAGCTGGGGGCCGAGGCGGCGGTGATCGCGCTTCGTGGCCTGCTCGATCCGCTCCAGGTGCTTGTTGAGCTCCTTCTTGGAGAAGAAGGCCGTGCCGTAGATCCGGGTCAGCATCTGGCGCTTCTCATCGCCGCGCCAGTAGGCGCCGGCGAGCGAGCTCAGCTTGATCGCCTTGATCCGGCCGGTTGAGGGACCGTGCGGGCCGCGACAGAGGTCCTCAAAGGGGCCGTTGCGGTAGAGCGAGACGATCTCCACCCCTTCGCTCTCGATCAGGTCGCGGATCAGCTCGACCTTGTACTCCTCTCCCTGCCCTTCGAAGATCTCGATCGCCTCCGCGACCGGCACGTCGCGGCGCTCAAAGGCCTCGTCAGCCTCGATATGAGCGCGCATCGCCGCCTCGATTTTCTCCAGGTCGGCATCGGTCACCTTGACCTCATCCGGGAAGTCGAAGTCGTAGTAGAAGCCGTTCTCGATCGCCGGGCCAATCGTCACCTTGGTCCCGGGATAGAGCTCCTGCACCGCCTCGGCCATCACGTGGGCGGCGTCGTGGCGGATCAGATCGAGCGCTTCCGGGTCACGATCGGTGAGGATCGCGATCTCGGCACCGTCGGGAAGTGGCGCCGAGAGGTCACGCAGCTCGCCGTCGACCCGGATCGCCAACGCGGCCTTGGCCAGCCCCGGCCCGATCGCCGCCGCCGCGTCGGCGCCGGAGGCACCGCTGGACAATTCCAACGGCGTCCCGTCGGGGAGCTTGACCGTGATCTTTTGTGTGGCCGCCTCGATCCGGCCATGCTACCCACGGCCAGCCACACCCCCGTTCCTGCTCCGGCTGAGTTTGAGGTTTGCATGCCCATAGGGGGATAAACCTCAAACTCAGGGGCTGGTAGGTGCCCGATTTGGTCAGCGCGGCTGGCCTTGGCGAGCCTGGCGTACGGCGATCAGGGGACAGGGACTGCGGCCGTGGGCGCCGGGGCGTTCCCAGAGGACATACGGGGGTGAGACCCGGACACGGCGCAGGCCGACGTACGGCGGTCCAACGTGGATCGCTTCTGAGACGACGAAGCGGACGCCGTGCGGCGGATGATCACCCGCTTCTTCCGCGGCGATGATGCAGACCCGGCCGCCACGCAACTCCCAAGCGATGTAGGGCGTGCCGTGTTCGTCTTCCAGCAACTGCTTGGAGGCGAGGACCAGGGTCGGACCTTCGCCGACGTCGCCGCGAAAGCCTGTCAGCGCCGGCGAGTAGGAGCTCGGGCCAACCGGTGCGTTGGCTAGCGCAAGCAGCGAGCAACCGATCGCCGCCAAGAGGTACAGCCAGGCCACCGGGCGACTCAGCAGCGGCAAGACGATGACCAGCGCCACCAAAGGCGCACCGACCTCGATCGCCTTGGCGGCGGTGTAGGGAGTGCCCCCCAGCCGGGCCGCGGCGTAGGCGAGCGCCGCCGCAGCGAGGCCGGCGATCAGCGCCGACTCACGGCGGCGCCAGCAGAGCACCAATCCGTAGAGCAGCAAGATTGTGGCGAAGGCGGCACCGGCGTAGTAGCCGAGCGCCGGCACCGCACCAGCTCCGGGCGTGAGGCGAAAGTCGCCTGAGGGCCAGATGCCGAAGCCCTCGAAGGGCGAGATCTGGCCGAAGAGGTTGCCGAGGCCGGGGCCGTTGGGGTCGAAGGTCTCGAAGCTGTGGAAGTCGATCATGCGGCCGATCTCCGGGGCAACCAGCACCAAGAACAGAAGGACGGCATAGACGATCGGCCTCACGGCCGCGGGTCCTGTCACCGCAGGGGACCCCCCACCCCCTGCGGTCGCTAAAGCGTCCTCGGGGGCGGGCCCCCCTACGGTGCCACCCGCGGACGAGCGGAAGCGACTGACGCTGTACTCCAAGAGCAGCCAGATAGTCCCAGCACCGATCAGCCATATGAGCCCCGGAAAGCTGTAGGTGTAGACCGACCCCACCGCGAGAAGCGCAGCTGGGACGAAACGGAGGGATAGTTCTCCCCAATCGGGATTTCGGGACGACTCGCGTAGGGCTAGGACGGAAGCTAGGAAGAAGAGTGCTTGCATCGTCTCCTTGAAGGAGCCCTGGGCGTAGTAGGAGGCGACCATGTAGGTGAGGCCGACTACTAGGGCGGCGGGGATGCGCAGGGGCCAGGGTTGGTCTCGGAACGCGGTCAGGGCCGTTAGCGAGGCGAGGATCGCTACGGCGACCATTAGGCCGCTGAAGCCCTGGACTAGGCCGATGCCGAGGCCCTTGTTGAGGGCGACGACGATCGAGTGCGGGCCGAGGGGATAGCCCTGGTGGAGCAGTTGTGAGGACTGGCCTGCGGCGAGCCGGGAGGCGGCCAGCAGGTGCTGCGACATGTCGGGGTTGAAGCTGGTGCCGAGGATGCCGAAGTGGCCTTCGGCGACGAAGGGCAGAGCGGTGGCGAGGAGGGCGAGCAAGGCGAGCGGCGCTCCCAGGAGCAGCGCCTCCCTGCCGCCTTCGAGCCGACGCCAGAGATAGGCAACGGAAGCAACGGTCAGCAACAGCACGACCACGGCCGCGATGACCCCATTCCCCGGCAGTCGCACGGTCCCCCAGCAGATCGCCAGCAGCAGGGCCAACCCCACAGGTGGCGCCAGCCACGACCAGCGACGGACGCCGCAGAGCGCGATCGCCGCCTGACCGAGCGCCAGCGAGGCGCCGCAAATGACCAGCACGGCTGCATAGGTCCCAACCACGAGGCCGCGAGCCTAGACTGCTCGCATGGCGTTCGTTCCGCCGGCCCGTCATTTGCTGCGCGCGAGGGACCTCGCCGACGCTCGTTACTTCGAGCCGCTCGATGTCGATGACCTCGCCGCCTCAGCAGGGCTCTCGCGGGCGCACTTCAGTCGCGAGTTCAAGCGCGCCTTCGGCGAGTCGCCGCACGCTTACTTGTTGACCCGCCGGCTCGAGCGAGCAGCGGCGCTGTTGCGCACCACTGACCGCTCCGTCGCCGACATCTGCCTCTCGGTCGGCCTGCAGAGCATCGGCTCGTTTACGACGAGCTTCAGCCGCACCTATGGGCGCCCACCGACCGCCTACCGGGCCGATCATCCCCCAGCCTCGCGCGGCGCCCTGGTCCCAGGTTGCGTCGTCCGCGCCTACGCTCGTCCACAACACCGCACGTTTCGAGAAGACAGCCCGCCGATCCCGACCTAGCATCGCCGCCGACCTTTCCGTTCCAACCGAAGGAGACGACGATGATCAAGATCGCCAACGCCCAGCTTTGGGTCCACGACCAGGAGGAGGCACTCGCCTTCTACACAGAGAAGGTCGGCATGGAGGTACGCGCCGACGTCACCCTGCCCGAGATGGGCGACTTCCGTTGGCTGACCGTCGGACCCGCCGGCCAGGAGGACGTCTCAATCGTGCTGATGGCGATCCCCGGCCCACCGGTGATGGAGGACGAGACCGCCGAGCAGGTGCGGGGGCTGATGGCCAAGGGCTTTGCCGGCACGGTCTTCCTGACTACCGAAGACTGTCAGGCCTCCTACGAGGAGCTGGTGGCGCGCGGGGTCGAGTTCAGCGAGGCGCCCGAAGAGCGTCCCTATGGGGTCGACTCCGGCTTCCGCGATCCCTCGGGGAACAGCATCCGGCTTACCGAGGTCCGCCTGCCGGCCGAGGTCTAAGACCTCGGCCGAAATGGGCACAGCTGGGCTCGAACCAGCGACCTCCGCCTTGTCGAGGCGGCGCTCTCCCAACTGAGCTATGCGCCCGGGATGCCTGAATCTAGCAGCGGCGCGCAGGCCAATGCAGAGTACGCGTCGAAGGTTCAAGCCCATCGTTGCAAGTGCCGATGCAAGCTGTGCAACTTTTCAGCTAACTCGGTGTTTCTATTGGCAGCGACCGATTAAGGCTTGAGGACCGACGAGCCAGGGAAACAAAGTCTCGCTGGTGGCACGTCCTTCGGAAACAAAGGGCCCCGAAAGGGGCCCTTTTCCGTTCAGTCACAGGTATTAGCCGAATGTTGGACGAAACGACGCGCAAAGCGTCATGCCTCCCACTCGTTTCCTTACTGTGACCACAGTGAGCGAACACAGACAGCCCCTTGTAGGCTTCCGATCCGCCCAGCCGACCGAGCTGGAGCGCGAGCCGACAGAGCTGGAGCACGGTGTCTCGGCCGATGCCGGCACCACGGACAAGCGGAGAGTCTTCCGCCTGCCGCTGCTCCGCGGCCGCTCCGCAACGGAGGCAGCTACCCGCGAAGAGCGCGCCGAGCTGAAGGAGCGCGAAAAGGAGCTGAAGTCAGTCGAGGCCGCCAAGGAAGCCTTCTTCGAGACGCCGGCGGGACGCGCCCGCCTTGCCTTCAAACGCGGGCATCGTCTCTTTCAATACGAACTCGAGATCAACGAGCTCAACCCGACGATTATCCCCGGCCTTACCGGCTCACCGGCCCGGCAGACCACTGATCCGGTTGACATCCTCAACGCGGTGACGGTCGAGGGTTGGAAGCTGGTCACCGGCAAGTTCATCCACTCCGAGATTCGCAACGGCGTCGTCGGTTGCTACCTCTTCAAGCGCTCGCAGAAACGACGCTTGCCGATGAACAACCCCTGGCAGGCCCCCAGCACCACCGACTGAGCAGGTTCGTCCCGCTTAGGGATGGTCGCTGGGCAGGTGCCAGCGGCGCGGCGCGATCAGGGCTGTCGGTCGCGTCGGGACCCCAGGAGCCCGGCTCGTAGATCTCGACCGGCGGCGGTTCTCGAGCACCGGCTCCGCGATCTCCCAGAGGCGCTCGATCGCCGCGGAGCTGGTGAAGAGGGTGCGGTCGCCGACCATCACGTCGTGGATCAGCCGCTCGTAGGCGTCGAGCGCCTGCTCGGCGACCGCCGAAGCTGTCGGCGTAGCTGAAGCGCATGTGGGCCTCGCCGAGCTGCATCGTCGGCCCCGGGACCTTGGCCAGGAAGGAGGCGGAGATGCTGCCCGGGTCGCCGAGCTCGAAGGTGAGGTGGTCGTGGCCGAAGTCCTCGGCGACCTGGTCGCAGTCGAGCGGGAACATCCGCCGCGGCGGCTCTGAGAAGGCGACGGTGAGCAGATGGTGGGTCTCGGCCAGCCGCTTGCCCGAGCGCAGGAAGAACGGCACGCCCTCCCAGCGCCAGTTGTCGACGAAGGCCTTGAGCGCGACGAAGGTCTCGGTGTCGGAGTCGGCGGCCACGCCGTCCTCCTCGCGGTAGCCCGCGTACTGGCCGCGGACCACGTCGCTCGGGCTCGCAGCGGTATTCATCGAGTCGAAGACCTTCTCGCGCTCGAGCCCCAGCGACTTCGGCGTCCAGCGAGGTCGGCGGCTCCATCGCGACGAAGCCGAGCACCTGGAAGAGATGGGTGACGATCATGTCGCGGAAGGCGCCAGTTTCCTCGTAGAAGCCGCCGCGCATCTCGATCGAGAGCGTCTCCGGAACGTCGATCTGGACGTGGTCGATGTGGTTGCGGTTCCAGACCGGCTCGAACATGCCGTTGGCGAAGCGCAGGGCCAGCAGGTTCTGGACCGCCTCGCGGCCGATGTAGTGGTCGATTCGGAAGACCTGCTCCTCGTCGAAGACGGAGTGGAGCGAGCGCGTTCGAGCTCCCGCGCCGAGGCGAGATCGGGCCGAAGGGCTTCTCGATGATCACCCGCGCTCCCTCGCCCAGCCCGGCCGCGCCCAGCTTCTCGATCACTCCGGCCGCGGCCGCCGGCGGCAAGGCGAGAGGTAGATGCAACAGCCGGGCATCGTGCCGAGGTCGTCCCGGGCGGTCGCGATCGCGCTCGCCCAGCCGCTCGAAGCCCTCGCCGACGGAGGCGAAACGCGAGCGACTCGGCGAAGCGGTTCCACGACTCGCCCTCAACCGGCCTGCGCCCCGAGCCACAGACCGCCTCGCGGGCAAGCTCGACGAACTCCTCGTCAGAGAGATCGCTTCGCGCGGCACCGATCATGCGGCAAACCGCTCGGGCATCAGACCGACCTCGAAGAGGTGGAAGATTCCCGGCAGCAGCTTGCGCCGCGCCAGGTCGCCGGTCGCCCCGAAGAGCACGATCACCTGGTCGTCCGGAACGGGCGATGCCACCGTCGTCGGGGCCTCCAGCGTTTCGACTGCCATCGCTTCAGCCTTGCAGAACCGGCGCGCCCGCTCGGCGCCGCGACTCAGAAACCGGTTTCGAGCGTCGCTTTGAACCCTTCACCGGTCAGCGGAAGGCGGGGGGCGCCGGGGAACGAGACCGAGAGCGGGCCCGTCCAAGTGGTCGTTCCATCGCTCGCCGCACCATAGGTGCCCTCACCGTGAAAGGGCGTCGGGGGCGCAATCGTGGCATTGGTCAAGGCGTCGTTGAAGATAAGGGCCTTTTTCGACGAAGTGGTTGTCAGCGCGTAGCGAATCCTTGCCATCGAGCCGAGGCTTTCTTCGTTGATGGCGGCGAAGAGCGTCGTCTTGCCGAGCCGAAACGTTATGAGCTCGACCGAAGAGACCGCATGGCGCCAGGTTGCCGTTAGAAAGGTCGGCGTGAAGCTTGGCTGTTCGTGCACCGGCCGCGCCCTCGAGCTCGACGATCGATGCGGCGGCGGCGAGCTGCAACGGAGGCGCAGGGGGCTGCGGACCCTCCCTTTCACCCTGTGCGATTGCACGGCGACGTAGTGCTGCTCCCCGCTGAAGCGAACGCCGCCGATGAAGACACCGAGCTGGCTAGTGAAGTGGTCGGCGCCCCGACAGCGTCGGCGCGGGTCGGATTCCACCATCTGCCCGCTGGGCTGGAAGCGCACGTCGACCTTGCCGAACTGCCCAAAGGAGGCCGCTATCCGATGCTGGGTAACGGTCCCGCGCGCCACGTAGGCGGTCTCGGCCTGCCTGAAGCCGACCAGCTTTTCCAACGAATTTCCTTTGGCTTGAGGCTGGGGGCGACTGACCTCGAGGACGACGATGTCGCCCTCGCCTACGACGGTGACCGTGTAGCCGTGCTGCGCTTTCAGATCGAAGCGGGATTCGAACCCGTGGCGAGACGGGGGCATGTGCAGCTTGGCTCGCAACAGCGCCCGAAACTGCGACGGTGCGGCGGCGGGTATGTCGAGTGCCCCCGCCATCGCGGCCGCAGGCAGGAGGCAAAGACCGACAGTCACAAGCACGGCGAATGCTGGCGTGCGTCGCACTACTTCACCTGCCCCGCGCGGTTGTAAAGACGCGCGACTTCCTTGCCGAAATAGGCGCCAAAGTCGGTGTCGGGGTCGTCCCCGTAGCCGTAATTGGTGACGCTGTTGAGGATCTTGCCGCCGGAGATCGTCCAGCCCCCACCCGAGGCACCGCCGGTGACGTCGCAGTCGACCGCGAGGTTCAGCGGTCCGGGGCTGAGGAACGAACCGGCGTCGTGGCCGAGGAAAGGCGTCTGCGAGCAGACCCGCTGCGTTTCGCCGTCGAACGGTTCTTCCGCCGGATAGCCGTGGACATCGAAGACCTGTCTGGTTTTGAGGCCAAAGGCGATCCCGGTCCCTCCCACCGCCTTGGCTAGCAACTGGCCGCGCTGGTTGCGGGTGACGACGGCGGCACCGACGTCGAAGTTCTCGCTGCCGGTCGTGCGCCACTGGCGGGTCGTGTCGATCCACTTGGCGGGGAAGACGCCAAACGGACGCTGGCCGTAGCGGTAACCGGGCACGAAGACCCAGCGAGAGTCCATCCATTGCCCGCCCGGACCGCCCGTGTTGATGCAGTGGCCCGCAGTGAAAACGACGCTGTAGTTGGGGGCATTGACCGACGTGCCCGAACAACGTGCCAGCCCGAAGGGCAGCTCGATGAAGATCGCGCCGTTGACCCGGGAGTCGGTCAGGGTGGGGTCTGGGACGGTTTCGAAAGCGGAGCTGGCACTTGCCGGCTCACTGAGCGTGACTCCTCCGTGGCCCGGCAGACTCAGATCAAGCGGCTTGGCCGCCTTCATCCGGGCCGGCGTCCAGAAGCGCAAAGCCTCTTGCGCCCGCCCGCCCGGCGCTGTCAGGGCGCTCGCCAAGGACGGCCAAACGAGCAACGCCAGCAGGACCATCGCGGAAGCGAGCAGCAGTGCCGATCGCGAGGCCGTAAGGCGCGCCTCCCCGCCGCGAACATCCATTACGAACAGTTTACTTGTGAACAATCATGCCCTTCCACATAGAGACGGGCGCCATCCGGATCAAGACCCCACGACGCCCACTTCGATGCCATCGAGCAGGCGTTTGAGACCACGCTCGAAGCGGCCTTCGCTGAAGATCAACTCGGCGACCCGGTCTATGCCCCCGGCCGCGTCAGTGCCGAGAAACTGGCTGATCAGTGGGTATTCGCCGCTATCCAGTTCGCGCTGAAGGAACTCAACCACCGGCGGCGGCCAGCCACGACGATGCTCATCCAGCTCCTGGGCCTCGCGCAAAGCGAAGCCAAAGACGTAGTCGTCAATCAGGCCGATCAGCTCGAACTTCTCGGTGTCCGAAAGCGGTGCGGTGGCCAGCGCCTGCAGGGATTGCTCGAAGTGGCGAATCCCATTGGGACCGGGGCGACCATCACCAAGCCGGTCAAGCGACCAGCGGTGTCGCTTGAAGGCGCCCCGCGTTCGCGTCGCGATCTGCTCGAGCGCCTTGCGCCACTCACCGCTCAGTTCCGACTCGGGGACGAGCACCTCGCCCATCACCTCATCGAACATCAGGGTGATCAGCTCATCCTTGTTGCGCACGTAGTAGTAGAGGGTCATCGTGCCCGCCCCGAGCCGCTGCGCGACGCGGCGCATCGAGACTGCCTCGAACCCCTCCGCGTCGGCGATCGCCAGTGCCGCCACGACGATCTCAGCCCTCGTGTGGGACGGGTGCCGCGCTCCCGGCTCCTCGCGAAGCCAGATCATCGAGGGCTCTTGACGAGTATCGGACCCCATTTCGTACATCGTACTGCTAGTCTGCACGTACGCCGTACTAACACAACGTACGAGGTACGACATGCACGCAGATATTCACCCAATCGCAATTGCCGCAGAGGGGCTCGGTAAGAGGTATGGCGAGCAGTGGGCGCTTCGCGACTTCGACCTCGAGGTCCCCGCCGGCTCGGTCCTCGGCCTGCTCGGCCACAACGGAGCCGGCAAGACGACCGCGATCCGGATCCTCACCACCCTCGCTCAGCCGAGCGCGGGCCGTGCTTCGGTCGCGGGCTTTGACGTGGTCGCCGATCCCGCCGCGGTGCGCGAGCGCATCGGCCTGACCAGTCAGTCCGCCACCGTCGACGGCCTGATGAGCGCCCGCGCCAACATCGTCATGATCGGCCGGCTTTACCACCTGCCCAAGGCGATGGCCCGGCGGCGAGCG
Organism: uncultured Solirubrobacterales bacterium; assembly: GCA_963716345.1. Classification (GTDB taxonomy): domain Bacteria; phylum Actinomycetota; class Thermoleophilia; order Solirubrobacterales; family 70-9; genus VRUE01. Next base: position 2,822,606 of record OY970304.1, read on the forward strand.
GACGACCTGCTCGAGCGGCTGCGCCTCACCGACGCCGGCGATCGTCTCGTCCGCGACTTCTCCGGCGGCATGCGCCGTCGGCTCGACCTCGCCGCCAGCTTGGTCGCCGCCCCTCCCGTCCTTTTCCTCGACGAGCCGACCACGGGCCTCGACCCCGAGAGCCGCAACGAGCTTTGGGCCCTGCTGCGAGAACTCGTCGATGACGGCACCACCGTGTTGCTCACCACCCAGTACCTGGAGGAGGCCGATCGCCTTGCCGACCGGGTCGTCCTGCTCGACCACGGCCGCATCGCCGCAACCGGCGCGCCCGCCGAGCTGAAGGCTCGCCACGGTGGTGAGCGAATCGCGGTTGCGGTCGCCACCGCCGAGCAGTTGCCGCTTGCGGCAACGGCGCTGGAGCGGGTCGCCGCCGGCAGCGCCGAGATCGACGACGAGGCCTCGGTGGTCAGCGCGCCAGCGAATGAGTCGACCCGCCTGATCGAGGTCGTCCGGGCGCTGGATGAGGCAGGCGTCGAGGCCACCGACGTCCACCGTCGCGAGGCGACCCTCGATGACGTCTTCCTATCCCTGACCCGGCCCGATGAGCGCCAGGAGGCACGCGCATGACTTCCACCGCTTCGCCCACGACCTCCCCGGGGGCCGGCCGCCTGCGCTGGTTGCTCGCTGACTCGCTGACTCTGACCGGTCGCAACCTGGCGCACGTGCGCCAGGTGCCCGAGAAGCTGATCGACGTCACCCTGCAGCCGCTGATGTTCGTGCTGCTCTTCGCCTTTGTCTTCGGCGGCGTGATCGAAGTTCCCGGCGGCGGCGATTACCACGAATATCTGATCGGCGGGATCCTCGTGCAGACGCTGGCCTTCGGCATGATGGGCCCCGGGGTATCGATGGCGACCGACCTCGGCGAGGGCATCCTCGACCGCTTCCGTTCCCTGCCGATGATGCGCCCCGCCTTCCTGCTCGGCCACCTGACCGCTGAGTTCGCGGCCTCGATCCTGGCGGTCGCGATCATGGTCGCCAGCGGCCTCCTCGTCGGCTGGCGCATCAACAGCGACCCCAGCGAAGCGCTCGGCGGGTTCGCCCTGATCGCGCTGCTCTCGATCACGATGCTCTGGCTGGGAACCCTCATCGGCGTGATCGCACGCACCCCCGACGTCGTTCAGGGCATCGCCTTCCTCGTCATCTTCCCGCTCACCTTCGTCGCCGCGACCTTCGTCCCGATCGCGGGCCTGCCGGCGGGGCTGCGCGGGTTTGCCGAATTCAATCCGGTCAGCAGCTGGGCAGCTGCCCTGCGGACGCTCTTCGGCAACCCGACCGCGACCCCGCAGGACGCGAGCTGGCCACTGCAGCATCCGGTGCTGGCCTCGGTGCTCTGGTGCGCCGCGATCCTGACGGTGGTGGTGCCACTAACCCTGCGCGCATACCGTCGCCGCACGAGCGGCTAGGAGGGATTGGCGAAACCCGCGTGTGCGGCTGGCGAGCGCCGGACCAAGGGGGACAAGGACGCAGGGAGGCCGAATAGCGGCGCTATTCGGCCGACTGAGGACGCCGTGCCGCGCAGCGTCCGCCGCCGCCAGACGTGCGCGGGGGTTTCGCCAATCCCTCCTAGAGGCGCCCACCGGAATCGAACCGGTGTAAACGGCTTTGCAGGCCGCTGCGTAACCACTCCGCCAGGGCGCCGAAGCGGATGAAGGGTAGCGGCGTTGGAGTCGGGACAGGCGCTAGGCAGCGCGCTGCTCGGGGCCCGGATCGTCGTCGATGTCGAGGATCAGGTTGTCATCAGCGCTGCGACGAACGCGGAACTCGAGCGGCGAGCGCTCCTCGAGCTCACGGAGGAGCTCGACCGGTTCGTTGAGGCGCATCGAGAGGGTCGCGCGACCCTCGGAGAAACGCTCGACCGAGATGTCCGAAGTGGCGTCGATCTGGCCAGCCGCATCCTCGAAGCCAACCAGTTGCGAGAAGTCGTCCAGCGGGCCGATCTCGACTTTGACCAGGCCTTCGAAGAGGTTCTGCGCGGCTTGCTCGATCGGGCCGGGCCCGTTCGCCGCTGCTGCCGTGCCGTTCGCGCCAGCCTCCGCCTCGTTCAGCTCTTGAGCGCGGCGACCGACCTCAACCGCCTCGCGCAGTGCCTTCATCCGAATCCGGGTCGCCTGGCCGCGGGCCTGAGACTGGATCTCCCCCAGCTTCGAGGAGACCGTCTCCAGCGAGGCGATGCTGCGATCGTGGCGTTCATTGGCCTCGATCAGGCGTTCGTGCAGGCCGCGAATCTCGCGCTCGCGCTCGATCACCATCGCCGAGAGCCCGGCGAGCTCCTGCTCAGCGTCGGCGGCGATGTCCGCGGCCTCGCGCCAGCGTTTGAGCGCCTCCTCCGCGTCGCGCTCCAGTGCCCAGTTGCGGGCATCACGCGCCGCGATCGCCGCCTCCACATCGTAGGGGCGGTAGCCGAAGAGCGCCCGCTTGAAGCTAGCCATGCGCGGCACCGTAGAGGTGCCCTCGGACGCCATCCTCCGGTGCCGGAAGCTCGAGCCGTGGCGCCTCACGCCAGAGGTCCTCGAGCGCGTATCGCTGCCGCTCCTCCTCGGTGAACACGTGCAGCACGCAGTCGAGGTAGTCGAGCACGATCCAGCCGGCCGCGTCAGCCACCTCCGAGCCGCTCGGCAGCAGCCCCTGCTCCTGCTTGAGGCGTAGCTTCACCTCGTCGGCGATCGCCCGTGCCTGGCGCTCGTTGCGCGCCGTGCAGATCATCAGGAAGTCGGTATAGGAGACTAGCTCGCGCATATTGAGGATGACGATCTCGCTCGCCGCTTTCGAGTCGGCAAGCTCGGCGAGCCGCCGGGCCAAGACTTCGCTGCGGACTGCTTTCTCACTTTCGCTCACTGGTAGATCTCCTTCTCTTCGATGAATCGTGCCACCGACTCAGGCACCAGATAGCGCAGCGGCCGCTTCTGCGCCGCACGCTCGCGAACGGCGGAGGAAGAAACCCCGAACTGCGACATCTCCAGCATCGTCGCCCGGCCATCGGCCCCGAGACTGCGGAGCACGGCGGCGACATCGGCGTCGGAGATGCCGGCACGGCGGGCGACGGCAAGGCGCGCCAGCTCGGTGACCCGCTGCGGCTCGCGCCAGCTCTCGAGCCCCACCGCAGCGTCGGCCCCCATCACGAAGACGAGCTCTCTATCGCCTCTGTCCTTTGCAAGCAGCTCCAAGGTCTCATACGTATAGGACGGTCCCTCGCGTTCGACCTCCTGGGTCGAGACCGAGAAGCGCGAGTCATCGGCCGCGGCCAACCGGGTCATCGCCAACCGCAGCTCGCGGCCCGGGTCGTCGGCGATCCGCTTGTGCGGGGCGCTGCCGGTCGGCATCAGGATTACTTCATCCAAGCCGAGCTGCCAGAGTGCCTCCTGGGCGAGCGCGAGGTGACCGAGGTGCGGCGGGTTGAAGGCCGAGCCGAGGACGCCAATGCCGCCCGGTGTCGAGCTACTCACGCACTTGGCCGTCGCCGTGGACGACGTACTTGTAGGTCGTCAGCTCGCGCAGCCCGATCGGCCCGCGCGCGTGCAGCTTTTGGGTCGAGTTGCCGATCTCGGCACCCATGCCGAACTCGAAGCCATCGGTGAAGCGGGTCGAGGCATTGGTGTAGACGACGGCCGCATCGACCCCGGCGGTGAAGCGCTGCGAGGCCTCAACGGAAGTAGTAACGATCGCCTCGGAGTGACCGGTGCCGTGAGCGTTGACGTGATCGATCGCCTCCTCGAGCGAGTCGACGACTGCGACCGCCAGCTTCAGGTCGAGGTACTCAGTGTCCCAGTCCGCCTCGCTTGCGACACCAATCTCGACCCCGCCCGCGAGCTGACGCGCGCGCTCGTCGCCGACCAACTCGACGCCGGCCTCGCGCAGCTCGGCGAGCGCCGCCGGCAGGAAGTCGGCCGCAATGGCGGAATCGACCAGCAGCGTCTCCGCCGCATTGCAAACGCCGGGGCGCTGGGTCTTGGCGTTGAAGGCGATCCGCCGGGCCATGTCCAGATCGGCGTCGGCGTGCACGTAGACGTGGCAGTTGCCGGCGGCAGCGTAGATCACCGGCACCGTCGCGACGTCCTTGAGGGCGTTCTTCAGTCCCTCTCCGCCGCGCGGGATCAGCAGGTCGACGGCGCCCTCCTGGGTAGCGAGATCCGCCAGCTCGTCGCGATCGCCGCTGTCGAGCAACAGCACCGCGTCCTCGGGCAGTCCAGGCTCGGCGAGCGCCTCGCGCACCACAGCGGCCAAGGCACCGTTCGAGCGTTCCGCGTAGCTCGACCCCCGCAGCACGATCGCGTTGCCACTCTTGATCGTCAGCGCGGCGCAGTCGATCGTCACGTTCGGCCGCGCCTCGTAAACGACCGCGACCACGCCGAGTGGCACCCGCAGCTTGCGAAGAGCGAGTCCGCTGTCAAGAGCTTTGGCTTCCAGCTCCTCGCCAATCGGATCGTCGAGTCCAGCAACGGCGCTCACGCCGTCGGCCATCGCCGCGACCCGGTCCTCGGTCAACGCCAACCGATCGCGCAGCGCCTGGGTAAGCGTGGTAGCCCGATCGTCAGCGAGATCCGCCGCATTGGCCTCAAGGATCTCCGCGGTCCGCTCATTCAAGAGCCGAGCAATCGCCGCCAACGCCGCATCCTTGATCGCAGTAGGAGCACTCGCCAGCTCACGCGCGGCACGCTGTGCCGCGAGGCAGCTTTCCTCGACGGTTCTCGTGGTAGTCGCCATGACGCTAAGGGTAGCTATGAGGCGCCGGACCCTCAGACCAATACAAAGCGATCACGGTGAATTACCTCGTCAGCGGCGTGTGGCAACCGCTCGCGCACTTCTGAGCTCTTGAGGCCGATCACCTCGGGCAACTCCCGCGAGGAGTAGTCGGCGATCCCCTTACCGATCACCTCGCCGTCAACGGCGATCTCAACCGCATCGCCAGCGTCGAAGTCACCACTCGCCGCGATCACGCCCACCGGCAACAGGCTGGAACCGCTGTCGCGCAGAACTCGGGCGGCGCCGGCGTCGACATCAAGGCGACCGTGAACCGGCTTGGCGTACTTGAGCCAGAGCTTGAAGCTCGATGCCTTGGTGCTCTGAGCCGAGAAACGAGTGCCCACCGAGCCCTCGCCGGCGGCAGCGGTGAGAGTGCCGGCGCTGGTGCCGTCGCAGATCGTCGCCGGGATCCCGGCCTCACTGGCCATCTCAGCCGCGGCGACCTTGCTGCGCATGCCACCTGAGCCGAATGCGGAAGTGCGATCTCCGATGTCCAGTCCAGAGAGCTCAGCGAAGTCAGAGACCGTCTCGATCCGCTTAGCTTCTCGATCGAGCGCGGGATCAGCCGTATAGAGGCCATCGGTGTTGGTCAACAAGACGAGCAGGCGAGCCTCGAGCAGGATCGCCACCTGGGCGGCGAGGAAGTCGTTGTCACCGAAGGTGATCTCGTCGGTGGCGGTGGTGTCGTTCTCGTTGACCACCGGGACCACGCCCCAATCGATCAGTCGCCGCAACGTCTGGCGGGCGTTCAGGTAGTTGGTGCGGGCGGCCACATCTGCGGCGGTGAGCAGGACCTGAGCGGCGCGGGTGCCGTGCTCGGCGAGGCGGCTCTCATAAGCGCGGAAGAGATCGCCCTGGCCAACCGCGGAAGCAGCCTGCAGCTCGTCCATCGCGCGCGGGCGCACTGGCAGCTCCATCAGTCGCATCCCGCGAGCGATCGCCCCGGAGGTGACCATCGCCACCCGCTCGCCCCCTCGCTCCAGGGCGGCTACCTGCCCGCAGACCGAATCGAGCACGTCGGTGCGCAGGGCGCCGTCATCGGCGGCGACGATCGAGGAACCGAGCTTGACGACGAGGGTCATTGCCGCCTCAGTGTATGAGCCGTCGCTGTCACCACCGGCGACCGGGTTTCACGCTCAAGAGCACGCTGCAACACTGCCGAAGATCTAGTCATGAGCAGACCGCAGGACAGTCGCCTGCCTTACCTACCCGGGATCGACGCTCTGCGCGCGATCGCCGTGCTGGCGGTCTTCCTCTACCACGCCGGAGTTGGCTGGATGCCCGGTGGCTTCCTCGGCGTCGACGTCTTCTTCGTGATCAGCGGCTACCTGATCACCTCGCTGCTGCTCAGCGAGCAGCGTCGCACCGGCAAGGTGGCGCTCGGGCAGTTCTGGATGCGACGGGCGCGACGCCTGCTGCCGGCCGTCGGAGTGCTGATCGCGGTGACGATGATCGTTGCCGCGATCGTCGAGCCCGACCGGCTGACCGAGCTGCGCGGCGACGCGATCTCCTCGCTCGCCTACGTCGCCAACTGGCACTTCATCTTCGCGCACCAGTCCTACTTCGACCAGTTCCAGCGCCCGTCGCTCTTCCGCCACCTCTGGTCGCTCTCGGTCGAGGAGCAGTTCTACCTCTTCTGGCCGCTCGCCTTTGCCGCCGGCATGTCGCTGCTGGGGCGCAAGCGCTTGGCTCTCGGCGTACTCGCCGGCGCCGCGGCATCCCTCGCTCTGATGTGGATTCTCTTCGACCCCAGCGATGCCTCACGCGTCTACTACGGCACCGAAACCCATGCCGCCGGCCTCCTAATCGGCGTCGCCCTCGCCCTCGTTTGGGCCCCCTGGCAGCTGCGTCGGGCCAAGCCCGGTCGCTGGTGTGGGCCGGTGCTCGACGCGGTCGGGGTCCTCGGGCTCGGTTACCTGGCGCTCAGCTTCCTTCAGGTCCACGACTATGACTTGGCGCTCTACCACGGCGGTTACCTCTGGATCGCCCTGGCGAGCGCCGCGACGATTGCCGTCTTCGCCCATCCCTCCGCACGGCTCGGGCGTCTGGCTGCGCAGCCGCCGCTGGTCTGGCTCGGCCTGCGCAGCTACAGCTTCTACCTCTGGCACTGGCCGGTGCTGGCGTTGACCCGCCCCGGCCTCGATGTCTCGCTGCCGCGCGGCTTGCTGATCCCTTTGCAGCTACTCGTTGTGCTCGTCCTCGCAGATCTCTCCTACCGCTTCGTCGAGCTGCCCTTCCGCGGCAAGCGCAAGTTGCCGGCGCTGCCGGAAGACTGGCTGCGCGTGGGCCGCCCCGCCCTCGCCTTCGCGGTGGTAGCGATCGTGGCCCTGATCGGCTGGGGCGGGATCGCTTCGCCCAACAGCGAACCCAACCTCGCCGCCGCCTCGACCGCCGAATTCGCCAAGGTGGAGGTCAAGCCAGTGTCCCGGCCCAACGGCAACGCGAAACCCATCGGTTCAACGGAGAAGACGTTTCACTCCGGCAACGGCCGCAGCCACCCAGGCAAGCCACTCCGGATTGTCGCCTTCGGCGACTCGGTGATGATCGGAGCGAAGGAAGAGCTGGCAGCCCGCTTCGGGCGGCGCTTCTCGATGAACGCCAAGGTCGGGCGTCAGGCGGACGAATTCGTCGACCTGGCTCGACGCCTGAAGCGACGCGGCGGCCAGATCGATGCCCTGATCATCCAGATGGGCAACAACGGCCCTCTCTACGGCGATGAAATGGAGGCCCTGCGCAAGGCGACCTCAAACGTCGGCGAGCTCTTCCTGATCAATGACCACGCGCCGGTCTCCTGGCAGGACGAGTCCAACCACGCCCTCGAAGAAGCCGACGAAACCTGGCCCCACACGACGCTGATCGACTGGGCCCCAGTCGCGGCCGCCCACGAAAACCTCCTCTGGGACGGCATCCACCTGACCCCCGGCGGCGCCGGCCTCTACACCCGCCTAATCGTCCGTACCGTGGATTCGGAGCTTCACTGAGAGCTTGCATCTGCTGAGGGTCGGGTGTTGCCTCCCAAAACACTCAAGAGCGGCTCCCGCCGCTCGTTTTGGGAGGCAACACCCGACCCTCTACGGATACAGCTCGAACTCGTGCTCGCCGACCCGCACCTCGTTGCCGGGCTCAAAGCCAGCGGCGCGCAGGGCAGCGATGACGCCAATCTCGTTGAGCCGCTGCTCCAGGTAAGCGAGCGCCTCTTCGTTTTTGACGTCGTGGCGCTCGAAGAGCAGTTCGACGCCGCGGCCAGTGACGCGATAGGCACCGTCGTCCTCGCGTTCGACCGCGTAACCGCCCTCGCCGGCCGGCCGGTAGACGCGATGCTCAGCCTCGAATTCGCCAGCTGACTCGGGGGCGCGCTCAGGTCGGGCGGTGGGCAGGTCGGGCAGGGTGGAGAGAATCTGCGCGCGCAGCTCGCCGAGGCCTTCTCCCGTCGCCGAGGAGATCGCAAGCACGTTCAGCGCCTTATCGCCAAGGCGAGTGCGCCACTCCGCGAGCGCCGCCTCGACCTCGTCCGACGGCAAGAGGTCCCGCTTCGAAAGCAGGACCAGCTCCGGCAGACCGTCCAAGCCACCCCCGTATGACGAAAGCTCTGCCCGCACCGCCCCGTAGTTGGCGACCGGCTCGCCCTCCAGGGGAGTCAACTCGACCAGGTGGACCAGCATCGCGCAGCGCTCGACGTGGGCGAGGAATTCGTGACCCAGACCGGCACCCTCTGCCGCCCCTTCGATCAGCCCCGGAATGTCGGCGACGATCGCCTGTCGGTCATCGCTCTCGATCGTCCCCAGTACCGGCGAGATCGTCGTGAACGGGTAGTCCGCCACCTTCGGCGCCGCCCGTGTCAGCCGCCCCAGCAGCGACGACTTCCCCGCGTTGGGCAGCCCGATCAAGCCGACATCCGCGAGCAGCTTCAACCGCAGCTCGATCCATCCCTCCTCGCCGCTGGTCCCCTTCTCGGCAAACCGCGGGGCCTGCCGGGTCGAGTGAGTGAAGCGCTTGTTCCCATGCCCCCCGCGCCCAGCGTGAGCAACAACCGCCCGTTGCCCCGCCTCGACGAGGTCCACCCGACTCCCGTCAACGGCTTCCGCTTGCGTCCCAGCCGGAACCAGGATCTCCTTGTCCTCTCCCCGCCCCCCGTGCCGGTTCGATCCTTCCCCGTGATTCCCCCCTCCACCACGAAAGTGCTTGCTCCCCTTCAATGCCCCCAAATCCCGCTTGGACGAATCACAAACGAGCACCACATCTCCCCCGTGCCCGCCGTCCCCGCCATCGGGCCCACCGCGCGGAACGTGGGCCTCCCGCCGAAACGAGATGCACCCGTTCCCCCCGGCCCCGCCCTCAACCCAGATCTTCGCCTTGTCGTACATGAGATCTGGAGGGTAGTCGCGAGCTTGCTTCCGCTATCCGGGACGAACTCGCCAGTCGCTGGATCTGGGATTCCCGATGAGGAGGGCCAGGAGGCCCCTCCCAAAACACTCAAGCGCGGCTCCTGCCGCGCGTTTTGGGAGGGGCCTCCTGGCCCTCTCCCGCTGAGAGTCCTAGGAGTCCGCGAGAACAGTGATGGTCCGGCCCTTGCGCGATGACTTGAACTCGACGGTGCCGGCCCGCGCCGCAAAGATCGTGTGATCGCGACCGAGGCCGGTGCCGTCGCCAGGCCAGAACCGCGTGCCGCGCTGGCGCACAATGATCTCGCCACCGGAGACCTTCTGGCCCGCAAAGACCTTGACCCCGAGCATCTTGGGGTTGGATTCGCGTCCGTTGCGGCTTGAGCCAAGTCCCTTCTTATGAGCCATCGTCAGAATCCTTTTTAGCAGCCGCTTTCTCGGCGGGCGCTTTTTTGGCTTTGGCCGCTGATTTTGTTGATGATGCTTTCTCAGTGGCTTTTTTGGCCGGAGCTTTTTTCGCGGCAGGTTTTTTGACGGCCTCTTTTTTCTCCGTCGGCTTTTTGGCCTCGGCGGGTTTTTCAGCCGCTGCTTTTTTCTCAGCCGGTTTCGCCGCTTTCGGAGCCGCCTCTTTCTTCTCGGCTGGCTCCTCTTTCTTCGGCGCCGCCGCTTTGCGGCTTCCCAGGCTGATCTCGGTCACCTCGAGCTTGGTCAGCTCGGAGCGGTAACCGGCGCGACGGCGATAGCCCTTCTTCGCCTTGTATTTGAAAACCTTGATCTTGGGCCCGCGCAGGTGCTCGGAGACAGTTGCCTCAACCTTGACTTTCTCCAGCTCTTTGCTCCCGGCGACGACCTCTTTGTCGCGGAACATGACTGGGCGCAGGGCGACTTTGTCGCCCTCTTTGGCACTGAGGCGATCAACGAGCAGCGAAGTGCCCATCTCGACCTTGTACTGCTTACCACCGGTCTCTATGACTGCGTACGTGTTCATTCGTCCTTGCTCGGTGTTGAGCTTGACCGACCGCGACCACCCCTGCGACCGCGACGGCGACTGCGCGAGGCCGAGGATTCTAGCTGGGAGCCGTTTTCCTCGCCGCCAGCGCTGGGGTCGGCACCGTTGGCCGCCTCCCCCTCGGGCAACGAGGCCACCGCGGCGGCCCGCTCGACCCGCTCGATCCGCACCAGTTTGCGCTGACCGACGAAGCGACCGCCACCGGTGACACTGACGATGTATGAGTCGACGCGGGCGACGGCATCGTCGGCGTTGTACATGTGCGGCTCGTCGATTTTGACCAGCACCTCCTCGCCGACCTTGAAGGGCAGCGCCCGCTCCTCGATCTCAGCCCGGCTGCCGGTTTCGACCACCTCGAAGGTGGCGATCGGCAGCGCATCGCCGCCCTCGAAGTGGAACTGCTTGTCGGTCTCGGTCTCGAGCTCGGCGAGGCCACTCTCTGGCTCGATCAGCTCGGCTGCGACCTTTGGATGCACCCGCAGCAGTAGTGCCTCGGAGTCTTTGGCCCCGGCGGCGATGTCCGGCAGGCGGCGCATCGCATCAAGCGCCACCGTCTCGGCCGAGAGCACGACGCCTTCGCCCTCGCAGGTCGGACAAGGCACGGTGAGGATCTCGCGCACCCCGTCGGTGACGTTCTGGCGGGTCATCTCCACCAGCCCCAGCGGCGAGACCTCGACCACGTAGCTCTTCGACTTGTCGGCGTCGAGCGCTTTGCGCAGCGTTTTCAGCACTTTGTCGCGGTTGCGAGCCCGCGCCATGTCGATGAAGTCGATGACGATGATGCCGCCGATGTCACGCAGGCGCAGCTGTCGCACGGCCTCCTCGGCCGCCTCAGTGTTGACCCGGGTGATCGTCTCCTCGAGGCCGCCTTTGCCACGGCCGGTGAAGCTGCCGCTGTTGACGTCCATCACCGTCAGCGCCTCGGCGTAATCGATGATCAGGTAGCCGCCCGAGGCGAGATCCACGCGCTTGCCCAGGGTCGACTCGATCTCCTTGTCGATACCCCACTTCTCGAACAGCGGTTTGCGCTCCTCGTAGAGTTCGACCCCGTCGACCAGCTCCGGCGCGGTGCGCTGGAAGAAGCTGGTCACCCGTTCGAACTGCTTGGGCGAGTCGATGATCGCTTTTTCGAAGTCGCTGAGGAAGACGTCACGCAGGACCCGAACCGGCAGGTCGGCCTCCTGGAAGACGAGATCCGGAGCGACGATCTGCTCGGTGCGGCGCTGCAGCACGTCGTTGAGCTTGTGCAGGTAGCCGATCTCGCGCACGAAGTCGGCCTTTTTGGCGCCGTGGGCGGCGGTGCGGACGATCAGCCCGCCTGGGCCTTTGTAAGTGCGGTCAACCATCTTGCGAAGGCGGTCGCGCTCGGAGTCGGCGAGGCGGCGACTGACGCCGACGCCACTGCCCTGCGAGGCGTAGACCAGGTAGCGACCAGCGATCGAGACGTTCATCGAGAGCCGCGCTCCCTTGCTCTTGAGCGGGTCCTTGACCACCTGGACGACGATCTCCTGACCGGGTTTGATCAACTCGTCGATGCGGCGGCCTTTGCCGGTACCGCGACCGCGCTTGGGCGCCTGTTCCCCGTTGGGCAGGACGATCTCATCGACGTGGAGGAAACCGTTGCGCTCGAGGCCGATGTCAACGAAGGCGGCCTCCATACCGGGCAGGACGTTGTCGACCTTGCCCTTGTAGATGTTGCCGACGATAGAGCGCCGGCCGCGGCGCTCTATGTAGAGCTCCGCTACGTCGCGTTTGCCGCCTTTTGTCTTTGACTCGAGGACGGCGACGCGGGTCTCGCCACGATCGGCGGAAACCAAAATTGTCTTTTTCATTTGTGTTGGCTCAGTTCAGAGTAGGTACGCACGCCGGTGCCCTTCGTGGGATCACCAGGCGAACCTGCCTTTCTGGCTGAGCCGCGCTTGCATGTGAATGCTCTGCAGGATGCCTACCGCCAGGAAGGTCGCCACAACAGACGACCCGCCGTAGCTCATCAGCGGTAGGGGAATCCCGGTGATCGGCATGATCCCCAGGTTCATTCCCACGTTTACGAAGACCTGGAAAAGAAGCATGCCGGCGATGCCGCCGGCGACCAGGGTTCCGTAAGAGTTCTTTGAGAGCGTCACAATCCGCAGCGCCCGCCAGATCAGCAGGGCGTATAGGGATAGGACCAAGGCGGCTCCGATGAATCCGTAGCGCTCACCGATCACGGCGAAAATGAAATCGGTGTGCCGCTCAGGGACAAAGTCGAGCCGCGTTTGGGTGGCCCGATCGCCGCGTCCGGTCTTCTCCCCGGAGCCGATAGCGATCTTGGCCTGGTTTTGCTGGTAGCCAGCGTCGCTGGGGTCCGCGCTGGGATGCAGGAAAGAGGTCAACCTCTGCTCCTGATACCCCTTGAGAACCGGCGTCCCAACTGCGGGCGCCAGCACGAGAACCGCCACTGTCATAGCGACGAAGGCCGCGCCGATCACCGCGAAGTGCGTCCAGCGGACGCCCCCCACGTACATCACGGCGAGGGTAATTGCCCCGTACACCAGGGAGGTGCCGAGGTCCGGCTGCAGGAAAACGAGCGCAGCCGGTGCCAGGCCGAGGCAGAGGTAGCGCACTGTGCGCTGCCAATCCGACCCGTTCCTGGCGCCATCGATGACGAAACCGGCAAGGGCCAAGACGAGCAGCACCTTGCCCAGCTCTGATGGCTGGAAGCTGAAGAAGGGAAGTTCGAAAGAGCGCCGCGAGCCGCGGGCGGCGAAGCCGAAGACGAAGACCAGCGAGACGCTGAGGCAGAGGAAGGTGTAGAGGCCCACCCGCAGCTCGCGGAAGCGTGAGTAGTCAATGCGGGTCAGCAGGTACATGGCGATGATCCCGAGCACGCCGTAGATCGCCTGCCGGTCAACGTAGTAATACGGGTTGCCGGGGACGTCGTGCTTGGTCGCTTGGGCCAGGGTGAAGACGCTGAAGGCGGCGAGGGCAGCAGCAGAGAGCGCCAGGGTGCCGTCCATATAAGGCAGGCCGAGGCGCTCGGCGATGCCGGGATGGACTGCAAAAGGCTCGGGCCGGGCGCGTCGCGCGCGGGTGGCGTACATCAGCCCGGACTGCCTCCGTTGGGACCGGCTGACCCGGTCGCATGCTTGTGAAAATAGGCTTCGAGAATGTCGAGAGCGACCGGCGCGGCCGATTCGGCGCCGAATCCTCCTTCCTCGATCGTAACGGCAGTGACGATTTTGGGGTTGGGATAGGGCGCCAGGACGATGTACCAGGACTGATCTTCATGACCGACACGCTGCGCCGTGCCGGTCTTGCCGGCCACGGGAATCGGGAAGTTGCCGAAGACAGCAAAGGACGTGCCCTGTGAGCCCTGCGCCGCATCATGCAGGCCTTCGAGGATCACGTTGCGGGTGTCGGGAGCGATCTTGACGTGCCGCCGTGGCGGCGGGGCGAATTCCTTCAGCACGCGCCCAGCGGCGTCGGTGACTTCCTTGCCAACGTGCGGAGTGACGACCGTGCCACCGTTGGCGAGCGTGGCATAAGCGATCGCCATCTGCAGCGGATTCGTCTGCAGGTCACCCTGACCGGTCGCCAGCTGGATGTTGTCGCCGACAGACCAGGGACGTTCGGTGTTGCCTTCCTTGTAGAGCTGATTGCGCCAGTGCTGGCTGGGCAACAGACCTTCGACGGCCCCCGGCAAGTCGATCCCGGTCGGCCTGCCGATTCCAAACGCGTGAGCCCAGCGCTGCAGCTGACCCGTGTCCCACATTTCAGCACCGAGCGTGTAGAAGAAGACATCGTCGGACACTTCCAGCGCCGGCACCAGAGTGAGGCTGCCATAGGCGGCGCCGCCGGCGTTTTTGAAGCTCTCGCCGCCGACGGTGTACGCGCCGCCGTCGAAGATCGAGCGCGAGGGCGTGAGGATGCCGCTTTCCAGGGCCGCCGTGGCGGTGAGGAGCTTGAAGGTCGAGCCAGTGGGGTAATAGCCGCTGATCGCTCGATCGGTGAGGGGGCCCGCAGGATTGTTGTAGGTCTCTTCGACCTGCGCCTGCGTCAGCGGCCGCGTGAAGAGCGCCGGTTCGAAGGTCGGGAACGAGCCCAGACCGAGGATTTCGCCGCTGTGCACATCCATCGTGATGAATCCGCCAGGCAAGCCCCTGGCCGCCATCCCCGCTTCCCCCGCAGCCTGCACTTCCTCGTCAATCGAGAGTTTCAAGTTGTCCCCCGGTGCCGGCGGCTTGGAGACGAGCCGACCGTTTGGCGTCGGCTCGCCCAGCGCGTCAACCTGGATCCGGGTCAGCCCGGGGCGGCCGCGCAGGTAGTGGTCGTAGGTGTCCTCGACCCCTTCCTGGCCGATTTTGTCGCCCGGGCGCAGACCGCGGTAGCGGGGTTCCTTCAGCTCTTTCGGGTCGATCTCGCCGACGCTCCCGAGTAGGTGAGCGGCCAGCGTCCCGTCCGGATAGGCGCGGACGAAGACCCGCTGCGTCTCGACCCCGGGGAAGCGGTCCTGGTTCTCCTGCAGGTAGTAGACGAGATCGTGGCCAACGTCCTGCCGCAGGGTGACCGGGGCCGCCGGGGCCAGCTTCAGTTCTTCGTGCATCGTCCGGCGCAGGTGTTTGAGCGTGCTGTGGGTAAGTTCGGCGAGGCGAGCCAGCTCAGCGTGGCGTTCGCCCGGATCGGTGGGCAGTTTGCGCGGGTTCACCTGTAGCGCCAGGCTGGTCCGGTTGGCGACCAGGACCTTGCCGTTGCGGTCGAGGATTTTGCCGCGCGGGGCGCTGGTGAGGAAGGAGCGGGTGCGATTGTTCTTTGCTTCGGCGAGGTACTTTTCGCCGTCGAGCACCTGCAACAGCCAGAGGCGCAGAAAGAGGATCGCGAAGAGGGCCACCGCGACCCCGCCGAAGAGAGCGAGGCGCAGGGCGAGGCGGTTGCTCATCGCCGGGCCGCGCCCATCCGAACGCAGGTACATCAGGCTCCCATCACCCGCGGCTGGCGGCGACGCTCGACCTTTGGCTCCTCGACCAGGGCCGGCCGCAAAGCACGACGGATGATCAAGTAGATCGGCCAGCCGAGGAAGAAAGCGTAGACACTCTTCAACAGCATGTCGCGCACGACCAGGACACTGACCGGAGCGTCGATTCCAAGCAGAACTTGAATCGCGGCAAAGCCAAGCTCCGCCGCCAGGGTCAGGCCCATGCAAAGCAGGGCCGGCGTCAGCGAGCTGTGGATCTCGAAGCGCTCGCGAAAAAGGCCGGCGGTGTAGCCGATGCCGAGCAATACCAGCGAGGAGACGCCAAGCGCCTCGACCAGCAGGCAGTCGAGAAAAAGCCCGATCGAGAAGCCGGCGACGGCGCCGGTGAGGCTGCCGCCCAACAGCGCGAGGCAGACGACCAAGGCCGGGAGGATGTCCGGGCTGACGTGGAACAGCGTCACCTGGGAGAAGAAAGAGAGCTGCAGGAGCACGCCGATCAGCCCGATCAGGGTGATGCGGATGACAATCTTCGGGGTGAGGATCACCCGCGCGAGCCCCCGGTCAGGACCTGCACCAGGTCGAGGTTGCTGATGTCAGCGAAGGGCCGCACGTCGGCCTGTTCCTTTGCCTCCTGGTCGACGATCGAGGCCTTGGTCACTTCGCCCAGGGGCAGGCCGGGCGGGAAGAGTGAAGCGTAGCCCGGGACGCGCCAGCCGGCGGTGACGACGGTTTGGCCGCCATGAACGAGCTTGGTCGAGTCGATGAAGTCGAGGATCAGGTGTTCAGGATTGCCGACTTCGGGCTTGACCACGCCCTGGATGCCGGCCGGCACCACCTTTGCGGTTACCGCGCTTTCGTGATCGGTCAGCAGCATCACCTGAGAAGAACCCGGCTCCACCGCGGAGATGCGGCCGACCAGGCCGTCGCCGCTGATCACCGGATCGTCGACGTGCACACCATCGCCGCTGCCCACGTCAAGGTTGACGCTCGAGCGCCACACGGTTGGCGAGCGCGCAATCACCCGCCCAGTGACCGGCTTGTATGCAGATTCGGCCAGAGCCGGGCTGCCGTCGAGCGCGACTAGTTTGCGCAGCTGGGCGTTCTCCTGCATCGCCTCCTGGCCGGCGACGGCCTCCGTCCGCGTCTTTGCCAGCTCGCTCTTGAGGCGGCTGTTTTCGCCCCGCGCGTCGAAGGTCTTGTCGAACCAGTCGACCAGGTCGCGAGCCGGCTTCAGCGCGCGGTCGGCAACCCCTTGGATCGGGCTGAAGATCGTGCTGACGCCGCGCTGCAGGCCGTTGGAGCCCTGCCCATAGGTAATCGTCAGCAACACGAAGGAGCCGACGACCAGCAGGGCGAGCACCGCCCTACGGCGGCGTACTTGCTTTCGGTACACGGTGAAGACCTAAGTTTGGGGCTTGTGATGAAGGGGACCTAAGCAAAACGCCTGGTCCCGGAATTCTGCTTGCTGGCGCGGTGGATGGTCTCGAACTCCTCGAGGGAGATTCCCGACCCAACCGCCACGCACGTAAGCGGTGACTCTGCCAGTTGACAGGGCATCTGGCACTCGTCGCGGAGGCGCTGTTCGAGTCCTTGCAGCAGCGCGCCGCCACCGGCGAGGGTAATACCGCGGTCCATGATGTCGCCGGCGAGCTCCGGTGGGGTGCGGTCGAGGGTGTCCTTGACCGCCTCGACGATGTGCCCGACCGGTTCCTGAAGCGCCTCGCGAACCTCCTCAGAGCCGAGCGTGATCGTCTTCGGCAGGCCGGAGACGAGGTCGCGGCCGCGGATCTCCGAGCGCACCTCCTCGGGCAGCGGTGAGGCCGAGCCCGCCTCGAGCTTCACTTCCTCGGCAGTCTGAGTGCCGATGGCCAGCTTGTACTCGTGCTTGCAGTGATTGACGATCGCCTCGTCGAGCTCGTCGCCGCCGACCCGGATCGATTGCGAGACGACGATGCCGCCGAGCGAGATCACCGCCACCTCGGTGGTGCCGCCGCCGACGTCGACGACCATCGAGCCGGTCGGCTCGGCAACCGGCAGGCCAGCGCCTATCGCAGCCGCCATCGGCTCCTCGATCAGGTAGGCCTGGCGCGCCCCGGCCGAGAGGCAGGCCTCCTCGACCGCCCGCTTCTCGACGCCGGTGACTCCCGAGGGAACGCAGACAACAACGCGCGGGTGGGCAAAGCGGTTGGAGTGCACCTGTTTGATGAAGTGGCGCAGCATCTGCTCGGTGACGTCGAAGTCGGCGATCACGCCGTCCTTGAGCGGCCGGATCGCGGTGATGTTGCCCGGCGTCCGACCCAGCATCCGCTTCGCTTCGACGCCGACGGCGTGGACCTGGCCGGTGTGCGAGTCGATCGCCACCACCGAGGGCTCGGAGAGGACGATGCCACGGCCACGCACGTAGACCAGCGTGTTGGCGGTACCGAGATCGACAGCCATATCGCGACCGCCTAGACCTCTGAGATAGCTGAATACGCCCATTCGTGAATTTGGAGAACTTCCAGACGAATGATCCCAAACGGGTAAAGCGGGGCGCTTGCCTGCACTCAGGCTTGGGTGAAAAGTTCCGGCGCCAGCTCGAGCAAGAGGCCGACCGGCAGGCCGACCACGTTGGAGACGCTGCCCTCGATCCGCTCGACCAGGGTCGAGCCAAGGGTCTGGATCGCGTAGCCACCCGAGCGTCCCTCCCACTCGCCGAACTCAACGTAGCGCTCCTTCTCGGCCTCGCTCAGATGCTTGAAGGTCACCGTGGTGCGTTCAAGGCCCGTCCGCTCCTCGCCGTCAACGACGACCACGAGACCGCTCAGCACCTCGTGCGCGCGGCCGGACATACGGTCCAGATACCGACTTGACTCGGCCGCATCGGCCGGCTTGCCCAGTGCCTTGCCATCGAGCACCACGTCCGTATCGCAAGCGATGACGATGCCGTCCCGCGCAACCGCACGAGCCTTCAATCGCGCGTTCTCCAGCACCTCGAACTCGGGGTCTCCCCCACTCAACTCCTCGACTCCGGAGACGACGACCTCGAACTCCAATCCGAGCTTCCGCAGAATCTCACTTCTCTGCGGCGATCCCGATGCCAGCGTCAGCTGCATGCGCAGCTGCCGGGGGGTGGCGCCGTAGGGGGTACCGCCCCCGAGGACGCTTTAGCGACCGCAGGGGGTGGTGGGTCCCCTACGGTGACAGGACCCGCCGGCCCGCCGCGCATCAGCCCAGCTCTGGGAACCAGATCTCGATCTCGCGCTCAGCCGACTCATCGGAGTCGGAGCCGTGGACCATGTTGAAGGTCACCTCAAGCGCGAAGTCGCCGCGGATCGAGCCGGGTGCGGCCTCGACCGGGTTGGTGGCACCGATCAGCTGGCGCGCCGCCGCGACCGCTTCATGGCCCTCGAGGACGACGGCGACCAGAGTGCCGCCAGTGATGAAGGAGACCAACTCACCAAAGAAGGGCTTCTCGGTGTGCTCTTCGTAGTGCTTGTTGGCGATCGGCTCATCGGCGCGCATCGTCTTCAGCGCTGCAATTCGCAGGCCCTTGCGCTCGAAGCGGGCAATCACCTCGCCGGTCAGGGCGCGCTGGAAGGCGTCAGGCTTTACGAGGATCAGCGTCCGGCTCACGGGCGGGGCTCCTTTGGGTTCGTTTGGGTCGGGTCGCCTCGGCGTCCTGCTCGGCCGCCGGCGCCTCTTTGGATTTGGCCGCTGGGCGGCGTTTTGGCTGCGACTCGCGCTTGGGGCGCTCCTCGCCACGGGAGGCGGAGCGCTCGGCGCGGGGCTCACGGCGCCCCTCTTTGCTGGCACGCTGGCGGCGGGGCCGCTCGGCGATCGCGGTTTCACAGTAGGGGCAGAGGGCCCAACGCGGGTCGACCGGCTTGCCACAGCTCTGACAAGGGTCCTTGAGACGGTTCTGGCACTGCGGACAGCGCAGGAAGCTCTTCTCGACCGGGTATTCGCAGTTGGGACAGGAGGCCTCGGTCAACTGACGCACCTTCAGCTCCGCGGCACGAATCTCAAGCTCGCGTTCGTGGGCGTCCTCGAGGAACTCCGGCGGCCTCACGATCGCGTAGACGGCGGTGCCGATGTAGGGGAAGAAGGAGCCGACCGTGGCGCAGGCGACCAGAAACGGATCGGAGATGCGGCGGCGGGCGTCGAAGTAGGTGTAGACGATCAAGGCAAGCCAGACGACAACGATCATCAAGATGAAGAGGGTGACGGCCAGGTTGAGGCCGCTGTTTGTGATGCCGAAGATCGCTAGTGCCATGGCTGAGGGCCCGCCGGAAGAGGGGAGCGGCAGTCTACTTCGCCGCCGGACGCCCGAACCCTCGCAGCCGATATTGACCCCGCTCTACTGTGGTCGATATCGGATACGCGTTTAGAGAAAGAGGCTGCCGAAGAGATAGCCAAGACCGAAGAAGACGAGGATCACCGCGGCCACGACGGCGGCGACCAAAGCCATCATCGAGAGCAGTTCGGAACTGGCGCTTTTAGACCCCGAAGCCATCGCCGCCATCCTCGCACAGGCGCAGAACGGCACGGGCGGGCGCCAGGACGTAGTGCGAGCCGGTTACCAGCAGAATGCCGTCGGGCCGCTCCGCGGCCAGGTCGCGGCCTCGCCGCACCGCTGTCCCGAAGTCGGACACCTGCTCGGCGCTGAGACCAGCATTGCGGCAGGCGTCCGCCAGTTTGGCGGCGCTGTGCGAGGTGATTCCTGGCAGGCCCCGGGATTCCAGCGCCGCCGCATCGAGCTCAGTGCAGACCACGTGGGAGAGGACCGGCGCCAGCGCCTCGATCATCGCCTCAGCATTCTTGTCGCCGAGCGCAGCGATACAGGCGACGACCGGCCGCCCGACGGCTATTTCAGCCAGACCCTCAGCGAGGGCAAGGGCCCCGTCCGGATTGTGAGCGACGTCGATAAAGGCGGGTGGGTCTTCGCCAACTCGCTCAAGACGGCCGGGCACGGTCAGGGTCGCTGCGACCGATTTGACCGCATCCGGGTCCAGATCGCCGAGGAACGCCCTTGCGGCAGCGGACGCCAAGGCGAAGTTGCGGCGCTGAAAGCGACCGGGTGCACGCAGCTCGACCTCGCCCGGGTCCTCGGGCGCGAAGATCAGCTCTGCCCCCCGCTCCGCCGCCGTACGCTCGGCCAGGCTTGCCACCTCGGCGCTGAGCAGGCCAAGGACCAGGGTTGTGTGGTCGCGCAGCACGGCAAGCTTCTCAGCGGCGATCTCGAGCTCGCTATCGCCCAGCCAGGCCGTGTGGTCGAGGCCGATTGAGGTCAGCACCGTCAGCCGCGAGGGAATCGTGTTGGTCGCGTCGAGCCTCCCTCCCAGTCCGGCCTCGACCACCGCGTTCTCAACCCTGGCCGCGGCGAAGGCGACGAACGCCGCCGCCGTGGCGACCTCGAACTGGGTGATCGCCTCGCCGGGCTCGAGACTGCGATTTACCGTCGCCGCGGCTTGGGCCGTGCGCTCGACGGCGGCGGCAAAGTCAGCCTCATCGATCTCCTCGCCGCCGATCAGCACCCGTTCAGACCAGCGCTCGGCGTGCGGAGAAACGCAGGCACCGGTCCGCATCCCGTGCGCTTCCAGCAGCGCCGCGATCATCCGCGTCACCGAGGACTTGCCGTTGGTGCCAACGACATGAATCGAGGCAAAGCGGTGCTGGGGCAGCCCCAGCACCGTGCTCAGCTTGTGCATCCGCTCCAGGCCGAGCTTCCAGCCAACCGGCTCCAGCGAGTCGAGGTAAGCCTGCGGATCTAGTGGTTGGTCCGGCAAGCCAAGGCACCGATTAGCTATCGGCGAGCTCCTCGAGCTCGGCCCGGTAGCGCTCGAGCTTGACCCGCTCCTCCTCGACCAGCTCAGCCGGCGCCCGGGCGACGAACTTCTCGTTGGCGAGCTTGCCCTCGGCCCGGGCGACCTCCGAGCGCAGCTCCTCGCGTCGGCGCCCAAGACGAGCGGCGACGGCGACGGCGTCGATCTCCGGCGAAGCGAGGATCTGCACCGCCCCCACCGAGGCAATCGGATCCACCGACCCCGCGTCCGCCGCCTCAACCCGCGCCAGTCGCGAGACGAACTCCGGCAGGGGATCGGCCGTGCGGACCAGCAGCGTTGACTTGCTGGCCAGTTCGACCAGATCCCGCCAAGTGCGCAGGTTGCGAGTCAGGTCGATCGCCTCGCCCATCTCGGCCTCTGCCGCCTCATCGAAGAGGGAGTCATCGGGCTGCGGAAACGAGTGAACAGCGAGGTGGCCCCGGCGACTCGGATGGTAGGACCAGACCTCCTCGCTGACGAAGGGCATGATTGGGTGCAGCAGGGCAAGCGTGCGTTCCAGCAGCCAGAGCAGGTTGGCCGAGACCTCGGCCTCACCCTCGTAGAGCCGCGGCTTGGCGATCTCCAAGTACCAGTCGCAGAGCTCCGACCAGAAGAAGGCGTAAGCCTCCTGCACGGCGTGGGCGAAGTCGTAGGCGTCAAGCTTCTCGCTGACCGAGGCGATCGTGCGCTCGAGCCGCGAGAGGATCCAGCGATCCTCAACCCGAACCGGGCTCGGCTTCGCCTCGACCTCGGCCGCATTGAGCAAGATCAGGCGACTTGCGTTCCAGAGCTTGTTGGAGAGGTCACGGCCCTGCTGGACCTTGGCGTCGGAGTAGCGCACGTCCTGGGTCGAGGACATCGCCAGCAGCCCAAAGCGCAGGGCATCGGCGCCGTGCACGTCGATCTCCTCCAGCGGGTCGATCCCGGTGCCGAGGCTCTTCGACATCCGTCGGCCGTCACGAGCCTGGATCACCGAGTGCACGTAGACGTCCTTGAAGGGCACATCGCCGGCGAACTCGAGCCCGGTCATGATCATCCGCGCCACCCAGAGGAAGAGGATCTCGCGGGCCGTGGTGAGGAAGCTGGTCGGGTAGAAGGCGCGCAGCTCGGGTGTGTCCTCGGGCCAGCCCAGCGTGGCAAAAGGCCAGATAGCCGAGCTGAACCAGGTGTCGAGCACGTCCTCCTCCTGGCGCAGCTCGCCGCCACCACACTTGGCGCAGTTCTCGGGGGCAGCCGCCGGGTCCTCGGCGACGTAGGTCTCCTCGCAGGCGTCGCAGTACCAGACCGGAATCCGGTGGCCCCACCAGAGCTGGCGAGAGATGCACCAGGGCCGAATCTCACGCATCCATTCGAGGTAGACCCGCTTCCACTGTCCGGGCGCAATCCGCACCCGCTCGTTCTCCACCGCCTCGATCGCCGGCGCCGCCAGCTCGTCCATGCGGCAGAACCACTGCAGCGAGATCAACGGCTCGATCCGCTCGCCGGAGCGGTGCGAGAAGGGGACGGAGTGGGTGTAGGGCTCTTCGCCGTTGAGAACACCCTCCTCACGCAGGGCCAGGACCACCATCTCCTGCGCCTCCGCAGTGGTGAGGCCGGCGAAGCGCTCCCCCGCCTCGTCGGTGAGACGGCCGTCGGGACCGATGACGACGATCTCCTCGAGCCCGTGCTTGCGGCCGATCTCGAAGTCGTTGGGGTCGTGGCCCGGCGTGATCTTCAGCGCCCCTGTGCCGAACTCGGGATCGACGTGCTCGTCGGCGATGATCGGCAGGCGCCGACCGACCAGGGGCAGGACGCAGTGCTGGCCGACGAGGTCGCCATAGCGCTCGTCGCCGGGGTTCACCGCCACGGCCGTATCGGCGAGCATCGTCTCCGGCCGCACAGTGGCGACGGTCAAAACCCGATCGGAGCCCTCAATCGGGTAATCGATCGAGTAGAGCTTGTCCTCGATCTCACGGTTCTCGACCTCGAGGTCGGAGATCGCCGAGTGCGAGCCCGGGTCCCAGTTGACCATGTAGTTGTCGCGATAGATGTAGCCCTTGTCGTAGAGCTGCTTGAAGACCCGGTAGACGGCCTTGACGTAGCCGTCGTCCAGCGTGAAGCGCTCGCGCTTGTAGTCGCAGGAGGCGCCGAGCCGCTTGTACTGCTCGACGATCCGCGAGCCGTACTCCTCGCGCCACTCCCAGACCCGCTTGACGAACTCCTCGCGCCCGAGATCGTGCCGCGAGACCCCTTCGGCCCGCAGCATTTTCTCGACCACCGACTGGGTAGCGATCCCAGCATGGTCAGTGCCGAGGATCCAGAGCGAGTTGCGCCCCCGCATCCGGTTCATCCGCACCAACGCGTCCTGCATCGACCCGTTGAGCGCATGCCCCATATGCAGCGCCCCGGTCACGTTCGGCGGCGGAATGGCCACCGAGAAGTTCTCCTCAGGGGTCCCCTCCGCCTCGGGATGGAAATACCCCGCATCCATCCACTCGGCGAACAGTCGAGCCTCGACCTCAGTCGGGTCGTAGCGAGTCGTCTGCTCGAGCTTCTGTCGGCGTGCGGCGTCCACGCGGCGAGTCTAAATAGCTCGGGCCGCAGACGGCTCGCTTAGTGCCCGCGCCCCCGGCAATACATTGTGCGTACCAATGGAAGACCGCAATCGACTGCTCGGGTCCGCAGCGCTCGCTTTCGGCGGCGCCTCCGTCCTCCGCACGGTGGAGTCTGCCCTCAGGCTTTCTGACGTCCTCAGCTCTCCGCATACCACGGGACTCGTTGTCGCCGAGTGCCTGACAATCCTCCAGTTCCTTGTGCTGTCCCTGGCGTTCTTCTTCGCCGCGCAAGCTTTCTTTTCTCCGCCTGAGGACGGGCGCAGGGGCCTCCGGGACGCAGCTGCGCTCCTCGTGGCTGCCTACGGATTCGGACTGCTCTCAGCCGCGTTCACGGCCGATGTCTATTTCTCCGAGCCGCACTCGCACGCCTACCGCATCGCAGGGGTGCTCGACGGCGCCTTCCTCTCCATTCTGATGGTCGCCGCACTGCTCGCGGCGATCGGCCTCTCACAGCGTGACCACGCAAAACGCGACTACCTCTTGGGCTGGACCGGTATCGCCTTCATGACAGCAAACCTGGTTGCCCTGATAGCCGGCGTCCTTCGGTCCGAGGGCTATACGGACCAGAATGGGTTTGGCACTCTGACCGCTGGTCTCAATCTAGGGACCACTGCCCTCTTGGCTGCCGCGGTCGCTGGGGCGATTGCAGCGTTTGCTTTTTTTGAAGCCGCTCAGACAGACGGCCCAGCGAGGGACTCCGTAGCCCGTCGCGATCTCCTGCTCGCTGTGGCGGCAGGCGCCTATGCCTTCTTTACCGTCATCCTTCTCGCGAGTGAGGCAATCGTCGCAATCGCCAATTCAGGCTTGGGATATTCCAGTGCGGAGGTCGCCTCGTCCTGGTTCGCTGTCCTGGCCTCACTCATCTCCTGTGGTGCCGCTGTCTGCGTGACAGCCGCCCTTCAACCCGCTTTTGCACGGGCGGTTCAGCGACTGCGTTCAACTGGCCTGTCAGACGTGCCGAGCGGATAGACCACCGGCAGCTACCGACGCAGGGAGGGGCCGGGTGTCCTCCTCAAAACACTCAAGCGAGGCTCCTGCCGAGCGTTTTGAGGAGGGACACCCGGCCCCGTGCCTACGCAGATTCTTCGCTCAGTTCCTCGCTGATGTCGCCGATGTCCTGCGGCGCGGCCTCGGTAACGAGCGTGGGACGACGACCTTGCTCGATCGTCTCCTTGGTCACCACGCACTTAGTGACGTCCCTGCGCGAAGGCAGCTCAAACTGCACATCCAAGAGCGTCTCCTCGAGGATCGAGCGCAGGCCGCGGGCGCCGGTCTCGCGTTCGAGTGCCTTGTTGGCGATCGCCTCGAGGCTGTCCTCGGCGAAGACGAGCTCGATCTCGTCGAACTCGAAGAAGCGCTGGAACTGCTTGGTCAGGGCGTGCTTGGGCTCGGTAAGAATCGTGATCAGGTCGTCGCGGCTGAGCTGGTGGATCGCGGCGATGACCGGCAGGCGGCCAATGAACTCCGGGATCAGGCCGTATTCCATCAAGTCCTCGGGCAGCACCTGCTCGAACCACTCGCCCTTGTCCTCCTTCTCTTCGCGCGAGGAGATCGCGGCGCCAAAGCCGACCCCGCGATCGCCGACGCGGTTCTCGATCACCTTGTCGAGTTCGGCGAACGAGCCGCCGCAGATGAAGAGGATGTTGGTGGTGTCGATCGTGAGGAACTCCTGGTGGGGATGCTTGCGCCCACCTTGCGGAGGCACCGAAGCGGTCGTTCCCTCGAGGATCTTCAGCAGCGCTTGCTGCACGCCTTCGCCGGAAACGTCACGGGTGATCGACGGGTTGTCGGCCTTGCGGGCGATCTTGTCGATCTCGTCGATGTAGATGATCCCGGTTTCGGCCTTTTTGACGTCGTAATCGGAGGCTTGGATCAGCTTGAGCAGGATGTTCTCGACGTCCTCGCCGACGTAGCCGGCCTCGGTCAGCGCGGTCGCGTCGGCGATCGCGAAGGGGACGTTGAGGATGCGGGCCAGGGTCTGCGCCAGCAGCGTCTTGCCACAGCCGGTCGGGCCCAGCATCATGATGTTCGACTTCTGCAGCTCGACCTCGACCTCCTCGGACTGGGCGATCTGGACGCGCTTGTAGTGGTTGTAGACGGCGACCGAGAGGGCGCGCTTGGCGGCATCCTGGCCGACCACGTACTCCTGCAGCACGTCGTGGATCTCGCGCGGCTTGGGCAGGTTCTCCAGTTCAACCGCTGCCGCGGCGGGGGTCAGCTCCTCATCGATGATCTCGTTGCAGAGGTCGATGCACTCGTCGCAGATGTAGACACCAGGACCAGCGATCAGCTTCTTGACCTGGCGCTGCGACTTGCCGCAGAAGCTGCAGAGGAGTTGCTCGTTCGAATCTGTCGGCCGTGCCAGCGGAATCCCCTCCTTAGGGGCAGTGATTTTGTTGGCTACCGACCCGCGCCCAAAGCTTAAAGGGAGCATCAAGTCGGCCCTGTCAGTGCGGTCGTTTACTGCGTGATCGCGCCTGTCCCTCCCCGTGATCGCAAACATCCAGGCACGGCTGGCCTATCGTGGAGTCGTGGAGCCAAAACCCCGGATCGAGCCGGTGAGCGAGGCGCAACTGGAGCAGTTGCTACCGCTGATCGCCGCCTACCAGCGCTTCTACGAAGCCGAGGACATCGACGAGGAGCGCAACCGCGCCTTCTTCGCCCGCTTCGTCGCCCCGAGCGAGGACGGCCTCCTGCTCGGTGCCTGGCATGGCGACGAGCCGCTCGGCTACGCCTGCCTCTACTGGCACTTCACCTCCCTGGTGCCCGCCGAGACAGTCCTGATGAACGACCTCTTCGTCGCCCCCGCCGCCCGCGGCCAGGGAATAGGCCGTGCCCTGATCGAAGCTAGCGCCGACATAGCTCGTAGTCGGGGTGCCCACCACCTCGAGTGGGCCACCGCCCCCGACAACGAGACGGCCCAACGCCTCTACGACGCCACCGGCGCCGGGCGCAGCACCTGGATCGAGTACGAACTAGGCCTCTGAATCCCCCGTGCGCGCACGGGGAGCTTCGTTCGGCGGAGAGGTCAGGTGCCCCTCTCGCAGAAGCTCAGGGACCACGCCCCAAGCTCCAGGCGCGACCAGCTGCGCGACGGCTTCTGAGGGAGGGGCACCTGACCTCTTCCTCGCTACGAAGATCCTGAGCAGTTAGGCGGGGAGGGGCCATCAGCTAGCCCCTCCCCGATGTCCCTGCCTAACTCAGCCCTAGAAGTGGACGATCGGGATGATCAGGATCGCGACGATGTTGGCAACCTTGATCATCGGGTTGATCGCCGGACCGGCGGTGTCCTTGTAGGGATCACCGACGGTGTCACCGGTGACCGAGGCTTCGTGAGCCAGTGTGCCCTTGCCACCGTGGGCACCGTCCTCGATCAGCTTCTTGGCGTTGTCCCAGGCGCCACCGCCTGCCGTCATCGAAATGGCGGCGAAGAGACCGACGACGATGACGCCGATCAAGAGGCCACCGAGTGCGTCAACGCTGAGCAGGCCGACGATGACGGGAACGACGATCGGGATCAGAGCCGGCAGGATCATCTCTTTCTGCGCGGCCAGGGTGACGATGCTCACCGTTTTGGCGTAGTCGGGTTTTTCAGTCCCCTCCATGATCCCCGGGTGCTCGCGGAACTGCTCGCGCACCTGTTCGACCACCTCGCCGCCGGCGCGACCGACTGCCTCGATCGCAAAGGCGACAAAGAGGTAGACCATCATGCCGCCGATGATCAGCCCGATCAGCACGTCGGGGCTGCTCAGGTTGAAGAGGCTGTTGAGATCGAAGCCGGCCGGTGCTTCACCGGCCAATTCGCTCTTGAAGGCCGCGAACAGCACCAACGCGGCAAGCGCGGCGGAACCGATCGCGTAACCCTTGGTCACGGCCTTGGTCGTGTTGCCGACCGCATCGAGCGGGTCGGTAACGGCGCGTACCTCCTCGGGCAGCTCCGCCATCTCGGCGATGCCGCCGGCATTGTCGGTAATCGGCCCGAAGGCGTCGAGGGCGACGATCAGGCCACAGAGCGAGAGCTGCCCCATCACGGCGATGCCGATGCCGTAGATGCCGGCCAGCTCGTTGGCGCCGAGGATCGCCAGCGCCAGGACCAGCGCCGGAGCGGCAGTCGACTGGAAGCCCTGAGCGAGCCCCTGGATGATGTTGGTCGCATGACCGGTCTCCGATGCCTTGGCGATCGACTTGACCGGATGGAAGCGGGTCGACGTATAAAATTCGGTGATCACGAAGAGCAGTGCGGTGACCGCAACTCCGATCACTGCGCAGAGCCAGAGGTCGGTCGTGGTGATCGCCTTGGAGCCAGCGCTGAGACCAAGCCGCACCGGGTCGCTCATCAGCCAGTCAGTGATCGGGTAGAAGGCCGCGATCGAAAGGACCCCGGCTGACAATCACGCCGGTGTAGAGCGCGCCCTCGACCCGGTCCGATTTGGTCCGCACCAGAAGTGCCCCGACGATCGAGGCGATGATCGCGACGGCGCCGATAACCAGCGGGTAGATCGCCACCTCGCGGGAGAATTCGCCACCCGCACCGGAGAAGGTGAGAACGCCGAGCAGCATCACGGCGACCGAGGTGACCGCGTAGGTCTCGAAGAGGTCGGCGGCCATACCGGCACAGTCGCCGACGTTGTCACCGACGTTGTCGGCGATCACGGCCGGGTTGCGCGGGTCGTCCTCGGGGATGCCAGCCTCGACCTTGCCGACCAGGTCGGCACCGACGTCGGCGGCCTTGGTGAAGATGCCACCGCCTAGCCGGGCAAAGACCGAGATCAGCGAGCCACCGAAGCCAAGGCCGATCGAGTGCGTCGACGGCCTCCTTGTCGGTGCTGCCGGTGATCACGAGGATGCCGAAGTAGCCGGCGACGCCGATCAGCGCCAGGCCGACGACCAGCAGGCCGGTGACCGAGCCGCCCTTGAAGGCGACGTCAAGCGCCGGCGGCACGCCGCCGCGGGCTGCCTCGGCGACGCGCGAGTTGGCCCGCACCGAGACGTTCATGCCGATGAAGCCGGCAGCGCCCGAGAGGAACCCGCCGATGACGAATCCGATCGCGGTCTTGTAGTCCTGCAGGAGCCAGAGCACGATCGCGATCGGCACGGCGACCGCGGCGATGATCGTGTACTGGCGATTGAGGTAGGCCTGTGCGCCTTCCTGCACCGCCCCTGAGATTTCCTGCATGCGCTCGTTGCCTGGCGACTTCGCCAGCAGGCGCTGGGTGATGATTAGTCCGTACAAAACGGCCGCCCCGGCGCAGACAAGCGCGACGACGACTCCGTATTCGGTCAAGAAGCTGGTCAAGTTGGTTCCTCCGGCTGGTTTCTAAGCGGCGCGGGAGTCTATATACGCGAGCGGCGAACGCGCTCCCAGAGCGAACCTAGGCTTGTTCGGCGCCCTGCGGGGCGGCAGCGTAGGTCCGCCTTGTCTCGGCCACGGCGTCGCGGTAGATGTCCTCGATCGAGACACCGGCGTCGAGCGCCTCGCGGGCACGCTGGGCACCGTTGCGGTCTGGCAGGTCAACCTCGATGCCAAGCTGTGTGCGGGCCGGCTCGGTCCAGGTCAGCAGCTGCTCGAGCGCCGCTGCCGCCTCGATCTCCTCGCCGCGGCGAAAGTCGATCTGGCGACCGCTCATGCCGTGGCGGATCGCCCGCCAGAGGTTCTCCTCGATCTCGCGATCGCGCAGCGGGGCGCCATCTCCGTCGTATCCGTGCTCGTCGTAGGCCAGCGCCGCTCTGGGCGATGCAGGCAGAGATCAGGCCGGCCAGGGCAAAAGACTCCTCGCCGCGCGTCTGGGCGTCGCAGATCCGCACCTCGACCGTGCCGAAGGAGTGGTGTGGACGCACGCTCCACCAGAGCTGGGTTGACTCGACCGCCGAGCCGGTCCGCTGCAGCATGCCGACGAACTCGGCGTAGCTGGCCCAGTCGACGAAAGGACTGGGCACGCCACAGCGGGGAAAGGTGCGGGTGAAGATCTCGGTGCGAACGGTGTGCAGGCCGCTGTCGCGGCGATCGAGGAAGGGCGAGTTGGCCGAGACGGCAAGCAGCAGCGGCAGCAGCTCGCGCAGTCGAGTCGCAGACGGCGATCGCGCGATCGGCACCGCGTACGCCCATGTGCACGTGCATGCTCCAGGTGTTGTTGCGCTGGGCGACCCAGCCGAGTTCGTGGCGCAGGCGGTTGTAGTGCGGCGTGTCGATGATCCGCTGGTCGAGGTAGCTGGCCCAGGGATGGGTTCCGGTCGCCCCCAGCGCCAGGCCCATCCCCTCGACCAGGCCGAAGAGCCGGCCGCGACGCTCGACGCTGCAGCGCGACCGCCTCGGCGAAGCTCTCCGCCCGTCCGGAGCGGATCTCGACCTCGGAGGCGATCAGCTCGCCGGCTGCCGACTCGGCCAGCAGCTCGTCATCCCGGCAGGCAGCGTAGACGTCCTCGAAGCGGTGCTCGAGCTCCAGCGTCGCCGGATCGAGGATCGCGAACTCCTCCTCGAGGCCGACTGTGAAGTCGGTCGAGGACTCGAACGTCTCGCGAGCGCGGTCGAGGTCCAGGGACAAGGGTCAGCTCTTAGGCCAGGTAGAAGTAGAGCGCGTAGAGCAGGTCGACGGCGGGGCTCGAGGTGTGGACCGTCACCTCCGGCGGCACCTGCAGCAGCTGCTCGGAGTAGTTGAAGATGATCTTGACGCCGGCCTCGACGAGGCGGTCGGCGACGGCCTGGGCGGCGGCGGCGGGCACGGCGAGTACGCCGACGACGATCTCCTGCTCGGTGACGATCTCCTGCAGCTCGCCGAAGTCGCGCACGCGCAGGCTGCCGATCTCGCTGCCGACGACGTCTGCGTCGACGTCGAACATGGCGACGATCTGGAAACCGTGGTCGGCGAAGATGTCCGAGCTGGCGATCGCCTGGCCGAGGTTGCCGGCGCCGAAGAGGGCGATGTTGTGCTGGCCGGAGGTGCGCAGGATCTTGCGGATCTCCGCGACCAGCGACTCGACGTTGTAGCCGACGCCGCGCTTGCCGAACTTGCCGAAGCCGGAGAGGTCACGGCGGATCTGGGTCGGGTTGATGTGCGTGTACTCGGAGAGTTCCTGCGAGGAGATCGTCTCGCGACCCATCTTGCGGGCCTGGGTCAGCACCTGGAGGTAGCGCGAGAGCCGCGCCGCGACGCCGAGCGAGAGCCGCTCACCGTCGACGATCAGCCCATTGCCGCATCCTGCTCTTCGATCACGTCGCTCACGCCCCCACAGTATCGAGCCTGGCCCGCACGGCTGCCTCGTCGAGGATCAGCTCGGAGACGACGATGCCGTCGATCTCGACGACCGGGATCTTCTCCAGCATAGCGGCGCAGCAGCAGCTCGTCGCTCTCGATGTCGATCTCGTGCAGCTCGAAGCGATAGCCCTCGCTCGTGCAGGGCGACCAGCGCCTCGATCGCCTCGCTCGCAGAGGTGACAGCCGGGA
Source organism: uncultured Solirubrobacterales bacterium (assembly GCA_963716345.1). Lineage (GTDB taxonomy): Bacteria > Actinomycetota > Thermoleophilia > Solirubrobacterales > 70-9 > VRUE01. The sequence continues at coordinate 2,853,567 of OY970304.1, forward strand.
CGCGAGTAGACGACGACCGCGCTCATGCCGCCGCCCGCTTGGGCGTGGGAAAGGCGTCGTAGGCGAGGTAGTCCGGGTAGGGGATCGGCTCGCGCGAAGCGGGCCGCGGAGCCGATCATCGCCGCGTTGTCGGTGCAGAGCGCGATCGGGACCAGCTTCAGCGCGCACGCCGCGTCGCTCGACAGAGCTCGGCGACCGCCTCGCGCAGCGGGCCGTTGGCGGCGACGCCGCCGCCGAGCGCCACCGCCTCCCACTCCCCCCGCTTCAGCGCTCGCTCCATCTTGGCGATGAGCTGGCCGACCGCGGCGGCCTGGAAGGAGGCGGCGAGGTCGGCCCGGCGCTCCTCGACCCCTTCGGGGCCGAGGTCGCGACAGAGGTAGACGAGCGCCGTCTTGAGGCCGCTGAAGCTGAAGTCGAGGCCTGGGTCGCGGCTCATCGCCACCGGCATCTCGAACGCCGCGGGATCGCCTTCGCGCGCCAGCTTTTCCAGAGCCGGGCCGCCCGGGATAGCCGAGGCCGAGCAGGCGCGCCGACCTTGTCGAAGGCCTCGCCGGCGGCGTCGTCGAGCGTCTGGCCGAGCAGCTCGTGGCCGCTCGTGGTCGCGCACCGCCGGCGAGCAGCGTGTGGCCGCCGCTCGCGACCAGGCAGAGGAAGGGCGGCTCCAGCGGTTCGGGCTCGAGGAAGTTGGCGGCGACGTGACCCTGCAGGTGGTCGACCGGGATCAGCGGCAGCCGCCGCGGCGCGGCGATCGCCTTGGCGGTGCTGACGCCGACCAGGAGGGCGCCGATCAGCCCGGGCCCGGCCGTCACCGCGACCGCCTCGATCTCGTCGAGGGAGACGCCCGCCTCGGCCAGCGCCGCCTCGACCACCGGCGCGACCAGCTCGAGGTGGTGACGCGAGGCGACCTCGGGCACGACGCCGCCGAAGCTGCGCGTGGGCCGCGGCCTGCGAGGAGATCACGTTGGAGAGGATGCGGGCGCCGTCGAGCACCGCCGCGCAGGTGTCGTCGCAGGAGGTCTCTAGCGCAAGGATGCGCATGGCGCCCGCGTCACTCAATCGAGCCACATGATCAGCGCGTCCTCGCCGTTGTCCTGGTAGTAGCGAGGGCGGACTCCGGCGGAGCGGAAGCCGAAGCCGTTCGTACATCGCGATCGCCGGTCGGTTGGAGACCCGCACCTCGAGCGTGAACGGCAAGCTGCCTCCGCCCCTCCTCGACCAGCTGCCGATCAGGCCGCGGGCGACACCGCCACGGCGGCGCTCCGGCGCGACCGCGACGTTCATCAGGTGCCAGACCTGGTCGTAGCGCGAGCAGACCAGGTAGCCGAGCAGCTCGTCGTCGACGCGTCGCCGCGAGGCAGATCCCCGACGGCTTGGAGAGCTCGAGCACGAACATCGCCAGCGACCAGGGGGTCGGGAAGGAGCGCCGCTCGATCGAGATCACGGCCGGCAGGTCACTGTAGGCGAGCCGGCGCATCTTTCCCGCACCGGTCGCTTTACTCGGCTCTCTGGGAAGTGTCTCGCTCACGCCATCGCTCCGCGTCTGGAGGTCTCAGGTAGATCGGATCGAGGGAATCGCCATCCCCATACCCGAGGCCGCCGCCAGGGCACAGATGTGCCGCGCAGCGACCCGGTGGACAGGGTCCGCATCGTCGGGGATGTCGAACGCCCCGATCCATTAGCTCTTGACGAAATCGTACCGCCCCCGACCCGGCCGCCAGAACGGCGACGCAGGCAGCTCGGCAAGTCGGCTCGGCAAGCTGCCTCCGGGGCGGCATACGAGTGGCTCCCAGAGCTGCTCGCCAGCCGGTGAATAGAGCGCAGCGAAGACCTCTCCGCGACGCGCGTCGAGCACGGCCAGGCTTCCGCTGTGCTTTTGCCTCTCAGTCCATGCAGAAGAACAGCGGAAGCGCTCGCTCATTCATCGCGCGCCCGAGCGCGTCGAGGGTGCAGACGCCGCTGACTGGCACGCCGGTGCTGACCGCTAGGCCCCGCGCCGTCGCCAATCCCGATCCGGATGCCGACGAACGAGCCCGGCCCGCGCCCGACCGCGAGTCGCCCCACCTGCCCCCAACCTCCACTCACCTCCGCCGCGCGCTCCACCTCAGCGAGCAAGGCGGTCGAGTGCCGCGGGCTTCCGTCGGCCGCGAGGCCGAGCGTCGCCTCGTGCAGCACCTCGCCGCCGCGCATCGCGCAGACGGCGGTGTCGGCAGTCGCCGTGTCGAAGCCGACGACCGCCTTGCCCTGGGCGCCCAGCTCAGCCAGTGACCTTGAAGACGAAGGAGCCGACCGTCTTGCCTTCGACGAACCAGGTGACCAGGTGCTTGCCGGGAATGTTCGAGGTCATCTTGTTGACGTAGAGGGTGCCCTGCGTGGCCGGCTGAGCTTTCGCGCAGATGTTTTTGCCGGTCGGGAACTTGACGCAGACGCTGTAGTTGACATCGCCCTGGAGGCTTTTGAAGAAAGCGCCCTTTTTGGCTTGCTTCGGGCAGACTGTGCGCCGGCGTCGCGTTCTGGGAGACGCCGCAGGCGACGTAGTGCTTATAAGCGGCAGCACCTGCTGTCGCCGTCGTCGCAGCTGCGAGCAGTGCGACCGAAAGCAGCATCGCGCCCAGCGTCTTCAAACCCTTCATCCGGCGTCCCTCCGTTCGGCGTTTCGACGTTCTTCGATGCTACATGCACCGCCCCCTCTCGAACACGCCTATTTGCGGGCAGATGCGGCGGGCGTCTCAATCTGGCGCCGGTCGCCGCCAGCATGATCGAGCCGGACCGCAAGGACGCGGCGGCCAGCGAGGGCGGGCACAGCGACGGCGGGCCACTCGACGAAGGCGACGCCATCCGGCGCCCAGATAGTCGTCGAGGAGGGCCGGATCCTCCGCCCTCGAGGCTCTCGAGGCGGTAGAGGTCGAGGTGCGAGACCGCGAGGCGCCCACCGTCGTAGCGCTGGCCGATCGTGAAGGTCGGCGAGGTGACCGGCGCCTCAATACCAAGCGCGCGACAGGCACCGCGAATCAGGGTCGTCTTACCGGCGCCGACTTCACCGCTAACGACGACCACGTCCCCGGGCTCGACCATCGCGGCAAGTTCGGCGCCCAGCGCTTCGGTCTCGACAGCCGAGCCGGTGGTAGTGAGGCTCACCCGAAGATGTCGAGCTGGTCATCGGACGGCTGCGGTGGTGGTGCAGTGTCTTCCGCAGGCTCCTCGACTGGCTCTTCGGCAGCTATGGGTGGGCCCATCGCGAGCAGGTCGGGAAGCGTGGCGAGGTCCTGGCGCAGCGTCTCCTTGACCGCCGGGGTGCGCAGCGCCGCAGCAGGATGAAAGAGCGGCAGTAGAAAGACCGTGCGGCCGCCCAGCTCGTGCACCTGCGGCGCCCCTCGCACCTTGGTGATGCCGGCTGGATTGCCGCTCAGCAGCTTGGTGGCGAAGTTGCCGAGGGTGCAGATCACCGTCGGCTCGATCAGCCGCACCTGCTCGAAGAGGTAGGGGCGACAGGCCTCGATCTCCAGCGGCTGCGGGTCGCGGTTGCCCGGCGGGCGACTCTTCAGCACGTTGGCGATGAAGACCTCCTCGCGCGAGAGCCCAATCTCTTCCAGCAACTGGTTCAGAAGCTGCCCCGCCCGACCGACGAACGGCAGCCCCTGGCGGTCCTCTTCGGCACCCGGCGCCTCGCCGACGAACATCAGATCGGCATTCGCGTCGCCGGCGCCGAAGACTGCCTTGGTGCGGGTCTCATACAGCGGGCACCTTGGACAGGCCTGGACTTCCTTGTAGAGACCGACGAGCTGCTCACGCCGTTCCTCCGCCGTGCTCGCCACTAGAGCTCCCCCTTCGCCCGCTTGCGCTTGCTTGCCGCAAGCCGCTCACCGCGAGCCGCTTCGCGCTCCCGGCGTTGCGATTCGTCTGAGCGCACCTTGGCGCCCCGCGGCTGGCGCCCCGCCGGCGATACCGGCGAAATCAGCCGTCGCGTTTGCGCCGATGCGCATTGTGGGCAGGGCAAGCTGCGCGTCTCGCTCGAAGTCAGCTCCTCGAAGCGCTCGCCGCACTCGTCGCACTCGAACTCATAGACGGGCATCCGCCGCCATCGTAGATCGGAAGGCCGGGGGCTGCGACTTCAAATAGCCTGATTGCATGAAGCGATTTAGCGGTGGGGGCTGGAGGCTTGCTTCGGCGATCGTGATTACCGCCGTCCTGCCTGCCCCGGCGATGGCCAGTCCGGGCCACTTCACCCTGCCGGCCACGCACCACTCCGAATTCACGCTGCCAGCCAGTAATGGTTACCAGCTGCGGGTTATCGAGAGCAGCAACCGGCAGATCTCCCTGACGGCAAAGAACGGCAGCTCCTCGGTGACTTACCAAGTGCGAGGAAGGATGACCGAACAAGACCAGATCGAGGCGAAACTGCCGGGCGTAGGCAGGATCTCGATGCGCTTCGAACAAGCCGGAAGAACCAAGCACGCGCCGCCTATCGATAACTGCAAAGGCGATGGCAGCGACACCGAGCGCGGTGTCTTTCGCGGCACGATCATCTTCCACGGCGAAAAGGGCTTTACCAGGGCGCGGGCACACCGCGCCAGCGGCACGGTCCACGACTCGGCCAAGGAAATCTGCGCCAGAGAAAAGGAAGGGAAAGGCGATCCCAGCTTCCACATAACTTCTTTGGCCGCGACCGCCCTCCACGCCAAGGGTCTGCTCTCGCTCTTTGCGGTGCAGTTCTCCTCGGGCTCAGCTCCGACGGCCACCGCCTACAGCGCCTCGCTCCTCCAGCTCAAGAGCCGGATGAGCATCGTCCGGACCGTTTCACGGTACGCCAGCGGGAAATCGTTCACCCTGGGTGAGCCCAGCCGGCGCCCGACCACGGCCAGCATCGCTCCCCCATCCCCGTTCTCCGGCGCGGCAAATTTCCAGCTCGAATCCAACTCGACCGCCAGCTGGACCGGGCCGCTTAGCGTCGATCTGCCCGGCTTCGGTCCGGTCGGCTTCGCCGGCTCGAAATTCTCTGCTGAACTCTGCATCGACAACCGCCCCTGCTATGGATCCGGCGACGGCCACAACGCCAACTTCGTGGCCATCGCCGTCAAGAAACGAGGGAGGAGCCGTGCCTAAGGCAGCGGCTCCCAGTCCCACGCCTTGGCTGAAGTAAGACTCTCCTGATCGAGATAGTGCCTGAACTCTGATAGCTCGGCGGGCTCAATGGCGTAGACGTGGTCGGGTTCGGGGAAGTGGGCGCTACGGACCTCGCTGACGTACTGGCTCATACCCTTGACCATCTGGTCGTGGATGTCGGCGTATTGCTTGACGAATTTGGCCATGCGGCCGGTGGTGATGCCGAGCAGGTCGTGAAAGACGAGGACCTGACCGGCCGTGACGGGACCGGCGCCGATGCCGATCACCGGAATCTCCAGCTTCTCGACGATTGCCTCGGTGACGGCGGCGGGAACGGCCTCAAAGACGATCGCGAAGCAGCCGACCGCCTGCAGGGCGAGGGCGTCCTCGCTGAGCTGGATCGCGCCCTGGGACGTCTTGCCCTGTGTCTTGTAACCACCGAGCGCGGTTGCGGTCTGCGGCGTGAGGCCGACATGGCCCATCACCGGGATGCCGGCGCGGATGATCGCCCGAGCGCGCTCAATCGAGGTCCCCCCCGCCTCCAGCTTGACCGCTTGGCAGCCGGTCTCCTTAACCAGACGCTGAGCGCTCTGCACGGCGATCTCGTTGCTTGCCTCGTAGCTGCCCATCGGCAGGTCGCCGATCATCAGCGCCGTCTTCAGCCCGCGGCGCACCGCTTTGCCGAGGACGATCATCTCCTCCATCGAGACCGGCTCGGTGCCCGAGTAGCCGAGCACGACCATTGCCGCCGTGTCGCCGACCAGGACGAGGTCCACGCCGGCCTCCTCGGCGACCTTGGCCGAAGGGAAGTCATAGGCGGTGACCATTGCGATCGGTTCGCCCTTCTCCTTCATCTCGGCTAGTCGGGGCAGACTGACCGGCGGACGATCTGCCGGCGGTGGTGCGGTGTGAGAGCGGGCGCCGGAGCTCATCAGACGACCTCGGCCCCGTGCTGCTCGGCGAGCAGCACCTCGGGATGGCTGTCGACGGCGACGATCTCGTTCTTCTCGTCGACGTGGACGACGACCGGCGAGTAGGTCTCGAGGTCCACCTCGTCGTAAGCGCCGAAGGTGCCAACGATGATCTTGTGGCCGGGGCGGGTCAGGTGCGCAGCGGCACCGTTGACCTGCATCGTGCCCGAGCCGGGCTCGCCGTCGATCACGTAGGTGACGAAGCGGGCGCCGTTGTCGACGTCCCAGACGTGGACCTGCTCGTTGGTGATCAGGTCCGACGCGGCCATCAACTCGGTGTCGATCGTGATGCTGCCGATGTAATCGACATCACAATCGGTCACCGTGGCCCGGTGGATCTTGGACTTGAGCATCTGCCTCTGCATTAGGTGACTCCTCCGTGTCAGTGCTTGCGTTGCACAGCTTTCAAGGTTGGATCAAAACGTTGTCGATCAGGCGGGCGCCACCGACCTGGGCAGCGACCGCAATCAGCACCGGCCGGCTCGCCAGCTCGGTGACCTCAGTCAAGTTCTCGGCGTCGCGCGCCTCCAGATACTCGGGCTCGACTCCGGCGGCGCGCAGCTCGGCGCGCGCAGCATCGAGAGCCGGCTCGATACCGCTTTGGGGTGCGGCCTCCTCGGCGATCCGCAACGCCCGCGAAAGTACGGTCGCCCGCTGACGCTCGCTGGGCGCGAGGTAGGCGTTGCGCGAGCTCATCGCCAGGCCATCGGGCTCGCGCACGGTCGGCAAGACCGCAATCCGTACCGGGATGTCGAGGTCACGAACCATGCGTCGGATAACGGCTACCTGCTGGGCGTCCTTCTGACCGAAGTAGGCGACGCCGGGCTGAACCGAGTTGAAGAGCTTGGTGACCACCGTGGTGACGCCGCGGAAGTGCTCGGGGCCGCGCCGAGTGGGATCGCCGTCAAGAATGCCGGTCAGGCCGCCCTCGACCTCGACGTAGGTGGCAAAACCCTCGGGGTAAACGGCCTCGGCCGGCGGCGCGTAGACGTAGTCAACACCGGCCTCAGCGGCGAGGCGAAGATCGCGCTCCTCGTCGCGTGGATAACGATCGAGGTCCTCGTCGGGGCCGAACTGGGTCGGGTTGACGAAGAGGCTCATCACGACCACCTCGCACTCGGCCCGCGCAGCGCGCAGCAGCGAGAGATGGCCCTCGTGCAGGTAGCCCATCGTCGGTACGAGGCCGATCGAGGCGCCCCGCAGGCGAGCCGGTTTCAGGGCAGAGCAAAGCTCATCCTTGCCACGAAGGAGCGTCACGTCGCCTTGTGTGTGGGCGGGAACGAGTTCGACGAGGTCCATTGGTCCATGCCCTTCGGGTCACGGCCGTACCTGAATTATAGGGATAGACGCGCGTCTTTACGACGTCTTGATCACAAAAGGCAGATTGCGCAACCTGCGGCGATGGTTGCCGCTACTCGCCCAGCCAGAAAGCCAACTCGCGCTGCTTGGCGGCCGAGTCAGTGCCTTCGTAATAGCCGTCCTGCCAACCTTTGCCGTCTTCGGGGCCCGCCCACTCCTTGCCGGCCTCTTTCGCCGCGTGGGAGCGCACGTAGCGCCAGCGGTAGGCGTTGTAGACCGAGATGATGTGGGTCGCGTAGGCGGCCGCGAGCTTTGGCTGGCCGGCGATCAGGTTGAGGTTGTCGTCGTTCTTGCCGCTGGCGCGCGGGCCGAGGTTGTGCGAGCCCGTCATCACCACCGATTTGGGTCCGAAGGGGTCGAGGACGACGACCTTGGAGTGGATCATCACTAGGCTGAGCCGGTCGATCTCTTTTTCCCAGGAGGTGAAGCGCGAGTCGATCTTGCTCGGTAGGACGATGTCCGGATTGGCTTTGTCGACTTCGCCGCGGTGGATCAGGTTGACCAGGGCTGGGTCTTTCGAGCCGGCCTCGGGGTCCTGGTTCAAGACACCGTGCACGTAGAGCGAGTTGTCGCCGCTTGCTTCGCCGGCGGCGACACGATCCATGATCGCGTTGAACAGGGTGCCTTTGCGGCCTGGATTGAAGAACTCGAAGAGGATTCCCTGCTCGGCCGCCGCGATCAGCTCGCGTGCCTCGACCAGATCGATTTCTTTGTGGACCGGCACGAACCAGGTCCCGATACCGCCTTTGCCCAGTGGCGCTGTGCGTTTGGTGCCGTTGTCGTCGACCAGTTTCGGCGGGAAGTCATCACCCGCCTCTAGCAGCGCGTCCCACTGCGCTTTGTAGTACCCGGCGATCTCAGCGTTGTCGATTCGCAAGCCGTTATTGACCTGAGTGCAGAGCCCGGTCATCGACCAGTTGGTCGAGCCGGTCCAGGTCAACTTCGGCGAGGCCCGGGGCTCGCAGACGACGAGGAACTTGTTGTGGGCGAGGCGGCTGCCGGTCGTCCGCTTGTGCACATCGACCTTGGCGGCTGCAAGCGTCCCGCGCGCCTCCTCATTCTCATCGCCGTCGTGGTCTGCCCCGTTGGCGAGAATCACGTGGGCGCGTGGGCCGAGGGCGCAGAGGTCCGCGACCAACTCGGGGTCATCGAGCTCGAACAGCGCCGCGTAGATCTCCGCTTTCGGGCTCGACTGAGCATCAGCGAGCACCCGGCGCAGCGCCAGCCGCAATTCGCCGGAGAGGTATTCGCGGGTGATGTTTCCCGGCGTCGCGATCATCGTTCTCAGCTTTTTGCCCCAGGGTTCCTCACCTTTGAGACGCCGTGCGACCGACTGGGTCGCCAGCACGCCCCGGTTGAAGTAGGCGGAGAGCCGTTGCCAGCCTCGGCCGTCACCTCAACTGGATCGCTCCATGGACTGGCTTGGTCCTTGGCTTCTTTGAGCTCGCCTGCTTTGCCGAGCATCGGCACCACCTTGTAGCTAACTGTTTCCCCCGCGCGAGCGAGGACGTCGGCCCAGGCGAATTTCTGGATCGGCCACTCGGTGCTCGGCCGGTGCTCGCCGGGATCGTGGTCTTCGTCGGAAAAGGGGGCGAAGGTATGGACCGGTTCGACATCTCCACCCTCCGGTTTGCGTAAAAGGGCGAAGCCGCGACACTCGGAGATCGGCTTCGCGTAACGCCAGACGACGTAGGCGTCGTCGCAGTTAGCGTGCGCCCTGATCGAGCTTGGGTTCGTCATCCACCGGCTCCAAGACGGCGTCTCATCAGGCTCCTGAGTCGCGAACGAGTACGCCGCAACGCCAGTGCAAAACCCATCGCCACTGCGTAGAGAGCGGCTGGACCGCCAAAGGAGAGCAGTGTCTCCTCGATCGGCACACCGGCGATATGGGCGACCGGCATCGTCGACTCAGTCGTAGGTAACGAGCGAGAGGCGCTCGAAATAGAGAATGTCGCCGACGTCCTCGTCGCGCACGTTGGTTGGCACGACGGTGACACCAAACTCGGACTTGCCGTCTGCGATCGCGCGTTTGACCGCCTCGGTCACGGTTACGGACATCGATTGCGGGGCAAGATGGTGCACGGTGCGGTAGTCGAAGGGATGGATCGGCCCCGGCGGCACCTCGCAGTGACCCTCGTCACCGAAACAGGGCCCGTGCCCGAAGACGTAGAAGGAGCCGGTGTAGCCCGCCTCGAGCGCCAACGGTGTAGCCGGGGTTGCGTCTGGCACATCAAAGAAGACCCGGCCCTCGTAGGAATCGCCGCGATGACCGACACCGTGAAACTGCAGGTCGGCGCGATAAAAGTCGGGCTGACCCTCCCAGACCGGTACCGCGAACGGTTTGTCAGGAGGGGTCGAGTAGCGCTCCATCAGGCTTTGACCTCCCGATTCGCGGTGCTCGCCGCGTAGTCGTAGCCGAGCGCGTGAGTATCGAGGACGTCGCCTACGGTGAGGTCGAGCCCACCGCGCAGGATCGTTTTCCAGAGGCCCGGCCGCGGTCCCCGGCTTGAATGTAAGACTTGCCAGAGGTACCAAAGGCGGTCGACCATGGTGTGGTGCGCCCAGAAAAGCGGGTCGTAGGCGGCAATCGCGACGATTCCCATCGAGCCTTGAACCCAACCGTGCACCTTGTTGTGGAGTTGCACCTCCAAGGCTTTCGAGAAGTCGTCGAAGTTTTCGAGTTCGAGAATAGAGTCGACTTCCGCTTTTGTCGGCAGCCGACGTGGTTCCCCGGGTTCGCGCCAAGTACTCGCGGGCATACCTTCGGCGGTGAGGAGATCGACGATTGACGGTGGGAAGTCGGCACCCGCGAGTGGGTTCTCTTCGCCGCCGAGGTCTTCGTAGATGGCTGGAATGCCGCTGTTAGCTCCTGTCGCCGGCCAATCCCACCATGGCAAGGTCGCCGCCGGGACTTTGGTCTGCAGGGCGAGCTCGAGCCGGTAGAGGTAAGCCCGGTGTCAGGGCAGGAAGAGATTGTCGAAGCCGGTGCTTGGCGAGTGCTCGCATTTGTTCTTCGGCGCGCCGTGCAGTTCCGCCCAAAACCAGAAACCGTTCGTGTCGCGCAGCCCCTTAATCGCCGCGAAGCCGTCGCGCAGCGCTTTGAGCTGGTCGGGCCGCAGCTTCTCAGTGCTCTTGCGATGCCGGACCCGGGGCGTGGTCAGGATCGGGGATCGGAGTGGAGTCGCCAAAGCGCCACGAACCTATTCCACATGATTTGAGTAAGTCAAGTATTACTTAGTAAACACACCATTATGTATAGCCGACTAGGGGTTTGAGTGCTCCACTTTCCCGATCGCCTTCGCCGGCGCACCCGCCGCAATGCTCCCCGCAGGAAGATCACGCGTTACCACTGAGTTCGCACCGATCACACAGCGATCGCCGATGCTCACCCCGCTGGTTATGACGCAATTGACACCAAACCAGCAGTTGGAGCCAATTCTGACCGGGCCCTTGGAGGTGAACCCCTGCTGGGTGACCGGGGTATCGGGATCGTCGAAGCGGTGGGCCGAATCGCCGACGAAGCAACCGTTGGCGAACATCGTGTGATCGCCAATCTCGATCAGCTCCAGAGCCGCAAGCATCGTGTTCCGATTGAGGAAACAGTCCTCGCCGATCTCAATTCGGGCATCTGGCGCCAGGGTTAGCCAACATCCCGGCTCGAGCAGGGTGCCTTCGCCAATGCGCAGGCGGCCCTCGTCAAGAGCCTCCAGCGCCTCGCCCTCCACTGGCTGGCGGATGAAGAAGCCACCACGAGCGGCGTGGCGCGCCAGGCGCCAGCGCCGGCCAAGGCGCCGGTTGCGCTCATACCAGCGCCGCTTCGCCCACCAGATCCGCCATCCTTTCTGCACCGGGCCATAGACTGACGCACGTGGCTGATCTGCGCGGCGGCATCGACCTCGGAGGCACCAAGATCCAGACGGCGATCGTCGGCGCCGACGGCGAGGTGCTGGGCGAAGCACGCCACCCCACTCCCACGTCAGGGGGCCCGGAAGACGTCGCCAAAGCGATGGAGGCCGCCCTGCGCGAGGCAGCCACGGCCGCCAGCGTCGAGCCGAGTGGGCTGCAGGGAATTGGTGTCGGCTCACCGGGCGACGCCGACGGCAAGACCGGCGTCGTCAGCGGCGCCCGCAACCTGCCCGGCTGGGAGGGCAGCTTCCCGCTCGGCGAGGCCCTCTCGAAGGCGCTTGGCGCGCCGGTGCGAGTCGGTAATGACGTTCAGGTTGCAACCGAAGCTGAGTTTCACCTCGGCGCCGGCCGCCAGTTCCAGAGCCTGATCGGCGTCTTCTGGGGAACCGGAGTCGGCGGCGGCATCGTCCTCGACGGCAAGCCCTGGCTCGGCCGTGGCGCGGCCGGGGAGATCGGCCACATGGTCGTCAAGCGCGGTGGTGCCAAGTGCCCCTGCGGGCGCAAGGGCTGCATGGAGGCCTATGCCGGTCGCTCGGCGATGGAAGCCGAGGCGCGCCGCCAACACGAAGAGGGCACAAAGACCGACCTCTTCAAGCTGATGCACAAGCACGAAAAACCACGGCTGACTAGCGGCATCTGGCAGCGTGCCCTAGATCATGGCGATGACCTCGCCGAAAAGCTGATCGACCGGGCAATCGAGGCGCTTGGCACGGGGGTCGCTTCCGCAGTCAACCTGCTCGACCCCGAAGCGGTGATCATCGGCGGTGGCTTGGGTGTGCGCTTCGGCGAGCGCTACATGGATCCGCTCACCGCCGAGATGGACAAGCACCTCTTCCTCAACGAACGGCCGCCGGCGATTCGCGTCGCCTCACTCGGCGATCTCGGCGGCGCAATCGGCGCCTCGCTGCTCTTCGCGAACTGACGCACCTCCCTCCATCTCCCAGAGCTCAAGGGAGGGTTCGCTAGACGCGTCCCGAGCCTTGCCGTTGCTGACGGGCGACGGCATCGACGATCACAGCGAGCAGCAGGACCCCACCCGTGACCATGAACTTGACCGCCGAGGAAAGTGCGAGCAGGTCCATCCCGTTCGATATCGAGCCGATCACCAGGGCGCCAAGCAGTGCCGTCCAGACCGAGCCGCGGCCACCGAAGAGGCTGGTCCCCGCGATCACCGGTCCGGCAATCGCCAACAGCAGCAGTTCGTTCCCACCTGAGTTCTGATTGACGGCAAGCAGTCGCGAGGCGGCGAGGATCCCGCCGATCGCCGCCATCGTGCCGGAGATCGCGAAAACCGCGACGCGAATGCCGTCAACGTGGATGCCGGCGCGACGCGCGGCCTCAGCGTTACCGCCGACGGCGAAGACGTGACGGCCGAACCCGGTGCGCTTTACGACGTACTCCATTCCGACCACGAAGGCGAGCAGGATCATCACTGCCAGCGGTACACCGCGATCGGAGTTAAGGACTGCGGTGGCGACGATCGTGATCACGGTGACCAGCCCGAACCTGAGGCCGAGCGCGCCGAGGTTCTCGCTGTCTAGCCCGGCCGCGACTCGCCGTCGATGCCCGAGCAAGAGGACGCCGCCGTAGAGACCGACCACGATCGCGGCAAAGATCCAGCCCACCGTTTCGGAGTAAAAGGTGTTGGCGAGACCGGTGATGACCGGATCGGTGAGGTTGATCGTGCCGGTCTGGCCGAGGACCTGCAGGAGAGCCCCCTGCCAGGCCAGCAGGCCGGCGAGGGTGACGACGAAGGAGGGGACGACGAAGCGGCTGAAGAGCGAGCCCTGGAGCACGCCGATCACCATCCCGACCGCGACCGCGGCGACGATTGCCAGGTAGGGGCTCCAGCCATGCTGAACGTTGAGGACGGCCATGACCGCTGCGGCAAGGCCGCTGATGGCGCCAACCGAGAGGTCGATCTCTCCCAGCAACAGCACGTAGACGACGCCGATCGAGATCAGTCCCGTGGCGGTGATCTGCAGCATCAGGTTGGTCAAGTTCTGGGCCGAGAGGAAGCGGTCGTTCTCGAACTGGAAGATCGCCCAAATCAGCGCCAGGCCAATCACCACACGCAGCGAGCCGAGGTCGCCCTGGATCAGCCGGCGAATCGTCTCCTTCGGCCGCGGTGTGATCTCGCTTTTGGCGCTCTCCACGGTCGCGGCTGCGTCGCTCATGACTCCACCCCCTCTTCTTTCTCCCTGGCGCCGTCGGAGCCGACGCCGGTTATCGCCGAGACGACGTGCTCCTCCGTCGTTGCGTCGGCCGCGAACTCGCCGGCGGCCCGGCCGAGCCTGAGGACGACGATCCGATCGGCGACCTCGAAGACGTCGACCAGGTTGTGGCTGATCACGACGACGCCGAGCTCGCGCTCTCGCAGTCGCCTGATCAGGTTGAGGACCTGCGCCGTCTGGGCAACCCCGAGCGCCGCCGTTGGCTCGTCCAGAAGCACCACCTTGGGTTCTCCCAACAGCGAGCGGGCGACCGCGACCTGCTGTCGCTGGCCACCGGAGAGGGTCCCGACCTCACTGCGCAGGCTTGGGATCGTCACAGCAAGGTTGGAGAGCAGCTCGCCAGTCTGGTGCTCCATGCGCGACTCATCGAGCTGCCGCGAGATCGTGCCCGCGCCGGGCGAGACCTCCTCGCGGCCAAGGAAGAGGTTGGCGACGACATCGAGGTTGTCGCAGAGGGCGAGGTCCTGGTAGACGGTTGCGATCCCCAGTTCGGTCGCGGCCTGGGGCCTGGAGATCGAGACCTCCTCGCCAGCGAAGCGGATCTTGCCGGTGTCGGCGGCGTGGATGCCGGCGATCGTCTTGACCAAGGTGGACTTGCCGGCGCCGTTGTCGCCGACTAGGCCGATCACCTCACCTGCGTGAACAGCGAAGTCGACCCGGTCCAAGGCTTGGACCGGGCCGAATCGCTTACTGACTCCCTCCAACTCTAGGAGGGAAGTGCCGTCGCTCATTTCAGCCCGAGATTCCCGCTTCTTTGCACGCGGTCTGGAATGCGCTCGTGCAGAGTTCTTGAGCACTGACGAAACCGTCGGCCACCACCGTGGACTTGACGTTGTCT